>OZ244057.1:0-2180710 GCA_965215515.1 Oligoflexales bacterium
GCAGACGGGACAGTCGAGGGGATGGTTGATGAGGTGAAATTCCAGTGCCCACTTGTGCGCTTCCTTGACTTGTTCGCTATCGGTACGCACCTGCATACCTTCGGCGGCGGGTAGGTTGCAGGCTATCTCTAGTTTTGCTCGTCCCTCTACTTCGACCAAGCAGAAACGGCACACGCCTGCGATCGACAAGCCTGGATGCCAGCAGAAGTGGGGGATATAGATATCGTGTTGTTGTGCTAGTTCCATCACTGTCTGTTCTGGTGCGGCGGTGTACTCTTTGTCGTTGATTGTCAGTGTGACCCGCATCAGCCTGCCTTTGCTTGCAGGTAGTGTTTGAATTCGTCCTGATATTTTTGCACCATCGCCATTGTCGGCATCGCTGCCGCGTCGGATAAGGCACAGATTGTGCGTCCCATCATGTTTTGCGAGATGTGGTGCATTAACGCTAGGTCGCTGTCTTTGCCTTTGCCAGCCAGGTAGGCGTGCATGATGTTGGCCAGCCAGCCTGTGCCTTCGCGACAGGGGGTGCATTGCCCGCAGCTTTCGTGATGAAAAAAGTCCACCACCACTTTTAGCAATTCTACCATCGACTGTTCGGTATCGATAATCATAATCGCCCCTGAACCGAGCATACTTCCCTTCGCCGCCAAATCCTCGTAGTCGAGTGTTGTGTCTTGTATCTCTGCGGGGGTAAGAATCGGTGCGGAAGCTCCACCAGGGATGCAGCCTTTGAGTTTGCGTCCCGCCGCCATGCCACCTGCATTTTCCTCTAGCAGCTTCATCAGCGGGTAGCCGAGGGGTAGTTCGTAAACTCCAGGTTTTTGGACATGTCCTGAAATACAGAATAGTTTCGTGCCTGCGCTCTTCTCCGTCCCGATTTTTTTATATGCTTCTGCTCCGTGGGTAATAATCCAGGGCACGGCGGCCAGTGTCTCGGTGTTGTTAACGATGGTTGGGCAACCGAGATAACCAGACACGGCGGGGAACGGTGGTTTTAGCTTAGGTTGTCCTTTTTTGCCTTCCAGGGAAGACAGCAGTCCTGTTTCTTCGCCACAGATGTAAGCCCCTGCACCTTCGTAGTGGTCGAGGTCGAAGGTAAAGCCACTGCCGAGAATGTTTTTGCCGAGATAGCCTGCGGCGTAGGCTTCGTCGCAGGCGGTGCGTAGCCAGTCTATTTCGACAAAAAATTCGTAGCGGGTGTAGATGTAGCCCTTGTGTGCGTCAAATGCTCGTGCGGCGATGACCATACCTTCGATCAACAGGTGCGGGCTGAGTTCGCAGATGTAGCGATCCTTGAAGGTGCCAGGCTCGCCTTCGTCGTTGTTGCAGACGAGGTACTTGGGTTTATTGTTATCTTGTGGCACGAAGCTCCATTTCAGGCCTGTGGGAAACCCTGCGCCGCCGCGTCCGCGCAGGCCTGAGGCTTTGACGGCCGCGGTAATTTCTGCGGGTGGCATAGCCAGTGCCTTGCGCAGCGCTTGGTAACCGCCGTGTTGTTCGTAACACGCGAGTGTACGGCTGTCGGGGATACCTTCGAAAGCGGTGAGAATTTTGACGATGGTCAGGCTGTCAGGCATCTGTTGTTTCCTGCAGATAGCCGTCGATGATGGTGTCGATGTTTGCGCGGTTGACGTGCAGATGTCGCTTGTCGTTGACCAGCATGGCGGGGGCACCGTCACAGACACCGAGACAGGGCACGGCTGCAACGCTCAGCATCCCTGCGGCGCTGCGTGCTGCTTTTGCCTTGAGGGCGGCGATGAGTTGTTGCGAAGCGAACATTCGGCAGACGATATTATCACAGAACTGCACGTGGTAGCGGGCGGGTGGTTGCTGGCGATAGCGGGAGTAGAAGGTAATCACTTCTTGCACTTGTACTCGTGGGAGGTCGAACTCGTCCTCCAGTGTCTGCACCTGTGCGGGGGAGATGTACCCTTGGGCGGTATGGATGTCGTTCAAAATCGGCAAGACGGCTGAACGCCGTGTCTCGAAACGGTCGAGGTGCTCTCTGATCTTGGCTTGTAGTGCTGGGTCGAAAGTAGATGATGAAGCCATGCGTGGTCGATCTCGCCGCGGAGTCGCTGATCCCCTATTGTGCTCTTTTTCCCCTCGAACTGCAAGCGGCTTTTTCGTCCTGTCTGCCATGCGGGCAGTCCTGCCGCGGTTAGCGGTCGGTGTCGAACAGGTATAGGTATTTCCCGTAACCTGCGCGCTGCATATCGTCTTTGGGCACGAAGCGTAGGGCGGCGGAATTGATACAGTAGCGCAGAGCGGTGGGTAGCGGGCCGTCTTTGAAGACGTGGCCGAGGTGTGAGTCGGCGTAGCGCGATCTGATTTCGGTACGCATCCCGAAGAAGATGGAAAAATCTTTGCGTGTGACGATGAATTCGTCCGCCACGGGTGCGGTGAACGATGGCCATCCCGTGCCAGAATCATATTTGGCGGTGGAACTAAACAGCGGCTCGCCCGACACGACATCGACATACAGCCCTTCTTCTTTGTGTCGCCAGAATTCATTGTGGAATGGCCGCTCGGTGCCGTCTCTTTGGGTAACGCGGTACTGCTCCGCGGTCAGCTGTTGTCGTAGCTGACCTGCCGACGGCTTGTTGTAGGAGGAAAAGTCGCGTGCTTGGACAGCCATCCCTCCACCGAGCAGTGTACTGGCGATAAACGTTACCCTCACGAATCCTCCCCGCCTGCCTCTTCGGACGCGTGTGCATGTAACTTTAGCTTACGTGGTGCACAGCCCTTGCCAAACGGCCGCCGATGGTTTACCAGGTGGTGGGGGCGCATAGCTCAGCTGGTTAGAGCACCAGCCTTACAAGCTGGGGGTCTCAGGTTCGACTCCTGATGCGCCCACCAAATCTACCGAGGGACATATTATGTCCACACCCCTGTAAAGGGATGTGGACATTTCGTTGAAGATGAACTCCAACTGCAATCTGGCATTATCTAATGGGTGAACGATGATTTTGTGAAACAGTCGCCTATAAGCAGACTGAAGCGCGGCTAAATCCTTCTTGCCTATACAGCTAAGTGCTTGGTTGACATACTCTAGCCAACTGCTCTTGCTGGTATTCTTTGCTTCAGCCAGTTGCTTTTGCAGAAGCTGAAGCTGTTTCTTCTTGCTGATAAGCTCCCTCTCCTCGCCTTTCATGGCAGAAACCCGCTCCTTATACTCTTCTCTGAAAGAGCGTGCCATTTCCAGATCGTCATCTTCGAGTAGAAAGTTCAAACGGCGGTCTAGGCGTTGCCTCTCGTCCTCCAACTCGCCTATCCTCGTGTCGATCTCGGTAACTTTTCCCTTCACCAAGTCTATCGTGCTATCCTTGCGTGCCGAATAGTCGGCAATGCTTCTCTGAAACTCTGGGGCGTTCTCCGCCACTTGTCGCAGTATCTTCTCGGCTTCAGTGTCGAACACCTTTGCCTTCACCCTGATCTTGTTGGCCTTGTTGTGGTAGTAAGTCGATTTTTGCGCCCTGCCCCACGCACTACTGCCCGTAAACCTAGAGCCATCGTTGAAAACCAACAGACCAGTAAGGGGATAGCAGTGCTTGACACCCCGTGCCCTTGATTCATCCAGCTCCTTGATCTTGTCCTGCACTCTCTTCCACAAACCCTCATCTATGACACAGCCATGGTTTAATTTGACCTCAGTATAACGCTCATAGGGCATGAGCTTGTTCTGTCTCTTGCCAGCGTTGTGCTTGTTGCCCGTATATTCGCCGTGTTCGTTTCTAACTGCATCAAACCCCAACAGTGGGTAGTGACCGTTGAACTTACCTGAAATCAACAAAGCAGAGTGATTACTTTCCTTGATGCGCTTTGAAGTCGTCCGTGACTCGAATTCTGCATAGGCTGCCAGCTGATCTAGCTGCAAGATGTGAAGCGGGATCGTTGGGGTTGAACGGTAGCCCCTGTAGATGCCCCCGTAATCCCTGGCTCGATGTAGAACTCTGTGATCCTATAGTTCACCTTCTCCTGCTCCGAGCGATACTGCGCCTCAGAGATGGCGATGTGAATCTGCTGCTCCAGCGATCCCCGTTCAACTGCTACCTGTGTATCATCTGACAGGCGCAAATACACTGCCCCTTCAATGGTTGGCCACTCCTTATTAAATGGCTGCCAGTTCCTGATGTGTTTTTCAGCAAGGCCGCGCAGCGCGGCTACTTGCCGCTTTCTAGCTCCACGCCACAACCTTCAGCACCAGTGCCTTTATTTCTTTGTGATTAAGTCTTTTCCTATACATGGTTCACCTGCTGATTATTGTAAGCATGGGCAATAATCCGTGCCACAGAAGCCAAGTCTACCTTAGATGGATCACCTGTTACTCTGCTTTCAATCACGAAATTATCACCGTCTATCACTACCTGTTTTCTCGCTCGATTTTTCCGTCGCTTGCGGCAAGATGCGCGGTTGCGGCAACTCTTGCAAGTACTATTGCGCCCATTCAGACCACCCGCTTTCTTGCCGAAAAAAACCCAAATTTTGAACTTGTCGCATTTCTTGCAAAATCTCCCCAGATTTTCATCTGCTATCGCTCGCTCCTTCTAATTTTACAGCGCATGGCATGTGAAAACTCAAGACCATTGCTTCCTCGCCCGTCCCTTACCGAGATACGCCTTGATGGACGTGTCGATGTCCTCGATCGGGGCGGTGTTGATTAGCTTGCGCAGGTAGCCGCGCTTGTTGAAAAACTGCGCCGCGATGCTGTCATATTCCTGCGTCGCGTAATTCTGAAAAAAGATCGCCACGATCTGGTTCACAAGCTTCGAGCTATCCACCTTGCAGTAATCACCGCGTAACTTCGCCGCCAGATCAGCGATAAGACTTGCCTGTTCCTTCTCGCTGCGCCCGAATGGCTTTTTGTATCGCTCGCTTTCTCGCTTCGCTCAGCTGCGCTAACCGTTTATAACGCCTGCTAGCTCGCCGCTTGTGCGCGTGATACCAGGCTCAATCAAGAAATCAAGCAATGATCTTATACATTTACAAAAAATATGTAGCAAAATCACAATAAAAACTAAAGCAAAAAAAAACGGTCGATGTCTTAAGTAAAAGCACTGTGGGTAGTTATCCACGGACGAGATTTTTACAGTTTTTTTGGGAGGTGGGTCGTGAAGGTATTGACTGCTTTGATTGCCGCGGGATTGTCTTTGTTAGCTTGTCAGGCTGAACACCGTGAGGAAGCCGCCACCGTGAAAGGCGTGGATGAATCAAACAACTCAAACAACGATGTTGAGCTACAAAGTTGTTCTTATAATGAAGGGTCGAGACGTAGTCTTAGTGGCCTCGTAGATGCAGAGGTTCGGTTGAAACAGAAAGAAGCCCGTGACAAAGATTACCAGATGAATGCTCACATAAATGATTTGAAAGATGATGGTCTTGTAACAGTAGGATATGCTGATATGCTTATACCTGTAAAAGAAAAGCTGTTGAATGATAATAAGTTGTTGGCACGCTGGAAAGCAGGTGTTCTGCTAGTAGAAGCACTTCGCGAGGAGAGAGAACGAGCGTGGGGTTATTGGGAAGCTGTACAATGGTGTTATGATGAGCTCATTGAGCAAGTAAAAGGCAAGACGGCAACTGAATTTTTTACTAATGATAAAACAGTTCAAGAAGCTGCCGACGTAGTTATCAAGCCTTTTACGGCAGCTGAAGTTTTTACTAATGATAAAACAGTTCAAGAAGCTGCCGACGCATTTATCAAGCCTTTTAACAAAATGATGGAAGAGAGTAAGGGGGTAATTAATGCTCTTATTAGAGCCCGTGAAAGAGATAGAGATGATAATCTTATTCCTCATGGTAATAAAATGCCGAGGCTCACCCTTGAACTTTTAGACCAATACCCCAATTTCTATATAAATGTACTCAGAGCACCTGCTGAAATAGCGCCTCTGGAGGGCCGAATCGATGGTGCAAACAAGTTCAGCAGCTGGGTTGGCCCTTGTCAGATCTACGACTTGCTAGTAGCGAATGAAGAAGCGGCAGATCAGTAGACACGGCTGCTTCTTGTCGACTTTAAAATCGTAGTTAGTGTCCTAATGTCTCTCGCTGGCTCAATCAACTTATGCCCGCTTTTTTCCAAAATTTCATAGCGTCGGTGCATTTCAGCAACTAGAGCCTCAAGAATGTTCGTTGCATCTATCTCGTCTGCTGCTATCCTGACATTGGGCAGCGTGGCGAACTCCCTGACCTCCATTCGCTACGCTCATGGAGCTTGTCCGCCGCTTGCTCGCTCCTTCGCTTCAAATCCAAGAGATAGAGCTGAATATGTGGCGAGCTTTTCAGCAGTGACAGCATAGGAGCTAGAAAGCGGCAAAACAGCTTCCACAAGCAAAGCGAGTGGAAGCGGAAGAACACCGACTTGCCACCGCCACCCGTAGCTCCAGAGATAAGTAAATGCGGCAGCGATTGAATTTTCTGCACGATTGCACCATTCATACTTTGCCCAATAATGAAAGAATAAGATTCTTTCACATGGTCATAGAGTTCGTGAAAGCCGACCATGCTAGGCAGATCACGCTCACACAGCACGATCTCGACCTTGCCCATATCTTTGCCATGTACGATGTCTTCAACCTTTTGGCGAAAGCCTGCGGTTAAACTATCCTTCTGTGCTTGAAACTTATTGAGACCAACACCAACGGTATCGACGATCACCTTGAGGCGGTGTTCACCTATGGGAATGATCGCTTTTACTTTTGGCTTCTCACCTGTGGCGGTTTTCAAGCCAGCCCGTTCAATGGCCTTTTGAAACAAGATATATCTTCTGAAATCCTTGCTCCCGCAAAGGAACACGGCGAGCAGCACAAACAAGCCTACCATGGGAAAATAAAGGTCTACTGCTTGCTCATAGCTCAGTATTCCAAACAGCACTGTCATGAGAATGCCATTGATCAGCAGAAAGCATCCCCATGTGTTTAAGTCCTTGAAGTCAATTCGCCGCAAGCCAAACCAACAAACTCTTGCTATATTGAAGAGACAATACAGCAGCATAAGAACAAAATTTTCCAGCACCTGATTATCTTTTGCTTTACTCATTGCTCACCTCGATAGGTTGCTAAAAGGTTGATAATCATCTCCCGCCCCGCGGGAATAGTGATGTATTCCTGCACGTTGCCAAGCTCAGCCGCTTGCCGCTGTGCTTCTGCCTCACTTGCTTTGGCGATGCCTTGATAGAGTGCGTTTTTGGCTGTTGCTTTAGGGATAACAGCTCCTTCTGCACTGAGTACTTGTTTCTCCGTGAGAGTGTCGGTGAATGCTGATACCATTGTCAGCCCTAGTGTTGAGGCCACCCGTGTTGCCGTGCCACTGTGCAATTTACCCTCAATCCCAGGGCTATAGTCCTTTGCGCTCAATGCCTGTGCCTTCAACTCAACCTCTCTGCCATCAGGCAATAACGCTTTTGAAAACTGCATGAAAACCTTCCTTCCTTTGTTGGGATAATTGATCGTGCCAAACAAAATAGAATTCTTCGGGATGCCCTCGCCATGCTTGCCTTTACCACCATAGGGGAGCAGTACCTTATAGAGCTGCTCACTCTCTCTGGTATCAACAGCAGTTAACAACTTGCCGATGAGATTTGCACCAATCGGCAGCTTGCTGGTGAAGCTGTCTGCTCCTTTCCTTTCGATTACCTGCGGAGCTTTGTATTGTATCTTCATAGTGCGTTTAGGCATGGGCTTTGCCTGCCGCGGCTTAGATGCAAGCACTCTTTGTTCTGAAGCTTTAAGCATGCCACTTACCTTTTGCGATACGAGCAAAGATACTTGTGCCGTTTCAAAATTACCCGTCTCGATCGGTTCAGTGGCATTGACAACCACGCTGCTATCACCGCTAGCTTCGGAAAAGATAATTGTAAAAACTCCAATTCCTACTGCTGCAACAACCACGCCCCAAAATCTTTTCTTGTCGATAACCTCTTTGCCACCATCTTTTTTGAGAAAAAATGCCCGTAGCCTTGTAATAAACTTCATTTCCGCCCCTTCTTTGCAGTTACCTTAGGCCATTGATAGTTTGACTTCCACTTCACAAACACCAAATCATCAGAGCGGCAACTTTGGCACACTCTCAAGATAAAGCCATAGATGCGATAAGGTGTGTAGACAAAGAGATTGGTTTCGACCTTACCAAGCGGTTGAATGGTTAGGTCGTTGTCGATAAACTCAACCGAGTAGTAGTTTTGATTGCCAATCACTACCTTCTTGGGCTTGGCTGTAAAACGCAGCACCGTTGCTCTGCCCATCTTCAAATAAATGAGCTGCATCTTGCTATTGTTGACCTGCACAGTTCTTATGCCACTTGCCAGCACCACAGACGAACAACACAGCCAAAAACAAACCAAAAAGAGTTTCTTCATTATTTCGCCTGATGCTCGATAACACCGTTAACCAACAAGCCTATCGGATTCCAGATGTTAGGTGTGCCTCTGATAATATGCAGCGATAGCGTTGTAGGCACGGGAATAGGCACATCCGCAAGTCTCAACAACTTGTCAAAGCTAACTACGACTTTTTCTTTTGTGACACTGACTTTGATGTTAACGATTGCTTGTGAAGTTTTCTTACCCTGAAATTCTTTGTTTTTGAGATGCGTAAGTAATTTGAATAATTTCTTTTGTAGTCTGTCAGTCACAATAGGAGACAGGCTCTTTTGCTTCGCTTGTGGATCGAGCTTGTCCCACTCATAGCGAATGTGCAGAAACTTTCTAACAAACTCTTCAACCGCAGCTTCAGAGATAGGTAAGCTTGCCCTCTGTCCTGCCAGATACTGTTGCTGGTCACCTTCCTTGATAACTACGATGGGATCAGCTACATACATCCAACCGATGACAAACACCTGTAGTACACACACCATCACCAGACCTAGATTGATCAGTTTGTGAGTGCGTAGCAGCGAATTGATGTCCGTCCATGCTCGCAGTGTTCTAGATTTTTTCATAACGATAGTTCCTCCAAAAAGTTAAATTACAAACGTTTAGTAAGTCAGGGGTTTCACCCCGACACCCCACCAACTTTTTATAAAAAGTTGGATCAAAAATTTTTAATAAATTAAGGGGGTCTGCCCCCTTAAAATCCCCCCTTTGAAGGAGAAAGAGAAAGTCAAAAATTTTTAATTTATCGTTCATTTAAATCTCCCTAGACCTTCACGAAACTTGGTTACTCCTCTACCGACATGGTTTAGCACGGGTCGAGCTACAAACTTACCCGCGCCCCACGTCTTGGCTACACCCTGTTTAGCTGCTTGTTTAGCGTAAAGCTTGGTTGCACCCACCGCCGCCGTTGCAGGAGCAAGAGCTAATCCCGATGCTGCTGTTTCAAGTCCATCGTTGATCAGCGAGCGAGTAGCGAGAGGAATAAACAGCATACTCAGACCTATGCACAGGTTAAGGATGATTGCCGCTAAGTAGTCTTCCATGTTGCTTGTCTGATGCTCCATTGCTAGCTTTAGTAACAGCACGCTAAGCACTGTCCACATGATCTTCCAAACGACAACCTTCACCAATCCCTTGTAGAGATTGACGGTAACGTTGGCAGTTGCCTTTGCTACGTAGGCCAAGATCATCAGTGGCGATAAGGTATAGAGCACCACCCAGACAAAATGCACCAGTGATTCAGTGACAAAAAAGCCTAGATAAGCGACGAGATAAGCAAGCAAAGCAAGTGTGTAGAGAATATGTCCTCTTAAATCAAACAGCCCGCTCGATGCGTCTTTGTAATTCGGCCCCATATTTTTCAGCACCTCCCAAACATCAACGCTTTTGTCGATCTTGCCGACAATGCCATTGCCAATTGTGCCAATCGCGTCGATGGTGTATTCAAAAGACAGTAGCAAAAGTATTGAGATCACCACTCGTCGAAAAATATCTCCGACATCTATGTTCTGCGTTTTGAGAAACTCAAAGATAACCAGCAGTAGCACAACAGGGGCTAACAGCAGCCAATAGAGATCGAGCATCTCACCGCGAATATCTTTGGCAACACCGACTAACTGTTCAAACATCTAAAACTTCACCAAGTTTTCTTGTCGTTTGAAGTTCTTGAAAGCATCGCCTATCCCTCTATCAACCTCTTGGTAGGCAGCAATCTTGCGCTTATCTTGCTTGTTGAGCATAGCTAGCTGTTCGCTTTGCATCTTGAGGCTTTGACTTTGCAAGCGAATCAGTTGATTGACACTTTCCAAAATCATCGCATTCGATACCGCGGTTGCTCGTGCTGCTCCTTTGGGAGAAGCTGATTGGCTCTGAATCTTAAGCGATTGCGAATTGCTTTCCTGTGCTCGTGAGTAGTCCTTGAACGAGTTCACCATCTGCAACGATTCGGCGGCAGTTTGATCGTGTAACCTGTGCAGTGCAGCTTCTGGTGAGCGGGGCACGCTGCCGTAGATTTTAGCGATCTTGTTCAATGACCCGTTGAAGGTGCGCAGATCCTTGAGTACGCCTTGATCGCTGATTGGTAGGCTGTTCAGCAGTCCTGTGACATTTTCTAAACCTTGATGGACAGTTCTAAAGTAGTTGTCTGACTGTTTTGCCTGTTCCAGCATTATCTTGAGCTGCTTATAGCGTTTGTAGTTCTCGGCTAGTACCTTTATTAAATAGGGAATCTGTGCCCAGCCCGCACCTCCATCACTAAAGCTGAACACTGGAGCTGGCAGAAGAAACAACAGTAAAACAAAAATTTTATTTTTCATGGTTGCCTCCAATTAAAAATTTTTGATCCAATTTCTTACTCTCCCCAAAAGCCAACTGTTCAAGCACTTCTAGCTTGCTTATCGTTGGATTTTGCTTTTCTGTGTGAACGATCAACGACTTGTCTTTTGCGTCTGATGTGGCAATCCAATGACTGAGCGGTTCAGGTGCGAGCCGCAAGATAGCTTCGCGTTCGTCTTGCAGATAGTAGAACTCGCTGTATTCCCCTTTCTTGATCGTCAAGCTTTTGATGCGCTCGACTTGTGTAGAGTTGAAATCAAACGTTTTTTGAAAATCACCCCAATCAATCTTGCTTTGGCGTAAGATAATAACGCTAGTAGTGTTGGTCATCAGCGCATCGCGTAGAGCCTTGTCAGTCATGAAGTCTTTGTAGTTCTGACTCAGACACCAGATACCGCTGCGAAACTTGCGCCACGTGCGATAACAGGTGATCACTACTTGTCGTGCTAACTCTGATTGAAACAGGCGTTCGGCTTCGTCGATGATCAGCAGATACTCACGTTCAATGTCGGAAGAGGCAACATCTTGAATGTGTGAGGTTAGCAGCAATAATAGCACGTCTTTTAAATCTGAATAGTTGCTTAACTGCTGCACCTCGATTGACACCAAATCTTTCGACAACTCAACGTTAGTCTGGCCATCAAGCATCTGCCCATAGGCTGATTGCCCTGTCCAGCTGTAAAGCACATCGCCAAACTTACGCATCTGCTTATCTGTGTGCCTGTCGAGCAACGCCTTCAAGTCGGATAGCGTTGGTGTCTTGCCTTTTTCCTCAGCATAGACTTGATGAAGCTGTTCTTCGAGCAATGCCTTAGATCGCTTGTCAAGTGCCTGCTTGTCCTCGTCTTTCAAAATCATTTCGAGCACGGCTAGCAATGTGCGAATGCGATCAGGACTTGGCGTTGTCTCACCTTCTTTTAAGTCGAACATGTTAAGGCAGATGTTTGAATTCAAATTTAAATCTAAAAACTCACCGTCGAGTATTTCAATCAAACGTTTAGATGATGCGCCGTTGTCGATCCATACGATACGCGGACGGCTTGCTTTGCCAGTACCGTTGACAGTAACTTTGCCGTAAAACATCGCCATCAATTGAACGACGGTATAACTCTTGCCACTGCCTGAACTGCCGAAGACTATGCCGTTCCACGCGGGTAAGTGTTCTGCATAAGGATCGAGAGAAAACAGTTGCCCGTCTCTCGTCGGCAGCAGACACACAGGCATAGGGTTACCTGTCCAGTTGGCAAAGACAGGCATCAGGTGTGCGGCGTTGCTAGATTTCATCTTCTTGTGCCGCATGCCCTGACAGGTGCTTGGCATAGCTTTCAAGAACGCTTCTTTGCCTGCCAGTGTTTCTTGCAGTCCTTCAGCTTGGTTGAGCGAGCGAAACGTTTTCAATATCTCATCGGTCTTGTCGTCTAGTTCGCTACTGGTTTTGCCCCAGATGATGATATTGAAATCGGCCGACACGAGTTTTTCTGAACCTTCTAGCAAGCTCCCCAATAAACCTTCAATCTGGCCAAGTTTGTTTTCTGAATCCAAATCGCTAATGTTCTTGCTGCCAGAAGCCATCGAGTGGGCAATGCGCCTTTTCATTTCCAGTGATGACCTTGCCTTTGCTTGATCGAGCAGATGAATTGACTGACTCAACCAAAAGTGAAACGGCACGGCGGCGAACATGTTAGCCATACCCGCGAATGTCTGTCCTTCGGGCAACGTGGCAAGGCTTAACGTGTGAAACTTGTAGTTGCCAAGTGTGATCGCGTTCTTGTCCCAAATGAAATCGGTCAATGTGAGTTGCTCGCTAACCGCAGCATCAAGGCAGCTGTGCGGCTCACGATAACTAGCTGTGCCTATTCGTTCAACACGATCGAAATTCAAGTATTCAAACAGTAGTCCAAACCATTCTTCCTGCCCTAACACTTGTGGCGCAAGCCCCGTCGCGGCAAGAGCTGAAGCAATGCCTTTCACTGATCGCAGGAATTTTGCTTTGCGGCTATCGAACTCTTCTTTACTAATTTTCTGGAATTGCTTATCTGCGGCAAACAAACTTTGTCGTTGCATGGTATATGGCTTGCTGCGGACGAAAAAGAAAATGTTCGGCACAAAGTAATTCCCTACGCGTTGGTTGCGTCGATAAAATTTGATACGAGCATCAGCTAGCCTTCGATAATTGCCACCCATGCTACCAGGGAGCTGTTGATGCTGTTCTATCAGCTGACTAACATCTGGGGTCAGCTGGTAGAACAATTGTAAACGCGTTCCTTCATCAGCAGAGATGAGCAGGTTTTCTAAACCCCTGCTCATCTGATTGATTGCCTGCTCTGTGGCACAAGTCATGTCAAACCCCGCTAGCTTGAAACCTGCGCCAAGCGAGCCATCCTTAAAAACCATCAAATCGCCGTCGAAGTGCCAGAAGTCCAATTCCGCCGCCAAGCTACGCATATATCTTCCTCCGCATTTCCATAGCTTTCGCTGACTCTTCCCCCGCCGCAAAGAAGCCTGGCGATACATAGAAGCGCAAGAGATGTGGCAAAAACCTTTCTGGCTTGCCTCGTTTACCGAAGTAGAAGATGGTGATAACGGTTGTCGGCACACCCACAACCAGTGGAATTTCTAGCGCGGTGCCGCTGAAGAACAGGTTCATTATTGCACCGCAGATAAGGGCAATGAGCAGGTCGAGGGCTTCAATGTTGCCGATCTTAAGCTTCGCGTCCAAGTTGCGTTGCACTGTTGAAGTGTGAACTTGCATCGCTTCACCCCACCGCTGCCGATTGAAACCAACGAATGATCGGCGGGGCAAGAAAACCCACCACGCTAGCGATTACCACCAACACCATGCGCCGTTTCGCTCCTTCGTCGCCGCTCATGGCAAGCATAGCGGCATAGAGCAGGCCGAGGATGGCCACAGCGGGTAAGACTACCGACATCAGGTTGTCGGTGAACGAGCGAATTCTGCTTTCAAAACTGCTGCCACCCCATGCCAGTGCATGGTAGGGGAAAACAAGTATTGTGCTGATACATACCCAAGAACAAACTTTCCAAAATTTTCTTGTCATGATCACGCTCCTTTAGCTTCGCAGAGCCAGACACTTCGCTCGCACCCCTGCAAGCTCTGCTTGAGCGGTGTCTCGCTCCGTTCTGGTTTCAGATAGAGGACTAGGGTTTTAAATTTCGAGCCATAGTTGATGAACACACAGCCGTCTGTCTCTGTATTGCTATAGCCCGTGCCAACTAGCTGACGTTTAAGAAAACTGCCGTCTTTGCGTTTGATAACCAGTTCCATGCGATAGCTGGTGCATTCGCCTTCACTGGTATAGGGTTTAAGAAAATACTGCTTTTCGCTTGGCTCTTCGTCGATCTTCAGTAGATACTCGCCATAGGTAGGGTTGTAGAAGCTAACTCCTGCGTGATTAACGCGGTTGTCTCTCGGATCAAGCCAACCGAGAGTTAGCGTTTCGTGCTTGGCTACATCTTTGCTTTGCATTTGATACCTCACTGTTAAGATTAAAGTTGAACTTCCCCTTACAATCTTCCCAGTGTAGATTTAGACTAGGCCGCCCTCCTTTCTGCTGCTAGCCTCGACAGATCGAGATAGATGTTTGCATTGCCGTAAATGTCCCACTCCAGTTGAATCAGCCCTGCATTGCTCCCACTCAACAAGTAACCGACCCCCACCTGACCTAAGCCTCTGACACGTGAGCTACGATGATAGATCGCGTAGTCGTTATCTGCCTTCACATCCGCTTCGGGTAGGAGAACATGGCTGTCAGGAGCGAAGCCATTGATCAATAGCTTGTAAGCGATGAGGATTGGATGACCATAGCCAACACTACGCACCTTCACGACTTGCCCTTTTTTGCCTCTCCTTCCCTTGAAAACATCAAACACGGCTGTTGCCTCTCTCAACATCAGGCCGCTACCGCTATAGAGAAATGCGGCTGCTCCCTACACTCCTGCTTTAACTTGGCCAGAGCATCCTTGATGGTTCTATCCGCCTGTTCCCAAGTCATGCCGAGTGTCTTAGCTACCTCGAAAATCGTGTAGTCGTGCCAAAACCGCAGCACAATCGCCTTCCGCTGTCTGGAACGCAGCTTTCTCGACAATGACCTAGCGATAATCTGATCCTCAACTGAAAACTTTGCTACCATGTAGCACCTCCAAAGTTGGTGATTAATAACTTTCCCTCCCATAACATATAATATATTCCTAATATTGTTCATAAAGTATCCAAAATAGCCCGACATAATCCTACGCCTGATCAGTCTATTCTCTTGATGCCAACTGATCACAACTCCACAAAGCTTGTTGCAGAATGCTAGCCATGCAATGGAGCAAAAACAGCAAATAATCCTTATTATCTGCCTAGTTATCAAAAAAGAGGTGTTAATTATTACAGACATCAGCTATACTCCATACGTAGTGGTTGCTCTTGCGAGCAGCAATTTCTTGGTAACAAATAGTATACCTTTTCTTAATCCATAGGTAACTATATGTTGACGTAAAAATACCTGTCAAGAGAAATTTCACATTTTTTTCAAAAAAATTTTGAGGTAAATGTAAGTAATGAATATAACAGCTGAATTAATGCTAGGTTTTGGGCGCACACTCAAAGCAGTTAGGGAGCGAGAAGGGCTTACTCAGAAAAAACTAGCTGCTGCTATGGGTATTAGCGAGGGCTACCTGAAGCGTCTTGAACGTGGCAAGCTGGAGCTTATCGGCCCCAACGGGGTCTCGATAAGCCTGCTGGCAAAGCTGGCTGAATTCCTCAGCACCCACCCCGCAACACTATTTGCTGAGGTCATATCTCACACTGAAATTGCACCACGTGATGATCGAGCAAAAGCGTTGGATAAAGCCCTAACCTCTATCTCAAGCCAAGCCCTTGATGCGCTGCTCGCATCTAAAACCAAGAAAAAAAAGTCGCCGTTTGGCAACAATGTGACTTGGAATTTTGAAATGGCTGCGGCTATGGCTCGCCTGCCAGACAAGGAGAGGGCTAGGATCGGACTAGAAATTCTGCGAGGGATGGTAAACAACGGTCTCGTAAAGCAGAAGGATGTTGATTCACAGATGAAGAAGTTATTTAGCTTCTCTTCGTTGTAGTGTCTTACCCCAGAAGGCAATAAGCATCGTAGAATGGCTTCAGGAGGGAGCGCAAATGCGCCGAAGCGAGATGCGGACGGAGAAGCTGTTTCCCCGTCGCAACATCTGATAGTTATGTGTTTCTAGTTAGCTACTGGAGTGAATACATCGCCATGTCCACCAGCTGTGGAGATAACCCCACGTGGTTTAGAGAACACGCCACCATGTCCTTTGGGAGATGGAGCAGTAATCTCACGCGATTTGGAGAACACGCCACCATGCCCTTTAGGAGATGGAGCAGTAACCTCTCGTGGTTTAGAAAACACGCCGCCATGCCCTTTGGGGGACGGTGCAGCAATCTCAACTGATTTAGAGAACACGCCACCATGCCCACCAGCCAAAGCTGCTGAGCCCAAAGCCAAACAACTCACTACTACCAAGACTTTCACAACTAACTCCCCTTCTCAACAGGATCAATCTGTAACAACGTACACATTCTAACATGGCATACGTCACCTTGGCCAATGAGTTTTCCTGATGATAACATCATTTCGGTGGCCTTGATGAGCATCTCCTTAGCTTTCAGAGCAATGCTAATGGGTATGATTCCAGACGTTGCGTATCCACCTGAGATATTGTCTGCGCCCTGCTCTTCTGCAAGGTGGGCGATGTATCTGGCTTTCAATGCCGCTACTTCTATCTGCTCCAGTTTTGAAAGATTATCAGAACGTAGGTCACCCCGAATTGGCCTCAAGCCAGATGGTAAGCTCGCATCTTCTATCGCTGCCCCGTCTGCCAGAAACGCATCGCCGATGATCTCAAAGAGCGTCTCCTCAAGAATTTCACCGACGCTGGTTTTGACCCCCGCATCAATTTTTCTTCCCTCTGAAATGTTTGCCCAGCATTCGGTGACCTCCACGGGATACTGCATGAAGATGCGGTAGGTTTTCGGCGTGCCTTCTGCTGTGATGCGGAACTGTTCAGCACCCAAGTTCTTCGCTGCTTTTGCCATAGTAGCCCCCTATGTTGCGTTGCCTACAAACCCGACCCTATGTCTTCCCAATCAGCTTAAGTGCACGATATTAACTACAAATCCACACGTCAAGCATTAAGTTCGAGATAATTAGAAATATTTGTGGAGAGGACTTTGTTGTATAACTACGTCATTAAATTTTATTAAAAGTGGATTTTAATAGGACATAGTTATCTTAATTTTTAAAAGAGTTTTAGTTGGGTTTTAACAAAAAGATCGCTGGGGGGTTCGCAGGTAGAACACCAGATGCCTATGGCACAAGGGTTACGATGCTGTCAGGGTTATGCAACAAAGCTGGGCTTTGGTGTTAGAGGTTGATACAGCGACTGTGTTCTCCGCTTTTGACATGATCAACCCGTGACAGACATTGTGAGCTGGAACAAGTAGCTTTCTCACTATTGATAAGGGTAATGCGACTAGGTAGATTGCTTTGTCGGTGAGTAAAGCACGCTCGCCGCAATTTTTATCAGTGCAAGGAATTTGTGAATGAAAAACGTGCTGGAAAAGCTACGGAAGTTGTCGAATGTCCCTGAAGTCGGAACGGACGAATTCAAAGATTGGCGAGAACAAAACAACAATGCCATGAAGTTCTTACACCAGAACGCAGAAGATGACTGGTGTGTGGTCTATTCAGGATCATTTAAACTATTTATCCACGGCGTGCTCGTCCCTGAACAGACACTTAAGCCACTAGACATTGATGACCTTTTGGGGTGGAATCTGTGTAACCCCTATAACAGCTGGTCTATAGCTTCATCTGATTCAAAAACATGGATTGAACCACCACTGTCTAACTCTTGTAGTAAAGCGATAGCAAAAGGAGAACAACTTGTATTTGCACGAGACCATGAAGGTTCTTTAGATAACAGTAATCACTATATAGAAATTTCACAAAAATTCACTCACGCATTAGGTCTTCATCACAGACTTGAGCAAAAAGCGTGGTGCAAGTCAGATAAAAATGGTGATGTGAAACCGTTCATTAAGGTGGAGGAAATACCAGAAGAGAAAAAGAAGGGGAGTATGGTTGTCGTGCTATTCGATCGAGATCTTCTCTCAGCATACGCTGCTCTAACTAACTCAGTTTTGGTACGAATGTTTGATTTTCCTGCATACTATGAAACAGCGAAGCTTCCTCACATATATTACCGAATTAGCAAGAGGATGGTTGGTAATTTTTATAGAGGAGTTCAACTTCTAAAATCTAATATGACCAAGAAAAAGGCTGAAGAAATTATAGGAATTAGCTCAGATAGAGAAGAAAAATACGAAACCTTCACAGCTCTAGATTGGCAAAACAAGAGAGTTGTGAAAATGTCATGTTCCACAGAGGCATACAATCTTTTACCTGCATTCTTCCGCCAAGAAGTGTTGGCAAAGTATAAGGTTGACCAAAATAAATATAGTTTTAGCGAGTATGATGTCGATAGCACCCCTTACTGTATCAACGATGATGGTCAAGTTTGTGTTTGGTTAGGTGATTTAGGAAAGATGTCCTACAAAGAACAGCAACACTGGAAATTGTATAACGAAGAACCACTACCTACGATTACAGACTTTGATCAAAAGCCAGAACAGATTCTTGCCAGTGTGCTAAGCAAGGGATTTTTTGAATCCCAGGTCAAGGGTAGTTGGGATTACCAACGTAGCTTACTTAGTGCTATCAAGGGAACACTACGTGAGCTATACAAATCAAAATGCTCGTGGTGGAAAACAGATTCACTAGACCGTATCAATCAAATAAATTATCCCATTGTCAAATCTCCTACAGACTCGGCAGATTGGGAGCGGGAAATTTTAGCACTGAACCGACTTGTTGTTGAAGGCTTGCAAGATAATTGGCTAAAAAACAAAATCAAGGAACTAGAGCAAAATGTTAAGGGAGTGAACGGGTCTCTAAACCTTCTTGAAAAATATCTGGAGGCACTAGGCCATAATGATGTTAGTGAAATTTTTGCACCTATGCGAGAGCTTAAAAAATTACGAAATAGAGCGTCACCTGCGCACGAACAGCTTGAGGAGAAAGACAAACAAGAGGCACAAGAACTTAAGACAAAAATTCTTGAAAAGCATGGTAGCTACTGGAAGCACTATGACTATTTGGTAGGAGCTTGTAACAAAACATTCCTAAACCTAAAAGAAATTTTTGAACAAGAAGAGCTTAATTTGTAATGACTATTTAAAATAGAGGATTACCTTGCTTTACCTGCACTGTAAGTAAGTTTTTTCTTAAGAATGTTAATAAGTTACGCCGACAAAGTAGGAAGGAGAGCGTTAAGGAGCTAGGCGTGAGAGCAAAAAGAAAAATAGACATTGAGGTAAACAAGTACAAAAAGAAAAGAAAGAACAATCCCGCCGCGGGTTTAGTATCAGAAGAAACTGAACCACTTGAAGTTGTAAAAAAGAAAAAATACAGCTATGACCCGCATCTTTCCCCAGAGTTGCAATGGGCGGGCAAAAAAGAACATACTTCGTTTGCTGTGCCTACTGTATCCCTACATACCCACGAAAAAATAGATTCGCGAGCAATTATCGAACGCGTGCGTAAAACTAACACAGTAAATTATGTGCAGCAGTCGCTATTCAAAGACGAGCAAACTATCCCGACAAAATACGATATTGATTTTTACAAACATGACAAAAATTGGAGCAACCGCCTGATTGCGGGTGATTCACTGCTAGTGATGAATTCGCTACTGGAAAAAGAAGGCATGGGTGGCAAAGTGCAGTGTGTCTACATCGACCCACCTTATGGCATCAAATATGGCTCAAATTTTCAGCCCTTCACCAATAAACGCGATGTTAAAGATGGCAAAGACGAAGATCTTACCGCCGAACCTGAAATGCTCAAAGCTTTTCGCGATACATGGGAACTTGGTATTCACTCGTGGCTTGCCTATCTGCGAGATCGGTTGCTGTTAGCAAGAGAGCTATTGACTGATAGCGGCTCATGCTTTGTGCAGATTTCTGATGAAAATGTGCACCTTGTTAGAAATATTATGGACGAAATTTTTGTGCGGGATAATTTTATCTCTGAAATAGTTTTTAGAAAGAAACAGATGCCTCTTGGGGCAAAATACATCGAGAGATCATCTGATTTCATACTGTGGTATGCAAAAAATAAAAAGGCTACAAAGTATAGGCCGTTGTACATTAAGAAGAATGTGGAAGGAAATAGTATATGGAACTGGGTTGAGCTTGCTGATGGAACTAGACGTAAGCTCAAGAAGGAAGAAATAAACAATCATGCCCTCATTCCTAAAGGGGCAAAAATTTTTCAGAGTAAGTTTCTTATGGAGAGTAAGAATGCAGTTGGAAATTTTCAGTATGATGTTTCATTTCAAAATAAAGTCTACAATCCAAAAAATTTTGGAAAAGGGTGGGTCACTCATGAAGTTGGAATGAAAAATTTGTTAAAAAACAATAGAGTAATACTGAGAGGAAATACATTAGGGTATGTGTTGTATCACGACGACTACCCATGCACATCTTTGATGAATGTGTGGCACGATACGGGAAGCCCATCAGATATGAGATATGTAGTGCAAACAAACCCACAGGTTATTCAACGTTGTATCTTAATGACAACTGACCCAGGCGACCTTGTGCTTGACCCCACGTGCGGCAGTGGTACGACGGCCTATGTCGCTGAACAGTGGGGGAGACGGTGGATTACCTGTGATACGTCTCGTGTTGCCATTACCTTAGCTAAACAACGTTTGATGACCGCTGTATTTGATTATTACAAACTAGAAAATCCCCATGAGGGTGTCAGCAGTGGTTTTCAGTATGAAAAAGTGCCACACATTACGCTTGGCTCGATTGCTAATAATGAACCGCCGAAGGAAGAAACACTATACGATAAGCCATTGAAGGACAGTAAGAAAGTTAGAGTTACCGCACCTTTCACTGTTGAAGCTGTGCCTTCGCAGTCAGTACAACATCTCAGCCAAGAAAATGGAGTGCTGCGTAATTACGACTGGCTAGATGAAGTAAAGAAGAATGGTGTTCGTGGCAAAAGGGGTATCACTGCCGATATGGGGTTCGCCAGATTAGAAGTAGTGAGAGGATTTAAATATTTGCACGCGGAAGGAGAAACAACCAACCCCCGTCGAGTTGTTATGTCTTTTGGTTCAGAATATGCTCCGCTCGATAAGCGACAGGTGGAGGTAGCACTTGAGGAAGCAAAGAATTTATGTCCCGATGTGCTTATCTTTGCTGCATTTCATTTTGATGCAGAGGCGGCAAAGCTGATCGCAGCTAGCGGCAATGGCAAAATGAAGGTGGCACAGGTGCAGATGAATATGGACTTGCAAACTAAAGATTTGAAGAAAAAAACATCATCTAACGAAAGTTTTTGGCTTATTGGACAGCCAGATGTAGAGGTAGAAAAGAGCAAGGATAATAAATATGTCGTGAAAGTTAAGGGTTGGGACTACTACGATCCTACTTCAGGACAAATTAAATCAGGCGGACAAAACAAGGTTGCTATGTGGCTGCTTGATACAGATTATGATGGTAAAGCAGTGTTTCCTAAACAGGTCTTCTTCCCTATGGCGGGCAAAAAAGATGGTTGGACTAAATTAGCCAAAAATTTGAAGACAGAGATAGATGAAGGGTTAGTTGAACAGTATCGTGGCACTGAATCTCTACCGTTTGAAGCTGGTGATAACAAAAAAATTGCCGTAAAAATTATTGATGATCGCGGTATCGAATCGCTTAAGATAACTGATCTCTCCAAGTTATCTAATATCTCGATTAACAAGAAAGCTGCCTGATGAGTGCTGATTACAAGGATAAGATAGACCAGCTTATCATTAACTCTCCGTTTGCAGAGCCTGAACAGCACTGGGAATTTGACAAAACAAAAGGAAAATTTTTTGTTAAGGGTGGCAGAAGAAATGCAGGCTATGTTATCGCTTCACAAAGCAAGAAATACACCGAGCAAGGTGATTTTATTGAACTTCCACTGGTTAATAAAATTCGCCCTCGCGTTAAGAAATGGCGTACTGGTGGCTATCAAGGGGTGACTGGTATAACTAAGAGGTTACTAGAATTTTGGCGCACAGAGAAAGCTGATGGTCGTGATTACGAATTTTTCTTCTGTCAGCTAGAAGCAATCGAAACACTAATTTGGCTTAAAGAAGCACCTGCTAATGAACGCGTTGGTATTACTATAGAAGGAGATGGAGGAGAATTTGAACGCTTGTGTTGCAAGATGGCTACAGGTACAGGGAAAACGTATGTGATGGCAATGACTATCGCATGGCAGATTTTGAATAACGTGACATATCCGCAGGATGCGCGTTTTTCTAAAAATATCTTCATTGTTGCTCCAAATCTGACTGTCAAGAGTCGCCTCGACGTGCTTTATTTTGATGCCGAAACCAATTACTATGAGCAAAACAAAATCGTCCCCTATGACCTGCTGCCAAAGCTGCGGCAAGGAAAAATTCTGATCGAAAACTGGCATATTCTGATGTGGGAAAGTGACGATCAACTTGCTAAGAGAAAGAGTATAGATAAAAGAGGAGCCAAAAGTGATGAAGCGTGGATACGCGATGTTTTAGACAATGACATGGCAAGATCGAGAAATATTCTCGTTATCAATGACGAAGCACATCACGCGTGGCGTAGCAGACGAGAAGAGAAGAAAAAAGGTATTGATAAGAACGAAGAGAAGATGGCAACTTGTTGGATTGAAGGGCTTGATCGTATTAACAAGGCACGTGGCATTCTAACCTGTTTTGATTTCTCTGCGACACCGTTTGCCCCTTCAGGCAGTAAGGGGCGGCCATCCTATGAGGAAGATTTATTTAAGTGGATTGTAAGTGATTTCGGTCTGATGGATGCTATAGAGGCAGGCTTAACAAAAACACCTCGCTTTGTTGTGCGTGATGATGGCCCCGTTAATCCCAAAGACTACAAGTCAAAGCTATATCATATCTACGATGATGAAGAGGTCAAAGATAGCCTAAACCGTAGGGCTGCACCAACAGCTATGTTGCCTGCGCTGGTAAGGAATGCTTATTTGCTACTAGGGTATGACTGGCAGAAAACTTTAGAAGAATGGCAGAAGAATAATATGCTAACGCCACCAGTTATGATCTCTGTGGTCAATAGAAAAGAAACCGCTAATCGCGTAGAACACATGTTTAAAGGCAAAAGAATTAGCATCGAGGGGCTACACGATGAAGAAAAAACTCTTTTGATTTATTCTGATATAGAGACAGGCAAACAAGAAGAATTACGTGAGAAGGTTAATACCGTTGGCAAAAGAGATGCAGCAGGTGAACGTATACGGCATGTTATCTCTGTGGCGATGCTTACTGAAGGTTGGAACTGTCAGACTGTTACCCATATCATGGGATTACGAGCTTTTTCTAGTCAGCTGTTGTGTGAGCAAATTGTCGGTAGAGGTTTGCGGCGCACTTCTTATGATCTAAACGATGAAGGAATGTTTGAGCCTGAGTATGTGAATATATTTGGTATTCCTTTCTCATTTATTCCACATGAAAATGCAGGTGGAGGCAGTCCGCGCCCCGCATCACCACGTATACCTATCTACCCTGATCCAGAAAAAGAAAAATATAAGATAACGTGGCCGAATGTGGAAAGGATAGATCATAATATTCACCCAAAACTCAGCGTTGATTTTGCTAAAGTTGAAGCACTAGAGATTTCAAGAATAGCAAAAATAGCAGAGCTAGCTCCTGAAGTTGATGGGCAGCCTGATTACGACAAAATAAAAACTATTGATCTAGAAAAATTGGTGCAAGGTACTCGCATGCAAGAGTTGTTATTTATAACTGCCAGCAATGTTTACGATCAGATAGATCACGGCTGGAAAGAAAAGATCAACCAAACATTTGCTATGCAACAGCTATTGGGTATCGTCGAAAACTTCTTGCATTCCAACAAGTTTAGAATTGAACCAAAATCTTTTCAAGAAGATGAGACAAGAAGAAAAGTAGCGATTATGATGGGCATGGAGCAGATTGTCAGGAAAGTTTTCTCTGCTATTACGCACCAGAACTCAACAGAACTTACCATTCTTTACAAAAACCCTAAGTATCGTTCAACTAAAGACGCTATAGAGTGGCGCACAGCGAAAGAAACTAAACCATTCAAAAAAACACATATGAATCTTTGTGTGATCGATAGTGCTTGGGAAGCAGCCCATGCAAGAGAATTAGATCGTAATCCTGATGTTGCAGCATGGGTTAAAAACGATCATCTTGGTTTTGAAATTCCTTATGTCCATAGCGGGGTGAGGCGTGGTTACATCCCTGATTTTATTGTCAAGCTAACTAACAACAAACACCTTATCCTTGAGGTAAAAGGGCAGAAGAAAAATAAGGATGAGTCTAAATGGGAGGCAATGGAAACATGGACGAAAGCTGTTAGCCAGAGTGAAGAAAATGGCGAGTGGCATTTTGATGTCTCACAAGACCCAGCAGGCCAAAGAGTGCATCAGATTGTTGCTATGCTGATGCAAAACTAGCGGAGCAAGTTAGCAGAATATCTTCTGCCTCGACAGCTTCTTGCCTTAATTAATTTCACTGTGTATGACTTAGTTGTTGCTATTGAAAAAATCAAGACATCCCGATAGGTTATTCAGAAAATAGCAAAGGGCAATCTATGTTTTGGCAAGCTACTTGGTCATTTGTTGTTAAACAAGTTAAAAATAATTTTTGGCGAACACTTCATTGGATAAAGAACAAGATATTAGAAAAAGATTTAGATGTAAGACTAAGATACGATGGCAAGTTTTTAAAGCTTTACTGTATCAATCAAGGCAAACGAGAACTCTTATTTTTTTATTATGAATCATCAAAGGAAGATACAAAACCAATATCTATTAACAGTTCGCATAAAGTACATGGCTGTTGGTTTGCGAGAGAGGATGTTTCCCACCCTATATGGACACAACCGGGAGCTGACAAGATACATCCTGACAATGAAAGCAAAACATATACTAGATACAGTCCACAGTATTTTCACATAGCACCCCGTGTGGCTGAACAGTTTCTTATTCTTGATAACCAGCAATGGCATGATTTCATCAATAAATCTAATGATTTATTTTTAGAAGATCATGTCGGCAGAAGGTTTTATATACCCAATTCCGACTTTCAAAAAATCAAAAAAGCAAGATCAGGCAGAGATTGATGCTGGAGCAACAATTAAGTCATACACAGTGAAAAATTATTCATCAATCCAAACAAAACCCTAGACATACACTCCCCCAAAAATAGGGTGCTCAAGCATTTAGGTGCGGAAGTCAGGATAAACAACTGAGAGTAACGTCTGTCACTGTGGTTTTGATTGGGGCTGATACAGCAAGCAGGCGATGGGTAAGGTATGAAATAGCTCAAAGCATCGACAGGAAAAACGGGCTTCTGGGCATTTACATTCACAACGTCAAGGATTTTAGGACTGGTGCTGCCGATTACAAGGGCGAGAACCCGTTCTCAAAACACTTTAACTTTACCCTCGCTCATGGCCAGATGGCGTATCCGTGCTGTAGTTACTACGATTGGATAAACGACAATGGGCAGGCTAATCTGCCAAGGTGGATCGAGACGGCCGCCAAACAAGCAGGGAGGAGTTAGTCGTTGGACAGTGACAGGATAGAGCATCTGAAGTTTATTCAAACATAATCAGCCGCATGGCTGGCAATAGTGGCCTGATGAAGCGGTGGACGATGGCACTTGTCCCTGTTGTGGCTGCGTTTGGGAAGTTTGGCGATGCACCCATTGTAGCAGGCATTGCTGGTGTCATTCCTTTCATCTTCATGTGGCGACAGGATGCTAAGTATTTAAGGCTAGAGCGGGCGTATATAAAACTATACGAGGCGATTGTTGCTAAAGAGGATGTCAGGATGTTCGACCTCGACCCTAAGCCGTATCTTGGTTGTGTTGGCTCTACTTTCAAAACGGTGCGCTCATGGTCGGTTGCCTCATTCTATTTCCCGCTCCTCGTCGCACTGGTAGTGGCATTAGCAACTGTGTAGTATTGTCAGTCTGATACTCGGTCTAACTCGTTGCTGGCTTTGAACGGGGTTAACTCCGCGGACTAGTGACCACAATTAGGATGCTCTGTTTTCTCCTTCCAAGCACCAGAGCTAGCTCACTTGCAAACAGTTGTTGCAAAATTTGCAATAACTGCCTGCCGCTGCAACGAGCGATGCGTGTTTATCTACCTGTAGCGTGGTATGGAGAAAGTTTAGGTTTGAGATGGAACAAGTGGCTATGCATCTCTATCTCTAGTAAATCTCGCCTAGCTCCGATTAAGATCGCGCTTAATCTTCGCCAGTTCTTGCTTTGAGAGCTGCGAAGCTTTGCAGATTATCCGCTCATCTACGCCTTCCATCAAGAAACGCCTAACCATCTCCAACTTTCCTTGTTCGATGCCAAGTTGTTTCCCCTGCTGCTTGCCCTGCTCGATACCGAGTTGCTTGCCCTGTTCGATGCCGAGTTGCTTAGCCCTATCGCTCTGTGTCTCTAGCATGGTCTCTAACCTCTCTTCCTGTGCCAAGTCTGGCCACCTTTCCCGATCAACACGATAGAAATCACCTTCTCCAATCGCGTTATCGGCATTTTCGTAGTATACGCTTAGGTTTTCTAGTATAAAAGCCCCATCTTCGGGGGAAAGCAAGCGGCCTTTGGTCAGCAACGCAGCTACCGTATCATCATTCGCATGCCACACCTCGGACATGCCCTGCACCGCGGTTACCGCACACTTCGCATCCTCCCAGAAATTATCGAGCTGTAGCTTGCGTAAATTCACCGTCAAACACGGCATATGTCGGAACAAATACCTATACTCCTCCAAGACAGGCGGGATTTCTTCGTCGCCAAATTCAAGCGATAGATCATCTTTAGGCGGCTCGAAGTCCTTATCCTTACAACATATTAAAACTACAGGGAGAACTAAGTTGCGAACTGCTCCCTTTCTCCTTGACTTGCGCTTGAGCTGCTCACGACGAGCGATCAGATAATACTCCATCGTCTGTAGAATCACTTCAGGGTCACGATAGCTCTTGTGCTCCAGAATGAAGGTTATCGCGATCTCTGTATCAGTGCCCTTAAATCGAGCCTCTGCGGTAAGGTCGGTGCGTATCTCCCCACCAGCTCGCTTCAACAGTATGCCATCCTTGATAGTCAGGCTCTCTGCATCAAGAGCGGCGATAAACTTGGGCGGAAAGATCATTCGCAATAACTGCATGAGATAATTAGTATTTTTGAATATTTTTTTGAAAAATCCATCATGCAGGTTGTGGCCTTCCCGCAAGATGGATTTTTGTTTTTTTCTGCTCAAATGCCTACTCCTGCAGTTTCTTGGCAAAATGACACCTACCTATACTAGCACTTTCCCCGAAATATACACACCTTCTCTTTTGAGGATCTCGGCGACCGTGCAGTTGTGCCAGCCTTTGCCCTGCTGCTTGGTAGGTATCTTCATGGTATTCAAGTATCTAGCGATGGCGTTCGTGCTGATCCCCTCAGCATACATCGTCCTGATGGTGTCTATGGTGCGCAACTCGGCCTTGTGATCCACTGTTCTGCCACCGACCCGCCGTTTACCGTAGGCAGACCACCTAGAACCGCGGTAGTCTGGCGTTTGGCGCAGGGGGATGTTGTATTTCAAGAGCAAGCTTCTGACGTATGTTTTTGAACACGAAAATTCACTGGCGATAGCCCGTGTTGAGAGCCGATTTTCGAGATATTTTCGTTTGATCACGCTTTCAGGGATGATTGGCGAAGTTTTGTAAGCCCCTGATCTCATTGATAATTGCTGATTGGACACAGATTTTGTGGCTCGATGGATCTGCTCCGCTCTCCCAGCGTACACACAGAATGTGTCCTCACCTGAGTTTTCAGGTGAGGATGTGTTGTTGAAAACAAACTCCAGCTGCACCCTCTCACCGTCCAAAGGCTGGACGATAATTTTTTTGAACAGCTGCCTGTAGGTAGACTTGAGCGAAAGCCAATCCTTCTTCTTGACGTAGTTGATAGCCTTGTGAGTGTGCTTTTGCCACTCGTTTGCACAACGAATATGCCTGAGTGCATGCAGCGAGCTAGGAAGCGAGCGATGCAAAAGGCGGCGTAGCTGTTTCTTCTTGCTGATAAGCTCCCTCTCCTCGTCTTTCATGGCAGAAACCCGTTCCTTATATTCATCCCTGAAAGAGCGTGCCATCTCCAAGTCATCGTCTTCGAGCAGGAAGTTCAAACGGCGGTCTAGGCGTTGCCTCTCATCTTCCAATTCACCTAGCTTCGTGTCGATCTCCGTAACTTTTCCCTTCACCAAGTCGATAGTGCTGTCCTTGCGTGCTGAGTAGTCAGCTATGCTCTTCTGAAACTCTGGGGCATTCTCCGCCACTTGGCGCAGTATCTTCTCGGCTTCAGTGTCGAACGCTTCTGCCTGTACCCTGATTTTGTTGGCCTTGTTGTGGTAGTAGGTCGATTTTTGTGTCCTGCCCCACGCACTACTGCCCGTAAACCTAGAGCCATCGCTGAAAACCAACAGACCAGTAAGAGGGTAACAACCCTTGGTTGCCTGTGCCCGCGACTTGTCTAACTCCTTGACCTTATCCTGCACTCGTTGCCACAGCCCTTCGTCGATAACACAACCATGCTCTAGTTTAACTTCGGCAAAGCGTTCATAGGGCATCAGCTTGTTCTGACGTTTGCCTTCGTTGCGCTTGTTGCGATACCACTTGCCAATGTAGCGGGGATTGGTCAGCAGCGTTCTAAGGCTAGACCTTGTGAAGTTACACCCCCGTTTAGTCTTGATGTTCTTCTCTTTGCAACGTTCAAGCAGGACATTGTATCTGTCCACATTAAGGAAAGAGGCCATAATCCACTCAACCTGTTTCAGTTCCTTTTTGTTGGGTGTGTAGCTACCTGTATATTCGCCGTGTTCGTTTCTAACTGCATCAAACCCCAATGTAGATGCCCCCGTAATCCCTGGCTCGATGTAGAACTCTGTGATCCTATAATTCATCCGCTCTTGTTCCGAACGATACACGGCTTCAGAAATAGCAATGTGAATTTGCTGCTCCAGCGGTCCCCGTTCAACTGCTACCTGTGTATCATCTGACAGGCGCAAATACACCGCCCCTTCAATGGTTGGCCACTCCTTATTAAATGGCTGCCAGTTCCTGATGTGTTCATCGGCAAGGCCGCGCAGCGCGGCCACTTGCCGCTGTTTTGGCTTCCGTTTCCTCGACAGCGAGCGGGCTAGGAGCAAGCAAGCAGAAGGCAAGCAGAAGGCAAGCAGCAGGCAAGCCACCATAAGCGAAGCGAACGATCTGATCCTCAATCGAAAACTTTTCCCCTCCACTAATACAGAAAAACACAACCTCGCGGTAAGAGATGGCAACCTTCTGACAACCATATCGCTAACTTTCCACAAGTATTTCACAACTATTTGACAACCTTCAGGGGCTAGCTGCCTCTCCCCTCGCTATGTCTCGCTTTGGCCTCAAGATAGCGATCAAATCTGGCAGCTAGAAAACTTGCCTCCCCCAATAGTGGCTGATGATGACTTCCCTCTGTCTGGGGGAAACTTGCGGATACAGGCGTTGAGTGAGGCTTTTAGTTGCTGCTATGGGTATTAGCAAGGGTTATCTGAAGCGTCTTGAACGTGGCAAGCTAGGTGTATATAATTAACATCCTGTTATCAATTAATATCATCTTTGTTTTTTTATATTTACTAAAATCATTATAACATAAAATAAAACTTAAAATTAAAGAAAATAAAAAGACAGGCCGATGTCTTGATTGATTACAACGCAATAGGAAGAACGGGCATGGCAAAGCGAACCAAACAAATACGGCTGACGCAGCTTAAAGACGAAGGCAAGGAAATTATTTTCAAGCCCATAACGGAAATACTGGGCAGTATCTTGATTGATGATGATGAGAAAATAAAACTTGATGAGCTTAGCAAAAAATACGACAAAGCAGCCTAGTAAAACCTCAAACCAAAATACCTTTAGTATAAACAATCCCCTTTTTGCCAAAGAAAGGGACTGGCGGAGAGATAGTCTTAACAACTTCAACATGCCAACCCCACCTTGGCTTGTCTTTCCATGCCCACGGTGAGTCTTTATCGACAAAGTGACGGTCATAATCAGCAAAGAAAGATTTAATATTTTTGTATTTGAAGCACTTGGTAAACTTGATGGTGGCAGTAATCCGAGACTTGAAATTACCCTGTGTACCGGGAGTTTCAATAAGTAGCATCTCCTTGTTTAGATATTGCTGAGGGATTGGGTAGAAACGTGTTTCGATAGATTTTTCTCCATAGAGAATTTTTCTGGAAATAGGCCATTGAATATTGATGCCAGTGTAGTTTTTTTTAGTCACGATGATTTAGAGGGCGGTGCAGTGTATCTTTGTTATGCGGCTTTAAGCACTTGTTGTTAGTGTGTTTCATCCTCACATCCCAATTGATGTCACGAGCCGTTTTTGTTTTAGCAAACTTCTCGACGCGATCTATGGCATTGCAACAATCTTTTTTGTTAGACCATAGGTCTTGATCTTTCCAAAAATGACTTTCACCATTGCCGATGTAACAGGTAGTAAACTGAATACCTCTCTGCACACACTTGGCATGGATACGCTCATAGTAGGCTCTGATCTCTGCATCACTGTAGTGAAAATCACGTGATTTCTTCTCGGTAAAGATGGCAGTCTTTTTCGTGTCGTCACGGTAAAATTCCCGCAAATTGCGTCCGCTGGCTTTCTCTATTTGATTGAGGGAAAAGCTCGAAAGTCTAACGATACCCGCTAAAATCGCTGGAACGCCGTGTTCAGCAACAGCATCAACTATCTCAAAACTGGAATAGTGAAAGGGCTTAGGCATGTTGTTACGATTGAAATTAGGGTCAGTGAAGTAACCATCAGGATAAATGGGGAAGAAGGGATTAAGCCTTGCTGTCGTCCAAAATCCATTACGCACAAGTTTTTGTAAAGCCAGCAGTCGCCGCTTGGCACTCGGCGCGCCTGGCTCAATCAAGCGGTTCATGGTATCGTCAATGGAAGCTATACTCATCTGCACCGAACAAAGATCAGGCCGCAGCAGTTGCAGATACTCGTCTTGAGCAATCAACTCTGAACGCGTGAAGATGATATAAGGGTAATCGTAGTAGCTGAGCATTTTCAGCAGCTCTTGCGTAACTTTATATTTTTTGTCTATCACCATGAAAGAATCAGACATAGAGCCGATCCGTAGCGGAACACGCATTTTTATCATCTCTCGCCATCTGGACTTTTTGTCAGTTTCAAGGGCATAGTAAAAGGTCTTCCAGATTTCGGTAATATCGACAGGCATAGGGAAAGGGCGATTCCAGTAGGCATGCACCGTTAGCTCAGCTTTGGCATAGCAATAGACACAGTTGTGAATACAGCCTCGCCCGTACGTATCTACTTCAAAAGCATAGAGGCATTGCTGGCAGGTGTTGAGGCTGTTAACCAGCTTAAAGGGGCTTTGGAACACCACCCCACCCCGTGGCTGGTTAGCACCAAACCTAGTTTCTAGCCGCTTATAGATCTCAAAATCGAATTCACACGGATAGTTAGACAGCTTGGTGAGCTTCACCGCCCGCTCAGCAATCCTATCAAACTTGGGGGTCGAAGGGACAGGCTGTGGTGGCCTATCCACATGAGGGAAGGGGATAATATTACTGACACTGCTGGGGGTAAGCGTCTCCATAACGATGCCAGCGTATGCCCCACACCTCCTGCTGTCAAGGATGGTAACATAGAGGGCAGTCATGTAGGAACGTTATCTTTAGCAGTGAGGCTTTGTTGAATAAGTTCCTTTGATTATAACATGCTGTTATCATATCATTTTTTAGGGGGCGAGTCAGCTCACGCCTCGTCACGCGGTAATGGATAAGCGTTCCTCGGCACGACCGCCTCTTGGCGTTTCTTGACCAACTATGCCCCCTGGTCTATACCCCATGGTGAGGGCTTGAACTTGTTTGTGTTTCTACTTACACAACGGAGACGACTTATGCGCACTTACCACATTTTTATTAGCCATTCATGGTCGTACAATGACCAGTATGAAGGGCTTATTAGATTGCTGGAGCAAGTACCTTACTTTGCCTTCAAAGATTATTCCGTTCCCAAGGATGATCAAATTCACGAGTCTTCCAACGACTATGTCCTCAGAGAGGCTATAAAAAGACAGATGTCATCAGCTAGTGTCGTAGTGATACTAGCTGGCATCTATGCTAAATACAGTAAATGGATCATGAAGGAGATAGACTTGGCAAAGAACTCGTTCCCTACTCCGAAGAAAATTGTGGCTGTCGAGTTGTGGGGAAGTGAAAGAACATCTAAGGATGTTAAAGGTAGTGCAGATCGTATCGTTGGCTGGAACGGCCAAAGCATTGCAAATGCTATAAAGGAACTAGCTCCCTAATATGAGTGAGCCTGACAAAACTGGCAGACACATGCTACTTAAGCAGTATGAAATCTGCATAGAGATGGCAGACAGAATCAGCCAGAGGAGACAATCTGCCAACAACTACTTTATTAGTATTAACACTGCCCTTATATCGTTGCTAGCCGCATTCTTTGCTTACTCAAGATACATGGGGACAGCCTCTCCCAAAGATACTGTTGCCATGGTAGCTCTTGTGATTTCAGTTCTTGGGGTTGCAAACTGCTATATCTGGTGTCGTCTTATCAAATCATACAAAGAAATGAACTACGCAAAATATAAAGTTATCTTGGAGATGGAAAATTATTTTGAATACAAGCCTTACTCCAGAGAGTGGGATCTTCTTGGACATGGAGAAGACAAAAATGTTTATCGTAAGTTTACCGAAGTTGAACCCCGCGTTCCCCTGGTGTTCTCAATTTTTTATGCATTGATCATCGCTCTATGTATAATAACCCTTATTATTACCTACTTTTGTGCAACGAGTCCGGGAGGATAGGGTGTTTACCTTCTGAGGAGATACGTTGACCTACCTCTATTTTTGCTGTATCCAGGGACACGACGATTTTCTTGAAGAGCCTCTTCTTCAGGGTTTTGTAACTGACATAAATCTTCTTAACCATAACTGAACTCCTATGCGTGAAATGTTAGGGGCCGATATGGTGTCCGCTTTTACGGGGGCACTTATCACTCATACGAACACCTCCGCTGCTTACATATGGCTGCGTGGGAATTTACACATTCTTAGGACGGATTTTACTAAAGTTTAAGCTGGGATGATCATATCTTTAAGCTAGAATAATAGGAACTTGCCAGCTTAAAAGCATCTTCAAGACTCAAATTAAGCTTGCATTCGGAGATGAGGATGTCAAATTTCTTGAGCCATTCTTGCGGGGGAAGAGGCAATTTTGGTGGCAAAGGATGAGTATTGCGCTTATTGAATGTCATGTGTAGTGCCTCAATTACTTTTGTAGTATCCATCCCAACTTGAATAAGAAGCACCATATCGACCAAGTCCTTAATGCGAGTTCCCATTTGGCCTTTACGCAATGTCGTGTAGGCATGGAGCTTTTCCGCAAACTGTTGCTCTTTGCTAATCACTGGAAACAGAGGACAATCGAAGCCTGCGAAGGAGAGCAGGTTTTTGCACTTTAGGCTTTCGGTGGGGAGAAGCTCAACGTCACCAGCTCCAATGTCTATCTGAAATCTGGCAAACAATCTTGTTCCCAGTATTGCATCGACAAAGAAGCGCATGCCCTCGTAAGGTGGCCCGAACAACGATGCGGGTTTCTTCCTGATTTCAAATGAAAAGAAGTCATCAAGATCAATGGAAAGTGCCTTGACAAGGTGATCGCTCACGTTATCCCAAGCATCTTCTCTTTGCATGTTTGCCAAAATTTCTTCTGACATCGCAAGATCAACATCCTTAGTTGCTCTTGCTCTCTTTAAACGAAGCTCCATTGCATAACCACCCTTTAATATCCAATTTGAATGCGGGTAGCTAAAAATACGGGACAACAAACGCTCAAATGCTAAGTGGCGACGAAGGCGCTCAACACCTATCTTTTCTTGCTCAGCAATCTTAGTCAGCCGATCTTCGATTGCATTTTTTAACGCAATAGCACTTTTGTATTTTTTAGGCATGGTGCTAACTATACTTACTTACCTGTTTTGTTATTCCGTATCTCGCTATCTCATGTTTGGGATACATGCCCCTAGATAAGCCCTCTCTGACCACTTGATAGATGAATTCTTCTGAAATTGTATCAGAAGAAAGAACGTCGTAGAGAGTTCTTACAGGAGTAGTTACACGGTAACCTGCTCCTTCCCGCCACTCTTTGGATTTGAGTGTTCTTCTGTGTAGAATAAGAACCTCTGGAATTGCCGCACCTCTCCTAAAACCTTGCGGCACAGTCATGTGTAACTTAGGTGGGTCAAGATCAGAGAGATCGTAAATGTTTAGTGCTGTCTGGTGCGAGTACACACCTTGAGGCTTTCCCTCTCTGTTACATGACCAGAGCGACCACACAGCATACTGCATGGATGGTTCAATAGGGAACTGCACCAGTCGGTAGATGCCTCTGTGCGCTTTTTCCCAATAGCCAGCTTTTACGTGGTAGGGATGGTTGCGGGCATTAAAACCAGCCTCTACCGCTTGTTTTGCGGTAAAAACCCCGCTCTGCTCGCTGGCGATCTCGTAAAGAGCACTGTGTTGTTTCCGTCGTGCTGCATAACTCATATCTCTATTTTAATCCGGTTAGGATGCTCACTTCAAGCATAAAACTCTTAAAATTTAAGAATTTTATGTCAAATCTCCTGCAGAGATGGGGCATTAGCCGTGTATCAGCAGCCAAGAATGATTAGCCTGCTATCATGAGCGGTGGGATTGACAATGGTAGCTCACTGTAGATGCCCCCGTAAAAAGCGGACACCCTATCGGCTTCTAACAATCACGTAGAGGAGTTCAGTTATGGTTAGTGATCGTTTCGTAAGTTCGGAGGCACCCGATAGAGAGGAAGCGGCTGTTGTTGTGGAGCAACGGCAAGGTGATGTTCCGCTTTCTCTAACCAGGAAAAGGCGGATGTGGGGGCCGGCGGAAAAGCAGGCCATAGTCATGGAAACCTATCAACCAGGCATGTCGGTCTCGCTCGTGGCCAGAAAATATGGTATAGCTCCTAGTCGGCTGTATCACTGGCGTAAATGTTCACAGGAGGGCTCTATCATGGCCGTCAGAGCGGAAGATCAGGTTGTTTCAATTGCAGAGTTCAAAAAGCTTCAGATTGAAGTAAGGCGTTTGCAGCGTATCTTGGGAATGAAGATCGAAGAAATCGAGATTCTCAAGGAAGTTGTAACCATTGCCAGAAAAGAAAAGTTGATTTCGTACAAACCATTGCAAGGGGTGGAAGGTTTCCAGTGAAGGCTATTTGTCGTGCTTTAGGGGCATCGAGGTCTAACTACTACAAGCAGATGAGGGGTAACTCGGAGAGGCTCTCGCGGCAGAAAAAGAGCGACAGCAGCGTTCTGCGGCGTATTTTGGCGATCATCCGCACGAAGGTCACCTATGGGTATCGTCGGGTGACTGCCATGCTGCGACGAGACCTTGCTGTTTCAGCGGTCAATCATAAACGTGTTTACAGGATGATGACTACCTCCTCGGTGATGCTGAAGATGCGAGGTGCAAGGTATAATAGCCCTGGTGCAATTGCCCTCGCCCTCTCTAATAGAACGGCAACGCTCATGCCGAAGATGTTTAGCAAGAAGCTAGGGAAGTCGATATCATATTCATCAACTGCGGGGTTCTTGCTCTGCATATACTCACGAAAATCTATGCGCCCGTTCTGATGCAAGCGTCGCTTGCCCGTGTAGATGATAATCACTCTGACAGGCAGGAGGTACCTTGCCCACAAGATGGCAAGGTAGGTCAATATCCGCAACAATAAAGGTGTCTTCCTGATCTTGCTCTTGAACTCGAACAGATAGGTGCGTTCGACGATCACCTTGCCGTTGGCATCTAGCACCTCGGCCTTGTTCCTGCTTGTTCTACAATCTTGGCAATACGACGGCTGCATGTCCACTTATTTTTCTAACGAAGGTCAGTTCATCATTTCACAGGCCATCAGCACTGATTACCAACTAGACCGATGCCGCTGATCCATCCCTCTTGCGCCCTACGACGTAAACGCCTTCTCGTTTAAGGAGAGTGGCGACCGTGTTTTGATGCCAGCCCTTACCCTGCTGCTTAGTGGGTGTCTTCATCGCATCCAAGAATCTGGCGATAGCTCTTGCACTGAATCCTTCGCTATACATCTTCTTGATGGCAGTAATGGTTCTCTGCTCGCCCTTGTGGTCTACAGTCTTGCCACTGACCCGACGCTTGCCGTAGGCATACCACCTAGAACCACGATAGCCCGATGTCTTTCGCAGGGGGATGTTGTATTTCAGTAGCAAGCTTCTTAAATAAGCTCCATCCTGGAGTTGGTGGGGACGGCGGCGAGTGGGGACACTCAGCCGCCTACCGCTTGAATACGTTCTTGTACGTAGATGCTCCCACAACCTCTGTCAATAGAAAAAGTTAGTCAGGCACTACAAAAAAGTCGGGGCAAATGCGAAACACAGACTCAAAGGCGAGTCTGGCTGGACGATCTACGACGGCGGTGCGAACATCAACTAGTGCGATCCTGCCAGCAATTCGTCGGCGATCTTTTCAGCCATGCGGTTCAACACCTGTCCCCTGATTTGAAACTTTTCGCCTTGGAACTCGTAAGCTGTCCAGTCGATCGGAACGAATACGTCTTCGTTTTCGGCAAAAAATTCTTCCCAGTAACTGTCGATGAAAGCCAGCAGAAAGAATGCCTGTGCCCGCCGTGAGCGCGTCGCACAGGGCGCAATACGTGCTTCCACAGGGTAGTGGAACGAATCCAACTCGTTGCGTAGCAGCACCTGCACCCAAATGTCCTCTGCGCGCGGCGCCACATCGATGACGAACCAACGCTCGCCCCGCGTGGCGTGAAAACGAGCATCGTAACGCCGCGCGATGCTACGCAATTCTTGGGCGGTAAAAATCACCGTCGCTCCTTACCCTAAACCCCCGTTGCGAACAGCCGTGCCTGCTCCCGTAACATGCGATAATGATGCATGCTGTCGATAGCGATAAAACGCGCCCGCGGCTCGTCACTGAGCACTTGCGGGAAGCGGGCGAAAATACCCTTCAGCACTTCCAAGTGCTCGTAACCAAGCGCATCGAGCCAGTGCACATCCATGAAGTCGTGCAGACCCCGCCATTTACGCATCTTGTACAGGCGCACGAACGCCTCCACCTGTGGCAATTGGCGGTTGTGTAGGATTGGCAGCAGTTCTTCCTGCACCTGATAGATCAAGGTCATGCCTACCCGAAACAGCACGTGACTGTGCTCGGCGGCGAGAATTGTCGCGCTGCCTGCCAAGTCTCCCCCCGACAGATAATCGAGCCCCAGACCGATCAGGGCACGCGTCTGCGCCAACATCTGCTTGCTCCCACGACGATCGCTGACTTCCGTCAAGGTCGCGGCACATAGGGTGTTGCTGCAAAACAACAGCTTCAGCTGTACCTGTTCTTGTGTGGCTGCGTCATAAAGCTGGCGGTGGTTGATGTGCACGATTACCCGCGTGAACCAGTCCTCCTCCGTCGCCGTGACCAACACGGCGGTGGCGGCATCGTGCCAGCGTCGGCGACAACGACCGAGGTCGAGAGGCACGAAAAGCTTGTGACTCTCGGTGAGGGAGACGTAGCCGTCTTCCTCCAAGCGGGCGGTACGGAACTGCCGCATCAGCATCTCCTGCTCGTTGGCTAAACAACCCGCGGCATGTGTGAGCAGCGCATAAGTCCACTCCAAATCCTGTGTCAGTAAAGCCTCGATGCAGGCTACCACCATCTCCCGCACCTCCGTTTGTTCCGACCTGACCGCGTAGTAAAGCTTGGCACAGGGCAGCGGGTTGTACCTATCCTGTTCCTGCGGGCCGAGCTGTTCCAGCTGTTCGTCGGTCAGCAGGGCGACGAGTGGTGCGATGATGGCCATCTGATACTCCTCGTCAAGACTGCGCAAACGATGCAACAACTCGCGGTTATCGATACGACGGTAGAGATCAAGCCAGCGCATCGCCGCCTGTGGCAACAGACGATCCTGTTGCCAGACATCGTAGTCGAACAACCTGACAAACTGCTCGGCAGATAACAGTGGCAGGATTGGGAGACAAGCCTCAGGTGATTTTTCCTGCAAAAAACGATAGATAACGCAGGGATGCACCGCGGCTAGCTCTTGCCTGCCGTGTGAGGAGAGACTGCCCTCCTGCAATCCAAGGATACCATTCATGCTACCCTGACCCGTGCCTCAGACCCTAATAACGGGGACTGTGGCGAATAAAATTGAAGAGATCAACCCGAACGTGGTAGAACTTCCCTCTCGGTATACAGCATGGTGAATTACCGCCCGCTTGTCAAGGAAAGGCACATGCTCTCGGTAACGGAAAATAGGCTGCGCAACGCCGACATCGTCAGCCTGCTGCCACGCGCTCGCCCCTGTTTTGAGCCTATCAGAGAAGAACTCGCCTCCCTGCAGGATTACCTCCTCGACAACCCTCTGTCCAGCACCGCTATCCCTACCCCTGTCATCCGCTATGTTTTGCTCAGCGGAGGCAAACGCTTGCGTCCCGCGATTTTCTTTCTGCTCTGCAAACTGCTCGGCTACCGTGGCAAACACCTGCTCCCCCTCGCCGCGGTCAGCGAATACATACATACCGCCAGTCTGTTGCACGATGATGTCATCGACAACACCACTTTGCGGCGTGGCAAACCGACGGCGAACAGCCGTTGGGGCGATACGACCGCGGTGCTCGTCGGCGATCTCATCTACGCGCATGCCTGCGCACTGATGACCGCCACAGGTAACCTGCATATTATCAATAGCTTTACCCAAGCGATCAAGCGCATGAGCGAAGGCGAGCTAATCCAGCTCGATAACCTCTATAACCTCGACATCAGCGAAGGGACTTGGTTACAGATCGTGCACTACAAGACGGGCGAGCTGCTCGCCGCCACCTGCAAAGTCGCAGGTCTACTCGCCGCCACCGACACCCACACCAGTGCTCGTCTGTACAGGTTCGGCCTCAACATCGGTATTGCTTTCCAACTGATCGACGATGCGCTGGATTTCCGTGGCAAAGAACAGGAGCTCGGCAAGCAAACGATGACCGATCTCGCGAACGGGAGAGTCACCCTGCCTATCATTTTGCTCTACCAGCACGGCGACCGCCGCGTACGGGAGATCTTACGCCACGCACTGCGACACCCGCGGGTAGAGGTGGCGGAGTTGCGTCGTATTCATGCCCTGACCAGCCGTTACGCCACCGTCACCCACAGTGCCGAGCGTGCCGCCGAGTTTACCGCCCGCGCCCAGCAGGAACTGGCCGAGTTTCCTCCCAGCCCTGCGCTCACCAGCCTTCACGAACTGACTGACCTGTTGTTATCACGCCTCAACTGACATCCAGCGGACAGCCACAAAAAATTTGCTACGTGATGCTATCCTGTTACAAGCGGTGTTGCTGAGTGCCTGTGCGGGGGACATAGTCAGGGAAGAAGGGAACTTAGCACACACGGCAGAGTCACAAGAGATACAGGCGGAAGCGCAGCAGCGGGCGCAAGACCCTGCACGAGCTGCCCTCGTTCTCGACGCACCACCCTTGACGCGTGTCTATCAGCGTTTTTTTGGCGTTACTGACGCGATCTTTACCCCCCAACAACGCAACAATAACGATGCCACGGCTCGGCAAAAGGAAGTGCGTCAACAGCATGTGCTGTTGTGTATGGCGGTCGGTCAGGACACACGGGTATATCTGCGCTGAATGTGACCGCGCTCAAGGCCGCACTAAACGACGAGAATTTGCCTGGCAGTGGGGAAGCTTTTATGTTAGGCATGCCGTAGTTCTAGCAGAATGAGGCACATAGTTGAGTAGGTGTTTTTTGTCAGCATGCCTATCGTCATGGGTGCGGGACATCCACCGTATCAACCCACGTCTAGAGTCTTCTGATCAGATGCAAGTTGTCGTGTTGCTGCGTCCCGATACCGAACACTGTTCCGATTTTATCGGCAAGGAGGAATTTGCTTTGCGTCTGCGTAAACAGCGGCGTAGGGCAGGGCAGTATTTGCCCGTTGCACAGTCGCGCACAGCTGTCGGTATCGGCGATGCGCAGTTGGGGGAGGGGCAGGCGAGCGAGGGGAATAAGACAACGGCTGAGAGTCTGTGTATTGAGGGTGTGCAGTGCCACACTGTGCTCGCGTCGCAAGCTTGCGCTTTCCTCTCGCACCAGTGCTGTCACCGTCGCCAAACTGCCCAGTCGCTGTGCCAAATCCCCTATCAAGCTGCGCACATACGTCCCTCGTGAACATACGACACGCAATACTGCGTTCTGCTCGCCTAGTGCGAGCGGAGTAAAAGCAAAGATGTGCACAGGGCGTGCTAAACTCGGCAAGGCCACAGGCAGCGCTAACCCTTGTCTTGCGTAGCGATACAGTGGCTTGCCGCGTAGTTTCACTGCCGAGTAGAGCGGTGGAATCTGCCTGAGTTTACCTGTCAAAGCTCGACAGGTTGTACGTATGGCCGCGGCTGTTGGCAGGTGTTCTGTATGTGCCACCACCTGCCCGTCGCGGTCGAATGTATCCGTCTGGTAACCGAAAACCACCGTCACGCGGTAGGTTTTGGGGAATTCGTGCAACAACTCTTGCAAACGTGTCGCGGTGCCGCACAAGAGCGGCAATACCCCCTCTGCTAGAGGATCAAGCGTACCCGCATGCCCTACGACTGTGTGTCTTGGCAGCATGCGTTTTACTGTGCGTACCACTGCGGCAGAGGTCATCCCAGATGGTTTGTCGAGAGGGAGAACACCGTTCATGGCGAATTTTCTAACCTACGGGTCGTTTGTAAGGCAAGGTACTGTTTTCGTTCGTAACCTTCCGCCCTCTACAAACACCGCTTGACTGTGGGGCGGGAAAGGTTGTAGGGCTGACGCGGGCGGGGGGGGATAACCGCTAACTTAAGCAACTGGAAGGAAGTCCATGTGTGCCATCCGTCTCTGTCTCGTATGCGTGTTTTTGTCAGCTCTCGTCACCGTAACCCACTCCGCCACCGCCGCATCGCCGTCCGTCGCTAAGGGCGGTATGAAGCTCAGTGCCCTCTGGCGGGGGGCGGCAAAGAAGGCACTGCCCGCGGCAGCCGCGGCCTGGCTGGCGTTTACGCCGCCGCCAGCGCCAGCTCTGCCCAGTAGCCCCGTCCCGAAGTTGCCGTCCGTGCAGCACGCTCTACCGACGGAACATCCACAGTTACCAGGAGGGTATCTCGGCCACCGCGTGTTCTTCACCCAGGAAGGGATCGGCACACGCGGTATCGTCATCGCTAGTGATGGCCGTACTGCAACGGTCGCCGTTCCTAGCCCGACAGGGGGGAACGAGCACATAACGGTATCCGTCGCAGACATCGAGGCTGTGTTGAGTCAGGATTACGCGGTCGTCGGTAATCTGGTCACCTTCGTACCCAGTGACCGCGTACACGACTTGGAGTTGGCCGCGTTAACTTTTCCGACAGGAGTGTCTGTGTTCCCCGACGGACGGTTGGTGTTCGATGGTGAACAGGAGAAGGAGGTTGCTTTTGGTCTTATCACGGCAACGACAGAGGACGGTAGTTACATCGTCCGACCGTACCTGCATAACATGTTCGCACCCGATCCGCACAAGGGTGACATTGAACCGTTTGCCCATCGCAACCATTCGCACGAGGTGAAACATTTCCATCGTCTTAACAAAGGCTTGTACCTCGTGACACGGGAAAATATTTTCACGGGTCTCGGTCGGGTAGTGCTGGAAGAAACGGAGATCAACACTCCTTTCTTCTCGCCGCTGGCAGGCTACGACCGTCAGCGGGAGGCAAATGCCGCGGCGCAGCGGGGTGGTTTACCCTTACCGCACGAGAATGTGCCTGCGCCCGTCATCAGCCCTTACCTCACCGAGAAGCACACCGCGGCAGACTTTGTGGACAGAATAATTTATTATTACGAAGCAGATGGCAGTAAGTATGTAGCTTACGCGGTGGGGCAACGGAAGGGCAAGGTCGCGGTGCTACTGCCAGGCGGCAAACAGAAAAAATTAGTCGCGGTCGAGCAGATCAGAGCCGCGTCGCGAGAGAGTGAGGTGGTAGGTAATGGGGTTTCCTTCATTACGGGCAGTGCCTATCCCCTCATTCATTCTGTGCACTGGCAGGGCGAGCGTCTACCAGGATCGCGTGGCGTGGTGTGGGGTGGACGGGTAGTGGACGGCACGGTTGTCGCCAGCCTTGACAACGACCTGGTGATTGTGAAAGTGGAGATTAATTCTGGTAACGGACTGTATATCAATTACCAGCTGTATCTTATCCACAACAGGAGTGAAGGGCTGCTCCATTACGGTAACCACCATCATCACGACGGCGGCAACAATTGGTAGACACGAACGCACACGATGACTAGCCTCGCCACCAAGTTGCGTCTGCGCTGCCAGCAATATCCGAAAGTGCTGGGGTTACCAGAGAGTGATGACCCGCGTGTCTTGCGGGCGGGGCTTGAGTTGTTAGCGGAGAATGCGGTCAAGCGACTCTATTTGTTTCATGACCGCAAGACTTGCACCGCGCTCAGTCGCAGCTTCGATGGTATTTCTCATTTACAAGACCCTCGTATCGTGTGGTTTGATCTGCGTTATCATGTCGATGTGGCAAATGCGGTGCGAGAAAAGTTGGCGGTGAAGGGACGCACGATGTCGCCTTTGCATGTGGCGGTCTATCTGTTAGCGACGGGACAACTCGACACGGTCTGTGCAGGAGCGACACATACAACAGCGGATGTCATTCGGGCAGCACTTACCTTCTTGCAATTATCGGCGGGACGCACGGTCAGCGGTTCTTTTTTGCTCAGTCGTCAGCAACGCACCATGATGTTTGCCGATTGTGCCGTTATCATCGACCCTGACAGTCAACAGTTAGCCGCCATCGCTGCCAGCACGGTAGAGACCTTTCACTTATTGTTTCCTGAGGAAAAACCGAAAGTTGCTTTTTTATCTTTTTCCACCAAGGGTTCTGCGCAACATCCTCGTCAGCAGAAGGTGCGGGACGGGTTGAAAATTTTTCAGCACAAGTTTTCTCACATTAACAGCGATGGTGAGATGCAGTTCGATGCCGCAGTCGATCCTGCCATCGCTTTGCAAAAGTCATCGCAAGCGACGATACGTGGCGATGCCAACTGTTTTATTTTTCCCAATCTCGATGCGGGCAATATCGGCTACAAAATTTCGCAGCGTCTCGGTAACTTCGCTGCCTTCGGCCCTATTTTGCAGGGTTTCACTAAACCGCTGAGTGATCTTTCGCGCGGTGCGAGCAGTGCTGAGATTAAAACCGCTGCCTACATCAGTCTCTGCCGTGCAATCTCCAACTAGAGTAACACGATGCTTGAGCTAGTAACGGGTGGCTTGGGTTTCATCGGCAGTGTCTATGTCGCCTGTGCCGTGCGTGCGGGGCGGCACTGTATCGTTGTCGATCGTGATAGCAGCAAAAAAAATCTGTTACGTGCGTTGCCGCGTGTCGAAGTTATTATCGCCGACCTATTGTCGCGGGAACGGATCACGGCACTTGTTGCACAGTATCAACCGCAAATCGTGCATCATTTTGCTGCGCACAGTGCGGTCGGTGCTGTGCCCGAGACTACGTTCGCGGAAAACGTCACCATGACAGCTAACTTGCTGGCGGCACTGCAGGCTGGCAGGTCAGATGTGGGGTTGGTGTTTGCCAGTTCTTGCTCCGTCTATGGAGACGGTGAGGGGGTAAGTGACGAGACTACGACCCTGCATCCTATCTCTGCCTATGCCCGTTCTAAAGTTGCCTGCGAACGGTTACTCCGTGATGCGGTACGTAACACGCAGTTGGCGGCGGTGTCGTTGCGTTATGCTAACGTCGCGGGGGCGATAGAGGGGTATGGGGAACAATTCAGTAGCGCGACGACACGCCTCATTCCCAAACTCATCGCCGCGGCACGGCATAACGAGGTCGCGACGATTTTCGGGTATGATTTTTCTACGCCCGACGGCACGTGTCGCAGGGACTACGTGCATGTCCGTGATGTCGTCGCGGCGCACGAGCGGGCGGCAGTGCGTCTACAGCCAGGACGGTGTATGAGTTTCAACATCTGTGCAGGCACGTCACACTCTAATCTGGAAGTTGTACGGGCAGTCGAGCAGATCAGTGGCAGACACCTGCGGATTAAGATGGCAGCAAGGCGTAAAGGCGATCCCGCCGCGGTGCAGCTCAGCAAGGCAAAAGCGGCGCGCACATTGGGTTTTGTAGCGCAACATTCAGAGCTGGCCACTATCATCGGCGATACACACCGCTGGCTGAATCGGCTTTGTTGAACGTGGAGTTGCCCCACCAAAACATTATCTGGATACAAACAGCTTTTCTCGGCGACATCGTGTTGACAACGGCGGGGATGCGTCTGGCGGCACAGCAGTTTCCGCGCGCAAGGCATTTTCTCATCACCACGCAGACAGGCAAGCTTGCTCTGCGCCAGCAGCATTACCTTACCGACATCTTTGTCCTCGACAAATCAACCCGTAACCTCTGGCGCACCTTCAGGGCAGTCAAGCATGCACTTGCGCCGTTGCGTCTCGCGACGGAACACACTGTAGTTATCAAACCTCACCTGAGCTTGCGTTCTGCCTTGTTAGCCAAATATCTCGCTTTCCCTACCATAACTTTCAGTGACAGTACCCTGGCGTTTCTCGCCACCCAAAAAATCACACCCGACCATCGCCAGCACATCACCACCCGTATCGCCTCGCTGCTCGCCCCGCTAGGCGTTGCTGCGACCGACATTGCCAACGCTAAGCCTTACCTCGCCGCGGGCAAACCTTCCGTCAATATTCCCCCTGACTTGCGTAATTTTACCGGCTCGCTTATCGCCCTCGCCCCTGGCAGTCGGTGGGGCACGAAGATGTGGCCGAGCGCAAATTACCGCGCTCTACTCGCCTCACTTCTCGCTCACAACCCTCGACTAGGAAGCATCCTGCTGGGCAACCGCAAAGAAATTTATCTCGGGAAAATTATCGACCAACAATTTACATCACAAAAAAACTATTGGAATCTTATCGGCAAAACTTCACTCGCTGATCTTCTCTACCTCATCCCTAAAAGCACACTGATAGTTACCAACGACAACGCCCTTGCACATTACGCATCCGCTTACAATGTCGCGACCGTCATGATCTTCGGCCCCACCGTACCTGCCTTCGGGTTTACCCCGCGGGCAGACAGGCACGCTATCGTCGAAACTACCCTGCCACTCGCCTGCCGCCCCTGCAGCGCACACGGGCCGATGCGCTGCCCCCGCAAACATTTCCAGTGCATGCGTTCTATCACGGTCGCTCAGGTTTTGCGGCAGGTGACACGGCTGCTCGACGATATAGATCGATGAGCTTAGCATACTTGACAAAACTGTAAAGCGATCCATACATGGCAAGACAGTAACCAGCGTAGCCGTCGAGAAAACCACCCCTAAGGATGTAAAGATAGAGAAAATTACCCAGCGGTCGCAAGACATGCAGCGGTGGCACCCTACGTCGCTGTCGATAGGCATGCCGTGCAAACACTTCCGAATAGTGATTGAACTTGACGTAATAGTCATGATGATCGGCATAACTGTGATGGTACAGCACGCCATTTTTTACTTTTGGCACCGCCAGTGAGGAAGAAATGACAACTTTTTCGTGAATTGCACCTGCAAAATGAGCTTTCTCTCTCCTGAACAGAGGTATAATGTAGTTGCAGCTCCTACCGAAACGTAGCCTCCTACCCATGAAAACAGATCGACGGATGACTCTGAACCCCCCGATATGAGAAGGAATAGCTGGTTTGGCAAAATTTTTTCGTAACCAACACGCCAACGCAGAACTCATCTCTTCGTCGGCATCGAGACTGAATACCCAGCTTTTCGTTGCCCGCCGTAGAGCTTTGTTCTTTTGTGCACTGTAATTGGCAAAAGACGAGACACTAACCTCCGCCCCGTACTCTTCAGCAATTGCTACGGTGCGGTCATCGCTGTGCGCATCGACGACGATCACCTCCGCTCCCCGTGGCAAACTTGCCAAACAACGCGGCAAGTCACGCTCTTCGTTGAAGGTGATGATGGTAATGGCAAGGTCGAGTTCAGACACCCTCGAATTTCCCCCCTCGACTCGTCATAGCACTCGCTCCCCCCGCCTTCTAGCATGTTGCTATCCAGCGAGCAATCACGTAGGCTTGCCTAGAAAGGAGATGCGATGCGGGTAATGCAGGTGGTAACCCAGAGGGAAGGCTGGGGAGGTGCTGATCATCAGGCTTGCACTTTAGCGGAAGGGTTAGCTGAGACGATGGACAGTTGGGTGCTTGCCCCCTCAGGACACCGTATCTTTTCGCGCCTCAGTGCCAAGGTGCGAGCTGTCCCGATGACACTCGGTAGCGGCTTTCGCCCCCACCTCGCCCTTCCCTTCGTGCGGCTGGTGCAACGCGAGAAAATCGCTGTTATCGACTTTCACTCCTCGCACGGACACAACTTCGCACTGCTGGTCAGGCGACTGTTGCCGCGGGTTAAGTTTGTCGTGCATCGGCACAACATCTATAGTCCTTCCCGTGGTGTGTTCACGCGTTACAAGTATCTGCACGGCGGCATAGATCGTTTTATCTGTGTGTCGCAGGCGGTACGCAACGTCTTGCTGCGCTACGGTGTCACGCCCTCGCAAGCGGTGGCGGTCTTGGCGACAGTGCCCCCTCCCCGCTACCGAGGGGGAGCTAAACAACGCCAACGGCAAACAATCTACGCACGGTATCGTCTCAATCCCGACCTACCGTTAATCGGCACGGTTGCCAATTTGCTAGAGCACAGAAAAGGCTACGATACGCTGTTGCAGGCACTAAAACTTCTGAAAGAGGATGGTGTGCCCCTGCAAGCAATTTTTTGTGGGCAGGGGCCTGACCGCGCGAAACTAGAAAAACAATGCCAAGCCTTGCACCTTCACGAAGATGTGCGTTTTGCTGGTTTTGTCGCTGAGGTCTACGATTTGCTAACTGCGGTCGATATCTTTTGTTTTCCCAGCAGAGACGAGGCACTAGGATTAGCGGTACAAGAAGCCGCCCATGCTGGCTGCTGCATCGTCGCCACCCGTTCTGGCGGTGTCCCTGAAATGGTTGAACACGGAACAAGCAGCATGCTATCCGATGAAGGAGATGCTGTCGCGCTGGCAAGTAATCTCCAGTTAGTCTTAAACGATGTGCCCCTGCGCCAGCGTCTCGCCGCCAACGCCAAAACCCACGTCGCACAAAATCTCTCGGTCGAAAAAATGGTCACCGACACGGCACAGGTGTACGCGCAGCTGTTTAACACACATACTGCCAAAACCCAAACTTGACCGCGCGGCATATAAAATAATATATAACTTGACATTGTTTTTATGGTATAATATACTGTCGGTCGTTTTTATTTGTAAATAGCAAGGACATTAAGTATGACGGCACACCCTAGACTCATCGCCTTTATCTTCGCAATATCGCTAGCGGCTACGCCTGCTTTGGGTGGGAACAGAGCGTGGGTCGAGATCCTCAAGGAGACTAGAAAACTAGCGGTCAAATATTTAGAAGCAGCAGCGAACAAAAAGAAGGCTATAGCTATAGAAACAGGGGGGAGCATTAATGAAGTAAAAGAAAAGGCTTACATAGAATATAATGATGCTAAACGATTACTGCGCAAGGGGCTTAACAAAGTTGAAAAAGCGGCCTTAAACGAGGTAGCAGCCGATGCTAAGCAAAGGAAACTACCTAATTTATACGGTGAGAAATACGACGAAATTTATTATTACGATTATTATGATGATAAAGAATTAATTGTTGAAACACTAGACAACATTTTTGTCTCGGAATCTATTGATAATATTGATAATGATGTGCGACTTAGTATGTTGTTCAGTTCCCGTTTTGCATCGCGACTTAATCTATTTTGGGCACAGGAGGCGATCGGTGCTCCTGAAGCGCGCGCGTTGATACGGAGCATGGAGCAAAATAAATTTACCTTTCGTGAGCCAAGGATAGGTGTCATCGATGGGGGAGTAGGGGAAGAGTTGTTCGATGGGCATCCAAGATTCACTGACGGGCTGAATAAAAAACTCGAGAAAGCATCAAGTAAACAGAGAAGTGCGCTTATCGATAAATCAGATGATCCGCATGCGACGATGACAATCGGCATTCTGGTCAGCGAATCGGAGGCGGGAGTGAGTTCTAAGGGAAAAATATCTGAGTTGCTGCTTGGCCGCAGTAATCCATACCGAGGTTTAAAAAAGCGTCTCGACGAAGGCCATGAAATTCCCCCCCTCTACAACCAGTCAAGGCATTTTACAGCAAGAGAAATCAGCGATCCAGCCACGGAGCAAGTGCTCGACAGCACAATCCTTGTTCATGCTGCAGGTAATGATTTTCCTGCCCCTATTCTAGGCACACCTCCTGAGTTCTTAGATAAAATGATTGTGGTGGGCAGTGCTGACCCTGGCGGGTTTCCCAGTGCATTCTCCCAAACATCCGATAAAGTGGTTGTGCTCGCACCTAGCGATACATTTCAACGCTCCGCTCGTAATAAGGGACAATTTATCGAATACGGCTACACGAGCGGGGCGGCACCGATGGTTAGCGCTGTGCTTAGCGATACTATGAGTATCTTGCCAGGTTTAAAGCGAGACGAAGCGGTCATCATGTTGCAAAAAACCGCCACCCGCACGAGTATCAACAGTGTCAGTGAGGTCAACGGTGCGGGAGTGCTCAATCACTACAAAATGCTGCGGGTTGCCCAAAGATTGCACGCGGCTGGCTTTAACGAGGCTGACCGTGCCCAGAGGCTCGCCCTGCTCAAAGACGAAAAGCACTATGACTTTGCCAGAGAAGCGACAGGGCTTCAAGCAGAAGCAGACGAGCTACTCGAAAGCGCAGACCCAGACAACTACAACGCGGCATTTAAAAAACTGCGCCAAGCATTCTTTTTAGATAGCGGTGGCAGGAAAACCAGGACAGCCTTAGCTAAAATCTATGACGACGGAGGACACCCTGCTTCGGCACAATTCTACGCTGTGCCTGTAGATCTCAACCAAGGCACACCAGCAGACCTCGATGACATACCTATTTACATACAAAACATTTACAAAAAAGCTGAACATAGGGCATTGCTGGACACCCATTATGACACGGATAATGAGTCTTTTATCGCATTGCTGAGGAGATTTTATTTAGGCTTCCTCTAACTCACGGATACAGCAGCTTGATGTTGGTCGCGGCACGCTTTTTCTGCAACCAGATGCGGGTCTGGGTGGCGAGTTCGAGTTGCTTGAGCTCCATCTCCAGCTCAGCCTTGCGCGCGGTGAAATCGCTATCGACGCTGAGCTGCCGCTTGACGACATAGAAAATGTGGTGACCCGCTTCCGTCGCCAGCGGGGGGGAGTACTGCCCCTCCTGCAACGCACGTAGTGCCACACGCAGATCGGAAGACAAGTCCTGCAAATGCACACCCTGCATAGTAGTGCGGTGCCGCTGATCGTGATACAACTCGCTGACCACCGCGAAAGATGTGCCTTGCTGAAGACGCTGATAAGCCTCCCTCAGCCGCTGCTCATCTGTCGTGAAGATCTGTCGCAATTCAAAAGTTACCAAATCCCCGACCCGTCCAGACTTTTTGAGATAATGAGTCCTAACATCCTCATCAGTAACGTTGATCATCGGCAAGATGAGCGCTCCGTGAAATTTACGCAGCACTAGCTGATTGTTAAAATCTTGCTTGTAAATTTCGTAAGTTTTGCCTTGCGAACGCAAAAAAGCATCGAGATCAGCACGCACCAACTCCTTTTGCTTGAGGAAGGCGGCAATCTCACGTTCAGTCTCGGCATCGCTGACCTGCAGGTCAAGGTCAGCCAGCGCATCCTTAACCAGCTGCGTGTTGATAAGATCGTTAATGGCACGGGCAGTGCGGCTTGCCGTCGAAGGCGAGGGGAAATCTGAGACACTCACCAACTGCCCGCCGTCCATCTTCGCCTTGGCCTCGCTGTATAAAACCGCATGCTCGCCGACGATTGCCACAATCCTGTCCACCGACCGCGGCTCGCCCCCTCCCTGTGGCACGAACACACCGCTGCCGAGCACCATCCCTACAAAAAATAAATAACTATACTTATTGACTTTTACAGGCAACATAGCGATTCTCACACCTGTTTTCGTACCGCGAGCATCCTCTCCCAAAGCAAGCCCTCTGTCAAGCTCTATAGCATACACTGTACTATGAAATGGGGGGAGGTCAAAAATGCTGAACATCCGTGTTATGATAGTAAGAGAAACCCTCTACGATACCGTCTTATGTTTGTACGTACCGCTTTTGCTGCGCTGTGGCTGGGGAGTGTAGCTGCCCACGCCGCCGCCTGGAAACCACTGCTGCCCCTCAAAGGGCAAGCAGCACATGTGCCCTTCCTCGCCGCTTTTTTGAAAGACCCAAGTGTTTTTATCATAAACTCCAAGGCAGAATTTATAGAACATAAACAAGATCTGCAGGATGCAAGGGAAGGAGCTTTACGTAGTCAGAGGCGATTACAGGCATATTTTCTGATGTTGTCGGAATCCTGTTACTATCTCTATCAACAGCGCAGGAACGTTTCGTTATCGCCTGAGGAAGAAACGTGCCATCGGAATTTAATCAAAACAGGTGTTAGAATTTTAAAAAACACCGAAACATCACGTAACAAGATAATTTACAACGTCGCTTTAAGTCTTTACAATTTGCGTCAATATCGTGAGGCACACCAGTACTTCAGCAAGTTGTTGAGTAAGTCTTTCAGCAATCCGCTGGCGTTGAAGGCTGGTTTAGCGACCTACTTGATCGACCTTGCCATCAAGAAAAGCATCCCCTCAGTGTCGTGGCAACGTTTGGTCGCGAAGTTTGATGTGCGTGGCAAAATCATCATTCATCTTGCCACCGCACGACATCTGGCTGGTTTGAATCTACAAGGGGAGCGCGAGAAGCGAGCCAGCTCGCGTTATCGTCATTACCTGCAACAGCTTTCGCCTCTACTCAACGATATCAAGAGCGATGCACAGGCGTTAGTGCTTGCTTTCATGATCGGCATCGTCAGAAAAGCTGAGACCTCCGTAGACTGGCAGCGTTTTCCCGTGCGGGTGGAGACGTTTGCCTACACCGCAGCGTTTCCTGCCTTACTGGAAAGACAAGCCTTATCCGCTCTCGCACAGCGGCGTTTTGGCGCGGCACTCGGTCTCTATAAGCGTCTGTTGCCGATGATCAAGGGGCGTAAAACCCAGCATATCGTTATACGACGTTTACTGGTAATCACTAAAAAGTTCTATTTGCAGAGCCGTGATAGCAAAGAGTATCGCAAGGTGATGCATTTAAGTGGCAACTATCTTAAGGCGGAAACCGACAAAAAACTACTCGATAAATACATCCAGTTCCTCCTTAACAAAGAAAGTGCTAATTTGCCGACGATGCCAGAACAACAACTCAAGCGACTGCTATCGCTCTACAAGGATATGTTGCGTTTACAGACCAACAAGAGCTACACTATAAACAACCGTGAGATGCTCGCGGCAATTCACTTACGCCTCAACAACCATGCGGGTGCGGTCAATGTCTACTATGCTCTGTTCAAAGAACTCGGTGGCAGGACGCTAAAGTATATCGACAGTGCCATCAAATATCAACATCGTCTCGCGGAGTGGCCTCTAAAACTGGTGTGGTCTGCACAGCCACGTCGCTTGCGCGCGGCACGCGTGCGTCTCCTTAAAATGTATGAACAAAAAGCACCTCTGACCACCGCTCCCGACTGGCGTATTATCGCACAACGGGGGTTGCTCTCTTTAAATCTTAACATGAAAAACAAAGCCTGGAGCTTGTGGGCAAGTAGTATGCAACACACCAACCCTAGCATCGCTCCCGTCGCAATCGGCATGGTGTTGAACGATTATTTGCAAGACAAGCAGTGGCTGAAAGCAGAGACACTTATCAAGCGTTGCTTACGCTTCGGGATTGTGCCACAAACATTAACTAAAAAGAAAATGCCGCTGAAAAAAATCTATGTCGATGTTATGGATGAAGCGATAAAGTACTATCTTAGGATGAACAATTTTGCCGCAGCAAAATCAAAAAGCGTAGATTTTTTCAAACTTTTCCCTAAAGACAGCCGCCAGCCCAAAAACCTTTTGCGTCTTGCCGATATTCTTGTCAAAAGTAAGGAATACTCGCAAGCGATGTTTTATTTGATTGAATTAGTTACCAACTACCCTCAAAATGATTATTTCAGACGCGGTTTGTTACGTGCCGCTAAGCTGGCAACCATGCAGGCTGATGAAAAAAACGCCGTCATTCTCTATCGCTTGTTTTTTAAGCGTTATCCCAAGGATAGAGCGATCAAAGCTGTCGTCTTACAGTTGATAAAACTATACAAGTCGCAGCGTTTGTACGGTGATTTGCAAGTTGTCTATGAATATGTTCTAGTCTCGCCACTTTTCAGCGGCATGGAGAAGCAAAAAAACGAAGTTGCCTTGATGGAGCTGGAAGAAAGATACGGCAATCGCACGAAGGCGGTGAGTATGGCAACGCGTATCATGGCAGAGCCACGTCGTGATCTGCGGCACAAAGCGATCGCCGCCAGTTTATTGGCACGTTATCACCGTGCCCGCAGAAATCGCCCCGCCTTGCTCACCCTCGAACGTAGCTTAAGCCCCACGCGTTATGAGTACAAAGAGGTACGTAACGAGCTGTCTTTTTATATTGCCGAAAACCAGCGTTTTGTGAACCCAGACATGATCGATCAATACGAACAAAAACCTGTAAATTTTCTCAAGTATCTTGCCAGTAGTTTTGAAAAAGTGAAAAAAAACTATCTTAACATATGTAAATTGCCCACCAGTCGCTTTTGTTTAGCTTCCTACCTAAGTCTGGTCGATCGCTGTCTAACTTTTATCGATGCTGCAGGCACCGCGGAACTTTCCGCAGCAAGCACGAGACAAGAATACGACATCTTTACGCAGGATAAGAAAAAACTTATCAGTTATTTGAAAAGCCAGAAACAATATTTTCGCAATGCTTCTGTGCGAGAACTGCAATCAGGCAACGCTCCCTTTGAGTGGGTGGCGAAAAGCCTTGTTGTCTCTCCAGAGTTAAACTTATCATACGTTAATGATTATCTAGCTGAACCTGATTTTATCCAACTCGATCTCAAAAAGGATCTTGAGAGTGTTAAGTAAAGTTATCTTACTGGTGTGGGTCAGTATCGCATTAGCGTGTGCGCACAGAGCTGCAGACACACGTGTTATCGTGGGGAAAAGATACGTCGAGGCGGATAAGTATCTGTTGCCAGAACTCGATCTCGACTTGTTACCTGAGACAAGCAGCGAGTTATGGAAGGCCACTAACACTGCTTTTTTACAAAAAAATTATAAAAAAATAGAAGATGATATGCGGAGATTTTTGCGTGTCAACCCTGCTCATCCCGTGGCTTTAAGTATTTTGATGAAAGCAATTTTTCTACAAAAAAAATACGAACTGGCATCATATTATGGCGACTTGTTGTTGACTATCGATAGCAATAACGCCGATGCACACATGATCAAAGCCTTAGCGATCATCTCCGCTCCCAACAGCTATCATTACCAACGGCGTGCGGCGCGTTTGCGTCTGGAGGCGTTGTTTGTCGATAATAAAGCACATGTAGCCAGCGGTCTGAACCTCGCGATCTGGATGATGAAAAAGGGCAATTGTACCAAGGCGACACAATACTTCGCACAAGTAGTGAAACGTTGTCCTCAGTGCGGGATGGCACGGGTTGGTTTCGCTATCTGTTTGCTGCGTAGCGGTAAGTTTAATCGCTCTCACCGCCTATTGTTGAGCATTAATAAGGATGTGAAGGACACGCTGGCTAGATATTATTTGGCATTTAGCTATTTTAAAATAAAAAGGGATACCATCAAAGCCCGTAATATTTTGAAAGATATCCTCAACGACAAAAGTGAAGAAGGTTATATTCGCAACAAGGCACGTTCGTTGCTGGTATTGATTCAAAATGAGAGTGTTGCCAGGCGCAATACAGGTTCTACCCGACGATGACCGCCGAACTTCATCTTGCCGATCTCATTCTCAGTGCGGTAATAATTATCGGTCTATTGAGTGTCAGTGCTTTGGTCTGCCAGCAACTGAAACTACCTGGCATTGTCGGTTTTATTATCGCGGGTGTTATCATCGGTCCTCACGGCATCGCTTTCATCAACACCATGCCAGGGGCGAACCTTATTGCGGAGCTGGCAGTAATTTTTTTGCTGTTCACTATCGGCTTGGAGTTGTCTTTTCAAACGCTTAAAAAAAACTGGAAGATAATCATCACCTCTGGCTTGGGACAAGTGCTATTGACGGTAGCTGTATGTGCCGCACTCTGTCATTGGGTGTTGAATTTGCATTGGCCGCAAGCGTTATTGTGGGGGTGTTTGATTTCGTTGAGCTCATCAGCAATAGTGATGAAGTTGTTGATCGATAATCGTGAGATCACTTCTGCTTACGGCACCGCCGCGACGGGAATGCTATTGTCGCAGGATATTCTCGTTATTCCTATGACACTTGCGGTGGCGTTGCTGTCGATGGGCAAGGTCGGTGGGCAAAGTTTTAATTTTTCTTACGACAAGCTTTTATTGTGGGGAGGCACGCTGATCGGGGTCTGTTTGTTCCTCTATGTATCGGCCAAGTATATCGTGCCCTTTGTGCTAGAAGGGGTTGCTAAAACCAAAATCCGCGAGTTGTTTTTTTTCGCAGTGTTACTGCTGTGCCTCGGTTTTGCCCTACTTTTTGAGAAGCTCAATCTCTCGCTAGCTTTGGGAGCTTTTTTGTCGGGCCTGGTTATTTCTGAATCGCATTTCGGACGACAGGCAACGGTGGAAATAATTTTACTGCGAGACAGTTTTTTAGCCTTATTTTTTGTTTCGACAGGCATGTTGCTCGATGTACAATTCGTCATCAACAATTTTTTCTTGATTATTTTATTTACCTTGCTGACCATCAGTGGCAAAGTGTTAATCGGCACGCTGGTCGCGTGGCTAGCACGTGTCCCGCTCAAGAGCGCAATTATCTGTGGTTTGTTTATTGCGCAAATCGGCGAGCTTTCGTTTGTGTTAGCTGAGCTTGGTCTCGATAACAAGTTATTGAGCCACATGCAGTTTCAATATTTTCTGTCGATAACGGTTATTACGATGATGGTTACCCCGTTGTTTTTTCGCTTTGCCCCTCGTTTAGTGCTCGTCCGTGTCGGTACGGAACAAAAAAAGGCTGCTGTCACTACCTCCGCAGCTAAAAAATTAGACGCGGTGGTTATCGGTTATGGTGTGGCGGGGCAAGCATTGGTCGCTTGGTTGCGCACCGAGGGGAAGAGTTTTCGCATCGTTGAACAGAATTACGAATTATTTAAAAAGGCGCATGCGGAAGGACTGCCGATTGTCTATGGCGATGGCTCGCACGCCCAGATCTTGCACAGCGCAGATTTTGCCAGGGCTGAACTGATCATCGTCTGCGTCGCGGGTATTGTGGCTACCAATGCCATCGTGGGAAATATCCTCCGTTCACAGCCTGAGGCGACGGTGCTCGTGCGGGTGCAGTATCGGCGTGAGGCAATTCTACTCGCCAACATGCTCGATCGCAAGATGATCATCGACTCCGAAACCATCTCTTCTCGCCGTCTGGTGGCGAAGGTGAAGAGTCTATTGGCTTGAGCAACTCGGTAGCATTGTGTTAGGATGAATAGTGCAGGTGAGAGGACGAAGATGGGTATCCCTGGTATTCCCGAGCTGTTGGTTATCTTCGGTGTGGTGGTGCTGTTATTCGGAGCTAAGCAGCTACCCAAGCTCGGCGGTGCGGTAGGCGAAAGCATCAAGAATTTCCGTAAGGGCATTAAGGATAAAGACACCGCGGCCTTGCCCGACAAGGCTAACGACGACCCAGACAAGCCACAGGACTAAACGGTGCAGGTGTTGGCGCAGCCCGTAGCCTCGCTGGGGGCGTTTTTTTTGCGGCGTGTCACCGAGCTGGGGGCGTTTCTAATTTTTTTGCAGCAAGCATTGCTAGAGGTCTGCCGCCGCCCGCTGCGGCTCGAACGTATTGTCATGCAACTCGAATTCATCGGTAACAGATCGCTGCCGATTATCTTGATTACAGGTTTCTTTGTGGGTGCCGTCTTCGCTCTGCAGGTCGGCAGTATTTTTGTTATTTTCAGTGCGGAAAGTTTGACGGGCAGTGCCACGGGTCTCGCTCTAACGCGTGAACTCGCACCGCTGATTACGGCGTTTTTGATCGCGGGGCGGGTCGGTTCGGCGATTACCGCGGAGTTGGCGGCGATGAAAGTCAACGAACAGATAGACGCGATGGAGGCGATGGGGGTCAATCCCATCAGCTATTTGGTCAAGCCGTTGTTGATTGCCTCGACCCTGATGCTACCTGTGCTGTGTATTTTTTTCAACTTGGTTGGGATGCTCGGTTCTTATGTCTCGTCGCTGTTTATCTTTGATGTTTCGGAAGGAATTTTTCGCGAAAAGATTTTGGAATTTATCGTTATGCAGGACATTTTCGCGGGATTGGTCAAAGCGGTTTTTTTTGGCCTGATTATTGCGGCTGTCGCGTGCAACTGTGGTTTACAGGCACGGGGAGGAGCACGCGGCATCGGTGAGGCTACCACCGCAGGTGTGGTCGCTAATCTCTTGAGTGTGCTGTGTCTCGATGTTCTCATTACCTGGATTCAGGTTTCCACCTGAGGTGAGCATGATAGCTTTCGAGAACATTTCCAAAAAGTTCGGCAACACCACGGTGCTCGATGAAATCTGTTTCAGTATTCCCAAGAACAAAATAACTTTCATCGTCGGCAGATCGGGAGAGGGTAAATCTGTCACCATCAAGCACATTATCGGGCTTTTGCGTCCCGATAGCGGGCGTATCGTCGTGGCTGAGGAGGAGATTACCGCTTTCAACACGACACAGATGCGTCAGCACCGCAAAAAGTTCGGCATGTTGTTCCAGCACTCGGCACTTTTTGACAGTATGAGTGTGCTCGACAACGTAGTTTTTCCGCTGCGTGAGCATACTCGTTTAAGTCGCCATGCCATGCGTCTCAAAGCCGAGGAAAGTCTTGCGCGGGTGGGGCTGAGCGATGTCTTACAGCGTTATCCGAGCGAGCTCTCGACGGGGGAGAAGAAGCGCACGGGGCTGGCGCGGGCGCTCGTCAACGACCCTCATGTGTTGCTTTACGACGAGCCGACCACGGGGATGGACCCGTTGATCGCGGACATGATCGACAATCTCATCGTCAAGATCAGCGCTGAGTTGCCTGAGGTGACCTCCGTCGTTATTTCACATGACATCAAGGCAACTCTTGCCACGGCTGACAAGATAATCATGCTTTACAGGGGAAAAGTTGTGTTGGATGGCAGTCCCGATACCTTCAAAACTACCCGTGACCCAGTGGTGTGCCAGTTTATGGCGGGGCAAGTCGAGGGGCCGATGCAATTTGTTTAACTCGTTGGTTTAACAAGATAGTTATGGGTAATTTTTCCACTTTTTGAGAAAACCTTCATTAAGAATAAAGTTGAACTTTCCGAAACAGGGGCGTGATTGATTGAGAGATGGCGATGAAACCTTTCGGGGCTGAATTCAGGGTTGGCATTTTTATTTTGCTGGCGAGTGCTGCCATCATCGTCATTTTTTTCTTTTTGAATCCCGACAGTTTTCGGGGTGGCAATTACAAGACTTACCACACGATCACCGATAATGCTGAAGGTATTGTAGAGAAGACGCATGTCAGAACAAACGGTGTGACGGTAGGGAGGGTGGCGGAAATTATTTTGTTGACCAACAGAACCAAGATTGTCCTGGAGATCGATAGGAGTGTGGATGTTCCGCTCGAATCGGTAGTGGAGATAAGGAGTCGTGGATTATTGGGGGACAAGTATATTGAGATCATTCGTTCTCCGTTGACTGAGATGGCGGAGGACGGTGCGGAGTTATCTAGTTCTAGTGATAGCCTCAGTGCGGAGGAGGTTGTCGCTTATATGGGACGCATTGCCAAGGATATTAAGAAGATCACGCAATCGTTAGCGGGTTCTTTTGCCTCTGAGGAGGGGCAGGATCGGATCAAAGATATTTTCGAGGACATGTCGGGGTTGTTGGTTGATTTACGTGGTATGGTGAAGGAAAATCGTGGCGAGGTGACCGCGACTATTCATTCTTTGCGGCGCGCCGCGGCGGGGGTCGAGCGGGTGGTGGCTAGCAGTGGGAATAATCTCGAACAGATTCTTGTCAATCTGGAGGAGGTCAGCACGACGTTGAAGACGGTGTTGGGCGAGGAGGAACAGGAGAAATTTCGTTCTATTCTGGTCAAGCTCGACAATTCGATGGCTGACATCAGGGAAACGGCAGGCAATATCAAACTTGTTTCGACTAATTTGCAGGAGGGCAAGGGCACGCTGGGAAAATTGCTCAGCGATGATGAGACGATTACTAAAATCGAGCAAACGCTCGACGGTGTCAGTGAGGTGTTGTCTCCTGCGGCTAAATTGCAGGTTGAGGTTGATTATCACGGCGAGATGCGTGCTGATGAGAGTTCACAGCATTATTTCAATTTGTTGTTCAGGACGAGGCAGGACAAGTATTATCTTTTTGGAATAACTGACCTCGGTGAGCGGGTTACGGTCACGCACACGGACACCACTCCGCAAGACGGTAGCGGCGAGCATGTTTCGTATCAGAAGGAGACCATTGTCGACGACAAGGCTTTGCGCTTCAACGTGCAGTTTGCACACCGCTGGTATGATGTGGCGTTGCGTTTTGGTTTGTTTGAGTCGAAGGGGGGGGTTGCTTCCGATCTGTACTTGCTCGATGATCGTTTGCGTTTGACTGTGGAGGCGTTCGACTGGAACAGCAAGGGCAGTGAGGTGCGCAAGGTGGCGCATTTCAAGGCTTATGCCAAGTTCATCTTTTTGCGCCATCTCACTCTTGTGGCTGGTATCGACGACCCCACCCGTCTTGCTGTCGATGGCAACGACTTGCGCGATAACCTCAATTATTTCTTCGGGGCAGGGTTCTCCTTTACCGACAACGACCTCAAGGGTTTCCTCGGCACGGCGGCACTAGCTTTCTGAACCGTGCAGCCTGAACCCTCTTCACGCAGCCCCTTCACATCACCCGCGCCACGCACAAAAACCAGTAACAGCAACACGTTCAAAGCACACATCCCAACCCCCCAAATCACAAACGTAGGCAGCCGCGTGCGTCGTGCGTTATTGCGCTGCGCGGGAAAACTTCCGCAGCTGGGCAAGCAGGGTGGGTGCATCGAGGTAGCCGTTGATAATGACGCGCTTGCGATGATCTTGGTCCGCGGGCAGCAGCACGATACTGGGTAAGCTCAGAATACCGTATTTCTGGCGCAGTGCTTCGGTTGTGGTGCTGGTGATGGTGAAGTCGAGTTTCAGCGGCAGCCAGTTGTTATCCTGTAGCCAGCGACTCAGGGTGGGGTCGGTCCAGGTGAGGGCATCCAGTTGTTTGCAGCGTTCGCACCACTCCGCCCAGCCGTCGATCAACAGCGGCCGTTGCTGTGTCTGTGCGCGCTGCACGGCCTCAGGCTCGGAGGTTAGCCAATTGACCAGGGTAGGGCGAGTCGGGGTGGTCGCACCTTGACTGAGGGCGAACAGTCCCATCCCCAGCAGTAACGCACAGGGCAGCGACCCCCCGCGCCCCAAACGCCTCCGCCAGGCCAGTAGCACGGTCAACAGCAGGCCAGCTCCCAGCAGGGTGGCACTGAGCGGATACCAGAAGGCATTCAACTCCTGCAGCTGTTTATAAAACGGAATACGCCCGTAGTAGAAAAACAAAGCGAACATCATCGCTGCCATCAGCAGTTTGGTGCACAGCTGAAGAGGAGGGGCGAGTTTGACTCGGGTAAGCTTGGTGATGAGATTGCCTCCGCCGATGTAGGGGAGAGCGAAGCCACAGCTGTAGGTGAAAAACAGCAGGAAGGCTTCCACCCCCACCATCTGTGTGGCTGACCACGTTAGCAATGCACCGAGAATCGGCCCCGTGCACGGTGCTGCCACCAACCCCGCCCCCAGTCCCAGACAGAAGGTGTTGGACAGCGATGCTTTGCCCTGTCCGAGCTTTACTCCCAGCTGCTGCAAGAAGGCGAGATTCCCCCACCCTAGCATCGTCAAGCCGAAGACGAACATCAACACGCTGAAAGTGACGGTGAACCACAGGTTGCCGAGAATTGCTCCGAATAACCCTCCTCCAAAAGCCGCGACGATACCGAGTGCGCTGTAAGAGGAAATAATTCCTGCCCCGTAGACCGATGCGCTGAGCAGAGGTGTGACGCGCCGTGCCGCTAGGGTTTTCAGGGTGATGGGAATCAGCGGTAACACACAGGGGGTGAAGTTGGTCAGCAAACCGCCGAGCAGCGCGATTAAAATCAGCCACAGCAGAGAATGTCGGCTTTGTCCCGCGAAGCTGATAAGCGACTGTTCGATACTCACAGCCGCGTGCCCGTCGGAAGGTGGCGAGGGTACGGACTTGCTGGCGGTCGTGGCGCGGAGTGGTGTGTCGTCGCCTCGCCCTGCGGAATCGGAACGGTAGACGTTGATGTGCAATGTCTCGGTGTAAGGGAAAAGACATATCTTGTCGGTGCAACCGATGTAGGTGATGGCAAGAGGGAATGTTTCCTCCTGTGGAATACCTTTGAGGAGCAGTTCAAACTCGCCGCCGAAGAACGTTTTTACCTTCTCGCCCGTCAGCGGGTCGGTAATTTCCCGTGCGGGTGGTTCTTGGGTGTGCAGAAGTGCGAGCTCCAAAGGAGGCTGAAAGGAGATCTTGTCGCGGTAAAGACTGAAACCCTTTGCAGTCGTGAGCCGTAGCAACACACGGGTGCGGTCGTCCTCAATTCGTGCTCCCGCACTCTGCCAGGTGACCACCGCGGCAGGGTGAGGGGGAGGATCGTCGAACGCGAGTGCGGTCAGCCATAGCAGGAGCAGCAGGGGTCGCAAGGGAGAAAAAAACATCTGGTGACTCGACGATGGTGCTGGAGAGCACGCGGTATCAACACTTGACCACCGTCACAGAATAACATACACCTAGCGGTCGTTCTATCGCGAATGAGGCAAGAAAGGAGCGGAGGCGTGACGCGGCGCAGACGGACATTTAGCAAGTGGAAATTACGCAAGGGTGATCAGGTGATCGTCACTGCGGGGAAGTCAAAAGGGGCGACGGGGAAGATCGATCGTATCGATCGCAGCCGTTGCGGGGTCGTCATCGCGGGCGTGAACATGGTGCGTAAACATACCAAACCGACGCAGACCAGTCCTGGCGGTATCATCGACCAACCGCTGCCGCTGCACGTCAGTAACGTGGCAATGCTCGACCCGCGGCAAGGCGGCCCGACGCGCGTAGGGTGGCGACTCGAGGAGGGGCGCAAGGTGCGCTACGCCAAAAAATCTGGGGCAATCTTGTAGACCACACACCTGTATCCCTCGGCGGGTGTTCTTTTGTTCTCGTCGCTAAGACATAACGCGCGCGCTTTCCTTCCCCTGGGCGGTGACAAGGGCGGAGAGCTAAGTTTCGCTGTCGAGACTGCCAGCGTCTCTCAGCACCTGCACGTCGGGTGCTGCGATGTGAAAGTTACGGGTATCGCCCTTGGCGAGGTCGAGGTTGCTGACGTTGGAGATGCTCGCTTTCAAGGTTGGGGTCGCGGCTTGCGGTGGGGTTAGGGTCAGTTGCTCCGTGTCGCCGAGGTAGGTAAGACGTGTCACGCTCAGTTCGATAAGGTTGTAAGGTGGGTTTTCATAACAGACGTGAATCGCCTCAGGCCTGAGCGAGACCAGCACCGTCTCGTCGACTGTGAAGGCATCGTTGTCCTCCCGACAGCTGTACAGTTCACCGATGGCGGTGAACAGGCGCAACTCGCCACCGTCACCCTTCGCCAGCACGCGTGCGCGTACCAGGTTGGTCTCGCCGATAAAACTGGCCAAAAACGCATTGCGAGGATGATCGTAAAGTTGCCGCGGTGTACCGCTCTGCACAACCTCGCCTGCCCGCAGCACGGTAATGCTCGACCCCATCGACAAGGCTTCCTTCTGATCGTGGGTGACATAGAGAGTGGTGAGATTGGTTTTCTGGTGAATTTCCAACAAATTCGCCCGCATCTCCAAGCGCAACTTGGCATCGAGATTGGACAGCGGCTCGTCGAGCAACAACACGTTAGGCGTTGTCGCTAAGGCACGTGCCAACGCCACGCGCTGCTGCTGTCCCCCCGATAACTGCCCTGGCAGACGCTGGGCAAAGCGTTCCAGCTGCGTCAGTGCCAATACCTCCTGCACCCGCGCGGCGATCTCGCCCTTAGGCTTTTTTTTAATTTTCAAGCCATATTCTATATTTTTATAAACAGTCATGTGTGGCCATAAGGCATAGTTTTGAAACACCATGCCGACGTTGCGATCGACCGCCCGAAAACTCGTCACATCCCGTGTGCCAAAAAAAATACGCCCGCTGCTCGGTGTTTCTAGCCCTGCCAGAATGCGCAAAGCGGTTGTCTTGCCACAGCCAGAAGGGCCGAGAAAAAAGTGTAGCTCGCCCTCCGCAATCTGCAACGACAACCCCCTGAGCGCGTAGGTGTCGCCGTACTGTTTACTAATTTTTTCGAAAGTAACTTTCACGCTGCCAGCAATTTGTTAGCAATGCATGTCAAGAAGGCATCGCTGCTCAGGTAGTGCTCCTCTCGCATGTTCCTCCCGTGCATCAACAGCGCGAGATCTTTCGTCATCTGCCCTGCCTCGATGGTATCGATGCAGATGCGTTCCACGCGTTGGGCAAAGTCACACAATGCCGTGTTGCCGTCAAACTGGCCACGGTAGTGCAATCCCCGTGTCCACGCAAAAATGCTGGCCACAGGATTGGTGCTGGTCTGCTTGCCCTGCTGGTGCTGGCGGTAGTGCCGTGTCACCGTGCCGTGCGCAGCCTCGGTCTCGACGGTCTTACCATCGGGGCAGAGCAACACCGAAATCATCATGCCCAGACTGCCAAAACCTTGCGCCACGGCATCGGATTGTACATCGCCGTCGTAATTCTTCAGCGCCCAAATAATCCCCCCGTCAAGCTTCAACACCTGTGCCACCATATCGTCGATCAAACGATGCTCGTAGCTCAAACCCCGTTGCCGAAAACGCGACTCGAATTTACGTGCGAAGACCTGCCGAAAAATGTCCCGAAAACGCCCGTCATAAGTCTTCAAAATCGTGTCTTTGGTGGACAGATAGACAGGGTAGCCCTTCTGCAAACCGTAATTAAAACAAGACTCGGCAAAGGCCGCGATCGAGTTGTCGGTATTGTACATAGCACAAGCGATCCCCGTCCCCGCGAAGTCGGCCACTTCCCAGGTGCTGACCTCACCGTCACGAGTAGTAAACCGCAACTCCAGCTTGCCGCGGGAAGGAATAGAGACATCGGTAGCACGGTACTGATCGGCATGCGCATGCCGCCCGACGACGATCGGCCGTGTCCAGCCACGCACAGGACGAGGAATATTGCGACAGATGATCGGCTCACGAAAAACCGTGCCACCGAGAAAATTACGAATCGTGCCGTTTGGACTCCTCCACATCTGCTGGAGATCGAACTCCGCCATCCGCTGCTGGTCAGGCGTGATGGTGGCACACTTGATGCCCACACCATGCTCCTTGACCGCCGCGGCCGCCTCCCGCGTGATAGCATCGCGGCTGCGATCACGAGACTCAATACCGAGATCGAAGTACTTTATATCCAACTCACAAAAAGGGAAAATAAGGCGCTCCTTGATCTTCTGCCAGATAACCCTTGCCATCTCGTCACCGTCCATCTCGACGACGGGGCTGGCCACAGCGATCTTACGCACCGCATCACTCCTCTATTGCCGCTGTTTGGCGTAACACAAATTTTTCTTTGAGGGAAGGGTGAGGAGGTAATTTTTGCTGCATGCTTACCGTAGGGATGAAAAGAAAAAAGTAATAATTTTATTATTTATTATGGCGCATTGCAACAGAACAAGGGGGGGAGTACTTCCCCTCGGTAGCGGTGGTTGTGCTAGAATAAGACAGGGAGGGGTTTCTTATGTTTGCAAAAATCACGACGTTATTCCATCAGGGTGGCGAGGCGGTGATGTCATGTATTGCCTTCGTCCTGATCATTTCAATCGTTATCATCATCGAGCGCGCCTTCCGCTATTGGTTTCAGTACGACTTGCCTAACAGTGCAGGCTATATGTCGGCGGTGCAGAAGATGGTGATGAATAACTCGATTGAGAATGCTATCCGTCTGTGCAAAAAGGCGAAACCAAAACTGTTGCCCTATGTGTTGTCGGAGGCACTGAAGCGAGCTAACGACTCGACTCAAGAAATCGAAAATGCCATGGAGCATGCCTTCTTGAGTGTCTTGCCGCGGGCGACGAAGGGCGTGGCTTTCCTCAGCACAACAGCCAATGTCGCTACGCTGTTAGGACTGCTGGGCACGATTTTTGGGCTGATGAAGTCGTTCGGAGCGGCAGCCTTCGCCACAGGAGCGCAAAAGCAGACCATTCTTGCCGAAGGGATTGCCGAAGCCTTGACCGCGACTTCGTTCGGGCTAGGCACGGCGCTGCTATGTCTGTTGGCCTACGGGGTGTTGATGATGAAGCAGACTGCAATCGTCAACGACATCAACAAAAACTCAGCTCGTTTGCTCGATCTTTTGTATACACGCAAACAAAAGCTGAGCAGTTAGCAATTGCTGCGGGGCTAAATCTTGAGTAGGAGAGGTAGAAAAAGTCGTACCACCCCTGATATTCCAGACGTTGAACTGAATATCATGCCGTTCATCGACATTTTCTCGCTGCTGAACACGTTCCTGTTGTTCACTGCGACATTCGTCTCGATCGGTCTGTTGCGGGTACAGGTGCCGTTTCTTTCTAACGCCACCCCCGACAAAAGACCACCGCGCAGCCTCGATATTAATGTAGACTTGAGCCGCGACCAGATCGTCTTGCGCACCGAGTATACGACCGCGCCGACCGACAAGGCCAGCAGCAGCTTCTCGTCGTCACCGGAGGGTATCGCGGCGTTTCATCGCGCCCTGGTAGACTTAAAACATAGAAACCCTAAAGACGACAAGGTAACGCTGTATAGCGATGAGGATGTCACCTATCGCAAACTGGTAGAGGTACTCGATGCCATCAAGATAGATGACTCGATCGACACCAGCGATGGTATCACCGACAACAACAAGCTATACCCCAAAGTCGTAATGGGAAGTGTCTTACTCTAACTGTGATGGTGGCTTTACATGGCAGTATCAGGTGGTGCAACCAGCGAAACCATAGCGCTACCCATTACCCCGATGCTGGATATTTTCAGTATTCTGGTAACCTTCTTGTTGATGAGCTATTCGAGCGATCCTATCAGCCACGATCCTAACCCCGCCCTCGAACTGCCCGACTCGCAGACCACCGTCTCGCTCGATGAGATTCCTGCGGTGATAGTTTCCAAAAACGAAATTTTAGTCAACGACAAAAAAGTCGTAACAGTTATCGGCGGCACAGTTGATAAACTCCACACAACGCAGGGAGCAATCTATCCGTTATTTCAAGAGCTCGTCAAGCTAAATACCACCAACAAAAACTATGCAGATGCCTCCTCGCAGAGCAAAGATAAAGTATCGACGCTCACCCTAGAGATGGATAAGAACCATCGTTTTGAATTAATGAAAATGATAATGCTGTCGGCACAACAGGCTAAGTTTATTACCTTCAAGCTCGTTGTTTCTAAAGAGAAAAGCTAATGAAAAAAAAAACATGCTATCGAGGGCTTCTGCTCTGTGTGGGCTTTGCCTTTTGCGCTACAGAGGGGATGAGTGCGGGCCACGAAGAATACCAAATCAACGTTATCAGACCGAAGTTTTTCGTCAAAAAATCACGCACGGAGCTAGGCGCAGACATCGCGGCGGTAATCAATCAAACTTTTACCTACACTTACCTGCTGTCGGGAGCGATTGTCTACCACCTGACCGATTCGTGGGGTATAGGAGCTACGGGAGCGTATGGTCTGACCGTTGATAAGCAGGACAGGGATACATTAAAGGAGACGTTCGGTATCACTGTTGACATATTTACTACCGAATGGGTTGCGGAGGCTTCGTTATTGTGGACTCCTGTGTATGGCAAGTATCAGCTAACGAGCGGGCGGTTGGTCTATTTTGACACCTACATTTCCGCGGGTTTTGGGATGATGGGCATTCTGGTGCAAGGCAAAGAAAGAGGGGAGATGGTGGGTAACCAGCACAACTGTTATTCTCCTGTAATAGGGGCAGGGCAGCGGTTTTACCTCAGCAAAAAAACGAGTTTACGTTGGCAAGTTCGCAACTACATTATCCAGTATGATGGCAAAGCTTGTGCACCTGCAGAATCCACCAACAAAGAGGGCCATAGTTTATTTCACACGATCGTTACTCAGGTGGGCATTTCTTATTTTATATAGGTAAGTATGTTACGCACACTAGTTTTATTTTTGGCAATTTTCAGTTCTTCTGTGTTGTATGGTAATTATCGTGCCGCGCAGCGTGATTTTGTCAAAGGCAACTACCGCAAGGCCGCGGCACGGTTTTTTCAGGTCATGAATTATCCGAAGGCCAGAGGTGACAGAGTAAAATCCGAATGGGGGCTAGCACGTAGTTTACAAAAACTTGGCTTTTACTACTCTGCCTCCAAGTACTACAGTGTGATTGTGCGGAGGGGGGTAGTCAAGCAGAATATCTTTTTTCGCAAAGCTTTTGAACAGTTGGGGGAGATAAATGCAACGATCAATCTCGGTCAGTCACATATTGTGCAGTTGTTAAAAACACGTGTCACTCCTTCTCGTATTCCTGGTGCGGCGCGTGGCTTTTACTTTCATTATCAAGGCATAGAGGCCTTCTATGACAAGGACTATGACAGAGCAAGGTCGGCGTTTCGTAAAGTTCCAGCGGGTAGTTCATATTATACCAAGTCACTTTTTTATCTCGGTATTCTCGCTAACATGGATAAACTTTACGGGCGGGCGATTTCTTATTTTATGAAAGTAAAATCAAATGCGGATACTGAATGGCAACAAGAAATTGCTAATCTCAACATCGCACGGGTGCACTATGAGGCCAAGCGCTATCGGCAAGCGTTACGTTTTTACGCCGAGATTCCCCGCGCCTCAGACAATTGGTTACAGGCTTTGTTTGAGGGTGCTTGGGCTTTTTTTTTGATGAAGAAATACAACAACACGTTGGGTAATATTCATACGTTTCACTCGCCGTTTTTTATCAATCGTTTTTATCCAGAGACTTATGTGTTGCAAGCAATTACGTTTTTGAGTTTGTGTCGCTATGATAACGTGAAACTATCTATTCAGAAATTCAAAAAGCGCTACACCCCTGTGTTCAAGGATTTGCGCAAGCTCATTAACCGCTATCGGGGTGATTATAGCAAGTTTTTTATGTTGGTGAAAAAGTATCGCAAGGGTTCGTTGAGTAGCTACAGGTATGCACATGCTATTCTCGATTCGTTATCGCGACGTGATGTCTACAAAGAGACTTTGACGACGGTGCGTTTTGCGACCAGAGAAATTGATCGTCTAGAAGATGCTAGTCGTATGTGGTTGGTGTCGGGCTTGATCGACGAACTGAAGTCTTTCTTGCTTAAAAAGCGTTCGGTAGCGATGAACAATGCAGGTGTTAAGCTGATAAGAGGTGCGCAGGAAGCAGTTGAGTATCTGACTGAGCTGTATAACCAAACGCGCTTCATCAAAGCGGAGCTCTTGCTCGGTAAGGTCGATAAGCTACGCTCGTTGTTGCGCGTCACTGCGGCCGAAAAGAAAAAAATACGCTTTATCGGTGGCATGCAAGAGATTACGATGAAGTCCGATTTAGAGTTCTGGCCGTTTGAAGACGAATATTGGGAAGACGAGCTCGGTGGTTATGTTTACGATATAGTGAGCAGTTGCAAAAAATGAAATTTTTACACCCGAAAAATTTTCTCTGTGCCAGTCTTTTGCTGGCAATTGTGGGCAGTGCGTCACCTCTTTGGGCAAGAGAAAAAACCATCATCGACATTGTGCTTGACGAGAAAAAAGCTAGCAAACGTAAGACGTTGCAGAAACGACGGGCGGTAATGCGCTCAGAGATTTATTTTTCTGCGGTGGAGAAAAAACTTATCAAAGGGATCAACCGCACCATCAAGTATTTGAACAGCACCTTGCGTAGTTTACCGCCTAAATCTTCGGCACGGCATGGTATTTATGAGAAGTTGATGAACCTCTATGTCGAACAAGCTTCGTACATTTCCAGTACTGAGTATCGCAGATTCGATCAGCGTTGGAAAAAATGGGCGGTGCGGCGACGCGGGCCTGAACCACGGCTTAACGACTCTAAATCACGCCGCATTTGGCAAAAAGTGGCAGATATATCGGGTCGAGCTTTGCGGGAATTCCCTAAATCAAAGCGCGGCGATGCCTTGTTGTTCAGTCGTGCCATTGCTTTCATGTTTCTCAATCGGCAAGCACAAGCCTCAGCAACGTTTGAAAAAATTATCAAAGAGTATTCTAACTCCAATTTTGCCGGAGATTCTTACTTTGCGTTGGGTGATTATTATTTCGATCGTGCGGAATTTGCGATAGCACTCAAGTATTACGATTCCGCCACCAAATACCAACGTTCCAAGCGTTATGGATGGTCATTGTTCAAAAAAGCTTGGTGCTACTACAATACTGGAAAGTATCGTAACGCGCTGGCAACGTGGAAGAAAACAGTACAGTATTCACGCCGTGAAACTAACAAGAACACTTTACGGTTACGGGAAGAAGCATTGCGGGACATGATCTATGCTTTTGCAGAATTGAACATGCTCGATCAGGCGATGACTTATTATCGCATCAATGGGACGAAAGAAAATGTCAGTGAAACTATTATGACATTTGCTTCTATTTCAATCTCGCAGGGTAAATTTCGGGAGGCGATCAGAGCCTATCGCAAGTTTCTAGTCACCACACCGCTGAACCCGAAAGCAGCGGAAGTCAGACGTGACTTGATTGGCCTCTATTACGAGACAGGCAACAAAAAATCCATGTGGCGGGAACTTGAGCAGATGCCACGTAAATACCACAAAGGCAGTGCCTGGGCGCGCCGCAATGCTCGTGACAAGAGATTGGTGGTAGAGGCACAAAAGATAGCAAAAGAACGGGTGCTGTATTATGCCAAACTCGCCCACGTCACTGCACAAAAGCGTAAAAATGACAAAGCGTTATTGGCGGAAGCGGTACGTGGGTATCGCATTTATCTGCGTAACTATGCCACAACCCCAGAGGCCTTAGAGGTAAGGTTTTTATTGGGTGATGTTTTTTATTTGCAGAAAAAATATCAAGATTCAGCCAAATCCTACCGACAGGTTGTCCTGTTGCCTCCGCAACGGGCGGTGATAGTCAACAAGGCTAAAGGCTCACGCAAAAACATTCATGCCCAATCAGCGCGCTATATGCTAGAGGCACATTTTCTTGATTTTAAGCCAGAGTTTACAAGAATTTTGAAATTGAAACCTAGACCAGGTCGGCCGCCGCGACCGCTCAGTGCTAAAGCACGTAGCTTTATCAAGGCGTGTCAGCTTTACCTCAAGTGGTATGGTAAGGACAAGAAAAAGAAAAAAGAATGTGATGTGCACATTGCCGAAGTTTACTACCGCCTCAATCACAAAAACGAATCCAAAAAATATCTGCTTGCTTTAGCGCTGGCATATCCTGGCACTAAGGAGGGCGAGAGTGCAGTCGATAACCTAATTCCTTTTTACAAAAATGACAAGCTGGCATTGGTCGGTCTTTTGAAAAAATTCATGGCCATTCCCGCTTATGGGAAAGGGAAGATGGGAAAGAAGCTGAACAAGCTTTATTGGGGGATTAAAGTTGAAGAGGTGGGGACTCTGCGCGGTACATCGCAAAAGGCAAGAAGTTATGAGAAGTTAGTGCAGCAACGGCCTGGCATCGAAGATGCTGATAAGCTGTTGTTCAATGCGGCGGTGAGTTATATCAGTGCGGGTGACTACAATTCCGCGGTACGGGTGTACAGTAAGTTGATTAAAAATTACCCGCGGTCGGTGCATGTTACTGAATCGATTCTGAAGCTTGCTAAGATCTATGAGCGCAACATGCAGTTCAAGGCCGCGGCGGGTTTTTATTTGCAGTATGCTGGTCGCAGTAAGCCAGGCAAAGCGCGCACTACGGCCCTGACCCGTGCGTGTGAGTTGAAAATTATTGCTTACGATCGTACTTTGCTCGCCACTTGTGCGCAGTTGGCAAAGGTTGATGTCAAAAATTACAAAATAATTATGCAGCGTCTCATCAAAACTCTGTCGTTAGAGAGGAATTATACGACCCTAACTTCTTTGGTACGAAATTATTACTTGGGCAAAGTACCGCTGACTCCCAATGAAGAGGTGACTGCCTTGTATTATCTGCATCGTGCGACGAAGGGGCGCGGCCCGTACGGGGGGAAGATTGTCAAGACTTTTCGCCGTAGTGGCAGGGCGGTCTCAGGGGAAGCACTGAAACATGTCGGAGAAGTGGTGTTCACCAGTGTCAATGGAGAGTTAGCGCGTTTTCAGAAGTTAAAATTGCGTGGCGGCACGGTCAGCGCCATGCAGAGTACGATCAAGAACAAATCAGGTGCGTTGAGTAGGCTTGAGGCACAGTATGATAGGGTTGTAGCCACGCGGGATTCGTATTGGGGGGTTGCTGCTCTGCATCAAAAAGGCGTGGCTTATAGCAGTTTTGCCCGCTTGTTAGAAAATCCACCACCGATCAAGGGGGCGAAGCTCGATGATGTTAAGAAACAGCTACAACCGCAGGCAAGAGCATTGCGTGCCAAAGCGATGGAGTATTTTACTTCCGCACAAGATGTGGCACGACGGTTTCAAATTTTGAACCCGTGGGTCGCGAGGGTAAACTCACAGGTAGGTATGTTGTCGGGGCGTAGCCGTAATTTTAGGGAATGGACGGTTGAACCAGATTTTATCGCTTATGAGGTGAGTGGGGCGGTGCAAGGGCAGATAAGATGAAGATCGTTTTAGTTTTGCTGGTGGTTTTAGGCACTGCCTGTGCCAGTACTTCAGGCAGTAAGAGGAGCGGGGTACGCAGCGATGACAATATCGCAGAGGATCTCGACGAAGGTTTTGATAGTAACAACACGAGCATCCCTTCAGGCCCGACGTTGATGTTGAGTTTGGGCAAGAACAGCTATACCCAGCCGCGTTTGTCGATGCAAAAAATCAACGAGCGGATCGATGCGTTGGCTAGCAAGCAGCGGCCGCGCCAGGTGGATCTGGAGAATTTGATTATGCTGCAGGGCTTGGCGCGGCGACCTTTTGCTGAAATTTGGGACAATGCCCAGAAACTCAGCCGCACGCTTAAAAGTGACAAGGGTCTCTCTGAAATGTTGCAGCTCAATATTGGTATTGCGGCGTTGCGGGCGCGCAAGTATGCCATCGCTGATTATTTTCTTACTCCCTTGAGTACAGGGGCGCGGTTGGGACGCATTAAGTCTGGTGCGAACAATGCCATTGGGGTAATGTATCTGTTAGAGCAAAATTACCAGGAGGCATCGTTAGCTTTCAAGCGGGCGTTATCGGCAACGTCTGCCTATCGGCCTGCGGCCTTCAATCTCGGTATGTTACAGCTGCGTTTCGGTAATTTTTCTTTAGCGCGGCGCACGTTGGGTGATATTCCCCCTGATTGGTTTATCAATGCTTCGATGCTGATTATCGAGCGGCATCTTGGCAATATCGCGCGTGCCAATGGTTTGTGTAAAAAAGTTTTACAGCAGAGACCTAACCACAAAATGTCTAAGCTTAATTGTGCGATAATTGAATTTGAAGAAAACAAAAATTACAAGAAGGCTCGGAAATTTTTACAAGAGGCTGCTAAAATAAGTGGGGGGGGGGAATTCTGGGAGAATGTGATTTACAAGTTATTGGAAGAGATAGATACGAAGGAGTTTAACAAAAAGCTACAGGCCGCCGCGGAATCGCCGCACGGTCACTGATGGTTTTGTGAGGTTGTTTTGGGTTTTGCCTTAAAGCTCGATGCTCCTGGTCAACCGCTGAAGTCGGTGCCCTTGACGGGCGACAAGATTTTGCTGGGATCGTTGTTATCCAATCATGTTGTGCTACAAGGCAAGGGCATCGATCCTATCCATGCTTTGATCGAGGCGCACGCAGACGGTGGTGATGAGCGTTGGATCATTACTGATCTTGGTTCAGAGGGGGGAGTTAAACTCAATGGGAGTGCGATTGAGGTCGAGGCGGAGATCAATCCCTCTGATGTGATTGAGTTAGGTGATGCGAAGTTAGTCGTTGAGGCGGTGCGTGTTCCAGATTACAAAGGGGCGGTGGTGGCTGGCACAGGAGTGAGGTTAGAAGCGGCGGGAGGGGGCGGTGCACTACCACCTGTACCACCTGCGCCAGTGCCACAGCAGGAACAGCCAGCACCTAGCCATGACAGGAGGGCATCGTTATTTAACGTGCGTGAGGCGCGGCCACGGGGTGAAGTGCTGGAGGTGGTTGCGTATTGGGACAAGACGATCATCGAGGCCGAGTATTTTCATCGCGATTTCAAAGAGTTCAACAAGGTAACGATCGGCACGACCGATGTTAGTCATTTTATCGCCGCGAATCGAGATGCGCAGCTGATCAAGCGTCATGTGTTGGCGGAGTTTGGTCGTGGCGGGGGCTATCGTCTCAACCTTAGCGACGGTATGACCGCGAGGGTGCGGAAGGGCGGCAAGGTCAGCAAAATCTCAGGGGCACGTAGCATTTCGTTGGGCAAGCATGACTTGGTGCAGGTGGCTTTCGGCGCGGTCAGGTATTTTTTAATTTTTGTCAAACCGCCTAATGTTATTTTACCACCTGCGCGCAACAGCGATCCGTTTTTCAGTGCACTATTGATGTTGGCGATGTTGTTTTATTTTATCTGCATCCCTACATTGTGGTATGCTAGCTCGAAGATTACCAGAGATCGTAAGGACGACATTTGGGCGGTGGTTTATAAGCCAGTCAAAAAGCCCAAGCCGATCAAGGTAGTGAAGGTCAAAAAGAAAATTGAAAAAGTAAGAGACAAAAAACCGCTGAAAAGGCCTCCTCCTCCCAAGAAACCCAAGCCTGTCAAGCCAGTTAAACCGATACAGAAACCGAAACCTAAAAAAACTGTTAAGCTTGCCAAGCGTCCACCGATTGCGAAGTCTTTGGGGGTAAAAAAGCGTGGCAAGGTGGCTGCGAAGCCGCGGGCGCGGCCGAAACCCGCGGGAGGCAGATCGGGCATCAAGTCGACGGGTATCGGCAGTCGTCGGCCTGGTGGGGGACGTAAGGGGAAGAGCAATTCTTCGTTGACGGGTGCTAAGGGAGTAAAGAACAAGAAAGCTTCAGGCGTTAATCTTTCCAAGCTCGGTTTGGATGTCGGTCAGGTGTTGTCGAAGCGTGGAGCGGGGGCGCAGTATACGACTTTCAAGAGTTCCGCAGGCGGTGCAGGTGGGGGGCGTGGTGCGCGCCTCAACACTACGGGTCTGGGTGGCTTGGGTGATGCGCGTACTTTGAGTTTGGCGGGCAGCAAGGGTGCGTTGAACAAGTTCGGCACGGGGCAGGGTGTGCTTGATCGTGGCGGGCGTGGCGGGGGCTTGGGCAAAGGTTTCGGGCGTGGAGCGAGCAAGGTGACGGTCAACATTCCGCCAGGCGATCCTGTTGTATCGGGTGGTTTGACCGCGGGTGAGATTTCCAGTGTTATCAGGAAGAACCTCAACCAGATTCGTCACTGTTATGAACAGTATTTGCAACGCAGCCCTGGCAAATCTGGCAAAGTGGCGGCGAAGTTTGCTATCGGGAAGAGTGGTCGCACCACGTCGGTCAGTATCAGGAGATCTAACATCTCCGATCGTTCCTTCCGTAATTGTATCACCAGCAGGATTAAAACCTGGAAGTTCCCGCGCCCTCGCGGCGGTTCGAGCGTGCAGGTCAACTATCCGTTTGTCTTCAATCCGCTTTAGCAAGTCCTCATTCGTACGGCCAGCAGATTTTACTGCATTGCCAATCATGGTGTTTTATGCGATGACGGGGCACTTGCTGTCGAGAAGATGCCCCTACTGCGCTTTTTACGGGGGCATCTACACCGCTGATGGTCGTCAACCTCCTTGCGGAAGGCAATACCACCATCGACTAACGCTCGCAAAATTTCCACCCCAACCCTCTGAACCCACGGAACTCAGGTGTTAAGGAGAGTTGGGGTTGAAAGTCACTCGCACCTCGCAGTTGCACTGTCCAGCGCTCCAATAGCACCCACTCAGATTAACATCTACAGAGGTATTATCAGGTTGCCTAAACCCACGATCATGTTGGCAGCCCCAACTTGGACTAGGCTCATTGTTTATGCACGAACTTTCTGCATCCACAGAATCATCCACATAGTGACCATAACAGTCAGTATCAGGCGTTGTGGAGTCACCATCATCATCGACACAGTTGCTACTGTGAGGATGAGTCTCGGCTTCACAAGGATACTTTTTCTTGCAGCATAAAAAGCAGTCCGCGGGCTCCCCCTGCGGCCCTGGCGGCGCTAAGTCTGGGTCTAGCACCAACCGCCCCCGCACCCTCACCAACCCTCGCCCTCGATCCCCCCGCGGGCCTGGTGGCCCTCGTTGTGTGCCATCCGAGCCTGGAGGCAGCAATCCTTCCCGCACGCCGCTTTTGAAATGCCCACCACCAGCCCTGAAGTCACTGATAGTTGGGAAGCGCTCTATCTCGCAGCTGAAGGTATCGTACTCCACGAGGTCGGGCTCATCGGGACTCCACCAGGTGGGAGGATCGGGCAGAGCAGTGGTAGCACCTGGATATGATCTGTCTATGTACCTCCCCCCAGGGCTGGCAAGGCGAAGCAGTGTGTAGGTTTGTGCAAGGGCAGTGCCACTACCCTGTTGCGCCGCGACGCGCCGCGCACGGCCAGTGGCGGGAGTCCCGTCTGTGCCCACGCAGCGCGTTTCTTCATCTGCCACTATCTGCTCGACGTAGCCGCTTTGGGAGCAATCGATGGCTTTTACCGTGCGCTTCTCCGTAGGAGTAAGGTCGGTGCTGCAGATCGGATCGCCCGTGACGAAGGTATCAGTGGCGTCGAGGGAAAAACCAAGCAGAGCTCCCTTAGCGCAATCCTTCGCGGTCACCAGCGGTACTTGACTACACTTGGCGTAGTTGGAGTTGAAATCATATTGGATGATCGCCCCCGCGCCCTCGTAGAGCTTGACCCCTGCACTGTCAAGCTGAGTCAGATGAGGGTTACTGGGGAGCGTGGGGTTCGTGCAATCGGTGGTGTTGTCGCTGATCGCCCCTGGGGTGTTGTGATGCAAAAAAACGATCTCCTCACGTTCAGCCAACCTGATCTTGACGGTAGGATGCTGCGCAGGGATAAATTCCACCCTCACCTCGACCGCGATCAAACCCTCCTCCTCTACGTAACTGTCTGCCTGCAGGATCTCACCGCTAGGCAAATTTCTTCTCAGGGCAGTCACCCTCCACCACCTCCCTGTTGGCGACCCAGTGTAACCGTAGTCGTAAAGATCATCGGCAAGAAGAAGGGCATTGCCGTTGGCGGTGGGGATAACGGCAAGACCAGCTCGCGAGCAAACGATGTGCGGACAAGTGCCGCTCCTTGTCGCATCCCAACCAGCAATGACGATGCTCTTGTAGTGTTTGAGCAACTCCTCGCGCTGTTCCCGCAACCGTACCGCCGCCATCGTCTGCGACTGACTGCCGAGCAGACGCGCTACCGCCACCGCCACAATACCCGCCAGTGCCACCGCGACCATCACCGACATCAATGTCATGCCATTGCGCATACCCTCTCCGTCATCGTAGCGGGCAAGAGCGGTTGTCATCCTCAAACCATTGCCAATGAGTATCTTCATTACCGAAATATCCACCATTACCACACCCTTCATCAGGGTAAGCAGGGATGGGAGGTGTTGCAAGAGGTCGGCCACTGAAAGATTCTCCCCTTGCCCCTCGCTCACCACAGGTGGGTCTGCCCTTCCGACCCCTCGGCCCTTGCCCACTGACGGTAAAGTCCGTGAGGGTACCCATAGAGCCAGGAACATTTTTATATTCCTCATCACCAAAGTATGGAAAACCTGCCCTCGTGCCACACAACACTCTGCCCCTACTATCTATCCCTCGCACGGCGGCTGGTGCTCTAGTCGTCGGCCTTGGCACGCTTGGCGGCCACGGCCCTGGAGTCGTCGGCGTACAAGCATATATGGGCTGATTAAGAGCACAATTACTGTAATGAACCAGCTTGCCACTTCCCCCGAGTGCACACTCCACGTTAGCATTTTCGTTGCTAACGCCCGCCCCGATTTTCCAGATAACACTGCGATCTGAGACGCAACTGGTAGGAGTGACCGCTACCCTGCCGCTGTCGCTGCTGCAGGCGGTGGTAGATTCCACCACCCCTCCCTTCAGCGCATTTTTGCGCGGACAGTTGCCGAGACCATTACGGGTGGTGTCGACAAGATCGGCGGAGCCGCAAGATACGTCGCGGTTAGATGAGTGCAAGGCGATCGCGGTCACCGCCTTGTCGCCACAACCATTGCCAGGCACATAGTTGGTGCTGCGTCGTAAGCGCAATTCGCGCGGATAGTTCAGCTGCGGCAGATGACGTTCGTTGCCCGCCCCGCGCCACCTGCTGGCAACAAAACTCTGCGTGAAAACGAGATCGACCGCGTTGTTTCCCCTGTGTTCCCATTCGACCTCAACTTTCCACCAACCATCGGTATCTTCTCTCGTCGCCGAATCCTTCAGATGCATGCCGCCTGACTTGATAAGGACAATGTTCGACGCATCGAAGTTGCTAAAGTTTAGTGCACCCGCACGGGTAAGGGCATTACCACCAAACTCACAATCAGGCCCCATCAACCGCATATTACGAGAACCGCTGGGACAACTGCTGCCCTTGCCGAAAATACAACGTCGCAAGGGGAGGTTGGCACTGGTCACGGTAGGTCCGCCAGCATCGTAGAGAGTGCACCACCACACCTTGTCGTCATGCAGCAGATTGCTGTAGAACTTGAAAATCGCATCGCCCTTGTCGGCCAACTCCATCACCCGCAAGGCACTCATCTGATTGCCCACCAGACGCACCCCCGCCACCGCCAGCACACCTGACAACCCTACCGCCACCATGAGGGAGGCCAGTGTCAGACCGAGTTTTCGCTCCCGAGCTCTCATGGTGGTGGATCGCATAGGTTACCAGACTTATCCCACCCAAGAGGACATCTGAGATTGTCGCACTTCTCATAGAACTTACTACCATCACAGAAAGACCGAGCCTGCGCTCCCTGCGGGCCAGGGTAGGTATCCCCCTGTTCTCCTCGAGGGCCTCGGAAGCCTCGAGGCCCTGCGCCTGTCGGTGTCGGCACACATGCTGTTACCAGACCGGTGCTCCCAAACCCTCTGATAGCCTCTCCTGGGTCGCAGTATTCTGGCTCCACCCCGCCTGTTCCCCCTCCCATCACCGCAGTCGAACACGTGAAAGTGCCCGTATCGCTAATTCTAACAATCCCGTAACGGTTCTCACCGCTACAGTGCCTGGCGGAAAATCCCGCCTCGACCTCGTTCACCAAAATATTGGGGTGGCTACACTGACTGATGCCTGTCCACGGATCGAAAAAGGCGATCGCGGTCGTGCCGCCCCCACTCGTCGCGGGGCAACTTCCCTTGGTAGCGCCAGCTCCACATCTTAATCCCCGCCCCGCCGTGCCAGGAAACGACCTCCCCTTGATCCCAGCAAATGCTGCACCGCGCACTCTGCCGGTCTTGGTGAAAGGGTTATCGCTGTCACCGCTCAGGTCGTAACAGGGGGGGACGACCAGCGGGCCTTTGGAGGAGCACTCTACCAAGCCTGTATAGGAGTCGAAGTTGACCACCGCGCTATCGCCCGCATAGGCGAGCACTCCCTTGCCCGTGCCACGATAATGACCCGTAAGCCTCCCCTCCGAACAGTCTTTGCCGACCGTGCGGTTCAAGTAGACGGCATGCTCCTTATCGGCCAGGTCAAAATTCACCCCGAGATCGTTCTTAATCTCGGTGCGGTTGGCGGTAAGAGTAAGTTTCACCTCCACATGTCTGTTGCTGGTGAGTCCCCTCCACTCGGCTTCGAGGCAAAAGTGTTGCGTGGTGTCGCACGTGCTCGTCGCACCATCGATAGGCAGGTTGTTGTAATCCTGCATCCGCAACCCGAGACCAGAACCTCCGATCAGCTCATCGGGATCGGGGGCTGGCGTTGGAAGGAAATCCTCCTGACAATCTTCTCCGTGCTTGTAAACCACCAGAGGGCCGCTGCGGGGCGATCCTGTGCGCAAGTAATTCCCTAGCGCACTATTTCCCCAAACAGTACACTCCCACGTATTGCGGTTACTGATCACACTGGCGTAATAGGTTATCACCTGCTCGCGGAAAGATACCAGGTCACCGATCAAGGTGATGCTGGCACGGTTGCGCATCTGCTGGGTGTAGACCAACGCGAAGATGCCGAGCACAACCGCACCTGCCATCACCGTGACGATGCCGAAACCTCCCTCGTCTCTCACCCTCTGACCACGCTTGCGATAGAAAACTCTACAACCATTAGAGCATGTCTACGGATGTGAGTGCAACTTTTTCTGTTGTATGTTAGTTTTCCTCCCCTACAGAAAAGCGTAGGCAAACTCGCTTCTCCCGCCACACTGTGTTAGCTTAATGAGCGTCTGTGTTGTGCTGGGAGGGCTGGTGCTGAGATTCGGAGGTGCAGCGGTGTTCGCGGTCACCGCGGCGGTGTTGACCTGGTATTTTATTCCCTCCGATCTCAAAAAAGTCGTCTCCAACCCACAGCCCGCACGCCCCCAGACGGTGAGCTGGCATAGCTTACAACTGCTCGATTACAAAACAGGCACCGCACCCCCGCCTGTCCAAGCACTGCACGGGAAACGAGTCAGAGTCCCTGGTTTCGTCGTGCCCCTGTTGGACAACATCACCGTGTTGAAAGAATTTCTGCTCGTTCCCGACCCCCAAGCCTGTATCCACGTGCCACCGCCCCCACCGAATCTGATCGTCTACGTCAAACTACGCAAAGCAATATCCTACCGCAACGCCTTCAATCCCGCCTGGGTCGACGGCATTATCTACATTCTCGACACCCAGAGCCAGTTCGGCACCGCATCATGGCGCATGGATGGGATAAAAATTTTCCCCTATACGACAGAAGACAACGCCCCCCCACCACCATAGCGCACGCTTTCCCCGACGAAAAGCTCACACACGAAAGAGGGAACGACGACTAAAAAACATCACGGGCACGCAAGACCTCCAACGGGGAAGTGCGAGAGGCAGTTTGCGCAGGGTAGAGACCCGCACCGAGACAACACAAAATCGCTACACAACAGACAACGACATAAACACGCACATCAAAACGGACCGGTAACTCAGCCAGTAAATAAATATCGGGCAAGTCGATAAGCTGATAACGTCGCAAAAAAACACTGGCTAACAAGGCAACAACAACCCCGAAAAAACTGCCGATCAAACCGATAAGACAACCCTGTTGCAAAAAAATAGCATTGATCTGACGATTAGTGGCACCGAGTGCTTTCAAAATAGAAATGTCCTGCAGTTTTTGTGACACAGAAACAAATAACGTTGTAAAAATATTGAAAATGGCCACCAATGCCACCAATGCCACGATTACCGAAATGACCGCCCGCTCCTGTTTCATCGCCTCGAACAAAGGACGGTTGAACGACTGCCACTCCTTGATCGACAAAGCATAGGCTGCACTCATGCGACTAGCAATCTCACGACTGTCATGCGGTTTGCGCAAACCGATCTCGATTCCCGTGACACGTGCACCCATACCGAAAAACCGCTGCGCGGTGCGCAGATTAACGATACCGACACGATTGTCGTAATGCTTCAAGCCTGAGCTGTAAACGCCAATGACTTTAAACTTTTTGTATTGTGAAAAGCTTTTCCGATGCGGCGCAACGAGCCGCACCCGCCCGCCGACCTTACCGCCCAACAACCGTAACAACCCCTGGCCGACAATTATCTGTGGATCACCGTTTCCCTCTTCACGAGTCATCTCCTGTTGCAACAAGTCGAGTGCATGGGCTGGCTCAATCAAACCTGCCAAGCTCTGTACCTTCTCACGTCGGCGAGGATGAATACCACGCATCAAAATAGAATGCATGCTGCTGTCGCCCCGTGCCATCGTCTCATAATGCACAAACGGAGACACACCCTTAACTTCATCTTTAAAGTCTTGCGTAATTTTTTCCACCCAGCCGTCGTAATTTTCAATCCCAGAAGGAAAACGATAAGCTAGCACATGCGCATTGGCTGCCAAAAAACGCTTGCGCAGCTCCTCTTCAAAACCATTGATGACCGACAACACCACGATCATCGCCGCAACCCCGATAGCAATACCGACGATAGACAGGACGGAAATCCAGGTAAAAAACAAATCACGGCGACTTATCTGCAAATAACGCCGTGCCACCAACGAGGTAAAGTTTTTCATCCCAACCCCTCTTCCCGTAGCCACGCGGCCGCTTCGAGCGCATAGTAGGTGAAGATTGCCCGCGCTCCCGCCCGCTTAATGGCCAACAGAGCCTCCAACACACACTGCGGCTCAGACAAAAAACGCGCGGCACTCTTCAACATGACATACTCACCGCTGACCTGATAAGCATAGACAGGCACTTGACAGGCTGCGACCACCGCGGCGATGACATCGAGATACAGACCCGCGGGCTTAACCAGCACGATGTCAGCTCCTTCGCTGACATCCATACACGCTTCGTGCAAGGCTTCCATCCGATTGGCGGGCTGCATTTGGTAACTGTACTTGTCGCCCGTAAGCGTCTCCGTCGCCCGCACCGCCGCCCGAAACGGCCGATAAAAATGCGAAGCATATTTTGCCGCGTAGGAAAGCACGATCGTATCGACATACCCTCGCTCCTCCAACGCATCACGTAACACCGCCACCCGCCCGTCCATCATGTCCGAAGGGGCAACCATATCCACTCCCGCCGCAGCATGGCACAAAGCTTGTCTCTGCAACACCGCAAGCGTGGCATCGTTGAGCACATAACCGTCAGCATCGACAATCCCATCCTGCCCGTGCGAGGTGTAAGGATCGAGAGCAACATCGGTAATGATCGCCAAAGGAGGAAAATTCTTTTTCAACAGCCGTACCGTCCGCGGAATGAGACCGTCTTCGTTGTATGCCTCACGCCCGTCAGCCGTTTTTTGCGCGGCGGCGATGGCAGGAAACAGCGCTAACGCCTTGATCCCCGCGGCAAGCGCTCGCTCGGCAACGTGCAACAGCGACGACTGCGAATGTCGGTAGAGCGCAGGCAGTGCCGCAATCTCCTCCCGTTCCTGCTTCCCCCCATGCACGAAGACAGGGTAGATAAAGTCACAGACCGACAGGCGACACTCGACCGACAGGTCACGCACCGCCTGACTGACCCGTAACCGCCGTAAACGACTGCGGGGGAAATGACGGGCAGGGGTCATCGTTCTCGCTCCTCGATGAGGGATATTGTGCACCGCAAACTACGTTCTCCTCCGTACGCGCCTATTCTACCGTCACCGACTTGGCTAGGTGGCGGGGCTGATCGATGTCTGTGCCTTTCTCCAACGCAAGATAATAGGCGAACAACTGCAACGGTACGGCTCCGACAATCGCTTGCAACAGCGGATGGTCGATGTCAGGGCAAGGGACGATATTGTCGGCGAGCGCACGCAGTTCGTCGTGCTTGGGATTGCCGAGCACGATAATTTGCCCCTCACGTGCTTTGATTTCGCCCGCATTAGAGACGATGCGGGGGAAGTATTCGTCCCGCGGTGCGACTACCAGCACAGGCATGTTGTGGTCGATCAAAGCGATGGGGCCGTGCTTGAGTTCACCGCCTGCATAGCCTTCGGCATGAAGGTAGGATATTTCCTTGAGTTTCAGTGCCGCCTCGAGCGCAAGCGGGAAGCTAGGGCCGCGGCCGATGTAGATAAAATTACGCGCCTCGCAATACTGGCGCGCCAAGCTGGCAATCTGCGCCGCACCGTTCAAGACATAATCGATCAACAGCGGTAGTTTACGCAGATTATACACGTCCTTAGTCGGCGGCTGGCCACGCGTGCTGCGCACCGCCAGCACGAAAAGATACCAGATAAGCACGGTGGCCGTGAAGGCTTTGGTCGAGGCTACCCCGATCTCAGGGCCGCAGTTGAGTTCGATCAAGGCATCACAGGTACGCGCTAACGTCGAGTGGGGGCTGTTGCAGATGGCCAACGTCTGACAACCGTGCCTGCGGGCATGTGCAATGCAGGATAGGGTGTCCGCCGTCTCGCCGCTCTGCGACAGCGCGACCACCAATGTTTGCGCATCGAGTAGAGCACGACGATAACGCAGTTCGTGCGCAACTTCAGCAACGCTTTCGATACGCAGCTGTTCTTCCGCAAAAACTGCCGCGAGCATGGCCGCGTGATAAGAAGTGCCGCAACCGACAATCTTGATCCGCTTGACCCGCGGCATGGCAAGGTGCGACAGGGCGAGCATCTCGGTACGAGGACGCAACGCGACGAAGTCGAACAGACGGTGGATAATGTTGCCCAACACCAGCCCCTGCTCGTGAATTTCTTTCAGCATAAAGTGGCGGTAACTGCCCTTGTCGATTTTTTGTCGCGGCACTTGCAGATGCTGCACGGCAGGCAGAGGCTGCGGCGTACCCTCGTAATCATAAACGGCGATCCGTTCCCGTGCCAACACCACGATCTCGGCATCGGCGGGAAACATAAAAGCATCGCTATGCTCAGCCAACGCGAGCGGATCGGAGGAGAACAGATGCGCATTTTCGCTCGCCGCAATGGCGAGCGGTAACCCTTTACGACTCAAGTAGATACGGTATGGGTCGCAGGCAAAAAACACCGCCAGTCCGTAGAGACCCTTGAGTTGCCGCATGGCATGGCTGAACGCGGATAGCGGCTCAGGTCGTTCCCGCAAGGCATGTGCGACAAGATGCAGCACGACTTCCGTGTCGGTTTCGGAGTGGAAGTCGATGTCAGCGGCATGGAGAGCAGCGCGCAGCTCAGCGTGGTTTTCGATGATGCCGTTGTGGACGATCGCGACCTCTGCCGTGCAGTGAGGGTGAGCATTAGCGGTGCTCGGTTTGCCGTGACTCGCCCAACGTGTGTGCCCCATGCCAAGGGTGGCACGAGGAGAAAGGTCATGCGCGTGTGCTACGAGATCAGCAACCTTCCCCGCGGTTTTAGCCACCTGAATGCTATCGTCGTAGACCATCACACCCGCGGAATCGTAGCCGCGGTATTCGAGCTTGCGCAGGCCCGCAGTGATAACATGCAAACACGGCTCACTGCCAGCGTAACCAAAAATACCACACACCGTCACCGTCTCCCGCCGCTTGAGAACTTCCCCCTCGACGAGAGATTGTGGCAGAGGCGAGCGTAATTTGCTACCATAAATGTAGGACTTACAGATGGAATAAACCGTGCCTCTGGTCTTGACCGCAGACGATTCCGCCGCCATTCAGCGCGTCGTGCAGGTGTCGCTGTACCCCTATGCCATCGATGTCATCAGTGCCGATAACCTAACCGCGGCACTGGACAAAACCGCTGCGCAGCAGGTCGATCTGATCATCGCCGATGCGGAACTGCGTGGTACGACTGCCTTGCCCGATCTGCAGCGCCTGACTACCGACGGCAAGATACCGCTCATTCTTTTGCTGAGTTCTTACAGCAGAGTTGACAAAGCCACCTTGACTGAATTGGGTTTTCAACAAATTCTGCCCAAGCCTTTCGATAGCCGCGAGCTGTTGCAGTTGGTGGCTTTCAATTTACAGATGGATCTCGACGAGGGGTGTAATGCAGATTGGCAACCGTTCCCTGTGCGCGCGGCGAAGGAGAATGCTCCCCCGACTACACCGTCACCACCTGTGTTACCAGGAGTGGCTGAGGATGCGGCGCACGGTGATGGTGTCGATCATAACTTCGCCACGTTGGTCAAGAAAGCGGTGTTCGAGTACTGTCAGAACAACTTTCCTCGTATTGCCAGAGAGATGGTGCTCGCCGAGATTCGCCGTCTGCAAAAGGAAAAGTCCGACCCCATGAGCAGCAATTGAGCTGATCGTGTCACGACACGGGACGAGTTTGATGGGGGTGATGGTGGCGGTAGCACTGTCTGGTATCATCGCGGTCGCGGTGAGCAACATGTTGACCAATCAGGCGAAGATCATAAAACAACTGGAAGTACGAGCACAGCGCGCCCAATTGATCAGGCACTATCGCGATGCGGTCAATGCGGGTTTGCTCAATACCCTTATCGGACGCTGTGGAAAGGGTAATTTTTGTGGTGCAGATGGCAGTCTGCTGATTCCTCACACAGGTCTGTACTTGAGCGACGATGTCTACGACTACGGTAACATCGATCGCGAGGGCAAGTGGTGGAAGGTTACCGCACACCGTGCTCCCTCCAGCAAATATGCAGGACAGCCCGCTATCGAATTGACAGTCGCATTTCTGAATAACCAGCACCCCGTGGTCAATATGGCTCTCGAAACCGTAACCGAGGTAATCCTCATTCCCTCCACTCCCTAGCCTTCGGTAAATTCAACGGTCTGTGTTTACCCACGCATCGCCGCGCTTGACGTAGAGAGTTTGACTATCGGGGATGGCATACTGTTAAAGCGAGCTGGCGGTGAGATACGCACCGACCTTACCGCAGCGATGCGTCTTAAGAACACCGACATGGAGATCATGATAACCCTCATTCTGGAGCACAAGAGTTATCGTGATCCTGAAGTAATCCTGCAGACGATGGAGTATTATCTGAGCGCTCGTCGTGAGCAGCGAAAGCGCAGATCAGGGAAAAAGGGGGCGGCTCGCAACTTGATTATCCCTGTGGTTTTAATCTGCTGCAAGGATAAGGACTTCGAGCCACCTAAAGATGATCTATCGCTTGAGTTTGGTGATGAAGAAGTCCCGCCTGTCTTGGAGGAGTTTAGGGCTTTGTTTCAGAGAATGCCTTGCCTGACGGTGAATTTGCGCAAGTTACAGCTCGATAATTTTTGGGATGAGGTGGGGGGGCGAGGAAGCGGCGAGAGTTGTCGCGCCGCGGTAACAGCAGTGCAGGGTATGGCAGAGGTGTGGGATGCGAACGATGACACGGTAGCTGCGTTGCTGACCAAAGGTCGCTTGCTTTCCCCTGAGGATGGGGCTTTTATCCTAGAAAACCTAAGCGTATACTACGTAAGTGCCGACAATGCGGTAGGAGAGGGTGATTTCGATCGTGTTGATCGGGAAAGGTGGCCAGACTTGGCACAGGAAGAGAGGTTAGAAGCTATGCTAGAGACACAGAGCGATAGGGCTAAACAGCTCGGCATCGAGCAGGGCAAGCAGCTTGGCATCGAGCAGGGCAAGCTGGATACCGCAAGACATCTCTTGCTGGAGGGTGTCGATGAGCGGATAATCTGCAAGGCCGCGCAGCTCTCAAAGCAAGAACTGGCTAAGATTAAGCGCGATCTCAATCGGAACTAATGTGTCAGTGTCGCACGATAGACAGGGTGCGAGCGGTGTCGGCTGTAGATGCCCCCCGCAAAATCAGGCCTTCTGCTGCCCAAAAAATTAAATTAAGCGCCCTACCCACGATGAGCGGCAAGATAATTACCTGTCCTGCAAAAGCACTTGAACGAACGCTTATCTTGTGCTAGCTAGCCCTATCACGACGAGGGAGAGCATGGCGGATTTCAGTCTCGTGCCCGCACCGCAGGTCTTCTCAGGACAAGCGGGGGTGTTGCGATGAACATCGCGGCACGCTATGCCCGTGCCCTGTTCTCCCTCGACGGCGATGCTGTGCAGCGACAGGGACAGCTCGCCACCCTCAGCGCCGCATGCACCACCCCGCAAGCACTCGCCTTCTGGCAACACCCAGGGATCGCATGGCAAGCACGCCAAGACCTCGTGGCGGCGATCGCAGCCTCTAGCGAGGCTGACACCCAGCAGTTGCGCAATTTTTTGCTGCTGCTGGTCGAGCAGCGACGCGTGCACCTGTTGCCCGCCATAACCGCTCTGCACGCCGAGCTGGTCAAAAAGCAGGCAGGTATCGTCGATGTTGTCGTTACCTCCTCGCACCCGTTGCAGACAGGACAACAAGAGGGAATTGAAAAAACAGTTGCCACCTACTTACAGAAAAAAATAAACATATCCTTCCGCGTCGACACTGACATCTTGGGCGGTATCGTGCTGAGGTGGGAACACCGCGTGTGGGATTTCAGTCTCCGCACGCAACTACGAGCAATGGTCAAACACGCAGTAGGGTAGAGCATGGAAAAAATCAAGGCTAGTGAAGTTAGCCAGATTATCAGCGAGCGCATCAAGTCCTATGCATATCAGGAAAGCCTCATCGAAACAGGCACGGTGCTGTCGGTAGGCGACGGCATCGCCCGTGTCTACGGATTGCAAGAAGTGATGGCGGGCGAGCTGGTGGAATTCGCTGGTGGTGAGCACGGCGTGGTCTTGAATCTCGAAGAAGACAACGTCGGTATCGCCGTCTTCAGTGACTGCCAAGCAATTCGAGAAGGCGATCAGGTCAAACGCTTGCAGCTGATCAACTCCATTCCTTGCGGCACAGCGGTTGTCGGCCGCGTGCTCGATGCCCTGGGAAACCCTCTCGATGGCAAAGGAGAAATCGCCGCAGCCGAACAGGGGCAGGTGGAAGTCAAAGCACCAGGCATCATCGCTCGCCAAAAAGTGTGCGAACCACTACAGACAGGACTGAAGATCATCGATGCCCTCACCCCCATCGGGCGCGGGCAGCGGGAGTTGATCATCGGTGATCGGCAGACAGGTAAGACAGCTATCGCTATCGATACCATCATCAACCAAAAAAAAGAGGACGTAATCTGCATCTACGTCGCGATCGGACAGAAAGCCTCGACCGTCGCCAAGATCGTGGACACACTGCAAAAACACGGAGCGATGGATTATACCGTCATCCTTGCCGCTACCGCCATCGATCCCGCCCCGATGCAGTTTCTCGCCCCCTACTCGGGCTGCCGTATCGGCGAATACTTTCGTGATCGCGGTAAACACGTCGCCATTTTTTACGACGACCTGACCAAACAGGCAGTCGCCTACCGTGAACTTTCGCTCCTATTACGCCGTCCACCAGGGCGGGAAGCTTACCCTGGCGATGTTTTTTATCTGCACAGCCGTCTGCTCGAACGAGCTTGCAAACTCAACGACGAACTCGGTGGCGGCTCGCTAACCGCCTTCCCCATCATCGAAACACAGGCGGGCGACATTTCTGCCTACATTCCCACCAACGTTATTTCCATTACCGACGGGCAGATCTTTCTCGAAGCTGATCTGTTTTTCAGCGGCGTGCGTCCCGCCATGAACGCAGGTTTGTCGGTGTCACGGGTCGGTGGTGATGCCCAAGTACCGTGCGTGCAGAAACTCGCAGGCACGTTGCGCTTGGAACTGGCACAGTACCGAGAGTTGGCTGCCTTCGCACAGTTCGGCTCGGATCTGGATGAAGCAACGCAGAAAACTTTACGACGCGGCGAGCGGCTGGTGGAAATTCTCAAACAACCGCAGTTTGAACCGCTGGATGTCGGTGTCCAAGCAGTGCTGCTGTTCGCTGCGACCACAGGTGTACTCGACGCTTACGAGATCAAAGACCTCAACAAGTGGATGCACGCCCTGTGCGCTTTTTTGCAGGATAACTGCACGGCACTGCTCGACAAAATCAGAGCACGGGCGAAACTAGATGCCGTGCAGGAGGAAATACAGAGCGCATTGGATAAATTCGCCCAAGGATACGCACACTGAATGCAAACACTGAAAGAAATTAAAAAACGTGTCACCAGCGTTAAGAATACCCAGAAAATCACCAACGCCATGAAGCTCGTGTCCTCGGCGAAATTCAACAAGGCGAACAAAGCCGTGCGCGGCGCACGTCCCTACAGCAGTGCCCTCAGCAAGTTAATGACCCAGCTGGTCGGCGGCGATGTCGAACACCCCCTGCTGACAGCACCCGACACGACCACCCAAGTGTTGGTGGTCATCTTCAGCACCGACCGTGGTCTCTGCGGAGCCCTAAACGCCAACCTGCTCAAACACACCCACCGTGAGCTTCAGCATAGTTTTGGAGCACAGTATGCCGCACGCACTGATTTTATCGCGTTGGGGAAGAAGGCCGAGCAGTTTTGTCGTAAACACAAACTCAACCTCGTGCAAGTCACCCACCGCGTCGAGCACCTCGACCAAGCCACCTGGCCACTCGCTTTTGCCAGGCAGCTGAGCACACACTTGCGACAAAAAAAATACACGGGGATCTATCTTGCCTACCAGCTGTTCATCTCTGCGCTGCAACAGCGTCCGTTGTTTAAGCGCATTTTGCCTATCGGTGCACAGGATAACGAGGAAGAAACGGCAGACATGGAACAGGGAGACACCGAGCTGTTCCTGATTGAACCTCAGCGTGCCGCGGTGATCGAGCAGCTGTTGTTGCGTTACGCCGCTAATCAGATTTTTCGCGCTATTTTAAACGGCATTGCCTCGGAACATCGGGCCCGCATGAACGCGATGGATAGTGCCACCAACAACGCTAAAAAGGTAGTGAAGGAGTTGACCTTGCAGTATAACCGCGGACGACAGGCGGCAATTACCAAGGAATTGATTGAAATAACTGCGGGCGTGCAAGCGCTTTAGGAGATTGTGGCGATGCCAGGCAAGGTTTTACAAGTTCTGGGGCCAGTGGTGGACGTTGAGTTTCGCGAGGGTTTGCCCGCGATTTACAACGCCTTGAAGCTGACTAACCAGAACATCAGCGCGGCGAAGGACAACTTGACCCTAGAAGTGGCACAGCATCTCGGTGATGCAGTGGTACGCACGGTGGCGATGGACAGTACCGAAGGCTTGCAACGCGGCGCGGAGGTCAGAGACACGGGCGAGCAGATAATGATGCCTGTCGGTCAGGAGATTCTCGGGCGTATCTTGAACGTCGTCGGTGAACCTGTCGATGAGTTGGGGGAGGTAAAATTCACCAAGAAATATCCCATCCATCGCCCTTCGCCAGCTTTCGTCGATCTTTCCACGCAGGCGGATATTTTGATTACGGGCATCAAGGTCGTCGATCTGATGGCCCCGTACGCGAAGGGCGGCAAGATCGGTTTGTTCGGCGGGGCAGGGGTGGGCAAGACGGTGTTGATTATGGAGCTGATCAACAACGTTGCCAAGCAACACGGCGGCTATTCGGTATTTGCAGGTGTGGGTGAACGCACGCGGGAGGGTAACGATCTCTATTACGAAATGAAAGAGTCGCAAGTGTTGGATAAGACGGCTTTGATTTACGGACAGATGAACGAACCGCCAGGGGCGAGGGCACGGGTAGCGCTAAGTGCCCTGACTGCGGCGGAGTATTTTCGCGACGAACAAAACCAAGACGTGTTGCTGTTCGTCGACAATATCTTTCGCTTTACGCAGGCGGGGTCGGAGGTGTCGGCTTTGTTGGGACGCATTCCTTCTGCCGTCGGTTATCAGCCGACGTTGGCCACCGAGATGGGTGAATTGCAGGAGCGTATCACCACCACTAAAAATGGCTCGATCACCTCGGTGCAGGCGATTTACGTGCCTGCCGACGACTACACTGACCCTGCGCCTGCGACGACCTTCAACCATCTCGATGCCTCGACGGTGTTGGAACGCAGCATCGCCAATCTTGGTATCTACCCCGCCGTCGATCCCTTGGCGAGTTCGTCGCGCAGTCTCGATCCGCAGATTGTGGGGGAAGAGCACTACCGTGTGGCAATGCGAGTGCAGGAAATTTTGCAGCGTTACCGTGATCTGCTCGACATCATCGCCATCCTCGGCATGGACGAATTGTCCGACGAGGATCGCTTGACGGTAACACGGGCGCGCAAGATTCAGCGTTTCTTCAGTCAACCGATGTTTGTCGCACAGCAGTTTACGGGCATCGCAGGCAAGTTCGTGTCGTTGGAGGACACCGTCAAAGGTTTACGAGAAATCAGCGAGGGCAAACACGACAATATTCCTGAACAGGCTTTCCTCTATGTCGGCACGATTGAAGAGGCGTTGACGAAAGCGGAAAAGCTTTAGAGGAGGACAACCGCATGCCCGACGATCTGCTGGCAGTGAAAATCATGACGCAGCGCGTCGAGCTGGCGGTGTTGGCCGCGGCAGAGGTTAACTTGCCTGCGAGCGATGGTTATCTCGGCATTCTGGTAGGGCATGCCCCGCTGATCGCCACCATCGGGGTGGGTATTGTCAGTTTACGTTTGCCCCGCGACACGCCACCACGATGTTATTTTGTCGCCGACGGGATGTTTAGTGTAGCCGCTGACTGTGTGCGAGTTCTTGCCGACGTTGCCGAAAGCAAAGCACAGATCGACCTCGCCCGTGCGCAGGCCAGCAAGGTACGTGCCGAGCAACGTCTCCAAGCGGCACTGCATAACGATATAGACATCGTGCGCGCTTCCGCCTCGCTGCAACGTGCCTTGGGCAGAATAAATTTTGTCCACGGTGGTTGAGGCTGGTTGTGTCTTCTTACCTCCCTGTGCGAGCGACGGCTTCGCCTTTTTTGATTATGGGTGTGGTCAATGTCACGCCCGATTCGTTCTCCGACGGCGGGTTGTATCTCGATCCTGAGCGGGCCTGCACACAGGCACAGACACTCCACGCCCAAGGGGCGGATATTATCGACATCGGAGCGGAATCGACTCGCCCCCAAGCCACCCCCGTGCCCGTCGCTGAGGAATGGCGCAGATTGCAACCTGTTCTAGAAGCGCTGCGCACAGTACCCATACCCCTCAGCGTCGATACCCGCCACACAGAGATAGCCGCGCGTCTGTTCGCCTATCCCATCGCAATGCTCAACGACTGCGGAGCACAGCTGCCTACCACCCTGCTCAGCCGCTGGGCGGCGGCGGGGCGCGGCTACCTAGCCATGCACATGCACGGTGAACCACGCACCATGCAACAACACCCTCTCTCTGCCGAGCAGATCATGCCATGTTTGCAGAATTTCTTTTCCACCCGTATCAAACTGTTGCGTGCCTGCGGTTTTGCCGAAGAGAAAATATGGCTCGACCCTGGTATCGGTTTTGGCAAAAGCGACGCGGCTATCATGCGTATTTTTGCCGAGCTGAAGAAACTGAGCGACATTGCCCCCACCGCGATCGGAGTGTCGCGCAAGTCATGGCTGGGACGCAACTTGCAGATCACCCGTCCCCAAGCACGCGGCGAGGTAAGTGCAGTGTTGGAAACAGCACTGGTATGGCAAGGGGCAAAACTGATTAGAACGCACGCCGTGCAAACACTGAGCGGTTTGCGGGAGTTGATGCGCTGATGTGGGAAATTTTCGACCAGTTCGGAATATGGTCGCTAATCGATGTGCTGCTCATCGCCTTTGTCATCTACCAGATGTTCATTCTGCTGAAAGGCACTCACGCTGCTCAAATGCTGACAGGTATCTCCGTCGTCATTTCCGCCGCAGCTCTCTCCGCCTTCGCCCCTCTGACCGCTCTGAATTGGCTGATCAGTAAATTTTACCCCAGCTTCATCATCATCGTTGTCATCCTGTTTCAGGACGAGTTCCGCCGTATGCTGCGCAAACTCGGTAAACGCTCGTTCATGCTCGGTGTCGTCAAACCCTTCGCCAAACAAGAACTGATGCAGGTCTCCGAAGCAGTTTCCATCCTCGCGCAACGCCATATCGGCGCGCTGATCGTTATCGAACGAGACATCGTGCTCAACCAATACCTAGAGGTCGGAGTGACCATCGACGCACGCATCAACAAAGACCTGATCATCGCCATCTTTCAGCAGGACTCCCCTATGCACGACGGTGCGATCACCATCCAAGGCGAACGCGTCACCGCCGCAGGGTGTTTCTTGCCACTTACCCGTCAAACCGATCTCAGCCCTGAACTAGGTACACGCCACCGCGCCGCACTTGGTATCAGTCAGGAAACCGATGCCGCGGTCATCGTCGTTTCGGAAGAACAGGGGAGAATCTCGTGGGTGGAAGACGGTCAGGTAACCCACAACATCAACCTCGTCGCCCTCGAATACCGCCTGGAAGAAGTGTTTAGCGAGCAACAACGGCGACAACGACAGGTGCAGGCATGACACGTGGCAAAACTAGAAGATTTTTGGCGTTCCTATGGCAACTGGTGAGCGTAAACTTTTTCTCCAAAGTGTTCGCTCTGCTCCTAGCAGCCCTATCCTGGTATCTCATTCAAGGACGCGAGATCATCGAGATCAACCGTCAACTCAACGTCACCATCCACGTGCCCGAAGGTTACGGCGTGAAAGGTGCCGCGACGTTCAGCAAAGATGCGACAATCAGAGGCTCACGTGTCCACCTTGCCCGTTTCGATAACGACCCTCTCGAAGCCGCAGTGCGGATCATGCGCCACAACAGCGGCAGCTATCGAGTGCGCCTGAATAAAGAGCATGTGCGTAACTGGAACGAACAGGTTAACCTAACCGTGCACGAACCCTATATTCGGGTTGAAATCGACAAGCTAAGGCAGCGCAAGTTACCCGTCGAAGTGCTGTTGCAGGGTATACCCGCCGACAACTATATCGTCGAAAAAAGCAGCGTTAAACCAGCTGTAGTTACCGTGTCGGGCCTGCACGCAGCAATCGCTAACCTGCAAAAAATTTCAACTTTGCCCGTCGATATAAATGGGTTACAAAAAAACAAGAGCTTCGTCGTCGGTTTGGCGGGGGCGGAAGCGGGTATCGTGCACAGCGTGCAGGAAGTGACCGTCACCCTGCAAGTGGGCGAGAAGAAAATCAACAAAACCTTTAAAGGGATCGCGGTAGAAGTAATCGATGGGTTCTACTTTACTGAAATCAAACCAGCACGGGTTGCCATTACTGTACAGGGGGTGCCAGCTGTGTTGAGTTTTATCGATAGCGGTGCGTTCCAAGCTTTCGTAGATGTCGGTGATCTCAGCCCTGGCAGACACGAACGCAAGATCAAAGCAAAAATTCCCGAAGAGACGGTGTTGATCGACATTACTCCTGCCAATGCTTTCGTGGAAATTAGCGACCGAGTTGCCCCATGACAAATACCACCGACCAGCCCTCGCTGGCCTGCAAAAACCAGTGCCAAACATCTATCTTCGGCACGGATGGGGTGCGAGGCAGAGCAAATGTCTACCCCATGTCGCCCGATCTCGTGCTGCGTCTAGGGCAGGCGATCGGCTACTACTTTCGTCGCCAAACCACCTCGCCGCGTATTCTGATCGGTAAAGACACACGCCTCAGCGGCTACATGCTCGAACAAAGCCTGTGTGCAGGGATGCTCAGCGTCGGTGCCGATGCTTTTTTTCTCGGCCCCTTACCCACGCCAGGCATCGCCTACCTAACCAGAGGGATGCGTGCTAGTGCGGGAATTGTGATCTCGGCATCACACAACGCCTTCCACGATAACGGCATCAAAATTTTCAACCACGACGGCTACAAAATTCCCGATGCCGCGGAAGCTGCCCTCGATCGCATGGTGCACAGTGAAACTCTGACTAGCGAGTTGCCCGTGGCCGATAACATCGGTACGGCAAGGCGTATCGAGGATGCCATCGGGCAGTATGCGGTGTTTCTGAAAGAACAGTTTCCCAAACACCTAACCCTCGATGGCCTGCGTATCGTCATCGACTGTGCACATGGAGCAGCGTATCGGGTTGCACCGAAAGTTTTTCGTGAACTAGGGGCGGAGGTTTTTCTCATCGGAGATCAGCCCGACGGCCTGAACATCAACGACCGCTGCGGAGCACTATACCCCGAAGCTTTGCGCGCCGAGGTGTTGCTCTACAAGGCTGACCTCGGTATCGCCCTGGACGGCGACGGTGATCGTGTGTTGATGGTCGACGAGCGCGGGGAACGTATCGACGGCGATGTTATCATGGGAATATGTGCCCGCCACATGATCGCCGCGGGCCTGTTACCGCACAACACGGTGGTGGCGACGGTGCTGAGCAATGCAGGACTCGAACACGCCCTGGCCGCGGTAAACGGGAAATTATTGCGGGTCAAGGTGGGTGACCGCTACGTTGTGGAGGCGATGCGGCAAGGCGGTTACAATTTTGGTGGCGAGCAGTCAGGGCATATTATTCACCGCGGTTGTGCCACGACGGGCGATGGTATTCTCGCCGCGCTGAAAGTCATCGAGATCGCCCTCAGCCGCACACGTAAACTTTCGGAGTTGCGGCAAGATATAGTCTTGTTGCCCCAAGTACAAAAAAACTTAACGGTGGTGCGTAAAGTTCCTCCTGCAGACTTGGTGGAATTCAGCAAACTGCTGCACGATACCCAGCGGCAGTTGCAGAAGCGCGGGAGAGTATTGTTTCGCTACTCAGGCACAGAAAACAAAGCACGTATTATGGTGGAGGGTGAAGATCACGATGAAATTGAAAAAATTGCCCTCAACCTCATCACCGTCATGCAAGCCGAGATGCGTAAATTATCGCCGTGAGGTGAAACGATGAAGCTGGGAGTCAACATCGACCATGTCGCCACCCTGCGTAACGCCCGCGGTGGTGTCTCCCCTGACCCTGTAGCCGCGGCACTGGTCGCGGAGAAGGCGGGGGCGGACAACATCACCTGCCATCTGCGGGAAGATCGCCGCCACATCAGAGATGCTGATGTGTGGAATTTACGTCGCCGCATTTCAGTGCCCCTCAATCTGGAAATGGCCGCAACCACTGCGATGTCAGCCATCGCCAGCGCGGTCATGCCACATACGGTAACCCTTGTGCCCGAAGGTCGACAGGAGTTGACCACCGAAGGCGGTTTGCGGGTTTTCGATCGGGAACTGCATGAGACAATCGCGACGTTACGGGGTAAAGGCATAGTCGTGTCGCTGTTCATCGATCCTGATATCGCTGCTGTCACGGCTGCGCACGAGGCGGGGGCGGATGCGGTCGAACTGCATGTCGGCAACATGTGTGCCGCGTTGCAGGCCAAATCCGCCTCACCTTCTGTGGTACTGGCACCTGCCATGGATGCCGCCCGTGCGGCGCATGCCGTGGGTTTAGCGGTGCATATCGGGCACGGGATAGATTATCAGGTTGCGGCACACTGTAGGTTGTTGCCTGCGGTTAGCGAAGCGGACATCGGACATGCCATCATCGCCGAAGCGGTATTCGTCGGTCTGGATACCGCCGTGCGACGCATGAAAGAGCTGCTCGGGTAAATTTTTGTCGGCGTTGTGCAGAGCTACGACTTGTCTCGGATATGCTGGAGCACTTGTGCGATGACATGTTGTTCTTTAGCGTCGAGACCGACGAACGATCCTCCGACGCGGCATTTATCAGCGTTTACCCACCGACATTCGAGGTAGCATTCGAGTCGTCGCACGTCGCCGATACCTAGCGGGGTGAGATGTCCGATCATCCAGTATTTTTTCCCTGCGGTGATCCGAGGTGTGGTGATGAATTCCAGAAGCACCCCGCCGCTGCTGATGTCGAGCAGATGGCTGCTCTGGGTGAACAACGGTAGGTAGCGGAAGGGGCGCACGTCGATGATCGTATGCGATAACAGGCGTTGATTGGTACGGGTTTGTGTGTCCTCCGCCTGTATTTCTCCTGTCGGGGCAACTGCTGCCTCGCGCATAGTCCACTGCCTCCGTCGTACGTCTTCACCCTGTGCGTCGGCGAGGAGGTGGAAAACTTTAGCAAGACGTTGAATTTATTCTCCCAAGTGCGCTACCCTCATTATGTTGCGAGGAGGGTAGAGTGCAGGTAGAGCAGATATACACGGACAGTCCGCTGCGCAATTTTTCCTACATCGTGCACGGTGGGGATGGGTATGCCTATGTTATCGATCCGTATGACAGTCAGCAGATCGTCGCGGCCTTGACAAGCAAGCGACTGCGAGCGCGGGCGATTATCAACACGCACGAACACTGGGATCATATCCGTGGCAATGCCGCGCTACGACGACAGACGGGTTGTGAAGTTTGGGCACATGCGGGGGCGAGGCATGCTATCCCTGATATCGATAGGGTGTTGGCACAGGATGATGTGATCGCCTTCACCTCGCGGCAGGCGTTGAAGGTGTTGGATACGCCTGGCCACACTTTCGCCCATGTCTGTCTGCTGGCCGTCGAGGAGGGGCGACCGACGGGTATTTTTTGCGGTGATACGCTGTTCAATGCAGGGGTAGGCAACTGCCGTCACGGGGGTGATGCGAAGACGTTGGCGAGCACGCTGCGCAGGAAGTTTTATGCTCTACCCGATGATGTCTGTGTGTACCCTGGGCACGAATACTGGGAGAATAATCTCCGTTTCACGCTCAGTGTCGAGCCAGACAATCTGCATGTGCAGGCGTTGCTGGCAAGAGTCGCGCGGGGTGAGACACCGCACAGCACGATTGCGTTGGAGCGGCGAGTCAATCCTTTTTTGCGTAGTTTGGCGCAAGGTGGAGAGGAGGCAGAGGCAAATTTTTTACGTCTACGGGCGTTGCGGGATAGGTGGTGATTTTTCCTGTACCTCTCGATGCAGCACACTTGCGGATGCAGTCGGCGCGTGTCGCGTGGGATTATCTGCGTCGCACGTTGTTTGTGTTGCCTAGCAACGATGGCGAGGCGGTGCGGGCGGGGCAAATTCTGCAGGCTTTACCCGCACCGCATCTCCACATCAGTCGACAACGCTGGGGGGCGGTGCTGGAGAAGGAAATGTCTGCCGTGCTCGCCAAGCTCAGTCCCGTGCTCACGACGGTATGTATTGTGGAGATACCAGGGCGGGAGGTCGATGTTGCGGGACGGCTGCGCGGCGAGGAGGAACTGCGTGCTCGTGGTCTACGGGTGGATGTTATCGATCATCATTTTTATCACTGGATCGACCGCAGTCACCCGTACAGTGCGCTTGAACAACTGTGTACTAAGATCAATTGGCAGTTAGATGATTTTGACTTGCAGGTGGCGATCAACGATCGTGCTTGGATTCCAGGCTTATTGGCACACGGTTTGGATGTGGCGCAGATCAGGATGGTGCGCAACTTTGATTTGCGTGCGCAGGGACATCGGGAGGAAAAGATTGCCGCGCATACTGCAGCTGCCCAGCGTCTGGTAGCCAGCGGTCAGTTACAGGCACAGGATGGTGTCTATGTGCTAGAAAAAATCCCCTGCAATGCAGCTGTGCTCGCGCAGGAGTTAGCTTTGCAGCAGCGGGACGGTCTGGTCAATATTTTTGAGGGGCGAGCGCGCAAGTTTAGTTTTTCGGGATGCCCCGCGGTGGTCGATATTTTGCGCGATACCGACTATGCTGCCCTCGGTTATCCTCGACCTTACCTTATTTATGGCGGGGGGGATGTGCGTTTTAGTAGGTTCTTTGGTTTACAAAGCACTGCCACCATTGTCCCTATGTGTCACATGCGTGTGCTGGCGATGATACGGCGATGTTTGCGCGCGAAAAAAATAAAAAAGTAGCGGAACGCCATGCCGTGTGCCTATAATGGTGGCTGTGTCCCTGTAATGTTGTGACAGCAACCGATGTCGATCGCCAAATCTACTGTTCAGAGCACTCTGGTACTGCGCGATGACGCCCCTGTGCGTCGCTGTAAGATCGTCGCGACGATCGGCCCTTCTTCCAGCGCTGAGGCTACGCTCAGGGAGATGATTGCGGCGGGGCTTGACATTGTGCGGCTCAATTTTTCGCATGGCGATCATGCCTCTCATCTTGCGGTCATCGAGATGATTCGTCGTCTCACCGACGAGTGTGGCAGGCGTGTTACCATTCTGCAGGATTTGCAGGGGCCGAAGATTCGTTGTGGTTTGCTAGTGCAGGACATGCATTTGCGGGATGGCGAGAGTTATGTGCTGGTTTACGGGGAGCAGCAGACTGACCCGCGGGAGATTCCCATCGCGTATGAGGGGATTTTCAGTGATTTGCATACGGGGCAGAAGATTCTTATGGATGACGGTTTACTCGCCTGTGAGATCACTGCGGTGAGTGCAGAGAGGGTCGAGGTGCGGGTCATCGATGGTGGTGTATTGAAGAGTCGCAAGGGGGTCAACTTTCCTCGTGCTAGTCTATCGTTGTCGGTGTTGACTGAAAAAGACTCGGAGGATTTGTTGTTCGGTATCAGCAATGGGGTTGATGCTATTGCGTTATCTTTTGTGCAGAGTGCTGATGATGTCGTGCAGGTGAAAAAAATGATCGCGGCACTCGCCTCTAATGTTCCTGTGGTGGCTAAGATCGAGCGGCTTGCGGCGCTCACGCACATCGACGCTATCGCGGCCGCGAGCGATGGTTTGATGGTGGCGCGGGGCGATCTCGGTGTTGAGGTACGTATTGAGAAGGTGCCTGCTTATCAGAGGAGGATAATCGCGGCGGCGGCGGCGAACGGCAAACCTGTCATTATCGCTACCCAGATGTTGGAATCGATGATCGAGCATCCCCTTGCTTCGCTGGCGGAGGTTGCTGATGTTGCCAACGGCGTGCTTGAATCGGCTGATTGTGTCATGTTATCGGCCGAGACTGCGTCGGGCAAGTATCCTGTGCAGGCGTTGCGCAAGATGGTGGCGGTCATCGATGCGGTCGAGCGTTGGACTTTGACACACCGTAATGTTTTCACCACTGCGCAGCGGCAGGCGTGCAAGGAGCTGGTTGTCACGTGGGAGATGCACACAGCGATCGCCGCTACTGCTTGCGAGGCCGCCGACAGTTTGAATGCGAGGGCTATCGTCTGTCTTACGCTGTCGGGCTCGATTGCAGCCTCGATCGCCCGTTGGCGACCGAAAACTCCTGTCATTGCTATCAGTCCGCGGCAGGAGGTTATCCGTCGTCTCAACCTTATTTGGGGTGTGTATGGCATTCAGAACCCGCTTTTTTACAAGACCGACGTGCTTCTTCAGGAACTGCCCCAGACTTTGAAGAACATGGGAGTCGTACGAAGGGGCGACACCATCGTCATCACCGCGGGTATTCCTATCGCCCAGATGTGCCCGACCAATATGATCAAGATAAACAAAATCACCTGAAAGGCCACCTTTCACGTGCTAAAGCTGTCCCCTCCTTCACAGGCATGCCAAGCTGCTATCACATCGTCGCTTGCCAAACTGACTCGTAGTGCCTGAGTATACACCGACTTAGGCAACAATGCTGATTTACCCGCGGAACTCAGGAATTGAGTTTTTGCTCCAACTTTTTTCAAAAAGTTGTGCGGGGTGTGTGGGACAGCGCCCCATCTTCCCTCTCTCCCGCAATATTGCAGGCAGACAACTGTAATTTGGGGCTTTTGGCAACGTAACTAAAGTAAAAAAAAAACGCCGATGGTGTTCGCGCGGGAAAGTTTTGTTTTTAGCCAAAAAAAGGGAAGTGGTGCGGACGAAGGCGGGTTTAAGTTTGGTGGAGTTGATGGTCGCGGTGGCGGTTATCGGCATTTTGGTTGCCTTGGCGCTGCCGCGTTATCATGCTTTCTTGGCGCAGGCACGGCGGGGGGAGGCGAAGAGCAATCTCGCCCACCTGGCCAGTCTGCAGGCGGTGTATAAGATCGAGCACGGTAATTACTATAGTGGCTCCGCGTTGCTCGCCCCTGATGGTGGTATCGGTTACAAGAATGAGGACGGTACTAGGGGTGATTGTGGGGACTACACCGATGATCGCGATCAGGGGTTGAATAACCATCTGGGTTTCCGTCCGCAAGCCTGTGGACAGTTACGTTATTTTTATCAGTTGCGTTCTCGTAATGAGGCGGTTGCCTTTGCCTATGCCGATGCTGAGGGCAGGTATATTTATCCTGATTGTCATGGCAGGGGGAGCGAGGAGTGTGACTATACGCGGGGTGATGCGGTGAGGATGGCGTTGCGCGATGCCAAACCCACGGTCTGCCGCAACATCACCAAGTACTGCCCCGCGGGAATGGGGACACCGCCTCCACTTCCCCCCACACCAACCCCCTGCGTGTGCGGCCCCTGGGGACCGAACGGTGGTTGGACACCCGCGAGAGACACTCGCTCCGAATGTCATCATTTTAAGCAAACCAGACCTCTGACACGCACCTGCGGTGGTGACTGCCCACCTGGCCTTTCAATCTCCGCTACCGACGAGCGCAATGTCAACGGTAACAGTGATGTTAGCAATTTTTCTCCCACCGACCCAGATCATCATTCGCCATGCAACTGCGCGGGAACTCCTGATCCACGTCCTGAGTGCACCACCGAGCCCGAGTGCGACTGTTCGCTTGCCGATGGGAACTGGACACCTGTAGTGACACCTGCCGACATGTACACATGCGAGTGTCGAGAACAAACACGTACACGAACGCGCATCTGTATCCCCAAACCGCCCTGCACAGACTCTGCCTTGCTGCCCGCAACAAGAGAACTCTGGGGAATTAAAGTTCCTAGCCTCGCTAGCAATGTTTGTGGTCTCTGGGGTGGCTGGGGGGCGGCAAATGCCACTCACCCCACCTGGACAGCAGGTCAGTGGGGAGATTGCACGAAGGTGAGTGATAGCGTATGCAAACAGCAGCAGACCCGAAGCCGTTCCTGCCCCAACCCCTGCGTCAATACAAATCCCAAAGCTTGCGTCCATCTACCCATCACCTACGAGCCGCTAGGAGGAGGTGCTGTACAGCTTACAGTTGCACGAGAACACCGTAATGATATGATTGAGGGCACGTTTGACGACCCGAATATCAGGCTCTACGAGTACGAATGCACCTGCACGCCACCTGCGACGACGGGTTTGTTCATGATGTACAAAGGCTGTATCGCCGATGCCTACAACTATGCTCGTCTGTCAAATGGAGAAAGAAATGGTATAATGGCTGGTGTAATAGCTAGTGGAGAAACACGTTGCGATACAGGTATTCTTAATGATGGTTCGTTGACAGGCAACGAGGTGGGCTGCCACTGTCTCGAAGACATCGAGACAGCTGTACGGACGGAAGCAGAAGATGGTGGTGCTGCGGAAGATTTCTTGGGTGACATCTACGGTGAGATCGAGGATCGATTTGACAGCGGTCATTGCAACACAGACACCGATAATGGTGGGCTAGAATGCTGGCAGCCAGGGGCAATAAGTTGCTGCGATGTTACTAGCTTTAATACGGGGCGACCATGATGAAACTGCTAGTAATTCTCCCTCTTGTGTTGCTGATCTCCTGTATTCTGCGTCCCTCCACCGCGGGCAAGAAGTTCATGGCCCTCCATCACGAGTTGCGGTGGCATCTTGATGGTTTGCTCGTCAACAAGGTGCATGCCCCACACTGGAATATCAGCTACGGCTATGGCAACGATTGCCCCCCCGAAGCGAAGAATAACGATGAAGCACTCACCGCCGCGCTCAGTAAAGCTCTGCGCACCTGGTTACAACCATTGCGTGACTACAGCGACAAGCCGATCGTCAAGGATTTCCGCTATCAGAAAATGGCCGCGGTGCCTTTTATCGCGGTGGGTGACCTGTGGATCGTTTTCCATTGTGAGCTAATGAATTCTGGGGCAGCAATCGGCGCTATCCCTGGCATCAACCTGCGTCGTGGCACGAAGGTGGTGCAACATCTGATGAGTTCGCTCGTTCACGAAGTGGGGCACGTCTTCGGTCTTGCCGATACCTACATCTCATGGCAGGGTGCAAAGCGAGATCTAGAACTCAACAGAGGAGGTTTAGCTAGCACTAAAGGCACGCAGCCCGCTTCCGTGATGAGCCTGTACACGGGCGCTTGGGTGCCCCACAAAGCCGTCGTTCTCGACGGGCTCGAGTCACTCAGCAAGGACGACATCGACGGTATCGTCTGGCTCTATAAACATGTGCACGAGGGACTACCGCTAGAGAACTGTTTCTTCCCCGCATACGAACTGGAGGAGGACCCCCTGGGCTGTCGTCCCAAATATCCGCTGATCTTTGAGATCAAACAGGGGCGCGAATACGTGGCACTCCTGGTGCTCGAAGACGATCCTAAGCTCGATATCAACGCCCAGGACAAGGACGGTCTGACCGCTCTGCACCACGCCGTGCTGAACAACTTCGAGAGGCTGGTGAACGAACTCATCACGCACCATGCCATCAAGCCCTTCCTGAAGAGCATAGACGGGCATAGCGCCCTCGACCTCGCCCGCCAGCTCGAGCTGCCCCGCCTCGCCGCCCTCATCGCCGCTCACCCCAAGGCTATGCCTGTCGCGGCAAAGGGCAAACAAACCACCACCTGGGGTGAACTGAAAAAAGAAGAGTGAACTACACCCCCGCGCCCCCATAAATGAGAAAAAAAGAAAACCCACATCCGACTCCTGAGCTCTGTGGGTAGGGCGCTTAATTTAATTTTTTGAGCGACGGAAGGCCTGATTTTGCGGTGTTTTGTCTGTCTTCCTTTTTTGTAGTGCCTGAAAACACACCGACTTAGGCAACAATGCTAATTTACCAGCGGAACTCAGGTTTAAGTCTACCAGCCAGTTATTCGATCTGGTAAGAGTTAGGCAACGGGGGCACTGTTATGTTTAGCTGGGAAAATGTGCGGATTGCAGGGTTGGCCAGCGAGCTGCCCACCGAGCGTATCGGCACGGCGGCACTGGAGGCGGAACTCGCACCTCTCTACCACAAGCTACATATTCCCGTCGGTTACATCGAGCAACTGTCAGGCATCAGAGAACGACGCTGGTGGCCTGCAGGCACGTCTCCGAGTTGCGGAGCAGTACCAGCAGCACAGAAAGTCTTACGGCAGGCGGACATCTCCCCTCAAGCGGTAGAGACGCTGCACTACGCGGGGGTATGCCGCGATCACTTCGAACCCGCTACCGCGTGCCGTATTGCCGCAGAGTTGGGGATCGGAGGTGCGGCACAGGTTTACGATGTCAGCAACGCTTGTCTCGGGGTACTGAACAGCATGATCGCCATCGCTAACCAAATCGAACTACGGCAGATCACCTGTGGGCTGGTGGTCGCGTGTGAGTCCGCCCGCACGATTACCGAAAAGATGAAAGCGGCGATGTTGCAACACACCACGATGGAATTTTTCCGCCGTACCATCGGAGTGTTGACAGGCGGTTCGGGTGCGGTGGCGGTATTGCTGCGCCACAAAGACCACGCCTCACCCACCGCCCCCGCCCTGCGTGGCGGCGTGGCAGGCAGCGACCCGCAGTATCACCGTCTCTGTCACTGGGGTGTCGATGCGCGGGGGACAGAGACATTGGTGCTCGACAGTATCGCCTTGCTGCAGCACGGGATGGGAATAAGTGAACGCACCTTCGCTCATTTTCTCAGGCACTTCGATCGCACCCGTGAACAGCTAGACAAAGTCGTCTGCCACCAGGTCAGCCACAAACACAACCGCAGCGTGTTGGCATTACTGCAAATTCCTGCCGACAAGGAGTTCCATACCTACACCACGCTGGGCAATATCGGTGCAGTCTCACTCCCCTTGACCGCGACGCTGGCCGCACAGGCAGGGTTTTTCCAGGCGGGCGATTTCGTCGCTTTGCTCGGTATCGGCAGTGGCTTCAACACCGTCATGCTCGGACTAGAATGGTGAACCCGCTCACCGCCTTTCTCCACAGCCAACCGACGTACTGCCCCCTGGAGAACGGGAAGGTGCACTACTGCGAACAAGGACAGGGCGAAACGATCGTCATGCTGCACGGTAACCCCACTTGGTCTTATCTTTATCGCAACTTGGTCGTGAGTTTGCGCGCTGACTATCGTGTCATCGCTTACGATCATCTCGGCTGTGGTTTTTCATCCCGCCCTTCTGGAGAGGGTTACGCCTGGACGTTGGCACAGCGCATCGCCGATTGTGCTGCCCTACTCGCAGCTTTGCAGGCGCAAGAAAAAATCACCCTGATCATGCACGATTGGGGTGTAGCCATCGGCTGTGGGTACGCGGTGCGTTATCCAGAGCGGATCGCCCGCCTGATAATCTGCAACGGTGCGGCTTTCCCGTTGCCGCGGGGTAAAAAACTCCCCTGGCCGCTACGTCCCTTGCGCCACCGTGTGTGCGGAAAATTTTTGATACAAGATAGCAATCTCTTCCTGTACGCTTTGTTGCACACCTGTGGACAGCAAAAAATTCCCGCCGTGACTAAAGCCGCCTACCTCGCACCGTATCGGCAACGCCGCGATCGCTATGCCCTGTGGCAATTTGTCGCCGACATCCCCGCCACACCGCGGGCGCGCAGTTATGCGGTGTTGGCGGACATTGCGGATAACTTACACCGTCTCGCGTCGTTGCCGATACTCCTGTGCTGGGGAAAACGTGATTTTATTTTCGATAAAAGTTTTCTGCGTCAGTGGTGCACACACTTCCCGCAAGCACAACTGCGGGAATACGAGCACTGCGGGCATCTGCTGCTGGAAGACGACCCGCACCGTATCAGCCGCGACATCAAAAATTTTCTGCGCAATGCCTAGTTGCTTTTCCTGAATTCCGTGGGTAAAGCAGTACTTCCGCGCCTTGACTTGCTCAAAACGGCAGAGGTATCATCGAGGGGTGGTACGTGTGTGGGAGGGATACCGATGAGTGACGAGAAAAAGCCTCTTTCGTTAGAGGCCAAGCTCGATCGCTTTGAGGCCGCGTTGGCGGCCGAGCGCGAGGCACGTGCCGCTGATCGCAAAGATTACGAGGACAAGCGCAAGGCCGATCGTCGCGAGTGGGCCGTCAAGATGGGAGAGCTTTCCCGCAAGTTGGGGAAGTTGGCTGAGTTCGCCATCGAATCTGGTATCATCGACACCCTAGAAGGATACGCCGACCTCGATGTCACCCATCTCGTGCCCAACGTCGAGGTACAGGCACAGACAGACGGGAAGGAGGAGTTGGGTGAAATCGACATTATTGCCAGCGGCAAACGCGACATCGTTGTCATCGAGACCAAAGTGACTCTGAACTACGATGATGTGGGTAGGTTTGTCGCCAGGTATGTGCGCAATTTCCCGCGCTGGCGAGCATCGTCACCGCATATTCTTTTGCCTCGCTGCGAGGGTAAGCGTATCTTCGGTTGTTTAGCTTATGCGCAAGCGAGCAACCACGCTGAGGCCGCCGCGGTGAAGGCGGGGCTGATTGCCGTGCACGTTTTCGGCAGCAGTAGCAAGATTGCCCATCCCGACACTAGACTGGTCGATTTCCACCCCGCGGCGCGCTAGTTACCTGCCGCGTGGACAAAAATAGCGCTGTCTAATACTAGCATGGCTCGCTCCCGCGGTGTCCTCCACGTTGTAGTGTTGACACTCCTGAGTTCCGCAGCCACGACGATAGGCATGTGTCTTGATGGCCAGAGAAGCGCTAGTTAGTCCCTATTTCTTTGGTGGACAATAGTTCTTCCGCCAGTACAAGACCTTCGGCACGTGTTTGCCACTCACCGTCACGGTAACTTGTTTGCAGACGTTGCAGCAGTGCACCGATTACGGGACTGGGTTTGAGAGCAAAAGCCTGCAGCAAATCCGTACCGCTGAGCGGTAAACTACGCCGCCGCAGCTGACCGAACTGTGTTTCACAGTCGTGCAGCAGGGCGAGATTGGTGTGAAACCTGCCTCCGATGTCACGTCGTTTCCAGATGGGGTGGCAGATTTGCAGGAAGGCACGTTTAGGGGTGTGGCGTTCGATGTCGTCCAGCAAAGCCATCATCGCGGAACGACGCGGGGTTAAGGCAGTGATATGCGGTATGTGCATCAACAACGTATGTACAAGTTGCCGCTGCTGGTTGGAAAGCTTGAGACGGCACAAGGTAGCGGTCATCTGCGGTATACTGATCTTGCTCAGCAACAACGCCAGCCTGGCCAGCCAGCGGTAACGAGGATCGACGCTGGCGCTGCTCGCCATCTCCGCGCACGGCAGCGGGGCGCTGACTTCGGGCAAAACAACCGCCAACACACCGCAGTCCCGCATCGACTGCACCACCGCGTCGCTCTCAGCAACGTTCAGTATAGCTAGCAATTCAGCGGTAATACGCTCCTGACTGATGCTCGCTAAACCCGCACAACCCTCCCGCACCGCGCTCAACGCGTCCTGCCGTGGCATAAAACCGAGCTCCGCCTGAAAGCGAAACAAACGCATGATACGCAAATAATCTTCCTCGATACGCTGTGCCGCATCACCGACAAAAACAAGCCGCTGGGCATGCAGATCATCTTTGCCGTGAAAAAAATCATAAACCCTGCCATGCCGATCCTCAAACATGGCATTGATCGTAAAATCACGCCGCGCCGCATCAGCGGCAAAACTCTTGCTAAAAGCAATCTCGGTGACGTGACGACCATCGGTGGCGATGTCGCGGCGCAGCGTAGTGATCTCGATCGCTCCTACAGGAGATAACAGGGTAATCGTGCCATGCTTGAGACCCGTCGGAATAGTTTTGCTGCCCGCAGTACGAAAGATGCGCGCCGTCTCGCGCGGCAACGTTGTCGTGGCAACATCGTAGTCCTTGGGCGTGACACCCCGCAGACGGTCACGGACACAACCGCCTGCTAGTCTCGCTTCACCGCCCGCCCGCTCGATGAGCGCAATGGCCGCGCACGCCGCGGCATGCACGTCGTCAGCTTTCATGCCTCACACAACCGTGCGGCGGGGGCTAGTCTGAACTCAACGCAAACTCCCCCTTAAACGTCACTCAGGCACAACGTCGGCAAGATTGTCGGGCATATCTCCCCCGCACTCACCTACCCATACCTTCACACGCTTGCCTTGCTTGTGTTTGCTGCCCTCGAACAACGCCAACGTGTCCTCGCTGCTGCCGATATGCAGCGCAATATGCGTGACACGATCGACATAACGATACACGATAGGACGCCGCGAGAAAACAACCGAACCGTGTTCCCGACAAGGGCGGAATTTGCCCTCCAGCTTCCCTTTAGACAAGATCTCGTTGGTAACTAACAACCTTGCCTCCAGGTCACGATCGCCCGCAACATCAGAAAAATGCAGTTGCAAACGCTCCTTGTGAAAATCCTCTTTGCTTAGACCAGGTATCTGAAACTCAAAATCCCGATCCTTGCCGTTGTCGATGTCGTCAATTTCCAGCTCGATCTCACCCTTACCGATGTTATAGCTGAAATCAGCTTCGTGCGTGCCCGCAGAAAGTTCGATGTAGCGACCGTCTTCATCGACGAGGGCGAAATCCTGATAGACATCGATCTTGCCATCGATGTCGTCCCAAGCGACAAGTACGAACAGCGCGACGAACAGAGAAAAAAACCTGAACATTGACTCCTCCTCAAAAAGATTGTAAACGAAAGTCGCAGACCTCCCGCCCATCCTAGCGGAGGTGACCAGCTTTTGCAAGTGCTTTACGGTTGGGAAAATTATGCAAACCTGGCGTGACCCGCTGCAGCATTTTGAAAGCTGGTACGGTGAGGCGCAGCAGCTTGGCGATTTCGACTGCGCCGCCATGGTCTTAGCGACCGCAAGCCGCGCTGCCGTACCTTCGGCACGAGTCGTTTATTTCAAAGGTCTGTGCGCGGGAGCATTCAGCTTCTACACCAACTACCGCAGTCGCAAAGGGGAAGAACTCGCGGCTAACGTCCACGCCGCCCTGCTGTTCTACTGGTCACCGCTCGCCCGTCAGGTGCGCATCGAAGGTACGGTGCACAAACTGAGCAGAGAGGTATCGACACGTTATTTTACCTCTCGCCCGCTAGCCAGACAGATAAGTGCCGTCATTTCTCCGCAAAGCGAAGTGATACCCTCTCACCAGAGCCTGCGAGAAAAATTTGCTCAGGCACAAAGGAAATATGCGCGGCACACGGAACTTCCTTGCCCGCCGCACTGGGGGGGCTATGCCCTACAGCCACAACGCTGTGAATTTTTCGTCGCACACGATAACCGCCTCAACGAGCGCGTGCTCTACGAACAGCAGATGGATGACAAGTGGCACATTAAATATCTCGCACCCTAGTGCCTGCCTCTTGACATACGGCTACACATGTCTTACCCTCCCGCCAGTTTGTAACAAGTACGGAATATGGAAAAGGCTTCGTTCAAGTCCGTTTTTATCGCCGTTTTTATCGGTACGGCTTTGCTTGCGGTGGCGCTGCTCTTCCACGTCAACCGTCCGTCTCGTGACGTACAACAACCGCAGGCTGAGTTCGTGCGTGCTACAGGTAAGTGCGCCTCCTGTCATCTGCGTGAGACAGCCGCGATTGTGCGGCAGTTTGAGCGCAGCAAGCATGCCCAGCGCGGCGTGAGCTGTCTCGATTGCCACCGCCCTGTGACAGGACAGGAGGAATACGCCCATCGTGGTTTCACCCTCGCACGACAACTCACCGCCCAGAACTGCAACCAATGTCATCCGAGCGAGTATCAGCAGTTTTTGCGCAGTCGTCACGCCGCACCCTCCTGGGCCGCAGTGCACGGAGCACGCGATTTCACCGCCGCCCAAATCGCCCATGCCGAAAAATACCACAAAGGAGCGGTACAACGCCCTCCTAACAAGTTAGCCCTGCTGGAAGGTGAAAGTGCTACCGCCGTCGGCTGCGCGGGCTGCCACGACATCGGGAAACCGAACGCCGACGGCTCGATCGGCAACTGCACCGCCTGCCACGCTCGCCACAGCACATCTATCTCCTTGGCGCGTGAACCACAAACTTGCGGACAGTGCCACATGGGGCCTGACCACGCGCAGATCGAAATCTACCACGAATCTAAACACGGAGTGCTTTTCAACGCCCAACGTGCCAGTTTTAATTTACGTGCCAGCCCGCGTGAACTGACCACTACCGACATGCCAATTCCCACCTGTGCGACCTGCCATCTCAGCGGTATCGATGGTTTGCGCGTTACCCACGACACCACCGAACGCTTGTCGTATTGGCTGTTCTCACCCGTCTCCCACCGACGACCTACCTATGCACAAGGACGCAACGCGATGCAGGAAGTCTGCACCAAGTGCCACGCATCGACGCAGATAGAAAATTTTTACCGAGAGGCGGAACAGGTGGTTGCCGATACCAACGTCAAGATTAAAGCGGGCAAAGAACTTATGCAGGCCTTGCGCGCCGAAGGGTTGCTGACCGACAAACCGTTCGACGAACCGCTGGAATTTCTTTATTTTGATTTGTGGCACTACTACGGACGTACGGCAAAACACGGTGCGTTCATGGGCGGTGCGGATTTTGTGCAGTGGCACGGCAACTACGAACTGCTGTTGAAATTCACCGAAATGCAAAAGATAGCCCGTGAACTCCGCACCAGCAAAGACTAGCCCGCAGGGCAGAATCGCCCTGCTCCTCGATATCTTCATCGTCGCTAATCTAGCCTTCCTCGCTTTCGATGTCTTTGTTGCCCACGCCGCTAACGAATTCGCCCATGTGGCAGAATGGCTGCCTTGCATCTTCGCCTTGCTAGGTTCGCTGTTGCTGGCAGTGACGTTGTTTGGCAAACATGCACGAGCAGCGCACCGCTCCCGCCTCGTCGTCGGCTGGGCGGCGATCGCCATCGGGATCATAGGTATGCTGTTGCACCTGCGCAGCCGCTTTTTTGTCGAGTTAACCCTGCATAGCCTCGTCTACACCGCACCGTTTGTCGCACCGCTCGCCTTCAGCGGTATCGGCCTGCTGCTGCTGATGACTGCCAGCATCGCACGTCAGCAGGTCGCATGGGGACAGTGGGTGGTGTTTCTCGCCTCCTGTGGTTGGGTGGGAAATTTTCTGCTGTCGGCTCTCGATCATGCCCAAAACGGTTTTTTTAATGTGCTGGAATGGCTACCTGTCGCGGCAAGTGCGTTTGCCATCGGAGCTTTGCTGCTGGTAGTACTCAGGCCGCACCAACGCCACACCTACTGCCTTGGCGTGCTGGGGGTGAACGCTTTGCTCGGTGTCGCAGGTTTCGTGCTGCATCTGCTGGCCGTCCTGCGCCAGCCCGTGACGTTGGCAGAAAAATTTCTCTACGGTGCGCCGCTGTTCGCACCGCTGTTGTTCGTCGATCTCGCCCTATTGGCAGCACTGGGGGTGTGGCAGTTGCAGCTCAGCTACACACTCGCCTCGCGCCACACCGCCTAAACGCTTCAGAGGTTTATCTGCACGACCGAGAGCACGTTGTTGATCGCCAGCATGCGTTGTAGCGCATCTTCACTGAGGGCACTGTCGATTTCGATCATCGCCATCGCCGAGGCGGTACGGCGTTGACGGGAAAGAAAGACCGAGCCGATATTGACTTTCTCCGCGGCGAGAAAGCTGCCCGTATCACCTACCACCCCAGGCAGATCACGGTTACGCAGAAGCAAAAAGCGACCGCTGGGTTTGATTTCGAATTTGTAATTGTCGATGTGAGCCAGACGAGGCTTTTCTTCGTCGAAGACCACCCCCCCGACCGCGGTGCTGTTGTCCTGCGCATCGCTGACCACAACTTCCATACTGGTACGAGGCGTGAGGGTGCAAGTTTCCTCCTCCAGCTGAATACCGAGACGTTGCAGGTGTGCTTCGCAATTGACGATAGAGACATAATCGCTGACCGTCTGCTGGATAAAACCGTTGATCCACGAGAGACGTAGCAAAGGGAATGAACCCAGTTCATGGCTGTATTTTATTTTCACATGTGTCGGCGGCGAGGGAACGATCTGCCCCACCAAACTGCCGAGTTTCTCCGCCAGCACCGCAATGGCACGGTGTAAAGAAGAATCGATGACCGTCGAATAAGGCACGTTGACGGGAAAATCGACCACTCCACCCCTGAGGGCTTTTCTGATTTGGGCGGCGATCGTCTCCCCGATAGCCAGCTGCGCCTCTTCGGTCGAAGCCCCGATATGTGGCGTGCCGAAAACTTTCGCATGGGCGCGCAGACGTGCATCTATGTGCGGCTCGTCATGCCAGGTGTCCAACCCTACCCTGCCGATTTCACCCTGCTCCAATGCCTGCCACAGATCTTCGCGTACGACCACATCGCCGCGGGAGGCGTTGATCAATATCCCCTGTGAACCGAGCTTGCGCATGATGTCACGATCGACCATACCGCGCGTTTCGGCGTTGAGAGGGACATGCACGGTGAGAATCTCGCAGATTTCCGCGAGGGCGGCAAGACTGTCGATGTACTTGACCTCGTACTGGAAAAAGCGCGCCTGTGGCAGATAGGGATCGTAACCATAGACCTCCATGTCAAAACCATGGGCGAACTTACACACCCGATGCCCGACGTGACCGAGTCCGACCACTCCGATTTTGCGTTGACACAGCTCACGCCCCGTGAAGCGATGCCGATCCCACCCGCCTCGTTGCAGATGAGCAGCAGCTTGATGCACATTACGCAGCAAGGACATGATAAGGGCGAAGGTCAACTCAGCCGCGGCATTGGTGTTTTTGCCAGGGCAGTTAATGACCAAAATGCCCTTGCTGGTGGCATATTCGAGATCGATGTTGGCTACTCCAACCGCAGCTCGCCCGATGATACGCAGGTGTGGGGCACGATCGATCAACTCACGATCGATCGTCGTTTCGCTGCGCGTAACCAAGACCTGGCAGGTGCGTACCAACGCATGTAAACGTGCGACAGGACAGTCGGGGTGGTAGGTGAGCGACACGCCAGGGATGGCACGCAGACCCGTCAACCCCCGTGCATGCAGCTTGCCAGTGACTAAAACTTCCACGCCGCCGCCTCAATAAACCTCTTGTTTGGTATGCGCGGAGTGTACGACACATTCCCGCTGTGCGCAAACACTTTCGTCTTCCGTGTCGAGTACCAACTGCCGCTGCTCGTGTCCCGTCTGGGGATGGGGGTAGAAGCGTCTACCACGTGCGTCGCGCAACACCGCATCGCTGCGCAACTGCCAGAAACCCGCGGGGTTGTAAACCTGCCAACGCCCTGTTTCCTCCTCATACCACGCGGTGTAGGAACGAACGGTGTGGGCATAGATGCCACGCAAAATTTTGTGTAAAGTCGCCGAGCTGTCCCGCACCTCATAGGTAACGCGGAAACTAAACAGATCGGCAGCCGCGGTGGCTAGACTTACCAGCAGTTGCCCGTGACGATCGTCGTGCACCATTAGGGTACGCTCGCCGTCGGCCGCGACCCATATGCCCGCGCGACGACACCAAGCATGCAGTGCTCGCCGCAAGAAGGGGGTGGGAAGATCCAGACGCACGTGCCCTGGCCGAGGGATAGCAGGGCGGGGAGCAACGTGCAGACGCACACTGTCCTGCAGTTTGCCTTGCCCGCTGCGATAACTGCGTTGCGCGAGCCACCGCCCCGCCGCGGTTTCTTTTTTTATTTGTAATTCTAGTGTATTATCTCGTGCGAAGGACAATTGCCCATGCCACCTACCAAACGCATCGCTGACCCCTAACACCTCCTGTTGCAACTCCTGCATATGCACGATCTCCGCCCCCGCCAGCGGGTAGCCCGCAGTGTCGAACACCCGCAACTGCAACTCCAACTGCTGCGGTGCGAGCTCGCCGCCCCGCGGCTGCCACAGATAGAGGGTGGACAACAACACCCCACCCATCGCGAGCGAAATCGGCAAACGCTGCATAGGTTAACAATTCCTATGTATCTTAATAGAATTAGACGCTTTTATCTTAACAAGATGTTTTCTTAAATTAAACAGGCAGTTATTGCTACGTAAAATTTATCGGGCAGATAATAGTTAGATTAAAATTTTTACATTTATATATTGCATATAATTTATATGTCTGGTACAATCTACCCCATATCGGATAAACTAAATATGTTAAAGAGGTAATCATGTTTCTTAGCGCTACGTTCAATAGAATTTTGCTAGTCATGGCACTGGGAGGTGGAACGGTGCTGGCACAGTCACAGCCACCTAAGCAAGAGGAGCTTCCAGCTGGGTTACGGCTGCGTATCGCCATGCTGATCGTTCTTTCCCATGTGAATTCCGATATGCTGGCGGCGTACGCAAAAGCATACTCCTCTGAGTCACAAGATCTTGTCACGGCGGGTATTGTGCGTGCTATCAGGGAGAAGAGTGCCCAGAGTGCTGCTGATTTTGCGGCCGCGGCGGGGATCGATGTCGAGCAGCTGCAGACTGCCGAGCGGGAGGGCACAGGTCTTGACGAAACAGCACTGGCGAAGATCTGGGGGATGGGGTTGCTCAGCGTCGAAGAGCTGAGCGAGTTGCGTCGCGATATCGTGGTGGGCACTCTGTCCGAAGAGGAGAAAGCACTTCTCGCAGGTCCAGCCCAAGCGGCGGTGCTCAATCTGTTGCAGGTGCTCCAGTATACGCAGATTCTCACTCGACACAGCAGGAAGAGTGCCCAATTACCTGCGGCCGAGGATATCTTACACAAGATGCGGGATGACTACAACGTTTTGCGACAGCTGGCAGCTGAGCATTTCCCACAAACCAAACAGTTCATCGCGCTGGAATCCTTCAGTGATGAGTTGGTCGCCGCGGTTGCGAAAGCGAACGAGGCGCAAGTGCAACTGCGCCATCACGTAGCTTTCATGTTTTTCCTTAATGTAATCAGAGAAGCACGCGAACAACAACAAAAGGTCAAAGCCGCCGAGTGAACTCGTCCTGGGGGCAGATAGCTGTCGTCACTCTCTAGACCGACAGTGCGTCCCCGTCTCCCATCGCGACATCGTGTTGCGGGAAGTATGCACGCCAGCGCTGGTCGACTAGTTTTTTAGTGTCGGGATCGCAAAAAAGTTCGGGGGGATACCAGCTTTTGAGGCGAGCATCTATCAGCAGAGGTGGGGTGTAGGTGAGTTTATGCTGGCGGTGTTCGCTACGGTGTGCGTGTATGTCGGTAGCGGGATTGAAGCGGGTGAAGGTAGTCCACAAGAACGCTCCTGTCGATTGTAGGGCGCGTCCTACGTCGTCGGTGAGGACAAGCAGTGGCCAGGCGGAGAGGGCCTGCTGGGCTAGAATTTTCTCATAGATGTGCGGTTGTGCGGCGTGGGTATGGCTTTGCATAACGAGACAGCCAGGGCAATATATGCCGCATTCGTGCACGACGTGTGTGTCTACGCGCGGCAGGGCGGTGGGCAGGGTGCGGCGTGCCTTGCCTAAACCCATCAGGACACCCTTGCTCCCTTTATTGAGTTGTGCGCTGCTGTAGTCGAGTGTATCCATCGCGGTGCGGGGGAAGATGTGCAGGTCGGTGCTGAAGTCCACCCGTTGCAGGATGTGGGTCAGCAGTGTTTTGAAATCGCACAGATCTAGTGTCTGATCGACGCACAGCAAAAATTTCGTCAGGGCAAGTTGTCCTTCACCGAGAATGCGAAAGGCGGTGCTCAAAGCCTCTCGTGCGTGTCGTTCACGCAGGACACAGGCCGCCAACGAGTGATAGCCCGTCTCCCCATAACTCCATAGATCGCGCACGCTGGGCATTACCAGGGGGATGATGGGCAACAGTAATTTTTGCAGGTAGTCGCCGAGAAAAAAATCTTCTTGTCGTGGTTTTCCCACCACGGTGGCGGGGAAGACCGCGTTCTTGCGGTGCAACAGGGCACGAGGACGGAAGACGGGAAAGTCATGGCGCAGCGAGTTATAGCCGTAGTGGTCGCCGAACGGTCCCTCACCGCGGCGCACGCCTGCAGGCACACTGCCGCTCAAGCAAAACTCCACGTCGGTGAGCAGATCGAGTGAGCCGTGAGGATTGCGGGCGCAGGGCAGCTTTTGCCCTAGAAGCAACGAGCACAACAAAAATTCGGGGACGTTTTCGGGCAAGGGGGAGAGGGCCGCCAGCATCAGAGCGGGAGGCCCGCCGAGATAGACATTGACCTCCAAATCACGTCCCCACTGTTCGGCCTGATGGAGGTGATAACCACCGCCTTTGCCGATTTGAAAATGCATCCCCATCTCGGCTGCCGCATAGATCTGCATGCGGTAGATACCGAGATTGTCCTTGCCGCCCGCGGGATCACGACTATGCACCAGTGGCAGGGTCAGAAATGCTCCGCCGTCGCTATGCCAGCTCGTCAGCGCGGGTAACTGCCTGACATCGAGCGGGGTGAGACAACGCAGCTTCGTTTTGCCGCGCCTAGTTCCCAGCCGCAACAGCCGTGTCAGTAAGCGACGTTCACGCCACAGCGTCTCGACACGCGGTGGCAAGCTGTGCAAAACACTCACCAGGCGCGCCACGTCGTCGAGTGTGTCCTGCCCGAAAGCCAACGCCACCCGCCGCGCACTGCCGAAGAGGTTGGTGACGACGGGGAAGTTTTTACCTCGCACCTTGGTGAACAGCAGTGCGGGGCCGCCCGCGGCGATGACACGTCGATGCACTTCGGCAATTTCAAGGTAAGGATCGACCTCCGCCGCCACCTCTACTAACTGCCCGTCTTTGCGCAACACATTCAAGAAAGCCGTAAGGTTAGAGGGTAACATCGCCAACTCCTCATCTGGGCTGGTATAACCTATGGTAATTATATTTGAAAAGTATCAGCGTGCAGATCCGTGTGATTTTTATTTTATTTTTTGTAAAGTTTTTCTGTTTATCACCGAGATGAAGGTTGATACAGTCGTCGTGAGGACGGAGTGGGTGCGATGTTAAGGACAGTGCTGCTGTGCGCTATTTTCGTTACCGCGGCTGCCGCGCAGCCGCCAGAACTGTGCCGCAAGTATGAGGGAGCATATATCTCCTACTACGAGCATGTTTTTTTGGTGAAAGGCTGTCGGCGGCATGCGCTTACCTCGCAGCAGAAAATTTACAACTTGACGCGCCGCGGGGTGGTTTTTCGGACGGTCGATGCAGAGGTCATCCGTGGCATTCCGCTGGCTGACGCACCTGCCACGCGGCGAGAGCCACAAGTTTCTTCCCGCCAACTCTGTCGTTCCTTGCAAGGACGTTACATCACGCGTTCGTACGTCGATATCTACCTCGTCGATCGTTGTCGCAAACATCTATTCCCCAACTGGGAAGCATACCAAGACCATGTGCGGCAACGGGGCAAACAAGGGGAAGCCATCGTCTCTGTCAGCAGGCAGGAGTTCAAGGCTATCAAAACAGGCAAGGACATGCCCTCTTCACAACGCACATCGTTGTCTGTACTTCCCGACATAGACGTTATTCCACGCGCCGCAGCTTGCCGAGGGGTAGAGGGCAAATACGTCAGCTACTACACGAAGGTCTACTACGTCGAAGACTGTCAGCGCCATCCTGTGCCTGAGACAAAAGTAAGAAGCGGGAAACTAAACATCGACCGTGAACTTACCTCCGAACAATGGCTGTCACTGCCACGGGCACGATCTTAGTTTTTTGCCGTACAACAAACACACTAGCGTGTGTGTCTTAGCCGATGCTTTTTTCGAGTTTCATCTCTAGCAACTTGACTGCCTCGACGCTGAATTCAAGCGGCAGCTTGCGGAAAATTTCTTCGCAGAAGCCATTGAGTAGCAAGCTGATAGCCGTTTCTTCTTTGATGCCGCGGCTCTTGAGATAGAGAAGCTGATCGCTGCTCAGACGAGAGGTACTAGCCTCGTGTTCGACGACAGCACTGTCGTTCTGCACCTCGATGTAGGGGAAGGTATTGGCCGCGGCGGCATCACCGACCAGCATTGAATCGCACTGGGAGTAGTTGCGGGCGTTGTCGGCTTTACGTCCCATCCTGACCAAGCCACGGTAGCTGTTGCGGGAACGGTCGGCACTGATGCCTTTGGAAATTATCTTGCTGCGCGTGTTTTTACCGATGTGCAACATTTTTGTCCCTGTGTCAGCCTGCATACGCCCGTTGGTCAGCGCGACCGAGTAGAACTCACCCTGACTGTCATCGCCTTGTAAGATCACACTTGGGTACTTCCAGGTAATCGCCGAACCTGTCTCCACCTGACACCAAGATATTTTCGCCCCGCGTCCCTTGCACAGACCGCGTTTGGTGACGAAATTGTAAATGCCACCCTTGCCATCTTCGTCACCTGCATACCAGTTCTGCACCGTCGCATAGCGAATTTCGGCATCTTCCAATGCGATCAGCTCAACTACCGCGGCATGCAGTTGGTTCTCGTCTCGCATCGGGGCGGTACAACCCTCAAGGTAACTCACCTGACTGCCCTTAGCGGCGATAATCAAGGTGCGCTCGAACTGCCCTGTCTCTGTGGCATTGATGCGAAAGTAAGTCGAGAGATCGAGCGGACACTTCACCCCTTCAGGCACGTAGACAAACGAGCCGTCGGTGAACACCGCGGCGTTGAGGGCGGCGAAAAAATTGTCGCGGTAGGGCACGACCGCACCGAGATATTTCTTGACCAGCTGTGGATGCTTCTCTAACGCCTCACCGAAAGAACAGAAGACCACACCGTGTTTAGCCAGCTCTTCCTGATGGGTTGTGCCGACCGAAACGCTGTCGAAAACCGCATCGACGGCTACCCCCATCAGCCGTTTCTGCTCGCTCAACGGCACACCCAAACGCTCGAAAGTGTCGAGGATCTCTCGGTCAACTTCGTCGAGACTCTGGTAGCGCCCCTGTTTACTCTTCGGGGCGGAGTAATAACGCATCGCACTGTAGTCTATCGCAGGGTAGGTGACCGCTGCCCAGTGTGGCTCACGCATCCGCAGCCAATGCCGATAAGCTTTGAGACGGAAATCGCGCACAAACGTTGGCTCATTGCGTAATTTGCTGATCTCTTTGACAATATCAGCATCAAGCCCTTTGCGAAAAGCAACCGCCTCCACATCGGTACTGAAACCATAACGGTAAGTTTCCCGCGCCCCTTCGGCGACAGCTTTTTTGGTCAGTGTGTGCGCGGTCATCGTTTTGCCTCATCTCATTGCCAAGCCCGCTATGTGTTATCGGTACGATCAGCCCCTTCCCTGACCTAATCCACCCCCCTGCCCTCCATCGACCCCGCCTACAGCGCCAACTCTAACACTACGGGCACATGGTCGGAAGGTTTCATCTCACCCCGCTTCTTGCGCTCGTCACGCACGATCCAAGCGTCACGACAGTGCGGCAGCAAGGATGAAGATACCAGCGTGAAATCGATACGGAAACCTTTATTTTGCGGGAAACTGAGGTGGCGGTAATCCCACCAGCTGTAGAGTGCTGCGTGCGGATATTGAAGGCGCAGAAAATCATGATAACCGAGAGCACAGATGGCTTGCCAGGCATCGCGTTCGGGTTGTGAGCAGAGTATCTTGCCAGCCCGTAACTCAGGGTTGTGCACGTCGATGGCGGCGGGGGCGACGTTGAAATCGCCCGTCAATACCACCCTATCCCGTGCGGGGTCGAATTTTTCCTGCAGATAACGACACGCCTGTGCGTACCAGCTGAGCTTGTAAGCGTACTTAGCGCTGCCGACCTCGTTGCCGTTGGGAGCGTAGAGTGAGACGATGCGCAGCCCGTCGCTATCGATCTCTAACCAGCGTGCCGCATCGTCCCCCGCTACCATATTTGCCTCCTGCACGGCAGATGGTTCACGGCGGGAGAGGATAGCTACCCCGTTATACTGCCGCTGTCCACGGACTGCACTGTGATAACCAGCGGCGGCGAAAGCGGCGACGGGAAAGCTGTCGCTTTCGTACTTTAATTCCTGCAGACACAGCACGTCGGGGGCGGTGCGCCGACAAAAGTCGAGTACCTGTGCAGCACGTATCTTGATAGAATTGACGTTCCAGGTGGCGATGGTAAACGTTGCCATAACGCGTCGACACTATCCATTGACATTCGTAAACGCAAGTATTAGGGGACTAGGGAGAATAAGTTGTTTTGGAGATGGTATTATGAAAATTTTTATCGCCGTGCTTGGCTTGGCTAGTTTTTCTCTGTCTCGTCAAAGCGAAGCACGTCCCTACCTACAAACACTGGTCAAGGAAAAGGGGCTGACCAAGTTGGCCGCCTCCCCCATGTGGCGACGCTACTTCCCTGCGAGTCGGGAGATAGTGCCCTCCTTGGATGACTTTTTCAACGCCGAATTAGGCGAGGGTGGTCTGCAAAAAGCCCTCGTTGAGGGGGGCGAGGCGGTCACGGCTCGCTTGCACGAGCTGCGCGGGCAGTGGTTGCAGAAGTTTTATCCCGAACCGACAGAGGAACGGGTGTTGGCGGTGTTGGAGGAAGATGCAGAGTTACGAGCACGGATGGTGGCTTTCTTTTTGGCACACAGCATGGTGCGGCAACAAAACTTGGGTATCCCTGTGCAGCAAATATTCTGGCACAGCTTCGGTGTCGGCATGTTTGTCCGTGCCATCGATCGTGCGGATTTAGAGGGCACGGAGTTACAGGGCACGCTCAACGACTTCATGCACAGCAACCAGTTGGAATTCGTCTATCGCGGTGATGGCGATACTCCGCACGTGCCAGGGCGGGAGAAGCGTTTCTACCACGGACGGGAGGACTATCTGCTCCGCACTAACCATGTCAAATCCCCCTCCCTGTCTGGTGAAGTACTGAATGCTCTGTGGCAGCGCGGTTTAACTGCGGCCGAGCTCACTGCGGCGATACCTCCACGGGTAGCGGGCATGTTGCTGGCACAGAATGTGTTACCTGACGAAGACGGTCTTTTTTCGGGGTATGCTCCTAATCTTTACTTTGACTTGTTGGCAGAACCAGGTGTCATCGGCGACTTTGTGCCTAGTGTCTACGAGGTGGAAGCGTTTGATTTGGAAACGTTCATCATGGCGGAGGCAGGGGAGGAAACTCACCCCGAACTGGTACATGATCTTCTCAACCGTGAGCATAATCCTGCTAGTCTCGTGCAGATCGTCCAGCTCAGCCGCATGGGCTACCGCGGCGAGCAAATTGCTGCCCTGACGTATGCTGCCCGTGAGGCGATAATTGTCAGCGGTGACTACAGCCGTGATGCCTTTGCGGACAGACACGGCACGGACATCGCCGCGCTGAACGAGCTGGTAGCGGAAACTGGCGAGCTGGTGTTCTTCTTGCTACAGCAGGGGTACGCACAGAACAGTGCTGACATCCAGCCGCATCACGTCCCTGCACATGCCGAGATGCAGCAGGCTGAGAGTGACAACCACCGCTGGTCTGCGTTGTTGAGCAACAAACCATTTATTCTCGTGCGGCAAGGGCAACCGCCGCGAGAGGAGTAGGAGGACATACGATGCAGGGAATTTGGACCGCGCTCGTTACACCCTTCACCCGCCGTGGCGAGTTCGATCGACGCGCTTTCGATGTGCTGCTCGACGAGCAGAAGGCAAGTGGTATTCGTGGCGTAGTGGTGATCGGGAGCACAGGCGAGGGTCTGACCCTGACGGCACAGGAAAAATTGGCTTTGCTGCGGCGGGCGGTCAGTCGTGGCAAACCAGAGCTGGAAGTCATGAGCGGGACAGGTACGCTGAGCACCGAACAGACGGTTGCATTCGCTAAGTCGGCCGTCGATTGCGGGGTAGACAGCTTGCTGATCGTTACCCCGCCCTACAGCAAACCGAGCACTACGGGTTTGCAGCAGCATTTTCAAGCGGTGGCCGAGGCGGTGTCTGTGCCTCTCTGTCTGTACCACATTCCTGGGCGGACCGGGCAGAAACTGACTATCGCACAGTTTCGGCAGCTGTGTGAGATACCTTCGTTGCAAGCCATCAAAGAGGCTGGTTCGGACATGGCCTTCTATGGCGAGATTGTGCTGGCGACGGGCAGGGCTGTGTTGAGTGGTGATGATTTAAGTTTTCTGCCAAGCATGGGTGCGGGTGGGGAAGGTTGTGTCAGTGTGTTGTCGAACATTTTGCCGCGGGAGATGCAGACCATATATGATGCGTATCGTGGCGGCGACAATACGCGTGCTCTTGCCTATCATCAATGCTTATTTCCGTTGATGCAAGCACTGTTCATCGAGTCCAATCCTGCACCGATTAAGGCACTGCTGGCTGACGAGCATGCAGCGGTGGAGGATGTCTTACGTTTGCCGCTGGCATCGTTGAGTGCGGAGAACAAGCCGCGGCTGGATAAAATCTATCGCACCGCTAAGCAGCAGCTTCAGAATCTGGCGGCTAGCTTTGGCAACTGAGGCGAAGAGACTGTGGGTTTATGGTTACCAGGGACGCATGGGCGAGGCGTTGGTGCGCGCGGCACAGGCTGACCAGCGCTGGTGTTGGTGCGGCGGGACAACTGCGGCGGGGGACCGCGATGCACGGGGCGCACCCGTGGCACGACGGGATGCCGCGGTCGATGTTATTATTGATTTTTCTTCGCCCGCGGGCAATGCGGTGTTGCGTGAGGGCTTGTGTCGGGACAAGCTAGGGGTTGAGTGTGTGCTTATCGCGACTACGGGTCTTGACGCGGCGGCGGTGGACGCGTGGCGCAAGCTCGCCACGGCCGCGCAGCTACGGGTTTTGCTCGCCCCGAACACCAGTGTCGGTATCGTTCTGTTGGTCGATATGGCGTTGTCTGTCATGCGTGCGTGTGGTGATACGTTTGACATCGAGCTGAGCGAGGCGCATCATCGGGGCAAGAAGGATGTTCCGAGTGGCACGGCACTTTACATCGCCCAACGTCTTCGTCAACAGGACAGCCGCTATGGGGTTACGACGCAGCGGCAGGGTTTGCGGCAAGCACACGAAATCGGGATCAGCGCGGTACGAGGCGGAAAAATTTACGGCGAACATCGGGTGGCATTTCTCGGTGACGACGAGGAGATTACTATCACGCACCGTGCTTTGTCGCGCACTTTGTTTGCCAAAGGCGCGCTACGTCTTGCAACATGGTTGTCCGAGCGTCGTTGTGGGTTTTATACCCTGGAAGATGTGAGGCTTTAGCAACAGCAGCGGCTTGTCGATAGCCCCTCTCGGGGGGAGGCGAGACCAGATCGCTTGCCCGCGCTGTGCGCAGCACGCAATCGGCAGCTACCCAGCCTCGCAATATATTCTCGCCAATCGCGACGTTACTATCAGATTATGGCTGACTGGGTGTGTTGCTGCAAGCATTGACCAGCCAGTTAAAGTTGCGGCAAACTTTTTGCCAGGAAAAATAAAAACATAAAAAATTAGAGTAATAACAACTATCTATATATCTGCTAGCGAGGCTCGGCCTAAGTTAGCGCAAAAACTGCTACCGATAGAACCCTTGGGGCACAAGCTGTTCGGCGCGGGAATTTTTTTGGCAAAAAATTGCGGCGCGGCAAAATTGCCCTCGCCATGGAGGGTATCCACAGGCGGGAGCTGTCGAGTCTGTGCCGTGTGGGCTCGCGCGGTGGGCTAAGGGCGGTGTGCTTCTGGTGCGCTAGCCTGGCAAGCTGGCGTTTGCATACAATGGTGATAAATTCTGGTGATAAGCGGAAAAGCGTGCATGTTGCAGGCGAAGCGCATGGCGTTATAGACTTGTGGAATCAAGCATATATCGGCCAGTGTGACTTGTCCTCCGCAACAGAATGTGCCTGCCGTGAGTTGTTGTAAGTGTTGTTCGCAGGCCTGCAAGCCGCGTTCGATGTAGTGGCGGGCGTAGCGCAGGCGTGCTTGTGGGTCACGTGTGTAGTACTGTTGTGCGCTGATATTTTGCAGTGGCTGGATACCGCAGCTGACTAGGTAGGCCAACTGCCGCGTACGGAGACGTTCGACGGGAGATGTGGGTAGGAGCGGGTTATGTGGATAACACTCATCGAGCCATGCGATGATGGCGAGCGATTCGCTATAGGGCACGCCATCGACCACCAGTACAGGTACGAGTGCTTGGGGGTTGTGAACACGAAAACTTGCGCTCCGCTGTTCGTTTTGCAGCAAGTCGATATGTTCGCTCTGGTAGGGTAAGCCCTTCAAGGCCAGTGCCCACCGCACTCGCCATGAGCAACTCGAACGCCAGTAATGTTTCAACAGCAGGTGTGGCATGTCTTACTCCTCACAGTTATTCGATGTAGCTACCGATCAATGCTTGCAGGCGTCGCTTGGCGGCGGCACTGATGTGTTGTGGTGCGGTTGCGATGGCGTTTTGCAGGGCTGTCCCGCACGCACAGTCACGTGTACGTTGTGCACCTTGTGCCAATGCAGCAGCGACGACACGCTGAGCAGCTGCGCTGTTTGTCCGCAGGCGGCGTAAGATTACCGCTGCATTCACTTTATCGTGGTTGGGATGCCAGCAATCGTAGTCCGTAACGCAAGCGAGTAGGGCGTAGCACATCTCTGCTTCCCGTGCGAGTTTAGCCTCGGTGGCCGCGGTCATGCCGATGATATCAAAACCGAGCTGTCGGTACAGCTGTGATTCAGCCCACGGCGAAAAAGCAGGCCCCTCCACACAGACGTAAGTGCCCCCGTGATGGGCGTGGGTGCCGCTGTTTTGTGCTGCACGGTGGAGGTGGAGGGACAGGTGTGCACAAAACGGATGTGCCATACTGACGTGGGCGGCGATCCCGTCGCCGAAGAAAGTCGCTGCCCGCTGACGGGTGTTGTCATAAATCTGTTCAGGCACGACGAAGTGCTGAGGGACGAGCTCTGCTTTCAAACTGCCCACCGCACTGACTGCGATGACTTGCTCGACACCGAGTATTTTCAGGGCATAGATGTTGGCACGGAAATTAATCTCCGTCGGCAGGGTGCGATGCCCTTCTCCGTGTCGCGGCAGAAACAGCACCTCGTGCCCGTCCAGTTCACCACGTCGCAACGCCGCACTAGGAGCACCGAAAGGTGTCTCGATGGCGAGCTGCTCCTTGTTTTGCAAGCCCTCCAGGTCGTAAAGCCCCGTGCCGCCGATAACTGCGATCTTCGCCATCATTCCCGCTCGTTGCCGACGCGTGCGGCACGCCATCCTACTGTGGAGCAATGCGGGCTGTCAATGGTGGGGCACTCGGTAACGGCAGTCGTGGCAGGATGTGCTGCAACGTGGCACAGGTTAGGGTAGTTGGTATTGCCACCGCAGTGCTAGTTGGTGGCCTTGATAGTCGTATTCGTAGTGGACTTTGGGCACTAGCAGGCTATAGCTGTGAGCGGCGGGGCGGCCGACCATTGCTTCGACCACACCACCGACCCACACGGTGACGAATCCCGCGAGGGAAAGGTAGGAATAGAGTTTCAGCGCACCTAGATAGTCCTCCCACTCGCTGATAATCAGATTCCAACAGTTGTCGAATGCTTCTCTGGTGTGCACGCATGGATCGCCATGTGCTTGGTTCGCTTCGAACTCGCGAGAATCTCTTGCTCTATCATCTTTGAGCTCTACGAGTGTCCCTTGATCCGTTTGCCAGCGAAACGTGTGGTAGACGAAGCTGCCCAGTGTCAGGATGCCCGCGGCTGCGAAGGCGTGTCCTAGCTTGTAGTTATCGTTCATGTACTGCCCTGCGCCGAAGGGCATGAAGTGCCATAGGCCAGATTTGCCGCGTGGGTAGCTGCCGCTTCTGTTGCTACCAGGGGGTAGGAGGTGCGTAGACTGCCACTGGCGGCTGTCGCTTTTGCCGCGGAAGATAACGCGGGGGGGTTTTTTTGTTTTACCTTTGAATAAGCTGTCCCCGCGAGCTTTTTTTCCTGCGGTTTGTTGGGTGTTTTTCGTACTTCGTTTGCCACCTCGTATCGGTGCGGTGGAGCGAGCTTTTCTGCGCAGATGTTTTTTGGCTACTGCTCGCGGTGCAATTTTTGCTGCCGTCGTTCGCCGTGGAGTTGTCCTTGTTACCGTTTTCGGGGTGATACGTCTGCTGGGGGTAGATTTCCCGCGCGGCGGGTATTTCTTGTTGGCTGAGGGCGGAGTGGTGAGTACGATGCCTTTTTGTCTATCTTGTTTGATTTGCAGAAAAAATTCTAGCACGGAGCTATCCAGTGCCTCGTCTGGGTAGATTTCTGTCTTGGGGTCGTATTTTAGGGCACTGTGGAAGCTGGCGCGGGCTTCGATTTTGCGCCCTGCCATATACTGGCTCAGACCGATGTATTTGTAGACACGGCCTTTTGTCGCACGGTTAGCCCCACCGCGCAGCACCTCGAGGAAAGCGCGCTCTGCTCCTTTAAAATCTGCGTGGCGATATAGTTTGATCCCGCGATCGTAGCTGTTGGCGTAGCCGCTGACGCTGACAAATAGCGAAGTAGCAGACATCCCGACAATTACGGTTATTTTTTGCATCCCACCTTATCCCTGCCATACCCCTGCGTCTGAGCCGATCGGCTACGGTGTGTGTTTTCTTTAGCGATCTATGCACGGTAAACATGGCAGCACTGGGCACAGGATAGTGCGTGCATGATTTTATGCTTGACATTAGTTTTTATGACCTTACCTTAGGTTTATCGGGGGCGCACTGGCTTCGACAGGTGCATTCGGTGAGTTAGGGAGCATGTCCGAGCTTGGAACGCGTCTCGGTAAAAAGGTGTTCTGCTGCATAATTGGCGACAATTACGCACTTGCAGCCTAAGCTTTAGGCTGCCGTCGACCTTGAGGGTGCTGGTCTCTTTTGGGAGATGTCATCTACCAGCTGGTTCGCCATAGCTTGGGTCTGGAGTTGTGGCGGATGAGATTAATCGGGCTACGGCCCGTGCAGCCTGGTCGTGGGCGTTGCGGGAAAGAGCTTAAAACACGCACCTAAGCATGTAGTGCTTTAGCCATCAGGCATGTGGACGTGGGTTCAATTCCCACCGCCTCCGCTCTCCCAGCGTACACACAGAATGTGTCCTCACCTGAGTTTTCAGGTGAGGATGTGTTGTTGAAAACAAACTCCAGCTGCACCCTCTCACCGTCCAAAGGCTGGACGATAATTTTTTTGAACAGCTGCCTGTAGGTAGACTTGAGCGAAAGCCAATCCTTCTTCTTGACGTAGTTGATAGCCTTGTGAGTGTGCTTTTGCCACTCGTTTGCACAACGAATATGCCTGAGTGCATGCAGCGAGCTAGGAAGCGAGCGATGCAAAAGGCGGCGTAGCTGTTTCTTCTTGCTGATAAGCTCCCTCTCCTCGCCTTTCATGGCAGAAACCCGCTCCTTATACTCTTCTCTGAAAGAGCGTGCCATTTCCAGATCGTCATCTTCGAGCAGAAAGTTCAAACGGCGGTCTAGGCGTTGCCTCTCATCTTCCAATTCACCTAGCTTCGTGTCGATCTCCGTAACTTTTCCCTTCACCAAGTCGATAGTGCTGTCCTTGCGTGCTGAGTAGTCAGCTATGCTCTTCTGAAACTCTGGGGCATTCTCTGCCACTTGGCGCAGTATCTTCTCGGCCTCAGTGTCGAACGCTTCTGCCTTCACCCTAATCTTGTTGGTCTTGTTGTGGTAGTAAGTCGATTTTTGCGTCCTACCCCACGCACTACTGCCCGTAAACCTAGAGCCGTCGTTGAAGACCAACAGACCAGTAAGGGGGTAACAACTCTTGGTTGCCTGTGCCCGCGACTTGTCCAACTCCTTGACCTTATCCTGCACTCGTTGCCACAGTTCTTTGTCAATAACACAACCATGTTCTAGCTCAACTTCTGCGAAACGTTCATAGGGCATGAGCTTGTTCTGACGTTTGTCTTCGTTGCGCTTGTTGCGATACCACTTGCCGATGTAGCGGGGATTGGTCAATAGCGTTCTAATGCTAGACCTTGTGAAGTCACACCCCCGTTTAGTCTTGATGCTCTTCTCTTTGCAACGGTCGAGCAGGACATTGTATCTGTCCACATTAAGGAAAGAAGCCATAATCCATTCGACCTGTTTCAGTTCCTTCTTGTTAGGGGTGTAGCTACCTGTGTATTCGCCGTGTTCGTTTCTAACTGCATCGAAGCCCAGTAGCGGATAGTGACCGTTGAACTTACCTGAAGTCAGCAAAGCAGAGTGGTTGCTTTCTCTGATGCGCTTGGAGGTTGTGCGGGATTCAAATTCAGCAAACGCCGCCAGTTGATCAAGCTGCAAGATCGAAGCAGGGTCGTTCGGATTGAAGGGCAGTCCCCTAATGCAAATCTCGCAATCATGGCTCTGGCACAACCTAAAGAAACGCTTCCAAATTTCAAGGTCTCTGACCAGCCGTGCGATCTCCTTGAAGATAACAAAACTGTGGTTCTTGCAGCTGATGTTATGCTGTAGCCTGATGAACTCTGGTCTGTTGCCATGCGTTCCTGTAATGCCCGGCTCGATATAAAACTCGGTGATCCTGTAGTTCACCTTCTCCTGTTCCGAGCGATACTGCGCTTCAGAGATGGCAATGTGAATTTGCTGCTCCAGTGATCCCCGCTCAACCGCTACCTGCGTGTCATCCGACAGTCGTAAGTAGACCGCACCCTCAATCGTCTGCCACTCCTTGTTGACTGGCTGCCAGTTCTTGATGTGCTGGTCGGCAAGGCCGCGGCAATCCGCCACGACCTTCAGCACCAGTGCCTTTATTTCTTTGTGATTAAGTCTTTTTCTATACATGCTTCACCTGCTGATTGTTGTAAGCATGGGCGATAATCCGTGCCACAGAAGCCAAGTCTACCTTAGATAGATCACCCGTTACTTTGCTTTCAATCACGAAATTATCACCGTCTATCACCACCCGTTTTCTCGCCCGATTTTTCCGTCGCTTGTGGCAAGATGCACGATTGCGGCAACTCTTACAAACGCTATTGCGCCCATTCCGACCACCCGCTTTCTTACCGAAAAAATCCCAAGTTCTAAACTCGCCGCATTTTCTGCAGCACCTACCCAGATTTTCATGTGCTATCTCTCACTCCCTTCAATGTTACAGCGCAACGCTCCTGAATTCAATGTCATTGCTTCCGCTCCCTCACCGTGTGCCCCTTGCCGAGGTAAGCCTTGATAGACTTGTCTATGTCCTCGATCGGGGCGGTGTTAATAAGGTTACGCAGGTAGCCGCGCCTGTCGAAGAACGTTGCGGCGATGCTGTTATACTCCTGCGCCGCATACTTCTGAAAGAAGATTGCCACTATCTGGTTCAGCAGCTTCGAGCTGTCCACCTTGCAATAGTCACCCCGTAGTTTGGCGACCAGCTCACTAACTAGGCTGGCTTGTTCCTTGTCCAACAGCACCCTGCACACATCACCTTTGCGTTTCGCACTCATTTATCGCCTCCTTGTGTTTAGTTGCCAGGTGGCGTTACCCCTGATTGTCCACACGCAATGTTGTTGCACTAGTTGATTGCCTTGCACCTCCCAATCGTAGCACTCCTTATCAACGTCAGGAGCGGACAACCGAAAGTCCTGAACGCTCTGCCCTCTTGTCGGCGCAGATACAGAGAACTTATCGAGATTAAGCAGGGTCTGCCGCCTCGTCTTGCTGTCCCTCTTCTGTAATGCACCGTGGATCAGGTAGCTGCTAGCAGCACCGATCGCCGCGCCGACAAGTGCGCCCTTCAACGCACCCTTGCCGCTCGTCGCTGCCATGTTAGCCACTGCTCCTGTGCTCATGCCTATGCCCACACCTGCGGACATAGACCTGTGCAACGTTGCACATCCAGCCGCTAACGCGGCACTCAATACCAGGCACATCACCATCACCTTCTGTTTCATGAAACCTCCTAATAGGTTGTTAAAAATGATCACTGAAAAATAATTCCCAAATTCTGGACTGATAAGAAATTTTGGCAACAAAAGATAATTAAATTCAATAGTTACCTCAATTGGCCTGTTCCAACTGGGATGATCCCTGGAACAGGAACTGAGAACACCCTTCACGCACCTAACGAACACGAAAGATGTACCCGATAGCATTCGTAAATGTCATTTCGTCCCGCTCGCCAAGGACATCGCCCAACATCGCTAAATACACTTTCGGTTTACGGCGATGGCGATCTGCCACCTCCTTATCTATCTTGAGCAACCTGTCTAAAATGTGCTTGCTTGCACATACATAAAGCACACCATCAACTCCTCGCTTGACATAGTAAGCATCAACCTTTTGGCGATAACGATCTTTACTTTTGACCGTCGTATCGAACTCGATAGCTAAATTCAACACCCCTATTCTTGTATTTACTTCAGCCATTGCGTCACTGTTCAATTCCACAAATGGCCTGAACTGTCTGTCCGATTTGAACCCCGTGCATGTTTGCAGAACATTTTCGCTGTAGTAGCTTTGCACCGCTCCTTTTGCCTCAAATGCTTGGCGAATGTCGTTCAAGGCGATGTCATGTAATGGACAATCACTTAACCTGCTTTCCGTTTTTACTTCGTATGCTAGTATTGGCTTGACTTTAGTAAGGCCACGCGGTGTTAGATAGTAACTGTACATCGCCCCACGTCCCATAATGACTGACATTCTCGCTATCAAACCAAGATCAACAAGCTTGCGCAGCCGTTTGTTTACTGCGCGTTTAGACACACCAGAGAAAAATTGCTTGTTTATCTGCTCTCTGCTGATGATTTTGTTCTCAAACAGCGAACACATTATCCGCCAGTCCCGTTCGCCCAAGATGACTTTGGCGATGTTTCTACTCGTTTCAAACATGGCTAGCTGTCTCTGATATTTTGTCATCATCTGTCACCTCTAGAAGTGAATTAAAATTCTGCCTAATGCCATCTGTAAACTCTTGATTAATCACCTCCAGTTCTGCTTCAATCAATTCATCGTCAACGTAAGGTGCTTGCACCTGCCTCTGTTCGCTGCCATTACTCCACATGCCACGTCCCTTGATTGCAGGTAACTTTTGTGCAAAATTTCCGCCCATCGCCACATTTGAAGCCGCAGCTGAAATCATCCTGAAGGTCATGCGCCCCGTTAAATTGTCTAATATCTCTGTGCTAATCGCCTCCTTTACTGGTTTCTGTGTGGCAGGGATAAGGTGAATGCCAGCTGCTCTTGCTAAACGAGCAAGTTCACCCATACATTTACGTGCTGTTTCACTTGCCCCTTTGCCCAATAAAACCGTCGCTTCATCTATTCCAACCACGATTAAATCTAGCTTGTCCCTTTCTGGATCAATTGACTTATGCCCGCTACTCTCTAAAAGTTCATAGCGGCGGTGCATTTCAGCAACTAGAGCCTCAAGAATGCTGGTCGCCTCTACTTCATCTGCCGCTACCCTAACATTAGGTAGTGCTGCGAATTCCTTGACCTCCACCCCTCGCTTCATATCCAAGAGATAGAGCTGAATGTGCGGCGAACTTTTCAGCAGTGAAAGCATGGTCGAGCGGAAGAACACTGATTTACCGCCACCCGTAGCTCCAGAGATAAGTAAATGCGGCAGCGATTGAATTTTCTGCACGATTGCACCATTCATACTTTGCCCAATAATGAAAGAATAAGATTCTTTCACATGGTCATAGAGTTCGTGAAAGCCGACCATGCTAGGCAGATCACGCTCACACAGCACGATCTCGACCTTGCCCATATCTTTGCCATGTACGATGTCTTCAACCTTTTGGCGAAAGCCTGCGGTTAAACTATCCTTCTGTGCTTGAAACTTATTGAGACCAACACCAACGGTATCGACGATCACCTTGAGGCGGTGTTCACCTATGGGAATGATCGCTTTTACTTTTGGCTTCTCACCTGTGGCGGTTTTCAAGCCAGCCCGTTCAATGGCCTTTTGAAACAAGATATATCTTCTGAAATCCTTGCTCCCGCAAAGGAACACGGCGAGCAGCACAAACAAGCCTACCATGGGAAAATAAAGGTCTACTGCTTGCTCATAGCTCAGTATTCCAAACAGCACTGTCATGAGAATACCATTGATCAGCAGAAAGCATCCCCATGTGTTTAAGTCCTTGAAGTCAATTCGCCGCAAGCCAAACCAACAAACTCTTGCTATATTGAAGAGACAATACAGCAGCATAAGAACAAAATTTTCCAGCACCTGATTATCTTTTGCTTTACTCATTGCTCACCTCGATAGGTTGCTAAAAGGTTGATAATCATCTCCCGCCCCGCGGGAATAGTGATGTATTCCTGCACGTTGCCAAGCTCAGCCGCTTGCCGCTGTGCTTCTGCCTCACTTGCTTTGGCGATGCCTTGATAGAGTGCGTTTTTGGCTGTTGCTTTAGGGATAACAGCTCCTTCTGCACTGAGTACTTGTTTCTCCGTGAGAGTGTCGGTGAATGCTGATACCATTGTCAGCCCTAGTGTTGAGGCCACCCGTGTTGCCGTGCCACTGTGCAATTTACCCTCAATCCCAGGGCTATAGTCCTTTGCGCTCAATGCCTGTGCCTTCAACTCAACCTCTCTGCCATCAGGCAATAACGCTTTTGAAAACTGCATGAAAACCTTCCTTCCTTTGTTGGGATAATTGATCGTGCCAAACAAAATAGAATTCTTCGGGATGCCCTCGCCATGCTTGCCTTTACCACCATAGGGGAGCAGTACCTTATAGAGCTGCTCACTCTCTCTGGTATCAACAGCAGTTAACAACTTGCCGATGAGATTTGCACCAATCGGCAGCTTGCTGGTGAAGCTGTCTGCTCCTTTCCTTTCGATTACCTGCGGAGCTTTGTATTGTATCTTCATAGTGCGTTTAGGCATGGGCTTTGCCTGCCGCGGCTTAGATGCAAGCACTCTTTGTTCTGAAGCTTTAAGCATGCCACTTACCTTTTGCGATACGAGCAAAGATACTTGTGCCGTTTCAAAATTACCCGTCTCGATCGGTTCAGTGGCATTGACAACCACGCTGCTATCACCGCTAGCTTCGGAAAAGATAATTGTAAAAACTCCAATTCCTACTGCTGCAACAACCACGCCCCAAAATCTTTTCTTGTCGATAACCTCTTTGCCACCATCTTTTTTGAGAAAAAATGCCCGTAGCCTTGTAATAAACTTCATTTCCGCCCCTTCTTTGCAGTTACCTTAGGCCATTGATAGTTTGACTTCCACTTCACAAACACCAAATCATCAGAGCGGCAACTTTGGCACACTCTCAAGATAAAGCCATAGATGCGATAAGGTGTGTAGACAAAGAGATTGGTTTCGACCTTACCAAGCGGTTGAATGGTTAGGTCGTTGTCGATAAACTCAACCGAGTAGTAGTTTTGATTGCCAATCACTACCTTCTTGGGCTTGGCTGTAAAACGCAGCACCGTTGCTCTGCCCATCTTCAAATAAATGAGCTGCATCTTGCTATTGTTGACCTGCACAGTTCTTATGCCACTTGCCAGCACCACAGACGAACAACACAGCCAAAAACAAACCAAAAAGAGTTTCTTCATTATTTCGCCTGATGCTCGATAACACCGTTAACCAACAAGCCTATCGGATTCCAGATGTTAGGTGTGCCTCTGATAATATGCAGCGATAGCGTTGTAGGCACGGGAATAGGCACATCCGCAAGTCTCAACAACTTGTCAAAGCTAACTACGACTTTTTCTTTTGTGACACTGACTTTGATGTTAACGATTGCTTGTGAAGTCTCCTTGTCTTGAAACTCCTTGTCCTTGAGATGCGTCAAGAGTTTAAATAATTTCATTTGTAGTCCGTCGGTCACAATAGGCGACAGGCTCTTTTGCTTTGCTTGCGGGTCTAGCTTGTCCCATTCATAGCGAATGTGCAGAAACTTTCTGACAAATTCTTCAACCGCCGCTTCCGAGATAGGTAAGTTTGCCCTACGTCCCGCGTGATACTGTTGTTGCTCGCCCTCTTTGATAACGACGATGGGATCGGCTACATACATCCAACCGATGACAAACACCTGTAGCACACACACCACAACCAACCCCAAGTTGATCAACTTGTGCGTGCGCAGCAGGGCGTTGATGTCCGTCCATGCCCGCAATGAATTAGCTTTTTTCATAATGTCCTCCAAAAAATTGTTCACTTAAGTTTACCGAGACCCTCACGAAACTTCGTTACTCCCCTGCCAACATGGTTTAGCACGGGTCGAGCTACAAATTTGCCTGCTCCCCAAGTCTTGGCCATACCTTGTTTAGCAACGTGTTTAGCGTGAAACTTTGCTGCACCTACAGCCGCCGTTGCTGGTGCAAGAGCTAAACCCGATGCTGCCATCTCAAGTCCATCGTTAATCAGCGAGCGAGTAGCTAACGGGATAAACAACATACTCAGGCCAATACACAGGTTGAGGATGATTGCCGCTAAATAGTCTTCCATGTTGCTTGTCTGGTGCTCCATTGCCAGCTTCAGCAGCAACACGCTAAGTACTGTCCACATGATTTTCCAAACAACGACTTTCACTAATCCCTTGTAAAGGTTGACGGTAATGTTGGCGGTTGGTTTTGCCACATAAGCTAAAATCATCAGTGGCGACAAGGTGTAAAGCACCACCCAAACAAAATGCACCAGTGATTTGGTGACAAAAAAGCCCAAGTAGGCAACGAGATAAGCAAGGAGTGATAGCGTGTAGAGAATATGCCCTCTTAAGTCAAACAACCCGCTCGATGCGTCCTTGTAATTCGGCCCCAAATTCTTCAAAACCTCCCAAACATCAACACTCTTGTCGATCTTGCCAACAATACCGTTACCAAGCGAGCCGATAACATTGATCGTATATTCAAACGATAGCAGCAACAGTATCGACACCGCCACGCGCCGAAAAATATCGACAATATCAATGCTATCTTGCTGTGCTTTGCAAAATTCTAAAACAATCAGCAACAGCACGACAGGCAAGAGTAGCAACCAGTAGAGATCGAGCATTTCACCGCGAATGTCTTTGGCGACAGCGACTAGTTGTTCAAACATCAGAACCTCACCAAGTTTTCTTGTCGTTTGAAATTTTTGAAAGCATCGCCTATGCTCTTATCAACCTCTTGGTAGGCAACGATCTTGCGCTTATCCTGCTTGTTGAGCATGGCAAGTTGTTCGCTTTGCATCTTGAGGCTTTGACTTTGCAGGCGAATTAGTTGGTTGACACTTTCTAAGATCATGGCATTCGATACGGCCGTTGCTCTTGCTGCTCCTTTGGGAGAAGCCGATTGGCTTTGGATTTTGAGCGATTGCGAATTCTTTTCTTGTGTCTTTGAATAGCTCTTGAATGAGTTCACCATCTGCAAAGATTCTGCGGCGGTTTTATCGTGTAGCGTGTGCAGTGCTGCTTCAGGTGATTGCGGTATACTACCGTAGACTTGCGTAACAATTTCTAGTGTGTCGCTAAAATCACCTAAATCTGTGAGCACGCCATGATCACTTACAGCCAAGCTTTTTGATAATCCCGTTATGTTTTCTAAACCTTGATGGACAGCGCGAAAATAGTTGTCTGATTGCTTAGCTTGCTCCAGCATTACTTTGAGTTGTGTATAGCGTTTGTAATTTTCTGCTAGCACCTTTGCCAAGTAGGGGATTTGTGCCCAACCTGCACCGCCATCACCCCAAAAGCCATAAGCTGGCACTGAGACAATGAGCAGGGACAACATCACTGAAAAAATTTTCTTTTGCATTTTTATCTCCTTACTAAAAGTTTTTGATCCAACTTTTTACAAAAAGTTGGTGGGGTTTCAGGGGCAACGCCCCTGACTTCCTTCTTGCCTCCAACTCCCATCTCCCCAAAAGCGAGCAGCTCAAGCACATCAAGCTTATTCAGCGTTGGATTTTGCTTCTCTGCTTCAGCAATCAACGACTTGTCTTTAGCGTCTGAAGTGGCAATCCAATGACTGAGTGGTTCGGGTGCAAGGCGTAAGATGGCTTCGTGTGTGTCTTGCAGATAGTAGAACTCGCTGTATTCGCCTCTTTTGATTGATAGGCTCTTAATACGTTCGACTTGTGTAGAGTTGAAATCGAAAGTCTTTTGAAAATCTACCCAGTCAATTTTACTTTGCCGTAAGATAATAATGCTGGTGGTGTTGGTCATCAGGGCATCGCGTAGAGCTTTGTCAGCCATGAAATCTTTGTAGTTCTGGCTTAAACACCAGATGCCACTTCTGAATTTGCGCCACGTGCGATAACAGGTGATCACTACTTGCCGCGCTAGTTCTGATTGAAAGAGACGTTCGGCTTCGTCGATGATCAGCAGATACTCACGTTCAATGTCGGAAGAGGCAACATCTTGAATGTGTGAGGTTAGCAGCAATAATAGCACGTCTTTTAAATCTGAATAGTTGCTCAGCTGCTGCACCTCGATAGACACTAAATCTTTCGACAACTCAACATTAGTCTGGCCATCAAGCATCTGCCCATAGGCTGATTGCCCCGTCCAGCTGTAAAGTACATCACCAAACTTGCGCATCTGCTTATCTGTGTGCTTGTCCAGCAACGCCTTCAAATCCGATAACGTCGGTGTCTTGCCCTTTGCCTCAGCATAGACACGATGAAGCTGTTCTTCGATCAACGCCTTAGATCGCTTGTCAAGTGCTAGCTTGTCATCGTCTTCCAAAATCATTTCGAGCACGGCTAGCAACGTGCGAATGCGATCAGGGCTTGGGGTTGTCTCACCCTCCTTTAAGTCAAACATGTTGAGGCAGAGGCCAGAGTTGAGATTTAAATCTAAAAACTCGCCGTCGAGCACTTCAATCAAGCGTTGAGAAGATGCGCCGTTGTCGATCCAAACAATTCTAGGATGCTTCCCATTGGTTACCTTGCCGTAAAACATCGCCATCAATTGAACGACGGTATAACTCTTGCCGCTGCCTGAACTGCCGAACACTATGCCGTTCCATGCGGGCAAGTGTTCAGCATAAGGATCGAGTGAAAACAACTGCCCGTCTCGTGTTGGAAGCAAACACACAGGCATAGGGTTACCTGTCCAGTTGGCAAAGACAGGCATCAGGTGTGCGGCGTTGCTGGATTTCATCTTCTTATGCCGCATGCCCTGACAGGTGCTTGGCATAGCTTTCAAGAACGCTTCTTTGCCTGCCAGTGTTTCTTGCAGTCCTTCAGCTTGGTTGAGCGAGCGAAACGTTTTCAATATCTCATCGGTCTTGTCGTCTAGTTCGCTACTGGTTTTGCCCCAGATGATGATATTGAAATCGGCCGACACGAGTTTTTCTGAACCTTCTAGCAAGCTCCCCAATAAACCTTCAATCTGGCCAAGTTTGTTTTCTGAATCCAAATCGCTAATGTTCTTGCTGCCAGAAGCCATCGAGTGGGCAATGCGCCTTTTCAATTCAAGCGATCTTTTTTCTTTTGTTTGATCTAAAAGATGAATGGATTGGATCAGCCAAAAGTGAAACGGCACGGCGGCGAATATGTTTGCCATTGCGGCGAACGTTTGACCTTCGGGCAATGTAGCCATGCTAATGGTGCGAAACTTGTAGTTGCCAAGTGTGATCGCGTTCTTGTCCCAAATGAAATCGGTCAATGTGAGTTGCTCGCTAACCGCAGCATCAAGGCAGCTGTGCGGCTCACGATAACTAGCTGTGCTTATTCGTTCAACACGATCGAAATTCAAGTATTCAAACAGTAGTCCAAACCATTCTTCCTGCCCTAACACTTGTGGCGCAAGCCCCGTCGCGGCAAGGGCTGAGGCAATGCCCTTCACTTCCCGCAAGAACTTAGCTTTACGGCCATCGAATTCAGCCTTACTAAGTTGCTGAAAGTCCTGCTCACGTGTGAACAAGCCTTGCCTCTGTGGTGCAAAGGCTTTGCTGCGCACAAAAAAGAAAATCTTTGGCACAAAATAATTCCCTTCAGCTTGGTTCTTGCGATAAAAATTAACACGTGCCTCAGCAAGACGCTTGTAATTGCCACCCATGCCACACGATAGCTGTTGATGCTGTTCTATCAACTGGCTAACATCAGGGGTCAGCTGATAGAACAGTTGCAAATGCACACCCTCACCAGCAGAGATCAGCAAGTTATCTAACCCCCTGCTTAGCTGATTGATGGCCTCCTCTGTGGCACAAGTCAGGTCAAACCCCGCTAACTGAAAGCCTGCACCGAGTGAGCCATCTTTGAAAACCATCAAATCTTCGTCGAAATGCCAGAAATCCAATTCGCTAGCAAAACTACGCATGAATTCTTCTCCTCATCGGTAAAACTTTGGCTGGCTCTTCCCCTGCTGAAAAAAATCCTGTCTCCAAGTAGAAGCGAAGGAGATGCGGCAAAAACTTTTCAGGCTTGCCGCGCTTGCCGAAATAGCAGACAGCGAGTATGAGCACAGGCACACCAATCACCAGCGGCAGTTCTAACGCGGTGCTGCTGAAGAACAGGTTCATGATTGCCCCACATATTAGGGCAATGAGCAGGTCAAAGGCTTCGATGTTGCCGATCTTAAGCTTCGCATCCAAGTTTCTTTGTACTGTTGAGATGTTAATTTTCATTGCCTCACCCCACCGCCGCAGATTGAAACCAGCGAATAATCGGTGGAGCAAGAAAACCCACCACGCTAGCAATGACCACAAGCACCATGCGCCGCTTCGCTCCTTCGTCGCCACCCATGGCAAGCATAGCAGCATAGAGCAGACCAAGAATGGCCACCGCGGGCAAGACTACCGACATCAAATTGTCGGTAAACGAACGAATTCGGCTTTCAAAACCGCTGCTACCCCATGCCAGCGCAAGATCAGGCAGGTTGAGCACTGCACCGCTGCACACCAAAAGATAAATTTTCCAAAAAACTTTTCTCATGATCAAACTCCTTTCACGTAGAGGATTAAAGTTTTAAATTTTGAGCCATAGTTGATAAACACGTTGCCATTGCTATCACTGTAGCCTGTGCCGACTAGCTGACGTTTCAAAAAACTGCCGTCTTTGCGTTTGATGACTAATTCCAGCCGGTAGCTGGTATGCTCACCTTTGCAAGCACAGGGCTTGAGAAAATACTGCTTGTCGCTTGGTTCTTCGTCGATCTTCAAAAGATACTCACCATAGGTAGGGTTGTAGAAACCAACGCCCGCATGAATGACAGTGCCATCACGTGGATCAAGCCAACCAAGATTAAGCGTTGCGCTTTTCCGTTGCATTAGGCCGCCCTCTGAAAACATCAAGCATCATGCCGCCCCTCTTGAGAAATGCGGCTGTGCCATACACCCTTGCTTCAGTCTGGCAAGCGCATCTTTGATCATCCTGTCCGCTTCGTCCCAAGTTACCCCTAGCAATCTCGCAATCTCGAAAATCGAACAGTCATGCCAGAACCTCAACATCACCGCTTGCCGCTGTTTTTGCTTCAGCTTCCGCGACAGCGAGCGGGCGATAACCCGATCCTCCATCGAAAATTTTGCCACCATGTCACACCTCCAAAGTTGGCGATTAAAGAAAACTTCCCCCCCACTAAGGCAGAAAAACGCAACCAAACGCGACCAAATGCAGCCTAAGACCCAAATATTACAGGGTTTTTCACGTGCTCAAGCGGCCATCATTTTTTTGACGTGCATAACCTGTTTCATCAGCGAACTACTCGTCAAACATGCCCGCAACTTCAACAAGGATGTCCTCATGTTTTTACGCACCGACTGTTCGGTAATCCCCATGCTTACCGCTATTTCAGCAACTGTTTTGCCACCCCAGTAGTGGCTAACAATGACCTCCCTCTGTCTTGGTGAAAGTGTATGGATAGATGCCTTGAGAGCAAACTTAAGCAAGCGAAACTTCTTTTTGCTGGACATAGAAAGAAGCATCCCAGCATATTCTTCGGTCGAAAAGGTGTCCATTTCAGCGGGCGAAAGAACAACTTCCTCTCGCCTACCCACCTCCAGCGTAGAAAGGTATGCCTCCCACACTCCTGGCGGCCATTGCTGGCCTGCCTTCCGTATTTTGGCATCGCTTTTAATGCTGCCATCCTTGTTCAGCCATGGTTTCAGTTGTGATTTACGCATGTCGATCTCTCCCCTAGTTGATTGTTGCACTCCAAGCCGCGGCTATCCTCTTAAACCACCGTTGCTTCTGTAGCTCCGCCGAAACTGGCGATTAATACGTCCTCCTATGATGTTAAATACAGCCCTAGTATCCTTGATAAAGTGTCCAAAATAGACTGATACAAGACCGCGCATCAGCGGTCTAGCCTTCTGCTTCCTGTTGAACACAGCCCTATAGGGCTTGTGGCGGCATGCTAGCCAGACGAGGGAGCAGAAACAGAAAATAATCCTTATTATCTGCCTAGTTAGCAAAAAAGGGGTGGCAATACCTATGAGCATCGTCTATATTCCGTACATGATGGGTGCTCCTGTGAGCAGCAGTTTCTTGGTAACAAATAGTATACCTTTATTAAATTTCTTACGAGACTATATGCTACTCTTAAATTAATCGCCAAGAAAAATTTGGAATTTTTTTGAAAAATTTTTTCGAGGAATGTAACATATGAACATGACAGCTGAATTAATGCTAGGCTTCGGGCGCACACTCAAGGCAGTTAGGGCGAGAGAGGGGTTGACCCAGAAAAAACTAGCTACTGCTATGGGTATTAGTGAGGGTTATCTGAAGCGTCTTGAACGTGGCAAGCTGGAGCTTATCGGCCCCAACGGGGTGTCGATAAGTCTACTGGCAAAGCTGGCGGAATTCCTTAGCACTCATCCCGCGACACTATTTGCTGAGGTCATATCTAACACTGGCATCACCCAGAGGGACGACCGATCAAGAGAGCTAGACAAAGCCCTAACCTCTATCTCAAGCGCGGGTCTTGATGCCCTGCTCGCCTCTAAATCTAGGAGGAAAAAAACGCCGTTCGGCAACAATGTAACTTGGAATTTGGAGATGGCGGCGGCTATGTCTCGCTTGCCAGACAAGGAGAGAGCCAGAATCGGGCTAGAAATTTTGCGGGGGATGGTCAACAACGGTCTCGTGAAGCAAAAGGATGTTGATTCAGATATGAAGAAGCTATTTGCCTTCTCTTCGCTGTAGCTTCAGGAGGGATCGCAAATGTGCCAAAGCGAGATGCGGACGGAGAAGCTGTTTCCCCGTCGCAACATCTGATTAGTTCTGTGTATTTAGTTAGCTACTGGAGTGAATACATCGCCATGTCCACCAGCTGTGGAGATAACCTCACGTGGTTTAGAGAACACACCCCCATGTCCTTTGGGAGATGGAGCAAACACGTCTCCACCACCACCAGATATGGAAGTAATGTCACGTGGTTTAGAGAACACGTCTCCACCACCGGCCAAAGCCGCTGATCCTAGAGCCAAACAAGCCAATACTACCAAGATTTTCACAACTAGCTCTCCTTTTCTCGTTCTACAAGATCTATCTGGAACAACGTAGACATTCTAACATGACACACATCGTCTTGGCCAACAAGTTTTCCTGCGGATAACATCATTTCGGTTGCCTTGATAAGCATATCCTTGGCTTTTAGGGCAATGCTAGTGGGTATGATACCAGAGGTGGCGTGCCCACCTGATATATTGTCTACACCTTGCTGTTCCGCAAGGTGGGCGATATATCTGGCCTTCAATGCTGCCACTTCGATTTTCTCCAGCTTTGATAAACCACTCGATCGCAATACACCCCGAATCGGCCTCAAACCAGAAGGTAAGCTTGGATCTTCAATCGCTGCTCCATCTGCCAGAAACGCATCGCTGATCATCTTAAAGAGAGTTTCCTCAAGGATCTCTCCGACGCTAGTTTTAACTCCTGCATCGATTTTTCTTCCCGCCCCGACATTTATCCAGCATTCAGTCACCTCGACGGGGTACTGCATGTAAACGCGGTAGGTCTTCGGTGTGTCCTCTGCTGTGATGCGGAACTGTTCAGTCCCCAAGTTCGCCGCTACTGTTGACATGGTAGCCTCCTATGTTGCCTTATACGCCCGCTCCCATGTCTCACCCATTAGCTTAAAGACACGCTACTAACTGCACATCCACACGTCAAGCATTAATTTCAATGCGATACTGTCTGCTGATGACATAGATACCAAGAAATGTGTGTAGGTGGTGTCATGACCTTATGTTGTCTAATAGTAAACGCATGATATTTATCTTTTATATTAATATGTTGTGCTAAAAGACAATAACGAGACACGCCAGATGCCTAGATAGGTTAAGAAATATGGTGGACGAAGGGAGAGCTAGCACTGCTCAAACGCGGCCTAAAGCGGCGCAGGGCGTGCTTGCTCGGTGCACGCTCAAAGGTAAGCTGCGGGTGTTTTGTGTGGCTAGCGGCTTTGGTGTTAGCGGTTGATACAGCGATTGCGTTCTCCGCTTTTGACATGATCAACCCGTGACAGGCATTGTGAGCTAGAACAAGTAGCTTTCTTGCTCTTGATAAGTGCAATACGACGAGGTAAATTACTTTGTCGGTGAGCGAGGTATGCTTGCCGTAATTTTTATCATAGCAAGGAATTTGTGAGTGAAAAATTTACTAGAAAAGCTACGACAACTGTCGAATGTCCCTGAAGTTGGGACGGATGAATTTAAAGAGTGGCTAGAGCAAAACAACGATGCCATGAAGTTCTTATATCAGAACGCAGAAGATGATTGGTGCGTGGTCTATTTGGGGCTGGATAAAGTGTTTATCCACGGTGTGCTCGTCCCTGAACAGGCACTTAAGCCACTAGACACCGACGATCTTTTGAAGTGGCAGTATAACCCCTATCATAGCTGGCGTGTAACCTCGTGTAACTCGGACACATGGATTGAAGCACCGTTGGCTGATTCTGGCAGTAAAACGTTGGCAAAGGGAGAGCAACTTGTATTTATACGATATTCCGAAGAAGTTGCGGATAACCAGAGATGTGTAGAAATATCACAAAAATTTACCCACTCGATGGATCTTCACTACAGACCTGACCAAAAAGCATGGTTCATGCCAGATAAAAACGGCGATGTTAAACCGTTCATTAGGATAGTGGAAATACTAGAAGAGAAGAAAAAGAGGAATGGGCTTGTAGTCCTATTTGATCGAAATCTTCTCTCAGCATACGCGGCTTTAACTAGCTCTGTTTTGGTGCGGATGTTTGACTTTCCAGCGTACTTTAAGGCCATGAAGTTTCCTCACATGTACCACCAAATTAGCCGAGGGATGGTTGGTGATTTTTACAGAGGGGTTCAACTTCTGAAATCTGCTATGTCCAAGAAAGAAGCTGCTGAAACTGTAGGGATTAATTTCATTGGAGAAAAAAATTACGAGACCTTCACCGTCCTAGAGTGGCAAAACAAGAGAATTGTGGAAATGTCATGCTCACCAGATACGTATAAGCTTTTACCCGCATTTTTCCGCCAAGAGGTTTTGGCAAGATATAAATCTGACCAAACTAAATATAGTTTTAACGAGTATGATGTTGATGGTACCCCTTACTGTATCAACGATAATGGTCAGGTTTGTGTTTGGTTAGTTGATTTAGGAAAGATGCCCTACAAAGAACAGCAGCACTGGAAATTGTATAACGAAGAACCGCGGCCTACTATTACAGACCTTGATCAAGAGCCAGAACAGATTCTTGAAAGTGTGCTAAACAAGGGATTTTTTGAAGCCCAGATCAAGGGGAGTTGGGACTATTCACGGAGATCACTTAGTGATCTCAAGGAGACACTGCAAAAGTTACACGAATCAAAGTGTTCGTGGTGGAGGACAGGTTCGCTAGATCGTATCCATCAAATAAATTATCCCATCGTAAAATCTTTGAACGACTCAGCAGACTGGGAGCGAGAAATTTTATCACTGAACCGACTTGTTATTGAGGGCTTGCAAGATAGTTGGCTAAAATCCAAACTTAAGGCTATAGGGCAAGATGTTAGGGGAGTGAATGGGTCGTTGAACTTTCTTGAAGAATGTTTGGTGGCACTAGGCTATAAAGATGCCAGTGAAGTTCTTGCCCCTCTGCGAGAGCTTAAGAAATTGCGAAACAAGACTTCACCAGCGCACGAGCAACTTGAGGAAAAAGACAAGCAAGAAGAGAAGGAACTTAAGGCAGAAGCTCTTGAGAAGTATGGTAGCTACTGGAAGCACTATGACTACTTAGTGGGGGCTTGCAACAAAGCATTTAAAAATCTCAAAGAAGTTTTTGGGTAAGAAAGAATTAGTTTGAAATGATTATTCAGATGGAAAGATTATCATGTCTTGCTTCTGCCTCAACGCTTCTTCTCTGTGTCGTAGCAATTTTCGTTTATCTCTTTAATGAATCTCGACGGTTTATCTAGGACACCATCATAACTGTAAACATAAGCTGGCATAGTGATAAAAAGGTTTTCTTTTGCTCTGCTTGCGGCAACATAGAAAACCCGTCGCTCTTCTTCCAGTTCTGCAAATGAATTCAACGATTTTGTGGAAGGGATCATACCGTCGAGGGCATGTGGAATAAATACAGTGTGCCACTCCAAACCTTTGGCTGAGTGAATGGTCGAAATAGTCACGCCTTTCTCCTCTTCTCCTTCTTGTGGTACGTTCTTATCTTGCCAGCGGTTGGGAGGTTCTAAGGCAAAATCTGACAAGAATTTTTCCAAATTGTCGTATTTGGAAGCGATATCAGTTAGCACCTTGACATCTTTAAGACTGTCCTTGTATTTATCAGATTCAACCTGTTTAAGCAGGCTACGGTAGAACTTCAAAATATCTTTTATCAGTTGGGATGGAGGAGTCTCTATATCTGCTTTTCTGTAAAATTTCTCGTATTTTTTTATCTCTGTATAATAATTCCTGTCTTTAAATGTGCTGAAGTCTACCAATCCCCTATTTGCTTTTATTGCTTCAACAATTTCACTGGCTCTAACATCTCCTATACCACCAACGAGCTTCAAAACTCGGTGCCAAGCTACTGCATCAATCGGGTTAAGTAAAATTTTCAAAAATGCTATAACATCACGGATATGTCTTCTCTCGTTAAATTTTATCCCTCCCACCACTATGTAAGGGATACCCCGCTTCACAAACTCTGCTTCCACGCTATCCGATTGTCTACTATTTCGTGTTAATACTGCAAAATCAGAATAATATAGATCATTAGCCCTGATACTTATGATGCTATCTGCTATAAAATCCGCTTCTGTCACGTCATCTGCAAAATTTTTAATGACAGGTTTTTTGCCTGTGTATCTTCTGGTATATAATTTCTTTTTGAAACCTATCTGGGCGTTTGAAACTATCTCATTAGTGAAGTCTAGAATCTTTTGTCCGCTTCTGTAGTTTTGTTCAACTTTCACAACTTCACAGTCAGGAAAGTACTGCGGAAATCGTAAGATATTCTCGTAGTTTGCACCCCGAAAAGAATAGATGCTCTGTGCATCATCTCCGACTACTGTGATCGTCTTTTTATCTCCGATCAAAAGCTCAGATACCTCTCTTTGTATGTTGTTCGTATCTTGATATTCATCTACAAGCACATATTTCACATCCCTATATATTTTTTTTCTAAATAACTCATTATCTCTCATAGAATCTTGCAAGACATCCATCAGGTCATCGTAATCAAAAATATTTTGTTTTTTCTTGTATACTTGGAACTCATTATTCAGTTGAGTTATCTCACTTATAAAATATTTGTATTTGAAAAAATATTTACATACAACTTTATTTATGGAAATTTGCATGTTTCTAGACTTAGAAATAATCTCTCGCAGCGTTTTTTTTGGTGGAAATGGTTTGCTTCTCTTTTTGAATTCACATTCATCTTTAATCATGGAGAGGGTGTCTTCTGCATCCTTTGCGTCCATTATGGTAAAGTTAGGTCGAATTCCAGCTAGCATACCATATTTACGAAGAGTATAGTTGGCAAAGGAATGAAAAGTTCCTCCCAACACATTATTAGATCTTTTACCTAACAACATATTGACTCTATTTAGCATCTCGTCTGCCGCCTTACTAGTGAAAGTTAGCAACAATATGTTGTTGGCTGGTACTCCGTTTTCAATCAGATAAGCAACTTTATATACAATAACTCTTGTTTTTCCACTCCCAGCACCAGCTATAACCAGACATGGCTTTTCCATCAAAGAAACCGCGGCAAGTTGTTCTCGATTTAACTCATGTTTGTAGTCAATTTTGTAGCTACTTTTTCTCCTGAAAGCACGACTAGACATTTTTCTACTGTCCAGCTTAGCACATACCTTTTGCAAATCCCTTATACGGTTCTTATCTTCTCTTTTTGCTTTTACTTGGTCGTAATCGCAACTTTCCAGTATGTTTTTTAAATCAAGGTCACATTGGTAATCTAACAAATCCGCTATCGTATCATTCCATTCTCTGTGCTTCAAAACAAACTCCTCATTCATTTGCTCTCAACGCGTTAGCAAGGTCGCGAATGGGAAATCCCGATTGTTTCCAATCACGAGAGCGACAGGTTAAAATTATTATTTGCACACTTTTTGCAGCTTTGCGTAAGGCAAGCTGCATACGTTCAAAGCGGTCATCATCTGCATATACTAAAGCATCATCAAGAATGACCATTGATGGATAGCCTTTTTCTTTCAGATATACCGCGAGAGCAAGACGCACAAGAATAGATAATTGCTCTCGTGTGCCAATACTTAGGTTGAGAAAAGGTTCTTCTTTGCTATCTCTTTGTAATTCTTTGATTTCCATATTTTCTTCGTTGAAGATTGGTTTTGCTCCTGGAAAGAGCAAATCTAAGAATGGTGATATGTGCTCTAAAACTGGAGCAACAAACATTTCTTTAGCCTCACGCTCTGCCTCATTGAGGGTGTTAACTAGTAATTCCCATGCGTCTGCCTCTTGCTTTACCCGCTCTAGGTTTTCCTTTGCTTTTTCTGCAGCTCCACGAGCTGCTTGTAGGCTTTCGCCAACACCATCTTCTCCTTTGGTAGAAAGCCTTGTTCTTATTTCAATCTCATTTTTTTCAAGTTCTGCTCGTCTACTTTCAATGTTTTTGATTGTATCTCTGTATTTTTCTATCCTTAGTTGAATTTTATCTGGATTAGCTGCTGCAATTTTTTTATCTACATCTTCTTTTATTTTTTTCTTATTGTCCACCTGTGTTTCGCATTGTTTAATTTCAGCAACCAGCTTTTCGTCGCTATTTTCTAGGCGTGCATTTTCCAGTTCCTCTTTTTTTTCATTAAGAATTTTAGTTATTCCTAGCGATTCACCTTTGCATTGGCGAAGATAATTTTCTTGTGCATGCTTTTTTTGTTGAGCTACGGACAAGGCTTCTCTAGCCTTGTCCTCTTCTTTTGCAACAGATCCCATAAGCTGTTCGGCTTTGTCTACGTCAATTATCTCAGTGTTTTCTATATTACCAACATCATTACGAAGGCTTTCCAGCATTGCTTTCTTCCGATTATAATCAGAATGCAATGTATCTATGTTATGTGAGCTACTTATACGAATTTCGACTACTTCGATCTTATTTCTTGCTTGCTGATAAGCCTCGAAATGAGATTTCGCTTCTTCCATATTCTTAACTCCTATTTTAGCAAGGGCAGCATCCAATTCATTAGTTCTGTTGGCTAATGACTGTTGCTTGTTAGCTAACCCGGCTACCGCGGGCTCAATTTCTATCATCCCGAAACCATCTAATGTAAAGCATTCTTTCTCACTCACCTCTACTTGCTGGTTCGGTGCAATATTGCCCTTGCTATTGGTCACTCTTTGGTTTTCTATTGGCAAAAATTGCACATGTGTTGCAGCAGCACTTATTTCACCTTTTAGTTTATCTACCTCATCGCTAATGCTTTTCAAGTTTTTAAAACACTGTTGATTTACCTTAGCAGAGTCTTGTTCTGCTTTTGCTGCTTGTAGCTGTTCGTTGAGTTTGGTGATCTCAGTGAGCTTCTTGTTGAGATTAGACACATCTTGTTCAAGCTTATGTATATTTGCCAGTGCTTGTTGTAGTTCAGCATTCTTCTTGTTTTTGGTAGCTAATTCTAAATCAGATTTAGCCTTCTTAAGCTGGGTATCTAGATCTGTTTGTATGTGTTTATCCAGTTCTTTATTAATTCCTTCTATTTTGGTCTTATACTCCCTTACTTCATCAATTAATTTCTGGTGTTGCTTCCAACGATTGCGAGTAATTTTCAACTCACCTTCGGCTCGGTTGATTTCATGTTCAGCATTTTCGCTTTGTTGCCGTAGAGCTTCGATTTTTTTTTGTTCATCTTTCGCATTGTTAAGTTCACGCTGTGCTTCTTCTAAATCACCACCGTCTTGAATTTGCCGTAGCCCCTGCCTGACCTTTTCCAAACCTTCTATGTCTTGTTGATATTCTTCTTCTTTTTTTGCTTGTTTATCAGCTTCTTTAGCTCTCTTGTTATTTTCTTCCTCGGCATTATAGAGATCACCGCCTTTTTTAGGCTTGCCACCTACGGTCAATAACTCATTACGTTTTTCTTTCGCTGCTTGAATGATTTTGCTTCCTAACGATCCTCCCATAACATCACCAACTTCTCTTTCTAACGAGGTGCGCAGCTTTTCTCTTCCTGTTTCTGCAAGATTAAGTTTATATAAGTTATGTCCTTGTTCGAGCCAGAAGAAACCTAGTAAACCTCGGTCATTGTGTTTTGATTCTCGATTAGGGACACGAAAATTTAGTAACTTACTCAATTCCCCTTCTGCTGCGCTACCTTCCAAAATAGAATCATCTGGCTTTTTTAGAATAGCAACTGGCCTTTGGCCAAAATTTTTCTCCAAACGGTACAGTTTTTTGCCAAGTTCAAAGTCAAGTTGAACTTCCACCCTAACTTTAGAGCCAGAAGGAAACATCGCCTCACGCGGCTTCCCAGTCATATTATGTCTTTCAAATATAGCACTGCGCATAGCATTAAACAGCGTGCTTTTTCCCTCTTCGTTATTACCAGCAATAACTGTAACACCATCATCAATATCTTTTATCTCACGCGGTGAAGTAAATTTACGGAAATTGTGCACCATAATTCTACGTATGTACACTTATGTTTATCCCTTGTTCTGGTCATACAGTCTATAAAGCAGAGACAGTGCACGTTTTGCCTGATCAGACTGCATTTCCTTCAATTTATCAAAAGCAATACCAACAAACCCTGAAGCATTGAGATTATCGAAATCACTGGGACTAGGCTCTAAATATAACTTATTAATCAAATCTAGATGCAGAACTCTAGCGCGTAGTTCCTCGCAGTCATCTTCAATACTTGTAGATGTTACTAGATCCACAATTCCGCTTAATTTTAGTTTTAAAACTGTGCAATCTAGGTTTTCATCAGCAAATATTTTTTTTACTTCATCAACAGTACCAGATAAAATTTCTACACTCCTTTCTCTCCAGTGATACTTTGCAACTGGCACAGGCTCAACTTTCGGTGAAACCCCCGCGTGATCAATCTTAACATCAAGCACGTAGCCAGGTTTGTTGTTAGGAGGAAATCTATCAGGCTCTGGTGTGCCAGCATACCACATTTTTTCAGAAATTTTTTTGTGACCATGCCAGTCACCTAGTGCGAGGTAGTCTAAGTTTGCTCGTTCACACCTATTAACTGCTATCGGGTTAGCAACATTGTTACTCTCTGGCAAAATTCCTTCTACTGATCCATGTGCTAGACCAACTCTGATCAGATCCTTGTAGCTACTATGGCCGTCAAACCACTCTGTCAAGTCAGCAACCTCTCTTTGCCTTCTTAGTGGAGCTGGCAAAATTACTGCTTTATCATCAAGTATGAGTGGTTTTGGTTCATCAACAATGAAAATGTTATCAGGTAATTTCAGCATTCTAAGCCTGCTCCAGGGAGATTCTGCTGCCGCGTAGTCATGGTTGCCCGGCAGAAGTAGCCACTTACCACTGAAATTTTCAGTCATAACCTTAAAACGGCGTAATGTTTCATCAGACACAGAGATAGTTTCAAAGCAGTCACCAGCAACAAGAATAGCATCAGTGTTACGTTCAGTTGCTAGATTAGCAAGCTTTCTCACTACCTCCAGACGTGCGTCTTGCAACTTTGTAGCGATATTATCAGGAAATCTTCCGAATTTTTTTCCGATTTGTAAATCAGCAGTATGGATAAAGCGAAAACTCATGTGCTGCCTCATATAAAAGATGTGGATACAACAACACTTGGACAGCAAACACACCCAATGTGCTTGTCATACTCCTTTGCGGTTTACTCTAGGGAAATCTTTAGCAAAATCTGGATTTATAGATGTGGCAGTATGTGGAGTGCCTTAATGGAAAATATTCGCTGGGTATCTTCTGCCGCGATAGTTCCTTGCTTTAAGTAACTTCCTTCGTGATGTTGTAAGAGTTGGAGTCTTCTTTTATTTCGAGTGCTATCTCTATGTAGAAATTTGGCTTTGAAATAAATGCTCCCCATGTGACTACGTGAACGTAGGAGTGATACTGGTCACGGTGAATTGTTGTACCGCATAGGTGACAATTTTCTAGCTCTGGATTTTTTAGGTTAAACATATTCCGTCGTAAAATTTTAAACAAAAACTTTGTTCGGTAACTACAGCATCCACACGAACAAGATTTTTGAATAAAATAATCATATCTTCCGCTCTCATTAGGCAAAACAACAGCCAACATAGCGTTGGGGGTACTTGTGCGACCACCTCTGCTCATCTCCTTCAGGGAGTAGGAAATTTCCCATGGTATCCACTGATTGCTCTCGCTCACGTAAGTGTCTTTCATACCTTTGGAGATCAGAACAATCGTTAAGCTACTGCCGAAAATTTTACCACGAAGATGCGAGGCTATCGTTTCGTCCTTAAAGGCACTGAAATCGTCACCGTCCCTTTCCTCCTTGTAGATATGGTCGCCTTTAAAACACCTCTCCAGCACATCAACATAGTCTCTGGCAGTTGTCTGGTAACCATCAATTGTTGCCACTGCCGTGTCGTTGTGCTTGTAGCTGACAAATATCTTCCTGCCCATGAAAACCTCTCAACCTAGAAAATTCGCACCAAAACTGACTATGCTCACGCGTCTGTCAAACCACTTCACCATGACCAATGACCTTGTGCTTGCCGCAATCTTTGAGGGTTGCTTGCTCGCCTCTGCATCTGCCAGCTACTATCTTTGCAGCCCCCATCCACCTAAGGGTAAGTCCGAAACCGCCCAAGTCAAGCCTCTACGTTGCTTTATTTCCTACGCAGTTACGGCTCACAACGTGTCCCTGCCTCGCCGTCGCCATCCTGTTCGTGACTCGCCACACCCGATAACTACGAAACGGCACTAATATTCGAGGATGGGGGGTTGAACTTGCTGAAAAATCTAGGTAATTGCTTTATGTCTAGCTGCGGTGGTTGGCTGGCTAGGTGGTATGTTGCTTGGAGATTGAACTTATGAGGCGAGTGTTCTTCAGCTTTCACTACGCAGGGGATGTTGGCAGGATTGGCCAAATCCGCAACAGCTGGCTAACCAAAGGCAAGACATCTAAGTTTCTTGATGCCGCCGACTGGGAGTCGATCAAGCAGCGTGGAGACGATGCTATTAGGGGCTGGATCAATGAACAACTGAAAGGAACGTCTGTTACTGTAGTTTTGATTGGAGCTGATACGGCAAGCAGTCGATGGGTAAGGTATGAAATAGCACAGAGTATCGACAGGAAAAACGGGCTTCTGGGCATTTACATTCACAACGTCAAGGATTTTAGGACTGATGCTACCGATGACAAGGGCGAGGACCCGTTTGCAAAACACTTTAACTTTGCCCCTGCACATGGCCAGTTGGTTTATCCGTGCTGTTGTTACTACGATTGGATAATCGACAATGGGCTGGCTAATCTGCCAAGATGGATCGAGACAGCTGCCGAGCAAGCAGGAAGGAGTTAGCCGTTGAACAGTGACAGGATAGAACATCTGAAGTTGATTCAGAACATAATTAGCCGCATGGCTGGCAACAGTGGTCTGATAAAGCGGTGGACGATGGCACTTGTCCCTGTTGTGGCTGCGTTTGGAAAGTTTGGCGATGCGCCAATTGTAGCAGGCATTGCTGGTGTCATTCCTTTTATCTTCATGTGGTGGCAGGATGCTAAGTATTTGAGGCTAGAGCGGGCGTATATAAAACTATACGAGGCGACTGTTGCTAGAGAGGATGTCAGGATGTTCGATCTCGATCCTAAGCCGTATCTTGGTTGTGTTGGCTCTACTTTCAAAACGGCGTGCTCATGGTCGGTTGCCTTGTTCTATTTCCCGCTCCTCGTCGCACTGGTAGTGGCATTAGCAACTGTGTAGTATTGTCAGTCTGATACTCGGTCTAACTCGTTGCTGGCTTTGAACGGGGTTAACTCCGCGGACTAGTGACCACAATTAGGATGCTCTGTTTTCTCCTTCCAAGCACCAGAGCTAGCTCACTTGCAAACAGTTGTTGCAAAATTTGCAATAACTGCCTGCCGCTGCAACGAGCGATGCGTGTTTATCTACCTGTAGCGTGGTATGGAGAAAGTTTAGGTTTGAGATGGAACAAGTGGCTATGCATCTCTATCTCTAGTAAATCTCGCCTAGCTCCGATTAAGATCGCGCTTAATCTTCGCCAGTTCTTGCTTTGAGAGCTGCGAAGCTTTGCAGATTATCCGCTCATCTACGCCTTCCATCAAGAAACGCCTAACCATCTCCAACTTTCCTTGTTCGATGCCAAGTTGTTTCCCCTGCTGCTTGCCCTGCTCGATACCGAGTTGCTTGCCCTGTTCGATGCCGAGTTGCTTAGCCCTATCGCTCTGTGTCTCTAGCATGGTCTCTAACCTCTCTTCCTGTGCCAAGTCTGGCCACCTTTCCCGATCAACACGATAGAAATCACCTTCTCCGATCGCGTTATCGGCATTTTCGTAGTATACGCTTAGGTTTTCTAGTATAAAAGCCCCATCTTCGGGGGAAAGCAAGCGGCCTTTGGTCAGCAACGCAGCTACCGTATCATCATTCGCATGCCACACCTCGGACATGCCCTGCACCGCGGTTACCGCACACTTCGCATCCTCCCAGAAATTATCGAGCTGTAGCTTGCGTAAATTCACCGTCAAACACGGCATATGTCGGAACAAATACCTATACTCCTCCAAGACAGGCGGGATTTCTTCGTCGCCAAATTCAAGCGATAGATCATCTTTAGGCGGCTCGAAGTCCTTATCCTTACAACATATTAAAACTACAGGGAGAACTAAGTTGCGAACTGCTCCCTTTCTCCTTGACTTGCGCTTGAGCTGCTCACGACGAGCGATCAGATAATACTCCATCGTCTGTAGAATCACTTCAGGGTCACGATAGCTCTTGTGCTCCAGAATGAAGGTTATCGCGATCTCTGTATCAGTGCCCTTAAATCGAGCCTCTGCGGTAAGGTCGGTGCGTATCTCCCCACCAGCTCGCTTCAACAGTATGCCATCCTTGATAGTCAGGCTCTCTGCATCAAGAGCGGCGATAAACTTGGGCGGAAAGATCATTCGCAATAACTGCATGAGATAATTAGTATTTTTGAATATTTTTTTGAAAAATCCGTCGTGCAGGTTGTGCCCTTCCCGCAAGACAGATTTTTGTTTTTTCCTGCTCAAATGCCTACTCCTGCAGTTTCTTGGCAAAAGGACACCTACCTATACTAGCACTTTCCCCGAAATATACACACCTTCTCTTTTGAGGATCTCGGCGACCGTGCAGTTGTGCCAGCCTTTACCTTGCTGTTTGGTTGGTATCTTCATGGAGTTCAAGAACCTTGCGATGGCGTTTGTGCTAATCCCCTCAGCATACATCGTCCTGATGGTGTCAATGGTACGCAGTTCGGCCTTGTGATCTACGGTTCTTCCACCGACCCGCCGCTTGCCGTAGGCATACCACTTAGAACCGCGGTAGTCCGATGTCTTTCGCATAGGGATGTTGTATTTCAGAAGCAAGCTTCTGATGTATGTTTTTGAGCACGCAAATTCACTGGCTATAGCTCTTGTTGAGAGCCGATTTTCGATATATTTTTGTCTGAGTACACTTTCAGGAATGAACACAGAAGTGAGATAGCTATCTAATTCCATTAATAATTTGCGATTGAGTTCGGATTCTGCATCTTGGCAAACACAGACCGCTCTCCCAGCGTACACACAGAATGTGTCCTCACCTGAGTTTTCAGGTGAGGATGTGTTGTTGAAAACAAACTCCAGCTGCACCCTCTCACCGTCCAAAGGCTGGACGATAATTTTTTTGAACAGCTGCCTGTAGGTAGACTTGAGCGAAAGCCAATCCTTCTTCTTGACGTAGTTGATAGCCTTGTGAGTGTGCTTTTGCCACTCGTTTGCACAACGAATATGCCTGAGTGCATGCAGCGAGCTAGGAAGCGAGCGATGCAAAAGGCGGCGTAGCTGTTTCTTCTTGCTGATAAGCTCCCTCTCCTCGCCTTTCATGGCAGAAACCCGCTCCTTATACTCTTCTCTGAAAGAGCGTGCCATTTCCAGATCGTCATCTTCGAGCAGAAAGTTCAAACGGCGGTCTAGGCGTTGCCTCTCATCTTCCAATTCACCTAGCTTCGTGTCGATCTCCGTAACTTTTCCCTTCACCAAGTCGATAGTGCTGTCCTTGCGTGCTGAGTAGTCAGCTATGCTCTTCTGAAACTCTGGGGCATTCTCTGCCACTTGCCGCAAGATTTTCTCGGCTTCAGTGTTGATTAGCTTGCGCAGATAGCCGCGCTTGTCAAAGAACTTCACCGCTATATTGTCATACTCCTGTGCTGCATACTTCTGAAAGAAGGTCGCCACGATCTGATTGGCAAGCTTCGAGCTATCCACCTTGCAGTAGTTGCTGCGCAACTTTGCCACCAGTTCAGCGACGAGACTTGCCTGTTCCCTTCCTAGCAGCACCCTGCGTACTTCGCTCTTCTGTTTTGCGCTCATCTACGCTTCCTTGTGCTTGGCAACCATGCGGCGTTGCCGCGTATCGTCCACACACAGTGTTGTTGGACTAGCTGATTGCCTCTAACCTCCCAATCGAAGCACTCCTTGTCAACGTCAGGAGCTGACAACGAAAATTCCCTTCTTCGCATTCGTGAAAGTCAATTCACCAGTCGCACCAGCGACATCTGCGAGCAAAGCAAAATACAATTTATGCTTGCACTTATGGCGATCCGACACCTCCCTATCTACCTTGTGCAGAGTGTTCAGAATGTGCTTGCTTGCACAGATGTAAAGCACTCCGTCAACACCACGCTTGACATAGTAGGCATTGACCTTCTGACGATAACGATCTTTACTTTTGACCGTCGTATCGAACTCGATGGCTAAGTTCAGCACCCCTATTCTTGTGTCTACCTCTGCCATTGCGTCACTGTTCAGTTCCACAAATGGCCTAAACTGTCTGTCCGATTTGAACCCCGTGCATGTTTGCAGAACATTTTCGCTGTAATAGCTTTGAACTGCATCTTTTGCTTCAAATGCTTTGCGGATGTCGTTCAAGGAAATGTCATGTGACGGGCATTCACTTAAAGTTGTCTTGGTTGTCACCATATACGGCAACATCGGTTTAATTTTGGTAAGGCCACGTTGCGTTAGCGAATATGCGTATAGGTAGATAAAAGATTGACAATCATTTCTTTGCCTGCAGGAATGGTGACATACTCCTGCACATTGCTGAGTTCAGCCGCTTGTCGCTGTGCCTCTGCTTCGCCTTTGAAGCTTCACCCGCCTTCAATTCCTCCTTCTCAATCACATAACCTTGCTTCGGTAAGGGCTTGCCTCTACGTGTTGCAAAAATTCTTGCTGCAGCAAGGTCAACCTTTCCCATAGTTCTGTTCTTAAGCTGCATGTCAACGATGCGCAGCTGTCTTGCCTTATCTACATCGGTAAGCTTTCCCTCTGTCCTGCCAGATACTGTTGATGCTCACCGTTCTTAATAACGACGATGGGATCAGCTACATACATCCAACCGATGACGAACACCTGTAGCACACACACCACCACCAACCCCAAGTTGATCAACTTGTGAGTGCGTAGCAGTGAATTGATGTCCGTCCATGCCCGTAGTGAATTAGTTTTTTTCATAACAATATGTCCTCCAAAAAGTTAACGTATAAAAGTTAACGTATATGTGCTCATTTGAATTTGCCGAGACCTTCACGAAATTTAGTTACCCCTCTGCCGACATGATTTAGCACGGGGCGAGCCATAAACTTGCCTGCGCCCCACGTCTTGGCTACACCCTGTTTAGCTGCTTGTTTAGCGTAAAGCTTGGCTGCACCTACCGCCGCTGTGGCAGGAGCAAGAGCTAATCCTGATGCCGCTGTTTCAAGTCCATCGTTGATCAATGAACGTGTAGCGAGAGGAATAAACAGCATACTCAGCCCGATGCACAGGTTAAGGATGATTGCCGCTAAGTAGTCTTCCATGTTGCTTGTCTGATGCTCCATCGCCAGCTTTAGCAGCAGCACACTAAGCACTGTCCACATTATTTTCCAAACAACGACTTTCACTAACCCCTTGTATAAATTCGCGGTGACGTTAGCCGTTGCCTTTGCTACATAAGCCAAGATCATCAGTGGCGATAAGGTATAGAGCACCACCCAAACAAAATGCATTAGCGATTCAGTGACAAAAAAACCTAAGTAAGCAATGAGATAAGCGAGGAGTGATAGCGTGTAGATAATATGCCCACGCAGATCAAACAACCCACTCGATGCGTCCTTGTAATTCGGCCCCAAATTCTTTAGAACTTCCCACACATCAACGCTTCTGTCGATTTTTCCGACAATACCATTGCCGATTATGCCAATCGCTTCGATGGTGTATTCAAAAGAAACTAACAACAGTACTGAGATCATCACTCGCCGAAGAATATCGCCAACATCTATGTTCTGTGTCTTGAGAAATTCCAAGATCACCAGCAGCTGTGGAGGTAGCTTCACCAGTTGACTCAGGATGATCTCGCTGAATTATTTGCTAAGGGACGATCTACCATCGCTGAACACATTCTCAACATCTTTGATGACCAGGAGCTGAACAAAGATTCAGTTTGTCGGAATTTCCGACGAACTGCTGCTGACGGCAAGGTATATAGCACCATTCACTATAATTTGGACATGATCCTGGCTGTTGGTTTTCGGGTGCGTTCACCACGGGGCGTGCAATTTCGCAGTGACCCAAACCAGCCTAATATGGGTCTTACCTCGTGGAAAGGTTCGGTTGTCCGCAAGGGTGATGTCAGTACTACTAAAAACTACCTGAAGCAGGATGAGATCGAACAGCTCAATCGTATCGTAGCCATGTATCTCGATTATGCAGAGGATCAGGCAAAGCAACGTAAGACCATAACAATGGCACAGCTGATGGGGCAGATATCCGCGAGTTGGAGGTTTTCACCAAGCAGGCTGAGCAGAATGAAGAGGGTGAGTAGGTTCTATCTTCGCACTTGCTTATATGAGCAAAATTTCCAAGTCTGCTGATCTGGGAGCTAGCATTAACCCAGCCCTTCCCAGTTTGGTTTCATAAGTAAGATCCTCGTAGAGGATAAGCTCTTATCGATACAAGTGATAGAGGAGCTACTATACTGATAGCCGACGATGTGTCAACGGAAGAGTAAATGAGTAACGATTTGCTGAATGGCACACATACTAATCCATTTGAGAACATAGATTGGTCGCCCCTGATGCTGGCTGATCGTCAGAGGGAGCTATGCAATCTGCTAGATCGTGAAGGGGGTGGGAAGTATCAGTTGGGCAACCTTTACAGCGGAGCAATCCGTGTCTTGTCTGACCCTAATAACCCCGACCGCATCGCCCAAGCTGCAAACTCACTGCGGGAGGTTTTGGAAAAACTTCTGTTACTTGTCTTTGGGTACGTCAGAAAAGATCGTAGTGAGTTTAGTAAAATACGGAGTAATATGGCTTATCTTCTAATGGAATACAAGGAAACGGGTGACGATGGAGTAAAGGAAAAACTGCACGATAAGCTTGGAGAATACCTGGAGCTAAATGAAGCTCGACACGCCACAAGAGCGGAACAAATGGGAGCAGTTGCGGTCGCTATCTACGCGGGAGACAACAAACTCGCGAAAGAAAAGGGAGAGCAGGCAAAAAAGCTATGGTATAAGCTAGATAGCTGTGCCCATCACGGTAAATGTGATGATAGTTTTGAAAAAATATTGGAGGAATTTGAGAAAACTGTTGATCTGATACTCGCTAACGTGGTTGTAATAAATCAAAAAGAAATTCAGAAAATAGTGCAGTCCAACGATAGATCGAAGCAAGGCATAGAACATTTTTTTAGATTGATTGGGAACAACGAAGCAAATCGCAGATATTTTTTCAAGCTAATTACTGAAAAAACTGATGCTACTTGGCTGACTATTATCAGGGAAAGGGGCTATTTCAAAAGTCCTCCAGAAGTTGAGCACAGCAATGATGGTTGGATGACAATACCCTTTTGGCTACCAATGCCTTACCTAATAGAGATGGCAAGCTACGAGCCAGATAAGGTTGCTAAGATCGTTGCAAATATTCCTACAGTTGACAGTTCCTATGTCTCGGCAGCGAAAAAAATTATTGAGCAGCGTCTTTCTTCACAGGCAGAGCACGCCTTGAAGCCAGAAGAGTATGCCATTTTGGGGGTCAATTATCTTCGCTTGCACTTCCTTGACAAGGAATGGGCACGAAAGAACAGATTGAAACTTTTTCCACAAAATAATCTCTCTGCATGGTCAGCCGCGTTTGGTGCTTCTATTAGCTACTGTGAATCACGCAAAGAAATGTTTGAAATTGTTCGCGAAAACTTTACCTTTGCTATGCAGAACTTGAATGAACTCAGCGCGAAGGACAACTATGGAGATGAAATACTGAGTGATTTTGAGTTGAAGCTGTTTAATTTCTATCTTGCTGGAGACTATCCACTTGTAGGCAATTATAGCCTTCTTGATCAGTACTATCAAAAAACTGCTTCAGACAAGAAAGAGGCGTGGCAACTTACTCTACAAAGTTGGTGATAGCTTGCGTGATAAAGACAACCAATTCAGCAAGGAAGCAAAAGAAAAAATTTTAGATTTTTTCAAAACTAGGTTTGCAGCAGGAGATTTTGTAAAGATGGACAACTTTAGTCCTTGGTTGGATGTCGAGCAGTTGGAGACAAAAGAGCGTCTTAGTGCCTGCCTTCAGGTATTAAAAACTTGCGAGATAGAAAGCTTTTCCACTCACGCTTGGCTGAAAAAATTTTGCAAAATGCTACCATATCACACTGCAAAGGTGGTCAAGTGTTTTGAAAAGCTTGTATGTCGAGAAAATTCAAATATCGCCCACATTAATGAAGAAAGGGTAAGTATCATAGTTACCGCGGGTCGTAATAGTGGCAATGAAGTGATAATCAGAAATGCAAACCGTGCTGTTAATTGTCTGCGTCGTAAAAGCTTAATTAGCTCACTGACTTTAGATGACTGAAGATATAGTGATATCTTCCACTATTTTCTTATCTATTTATGTAGCCAGCCCCATCAACAGCATAGTAAATAGTTCTTATAAAGCAGATAATTGCTTGCTTTTGTTTTTTTTCTTAATTTATCTCCCCAAAAAATTTGAAACAAAATTAAATTAACTATAACAAGTGGCCGATGTCAGAGATGAAATCAAAGTATTACTGCACAGATATGATATGGCTCGAAGGGCAAAAGAGTTACGTCTCACCCATCTTGAGGAATTTTTGGGCAAGGTTGATTATTGCAAAGGGAAATTCTCCGCTAGGCAAAAGATAGAGCTGGGCAGGTATTTCCTCGAAATTGTCATGGGCATCTACAGTGCTCCTCTACTGGTGACAGAGTAATGAAGAAGTGAGTTTCATGTGAATTGCCAATTTGAAGCGAATAACCGGCCTTTCCATCCTCTGTATCCTTGATGGTCACTAGCTGACTAGATTCCTTTGACCAGATTTTCAACTGCATTAGGTCTTTGTATAAGTTAAGCATAATTAACCTTTTTCTAGCAGATGTTAATAAAAATAGCGGCAATGCTGCCGTCAGGCTAGAGCATAAGACGGATTCCAACGATGTCAAGGGGGCATGTATGAGAAAGTGCACAATTGCGCGGTTAGATCCAGATCGTTAAAGCCCTATGTTGGGTTCTCTCCATCAGAGCAGGTCGAAGTGATCTCAGCGGCTGTTTTTCCATGCGTTGCCCCAGTGCACCTTGTTTTGCACAGTGGCAGAGCAAGAATAGTGTCAAAATACATAATTAACCCATCTGAAATTATTGACAAAAATACGCTTTGCCAGCATAATATACATATAATTCATGGGTTTTGTGCAGTGAGAAGTAACAAGTATTCTGCCCTAGACAGGATAGCCGAACAGCAGCAGGGGTTGTTTACCAGTCGTCAAGCTATCGGAGCTGGGTTTGATGCGCGCAATCATGCTTACTACTTGAAGAAGGGCTACTGGAAGAGGGAGTACCGGGGAATTTACCGCCTTAAGCATTTCCCCTTCGAGCCATACTCGGAGTATGCCCTATGGTCGCTGTGGTCATGCAACAGGAACGGCGAGCCACAGGGTGTTTACTCTTACGAGACGGCACTTGAGTTTTACAAGCTTTCGGACTTGTCACCAGCTAAAATAGTGATGACAGTGCCTCCTAGTTTCAGAAGAAACGCCGAGATACCAGGCGTTCTTGTCCTACACAGAGCTAAACTAGACCCAAGCGATTGGAATATGGTTGCGGGTTTTAGGGTTACCACTCCTGTTAGAACACTGCGAGATGTTGTTTTTTCAAAGCACATCTCAGACGAATTTATTCACCAAGCAGTTAGAGATGGGTTTTCAAGGGGGATGTATCCCAAGCATGAATTGAGGAGATACGGAATACTTGGCTTAGTGGAGAATTACCGTTGAAATACGAAACTCCAGTTTCCCTACGACAGTCCATCAACGACCGTCTGCAAACGATAGCGAGGAAGGAGAAGATACCCACAATTCGTCTTCGTCGCCACCTAGCATTTGAACGCCTTCTTGCCCGTCTTTTCCAAGTACCATCGCCGTGGGCACTTAAAGGTGGCTATGCTATGGAACTACGCTTTCAACAAGCCAGAACGACAAGAGACATTGATCTAGTGGTAGAGGAAAAACAGCTAGTAACTGCTGAACACCATGATCTATCTGATGCTATATATACCCATCTAATCAAAGCACTTGCAAAAGACTTGGGAGATTTTTTCTCTTTTGAGGTGAGAAGAGAATCGCTTGTGCTAGATGATTTAAATTACATTGGGGTAGCTCGCTTTCATATAAAGGCGAACCTCGGTGAAAGGCTATTTGCTGAATTTGATGTCGATCTTGGTGCCGGGGATGTAAGGATATGGCCATTTGAAGAGCTTACCAGCAGAAACTTGCTTTCCTTCACGGGAGTTGCAGATTGTCCACCCTTTCCATCCATACCAGCGGAGCAACATTTTGCAGAGAAGGTGCATGCCTACAGCCTGCCACGTGGGGAACGGACAAACACCCGCATAAAGGACATGATCGATATGGTTCTACTCACCCAAAAAGGTAGCATGAACAACGTAAAAGTTAGGGATGATCGGCGAGGTTTTGTAAGAACCTGATTTCATTGATAATTGCTGATTGGACACAGATTTTGTGGCTCGATAGATTTGCTCCACCAATTCCGCCCTCCTGTCAAGTGCAGGAGGTCATCGAACGGTTTTCGGTAATCAAATTCAACAGGTCGAGCCATACTGTCTGCTACCATACTGATCTTCGTCGTGTGGCTACCAACTGACTTGCCGATAGCGGCCTCTTCGCCTTTGTGAGCACCGCTGCTGTGTTGATGTGCCTTAACGACAACGGGCATGCTAATCTGCCAAGCTGGATCGAGACGGCCGCCAAACAAGCAGGAAGGAGTTAGCCATTGGACAGTGACAAGATAGAGCATCTGAAGTTTACTCAAAACATAATCAGCCGCATGGCTAGCGACAGCGGCCTGATGAAGCGGTGGACGATGGCACTTGTCCCCGTTGTAGCTGCGTTTGGAAAGTTCGGCGGTGCCCCTATCGTTGCGGGCATTGCTGGTGGCATTCCCTTCATCTTCATGTGGTGGCAGGATGCTAAATATTTGAGACTAGAACAGACGTATCGTAAATTATACGAAGCGATTGTTGCTGGTGAGGATGTCAGAATGTTTGACCTCGACTTCAGACCATATCTTGATCGTGTTAACTCTGATTTCAAAACGGCGTGCTCATGGTCAGTTGCTTCGTTCTACCTTCCGCTCCTCGTTGCACTGATAGTGGCATTGGCAACTGTAGCATTTTCAGCCTGATACTCCCCCTACCTCATCCCAAAAATTACCGACTTATCCAACAATGCCCAAAAAAACTCACAACGCGCAGTTTGGTAAAGATAAATTACAAAAAGCCGATAACTGAATTGAGAGGTTGCCACTAGGGACTATATTTTAATGAAAATAAATTTTCTAATATGCTTAGTTTTGCTCCTGTCATCGTCAAATCAGTCAGCGGCTTTTGTGGGCGGTGGTGTGCCGCGGTGGGGGTGGGAGGATTTGGGTAGCACGCAGGCGGTATCGGTTCTGCATCCTTATCGTGGAGGTGGTTTACCGCCGCGGTGGGCACTCTATAGGCATGGTCTGCTCGATCTGCGTGCTTATGGTGAGTTGTTGTTGCGCCAGCAGGGGTTAGCGCACGTGTTGGAGGTTGTGGCACGGCCGCGTGATCGGCGGAGGGTTGACTATCGTTATCGTTTGGGAGGGCATGATGTCTGTAATTTGCGCACTGCGCTGACTCGTCTGCGCGATGGGCATATTTATTGGCGAGGGCATTATCCGACTGCGATGTGGAGTGGTGATACGTATATCTGGCCAGCGCGTGAGCTGGCCGTGGCGCAGCTAGAGGAGGTGTTTGTCGCCGCACGGGTGCTGCGTATCGATACGGTGACCCGCTGTCTACTGGCAACGACACGGGGCTACGTGCCTGTGTACGATTTCAATGTGCGCGTCGGGACGTTGCCATATCGAGTGCGTACCGATGGGCACGAGGTGTTGGAGGTACAGCCACAGTTCTATGATTTGCAGGGAGAGTTCTATGTTTATCGCGAAAATTCAGTGCGCAGCGGCAGCAAAGAGCGGTTTCTCATCGAGATCGATACGAGAGGGCGTTTGAGCAACAGGTATTTTGACGCGGTCGGGGCCACCCCTGACGGGGGTGACACCTGGCGACTGAAGCAGTCTAGCAATACCTTCAATTATAACGATACCGATAGAGAAATGGCACAGGTCAGCGCTTTTGCACATGCCAATTTGATGTTGCAGTGGTTTAAGGGGCTTGGTTTCAGCTGGTACGGTAATTGGCACAACGACAGAGGCAACAATGATATCGTTATCGTGACGCACGCCAATTATGACCCTATCCGCCAGATCAGAAATCCCAACAATGCTTTCTACGCACCCCCGTTTCTTTTGGAGAATGGTACGTGGCAAAAACCCCACATTCTGGTCGGTGACGGCGATGGACGCGACTTGCAAAACCTTGCGCTGGACGGTGATGTTATCGCACATGAGCTTGGACATCATATTATTTACCAATACCTGCCTGTCACCGGTGGCCATGCAGGTACTATTCACGAGGGGCTGGCCGACTTCTTCACCTTTGCGCGCACAGGTAACCCCTGTTTAGCAGAGAGCACCTGCCCTGACGGCTCGACGACAGCTTGTCAATTGGAAGCAGAGTGCATGCGTTATGCTGACCACGACTTCGCCTGGCGTGACTTACAGGGGTATGGTGTTCACGTCGAAGGGCAGGTTTTGTCTGGCATGTTGTGGGATTTGCGCACCGAGTTTGGTGTCATACCCGATGACGTAAACAGGATTGTTTTTAACGCAGTGAGTCACTTTACCCCCCAGACCCAGCTGGCTGGTTTTATCGACTCCCTGTTGGTGGCTGATCGCGATCTTTTTGCAGGAAATAATTGTGCGAACATTCTCAACGCGGCCCTCGGTAGAGGGTTGCAAGACTACATTTCTCCTACTATCAACTGTCGTGGGGTAAATTCCCCCTTGTTTGTCGAGGAGGAAAGTACGGAGACAAGTACGGAGACAAGTGTCGAGGAGGCAAGCGCGGCCGCGGAAAAGAATGAAGGATACGGGTACACACGTCACCAAGGCGGTTGTGGCACGATCTTGTCCTCACCCGTGTCTTTCTCTTGCGTTCTGATAATACTGCTGTTGCCTCTGTTGCTTGCAAAGCATACCTACCGCCGCTTCTGAAACCCAACCTTCAGTACGGGTGCTGGCTTACTGTTGGATGCCGACGGCACAGGTGGTATCACGATACCACCGCGTGCCGCAAACCAAGCATCTATATCCTCGTCGCTCAACGCGTAACGCCAGAACGTAACCCCCCGATCGATAGCATATTCTGGTGCATTGTGAAAAACCAAGGTAGGGCGTAATTTTTTCAAGAACTGCTGGTCACCTGTTCCCCTTGCTGACGGTTGCAGGCATGGTTGTTTTCTGAAATAAGCTAACATCTTGCTGATGTCGATCTTAAGATGGTTGTAGGTGGAAACTCCTTGCGGCGGCAGCGTGTAGAACTTGTTCTTTACGGTAGAAGCGTTATCCCCACAGCCAAGTGCTGGATCGAGATAAATATAGCGTGGCGTGAACCCGTCGTTAGGCGGTGACCAATCAAAATAAAGGTGGAGTTCACTGGCTGTCTTGTTGCTAAAATCAAACCTTGTCACCCATCCCTCTCCCTGAACAGCAAGCGTGCCCTGCCTGCTCGACATGTTGTCCAACAGTTCAGGAGTTAGAGGCTGGCGATGGGTAAAAATTAACTGCTGTCCTTGTTGCCGTTTAAACTCCATGGTCAGCTCTGCCTTCGTGGACAACAGCAGGGAAGCAAATTTTTCCAACTGTTCTCCACAACTTGCCGCAATAAAATTGGCACAGATGTCGTTGACATTTAGACTCGCCACCCTCTTGCGAGGGTCTGTGTTATGTATCTCGATGCCACGGTCAGCCAACAGCCTTTTCCGCACGACACCTCCTCCATCACGGACTTGGAGGGATACCTGCACCCGTGTATCATCAGGAAACTTAAATAAATTATCGCCACCAGCATAGCTCACATACAGATCACGCACATAGCTGAGGTGCGGGTCGCGCGCTAACGCGGGGTTAGGGGTAGGTGACGGAGATTGTGGCATTTGATAGCGGCTTTTGTCACGGAAATAGATGTTTTCCAGTTCGATTTTATCGAGATTGACCAATTTCGTGGTGTCGTGGGGGTAGTAGCCGATGCCTACCTGAATATGTGGATGACCTTTAGCAGGTTCAAGGAGGACGAAGTAACGTGTGCTGCCGCGGATGCCTTTGATGTTGCTGAAGGTGCAAAAATTTCCCCCGCAATGGAGTGTGCCAAAGCCCTGCTGACCAAAGTCTTGTGCGAACAACTGCTGTTGATCGCGCACCACCTGTGCATGCGTCAAGGTCAAGGTTGGAGAGGCATGTGAATCGATACTGAACACGAGACGGCGGCAATTAGCTTCGATATCCTCCATGGCAAAGGCAGCATTAGAGTCTCTAGACAAAAAACGATCACCCGATAGCTGTGCCTGCGGTTTGTCGCTTGCCACTTTGAATTGCTTGGTAATCAACTCCCCGTCCATACCACCCAACTTATGCGAGGTAAAATTAACATGGCTATCGATGATGCGGTCGATTTCTGCTGCCGCCCGCCCCTGTGCCTGCAAGTAGGCACGACAACGCACATCACCGAGATAGTTTGCTGCTATCTTCAACTCATCGTTAGCAGTGATTATTGACTGTACATCCTGCACAGGTTGTAGCTTGCACCACACTAAACATCCAACTAATGACATCCCAACTACCACTTTCAAGATCTTAAACATATCTCCCCCCTCTTCTCCCCCCTCTCGACACCTGCCCTGGCATCGGTGCAGAAAAACAAATAATTAGCCTCTAATTAAAATTTTCGAGCTACTCTAGAAAATTGTGGATTGCGTGTAGATGCCCTCGCAAAAACATATGGTGGCAATGATAAAGCGGCGAAGAAATCCGTGTCCTACCACCTGAGCACACATACCGACGATATGAAAGAAAAAGGTACGCAAAGCTAGCTTCCCCTTGCACAACGCGATAACATAGACGATAACGCCCGTTTTGTTCTGTGAGGTTAAGCCTAACTGTGCCCGCGGTACTGTCGTTGCAGGATATACGCTTTGCCTGGGAGGAGAACACCCCTGCCCTGCTGCATATCGCTGCATTTACCGTGGCACAGGGCGAGAAAGTCTTCGTGCACGGGGCGAGCGGCAGCGGCAAAACAACCCTACTCAACCTCAGCAGCGGCGTACTGCTACCCCAACAAGGCAAACTACAACTGCTCGGCCGCGAGCTGACCAGCATGTCAGCAGTAGCACGTGACCGTTGGCGAGGAGCAGCAGTCGGCTACATTTTCCAGATGTTCAACCTACTACCAGCCTTCACCGCCCTGGAAAATGTCTGCGCACCATGTTTTTTTTCCGCCGCCAAACGCCAGCGTGTCGCAGCACAAGGTTTGTCGCCAGAAGACGCAGCAAGGCAACTGCTGACGGCACTACAACTCGACCCACAACAACTGTCCACCCAGCACGTCAGCCGTCTCAGCGTCGGACAACAACAGCGCGTCGCCGCGGCACGAGCACTGATCGGAGCACCACCCCTGATCATCGCCGATGAACCGACCTCAGCCCTCGATCATAACGTGCGCGCCCAGTTTCTCGAGCTGTTGTTCGCCCAATGCCAAAAATTCAATACCGCCCTCCTGCTCGTCAGCCACGAACGTGAACTGGGCACACACTTCGACCGCAGTATCGGCTTGCACGACCTCAACCAAACAGGGAACGCATAATGCTGTGGCGCACAGCATGGAAGAACCTACTCCACCGTCGTCTGACAACCGCGCTGATCGTGGTCGCGATCGCCGCGGGAATCGCCTTGCTGTTCAGCATCGAACGCGTGCGCTCAGGGGCACGAGAGAGCTTCGCGACAACCGTCGCGGGTATCGACCTTATCGTCGGAGCACGCGGTAGCCCCATCAACCTCCTGCTCTACAGCGTCTTCCACCTCGGCGATGCCGTCAACAACATCAGTGCAACGACCTGGCAAAAGCTGTCCCAACACGACGCGGTGCAAGCAGCTATCCCCCTAGCGATGGGAGATTCGTGGCGCGGCTATCGAGTTATCGGCACAACCACGGACTATTTTACCCATTACCGTTACGGCGAGCAACGACAGCTCGCTTTTAGTGCGGGACGAGCATTCACGGAGTTATTCGATGTCGTGGTCGGGCATACCGTGGCACAACGCCTCGCGCACGGTTTAGGCGAGCGACTGATTCTGGCACACGGAGTAAGTGACGTGAGCTTCAACGTGTCACACGAAGATATGCCGTTCACAGTCGTGGGTATCTTGGCACGTACCAACACCCCCACCGATCGCTCGCTGTTCGTGTCCCTGCCTGCAATCACCGCCCTGCACCTCGATAGCGAGCAGAAGCGCACCTTACAGACAGACACGGCATTACAACTCCCGACAATTTCAGCACTGCTGCTGAAGCTGCGGGAGAAGTTCACCGTGCTGGCCTTGCAGCGCACCATAAATACCGCTGAGCACGAAGCACTGACAGCCATCATGCCAGGAGTGAGCCTGCGGCAGTTGTGGAAGACACTCGGCCTTGCCGAACGCACATTCCTGCTAATGAGTTTTCTGGTGTTCGCCATCTCGCTGCTCGGCATGACCGCAGCCCTGCTGATCGGTCTCGACACCAGAAGGCAAGAGATGGCGGTGTTACGCTCGATCGGTGCGTCGCCGCGTTTCGTTTTTGCGGTGCTGATGGTCGAAGCATTGCTGCTGAGTTTAACTGGCATCATCAGCGGAGTGGTCATCTCCTACCTAGGGCTGTACGCGTTTGAGCCGCTGCTGATCACCAAACTCGGCCTGACTGCGGGACTGTACACACCCGCAGTGAGTGAACTGTGGTTCTTGGCGGCAGTTATCGGTTGTGCTCTGCTGGCAGGCTGTGTTCCCGCCTGGCTCGCTTACCGCAACTCATTGGCAGATGGACTGACCGTGCGGATGGGGTAACCCTTTTGCCCGTTGCCACCTCGCAACGCTCTTTGCTACGCTACCCCCACCTGACTGAGTGCTGCGGGTTTTTTCTCCGTCTTCGAGTAGCCATGACTGCAACTTCGGTGCTTGCTGATTACCTGCCGCGGGTGCTGGCCGTGCTGGCACGCTGTGCGCAACGGTGCGCCTTGCCCGCGCAGCTTGAGAAGATGGTCGGTGATGTAGTCAGGGATACTGAAGCCCTGACCGTCGTGCTGCAGGCAGGAGAGCTGACCCTCGCACAACGTCTGTCGCTCAGACAAGCATTGGTGCGGGAATTACGCACCGAGGGTGTGCCCATAGACGTACAATTTCGTCGTCTCGATCCTACCTACGTGCCGCGGCCGCAATCCACACGCACGACGCAAGCACTGGCCATCACTCGCCAGCCGCGTGCCATCGCACAGGTGGCACGGGTCATCGCGGTCGCGTCAGGCAAAGGCGGTGTGGGCAAATCGACCGTCAGTGCCGCGCTGGCACTGGCTTTTACCCGTCTGGGAGCACGGGTGGGTTTGCTCGATGCCGACATCTACGGGCCTTCCCTACCCACTATCTTCGGAACACACGGTCCCTTGCAAACCGACCGCGAGGGCAGGCTCGTGCCCATCGTCGCACATGCGGTGCAGACGATGTCGTTCGGTTATCTCACCGCCGCCGCGGCTCCCGCACTCTGGCGCGGGCCGCTCATCAGCAAAACCTTTCGGCAACTCTGTTACCAAGTTGCCTGGCACGAGGTAGACTGGCTGGTTATCGATCTCCCGCCAGGCACGGGCGATGTGCAACTGACGATGCTGGAGGCTTTACCCCTGTACGGTGCGGTGTTGGTAACGACACCGCAGAATTTAGCCTTGCTCGATATGCAGAAAGCGGCCAAAATGTTTGTCAGCTTGAAGGTAAACGTCATCGGCTTGATCGAGAACATGTCCACTTATCGCTGTCCGCATTGCCAGCATGAAGACCCGATGTTTGGTGTGGAGGGCGGGCGGCAATACGCACAGCGCACGGGGTTACACCTGCTCGGGGCGGTGCCTTTTCGTCCCGAGATTTTGCAGCATTGCGATGCAGGTGAGCCACACGCACTCGCTGACGATACGTTCGTGAACATCGCGCAGCAGATTGTGAACGGTGTTGATGTCTAGTTTTACGCTTTACGAACATCAGAAGACGGGGATTGATTTTTTTATCAACAACAGCATCGGTGTGTTGGGTGATGAAATGGGATTGGGCAAGACCTTGCAAGCCATCGTTGCCTGCCAGCGATTTTTGGCACAGGAGCTGATTACAGAGGTGCTCGTCGTCTGCCCGCGTTCGCTGAAACTCAATTGGTTTTATGAAATTAAAAAATTTACCGACACCTCTGGCCATGATATCGTTATCGTGGAAGGTGATCGCCACAAACGTCAGCGGCAGTTGCTCGCCCCGCGCCGATGGCTGATTATCAATTACGAGAGTCTTCGTATCGAGCACCAGCAGATGTTGGCGATGTACAGACCGCTGAGTTTCGCGATGGTCTGTGACGAATCGCACAAAATCAAAAACAAGCAGGCCAAGCAATCACTCTCGTGCGTGGAGTTAGGCCGTTACGCAACACGCAAGTATCTTCTGTCGGGCACGTTTGTGGCTAATAAGCCTGAAGATGTGTGGAATCAGGTTAATTTTCTCGACGGCGGACGGCTGTTAGGCAGTTATCACAGTTTTAAAAAACGCTACTGCGTTGAGCGTGCCTTCAAGTACGGTTATCGTTATGTCAACAAAATCGTGAGTTACAAAAATCTCAGCGAGCTGAAAGACAGACTGGATACGCTGATGTTACGACGGACGAAGGCGCAGTGTCTCGATTTACCCGACCGTGTGGTGCAAAAAATTCCTGTCAACATGACCCCTAAACAGAAAACTTTTTACGACAAGATATGCCAAGGCATCGTCATGAACTTAAGCGAACCCGCGCAGAATTTATCGCTCGACAATATTTTAACCAAGATGCTCTATGCCTTACAAGTGTCTTCTAATCCTGCTTTGATCGATCCTGCGCTGCAGATAGAACGCCTTACGGCACGTTTGGCGGCCAAGCCTAGCCACCGCCCATACAGGCAGCAGTTGAAATTTTGGCGACAGCTGCGTCCCTTGCCTGCCACGGAATCAGGCAAGCTCAGTGCTCTCGATGATTTGCTGGAAACCTACTGCCGTGAACAGGAGCGCAAAGTCATCGTCTGGAGTTTTTTTGTGAAAAACATCGAACTGTTTGCCGCGCGTTATGCGAGTTACAACCCTGTGTTATGTTATGGTAAGACCAGTAACGCACAGCGTGATTACGCGGTGCAAGCATTCAACCACGATCCTGCCTGCCAGCTATTTATCGGTAACCCACAAGCAGCAGGGCTCGGTTTGACCCTGACGGCATCATCGCTGTGTATTTTCTACGATCGCAATTTTTCTACCGTCGATTATCAGCAAGCCGTCGATCGCATTCATCGTATCGGGCAAACACAAGTGTGCAACATCCTTATTTTGCAAGCCCGCCCGACGATCGACCAGCACGTCGATTATCTACTCGCGCGGAAAAACGAACTGATTAACTTCTTGCAGGAGCAAAACCACACCCAGGACAGCCACGCCGAACTCGACCTCGACTCTGTCGAGGCTATGCTCGCGGGCGGACGCTAGTTTCTCCCACCATCGTCGCTAGTGTGCGGTGTTAATGTTACGCATCGCGGTGATACGTGTCCGCAACAACTCGTAGCGTCTGGGGTTGAGAGGCTGAGGGAAGTGTTGCACGATGTGTCCCTCGGCATCGATGAGAAAAGTTTGCGGTAACCAACGCACTCCATAGCTGCGTGCGACGGCCCCGTCTCCATCGATGGCGACGATCGACGCGGGTAACGTGCGCTGGTCAGCTTCGGCATCGAAAGTTAGAATAGAGATTATGGGCAATGCACGGTATGTGTCGCGCAGAGCACGCAGAAACTTTTTCTCGGCGCGACAGCGGGTGCACCAGGTCGCGAAGAAATTCACCACCACTACCTGTCCCCGATACCGACGTAGGGTAATTCTACCTTCGTGATGCGGGGATGGTAAAGCGAAGTCTGGCGCGGTGCGTGTTTGCGCAGTAGGGCTGAGCTGCCAGTAGCAGACGACGAGAACGGCCAGCACGAGCAGGATAAAAGAAATTTTTGTCCAATGTACACACATCACAGTTTCACGCTAACTACCACACGAAGGTGTGTGCCCGTGATTCCGCCGCCAACTCCCTTTATGATACTCACGCGGGTGGTTTGAGAAGCTGTCGAGCTTGTGTTATGTCCGCGTCGATCTGTGTTCGCAATGCCTTGCGATCGGCGAATTTCTGTTCAGCACGTAGGCGTTGGACGAAAAAAACCGCCATACGCTTGCCGTACAGCTCACCCAATGTTGTGGCGATGACATGCACTTCGATGGTGCGTTCGCCGCTGTCGCTCATAGTCGGCCGTGTGCCGATGTTGATGACGCTCGGCATAGCCGTTGTAGGCACGGTGAGTGGCGAGCACTCCGCCGCGAGTACCGCCCAGCCTGCGTAGACTCCGTCTGCGGGAGATAACTGTGCGATGCCGCCGAGATTAGCCGTCGGAATGCCGAGTTTGCTGCCGCGTTGCGCACCGTGTTGTACTTCGCCTTCCAGCATATAGGCACGACCCAGCATGGCCGCGGCGGTATGCACCTCACCCGCGGCGAGTAGTTGACGAATGGCACTGCTGCTGATGCGTTGTCCGTGCCACGTGAGTGGGGCAATGGCGGCGAGACTGAAACCCGTTTGTGTCTTCAGCCAAGCAACGTCACCGCGGCGGTGATACCCGAAACGAAAATCGTCGCCTACCACAAAATGTTGCATGTGCAAGCGTTGCAACAAGTGATCGTGCAAAAAATCATGAGGCGAGATGTCGGTCAGAGAACGATCGAACTTGTGGAGCAGGCAAGTGTGCACACCGAGAGCGGCAAAACTACGCAATTTCTGTGTTGTCGTGCACAATCGTGCTGTTGCAGGTTTGTCTGTGTCCACGAACGAAATTACTACACTGCGGTGATGGTGCGCGGCAGCAAGACGCACTGTCGTATCGAGTAGGAGGCGATGGCCACGATGACAACCATCGAAGTTACCGATCGTGACTGCTGTGGCAGGGTAATCGTCGGTAGGAAAATTTTTGATGATCTCCATCACTTACCTAAAACTAACTAATTTCTTAGCGACTCAGCCCGCGCTGTGAACGGCTGATAAAGGCGAGGAAAGTTTGGCGGGGAGGCGTGTCGGGAACTTGCCGCTGTATCTCGTGCACGGCATCGTCGAGAGTGAGCTGCTGGCGATAGACGAGGCGATACATTTTTTTGATCGTCGCGATCTCTGTCGCGGCCATCCCTGCCCGCTTTAAACCGATTGTATTCAACCCCCATATGCGTGCGGGTCTGCCGTGCACGCGACAGAACGGTGGCACATCCTTGCCCGTCATCGAGCCGCCTGTCATCATGCTGTGCGAGCCGAGACGACAGAATTGGTGCACCGCCACCATGCCACCGAGGACAACATGATCGCCTATCTCGACATGCCCCGCAAGGTTGACACTGTTGGCTAAGATACAGTTGTTGCCGACAATACAATCGTGGGCGATATGCACATGCACCATCAGGAGATTGCCGTCCCCAATACGTGTAGCGCCACCACCACCCTGTGTCCCGATGGAAATGTTGACGTACTCACGAATAGCATTGCGCTCGCCGATGACGAGACGTGTGTCCTCACCTCGATATTTTAAATCCTGCGGAATTGCCCCGATCGAACAATAGTGCCAAATAGACGTGCCTCGCCCTACGAAAGTGCGCCCGCTGAGATGCGCATAACTGCCGATCTGCACGTCGTCAGAACAGATCACCCGCGGCCCGACGATACTGTAAGCCCCGACCTGCACTCGCTTACCCAGCTCGGCCTGCCGATGCACGATCGCCGTAGGATGCACCCGCGCTGCATCGCCGCGTGTTTCGTGTTCTCGCACCATCCTCAGCTCCCGATTCAGCACCGTTCACTCCATGTAAGCAGAGAAATTCAAGGTAGCCGCGAGTTGTTGCTCGATATACGCTTCTGCCTCGAACCAGAAGAAAAATTTGCGTTGCCTCACCATGCGGCTCTCGTAACGCAACACATCACCAGGCACCGCCTGTCGCCGAAAGCGAGCCTTGCTGACCTCCGTGAGATAACAAGTAGAAGTCTTCACCAATTCATTGAGATGCCCAAAAACCGCTGCGGTCTGTGCCACACCCTCGATCATTAAGACACCTGGGAACACAGGCTCGTCAGGGAAATGCCCCTGCAAAATTAAATCGCCGATGGAAACATTCTTGATCCCTACCGCCATCCTGCGGTCACAGCTGATAACCCGATCGATTAATGCAAACGGATAGCGATGCGGCAACATACGCCGAATTTCCCGCGGGCTTAAGGGCAACACATAGCCAGTATTGCCGTATGGTTTATGTTCCTTCTCGGCCACAACACGCTCCGTTATTTTTGCTGCTCGTCAGGTTTGAATTTTTTATCGTACGCTGCAATGACTTGTGCGGTCAAATTGATGGGATTGCGGACGTAAAGCAGACCCGCGCTGCTGGTTTCAAACACCGCGGCCAGACGCAACTCACGCGCCAGTTTTTCCACCAGCTGGGAAACCTTGTTGGCAATCTCCTTCGCGGCTTGTTGCTCCTTGCGTTTAATGTTGACCTGAAATTCCATCTCGGCGTTGCGGAGACTGAGAAACTTCTCCTGAAACTTCTGCTGTTTTTTTAACTTCGCCGTGTCACTCAACAGAGCCGACTGTGCCTGTAATTCTTTGTTGAGTTTTTCCAAATCCTCCCGTGACTGCTTCAGCAGTTTTTCTTTAGCCTTAATCTCGCGTTCTAACTCATGCCGCGCTTGTTTACCCTCCTCAACGGCAAGAATTACCTGCTGCATATCGACCACCCCCAGACGCTGCCTATCCCGCGGTGGTGAGGCGCGGTGTTGCGCATCCCGTGCCGTCTTCAGCGAGGGGGTGTCGTGTTTCTTATCCGCTCTTGCAGGCAAGCTCATGAACAACAGAGATCCAAGATGAAAAAATAAAAATGATCGCATGTTACTAAAACCCTAAATAAAAAATAAACTCCATGTCCCCCAGTTTGCCACGCTCGAAAGGAAAAGCCCACTCGAAACGCAGCGGTGCAATCGGTGTCACCCACCTAAGACCAAAACCCACATCGCTGTAAAGGTTGCGCAAGGATAAGCTTTCGTGATCGTCGTAGACACGTCCGACATCGGCGAACACGAGTGCTTTAATGCGTGCCTCCTGAATCAGAGGGATAAAATACTCCGCCTGCAGCAGTAGTTTGCGATTACCCCCACCGTTGTACTCGACCGCGGTGTTGTCTGGCTCACGCATGACATAAAACTTCGGCCCAATTTCCCAGTATGGATAGCCCCGCATGTCGTTGAAACCGCCTAGGCGATAGCGTTCTAGGAACGGAACGTGTGTGCCACCCAAGGGGTAGATGTAGCTGAATAGCCCGCGTAACCTGAAGTAGGTACGGTAATCTTCGAAAAAATCAACAGGATAGTAGTAAGCGGCATCGAGACTGGTTTCCAAAAACCTCTTCTCGCCTCGCAAAAGCGGGCCGCCAGAGATAACTTGCGACAGCGTAACTTGCGAACCCTCGGAAGGTTCGAGAAAATCGTTGACCGCGTTGCGTGACAAGGACAGCCTGAGACTCGAAGCAATCCCCTCTTCCCGAAACCTTTGCAACACGAACGTGTCGCTGTGCAAAGCTGTCCTCTGTAATTTCCAGGTTGCGGCAGCATAGACGTGCTCGAACAGTTTGCGGCCGAGAGTGAGCGTGCCCCCCTGGCGTGATTCCTCGATCAACTCACGATTGGCATAACGCCGACTCTCCTGCATGTAAAAGGCCGAGGTGCCGAGAGACCAGTGGCTGTCGTAGAGGCGAGGGTTGGTGAAGCCGAGATTCAGGGTATAGTTTCTGCTTCCGTCCCACTTGCCCGTGAAATCGGTGCTCCAGCCGCGTCCTGACTGATTTTTTTCGTCGTAACGCCCTTGCCCCGCCCAGCCTGAACGCCCTGCACCACTGCCAGGCGTGAAGATCAGCGCCGCCTGTAACTGCCCTGTCGAGCGCTCCTTAACTTTAACCTTGAGGTTGAGCAAGTCCTCGTTCTCTTTGTCTCGTACTTTGCTCATCTGCACCGACTCAAAAAAACCTAACCGTTCGACGTTGGCTTTAGAACGGGATAACTTCGTGCCGCTGTAGAGTTCGCTGTCGTGAATTTCGAATTCACGGCGGATAACGTTGTCTCTCGTTTTGGTGTTGCCGATGATGTCTATCTTGCCGATGTAAACTTTCTCGCCTTTGGTGATCTCATAATCGATATGCACGAGTTGCTGTGCACGATCGAGACGGGTGCGGGGGTTGACATCGGCATAGGCGTGGCCGAGGTCGCCCCAGCTGTCCATCAACATCTCGATGTCACGCCGAAAGTGCGTAAAACGAAAGAGTTTCCCTTCCTGCAAAAGCAGTTTCTCTCGCAACCGCACCCTGTCGGGCAGGCTGTCACCAGAGAGCGAGATCGAGCCAACGTGGTACTGTTTGCCTTCCTCAACCCGATAGGTCACATCCATCCAACGCCGATCACGAGTCAACATCAGCAAGGGTTGTGCAACTTTGACTTCTGCAAAACCATGATCGCGATAGAAAGCGGTGAGAAAAGCGAGATCACGCTTGAGCAATTCTTCCTGAAAATTGACCGCGGCTTTGAAGGTCGGCAGACGGGAAGTCGGACGCATGATAAATTTCGCGATCAATTCATGATCGCTGAAACGGGTGTTGCCCAGCATCGTTATCGCCCCCACCTTCACCTCATGGTTCTCGGTGATATCAAACACCAACGCCATCTCATTGTCGCCTCGTTTGCGCAAGGTATATGTCACCTGTGCGAGGTAGTAACCCTTTTGGGCATACTGTCGTTCGATCATCTGCACATCATCGGCGATGGCACTCTCGTCGACTATGCTATACAGCTTGGTGATCAGCTGTTCCCGCACATCCTCTTCCTTGATCTCAACCAAGCCCACGAACTCGATCGCGACGATCGCGGGTTTTTCCTCGACGCGCACGATGAGCGTGATGCCTGTGTCGTTATCCTCCTGCAAAATTTCGATGCGGGAAAAGTAGCCCAACTCGTAAAGACTGCGAAGATCGTGCTGTGCCGTTACCCTGTCGAGTGGCTGGCCACGCTGTGAGTGCAGTGCGGCAATGATAGCCTCGCTCTCTACTCTGGCATTGCCCTGCACCGTGATGGCGGTGATGCGAGGTTCTTGGGCGTAAAGTTCCGCCGTGCTAAACAGGGAGAGAACTACGGTAAGTATGCGTGTCATCATGATAGTTGTTGCTCAACGATATATCCGTCTTCCAGGCGTAGTTTTTGCTGGCAGCAGGAGGCGAGATCGGGGTCGTGTGTGACCAACAACATGGTAGCTTTAAATTCCACGCACAGTTCGAGTAACAGCTCCCGCACTTTGATACCAGTTTTTTTATCGAGATTGCCCGTCGGCTCGTCGGCGAGCAGCAGCGAGGGGTTCATGCTGAGGGCACGCGCAATGGCGGTACGCTGTTGTTCGCCGCCCGACAGTTCGGCAGGGCGATGATGCAGACGGTGGCCGAGAGCGGTACGTTCTAGCAATCGCACCGCCCTGGCTTTCGCTTGGCGGTAGCCCCAGCCTCGTATCAGCGCAGGCATCATGACATTCTCCAAAGCGGTGAATTCAGGCAACAGGTTGCTGGCTTGAAAGACGAAACCGATGTTGGTGTTACGAAACTCCGAAGCCGCGGCATCGCTGGCTAACGAGACATCGTGGCCGTCGATGCACAGCGAGCCTGTGGTCGGCCGTTCGAGCGTCCCGATCACGTGCAGCAGGGTACTTTTCCCCGCCCCCGACTTGCCCGTGACGGAGACACGACTGCCCTTGGTGATGGTGATGTTAATGTCCTTCAGTGCCCGCACCCGTTGCGTAACGACCAGGTAATCCTTGCAAACATTCTGCAGCACGACACTCATTGAAAGCGTAGCCCTTTGCTCGGCATCTCCCGTGTTGCCACTGTCGCGGGGTACACCGCCGACAGCAGACTCAACAGCCAGGCTAGCATACCTATAACGAGGTAGTCACGCCATAGAAAACGCACAGGCACGTTGCCGAGATAGTAGATCTCCTGCGGCAAGGGGATGGGGTAGTTGGCCAACAGCAGCAGGATAGTTATGCCCATCAACATACCACCGCTCACGCCGATCGTGCCGATCAACACTCCTTGCGCCAGAAACACCCAGTAGGTGCGACGTGCCGTCAACCCCAGCGCACGCAGGAGGGCAATTTGATGGCGGCGGTAGAAGACGGTCATCATTATCGTGCCGCTGATGGAGAAGGCGGCGACGAGCACGATCAGCATCAGAACCGTCCCCATCGCGACTTTTTCCAGTTGCAGGGCGAAAATCAAGGAGGAGTTAGTCTCTTTCCACGTCAAGCCCTTGAGCGGTGTCTGTGCCAAGCGGCGGGCGGCTGAGGTAACCCGATCGGGGTCGGGAAAATTGAGTGCAACGCCCGACACGTAATGTTCTTCATCGAGACTGACATCGTAGTCGGGGAGAAATTTGCGTCCCTCGGCGAGGGCGATTACTGCCCACTTACCATCGTAGGTGAACAGCCCTGTATGAAAAATTCCCACCAGCGTGAACACACGTGCCGAGGTTGCCAGCCCTCCTGCGGCGGTTAAGGCACTGTTAGGATTGAGAATAGTTATCTCATCGCCTACTTCTGCGCCCATCTGTACGGCTAGGCCATCGCCCAGCAGAATGCCAGGCGGGCTGGAGTCGTGGCGTGGTTGCAGTCCTCGATAGCTACCCTCGAGCAGAGCGTCCCGTCGCCTAAACCCCCACAACTGCCCGCCTTTGCTCGGCTCGACGGCGAACAACACCGCCGCCGATAGATGGCGATTGTGTTTCAGCACGACATCGACCTGAATGAAAGGTTCGATCAACGCAGCCTGCGGGAACGTTCGCTGAAACCAGGCGAGCGGGTACTGGTGTAAACTGAAACCGTGAAGCGGATTGTCTCGTAGGTAGACCTCCAGATGCGGTAAACCCTTCAGCATCTTCGCTTTCATGTCCCGCTCGAATCCCCCCATCACCGACAACACTACCGTCAGGGCGAGTACTCCCAGTGTCACCCCCGCGATGGAGACGAAAGTCATGACCGACAAACCGAAACCATGCCGCGGGTTGCTGAGGTTGCGCCACGCCAACCACAGGACGCTGTTGTGGCGCAGCACCCGCTCACACACGGGGGCGATGGCTCGCAGCGGGGCGAGCAGTAGACCGCGTTTGCTGGCAACCTTGGTGGCGATGAGGCGTATCCTCAGGTCAAAAACGAGGGGGCAGCATAGCATAGTTGCGCATAAAGAAACACCGTGCGCCCAGCGTAGCAGTCGATCGCCGCGCGGGGGTGACACTGCCAGCCACGTGTGCACGGCAAAACATCAGTGGTCAAGTGCTCGTGATGTGGCTAGGGTGGAGAGAAATAACTGTGGGAGGGTTGTGTGCGTGTTTTACTGCGAAGACGAGGGGGGGCGACGTTGGAGTACATTCTGGTCTCGACCTTCGCCACCATCTTGACAGTTGCGGCCTTGACTTATTTGGCGGGTGTATTCAGAGAGCGTATCGGCTTGTTGTCCGATAAGTTGGGGGTCGAGGTGGAGTTGGAGGATTTTGATTTTTTATCCCGCTAGCGGTGATTCTTCGTGCCCTTGCTCAACTTTTTTTGAGTCGCCGTAGCTCGCGTTCGAGTTTCTGCACTCTCTGGGCGAGGGCAGGGAGATTCTTGTACACCGCCTGTTGCCTGCGCCACAACGCACCAGGCAAGGCGGGAGCACCCGCGTACTGACCAGAGGTGGCGGGATTTTTGCTGATGCCACCCCGTGTGCCCAACACAACATGATCGGGAATGGTAAGACTGTTAGCGATACCCGTCTGCGCCGCCATAATCAAATTGCGCCCCACCTTCGTGCTGCCCGCAATGCCCGACTGAGCCGCAATCAGGCTGAATTTACCCAGATCGACGTTGTGCCCTATATGCACCTGAGCGTCGAGCTTACAACCCGTGCGGATACGCGTCTCGGCGAAAGTCGCACGCGCGATCGTATTCAACGCCCCGATCTCACAGTTGTCCTCGATGACGATACGCCCGCGATGCGGAATCTTTACCGCCTCCCTACCCGTCTGCGCAAAACCAAACCCGTCGTTGCCGATCACCGCACCCGCATTGATGACAACATTGTCACCGATCTCACAGTCGTCAAAGATGGTAACCTGAGGAAAGATCGTGCAGTTCTTGCCTACCACTACCCCCGCACCGATATAACTATGAGGATAGATGACACTACCACCCCCGATAACACTGCCCTTATCGATGAACACATAGGGATAGAGAATCGCCTGCGTATCGACTTCAGCTTGAGAGTGGACATGCGTCAGCTGACTGCGAGGCGGATACTCCCTGTCGCTGCCATCGAGCAACGCAGCCAACTCTGCCATCGCTACATAAGGATTCGCAGTGATGATCTGCGGCACAGACAATTCAGGGACCGCCGCGGCGACGAGGATAGCACTGGCCGCGGTAGTGCGCGCCTTGCCGAGATGGGCTGGATTGGTCAGGAAACTCAACTCACCGCTGACCGCTTGGTCGAGTGGAGCAACCCGCGTAATCTCGATAGCGAGCACCGCCTCGTCCGCCACCGCCAGCTTGCCCGCCGTCTTCTGTAAAACTTCCCCTAGCTGCATCGCCACACGCCCCACACTGCCCAAAAAATAGTCACCCTGTACAAAACCTCAACACCCCTGCCTATCAGTAGGAGCTTGCTTTTCATAGCAAAATCTTGTAGCGTCGGCACTCTGTGCCTCCGCGCACGGTTGGCCCGTTTCTTGAACTGTTGAGGGTAGCTGTGTGCACATATGTCGATAGGTGCACGACCCGTGATTGTGTTGAGGACGTGGTAGCTACTCGCTTTCTCTCACGTATTTGCACGATGGGGACTGCGGCAACGCCGCAGCAGTTTTCGCTAACCCCGCGGTACCCAGTTGTCAACAGCTGACCGCAGAGTTGAGAATCGGAGCTTGATTTTGCTAAAGAACACCGCCCCCAAGACCAAAACCGCAACTGACACCCAACAGTCTGGCCGCGCGCCCGTCTCCAAAACAAAAGGACGCGCTAAACCAGCCAAGCCCCAGCCCCAGAGAGCCACGCGGCATCCGAAAACCGCCAGAAAACCTGTGGCCAAAGCCAAGCCTGTCACTAAACAGAGAAAGGCTGTGGACAAGATGAGCACAACCCCCAACAAGCCAGCAACCAGCCCCGCCGCAAGACGGAAACCGAACGCGGCGGCGAAAAAGAAAATAACGGCACGCCCGAAAGCAGGCAGTGCGGCAGAACGAGCACTGGTCGATAGAATTATCGGTGAATTGCGCATCATCGCCGCGGAGCGCAAGGCGCTAGGCAAGGGCGAAATGCACAAAGTTATCGCACGTCATGATCTCGATGCCGTGCAACGCGTGCGTATCACCAAACAGGTGATTCGTTTGTTGTCCACACACGTCCGCAGCAAATCCGAGGACGGTTTGCCCGTCGACGACAGCAAAGTAGCTGACGATGAAATTTTGCTCGACACAGGCTTCTTCAACGAGAGCGGTGGGGAGTTCACCAGCGAACACGAGACATTGGCCACGAACGATGCTAGCCTTACCCGTTCCGTCGATCCCGTTAAAATTTATTTGCGCAAAATGGGAGGTGTCTCGCTGCTCAGCCGTGAAGCTGAAGTCGAGATCGCCAAACGCATCGAAGAAAAAGAAAACGCCATTCTCCGCAGCATCATAGATATTCCCATCTCCTACCGACTGATCGTATTGGCGGCCAAGCGTTTCGTGCACGGAGAGATCAACATGCGCGGTTTCATCAAAGCTTTCGACGACGATGAAGGCTCCGATAACGAAGAGGGCTACTCCGAAAAAATTAAGGAAGCGACCACGGTGTTTTTGCAACACGACGCGGAACTAGAAAAACTGCGAGCTGAGCGGCAGAGCGAAGCTCCTAGTGCGAAGGTGTCGCAAAATTTTGAAAGTAAACGCGAGGAAGTCTTTCGTGAGCTGAAGGAATTGAATATCAACCGCAAACTGATGATTTCCGCCATCAATGCCATCGCCGCACGTGCCTCTTCGGTGCAAGAAAAGAAAAAAGACATCACCTACTACGCAAATCGCTGTAAACTTCCCGCGGCGGAACTGCGAGCTTATCTGGAGAAAACCCCCCACAAGCCGCTCGCGGGCAGCGCGGCTAAGGACTGGAAGCGCATCGTGCGTACCTTCATCGCCGCCTACGATGGCTATCACGAAGATGTACGTGAGGTGGGATTGGATGGTGATGCTATCGTCGCTGCCCATCGCACCTTTGTCGATTTGCAGCGCAAGGCGGAGCTGGCAAAACGAGAACTGGTGGAAGCCAATCTGCGCCTCGTCGTGTCGATTGCCAAGAAATACACCAACCGCGGCTTGCAGTTCCTCGACCTCATTCAGGAAGGCAATATCGGCCTGATGAAAGCAGTAGAAAAATTCGAGTATCGCCGTGGCTACAAGTTTTCCACCTACGCCACCTGGTGGATTAGACAGGCGATTACACGGGCAATCGCCGACCAAGCACGCACGATCCGTGTCCCCGTGCACATGATTGAGTCGATCAACAAACTGATCCGCACCAACCGTGCCCTCGTCCAAGAAATGGGACGTGAACCTGCCCCTGAAGAGCTCTCCGCCCGCATGGACTTGCCCGTCGATAAGGTGCGCAAAGTAATGAAGATCGCCATCGAGCCTATCTCGCTGGAAACCCCCATCGGGGAAGAAGATGACAGCCATCTCGGTGATTTTCTGGAAAATAAAGCGGTGGCACTGCCTAGCGAATCGATCGTTTCCAGCAGTCTCTCCGAACAAACCCAGAAAACACTGGCAACACTGACCTCACGGGAAGAAAAAATTCTCCGCATGCGCTTCGGTATCGGAGAGAAAAGCGACCACACGCTCGAACAGGTGGGACAAAGTTTCAACGTCACCCGCGAGCGCATTCGCCAAATCGAAGCCAAAGCACTGAAAAAGCTGCGTCACCCATCACGCAGCAAAAAATTAAAAACTTTCGTCGAATCCTGAACTTGCTTACAGTTGATGAGGTAGATTATGCGCACAGTTGCAATTGTCACACAAATAGTACTATTCATAGGTTGCGGGCGACAGCCGCTCCAACAACCGACGATCAACACCGCCACCAGCTTGACCCTAAAAATGCAAGAAGCACAAACCGACGGCGAGCCGTCAATGGTAATGCTGCTATGCGAAGCAGAAAAATGCACAAACCCACTGCGCGATAAAAGCGGTAAAAACTTTCATTTTAAAAACTATGCCGACCTCTATAACGAAAAAGTGCAAGGAGAAAACAAAGGACAGAAAATAAAAATGGCACTGCTCGGTATCACCATGACAGCTACCGCCGCAGGTGCGTTGCTCTACATCAAATCTGACGCGATGCGCCGCACCATCGGCTGGGCTTCTGAAAAAATAAAACGCCTAACGGATGATATTGCTGATCTTGAACAAGGAATTGAAAAAAATAAGCATAAGCTAGCAAAGTTGAGAGCAGAAAAAACAAAACATGTAGCACGTAAGAAAAAACTTGCAACAAGAGACGCGTTCGTCACCCCCGCTTACTGGACAGCCTTGGGGCTGTCCGCACTGGGGACAAACGCCCTCGCTTTTGCTCCAGGGATTGCCGAAGACACGTTATGGAAAAATAATAAACGTATGCTTGCCGACTTGTTTATTCATGGCAATGCAGTAAAAGTCACCAAAGATGAGTTGACCGATCTGTTCGCTATTTTGGTCAAACAAGTCCCCGTGACCGTGGATGTTGCGGTGCAGAGTTATCTGTTCAGTATTTAGTTGATCGTTGTTGTTTCTCACTGCAGAAAGGAAGTCGTTATGAGAGCCCTGTTGATGTTGACAATGGTAGTGCTTGCCGCTTGTGGAAGCAAAAAAGACAAAGCGAGTAAACATGAAAAGACCGCGCGCGATCTTACCCTAAGACTAGCGGAAAGAACCGTAAAAGATAGGTTACGCACTTACTTACAGCTCTGTGTGGACGACAAGTGCCACAATGCGCTGCAGGAAAGAAACGGCGCGGAGTTTTATTTTCCTAATCAGATTAGCGATAGACGTAACGACCATCGCCTCCTTCACACACGGAAGGGGAGAGAAGATAGTCGTAGCGATCGTCGCCCCGTAAACCAGCACCGCGGTGGCTATGAACGTGCACCACGCGTAGAGGCGGTGTTTACCCTCGGAGGGCTTAGACTCAGCTATTCCCAGCGCGTCCGCACTGCCTATCGCACCCATGTCGTCTACAACAATCGTACCTCAGATAGAATTCGTAACATGGATCGTCATCAAACTGGCGGGCGCAGAGCGGAACGTAAGGACAATGGCGATTACGCTAACGCGCTGAGCACAACAGCTGTGCATCCAAACCTGATGCAGGTTATCGCGGACAACAGACACTGGGAAGAAAGGGAGCATAGTCTGCGCCAATTATTTGTGGACGGCAAAAAGATTACAGTCAGCAAAAAAGAACTACACCGTTTGTTGACTATCACTGCTGATTATTTCGATGTTGCCATCAACCGCGCCGTCGCAAAACTTCTGAACCGTAGTTGAGGAGACGATATGACGCTGAGAATATTATTAACATTGCTCACTTCCGCTTGCGCAGCAGGCGGAACGAGCGATGTGCAGAACAAGAAAAAAGACAAGCTCGCACTGACCTTGCAAATGCAGGAACGCTATCGCGACGGACAGACACAAGCAGCATTGATTTTGTGTCAACACCACCGTTGTTTGAATCCGCTGCGTCACGCAGACGGCAGTGAGTTTTATTTTCAAGACCACGCCGAAGCCTACAACACTTTCACCCAAAAACACGGGGTGGGCGAGAAGGTAAAGTTCGCCCTGCTGGGAATCGCAGTAGTCGCGGGCAGCGCGGGGATTATCTTGCTGCTCAGACACGGCTGGAAAGGTAGGAGACTGGACAAACACTTTCCCCTTGTCGATGCACAGGGCAATAAGGTCGATCTCTCCGAAATTAGCAAAGGCGACAGAGCTGATAAGACGGTAAAATATTATGTCTCGGATAATACTACACTTACTGCCGAAGAGGCAAAAAAACTCAACAGGGCAATCGATCAGTCGTTTGGCGCGGGGGTGACGGCTGCCGCTATCGGAACGGCGAGCTGGGCGACGGTATTCGGGATGGAACTTACTACTAACCCACATTGGCGGCGTAAGCAAAAAGACTTTGCCGCGCTATTTATGCAGGGTAAGCGTATCGTGGTCAACAGACAAGAGCTGGCCGCGTTATTGCGGGCTATGAACGAAAAGCTGGGAGTGCGGATTGCTCCTAACGTCACGCACCTTCTCTACGGGAGGTGATAGGCATGCAGGACATGCAGTTGCAAGCGCTGGTAGCGCGTGCTCTAGAAGAAGATTGGGGTGAGGGTGATTGGGCAACCGACATCTGCGTTCCTCCAGAAACACTCACTACCGCCTCACTAGTTACTCAAGAGCCGCTCGTCGCGGCTTGCCTTGAGCTGGTCGCCGCGGTTTTCGGTGCGATAGACAGCGAGCTCAAAATCGCACTGCGTGTGCCTAACGGTGCCGCGGTGGGCGCGGGCGAGGTGTTGGCAGTGCTCAGCGGTCGCACACGTTCCATCCTCAAAGGAGAGCGAGTAGCATTGCATTTTCTCGCCCACTTGTGTGGTATCGCCACCTTGACGGCGCGGTTTGTCGCTGAGCTAACGAACCACAAGGCACAGCTACTCGCCACGCGTGACGGCACCGTAGGCTTGTGCATGTTGGAGAAGACTGCCAGTGCAATCGGTGGTGCACACGGTCACCGTCTCGGTATCAGCGATAGCGTGGTTATCAAGCGAAATCATCTGCACGCCGCGGGGGGAATCAAACCTGCTCTAGCGATGTTGAAGGAGAGTTTACCTCCTACCCTGAAGGTAGAGGTCGAGATCGCACAACTCGCACAGTTGCAGGAGGCGTTGGCGGCGGGAGCTGACTTGATCGTGCTCAACGACTTTAGCGGCGCGGAGATTGCCCTGGCGGTGCGCATGGCACAAGGTCAAGTGTTGCTTGAAGCAGCAGGCAACATCGCCCTATCCGAGGTGGGGAAAATAGCCGCCACAGGTGTTGATTTCATCTCCAGCAGTGCTATTATACGCTCCTCCCGCTGGTCGGAGGTTAGTCTTGTGTGTGGGAGCACGACACTGCCATCCTGAAACTCTTGCCTCTAGCAGCGTCTTCTGTTTTTGGAGGAGAACTCTTCCTTGCCGCTAACGAGATATGTTTTGGGGGCGGTGCTTTCTGTCGCTTGTGTGTCAACACCGACACAAGCACAGGGTGTTTTGCCACACCACCAAGAGTTGGTGGAAACACGCTACCGACAGGAAGTGCGCGGTTTCAACTGGTATTATCGCTTCGCACTTCTGGCTACGGCACATGCCAACCAAGCCGAGGTGTTGCGTCAGTGTTCGCGTACAGACGGTAGCTTTTGTAACGATGCACAGCTGACACAGATATTGCGCCAGGAGGTAGATGAGGTGGCACAGATCGCTGGCTCGATCGCTACCTACAGCGTGGCCTTGACGTGCATCGTGCTGTCCGCCTTCCTGGGGTCAAAACTCAACGAGCTACTCGCCGCACGCAAAAGCATCACCGCGGCGCAACGTGATTTCGTGCGGGTGTTCATTCCCATTATCACGGGTTTTGGGGTGTTCTCGGTCGGTGCGCCGTTGTGGGATCCGCTCAAATCGTTTGTGCGCCGCTGGGCTTTCGCCAGTAACCAACGCTCGCGAAAAGAAGATGCCTTCGCAGGCAAATACCCGCATCGCCCTGAGCTGGAAGCTTATTGGCTACAGATGCAAAAGTATTTCAGTGTCAACGCCCAGATCAGCCGCAACACACTCAGTGCCTTCTTGGTGCTGGTCACCCCGAGCTTGCAAGACGCACGCCGTGCCTATGACGAGCAGCGTTTTGATTACGCCGCGGCACAGTATGCCAAGGTGATGGTACAGATGCGCTTTCTCTATTCGGAATTAACCCCCGCCAACTCCATCGTCACCGCGACGGTGCAGAGCTACCTGCGCAACATCGCCCCCACGCAAGAATTTCTCGATACAATCCTGTCGATCACGACAGAGCTCGACCCCTTGCAAAGCAAAATCGATGGGCATGATTACTACGTGCGCTGCATCCGTGCCTGGTTCGAAGATGACTATGAACCTATGTCCTGATTCAGTTGTCAACCTCAATCAACGGTGGCTTGTTGTGTAGGCCACCAGGTTTCTTTCTTAACCCTGGATCATTGTCGTGTCTAACACCCAGATTGAAAGCGGCGGAAGCCTTGACGATGAGTTTCAGCTCGAAGCTGTCGCCCTTTTCCATGCTCACGATCTTCAGCGCACAGGATTGCGCTAGCACCGTGTGACAGACTGGTTCTTCATCATCCTTAAAATATCTCCGCGCGGTCAGTGAGCTGACCCTGTAGGTGCTGATCACCTCGCGCTGCTGTGCCCCGACATAAACGTCATGAGTACGCTGTCCATATTGGGTTTCAGCTCTCTTCCTGAGCGCCATGACGGCAGTGAAGGTCAGGGTTAGTTCACTCTCGGTATTTTTTTTTATCCTATGCGGATGAAGACGCATCTCCAGCTTGCCGTTGGTGTAGACGGGGCCGTGAGTCGAGTTGCCCGCGGGCGTGGTGCTGGGGGGCGCGGTGGGCGGTGTGGTGGGGGTCGCGCTGCCGTTTGCCTCTGGAGTTCGGGTTGATTCGTCTGTCTCACCAGGACATTGCGGAGAAGGTGAAGTTTGTCCTGCGCAGGGGTCGGTGTACCCTGCTTGCTCGCTGTCGAAACCATCCGTATCGCGGCCCGACATTGCGCCGCCGTGACAACCGTGTACAGGCAGTAACACCATGAACGATAGCAACACCCGCATCAGCACTGTAGATGCCCCCGTAAAAAGCAGACACCCTATCGGCTTGGAAGGGCAAAACTTGAGAGGGGCACCCGCTTAGCTAAAAAATGTTTAAATATCAGTGATATATGGGAAAAAACTAATTATTTGCTAGCTGTGACCGAGAACGTTAGGGTGACACGTGAGGTGGGGGCAAGCGTGATGAGAGGGGGAATATTGTTGTTAGCGATCATCTGTTGCGCCGACGAACCTGCGGGAGAGCCGCCTGAGGGGAGTGAAGAGCAGAGCCCAACACCTACGGGCTCTGCTGATGCGGGCCGCGAGTCAGGAGGTGCTGGTGCTGGCAAGGCAAACCTCTCCTTCACAAAGGACAGTTATGGGATGGAGACGGGCGCTCTGTTCGATGTCACCGTTAAGGTCGAAGCTGAGGTGCCACTCGCCGAAGGCAGCCGCGTGCTACTGAAGTTAGTGGATAGAGACGATAACGAAGCAGGCAGCATGATGCAGTGGCAGGACGCACAGGAGGAGATGCAGCCGCACGGTGCGGAGATAACCGCAGCGGTCAAGGACGGTAAGGCGGAGTTTAAGAACTTGTTCATCGTCGCTGCCCACAATGTCAGCAAACTACAGGCCACGCTAACACACGCAGACAGTTCATCGACCGCGCAACCCGCGACCAGCGAGTTAAGCAGCACCTCTAGGAGTGCTGTGGTACAGGTAGCAAATCTAAATCTAAATGGGGGTTACAGCCCACATTTAGCGATCAGCGGAAGTGGAATAAATCTCGGTCAGGTCAACACCGACATCTACTTTTTCAACGCCAACTCCAATCCGCCTATGCTGGGCAAACACAGCGGCAGCGGACAACAACAATCTATCCAACCACAGACCAAAGAAGCGATCGAGGGCACGGATTGCCACGACTATCGCCTGGTCATCAAATTCAACGATAACCGCGTCCGCTATCAGAGTAGCCTCTCCTCCTGCAATGACTGATTAAAATCAGCTGTTTACCGCATCTCGAACTTTCCCTATAATGGAAGTAGCGGTCGTGGAGGAAGTTGTGAGCGCGGCGCGCATCGATGCCGCAACGGCAAAGAGATACCTACCGTTCCTTGTGCTACCGCTGTTGGGGCTACTCTTCAGCGGCTACGCGGTGGTGCATTTTTACAATGTCAAGCTGGGTTGGGGGGATAACTATGCCTGCAACATCAACCAGACCTTCAACTGCGATGCGGTGGCATTGAGCCAGTGGAGCGAGCTGTTCGGTGTGCCTATGGGTGTCTACGGTGCGGCCTACTTTATCTCCCTATGGGTGCTGCTCATCATCGCTATTTCGGGACACAGGAGTGCGCGTGACCATCTGCTCGCCTATGCCGCCATGAACGTGCTCGGCGTGCTGGTAGCGCTGTTGCTGGCAGGGGTCTCGTACCTCCTCCTGCGCGTGTGGTGCATTTCCTGTCTGGGTGTCTATGCTGTCTGCTTGCTCCAGTCGCTCTTCTTGCTGTGGCAACGTCATAAATTCAACTTCCAGTGCGACGCTAAGGCTATCATCCGCGGCGGCACAACAGCTTTACTGGTGGTAATTGCGGCGGTGGCCGTGCACTCCTTCGCTAAGCCACGTCTGTCACGTCCTGTCCCCGAGCAGAGCGAGGATACCCTCGCCGCGACGGAACGGCTGCTCGCTAGCGGCACGGGACAGACCATCCCGATCAACCGCACGCCTTACGCGGGGATGGGAGAGGATTACCGCCGCGGCTCGGATCGAGCACAGGTGCAGGTAGTGGAATTCATCGATTTCCAATGTCCCTCGTGCCAGATGATGTCGGCCGCAATGGAGGTGCTGCACAAAGAGTACGGCGAGCGAGTGCTGTTTGTCGTCAAAAACTACCCCCTCGACAAACAATGCCATACCAAAATGCAACGCCGCGGTCATCAGCATGCCTGCGACATCGCTGTCTTAGCGCGCTGTGCGGGGCAGTACGGCAAGTTCTGGCAGTACCACGACCTCGCCCTGGCCAATCAACGCGCTGCTAGCGAAGCTACCATCTTAGCCTGGGCGAAGCAGGTAGGTTTGCAGGAAGAACAGATCGCCTCCTGTCGTGACTCACGCGGCATTTTAGCAAAGATAAAAGACGACATCGCCCTCGGCAGTAAGATAGGGGTGGAAGCTACACCTACCGTGTTTATCAACGGCAAGAAATATCTCGGCGCACCACAGGTGGAGACGCTGCGTCGTGCGATCGACAGCCTGCTAAACTAATTGGTTGCAACAACAAAATGCCTACACCTCCCCTACACATCGATTTTGAACACGATTTCCCCCACAAACTCATGCGACAGCGTTTCGCCACGGGCAGTGTGCTGCACGATGCCGACACGGTCAGGTCGTGGCGACAACAGTGGCTGGCGCAATTGTCATCGTGGCACACACCATACAAAGCGTTGATCGATTGCCGACACCTGACACTGTGCGATGATGCACAACTCAAAGACGCACTGGTGACCTTGCTGGCTTTCATGCAAAGACTCTTCTTGCGCAAGGCAGTGGGATTTAATCGCCGTGCGGATTGTCACCATGACCTGCTACCCTTCACGGTGCTCGTCACAGAGGCAGAGGCATGGCAGGAGTTGGGTCTGCGAACACAGAGGCGCGCACAAGGCGATGATTTGCGCAGCCAGATAGTTATCCAGAACCATTTTCGCCAGCAAGTGGTTGAACTGAGTTTCAGTACCCCTTTTATGCTTGATGATGACAACAAGCTGGCAGTACTGAAAAGCAAGCTGACCAACAACTTGATGCAGTGGCACTCCAAATGGTCGCTGCTGGTCGATTGCGGTAATTTCACTCTCGCGGCGGCATACCGCCAACCCTTCGCGGAGCTAGAAGTTTTTTTGCGGCGTTATTTTTTGCAAAAAATCGTCGGCTACAACCGTAAAGGGAGCGAACATGATTTCCCCTTCCCCGCGTTGCGTTCCAAGCACAAGGCTGCAGCGCAGTTAGAACACGATACCGCAGTAGCGGGCGATGAAGCACACTGCCGCACGAGGGCAACATGACCCTGCCCCTCCAGCGCACACACCGCCTGCACGAGTTACGACACAGCCATTGCGGCGAACAAGTCACCCTGATGGGATGGGTCAATCGCGTGCGTGATTTCGGCCAGCTGGTCTTCATCGATCTGCGCGATCGTTGGGGCATGACACAGCTGTCCTTCACCGCCGAAAAGCTACGCACACCGCTGGCAGAAGTGTTGGCGGTGCGAGATGAATGGGTGCTAGCAGTACAGGGTACGGTCGTGCCACGACCGCAGAAGATGATCAACCAACAGATGCCGACAGGCAAAATCGAAGTACAGGTCGTGCAGTGGCAGGTGTTGAGCAAAGCCGATGTCTTACCCTTCCCCATCGCGGAAGGCGCGAACATCAAGCCCAACGACAGCACGCGGCTGACCTACCGCTACCTCGATCTGCGGCGCAGAACGGTCAAAGACAGCATTCTGCAACGGGTTAAATTAGTCCGTGCTATCCGCAACGCACTGGAAGCAGACGATTTTCTCGATATCGAGACCCCCCTGCTCTACAAGTCGACACCAGAGGGGGCAAGGGAATTCATCGTGCCAAGTCGCATTCAACCGCAGCATTTCTACGCTTTGCCGCAAAGTCCACAGGTGTTCAAGCAGTTGTTGATGGTGGCAGGTTTCGATCGCTACTACCAGATCGTCAAGTGTTTTCGAGACGAAGACCTGCGCGCCGATCGTCAGCCAGAATTTACGCAACTCGATTGCGAGCTGTCGTTCGTCGATCAGGAACAGGTATTGACCATCATCGAGCGAGTGATGCAGCGTGTCTTGCAAGACCTCAACCCCAACTACGCACCACAGCCCTTTGCGCGCTTGACTCATGCCGCCGCACTGGAAAACTACGGCAGCGACAAGCCCGATCTGCGTTACCAACTCAAGCTGCAACAGCTTGACAGACAGATTTTTGCAGGCTGCGGGTTGCAAGTGCTGGAAGATGCCTTGCAGACCGCAGGGGGAACGATCTATGCCATTAAAACAACAGGTTGTGGCGACAAGTTCTCTCGCCGCGATTTCGAGCAAACACAAGAGGTGGTGCGCAAAGCAGGTGGAGCTGGCCTGTGGTGGGTTAAGGTGCAACAAACCCTGGACGATGCCAGTGCCTGGCAGTCGCCGTTGAAAAAATATCTCGATGTAGAACGTGCGCAGCAATTGACCCAGACGTTGGCACTGCAGCTAGGCGATGTCGTGTTCATCGCCGCGGGTGAGCGGGTACGTACACAGCTTGCCCTCGGTGCCTTGCGGGTACACCTAGCCGACAAGCTCCAGCTGTGTGACGACCAGCAACAATGCTGGCTATGGGTAACGGATTTTCCACTCTTCGAACGCGATCAAGCGGGCAAGCTCGGTGCTGTGCACCACCCGTTCACGCGTCCGCATGCCGATGACGTGCAGTATTTCGGCAGTGCACCAGAAAAAATCCGTGCCTGTGCCTACGATCTCGTGCTCAACGGTGTCGAGGTCGGTGGAGGGTCGGTAAGAATTCACGAGCCTGAGCTGCAACAGCGAGTGTTCGAAACTCTGCAACTTTCCGCGCAGGAGGTTACCGACAAATTTGGTTTTCTGTTGCAGGCTTTACGTTACGGCACCCCTCCGCACGGCGGGATTGCACTTGGTCTCGATCGTCTCGCCATGTTGTTGAGTGGTGATGATTCGATTCGGGATGTAATCGCTTTCCCCAAAACATACCACGGCACATGCTTGCTGACCGCATCACCGACCACCCTTCCTGCCGCGCAGTTGCGTGATTATCACCTCAGAACCGACTAAGCGCTAACGGCAAGTCAAGACAGGTTGACAGGCTAATCGCACTCCTGCTACGGTGAGGCTGTTTGCTACGGCGAGGGTTTTTATGCCAGCGTACTGGTGTCGTTTTTCTCTCTTCTCGCTTGCCCTAGTGCTGATCGTCTCCTTCCTGATGATGCAGCAATCGTCGTCGGAGCGCCGATCCCCATCACGGCTCGCCATCATGCAGGGTGTGACGGGTAACGACTACACACAGGTGCTGGTGCTGACGCAGGGAGAGGACGGCTACCGCTTCGTGCTGAGCGCTGCACGCCGTGCAGAATCGTCCCCCGCGACCATCGCAGTTAGCAAGTACGCTACTTCGGCGTGGCGGGTGCAGCGGGTGGTGTTTAAAAATCTCACGCCGCATACAGTGTACAACTTGCGTGTCTATCGGCATGACAAGCTGCTCGACCAGCGGCGTTTGCGCACTCTAAATCCACAACAGAAGAAGCTGCGTTTGGCGTTCGCTTCGTGCATGAATGACCATACGCCGCAGGGCGATATCTGGCGGCAGATGCTAGCTTTGCGCCCTGACGTTGTTTTTTTGATCGGCGACAATGTCTATGCCGACCGTTATATCAAAGGCATCAAGTATGGCACAAAAACTCAGCAGGTAGTGGCTACCCCTGCTGAGTTGTGGCGCAGAAATGTCGAAACACGTAACTATATCGAGCTGTTCAAAAGCGACGAGCTTGTGCCCGTGGTCGCAACTTGGGATGATCATGATTTTGGCATCAACAACGGCGGGCGCGATTATCCCTACAAGAAAGAGGCACTAGCGACCTTCAATGCCTTTTTTGCCAGCCAGCCGAGCGCACATTATCAGCGGGCAGGTCTGGGCACGGCGGCTATGTTCACCATGTACGGGTTCAGTTTTTTTCTGCTCGACAATCGCAGCTACCGTGTAGTCGATAAAGGAGCGGCTGAACAGGAGCACTATGGCCGTGCCCAGCTCCAATGGCTGTGGAGTAATCTTGCGGACAAGGGCTACGCCTTGTTGGTCGGCGGCGACCAGTTTTTCGGTGGCTATCATCGCTTCGAGTCGTTTGAGGGTAATCACCGTGATGCCTTCGCACGTTTTCTGGCTAAACTAAAAACACTGACTACCAAAGTGGCTTTTCTCTCTGGCGATCGGCATGTCACTGAAGTTATGCGTATTCCTGCCACCCTGCTCGGTTACCAGACCTATGAGTTTACCTCCAGTCCCATCCATGCCGATCTCTACCCTGGCAATTGGGACAAGATACCTAACGCACGGCAAGTCGCCAGCCATGATATGCGGCACAACTTCATGCTCCTTGCACTTACCCGTCTCGCCGACGGTCTGCGCATACAAGCGTCATCCTATACCAAAGGGGGTAAACTTTTATTTAGCGGCGATTACACAGTACGTTGAAAACTGCTTTGCCTAGCTTATCCCTGATTTTTTGACGGCATCGCGTTTTGTCAGTAGGATGAGGCCGACGAGCAGTAGCGGGCTATATCGAGGAGCAAAAGATGCGGACGGGCGTTATCGGCAGCGGACAGATGGGTAGCGGTATCGCGCAGGTGTGTGCTGCACAGGGGCTTGCGGTTTACCTGTGTGATCGCGACACAGGCCAACTGGACAAGGCGAAGACGAACATCGCCCGCTCGCTACAAAAATTACGCAGCAAGAAAGCTATCACCGCTGACACCGAACAGAATGCCTTGCGCAACATCACTTATGCCACCGATGACCAGGGGCTAGCACAGTGTGAGCTGATTATTGAGGCAGTTTCCGAAAATGAGGCCCTGAAAAAGAGCATCTTTACCCGCCTCGACCAACTCGCTCCACCCGCCACCATCTTCGCCTCCAACACCTCATCCATTCCCATCACCCGCCTCGCGGCCTGCACGCGGCGGCACGGTCAGGTTATCGGCCTGCATTTCATGAACCCTGTGCCATTAATGCGTTTGGTAGAGATTATCCCTACCACGGCTACCAGCAAAGCTACCCTCGCCAAGATGAAAACACTGGTCAGCACCCTCGGCAAAGAAAGTGTGATTAGCCAAGACTACGCAGGATTTATCGTCAACCGCATCCTGATGCCGATGATCAACGAAGCTTTCCACGCGCTGCGCAACGGTATTGCCAGTGCTGAAGATATCGACAAAGGCATGCAACTCGGCACGAACCAGCCGCTCGGGCCTCTCGCTCTCGCCGACCTGATCGGTCTCGATACTTGCCAAGCCATTCTACACACTATGTGGTGTGATCTCGGCGACCAGAAGTACCACCCCTCGCCGCTGCTGAGCAAGTACGTCGAAGCTGGGCAACTAGGTCGTAAAACAGGACGAGGGGTGTTTTCTTATTGATTTTCCTAAATCTCTCGCCACTGTCTACTTCGTATAATTTGCCGCTGACTTGTCAGCGGTGCTCGGTAGCGGCGTTTTTTCCAGCAGATAACGCCAGTAGGCCACCTCTGCCCGTGCCCGTGACTTGAACAGAGTCGTCCTTGCCTGTCGGGGCGAGTCGGCAGTGGCGGCAAAGATAGCCTCGACACGATATCCTCCTTCTGCTAGTTTCTCCCAGCGTACACTGCTCGCCAACGCCAGTAGCACGGTGATGAAAGTATGCGCGGCTGCGAGGTACTTGCCCATGCCGTCCCTCTCCTTGCTTGAGGTTCTCGGTTGATCAGGGCGCGTTGCTTACTTTTTGTTGTTGGGGGGTAAAGAGCTGTTCGCAAAAAAAAATAAAAAACCTAAACCAGCGTTTTTTAGTTTTGAAAATATCAAATCACTGCTGATCCTGGTGCTGATTATCTTCGCCATCCGCTGGTCAGTTGCTTCCCCCTACCACGTCCCCACACCATCCATGGAGCCGACCATCAAGGTGGGCGACCGCCTCCTAGCCTTCAAACTGTCCTACAATCTGAAAATTCCCTTCACCGACATTGCCCTCTTCACCTGGAGCGAGCCACAGCGAGGTGACATCATCGTTTTTCGCTACCCAGCCGACCCCGATATAGATTATGTGAAACGAGTGGTGGCGGTGGGAGGCGACCGTATTCGGGTGCGAGACGGCTATGTATATCTCAACGGCAAGAAACGCCCGCGGCAAGACCACAACTTCGACCGTCGTATTCTCGCAGACATCTACGACAGCAAAGAAGACAAACTGCTGTTTCGAGAAGGTGATGCCGATAACCAACATTGGGTAATGTTTAACCGCTTCCCCCACTACGGCACGGCACAGTACGATAACTGGCCCAGGAGCAGTGACTACTACGAGGTGCCGCCCCACTCGGTGTTCGTGATGGGCGACAACCGCCACAACTCAACCGACTCCCGTGAATGGCGCGAAGTGCCGCTTTCCTACGTCAAGGGGAAAGCACTGTTCGTCCTGTGGAGTGTGCACACCCCCGCGGGAGGTGCATGGTATGATTTCAGCTTCCGCTTCTACCGTTTCGGTGCCGCGCTGCATTAGTGCACCGTTTGCCAACGGTCGTGCATCTGAGTAGCGATGTGTGTCTCGCGACGAGCCAGAAAACGGTAGATAAGGTAGTTGCGATAGACACGCATGACGTAGTGTTTGGTTTCTCCGAAGGGGATGAGTTCAATCCACAGCAAGGGATTGGGATGGGCACGGCGTTGCAACCACAGGTCGACGACTTCTTCGCCTGCGTTATAAGCCGCGAAAACCGCAGGTAAATTATCTCGGTAGCGCTCGCTCAAATGTCGTAGCAGCAGTGCCCCCAGTTTGACGTTGGTGGCAGGTTCGAATAACCGCTGTTCCACGTCGTCGATCGCTAACTGGTGGGTAGCAACGATGTTACGTGCGGTGGACGGGATTATTTGCATCAAGCCACGTGCGTCGGCACGGCTGCGCGCCCGCGGTCGGAAAGCGGATTCCTGCCGTGCTACCGCAAGCAGTAGTTCTGGAGCAAGATTGACTCGAAAGGCTTCTTTCCCAAACAGATGCATGTACGGCTGCGGCTGGGGAAAGTAGATCAACAGCTGCTCTGGTCGTGTGTGCCAATACGACGGTCGGCGCTCAGCAGCCTCGCTGATCAGGTTGATGCTGCGGGTATAACGGTGGGAAGCGAAGTAAAGCCTTGTCAGGTATAGATGTAAATCGTGCGGGTACACCCGTGCAGTCTGTGCCAGGCGTTTTTCTAGTTCTCGTAGTTCTACCTGTGCCAAGTTGAACAGTCGTGCGGCGATAAAGATCTCGGCACGTAGCAACGGACGCGCAAACTCACGTTGGCGATGGTAGCGGCGCAGGTCGATACCCTGGTGTGCGGTGATAGCACGCTGTAAATTAGTACGACGATACTTTTCATACCAAGGCAAGTGCTGTGCTAGATGCGTAGCTGCGTGCACCGTGTAGTAAGAAAGAGGAAATTCTTCCCCCAACTCGTGCAGATATGCTTGTGCGCTACGTTCCGTCACCTGTGTGTGACTCCGTGTGGCGGTCATTGCCAGCCAAAACAACAGCCTTGGCTTGATAACCGAGTCGGGGAAACGTGCCATACTTTCTTGCCAAAAATGTGCCGCCTGTTGCCAATTCTCGAGCAAATAGTGGTAAAGACCGCTGTACCACAGGAAACGTTCTCGCCAGTCGTGGTGGAGGTCATGTTGTAAAGCTGACTTGCTCCACGCCAGTGCCTGAAGGTAATCCCTGCGTTCCGCGGCGATGCGAAAGGCAAGAATATGGTAGGCCTCGGCAACAAACGCCAGGAAGGTGTGTCGTGCTTTTCCTTCGGCAAGTGCTGCTTCTGCCTCCTGCAGCGATTGTTTTGCCAGTAGCGTCGCTTGTGCGTAAGTGCCGCGCAGTGTTTCGTAACGTGCCGCCCACAACAGATCGTTGATCTTGCGAGCTAGCAATGCGGTGGGAGTTATCCTGAGCGCACGGGAATCGATGTAGTCACGCTGCTGCCAAAGAAGGGCAAGATCACGATAAGAGTTGGCAAGCCACAAACGACTCTTGCCCAACTTGCGTCCTAACGTGACCACGTCAGAAGCTGCCGTCAGTGCTAACTGCGGATAAATGTTGGTTGTAGTGGCATAGTGCAGGTAGCGACGATAATGGCTGAGCGCCTCCTGGGCATCGCTACGACAGGCAGAAACCAACCCTTGCCAGTAGACCTTGATCTCGTGGGTAAACGACGCTAACAGCGTATCCCACTGCGCAGTTGGTTTTTGTGCACGACAATAGCGTTCGGCACTCAGCTCAAGAGTGGGGTCTTCCTGCATCAGCTGCAACAGGTTGGGAGGTAACGGGGTGCTAGCCTCATGAGGCTTGGCAAGACGCGTCGCGAGATGTTTGGCGATCGCGGCGACGACACGTTTGCCGCGGTAATTAAGTTGCGTTTGTACCTGCTCGACAAAAAATGCCAACGGCATCGGCTGTGCTTGCTGGTCGGCCAACAGCGTCAAGTAACGAGCGAAGACATGCTGTTGAAATTCCCCCGTAGCTTGTCTAAAAGCCGCCCGCATCTGTGCCCGCGCGGTGCTCGCATCGCCCTGTGCCACGAGCTGTTCCGCAGCGGTGAACGACACCGCGTCGCTGACCGTGGCACGAAAGTGTGGGTAGCGTCGGAGGTAGAGTTGTAGCCTCGCATGTGTGCTAGGCTCGTCGTGCTCGACAGCAGCCTCAACTCTGATGATGTCGATTGTCGGAGGCTGAAGGTGGTGATAACACGCAGCTAGCGGCACGACACCTACGAGCAGGGCAAAAAAAGACCTCAAAACATCACTCATCATTAATTTATGCTGTAACTATAGATAGTAACAGAATTACGCGTGAAGAACCAGTGCCCCACACCCCTTTTCTTGATCGCTTCGTCGTTGAGGTGGAGGTTTTTGTCGAGATAGCTATCATCATAGGAAACCACTTCTGCCGCTTGCACAGTGTCTATACTGAAAAAAGAGGAGCGACTATGCCCCTGCACCCCCCCCCTCTGGCGCAGCGCCCAGCTCAGGGCAGTTTATTTTTCAGGGCGTGGTATTCGGCGACGGTATTGTGCACGATGTCGGCGATGCGCTGCACCTTTGTAATCGCTCCGACACCTTGCCCCGCGGCGAAGACGGTGCGGTAGGAAATGTTCGATGTACTGCGACCTGCATAGAGAGCACGGTGGACGCGGCAGAGAGCCAGCAAGCGCTGTAGTTTGGGGTGGCGGGTGGCGATAATTTCCAGCAAACTCGGCGCAATGCCGTGTGTGATCAGTGTCTCGGTCTTGATAAAATTGCCAGGGTAGCCATCGACGCGTGCGGTGTTGACGATGTCTTCCGCTGAGGCTTGGAAGATGGCGTGCTGGTAGGCGGTGCTGACCTCCGCCTCTTCGCTGGCAATGAAGCGTGTTCCCACGTACACTCCCGCGGCACCGAGTGCTAATGCCGCCAGCAGCCCGCGGCCATCGACGATGCAGCCCGCGGCCAACACGGGTCGTTCGCTCAGGGCGGTCAGTGCGGGTAGCAGGGCGAAGGTGGCGATATTACCGCCGTGACCGCCTGCGCCGCTAGCCACGGCAACCAGCCCGTCCGCCCCTGCGTCGAGGGCTTTGCGGGCATGACGTAAATTGATTACATCGCAGAAGACACGTCCACCCGCGGCATGTGTTTTTTTGATAACTGCGGTCGGGTCACCTAGCGATGCGATGATCAACGGCACGCGCTGGACAAGTGCGGTGTCGAGTTGGGCATCGAGTTGCGAATTGCCTTTGATAATTAAGTTTACACCGAAGGCGGGACAGTCGCTGAGTTGTTGCACTGCCGTCGCAAAACTTGTCACAGGCCTGTAGTTGAGGGCGGGAAACGCCCCCATGATCCCCGCCTCACTTGCTGCCCGCACCATGCGGATGTTGCTGACCAAAAACATCGGAGCACAGACCAGGGGGTAGCGCAAACCGAACATAGCGGTGAAGGTAGTCTCTACCGTGGCGGGTTTCATCGTTGCCTCAGCTGTGTGTCATGCCAGGCCTCGATCGTGCGGGGATTACCCGACAACAGCGGGGCGGGCACCAGCAGACCCTCGAAGACACGCGGCCGTGTGTAGAGAGGCATGTGTCGACGGGCGTTGTGGCACGCATCGTTGAGGGCACTGCCCTGATTACCGAGCACGCCAGGGATAAGACGTAGGATCGAATCGACCATCAGCAGGGCAGGCAATTCACCTCCCGCAACGACGAAGTTGCCCACTGCATAGCTGGCATCGACAAAATTGTCCACCACGCGCTGATCGACACCGCTGAAACGCCCGCAGATGAATAACAGGGCATGCGTGTTGTGCGCGTAGCGCTGCGCGAGACGGTAGTCCCACTGTTTACCGCGGGGACTAGTCAGGATAACCTCGACTTTTTCGGGCACAGCACGCATCGCTCGCACAATCGGCTCGATGCGCAACACCGCGCCCTCTCCACCCCCGTAAGGACGGTCATCGACCGAGCCGCGGCGATCGACGGCAAAGTCACGCAGATTGATGGCTTCGATGGCGGCAAGACCTTTGTCAGTTGCGGCTTTGAACACCCCACAACCGTTGTAAGCTTCCACTATGCGAGGATGCACGGTGAGCAGATAAAAGGTACGGGTCACGTCGGGGTAGTTTCAGTTTCGTCTTCTGGCAGGGTGGGTATCTCCGCTGCAGGGGGTGCGGAAGTGTCTTGTGCTTCCTCCGACGCGGTAGCTTCTGTCGCGGCGGTACGAGACAAGGCAATCTGTTTGATACGGGTCAGGTTGCGCACCGCGGGGGAGATTTGCGCACCATTACGGTAGTAATGCTGCAATCTCGGTGCGTCAATCTCGATCACGGACGGGTCTGGGTTGGGATCGTAATAGCCCAGCTTCTCCTTGAAACGCCCGTCTCGTGGGCTTCTGATGTCGGCGGCGACGATGTGGTAGAAGGGACGGGACTTGCGTCCATGCCGTTGTAGCCTAAGTGTCAGAGTCATCGCATGATTCCTGTGTGCGTAGCTAACCGTCCAGCGTGGCGATTAAACAAGCAATTGTCTGCGAAAGCAAGAAAATTTTGCATACCTTCACCATTTAACGAGGGGAGGTAAGGAGACAAGGATGGCTTCGACATCACCACCGCTCTGCAGGCCGAAGTGTGTGCCGCGATCGTAGACGAGGTTGAATTCGACGTAACGGCCGCGCCAACGCAGTTGTCCCTCACGTTGTGTGTTGTTATAGGGCGTGTCCTTGCGCCGCAGGAGGATATGGGGGTAGATCTCGGCGTAGGCGAAGGCGATGTTACGCACGAAAGCGAGCAAGCGCCCGAAGTCACCGCTGAGGTAGTCGAAGAACACACCTCCGATACCACGTGGTGAGTTGCGGTGCTTGATGAAGAAGTATTTATCGCACCAGCGGGAGAATTTTGTGTACGTTCCCGCCTCGTGTGCGTCGCAAACCTTTTGCAGGCAGGCGTGGAAGTCGCGACGGTCTTCGTCGTAGACGATGAAAGGGGTGAGGTCAGCTCCGCCGCCGAACCAAAACTGGTCGCCGACTTCCAGCAAACGTACATTCATGTGCCCGATGGGGGCGTGTGGATTGCGCATATGGCAGATGGTAGACACGCCCGTCGCGAAGAAGGGTTTGTCGCGGTGCTCGCCTTCGAGCTGTGGGTAACGGTCACCCTTAACCCGTGAGCAGTTAACCCCCGCCTTCTCGACTACCGCGCCTCGAATGACCAGACTTGTGCCTCCGCCCGCGCCCGCGGGTTGTTTCTGCCAACGACGCGGAACGGCACGAGCCTCGCCGTCACTCGCTTCCAAGCGGGAGACGAGTGTCGTCTGCACCTCGCTAAACAACTGGTATGCTTGGTCTTTTTGCGCTTCCGTCAACATGCTGGCGTATTCTAAACCAGCGGTGTGTGCTTTGGCAAATTTTTTGTTTGCCTGAACGGGGTACGTGATGCACACACGGCAGAGAGTTAAAAATATGCTGCACTTTCGTTGTACAAGTGTTAGACGCGTGGGGATGACGTTTCGTTGTCGATTGTTGGAGTTTGCTATGGTGAGGATTTTATCATTCCTAGTGGTTACTTATGTGGCACAGACAAGTCTGGCATTACCCTCCGTGCCGCATCCGTTGAGGGCTAGCAAGGTGGAGCGGGCTATGGTTGCACTGCTGACTGCCACAGAAAAAAAGTCAAGTTTGCTCAGCATGCTCGCGCTCGCTAGGGGAGGGGATTTACCCGCGGTGATCGGAGATGTGTTTGAGTTTGAACATCTTAGCATGAATGGGGAGGACATAGGTTATGCGAGAAGTGTAAATGATATCCGTGTGTTAAATTATCTTGAGGAGGCTTCGTTTGCGGAGCTGGACGGAATAATCTCACTGTTAGGTGTTGAGGTGGAGAGGGTACTACCTCAGATCGGCAGTTTGACGGAGGAGGAGTTTAATCGCCATGTGAATGTGGTCAGGGCTGTGGTGCACCTGTCTGCTGGAGGTTATGCAGGTGTTATCAGTGGCTTCCAGGTACTCTACGCCGAGGAAAAACTCGCCGAGATGCACAAGATCTCTCTCGCCGTGTGGGAAAAACACTACCGTGCTTTCAGTGATGCACAGCTGAAAGATGAATTATTTGCGATGTTCGTGTTGAGGGAAGGAGTGTGGAAAGAAAAGGCTGCTAAGATGGCAAAGATGGCGGAAGTTGGTATGCCAAAAGCTGAGGAGTGGTCAGAGCGGTTAAAAGCGAGGATCAAGCTTGCGGGGGCGGAGACCGCAGAGTTGTTGTACAAGTTACATTCGGCCTCAGGTGAGCGGGGAGAAATTATTGCCCATCTCGCACGCAAAAGAGTGCCGCCTGGTATTTTTCTTGCCGTTAGGTTTGATGACGCGATCGAGACAAAAAATCTTACCGCGGTGGAAGAAATCAACCTGGTGGAGAACATTTTACTCTCCGTGCATGGATTGAACCCAGGCGAGTTGCGTTATCTTGACAGACAACTAAAGCTGGCCGCCCACAAATGAAATGATAATAAATTTACAATTATGGCGCGATTTTTATTAGTTTTTGCGGGGTATCTACAGGGGGATGGGGAGACGGGTTGCTCTTTTTTAGAGTTTTTCTACGCCGCTGCCGTGCACTGACCCGCAGTTATCGCGTGGGATTTGTGGTGCTGTCGGTATTTATTTTTTCCTATGCCACGCTCGGCTTCTACCTGCTCGAGCGCCAGATCGATACCACCGTCAGCTTGCGTGATGCACTGTGGTGGGCAATCGTTACCATGACCACCGTCGGTTATGGTGACATCACGCCGCGTTCGGAACTCACGCGGATGCTGGTCGGCTACCCTACAATTCTGCTGGGAGTGGGCTTTATCGGCTATGTGTTGTCCGACATTTCGACAAAATTAATCGAAGTAAACCGCACCAAAAGAAGAGGACTGAGAAAAATGCAGGATCGCAACCATCTCGTCATCGTCAGATACGTCGGCGAAGAAAGAATCAACAGCATTATCAACGAACTGAACAAAGACCGTGCGCATCATTACGATCACATCGTGCTGATCGATGATCGGGCTAGAGAAATCAGTAATCTCGCCGTGCATTTCATCTTCGGCGACCCCGCCCTACCCGAAACACTGTTCAAGGCCAACGTGCAGCACGCCAACGCCGTTATCGTCTTGCGCCAGCCCGAACTGAAAGAATCCGAATCAGATCTCAAAAACATCGCCGCGGTGCTCGCTATCCGTGCCGTCGCCCCGTCAGTACCTATAATCGTCGAATGTGCCGACCCCGCTTACCAGGGGTTACTCAGCAAAGCAGGTAGTACACACACCGTATGTCTGGAAGGCATGCGAGAGAAAATCATCGTGCAAGAACTACTCGACCCTGGCGTACTGTCGGTCATGCACGAACTCACCACCAACTTAAGCGGCAACCAACTCTACATCGTCAAAACTCCTCCCCAAGCACGCATCTGGCGAGATGTCAAACAACACTACCGCGATGCTTGTCTGCTAGGTATCCGTCGAGGCAAAGCCAACCACCTTGCCCCACGCGAAACCTTTGCGCTCAGCGCTGATGATCGTGTTGTCTGTATCGCCGCCGAACGTCCTGCCAGTGGGGCGTGATTTTTTTAGCGCAGAACTTCAGATAGTGGTAGGATGGGGAACAAGACAGATTCTCCGCACCCTATGTAGAGTTGCACATGTCGCCCACGGCGCACACTGTCATAGGCATCGACCCTGGTACACGTAGCACAGGGTATGCGATAGTCGTCAAAGATAACCGCCGTCCGCTGCAAGCCAGAGTAGAGGAAATCGGCGTGTTGCGGCAACTGAGCAACACTTCCCTGCCACGTCGCCTCGCCCGCATCGCTAGCTTGGTAACCGAACTGACACACCGCCACCAACCGCATGCCGCGGCTATCGAAAAGGCTTTCTTCGGGATCAACGCTGCCAGCGCGCTCAAACTCGGCGAGGCACGCGGGGCTATTATCACCGCGCTCAGCAACATCTTGCCTGAGATTAAACTCATCGAGGTTGCTCCCGCCCAAGTCAAAAAACTGGTCGCAGGCAACGGCAATGCCTCCAAAGCACAGGTGGCCACAGCCCTCAGCAAGATGCTCAGATACAACCTCGACCGTGTGCCTGACGATGCCAGCGACGCATTGGCACTGGCTTTCTGCTACCATCTCACGTCGTTATCACCGCACCCTGTCCATAGCGCTAGCAGTGCTGCCGCCAAACACGGATCTGCTCGACTACCCAGTGTGGGTCGTCCGAAGAGAGATCGTGTCCCGCAGTCATGTGTTCCTGTAAAGGGATTTGCCATGCTGCCGCGATCTGATCAGAGCAACGGGAGTTGATCAGGCGATCGTGCCGCGCTTTCAAAAGCAACGTGTGTGCGAAAGGCGAATATTGCGGGGCACTGAACGATGCCGCCGAGAGCAGCATGCGGGCATAGTTACCGCTTGTCACAGGGCGACGCTGTTGAATATCGATCCAGCGCGGCAGCAAACGATCCCGCACGACAGGCTCGTTGCTGACCAGTTCCAGTATCTTGCGCTCCCGCTGCACAACGTGTTCAAGACGACGCGGAGCGATCATCGCCAACAAATTGCGCAATCGCAAGCGATCGTAGAAACGATTGATCCCTGGCAAGGAAGTGTTGATCAATACCGCCCCTCGAAATTCGTCGGGATACCGCTGTGCCCAAGCGACTGCGATCATCCCTCCCAAGGACAAGCCGATAAAATAACACGGGCGTTGCTCCAGCTCGCCCTGTTGTCGGTAGGCGAGGTAGTCAGCACGCACCGCTTCCACTGTCTTGCCAATCAGCACAGGACTCTGTTCCTGCCAGCGCGGGCCGCAACCTGGCTGATCGAGGCAGAAGAGACGATCCGCGGGGAATGCTTCCCGCAACAGCGGCAACATGTCGTGCCAATGCCCGCTTTCACGACCGAGACCACGCAGCAAGAACCAGTTGATATCAGTCGTCGGCAAAATACCTACCCTCGATGCGTTGTTGTGCGATGGCTGCCAGCGTATTCTTGCTCTTCCCCTCCGCATGCAGCTCAGGCAGAATAGTGATCCGCGCCCGCACACTCCGTAACGACAAAATGAGCACGAGATGGGAAAAAAATCCCATGTTGTTATACCAATAAAGTGAATCGCGATTGTCGGGCGTAATATTCTTCTCGTCGATCTGCAAATACTGTAAGCAGACAGGCAGGACGGTCGCCTTCTCGTTGACGGCCACTTGGAAAAAAGAAGTTTTGAAACGCAGAATTTTTTCGCCCTCAGTCGATGTGCCTTCGGGAAAAAATACCACATTGCAGCCGAGTTGCAGATACTGACCGATGTCGGTTATTTCTTGCTTGATGTTGAATTTGTTGCGCCGTTCGACGAAATAACACCCGCTTAAACGACACAGCGGGCCGAGGGTTTTGTTCTCACGCACCTCTCTCGAAGTCACAAACACACCGCGCAGTGCGTTGAACAACACCAGCGGGTCGATGTAGGATACGTGGTTACTGACAACCAGAAAACTGCGTTCAGCAGGCACTTTGCCTTCTACCTGTACTTCCAAATTGAGTAAACCGAGAGCGGTGCGACCCAAAAAACTGTTGATGGCTACCACCGTGTGCAAGCGTCGAGCACGTTGCTTGCGCCACCACAAGTGGGCAACGCCAGCCGCCAACACATAACAACCGATCACCGCCAGCAGTAGAGGCATCCTGTAGAGCAATCGCCCGATGTTGATCCCGCCTGCGGCAGCCATCGGCGCTCAATCCTTCAGTGCCATGATTTCTTCGCAGACGGAAGAAGTCAGATCAGCGATACGATCGTAGTGCCGCGACACTGCGAACAGGTAAAACATCATGCCTGTATCCTCAGGGTGTGCCACGATAGCGCGATCGGTCGCTTCTTTCATCTGGCGTTTAATCGACGTAACCTCAGCGTTAGCTTGCTTGATTTTGTCGTGCGACACGGCATGCGTGTCGGTGATCAGCGTGCGGCAATCGCCGAGCATCTCCCCCACCTGTTCGATTTGTGCGGCCATCGTGTCACGATCGAGTGGCTGGTGCACATCCGCCTCCCGCACTACCTTCAATGTTTTGCGGGCGATGTTCACCGCCAGCCCCGCGATACGGTTAAAGTCGTAGCTGATGCGGTACAGCAGCATGATGTCGTGCAGATCACGTGCTACAGGCTGGTAGCGAGCAATAGCGACGCAGCACTCTTCCTGAAACACGGCTATCTCCCGCGCCATCCCCGCGTGCGAGGCTACTATCAGCTGTGCTCCCTCGTCGTCTAGGGAGAGGAAGGCATGCCCTGCCGCCATCGTTTCGTCACGCAGATGCAGCACCAACATGCCGAGCGTTGCCCGCAAATGTGCAATCTTTGCAACTACATCAACCGCCATGCTGCTCCACGTGTCGCCCCTCCCCATTATACAGCAGGCATCCACCTCCCTTCAAACTCAAACGACACATCGCCGAGCTGGCCGTCGCTAGCCTGAAAAAGCGTGGTTAGAGGAGAGGCGGTTAAGATCTGTCGTTCTAATTCTCCAACTCACGGCGATACTCACCGCGGGTGGCGAGACTGTTCATCCGACAACGGTGCAGGAAAATGCGTTGTGCCTCCTCGATGTTTTTGCTTTTACCTTTCCACGCTCGCAAGGCACTGTGTTGCAAGGCACGCCCGTAAGAAAAACTCAGGTGCCACGGCAAAGCAGTCCCACTGTTCATGGCATTGAGATGGGCGGTGGCAATTTGCTCGCTCTGTCCACCCGAAAGGAACACGATCCCTGGCAAACTCGCAGGCACGCAGCGCCGTAGACAGTCAAGGGTATTGTCTGCCACCGCGGCAACGTCCTGCTGGCGCGGACAGTCTTGTGCCGCGATAATCATGTTGGGCTTGAGCAACGTACCTTCCAGCACGACCCGCTGTTGATGGAGCTGGGTGAAAGTAGCTTGCAACACTTGTGCGGTAACTACCGCGCAGCGTTCGATGTTGTGCTTACCGTCCATCAGCACCTCTGGTTCGACGATGGGCACAAGCCCCTGCTCCTGGCAGAGGGCGGCGTAACGAGCAAGTGCGTGCGCATTGGCATTGATGCAGGTAGCGCTAGGCAAAGCATTGTCGGCAATAGTGATTACCGCCCGCCACTTGGCAAAGCGTGCACCCAGCTCACGGTACTCCTGCAACCGTTCCCGCAGATCATCGAGCCCTTCGGTAATTTTCTCGTCAGGGCATAGTGCCAGCGATTTTGCTCCTGTATCGACCTTGATGCCAGGCACAATCCCTTTGGCAAGCAGGAGATCAACCAACTTCCTGCCTCCAGCACCCTTCTGTCTGATGGTCTCATCGAACAGAATCACACCGCTGAGATACTCCTCGATACCCGCAGTAGCAAACAGCAACTCACGGTAGGCCGCACGATTTTCTTCCGTCGAAGGTAACTCGATACTCTGGAAACGCTTGGCAATAGTGTTGGAACTCTCATCCGCAGCAAGAATCCCTTTCCCTTCCCTTACCAACTCCTGTGCGGTCGCATAAAGTGCCTGCATGCCTTCTCCTCGTAGTAGTTATCGCCGCGGTATGCTATTTGTTCTGCTGCTGAAATTCAAGCGCTGTGATAGAATAGGGAAAAGGAGCATCACCTAGGAACAAAGATTGTTGCGCTGCCTGCTAATTCCGCTACTGCTAGCTACTCCGCTCACCACCGCGCCGAAAAAACTCGCAGTGCTCAAACAAGATACCGACATCACAGCACAAAAGATCAGCGCACGAGAGATTTTCTTCACCTCACACCAAAAACAAACGTTGGGGCAAGACACGCCACTACGTGACCTCATCCTGAGTCAACGCTATCTGTGGTTGCTGGGACGCAAGTACGCCTGGCACTTCGACCTGCGCAGTCAACGCCTGCGTAGATTCACCTTCCCGCTATCCGCACAGGCCTTCGCGCACACTTTCCTGGCGAGAGAAGAGCACACACACAATGTCTACTTCGCCACAACACAAGCCTTGTTCAAACTGCACGCCGAACCACAACCACGACTAGTCAAACGCTTGCCGCAACCCCTGCACAAAGTAGTGGCCTTCCACGCCACCTCTGAAGCTTTCGTGTGGTTCAGTGAGGAGGGGGTATACTTTCTGCAACGCCCCACCCACAAGCTGTGGCGTGTACCGTATCGAGTGCAAGAAGGAGACGTGGTACTGGCCGCACCGCAACTCGATGCCATTTGGCTGGTACGCGGCAAGCACCTGCTGCGCGCAGCAGGGGAACAATGGCGAGAAGAAATTATCCTTACCGCACCCGACCTCACACTGGACAGTGCAGGCAAAAGCCTGTTTATCGGGCGCGGCGACGCAGTGTTGCACTACGCATGGAGCGGACACCTGACCCAAGCAATCCCCATCGCCCATCAACGTCACCTGCGCGCGATGCACATCGCCCCACGCGGGCACAGCTATATCTTCGCCGACGGTCTGCTCGAATACTACCACACACAAAACAAAACCGTGCTGCGCACCCGTCTCAAACTGCACCCCCAAACACAAATCGCACACCTCGACGTTTTCAACAGCCGACTGGCATTCATCGACGATGGCATGGCACGCCTCTTCGTTTTGCAGAACAAGCGAAACAAGAAAAAGACAGAAGGAAAAGAATAAGAGGGGGGGGAAGATGGGAAGGCAGAACTTGCCAAGCAATGAACATACGTGCATAATGTTGTAAGAGTGGATTGTTTTAAACATGGAGTAAGTTATGAGACTAACGGTTGCCTCCTTCGTCCTGGCCTTTCTTACCACCCCCCTAGCGGCAGCTAAAGCGTGGCAAATCGACACAGCACATTCCAGTGCCAGTTTTCGAGTGCGACACATGGTGGTTGCCACCGTTACGGGTAAAATGTCAGGGATCATGGGCACGGTAACAATCGACGACAAAGACATCACCAAATCCAGCGTCACGGCTGAGATGGATGCCGCGACAATCTGGACAGATAACAAAAAACGAGATGACCACCTGCGCAACGAGGATTTTCTCCACGTTAAAAAGTTTCCTAAAATCCGTTTCAAATCAACCGCAGTAAAAAAAACTGGCAAAGCACAACTAGAAGTTACAGGTAACCTGACCATCAAAGACATCACACGCCAAGTTGTTCTCAAAGTTGAAGGACCCACGCAAGCGATCAAAGGTATGCGCGGTCACATGCACAAAGGCGTGCGTGCCGACGTGACCATCAACCGCCAAGACTTCAACGTCAAATTCATGAAAAAACTACCGACAGGCGGGCTGATCGTAGGCAACGATGTGCAAATTACCCTCGACCTGGAGCTGCTCAGCAAATAGAGCTGCAACCCCACGAAGGCGAGGTTGCACCGCACTCTCACTCCCTTTCGCCTTGCCGCATCCTGTGATGATTTTCCGTGCGGCACGGTAGTGCTTCAGAACTGCAACGCGGCCGCTTCCTGTGCCAGGGTCGCCAATGATTGTGCTGAACTGGTACTGCTACGCTGGAAATACTTTGTCGTCGCGGCGGCGGTCGTTGCCCCGAGCGCGACGGCGTGGAAGTTTGCGTCCCACGCGGCATGTTCAGGTCGAAAGGCGCGGTAAAAACCTTCCACTGTCGCGGGCGAGGCAAAACAGATGACGTGTTTGCTGCTTACCAAGTTTTTTCTCTGTTCTTTACTGATCGTTTCACCTGAAGGCCAAGCGACACGATGGCGGGTGCGGTAGAGCACTAGCTCGGTCACGACAAAACACTCGCCTAGCACCTGTGCGAGAGGAAACGCAGGTTGTTGCGCTGCCAAGACGGTGATGCGAGCCGCCGCTGGCAGGGTTTGCTGCAGATGGGTCGCCAGCTGCGCGGCAGAAGCCAGTGTCGCAGGTAGGGATGTGGTTCGATAGCCACAGGAATCAGCCTTCTCACGTGTCTTGGGGCCGAAACAGATGAAGATCGCCTGGGCGTATTTTTCGCGCCCGCGCGGAAGCTGCTCCAGCGCGGTGATAGCATTGGCACTGGTGGCCACGACGTAAGAAAATTCCCCCTCAGGCAAGGAAGGCTGTAAAAATTCCACCGCTAGACAGGGAATATGGATCACCTTGCGCACGTGATGCGGCAACAGCAAAGCATCGTCATCCCAGTCGGCAACCGAACGCGTCCAAATCAAAGGAGAAAGCATGGCAAACCTCTGTTATTCCCTTTCTACTTATGCTAGCCTCGGCGCAGCCTGTGTTTAGGTAACACATAGAACACAATGTTTGAAGAACTTCTGCATGAATTCATCGCAACAGCTTCTCTGCCCGTCGTCTTGCTGCTGTTGGTTGGCTCGGTGCTGTTGTTGGGGAAAGCAGCTGACCAGGCGATAGATTTTGCCGTCAAGCTCGCTCAGGCGACTGGTTTGTCAAATGTCGTTATCGGCGCAACAATTGTCAGTCTAGGCACAACCTTCCCCGAAGCAGCGGTATCTGTCCTGGCAGCGGTGAAAGGTGACGCGGGTCTGGCCTTAGGCAACGCGGTCGGCTCGATTATCTGCGACACAGGCCTGATTATGGGCTTGACCTGTCTGCTCGGACGTGTGCCGATCGACAAGTTTACCGTGCGCCGCAAAGGTATCGTACAGCTGCTCGCGGTGCTGTTACTGGTGCTGCTGGCCATGCCGTGGCAATCACCGCAGCAGTTTGCTAACTGGCAAGGAGTGGTCACACAGCGGGAAGGTTTTCTGCTGGTGGCACTGCTCGTCGTGTACCTCGTCTGGTCACTATATGCACACAGCAAAGAACAACACAAGCAAGCGGCATCGGTGGCCAACCGCACGACCATCACCCTCGCACTGGTTGCCATGCTCCTGTTGGTGGTCATCGCGTCGGAAATCCTTATCGCTTCCAGTGTAGAATTCGCCCGCCGCCTGGCCGTCCCCGAAGCGATTATCGCTGCCACTATCGTTGCCTTCGGCACATCCCTACCCGAACTGATGACCGCGCTCAGTGCCGTGCGCCGCAACGTCTGCGATCTTGCACTGGGTAACGTGCTCGGGGCAGATATTCTCAACGTGTTGTTTGTGGCAGGTGTTGCCGCTAGCGTCAGCCCCGCAGGACTACAAGCTGAACACTATTTTTTTACCCACCTATTCCCCGCCATGCTCGTCGTCGTGCTGGTGTTGCAATACGGGCTGCACAGTGCCGCGCACCGCGGCACGCACCTCAGCCGCAGACACGGTGTCGTGTTGCTCGGAACTTACGGAGCATTTATCGGCATGCAACTGCTAGGGAGATAAGGGGTGACCCAAGTAGCGCACCCTATCCTCACCTGACAAAAAACACCTGACTAGGTGGCTGGCAACTGTGTTGAGCAACAAAAACATTGCGCCGTGCGGCAACTTCAGCTATTGTCGGCGGCTGTGGTTCTGGAGCACGGAGATGTAAGTGGCTGTCATAAGGAGGGATAGGGAGTCGTCATCTCTGGAGCTGGTGGAGGCGCTGCGGAAGTTCGCTCCTTTGCTGGAAGAACAGGGTGAGGACGATGCGGCTGCCTTTTTGTTAGGTGCAGCGGCCGCGTTAGAGAAGCATAGACATGGCAGCGAGGCGTTTGCTGCTACGATTGGAGATGTCCTTGCAGCTTTCGAAGGCGAGGAATTTGAACTGATAGCCTACACCCTTAAGGCCAGCGATGATCGTGACTGGTCGAAGGCAGACGAACTGGCGGTTGCCAGCAACAGGGTACTTGCTCTGGCGCGGCGGCTCAGGTAACCCAGCCACACAACTTGATCACCACCTGCTGAAAGAGGTTAGGCTGTATGCGAGATACCGAACAATTCCTGAAAGCGTGCGCGTCACGCCGCCACCAGGAGATAAGCCGAGACTATTTTATTTACCATGCCTTTCAATACGAATTCTGCCTCCAAGCCGAGAACAGCAAAAGATTCGTGGTCATCACGCCGTGGCTGGCACAGCAGGATAGCGGTGCGGCAGATTTTCCCAGTGCCCTGCGCACGATGTGCGACTGGTATGGGCAGCACTATCCCACCTTGTGCGAAACACAGGCTTTGACCTTTGCTCGCCTGTATTTTTTCTTGCCTGCTGTTATCAGCTTTGTGCACGAAACACACGCATTGTGGGGGAAGCTGCACGGTGCACCACCGCCCGTCTATGACACACAGCATGATTTTTGGCGTGAACTGCTCGCGGTCGTGCGAGACAAGTATCAACACCACGGGCTGCTAGTAGCTTGGCTACATTGGCGGTACGGGGAACGGCGAGCACCCGCGGTCGCAGTGGAGAATCTGCCCCCCAACCCTTTCGTGGAACGGCGTACGTTTGGCCCGCCGCGTGGTGGGGAACGCCGTGACGGACGGAGTCGCGACCGCGCGGGGAGGAAAGGCGGTGCACGGCGGGAAGGAGCACCACACAGATCTGGAGGACGTAACCAAGATCGTCCGTCGCGGCGTGGCACGGCGACACGACACGACGATCGCGGGCGCGTTGATAGTCGTCCTGCCGCGGCGAGGCACGAGCGGGGCGACAGCCGAGTCGTAGCTGAGTTGACGGACGCAATGAGCAGCGAAATAAAACAAGCCGTAGTGCTTCTGCAAAGTGACGATGGTCGTTCAGGTGTAACGCTGAAACCAGCCAACAGCTACTACCGCCGTTTGCAGCACAAGATGGTAGCTAACCTCGGCTTTACTTCCGTCTCGGTGGGCGATGATCGCGAGAGCAGGGCGGTGAAGATAGTGCGCGCTGCCCGTTAAATAGGCCTGTTTAGCTTTAACATACCAATGGATGCCCGTCTAAAAATCACGGAACACGATATACTTAGCCACGAGAAAATTAAAGGTAAACACGCTGCCTGTCGTGATGATACGAGCCCACAACAAACCTGGCAAGATAAAGTGCAGGTGCTTAAAGGCAAAAACATCCACCAGTAGGTACATGAACAGGAGATTGAGGGCAAGGGCGAGCAGCGAGGCGGTCAACTGATACCACCACGCGCGACTAGTGCTATGTCTTTGCAAATTGAAAACAAACTTGAGGCAGAGCAAGAATTTCACTCCTGTAGCAACAACTACTGCTATAGCGGTAGACAGAAGGTAATCGATGCCCAGCCAATTGATACAGATTCCGAACACCGCGAGATCAAACAGGGTAGCAACGCTGCCCGCGAGGAAATATTTACAGAAGTGCTTGATGGTCCCGCTAGTCAGACAGTACCGCACCGCGTTGGGTAATTCAATTTTGGCCATCTAACCCATTATATTAATTAATATTGTGCATGTGCAGCTAAATTTTTGCCAGGTTGTGTCGATAGCGGCATCGGCGGAGTGGGTTAACGTGGATGGGTTTTGTCAGCGCAAGATGGGAGGAGAGAATGCTGATGGCTGCGAGGGGGTTTGTTCCTATATTGTCGCTGTGCGGCAGTGCGCTGATGTTCGTTGCCTGCCAACATCAACGTCCCAGTAGCGATAGCGAAGCACTTGCGATTAGTGAAGGGACGGATTGCGAAGAACCACAGTTTGAAATGAAATACAAGCTGGGGCAAGTGATGCCTGCTTACATAGACCTTGGGGTGGAAATGTATCGTACCGAGGGTGATTTTTTCGCCAGTTTTGGTGATGGTGATGAATATGACACAGAAATTCGCGTCGCTGAGCGTGAAGAGGGACTGCTGGCAATCATCTCTACCCGTCAAGAAAATGGCATGCAAAAACAAGCTGAAGGGTTAATTATCGATCGTTACGGGGTGGATGACCCTTTCATGCTGGTCATCGAAAACGGTGCGGAAGACGGCAACCCCTTGTCGATTACCGTCAAAGCACGAGAAATGTCAGAACGTAAAAACCGCGGTATCGTTAAAAGCGAGGGAGTTACCGCACGCATGTCCGCAGAAAATCCTGCCTATCTACAGGTTAGCAGCCACCATCGCGGCCTTATCGTCACGGAAGGTGGCCGAGTCAGAGAAGGTTTTTTTATGAAAAACGGTATTCATCGTGGCAAGACTATTTCCACCCGCAAGTTTCAAGATGTGGCAGAAGACTACCTGTTCTGTCTCGGCAAACTTAAACAAAACAAGGGTGACGAAAGTACAGAAGAAGAATAGAGAAGTGTATTCTCGTCTTGTTCTTTATCCGAGAAAGCCGTCCTCCCCAAGGTAGTGCCATCTATAAATCGCATGCGTGCGTGACAGCCACAGAGAGCAGCGGACGCGAGAAGTATGGGTGGGGAGGAGGGAAAGGAGGGTTGGGAGAGACATACCCGTCTATATGAGGAAATCCTGGCTGCAGCGTCTCCATCGCGCGGCAACGCATTTTGATGAAGGCAGCTATGTGGTTCATCTGCATGCGTATTTTCTTTGCCCAATCGGGATCGGAAGAATATTTGCAGTTCATACCCGCCAGCGATTCCCCACAGTGTCTTGCGGAACAACCACCACGACGGACATAACGTCGGAAATGCTGTGGTGGTGAGCATCGTTTATGGAATTTTCCCTCGCGGCGTAGGTACTGAAACTTGATATATCTAAAAACACGCTCGAAACCATGCGTAAAAGACTCAAACGCGCTCGCCCGATGTTCTTGTCGATCAGCGGCGTTAAACCCCCACAGATTGTATTTTTTCCTGGCAATCGATGACATTCCCCAGCTGGATTCGAGTGCCGACAACGCCAGTGCGAAGATGGGATTGATGCTGTAGCCTCTCTTGACCAGAGTGAGGCCACGCAACAAGTCCTGCATATCACCCTTGCCATCGGCAATAATACGAAAAGGGGAGGCTCTGTTGAGGTTTTTTTTCGAGAGCAGGTAGTCCCGTAAGGCCTCTACCGTCGCCATCCCCATAACCTTCCGATAGGCAGAATTATGGGGAATGAGCAAATCCTCGGTGTAAATATCGCCGCACATAATGTCGCCATGCTCAGTGCACCTCCGTATGCCCAGTTCGTCGTAAGGCTCATCCTGACCGCAAGCAACCACCACCAACAGGGAGAGAGATAGCAGGCCGCGTGTGTATAGACGTATCAACACCACATCACTCCAGCAGGGCAACTGACGGTGTCAGGCGACGGCACGAAGTTGTTGTTGATGTACCTAGTGATGGTGTTCATGTGGTTGCGTATTTTCTCCGCCCACCCAGGATCGGAGGCATACTTGCAGTTCATACCCGCCAACGATGCCCCACAGTGTTGCGCCGTGCAACCTCCATCACGAACATATTCAGAGAAATGTTCTGGCGGGTTACAGGACTTGTAGTACCGTCCCGCAGGATCAAGATAGAGTACCTTGATACGGTTGAAGACATGGTTGAAGCCGTGCGTGTAGTAATCGAAGGTCGCGGCATCTTTGTACGCACTACCATCGTAAGCCTTCCACCCCCAAAGGTTGCGTTTGTCACGCGCGATACTACTGTTCCCCCAGCCTGACTCGTGAATAGTCAGGGCTAGCGCAAAAATAGGATTGATACCATACAACTGCTTGACAACTTCCAACCCCCACAACAAATCGTCGATGTCGCCACGCCCGTCGCTCTCCTGCCTGAGAGGCTTGCCCTCGCTCGCACTCGTGTTCAACATGTACCCACGCAGAGCCTCTATCGTGGTAGCATCCGCCTGCAACAAGTCCTCACTGTAGATGTCGCCACAAGGGATACCCGTGCCACAATCAGACAAGAGTGCGTCGTTGGGTTCATCCTCAGTGCCACAGCCAGACAAGAGAAAGACAACGGCCACCGCACGCAGAAAACCCCGCATAGTCCCTCCTCTTACCAAAATCCCGATGGTAATTACAGGATAACATCGCTCACCTTGCAGCACCAGCCGAATTAAGATAAATATTTGTCACATTTGCATTATTAAGATTTTTCTTTAGTTTTGCCAACAAAGTGTCGATAGGGGGCTGCGAATTGGTTTTACCTCAGGGCAAGGGGGTTGTAATGGCAAGGCTAGGGTTAGCGTATGTAGCGGCAATGCTAGTAGCGTGCAGTGGCGTGGAGGTGTCGCTTTCCTCTGCGAGCAGTGACGAGGCCTTGCGCCGTGCCGCGGAGTCATCGGGGAATCAAGGTCTTAATCTTATGAGTGATATCGGCGCGGCTGAGCTGCGCGAGGAGGAAAGCTTTGTACCGAGCAGTGTGGCCAATCGCAAGCTCGACATCCTGCTGGTTATCGACGATTCTGCCTCCATGCAAGGTTATCGAGATAGTCTCGCGGCCAATCTTTCCCATCTTTTCACCGATACTGCCTTGCTCAGCAGCGATTGGCGGGTTGGGGTTATCTCTAGTGCTCGTGGTAGTCTTTTGCTGCAACCCTTCATAACGATCGACAATTGGCAACAGGAGTTTGCTGCTCAGGTTAGAAATCCTGCTAGTGGACACAGCCGCGACAGCGATGTCGAGCGTGCGTTGTTCAACGCGGGGCGTGCTCTTAGCGGTGATGCGGGACGCAGATGGTTGCGGACAAATTCTATCGCGGTCGTGTTGCTTATCACTAACGAAGACCATCGCCAATGCGATCGAGATGCCGAATCTTGTTCTGAGGAGGCGGCCTATTCGTTGCAAAATTTTTACGAACAAATGCGTATCCTACGTAGACCACAAGTTACCGCTAAAGTTTACGGTATTTTGAGTGATGAAGAGGCACGGCGGGAACATTTCCTGCAAGATATAGTGGTTGAAGGTGGCGACCGCGATTCACTATTTACAGAGTGGAAAACCCTCAGCGACAGTTACCGCAGTGTGTTACAAAATATTTCCCTGAGCGTTGCCGATAGCTTGCAGAGCAACTTCGTCCTGCAAGAGGAGTATAGCGGCGGCGAGGTGGAAGTGGTTGTACATACCGCGGAAGGTAGACAAACCACCCTCAGCCGCGACGAATACGATATTGCTGGCAAGATGCTGAGCATCCATGAGGGTTTACTCGACGAGATGGGGGAAGTTGTCTCGGTGGTAGTTAAATACGGTTATCTTGGCATAGAATGATTTCAATCTTGAGTAGCAGGAGGTGATATGCGTTTCCTATATGTTCTGTTGTTGATGGGTTGTAGTGCGTCCGATTTTTCTTCGTCGCTGCGTGCAGAAGATGAAAAAAATCAAGGTGGTGGTGACGCAACCCTAGATGCGGATATTATCGCAAGTGGGCTGGACTACGATGGTGATCCCATCGTGCTAAAAGATCCACCGCCCGATAATCTTGTCCGTTATACCGAGATTAGCAGTGAGTGGGAGGCGAAGAGAGTCGTCACCCGCACTGCCAGTCATGACCTGAACGGTAACGCACGCAGTGTAAGTGCAACGATCACCCCCCTTACCGCGACGCGTCAAAATGTGCAGAGTGTCGACCAAGTAAGCAGATCGGCGTTTACCGATCAATGGGAGCAGCGTGGCCAACGATCTAGCAGGGCAAGCAAGAGTTTCACCCAAACAGAGCGCGGTATCCTCGATGTCTTACTGGTCATCGACAACTCTGGCTCGATGGAGCAGGAAATTGCCAACGTGAGAGACAACCTCGCTGCTCTTCTCTCCCGTGTCGGGGACAGCAACTGGCAGATCGCGATGGTAAAAAGCGACCCGCCAGACGAGTGTGTGGTCGAAGGGCTCATCACGTCGGCGACAAGCTCGTATGCTACAGCTTACCAGAGTCTGCTAGAATTCGACCTTGCTGGTGGCTCCGAGCACATGCTTAAAAAAGCCCGCTGGGCACTCGAGGGTAAATCTGGCACGCATTGCGATGGTCGTTGGCTGCGGACTGGCTCGACGGTTGCGGTCATCATTGCCAGCGATGAAGGGCATCAGTGCCCTGATGATAATATCTGCTCGATAGACAATTATCGTCGTTTTGCCACTAGTTTTGGGCATGACGTGGTAACTTACGGCTTTGTTCCACTTAGCGGCAAGCACGCTTGGGACCGCAGTCAGCGGGCGATCTTTAACGCATACGGCTCAGTCACAGGCAATTACTCAGCGATAATGGGAGAAATTTCCGCTAACATTCACGTGCATTTAAAAGATATTTTCACCCTCAGTGTAGTACCTGATGGTCACGAGATGACGGTGAAGGTCAACAATGTTCCCAAATTGAGTTGCAGCCAGTCACGGCGTAGTAACTGCTATAAAGTTGTCCCTGCGGGATCTGGCTATGCTGTGCAGTTTATCGGTTACAAACCACCGCAGGGTGCTAGTATTGTCGTCCAGTATACCCATGGTGCTGTCCCTTTTGATACGGAGTGGGGTTTGTCTTATTCTCCGTTACCTGACCCTGCGACGACGACGGTGACGCTTTTCAGGGCAGACGGCACAACCACCGCACTACAGCGTGGCAGTGGCTACACTATCGCGGGAGCGACGCTGGGTGGTGCTGTTGTGCCGCAGGGTGCGGTTCTCCGTATCGAATATCTTCAGAACATTCCTCTGCGCACGCAATTTACTTTGGACACCTCCACAGGACGTTTGCCTGACGGTGCAACGCTTTTGCCGAACACAGTGCAGGTTGGGATAGGAGACGGTGCTGGTAATGTCATTAGAACACTCACTAGCGGTTTTAGTTTTGATGGCACGACTCTGACCTTTACCGATCCCAGCCAAGCACCTGCTGCGGGGGTCAAGGGCCGCAGACGTGCGCAGAGCTTTGCCATCGCCTACCGATATGAACACGGCTTTGAGGACAGCTACAGCTTCACTTTACATGGCGATCATCGGCCCGATAGCGCATTGAGCTGTCACAACGAGACACGCAACGACAGTGTCGTCACCTGTCAGCACGACAGCAGCGCGCACACTATCACCTTCACCGATGCCGACCAGCTTGCCGCAGGCGATGTGGTGGTGATTACAGAACAACTAAAGCAGCAGGGCAATAACTTTGCCTTGCAAGATCCAGAAAGGCTCGAAGATGAAGTTGTGCAACTCGGATTGCCAGGTAGCACTGAGGAGTGTGATATCCCGTCGCAGTTTATTGTTAACAATGAAGTTCTCATTGAAGATATGACTGTTGCCGACTGCTCCCTCATGCATGATTTGATCATGGATAGAGAGCAAGCAGTAGACTATGTGTACCGAGTTTTCAGACCTGAAGATGAAGGCTTTTTGCAGATGGATGCGAGTTTTTTCAAAGAACATCGGGGTAAATACAAGTTTGAATACTGGGAAGTTGCAGTCAACGGTGAGCGCACTAATAAATTCGAGGTAGAAGATTATCTTGTTGTGTTGCACGATGATGTAGAGATCGGCAAAAATGCTACCGTTACAGTTAAGGTGCATCTGTACCACGCCCTGTAGGGGGCAAGTCCTGCTGTAAACGGTGAGCAAAAAATAACGGTGCGGTATGCTTGGGGGAGGGAGTATGGCAGTGAAAACGGTATGATATGATTTTTGTTTATGCAAAAATAAATTGTGCAGTTCTTCAAAACACTGCCGATAGTAAGTTAGCAAATTGTTTTGGCAAAGGATTTGCTTTTATGGGTGGAGTGTTGTTAAAAACTTTGCTTTTATCATTTTTTTTAGTTGCTTGCAATGAGAACAGGGCTAGCTTTACGCAGGATGCTGTGGAGCCTGCGGTGGAGTTTATGTTACCGCCTGCGCCGATCACGGTCGAGGGGATAGATGCGACGGGTGGGGAGACGCGGGTCATTACCGATGAGGAGCGTGATGAGCTCAGCATAGAGCCAGACGGTGCGACGGCAGGTTTATCTCGTGTGTTCATGGTCAATCCTTCCTATAGCAGTGAGGAGACGATTGATTTTCAGAACACCACTGTGGACAGCACGGTGGCGATGAGTGCGGAGATAATCGGTGAGAGTCGTGAATTTACCCAGGTTGTGCGTCCTGTGTACAGTGCGAGGTTTGCGCAGACGGGTACGTCTGGTGAGGCGGTGGCGGAGAGTTTTGCGCAGAACGAGAAGGGTATTCTTGATATTTTGATGGTCATCGACAACTCTGGCTCGATGAAGCAAGCACAGAATAATGTGGCGCGAGGTTTGCCGTCGTTGTTGAACTACGTGGCTAGCAGCAATTGGCAGATTGCCATCACTTCCACCGATCGTAGGGAGTGCATTCGTCGTATTATCACTGCGGATACGTCTGACTATGGGGAGGTGTTTGCGAACACGATTGAGGGTCTGGGGATTCAAGGGTCGTCGTTGGAGGAGGCGATACTGATGGCGCATCGTGGTTTGCGCGGCGAGTGCCAGGGCGATACCATGCCCTGGTTGCGGGAAAATTCCAGCGTGGCCATTATCATCGTTACTGATGAGGATCATCAGTGTTACCAGGAGTTAACTTACGGTGGCCACAGAAGAAGGCCTTCGGGGGTAACGTTGTGCTATGATAAACGTGACGATAGGAGCAAGCGGTTAGCGGATTTTTATCAGCAGCTTAATGATTTTTATGATTATCTGCGTGGGCTACGTGTGCCAGGTGAGAGAGCAAAAATTTATGGTATCCTTAATCCTGCCATTGATTATAAGGAGGAGGGTTTGTTGTTACTCGGCAGCAAGCGTTTTCTTAATTGGCGCAGCGGAGATGGCAAGCCGCTGTTCGCGCAGACGGCGAATATTTTTTCTGACAGTTCTGGTTATGACATGATTTTGCAGAACATTTCTGCTGACATCAGTGTTATCTTGCGAGATCAGTTTGTGTTACAGCATGCGCCTAGTGTGGGCACATTGGTGGTCAAAGTAACTTCAGGGGGAGAGACTAGAGAAGTTGCTAGCGACGAGTATGAGGTGAGGGATAATGTTTTGACGCTTAACTTTGCACCTCCGCAGGGGTCGGTCATTGCGGTGCAGTACGCTCACAATGCCGAGCCTGATGTCGAGGACTTTATGCTACCCAAAATACCGTTGCCAGGCAGTGTGAGTGTTGAGGTAGATGTCGATGGGCATGTTACTGTCGCTGATCCTAACCTCTATGAGCGTGTCGGGCAAGAGATAAAATTTCACACGGCACCGCCTAAGGGTGCTATTTTGACGGTCAGCTATAAGGAAGACATCCCGCTACGTTCCGAGTTGCAACTCGGTGAAGGGAGGATTACCGACCTTATTGTGAGTGTAGATGGTGAGGAGGTTGATACTTTTACACTGGATGCGCGGACGAATTTAATTACTTTTGCTGCCGATGCCTTGCCTGCCGAGGGAGTGCAGGTGAAAGCACTCTACAATGCTGTTCTTGAGGAAAACTTGAGCTATCGGTTGCCTCGGCATAATTATTTGCGCGATGACGACAACCTGTTATGTTTCAGTGTCGATGACCCGCAGCTCATTGTCGGTTGTGAGTGGCGGGAGATTGCGGGTAAGGATTATATTGTGTTCAGCAGAGGTGAATTCGTTCCTGGGCGCATGGTTACAGTCAGACAACTGCTCGATGTCGACTCTAATAACTTCCAATTGCGGGAGCATTACCTGCCCGAGACCATCAAGCTGCAGGTCGGCACGGAGGCTTGTTATGCTTCAGACCTTGTGATTGTAAATAATGTTATTGTGCTTGACGAATATCTCGCACAATCTAGCTGTCCTCACCTTGTCAGTGATCAGCAGATTATGCTTAATTACGACTATATCGAGTTAAAGCAAACAATTAGCATCGATGAGTTGTTCTTCGCTGCCCATCCGCACGAATATGAACATTGGGAAATCAAGATTGACGGAGAAAGAATCACCGACTTCAAGGTTGTGAACCACGCGGCTATTTTTGACTATCGCTTACCTCCTGATGCGATAGTAGAGGTGAAGGTTTCGCTCTACTGAACAACTTCGAGACTTCCAGTCGGTGGGTATGCAGAGCGGGTGTTAGGCTCGGAACAGTTCGCCGATTTTTTTGCCCAAGACGAGTGATGCCGCGATGATACATGCCGAGAGGATGAGCATCCCGATGACACCGAGGGCACTGGCGAGGAATTCGCCGCTCTCCTGTTCTAAAAACAGCACGTAGATGGCTTTGGTGAGGGGGTAAGCGTGTTCCTTCATGGCGAGAATGAGCGAGTCGGAGACATCTAGCATTGCGTAGGAGAAGCATAGCAGTGCTCCTGCGATGAGGTTGGCGGTTATCAGTGGGGCGGTAATTTTGACAATTGTCTGCAAGCGTGAGGCACCGAAAATATACGAAGCCTCTTCGAGGCTGATGTTGGTCTGTTCGAACCCTGCGACGGCTGAGCGCACCATGAAGGGTAAGCGTCTGATCCCGTAGGCGATGACGAGCAGCGGAATAGGGTTGGTGAGCGGGTCGAGCGGGGTGTCCGTGTAGGTGACGACGTAGCCGAAGGCGAGCACGATGCCTGGCAAGGCGAGGGGAATCATGGCGATGCTGTCGAGGACGTTGGCGAACGGGATTAAACGCCGTGTGACGATAAAGGCGATCGTGGTGCCGAGCATGAGGTCGAATGCGGTGGCTAACGATGACAGCATCAGGCTGTTCTTGATGCTCAAGCTGGGTAACTCCTGCACGAACACCATTTCGTAGTGTGAGAGGGTGTATTGGTCGGGGAAGGCGGTCATGAACCAGCTTTCGGTTAGACTGGTCAGCACCACGCCGAGGTGTGGGATTAGGGCGACGATGGTAGTGGTGAGAAAACAAACATAGATTAGGGCTAAGGCACCGCGGTGTTGTATTTTTTTAACTGCGCTGGTGACGTGTCCGCGTGCCATCATCTGGTATTTCTTGGGTGAGATGGCGGTTTTGGAGATTAGAAACAGCGTCACGGTAATCACAACGACGATGAAGACCAGTGCGTAGCCGAGGGGGTTTTCCTGTGCGTCGGTGACTAGGTTAAAAATTTGCACGGGCACGGTTTCGTGGTATCCGATCAGCAGTGGTGTACCGAGATCGGTCACAGCCCAGATGAAAACAATTATTGCCCCTGCGAAGTAGCCAGGGCGTGCTAGGGGCCAGGTGATGTCGATGAAACGCCGATACCAAGGTGCGCCTGCGGTCTGTGCGGCCTCGTCCATGCTGGGGTCGACGTTGGCTAGGGCGGCGGTCAAGTTCAGGTATGTGATGGGGTAGAGATGCAGTGCCTCAAGAATTACGACGGCCCAGAACATGTTGGATGATGCCAGCCATTCGATCGGGCTGTCGATTATTCCTGCGTCCAGCAACAGTGTGTTGACCGAGCCGCGGCGAGCAAAAAAACGCAGCAGGCCGATTGCCCCCACGAACGGTGGCATGATCATCGGCACGAGCAGCAGCCCGCCGAGAATCCCTTTGCCGCGATAGTCGCAGCGTGCGTTGATGACTGCTAGGGGCAGACTGATAGCGGTAGCGAGAAGGGTTGTGGCAAAGCCGATGTTGATGCTGTTGATGATACTGTCGGTGTAGAGGGGGTTTTCTAGCAGCAGTGAGAAGTAAGTCAGTGACAGTTGGCCGTGGGGTAAAAACGCCTGTGCGACGATAACGCCGACGGGCAGCAGTAGAAAAAAAAACATGACCAGCAGGATGACGGCCACCGTCCCCCAGCCCAGGGCTAGTGCCCCTCCACGCTGCCAGCTGCTCGCTACTCCGTGCTGTGGAATGGCACTCCCCCCTCGTGCTTTTCTTTTTTGCTCGCATACTTTTGCGTTGGGGTCAATAGCTATCAGCCTGCTCAGCTATGTTTATTTGCACGCGGGGAGTCGTTCACGCGGGCACGGCTGCCTGCCTTTAGTACCTTTCAAGCCACCTGTACTGGGGCCTGGCTTGCCTTTGTAGGTTGTAGATGCCCCTCACCTCATGATTCTTTCTATCGAGTTATTAATTTGCTCGCGGTAGGGCATTGCGATCCAGGCATGCATGGTTTGAAGGTGAGTTTGGCGAACCTAGACAAGCCGCCGCGTGGTTTTAAGCTTATCCACATATCGTTGAGTTTGAGATCGCGGTCGTCGCGATAAAAGGTGATGTCTCCGAGGGTGAATTCTTCTTTGTCTTTGCTATCTTGGTGCTCGCTGGAGGTGGTGGCATGCATCTCGTAACGGAGAGTACTATCTCCTTTTCTGCTGTCGTCAGGGAAGGCGGTAATTTTGAAATGTTTGTTCACACCGATAGCGTAGTAGAAGGTAAACACGTGAGGTTGGTAGAGCTGTAGCAGTGCCTCGGCCAATTGCAAGCGTGCCCACTTGAGTTGGACAAAAGTGTGGGCTAGTTGTTTGAAATTGTCATCGCTTCGTGCTCGAGCATGAAAGTGCAAGTCTTCCACCCTCGGCGGCGGTGTAGACGTTCCGTTTGCTGGTAACTGTGTGGAGGTGGCAGTAGTTATGTACGTATGCAAGTCATCTAGGATGCACTCTTCGCTGAGTTGTTTATATGAGATTTCGTCGCGTAGCTTTTCTTTTATTTTTTTAATTGCTGCGGTTATTTTCTTGTGTTCAAAAAGTCTTTTGCCAGCAAATTTAATCTCTTCTTGTGTGTCGAGGTTACTAAAGGCATAGTCGTTGTGTTTGGCGATATGTAGTTTGTGGAAATCAGGGTAACAGGACTTTGCTTTTCCCAGCAGTTTGTTTTCCTGTGTGGAGATTTCCTGTTCTTGTTTGTAGAGGTCGGCTATTTGTTGGCTGCGTTGTACAGCTAGCCATTTGATCCGTAGGGGGAGGGTGAAACCGTTATACTCATTGTCGGCCTGTGCGTAAGTTTCGTCGGTGTAGTAAGGCCCCGCGTGTTCTTCTGCGAAAAGATCCCTGCCTCTCTCGGTGGGAGAGATATAACCTGCGATCTCGATTTGCTCTCCTCGTCTGCTGGTTTTCACATGCATGTGGGCGATTGTCCCTTTCCTCGTCGCACGGATCGACCAACTAGTTATGTCGTCGTCAGTAGTTTTGGCTGTTCCTGCCTCTTGTGTCTCGATCTGGCAGGCGGCTACTGCCACACACAGCGCACTGATCGCTACCCGTGTCTGTGTTTCTAGTTTCTCGAAAAACGCTAAGATCAATGTACTCTCATTCTCCTGTTCCACTTGTCTGGCGCATCTCATTTTGGTAGACACGGTAGATGTGCTGGGCGTTCCTGCTGTTGTCGATGGCACCGTCAAATGCCTCGATATGCAGTTCACGTTTGGGGGTTTCGTCGGTGATCAGCACGAGGGTCAGGTTTCTGTCCTTGCCGCGGCTGCTCACTTGCAGTTGGTCTTTTCCGATGTTGTGAGGGAAAACTTCCCGCAGTGTAGTCAGCAGTTCGGTGATATTTTCACTGCTCCAGTTGTCGGCGATTGCACCGAGATCGTCGTAAGCAGGTAGCCTGATGATTGCCACACTGTAAACGTCGTGACCGCTAGGCGCGATTTGCAGGTGAAAACATGCCTCGCGGCTGTCACCGTAGCATAGGGCATTGACCGCCGAGATACTTATCACCCCGTGCTGTCCGTTGTAGGATACTGAGAGCTTGTCACCCTCCAAATCGGGCAGGGTATTGAACCCGACCTTGCGCAATGCCCCCATAATCGCCTTCTTGGTCGTCTTCACCTCTGCGTCGGTAACTTCTGTGGTGTTCGCCCAGTTGCGTAGATTGTGCAGAGTTTCGCCTGTATACAACTCCGCCAGCGGATGTGCTTCGCCTCCAGCTTCTTTTATTGTGCTGCTGTGCTGGCTGTCCCGCAAACATCCCAGCACCGACAGCCCTATCAACACCGTAAACAGTTTCATGCTATCTCTCCTCGTTATGGCCGAGCGTCCCTAGGTAGAGTCGGAAAAATAACTCTCAAAGTTGAGCTCAGAGGCGAAAAAAAAATGGCAAGCGGGTGTAGATGCCCCCACAACTGTCAATGCCCTGGTTTAAATTCCAGCTCTGACTCCGACATCTCAATCCTGTCTTCATACATTAGCTTGGTGAAGCCATCATAATCGGATGCTAAACTGGAGATCATATCGATAACGTTGTTGCGAAAGCCAGCATTGGTATGCTGCCAAACATATTTCATGGCGGGTACGCTCATAGTAAGACCTAGTGTGCCTGAAATAACAGCATACTTGCGCTTACGCTGCTTCTCCTTCAGCAGTTTCAAGCTGTAGGAGACGCGTTCCGAACTACCGCGCAGCAGTGCCCGTTCCAACATCAGATAGCGATTGCGGGCGATGATATGTTTGGCCTGGGTCAGACCAATCCAGGGGAAGTTCGCCGCAGTACCGACCAAGGCGACATGACGCATCAAGTTGATCGCTCTCAGCCCAGGAATAAGATTAATTCCAAAGGCAACAGGTATCGCCAGAATAGCGCCAAACTCGACGTAGCTGATAACTCCCTCGAGGAAGGCAAGCATAGGGCTACGAGCTTCATCCTGATACTGGTGCAGTAGTTCTGCTACCACTAAAGTATGGGCGGGGTTCTTGGCGATGACCCGTGCCGTCCCTACTTCGTTGCTGACTGCCCACTGATAGATTTTTTTGTCACGCGGTAGCTTGTCATCTTTTTGCATCTTACGCAACTGCTGCAAGCTGGTGAGCAGATTGTGCTGCATTTCCCGTAAGGCTGTAGCAACCGTCGTCGCGGTAAGTGTAGTCAACAGATCGTTGATGATTTCACCCGTCCCGTTTTGCTTCAACCATATACTGCCGCCGCGCTGCCGAAAAATATCGCTAAACAAAATCGGTAATACTCCGTCACGCATGGCATCTATGATCGCCATTTCATAGAATTGGTAGAGTATGATAGCTTCATATCTTTCAAAATCAGTTTCCTGAAAAAGAACCCCCTTTTTAGTCGGCTGCAATATGTTCAAGAGGTTAATAATCTTATTAAATTTGCTTATGGCGGCATTGACACGCTCCGTCACCTGCCCGATGTCGTTGAAAGGGGCATGGAGGGAATTCTGTGCTTGTCCCGTGGACAAAAGTTTTGCACAATCTCTACCATGCGTCTCTCGACAACTGGCATCGAAATCATCTGCCAAAAACGGAAACAGATACTGCTGGGTGCGCAAGGTGTTTTCGGTCATGGCGATAACTTCGCGCAACAGAGCACGCATAAACTCCCGCTTGGCTTGGTCGGTGCTGCCTGTCGCGGTGAACTCGCCTGCCATAGCTTGGCGGTGAAAGGCATCGCGATCTGCTGTCGTGTCGACGATAGTCACAGGAGTTTGGCGTAGTTTATCGAGAATAAGTGCGGCGAGGTTTTTCTTGATCAGGGTTGTGTCTTCAATCACCTCGGCAATTTCTGCATAGGACAGGTAGGTTTTGAGCTTGGAGAGATGCTGCTGGGCAGTGACCAGATTGCGATCTGCAATACTGCTGTCTTGCAAGGCAGCGCTGGTCTTGGTGATCAACGCGTTCATCCCCTCACGATCGAGGTAGAGCCTTTTCTCGAAGACCATCTGGTACTCGAGCCGCAACTCGCTCTCCCACCGATCAGCTGTGCTCTGCTGCAGGGTAGCAAAGTTCGGTGTGCAAGCAGTTACCAAACAAAGGACGATAAATTTACCCTGAAAAACAGCTACGCTACGCACAGTCACCTCCCCAATTCAGACCGAAGTACCCTTACTCCGTACCTAAGACACATACACCGTGCCTCATTCTGCATATTATATATTATTTATAATAATTTTAAAAGTATAATTTAATTTTAAAGTAATTTTTTCTTGATTATGCTCGTATCTATGGTTACCATGCGGCGCGCTTATGTATGTTTTGGTTGCTAAAATTACCTTTGATCTTGGAGATATAGAGCCTGATAGGGGTTTCTATCGGCATTTGGGGGCTAAGATACGTGCTCGCCATCGTGTCTGTGCCTACATTTACAGTGAGGGTGAGCAGGCGGTGTTGGCGTTAACGGCGCTGGCGCGGCAGCGTGATGTGTTGTCGCTACAGTACGAGCGCATCTGTGCCTTGTGTGAACAAGAGGGGTTGGGGAGGGTTTTCAGCACAGATGGTGAGCCGCTGATCGTCTCTATCGACCGCTTGTGTTGATTTCTGCTGCACTTTTGCCACGTCTCTGCTACCCTGTAAGCAGGCAATCTGACATGTGGTTATATTCATGCCTGCGCGGAATGCGGGGCGGGGGGGTCGTGATGTTGAGGCGTTGGGGCTGTTGGCTGGGTGTGCTCGTCTACATCAGCGCGGGTGTCGCACGGGGAGCTGACGCGGGTGCTTTTGTATCGGAGTGGCGGGTGGTAGATGGTGATTTGGAGATAATTTTACCGCTGCCGTACGGTTATACTTATGATTTCACGGTCGATTGGGGTGATGGCAACACTGTGCATGTCGATACTTTTGACGCTCCTGAGGCGCGGCATGTGTACGCGGCGGCTGGTGTTTACACGGTAACCATCACGGGGCTCCTTGAGGCGTGGAGTTTTTTTCGTCACCCTGCCAGTCGTGATAAACTGCTAGCCATCCATGATTTAGGGCGAGTGGGCTGGAAGGACTTCTACGGTGCCTTCATGGGCTGTGACAATTTGGGTACTGTGAGCGGGGGAGACACGAGTGCGGTTACCGACATGAGTTACATGTTCTACCTGACTCCGCTGGCAATGCCCGATACTAGCGGCTGGGATACGAGCAGAGTCACTGCTATGCTATTCACTTTCAGCAAAACGGGCCAGGCTGACCCCGATGTCGGTACTTGGGACACCAGCGCTTTGCTGCGAGCTGACGGCATGTTTCGGCATGCACAGGTGGCCGATCCTGCTGTCGGAGACTGGGATACATCTTCCCTGACGCGGGCGGCGGCGATGTTTGAGGGGACAGCGCTCGCCAATCCTGATGTCAGCCGTTGGAATACAAGTCTTTTGCGTGACATCTCCTATATGTTTAGCAATGCCGAGCGGGCTAGTCCCGATGTCAGTGCTTGGGATGTGTCCCGTGTGCAGACGATGCGTGGGTTGTTTCGTGGCACGAAGGTTGCCGATCCCGATGTCAGTCGTTGGGACGTGTCTAGTGTGACCACGATGGAGTCTATGTTCAGCGGAGCGTTGCTAGCCGATCCCGAGGTCGGTGCTTGGGATGTGTCCGAGGTAACTGCTATGCGTGATATGTTTAGGGAGACGGCAGCCGCTAATCCCGATGTCAGTGCTTGGGACGTGTCCAAGGTGACGAGCATGGAGCGCATGTTTTACAAGGCACGGGCGGCCAGTCCCGAGGTCGGTGCTTGGGACGTGTCGCGTGTGACCAACATGGAACAGATGTTTTATGCTGCCGAGAAGGCACAGCCCGATATGACCCTGTGGAACTTTGCTGCTGTTGTCTCTATGTACAAGATGTTTTACGGGGTCAAGCTTGCCACTGAGCTCTACAGTGCGATGTTGGTGCGTCTGGTAGAGACTGCCGCCAGCCGCGCGGTGTATCTTGACGGTGGCAGGTCCAGGTACAACCACAGCGGTCGTATTGCACGTGAGATTTTGCGCAGTCAGCGTAGTTGGATGATTCGTGACGGTGGACGCGAGCGCTACTAGATAGCGGTTGACGATGGCGGTGGTAACAGGTTTCAATTGTCCGCATGGATGTTGGAGTTCCTGAAGACGAATTTCTGCTCACCCCCTCACCCTTGCCTCTAGGGGAAAAACTGTGTGATGTGCAGTGTCACGAGCTGGCTTATCGCACTGCCTTCGCAGGTTTGGGGCATGTTTCACCTAATCCGCTCGTCGGTTGTGTCATTACCGATGCACACGGGCATTTGCTGGCTGTCGGTGCGCATCGCCGTTATGGTGAGGCTCATGCCGAAGCGGAGGCGGTGGCACAGGTTTGTGCTCGTGGCGGTGCACAGTGCTTACAGGGTGCGCGTCTCTTTGTAACTTTACAGCCTTGCACCCATCACGGCAAGACCCCCCCCTGCAGTGAGCTGTTGTTGCGACATGGTATACGAGAGGTGCACTATGGTGCTGATGACCCTAACCCGCGGGTAGATAGTTTAGCGTCGTTGCGGCGTGCAGGTGTTGTTTGTCGTAAATACGAGCATCGAGACTTGCGATGGTTGGATGAAGCGTACTTCTTTCATGCTGCGGGTCAAGGGGGTGATCGTCCTTTTGTGGCCGCCAAGATCGCCGCGGGTTTGGACGGCAGTTTTGCTGCTCAGGGGCGGGGGGCGCGTCTGCGCCTCAGCGATACGCGTGCTCTGCAGTATGGGCATTTTTTGCGGCAGCGTTACGATGCGATTCTTGTCGGTGCGGGGACGCTACGACTTGACAACCCGCGTTTGAATGTGCGCGTGCCGTTTCCTCAACGGCGTACGCCGCGGCGGGTGGTGCTCACCGATGCGGCGGCGTTGCGTGCTGATTGGCGCTTGTTTGAGTCCGAGCCGCATACGGTCATCGTCGTAGTGTCAGAAGCAGAGCGCGAGCACTGTGCCGCGTGGCTGCCGCCCGAGGTGGTAGTGTTGTCGTTGCCGCGGCGAGCCGATGGCAGGTTTGATCTCTCGCGGTTATTACGTGTTCTTTACCGTGAACACCGCGTTTATTCTCTGTTGTTGGAAGGTGGCGGGCGACTGTGGGCTTCTTTTTGTGCGGCAGGTTTGGTCGACAAGTTATACCTCTTTCAGTCGCCTTGTACACATCCACAGGCAAGAAGTTGGGGTGTTGCGCTGGCCGATACCCCTGCGCTGGCATTGCGCGATGTGCGCTTGCTGCCCCTCGCCAGTGATTGGGTGGTTGAGGGAATGGTTGATAGGCGTAGCATCGTTTCGTCATCTTCTTGACAGGTGGTAGTGCTGACATCTTTAGTGATTGTCTCAGGCCACGAAGCTCAGCCCATCGTAGGCGAAGTTGATGCCTGGTGGCAGTTCGGCACGGTGCTTGTGGTAATCAACCTCGTGCGACAGGTGGGTGATGAAGCCGCGACGTACGTTGAGGGCTTGCAGGATGGCTATCGATTCTTGCACCGAGCTGTGGGTTTTATGTGTGCGGAAGCGTACTCCGCTGATGACCATCGTGTCGATTTTGTTTTGCCAGCGTGCGATCAGTGTGGGGGCGAAGGTTTTGAAATCGGTGGCGTAGGCGAACTTGCCGACACGGAAAGCGTCGGTCATGATTGCCCCGTGTGGCAGACGCACACTCTCGACCTGCAATCCCGCGACTGTGAAGGGTTTGTCTGGCAGGGGCTTGAGGTCTATCTGGGGCAGTGTGCCGTAGTATCTGCTCTGCGTGTCGAAGACGTAGCGGAAGCGTTGTTTGAAGTCGGCGATGAAGTCTGTATGCATGTAGCAGGGGATAGAGTTGTTTTTGTCGTGGAAGGCGAACATACGCAGATCGTCGAAACCGTGACAGTGGTCAGCGTGAGTGTGGGTGTAGAGCACCGCGGCCAGTGCTTTGACTTCGGCGCGCAGCATCTGCAAGCGGAATTCGGGGGCAGTGTCGATGACGATATTGCCCCTCCTGTGGGTGAGGAGCAATGAGGAGCGGGTACGGTGGTTTTCGGGGTGCTGGCTGCGGCACACGGAGCAGTCACAACCGATCACGGGCACACCCGTGGAAGTGCCGCTGCCGAGGACGGTAACCTTGATGGCTGGCATCGTGTCTGTCCCTTCCCCCCCTCCGTGCTGCTCCACGATAGCAGGAAGGAACGGGAAAGAGAACGATTAAAATCAGTTGATCTTCACCGAGAAACTGCTGATGTTGTAGTTGCTGGTTTTTTCGTTGATGACAAGTATTTTACCCCGACAGGTGGTGGAGGCGGGTCCCTTAACTTTTACCAGCATTTTTTTTCTATTTTGTGGATCAGGATAAATTCTTAGGTCACAGTGAGAGTCCTCCTTATCGTCGGACTGAAATGCTCCTCTGCACCCTTTAAGCTCTAGACTACGTCCGCACAAAACTTGCGCACATGTAGCGCCCTTCACAGGAAGCATATCCATGTAGTTACAGTATGTTGGGAAATTTACCCGCATTTGTTAGCCAAGTACACCAGCCTCGTGTTAAAATATCGAGCACAGCATGACAGGGTGAACATGATTGGGCGACGAAGACGCATAGGGCAGAAAAGACAGCGCCACAAGGCTGCCAAAGCCCGTCACTCCCACCCTCATGACAGCGTCTTCAAGACAATCTTCAAGCGTCCCGAACACTGCCGTGCCTTGCTACAGGTCTTGCTTTCCCCTAGCTTCTACACCATCTTCAACTGGCCCGCGCTGCAGATCACCGAAAGCACCGCAGCGGGAAGGAAGGGACAGGAACGCAGAGCTGACATCGTACTGGAAGTGCCGTTGTGGCCTTCCAAAGCCCGTGTCATCATCACTATCATCTTGGAGCACAAGAGTTACCGTGACAACGACACCATCCTGCAGATGCTGGGCTATTACAACGAGATCGCCCAACAGACGGGCGGCATCATCCTCCCCATCATCGTCACCTGTGGCAAGGACAAGAGAGCAGTTATCCCCTCCGATTACCTTAGTTGGGCACTGCAAAGGCAGGGTGCACCCGAAGAGTTGAGGCGGCAACTGAAGAAAATTGCCAATTTTGCTTGTCCTTTAGTGAACTTACACGATTTATCCTACCGTCGCATGCGCCGCGGAGGCGAGGTGGTGAGCTTGGCGTTGTTCGGCATACGTAACTACTGGGATATGGACGAGGAGGTAGTGGTCAAGATTCTCAAGAAGGCACGCCTGTTGCCACAACAGGAGCGAGAGTTTATGCTCAATGTGTTAATGGACTACTACGAATGTGCCGATAAGGGGTACGACGTGAGGGGGTTTGCGGAGATTGAACGTAAGCGTTTTCCACACCTGAAGGAGGAAGAGAGACTGATGCCAGAGATGGAATTTGGCCTTGATAGAGCGAGACAAGAGGGCATACGGCAGGGTATCGAGCAAGGTATGCGCAAGGGCGTAGAGCAAAAGCAGCAGGATGTTGTCGCGCGGATGTTGGCGAGAGGTATGCCTGACAAGCAGATTTGTGACGTTACACAGATCAGCGCAAAAGAGCTAGCTGACATTAAGCGTGAGCTGCAAAAAAGCTGATCGTCAGGTAGCTCACAAATTTGCCCATCAAGGACGGTAACCTTGATGGCTGGCATCGTGTCTGTCCCTTCCCCCCCTCCGTGCTGCTCCACGATAGCAGGAAGGAACGGGAAAGAGAACGGTTAAAATCAGTTGATCTTCACCGAGAAACTGCTGATGTTGTAGTTGCTGGTTTTTTCGTTGATGACAAGTATTTTACCCCGACAGGTGGTGGAGGCGGGGCCCTTAACTTTTACCAGCATTTTTTTTCTATTTTGTGGATCAGGATAAATTCTTAGGTCACAGCGAGAGCCCTCCTTTTTGAACACATTTATCTGGTGGGTATCTTGGCTCGCGGTGGCAAACGTGGCAGTACCGATATACTTGAAGTCAGTACTTGCCCCCTGCACGCTAGGATGGCCTTGCCAAGTGATTTTGATACTGTGGTCGATCTCGCCTCTCCCCGTCGCAACGCTTGGTTCAACACACTTGCTGCCAGTCCAGCTGTAGTTTCTATCCTTTTCTTTGCCGATTTTATCGCAGTCCTCCTGGCTGTTCGCCCCTTCGCAGGCAGTCAACCCATTGACCATACCCAGGTGCTTGACACAGAATGCCAGATCTGGTGGAACGCATAATTTTTTCGTGCTGTCATAAGCTTGATACTTATCCTTGCAGGATTGCGCATTTACGGCGGTGCTGTCTTTGGGCTTTTTCTTGATCTCACAGGCGGGTAAAGCCAGTGAAGCACAGGTAAGGAGGTTGGCGACTGCAAAGATGCGGTTTTTTTGTGTCATACTATCCTCGCTCGGTGTAAAGTGTGTACATTCTCTATTGTAGCATGCAACAGCCGATTGCGCATGAAAGGCGTGGAAATGACACAAACACGGGTGGTTACAGACGATGTGCGCATTGTACGTGATTTTTTCAACATAGACAAGTGGGAGGAGGTCGGTCAGCCCCCGTTGTTGGTAACAGCGGTGCCTTCCGCACAACTGCATAGCTTGCCGTGCGGTTTTTGGCAACACTGCCACCTGCACAACATAACCTGCGGCTTCAGGGACACGCAGACGCACATCAAGGCGGTGTTCTTTGACATGGACCGCACGGTAGTGCGCGAGGAATCGATCGTCGAACTGGCCAAAATTGCCGACCGCAAAGCGGAGATCGAAAGACTCACCGACCAAGGCATGGCAGGCACTCTGTCCTATCGGGAAGTCTACGACCGCCGCATCGCGATGCTCAGCTCCGTCAGCCAGGAACAGATGGCAGACCTCCACCGTGACCTGCATTTTAACCAAGGCATCCGTGATACTCTGCTTGAGTTAAAAAAACTAAATATAAAAGTTTTTCTTATCTCATCGGGATTTTACCCTGTAGTCAAAGAAGTGTGCAAGGTGTTGCAATTTGATGACTGTGAGGGCAGCCGTGTCAAGTTTAGCGATGGGTATGTTACTGCGGAGGGGGAACATGTTATAATTGACGGTGAGGGGAAGCGTGCGTGGATGGAGCGAAAGTGTCGAGAGCTCGGTATTGGTTTGCATGAGGTGGCTGCTGTCGGTGACGGAGCTAACGATGTGGCGATGATGCAGGTGGCGGCGGTTGCGGTTGGCTTTTCCCCTCAGGCAGTGTTGTTGCAGTACGTGAATGCGTTGAATCTCTGTGGAGATCATCGTTTTTTGATACCGTTGTTAACAGGTGAGTAGGAAGCAATCGTGAAAAACAACATCCTTTGCATGGTGGCGATGTGGGTACTGGTGTCTTGCGTCCCTGTTCCTGTACGAGACCGACCGACCTCCGGTGTGCGCAGCGACTTTAGCATCGAGCCTGAGGGCACTTGGCTGATACGCTGTCTTGATGTCGCTAGCTCTGCCGCGGGGAAAGCGATTGTTGCCCACCAGATGAAAGTAGTTTTTGCTGCAGAAGAGCCGACCTTCACCTTGTCGCACAGTTTTCTGAGCCAGGGTTGCACAGACGACCAGCCTGAGGTGGCCTTGCACAGACAGATTCAGGGTAGAATCAAACTGGGGGAGCATGCCGATATCGACGATAGCAGGCGTGGTCGTGCGGTGGAAGTGGAGATTAGCCGCGATTCGTACACTCCCAAAACCAGAACTGGCTTGGACTACCTGCGTGAGAGACTCGATGACGGGGTGGGTAGCTCGCCCGCGGTCGGCGAGGAGATGGTTATCCCTGAAAATATCAGACCTTACAACAAGCTTTACGGAACATTGGCAGTAGCCAAAGCCGTCCGCAATGCCATGCATGTCTACCTCGGCCCCCAGCGGAAGAACATCGAGGACATCGTTCCGCATCTCAATGCCAGCAATCTCTACGTGCGACACATCACCAAGTAAGTTGGCAAGGGGAGCAAAACTAACCTGCACGCCGTGCGATACGGGTGCGCCAGTTAGCTATCAGTGGACTGTCAGGGGCATGTTTGCTGACTGCTTCCAGTTCCTCGCTGGCAGCATCAAGATCTCCCCGCTGGTAAAATTCTTTCACAATCTCAAGATGAGTACGGAGGAGAAGAGCACGGTGGCTTGGTAAGCCCTTATCATCAGCAGACAGTTGGTTGATCTGGGTCTCATATGCCGCGACTGATTTGCGGTAGGTGGCTATGGCTTTGTCTGAGTTGCCACGGCGTGCATATGTGTTGGCGAGGCTGGAGAGAATGTGGGGGTTGTGCGGTTGTCCTGCTGCGGCGTTCTCGATATACCCGACCGCTTCGTCTCCACGTCCGTCGGAGAGCAGCATCTGCCCGATGCCCAGGGAAAGAAAAGAGGCATCTTTGGGCGAGGCATCCTTCTGTAAACTCTGCATGAACTGCATGCAATGCTCGACACTGTCTTGTTCGGCACAGATAGCAGCCAGCTCTGCCAACACCAAGCGGTTGGATGGGTTGACCTGCAGTGTTCGTTCCAACCAAGGTATGGCGGCGGCTGCATCCTTGTAGTCGATCAGGTGTATCATGCTGACCTCAATCAACGCTCTCTCGTTCTTGGGATCTCGGTTGATAATCTTTTCCAAAATTGCCAGTGCATCGTCGGGGTTGCCGCCATCGACTAACTCGATCGCTTTTTTGAGTTCCTCATCGTTCGGTGCGATCTCTGTTGGGGGCGGGGTACTATCGGCTACAACCTCAGTATTTTCGCGGCGAGGAAGAGACTGTGTTTCCTCGTGCTCATCACGCAGCGGACGCACACGCGTCTTCTGGCGCAACAGCTGTGTTTCTTCACTGGCGAGCGAGGGCAATTCACTTTGTTCCTTTTCGGGCGCAAAATAAACCAACAGGGCGACGAAAATCGCCAGCGCGGCGACGAGCAATACCAGCGACCCCAGAAACTTAACCTCGTTACGACTCTTGTCCATTCGCTAGCCCTCGATAATAAGCCCCGCACCGCCGCCCCCCATCCGTTCGAGGATAGCAGCAGAGCGCGTGATGAAATCCTTCATCATGTGAGACGGTAAACGTTCGTGCTGCAAACAAGCGAGGTCGTAAATCTGATTGACCATCAACGCTATGTCTTTCTCCTTGTCGGGTAACGTCGCCACCGTGAGCAGTTTTTTGATCGCCCCGTTGTTTTGATTGACCACCAGTGTATGCTCGCTCGCCAACGGGCTGTAGTGTTCCTGTCGCTGTTCCAAGCGTGCCATCTCTGCAAAACGGCGCGCATTTTCGTCAAAAATCAACATGGCGGGCACATCTGTTGATTTGAGGTTTTTGACTTGCACCTTGACCTTCGGTCTTGTCAGTGCCCTCCGAAACAAATCACCGACCCTCTCGCTCTCATCCTTGTTGTCATGCGGGTCGACGATCTTGCTCGCCGCTTTGGTCAGGTTAGAGGTAATATCGCTGTCGATGCGCTGAAAACGATACTTACGAGCACTACGTTGCTCGACAAAGGACATGAAATGCCCATCTATCAAGGTATTGGCAATAATCACGTCGATACCCTCATCGGTGAACATCTGCACGTAAGCAGCCTGTGCATTGATGTCACTGGCATAAACGATCTTGCCGTCTGTCTTGTCTTTGTTTTTTTCCACATAGGAATCGAGAGTGAGGAAACCACCCGCAGCGGTTTCGTATATAACGTGCGGCAGCAGCTTGTCGTGAAAAGTTTCATCGCGCAGCATGCCGTATTTAATCAGGGTGTGCATGTCAGGCCAGTATTTTTGAAAATCTTCCGCGGCCGTCTTCGCCATACCTGCCAGACGATCAGCTACTTTCTTGCTCACATGTTGAGAAATTTTGCGCACCTGCTGGTCGTTTTGCAGGTGACTGCGAGATACGTTAAGCGGCAGGTCGGGACAGTCAAGTGCACCCTTCAACAACATCAGATACTCAGGGATCAATGCCTTGACGTTGTCATCGACAAACACTTGATTGCAATAGAGCTTGACCTCCCCCTGCGCGGCATCCAATTCGTGCTGCAAACGCGGAAAATATAGTACACCCTGCAGTACAAAGGGGTAATCGACGTTGAGATGTATCCAGAACAGCGGGTCGGGGCTGCTAGGGAACAAGCGATGAAAAAAATCCAGATAGTCTTTGTCACCCAACTGCGCGGGGGACTTCGTCCACAGCGGGGCGGGATCGTTGACTGTCTTGCCCGCCAAGCGGATGGGATACTTGATGAAGGCACAATACTTGCGCAGAATGGCTTGCAAAGTCGCCTCTTGCAACATCTCGCTCGCCTCGTCGCTGATATGAAGGATAACCGCGGTGCCGTGTTCCTGACGTGGCGAGGGGGCAAGACTGAAGGTGACCGAGCCATCGCATGACCAGCGTACCGCCTCCGTGTTCGGCCGACAGGATAACGTGTCGATCTCCACTCGCCTGGCCACCATGAAGCTCGAATAAAAGCCCAGGCCAAAATGCCCGATCACCTGCTGGCTAGCCTCCTTGTCCTGGTACTTGGCAACGAAATCCTGTAAGCCAGAGAAGGCCACCTGATTGATGTAACGCTTGACTTCAGCCGCAGTCATGCCGATGCCAGTGTCGATGATAGTCAGGGTTTTCGCCTCCCGATCACAAACGATGGTGATAGCAAACTCGACCAACTCCCGCGTCTCTTCACCCAGCATGCTCAGCTTGTGCAACTTGTGCATCGCATCCGCCGCGTTAGCCACCAACTCGCGCAGAAAAATCTCTTTCTCGGAATACAGCCACTTCTTGATGATAGGCAGAATATTCTCTGCGTCGATGGCAATTTGCCCCGTCTCGGCACTCATGTTCTTTTCGCTCTTTCCTCTGTGATTTCAGACAGCCACAGGTGGCTAGCACTACACCTGTGCCACAACCGTCGCCCGCCAGTATAGCACACTGACAGTATTTTGGCAACCCCCGCACCTACGACGACAGGCGCGCGTTTTTTGTCTGCCAACGAGGCGTTCCCCTCGGGTGTGTCATTATCGTAGCACCCCCCACAGCCTCTGTCAATAGAAAAAGTTAGTCAGGCACTACAAAAAAGGAAGACAGACAAAACACCGCAAAATCAGGCCTTCCGTCGCCCAAAAAATTAAATTAAGCGCCCTACCCACGGAAGTCAGGACATGCTACTCTTTTTTCAATTCGCCCCATCTGACAATCTTTTTATCTTGTGGCTCGACTGGCAGGGTTAGAGGGTGCTGCAGCAACAAGGAAATCATGTGTTCGAGTTCAGCCTCACGTGCAATTTTCAATGCACTACTGCCTTGCTTGTTACGCAAAAAAGGCTTGATATCCTTATGTGCTAGTAATTTTTTCACCACCTTTACTTGTTCATGCATGACTGCATAATGCAAGGCAGTGAAGCCACCATCATCTTGTTCGTTGACATCGATGGTCGGGTCTTCGTCAAGCATTTGGACAGCGTACTCACTGTGCCTTTTCCTCTCCCCTCTCTATGTCGGTGCGACGATAAACAAAACGATCAGTCAGAGGGCGCGGCAAATTCAATTCTCGCAAAGGCTCTATCCATACCCGCAACGTTTCACTAATCAATGCCTCTAGCTCAGCACTGTTTTGTTTTTCTCCCACCGTACAAGCTTCCCCGTAGCGGTAACTTATCATCCACTGTGGCTGGTGAATTCTCTTCGATAAGGTTTCAACCGCCCGCAGATTGAATGATAGTACAAACTTTGGTGCAGCTAGCTCGCTCTTGATGATGCAGCTGCTCAACATGATGACGAGAAAGAAAATTACGCATTGTGTTATCTTACTACGGTTTTGATAAAGACAGATCACAAGCCTCCCCTCCTACTCAAGGTAGATCACAAGATCATTTATATTTTCTCCTGAAGGGCAAAGATTATTTAATCCGCCTCTGATTCTAGCTGCAGTTATAAAATCATGCATGTTACCTTCTTTTTTCCCAGCCTCTGTAGCACAATTAAGTAGTGTTTGTAGAGCGTCCCGCTTGTTTTTAAGTATTGACCATTGTTCATCTGTGAGTACAATGCCTCTCATGGGTAAACCTCTGGAAATTATTGTTGTATCTTTCCATATGATGCAGGTTTGCCCTACTAATTACAAGTGGTTACCACACACAAAAATCATTAAACGAAACGGCGACACGCCCTAATACTTGCTGTTATCATCACTAGATGACAGACGACGAAAACCAGAAAGGGATCTTAGCTATGTCAATACATGCTTTGCATAATGCCCTGTTCGTTGCCGTGTTCACCGGCAACGAACAAATGGCTGTGGAAATAATCAAGTACCTGTTAGGAAAGGAAAGAGCCGCTCACTTTATTTTCAAAACACTTGCATTCCAAGCGACGGTGTTCACCGACGCGGAAGGTAAGGAGAGGCGTGCCGACACCGTTATCTCGGTGATGACCAAGGATGGACGGCGGGTGGTGTTTCTCATCGAACACAAAAGCACCCAAAGCAGAGATCTCTTCCCCCAACTGCTCTCATATCAAACCATTCTCTACACAAACGCTAGCGACGAGATCGTGCCTATCGTTATCTCCACAGCAAAGAAACAATGGAGACTACCACAACGTTTTCGCTCCACCTCCGACAACATATGCGGGGAGGTAACACTCAATTTCGGCTACCTGCTGCTTGATCTAGCGGCTCTTCCCAGAGAGGTATTGCAAGCTGAATTTCCGCAGTCATACCCCTACCTGCTGGCCTGGCAAAGTCTGCAACAGTTGAACAAAGAGGCGATCGAGGCGTTTTTTGTCGGCAGTCTTGCCCTGCGCAAGGAGGAAAGGTTAAGATTAATGGGTCAGGTGACCAACTGCCTCACCGAATCCAGTGGCAACTTCAGTATGAATGTGCTAGAGAGGATCGAGGCTGGTTGTATCAAGAAAATAAAGGATAGGTTGATGCGCACCGTCAAAATTGGTCAAGAAGGTTGGCTAGAACAGGGCTTCAAGAGGGGACTGGCCGAAGGCAAGGCCGAAGGCAAGGCCGAAGGCAAGGCCGAAGGCAAGGCCGAAGGCAAGGCCGAAGGCGAAGCCAAAGGCAAGGCCGAGGAACGTTACGAGATCGCACTCCGTATGCTAAAGGAGGGCGAGCTTGAAGCTAAAATCCGCCGCATCACTGGCATAACCAAAAAAGAAATAGCGTCGCTACAGCGTGGCCTAAAAACGAAGTAGGGATGAGTTCAACTCATCGTCTATAAAATAATAGTTTAATGAACGACTTCTCCACAGCCTCCCACCCTAATGATTTCAGGCAGTTACAACTTAGTGGAGGAAGGGGGTTTTGTCAACTACCACCAGCACAAGGCTGGTGGCTTGCGGCTGATCAGGCGGTAAGCCTGATCGCTGCTATTGGCCGATTGACTGCGGCCTGCCCTTCCCTAATAGAGAGGGATTTTATGTTGAGAGAAGCGTTGATATCGGCGTGATTGTGATACGCACAGTAACCACATCTATACCAACTGCCTCTGCGGTGCGATTTCTTAATCTCACCGCAGTCAAAGCATCGATGCGAGGTATACCTCGCATCGATCTTCTCAACTGTCTTGCCTCGTTCTTCAGCCCTAAATCAATGCCAAGACTCCTGCCAACCACTGCCGCGGGAGCTTCGTGCTTGAAGGATACACATGCCCACCAGCTACCCCCCTCAAACTTTAGCACCATGCCCTGCACTTTTCCCGCGACAGACTTGCGCTAAAACGGCAGCACCGTTATCGCCTCCTGTCGCACACCCGAAAGAGTAGAATATCTGATGGCATTGCCCTTGAAACTAAAGCATCTGTTGTTAATTGCCATCGTTAGCGACTTTTTCTTGAGCTGCTTGTGTTTCCCCCTATGTATCTCAAACCGTTTAGCTACGGCACTGGCATGATCACGCACCGACTGAATCTGCGCCGACTTGAGCAACGGAAAGCGCTTCCTCGCCGCACGATAGGTCGCATGATGCAGTTTGTTTTTGTCGTATGTGCCAAGTCTTCCAATCTCGTCAAGATACCAGTCAAACAGAGATACAGACTGTTCTACCATCGGTTCAGCAGAAAAGTTAGGCAACTTGAATTTGACAGTGCGGATCATATTCATATACTATCTAGATGGAGTGTCTGTCAAGTTCTCATGCAAAACACAGTATTGGCTACCACGTTATTTTTTGTCCAAAATTCAGAAACACCGTGTTCCATGAGCCTATGGCTACCAGCCTGAAAAATATCTTGCATCAGACGGCAGTTCACTATGGCTGGATTATCCACGCCCTAGAAATCATGCCTGGCCATGTGCACATATTTGTGCAGAGCGATCACACGACAGCGCCAATGGTTATCGCCAAAACACTAAAGTCCATCTCAGCAGTCGATTTGTTCAACAGGTATTCGCATCTTAAGCAACGTAGCTTTTGGGGCAGTGGTCTATGGTCGAAAGGGACATTCTATTCTACCGTGGGACATGTCTCTAAAGAGGTTGTGCAGAAATACATCGCAGACCAAAAGCTGCGAGATTCCTCCCACCGCACAAGGCGATGGGTTTCCTCTCGAAAAAGTTGATGACTTTAGTCCTTCAATGCCTTTTTAATTGCAGCTAATTTTTTGCTGTTGAGCCGCAGAACGTTACAAATCTGCTCATCAGGTATGCCTATTGCCAGCATGCGTTCAGCTAACACATTGAGCATAAACTCTCGCTCCTGTTGTGGCAACAGGCGTGCCTTCTTGAGAATCTTGACCACTACCTCTTCGTCCATATCCCAGTAGTTACGTATGCCGAACAACGCCAAGCTCACCACCTCGCCTCCTCGTCGCATGCGACAGTAGGATAAATCGTGTAAGTTCACTGGTGGAAGGTTTCCAGTGAAGGCTATTTGTCGTGCTTTAGAGGCATATCTACACCCCTGAGGTTAATTAAGTTTCTGTACCAACTTTTTTCAAAAAGTTGTGCGGGGTATGGGGCAGCGCCCCATCTTCCCTCTCTCCCGCAATATTGCAGGTAGACAATGGTAATTTGGGGGTTTTGGCAACGTAACTAAAGTAAAAAAAAAAACGACGATGATGTTCGCGCGGGGAGGTTTTGTTTTTAGCCAAAAAAAAGGGAAGTGGTGCGGACGAGAGCGGGTTTAAGTTTGGTGGAGTTGATGGTCGCGGTGGCGGTTATCGGCATTTTGGTGGCCTTGGCGCTGCCGCGTTATCATGCTTTCTTGGCGCAGGCACGGCGGGGGGAGGCGAAGAGCAACCTCGCCCATCTGGCTAGTCTGCAGGCGGTGTATAAGATCGAGCACTTCAGGTACTACAGTGGCTCCGCGTTGCTCGCTCCTGATGGTGGTATCGGCTACAAGAATGAGGACGGTACTAGGGGTGATTGTGGGGACTACGCCGATGATCGCGATCTGGGGTTGAATAACCATCTGGGTTTCCGTCCGCAAGCCTGTGGACAGTTACGTTATTTTTATCAGTTACGTCCTGGTAATGTTGCGGTTGCCTTTGCCTATGCCGATGCTGAGGGCAGGTATATTTATCCCGATTGTCATGGCGGGGGGAGAGAGGAGTGTGACTATACGCGGGGTGATGCGGTGAGGATGGCGTTGCGCGATGCCAAACCCACGGTCTGCCGCAACATCACCAAGTACTGCCCCGCGGGAATGGGGACACCACCTCCGCCGCCTCCGCCAACACCAACACCACCGCCTCCGCCACCATGTGATCCGACAACACAGTGCTGTGATGGTAATACCGAGGTGGCTAATACATTTAGCTTAACCTGCAACGGGTGGTGGGGGACGTTCAATGATAGTGCCCCTAATAAGGGCTGCTGTAGGAGATGCGGATGTACTCCTTGGCAGCCTGCGGTGAGTGATAGTAGGACAGATCCCAACGCCTGTGAGGGCGAATCGAGATATGAATATGAACCACAGACGAGAACCTGTAGTGGACCGCCTCCCTGTCCAGCAGCAACACGGACTGTGCAACGGACAGTTAGAGGGACAAAGGATTGCACAGGATGTGTATGTCCTGATTGGCCTGATCTGCCAGCTAGGACGGATCCTAACAGCTGCGAGGACAGGTTTGAGGACGAAACACAGCGTAGAGACTGTACAGGAACACCCCCTCCAGGCATCACCTGTTCAGAGACGCGCACTGCGCAAAGGAAAGTCAAGGGGGGAATAATGCCCACACCCTGTTCTGGTCTCCTACAATGGGTAGGCGATCCATACTGTGAGTGCCAGTGTCTATATGCTACTGCTGCAGAAGCTGACATCACCTGCCCCTCTGCCACACCGACTTGGAATTCCACGACCTGCCAGTGCGAGTGTCCACTTACTGCTACTGATTGCCCACACGGGGTTGATAGTGCTAACTGCACTTGCAGTCCTAAGGATGAAGGCCAAGAATGCCGACAGCGCAACATGAGCAACTACTGCTGCAGTGAGGAAGGTACTGGTGGTGTCATTCCCAGCGGTGATAACTGTGATGATGCATACACAATCAGCTGGAACACGGACTTGGACCCAGATGCGTGTGACTGCTCCGCCATTGAAACTGAGGAGCCCGAAGGATGCAAGGAGGACAACCACAATACCCACTACTGCTGCAGCAATGGGGGCGTGCTTCAAGATGACCCCTGTATAAATCCAACTTCAGACTACACCGTCATCTGGACGGCTCCTACTCTCTGGACGGTGGGTGGGTGCGTGTGTGCGAAAAAGTCGATAGAGGAATGCGATGAGAATACTAACAGCAACTACTGCTGCACTAATGCTAGGGTTCATTCTGTCGATATAAGGGATGATATAAGGAATGATGGTGACAAACGGTGTATGGGGGGCTACACGGTGAATTGGAACGGGAATAGTGTTCCCCCTAGTTGTGAGTGCGCAACAGGAGTTGTTACGCTGCCACCCGAATCCGAAGGATGCGCTGAGAACACTAACGGTAATTACTGCTGTGATGCTTCTGATAATATGAGCTCTCATGCAGACGGCGGCTGTGGCGATGATTCCCGCAAAGTCTACTGGAACTCGGCTAGCGGGGAGTGTGAGTGCTCCGAAGAACCGTCAGATGCTGCCGCAACACTCCCCGAAAAAATACCTACTCCCGAGCCCGAAGTGTGCGATAACCAATGCGAAAAAACTAAATGTGAAGAGGAGAGTCAGGCTCAGTGGTTTGATATTGACAACAGTGACAGTAAAGCCTGTACATGTGAATGCAATGATTCCTCCTACAAATGGGTATACCCTCACTCCCGAGGTTATACCCTTACTTCTACGGCAAACAACGTGCTCAATAGCATCACTACTGCACTAGGAATCGCTCCCCTTAGTTGCAATCAAGAAGGAGCATGTGTGTGTGACGATAGCGAGGCATGCTGCGATGGCGATGCGATAAGAAGCAGCTGTACCGATGAGCCAGATAATAATAATTACTATGTTTTACAAAAGTATCCGCACTGCTGTACGGATTGTGAATGCACACTTACATACCGTGATCTCTGTAAAGGTGTAAGCATGCAGCTGACCCCAGAAAGTGTAATTTGCCGCAATAGCATACCCGAATGCATGACTAAGGGATATAATCTAGCTGCCACTTCTAAATGGGTAGATGGCTCGAAGGGGACAACTAAACAGGAAGCTTGTAAGGATACTGGGGGAGGTTGGACTAGCAGTGAATCTTGCGATTGTGGAGATGGTAAGACATTTGAATATAAAGAATCAGATTGCGAAGGAGGGTGTGTTGCCATGGCACCTTGCCCTGCTCCTAATAAGATGTTAGGTGGGCATTGCTGCCATTCTTCGATCGAGAAAAGTGATTACGACAACTGTACCCAGGCTATGGGGGAATGGCGAAATGATTGCACGTGCATCTGTCATGGCGAAAAAGAATTTGTTAAAGATTCTAAAGATAGTGTTTGGAAGTGTGTATATCAACATACGATATACCAAAATTGTTTTACGCAAGCAACCATAGATGGAAATCAAAACATTGTGTACCTCCCAACTGATCCAAAACATTTGACTGGACAACATGAATGGAAAAAAGAATGTCTTGGGGATGACTATCCCACTCTCGTTCAGCATGGCGATGATAGCGCCATGCAGGAAGCTCTACAAACACTACTTAATTGTGCTACAGAGGCTGAGAAAAAAGAAGGTAACATGCATGGTTTTATAACTGCAGCTAGAATCAGAGGCGGATTAAATAATCTTTGCCCTTCAGGAGAAAATATAAATGATCTTGTGATCTACCTTGAGTAGGAGGGGAGGCTTGTGATCTGTCTTTATCAAAACCGTAGTAAGATAACACAATGCGTAATTTTCTTTCTCGTCATCATGTTGAGCAGCTGCATCATCAAGAGCGAGCTAGCTGCACCAAAGTTTGTACTATCATTCAATCTGCGGGCGGTTGAAACCTTATCGAAGAGAATTCACCAGCCACAGTGGATGATAAGTTACCGCTACGGGGAAGCTTGTACGGTGGGAGAAAAACAAAACAGTGCTGAGCTAGAGGCATTGATTAGTGAAACGTTGCGGGTATGGATAGAGCCTTTGCGAGAATTGAATTTACCGCGTCCTCTGACTGATCGTTTTGTTTATCGTCGCACCAACGTAGAGAGAGGGGAAGAAGAGGCAAAAGATCACGGCAATGATGATTTCTATGTACTATTTACCTGCGAAGAAGGTAGATCGTTCGCGAAATTGGGACACTTCTCAGAGCCTTATATTGGTATACAAGGAGGCACAGCGTTAACCCGCCGACTTAAATATGCTCTTACCCATGAAATCGGTCATGCCTTCGGTCTCGGTGATGCTTATATAATAGGATGGAACAAAGATATGGGTGGTCTTGAGGCTACTGCAGGTAAGCAGCCACCGTCGATAATGTCGGGTCACTTCTTCAACAGCCCCCCGCAGCCTTATCTCAGCAAAGATGACAGACGCGGCATAGTGTGGATCTACAAGCACATTCACGAGGGCACAAATACCAAAGACTGTTTCTTCCCCGACTATGTGTATGAAGAATCGCCTCACCCTGGCTGCCGTCCTAAAAACATATTGATCTTTGAGATCAAACAAAGGCACAGTGAGTACGCTGTCCAAATGCTTGACGAAGACCCAACCATCGATATCAACGAACAAGATGATGGTGGCTTCACTGCCTTGCATTATGCAGTCATGCATGAACAAGTAAAGGTGGTGAAAAAATTACTAGCACATAAGGATATCAAGCCTTTTTTGCGTAACAAGCAAGGCAGTAGTGCATTGAAAATTGCACGTGAAGCTGAGCTCGAACACATGATCGCCTTGTTGCTGCAGCACCCTCTGACCTTGCCAGTCGAGCCACAAAGTAAAAAGATTGTCAGATGGGGCGAATTGAAAAAAGAGTAGCATGTCCTGAGTTGCGTGGGTAGGGCGCTTAATTTAATTTTTTGAGCGACAGAAGGCCTGATTTTGCGGTGTTTTGTCTGTTGTCCGTCATGCACCGTTAATAACGTGCCAGCATACGCTACCGTCTGTGTGGGTGATTTTGACCAATGCACGGTTCTTGGTGTTGTCATCGCCCGCGGCAATCCCGCTATCTTGTGCCTTCGTGCCCCACACAGCGGCGTTGCGGGTGTCTCCCCAAGCATGCCAAGTATAACCACCATTGGCAGAGGTGAACACCGTGACGGTATCGCTAGCATTGCTGGGCTTAACGCCGAGATTGACCATAACCTTGCCGTTGCTCGCCGTGACCGCCGCAGTGTCCGCAAGACGCAGAGGGCAACTCGCGGTAAAATCGTGACCGCCAATGATTGCCGCACGATAAAAAGTAAAACTACAGCCTGCACCGCTACCGATGAAAAACAGGTTCGCCACCGTCCCCCAATCTGCACCGTCTTCGTGGCGCAAAGCCGCGACAGGGTGCGCTACAGTTGTGCCGACGAGCACGGGATAAGCTCTCTGCAATGCTGTATCGGTAGCGATGAAAAGCTCTGGATCACTGCCTGCAGTGCAGTTCTCCAGCCGCAGTTCACCGAAGTCCAGTCTGTTGTCAGGAGGAGGAGTAGCGGAATCTCCGTCGTCTGGCTCATAGATAATATTGTCGAGCGTAAACGGCTGCCCTTCCTTTATCACACCACCTCTAGCGGTTAGACAGGGGGCAGCAGAACAGCCAACCACAAAGGGAAAACTAGCAGTCACCGCCACGCCATTGTCCATATTATCATCGGTGGCATCGATGCTTGTTTCTGCCTCAAAACGACAGCGATCCCCTACCTCAGCGAGATTGCTGTCGATAGTAAACTCAAAGACAGCCGTGCCCGTCGGACTATCTGTGCTGGGATCCTCGTTAGCCTCGGCACTCTTCTCATTCTGCGTCTTCGTCGTCGTACCACACACCAACTTGGCTTTTATCCTGTCGTCACGTTGCGTCGCCTGCCAGGTCGATTCTCCCGATACCATTACCATGATCTGCGCCGCAACCAACACCGTGTTGGTATTGCGTGCGGTGGGGAGAAACAACGAACTGCCAGGTGCAAACTCAGCGCGCGTGTTAGCAGTAACCATCTTGAAGACAGTGATCTCCAGTTTGTAGGTATCGGTCGCCCGCGCTACTCCGCTGCTGAACAACATCAGCAGAACGCTAAAAAGTAAGGTACGCACCCTCAGCCCCTCGACAAAAAATTACCGATACAACCAATAATCTGTGCCATTTCTGCTAACTTTAAGCAACACATGACTCATCTCCGCAACCCAATCTATCTCGGTAGCGACATCGCCTTCTTGCCACACAGTAGTGCTATGCTTTTCCCAGTTGAAGAACGCAGCATCGAGGACATACATGACAATCGCCGTGCCGATTCCCGCGGGAAGAGCTGGCAAGGTGATCTGCACTTTGTTGTTTGCTTCCGCCACACTTAGGTCACTGCTACGTGGAGCACTGTCATCCACCTGCAGGTCGAGTACCGCCAACGCCCCCCCGACCGACAACACATAATCACAGTCGTCACGAGGAACAGCTGTTCCCCGTGCGGCAAAGATAATGTTGAGATCGCCATCCGCATCAGGAGTTAGTGTCAGCCCGTCGGTATCGAACTGCGTCATTACACCGTCATCGTCAAGATAAAAGGCGGTGAGACCACGCATACAGCTGTCTCCTCTCTGCTGAGGAAAGCCGTCTATCTTAACCCGCACCTCCTCCTCCGCCCAGATACCGCTAACTCTAAACAGGCGGTTGATGTGCACCTGCTCCACCGCGGGCACAGCCAGAAAACTCCAGTGCTCACCTACTTGCAACATCGCCTGATTGTGGGTGATGTTCTGCACGTTGTAGAGCAACGCACTTTTGTTCGTCTGTGCGTCTTCCTGCCACCGCAAGTCGCGCTGCTCTGTCCACTTTCTGCCCTCATTGACCGACACGAATAAGCGTGCGGCGACACTCGGCTCAACCCCCAACTCAACCTGCAACTCATCGCCTTCCTCACCGCGCTGCCACTTGCCGAGAGCCTTCAGCAACCCAGCAGCATGATTTTTCTTCGTGCTACCTACCACCTCGTACTCTTCCTCCCCCACCAGTAACTTGCAGCCCGTCGGCACCGCGACACGACTGAGAAAGAAGACACCTGTAGCTTCACCCTCAGCGTTAGTTTTGATGTCAGACTGCTTCAAGGTGTCACCATCCAACTGATAAAGCGTAACCCCAGCACATTTGTCGTTCAACGTGATCTCGGTATCCCGATCGCCATCAAGAGAAAGTGACTTACCCGTTTCAATACTCTCAGGGACAGCTGGTTCTTTCCCCTCCTTCCCGTGCACTTTGATTTCGGTCTCACACCTTGTCAGCATCAAAAACAACACAGCAACACCGCTGGCAAGCATCCTGACAATGAGAGACATCGGCACTCCCTGTCCAAAAAAACGACCGCTCAGTTAGCTGAACATGTTATGCCCTAAGACGCAATAGCTTGTTTTTTATAAAACAAAAAACATTACGATATTTTCAAGTTTTTCTAGAATAATAGCTTGCTGAAATTTTTGCCAGGGCATCGCTTGTCAATGCCCTGGGTTAAATTCCAGCTCTGGCTAGTGGTATGTTAGTGCCCCTCATGTGCTTCAAGATCAGACATTCCCTCATAGTCGAAATCGTTGCGGGCCGAGAAAACACCCGCGGGGAAGTCAATTAGAAATGCCTTACCTCCATCTATCCGATTGATTGCGTACTTGATCGAAGGCACACTCAACGGCAAACCGATAGATCCTGCGAGAACGGCATTGCGGCGTGTTCGGTGAAATTCACGCAACGCCTTCATCCCATCTGTGCGGCGTTCTGAAGTGCCTGTCAACAGGGCACGCTCAAGTTGTAGCCAACGCCGGTGTGTCAGGGTGGTCTCAGCACCTGCCATGCCCACCCAGACAAAGTTAACAGCCGTGGCCGCGATGATCACATGGCTCATCAAATTGACCCCCGCCAGCGGAGGAAAGAGCGCGGTAAGCAATTTCTGAGCGGGCCAAACAGCAAATGGAGTCATTTCGACCATTGCGGTAACTGCCCTGATAATACGTATTGTGCGTGGATCACGGTTCTCGTGCTGGTAGCGATTGAGCAGATGGTGGACAACCACACTGTGCTGTGGCTCTTGCAAGACTACCTGTGCCGTAGCTAGCTCGTTAACGATACTCCACTGATAGAGTTTCTTGTCAGAAAATTGGGGGGACTGCTGACGCAACTCAAGCCAGCGTTCGATGGTGGTGCGCTGCATCTCAGTGAGGGAACGGACAACCGTTGTCACGCTAACCTCACTTAGCAGGGGATTTTTTATATCTCCCACGTCGTAGCCGATATCCTTCTGCAACCCGAACCGTTGCAAAAGATCGAGTCCGCCCTTGTACTGGAGATAGATGTTTCCCGCTCTTTGCCTGAAGGTCGGAGCGAACATAAGGGGCAAGAAGCCACGCCGTGCCGCGGTAAAGAGAGTCATCTCATAATCGTGATAAAGGCGCTGCACTAGCAAGTTATCAAAGTTAGTTTCCTTGAAGATAAAAAACGAAGTTTTGTTGGTGTCTTTGAGGCGCGATAGAGCGGTGATAATCCTGTTCAGCTTAACAATTGTTTTGTTAACTGCCGCGGTAACTTGCTCGCTATCCGTGAAGATGTGCTCCTGAAAATCATCATCGCCATGTTGCATCTGTAAATGCTGGCAGTCTGCTGCAGCCACTTCTCGACAGATAGCCATGTAGTCCTGCTGTGCGAAGGGGAACAGGCGATAGTATTTCCTGACGCTTTGCGCGGTGAGCTCCCGCATCTTGCTCACTAATGCTTGGGCGAAGCTATCTTTGGCTTGCTCGCTAACTTCAACAGTATCGTGCTGATCAGCTTTGACCTGCTGATAAAAGGTGAGATTGGCTGCTTCAGGATCGATATGTGTCGCGTCGGCAGAACGTATTCTATCCAGAATCAGAATCGCCAAGCCCTGCACTCGCTCACCCAGCTCGTTCATATCGTCAACCGCCGCAGGCTGTGATGTGGTATCTGCCCTTGCCAACATCGCAAAAGCCAGGAAACTGCGCAGTTTGTGCTGCCAGCGGCGCACTTCCGTCTGCTGCTCAGCGGTAAGCTCACCCTGCTCAAGTGCCAGCTGGGTGCGACTGACAAGTTCATGCAATTCTGTGTAATCTGTTGACAGTTTTTTCTCGAAAGCGAGATGGTAGTCGATTTGCAACTCCCTATAATCAGGTACATGCTCGTCAGCGCTGCTGCCCGAAAAAACCGTCAACAAAGGCATACAAGACACAAAAACACTGCAAAGTAAGATAGCTACGCTATGCATGGACACCTCTCTGGTTTAGTTTATAGTGCTCTCATCCTGTATGCGAGGCTGCATAAACCATGCCATAGTGTAGATGCTCCCTAAAAAACGACGAGCGGGAACTGGAAATCAAAAAGGGGTTAACGCACTCGCTACTCCCCTAGTTTCCAACTTGCACACAGACACGCGGTTGGTCGTCCAACAAGCGTGCACTCAATGCCGTGAGGTCGGCGGCGTTTACTCCGTGTATTTTGCAGGGGTAGAGATCGAGATGCGTGTGCCCAACGCCGAACAGTTGCATGCGGGCAAGGTGCATAACCTGGCGGTCACCGCGACTCATCTCGTTGTGCCAATTCCCCGCGAGGAACTGTCGGGCACGAGCAATTTCCTCTGTCGTAGGAGGTTTGCCCCGCTGCAGTTCAAGGGTAATGGTTTCCCTCACTTGCTCGGCGTTGTCGGATACACAGGCAGTGTAGACACCGAGCACACCCGCGCTGACCGCGTAGGTAAGAATAGGTGCGACAGTGTAAACCAACCCTCGCTGTTCACGCAGCGTGTTGAATAGACGTTGTTCTTTGATTTTCAACAACACGTCGAGGGCAGCACGTTGCGTATCTTGCCAGGTAATGCCACGCCAGCCATAGAAGATGTGGCACTGCTCCCTCGCCTTCGGGTAAGAGTGCACACAACTTGCAGACAGAGCAGGCGGAGATACCCGTTCTAGGGTGTGTGCGGGAGGAGAGAAATCACCCAGTTCTTCTCGCAACAAATCGCACAACGGCGCGCTAGGCATGGCAAGACTGGCAGCGAACACCCAATTGCTGCGGGTCAGGCAACTATCCCAACTCTGCTGCAACATGTCGGGATTGAAAAAGGCAGGATTCGTGCCCTGCACAGGCAGGCTGTAGGGATGCCCCGCGAACAACGCGGCGCGCAGTTTTTGCATCCCAAAAGCAAAAGGGTCTTCTTCCTGCAAGGCGATGCTGTCGGCAATTTCAGCCGCCACAGTCTGCCACCGCGCGGTAGGGAAACGTGCATGCAACAAGCAAGAAACAAAAATTTTGCTGAGGTGCATAGCATCCTGCTTGCGACACTGCAAATGCAAACCCAAACAGTCGGTATCGGAAAAACCGCTGAGGGCTGCCCCCCGTCCCTCTATCTCTAGAGCCAAGTGCTGATGCTCGTAGGTGCGGTTTTCCTGCCCCAACAAGGCTGCCAAGGCATGGTGTACACCGTTATTGCTGCCATCTTCGCAGGAGAGTCCGCCCGCGGTCACTGCACAGAGGTTGTACAGTTCGCTCGTGGTAGGCTGATGAATCAGCTGCACACCTTCCCGCACCTGCAACAACTGTCTCTGAAGACGCGGTCGCGGACGAGGTAAGACAGCCGCGGGACTCGACCTGTACGCCGCTTGTGCGGAGCTAAAACTTGCCGTCAACTGTTCCTCACCCAGTGTGGTCTTCTCATCCACAGCACAGACGATGACGGCTTGTGTCCCATCTAGCCAGCGTGCCAGTGCCTGCTGCACCAGTGGCGGAGATATTTTGTCCAGCAAGGCAAGGTAGCAGTCACTGAACAGATATTTCCACGGCGTAGTCAGTCCGTAGGCGATATTGTCGGCGAAACCTGCAAATGTTTCGCACTGTGCGGCGAAATCAGCCTGCGCATTAGCTTGGGCACGTGCCAGCTCTGCGCTGGTAATCGGCTCGTGCTGCCGCAAGCGCGCTAGCTCCTCCCCCAAAGCTGCACTCAAGGCGAGGATGTTGTCTGGTGCAGTAAGGGTGGCGATCTCCAACATTCCCCAGCGTGCAGTAGCCGCGTTGCTGCACGAGATGGCGGAGGCCAGTTGTCGGCGGTCACGCAGTCGGATCGGGAGACGGGCAGTATCACCGCTGCCGAGCGCGAAGGCGGCACAATCGAAAGCGACGGTATCGATGTCGTCCTGACAGGGGGCGGGCAGTGCCAACAAAAGACGGGGTTTATGGTAATCACCGCGCAGCACGGTACTGCGCACACCCGCAGTGAAGGGCACATTGTCCGTGCTCGGGGGGGGCGGAGGACGATCGGGCACTGCACCAAACAGTTGCGCGATCTTCGCCTGTACCGCGGCAAGCTCGAACGACCCCACCGCGATCACCGCGAGGTTGCGGGGGACGTAATGCGAACGATAGAAAGCACGCAGGTCTTCATCGTCAAAGGCACGCACAGCCGCAGTGCTGTCGCCGAGAATAGGGTGAACCTGTCCCTGTAGCGCGAGCTGTCGCGCCGCCTCGTACAGGCGATCGCTGGGGTCATCGTGGTAGTGCTTAATTTCCTCGCACACCACTTCTTTTTCTTTGGCAATTTCTGCCGTGCGCAGTTCGCTGTGATAGATGGCATCGTACAACGCCGCGATGCCGTCGCACGTATGGTCAGCGAGCAAGGTTAGGTGGTAGACAGTGCGATCGTAATCGGTGTAGGCATTGATGTCACCTCCCCAACTCTCGACTCGCTGCCACAGTTCGCCAGCCTTACTGCCTGGCGTGCCTTTGAACAGCATGTGCTCGACAAAATGCGCCATGCCATGCTGTTTCTGGCGCTCGTGCCACGCACCTACCTTCACCCACACTTGCAGGGCGGCACAGGGGACACGATGATCCTCCGCGATCGACACCTCCGTACCATTGGCAAGAACTTCATAATGCATCGACTGGGGAAACCAGGCAGCTGTGACACCACCCAGGGTAACAATGCTAGACAGCGCGCTCAACTTGTTTTTTCGACAGAGGTTGGATGACGGCCCGCATTCTTTTTTTAGTCAGCTGGGTAGGGGAGGCTTGCTTCATCGGCTAGGATGTTTTACGATGATCGTATCATGCCTGTATCACTGCCAAAGATTGCAACGGCTTTGTGCGTTGCTTCCGTGCTTGTGGAGTGCAAAGATCAGACCGCAGGCAGCAAAGAGCATCTGCCCGATGTATCTGAACACGAGCAGCGTTACTATGCTTTCCAACTCAGGGCCTACCAAGATCGGCATGGTCAAAGGAAGTTTCGCCAGCTAAGCGACACCAGCTGGCATGATGTCGAGTTGCGGGTTGCTGTCCGTTTCTCGCCAGGTCACGGAGATATGGGCGACGGCTATAGCAACCCTTTCATAGAAGTCAGAAACATGGACGACCCCTCCGACTGCCACACAGTTGAGTCGCGCCACGATCCTGACTCCGATCCACCTATCTACGCAAAGGCTAAGGCTAAGACCGACTACCGCAAACGCTTGGACTTTCACGCGACCCTCGCGAGCGGACGGGTGGGCGAGGCCAAGATGTTCACCTTCCTGTGGTTTTGGGGAAAACAATCCACCAGCTACGGTATCATGAAACGTCTGCAAATAACCCAAACATACCCCGACAAACGCAGTGTTTATTTCTTGACCGACAAACAGATAAAACTCTCTCCCGATGACATCGCACAGCGTTTTTTCAGTGCGAAAGCAGATAAGACATGTGCACAGGCCGCGGCGCAAAACCGCGTCAACAACCCTCCCGTCGAAGGTGTGTGGTATCACGCGTTTGTGCTCCCCAGACTCGAAGGCACGGGAAAAGGCAAAAAACTGCTTCACAAAAACAAAAAAATTGTCCTCCGACTAGCATTCCGCCTCACTAAAGGCGGTGGGCAGCACGTGCAGGTGATTGTCAGGGATCTGGACAAACCTTCTTCGTGTCACGTGTTCACCAAGTATGCCCAGACACTTGATTGGCGGGCACATGATGACAGGCTCTACGACAAGCACATTGTAATTTCCAAGAAATTTGGAGATAGTAGCCGTTACTACCTGCTAACTTGGTTGTTGGACAAAGAAAAACGCGCGCGCATAGATTATTTCTACCTCGACGAACGGGCGGGTGGCCCCTTTCACGAATACAGCCCCGCGGGCAATGCCAGCTTCTCCATTCCCGCTTTAGCACTCAGCCGCGCTGACATCGCGGCTAGATTTCCCGCCGCTAACCCCGCCGAGGGTTGTGTCGCCCCTCAGCCACAACAACACTGACAGCCTGCGAAGAAACGTGACCTGGTCAAAAAAGGACTTCGCCCCTCGCACCCCAGCGTGTTCTAAACAACCATCTCCTCAATCCTCAGGCTGGCAGTAGTAGGGTAGGCGCGATAAAACTTCCCCGCGTTATAGATAAGAAAGTTCGGTACCGTCCACGCATCGAGACCTAGCAACAGTTTACCGTACGGCGAACGACACGCGAGCGGGAGGTGAAAATGTCCGAAGATACCCGTCTGTGCGGGGCTGCGGTCGATCCACGCCGCGGCGTAGTGCTGCACCCGTCGCGTATCGCAGTCGTGTGCTGTGCTATGGCGACGCGATAGGGCGGCAACTTTTGCGCTGATGGTGTCGAGCAGTTTGCCAGGGAGACGAGCAGCGAGAAGACCAGTCGTCCGTGCCTTGAGCAGATAACGCACTAGGCGGTAAGAGCGCTCTGGCAACAACAGGTCACCGTGCGTGAGCTGCACACTCCCGCCGTCGGGCAAAGGAAGACAGTAGTCGAAGGCGGTGCTGATTTCTGCGGGCAGCCAGTTGTTGGCGGCCAGATGAAACTCATGATTGCCTTCCAGCAGCAACACCTGTGCGGCACAACCTTGCAGTGCTTCTGCACAGAAGGCGAATTTTCTGTGAAAATACTGATGGTTACCGAGGCAAAAATCAAACACATCACCCAGCAGCGCCAAGGTGTGTAGCTCGTAACGACGCAGATACGTCAGCAACGTGAGTAGCAGTTTACTGGTGGGGTCAGCGGCGGAGCGCAAATGTAAGTCGGACATAAATACGGTCGCCTTGTGCAGAATATCAGGTGCAGCTTGTTGCGTTGAATTAGCTTGCAAATCGAAATGCATTCTGGTTTCCTGCCCCGTCGGTTAGCATCAGGTGACTGAGGAGGTAAGGCAAAATGGTAGCTGTGGTCGAGAGCAAGGTCAAACAGATAATAGTTAGCCAACTCGGAGTCGAGGAAGCCGCGGTGGTCGGGAAGGCCAGGTTCATCGAGGATCTGGGGGCTGATTCGCTCGATATCGTCGAACTGGTGATGGCGATGGAAGAAGCGTTCGAGATCGATATTCCTGACGAAGAGGCGGAAAACATTCGCACCGTCAATGACGCGGTATCATTCATCCGCAAGATAAGCCCAGAAAAAAAGTAATTCTGTCATGAAGATTGGCATTGCGGCGGATCATGCGGGGCGAGAGCTGAAACGGCTGCTTGTCGCCGCGCTCGCTCCTACGCCGCACGACTACGGTGTGCACGGCGAGGAGGAGGTGGATTACCCCGACTATGCCCGCCGTGTTGCGCAAGCTGTCGATGGGGGAGCGATCGCACGCGGTATCGCCATCTGTGGCACGGGGATCGGGATGGCCATCGTAGCCAACCGCTTCCACAACGTCAGAGCTGCGAACGTTTGGAGTGAGCAGACTTGCCTGTTGTCGCGCACGCACAACGATGCAAACGTTCTCTGTCTCGGTGCCCGCCTACTTGACCATCGTCAAGCACTCAAGTGGGCACAGCTGTGGCTCGACACCTCCTTCCACGACGAGGAACGTCATCGTCGTCGTGTGGCCAAAACGGTGCGCCGATGAACAAACCCTGGCTGCCGTTACAGGAACACGACGACAAACTCTATCGGCTCTGCGAGCGGGAACTGCTGCGTCAGCGGGAGGGGCTGGAGCTTATCGCATCGGAAAACTTCGTCTCCCCGCAGCTGCTCACGGCAGTCGCCAATCCTTTCACCAACAAGTATGCTGAGGGGCTGCCAGGCAAACGTTACTACGGTGGTTGTGCCGTCACCGACGAATTGGAAACTTTGGCGATCACCCGTGCCAAGAATCTTTTTCAGGCAGAATTTGCCAACGTACAGCCGCATTCTGGAGCACAGGCGAACAGTGCGGCGTTGATGGCTCTGGCAGAGCCAGGTGATACCATTCTCGGTCTCGATCTCGCACAGGGAGGGCATCTAACCCACGGTTCGCCTGTTAATTTTTCGGGGAAGCACTATCGTGCTCATTTCTATGGTGTGTGTGAGGAAACGGGACGGATTGATTATGATTTCGTCGCGCAGCAAGCGCGAGAACTCAAGCCCAAGGTGATCATCGCAGGGGCAAGCTCCTACCCGCGCCATATCGATTTCGAAGCTTTCCATCGTATCAGCAGGGAGGTCAATGCCCGTCTGCTGGCTGATATTGCACACATCGCGGGTCTTGTCGCGGCCGACTTGCACACGAGTCCGTTTCCGTGGGCTGACGTGGTCACCAGCACGACACACAAGACCTTGCGCGGCCCGCGCGGTGGTCTGTTGTTGTGGAACGATGCCGAACTCACCCCCGCCCTCAACCGTGCCGTGTTTCCTGGCACGCAAGGCGGCCCTCTGCAACATGTCATCGCCGCAAAAGCTCTGTGTTTTAAGGAGGCGAGCACTGCTGCGTTCCGTGCCTATCAGCAGGAGGTGGTCGATAACTGCCGCGCTATCGCCGCGCCACTTGTAGCACAAGGGATGCGCTTGTTGACGGGCGGCACAGATAACCACCTGCTGCTCATCGATCTGCGAGGCAGTGAGCTTTCGGGCAAAGACTACGAACAGGCACTGGATAAAGTCGCGATCACCACCAACAAAAACATGGTCCCTGGCGACCCGCGCAGTCCGTTTGTGACCAGCGGTCTGCGGATCGGTACCGCGGCCGTCACGAGCCGTGGTCTGGGTAGGGCCGAGATGGAGGACATCGCGGCTTTCCTTGTGCGTACCCATGCCAACCACAGCGATGCACAGTATCTGGCTGCATTGCGGCAGGAAGTCACCGCGCTGGCCAGACGCTTCCCGCTCTATCCACAGTGGTGAACGTAGCAAAACCTGCTGTCGTCCAACGGCTTAAATTTTGAGGATGATTGTGTTGTGGGGAGAAATTGCGAAAATTTCCTTAGGCTCGTAGTGATTTATTCCGACCAGCGGTGGGGTAGGTGCTGGAGGTGTCTGGATTGAAAACGATGTTGATGGTTGTCGCGGTAGGTGTTCTGGGGAGCTGCGCGGGTGAGCGCAGCGGTACGGGGCTGACCGCTGGTGCTGAGGTTAGCGATGCTGAGGCTGGCACACCCTACAAGCTGGAGTTTTCAGCCATAAACATTCCCCCCGACGGCAAGGGGCATACACGTGTGGAAGTGAAACTCAAAATCGGCAAGGTACTTGTCAGCGACGGCAAGTCAGCGCGAGCTAGGGTCAGGTTAAGGCATTTGGTTAGAAACGCCGACGGTGGGTACATGCTGGAGGCTTTTGAGCACGGTGGCGAGGGACGCTTGTCACACGGAACGACTACTTTTCTCGTGCCTCTAGAGCCTGGCGAATCATACGTGCTGCGAGTGGAAGCTGAGATCGATAACAAGCAGATTTCAGGTCAGAGTGGTGTCGTCACAGTTCCGCAGGAAGATGTGCTGGATGAAGAAGACCTTCCCTAGCTGGTTTTCGTTTTTGTCAGCGGGTGTGGGAAGGAGAAAGGGAACACGGACGGCAAAGAGCAAGGCAAATAAAGTGACTTTGACGCTGAGAGTGAATGCAGTTATAGTTGAAGATAGCTCGGCAAAGTGATGTCTTCAATCGTCCGCAGGTCAGATATGCTCAAGTTATCGCTCACATTATTGACTTCATTGTTTGTTTTCGCACCCCGCGGCTGGGCAGAAAGTAACACCCCACCGCTACTCAGCGGAGTCATGTCGCATCTCGAACAGACAGGCATCGTAGTGCTGAGTGTCTTGGTAATCCTCGTGCTCGCCTCGATCAGCACATGGTCGGTCTTCTGCGCAAAGTGGTTCTCGCTGCGCCGCGTCGAAAAACAAACAGCTAACTTCGTAGAAAACTTCTGGGAAAGTCGCTCGTTGAACGATCTGAACAAACGCCTGCACGACTTCTCCCCCTCCCCCACCCGAGAAATTTTTCGCGTCGGCTACGCCGAACTCGTGCGCACCAGCCAAATCAAAACCCCTGAACGATCGACAACACTGGCAACGACGATCGCTATCGACAACATCAGCCGCTCGCTGCACAAAACCCGCATCGTCGAACGACGCGGTATGGAGCACCTCATCCCCCTGCTCGCCATCAGCGCCTCAGCCTGCCCCTTCATCGGCCTCTTCGGCACGGTGTGGGGTATCATGGGGGCATTTGAAGGTATCGCCATCTCAGGCGATGCCAGCCTCGCCGCCGTCGCTCCAGGTATCTCGGAAGCCCTCGTCGCCACTGCCTTCGGACTGGCAGCCGCCATCCCCGCCGCCGTCGGCTACAACCTGCTAGTGAACAAAGTGCGCGACGTACTGACCAGCGCCGAAAGCTTCAGCGCCGATTTCCTGAACATCATCGAACGTTACCTAGTGTCAGAGAAAACCGCACCGTCCGCGGACGCGGTAACCACTTGAGGGTGATGCCGTGCGTACCCCAAGTTTCCCCAACTACCCAGAAATCGACGACCTCAAAGAAATAAACGTCGTGCCGTTCGTCGATGTCATGCTGGTGTTGCTGGTAATCTTCATGGCCACCGCCCCCCTAACCGTAGGCGGCTTGACCGTTAAATTGCCCGAAAGCAGCGTTAGCAACAAGTCATTGAACACCCAACCACTTGTAATTACAATCAAAAAAAACGGTTCTTACTTTCTTGCCCAAGAGGAAGTGAGCGGCAAAGACTTGCGCCAACGCCTCCACACGGTGCTGGAACTGCGCCAATCACGTCGTGTCTATATTCGTGCGGATCAACGCGTCATTCATGGCAAGGTAGTACACGCCATGTCTGCGGCACGACAGGCAGGGGCAAGCGCCCTCAAAATTCTCACCAAAGTCGCACACAAACGATGAGCAGAAAAGCCGCGGCACAACCGACACAGAGCAAAAACACCCCGCGAGCACAGCACCATGAACGCGTATAACAAACTAGAAAAACACCTACTGCGCGGTAGTTTTGTGCTGTTTCTCGCCCTGCATCTCGCGGCATTGCTGGTCATCCCCCTGCTCAAGCCCGTACCCCTACCAGAAGAAATCAGTATCGATATCGATTTGCTCCCCGATCACCTCGTCCTCGCCGACACCTCTAGCACAGAAAAGCCCAAGTCGGTCAACATGCTGCCGCAACTACCGAAAAAATTTGTGCTACAAAAACCACTACCACTACCGATTGACCCTGAACCAGCCCCCGCACAAACAAAACAACCACCAAAGCCAAAGCACAAACCCGTCGAAAATATCAGCGAACACACCACACACCGCGAAGAAAACGTGCTCAAAGTCAACGAAGCCCTACAACGCCTGGCACTAGACAAGCTACGCAGCCAAAAACGCCAGGAGAAAAAACGCACCAAAGCCCTCAGTCAAAAAATGCAAAAAGCAATCACCAACCTCAGCAAACTGAAAGGCCGCGGCACACTGCTCAGCAACTACCAAACGGCCTTGCGCATAGCGATCAGACGCAACTTTATCCTGCCCGATATCTACGACCTAAAGAACGCCAACATCGAGGCCAAACTGGAAATAAGAGTCGATTCCCGCGGCAACCTGCTACAGATGCGACTGATAAAATCATCTCGTAACAAAATATTCGATGATCTCGCGATGGCAGCGGTACGCAACAGCTCGCCTTTCCCTATACCGCCTGCCGAGCTGGTCAACAAAACAATCTACGTTAACCTTACGCCACTGATGACTGGTTAGGAGGACACCGTGCGCCACAACCATACGCTAGGACTGCTGCTTCTGCTGCTGCCGTTTTCTTTGCCCGCCACCCCCCTGATAGTCAACGTGGACAACCCCTCGTTCAGAAAAATCGTCACCGCAGTGCCACACTTTCACGTACAGACCAAGCAACAAGACAGCGCTGCCCTCGCACAATGGGCACAACAACGCTTGCGCAGCCTGCTGGAATTCAGCCGCCTGTTCAACGTCAGGCGCGGTAAAGCTTACGAAAACACCACCCTGCCCTTGACCAGCTTCCGCAAACTCGGCGTTGAAACACTGGTGCAAGGAACACTCAGCACAGGCAAAGACAAAAAAAACCTCAGCCTGCAACTCAACACGCTCGATATCAAACGTAAAACAACCATCATCACCAAAACATACCCCCGCGTGTCTCGTACCAACATCGATGCCGTGCTACGTGACTACGGCGACAAAGTACTCAAAACTTACACCCGCAAATCTGGTTTGTTTTTTTCTAAAATTACCTTTGTCGGCAAGAAAACTAAGCAAGACTACAAACAGATCTACACGATGGATTTTGATGGCGGCAATCTCACGCAGATTACCCGCACCCCCGCCCACCATCTGTCGCCTGCCTGGAGTCCTGATGGTCGTTATCTCGTCTATACTTCGTTTGAAGATGGCAATCCTGACTTGTTTATTTACGACCACGTGCACCAGACCCATAACAAGCTCTCAGGTCGGGCGGGGATTAACAGCGGTGGGTATTTCGCTCATACAGGCGACATCGTCGCGTTCACGGGCTCGCAACGAGGTGACACGGACATCTACGTCATCGATCGGCGCGGAACGTCACGACAACGCCTAATCAAAGGGATGGGTCTCGATGTCGATCCTGCCTTCTCGCCTGATGGCAAGTGGTTGGCATTCGTCTCAGGGCGGTATGGCAACCCGCACATCTTTAGAGCAACCTTGCAGTGGAATATGGATCGATTGCGCGTGACGGACGACAAACGCTTGACCTACGCGGGCTGGTACAATGCCAACCCAGCCTGGTCACCAGACTCACGCAAAATCGCTTTCGCAGGCTACGATCGCGATATCGATCGGTTCGACATCTTCCTGATGAACGCAGATGGCTCACACCTCGAACGCATGACCCTCAACAACGGCGATAACGAGAGTCCTTCGTGGTCGCCCAACGGCATGTTATTGGTCTTTTTTTCCACCCGCACCGCGCACCGCAAACGCAAAGGAGCGGCACAGCTTTATCTCATGAACCGTGACGGCAGCATGCAACGCAAGCTATCCACAGGCTTATACAGTGCTCAAACCCCTCGCTGGAGCAACAATACCAACAGTCTTGCGCAACCTTAGCCCATGCGCTTGCTGCTGACAACACTGTGTGCTTGGTGGTGCAGTGCCTACACCCTAGGCGATCGCCTGTTGCTGCAAGTCAATGATCGCAGTTTCACTCAACGTCAGCTAGAGGCACACATACTGGTGAGGGAGGCATTACGAGTTACACCTCAACCCGCGGCTATCTCGGCACAGAGGTGGCGCGCCCTGCTGGACACGTTTCGGGAAGACATGCTCATCCTGTCGGAATTGGAACGTTACGATCGCTACCTTCCCCGCGCCGCGGACATCGAGACGGCTGAGCACTATGTGCTACAGAAACGTACCGCACTGCAAGCTGACTTCGTACGCCTCGGCATCGACGACGACATGTTGCGCAAGTTAATCGTCACCAACCTGAAGATAAACTCCTACCGCCGCGTCCAGAGTAAAAATACCACCACCGCAACAAGTTGGCTGCGAAAGATAGAACGACGCAATGCCGTGCGCTTCTACCGTGGTAGTTCCCTGTGGATGCCGATCCATCCCCAATGGCGCGACCCTGCCACACGTTAATTTGCAAGACCACCTGATCTGTTGTAGGATGGAGATATAATTGCGATAACAGTGAGGGAGAATACGCCATGTGCCGATGGTTGCCTGTGTGTGCCGCACTCCTGCTGGTCTACGCCGCTCGTGCCGTGTCCGAAGACCACGAGCGCTGGTATATTGTCTCTATGGGTGATTCGATAACCGCGGGTTTCAACACCCGCTGGCCTGGCGACTTCCATAACGCCCGCTACAACTGGTCGACGGGTAGCTCAAAACGCGTAGACAGCCATTTTAAAAAACTCAAAAAAATAACCTCCAAAGATGTAAGAGCCACCAACGTCGCCAAATCACGAGCAACATCACATGAGCTAGCCCTGCAATGGCGCAGGATCGAGACACCGACCATAGATTATCTGACGCTGTTGATCGGTGCTAACGATGTCTGTAGTTGGACTGACGAATACACCGAAGACAAGCACAGATTCCGCGACAACGTAAGAAACATTATCGACAAAGCTATCGCCGTTAACACCGATGTGCAGATTTTGCTAGCCGCCATTCCCAACATGTACCACCTTTACGAACAGGGCAAAAACAGCTGCGGGGTACGGTGGGATTATTTCGAGGCCTGCCCCAGCCTCCTGAGTTCCAGACGCACCGACGCACAACGCTTGGCGTTTCAAGAACGCCTTCTCGCAGCCAACGAGACGTTGGCTGCGATTGCCTCCCATTACAGGGCAAACGTAAAATTCATCGGCGAAGTCTTTGCTTTCGAGTTCACCATGCAACACGTCTCCCGCATCGACTGTTTCCACCCCTCGATCAGGGGACAAAACACGCTGGCGCGCATTACGTGGGAGAACGGCTGGTACAGATAGGAGTAGGAGATCTTGTGCGGCCAGAGGGAGGCCGAACACATACCGAAAGCGGGCAAAGGGACTCGAACCCTCGACCTTCGCGATGGCAACGCGACGCTCTAGCCAACTGAGCTACGCCCGCAGAAAAGCCGCATTCTACATGACTGTCTGTCTGTGTCAAGAAATCTCGCTCCGCCCTGACTCTTCGCCCCAGTTGCGCGGCGAAGTGTGGTAGGATAAACGGATAGAAGGAGGGAGAAGCGATGCTTGACTTCGATATCGTGCAGGAGTTACTGGCTCTCAGTCTGGTGGGCACTGAATGGGTGCTGTGGTTATTGGTATTGCTCAGCGTCGTCTCGGTGTCGGTCATGCTGGAGCGCTTTTGGTGCTTCTATCGCCTGCGACTCGACATGCGCCCCTTCACGCACGAATTGACCCGCTGCTTGCGCAACGGCGAATACGAGCGGGCGATCGCCTTGTGCGAGCACAGCGAGGCCCCAGAAAGACAAGTCGCCTTGGCAGCCTTCCGCAATCGTGGGCGGGGCACAAAGGCAGTCGAGCAGAGCATGCTCAATATCCTGATAAGTCAGCGACAACGCCTCGATCGCGGTCTCGTCGTGCTCGGCACGCTGGGCAACAACGCACCCTTCATCGGTCTATTCGGCACAGTGCTGGGTATTATTCAGGCTTTCAACGACCTCTCCCACAACCCCGAAGGAGGCGTGCCTGTCGTGATGGCTGGCATCTCCGAAGCATTGGTCGCTACGGCAGTCGGCCTGCTGGTGGCGATACCCGCGGTTATCGCTTTTAATGGGTTACAAAGACTGGTAAAAAGAAAAGTCGCCAATGCCGACGCGGTGATGAAGTTGGTGTTGACCCACGACGCGGCTACCGCCCCGACGAAGACGGCTGACTGAGATGGACACCCCTCTCGACACACCTATCGATAGAGATGCTTGCTACCAGATTGTGCACGATCAACTGTTTCCCCTTTGCCGAGCAGAGGGAGATCTTGTCGGCATCGAGATCGAAGCGATCACCGCACAGATTACCCCCGCCTCTCTGCCTGCGGTAGTGCCGTTCTTCAACCCCAAAGGAAAAGGACTGCGCACAGTACTGCGTGATCTAGCGCAGCAAGAAGGCTGGTCTGATGCCTACGAAGGCGACGAACTCCTGTCCAAAGAGGCACTCAAGCTTAATTGGGGAGACAGCGGCGACAGTCTTACCTTCGAGCCTGGCGGGCAGATAGAGTATTCCTCCGCCCCGCACCGCGACGTGTCTACCGTGTTACGACGCAGCCAGGAGGTGCAAGAGCAGCTCGCCGCCCATCTCGCGCAACACTCCATCCAGCTGCTACGGATAGGCATTAACCCTTGGCATACCGTTGCCGAAATCGGTTTGCAGATTCCCAAAACCGCCTATCTGTTACTCGATCACCATTTTGGGAATTTCTCCCCCATCGGCAGACGCATGATGCAGCAGACCTGTACCCAACAGCTCAACCTCGACTGCGGTGCGCATGACGAGCTGGTGGCGAAGCGTTATCTCGTGTGTAATTTACTCGCTCCCTACGGCGCGGCGATGTTTGCCAATTCAGGTGTCTGGGATCGCCAACACATGGGCCTGCGCGGTTTTCGCACCCACATTTGGCGGGAACTCGACCGCAGCCGTACGGGTTTTCCCGACCTCAGGGGTGTAGCACGAGAGCGTAGCCGTGCTGCCTGTGCCCAGGCCTACGTGGATTTTGCTCTGCAAGCCCTGATCGTGCACCTCAGCAACAGCCCTAGCCGCGGCATCACCTTTCAGGACTGGCTCGATGCGGGCATAGAGGGTAAACGTCCGACCGTGAGAGATTTTCAAGACCACCTCTATACGCTTTTCCCCGAAGTGCGGCCACGCGGCTATCTTGAGCTACGTTCGCTCGACTGCCAGCTACTCGGCTGGCAACATGCACCCGTAGCCTTCTATCTGGGCATCGTCTACCACCCTACTCATCTCGATCGGGCGCTCGACGAGCTGTTGCCCGAACTCGGTCAGCAGGAGAAGATGATGCACCTCGCCTGTCACGGTCTGGCACAGAGGGATGAAAATTTTCACCAGCGTCTGTGCTGGTTGGCGGAGTTGGCTATCACAGGCATGGGCACTCTGCCGCCACGCTTACGCTGTGCTGACGCACAAAAACGGCTGCAATTTTTTTTCGAACACTTTACCCTGCAAAGCAAAACGCCAGCTGCCGATATGCAGCTGCTGGCAAAAAACAGCGATGCGGATTATCTTTGCCCCGCGCAGCTCTCGCGGTTGGAGGCAACGTGGGTTGCGCGGCTGGCGTGACAGAGGAGAACGGACACAGTGCAAGACCCGCACGACGGAGAGACAGGCAAGCAAGAGACCAGCGATGACGAGCAGGAGCAGGCATCCGCACTGCTCGCGACGCTCAGCGACGCACCGACTCCGTATCCAGAGATCTCCTACGGGGCACAGAAAAGCGGCGGTGAACTGGCCGCCTACATCGAGGAGGTTTCCGACACGGTGCGCATCGGTTTCGATCAGAGTATCGCTATCCTCTCTCCCTGGTTTTTCAATAACATGCCCCATGTCTATTATCAGACGACACCGAAAGCCGAGAAGATCAAGCATCTATCGACGATTATTACGGGGCATGTCTTTGAGACCAAACAGACGGTCGAGTTGTGGAATAGGCATCGCAACAAAGTAACCTACATCGGGCCTGGTAACGACCGTCAAATTACCCTCGATATGGCGCATCGCCTAGCTTCCATCAAACTCGATATCAAGATGGGTTTTCTCTATTTTTCCCGCGACCATCTGCTTTTTTTGTCCTCTTTCTTTTGTCAAAAACGCAAACCAGTCGATCACAACAACCCTCGTATCACCGAAAAAATAGACAAGGCAGCCCGTCTTTTGCTGGCAGAATCCCCCCACAATAAGGATAGCGTGAATTATTTTGTGCAAAATCTTGACAACGACTTTGTCATGTATGCAACGGTCTCACGTATTCAGCTTACCTATCGCATGGTGCAATTCATGTTGCACCATGAAGGTGCGCATACGACCGTCTATCGTCTCAAGGACACATCGCAAATAAGCTTGACCTTAGGCACGAAAGGGGTAGATATTTCCAAAATATTGGAACAAATTCTCAACCTCATTCATCGCTACGGTTTCGCTATTGTGCGGGCTTTCTTGGTCAATTTTAACGAGGTTTGGAAAGAGCCGATTTCAGTTATCAACTTCGCCTTAAGTATCGAGTCATCGCGACAGAAGGAGGGCGAAGAGGTCTCGTTACTCAAACTGAACAAAGCCTTGCGCACACTGGGATGGGTAGACAACGATGAGTATACTGATTTCAGCAAAGATCGCTGGAATTTTTCTATCAACTCGATCAATCTCGTGCGTGCGATCGCACAGTGGATACATATCTTATTGGGAAAACGTAATCACTACTACTATTCGCAGTATAAGATCCGCGAGACTTTCTTTAAACATGCTGAATTGCTTAAGGGGGCGGTGGCGCTGTTTCGTTTGCGTTTCGACCCTCTCAACGTGCGTGCCCAAGCGGATGAGCAGTATGAGCGTGACAAACAAACCTTGCTAGCTAAGATCAGCAAAATTATCGACGAAGTTGAACAAACAATTCTCGTCGAGTGTGTGCATTTTATCGACAATATTTTAAAAACCAATTATTTTTTGCACACCAAGACAGGGCTTGCTTTTCGTCTTGCCCCGCAGATTCTTGATAAAAAATACTACCCTCACGAGCCGTTTGGAATTTTTTACATCGTCGGCATAGGTTATCGTTTTTTTCACGTGCGTTGGAAAGACATCTCTCGTGGCGGTGTCCGAGTGATTATCTCGAAGAATGTCTCCGATGCTGACTTTGCCTTGTCAGGTCTGTTCGATGAGGTTTACGGACTTAGTCATGCCCAACAGTTGAAAAACAAAGACATTCCTGAAGGTGGTTCCAAGGGAGTCTTGTTGGTCAGGCCTGGCACTGACAAGGATCGTGCTCTGCGGGGAGCGATCAATGCTTTTCTTGATTTGCTCGTGCCTACCGACGAAGCGCGTGAAGCCTCGTCTTCGCAACAGGTCAGGTATTATGAGGCCGATGAGATAATATATTTGGGGCCTGATGAGAATGTTTCCGAGGATTTGATCGAGTGGATTGCAGAACAGGCAAGAAGACGCGGCTACCGCTATGCTAGTGCTTTTGTTTCCAGCAAACCTGAGAACGGCATCAACCACAAACGTTATGGCGTGACCAGCGAAGGGGTCAATGTTTTTGTCGGGCACACTCTGCGGCATCTCGGTATCGATTTAAAAAAACAAAACTTCAGCATCACGATGATGGGCGGCCCCGATGGCGATGTGGCAGGCAATGAACTAAAAATTCTGCACCGTGAGTATGGTGATAGGGCACGGGTTAAGGTGGTTGCGGATGGCAAGGGGGTGGCCTACGATCCTAACGGTTTGGCCTGGCAGGAGTTGTTGCGTCTGTGCGCAGAGAGTGTCTCTATTGTCAACTTCAATCCCCAGTATTTGCGCAGTGCGGGGGCGTTCGTGCGGGAAGCGGACACGGCGGAGAACATCGCCACCCGTAACGAGTTGCCGTTACAGGCCGAGGCGGATATTTTTATCCCTGCGGGGGGTAGGCCTTATACGATCAGCAGCAAAAACTGGCGTTTGTTCCTCAACGAGGACGAGCGACCGACAAAGAAAGCTATCATCGAGGGAGCGAACATTTTTTTCACCAGCTCGGCACGCGATGCGCTGCAAGAACATGGTATCTTGATTATCAAGGATTCCAGTGCCAACAAAGGTGGGGTGATCTGCTCTTCGTATGAGGTGCTTGCCTCATTGCTGTTGTCGGCGCAGGAATTCCGTGCGCTCAAAGAGCTCTACGTGCAGCAGGTAGTAAAAATTTTACAAGGCAAGGCTGCCAGCGAAGCGCGCTTGTTGTTTCGGGAGTATGTTGCCCACGGTCGTCAGAAAAACCTCGTCGCCATCTCGATGGAAATTTCCGCACAAATTAACAGCGTCAAGGGTGCGCTGCTTGAATATTTTCTCGCCCATCCATCCGAGTTAGAAGAAAACCGCATTTATCAAAAAATGATCCTCGCCAATTGTCCCCCCATTTTGGTAAAAAAGTATGCTAACCGTATTTTGCACGATCTTCCCTCAGCCCACAAGATTGCCTTACTCGCCTCCGCGATCGCCAGCAATATCATCTACCGCGAGGGGATCGATTGGATCGACAGTTTATCGGTTGACGATCGTTTGCGTGTTGCACTGGCTTATGTCAATCAAGAACAAATGACCGCTGATCTCGTTGCCCAAGTGGAAGCCTCTGCCATGCAGGACAAAGACAAAATCGCCAACGTCTTGCGCATGGGGGCAACCCGTAACCTCACCATGTTGGAGATAATCGATCAGCTGTAGAGGACGGGTAATCTGCGGTGCGGTACTAACTTTCTGCGCTGATCCAGCCGTGGTCAGCTGGCGGCGTGCTACCCGCTTTTATCGCCGCGGTGCGGTTGCCATCGCGGCTGATGGCCGCATAGTTTGGCGTGGCTATGCGGCCCGTTTACCACAACGGTTTCGTTGTCTGCCACACGATAACTATGGCGAAGCGCTGGTGTTGCCAGGCTTCATCGATGCTCATATCCACTTTCCCCAACAACGGATGCTGGCTACGGCAGGCAAAGATTTACTCGCTTGGTTGCAGCGTTTTACTTTTCCAGAGGAATGTCGCTACGCCTCGCACACGCACGCCCGCAAGGGTGCGGAAGCTTTCCTCGATTGCCTAGTGCAGCACGGGACTACCGCCGCAGTGGTTTTTTCCACCGTGCACCGTGCGGCAACCGCTATTCTCTTTGCCGCGGCAGCACGCCGCCACATCGCAATCATCAGCGGCAAAACGATGATGGATCGCAACGCCCCTGTCGCATTGTGCGATGATCCCGAATCAAGTGCACGTGACAGCGAAGCACTGATCGCACAGTGGCATCGCCGCGGGCGGTCACGCTACGCCATCACCGTGCGTTTTGCGGTAACCTCGAGCACCGCACAGCTGCGCGCCGCAGGGGATCTTGCCGCACGCCACCCCGACTGCTATGTGCATAGTCACCTCGCCGAGAGCGAAGGTGAGATTGCCATGGTGCGACAGCTGTTTCCCTGGGCAAAAGACTACACCGATGTCTACGACCGTTTCGGTTTGCTCGGTCGTCGCAGCTTGTTCGCCCACGGTGTGCATCTCTCGGAACGTGAATGTGCCCGTCTCTGCGAGGCTGAAGCGACGGTAATACACTGCCCCACCTCCAATAACTTTCTCGGCTCGGGACTCTTCAATACCAGCCACGTAGGGCGAGCGGATCGTCCCGTACGCATCGGTATTGCCACCGATGTCGGCGCGGGCACAAGTTATGCGATGCTGCATACCCTCGGTGAAGCTTACAAAGTAGCGATGCTGGGCGGTCGGCGATTGACTGCACACGAACTTTTTCATCGCTCCACACGCGGCAATGCCATGCACCTCGGTCTTGATAAGGAGATCGGGGTACTTGAACCAGGAAGGTGGGGGGACGTGGTGGTACTCGATCCCACCGCCACCCCAGTTCTACAGGCACGGCATACCTTGTCCAAGAATCTCGAAGACACGCTCTTCGCCCTCGCCATCCTCGGAGATGACCGTGCCGTGCGCGCAACGTATATCGCAGGACAGCGGGTGTGGGGATGAGCGAGGTGCAGGGCATTCGTGTAGTGTATTTTTTTGTGCTGTGCTAGAATGGGCTACACGTAGCGTGGGAGTGCGAGAGTGGGTGCGGGTGTCATCAAAGAACATTTCATCGAGGAGGACTATCTCGATTTTAGCGGTCGTCTAGAGATACAGCTTGCACAATTGCGCGAACAGCTCGGCAAGCCAGCCTTTAGCCGTAAAATTTTCAGTATCGGTGCGGAGTTGGAGGTCTATCTGATAGATAACAATTATCTTCCTGTCCCGATCAATCAGACACTTCTGGATCTGAGCAACAACCCCCAATTCACCCCAGAACTCAGCCGCTATAACCTAGAGATGAACATGACTCCGGTGAAATTACCTGGGGCGGCCTTTACCACCCTGAGCGAGGAAATGTCATCCTTCCTAGGCGAGCTCCAAAAACACGCGGCGAGTGTCGATGCCAATGTCCTTCCTATCGGCACGCTACCGACGTTAAGTAAGACTCACTTCGACTCGTCTTACGTAACCGATAACCCTCGCTACCACGCCCTGGCCAGAGGGTTATCGAGCGAAGAAGGTAGTCGCTACAGAATCAACATTAGCGGCGAAGACAGTTTTCTTATGGAAGGGGAGGGGATCGCGGCGGAGGGTGCTAATACTTCCTTTCAGGTGCATCTGCGCATCCCTGCGCATCACTTTGTGCGTTGCTTTAACGCCGCGCAGCTGGCTATCCCTCTGGTGTTGTCCTTGGCCGCCAACTCTCCGATGTTATCAGGACATCGCTTGTGGCAAGAGACCCGCATCGCTTTGTTTAAACAAAGCATTGATTTTCGTAAGTCACAGGGACAAAACTGGCGCCACCCATCCAGAGTAACCTTTGGGCACGGTTGGCTCAGGCAAGGAGCGTGGGAGTTGTTTGCCGAAAACGTCGCTCTTTTCCCCGCCATCTTGCCTGTCCTATACGATGAAGATCCAGACAAAGACCCCCCGTCGTTGTCGGAGCTTTGTCTACATAACGGCACGGTTTGGTCTTGGAATAGGGCAGTATACAGCGATGTCGAGGAGGGACACCTACGTATCGAGTTTCGTGCCCTTCCAGCGGGGCCGACAGTGCTGGACATGATGGCTAACGCCGCTTTCATTATCGGCCTTACCTTGGGAATGCAGGAGTTTGCCAATGAGCTGATTACAGGCCTACCGTTTCGCTTAGCAGAGTACAACTTCTACCGCAGTGCGCAGGATGGTATCAACGCTAAGCTGCTGTGGCCGAGCCATTATCTGGGGGGAATTAGCGAAATACCCGTCACAGAGTTGATCGCACGCTTTCTCCCCTTAGCGCGGGAGGGCTTGAGCATTTTGGCCAGTGACAAGCACGAAAACGATCGTTTGATGACAATCATTGAGGAGAGGCTGGCGAAGAAAACCAACGGCGCAACCTGGCAGTTAAAGCGCCATGCGCACTATCGCAAGAGTTGTTCCTCGGCGGAAGCCGCGACACGCATGCTAAAAGATTACCGAGAAAATTTTTTAGACGGCAAACCAGTGGCACAATGGAACTGAAGATTTGGCAGGATCCCCAGACAAGCGAAGTAGGCGATACCCCCGAAGATTTTTTGCATATACTGGGTGGTGCGACGGCATTGCGCCTTACGGGCAAAGATCGTTCCCGCACCAGAGTGTTGGTAACCCTCACCCATGGCAACGAACCCTCTGGTTTCAGAGCTGTGCATCGCTGGCTGGCAGAAGGGCATCGCCAACCCGCGGTCAACATCGTAGTTATCCTCAGTGCGGTGGAGACGGCACTGACTCGTCCTTTCTTTTTTTACCGTCACTTGCCTGGACGACGCGACCTCAATCGCTGTTTTCGTCCCCCCTATGAAGGTAGGGAGGGGCGGTTAGCCGCGGCTATTCTGACCGAAATTCGTCATCACCATCCCGAAGCAGTGGTGGACATGCATAACACTTCTGGTTCGAGCCACGCCTTTGCCGTTGTTCACCGTGACAGTTTCGCTAAAAGGCAGCTGGCAAGCCTTTTTGTCGATTGCTTGATCGATTCCAGGCTGTGTTTGGGGGCGTTGATGGAGCAAGACCAACAGCTGGGAGTTCCTATCATCACCATCGAAGCAGGGGGGGTGCAAGACCCACAAACGACAGCTGATACTTGGCGGGGGGTAGAGACTTATTTTTTGAAGGACAATTTGTACAAATCTTCTCGCGATATTTTTGTCTTCAATAACCCCCTGCGTCTAGAGCTTGCTCCTAAGACCAGTATCGATTATGCCGACCGTCGCATGCCTGAGACAAATGTAGTTATGCGCAAAGACATAGAAAAGTTTAACTTTTATCCTATCGATAAAGACGAGATGCTGGGATGGTTGAATATCAGAGGCATCGCTGGTTTGAAAGTCATCAAAGAAAACACAACTCGTGATGCTAACGAGTTTTTTAAGCTTAAAGAAGGCAAATTCTATCCTCGCCACAAGATGCAAATTTTCATGGCCACTACCCAACGTAATATCGCGGTGTCAGATTGTCTTTTTTATTTCATAAATTCCTAGTCAAGGGCAGATAATAGGCTGTGTAGATGCGCTTATTTTTTTACATCCTTAAACGCTACTGTGCCTACGCGGTAGCGGTCGTTGCCCTGTGTTCTTTTTTGTTTATTTTTTTCGATTTTGGCCATCGGGCGCGGGTTTTTTTCAGCAAAGTCGATCCTCCCGCGCTCGATATCGGGAAATTTTATTTTTTGCAACTACCATTTTTTGGCGTGCAGGCGTTGCCGATTGCGGCGTTATTGGCTTCGGTGTTGACGATGCTGGTGTTGGGGCGCAACAACGAAATTACCGCGCTGCGCGCCGCGGGGGCAAGCCCCCTGCGCTTGTCTACCCCGTTACTGGCGGGAGGTCTGTTGTGCGCTGCTCTTGGCTGCTGGGCAGGTGAATATCTTGTGCCCGCAAGTGCGCTGCGTATGCGACAGCTGGAAGCACAGATGGCAGGTGATGTTGTTTATCGTCCTGACAAACACGTCTGGTTGAAAAACGGCAACACGATTTTTCGTTACCGCACTTTCAATCCCTATCGTCAACGTTTACTGGGCTTGAAACAGATAGAGCTGAGGGAAGATTTCGGGGTGCGGAGTATTGCCACTGCTGCACAAGCTGATTATCGTGGTGAAGATTGGCTGCTGCACGCAGTACGTGCGCGGCACTACGATCGGCACGGTCTACTGACGCAGACAGAAGAAATGGAATACTTGGCGATGAAGTTGCCCTTTGCCATCGCTTGGCTACAGCGCGAACAACGCAAACCGCTGGAAATGAAACGAGCCGAACTCATTGCCCTGATCCGTACACGGCATGCACGCGGTGAGCCTACCCTCGCACCAGAGGTTGACCTGCATTTGAAAATAGCCTACCCGTGCGCCGCATTGTTCGTGGTGTTACTGGGAGTGCGGTTTGGTTTTCTCTACCACCGTCGTGTGGTGCGAGGAGTGATGGCCACGTTTGTTGTCGGTTTCGTCTACTGGCTACTGCTCGGCATCTGCACGGCGTTGGGGCGGGTGGGAGCACTGCCCCCCTTCATCGCCGCGTGGTTTGCCAATGCGGTACTGCTACTCTACTGTTTGCGGCAGATGCACACGGTGTACAGTCGGCTAGCTTAGCTGCGCCACCCAGCCCTTACAGGTACGGTTGCAAGCAAGAAGGCACGTTGACGTAGCCGTCGGCGGTCTGATGGCATTCGAGCAGAGGGATGAGGATGCGTGGCGAGGCAATGGCAGTGTTGTTGAGCGTGTAGCACCAGTGTTTGCGGTTGTCGTGGGCGCGGTAGCGAATTTGCAAGCGCCGCGCCTGGAAATCAAGCAGCGTCGAACAACTGTGTGTTTCTCCGTAAGCGTTGCGCGACGGCATCCACGTCTCGATATCGTGTTTGCGATACTGCCCCACACCGAGATCACCCGTGCATACCTGCACGACACGATAAGGTAAACCCAAGTCCTGTACGATTTCTTCGGAATTAGCCAGCAGTTCGTCGTGCAGTTGCTCGGAATCGTGCTCATCGGCAACCGAGATAATCAACTGTTCGATTTTTTGAAACTGATGTACTCGAAACAGACCGTGGGTATCCTTGCCGTACGTGCCCGCCTCGCGGCGAAAGCAAGAGGAATGTGCCATGTAGCGCCGCGGCAGGTCAGCGTGAGCGAGAATTTCGCCCTGATGATAGGCGACCAGAGATACTTCGGATGTGCCTACCAGTGCCAACTCGTCTTTTTCTAGACGATAGGTCTGTTCTCGTCCTACGGGAAAGTAGCCCGAACCGATCAACGCATGTTCCCTGAGCAACACAGGAACAGAAAATGGGACGAAGCCTTTGCGCAACAACTTGTGCCACACGTACTGTAACACGGCGTTTTCTAGGCGTGCCACAAACCCCCGCAGCATGTAGGAACGACGGCCCGCTAATTTTACGCCACGAACGATGTCGATGCCTGCGTTAATTTTGCCTAGCTCGACATGGTCTCTAGGCTGGAAGTCAAACTGCGGCGGTGTGCCGTGTCTCTTGATCTCAACGTTATCCTGATCGCTCGTCCCCACAGGCACATCGGCACGCGGCGGCAGCGGCACGGCCAGCAATAACTCGTCGAGTTCCTCCAGCAAAGGACGGCATGCCTGTGTCACCCGTTCGATCTCCTGCTTCAAGGCCAGACCGCGCGCCCGCAAGTCCTGCTGGCATATGGCACTAGCCCCCTTCATCTGTTTGGCAGTTGTGTTACGCTCGCTTTGCAGTTTCTCAATCTCCCGCTGACGCGGCCGCAGCTCGGCATCGAGGGCAAGGATACGATCGATGTCAGCGTCGACTCGCTTGTGTGTACAAGCACGGCGAAAGAGATCGGGCTGGGTGCGAATACTTTTGAGATCGAGCGATGCGGGCATGTGCACCTGTCACGTCTATCGTGCTCGCCAGTATATCAGAGACATCAACCCCCGCGCAAAGATTTTCACCGCACGGGGAGAATGGCAAGACAGTCATTCGCTGCGGTCAAACGTGTTTAGCGAAAGTCTTGCAACTCAGCCACCTGTCTAGGTGTGCTTTTGTCGCTCGAGAGACGGGGAATGGTAAGCAGTCTGTGCTGCTGTGCGTATTTGGACGCACGGCGTGACCGTGCACCCGCGGTGGCGGTCTTCGCCTCTGTAAGGTAGGAGAAACCACCGTGCACAGGTTTACTGCGCAGTGCGTGTCGTAGTCCTTGAGCGGCGAACTTGAGCTGGTGGAAGTTTTCGAGTAGCGTGATGAGACGGTCGATGTCTCCTCGTTTCAGGGTAAGTTTAGTTTCGATAACGAAGACACGTTTGGTGGTAATAACGATGGCATCGATTTCAAAATCTTTATTTCTGCCAGGTTTTTCTGCATAACTGCCCTCAACGTTACGCACAATTTTTTTTACCTGCTCTCCTTCGTAGAGGTCGGGAATAATTTTGTACAGGGCTTGCACGGTTTGGGTTTCAAACACAAAACCGTTGATGTTGGCCTGTTTGCCGCGCACCACGTTATAGTAGTCGCGGAATTCTTCGTATTCCTGGCGCAGTGTCGTCAGTTCTTCGTGCAGACTGTGCTTCGTCGAGGGGATGGACTGGTGTTTCTTGCTCTGGCGGGAGGCGACGATATCTGCACACAGTTTGCGCATCTTCGCAATCAGCAGGCAACCAGCCAGCGATGCCCCACTGATGAGTAGTGCGCTTTGTTTGACAAGCTTTTTGCCGCGGTCGGGTTGTTCTTCTGCGGCGAATTCTTGCACATCGTGCAGCTGTGCGGCAGGATCAGGTAAACCACAACCGTTGGCCAGCAATGCCGTTGCCAGCATGCAAGAACAGATAAGTTTCACAGGAAGAAGCCAATTTACCTTGCTGAAGGAACTGGCTTGTAGAGCAAAACACTGTAGCGGTCAACTGTTTTTCGCTCAGGCGAGAAACTCTTGTACCGCTTTTTTTTCTGCCAACAGTTCATCGCGGCTACGGGCGAGATTACGTTGGGCATAAGCGGAGAGTTTGACATCATCGACGATGTGCCAGTCTTTGCCGTCGGAGGTGAGGGGGAAGGAGAAAGCCACTCCTGCGGGTACGCCGTAGCGTTCTCTGTCGTTGATCACCGCGGCAGAAAAACTAACCTCGCTGGCGGTGGATAGTTTTTTGACATGATCGAGACAAGCGTTGGCCGCGGAAGCAGCCGACGAGCTACCACGAGCCGCGATTATCGCCGCACCGCGCTGTCTGATGCTGTGCATGAATTCACCTTCCAGCCAATCACGTGCGCACCGTGCGGTTACGGGCATATCATCGACCGTTGCGTTTTCAAAATCGGGGTACATGGTCGGGCTGTGGTTTCCCCAGACGATGAGGTTACTCACCTGTCCGACATTCACCTGCAGTTTGTGCGCCAACTGAGCGCGGGCACGGTTTTCGTCCAGCATGGTCATGGCGGTGAAGCGCGGTGCGGGAATGTCGGGGCAACTGTGCGCGGCGATCAAGGCGTTGGTGTTGCAGGGGTTGCCCACCACCACCACTCGCAGGCTAGCGTCGGCACGTGCCAAGGCTTTCCCTTGGGCGACGAAAATGCGAGCGTTGGCTAACAGCAGATCGCTACGTTCCATCCCTGCCGTACGTGGTTTCGATCCCACCAGCAAGGCCCAGTGTACTCCGTCGAAGGCTTGGGTAGCGTCGGAGCAGATGTTCACCGCTGCCAGGGTGGGGAAACCACAATCGTCGAGTTCCATTGCCACACCCGCCGCGGCAGAGACAGCCTGGGGCAGCTCTAGGAGCTGTAGGTGCACTGCGCAGTCGTGGCCGAACACCTCGCCACGGGCTAGCCTGAACAGCAGTGCGTAGCCGATTTGCCCTGCGGCTCCGCTAACGGCCACCTTGATGGTTTTCATGTTTTGCTTGCGGCGCGGTTGCGCGCGGTGCGTTGGTGGGCGGTATTTTTTCCTGTTCCCTCGACGTAGCGGCTTTTGATTCGTGCTGCTTTTCCCGAACGCTGGCGCAGGTAGTAGAGCCGTGCGCGTCGTACTTTGCCGCGGTGCAGGACGGTAACTTTTTCGATGTACGAGGAGTAGCAGGGGAACACCCGTTCGACTCCGATACCTCCTGCTGAGATTTTGCGCACGGTGAAGGACGACCCTGCCGTGCCTCGTCGTCGCCGTAGCACGACACCCTCGAACGGTTGCAGGCGGAAGCGGGATTTAGCTCCGCTGCCTTCTCTCAGTTTGTAGTAAACCCGTACTGTATCGCCCGCGCGCAGATCTGGCAGAGGTTTGCGATCGGCAAAAACCTTCTCTTCGAAGGCGGTAATTATCCTTGCATCCATGTTTCCCACCTGTATCGAGCAAGCGCAGCGGACAGCTCTAACTTTTATCGGTGTTGTCGTCAACTGCTTTTTGCGGTTGCATCCTATCGGCAATGAGATAACAATCGAGGATATAGGCGGTGAGGTTTGCACGTGTTACAGGGCATCTGTGCCAAGATACAAGCGGGCGATAGCATCAGCCGTGACGAGGCTTTTTTTCTGCATGAGCACGCTGATCTCGCCGTGTTGCAACGACTGGCGACACAGGTCAAGGCACGTTTTCACTCTCGCGATGCCGCGACTTACTTGGTGATGGCGATTATCAACTACACCAACATTTGCGTAGCTAACTGTGATTTCTGTGCGTTCTTCCGTTTCCCGCATCAGGAGGCACTTATCTGTTAACCACTGCGGAGGTATTGCGGCGGGTCGCCCACTTCCGTCGTCTCGATGCGACTTTGATTGCTTTCAACGGTGGTTTCCACCCCAAGTTACAGCTCGATCATTATGCTCGTCTGTTCGAGAAATTGCATGCGACGTATGGCGACGAGTTGACATTTTTCGAGATGACGGTGGCTGAGTTTATGTTCGCCTGCAAGCTTTCCAAGCTCAGCTATGCGGCGGGGGCGCGGTTGCTACGTAGTGCTGGCACAGGTTGGATTACGGGGGGCGGGGCGGAGGTGTTGACCGATAGTTTTCGCCAGCGTCATAGCCGTGGGAAGTACACGGTCAGCGATTACTACGATGCACAGCAGGCTATTCTCGCGGCGGGTATTGGCTCAACAGCCACGATGGTTATCGGCTTCGACGAAACGCTCGACGAGAGACTGGCGCATCTCGAACAGCTACGTGTTTTCCAGCATGCCAACGGCAATGCCCTGACGAGTTTTTTGTGTTGGACGTATAAGCCTGAGCACAATCGTCTCGGCGGGGAAGAGATAACGGCTAGTGCGTACTGGCGGTGGTTGGCGATCTGCCGTATCTTCCTCGACAACTTCGTCCATATCCGCACTTCGGTGTTAACGCAGAACGACGATGCCTTGCGGGGCTTGGATTTCGGAGCCGACGACTTCGATGTGCCGCTGGAGGATGAAGTTACTTGCAGTGCGGGTGCTACCATTGCCGACGACTACCGTGCAACATTGGTTGCCGCGCAGCGTTTCGGCTATCGACCTCGCCTACGGCGACCGTGGCGCGGGCACGATGCCGTGCTAGCTTGACCCGTAGCGGGTGAGGAGATGTCCCTAAGACAAGATAAGCCTTGCCGCGTCTTGCCGATGCGTTATACTACCCGACGGGGGGAGAGGTGGCTGAGTGGTCGAAAGCGCTGCCTTGCTAAGGCAGAGAATGGGTCACTGTTCCGAGGGTTCGAATCCCTCCCTCTCCGCTTGGCCTCGTGCCTTCGCACCCGTAGCTCAGTTGGATAGAGTACGAGACTACGAATCTCGTGGTCGGGCGTTCGAGTCGCTCCGGGTGCGCTCTGCATATCGGCACGCAGAATCCGTCCTCGCCAGTATTCGGCGGGGACGGATTATTGAAAACAAACCGCAAGCGGACTTCTGCCTCGTCCACGCGTCTAACGGTAATCTTTGCAAATATCCGCCGATAGGTAGATCTAAGCTGTAGATGCTCCCGTAAAAAGCGGACACCCTATCGGCCCCTAACAGGGGAGCACTGCAAGTGTTTTAAAAAACTGAGTGCCGTATAATTATAATCAATTTGTATAAATCATACTGTTGTCTATTTTTATGTTTTCTTAAAATTGTTTCCTTAAAAAATTAGAAACAAAACTAAATTAACTAAAACAAGTGGCCGATGTCAGAGATGAAATCAGGTTGTTACTATGTAGGTGTAATATGGCTCGAAAGGCAAAAGAGTTACGTCTCACCCAGCTTGAGGAGTTTCTGAGCAAGGTTGATGCCTGTGGGGAAAAATTTTCTCAACGGCAAAAAATTGAACTGGGAAAACATTTCCTTGAGGTTGTTATGGGGCTTAGAGGTGAGTTTATTGCCTGTAAACAGAGCAAAGAATCACCTGATTTTGAACCTCACAATGAGGAGTTATACCCGTGGGCGTTGTTTGTCACTGATAAAGATGATTTGCAAGAAGATTACCATGACAGAGCACAGTTGTATCTGCATGGTGATAATGCGGGTAAAAAGAACTATGTTGTTGTCACTAACGGCAAAGAGATGTGTGTGTTTGATTTTAATCACGAGATAGCTAAATACACCGTTCTGTTTGATAAGCTTATCAGTGGCAATACCAAAGCTATCAAACACTGGCAGGTATTTCTCTCTGATTTCGGTGTTGAAAGTGCAGAGAAGAAGAAAAAGGAACGAAAAAAAGAAAGAAGGCTAAAAATATATCCACAACAAAATTATGTTATCTGTGGAGATTGCATAGACTGGCTGGAAGATATACCACCCGCATCGGTCGATATGTGTTACATTGATCCACCGTTTTTCTCAAATAGAAATTATGAGATTATCTGGGGCAATGGCTACGAGCGTCGCTCTTTTGAAGATCGCTGGAAAGGCGGCATCCATGCCTACATCGAATGGATGGAAAAAAGAGTTAAATTGATTCACAGATGCCTGAAAGAAACAGGATCGATTTTCTTGCACTGCGACTATCGTGCCAGTCACAAGCTCAGAGGAATGTTGGACGATGAATTTGGGAAAAGCAATTTTAGAAATGAGATTGTGTGGTGCTACACGGGGCCGTCAAATTCAAAGAATTTTTTCCCAAGAAAACATGACACCATTCTATACTACAGCAAGAGTAAGGAATCATTCTTCAAAAAAAACGCTGTAAGAATACCTTACAGTGACTCATTCATACACCGCAGAAGCTATACCGAGGGCAAGAAAGGGATTACTGCTGGGTATTCTGAAGGCAGAAATAGTGAGGAAATAACGGAATCTTTTGGTGAAGGAAAAATTATTGAAGACTGGTGGTCAGATATACCATCTGGAGGACAGATTTCAAGAAAAGAGCGTCTCGGTTATAAAACCCAAAAACCAGAAAAAATTCTGGAGCGAATAATTTCTTGCTCCACCAACGCAAACGATTTAGTGCTTGATTGTTTCGCGGGTGGTGGCACGACCGCGGCTGTGGCTGCTAAACTCAACCGTCGGTTCATCGTTGGCGATGTATCACCTGTGGCGGTGCGGGTTATCAGTGATAGGCTAAGCAAAATAACTGATGCGCCTGAATTTGATTTGCTTAACGTTCCTCTCACCAAAACGGAGTGGTTAGAAATGGATGGCCATACCTTCGCTGCAAAAATCTGTGAGTTTATGGGCTGGGAGTGCAACCCGAAGAAATCTGATGACGGTGGCATTGACGGCTGGGCGAATAAAGGTTCTATTCCTGTACAAATTAAAAACCATCGCCAAAGTATCGGAGTCAATCCGATTAAAAATTTCTACGCCTCGCTGGGCAAAGCTGCGCAAGGTATTTTTGTCGCGTGGAGTTTTGCCCCAAAAGCTGAAGAATACCGCGCCAAAGTTAAAAAAGACGAGTGCAAGGAAATTATTTTCAAGCCCGTAACGGAAATACTGGGCAGTATCTTGATTGATGATGATGAGAAAATAAAACTTGATGAGCTTAGCAAAAAATACGACAAAGCAGCCTAGTAAAAACTCAAACCAAAATACCTTTAGTATAGACAATGCCTTTCTTGCCCCAAAAAGTAACGGGTGGGTCGATAACTTTAACAACTTCGATGTGCCAACCCCATTTTGGTTTCTTCCATGCCCAGGGTGAGTTTTTATCTATGCGGTGTAGGGGATAATCGGCGTAGAAAGTTTTGCGGTTGGGGTATTTGAAGCACTTAGTAAACCTGATGATGGCTGTAGCACGGGATTTGAATTTACCTGTGCGACCTGGGGTTTCGATTAGTAGCATCTCTTTGTTTAGATAGTGTGGTGGGATGGGATAGGTGCGGGTTTCGATGGTTTTTTTGCCTGCAATGATTTCTCTGGAGATAGGCCATTGAATATTGATACCTGTGTAGGTTTTTTTAGTCACGGTGGTTGAGGGGACGATGCAGTGTATCTTTGTTATGCGGCTTTAAGCACTTGTTGTTGGTGTGTCGCATACGCACATCCCAATTGATGTCACGAGCCGTTTTTGTTTTAGCAAACTTCTCGACGCGATCTATGGCATTGCAACAATCCTTCTTGTTAGACCACAGGTCTTGATCTTGCCAAAAATGATTTTCACCATTGCCGATGTAACAGGTGGTGAATTGTACGCCTCTTTGTTGGCATTTGGCATGGATACGCTCATAGTAAGCTCTGATCTCGGCATCGCTATAAGGATGGGAGTATCTCCTTGTTGTTGCTTGCTAGCTACCCTCAACTACGATGCTGCCCAGCTCAGCTTCATTTGGCTGTTGCCGCACGCTTGGATTGTGCCCAGCAGCCAAGAGGTGGCCAGCCCACGATTAGGCCGATAATGTCTCCTTCTTTGTGGCATCGTGGTTGATATAGTGCTTCCCTTTGTGAGAAGATGCTGTCAGGTAGGCAACGGCGTTAGCAACAACCAGAAACGGCGGACTATGACAAAACGAGCCTTACACAGTGCCTTGTTTACAGCGATCATTACCAACAATCGGGTATTCATCGAGGAACTGCTAGCTTTACTGCTGCCTCCTGAAGAGTTTGTCAGGCTTGTTCTCAGGACGCTGAAGTTCGAGGCGACGGTGTTCACTGATGCCGATGGCAATGAACGCCGTGCTGACGCGGTAATCTCTGTCATGACCAGAGACGGCCAGCGGATTATTTTCTTGATTGAGCACAAAAGCACACAAGAGAAGGGGCTTTTGGGGCAAATGCTGAATTATCAGGCATTGCTTGATACACACATGGCCGACAAGGTTATCGTCATTGTGATCTCTAATGCTAAGGGACGCTGGCGCATGCCAATGAGTTTTCAGGGCAAGTTCGCCAACAGTGCCAATGCCATAGGCAGCAACGTAGCCCTAGATTTCGGCTATTTGCTGTTCCATATGCCCGACTACAATCAAGAGGACATCATCAAGATATTTCCCAAGAGCCATCCCTACATTCTGCCGCTGCACTGCATTAGGGACTTGACCCGTGAGAAGGTGGCCAAATTTTTTCGCAGCACCCTGATATTGGAGATCGAGGAGAGAAAACGGCTTTTGGAACTGGCAACTGATTGTTTCTCTAAATTCAATAGCGATTATGGTATATCTGTGCTAAAAGGTATCGAGGTGGCAGCTATTAAAAAACCAAAGGATAGACTTATGAAAGAAATCAAGATTGGCCGCGAGGGTTGGCTTGAAGAGGGCATTCTTCAGGGTCGGCAAGAGGGTCGGCAAGAGGGTGAGCGAGCAATTGAGGCGGTGGCGTTGCGTATGCTGGAGGACGGCATGAGTGTCGCCGCCATTTGTCGCATTACGAAGCTCAGTCGCAGTGTAGTCAACAGGCTAGAGCAAGAGGGCAGCAAGCTAGAAAACTCTAAAAAGCGTAGCAAAGCAAAGAAGCGCGCCTAAGCTGGCTGTCTCGCCTAATCCTCTGCTGGAAGCCTGCTATCCCGTTGGCTGTTGCTGCATGCTGGAGATGTGCCCAACAGTCAAGAGTTGGCTAGCCCTCGGCTAAGCCGATAACGCTATCCTCCCCTTCCGCCTTGCCACATAAACCCCTTCGCGTTTCAGTATTTTTATAATCGTGTTGCCGTGCCAACTTTTACCCTGCTGCTTGGTGGGTAGCTTCATCGTGTTCAAGAATCGGACAATGGCGTTCGTACTGATGCCCTTGCCATACATTTGCTTGATGGTGGCGATGGTGCGCAATTCGGCCTTGTGGTCTATGGTCTTGCCGCTGACCCGACGCTTGCCATAGGCTAGTCTAGAGCCGTGGCGTTCTGATCGCTTGCGCAAGGGGATGTTATGTTTCAGCAACAGGTCTCTGAGGATAAATGCACCCTCAAAGCCTGGTGATCCCTGCCTGGCAGTTTTGAAAAGCACTACCGTGCCGCACTGAAAATCATCGTTACCAGCACCTGCGAACGGCGGAGGATAAGGACGGTCGACTATGGCTGGTTCGGCACGAGCGTTCCTTGTTGCAGCGGGTAAATTTGCTCAGCAACACAAAATTGCCTTTGTGCGAGAATGGCATCTAAAAATCTGTCATATTCAGTACTCGATGCGAGCACGACACCCGTTAGGCCGACGGTGAGGCCGTTTTTTATCTTATCTTTGACAGACTCGGCCTCCTTTTCGGACAACGTGACGAGATAGTTATCAGCGCCATGATATACTTGTCTCAATGCCCACCCTTCTAAGTCCGCTTGTTTGTACCTTTCCCGCAGAGACACCTTCATGGTCAACACCACAGGATTTTGGGGGTGGTAAAGCACAATGTCAAAGCTAGCATTGGGAAAGAGTTCGAACCTTGCTTGATAGTAAAAAGGAACAATATTTTGTTGTGCCAGTGTTTCACATATTAAATACTCAAAAACAAGTCCGTTAATGCTCGGATTGCTCTTGCTAGCTGCTAGGTACTTATCATAGGTACACTTAATAAATTGATGAGAATAAGTAAACTTTTCATTAGAAATTAAATTTCTGTATATTGTACCAGCGGTACCGATAGTCAGTTTATTGATTCTGCTGTGCATTCTCGCGCGATTCTCCGCTCCGTGAGGTTGCAGTATTTTTCTTCCCGCTCAATACCATAAGCAATGCGTCGATGGTTAATAGCTTCAATCATGGTTGTGCCGCTGCCACAGAAAGGGTCAAGTACCGTATCACCGACAAAAGAAAACAACTTGATGCAGCGTTTGGGTAGTTCACGTGGGAAGGGAGCCTCATGCCCGATACGTTTAGCGCTTTCGCCGTTGAAATCCCAGCTACCGAGTACCGAGTGCTTAAACTCTTCGCCGCCGATGTCTGAATCACCCTGGCGCTGTCGTTTCCACTCCCCTTTGTAGAACACAATGATGACCTCGACAGGAGCGATAACATGTGGCGCGCTGGCGGACTTCCAACTGCCCCAGGCAGTGCGCCGTGAGATGTTGCCCTCGTTCCACAGAATCGTGGCATGGTATCGCCAACCAACCCGCATTGCCAACGTGGTAATGTTCGCGGCGAGCGGTTGTTTGCCGTTTTTGTTTTTGTCGATCGAAACGTTGACACACATACGTCCCGTGTTATGGGTCCAATAAAAACAGTTGGCCAGCCACTTTTTGCTGAAACGAAGATAGTCACGATAATCTACCGCATCGTCTTTCTCTGCGCCACTGTAGCATTTGCTGATGTTGTAGGGAGGAGAAGTAACGATCAGGTCAATACTGTCGGCAGCTAGTATACCACGATGCGTGGCATCACCGTGCAGCAGCCTGTATCGCTTACCCTCGAGCTTGCTACCACAAGCGGAAGATTGCCGCAGCGGCTGCGCTGTATCTAGCAAGTTAGCCCCCACAATCGACACCAAGACTGCGATCCATTGTAGCACACACTCGCCCAAAAATTATAGGCCTATTGCTGCTGAACGATTGTTGTCCTTGGGTGAAGGCACTCTCAAAGCCTGGTGATCCCTGCCTGGCAGTTTTGAAGCACTACCGTGCCGCACTGAAAATCATCGTTACCAGCACCTGCGAACGGCGGAAGGTGATGTTGAGGGCGAGGTCGGTAGCTTCCTTGTGCAGCAACAGTTGGCGATGAAAGGGCGATACCCACAGCATCGTCAACGCTGCGGGTAGGGTATGTGCACGGGCACGGTTTTCACCGAGTAAACGACGGTTCTGCCGTAGCAGACTGTTCTTGAGCGCGGATAGTTCCATGCGATCGTGAATCACACTGAAACGCGTCGTCTGCGGAGTAGTTTGGCTACGCAGTGCGGCAAGGTGCATTTTTTGTCGCACGGTATTTACCCACGCATGCGTGCTTTGCCGTTCCTGACCACGAGCTGGCGGGGGTGGCAAGTGCGGAGCAGAAAAAGCGGGATTGCCACGGGGGAAGATATACAGCAGCCGCGGCCCTGTGCGCAGCGGCTGGTGCGACAGGCAACGCACAGCTGCCACACCCGTCCCTCGCTGCGGCAATATCAAACTCTGTCCTCGGATTGCCAACGGCTGCGGTAAGTACCAGCCACTGGCAGCATACATCGCCTGCAGCGCACGACAGTAACGCGCTAACCCTGCGGACAGCCGCACCGTGCTGCCGTCATGTTGCGGAGCATAGGGGGCGGAGACGGTCAGTACCCAGCTGTGTCCTGCGGCACAGCTGCCATAGGCATAGCCTGCGTTGCCTTCCCGCATCGCCTGTGCACGGGCGAGCTGGGCGGCGTGTGGTGTGCTGCGTTGCGTGTGCACGGTGAGCAGCGTGTCGTAGATGCCTGCCTGCCACAGTGCCCGTGTGTCGTGACGGCGAGCACAGACGAGTGTTTGTGCTTTGACCTGCAAATCTTGCCGCAGCCGCGGCTGTGCGTGGAGCGAACTCGCAATACCTAGGCAGATAACGAGAGGCCAGACGCAGTTCACTGACTGGACAACTGCTTGAAAATGGTGCTCAGCTGCATGTTAGTGGTGCCTTCGTAGAGCTGGCCGATTTTGGCATCGCGGTAGAACTTTTCCGCGGGAAATTCTTTGATAAAACCATAACCACCGTAAACTTCCAGTGCCTGCGAAGCGACTTTCTCTGCCACTTGTGAACTGAAATACTTCGCCATAGCAGCCTCCTTGGTGAACGGCAAACCGCGTTCACGCAAGCGTGCGACGTTGTAGACCAGCAGGCGGGTCGCCTCGATGTCGGTAGCAAGCTCTGCCAGCTTGAACTGCACCGCTTGAAACTTGTCGAGTGTTTGTCCGAACTGACTGCGTTCTGTCGCATAAGCCATCGCTCCTTGCCACGCTCCCTGTGCCAAACCCAGCATCTGGGCAGCGATTCCGATACGCCCCTCGTTGAGGGTTTCGATGGCAATCTTGTATCCTTTCCCCACCTCGCCGATAACGTTGCTACGCGGTACCCTGACCTCATCCAAGATTACCTCGCACGTCGAAGAAGCACGGATGCCTAGTTTGGTTTCTTTTTTGCCGAGAGTGAGGCCAGCCGTGCCTTTCTCGACGACGAAGGCGGTGATCCCACGATAACCACGGCTAAAATCGACGTTGGCAAAGACGATAAACAGCGAAGCTTCACCTGCGTTGGTGATGAAGATTTTTTTGCCGTTGAGGATGTAATCGCTGCCCTCGGCGGTGGCACGGCACTGTAAAGCAAAAGCATCCGAGCCAGAGACAGGCTCGGTCAGGCAATAACAGCCGATGGCTTCTGTAGCGAGGCGGGGGTAGAAGGTCTGCTGCTGTTCGGGTGTCCCCCAGCGTTGAAAAACATTGTTGACCAACGTGTTCTGGACATCGACGATGACTCCCGCTGCGGCATCTGTGCACGACAAAGCCTCGATCGCCAGCAGTGCCATAAAGAAAGTGCCACCTGCCCCACCGAATTTAGTCGGTATCTCGATTCCCATCAAACCTAATTCAAAAAAACTCCTCAGTAAGTCAGGGCGAAACTGCTCCTGCTCGTCCATCGCGGCAACGGCGGGAGCGAGACGCTGCTGGGCAAGCTTCGTAACTTCCCGCCTGAACAACTGCTCGTCATCGGATAGCACTGTCAACGGCTCAGCCATACCGCCCCCTCGCTTATGCTCCCTGCATTTTAGCATACTTCCTGGCACAAAACACACACTCCGATCTGTGTCGCTGGTGTGTTGCCTGCCGTGTCGATCGTTTCCTTACCCTCAAACGCACGAGGCGCTAGCCTTTTGCCCTCCATCCTTTATCGTCCAGCCACGTGCGACCAAAGCGGCTCTCGCCTCTGCCGCGGCTGCGTCGTATTGGGTATCTCCGACATCGAGCGGAAGCGGTTGGCGTTGGTGATCGCTGCACATGTGACTCGCCTTTTGAACGGAGGTTGTGGCGATGCGTATCAACATCTGGGTGTAGTTGGCAGACGAGAGAGTCATGTCCCGAAACATGTCGGAGTAGCACCAGACTTTGCCGAAATCCCACCCTGACATGTCGGGGTCAGCCTGCCGTGCATGTGCGAACATCGAGCGCATGTCGGCAACGCGTGCGGTGCTCCAGTTACTGACATCGGGGTCAGCGTGCGGTGCTTGCGCAAACATGCCTCGCATGCTCGTGACGTTCGCGGTGTTCCAGTTGCTGACATCGGGGTCAGCGAGCGTGGCATCGGCAAACATCATCGCCATGTATTTTACTTTGCTCGTATCCCACCTGCTGACATCGGGGTTGGCGGAAACCGCCTTGTTGAACAACAGGTACATATTGACGACGTTCGCGGTGTTCCAGTTGCTGACATCGGGATCGGCGGCACGGGCATTACCGAACAGTGAGCTCATGTCTTCTACCTGTGCGGTGTTCCAGTTGCTGACATCGGGATCGGCATAGACGGTGTCGCTGAATAGCGACCGCATGGTGGTCACCTTGCTCGTGTTCCAGTTGCTGACATCGGGGTCAGCAGTCTTTGCCTCCTGAAACACCCCCCACATGCTAGTCACGGCGGAGGTATCCCAAGCACTGACATCGGGGTCAGCATGCGGTGCTTGCGCAAACATGCGGTCGATCTTGGTCACGGCGGAGGTATCCCAAGCACTGACATCGGGGTTGGCAGCCTTCGCATCGTAGAACATCCACCCCATCAACAGCACGTTGCTCGTGTCCCAACGACTGACTTCAGGGTTGGCGGCCTCGGTGTAGGCGAACATCCAGCTCAGGTCGATGACCGAGCTTGTGTCCCAACGGCTAACATCGGGATCGGCGACCAGCGTGTTGCTGAACATGCTGCGCAGCGATGTGACCTTGCTCGTATCCCAGTCTCTCGTCTCAGGCATCGCGATGCGTGCACCCGCAAACATTTTGGTCATATCGACAACCTCGCTGATGTCGCCTCCCACCACCGTTTCCAGTTGCCGACAGCCACTGAATGCACCTTGCAAACTCTTCCAGCCCACGTCACCCAAGGCGGGCACAGCCGTAATCATATGGGTGGTGTATGACGCTTCTCCCGCATCCCAGGCCTCGATCAGACCACGGCTGCTGACGGTATACTTACCCGCTCTCTCGTAAGTGTGTCGTGCGTCGAGATCGTCGTGGGCGGTGATCGCCTGCGGTGGCGTGCCATCACCCCAATCGACGATGAAATAGTAGTTGAAGCTAGGGGGTAACGGCAACTGCACCCTGCGGCGTTGCTCCGTAATCTCCCACTCAAAGACAAAAGGTCTGTCCATCACGCCGAGTACCGTCCCCTCGGGCTCAGCACAGCTAACCAGGCCAGCCAGTAACACACACAGGCACAACCGCATCTCGAACTCCATGCAATGCTCACCAATTGGTAGTGGAAGCATTATAGCACTGCGGGTAGAAAATTGAAAACTTTGTTTTCAGCTTTCAACAGCAGACGAGAGCGACCTCCAGTCAGCGATGACAAAATAAAAGGCAAGGCGTAAACTTTTCTCGTATTATTCGTGTTTGTTTGGTGGTAAAATGACGCAGTAGTATTTACGCCACAAGGGTTCTGTATGGCAGTGCTCCGCCTGCTTGCTCTGTTTTCGTTGTGGTGCGTTGCTGCGTCTGTGTCAGCGCTGCCGATCGGTTTCCGTGTTAAACAGGGCGATCTTGTTTACAAGCAACTCAAGCAACGTGACTTTCGTTTTTTGTTCGACCAGCGCACTGAGCGGGAGGCTCGTTTTTTGCTGCACACGGCGATCAGGGCCAAGCCCATTCTCGATGCTTGGTTTTATCAACAACGCCGTAAGCCTCTACTGATTACCTCCTCGGCGGTCACCAGCAATGCTTCGTTTGCTAATTTTGTCACCGATGGGATTGAACTACAGACGCTCGGTCGTGGCAACCGTGACTTACTGCTTCACGAGTATGTGCACATGCAGATGTTTCTCTATCTCGACAATTTTTTTGGCCCCGCGGGAGCGATTGTACATCTGCCGTGGTTGCCCGCGTGGTGGATCGAAGGTTTGGCAGAAGTTCTCACCGTTTCGGCAGGCTCTGCGGTGCATCACGGCATCGAGCGGTATCAGGCATTGCACGATGATTTTCTCACCTACGAGCAACTGCACAGCCTGTATGAGGTTTCGTTTCAGTACCGCGGCTATAGCACGGCGGGGCGTTTTTTCAACTATCTGTTCGGTCATTTTCGTGCCCCCACGGTATTACGTGATTTGCACGAAGAGTTTTATGCTCAAGCTATGCCCTGGCTATGGCCGATAACACTTGTGCCTTTCGTCGCTTGGTTGCCGCTCGATGTGGTGCTTAAACGCCACACAGGTGCGAGCGGGCGAGAGCTGTATCGACAGTATGTCGCGGCCCAGAAAAAATACTGGCAAGCACAGCGGCCGCCTGTTTTACTCGCGTCTAAGCGGGGCAAGCGGCTTTTTTTCGGCAGTCTTAGCACACTGCAAAGTTACCGTGGCCAGTTGCGCACGTTGCTATCCAACGATGACTATGTCTATGCGGCCCGTGTCATCTTCGATGCCGACACGGGTTTTGCGCGTGCAGTGCAGGCGACCGACAACCAGTTGCCTGCTGACAGGGTGGAGATCAGCACTGCACCTAACGAAACGTACCAGCTCACCAGTAAGTTCAGCCCGCGCCTCGGTGCACCACACGTCTACCAGCGGCCTCAACGTGATGTGCACAGCGGTTTACCGCGCCGTGCGTTGGTGCTGCGCGAGGCACAGGACGAGCGTGTTTTGCAGGAGGGTGAGTTTCGTATCTACGACACCTATCTTTATGGTGACAAAGTGGTGTTTTTGGAATACGAATTCTCGCACACCCGTCTGTGCTGGTATGCGCGCAGTGCGCCGCACCTCAAACACTGCCCCTTGACCGCAGAGTATCCACAAAGCCTGAAGATACTCGGGAAGCGAGGCGACACGCTTTGGTTGCGGCGTTACCACGAGCGGGTGGACGGCGGTAGTTACCACATAATTACTTGGCATCCTACGCAAGGCAGTCATACCTTCAAGTGGCCGTTCATCAGCGAGCCGTTGCAGGTTGCGTTTGTGGCGGACAAGACTTATTTTTTCATCGCCGAACGCCGTTTTCGCACTATTATCGAGATCGATAGCAGGTGGCGTTGTGTGCAGAAAATAAAATTTGCCGATCACCTGACAGGACTTTTTACGCAGCGAGGCGAGGTGGTGGTTGCCCTCTATCACCCTGACGGGCACGTGCTTGTCCGTCCTTCCGCTCAGGACATTGCGCGCAGCAGCGTCCCGTGCCGTGTGCTCAGCGGGCACAGTTCGCCGCTGCTTTATGCTTTGCAACAAAAGCAACCACCTTCCTTGCCACAGGCGCTCGCCCAATATGAGGCGGGCAGGAACACACAACCGTTGTCGTTCGAGGCCACGGAGGAAACACACCTCGACCTAGCCGCGACCGCTCCCGATAGCGGCGTGCGTCCGCTGTTTGTTTTTCCCACCTTAGGGGCGATGGATGTGCAGAGTTTACAGCTCGGCATTATCTCTGTGCCTTTGATGGACTGGCTGCAGAATGAAATGTTGGTTGCCAACGTTATGTATGGTCTCACGTCGCGCTATCCCGCCATCGATCTGACTTTTACCAGCACTCGTTTTCATCCGACCTTACAAGCATCGGTGTTCAAGCACCAGCTCTATGACGGCACGGATAGCGAGGGGCGGGCACTCTACTACGATGAGGTTGGTATACGAGGCACCGCGGTGAAGACTTTTTATCTGCGTACAACGCGCCTTGCTTTCACGCTAGGTTTAGGCGGTGCTCGTTTACAACGCTATCTTTATCGCGGCCACGATGAGGTTCCGCAAGGGGTTGTTTCGCATCTTGCACTCGGTATCGCGTGGGCTGGCAGCAGTGCGCAGCATGCTTGGCAACTGCGTACTTGGGGATTGTTCTATCCTTCTTTGAGCAATCGTGTTTTCCATTACCAGCGTCTCGGTGCGGAAGCGAATGGGCAGGCAGCGTTGCCCTTTTTTGCTTCGGAGTTGGTCGGTAGTGTGGAGACTTCGCTCACGACGGGAGCTAAGCGACGCAACTTGCAAGAACTTTATCAAGTGCTGCAAACGTGGAGTCCCGCCCACAGTCGCGGCCTCAACGCTGTCAGCTTCCCCATTGTCAGCGATGGCGGGTTGTTTAGCTATCGTCACGGTGACACACAGGCGCGGGCACGGGTGGCTTGGGTGGTGCCGCTGCTGGCAAACTTCGACAAGCTGTTCTGGATTTTTTACGCCGAAAAACTAAACTTCAGTGCTTTTTGCAATTACGGGGGGGCGTGGTATCGGCAGGACGGCTTGCATAACGCCGACTTTGTTTTTGCTCACGGGTACAGTCTTGATCTGCACCTCAACAACAAAGGTGTGCAATTCAATTTCGGCCTCGGTGCAGGGCAAGTGTGGCGCTCCCCACTGGAAGTCTATGCCAACTTTGGGTTTAGCTCGATGCTTTAACGGCATGTGTGTCTCAGCCCGACTGCCCCCCACCCCAGGTTAGTGATCTTTATAGCCAGTAGGTGGCAGGATGACTCCATCGTCGATGCTCAAAATTATATCGTCACCATGCGGATAGAAGGCATCGTCATCAGCCCTGTTCTCTAGGGCGTGTCGCCGTTTTGATTCTATCATTTTAACAACTCCCTAGTGTTGCATGGCATAGCGTGGATGACCAGACAACAATGCATCCAAGTAAAAGCATGCCTTCGTAGTTTCTTTTCAGCTTTTCATATCGTGTGGCAATAGACCTGAAGTGTTTTAGCCTTGCAAATAAATTCTCAACCTTATGCCTGAGTTTATATGCTTCTTTACAGAAAGACTCGTTCTTTTTACTAGAATTACTCCTTCTTGGTATGACAGGATTGCCCCCGTTATTTTTGGTTGTTTCTCTTATCTTATCATCATCGTAGCCTTTATCAGCAATGACGTTGCCAGCTTGAGGCAAATTCTCAAGCAATTCTTCGGCCATCACAGCGTCGTGCACCTGTCCTTCGGTAATGACAAAATCAACAGGTCGAGCCATAGTGTCTGCTACCATACTAATCTTCGTCGTGTGGCCACCAACTGACTTGCCCATAACAGGAGGCGATCGGTGCCCCTGAAGCGCGCGTTGATACGGAGCATGGAGCAAAATAAATTTACCTTTCTTGAGCCAGGGATAGGTGTCATCGATGGGGGAGTATATGAGTATCTTGCCAGGTTTAAAGCGAGACGAAGCGGTCATCATGTTGCAGAAAACCGCCACCTGCACGAGCATCAACAGTGTCAGTGAGGTCAATGGTGCGGGGGTGCTCAATCACTACAAAATGCTGCGGGTTGCCCAAAGATTGCACGCGGCTGGCTTTAACGAGGCTGACCGTGCTCAGAGACTCGCCCTGCTCAAAGACGAAAAGCACTACGACTTTGCCAGAGAAGCGACAGGGCTTCAAGCAGAAGCAGACGCGGGGAGGTAACACTTAATTTTGGCTATTTGCTGCTCGATCTGGCGGCTCTCTCCAGAGAGGTATTGCGAGCCTAATTTCCACAATCATACCCCTACCTATTGGCCTGGCAAAGTTTGCAACAGTTGAGCAAGGAAGCATAAATAAACTCATTGCCGCAGGCACGGACAAAATCCTCCGTGCGTCCCTCGCGGAGCAAATCGATGGCATTGGGTCGAAAGGTAAAACCATTCGCCAACAACAGCTGGTTGGCAACCCGCACATGTACCAGCAAATAACGCGATGCGCTGTTTTTATTGACACTGCGGGCAAAACTGACCCGTGCATCGACCTTGAAAAACACAGACGTTTTCAACATACCCGCCGCTGAAATGTTGAGATTTTCTCGCAACGCCGACTCGGAAGCGATCTCCAACACGCGAAATTCAGCATACTGCCCCCGCTCCTCGCCACTTTGCGTACGCATCTCGGCAAGATCGACACAAAACCCTTTCGCCTCCCCATCGACCGTACTCAATCCCTGCCCAGGCAATAGCGCCAAACTCGCGTCCTCGCCATACACGTTCTTTTCAACCAGCACGGCGTTCACGTCCCCCCCCCACCGCCAATAGGCATATCAGCAACAACCTCCCCCGTATCACATACCCCTCCCCACCCTAAAATTAACCCAGCCCCAATAACCTAACAGATCGCACCCCAAAAAATGGCTGAGCTTTGCAGCTCAGCGAACGCGGTAACAGCTAATTTGTTTTTAACTACAAGATGTTATCCAGCAAAATGAGTGTTGGGGTGCTAGCATATGCTTGATACTTCGATCCCGTTTGTGAGAGACACAGCCTGTCTGTTCGGAACAAGTTAACCGAGGGCGCTGACGCGATCGGGGGCGATGTCGCTCTGGATATTTGCTAGCATATACAAAAAGAAAACACCCGCAAGGGAGCTTTACACCTCTTTGTATTAAAAATTTTTCTATTACGGTCATTCGATGAAAAATCCCCAAAGGATCATGCAGAAGCCCATCTAAGTGTAATTCTTTTTTCATTATTTTTTTTAAAGCTAAATAATATTTGATTAGCAAAGCGGCAGGAATTAGAAAACTAAAAAAATATTTGTACTCCACAAGTGTAAAACCAGCTTTTGTCAGCACAGTTTGTATCGAGGTATGGGTGTATCTACGGCGATGCCCTAGTATTGCATCATGCCACGAATACAACCAGGGGTATGCGGGGACTGTCAGCAAAAGTTTTCCGTTCGGTTGGAGTACTGTGTGTATGTCTCTCAAGGCTTTTTCGTCATTTTTGATATGTTCGAGAACATCGAGTGCTGTGATAATATCATAGGTGGTTCCAGTTACGTCTTTAAATGTTTTTAAAAAATTAATTCTTTTGTCTTGTAAAATTTTCAGGTCTTTTGTGTCATCAAGTGTCCAATATGGTTCGAAGCCAGTCAAAGACAGAGAGAAATTGTTATCGCGTAGATATCGCAAGAAGTGCCCACTGCCACATCCAAAGTCAAGCAATTTTTGTTTATCGGTGATGGGGTTGGGGATGAAGTTGGTCACAAGAGCATAACGATGCCGATTAAACCAATTGTCTGCGTTGACTAATGAATGATCTTTCATGTAGTGAGCAGCATCATCTTCTGAGGCAATTTTGTATTTTTTGAAAAAGTCATGTGTAGATGCCATTGTGTTTACCCATAATGAGATTTAAATTATTTGGAATAGCTCAATTATTGTCACTTGAATAGTCCTTGTGTATCTGTTCGTACTGAGTTCGAAATTCTACACCATCGAACACAAGCAAGCCTCCTACTCCCCGCTGTTTAATATAGGAAGTGCGGATATTGTGCGAGCGCAGCAGACGATCAATTTTATTTACACTAGGCTGATTATGTTCCATATACAAAATTTTGACAGTAAAATTTTGATCTATTTCTTTTATTTTTTGGTAGATATGATCTATATTAGATGCACAGTGCATGGGCTTATTGGTAAAGTGTCTCTCAAGGGTACTAAACCTATATCTAGAACAGTAGTCACTAGAGAAAACAACATCTTCGTACTGTGTGTTCTGTCTGACAAAATTTCCAATGACTACATGGTGATACGCGGGAGGAGAAAACATTTTAGTTACAGGCTCTTTGTTATAAATTTGACTGTATGCGTAGATGATAGAAGAACAAAGTGCCGCTAGCGTTACAACCGCTATGTTTTTTTTGTTCGTGAAATTTATAGCAGATATTAGGTAATGTTTTCTTGCTATTCGCATGATAAAAATTGGAGACAGCATAAAACTCATACTTAGTGCGGGGCTGAACGTCAGAGACGAAAATTTGTGATTCGCCCAAGTATGAGCAAAAAACATGTGATATGCAATAACAGGAATAAAAAGCATAAATAACACAGTTGTTGCAATGTTATTAATCCCATCTTTTTTGGTGCTAATTGCCAGGCAGATTGTTGCATAAAGTACTAATAAGCCACCGCCACCATAGCCTAGATGCACGTGATCGTATAACGATGTCCGTAGATAAGAGATGTATTGAACAATACCATCAAACATACCCATTCTGAATAAAATATTGTCCAGCAAGGTAAATCCATTACTTGATGTAGCAGTGTGTAAAAAGCCTTGGGAGGGATATGTTATAAAATAATAGGTGATTTGGTATAGCCAAATTGCAACAGCGATCAAGGCTGGAGCGAAAAACAAAACGCTCTTTTTTAGCTGATGGAATCCTTGTTTATAAGTAAAGGGTAGAGGAATTTCTTTTCTTATGATTCGCATGATATAGACAGTTATAATAACGAAAACAAAAATCCAGTCGGTGAGCACCCCCCAAAACATTACTATAGGCTGTATAATTCGTATGGCACGTAGAACGCGAGGGGAGGTATGTGCAATATGTAGCAATTCTAGCAGAATTAACAGTACAAATGGTAGCATAGCCGCCATGATATGATAGAAAGATAGGTGATGCCAATAAAGGCTGCCAGCATTGTGAAACTGTATAATAGCGGGAGAAATTGCAAGAAGTGTACTGTTTAGATAACAAAAACCAATCTTTTTGCAAATAATAAATGATGTCGAGCACAACATTAGAGTTAGCAAAAAGTGTAGCAAATAATTTAAAAAAACTATCAACAACAGTTGTTTGCCGCGCTGATAAAAATCAGGGATAACACCAGTTAAATCAAGTATTTTTAGTAGTCCATACACTGGCAAGGTTGTGCCAGGAGGATAACTACCATGGAATGCGCGCTTGTCAAGAGTAGCTACTTCAACCGAAGGAGGATACCAGTACGAGCCGAAGCAAAGATTAAAAATCCCCTCCCGCAACCAATTATTAGCAAAGGACAACTGCTGACCAGCACCATCTTGATGCGGAGAACTACTCATGAAGGTCGGCACTATCCACTTCTCCCTCACCACCACACTGCGTACAAAGAAAAAACTGGTAAACAGGGTGATGATAAGCAGACAAAAGACTGTTTTGTTTTTTATTTGAGCGAGCGACAAGAGTTATACCTTTTTACTAGTCAATTTTCCGCAGCAGCCTATCAGCTATCATCTCAATCTCTTCCTCTTCCAGTTCTACACTTGTGACAATGTTTCCTTGTTCTCCGTCATGGCAAGTTTAGCAACAACAACTAGCAATGTTACTACTGCCAGATCGATAGCTATAGTGTATCTGTATCCAATTTTTTTCTTTTTTCGCAAATAGAAAGATAGCAAACATAGACAAATTATAATAATAACTGTAATAATTAACACAAAACTACCCTGTAGCTATAATTTCTCCAATCACATCAGTTGGCTCTTCTCAGCTCAGCTGCGGATGGCGGTAAAATAATTCCATCATCGATGCTCTGTATAACTCTTTCATACCAAGCTAAAAATTGCTTTCCATTGAAAGCTAGCATGCCACCCAACATTTCTTTCTCAACACTAGATGTGTGTAGGCCACTAGTGTTGAGAAATCTTTCTAGCTGATATGTATTTTCCTTGTATTTTTCGAGATACAAGACTCTGATTGTAAAATCGCTTGTTATTAGCTTAGTTTTCTCATAGATCTGATCCAGATTGTACACACAGTAAATAGTTTTGCCAGAGAAGTGGGCTTCCATCATACTTAACAGTTCAGATCTCGGACAATAATCACTGGAAAAGACAATGTCCTCGTACCTCGTATTTTTCCTGACAAAAGTTCCCACAGTAGCAAAGTGCCATGCTGGTGGATGAAACATCTTGGTGACAGATTGTTTGTTATAAATCTGAGTGTATCCATAAATAATTGATAAACTTAACGAAATCAGGGCTGCGACTGTTATATTTATCTTTCCAAGTAATTGGATAGATATTGATGGTGGTTTTTTCATTATTTGTAGAATTAATATCGGCATAAGCACAAAACTTACGCTCAAAGCAGGGCTGAACATGAGAGATGAATGAGAGTGTTTCGCGTTGTGATGAGGTAGAAATAGGTGCCAAGCAAGACAGGGAACAAAAAACACAAGATACATACCTACCAGAAGGGTTAACTTCTTTGATATATACTTATATCTCAAGATGACTGTAATAAGTGTGACATAGAGTAGCAACATACCACTTATCCCATAACCATCAATAACATGTTGGTAAAACGCAGTTTTGATATACATCATGATATTATCAAAGCCATCGGTAAAGCCTGTTCTAAACAGAAAGTTGGTAGTTAAATTAGTATTACGGCTGGAGATGCCAGCATTGAAAAATGTGGTGTATGCAATATTATTCGCGTAATAAGCTACTTGGTATACCCATAACACAATTGCGACTAGAGAGGGAACAAAAAATAAAAAGCTCTGCTTTACCCACTTCACTACCCGTAGAAAAGAGGTAGGTGACTCAACCTCCTTTCTCATCATACGCATAATGTAGATTGTCAAAATAATAAAACCAAAGATCCAATTAGTCAACATACCTATGAAAGCTACTACAGGCTGTGCTATGTATATTATACGTGTAGCGCGAGAATGCGTATCGGATCGTAGAAACTCGAGGAGAACATACAACACAAATGGCAATAAAAATATCGTATCTTGGTTGTAGGCTAGATGATGCCAATAAAGGCTATTAGCATTGTGAAATTGGGTGATGGCAGGGACTATGGAGAACAAAGTGCTGTTTAACCTATCAAATCCAATCTTGCGGCAAACGAAGAACACTATTCCGCAAAGTACAAGCACCAACAAAAAATGATGAATATAGTTGAGTAATATTATCATTAGCAATTGAGTGCCGCGTTTATTATAAATATCTGGAACTAGATTAGTTATCTGGATAGTTTTAAAAAACAGGTAGATAAAAAAGATAGCTGCAGGCGGATAAGAACCGTAGAACCATCGCTTGTCTAAGGTAGGTCTTTCAACAGACCTCGGATGGATGTAGGTGGCAAAGCCTAACTGGATTACTCCCTCATCCAGCCAATTGTTGACATAAGATAGGTTCGTGGCAGTAGCTTGTCTATAGTCGCTCAGCCAAGTCGGCACCATCCACTTCTCCCTTACCACTACACTACGTGCAAAGAAAAAGACGGCAAACAGGGTAATGATAAGCAGACAAAATAAGTTTTTGTTACTACGCATAGACCACTTCATCACGCTTCCATCCTCTCTATTTTTTGCTCTAGTACGGATGGTTGGGTGATACTGCGTTTAGTTAGAATTCTTGTCAGTAGTATGTGCCGCAACTGTACAAAGATAGCACACACCACAAATACTGTCATCACCATAGAACTTAGTGTACCAATACACGCACCGCCAATTACAATCAGCAAAGCTACTCGCTTTAGTTTGGAAGTAGCAGCCAATGTCACACAGAGCTCATCAACAACTGCAACGATGCAATCCTTTTCATTACGCACAGGCAGTATCACACATAAATCCACATTTTGTTTTGAGGTGTGTTTATATTGAATTTTAGTGACTAGCCCCCTGCTGATTCTTCTGTTGTCTAATACTGTCAAGATAACAGCAAGCGGTGGGGATTGCCAGCTGTAATTCTGATTTTCGCATGATTGCCTACAATGGGGTGCTGTAAAAGATCCGTAGGCGGGTGCTCGGAAAAACACAAAAAACTTTTCCTTTACTGTGCTTGTGTGTATGTGTTGCAATAGAAAAGAAGTAGGTGCTTCGATCGCGGTGATGCGTATCTTTTTGCTAAACTGAAATTTATAATTTTAGTTTTCTTAACGAGTGGTTTGTTGTTTGCGCAAATAATAAAGAGCAGGACGGCCTTCTGCCTGCTCATTGTCACTCTGTTTACCACCTTTCTCTTCGCCCGCAGTGTGGTGGTGAGGGAGCGGTGGATTGTGCCGACGTTTTTGACTGGGATTTTCCCTATTCAGAGTTCGTATTATGTGCTTGGTGGTGATAATGTTTCTCAAATATTGTTTTATGCCAATAACTGGCTGCGAGAGGGGGCGTTTAATCTTCGTTTTCTTGCCTACAGGAGTCCTCAATCGGTAGAAACACCGACTCTTGACAAAAGGAGGTTCTATGGCTCTCACCCTCCTGGTGCATATATACCAATTTATTGGTTGCTAAAAGCACTTGATGTAACTGGAATTATTCCAAATATTTACCACAAGCGAGGCACTCAGTTGTTGTTGTTAATCTACTACAACTTCATGTTACATTTCATGTTAGTATTGCTGCTGGGGGTGGTAGTATTCTTCGTCTGTCGTAAGATTGGCTTTGACAATTTAAATAGCACACTTCTTGCTCTAGTTCCTTCTATCGTACAATTTCACAACCCTGCTAGTCTTTACTACCACCACTTTGAATTTGACCAGACGATAGCGGTCATGCTACCCTTTGTGACCTGTGTTTTCTTAGAATTTTTTCGGATCAGCTACGCGTCGTCTCGTATTAGACATATTGTAAAGGTTCTTCAACCACTAGTCATATTCTATGGGTTGTTAACAAGTTGGTTTTTAATTTTTGTTGTGTTAACTTTGTATGCTATACGTGTCATCAGAAGAGAAATTAATCTACCGCTTTCTTTTCCACGATCGATACTCTGGCTAAAGCAAAGCTTTTTATTTTTTGCTCCATCTTTGGCAGCTATTGCTTGTTTTGCGTTCACAATAATTTACTATCTGCGTAGCATTGCTAAAACTAATTTATCTAATGCCTCTATTTCATCACGTGGATTTACTTTAATAGAAAATATATTGTATCGCATAGGTCTTGGCGATGGCTTAGACCGTACCTTACTCTATTGGAAGATGTCCTTTGTCATCTTCCCATATGTTAGCTACGGCTTAGCTGGACTGGTAATGATCTACAGCATCTTCTATTTTGCAATTCGTGTTCGCAGCTTTGTGCCAAATGAGGTGAGAAGGAACAATCCTGCGATAATTTTGTGTTTGATGCTTTTTATCCCCTGTCTCATAAAATTTCTAGTTTTTGCGCAAGAAAATGCCGATCATCCCTACATGTCTATTTTGCTTAGCCCCATCCTGTCGGTAGGGTTTGCTTTTGCCCCAATTTTTGTTTTACAAATGCTGAAGAAAAATCACCTTACTTCCGTTCTTAAGCTCAAAGGGAACTGTAGTGTAACAGCAGCAGCACTACTTGCACTTGTTGCTGGGACTCTGTATGGATACGATCACATTTACGACAGACGATCGGTCACTAAGTTTTTCTCCGCACCAGCTTATCATCACGTAGCTATGGGTAATTTTATTAAAAGGAATACTGCGTATGAGGATGTTGTTTTCTCTAATAGCTACTATTTGAAATCAGGATGGGATATTAGTGAAACTTATTTCACAGATAAATCTATCTATTTTGCCAGCAACATTAGTCATGTATACTATAAAACTAAATCGATTGAACAAGATTTTAGTATAAAAGTTTTCTTCAGTACTGCTAAACGCAGTGAGGCAGAGAGCTTATCTACTTTTCTCCGCGAGCAGGGCATCACTGTCAGCAGCACTGAAGAAGATAGAGTTGGCAACCTACTGGCCTTTGATGGCAAGGAATTTATTTCCTGGTACGAACAAGTACATGAGTGTGATGTGTATCCGCGGCGATGTAATGCAGGAGAATGATTGGGCGTTATATATTTGTTTGTATTTACTTTGATCCTCGTGCAAGCGCAGCAGGCGTACGCCTACTTTGATCCTGGCACTGGCAGCCTGTTGGTGCAAGTATTGATTGCGGTATTTGGCGGTTTGTTAGTTTTTTTCGCAAAAATACACTCTAAAACTAAACAATTGCTTTCTAAACTGGGATTTCGTGCAAAAATGATAAGCGGTAAGACATGGTGGCCCCATTTAAAACACTACGTTCTCGCAGCTGCCATCGGCGTGTATGCAGCCATCTTTTACAGCAAAGGCCATGATGAGCTGCTCACAGTTATATTAAATATTTTCATATTCCTATCCGTAAGTGTTTTTCTAACATGGGTATGTGCATTCATTATAAGAAAAAAAGTGAATCGAGAAAAATTTTTGCATGGCTTACTATTTGTGATGCTTATTTACTATATGCGTCTCCCTGTAACAGAAGGTTTGCAAATCTTGTATATCGACACCTTTGACTCCCACCCTTCCTCAGCGATGATGTATATTTCTTGCTTACTCATCATGTTCCCTTTATTTGGCTTAGGATGGCTACTTTCTGGTAATACGTACAAGGTGGTGGTTGTCATCGTGGTGATGACACTTGTGTCCTCAGTTAAAGTTATTACCACCGCCGTGGAAAGATGGAAGGGCGCTAGGATCGCAAACACTATGCTAGATGGTGTAGATGGCAAGGATATTTTTTTCGGCACAAAGAAGCCAAATGTATATTTTCTTTTATTTGATTCCTACACCAACATCGAAGGCTTATCAGTTTTGGGGCTGACACCTGACCCTACACTCACTGACTACTTAAATAAAAATAAATTTGTAACTTACCCTGAATTTTATACCAACATGCAGCCTACAATTAATGCCATGCCAAGTTACTTTATTAGTGATATTAATTATCACTACAATAACATTTATAATGTATCGTTCCTAACGAAGCAAAAAATAACTTGCGGGGGGGGGCGTGTTTTCACACATTTTAGGAAAAATAATTATATAACAAAAATAATAATGGAAGATAATAAATATTTTTCTCTGACAGGCCACCTGTGCAGTCAGCAGTGCTCTGCAGAACGTTGCTTACTATATCAAAATAACAATATATTTCTAATACATTTGCAATTATTTGATCGTATTGTCCTGGGGGGAAGTGGTCTTGCCTATACAGGCTATAGCTCCAGCTTTAGCTATAGTCGCTCAACTTTGAGTAGTTTAGCGAGGGAGATTGGCAATAAACGACAGCAATTCGTTTACGCACATTTCGCAATCCCTGGTCATGCAGAAATGACATTTACTGATGAAAAAGGAGTATGCAATGAAGAGGTGAAGATACAAAATTATAAATACAATATCATGTCAGCCAATCGTATCATCACTAAACTAGTCGATATGATAATAGATTCTGACCCCAGTGCTCTGATTATCCTAGCATCTGATAACGGCCCGTTTATTTTCAATCGGTGTGCCTCCCTCTCTCCCCTATTGACAAGAGAAGAGGTGGTCGAAAGGCAAGGTGCATTCCTAGCGATTCGTTGGGGCAAAGATTACGATGGCAGGTATGATAATGATATTAAAAGTTCTGCCAATCTGTTCCGCTATGTTTTTTCTTATTTGCTTGGGCACGAAAAATTGCTGAAAGACAAACCTGCTGATGATGCATTTTATTTGCACAAGGGCAAAGTTGTCAAGAGTATCAGTGATGGAATTATTTTGCCACCGCCTGTGGCTGAGTTGAGAAGAACTAACTGATATGACTGCGGTAACTCCAGAAACTATAGTTACAGACAGGGTGTCCGCTTTTTACGGGGGCATCTACACTGTGCGGCTGCTAGTATGGCTCGCTGTGCAGGTAGATTTGATAAGTTTTGGCAATACCAAGACATCGCCTTCGCCAAGCAAAAAGAAATAAATAACACAGCAATTACCGTGTGGGCTATAGAGGCAGGACTCATCCATGAACAGATCGAATCCTGTGCAAATTCTGAGGCAATTAAGACAAAGATAAAAGACGACATCGCACAGGCAGATGAGCTTGGCTTACGCTCCGTTCCGACTCTGTTTATTAACGGCAGACAGTATCTGGGTGAGCAGAAAATAGAGGCAGTGAGATCCGCTATCACCGTTTTGCTCTGACTTGTTTGTTCCTACCAGTGTTGGGCGATAAACTCCTGCGGCAGGCGCAGTTGGTGGGCGGCTTGCAAGCTGATGCCGATCAGGCGGGTACTGATGAAATGCTTGACCCATTGAGGGCCGCGTAGCAACAGTGCGCGCCAATCGCCATCGGCGATGACTTGCCCTTCGTTGACGACGATAATGCGGTGAGCGAAGCGAAGGGCGGTTTCGACGTTGCTAGTGGCGATGAGCAAAACACTGTCGGGGTCGGCACATAGATCGTGAATCATGTTGATGATGATCGTCGAGGTGACGGGGTCGAGTCCCGCAGTAGGGTCGTCGAAGATGGCGACGACTGGTTCGGTGCTTAAGGCGCGTGCGATGCCGACACGTCGTTGCATTCCACCCGACAGTTCATGAGGAAACATGGCGCTCGCCTTGGGTAGTTTGATTTTGTCGAGCAAGGAGGAGATCTTTGTTTCCATGCGTTCCCGCGAAAAGTCAGTCATGCGGTGCATGGCAAACAGTAGGTTCTGCCGCACCGTCATGAAATCAAACAACCCGCCCTGTTGGAAGGCGATACCAACTTTTTTCAAGACCTCCATCCATTGCACATCATCGGTGTCCCTGACAGGTACTTGCATGACCTCAACCACCCCCGCGTCAGGAGGTAACAGACCGAGAATTATTTTCAGGATTACCGTCTTGCCGCAACCACCTGCTCCGATCAAGCTGACTCGCTCACCCGCACCTACCTCAAAACTGATACCTTTCAGTACCTGTTCGTGGCGAAAAGATTTCTCGACATCAGCAAGATGAATCATCACGTACTTGCGCTAGTTGCCCCTTATTTGCATGTTACCCGCATCGTCGGTTTTTGGCAAAGAACAACCCTGAGTTCCGTGGGTAAATTTCCCGACATACTGGCCTCATCGGTCTTTGGAGTTCTGTCATTTTTTGTGTATTGTGGCCGCGGCTGCGAGGAGTTGCGTTTTGGATATTTCTTTGCTCGCGTTATCATCTCTCATCACCTCGGTGGTAGCTGGGTTCACGGGTATGGCGGGGGGCGTAATGATGATTGCCCTGATGATGATGATTTTGCCTCCCACCCTGGTCGTGCCTTTGCATGGTATCGTGCAGCTGTTTTCCAATGCTTTCCGTGTCTTTGTGCTGCGCCGCAGCGTGCATCGGCGCACGATGAAGTTTTTTCTCAGCGGTGCGGTACTCGGTGGTTGTCTCGGTTATTTTTTGATCAGGGAAGTTACCCACTCGGAGTGGTTTCTCGCCGTGGTCTGTGCTCTGCTATTCTATACCGTTTTCAAGCCCAAACGCATGCCAGACATCAAGCTCAATGCCGTGGGATTCTTTTTGCTCGGCACGTTCACCGCTGCCATCGGCCCGCTGGTGGGCACGGTAGGACCTTTCCTCGCCCCGTTTTTTGTGCGAGACGACTTTCCCCAAGAAACTATCGTCGCGTCCAAAGGTGCGGCACAGGCGACGGTGCATATTATCAAGATTCCTATTTTCCTCTCGCTGCAGTTTGCCTACCAAGACCACCTGCCCCACATGTTGAGCATGATCGCCACGGCCTATATCGGCACTTGGCTGGGAGTACGCTTGCTGCAGCGTGCCGACCGACAGCTATTCCTGCGTGTCATCAAAATCACGCTGTTTTTGATTGCCCTACGTTTACTCCATCGCTTGCTCGAACCGTTGTTCATCACCGCGGCATAGTCCTCTGGCAGAGCTACTGTGCCAACATGCGCTGTGCTGCGGGGGTGACCTTCAGCGTGAGTTCTTGGGCGATGACGTGCAGGATTTTCTCCACTTTACGCACTTCGGTGGCAACCTTGAAGTCGGTGTCGGTGCTGAAGATGTCTTCCCAGTAACGCGCCGTCGCACGCTTCTCCCCGCCTGCTGTGTACTGATCGAATAGGAGCACGAAGGCCAACGTGCCAAGCGCGACCACCCCGAACGACTTGGCAACGGTGCGCGGCTGCAGCCATTTGCGCATTTTCCCTCGGCTCGCTTTATCCCAGCTGAGCGAGTGTCGCCACGTGGCTAGCCAGGCCAGTGCGCCTGTGACTACGGGCGTGGCCACGACCATCACCCTCTCTCGCTGTCCCGTGTGTGTCGCTATCTGCGGTTGTTGGGTGAAGACAACCCGTTTGCCCGTGCGGCTGCTGAGTGCCTGTACACAGTTTTCCGCCAGATAGTGTGCGTCATACTCATCACTTACCACACACAGCAGCAACTCATGTGTCTCCTCTTCATCGCCGACATCTGCACGTTGCAGACCGAGAACGACATGCTGATCGCGCACAGCATGCGTCCGTGTGGACGGTTCGTGCCCACAGGCAACCACCGAGACCGTCGCCAACACAAGTTTCATCAACATCATTATCTCCTCATGCCCAAAATCAGGGGGTGACTATATCAAGGCAGATTAAATTTGTAAAATACTCAACAATGCCGATTTACCCGCAGAATTCAGGGGGGAGTGTGCGAGAGAAGGAACGCCTCTCGGACAAGCTGGTTATCCTAGGGTGCGATACCTGTGACGGTAAGGTTTGCGGTGCGAATTTGAGCGCAACCTTGCTGCGGACACCAGCTTACCCGCACCTTGACCGTGTTGTTCGCCGCGGGGAGCACGTAGCTGAAATAGCGGGTCGCTGCACGTACAGCACTGAGCGTGCAGAACGCCCCCGCACACTGCACTTTGCCATAATCATCACCAAAATCCGCACGCAGATGCTTGCTTTGAGCACGTTTGCGCATCGTACCAGCCAGCAACTCCAGCGACGGCGTACCCCACAAAGAATCAACTCTCAACAATAACCGTCGGCAACTACCCTCTATTTGTGCTAGGCTCACCGCGCTGTCCAGCTCCTTGCGCAAAAAACGATCGCCAGAAAACTGCAACTTGAAATTCTGGCGTGCTTGCATGAATTCCACCGTAATCAACTCACCGTTATCACCCCCTAGCAGGTGGGTAATATGCCTGCCGAAACTTTCGTTCCTATCCACCACCTGGGCAATTTCTGCCGCACTGCGCCCCTGAGCAGCCAAGTAACGACGGCAGTTGGAATGACCGATATACACCACCGCAATTCCCGCCGCACGCCCCACATTCTTTCTCATGTGCAAGCGCGATTCCTCCAGCTGCTTGCACGACGGACAAACTGCTGTTAATAAGGTGAGTAAGGGCAAAGACAAAAATTTTTGGACAACATTCATTGACGGTATTCCACGCTAATACTGCACTTATCGACAAATTATGCTTAAAAATTAGTTATTTTGTACTGGTAATAGCTCTGAAGCACAGTATCGCGCGGAGCAGGAGAAGCTTAACATGGAGTGCGGCGGTGAAAAATGGTACAGCGTACAAGGTCAGGAATTGGAGCAAGTATAACAAGGCACTCCTGAGTTCCGCAGGTAAATTTCCCAACATACTGTAATTACTGAGATATGCTTCCTGTGTAGGGCACTACATTATGCGCAAGTTTTGCGCCGTAGTTTAGAGCTTAAAAGGTGCAGAGGAACATTTCAGTCCGACGATGCGGCGGAAAAAAGTCAGTCAGGCACTACAAAAGGGGAAACAAAAAACACCGCAAGACCAGGCTTTCTGTTGCGCAAAAAATTAAATCAAGAACCCTACCCACGGAACTCTGGAGTTGGTGTGTACAGCCGTACCCACCAACTCCAGGATGGAGCTCACTTAAATTATTTCAATTATGTAACTGGGAATATCATTGTATTCATCTGTCACGGAGAGGATACGTCTTGATTCTGTATATTTAACCATGTCTTCAAATTCAGGCAAAGACTTTAATATAGTTTTAAGATTATCATCAAAATGAAGATAATCATGGTTTTTCATAAAAAAAATGATGTCTTCATATCTAAATCTTTTGATATGTAATAATTCAGATATCTCTCCATATATTTTACTTGATTCATACGCTTCAGGATCAGCAATAACATCGTTGATACGGTTAATATCTGCAACTGCTCCTTCCTCTACCAACTTAACCGTTTTAACATCCCCACTAAGATATGCCGCCAACTGAACGTGTTTGAAATCTCCTCGATCATCTAGACCCTCAATTAGGAGCTCCCTAAGTGCACGAGTATCGCCACCCATTGCTGCGTGTACTGCTTTAATAGTCTGGCTAGGACACGAGGCAAGATCATCAAGACAATTTTTCACGCTAGCTTCGCTAACCCCTACAGAAACAAACTCGTCATATCCCCGAGGTAATCTTTCGCCTGAAAGCCTGGCAACATCCGCAAGAGCCTCCCGAGGCCCTTCAACAAAGAGAACAGGAGGTTCCCCGTGTGGCAGTTCTCTGACTGGCCGGCCTAAGGGAGCGAAGAGACTCCACATCCGCCCAAAAGCGACATTGCGCGTCGCAGCAGTGACATTGTGCAGCTGTTCAACCGCTTCTTTCACGACACGCGGCGACACACTGAACACATTACTGGACATCCCTAGACACATGATTAAAAACAGCAACTTCTTCATTGTAGTTCTCCTAAAATGATTAAACAAAAACAATACAAGGAGGAGTTGTAAAAAAAAAACGTTTTTTGTCAAGAAAAAGTTGAAAAATTATTCTTTACACAAAAAACCAGCAACCACCACACGCAACCGAAATCATCGACTTTGGCAACAATGCCTCGGAACTCAGGAAAACCGCTGCCAGTGGGGGCATCTACAGCAGTGTCAGGTGGTACGGTGCAGCAGGTCGAGGAAACAGCTGAGATTGCTATCGAGCACAATCTTGGTTTAACTTGTGACCCGATCGGTGGATTGGTGCAAATTCCCTGTATCGAACGCAATGCGATGGGGGCGGTCAAGGCCATCAATGCCAGTCGTCTCGCGCGGCAAGGCAGTGGTAAGCACAGGGTTTCACTCGACGATGCGATTAAAACGATGAAACAGACAGGTCTCGACATGCGCAGCAAAGACAAGGAAACCTCCCGCGGCGGTCTGGCTGTTAACGTTACGGAATGCTGAGCTATGTCGCTATCCTCTCAGCATCCACTCCGTATCGGTATCTGTCGGCTGAGCAGTCTCGGTGATGTGGCTCTGAGTACTGCCTGTCTCGATTTGCTGGCACAGGTTGATCGTCCGCTGCAAGTTTACTGGGTGGGCATGCTACCCCACAGCACTTTGCTGAACTACAGCCCGATCAAACTCACTCTCATCACCATCGATCCGCAGCACAAATGGCGCAGTATGTTGCAAGCCGTGCCCGCCTTGCAACATTTACAACTGTTCGTCGATTTGCAGAAAAATCTGCGCTCGCAAGTACTTGCGACCTTCTTAGCTTGGCGTTGGAATATCCCCTGCTGTAGTTACGATAAGGAACGTCTGCGACGTTGGTTATCGATCGGGGCGGCGCGTTGGCGAGGACGGCGGCGAGCCGCGCCGCGCGATATTTTTTATCCGCGTCGTCAGCAGTTTGTCCGCATGTACACCTGCTTGGCGGAGGCTTTGCAAGTTACGAGAGACACGGTGCGACCACGCCTCGTGGTCGCTGCGTCCGCCCCGCGGCAAGGCCGCTTGGCGGTGGCCATCGGGGCGCGCTATGCCACTAAACGTGCACCACCATCGTTGTTGACGGCGGTGCTGCAACAGGTGATTGCAGGATATGACAGACAGGCAATGCCGTTAACGATTGTTATGCTCGGTAATGCCCAGGAACGGGCGGAAGGTGAGCGCTTGGGTGCGGAGTTGCTTCTATCATCGGCGCGGGTAAAGAATCTGTGCGGGCAACTGCCGTTAAGCGCGGTGCCTATGCAGTTGGCGAGTGTGGCGGTGTTGCTAGGCAACGATTCTGGCTTGATGCACATCGCCGAAGCGGTTGCTACCCCCGTGGTGGCACTGTTCGGGCCGACGGTCGAGGCTTTTGGTTTCCGCCCCTGGCAACAGAACAGTCAGGTGTTTTCCAGCCGTCTCGGTTGTCGCCCCTGCTCACGACACGGGCATGCTCCTTGCCGTTATGGTGACCAAAGATGTTTTACCAGCTTGGATAGCAAAGCGATTGCCGCGGCACTGCTGCGACACTTGTTAGATGTTTAATTTTTGTCATTTGCTTCACAAATGACGGGAAGATTGAGTGGCGATATGTTGAGGTTGGTGCTGGTAAACTGTTGGTCGTTGTTCGTTTTGTCAGCATATCCCTGCCTATGTCTAGCCGCGTTTTTTTTCCCTCCTCTGCAAAAGCAACTGCAAGGACGGTTGCGCAAGTTTTTATTGTTTTGTGGACAAACTTTAAGGGGACAAAAAAAAACAGGCGGATGGATATTTTTTTGCAGTTCCGCGGGCGAATACGAGCAGGCTGTCCCTGTACTCACCGAGTTGGCAGGCAAACGTGAGGAGCAGCTCGTTTTGTTTTTTTCGCACTCTGGTTATCGCTTCGCTACTCTGCGGTGCGAGCGGGCGCATTGTTTGCTTGCCCCCCCTGACCTGTGGTGGCTGTGGTGGCTGTTGTTGGTGCTCTGGCGGCCGCGAGGAGTCGTGGTGGTGCGACACGAATTATGGCCTGCGTTCTTGTGTGCGGCAGCACGCCGTAGCAAACTGTATTTGATCGATGCCTCTTTCCCACATCTGCGAGGGCGTTGGTTGAAAAGCTGGTTGCTCGGTTTTTTTCGTAAAGTTTTGGTGGTCGATGAACTCGATCGTGTAACCGCCCTGCACCATTTGCATGTGCCACAACAACGCCTGATCGTGGCGGGTGACAGCAAATACGATCGTGTTGCACAGCGTGTGGCTGCACCAGCACCGCACGACAAGAGTTTTGCGCTGTTGCGAACACCTGGTAAACGACGACGCTTGTTGATTGGCAGTGCCTGGCAAGAAGAAATCCTCGCCGTCTTGGACATTTACCGTAAGCAGCGCGCTCGCTGGCAAGTACTGATCGCTCCGCACACACCGCATGTGGAGATGCTGGACTGGCTACAAAAACTATGTCGGCAAAAAAAACTGCAGGTGCGATTCTACACCCAATTGTCCCTGCCCTACGTCGATGCGGATGTAATCGTCATCGACACAATGGGCTGCTTGACCGAACTTTACGGGCTTGCCCACCTGGCCCTCGTCGGCGGCGGCATGCGCGGCAAGGTGCATAACGTACTCGAACCAGTTTTCCACGGTATACCTACGGCGATGGGCAAATATTTTGCGAACAGTAGCGAAGCACGACGGTTGTTCGACGCAGGGTGGCTAACGGTTGTCGATACCGATAATCTCGCTAGTTGGTGGCAAGCCCAGACCACTAAGTCATACGGCGCTGAGCGGCGTGCACAACAGCTCGCCTTCGTGCACGAATTGTGCGGGGCGACAAGACTTATCGGCACGGTGTTGGACAGCACACCTTAATGCTTAGCATTCAGCTATTCGTTCTGAAATGCTAAACTGAATAGGTAAATAGGGTGGTGCAAATATGCCGCAGCAACATGTCGTTGTTATCGGAGCGGGTTTCTGTGGCTTGGCAGCAGCTTGGGAGCTAGTGCAGCACGGTGTCGCCGTTACCGTGCTTGAACAGGATAACGTAGTTGGCGGACTGGCAGGCAGTTTTGCGGTCGGCGGCACGCGGCTGGAAAAATTCTACCATCATTGGTTCACCAGCGACACGCATGTCACCCAACTCGTCACCGAGCTGGGGTTGCAGGAAAGATTGGTATCGCGCCACACCCGCACAGGCATGTATTACGCTCACAATTTTTTCCGTCTCTCCTCGCCGCTTGATCTGCTGCGTTTTCGCGCTTTGCCACTGCTCGATCGTCTGCGACTGGGCTTGCTTGTGCCGCGTGTACAGTTGCTCAGAGATTGGCACAAGCTCGAGGGTCAAACCGCAGCCGCATGGGTGCAACATACCTGTGGTGAACGTGTGTACCGCGTCGTCTGGCAACCGTTGCTGCGCGGTAAATTCGGTGCGGAAGCGGACAACATCGCTGCGGTTTGGTTGTGGAACAAACTAAAACTACGCGGTGGCAGCCGCAGCAAAGACGGGCGTGAACAACTGGTATACCTGCGCGACGGTGGTTTTGCCGCGCTGACTGAATGCCTCGCCGCTGCCATTCAAGCACGGGGCGGAAAAATTGCCACCAACACCCGCGCCCTCGCCCTCGCCGTGCGCGACAAACAGGTACAGGCTGTGCGTACCGACAACACCAGCATCGCTGCCACGCACGTCATCGCCACGCCAGCCTTGCCTATCATCGCGCGGTTGCTCCGCGGGCACGTACCGCATGTTTATGAACAATCTCTACATCGTGTCACTTATCTGGCCAATGTCTGCACCGTGCTGGAACTCAAGCACAGCCTCTCCGATCTTTATTGGATCAACATCAACGACCCTAGCTTTCCTTTTGTCGGTGTCATCGAACACACCAACTACGAGCCTGCCGCCAGCTACGGAACACGGCACATCGTCTATCTGTCACGCTACCTACCTGCCCACGACTCCTTCTATCGCAAGAAAGACGATGAGATTGTGCGTTACAGTGTGAATCATCTGCGCCGCATGTTCCCTTCCTTCCGTGACGACAGCCTGCTGTGTGCCCACGTCTGGCGTGCCGACTATGCACAGCCAGTGATTGTCTGCCACTACAATCGCTTGCGCCCTGCACCGCAAACACCGCTCACCAACTTCTATATTGCCAGCATGGCACAGATCTACCCACAGGATCGGGGCACTAACTATGCCATCGCCTCAGGCAGAGAGATAGCACGGGCTTTGTTACCATGCTAGTCGCCGCGGCCGAGTTTAACGATGAGCTGGTATTCTTTTGCGTTACAGGGCTGTACCGACAGGCGCGTGCCTTTTTTGATGACCAACATGTTCTCCAGACCGCGGGTGGCTTTCAGGAGGGAGAGAGGCACGAAGGCAGAGAACTTGGCGACGAAGGCCACTTCGATGCTAAACCAGCGTGGTTTGTAGACACTCGACTGGCGATCGTAATAGGGCGACTGAGGATCGAAAGCAGAGGGATCGGGGAAAGATTCACGACTGACGACCGCGGTGCCCGCCACCCCCGAAGGATTAGCGTTGGAGTGATAGAAGAGCACCTTATCGTGTAGCTTGACATCGTCGCGCAGCATGTTGCGTGCTTGATAATTGCGTACCCCCTCCCAGAGGGTGCTCTTATCCTGGCGCAAATCATCGATCGAATAAACCGACGGCTCGCATTTCATCAACCAGTAGCGCACAGCAAGCCTCACCCGCAAAAACAAAACTGGGCGGATTATAGCGAATCATTTCTGGAATTTCAACTGCCTGCATGCTACCATGGAGGGTAGTAATAGTAATCTCAGGCAATGCCAATGCCGCGCATCTTGTGTGTTGTGTTGCTACTCTCTGGGTGGCAGTGTCGCGACACTCAGCACGACAACTCCCCGTCTCCCGCGTCCGAGTCGTCTGACGATGGTGTCGTGTGCCCGCAGCTCGCCCTCGCTGCGTTTGAGCAACATATCCAGCCTGCTATCGATGCGGCGTGTGGCAACGGAGGTTGTCATGTCAGCGACGGCACGAATGTTGCGGGCGGCGGTCTGGAATTGCAGAAGAAGCAAAACGACGAAACCTTCATCACCAATCGTGCGGAGATGCTGTCGCATCGCGCCGCGTGGTTGACGGAAGACGGTGAGTTGCTGGCGAAGGTTGGCGATGATGATCCCGCGACGCACGAAGGAGGCAACCAAGTGGCTGAGGGGAACATCACGGAGGAGGACATTGTCGCGTGGCTAGAAGCTGAAAAAAGCTGCCGCAGCGATAGCTAGGGATATTTTTTACCAGTTAATTAGGGAGGACAAAGATGGTTAGGGTAGCAGCAGCGGTTTTGGCAGCATTGCTGGGATGGCAGTGCAGTAGTGAAAACGAAACAACACCCGCGGTAGCCGATTGTGCCGCAGCAGTTGCCGCGTTTACTGCCAACATTCAGCCGCACATCAAGGCTGACAGCTGTGCACAGTCGAGTTGCCATGCGGGGGGTCAAAAGCCCGACCTCAGGGTCGGTAAGCACAACGCGGCCAGCAACAGAGGAGGAATGCTGGCGGAGGCTAAGGATCACGATGGCTGGCTGGCAGGAGACACGATGTGGAAATGGCTCAACAGTAATGATCACCCTGGCAGAGATCAGCTCGGTGGTCTGACTGCGGAAAAAATTACCACTTGGGTGGCAGCTGAGCGCGCGTGCGAGTAGCCGTGGCAGTAGCTGAGGACTACGCGACGATATCTTTGTCAACAAAAAATTAGTCAGGCGCTACAAAAGGGAAGTCGGCGACGATCGGCTTGTCGCGGTAGTCGCACATCTCGACTTCATAATATCAATAGTATGCTTGACTTTTATATAGTAATTATGATAATAATATCGACCGTGCGGTTCTTGACCAACATCAAGGTGTGTTATGAAAAGTATAATACTGATTACATCGTGTTTGCTCACCGCGGATTTCGCTCTTGCCAGTGTCAGCCCGTCAGTGGTCAGGCTGCTGAGGAGGATGGATGGTGATGAGGCGACTGCCCTTCGCTCCCTGAGGAGATTACAACAATACCGAGACCGAGCAGACGAGGGCGATCTTGGGAGGATTCTGTCACGGTTTAATCTTACCTATGAGCAGCTGCTAGAGAAAAGATTTTTGTCAGGTGTTACTGCAGAATTTTTGTCGGCAATGGATTGGAGTTGGTATGAGTTGAGTGGTTTGCTTTACCCTAAGGATAGCAAGCAAGCGGCACGGTTCATCGCCCATTACGATAGCAGTATGCTTGAGGAGAAAGTACAGAGACGCATGCTGTCAGCACTACAAGCAAAGCAAACCGAGTTTCCACATCAGGCAAGTACTATCGATAATTTTCTGGAGGAACTACCGACTCTGGTCTCCAAAGAGAAATTTATGAAAACGGAACAAGTTGGACTCCAGAGAAGAAATTTTGGGATAGAGGAGGATGAGAGTATACTGCTGAGGCAGGCAAAAGAAAATTTCTCCAAAGATAAGTTTAGATGGAGCTACGGACCATCTGCAAGGCTATGGAGCTACGGACCAGCTGCAAGGCTGCTAGCCGATGCCTCTGCATTGGCGCTGTTGAAGCGTTTTGCGTCGCAAAGAAGGGGATGGGACTATAAACAGGTTGCAGATAGAATACTTACACCTGGCATTACCCGCAAGTTCATGAATGGTGAAATATATGATGAACAAGACCTAGCTATTTTGCGGAGGAAAATCAATGATGAAAATTTTAAAGAATTCCTAACGGAGCTTGTTGCATCTAACGATCAGCTACCGCCCGACATCTTAGGTTATGTCATAAATATGGAGAAAATGTATTTTGGTACACCATGGATAGTACAACTCGATGGTTTTTGGAAAAAAATTGCTAGCGGTGTTTCTAGTGATAGAGAACTAATGGCAGTATTGAAAAATGTTGAAAAAAATAGTTTCTATCGGCCTTTTGCTGTTGATGTGCTAGATACGGCAAAAAGAATGTCTCAGACAGAACAAACTAAATTTTTCGCTAAGATCAGGGCTGCAATCAGGGAAAATGAAAGGTTCGTGCCCGTGAGCGAGTTGTCGAGAGGAGGCAACCAAGAATTGCCTGTTTCAGTGCCAAAACCGATACGATCACGATCGCCTGTACAGAAGCAAAACAAGCATGCAGCTAGATCTCGGGCACCAGGAAAGCCTGCCAAACAAGACGACTTAGCAAAACTTGTCAGTGGAATGGGACGCGGGTACAAAGAGGCCATCAGCAGCGGCTCGCTTGTTAAGAGCGGTTTGTCCAACGATGTGCCTGTATGGAAGCGTTTGCGGGCTATTCTCAGGTACGCGGGGACAAATGTCGAAGATTTGGCGAAGCGCACTGCTGTGCGAAAGAACATAGGAAATGAAAGGCTATATGCACTTGTCGCCGACGATGCTACAGAATTACCTAGTGAAGGTGATTTGAAAAGTATTCACGAATCGTTGCGATCATTTATCAATGGGAAGAAAAAAAGGAGTAAAAAGCTTAACACTAGAGAACGAGCACAGAAAAGAAAAAAGCTGGATATTGTCAGTGCGGCAATTAATGAATTGCTCGAAGAGATCCGCCACATTTCGGGGTAGCTCGCCCCGAGTCCCGTGGGTAAATAAGGCACGGCCGACATAACTTGCCGTCCAGCGACCTGCTGTTACCACCAAAATGGCACAGATATTGCTTCCCTAATAGGGCAGATCACGTCAGGTGATCGGAGTTGACTTGCCCGTCGTCGCTGTTGTTGTCGCTCCCTGTGGTAGTCAAGCCCCCTCGTGGAAGCTGTGCGGAAGCTATTTTAAAGCCAGTCACTCCCCGCCGAAACCGCTTGTCCCTTTATGGGACGGGCGGTTTTTGCACGTCAACACCGCTGAGGACGAGCGATCGTCAGGGGAGGGGCGGCTTGGAAGGTAAACGTATCGCCATAGCGTAGCAGCAACGTATGGTGATGACCGTCGAGAGCAAGCAAGGCCTGCTCACACAACGAACAGATCGTCAGTCGATTCGCCTGTAAATCAAATTCACAACCGTCGATATAATTGCCACTCGATTGGTACAATTCCCTGACCTGAAACTGAAACTTGTGTGCGCTAAAATCCACCGCCCTGCCACCTGCAGCTTGCAAGGCGGCTGAGCTGCCCGTAGCAGTGGCAACCCATACACCGCTCGATTTCTGGCTTTCCCAACGCTGGGCAAACTTGACAATGTAGCGTGTCATCGCCGCGGGATTGCTGTTGGTGTAAAGAAAATCATTCAACACCGCCTCGGATAGCTGTTTCTTGCCCGTCCTGTTGCAGGTTATCTCCGCTCGCAAACGCTGTAACTCCTGCTTCTCTATCTCACCACCCGCTCGCCAACAGGTCGCGAAATGTTCGAGGCTACGATAATCGAAAGCACATAACTGACCGACACTGCCCTGCGATGATCTTATTCCTACCACCACCGTACGACTGTCGTTCTGCAACGCATGACTAGCATTGAGCACCGTGCCATCACCGCCGAGTGTGATAATAAAATCGTACTCCTCCGCAGGCCACGAGCCGCTTTGCGGCTGATGCAATTCAGTCACTTGACAGTCAGTTGAGGCAAGTATCTTCTGTACCCGCGTAAGAGTTTCAACATGTTCCATATCCGCACGTTCAAGCTGATGCAGATAATCGGGCGGTAAAACCTTGCGCCGCTCCAAGGCACGCAAAGACTCGCGCTGGGTTGCAGAACTGGTCTTTTTCTTGAGTAATAGAACTCTCACGACTCGTCTGCTTGCGCAGCAGTGTTAGCCGCCGCCCGCCGCCGATCGAAATGCAGGAAGGCATTGTTGAGAGAGATCTCCCGACGCGCTTCTAAATCCTTACGTGCCTTCTTCTCCAGCCAGTTGTAGAGCGTACTACCCCGATAAAAACGCAGATACTCATTGTCGGTACGCTCGTCCTTAAAATTTTTCCCCTCGGCAAGCGTTTTTGTTTTTAGCCTGAGTAAATAAAAGTCACCTCGCTGCTCGTGTAGTACGTACCGCTCCGACGATAGGCTGTAGACGAGATCACGCAACTCCACTGCTGAGCCCAGCTTGGGCACAAAACTCGCCGAGAGCGAGAATTTGCCCGTTGTTTCCTGCTTCAACCCATGCGCCTGCAATTCCTCGCTGAGGCCAGTGCCTGCATTGAGCTTCTCCAGCCAACTGTGCGCCAACTGCGCAGCGAACTCAGGCCCCCGTGCTTGCCGCAACAACTTCTCGGCAATCTCCCGCTGCGCCGTGGCAAAATCTTTTTCCACGGCCGCCCGTTTCTCCAAGACCTTGATGATGTGGAAACCAAAATCAGTTTCCGTTACCGCACTGATCTCACCCTTGTCCAACGCAAACGCCGCCGCGCTGAAAGGAGCAGCCATGTCTTCCCGCACGAAAAAACCTAGATCACCTTTGCGTTCTTTAGCTAACGGTTCGTCGCTGTATTGCTGAGCCAAGTTACCGAAATCTCCCGTCAAAGCCAGCTTCTGCACTTGCACCGCTAACGTCTGTGCTTCCGCCTTGCTTCGCTTTCTTCCCGCTCCACTGGGGTTACGGGCATCACGGTGCGCGATAAGAATGTGCTGCGCATGCACCTGCTCCGCTTGCTTGAATGCGCTCGTATGCTCGTCGTAGTAGGTTTTGCTCGCCTGCTTGCCTTCCTCCGTTTGCAAGTAAGCACCGACCTCGGCAGCGCTGAGCGCAATCTTTAACTGCGAAGCGGAGATTTTGATAAATTCAACATCGAGATGGCTGTTCGCCAGCCGATAGTCGAGTTCAGCTTCGCCGCGAGAGACGTACACAAAATTGCTGACAAACCGTCGCAACTGCTCCAAGGTCAAATCACGCACCATGTTAGCCATGAACACCTCTTCCGAATAACGATTGCTGCGCAAGAACGAAGCATAGTAACGTTCAGAAAAATTACCGTCTTTGTCGCGAAAAGCATCGATGCTCGTCAGGTAGGTGATGACATCATCCTCGGAAGCCTGTACCCCCAACGCGCGTGCGGCGAGAAACAACGCGGCACGATCGACCAGCTGATTGAGCACAATTTCAGAAAGATTGAGCCGCCCAGGGTCGAAGTCTTGCCCGTACTGATTCTGGTAGGTCTGATAGGTGTTCTGATAAGCGGAACGAAAATCATTGCTGCTGATGCGCAAATCACCGACCTCCGCCGCGGTGCCGCTCAAATTCCCCTGATCGCTCTGCGGCGGGAAAATACCAAAAAACGTCAACCCCCCCCACCGCCAGGCCAAGGACTACGTAAGTTCCCGCATTGCTTAGGAATTTCTTTGCACTCAGCCTGTCGATGGTCGTGTTTTTCCAGCGTTGCACCGAACTACTCCTCCGAAGATCATCTCCCCGCCGAGCATACCCGTAATACAATCACGGCGCAATCGCCAAAAAAGTGTCAGGTGCTGGTCGACGCAGTAGTTACGAAGAACGATGCACATCCTCCGTCGTCGGCGGGAAAAAAGAACAGATCACGGGCACGAGGTACAACGTCAACAGCTGCATCACCATCCCTCCCAGAACAGGGATTGCCATCGGTTTCATAACCTCACTGCCCGTCGCAGTCGACCACATCACAGGCAACAGAGCCAACACTGTCGTCGCCGTCGTCATCAACAGCGGTCGTGCTCGCCGTCCACCCGCTTCGAGAATACAAGCATATAGCTCCTCCCGCGTGTGTGGCTGCCGTGCCCGCAACGTCCGTCGCAGATATGCAACCATTACCACCCCGTTATCGACGGTGATGCCGAATAAAGCGATAAAACCTACCCACACCGCTACCGAGAGATTAAAATCACCCACCCACAACAACAGCACCCCCCCGACCATCGCCAGCGGCACGGCACTGCAGACGATCAGGGCATTGCGTAACCCACCTAGTCCCAAGAAAATAATCAATATATTTATCAACAGCACCAAAGGCACGAGCAACAGCAAACGCTGATTAGCTCGCACTTGGTTTTCGTACTCACCCGCCCATACCAGTGTGTACCCCCGCGGCAAAGTTACGTGTTGTTCGATATGCTGTTTGGCAGCGGCGACGAAATTCCCTAAACTGCGTCCTTTGACGTTGAGCAGAACGAGTGCACGCAATATTCCGTTCTCCGAGTGAATCGCCGCGGGTCCCGTTACCACTTCGATCTCCGCGAGTTGCTCGAGTGGAATATGCTGCCCTGTCGGAGCGGGTACGAGCACCCGTCGCAGTTCGTCGATACGATCGCGCAGTTCCTTTTCGTAGCGCACCCGAATGGGATAGCGGGCACGTCCCTCGTAAAACTGCCCGATCGGCACACCCCCGATTGCCGTTTGCAAAATCTCCGCTACCGTGCCTGTATTGATACCGAAACGTGCTGCGGCGACGCGATCGATGTCGAACTCGATGTAAGGTTTACCACCGATACGTTCCGCATAAACCCCGTAAGCACCCTCGACCTGTGCGACTTCCCGTCCGATCTGTGCCGCGAGCTCTTCTAGTTTGCGCAAGTTATCGCCAAAAATCTTGATCCCCACCGCCGTCTTGATCCCCGTCGAAATCATCCCGATGCGTGTCTGGATAGGAAAATCCCACGCGTTAACCAGGCCTGGTACCTGCAGAGCACGGTCAAGTTCGTGCATGATGTCGTAAATACTTTTGCCCTGCCACCGCGCAGAGGGCACGAGTTTGATCACCGTTTCGATCATCGCCACAGGGGCGGGGTCGAGTGCCGAGTCGGTGCGTCCCAGCTTCCCCACCGCATACGCGACCAGCGGATGTGCGTTGAGGACACGATCGGTGTAAGCCAACAGTTCCCGCGCTTTGGTCATACTGACATCAGGTGTCGTGACAGGCATGTAGAGAATATCACCCTCGTTCAGTGACGGCATGAACTCTTTTTGTAAGCTATTAAAAACAAAATAACTGCCTACCAACAGAGGTATGAGTGACAACAAAAACAAGCCGCGGTGGCGCAATAGCCTTTGCAAAATAAAACGGTAGCTGTTGACGATCGCGAGGCTGAGTTTGTTTTGCTGGTGTGGTCTTAGGCTCCCGCGCAGAAAAAACGCGGCCAGTGCGGGGATAAGTATCACTGCGACCAGCAGCGAGCCGAGCATTGCGAGTGTCTTTGTCCACGCGAGCGGAGTGAACAGCTTGCCTTCACTGCCTTGCAAGGCAAACACGGGCAAGAAAGTGACGATCGTCGTCATCACTGCGGTCATGATGGCGGGGGCGACTTCGAGGGCCGCATCGGTGATTATTTGCAGGCGTTGTCGTTTATCGCTGACGGGCTGAGCTGCCAATCTGGTGTAGATGTTTTCGGTCATGATGATGCCCATATCCACCATGGAGCCGATGGCGATTACCAGTCCTGACAGACTCATGACGTTAGAGTCGATGTCTAACAACCACATCAAAATAAAACTAATGCCTGCACCGAACGGTAACGTCAGTGAAACTAACACGGAAGCACGTAGGTGCAACAAGAACAGCAAAATGACGATGACGGTGATAATTATTTCTTGACCGAGTGCGGTGTACACTGTTGCCAGGGTGTTGTCGATCAGTTCGGTGCGGTCGTAGAAAGGAACGATGCTGACCCCGTGCGGTAGACCTTTGCTGACCACGGCAAGTCGTTGCTTGACCGCGGTGATGACTGTGTGCGGATTTTCGCCGTAACGCATGGTAACGACACCGCCGACGCTTGCGATGCCGTTTTTGTCGAGTGCTCCGCGCCGAAAGGCAGGGCCGACACCGACGCGGGCAACGTCCTGGACGCGCACGGCGACGTTGTTGCGTACCGCGATGACGGCGTTTTCGATGTCTTGCAACGACGTAAAAAAACCTTTGCCCCGTACCACAAACTCACGACTGCCGTCTTCGATGACTTCCGCGCCGACATCCATGTTGCTGTTTTTGACGGCTTTGATTAGGGTGCTGAGGTGCACGTCAAAGGCAAAAAGTTTTTTGGGATCGACATCTATTTGGTACTCTTTAACAAAACCGCCGATGCTGCTGACTTCGCTAACTCCCCGCACACTTTGCAGCAGGTATTTAACATAAAAATCTTGCCACGAACGCAATTCAGCGAGGGAAAGGGGGTTCGCGGCTGCCGCGTCGTTTTCAATTGTATACCAAAATATCTGCCCTAAACCCGTGGCATCGGGCCCCATTTTGGCGACGGCCCCTGCGGGCAGGGTGTCACCCGCGCGGGAAAGTTTTTCTAAAATGCGTGCCCGACTCCAATAAAAGTCGACCTCGTCGTCAAAAATCAGGTAGATAGTGGAAAAGCCGAAGGCCGAAGTGCCGCGTATATCCTTGATCCCAGGGATACCTTGTAACAGCACGCTGAGTGGATAGGTGACCTGTGCCTCGATGTCTTGCGGGGAACGTCCGCGCCACGCGGTGAACACAATTTGCTGGTTTTCACCGATGTTGGGGATGGCATCGACACGTGCGTGTTTGAGGCTGAACACCGTCCCCAGGGCGATAAGCACGAAGGTGATGACAACGATAGCGCGCTGCTTGAGTGCCGCGACGATCAGTTTATTGAGGAGGACGTGCATCGTTACTCATCGTGCGGTAACCACCGAACAGCTGTGCCTGTGCGTCGAGCAGAAAATTACCGTCGAGTACTATTTGTTGGTTTTTTTGCAGTCCGCTCGTAACTTCGACGTATCCTCCTGCTTCGTGGCCTGTTTGAATTATGTGCGCTTGAAATTTTCTCTCGCTCACTTTTATCCACACAACTTTGCGTTTGCCTGTATCGATCATCGCACTGCGCGGGATGACCAGAGGTGTGCCAGGTAATTCGATGTGCAGGGTGACATCGGCGATCATGCCAGGTTTGAGTTTCCCGCCAGGATTGTCGACTGTAGCACGGATTTTGAGTGTGCGGGAAATCGTGTCTAAGGCGGGCGAAATAAAATCAATCTCACCTTGCAAAGCTTGGCCAGGCACGGCGACAAACTGCATCGTTACTTCTTGCCCGCGGGTGACGAGGCTGGCATCGTGTTCGTAAACGTCGATCTCGACCCAAACGCTCGACAGGTCGTAGAGTTCGAAAAAATTCTGTCCCTCTTTGAAATATCGTCCTGCTACGGCATGGCGTTTCCTGACTACTCCGCTGACGGGTGAATAGATGGTGACGCGTTCGGGAACTTTGCCTCGCTGTGCCCATTTTTTGTATTGAAAGGGTCGGATACCCCATAGTCGTAGTTTTTTCTCGGCCTGCTCGAGCATATCCTGCTCGTGAGTGCTGGCGGACTGCTGCAACCCGCGATAGGCTACGAGGTATTCTTCGCCTGCGGTAAGCAGGGCGGGGCTGTAGAGGGCGAGCACGGCATCGCCGCGCTGTATCTTGCTACCTGTAGACTTGATGTAGACTTTTTCCACGCGACCGCCGACGCGGGCGGGGATGGTTTTTTCGCGTGTCTCGGCCTGTAATACTTTCCCTAACAGGCGTGCTCGCTTCTGCATTTTCATCGTGGTGACGGTAAAATAGGCGGGACGAAAATGTTGTAGTTGTGCTTTGCGTAGTTTTATTTCCGCCACGGTGGTGGCTGTTACGGCAGGTGTGTGTGTCACCTGTGTATCTTCGTCGTCGGGGGTGACTGCAGTCAAGTTCATGCCACAAAGCGGGCATTTGCCTGGCTCGTTCTCTCGTATTTCTGGATGCATCGCGCAGGTGTAAAAACTCGCGGGATGCTCATGTGCATGTGACATATTAGCGTTTTCTGCTGTGGCATGTGTAGGGAGTGCGATGACGCAAACTGACAGAAGTAAAGCGAGGCTATTCATGTAGTGCTGCTCCCTGCAGATAGCGGTGCTGTAGGTGAATGGTGGCGAGTTGAGCTTGCAGTGTCGCTTGTTTGATTAAAATATTTTGTAGTTGCAGTTCTGCTTGTAGCAACTCCGCGTAGGTGGCATCACCGTGTCGATAGGAGATGAGGGCGAGACGGCGTGAGTCACGGGCGAAGTTTTGGGTTTCTTGGCGCAGGATGCGCAGCTCTGTGCTGGTTTTTGCTTTGCGTCGTTGCAGGAGGTGCAGCTCGCTGCTTTTGAAATCGCGATAGGTAGCGAGCTGCAGGGTGGCTTGTTGTTGTGCCTGTAGACTCGCGGCATAGGCAGCGCGGCGACTGGCGGTGACGGGTAGTGGCCAGCTGATACTGAAGGTGAACAGGTTACCGTAACCGTCGAGGTTAGGACGGTAGGCTGCGGCGAGGGTCAGGTCGGGGATACGGGCGGCGTGGTGTGCCTGTGTCGTGATCCGTGTGGCGTGCACGGCGTGCTGCAACGCTTGCTCGCGGTAATCATGGCTGTCGTCGTCTGTGTCGATGTCGTCGAGCACTTGCCAGGGGATGGAGGTCGGGTCGATGGGGATGCGGCGTTGGGTTAGGTACTGTTGTTTCGCCTGCTGTTCTTGACGGGCGTGTTCTGTGTCGCTGAGAGCCGTGCGTACTTCCGCCTCTCTTATCTGGATGTCGAGTACGGCACGGCGGGTACTCTTGCCGTTGGCGTAGAGTTGTTCGGCAATTTTGCGTGTCTTGTGTAGCCAGAGGTAGTTTTCCTGTAGAATTTTGTGTTCGGCACGTAGCTTGCGTACTGTGATTAAGACCTCCCACAACGCCCGTAACAGCTTGCGCTGCTGGTGTTGTGCTTGTGCCTGCCGTTCCTGGGCGGTGGCTGCCCATGCTTGGGCAAGGTTTTGCTGGCGGGCGGTCAGGGGGATTTTTTGCATAATGCTGATTTCAAAGCCGCGTCTCGGGGTGGTATTGCCTGTCGACCAGGCGGGTGGGAGGTTTTTCGCACTGAGTTTGACGACGGGCTCGTGCCAGGCGCGTTGTTGTGTGCCTGTGTGTTGTGCGGCCTGTGCGTGGTGGTGGGCGGCGACAACCGCGGGGTGTGGGGATAAAGACTGCACGGCGGTGCGGAAAGTAAAGCCGCTGGCAAGCAAGGTGATGCCGCTGAGAAGAGCGTTACGCATACTTACTATTACAGCACAGGTGAGGGCTGGTGACAACATTTTTGTTCGTCTCCGCGAGGTACTTCCCCCTGTCAACCTCTGCGGATCAGATCCTTACCCACGGAACTCAGGAAGAATCAACTCGTGTTTGTAATCAGTACGAAAATTACCCTTTACTTTTCAATGAGTGTGACCGATAATGAACATGCATGTGTGGCTTGTGTTCCTTACTCCCTAGAGCTAGTGTTCAGGGTTGGAGCTTCAAGCCAACTTTTTTTGTTCATCCCGTCATGAGTGGTTGGTCGTAGCATGGCAAAGGTGGCGTTTGTTGTTGATGGCGGCTATTTCACAAAGGGCTACTTCAGCATTTACAAGCGTTTTCCCTCGGCTAACGAGCTTCACGACTATGTTACCGCCTTACAGCGTCACATAACAACAACTACACATCTAGCCGCAGCGAACTCTACAGAGTATTTTTCTACGATTGTGCGCCGCTCACTACGCAGATAACGAATCCAATAAGTGGTCGCCCTTTCGACTTATCCAATTCTGGCAAGTTTAAGCAAAATCAGGGTCTACAAGATGGTTTGAAGAGACTGCCCTTCTTCGCTGTACGGCTAGGAAAACTAATCATCCCAGATAGAAAAGATCGTGATGGAAAAAAGTGGGATAGTTGGAAGCTGAAGCTTAAAATCAGCGAGTTTGCCAAACGATCTGCTCCTCTGCAAGCAGAAGACCTGATACCAAACATCACCCAGAAGGGTGTAGATATGCGGATTGGGCTAGATATTGCGAGCATTGCCACCAAAAAGCTTTGTGACAGGCTCGTTCTCATCTCAGGTGACACTGACATGACCCCAGCCATGAAGCTAGCCAGAACGGAAGGGCTGCAGATATTCCTTCATATGTTCACACCTACGCACAACCTCGACATGCACGCCCACGCTGATGTAATAACCGACCACCGCAAAGTGTTTCCTCTGAAAAGAGGTAAGTAGGGCGTGTCGCCGTTTCGTTTAATAATTTTTTGTGTGTGCTAACCACTTGTAATAGTAGGGCAAACCTGCATCATATGAAAAGATATAACAATAATTCACAGGTGAGGGCTGGTGACAATACTTTTGTTCGTCTCCGCGAGGTACTTCCCCCTGCCAACCTCTGCGGACAACACGAGCTTGTGTGTCGCGCTGTAATTATAAGTATTTACCATTAAAACATTGATTTTATGGTAGATAGTTGATACAAGCTCTCGGTCTTTGTTTTTATAAGGAGGAATCACAATGTCCGTACTCGCATCAACTCTAGGCCGCGGCTTCATCCTGTTGACTTTGGCAGTTGGGTTGCTGGCCTACCAGTTTCCGCAGAAGGAAGGTGGTAACGTGTCTTCGTGCCGTGGTGAGGGGTGTGCCGCGGGGATAACCAGCTCTCTCAAAGACATCAGCGATGCTGTCGCTTCTGTCGTGAGGAAAGCGGAGAAAGCGTTGGTGTTTGTCACCGTGACGCGTTTGGTGCAGGCCAGACCTAATCCTTTCGATTATTTTTTCTGGCCGCCGCGTGTGCTCCCTCGTACGCCTAAGGTCGATAAGCATAAGGTTTCGGCATCGGGTTTTTTTGTCGATCTCGACAACGGCTATATTATTACCAATGCTCATGTTGTCAAGAACGGCGAACGTATTATGCTGACGTTAGCGAACGGAGAAGAGCACGAAGCCATCGTTACGGGTGCGGACGAAAACACTGACATTGCTATTCTTCAGGTTGAAAACTTCAGTCGCGAGGGGCTCGGTTACCTAACACTCACCAGCAGTGCTGGTTTACGCACAGGTGATTTTGTCGTGGCACTCGGTGCACCGTTTGGTTTCAAGGCCAGTGCTTCTTTTGGCATTGTGTCAGGCCTGCAGCGCGGCAACTTACACGGCTTGACTGCCTTGGGAAACTTTATTCAGACTGACGCGGCTATCAACCCTGGCAACAGCGGAGGGCCTTTGCTCAATACACAAGGGCAAGTGGTGGGAGTCAACTCGGCTATCATTTCGGTTTCAGGTGGCTACAACGGACTTGGTTTTGCAGTGCCTGCCGAAATTGCGAAGAAGGTTGCTCAGCAGCTGGTGGAAAAAGGGAAGTTTGAACGCGGCTATCTCGGTGTCAGGATGCAAGAGCCTGACGTGAATCTGCGTGACTCTTTCCAAGTAAGGTATGGCGAAGGGGGAGTTATTGTCACGGAGGTAATAGGGTCTAGCCCCGCGGCACAGGCAGGTTTGCAGGTCGGTGACGTTATCGTCGCTGTCGATGGACAAAAGGTCTCTACGCCATTCGAACTGGCTAACGCGGTAGGTTTCAACCCGCCAGACACAGTGATTGAAGTGGATTACGTCAGAAATGGTGAGAAGCTAAGTATTGAGATCAAGCTGGGCACAGCTTCTGATCTACAAGAAAAGAAGCAAGAAATCACTACTCTATGGGGCTTGCAGATAATTGAAGAGGTAACAGGTGAATATGGTGAGCGCGATGTTCTTCTCGTACTCAGCAGCGATAACATCACATCCGATGTGCGCCGTGGGGATTTAATTGTCGCGGTGGATAACGTCGAAGTGCAAGGAATCGCTTGGTTAAAAAACTACCTCCAAGATAAAAAGGAGGTAGTTCTCTATGTCAGGCGCGGTGGACAATTCGTGTTTGTCACCTTACACCAACAGTGACTTTTTTACATGGAGAGGGCGGCGCTATTGACCCTATGACCGAAAATTTCGGCGAGACTGCGTACGATGGTAGGCAGATCGTTGACAGGGGTGGCATCGGCAAATTCACCGCTGGTATTGAAAATCTGGTTCCAGAGACTACCCAATTGCTTTTCACCTTGGCTCCAGACGGCTTGGTTAAGCGCTATCGCTGCCCCTACTCCCACCCCTGAGGAGAGAGTGCTTAGCCCCAGCCTTTTTTTTGTGCGCATGAAATCAGCAGTGATTCTCGCGGCTTCTTCGCTTCTACCCTGTTCGACATTGTTCAAAGCCTCTTTGAGAGCCTTCATCTCGTCTCTGTGACTGCTCATTGCTTGTTTCGCTTCGTCAAATCTTTGTGATGCAGTACTCATTGTGTTTTCTATATTCGAGATATTTTCGCGCCGCGATCTTATTTCTTTCTCCTGTCTGGTAACCTTTTGATCAAAAGCATCTATCTCAGCCCGTAGGGCATTAATGCGCTCTTTTTTCAACCTACTCATAGCATGAGTTTTATTGATTGAGGTCATACGCCGCCAGAATGTTTCTTTTTCTTGCAAGTTATGTATCTGCTGTGCAGAATACTTCCTGGCAGCCTCTGCCTCAAATAAAGCCTTTCTGGCCGCGGAAATTTCTCGATCGAGTTTTGTCAAATGGGCATCAAAACTACTGCTTCCTTCGTTCATTGATCGGCGCAGTTTGAGATTTTCTTTCCTCAGCTCAATATTTTGGAAATGCGGCAAATTATCAAAGTAAGCTTTTTCTATCGCTGTTGCTCTTTTTATTTCACTGAACGAGCGGGTGAAGTCGACGATTGTGAGTTTTTTATAAAGTTCCTCTATCTTGCTAAATTTGGCTGAAAATGTAGCATCATCCGCTAACCCATGATATTCTTGCACACCATCGAGTAAACGTCTATTTTTGGCTGCAAGCTCAAGCTTAGCGATTTTTTCGGCCTCTTTACTGCTAGGTATTGTCAAAAATTTCCCTTCGTTAAATTTATACAACCACCTCTTCTGTTCCTCTAGGCGATATAACCGCTCAGCATGCTGCAAAATCTCCCCTGTCTCCTGTTTGCTACGCGCTAGCATGCCTAAGTCACTCGCTAGCGCACCTTTGTCAAAAATACCAGGTAAGACTATTCTCCTTCGAGGAAAGTTCTCTAATTTTTTCGCCAGCTCCTCATAATGTCCTCGGAAAAGATTGTTATTCTCCCTGTAGAACGCTAAGCCAGTCCTTTTGAGATTGAATCTTCCCTCCGCAGCAAGAACACGCAGGTTATCGGCAAACGCCTTGTCAACACTATCTACCCTTGTCGCCAACTGCCTTAGAAATTCAGCATCTACCCTATTTTCAGGTCCGATAATTCTTCGTAACCTTTTCTCCAGCGCTGCGTCTACAGTGGAAATTTTGGCCAGCACTTCATTTATTTGTCTATCATCAGCACTTTCGAAAGCAGTATTTAGCTCCTCCTCTAGTCTACTTAGTTCCAGCTTTGCTGTCTTACTTGTTGCATTATCTGCAGCCCGTGCACTACGTGCACTCGCTATCAGTTCCGTCATTTGTTCTCTCTTCATATCGAGCTGCCGCGTAAGGTCATCCCCTTGCTCAGCTAATTCCTTTATTTTCTTCGCACCAAGTACCGCATCATCTAGCTGCTTACTACCGTGCCTAGCGAACTTCACCCCAGCTCTGATACCGAACGCGGCCAACAGTAAGCCAGCACCTGCAGCTACGTGACCACTATACTTGGTAGCAAAGGAACGACGCAGCTCATTATGCAAGAAAACAACCTCCTGCCCATTGTCATCGAGCAGCGCGGAGCGACAAACATGGGGATCGTTAAATGCCTGTTCGCTGTAAACGGCGGTCTTTTTGCACAACAACAGCCGATACGCCTCCATTCCATCATTAGTTGCACTGGGCACAACCCCTAGGGTCAAACGCCCATCGGTGACTGCATGTAAATCCATCACAGGGGCACGTGCCAAAGGCTTACAAGCCACCATCGCTGCACAACTAGTCAGTAGCAATAACGACCTACCCATCACTATTCCCTCCTCACAAAGATTAAAAAACAGCTTGCGGAAAAGTCATCGGTCTTTTTTTTTTGGTTTTAGTTTTTTTAAATTTTTTTTACAGCGACGCTGGAGTATGACAAAATTTGCCGTGTTATTTTGTAAGACATGTGTAGATGCCCCCGCAGAGCAACAGCAAGGTGATGTTCCGCTTTCTCTACCTAGGAAAAGACGTATGTGGCGGCTGAGATAAACACCGCTAGTCGTCATCATTTTCTATTCTGTCGGGTCTATTTATTTGATAGTCGCTCTCGCATATTTTTAGATGCATACCCCATTCGGGAAGGTCTCTTCCGATAATAATTGAGTGCGTCTTCTTGTAAAGGCGATCAAAGTGCGGCGGTCTACCGATCTGTTCCCAAGCCGCATCGCTGAGGGTATGCTCACATTTGAGCATTGTACTCATCATTCTGCGCTCGAAGCTCTGCCTGCTGCGAAATACTTGCCTGCAGCCTAACCCCCAGTATCCATCTGCTGTTTGTCGGGTGAGGGAGGGGTTGTGGAAAGCGATGAATTTTTCTCTAAACGCCGCGTCAGGTTTATTTTGCGTGAGACCATCGGTGCATCCCATCTCAAGACTCTCGCGGGTGACACAACCCTCGTCCCATAGCACAGTGCGTATTCTGCGTCCCTCGTCATCGTTCCTGAAAGCCGCGACATTCCGCAAAGCACAGGCGGTATCGAGTAACTCTTTTCCGCCTGTGTGGTCGCCGTAGACAACAGCACTAGCCCAGAGATTCCTGTCGGTTTTATAGTAGCACGCACAGTCCTCATCGAGAACACGATCGTCATACAACTTGCCACTGCTGTAGACTCCGCCACATGTCATGACGATCTCTTTGCGGCACGCACCGCAGCTGCAAGTATCTGTATGCCACGCCAAATCGCTGTTACTAGGACAGGCGGTAATTTCGTTGTTATCGGTATCGCAACATTTACAAGTCGGCTCTGGCGGCGGTGGCGGCGGTGGCGGCGGTGCGGGACAATTGCCCGTGCCCGCCACAGTGCGTCTGAGAGGAGCGATAATCTGGAACATCGGACACTCTACCCCCGCACAAAGATCGGGACAGGTGCGGCGTTGTGCCCGCGATTTTCTCTGCTTCAGTGTCTTCCCCTCGCACACACTGCTCGCGAGCGGCCACCACGCTTGCGATTGCCACGTTGCCCACTCTTCACAACCTGAGTCACAGGTATCCTCACACACAGGCTCGGTAACACATACTTTCTTGCCGCTGACATCCCGTGCTTCAGTGTCGGTGGTGCTGCAATCTGCGAGATGGCAGGGTACGGGACAAGTTCTCTGGCGAGTGCGAGTTTGCGTGAGTACCTCACCTGCACAGACGCTGTTTGCCGCGGGTCTCCAACTACCCCACTCACCCCAAGCATCACAATTTTTAGGACTGAGACGACAGAGCTGGAGCGCCGTAACGGCTGCCTCAGGCAAGTTGTTGACGAGGCTGGCGTTGCCGTCGAGATCTCGCACCGCCTGCCACGCGGGGCTGTCGCAGGAATCACTAGCGGTGAGGTTTTTAAAATGCACAGGACGGGCAGCAACCCACATCGCCTCGGAAAACGTAACCACACCGCTCAACTGCTGTGCACTAAGGCCGTTGAGCAGGCTCTGCACACGTACCTTGACAGAATTGACATCATGATCTTCTCTCCCTTCCCGCAACTGGCGGTAGAGAGTCAGAACCTCGCTCAACACCCCCTTCGCCGCAGCGATGATCGCAGGATCGCTCAACTCCGTCATCAACTCAACATCGTTGAGCACAACATGCATGGTTCGCACCGTTTCATCAAAAAATGTTTTAATATCAACAAGTTGTCTCACATCTTGCGTCTCCCTGAGCGCCAGTATCTCGTTGACAAACTCCTCATCGACGAGCGTGGCCATGAGATCAGGCGGCCCCTTGAGCTGCGTGCTGATGAAACTACCCTGCGCGGCCAACGCCCGCCGTGCCGCATCATCAGCGAGGAGAACCGACAGTGCGGCAAGCATGTCAGCGCTGAGCTGTGCGGTGCGCGCTTTATCGGTATTAGTGCCCAAAGCGGTGGCCGCATCGACAACTCCTTGCAAACCTCTGCCGACTGCACTGTCGGCGGGAAATTTGCCCTGCAAGGCAATAACTATCCCCACCGCCCTGAGCGCCGTAGCTACGTCATCGGTAAGACGCTGGCTGAGCGCCCCCATCACCTTGCGAGTGTAGGTATTGACAAACCGCTGGTCGCTGAGCACCGTAGGATCGAAGTCTCGCGCGAGCAATCTGTTCACGATAACTGCGTAACGCCACTCTACCGTGTTCGCAACTCCCTGTTTTGCCGCCGCGTCCTGCGCCGTGTAGACCTGTGCCGTATCACAGCCCAAAGACAAACACAGCAGTACACCCCACCGCAAAACGCGCATGACTGTCGTCCCCTAACATCGCGTTCAGCTATCGGCGAGTTGTGTGATCACCGTAAGCAAAATTAATTACACCTGTAATATGAAGAGGCTAACTTAAAATCGCCCCTCACGCACGCTGAAAAAACTCCGTATCAAGAACACGCCGCGCCCAGCCAGAAACCCAGCCTTGTTCTTTTGGCGTGAGACATCTATGATGAGGAAGATTGTTAAAGAAAACTCTGGAATGGGCAAAAAATACCGACATTGGCAGCCGTTGGCTGAGGGTGTGCCGCGCGATTTTGCTGCCTTGCGACACATGTTGCACAGCAATCGTAACTTCGCACCCGTTGCCAGTCTGCAGTACGGCGATCACGGGCTTGCCGCGGCACTCGACACGGTGCGACGCGCACTACACACGCACAAAAAAATCGCCTTGTACGCCGACTATGATGTCGATGGCACGATGAGTTGCACCAGCTGGATCTGGTTTTTGCGTGCGATCGGTTACCACAACTTCATGCACTATATTCCCTGCCGTTTTAAGGAAGGCTACGGTGTTAATCTCGCGGCGATCAAGCATCTCGTACAGGACTGCGGTGCACAGCTGATTATCACTATGGATACAGGAATCACCGCTAACGTCGAAGCGGCCTGGTGTGCGGAACAGGGAGTGGAGTTTATCTGCACCGACCACCATCTCGTGCAAGCGGAGAAAATGCCAAACTGTGTGATTCTCAATCCCAAGCAGCACCCCGATAGCATGTATCAGGAGTTGTGCGGTGCAGGGATCACCTTCGTGTTGTTGCGCGCACTGGCGCGGCACTTCCCTGTCCCACAAGCGTTGTGGACGGATTTGCTGGCCTTGACAGGTATGGCGACGATTTGCGACCTGGTGCCGCTAAATGCCGTCAACCACAAACTGGCTAAAATGGGTATTCAAGCACTGACCCGCAGCCAGCGTCCGATTCTGCGCGCCCTGCTGAGCGCGTGTCGGAGCACATACGACCTCGACGAGAGCGATGTCGGGTTTCGTTTGGGGCCGCGTATCAATGCCGTCGGTCGTCTTGACCATGCCGATGCAGTGATTAAAGCCTTCAGCGAAGAAGACCCTACCGTATTGATCGCACACATGGACAGCTGCAATGCCGAACGCAAAGAAATTCAGCGCGCTATCGTCAAACACGCCCAACGCACCGCGGCAAAACAGCAAGGTGCACCGCTGTTGTTCATCGGCGGTGATTTTCACCCAGGAGTGCTCGGGATCGCGGCGGGACGCATCGCCGAAGACTTCTGGTGCCCGACCTTTCTGTTCAACGACCGCGATCCCCTGTGCAAAGGCTCAGCTCGTGCCATCGCAGGTTTCGATGTCACCGCCGCAATGCACAGTGCGAGACAGCTGTTGACCAAATTCGGCGGGCATCGCGCCGCAGGTGGTTTTAGTTTTGCCCGCGCCCAACGCACCGCACTGCACGCAGCCCTACTCGCCTACGCAGAAGAACAGCGCACCGCACAACCCGCGTTATGGGAAAGCCGCATCGACTTCGACTGCCAGCTACCCAAAGAACTCTGCACTCTGCGACTGCTCGACCAGTTGGCAGACATGAAACCGTTCGGCATGGGCTTTGCCGAACCGAAATTCGTCGTGCAAGGTGAGATTATCGCCACGCAGTTTTATCGTGACCGCAACACAGGTGAACCAGCCCACACCGCGGTCAACATCCGCGGTCACAACGCGCGTTCGACGAAGGTTATTTTCTTCCACGAGGTACACACCGAGCTACAGCAGGCAACGGACGCATCCTTCGTCGTTACCGCCTCTGCCAATAAATTTCGCAACGTGCCTACCCTTGATTTTATCGGGCGCGATTTTTCTTTGGGATAGTTCATACGCAAGGCGGCGCTTTTTTTCAACTAGCGCTAGGCTACGTGCACCTCCGCTAACACAGGTGGGTTGCCGCGTTTGAGAATGGCGTAGTTTAAGCCTTGCAAGCATGTGTCGGGAGCGGTTGAACCGCATCGGTAGAGTTGCAGCAAAAAACGCAGACGTGCCCGTGCCTGTGGCACAGACTCGGCATGCAGGGTGGTCAGCAAGCCGAGGTGTCCTACCGTCAGTGCCTTGACAAAGGCCACGATCTCCTGTCCTCGCAGCTCGCCGAGGACAAAGCGGTCGGGACGCAGGCGTAACATTTCTTCCAGCAGTGTCTCTAATTTTACCTCGCCATCGCCTGCGATCCCTTGTGCAAGTGCTTGACACCGCACCCAGAGACGGGAGGAACACGGCAGTTCGACGAGAGACTCTACAATCATTACCCGCTCTTGTGTGCACATTTGCCGCAGTAGGGTAGCGAGAAAAGTCGTCTTCCCGCTCGCGGTGGCCCCACAGATGAGCAGTGGCTTGCCCTGTGCGATCAAACGCCGACATTGCGGCAACAGTGCTTGTGGATCGTGAAAATTTTGCAAGTTCAAGGCAGCAAAAGCGTGCTTACGTACCGAGAGAATGGGGCCGTCGATGGCCACGGGCGGGATAAGACAGTGCCAGCGCAAACTGTATCTTTCCAGTAACCCACCGCTGAAGGGTTTGCGAGGATCGAGCCGCACACCCTGTGCGAAAGCAAAATCTTGCAGCCAACGCACCATCTCGTCTCTGGCCTGAAAAATCGAATCGTGCACCGTGCGTCCCTCTTGACTGATCACAGTCAGCGAAGCTGTGCCGTTGATCAATACTTCCATGACGGTAGGGTCGGTGAAAAATTCACGCAGACGAGCGATGCTCATGTCAGTGCCTCCTGTTGCCAAAAAGATGCCGTGGCAAAGCTGGGTGCGCCCTCTGCGATCAGGCGTTGACCGCCTGCGGTGCGCACATCGCACGGGTGCTGCAACACCCACACTTCAGCGCCCTGATTGAGACTCATACCCGCAGTCAGCAGTGCACCAGAACGTTCGCTCGCCTCCATCACCATCAAGGTCGGCGCTAAACCCGCGATAACGCGATTGCGGATAGGGAAATCGCTAGGGCGGCTAGGTGAGTGCCACAGTCGCTCGCTGACGAACAGCGCCCCTTGCTGCAAGAGGGTGCGGAAAACACCAGCATTGCCGTATGGATGCAGTGAGCTCAGACCGCCAGCGAACACCACAATGGCGGGCACGGGCGCGACGGAGGTAGCCAGCGCGCCGCGATGGGCAGCGATGTCGCAGCCGTATGCTCCTCCGCTGACCACCACCCATCCTCGTTGCGCCGCGATACGTCCGAGTGCGAACGACTCGTGCAGGCCGCGGGGCGAAGCTTTGCGTGAACCGACCACTGCAACGGAGGGGCGTGTCAGCAACGACGTGTTGCCGAGCGCAGTCAAAGCCAGCGGCGGGTCGGGGATGGTACGCAAGCGGGCGGGATACAAGCGATCTCCCCAGACGATGATCTGTGCCCCCCGCCGTGCACAGCTTTGCACGTGCTTATGCAGCAGTTGCGCCAGTGTGGTGTGCTGGCGCAGGGCTCGGCGTAAGGGCGAGTGAGGGAACATGTCCCGCCACCGACCGTCCAACATCCACACCAGTTCTTGCCAAGCGTTGCACGACAGCTCCCGCATGGCAACACCGTGCCCCCGCCAGCCTGGTAACACAGTATAGACATCCTGCAGCTTGTCGGGATGTAGCCAGCAGTAGGTCTGTTGGGAGGCGGCGTGCACCACCATCTTCAACACACGTAATTCCTGTTCGTCCACCATCGCTAGTCTCCACAGTCTTCGCTGATAATCTCCTACCGTAGCCGAAAAACGAACCACGCACCGCTGAGTTTTGTGCGAGGAGACAGAAAAAATTATTTTTATCTTCCCCTATCACCTCAGTTATGTCTTATGATATGGTGGCAGGGAGCGGGGCGTTTTTTCTGCGTTTAGGTGCGATTCTGGCTTGCACTTGTCTTCAGCTTTGAGTTAACAGATGCCATCTGGCGTTGTGCCTCGCCGCACTCAGCGGGTGTGTGCGGCACGAAGGGCGGTGTCGATTTGCAGGTGAGTGGTGAATAAAGAACGGCAGTCAGCGGTTTCTGGCAGAAGATCGGATGCGGATGTGGGCGACAAGGTTAACCTCAAGGATCTCAAGAAGCTGCGCATTTCCGAGTTGAACCGCATGGCGAAGGACTTGGGGGTTGACGGCGCAAACAGTATGCGCAAGCAAGAGTTGATCTTCTCGCTGTTACAGGCGCAGTCCGAAAAGGGCGGGCATATTTACGGTGAAGGTGTGTTGGAGACCTTGCCTGATGGTTTTGGTTTTTTGCGTGCCCCCGACTACAACTATCTGCCTGGCCCTGATGACATTTATGTCTCGCCTTCGCAGATTCGGCGTTTCAATCTGCGCACGGGCGATACGGTGTCGGGGCAGATTCGTCCACCGAAGGACAGCGAGCGCTATTTTGCTTTGCTGAAGGTAGAGCGTGTCAACGGCGAGTCGCCCAATCCTGATTTTGAGAAAATTATTTTTGATAATCTCACTCCGTTGTATCCGCTGGAGCGTTTTCAGATGGAGATCGACGGTCCTGGTTCGACGTTTTCCTGTCGTATACTTGATTTGATGATTCCCATCGGCAGGGGACAGCGGTCGTTGATTGTCGCACCGCCACGTACGGGCAAGACGATTTTGTTGCAGAACATTGCCAATTCGCTAGCGAAAAACCATCCGCAGTGTGTGTTGATCGTGTTGTTGATCGACGAGCGTCCCGAAGAGGTTACTGACATGGAACGTTCGGTACGGGGTGAGGTGATCAGTTCGACCTTCGACGAACCTGCGCAGCGACATGTGCAGGTGGCGGAGATGGTCATCGAGAAGGCCAAGCGTTTGGTGGAGTACAAGCACGATGTGGTAATTTTACTAGACTCGATCACTCGTCTGGCGCGTGCTTACAATTCGGTTGTGCCGCCGTCGGGCAAGATTCTTTCGGGTGGTGTTGATTCCAATGCCTTACACAAGCCGAAGCGTTTTTTTGGTGCGGCCCGTAACATCGAGGAGGGCGGCTCGCTGACGATTATCTCCACGGCGTTGGTCGACACGGGTTCACGTATGGATGAGGTGATTTTCGAGGAATTCAAGGGCACAGGCAACATGGAGGTGCATCTCGATCGTCGACTTGTCGAGAAGCGTATCTATCCGACGATCGATATCAACAAGTCGGGGACACGCAAGGAGGAGTTGTTGTTGCCGAAGGATGTGCTCAACCGCATGTGGATTTTGCGCAAGTTGTTGCAACCGCTCAACACTGTCGACGCGATGGTATTTTTGCTCGACAAGATGGAGAAGACCAAGACCAACGCGGAATTTTTGGAAATGATGAACAGCTGAGGGCGACGTGAAAGAAGACATTCACCCGCAGATGTTTCCCGTTACTATCAGATGTGCGTGCGGGGCGACGTTCGTGACTGTCTCGACGCTGCCAGAGGTTACGGTGGAGATTTGCAGTGCCTGTCACCCTCTGTTCACGGGCAAGCAAAAGCTCGTCGATACTGCGGGTCGCATCGAGAAATTCGAGCGCAAATACGGTAAGCGCAAGTCCGCCCAGAAATAATGTTTGCCAAACTCGACGGTGTGAGTCGACGCTTCGCCGAGATTGAAGCGGAGTTGCTCAAGCCAGACCTCAGCCGCGATCGTCTACGGGAGTTGTCGCAAGAGCGAGCCGCGCTGGGAGAAGTTGTCAGCACTTATCGTGCCTACAAGCAGTTGTTGGCCGAGAAGGAAGCGGCCACTACGATGCTGCGGCAGGAGAGCGACACGGAGCTGAAAGCACTTGCCAAGGAGGAACTTGACAGTTTACAGAGTAAGCTGGAGGCGATGCAGCGACGGTTGATGCTGCTGTTGCTGCCCCAAGATCCCCGTGACAAAAAAAACGTACTATTGGAGATTCGGGCGGGCACGGGTGGTGAGGAGGCTTCGTTGTTTGCCGCGGATTTGTTTCGTATGTATCAGCGTTATGCCGATCGCGTGGGTTGGCGGACGGAACGTTTGAGTGCCACGCTGTCGGCCAACGGCGGTTTCAAGGAATTGGTCGTGCTGATCAGCGGCAAGGATGTCTTCAGTCGTTTGAAGTTCGAGCGGGGTGTGCATCGTGTGCAACGTGTGCCTGTCACCGAATCACAGGGACGGGTGCACACCAGTGCCTGCACGGTGGCGGTCATGCCCGAAGCGGATGACATCGACATCAAGCTCGACCCTGCCGATCTCGACATCAGTGTTTGTCGTGCTTCGGGGGCGGGGGGACAGCATGTCAATACTACCGACTCGGCGGTGCGTATCGTGCATAGGCCGAGTGGCTTGGCGGTCGAGTGTCAGGATGAGCGTTCACAACACAAAAACAGGGCGCGTGCTATAAAAATACTGCAAGCACGTTTACTGGAGAAGGCAGAGATCGAGCAGCGTGCCTCGCTCAGTGCCGAGCGCAAACAACAAATCGGACGTGGCGATCGCAGCGAAAAAATTCGCACTTACAATTTTCCACAACGGCGACTCAGCGACCATCGTATCAATCTTACCCTTTACCGTCTGGAAGAAATCATGAACGGCGACTTGCAGGAAATCATCGATGCGTTGCACACCGATCACACGGCACGTCTACTGCAGCAGTCAGGTGAGTGAGGAGTGCCCGTGCGCGAGATACTGACCTCGTCGCGATTGCCCGCGACGGCTTTCCACTACAGCTCGATGGTTAAGTGCGGTTCGTTCTACCAAATGGCAGGGCAGATCGGTATCGACATCGACAGCGGCAAACTCGTCGACGGCGGAACTTACGCCGAAACCCGCACCATCCTGCACAACATGCAGGCCAGCCTGCCAGACTTCGGCCTCACCCTCGACAACCTCATCCACGCGACGATTTTCTGCGCCTGTTTCGAGGAGTTCCACCTCGTCAACCGAGCTTGGGAGGAAATATTCGTCACCACCACCCCTCCCACACGCAGTGCCGTCGGAGTTAGCCGCCTGCCACGCGACGCACACATCGAAATCGAATTTCGCTTCTACCGAGCAACCACGCGAGGCACACCATGACCGCCACCCACGTCATCGGGATAGATGTCGGCGGCAGCAAAATAGAATGTGCCCTGGTGCAGATAAAAAAAGACTACCACAACTGGCTGCATACCCCTCCCCACGACTATACGGATACCTTCGCTATCATCAGCCGCGAGCGCGTCGATACCGCCAGAGAACAAGGCTATACCCAACTGGTCAAAAAAATTTCCCAACTCATCAGCAAAGCCTGTCAGCGACACCGAATCACCCTCGACCAGCTCGCTGGTATCGGTGTCGGCCTTCCTGGCGCAGTGGACAACACAATGCAGATGGTCAACGGCAATACCCTCGTCCTAATCGGCAAAGACCTGCGCCACGACCTCAGCTCAGCACTTAACTTCAAAGGCAAGTGCATCTGCGAAAACGATGCCAACTGTTTCGTCTTCGCCGAAGCGATGGGCAACATCGGCATCGACTTTCACCATCGACGCGGCGTGCCCCTCACCCAACAAATAGCCATCGGAGTGATTCTCGGCACAGGACTCGGCGGCGGACTCTTCTACCACGGGCACATGTTCAGAGGGAAAGACAACTCAGCCCTGGAACTAGGACACCGCACCTTCGTCAGAGACGGCAAGATGTGCTACTGCGGACGCAGGGGCTGCGCCGAACAATACCTCTCAGGCTCGGCGCTGGAAGCAAACTTCAACCAACACCGCCCCGCCTACGCCCAACAACAGCTGCAAGCCGCCGCTATCTTTGCGCTGGAGAAAAAAAAAGACCCCGCCGCACTCGCAGCCATCAACCAATACCGCCAACATCTAGCACAACTGCTGGCCGATCTCAGCAACACCTTCGACCCCCACTACATCGTGTTCGGAGGAGGGATAAGTAGACAAACAACCATCTACCAAACCCTCGCCGCAGACATGCAGCGAGAACTATTCGTCAAAAAAAATCCGCCGCAACTGAGAGCCAACGAACTCGGCGATTCCTCAGGAGTGTTCGGTGCGGCACTGCTACCGCTGTTCGTGGGGGAAGAGTAAGCCAGGCTTGTTTGCCGCTTGCTAGCTCCTTGCCGCTTGCTAGCTCCGCCCCCAGGGTCAGACTTGTCAGCCGCGACGGCGGCCAACTCTGGTGAGGGTTTTTTTTGTTGGCCTGCCGCGCCCTCTTGTCGCGGTTTTTTTCGTAGTTAACTTTTTGGCAGCTGTTTTTTTGGCTGGCCTGCCGCGTTTTTTAGCAACAGTCTTGCGCACTGCAGCCTTCTTGGCGGATCTGCTGCGTTTCTTGGCAACAGTCTTCTTCGTGGTGCGCCCTACCGTCGCCTTCTTTCTAACTACAGGACGCTTCTTGGTTGCCGTTTTTTTCTTCGCGGGCGCAGGCTTTCTAGCCACAGTGGCTTTTTTGCCTACCGCAGATTTTCTTCTGCCCGCAACCTTTTTCCTCGCCACTGTTTTTTTCTTTTTCCCGATCAAAGTCCGATCCTCCCTAGGTTAAACACAGACACCCGCAGAGACACGACCACGGCCTCCTCAAGAGGCTGTCGAGACAACCTCTTCTTCCATTATCACCTAACCCAAACCCTAACCGCAAATAATTTAAGACGTTTTTTTATTCGCACCCCTAAGCTTTGCGGAGTAAGACTTGCAAGGACAGTAACAGCCCTTATAGTTCCTGGGGAAGCTTGTGGACAACGCTTGTCATACCCAGCGGAACTTCGCTGAGCGGCCGCTGACAGTGCGGATGCTGCCAACGAGGGGCAATCTCCGCAGCAGGTAACAGAACAAAATCCCGCCATAACATGCGCGGGTGAGGAATTTTTAAATGTGGTAAATTTAACGACTCAGCCTCGCCGTGCGCGTTTTGCCACAATAAAATATCGAGATCTATCGTGCGATTAGCCCAGCGCGACCTACGCATGCGCCCCAACTGTGCCTCAATCGTCTGTAACTGTGCCCACAACCCCTGAGGCATAAAACGAGTTTCACAACAGAACACAGCATTGAGAAAACGCCGATCAGCATAACCACCGACCGCTTCCGATTCGTAGCATGAAGAAACATCAAGTACCGTCCCGCAACAAGCCTGCACCGCACTGAGCGCACGATGGAGATAAGAAACCCTGTCGCCGAGATTCGAACCGATGCCGATTAAAACCTGACCCGCCATGCCCTGAAGGTAGCCTCACTGCACGATAAAGTCTACCCACTACAGATACGGCCGCACAAAATCAACAAACCGTGTAGCACGAATTACCTGCTCGCCATCACAAGCATCAGGAGCACAAACCTTCGATAACTGACAGTCACCCTCGCGATCAAAGACAAAATCCTCTTCCCCACGCGCCACCAAACCACTGACGATGCCAGTGCGAGCATCGAAAACAGGTGAACCAGAATTACCCGTCCACAGATCGGCATCGATAACAAAATAATCACGCTTATGCGCCGACCTAACCATGCCATGACTGATTTTGGTCGGCAGACCTAACGGATGACCGATCACCACCATCGTTTCTCCCCGCACAACTTCCCCCCGCTCCCGCAAGGTAAGTGGTTTCCTGCCCCGTACCGCACGATCGAGACGCAAAACCGCAAAATCTAACCCATCTGCAATTTCGTAAACCCGCGCCAAAACCTCCTGGCAATAATAAACAGCACCGTATGGCAAATGCGTCGGATCAACATCACTGCTGTGATAAGAGTAATCGAACACCACCGCGGTCGCCTGACAAGAACCCGCATCGAGAAAACAATGTGCCGCAGAAACCAAAACATCATCGCCGACTAAAAAACCAGAGCAACTCCCCGCACTAGGCTGTTCCCCATACCTCTCCCCAGCACAAAGATTGTACCTCTTACCCAATTTCTTCGTGACCAACCGTAAAGAAACTTCCCCGTCCACCAACTCCCGTATCTGCGCACGATCGACCAGCAAAGCCGTCCCCCTCGCCAACTCCCGCCAACGCTCCGCCGCGAGCTGGTACAGGTCATGACGATCATCCTCACCATAAATTACACGCGGCAACATTTGAGAAAAAAGCCAAGAACTGCTAATGAAAAAAACGACCGCGGTCAGCAGCGCACCCACAAGCACACGGACGGAAACCAAACCGAAACCCCAAGATGACCGAACGAAACATAACGCGGCAAAAACTGCCCGCAACGATAGCCCCGTTTGTCACAAGGGTCAAGCCTAAGCCGCGTTGCGAACCGCAAAAAAAAGGAACGACAATGCTGTTCATAACACTCGGTGACCCGCACAGCATCTCTATCGCTATTCTGCAACACCTGCTCCCACGACCATATCCATCGGTCGTTATCGGCAGTGCCTGGCACTGGCAAGAACAAACCCAAAATAAACAGAAACTCACCCCCCTGACCGCACTCGATTTCGTCGCACCGCTGCCACACGGTAACTATTTTCACGACATCGGACAAGCTGACTGCTGCGTGCCAACCACCGCCCTGACCGCCCACCAACGCGGCACTCTGGCTAACGCAGCCCTGCACAGTCTGCACGCCATCGCCTACCGCGGCCGCTACGCCGTGCTGACCTGCCCCATCGACAAACAAAACTGCGCCGCGGCGGGATTTGCCTATCGTGGCCAGACAGAATTCTTCGCCCAACTCTATGCCTGCGAGACCATCATGGTGCTGAGCAGCCCCACACTCAACGTCGCTCTCGTTACCAACCACCTCGCTATCCGTGAACTGCCCACAACCCTGACCACAGCACTCGTCTACAACAAACTAAAACTTTTCGCCCACACCCTCACTACCCTGCTCGCACGCCCGCAACCACGCATCGCCGTCTGCGCTCTCAACCCCCACTGCGGTGACGGTGGGCTTTGCGGTGACGAAGACACACAGATTATCGCCCCCGCCCTCGCTGCCGCCCAACGAGAAGTAGACGGCCGCATTACAGGGCCACACGCCGCCGACAGTATTTTTCACGCCGCCCGTGCAGGCAGATACGACGGAGTGCTAGCCATGTACCACGATCAAGGACTCGCCCCCCTGAAAACATGTGCTGCCTACGACGCGGTCAACATCAGCGGCGGGCTGCCGATACTGCGCATTTCCCCCGACCACGGTCCCGCCGCAGACCTGTACGGCACAAAAAACGCTGACCCGCAAAGCTTCATGCGTTGCTGTCAAATTATCGACGCATACCTGTGTGATAGCGCCGATGCCTGATATCGTTATCAAAGGCGCCTCCGAACATAACCTGCGCCACATCGACGTAACTATCGCCCGCCAAGCCATCACCGTCGTCAGCGGAGTCAGCGGAGCAGGCAAAAGCACCCTGGTGCTGAACGTTATCCTGCGCGAAGCACAGCGGCGTTTCTTCAACACCATGTCGTTGCACGCCCGCAAATTGCTACAAGGATTCACCCGCCCCGCCGTCAAGTCCATCCACGGTCTGTCCCCCGCCCTGATCTTGCCGCAAGCTGTACCTCCTCCTAGTGCCACAGCATCGCTCGGAGAAGTAACGGGACTCAGCGAACTGTGGCACATCGTCTTCGCCGCCCTAGGAGAAAGAAAATGTCCCCAACACAATGTGCCGACTACCCCCTCCACCTCCGCAGATATTAGCGCCACACTGCTCGCCTCGCCCGCCCCTACCACCCTCGTCATCGCCGCCCCACTGCCCACGCAAAAAAACTACACCCGTCAAGATTGGCAAACCCTGCAACAAAAATACCTGCGAGTCATCATCGCTGATAAACTCTACACCCTCGACGATGGCGATGCCCTGCCCGCCGTGAGCGGCACCGACACCGTCAGTGCCCTCGTCGATGTCATCCATCTCAAAACAGGATGCGAAGCACGCCTCACCCGCAGCATCGAACAAGCACTACTGCTCGGTGACGGACGTTGCCACACCGCACACTACCGACAACAACGCCTGCGACACACACAGTACTTCACTACCGCAGCCAGCTGCCCACAATGCAACTTCACCTGGCCACCCCTAGAAGCACAGCACTTTGCACGACCATGCGGCACATGCCGCGGGAAAAAAAACACCGCCAAGCAACCCTGCCCAGCTTGTCACGGCACAGGAATACCCGCTGACCTGCACGCCATTACCGTCGCCACCCATTCGTTGCCCCAGATCAAGAACATGATGCTCGATGCCCAGCAAAAGATAGTGAGACAATTGCTCGCTACCCCGCACTTAGCCATTCACCTGCGCACAGTTTTGCAACGCATCAGCAGTGAACTCCTCCAACTGCAAGAACTCGGCCTCGACTACCTAACCCTAGCGACACGACTGCACGGCCTATCGGGCGGAGAATGGCAAAAAACCAGAATCGCAACTCTGAGCAACGAAAACCTAAACGGTGTTATCTACATCTTCGATGAACCCAGTCAAGGTCTTGCGGCGACCGAAGTCGCACAGTTGTGGCAGAAGTTTGTGCGTCTCAAAAAAAACGGCAATACCGTTATCATCGTCGATCATAACCGTGTCATGCTGGAAAAAGCCGATTGCATCATCGATCTCGGCCACGGCGGCGGCGAACAAGGCGGAGAGGTGGTGGCAAAATTCAGCTATGATGAACGTGAACGTTTTCGGCGCAGTTCAGCGACCGCAGAATTTCTCTGCCATCCCTCCCCCACCCCCGCCATCACACCCACACCCACACGAAAATTTTTAGAAGTTTACCCCCCGCGCCTCAATAACCTGCACATCGAACGGGTGCGTTTACTGCCACACGGCATCAACATCATCACAGGCGTAGCAGGAGCGGGCAAATCGAGTTTGCTCGAACACTGCCTCTACCGCATGTTGCGGGCGCGGCAAGACGACACACACAACCCTCGCCGACTGCGTGGGTTTGAGGCGATGCGCAAAATTTATTTTGTCCACCGCCGCCCTTTAGCAGCACGACAACGCAGCCTGGTCGTCACGCAACTCGATATTTTTGCCCCGCTGCGCCGCCTGTTCGGACAACTAAAAGAAAGCCAGATCGCAGGCTTCAGCGTCAGCGATTTTTCCCTGAGCACCGCCAGTCGCGGACGGTGCTCCTCCTGCCGCGGGGCGGGGCTGGTAGCGGCCAGTGTTGCCTACCTGCCAGCTACCCCATGCCGCGTCTGTCAGGGAAAACGCTACGATGCCGCGCTCGACAGTATTACCTGGCGCGGTCTCAGCATCAGCGACGTGCTAGCACTGAGCATCGCTCGTGCTGCACAATTTTTTCGTAATTTCAGCAAAGTACACGCAACACTACAAGCCGCGTGCGATCTCGGTCTCGGCCATCTGCAACTCGGTCGTGCCATCACACAGCTGTCAGGCGGTGAAAGTCAACGCTTGCAACTCGTGCCCTGTCTGGCAAAAGCCGACAGCCACACCCTGCTCTTGCTCGACGAACCAGGCCGCGGTCTGCACCATGTCGATATCGCCAAGCTGTTGCAGCTTTTCCAAAAATTACGCACCGCAGGGACGACACTGGTCTTGATCGAACACAACGCCGAACTCATCGCCGCCTGCGACTGGCTGATACAACTAGGACCAGGCGGCGGGTGCTACGGCGGTCGCTTGCTGCACGAAGGCACACCTACAATTCCCAAAAAAAATCAAATTGGGTAAAATAGAAGATGAGACGCTCCGATGGCAAAAGCGGGAGGAGTGTCTTCCCCAGCCTGAGCGGGAGAGTCAGATGTGAAAGGATGCACTGTCGTTTATTTTTTGCTCGTTTTGTTGCTGTCTACCGCAGCACTGGCGGAGCCGCAGCTGGTCGCCAGAATCGACGTTGCCCGACTGATGCAACACAGTGTCGGGGTGCGCACGCTGCTGGCAAGCGCAATACCGTCCGCGGAGACGCAACACACGACAACAGGCACAACGCTAACACTATATCGTGAGGCGGGGACGGTAGTTTTTTCCCCCGCCTACCCTGTCCTTACCGCGGGCACGAAGTTGACGCTAAAACTACAAGGGCTCGCTCCTGCCGAGGTCGAAGTGTACCCTCGCCACACGGAGACAATTGCCTGGCAACCAGAAAACAACAGCCTCACAGCACTGCAAGCAGGTGAAAGCGAGGTCGTCTTCATCATCGCCAAGACACTGCACATCTTGCCCCTGCAAGTACAAGCAGCACCTGTGCAGCTAGCCAGTAGCCATGCAACTCCCGCCGAGCCAGCACTGCCCGCGTCGTTATGGCAAGCTCAGCTCGAGCAGTCATCGCCTCTGCACGCCCCGCCGCAGCGCGCGCAGCGCGCAACGAAAGAATCTCTAATCTTTAAACTGGAGCGGGCGCAGGTTGCCTACCGTCAGGTGGAGATTCAAGTTGTCGATGAACGTACGACGGCGAGCGCACATTACCCTGTCAGCGGTATGCAGGTCAGTTTGCTCGGCTCGTCTCTACAGCTACGAACGGATGCAAGGGGGGTGGTGCGGATCGCGGCGGTGCCCGAAGAGGCGCGGCTGTTGTTGAAACTGCACGACCCGCAGGGACGTTATATGCCCGCCTGGCAGGAAATTTTCGTGCGCAAACAGCAGGGTCGTTATCGCCTGACAGTGCGACGGGAGCTATCCTTCGCTGCGCTGCAGACGATCGTCGGACGTAGCCAGGATACACGCTTGGCCTCACTGTGTGCGGTGCTCGCGGGCACGCAGGGAGAGACAGACTTCGTGGTCACCAGCGATGTGCCTGCCGACGGTGTTTACTACTTCAACCGACTGCAACTGCTCGCTCCCCAACAACAGGCGACAGGACAGGACAACCGTTTTTGTTTGTTCAACGTCGCTCCAGGCCCGCTGACCCTGTTCATCGCTGACGCGGAGGGGCAGCACCGTGCCGTGTTCACCGTCGGGCTGGCAGCGGGGCATCATCGCGAGGAAATTTTTACCCTGCGTGAAGGACAGGCATATCGCAGCTGGCTGGCGATCGCCGCTGATATGCACCGCCCTGTGCAAGGACAAGCTACAGAAGAGATAGTTGATTTTGTGCAGATGCGCATGGTCGGTGACGATAGCTATCTGGCTAAAGCCGCCGACGGCTTGCTAGAAACCGCCCCCATCTGGCATCGCGGTCGCAGCCATGCGGTTACCCGTGACGCGGAATTCGAAGACACGCTCTATCAGTTTACCGACACCGCACCCGTGGGGTTTGTCCCACTCCTGCTGCGGGGACTCATCGAGAATACGGCATTGCTCGCGAATACCACGCACGATGCGAGTCTCGGCAGCGCGGTGATCGAGTACGGAGCACGGCAAGGCGAAGATGCCGCCGCGGTCTCCCTGCGCCTCGTGGATACGGAAGGCAGGGATGTGCACACAGCCTGGGCTGTGCAGGAGGGCGGTGTAACCCGCAGCGTCTTCCTCAACCTCAACTACGGGGAGTATCAAGTTATCGCCCAAAACGCAGACGGCTACTGGCTAGCGGCGGGGACGGTGTTCGTCTACAGCGAGACCGTTTCTTTCTTGCGCACGGGAGCGGCGGTAGTTTACCGCGGGAAGAAACCATAACTCCACGCGTCAACATGATAGCACCTGCCTGCGCAGTGACCGAGGCTGACCTGCACGGTCGTGTGCAACAGTTGCGGGCGCGTGGCATCGACATCGGCACTGTTCCGCCCGTTTTTGCGGACGAAGAAGCCAAGCGTCGGCACTTACGCGCGGCGTTGTGTGCTGATGATGACGCACATTTGCTCTGCGTGCGCGGTGGTTATGGCACGTCCGACGTGCTGCCGTCGATCCCTTATGCGCGCTTGTCACGCTCCAAGCGTGTAATCGGCTTCTCGGACATCTCCGCCCTGCACAGCGCCTTGTGGACGCAGTGTGGTTTTGTCGGTCTCAGCGCTGCGATGCCAGGCAGTGCCGCGTGGGGGGATCTGGACAGCGAGGCGATGCGTACGCTACTCGCTATCCTACGCGGCACATGTGGGGGGGGTATGCTGGCAGTTACGGCGCGGGGGGATTACGGCACGGAAGAAGTAGCGGGAACGTTGTTCGGCGGCTGTTTTTCGGTGTTGACGAATTTGTTGGCTACGCCCTACTTGCCACGGGAACTGGCGGGTTATATTTTATTTTTCGAGGATGTCAATGAGAGTGAAGGGAGGTTGTTGCGTTACCTCAATCAGTGGCGTTTCAGCGGTATGCTCGACGGTGTACGGGCGATAGTGTTGGGACGTTTTGAACAGCTGGAGGGCAGTCTCGCGCGTTTGTATGCTACGTGGCAGGCGCGGGTTACTTGTCCTGTTTACACGACGGATGATTTTGGGCATAGTGCTCCTCTCTCGCCGCTTCCTATCGGTGGGCGGGGGGTGATCAGGGGAGAAAAACTCGTTTGGACGTTAGCAAACTAGACACACCCAAGAGTCGTATCGATGCAGCTCTCTATTTCATCGGGATTGCGGGCACGGGCATGGCCGCGGCGGCGGGTTATTGCAAAGAGTTTGGTTTTGCGGTGTTCGGCAGTGACAAAGAGGTCTACCCGCCTATCAGCGATATGTTGGAGGATGCGGGCATAACTTTTTTTGAAGGTTATGCTGCGTCGCATTTGATCGAGACTAACCCTTACATGGTGGTCATCGGCAATCACATTGCGGAAGACAATCCAGAAGTCGAGTATGTGCTCAGCAACAAGATACCGTACACGAGTTTTCCGCAGTTGATCGGCGATACGGTGTTGCAGGACAAGAGTGCGGTGGTTGTGGCGGGCACGCATGGCAAGACGACGACGACGGCGTTGTTAGCGCATTTGCTGATGAGTTTGAACAAAGACCCCAGTTATTTGGTCGGGGGTGTGCCTCTCAACACGCCGCGCAGTTTTCGCCTGGGCAAGGGCGATTTGTTTTGCATCGAGGGCGATGAGTATGGCAGTTCGTTTTTTTCGCCAGGAGCGAAGTTTCTCTTTTACCGCCCCAAATATTTGCTGCTCAACACCATCGAACTCGACCATGTCGATATCTATCATGACGTGCAGGAGCTGCTCGATCAGTTCGCGCGTTTGGTGTCGATGGTGGAAGATCCCCAGCATATTGTGGCAAACATTGACTGTCCTAACGTCGCTGCTTTACTCGACAAGCATGAGATCGCCTGTGTCACGGTATCTCCCTACCAGCGGAACGAGATGGCGGATGTCATTGTGCTCAATTATCCTCCTCGCAGTCGTTACTTTGAGGTGCAGCTGCGCGCGTTTGGGAAGTTACAGCTGCGCCCTTTGTTGTTTGGGGCGCACAATGCCGCTAACATGGCGATGGCGTTGGGGGGAATTATCGCGCTCGGCTGCAAGAATTTGCCTTCTCTCAGGTATGGCTTTGCTTCGTTCAGGGGGGTGAAAAAGCGCTTGCAGCATTTGTTCAAGCAAAACGGTATCGACTGTTATGAGGATTTTGCCCATCACCCCACTGCGGTGCAGTCGGTGTTGACAACGTTGCGGGAGAAGTATCCTAACCGTCGTCTGCTCGCGGTGTTCGATTGCAAGAGTGCGTCGAGCAAACGCAATGTTTTTTTCCAGGAGTATGTCCGCAGTCTTGGAGTGGCTGACCTTGTGGCTTTGCGGCATTGTGCGGTCGATACTCGCATCAGGGCGACGGAACGCATGAGCACGCAGGCACTAGCGAGTAAGATCGGCAAGCAAGCGTATGCTTGCAGTGACGACGAGGATTTGCGGCGATGGTTGGAAGATAAGCTACAGCGGGGCGATGTGTTAGTGTTGATGTCCTGTGCTAGCTATGGCGAGCTTCCACAGCGGATACGGCGCTGGGTGAGAAGACAGGTGTAGGGTGGCAAGTGCCGCCCGTTTGTTTGCTAAAGTATCGAATTATTTCATTTTTTTAAAAGTTACCCTTAGCTTGGAGAACGATTGCAGGTATAATGGGAGTAGGGTGCGGTCTTGGACTTACAACACGAGGAGAATCAGCAAGTGAACAGCAAAACAACGGGGCAACCGCTGCCTGACGGCGTGGTGCGAAGCGGAAAAGCGGTGATGGGACGGTGGATGGTGGTGTTGGCGGTGCTGGGGTTGTTGTCTGCCTGTGCTGGGGACAAAGCACCTGAGGAGCCTGTGCAGGTCGATGAGTCTGCTCCTCCTCCGCAGATGGAGTTGCCGAGTGATCTCGATGTCGCTCCTGCGGGGGAGACGATGGCGGTTTCCGAGCGCACGGTTTATTTTGCTTTCGACGCTCATGCGTTGGATGCGCAGGCGCAGGCGAATATCGACGAGGTGTCTCGCTATCTGCAGGACAACAGCGATGTGTCGCTCAAGTTGGAGGGGCATTGCGATGAGCGTGGTTCGACCGAGTACAACTTGGCGTTGGGGCAACGGCGTGCGCAGGCGGTTAAGGATTATTTAGTGCAACTGGGTATTGACGAAAATCGTTTGCCAACTATAAGTTACGGGGAGGAGAGGCCTGCGGTCGAGGGTAGCGACGAGACGGCGTGGTCTCAGAATCGAAGGGTTGAGTTTGTCCTTCAAAACTGACGATGACAGCAAAGACTACGGGTAAGCCCAGCATTCTCTGCTGGGCTTTTTTTGTGCTCGCAGCGGGAAGGGAGCAGGGTGGAAGCTACGTTCATTATTGTGCTGGTCTGCGTTGGGGGCGCGGCGTTGGGGTTGTTTGTGGTCGGTACTTCTGTGCATCGTCGCCGCATGGCTGCGGTGTATGAGAAGGCGCAGCAGGAATCGCAGACGATGATTGAGAGTGCCCGCAGGGAATCTGATCGGCTTGTGCAGGGGGCGTTGGATGAGGCGAGGGAGGAGAACAATCGTCGTCGTCGCTCGTTTGAGAAGGAAACAAAGCAGCGTCGGCAGGAGTTGATTAAGCTGGAGAATAAGATTCGTCAGCGGGAGCGTGCGATCGAGAGTAAGTTGCAGTTGTTGGGGAAGAAGGAGCAGGCGATCACGCAGCAGGAGCAGGCTTTGCGTGACGAGGAGTCTCGTTATCGGCGTTTGGCTGACGAAACCGATGATAATTTGCAGCGCGTGAAGGACAGGCTCAAGCGGGTCACAGGCATGTCGGTCGAGGAGGCAAGGCAGGAGTTGGTCCGTAGTATTGCGAGTGAGGCGCGTCAGGAGGCGCGGGAGAAGTTGCGTAAGATCGAGGAGGAGACGCGTCAGGAGGCTGACCAGCAGGCGCGGTCGATTATCAGTGCTGCAGTGCAGCGTATTTCCAGTGAATTTGTCAGCGATGCGACGGTGACGGTGGTGTCGATTCCCAGTGATGATGTGAAGGGGCGTATTATCGGGCGCGAGGGGCGTAACATTCGGGCGATTGAGCAGTTAACGGGTGTCGATTTGATTATCGATGATACGCCTGAAGCGGTGATAGTATCTTGTTTCAACCCTGTGCGGCGGGAGATTGCACGCATTACGTTGGAGCGTTTGATTGTCGATGGTCGCATCCATCCTTCTCGTATCGGTGAAACGATCAAGCGGGTGACGGAGGAGTTGGATCAGACGATGCGTGATGAGGGTGAGCAGGCAATTTTGCAGCTGGGTATCAGTGACTTTCATCCTGAGTTGGTGTTGATGTTGGGGCGTTTGAAGTATCGTATGGTCGGACAGCAGACGGTGTTGCAGCATTCGTTGGAGACAGCGCAGATAGCTCGCATCATGGCCGCGGAGATGCGGGGGGACAGCAAGGAGGCGGCGCGTAGCGGACTGTTGCACGATATCGGCAAGGCACTCGATGCGGAGGTGGACGGGCATCACGCGCAGGTGGGGGCTGACATTTGTGCACGACTGGGTGAATCCGCACAGGTGGTGGAAGCGATCAGGGCGCATCACTCCGATCATGCGGTGCAATCCAGCCCTCTGGCGGGGATTGTTTTCACCGCCAATCAGTTGTCGATGAACCGTCCTGGAGCGCGCCAGGAGACTGTCGATGGCTACATCAAGCGTCTTCACGATATGGAGAAACTGGTCGCGGCGTTCACGGGTATCGACAAAGTCTATGTGCTCAAGGCGGGACGGGAGGTACGTGCACTGGTCACGCCGACGGGCATGAGCGATGACGAGGTGGTCGATCTCTCCAGCGAGATTGCGGCTAAGTTAAGGCAGGAGTTAACTTTCCCTGGGCAGGTGCGTATCAGCGTGGTCAGGGAGAGCCAGGCGGTAAATTACGCCAAGTAGGTCGTGTCGATGTCTGTTTTTACCTTTTGCTTGCAGTGCCTGGGGGGCATTTACGGACGCATCTGAAGGCAAAAATTGCCGTCCGCATCACGGACATAGCTGACCCGCTGCTGTCGTTCAGGATCGATGCTCACGGTCGCGGGGGGGGTGTCTGCACAGATGTTTTGCCACAGCTGCACGCTGCCACGACTAACCCGCACCTCATAATGTCGGTCACGACGGAAATATACATCGTCGAGACGAGCGAGGTCACACACATAGGGCAAGGTGTGTAACTCACGACGCGCTTGTAAGAAGTCCGCGAAGTTTTCGCCGTAAGCATCGATATTGCTGACTCGTGACGGATACTGCAAAATAAACTCTCTAGCAAAAAACTTAAAGTTATCGGACTGCAAAGTTTTCTCTACCGACGGGTAACGACGCTGCAAAGCAGCCAACAAACCAAATAGCCAGTTATGGCGATAAGCCTTGAGATTAGCCGCCGTTGCCGCGGTAAGAATAGACAACGCACGCGGTGGTGCCCGCTGCAAGATCGCCTCGCTCAGAACACCGAGCGTTGCCTTGAGATCAAGGGCCATGCGTTTTATCCGCATGCAAAGAACACACCCGTTGCCCGCCGCACACAACCCGCTGCATGTGCACGATGTCGGCAAGCAAAGTGTGCCAGGCAGGAAGATTGTTGTCGCGCTCGTAAACAATCAGCGTCGTCGGAGCAAGCTTTGCCCGACAACCATGCAATAACTGCAACACCTGCGGCGGCACATCCGCTCCGTGAGTGTCGAGGTGAAGGTTGTCCTTCACCTCCCCTCCCGCAAGATGTACCTGCGCTACCCGCGGCCAGGCGAGCGCCGCGAGGAAATCCTGCGCCTGAGCAGCGAGATTTTGCTCGTTGACCCACAGATTGTTGAGATCGAGCAACAAACGCGCTCCCGTACGGTGCATTACCGCATTGATAAACTCAACCTCACTCATATCACTGCTGCTAAACTCAACGTAAGAAGAAAGATTCTCCAGCAGCAAACTTTCCTGCAAAAAATCCTGCACATAAGTAACCCGTGCCTGCACATTGCGTAAACTCTCAGCATTAAATGGAAACGGCAAAAGATCGTGGAAACATATCCCGTTATGCCGCTCTACACTGAAATGATCGGAAACATGACGGGGAGAAAATTTGCGGCGTAACGCAGCCACCTTGCTCAAATACCGCTTATCGAGCGGGTCAACCCCGCCGATATTCATGCCGAGACAATGCAGAGTAAGATCGTAATCAGCCCGCAGTTTCTCTAACTTCTTATGGTGTGCCCCAGGCGTGAAAAAGTTTTCGGCGATAACCTCCAAACAAGACAAAGGCGGGCGGGTAGCCAACAACATGTCGATGTATTCCAGTCGCAAGTTGAGACCGAGCTGTGGAGGTGCGGTGGGAACGGATTCAGGCACAATCATAGCCGCAAAAATTACTCATGCAACTCCGCCCGCAAAGCAAAATCTTTGTGGTTGGGCAAACACTCGATGTAGCCGTGCTGTGAATTGCGCCGCAAAAGCATCCCATCTCGCCCCGACAACGTACGAGCATGCACCGTCTCGCTCCGCTCCGCTTCGCCAGGCTTGTTTGCCGCTTTCTTGCTCCACTCCGCTTCGCCAGGCTTGTTTGCCGCTTTCTTGCTCCACTCCGCTTCGCCAGGCTTGTTTGCCGCTTTCTTGCTCCACTCCGCTTCGCCAGGCTTGTTTGCCGCTTTCTTGCTCCACTCCGCTTCGCCAGGCTTGTTTGCCGCTTTCTTGCTCCACTCCGCTTCGCCAGGCTTGTTTGCCGCTTTCTTGCTCCACTCCGCTTCGCCAGGCTTGTTTGCCGCTTTCTTGCTCCACTCCGCTTCGCCAGGCTTGTTTGCCGCTTTCTTGCTCCACTCCGCTTCGCCAGGCTTGTTTGCCGCTTTCTCGCTCCACTCCGCTTCGCCAGGCTTGTTTGCCGCTTTCTCGCTCCGCCCCTTCTCGCGCACTACCACCTTCGTCCCCGCCGTAACATACAGACCCGCCTCGACCGTGCAGTTGTCCCCCAAAGCAATCCCAATACCCGCATTAGCACCGATCAAACAATTACGCCCGACCGAGACGAGCGTGTCGTTGCCACCCGATAACGTGCCCATCGTGCTCGCCCCGCCACCGAGATCACTGCCCGCGGCAAGTACCACACCCTGCGAGACGCGCCCCTCCACCATGTTAGGGCCGACCGTGCCCGCATTGAAATTGATAAACCCCGCAGGCATGACCGTCGTACCCTCACCGAGATACGCACCGAGCCGTACCCGTGCGGTGTCCGCAATACGCACACCCGCGGGCACAACATAGTCGAGCAGCGGCGGAAATTTATCCAGTGCGAAAATATGCAACACTTGTCGCGCCAAACGTGCCCGCAGTAAACGGGCTGCGATCTCCCGTCCATCGATCGCCCCCGCACTCGTCCAAGCCACCGTGGGTAAAATTTTAAAAATTCCCCGCAAGTCAACCGTATTGGGTTTGACTAAACGATGCGAAAGCAAATGTAACTTCAAGTAAGCCTCTGCAACACTCGTCAGCCTCCCATCGCGTCTGATCACCGTTAACACCAACCGTCGCGAGGGATCACGCAACGCCTCGCTCGCGACTAACGCACGCAGCAAAGGTGACGCGGCGAACTTGTTCGCCTCAGCGGCAGTCAACACACGGTAAGCACTGTCTTGAGCAAATTGCGCGGCAGAAAAAAAATCCCGCACCTCACGCACCTCGGGCTGTAGTTGCGGCGCAGGATAGTAGACCTCGATGCACTCACCGCGGCTGTTGAGGGTTGCCAAGCCCGCACCGAAAGCAAAACAACTAGCATCTGCCATGTCACCCTTCCGCAAAACGCACCAGATGATGGCGTTTACGGCCGCACCGCAAGACAACATAACCACCTGCCAGCAACTGGGCCGCCGTTATCTGCATCTGCACATCCGTAACCCGCACATCGTTAACATAAATACCACCGCCTGCGATAGCACGCCTCGCCTGCCCCCGCGAAGCACACATCCCCGTCTCGGTCAAGAGAGCGCACAAAGCGACACCTTGTGCCAACTCGGCACGGGGACGCACACTCTGCGCAGTCGTGGCGAAACGTGCACGCAGCGTCGCAACATCGACTTCCGTCAAAGGCTGTGCATGCGTGGCAAAAAACGCCGCGCTACTCTGCTGTGCCCGTGCTAACTGCTCAGCCCCATGCACCATCTCGGTTACCGCAGCAGCAAGATACTGCTGAGCTCGGCGTTGTTCAGGTTGTTGCGCCGTCTGAGTAACCAACTCGGCATGTGCCGTAGAGGTAATGAAGGTCAGCTGTTTGGCTAAAGTCAAAGCCTCGTCGTCATCGACACGCATAAAAAACTGGTAGAAATCATAAGGTGCAGTGTGCGTTGCGGCGAGCCAAATATTGCCCTGTGCGGTTTTGCCAAACTTGCTGCCATCGCTCTTCGTCAACAGCGGTAAAGTCATCCCATAGGCGACACCCCCGCTCTGCCCCGCGCGACGGGAAGTTAGACGACGAATTAAATCCACCCCCGATGCGATGTTACCCCACTGATCCGAGCCGCCCACCTGCAATACACAGTCGTGGTGACGGTAAAGTTGATAAAAATCCCATGCCTGTAATAGGGCGTAAGAAAACTCGGTGTAGGAGATACCCTGCTCGCGGTTAGCCAGCCGCGCTTTGACCGCTTCCCGTGCCATCATGCTGTTGACGGAGAAGTGTTTGCCGACATCACGCAGGAAGGCAATATACTCAACTCCCGTAAACCACCGCATATTATTGACGAGCAGCGGCGGGTTATCCACACTGGCAAGAAACTTCGTGATGAATGCCTCGATCGTCGCCGTGTTACGTGCCAACTCGTCCGCACCGAGCAGGGTACGCTCTTCACTCTTACCGCTGGGATCGCCGATCATGCCTGTGGCATCGCCGAGCAAAGCGATAATACGATGGCCGCGCTGCTGCAAACGCTTCAACGTTATCAGCGGTAACAGGCTACCGATGTGCAGACTGTCGGCCGTGGGATCAAAGCCGCAATACAGAGTGACCCGCTGCTCTGCCAGCAAAGTGAATAAACGCGGGTCGGTGACCTGATTGACCAGATCGCGCCAGGCAAAATCTGCCTCGATAGTCGGTGCTGCCGTGTTCGGTTTAGCGCAGCGGTTCAAGAATAACCACCGTCGTTTGCCCTGGCAGGTGTGATCGCTTGCATTCTACCTGCTCACATACTCTGTTGAGCAGGTCTCGTACGCGGTCGTGGCTGTCTCGTTCTCGTCCCTTCAGTCTGACCATAACCTTGACCTTGTTGCCCTTGTTGAGAAAACGCTGGATAGCGCTGAGCTTGGTCTGCATGTCGTGTGCGGAGATGTTGAGCTTGAATTGCATTTCTTTTTGTAAGTTGGTCGCACCTTTTTTCTGGCGGGACTTTTTTTGTTCGTATTGGATTTTTTTTAAATCCTGAATGCGCACCACAGGCGGGCTAGATTTGTCGCTGACCACCACCAAGTCAAGACCAGCTTCCTCTGCTTTTGCAAAAGCGTGCTCGGTGGGCACAATTTCGTTGCTTTTGCCCAACACCAGCCTTACCTGCGGGTAACGTCGAGCCATGACACGGGTTAAGATTTCCAACACATCTCCTTAAATGTTTTAGATAATAAACCTCACCCCGCCGAGATCCGATAGACTGTGCGGGAAACGGTCGCCAGGCGTGCCTAGGAACATGTAGTTAGGTGGAATACCGTATTCCTCCGTCAGTTCTGCGATCAAGCCTGGGCCGAATTTTCCTTTACGCACCACGAGTGAAATTTCAACATCGGGATAGATCTCATCGAGCAGTTCCAAATCTGCCGCCAAACGCGGTGGCGGCTCGGTCGTCCCATCGAGAATGTGGATGACGGTAATTTTTTTGGCAATCTCGTTCTCCTGCACGTACAACATGGCACGGTTGAGGCTCGCGACGTCATCACCTTTGGTAAAAAAAATCAAGCCCATCGATTTCAGTGCTTCGATGTGGCTCTGTACCCTAGAACGCATCTTGCGGTGCGATAACTCAAAGCTACGCATCATCTCGTCTACAACAAACAGAAAAAACTGCATAATGTGTTGACGGTATAATGTTATCAACACCACCACCGCAGTGGGAACGAAATAATACAAAAAGTACCTGACATTTTCAGGGCTGACGTACATGTTGCCCGCCAGGCCGAACAACACCGCCAGCAACGCCAGAAACACCGTCGGCCACGAGGCGCGCGTTTTGCGCGGCAGACGTGCTCGTCGTACCTTGAGCAGCATGTTACCAAACCCGAACACCGCCATCACAGACAGAAAAGAAATGGTATACACCCCTGCCAGTGCGGTCGTGCTCCCCTCTGTGATGAGCACAATGGAGATGCAGAGCAGCAAAAACAGCAGAATAATGCGATGGTTAGTGCCACGGGCGTTGGTAACCAGTAAACTCTGGGGCAGACAGCGATCGAGGGTCATGCGAGTTACTAAGCCCGTCACCCCGACGAAACTGGCTAACACCGCCCCCGATAGCACCAAGGCGGCATCGATGGCGATCAGCAGGGCAGGCCAAGCACCGCCGATTTTGCCAGCAACATCGACTAACAACGACTCTTTTGTCGCTCCGAGCAGCTCAGGCATGGTCAACACACCGAGGGCGACCGCGGCGATCAAGGGGTTGAAGATCGTTACGGCAATCCACATGTTGCGTAGAGTTTGGGGAAATACGCCAGGTTTTTGCTCTTCGATGAAGTTTGCCGAGCTTTCAAAGCCTGATACACCCAGCATAGCCACCGCAAAACCGAGTGACAGGGCTTCCCACGGCGGACGTGCAGCTGGTATTTGCCAGAAGTTTGCCGCGGCTATCTCTGGATTGGTGGCGATGTAATAAATTCCCCCTCCACACAGCAAGGTCAAGGCCGTCAGATGCAGCACGAAGATAACCGCGGCCACCTTTGCCGATTCACCGATGCCGATGATCGTCAGTGCTGCGAACAGGCACAGGACGACGATAGTGACAGGAATTATGTCGAAGTGGGGGAACACGGCATGCACATATTCAACACTGACTTTCGCACTGATAACCGCGGTAGCGATATACGATAGTACCGTCAGGCACGCTGCCAGCGAAGCTTTGGTTTTGGTGGTGGTGTTCAGGAGACAGTTGTACGCGCCGCCGTTTAGGGGCAGTGCCTCGCCTACTTCCGCATAGATGGAACGATAGAGGTAGAGCACCGCAGCCACCATCAACAACACGACGGGTGTGTACGCCCCTGCGTAGGCGGCGGCGAGAGCTGAGACGTACAGACAGCTGGAGGTGATGTCGTTCCCGCAGATGGAGGTTGCCGCAAACGTTCCGAGCTGCACCCGCGGGCGGTGTAGGGCATGATGCCCAGGCTGACGACGACGTGGCTGGAAAGGGGTGACGGGTTGTGCGCGGCGCTGAAAGGTCAGCCCGCGCTCCTCGGGGGTGCGCTCAGCTAGGGTAAAGCGCGGCTGTCGTCTTTTATCTGTCAAGGGAAGACCTCATCTGCATCACGCTTGCAGTAACTTGGCCGCGAGGGTGGCCAACTTGCTGCGTTCCCCGCGACTCAAGGTGACGTGCGCGGCGAGCGGGGTATTTTTGAAGCGTTCGATGACGGAAGTCAGGCCGTTAGTTTCGGCATCGAGCCAGGGGTTGTCGATCTGTGCGGGGTCGCCGCTCAGGACTATCTTTGTGCCTTCGCCAGCACGGGTGACGATGGTTTTGATTTCGTGTTGCGAGAGGTTCTGCGCTTCATCGACGACAAAATACTGGCGAGGGATTGAGCGTCCTCTGATGTAGGTAATCGGTTCGACGGCCAGCAGACCTTGTTCGATCAGCTCCTGATAGCCGCTGGACTTGGGTTGGTTGCGGGAGGGGCGGGGTTTTGCCCCCTCGGTGTAATGCCCTGTGCCCATGAGAAATTCGAGATTGTCGTAGATCGGCTGCATCCAGGGGTTGAGTTTTTCGTCGAGATCGCCAGGCAAAAAACCGAGATCCCGCCCTAGGGGGAACACGGGTCGAGCCACCAGCATTTTGCTGTAGACATCTTCATCGGTGGTTTTGTTCAGCCCCGCGGCGATGGCTAGCAGGGTTTTGCCCGTCCCCGCGGCACCGCTCAGGGTTACCAGCTTGATGTTGTCGTCGAGCAGTGCCTCTAGGGCACAGGACTGCTCGATGTTGCGTGGGTGTATACCCCACACCCCGCTCTGTCGCGGCACTATCATTTCGATCTGTTGTGAGGCGATGCGAAAGATACCACAAGCGGCTTGTTTGTGTTGTTCATCACGCAAGATGACGAATTCGTTGGGGTAGAACTGTCGATCGGCGAGCGACAGGCGGTGTTGATCGTAGAAACTATTGATCATCTGCGGCGATGCGTCGATGGCGGTGATCCCGCCGAACAGGTCGGTGTGGTCGATGCGTCCTGCGACCAATTCCTGCCCCTCGATACCGAAGGCGTTGGCTTTGACGCGCAGGTTGGAATCGTTGCTGATGATGATCACGCGTGCCTCGCCGCTCTTTTCCGTCTGTAGGGCGAGCGAGGTGGCGAGAATATGGTTGGCGACATTGCGTTCCAGCTGGCGTGGCAGACGCTCGCTTTGGCGACCGAGATTGACATAGAGACGTGCCGAATCATGTCTGTCGGGGAAGATACTGATCCCTTCCGACAGGATGCCACGACTGCACAAACTGTCGAGGAGACGAGAGACCTGCCGTGCGCTGCGGGCAATTTCGTTCTGTTCTCGCTTGAAGTGGTCGATCTGCTCGATGACGGCGAGGGGAATAACGACATCGTTGTCGGAGAATTTGAAGATACACCGCGGATCGCTGAGCAGAACGTTGGTGTCGAGAACGAAGATTTTCTTCAAGCAAACCTACTCAGCACTACATGCCAGATGTCTGGATTCTATCTCGAAAGACATCGTGACGCAACCACCAAAGGAACAACTACCGCGTGCTACCGTCATCTGCGCGGCAAATGACAAAAATTCGCTACGCCTATGCGAGCTGTGCTAGAATGATTAATGACAGCAACGGTATGGAGGTGGTAGTGCGGAGGCTTGTCTTCGTCTGTGCGTTGTTTTTTGTCGGCGCTTGTGGAGCGAATAGTTCCGACTTGCGCACGGAGGGAGAACCAAACAGCGAAGGTGATGGCGGCGTACCGCCTGTCTGCGGGCTTGCTTTGGCACACCGTGGTTTTGTTTCTTCCTGGCAGGTCGATGCGGGCGACGAGGTGCGTTTGCCGTTGCCGAGTGGGTTTAACTACAATTTTGCCATCGACTGGGGGGATACGTCGGGAGAAGGAGATAGTGGGTATCCCTACGTTTCGTCTTTCGACGCTCCTGAGGTGAGGCACACCTACGCCCAGGCGGGAAAATATCAGGTTACTATCTATGGCATGGTGGAGGCATGGAGTTTTGCTACGTTTCCAGAGAGCAAGGACAAGCTCGTTGCCGTCGATGAGTTGGGTGATGTCGGGTGGAAAAATTTGCAGGGTGCTTTTGCAGGGTGTAGCAATCTTAAGACGGTCAATGGCGGCGACACCAAAGAAGTGGAGGACATGTCGAGCATGTTCAAGGGGGTAGCTTCTCTACGGCTGAATGTGGCGAGTTGGAATTTCAAGCAGGTTAGCAACATGCAGGACATGTTCAGCGGGGCAACGCTTGCCGATGCTGACTACGGCAACTTGTTGCAGCGCATTGTGGAAACAACTACCAAGCATGATGTGGCACTCGACGGGGGTAGTTCTCGTTATGACAGCAGTGCCGCAGCGGCGCGTGAAAAACTGCTGAAAGTAGGTTGGACTATAAATGACGGTGGGCAGCGCTAGGGGCTTATGCTGCGGCGTTGCATTGCTGGCTTTGTCTGTCAGTGTGACCACGGCTGGTGCAGGGGAATGATGTGTGCGGGTGTGATGCCCAGGATAGACAAGGCGTGATGCCACATGTCTGTGGCAGGGGTGTTGAACAGCAGGTCTTGGTCGATGGCGAGTTGTAGCCAGTCACCGCACTGCAACTGCTGATCGAGTTCGCTGGCGTACCAGTTTACGCAGCCGATAAGAAAACGGTAGGGGTAGAGCATGGCGAGGCTGTGCCTGTGGTGCAGGCTTGGCTTGCTGGCTTCGATCAGTCTGTGCAAAGCTCGCTTGGCAGCCGAAAGACCGAAAACATCGCCAGGGTTATCATAATCAGCCCGTGTTGGACGGTTGTGCAAGATGATGCCCTTTGTTTGTTCCGTGGAGCCACCGTACCAAGCGGGAATATGGGGCGGCAACTCCGTCCCCACCACTTGCACAAAATCACGTAGCGGCAACTCCGACACACGATTGACCACCAGCCCCGCTGCCCCGCTACGGCTATGTTCGAGCAACAGCACGACCGTTTCACGCAGATCATTGTCACACATCTGGGGCGAAGCGATAAGAAACGATGGCGGCAACAACACCAAAGCAACTCCTGCGGCGATGATAAAGACTTCTACCCTGCAGCGTAACATATACATTGCCAGTTGGCCAATATAATCTGGCCAGCTGGGTTGTTAGCCGCTTGCTCGCCTATAGCGGTTGAGAAGATAGGTACAATTATTAAATTTTAGTCTGTGGTATCAATTTGTTAAACAAGATAGTGAAGTGATGCAGCTTGTGTTCCGATGCGGGGCACGGGGGTGTGTAGTGTGCAGCAACCGTCGGCGAGCCTTCAGTCTGACCGAGTTGATTGTGGTGGTGTCTATACTCGGTATTCTCGTGACACTGGCGTTGCCGCGCTACCATGCTTTCACCGCCAGAGGACGGATGGCGGAAGCGAAGGTCAATCTCGCCCACCTCGCGGCCTTGCAAGGCATTTACCACGCCGAGTGGCGTAAGTATGCAACTCTTACCCTCGTCGGTGGTGTGGGCAAAAGAAATAACGGGAGAACGAGTTGCCCTGATAACCCAGCGGCCCTGAAGAAGAACCCGCTCGGTTTTGTCCCCGATGCCTGTGGCGAGCTGCGTTATCTCTACACATATGGTGGAGCGGCCAGCAGTTTCAATGCTAACGCTGAAGCTAAGGCGAAGGATATATACCCAGGCTGCAACGTTACCGACAAAGACAAGTGGAAAGTTAGCAACACGAAATTAGCGCCTGAGCACGAGCAGAATGTTATCGAGTACTGTAACTAGTATTCCCCCCTGGTCAAACTTTGCGGACAACACGGGCTTGCACACCGTCGTGGGTCGTGATTATCCTTGCGGATAGCGGTACCCCTTAGTTCCGTGGGTACGGGCAGCGATGGTGTGAGCGGTGAAGCAGATGATCATTGTGTCTGCCGCGGCGTTTGAGAGTGCGCCGTTGTGTGCGGCACTCGCCGCGCGGGAGAGCGTGGCGACCGTAGTGTGTGGGGTGGGGGTGATTGCCGCGGCGACGGCGGGGCAACGGGTGCGGTCTTTGTGTCGCGGGAGGGAAGTGCTGTTCATCGGCACCTGCGGCACGTTTGGTGCGTTTGAGCAAATTGCGCTGTGTCGTGCACAAACTCTGCACTGGTCTCCGACTTGTGCCCGTGTAGGTTTGTCATATGCGGTGGACAAGACACCGCCGTTAGCGCTCGATCCCCGCTCTCGCTACGACGATCTGCCTGTGGCGGAGGTTTTTTGTGCACCCAACGTCAGCTTGATAAATAATTTGCCCGCGGCCGCGCCAGCGGGTATGTTGTATGTGGAGAATGTCGAGGCGTATGCGTTTTTGGCGGCCCTGCACACTGCCGCGAGGGTGGTTGACGTGTTGTTGGCGGTGACCAACGCGGTAGGGAGGGATGCGGCACGGCAGTGGCGGCAGCATCATTCTGCGGCGGCCGAGTTGACCGCGGCATACGTTAAACGGCGGCGTTTCACGCACCACACGACTTGAAGGACATGGCTGTGCGCATCGATGAGCCTGAAGCGTTGTTGACGCTGGACTTGTTTCGGGTAGAAAAATTGCTGGTCGACGAGCGTCCCTTCTATCGGCTGGCAGTGCCTGATTGGGTTAACCTTGTGCCAGTCACGGCACAGGGCAAGGTGTTGCTGGTGCGGCAGTTTCGTGTCGGAATCGAAGGCAGTGTGCTGGAAACACCTGGCGGGGTGGTGGATGCGGGGGAGAAGGACACCACGCTGGCGGCGGTGCGCGAGCTGGAAGAAGAGACGGGCTATACCAGCCGCAACGTCTTACCTCTCGCGGCACTCAATCCCAATCCCGCGATCATGACCAACATCGTGCATTTTTTCCTTGCCCTGCACTGCGAGCCTGCGCGGCCTCGCCAGCATTTTCCCGATGCGGGCGAGTTTGATCTGCAGACCGAAGCCGTCGCTATTGCCGATCTCGATCTGCTGGTGCGCAGTGGGCGTATCAATCACTGTCTTTCTGCACTGGCAATCATGCTGGCACAGAGATACCTCGGACGAGCTGAGGCGGGCAGCGAGGGAGACATCTAGCCATCAAAGCACTAGGGAATGAGGTGCAACTCAACTTTCACCTTGCTGTCGGGAGGCACTTTGCCCGTCAAGGTTAGGGTTCTGCCCTGGCGTTGGTAGTCTGTGTCTTTGATTTGCACGTCGTTGACGAAAACTTTCCACTCTTCTTTGTTGTAGGTGGTGCTACTTCTGATCGGTGCGCTGACAGTGAACTGTTGCTGGGATATTATCTCCTTGTAGGTTGCCGTTATCGTATCACGACGGCTGACATGCTGAGCGGCACAAGCACTGTCTAGCTCGATACTATCACCATCTAGCGTCAATTCCTGCTCATTGCAAACCAGCTGACCATCGACCGCTAGCTTCACGCTGTCAGCGACCCTTGCGGAGGGCAGGCCGAGGCGATTTTCCATCCCGTCCTCGGCATCGTAGCAAACATGTACGGCATCGCCGACGCTCAGTCCTGTCCTGGTCATCAGCGTCAGTTCATCGTTGTTTTGTGCGTAGGTGCAAGCGACGGGGGTGCTGCACATGTTATCTTCGCCACAGCGCGGTGTGCCTTTGTACCCTTGCAGATGTAAATCGTAGGAAGGCTCGATGACTTCAGTCGTACAGGTGGCGAGACCAGAGTTAGCTTCCTTTTCAAAGAAGATGCGGTCGTTAGGAAAGGTCAGAATATTTCCTGCAAGATTGTACATGGTGACATCCCTGTTTTCGTCATCGTCGTAGACGATGTGGGGGATGATTTCCTCGCCTATCTTGACTTCCAAATCATCGATAGCACAGCTAAAACCGAGATCGTAGCGGGCTTCGACGAGGTGTTCGCTGATGCCTTCCTTAACATCGTCGGAAAACGACGCGTAGTTGTCGTCTGTGTTCAGGTCAAAGATATTGCTAAAGTGTTGTCCGTAGCGGGTTTTGTAACTAAAGGCGAAGGCGAGACTATCGGGAGACATGATAAAGTTGGGTTTATCGCTACGACCTTTGAAGCAGGGGTTGATATGTTTTTTGTTGGTATTTTTGATCCACACGCTTTCGGGATCATAGTCATCACCTAGGTCTTTGCATCTCGTGTGGGTGTCGAAGATGCCAAACAAACGCCACTTGTATTCGTCTCGGTCTCGATCGTACGCACCTTTGTGGTAGTCGAGTTCAGCAACGAGTTGTCTTCCGATCCCGCAGGTGAAGGAGTTCCAGCGATAGTCGTCTGGCACGCTGGTAGGGTCCTCAGTTTTTTGCCGCAATACTTCTCTGGTGTCAGGCCCCCCGCCGTCTCCTTCAGAGTTGGGGTCGCGTGTACATTGGTGGTCTTCGTCGCTGATCATAATCACCGCTAGTTTCGCTTCCTCCCGCAACCAGCTGTGCGATGCGGCGTAGTCGCTGGTTTTGACCCACTTTGCGTCGGTGCTATCCCATGCGCTGAAGGGGAAAAAATTCGCGCTACGCTGTTCTTCGGTGTTGACCCCTCCTTTCCAGGCAGCGGCAGCGGCTACTGCACCGTCGCCGAGCACGCTGCGTGTCTTCCATACTACTCGCTCGTCATAGACGCGCCAGGCATCTTGCACGCCGTCGCGCAGGTTTTCGATGACGTTATGGATAGCGGCGATACTGGACGATGCCCGCACTTTAGTCTGCTGCGAGAGGTATCTGGGATGTGTGCTGCTCGCGAGGGTTAGTCGCCAGTCGACTGCGCTGAGAGCAGCGAGCAGATTGCTGATTACCCCTGCGATGTTAGTGTAATTTATACTGCGGGCACCGTTGTCCTGTGAGTTGTCGATTACCATCAGCAGGTCGAGTTTACCTTTGCTGCTGAGGTTGTTGAGTGGTTTGCGCGGTTTTGCTAGTGCGGTTAGAGCGACGGATGTCGAGCGGTGCGGGTCGCCTAGGGTCATCGTCCGCTGTCCCTCTCGGATGGGGTTGGCAATACCTTGCAGCCCCACTTCTATGGTTGTTGGCAGTGGCTGTGCCAGTACTCTGGTGTCACCGCTCATGTTGTTGCCCGCGGTGGCATCGTTTTCATCGCTTGACTCCACGGTGGCTGTGAACTGGGAACGTCCACAGGCTAGGATTAGCAGCCATCCTGCTATCGCCAAGGTTCTCATCGTCCCGCAACTCCCCACCTTCTGCCCCGCCGCATCGGCACAGGACAGAAAAAGCCTTAGGCAAAAAAATAATTAGCGCATACTTGCCTACAATCATTGCTTTTACAGGGAAAGCGGCGGTGTGCTATGCTGTGTCGGCGCAAAATTTAAGCATAAAAGATTCCAAAAAATATATATGAAGCAAACGGTTACAAAAAAGCATCTCCGCAGCAAATAAAATACCTCCAAACGGGGCGGGCGGGGATTTTGTTTGGTAAAATGGAAGGTGGTGGCATTTAGGGGAGGTTGAAGGGGGTGCTTTGGCGTAGCCTGTGGTTCATCGCCGCGGTCGCACTGTTGGTTGGCTGTCCCGATGTGTTGTTTAAGGTTGTCGACGAGGATGACCTCAGGGATATCAAGTATGACAGGTTAGAGGTCACTCCCATCGATGATATCGATGAGGATAGCGACACGGAGATAGACGTTGAGGTAGTTATCGATGATGTCATCACCGCGGATGAGACGGCCGAGGTGCGGTTAAGTATCAAGTGTGATGGTCGTAATGTGTCTCTGACTCCGAGCAAGCGCAGGGCGAGGGACAGCAAGGCGGTTTGGGAAGAGGTCGAGCTGGAGGATTATCGTGACCCTGAGGGCGATGATGTCTTGTGTATAGTCACAGCCAGGGCGGAGGTTGACCGTAGGGAGAGGGAGGCGACGGCTGAGTTTTACATCGTGGGCACGATCATCACTGCCAGGATAGCTGGCAGTCGTTTGACTTTTCTCAATGCCGAAGATGACCAGTTTCTCACTATCGTCAGGGAGGATAACAGTAGCAGTGCCTGTCGTGCTAATCTTGTGGTTTGGCCTGCGAGTGCCGAGGAGCCGAGATTTATCATCAATGGCGAGGATCGTGGTGTGGCGGGAGCACGGATCATCCGCGGCAAGGTTGAGGGGTTACATCTGGCGGGTGATGCGCGTCGCTGTCAACTAAAAATTGGCAAGACGTTGGTCGATATCCCCGACGATTATGAATATGACAGCGATGTCATCAGGGGTGTGGATATTTACGACATCAACCGTGTAAGAATTTCTCACACTAGCGACTCCAGCCGCACGGTAGATGTTGTCATTTACGAAGGGGGGGGCAAGAAAGCCAGTGCTACCCGCACCTTGCGAGCCAACAGCACTCAGACTTTCATAACGATCAGCAATGTTTATTTTGAGCGCAACGTGGATTACACCGTGTGGGTGCGATACTACAACCGTGTTGTACAGTTCACGGGTGTAGATGGGAATTGGTAGGAAATCCTTCCCTAGCTGTCCCAGCCCTCTCGACCGTGATGATCGAGTACTGCGACTCTCCTCCCGCGCACACCAGCCGCTGCCAGCAACTGCGGTTGGCAAGGGGGGAATGTGTTTGCTATAATTCCCTCTGTCTTTTGCATTTCGAGAGAGTGTGTGCTTGCCGACACTGCCGCCGCAATACGACCATGCTGCTTACGAGAAGAAGTGGTGGGATTTCTGGATGCAGGAACGTCTGTTCGCTGCCGACAGCGCTTCCACGCGTGAACCTTACGCCATTCTCATGCCGCCACCTAATGTTACCGACCGTTTGCACATGGGGCATGGGTTGAACAACACCCTGCAGGACATTTACATTCGTTGGCAGCGTATGTCGGGCAAGGAAGTCTGCTGGTTGCCAGGCACCGATCATGCGGGCATTGCCACCCAAATGATGGTGGAGAAGGCACTGCAACGAGAAGGTCTCACCCGACAGAAGCTGGGGCGGGAGGAGTTTGTCAAACGCTGCTGGCAGTGGAAAGAAAAACACGGCGACATCATCGTCTCGCAACTGCAACGTCTCGGAGCATCGGCCGATTGGCAGCGGCAGGCCTTCACTATGAGCTCCCAGCTGTCACGAGCTGTACGCAGTATGTTTGTCGATCTCTACCACAAAGGGCTGATCTATCGCGGCGAGCGGCTGGTTAACTGGGATTTCGATCTGCACACCGCGATCTCCGACGATGAAGTGATCAACGTCGAGGAAACAGGCAAACTGTGGTCGTTCGCCTACCCGCTGGCCGACGGTAGCGGCGAGTTGGTGGTGGCAACGACACGCCCCGAAACGATGTTTGGCGACACTGCCGTCGCCGTGCATCCCGATGATACCCGCTACCAGAGCTACATCGGCAAACAAGTCGAGCTACCGCTGACCACACGCACCGTGCCAGTTATCGCGGATACCTACGTTAAGCAAGATTTCGGCAGCGGTTGCGTCAAAATTACTCCAGCCCATGACTGCAATGACTTCGCCGTCGGCAAGCGTCACAACCTCCCTCTGCGCAACATTTTCGATGCCCAAGGACTGCTCAACGAACACGCCCCCGCCGCAGTGCGGGGCCTGACGAGAGACAAAGCACGCACCCGCACGGTGCACCTGATGCAGGAAGCAGGATTGCTACGTGCCGAAGTCAAACATCGCCTCACCCGCCCGTATTCAGATCGCAGCAAGGTGTTGGTCGAGCCGCGTCTTTCCCAACAGTGGTTTCTCAAGATGCAACCGCTGGTCGGCGAGGCCGTGCGCATTGCCAGAGATGGCGAACTGCGTTTTTATCCGCACAGTTGGCAAAAGACCTATCTGCATTGGCTGGAAAATATCGAGGACTGGTGCATCTCGCGGCAGCTGTGGTGGGGACACCGTATTCCTGTTTGGCACTGTGCCGCTTGTCAGCGACACACCGTAGCGAAGGACGATCCGAGCGCGTGTGCCCACTGCCATAGCACCGCAATTACACAGGATGAAGATGTGCTCGATACCTGGTTCAGCAGCTGGCTGTGGCCGTTCAGTACCCTCGGTTGGCCTGACACCGCACAGAACAACAACGCTTTGCGTAAATTCTACCCCTCGCAGGTGCTGATCACAGGTGCGGACATCATTTTTCTTTGGGTAGCGCGTATGGTCATCGCAGGGATCGAGGCGATCGGGAAACCGCCTTTCAAAGATGTCTATTTCAATGCGATCATCTGTGACCCACAAGGACGTAAGTTTTCCAAAACACTCGGTAACGGCATCGATCCGCTCGCCGTCATCGAGGCGCACGGTGCTGACGCGGTGCGCTATACGTGCGTTAGCCTCGCCACACGTGGCGGTCGGGCACGCATGGGATTGCAGGATTTTGCCCACGGTGCTCGGTTTATTAACAAAATTTGGAACGCTGCCCGTTTCCTGTCCGCGCAGCCAGCCCTGCGGAGCAAACTGCCCGCACTGGTACGTGACGAGCTGAGCACGCCAGAGCTGTGGTTGCTCAGTGAATTCAGGCAGACCGCGGCACAGATCGCGAAACATTTGCAGGCGTATCGGGTCGATAGCATGGCGGAAACACTCTACCATTTTATCTGGGGAACGTACTGTGATTGGGGGGTGGAAATTGCTAAAAATGTGTTGCGAAGACAACACCCGCCACCCGCACAAATTCTTTCCACCATGTGTTATATCATGGACGGCATGTTGCGTCTGATGCATCCTGTTATGCCGTTTATCAGCGAAGAAGTTTGGCAACGCCTGCCGCCCCATCCCGACTGGGAACGACCGCGCAGCCTCGCTATCGCAAAATTTCCCCAAGCAGCGAGCATCATGCCCATCGCCGCAGAAGAATTGCGAGGCTGGCACTACACACGGCGTTTGATTACCGCCGCCAGAACGTTGCGTAGTCGAGGCACAATCCCGCCGCGGCAGAAGATAAACGTCAGCATTGTCGTTACCGCAGCTGGTGAAGGTTTGTGCGCCGACGAAGAATGGCTGCGCGACCTTGCTCTCCTCGACGACGTTACCTGGCTAACGGTAGATGCCCCTAAACCTGTGCCTACGCTGGTGCAGGTAGGGGCAGGCTTTGAAATTTACACCACCGCCGCACACATCGATGTACCACGTGAAAAGGACAAGCTACGCAAAGAACAAGCGCGGCTAGAAAATCTGCTGCAAAAAATAGCAAGCAAGCTCAACAACACCGCGTTTTGCCGCAAAGCACCGCCCCATGTTTTGCAAGAACAATGTGACAAGCGAGACTCGCTGCAGGAGCAACTGCACAGTGTGCGGCTGAATTTGCACGCGTTGGGGGATGGGTGAATGCCTCCCCCCGAATCCGTGCGTAGCTGCCATCTACTACACAATTGTTGCGCGGGGAGGAATCTGCTAGAATGGAGGGGTGGGGTTGATGGTGGAGGATGGGAATGCACTATCGGGCGAGAAAATTCGGCAAGTATGTCCTAATCTTCGTGGCGTGGATCTTCTGTCTCTCGCTGCGTGTCGGTGACCAAACGATCTTCGCCCACGCCCACGGGGTGTTAGTGGAGAACCGTATCGTCAACGCTATCGATCAGGAACTCGGCGCTCTGTGGCACAGTCTCGGCAGAACAGCACGTATTGCCTACAGGCGTATTTCTGGTCAGCCACAGAGCGAAGATGGCGCGGATCTGCGCCGCGGCTAACCAGCGAAGGAAGGACGAAACACCATGACACAGGCGCGGCTCCAGATTGTCACTTGGCCTGCCGCGGTGTTGGAAACACGGGCGGAGAGGATTACCGTATTTGGTGACGAGCTACGTGCTTTCGGCGCGGCCATGCACGCGACGATGCGGGAAGCGAGCGGTATCGGCTTGGCAGCCAACCAAGTCGGCGTACTCAAACGTATTCTGGTGATCGAAATTCCGTGGCGAGGCGAGCGTTACGGCGAACAGCACGAGCCACGGCGAGACTGGCACGATCGTCGCTATACGCTGGTCAATCCAGAGATAGTTGAGCGAGAGGGCACGATCACCTTCAGAGAAGGATGTTTGAGTTTCCCCGAGCTCTTCGGCGAGGTCGAGCGTGCCCGACGCGTGCTCGTCAAAGCACAGGACGTGGAGGGCCGCACCCAGGTCATCGAGGGGGACGATCTGTTCGCAGTCTGTTTGCAGCACGAGATCGATCATCTCGACGGTATCGTCTTCATCAATCACATGACCAAACTGCGCGCCGCAGCGATCAGAGAGAAGATGCGCGCCAAATCTACTTAAATGCGACCACCAGCCATCCGTGTTGCTCCTTCGTTGCTCGCCTGCAACCTGCTCGCGCTTGCCGCGGAGGTGCGCAGGTTGGAGGGGGCAGGAGCGGATCTGCTGCACATCGATGTCATGGACGGGCATTTTGTCGCCAATCTTTCCTTTGGTCTGCCTATCGTGAAAGCGCTCAGCAAGATCAGTGCACTGCCCCTAGACGTGCATCTGATGGTCACCAATCCGCAGACGATGGCGCGGCGTTATCGCGACGCGGGTGCGGCGCGGGTAACCTTCCACTGTGAGGTGTGCACGGACGTACGCCCTATCATTGCCGCGCTCAAGGCCATGGGCAGCGAGGTCGGTCTGGCGCTCAATCCTCCCACCCCTGCGGCGGAGGTCTTCCCTTATCTCGACGAGCTCGATATGATTACGGTGATGGCAGTTACGCCTGGTTTCGGTGGGCAGGGGTTCATGCCCGCGGTATTGCCGAAGATCCGCGCCCTACGGGCACGCATCGGCACACGGGCGATCGATTTAGCCGTCGACGGCGGAATCAACGCCGAGACAGGCAAGCTGGCAGTCGCCGCGGGAGCGAACATCTTGGTTGCAGGCACGTACATCGGCGAGGCGCAAGACCGTCGTGCGGCGATAGATAAACTCAAGCAGAGGACACGATGATGAGGCTACTGTCGTTACTGAGTTTGTTGCTGCTCGCGGCACAGAACGCCCCCCGTGCTGTGCTGCTGCGAGTGGGAGGTGAGTTCAAGGTCAAGTCGATTCACCAAACCGCCGACCGCGGCTTTACGATTACTTTTGCCAGCACTGACCGCACGGCACAGGTGCAGGAGATAAGACTCACAAGTGCTTACCTGCACGTCAGTGTTGAAGAGGGCAAAGTCGTACGCCTATCGGCAGAAGTGGCCGCGCGGCGGGGCCGTGTCGTCGAAGCTGATCAGGTGTTGTTGTTTTTGCCTACCGCCAACTCATACCTCCCTGTTTGGTTGCTGTCCCGCACCGCTCCTGCCCTGTCCGCTTTGAAGGGGGCAAAGTACATCGACATGCACGCACCGCAGAGCGATTTTCTGCTGTTCTGAGGGTGTGGTTAAGCGTCATCGGGAGAAGCGGGTCGTTTGCTGTCTTTGCCGATCAAAAACTGTTCTAGCGGCAGGCCTGTCAAGCGTTTGATCCCTCGCAAAAGCACAAAAAGGGCGATGATGGTGACCACCAGACAGGGTAGTACGATGACGGGAAAACTCAAAGCCATCATCTTGCCGAGTTCTTGGTTGAAGGCGGCCGTGCCTGTAGGGCTGCGCAAAATCACGATCGCCAGCCCAAAATTCAACCCCGCACTGAGCAAGAACGAAGCCGCTAAAAGCCAGGTGGTAGTGGTCAGTAAACGGGCGAACTGTGCTTCGTGGTCGCGGCTACGTAGGCGAGCGGTAATCGCCGCGATGTTGAACAGGTTGGCATTAAAAAACAGACTTTTGACCAATGGATGACGCGTCTTCATCGAAACGACGATAGCCAGCCCGATCAGTAGCGGGATAAGAGCTTCTTTGATGGCAAACCAGACCCCATCGACTTGCAGCAATCCCAACCCTCCTGTCAACAAAACACTGACAAAACCGAGCGCGGGGATAAAGCCAACTCTCTTGTTTTTGGCGAAATCATAGACGCTGTAGCACAGTGGAAAAGCGAGTGCGATGACGAACGCGTACAGTGCCCCGAGACGGCTGTCATCGCTCAGCTTGAGCAAAATCAGCGACGGAATGACGACGTTGAAAGCAAGACTGAACAGGGGGTTTTCACGCGGTGCGGCGTTCATCAGCGGCCCTCGGAGCGAAAAGGGCAGTATAAACAGCCGCACAACAAAACGCAACGCGGGTGATGCTCAGAAGGGTGCCTCTTCTTCGATGTAGGAATCGACTCGCTGACGCAGCTGCATACCTGAAAACGCAACGCGGGTGATGCTCAGAAGGGTGCCTCTTCTTCGATGTAGGAATCGACTCGCTGACGCAGCTGCATACCTGAAAACGCAACGCGGGTGATGCTCAGAAGGGTGCCTCTTCTTCGATGTAGGAATCGACTCGCTGACGCAGCTGCATACCTGAAAACGCAACGCGGGTGATGCTCAGAAGGGTGCCTCTTCTTCGATGTAGGAATCGACTCGCTGACGCAGCTGCATACCTGTTTTCCACGCGGGTAGCTTCTTGGGGGGAACTTTTATCTTCGCACCTGTCTTGGGGTTACGTCCTTCGTAGGCGCGATATTCACGTACCGAGAATGCGCCAAAACCTCTGATTTCGACGCGCTCCCCCAAACACAAGGCATCGACGATGGCATTGAAGAAGATATCCACTATCTCCTCGGAACGCGCTAACGTGATGTCGGCACGACCCGAGAGGTTTTCAATCAGATCCGACTTGACCATCCCACACCACCTCGTCATGTGCTTGTCAAAGATATAACCCCATTTTATCAGGATGATGCCCTAAAAAACAAGCTGTGCGGGTTAAATTTTATCATCTCGACCGCGTAATAAGGCTTGACGGATGTGTCTAACGGCTAAAACACAGCTGAGAAAACAAAAAAACATGGCACAAAACTGATTTAAAGGTTTAGTATGAGCTGTTGGGGGTTATATTTTGGACTGCATCCCGCTTGAACAACCGATTGTCGATCTCGAAGAAAAGATTGTGTTGCTGCGGCGCATGGCGGCAACCCAGGCGATCGACCTCGATACCGACATAGAAAAACTGGAACGGCAGGTCGAAGAGCTGCGTACCCAGATTTTCCACCGCCTGAGCGCCTACGAGACAGTGCAGCTGTCGCGTCATCCCTCACGTCCTAATGGACTGGATCTCATCAAGCGGATGTGTATGAATTTTATCGAGTTTCACGGCGATCGCAATTTTTTCGATGACCCTGCCATCGTCGGTGGCATCGCCGAGCTTGAACACTGGCGGGTGGTGGTTGTTGCGCACCAAAAGGGACGCGGTACCAGCGACAACATCTTCCGTAACTTCGGCATGCCTAAGCCAGAGGGTTACCGCAAAGCTCTGCGTTTGATGATGATGGCGAACAAGTTCAAGCTGCCTATCATCACGCTCATCGACACACCAGGAGCTTATCCAGGGGTGGGAGCGGAGGAACGTGGTCAATCGGAGGCGATCGGGCGCAGCATCATGATGATGGCACAGCTACAAGTGCCTGTCATCACGGTGGTTATCGGTGAAGGAGGCAGCGGCGGGGCGCTCGCCATCGGTGTAGCTAACAGTGTTCATATGCTGGAGTACGCCGTCTACTCGGTCATTTCGCCTGAGGGGTGTGCTTCCATTCTGCTCAAGGATGCGGAGCGAGCGGAGTCGGCCGCGGAATCCTTGCAACTGACCGCGGCGGGGGCACGTCGTCTCCAGCTGGTCGATTCCATCATCGACGAGCCGAGCGGCGGGGCACATCGTGACCCAGCTCGCGTTGCCCAGAGCATCAAGCTCACTGTGCTGCATGATCTGGAGGAATTCAGCCATCTCTCCCCTCGGCAACTGCAAGAACAGCGCGCCGCGAAGTTTAGAGCGGTAAGTTTTTTTCGTGATGATCGTTGAACCGCTTACCACGAGAGGGGGAACGTACACGGTAGCACTGCCCGCCGACAAGTCGCTGACCCATCGTGCGCTTATCCTAGCCGCCTGCGCCGCGGGGCGTAGCGTTATCGTCAACCCCTCGTCATCCCGTGATTGCCAGACAACGATCGGCGTGCTGCAACAGCTGGGAGTCTCGGTGTCCTGTATCCAAAACAGGTGGGAGGTTAGTGCACACGGTGGGGAACGGTGGCAAACCCCCTCCGCACCGCTCGATTTTGGTAACAGCGGCACTGCCGCACGCTTACTTATTGCACTGCTTGCCTCACAGCCAGGCTTAACCTGTGTCTGTCACGGTGATGAGAGTTTGCGCACCCGCCCGATGGGGCGTGTCGTGCATTGGTTACGCGGTGCGGGAGCACACATTACGGGTGAGAACGGCGGCGAGCATTTGCCCTTGGCCATCGTCGGCAGACGGCTGCAACCTTTCCGCTGTCGGCTGGAGATCGCTTCCGCACAGGTCAAGTCAGCCTTGCTGCTTGCCGCGATGAATATCACGGGGGAAGTGCGTATCGACCTGCCCGCGGGAACTCGCTCCCACACCGAATACATGTTGCGAGCGCAGGGTGTGGCCTGCCACACAGAGGAAAGAGCGGGGCGGCAGCACCTCAGGGTACGCGGCCCTTACACGCTGCGGCCGCAGCGGTGGCACATTGCTGCCGATCCTTCTGCCGCGGCCTTCTTTGTCGTGCTCGGTGTGTTGTCGCCGCGTGCGGTACGTGTTGTTCTGCCTGACGTGTTGGCGGACGACAACCGCCTCGCGTTTTTGCGGGTTATCAGGGCGATGGGTGGTGAGGTGCAGTGCCGTAAGCACGGTGAGGGTGTCTGCGAGCTCAGCGTGCGGGGTGGTGCGCAGTTGCGCGCGGCCCAGCTCAGTGCGGCTGAGATTCCTGCGTTGATCGACGAAGTGCCGATCCTGACAGTGCTGGCCATGTTTGCGGCGGGTAGGACGGAGTGGCATGGGGTCGGTGAACTGCGTTACAAGGAGTGTGACCGTTTGCAAGCGTTGGTGCGCCTCTGTCGTGCCGCAGGCCGCACTTGCCAACTGCGCGATGGCATGCTGGCAGTGCAGGGAAGTGCGGCGCGGGTTGCTCCTTATACTTTTGACGCGCAGGGCGATCATCGCCTGTGCATGGCTGCGTCGATCTGTGCCTCGTTCGCTACGCAGCCCTGTGAGCTGAAGGGTAGTTCCTGTGTGGAGATAAGTTTCCCCCATTTTTTCAGCCAGCTGAGGACGATAAGACAGGGAGGCTAGTGATGGCAAAAAAGCATGTGGTGGCAGTCGATGGCCTTGTCGGGGCAGGCAAGAGTACCGTCTGTCGTATGGCAGGCAACATGTTGGGCTGGCCTGCGGTAAGCACGGGCATTTTTTACCGCACGGTAGCTTTCATCGTACAGCGGTACGGGCTTGCCTTGCACGCGGCGCAGGAAATCGAGCAACTGTTGCTGCAGGAGCTGGCGAAGGTGGAGTGGCATCTCGTTAGCGGAGGGGAGGTTCGCTATGCGGGAGAAGTGCTGACTACACAATTACGGCGTGAGACGCTGGGCGAAGCAGCCAGCGTGTTGTCGGAATTACCCGCGGTGCGCACTTTGTTATTACCTCTCCAGCGCGCGGTGGTGCATACCAGCCCGCAGCAGGGGGTTATTGTCGATGGACGAGACATCGGAACGGTTGTCTTTCCGCAGGCGGACTTGAAGTTTTTCATGACCGCCAGTCTCGCTCAGCGAGCGTTCCGCCGTGCTCGCGATGAGAATGCCGACCCGCAAAAACTGCGGGCGGTGATTGCAAAGCGAGATGTGCGTGACCGCGGGCGTACTCTCGCTCCTCTGCAAAAGGCTGCCGATGCGGTGGAATTGGACACGAGTGTGATGACCGCGGCGCAGGCGGCTGCGTATCTCGTGGCACTTATCCGCGGACGCTTGCCGAATGCCGCGACTTAGAGCATAATGTGAGGGGTGAGTGTCAATGCAGGGGGGATTGATAAAATGAGTGAGCTAGGTGATAACGTTAAATCTCTGCCGACTTGGCAGCGATTGTTTTTTGTGCTTCTTTATCTGGTTGTCGCGTGTGTCATTGTCGAGGCGGTGTTCGTCGCCGTCGTCGTCTTGCAGTGTGGGTTTTTGCTCTTGACGGGCAAGAAAAATAGCAACTTGTTGCAGTTCGCCAGTTCGGTGCTGCGTTACTACCTGCAGGTGCTCGAATATCTGTGCTTCAAAAGCGACGAACGTCCTTTTCCCTTTAAACCATGGCCGTGAACTAGAACTAGAGTGGTTTCTCTCCTAGGGCGACCAGAGCTTCGTTGATGGCTTGGGGCAGGTCAGTCGGCAGGTCGCTGAAGATGAGCTTGCGCCCGTTGACGAAGAACGACGGCGTGCCTTGCAGGCCGAGGCGTTGTGCTTCGTGTTTGCCCTTCGCCACGAAGCGTTGTGCGTCTTTGCCTGCCATGCAGCCGCTGAACTGCTTGCTGTCCAGGCGCAACTGGGAGGCCAGTTGCGCGGGAGATTGGGCGGTCAGTTCGGCTTGGCGTGCAAACGCGAGATCGTGGAACTCCCAGTATTTGTTTTGGAGTTTGGCGCAATAAGCTCCCTGTGCGATGAGGGCGGAGACCCCCGAACGGTTGACAGGGTAGTCGATGTTGACCACTCGCACTTTGTTCTTGAAGCGCGGCAGAATCTTACGCAACTGCATGGTAGCTTCGCGGCAGTGGTTGCACTGGTAATCGAAAAACTCCACCACCGTCACCTCACCCTTGCCTTTGCTGGGAAATCCCTGTGTTGCGATAGTGAACCGCGGCGCGACAGGCTTGGGGAAGAGGAGCTGATAACTCCCCTCCTTCTTTACACGGGCAAGATATGTGTCGCGTCGCGCCGCGGCCTTCTGGGCTTGCAGATAACGCGTCAACTGCGGCTTGGCTTTATCGTATGCGTAGGGAATACGCGCCTTGTTGTCGGCGTAAAATTTCTTTATTTCTTTCTCATCTATAGTGCCTGCACTAAAAAATTCGGCACGCAACTCGTCAACAGTTTTTTTATTTTTTTTAGCTTCGTGTTTGAGACTATGTTCAAAAACATGTTCGGAGATAATACGATCCATTTCTTGGTAGTAGTTGAGTTTTGCCTCGTAAAGGCTTTGCCTCAGCGGTGGTGGTAGTTTGTTCTCGTCGTATGTTTGTTGCTGAAAACGGTACAGGCCATCGCCATAGCTTCTGCTACCGAACAGCACGAAAGTTGTCATCATTGCAACGAAAAGCGATTTGCTGAGCGAGGCTGGGTACATGTTTTCTCCTCAATTTGCGTGTTAAACCTTCTACCACACTCGCCCAAAAATATACAGTAAAATTTATCACCTCTAGTAAAATTTTTTCCCTTGCAACACGATCGGTTGTTCTGTAGCTTGGGGGTAGGTTTTTTTTAATTAGGAGTTCGGTTATGAAGTTGTTTCTGGTTTTCTTGGTGTCTCTTTGGTCGCTAGCCGCGTTGGGTGGCATGCAACCGCTTCACAACAATCAGTATTTCAATGGCAGTGGGGTTAAGTTTCATCCTGATGGCAGTACCGAGCGTTATTTGGTCAGCCTTTCTATCAGCAAGAAGAGTGCGCACAAGTTCCGTTTGAACTTCGACTATCAGTTTGCGGGGAAGAACATGTTCTTTGATCTTGTCCACAAGCACAACATGGCTGACTCCAGTTTCTTCAGCATCTATAAGGAAGGTGAACTCGTCGGTCATGGTTACTGCTGGGGCATGCGTTGTCACACCAACTGGAGCTATCACGGCTACAACATCGAATCCAGCTACTATCGCCATCGTCGCAGCGGTGCGATTCACAGCATGGGCTCGAAAAGCAAAGACGGCATGGTTTACATTTGGAAAGAAAAGCTACGCCCTCTTCACTGATAGCTGGCCAGCCAGACAATCTGGCTACCTAACGCTAAGCGGGTAGGTTTTGCTTGTATTTAATTATTTTTGCAGGGAGTTATCGATGAAATTTTTGCTTGCGGTTTTATTTTTTCTGGGTTCATCGACTGCCTTCGCGGTAGCTGATGAGTCCGTCTCTGACTTGTCTTACCACTCGGCGCACGGTTTTGAGTACTATCACGGTGCAGGTGTGTACAAAAAACCATCGGGCAAGAGTGCCGATTTTTTGGCTTCACTGACCATTCGCGACCTCGGCGAAGGTCAGCACAAATTTAGCTACGGTATCTACTCAAGTCGCGGCAGTATGCACTACAACATCGTCATCAGCGATCGTGCCGACACAAGCTTCTTCGATGTCATGTCACAAGGTGAAACCATCGGTTACGGCTACTGCATGGGTAGCAAGTGTCACCTTGAATACAGCCTCGAGGGCTACGATATAGAAGACACTATCAAACGCCACAAACGTGGCGGTGCGCTGACCTGCACTGGCTCGAAACGCGGCGAACACGGCATTATTAAATCTTGGAAAATGTCTCTCAAGAAAATTTTCTGATCCACATTCTCTACTCACTCAACAAGCAGGTTGAGGTTTTTCTTAACCTGCTTGTTGTTTCCATCCCCCCGCGGAACAACGAACACCCACTACCAACGTGGCAAGGAAAAAGACACACTGTGCATTGCAACCTCTAGCCATTTTTGATACTCAATGTGTTGCTTTTGCTCACGCACGGCTTGTTCTACGACAGAACGAAAATCACCAAGACTGCCACTGCCAGCGGGATTTTTCTTCAACAAAAACATTATGTGAAAACCATAGGGGGACTTGAGTACTTCCGTGATACGCTTCTCACGCATTTTAAATAATACATGGAACACCTGAGGCAACTCACTCTTCGTCAGCGGCCCCAACAAACCACCTTCCTCTGCTTCGGGAGCGATTGAATGCTCACGCGCATAAGTGCTGAAATTTTTTGCCGTAACAAGAGCACGAATGCGCTTCGCTTGCCTCTCTTGAGGCAAGACAATTTGCCGAAAAGTTACCGTAGCAGAACGTAAATAACGCTCACGATTGGCAGCAAAAAAATCTGCTAACTCCGCTTCGCTAACACTGAGACGCGTGAAGACATGCACCTGACTGTAACGACGAATTGCTTCCTGCTCGCACAATTTGCGCCTGATACCATTCTGACGATGCACACTCGTATAAAAAACAGGATCGGACATAATCAACGCCTCCGCCTGACGCAAACACTCCGTCTCTGCAAAAACAAACCCCGCATCACCCTTCAGATGCTCATACAAAATACGCCGCTCCAATAACTCGGATAACACCTCCTTCTGCAACTCTGGCACTTCTCCTGCCTCCGTATCCTGCAACTGTAAATCTAACTCAAACTGCAAATCATGTGCCTTGATCGCTGTCTCGCCCACCGTAGCAATAACGTCCGAAGCAGCAACACTGTCGCTCAAATGCAGCTCACGCCCCACCGTACCACGATATAAACGCAACACAACAACCACCATTGCAGAGAAAAACACCAGCAATAAAATCTTCTTCATACCCACTAACCCCAACACCACCCTGCTCACACATAAATGGTTATCGTGAGTATAGCTAAACCCCTACCCTGCTGCCAATTTTGAGATGCGCGCCTGTAACTACCGTGCAGGGTAAAACCTGGCTGTCGCGCGCAAGCACCGTGCCAGGATTAGTGACCGCATTGCAGCCGATCTGCACCCCATCACCGAGTACAGCCCCGAACTTACGCAACATCGTCGCAATACTGCCACCCTCATAGCGTAACTTAATCGTGCTGCTAGAGTTGAGCTTTAAGTTGGCCAACTTCACACCCGCACCGAGATTGACCCGATTGCCCAGTACACTATCACCGATATAAGCAAAATGCCCCGCCTTTACCTCGTCAAGCAACAGCGAGTTCTTCACCTCCGTCGCATGACCGAGCACACACCCCCGTCCCGCAATAACATTGCCGCGGAGATAAGCACCGTGCCGTACCTCACAACCCTCGGCAAGCCAACACGGGCCGCGCACATACGCCCCTGCCTCGACTCGTACCCCCTTCGCAATCACAATACCCACGCCCTCCAAATACGCACGGGGATCGACATCGCCTTGCACGACATTGCACGACAAATCACAACGACCCGCCAAATAAGACGCAATGGAGTCGGGAAACACATCCCACACACAAGAAACATCAGCAAAAATATCTGCCGCAAAAAAATCGCACAGAGAAAAAAAACGCTGCGGGACAAACAAGTCACGCAAATTCGTACCCCTAGATCACCACACAAGCCTCGGAACACAGACAACACGAGCACCGCCTGCCCCCCCCCCCCCCCCCCCCCCCGCCAGCGCAACAAAAAACGACCCCGTCCCGATTCGAACGGGAAACCCTCGGCTTAGAAGGCCGATGCTCTATCCGATTGAGCTACGGGGCCTACCATGCAGCACGCCCGCTGACACACCTACCCTCGGCAAAAAAGATCAGCGGGACAATACCACATAACCACGTGTTCACCACCTTCGCAAAAAACAAAACACTCAGGCATCCGACACACCGAACATCCGTGCGACGACAAGCCTGACCGCAGCCGACGGCGGCAAACCCTCCTCCGTTATTTTTTTACTCACCTGTGTCATCAATGTCGCATGTTCTGCAAACAAACGCGCCTGACACAGGCGTGCCAACTCCGCCTGAAAAAAAGCCACCCCTTGTGCGGCACGATTACGCTGCAACGCACCGCTAGCCATCCGTACCTGACGCAGCTTGTCCAGACACACACCCAGCTGCTCAAGTCCCTTGTTCTCCCGCGCCGAAGTCAATACCACCTCCGCCTGCGTTTCTCCAGCACCTAAACGCAGTGCCTGCTGCAAAACAGCGTGTGCCTGTTCAGCCAAAGGACGCATGTCGCCATCATGCTTGCTGATAACAAACACATCGCTCATCTCAGGCAATCCCTTCTTCAAACTCTGCACCAGATCACCTCCCCCACCCGCTAACAACGTCACCACGATATCGACACTGTGCCTAACGGCAAAATCACTCTGCCCACTACCCATCGTCTCGACTATCACCGTGCGATAACCAGCTAACTCACATATACGCACCATCTCTGGCAACAGCACATGCACACCTCCCGCCACCTGCCGCCCTGCTAACGGGCGAATGAACACCTCCGCACATGCCGCCAACTCACCCATGCGCAACTTGTCTCCTAGGATACTGCCACCACTGCGGGGTGAAGCTGGATCGATGGCCAGCACCGCCAACGGCCCGTGTCGTTGGCGCAACAAATGCAAGCCCCAGACACCGATCAACGTGCTCTTACCCGCTCCTGCCGCACCCGTGATACCGATTCTCGTCGTCGCAGGCTGTTCCCGCGCCGCAGCACGTAGAAAAGCGACGACAAAATCACGATCCTCCCTGCGACTGCTCTCCACCCGCGACAGCATCTGTGCCAATGCCCGTCGCTCGCCGCCACGTACCGCTGCCAAACAACTACCCAAATCAGCCGCACGCATGCAACAATACCCGCATGACACGCGCCGCACACTCAGGCAAGGCCGTGCCTGGGGAGAAAATTTCCCGTACCCCCGCCTGTCGCAAAAATTCATAATCCTGCGGAGGAATGATCCCACCCGCGACCACGATAATGTTCGTGTGACGCAATTCTTCCAGCAATTGCGGAATCAACACCTTATGCCCCGCCGTGTGCGTAGAAATACCGATAACGTGCACATCGTTCTCCAGCGCGTGCTTCACCACCTCCGCGGGGATTTGAAACAGCGGCGCGAGATCGACATCGAAACCAAAATTGCTGAACGCCACCGCAATGACGTGCAAACCCCGATCGTGCCCGTCCTGCCCGAGCTTGGCGACCAAAATGCGCGGCGGCCGCCCTACCCGCTGGGCGAACTGCGCGATCTGCGCCCGCACTGCCTTGACCTGCTCGTCATCGCCATAGTTATCGAGATACATACCCGCCGTCGTCGTCAAAGTTACCTCTGGTTGATAACGCCCAAACACATCTTCAAGGGCTGCGCTAACCTCGCCCACCGTAGCTCGCTGGCGGATCGCCGCCACCGTCGCTGGCATGAGGTTAGTGCCCGCCTCAGCCGCCGCGTCACGCACACGTTGCAAAGCACACTTGACTGCGGCGTTATCACGCGTCCGTTTAATTTTACGCAACGCCCGCATCTGCTGGGTACGCAAAGCTGTCGTGTCGATGTCACGGAAAGCGAGCACACCTTCGTCGTGCTGAAATCTGTTTACTCCCACCACCACCTCTGTTCCCCGATCGATCAAAGCTTGTTTATGCACCGCACACTGTTCGATTTTGTGCTTGGCATAACCGTCAGCGATCGCCGCCAACATGCCACCCCGTGCCGCGATGGCGGTGAGAATTTTTTCTGCCGCCCGCTGCACGTCCCGTGTCAGGCTTTCAATCGCATAGCTACCCCCTAACGGGTCGATGGTGTGCGTTATATCGGTCTCGTGCTGCAAAATAAGCTGCGTATTGCGTGCCACCCGTGCGGATTCCGCGACAGGAATACTGACCGCCTCATCATAGGCATTGGTATGTAACGACTGTGTGCCACCCAGCACCGCCGCCAGCGCCTCGATGGTCGTGCGCACAATGTTGTTGTGCGGTTGTTGCTGCGTCAACGAGTAGCCTGAAGTCTGACAATGCATGCGCAACACGGAAGATTTCGGATCACAAGGTTTATACTTACACAGCAACTGTGCCCACAGACGACGCGCCGCACGCAACTTGGCCACTTCCTGTAAAAAACGCATACCGACCGCGAAGAAAAACGACAAACGCGGCGCAATACTATCGACAGTTAAACCACGTGCTAGCGCTGCATCGAGGTAGGCACAGGCATTGCCTAGCGTCAAGGCCAACTCCAGCGCAGGGTCAGCTCCCGCCTCTTGAAAGTGATAACCACTGATACTGATGCTGTTGAATTTCGGCATCGTCTCACGCAGATACTCGATAACATCGATGGCAAGACGCATACCGACCACAGGCGGGTAGATGAAAGTATTGCGCACGATGTATTCTTTCAGAATGTCGTTCTGCACCGTACCGCGCAAGATGGCAGGTTTAACCCCTCGCTCCTCCGCCGCGACGATAAAACAAGCCAGTACGGGCAACACTGCACCGTTCATGGTCATCGACACACTCACCTTATCGAGGGCGATACCGTCGAACAGCACTCGCATGTCCTCGACCGTATCGATAGCCACGCCTGCCTTGCCCACATCGCCCGCTGCCCGTACATGATCGGAGTCGTAGCCACGATGCGTAGGTAAATCAAAAGCCACACTCAAACCACGTTGCCCGCTGCGCAACGCCTCATGGTAAAAGCGATTCGTTTCCGCTGCCGAAGAGAAACCTGCATACTGCCTGATCGTCCACGGACGACCGCGATACATGCTTGCATACGCCCCGCGGGTGTAAGGGGCAAAACCAGGCCACGAAGCCGCTAAGTCTTGCACATCCGCAGCAGTATACAGCAGCTGATATGGCACACCGTTGTTGTCAAGAACGCGCTGCTCACGCTGTTCAGCCGTGAGTTCATGCCATTGCCGCTCGTCATCACGCATGCCGTAATTCTAGCAGACTGAGGCACATAGTTGAAGGGGAAGCTTTTATGTTAGGTATGCCGTACAGCTCTCCTGTCTTGATGTGCCCTGAATACGATCGCCTTTGCGGTGGAATATAGGACGCATTTGGAGGTATTTTTTGCTGCCGCTGTTCTTGACCAGATCTTTCACCGCTACCTCACCCTCGACAAAATCTTCGTTGCATCGCCCCTTGTGGGACGGACGTGTCGCAGGACTTTACTATTAGTAAGAACTGCAATCAAGGCCTCGCGTGGCTAATCCGAACTCTAAAAAATCAAGTCCAATATCTACGATAAGATTTCTTATGATACCTGTAGTACCGCTGCTGTTGCCTTGCGTCCAGTCCGCTAACGGTTGCCTTGTGGCATGGACTGTTGATGCGAGTATTCCACAGGCTAGTTTTTTTTTCGCCTCAGTCATTGCTGCTTGCTGCGCTGCTACCGCTGGGTCTTGAACATTATGGACCAACAAGCTCAGACGCAGTTTCTGATCGAAGTTGTACGAATTACCCCCGTCCATCCGCTCACAATCACTCACACTTTTAGGCATGTCGGGCACCTCTCCTCCCCCCGACTCGCTCGCTCGCCCCCGAACATGCTGATTAAAAATCTTGCGGCAATAAAGCATATTGCGCGCGATAACCCACAACTCCTCCCTATCATCCTCCTTACCTTCCACATACTCCCTGAGGAAGACATATCTCGTTATCTTCGTATTGCCAGAATCCTGATCGACTGCTTTGATTTCAGGTAGATTAGGGAAACTGTCCACCATAATATCGTTAGCATTCACCTCTTCTCCTCGTACCTCTATATTCCAAGACTGCCAACTATCTGTCACCAACCTAAGGACACTTGTCGGAGTTCCACCCACGTCCGTGCTCTTTTCTTCCAGCTTCGCAGTAATCGGTGTCACCGTAATTTTCAGATTACCAGGGTTGAGTGAAGACTGCTTGGTAACTTTGTCAATGATTGTTCTCACTCCCGCGTCCCCCTCTCTCGGCACAGGCGCTGCGGGGGCCAGTTGTCTCACTGGCAAACGTTGCGGACACGCGAGCAAAACAAGCGCGACAAAAAACAGAGCATAATACACAACTTCCCCCTCACCGAGTTAACAAGCCCTCCCCTGAGACATATCGGAATTTTATCTCTATCCCTTAATCTTCTTGACCATAATTTTATCTTGTGACATAATGATATGTCGGTTGTGGTTAAAAATTATGTCACGTGTAATTGCTTCAATGATAATGACAGCTTGTTTTACCAACGCCTGTGGTGGTGGCGAGACCGCCGCCTCTAAGGCCGTACGTGATGCGCAGCGTGCGGTAGGGATGGTGCTGGTCGAACACGGTGAACGGAAGCTGCTGAAGGTGGTCGTCTGCACCGTGCGCGACGGGCAGCTACCCGCCGATGCGGCACTTGCCGACGAAAGCTTATGCCCTAACGCTTTCGTCGATGCCGAGGGCAAGGGCTATTATTTCAGTGAGTTACAGCCACAAGGGGTGAAGAACCGCCTGCGTCGCCACGGTTATCTGAAACTAGGCAGCATGCTACTCGTCCCGCTGGTTATCGGCACTGTGGTAGGCTGGAAAGCAAAACCGCTGCTCAAGAAGCTCAAGCTTACCTTCACCGCTGAAGGCAGGGTACTGCGTGGCGGCGGCGAAATCACCGCCGCACAGAGGAAGGCACAAGCTGAGGCACTTGCTGACGTGCGCACCAACGCCAGAGTCGGCGCCGCAGGCGGTGCGATCGCGGCGATCGTCTTCTTCGACGATCTCAACACGCACCTGTGGGGTAGGGGCGAGCGCGCGACTGTCAAGCATTGGGATGATATTTTCCGCACCCACCTCAGCTTTGTCGATGCTGAAATGCTGTCCCAGCCACACACCATTACGCACCTCCTCACCACGCTCGCCCAAATACTGGAGGTTAGCGTTAACCCCGCCGTAGTCAGCGCTTAGCCTGATCTTAGCTTGCCAAACCGATAACTTACGCTTAACATCCGCCTCCGACAGACAGAGGGGGGATTGACGACATGCATGCCGACACACGTTGTGTGCACGCGGGGGCTGAGCCGTACGCCGAAACTGGGGCTGTGACCATGCCCATTTTCCAGACTTCCACCTACGTGCAGGACAAGCCAGGGCAACCGCGTCTTTACGATTATGCCCGTGCAGGCAATCCTACCCGCACCGCGGCGGAGGAGGCGTTGGCCGCACTGGAAGGAGGCACACATGCCTTTAGTTTTGCTTCGGGGCTAGCTGCGGCACAGGTGGTGGTGCAGTTGTTGCCTAGCGACAGCCACATTCTGGTGTGCGAAGATGTCTACGGTGGCAGCGGTCGCCTGTTTACCGCCATCATGGCCAAATACGGTTTGCAGTTTGAATTTATCGATATGCGTGACCCACGCACCATTGCCGCCGCTCTGAAGGACAACACCCGCCTCCTGTGGATCGAATCACCCACCAACCCTTTGTTGCACTTGATCGACATTGCCGCCGCGGTTGCACTTGCCGCCCCGCGGCACATTATCACGCTCGTTGATAACACCTTCGCGTCGCCTATCTTTCAATCCCCACTGGCACTCGGTGCAGACATCGCACTGCACTCCACCACCAAGTATATCGGAGGACACAGCGACATGGTGGGCGGAGCGTTAGTTACCCGCCGTGACGATCTTGCCGCACGGATAAAATTTTTGCAATTTGCCGCGGGGGCGATCCCCGCGCCGTGGGAGTCTTTTTTGCTTGCCCGCAGTATCCGCACCCTGCATCTGCGCATGCTGCGCCACCAGGACAACGCCCTTCGCATCGCCCGCGCGTTGGAGCAAAGCCAACGCTTTGCCACAGTGATTTACCCTGGTCTGCGCTCGCATCCTCAGCATGATCTCGCCTGTCGTCAGATGTCTGGTTACAGCGGTATCGTCACGGTGCGCATGCGCGGCGGTCAGGCGGAGGCGGAGAGTTTTTTTCAGAAGCTACGTCTTTTCAAGCTGGCTGAAAGTTTGGGCGGCGTTGAGTCGTTAGTCAATCATCCTGTCACGATGACTCATGCCAGTGTGCCCCCTGCACGGCGCAAAAAACTCGGCATCGATGGCGGCTTGGTGCGTCTTTCCATCGGTGTTGAAGACGGTGCTGACCTGCTCGCTGATCTCGGTGTCGCCTAGGGGAGTGCTGTTATTTGCCAACGCAGAACTGGGCGAAGATGTTGTGGAGAATTTCGTCGCTGCTCACTTTCCCCAACAGTTCTTCCAGCGCTGCGTGTGCCTGCTGCACCTCAAACGCGACACATTCTTCGCGTGCTTCACCCAGCAGCTCGCGGTGGGCGGCTTGCAGGGCGGTTTGTGTACGTTGCAACGCGTGATAGTGGCGTTCACAACTGATGAAGGCACTGTCCGCGGTGGGCGTGCTGTCGTCGAACTCGGTTACCAGTCTGGCGCGCAATGCCGCGATGCCCTGCCCCGTCTGGCATGAAATGAACAGTGTCTGTGGTGCTGCCGATACTGCGGCGAGGTCGCACTTGTTGATGATCTCCACAATTTTACGTGCCCCCGTCGCCGCGGGGCGTGCCTGCGGTGCTTCCGCACTGGCGATACGACAGACAAGATCGCAGTCGGCCAGCAAGGTCATTGTTTGACGCACACCGTGTTGCTCGATGTGGTCACGGCTGTGGCGAATACCAGCGGTATCGATAATTTTGAACAGTCTTCCCTCTAAATACAGTGTGTCTTCGAGATAGTCACGGGTCGTGCCAGGATGGGCGGTGACGATGGCTCGTTCTTTCCCTAACAACAAGTTGAGCAGTGATGACTTGCCGACGTTAGGCAGACCGATCAGGGCGAGACGCAACCCGTCTTTGGCAATACGACCTTGCTGGTAGCTCGCCAGCAACTGTGTACTTTCTTGCTGGGCGGCGTGCAGGGCTTGTGCGATTGTCTGGTGCTGCACAGTTTGTGTTTCCCGTTCGTCAGGAAAATCAATCAGGGCATTGAGCAGGCTCAAGGCGCGCAGCAGTTCGGCACGGAGCGCGGCGATGTGCTGATGAAAAGCACCGAAGGCAAGGCTCTGGGCGGCGCGCCACTGTGTTTCGGTGTCGGCGGCGATCAGCTGGGCGATACCTTCTGCCGCGGCGAGGTCGAGTTTGCCGTTGAGAAAGGCTCGTTTAGTAAATTCCCCAGCGGTGGCGGAGCGTATCCCGTGGTTGTGCAGGAGGGCGAGAATTCTGCGCGGCACGTACCGCCCGCCATGGCAATGAATCTCTACTACCTCTTGCCCTGTGTAGGAGTGGGGAGCGGCAAAATAAACCACCAGCGCTTCGTCGATAACGTCTGAGCTATCGACGATGTGGGCGAGGTAGCACTGCCGCGGTTGCCAACGGGGAGTTTTTTTGCGCACGATGTCGGCTAGCAAGGGTAGCAGTTCGTCGCCAGAAATACGCACCACTGCGATCGCCGCGCGGTTGTTCCCGCTGGCTAGAGCTGCGATCGGTTCGCGATCGTAAGGGGGGATGGATGTTTCAAGCATTGCCAGACAGCAGCCAGAGGGTAACGACACCAGCCAGCGCGAGGCGATAGAGGGCAAATACACCGAACCCAAGACGATCGATGCAGCTCAGCAGCAGTTTGATTACCAGCAAGCCCGTCACCGCGCTGACTGCGACACCGAGCAAGAAATGTGGCTCACGCAGGAATACTATCAGCTCGCGGCTATTCAGCAGCAGTGCCCCTAGCATCACGGGTGTTCCGAGCAGAAAAGAAAACTTAACGCTGGCTTGGCGTGTCAATCCCAGCATCCGCCCTCCCAGCATCGTCACCCCGCTGCGCGACACACCAGGTACGAGTGCCAGCACTTGCCATAAGCCGATCAGCATGGCCTGGCGCAATGACAAGGCTGTCACAGCAAACTGCTGTGGGCAGTGGCGATCGTACCACCACAGGGCCGCGCCCACCACCACCAGCGGCACGATGACGACTGGAGCGTGATGCAGATGGGTGGCGATCAACTCTTGCCCTAGCAAACCGACCACCGCAATGGGCACTGAGGCTACGCCGAGACGGAGGGTGAGGCGGGGGTGGCGACGTGCCAGCAGTTCGTCCCGTAGCAGTGCGTGCCAATCCCGTCCGAAATAGATGAGCAGCGACAGCAGTGTGCCGCTGTGAAACGCGAGGTTCAGCAACAGCGGCAGGTCTTCCTGTGCCAACAGCGTGCTGTAGAGAATGAGGTGCGCCGAGCTAGAGATAGGGAGGAACTCCGTCACCCCTTGTAAAATTCCCAGCCCCACGATGTGAATGATGCTCATCGCAATCCGCCCGCCACCTTCAGTCATCCGTTAAGTAGCGCAGAGCCGAGGCGGCGCGCAACCTGTAGATGACCCCTAAAAACGGACACCCGAGCGGTTGCGATACCCTTAACGGCGGTAGCGGTCGGGATGATAGTCGATCAAGGCGGTATCGGGGTGAGCGAGATCGCTGCTGTCGCCGAAAGCGTGCACGGTAAGCAAACCCTCCCGCACAGCTACTTCTTCGGCGCGCGGCTCTGCCTTCATGTAAGCCAGACAGCCGAACAGACGCATGCCCGCACAGCTCGGCAGATTGATATGCGGTGACGAAGCCTGCCAACGCGTATAACTGCGCAGATATTTGCCCAGAAAATACTTAACGTCACCCACCGTCAACGTTGTCTTGGTCTCGACGATGACTATGTCCCGCTCCCCTGAAACGATGATGTCGATCTGTCCGTCTTCAGGTTTGCCGTCCTCATCCTGACAACGCACGCCGACATTAGGTAAGGCATCGTCGACGTGGAGATCGTGATGGCGGTTGAGGGTGGTAACGATGCCCGACTCGATGACAAACTCGGCTAGCTTGCCCCACATGTCGTACAACTTGCCCGTTTCTACCGCTACCACGCGGCGGTGCTCCTCCCGATCTTTGACACGCTGGGCATCGTATTCCTCACGTTCCCTCTCCAGCTTGGCATCGTACTCCTTGCGCTCTTCTTCTCGTTTGGCATCGTACTCCTTGCGCTCTTCTTCTCGTTTGGCATCGTACTCCTTGCGCTCGGCGATGCGCTCCTTGCGCTCTTCTTCTCGTTTGGCATCGTATTCCTTGCGCTCGGCGATGCGCTCCTCGCGCTCCTTCTCCAAGGCGGCCTCAAAACGCGTGGTGAACTGTGCCAGCTTTTTGTCGATGTACGAGGGTTCTTTGTCCGTGCTCATGAGCAGTCGTCCTTGATAATGAACACCGCCTTACTTAGATGCTACACCAGCTCCTCGCTGATCAGCAAGTTCTTTCGAGAACGAGAAGCTCGTACAAACAAACACCTGTCCAGTCTTCCCGCCCATTCAGAAAGGCACATCTTCAAGACCGCTGCCGTTGCTTGTTCCAGCATCGGCGGGTTGTGGCGAAGCTGTCTCTTTCTTGTGCTCTCCCTGTGTTTCACCAGGCCTGCTGCCGAGAAACTGCACGTTGGAGGCAACAACCTCCGTAGTATAACGCTTCTGTCCATTCTGATCTTCCCAGGAGCGCGTCTGTAGCCTACCCTCGATAAACACAGGACTGCCTTTGTGCAGATACTTACAGCAGTTCTCCGCCTGCCGTCCCCAGACCACCACTCGATGCCAGTCGGTGAAACTCTGTTTACCGCCCTCAGCCGTATTACGGAATTCGGTGGTTGCAACGCTGATGTTAGTCAGAGGAGTCTGACTCTGCGTGCAGCGCAACTCAGGGTCTTGACCAAGATTACCGATCAACTGCACACGATTGTAAGATGCCATCACATACCTCGTCCGATTCAAATCCGATCCCGAGTGCTAGCAGACGACGAAAAAAATATCCACTCCTGTTTATCTCGGTATATGCTAGCAGTTCCTGAGCTGCGCCGCGATAGCCGCGTAGGGATCATCCCTACTGGCTGGAGGCAGCAGCAAGCGCGGGCTGGTGAGATTGATTTCGGTGATCAAGCCCGCAATCATGTCAAAACCGACAAAATACACCCCCTCTTGCCACAAACGCTGGGCAACCGTACGCACCGCCTGCACCTCCGCAGTGCTAGGACGATGTGCCCGCAACTCTGCCCCCTGGGCAGTGTTGGCGAGAAAACTGCCCGCAGCAGGTCGTTTCAAACACCAAGCCACAGGCTCACCAAAAGCGCAGAAACAACGCACCTCCCCCTGCCACACCTCCTCCTGAAACTGCTGTACAAGCAGCGTCGCCCCCTGCTGTCGCTGCGCGGCGACGATCCTGCGTCGTGCCTCCCGCTCACCACCCACCGCCAGCCGCACACGCAGCACACCCTGCCCGCCATGCCTGAACAACGGTTTGATGATCGCATCGCCCCGCAACTCCTGCACAATGAAAGCTAGCATCTGCGTAACATCGCTGCTTACCAGCGACTTGACGGTCTGGGCGGGGAAATGCAACACCGCCATCTTCTCATTGTAATCCCGCAAAGCCCGCGGTCGATTGAACACCCGCGTGCTCGCACGATCGAGATGCCACGTGGCGACGACATAAGCTAGATCAAAAGGCGGATCTTTACGCATGTGGACGGCAGCGAAATCCGCCAACGCCCGCACCTCCACCCGCGGCTCACTAACCACCCCCGTGTGTGCCGCTCCCGTGAAAACCATCCGCCGACAACGACACTGCACCTGCCCCCCACTGCGACTAAACAAATCAGCAATGCCAGCCCCGTAAACAGCAACTCCCTGGCAATGCAGAGCATACGCAAGCCTAATACTAGTGTTGAGTGACAACGTCGCCGCCTCAGGGGGGTCGATGATAAACAGATGCTCCCTCGCCACGCTGAACTCCCCCAACCATACCCCGCTGCTAGCATTTTCCACGTAAATTCACCACCTTGCAAGCCAAAACGACCCCCGCCAGGAAAACAACGCATCGCCCCTACTTTAAATTTTATAAAATTATTGACATACGTTTTGTTTTTGATACAATCCTGATAGTTTTAATTTAATTTATCCTGGTTATGATATGAGATACTTATTATTAGTTATGGTGCTATGCGGCACAGCTTGTGGTGAGCGTAACGGTCGTGAGGGAGACGTGCGTCATCTGGACGCGGCGAACGCTGGTAAGCGGGAGGTTATCCTTGCTACCCAGCGACCTAATGGTCAGTATTGTTTTTATGGCAATAGTGTGGCAAGCGCAGCAGAGCAGGGTGAAACTTTTTCCGAGCAGATGATCAGGTTGGCGCACGGCAGCGAGTTGTTGACACCGTACTCTTTGCACCGCAAAGATGTGCGCGATGCCTTGCTGATGGAAAGTAAAAATATCAACATAGCCACGCATTTACAGGTTAACCCCGTCACCACCCTCGCTGATTGGACTTGTTTCGCGTCGATAGCTGCCATTCTTTTTACCAAGAATCCAGTGTTCCTTAAGGTAGCCTGGGTGTCGTGTGGTATCTCGATCTCAGCTCAGGTGGGGGCATTCATCGCTTATGGCACGGGGATGCGGAAGAACAAGGCGCTCAGCAAAGAGCTTGTTTCGCCCCACATGGACAGCGTCGAGATGGAGACGATCGCACGTCTGCGCAAAATTTTCACCTGGCTGGAATCGCGTGATGCCGAGCAGTGCCCTGCTGAGATTGAGATTCCCCTGCCGCAAAGCGAGTTGAAGGAGGCTTAAGCATGCTGTTACGGATTTGTTTTTTATCGTTGTTGTTATCGGCTTGTGGCCAAGCCGAGCACTCACGAGTTCAGGTGGGCGGGCCTGGCGTGATCGCAGGAGATGACCCTCTCAATCGCTACACGGTGTTGGTTAAGCTCGCTTTTGAAAGAGGTGACCGCCTTGCTCATGGACACTGTTCGGGCACGTTGCTCAGCCCCGAGCACGTGCTGTTGGCCGCTCACTGTGTGGAAAACGTGTGGAGTGCCAAAGTGCTGATCGGACACGAGCACAAGGTCACGCTCGCTAACGGTAGCAAGTTTACCGCCCTCAGCGAAGGTAAGTCTCTCGTCGTCAGTAAATCTTTTCTGGCATATTACGAAAAAAAATTCTACACCGTCTTGTTGAAGAAGCTCACCTGGCGCGAACCACGGCAGGTTCTCAAAGATATCGCCATCATCAGGTTAGCGCAGCCTTTTGACTTGCCCTATGGAATTGAGTTTACCATTCCTGAACCTAACCGTGACCTCAGCGGCGAACAGGTAGACATTGCAGGTTACGGGATCGGTGATTTCGCCCAACAGCCTAATCGTGGACGCAAGGCGACAGTTACGTTAAAACGTGATTATCAGGTGTCCGATTTGCTGGAGTTTACCAATTATACTGACCGCGTGAATTTTGGCGATTCGGGCGGCCCTGTATGGTGGCGTAACGAAGAGGGGCAACTCAACCTCATCGGGGTGCATTCCTTCGGGTTGCCATTGCCATTGCCATTGCCGTTTTACACCTACTCGATCGATATTCGCCAACATCAGAAATGGATCGGCCAGGCCTTGCGAGTGTTACACCAACGCCAGCCACGCATCACGGCCGCGATGGACATGAGCAAGCGCTTCTTCCCCTCCTTCTTGGAAGAAAATTATCAGGGCGATTGATCTTACCGCACGGTGACAATTTGCCCTGTGCTGACACGCACACAGTTCGGGTATAATAGAAGAGAGATATGCTGGCCACCCAAGCGAGTAAATGGCGGAAAATACAGCAAACTTTGCCCTATCACCTCTGTTGCAAGCACGGCTGTTACGCACCGCGGCGCGTGTTATGGAGCGAGATAGCTTCGCCAGGCTAAAGGCGAAGCTTAGCACAGCGATCGTGCGCACTAGTCGTCGTCGCCCGCAAGCCCTACATGCTCTAGAACTACAGCGTCTCGTCGCAAAGAAGGCAGCTTTTACCGCCATGCGTCCCGTGCTGGCCAAACTCTACGCCTACGACCGCAGTCTGCGTTTTCAAGCACAGCTAGTTGAATTGGCATTCTTGCATGGCGACAGCAACGATGTACAAGATATGCTCCAGTTTCTCGCACAGCGCGGCAAAGATTTCTACCTGCACATCAACACCGCCGTGCGCGAACGCCTGCTGCCCGCACGTGTGGGCGAAAACTCACCTCTTGCAGATATTTTGTTATTGCATCGCAACCACGATGCCCTGTGTCCCGCTGAACGTCAGCATATTTTGCAACTGCTGGGTAAACTCGCGGTACCTAGCGAACTGCTCGTTTATTTCGAACAACACAAGACCATGCTGTTGACCGCACTGAGAACGCAAGGGGCTGATCTCGACGCACTCTACCTCAGGCTAGGCAAGGCCGCCTTGCAGACGGGTTACCTCGATGGTTGCCGCCAATTTCTCGCCCACATCAGTCCACAGTCGCAGGCTTACCGTGATGCCTTGCGTATCCTGCTCCTTCCGCCCGCCAAGAATGCCAGCAACAAGGTGTTACAGAGTATGCTGGCGGAACAAAAATGGGAAAACCGCCTGATCCTACTCGACAGCTACCTCACCACTGCAGCTCGCCGCAATCCTCTTACCGACCGCGATCGCCCCGCACTCAATGCCGTGTTGCGCGACCCGTTGGCATTGTTGCCGAAGACCAGCGCGGCCTGGACAGCCCTATCCCAGCTGCTGGTACGGCAACGAGGACAACTGCGCTACTACCCTGACCTGTATCGGGTTTTTGTCCAGCACCGTGCCGTGTTTCACGGCGCGGGATTGGATACCGCACTGTGGTACGGCTTTCTCTCCCTGCAGGCGGAAGACGACAAACACCGTCTATGGCGCGGGATTGCACATCTGCACCACTACGTCAACTGCGGCAGCGACAACGAGAAGGCTTTGTGGCGGGCAAAAACTATTCTGCTCGAGTTAGGAGAAACAAAACTGTGGCAACGTCTGCACCGCGAAGCTTTGCGTTTTGTGCAGCAGGCAAGAGTAATCCCTATCGCACAACGCCAGCGTATGGTGAACCAACTGCGCGTCGCTTGTCACGAACGTGACTTGACGCTGCACGAAGTGCGCACTTACCTGCCCCTCAGCACCTCTCGCTACGTGCTGACGGAATTGGAAACAGCCGTGCGTAAGCAACAAGCCCCCGCTCTTGAGCTGGATATCATCTGGCGCAAGGCAAACCTCGCCCATCTGCACAACCGCGACCTCGATCGGATATGGACATTGGCACTCAAACTCGATCGTATCGATCTGGCCTGGCGCACCGCAACACTGCTCAATGCTAGACGAGCACTACATCCGCGGGTGCAAGGGGTATGGCAAGCATCGGGAGAAAAACGCGCCACCTACCCCTTGCTATGGCAGGATAAAATGCTGGAGACTTGCACGGCAGGGTTTAGCATTACCGAACAAAAGTTTCTACACGCTTTCTTTAACGTTGCCGCCATGATCCCCGCCCTGTTCGCTCGCCTCGATCCGCAAGCACGCAGCTATCGACGCAAGCTAACGCGGGATGACAGGCCGCGACAACAGATCGAAAGGTTTCTCAACAACATCCCGCAGCTGGCCGCGAGTGCGCGTCGCTACTACTTCAGCAGCGATGGGATGCTGGCACGCAATCAGCAGTTGCCGTTGTTCATCAGAAACATGCCTGACACCGTGTGGAGTTTGCTGTTGGCGAACTTAGCCGAACGCCTGTCACTGAACTTGTGGTCATGGCAGCTGTCGCTGTTGATGGCACTGGTCGATAAAGTATTGCCACGTTTTATCACTCGCAGCAAAATCACCGCACGTGGTCTGCGCTGGCTGCGTAACCTCAGCCCTCAACAGCAGCAAGCATGGCACACGTTGGTGGCGACCGCGGTGCGCCTCTCTGACCCACGCGCGGAAGAACTGCTGGGGGGCTTCCTCTGTCGTCTGGCCGCCTGCATGTATCAAAACCACTATCAGGCACTGTTGTCCTTGCAATTGATGCACGCACCGCTATCATATATCTGGAGCTTGGAGAAGTTTATTTTGGCCGCCCAGTATTCCGACTTGCGGCAACAGCTGGGGTGTCGGCATCGTGTCAAAGCTCCGCAGTCGGTGGTAACGATGGCCAGTATCTTGCGGTGAGGAGTGATGATGGTGACCTGGCTCGCTTTGGCGGGAGGGCTTTTTGTGCTCGGGATAGTGATGTACTGGTTGGTTAGCATGCCGCTGCGAGACTTGATCGCGGTCAGCGGCAAGAAGAAAAAGCACTAGCCATGCGCAGTAGAAATTTTTTATGCGGCGCTGCCGTGCTGGTAACCGCTACCCTGAGTGCTGGACAAGCCACCTGGCAAGAAGTGGGAGCGCGGTTACGGGTCAAGCAGGGCTTGCAGGTTAATTTCGAGCAGCGTGTCTTGACCATCCGCAACAAAGTCCGTCTCACCACAGGTGAGGTTCTTTTCCACCCCGACGGGCGGTTTCGTTGGGAAATCACGCACCGCGGCAAGACGGTACGCACATACGTCTACGACCGCAAGACCATCACCGAGTACCTGCCCGCCGAAAAAACCGCCAATGTCTGGAGTATCAGCAGTGCTAAAACCGATGCCATCGTGCGCATCGTTACCGTGATCAAAGCCCCCCACCAACTGCAACGCGACTACCTCGTGCGGGAACAGCAGCGTGACAAACGCAGTATGCAACTGGCACTCACGCCCCGCGTCGCCAGCGATATCGACACCATCACGGTATCGGTCGACCTCCCCGCTAACTTCATCAGCAAGGTGCGCATCGACTACCGCAACCAAAGATACAACGAATTCACCTTCCGCAACCCCCGACGGCAGACCATCGCTGCGGCACGCCTCAAGTTCGTTCCCCCCACTGGAACGAGGGTCAACCGCTTGCAGTGACACTATTATCGCCAGCTGAACTCCAACTGCATGTCGAAGCGGATATAGCCATCCTCCGCCGCGGCACAACCACCTGGACTGATGGCAAAGCTGGCAGCGCCGAAGTCGGCTTGCTGACCTTTCCCCGCACGGGTGGTAACGCACAGGAGTCTGCCCTCCAAATGCTCTTTGCGCAAAGTAAACTCTGCCGTTTTTTCCCCAAACCTATAGACCGCACGATTATCTTTGTCCGAATCACAAGCTAATTTTATGTTATCTCCACCGCTGAGGGCCGCGACGGTCTTCTCACCCGTGCCACACATTCTGCTTCTACCCTCCACCACCCGCGGCAATCCCTTATTAATTGCGCTTTTGGCCTCAACCTTAAAACCATCCCTGCACCCGCCATCTTCTATTTCACACCTCAGAAAATACTCCTCATTCGTGCTACGGTAGAGACAGCCGTAGTTGTGGCAGCTGGCGGTAACATTTATGGTATGCAGCTTTCTGTCATCCGTGAGGGGCTCGAGCTCTGTCGTGGAGGGAGCATCAGATTCTTCTAGTGATTCTTCCGCATCGTTTTCGTTTTGCTCAGCCGTATCGTCGTGCATTCTCCTGGACTGCCCCAGGGATGGCGAAGCACACTCGCTGCGTATGGACGCGTCCTGCCCCACGCAGTCGCCCGTGGCGGGGAGGGCTTGGCCTCCTACGGGCTGTGGTAGGCGCGGGGCGCGCTTGTCGGGGCGTGGGAGACAGCTACCCAGCACTGACCAGGCAACGACGACAACGATGAAACCACCTGCTGATTTCGGCACAGCCACCTCCTCCCTCGCCTGTCATCGGAGAATCGGCAGTAAAGCTTTAGTTGCAGGGAAATTTTGTTTGCCTGTGGTGACGAGTGAAGGCTGTCATAATGTCTGTATCAATAGAGAAAATAAGTACAGGCACTACAGAATGCCGTAGATGCCCCCGTAAAAAGCGGACACCCTATCGGCTTCTAACAATCACGTAGACAACGGTATCGGCACGCCTCCGTCCAGCAGATTTTACCGCATTGCCAATCATGGTGTTTTATGCGATGATAAGGGGTTGGGGGAGGGGTGTCGTGATATGTGATTTCAGTTACTACGAGTACAAGTACTTCGTGGCCAACGAGCGGCTCGGTTATGTCAATGCGCTGCTCGAGTCATTTGCGGGTGGCAGCGACCCTTTTCCCGCGGGCTGCGTCGACTCGATCTACTACGACACCGCCGACGCTCGCTGCTATCACGAATGTTTGAACGGTGAAAGTGTTAAACGCAAGTTTCGCATTCGTGGCTACGGTGATGGAGTCTACCGACAGATGCACCAGAAGGAAAAACTCCTCACAGGAGTGGGCAAATTCAAAACTGCCCTACAGCCACTGCGTATCGTCGCTGCACAACCACCGTCATGGGATAGTCTCTGTCCCGCACAGCCTGATGACGCATATTTTTACAAAATAAAATCGCTCGGTTTGCAGTATGGCATACTACTGCCCGCAGTGCGCGTCCGCTATCGACGTCAACGCTATCGCCTCTTCGATTTTCGCCTGACACTCGACACCAACATCGAAGTTTTCGGCTACGACGACAGAATTGTGACCGCCCTCGGTCACGAGGTCTTGCCTTATCACGTGCTAGAGGTTAAAACCCGTAAGAGAAGACCCAAACTGCCATTTATGGGCTTGGTCAAGCTGCCCCAGATATCTTTTTCCAAGTTTTATCTGGGACTGACAGCATTGCGTTTTTAGAGGAGATCGGCACATGGAAGGCTTGTTCGACATGTTTAACAAACAAGAGCTGTGGGAGCCCATGGCCGATAACCTCGATCTCGTTTCGTATCTCTACACACTGCTGATTTCGCTAACTTTCGGTGCGATCCTGTCGGTCGTCTACCACCTCTATTTTCAAGACAACGAGCCACAGGATGCCAGTTTGTCCCGCAGCCTGGTGTTGCTTACCCCATCCTTGACCACAATTTTTTGGATCATTCAGTTCAGTATTCCCATGTCATTGGGGCTACTGGGCACGCTGTCGTTCGTGCGTTTTCGCACCCCCGTCAAGCGCTCCGAAGATGTGGCTTTTATCGTTATTGCCTTGACGGTGGCCATCTCCTGTGCGATCGCCAAATATCTCGTCGGAGGTATTTTTATCGTATTGCTGGTAAGTTACGCCATCGTGCGCAACTCTTTTTTTATGCGCGGCATGTTCCGAAAACGCTTTGCTGTTCTCACCCTCAACACTACCAAGCAGTTGCCACTACACGCGTTGCAGGATGAGGTTAACGGCATCTGTCGGCAGAGTGATTTTGTCAGCGCCCGCAGCTACGATGGTATCACCTCTTTCGTTTTCAACATTCCACACTTCAGTGAACGCATGCACGAACAGCTGGTAGCAGCCCTATCGCAGCGTGATCAACAGGCACGACTAAATGTCTTTTTCCCCAACGAACGCCTCGGCACCTGAAGACGAACGCATGACACGCCGACGGACGCGCCTACTACTGCGCGCAGTGGTAGTAGTCGCGGGCTTGGCACTCATCTGCGTACTGGTATTGCTGCGCGGTGGCAGTACTCTCAGGCAAGATAACCGCGGGAAGTTGCGTATTTTGCGAACCTTTAGCGTACCGCTGCGCGAAATTTCAGGCTTGGGCAAGTCTGGTACGCACATCTTTGCCGTCGGTGACGGTGAGCCACTGTTAGGAGTACTGCAATTCACAGGTGACGAACTCAAACTGCTGCGAACGATCAACTTCACCACCCCGTTGTGGCGCAATTATTTTCTCTGCCCCCGTCCGCACAACAGCATCTGTCGCTCGCTAGCAGGTATCATCGACAAGCAGTGGGAAGGCCTCTATTACGAAGCTGCCACGGATACGCTGCACGTCCTCCAAGAGAGCACAGGCTCTATCTTCGTTTTCAATCGCACGATGGATCGTATCCTATCACGCACAATGCTCGATTTTTTCCCCGACCGTTACGAAAAATCAGCCCGCACCAACAACTCGCTCGGCGAAGGGTTTGTGCCGCTAGCCGATGGCAGAATACTGGTAGCCAAAGAAAAATTCCCCGCGGCCGTCATCGAGTTCGGCGCACAAGACAACGCACCACAGGGCTACGATCCACATCGCCCCCCGCATCCCGAAACCTACACCGAGACAGTACGCACACTCTACCCACGACACTACTGGCACTTGCCCAAGAGTGCGAACGAACACTGCGATCTGAGCGACGTAGTCCTGGACGATGACGGTGCGCTATTCGGCATCAGCCAAGTTTGCCGCCGCATCTACCGCTTCGCCGCCCTCAACCCCCGCACAGAACAACTACAGGTCACGCAGAGCTGGCAAATCAACAGCACCATCAAAGCTCCTGAAGCACTGCTCGTCATCTCCCCCCACATCTTCCTAGTCGCTTCGGATGTGAAAAACTTACACCACAACCTCTGGTTACTCGCCACCCCCGCTTACCGAGCGAGCGCAACCGTGGCACAAGACAACGACAAGAGGCAGCGACGACATTCGCCCCGCACCAACTAAAAGCTTAATTCCTAAGGTGATGTCGATTTCCTGCCACGTTCTCTCTGACGATCCCACGCTGGTCTCCCCGAGTCGGGGGAATCGGGCGATGTCGATCTACCTTTGCCGCGACTAGGGCGATACCGCCAGGAGCGCACCTGGTCAGGGGAAGATGACGATTCGTCGCTTCTCGATATTCGGTCGGGCATCCCATCGTTACTCACCAAAACGAAAGATAGCACTGCAGGTGAAGACACGCCGACCGACAGCAGTTGTGACAGCAAGATGCTCTTCTGCATCTGCTGTGCGAGCAAAACACGGCTAGCAACTCTCGCCTTGAGTTGCCGCAAGCCACGCCCCTGCGCACCTTCGCTCGACAACAGAACCACGACTGACATCAACACCATTTTCAGCATAAAACACCCCTTCGATTGGACAAAAATGCGAAAACACTGACCCGTATAATGCAGCAAGTGGCTTGGTCAATACTTTTTTTGTTTTTTTATTTTTTACTGAATGAGAAGGACAATGGGTGAGGGTTGTCTTGTCGATTATGCTGTGATACGCCCGTGTGGTCGCCTCACCGCACGCCTGGTTTGTTTTGTTAACTGCTCTGCCTCCTACTAAACCTGTCGTCATTGCTGGCCCCTGTCTTGCCGAGTCTTACGAACTGCTGCAGCGAGTGGCACGACCCTTGCTGGCCTTGCAGCGGCGGCATGATTTTACCCTTATTTTCAAAGCCAGCTTTGACAAGGCCAACCGTTCCTCCGCGAGCAGTGTGAGAGGGCCTGGGTTGGCAAAATTTCTGTCTTGGGTGGTGGCTTTGAAAGAAAAATTTTCTCTGCCCATCATCACCGATGTGCACGAGACAAGGCAGATTGCAGCAGTGGCAGAGGTGTGTGATGCGTTGCAAATTCCTGCTTTCCTCTGTCGGCAGACCGATTTAGTTATGCAGGCACTGACCAGCGGACGTTTGGTCAACATCAAAAAAGGACAGTTTATGTCACCCTGGGCGATGCGATTGTTGGTGAACTCTATCGATCGACAAGCAAAACCGTCTAACTGCATGCTTACAGAACGTGGCAGTAGTTTCGGTTATGGGCGCTTGGTGGTAGATATGGGGGGGTTGCGGGTCATGGCAGACAGTGGTCTACCGCTCATCTACGATATTACACACAGCGTGCAATGTCCTCCCGCCGTGGCGGGCGAGACTACATCACGCGGCGAGCGCCATCTCGCCCCCACCCTAGCGCGGGCGGCCGCGGCCAGTGGCTATGTCAGTGGGTTTTTCCTAGAAGTGCACACCGACCCCGCACGTGCCCACAGCGACGCAGCCTTACAGCTTTCTCTCCCGCAAGCTACGCAACTTGTCCCCCAACTCCTACAACTGCTGCGTGTGGCTCGTCCCATGACTGCCATCGACCAGCAGTTTCATGTCTAATGCCGCACTGGGCGTGCTTCTCGCAAAAAAATTTTTGATAGCCATCAGTTTGGCTAGGGCACGTTGCACGCTGGGGTCGCAGAAGGTACAGGCTTCCTCCCAGCTGAACCAACGTAGGTCGTGTGACTCCGCACTGCGCGCCAGCGGTGCGGTGCGGGGAGCAGAGATGATGTAGCTGATATCGTAGTGAAGATGGTCGCTATCGCCGCCCAGAGCGGGGATACGATGAATGTCGATATCGAAAGGAATTACAGCAGGCAAGTCGGGCATCTGCCTGAACAGCGGACGTACATCGAAAAAACGCAAGTCAGTCAAGCCCGATTCTTCGCACGCTTCTCGATAAGCGATATCTCGCACATCGCGCTGCCCTTCATCGGCATGTCCGCCGAGTTGTAGCCAGAGATTGAGTTTGGCATGCAGAGTCAACAGCACTCGCCGCATGGAGGAATCGATAACGAAAGCAGAGGCAGTGATGTGGCCAGGCCGCGTCGGGCGCGCCAACGGATCGACTGCAAGTGTCAACAGGGTTCGAAAACGTCGTAAACAGGCACGCTGAGCGCTAAGATGGGGGTCGTCGTAGAAAGGCTGGTCGAGCCAACTCTGCTCGTAAAGAGCGAGAGCTTGCTGAAGATGGGTGGTCACGTGTTTTTTTGCCCCAGGATAGCGCGCACCTCTGTGTAAACAAACTCTGCCGTCAGAGGCAAACCATCGTAGCTGCGTAGCGAAGTGAGCCTGTTCTTAGTCAAAGGGGTTTCCGCGATCAACAAAGTGTGCAGTTGCGCGTCACGGTTTTGTTCGACAACGATGTTGAGCCTGTGCTTGGCGAGGAAGGTGACCACTTGCGGTTGAAAGGGGAAAGCTTTGATCCGCAGGTAGTTGATGGCGATGCTCTGTTCTTCCAGCATCGCGCGGGCCTCGCTGATGGCCTCGTGGCAACTGCCGAGAGTGACAAGGGCGATGTCGAGATCGTCTTCATAAACGATCAACGGCAGCGGAAGGTACTCTTCTGCAGTCTTGTGTTTGCGTTGCAGACGATCGAGTACCTCCTGATATTCGGCCCCGTTTTCAGTATAAGCTCCGAATTTATTATGCCCCGACCCTCTGGTGAAAAACGCCCCCGCGGGGTCAGTGCCAGGCAGGGTACGGTAGCAAATACCGTCTTGATCACGATCGTGGTAGCGCAAAAAAGTTTCACCAGCAGAGAATTTTTGTAAAATCTTGCCTCGTTCTGGTCGGTAGCTATCGTTCCAAGTCAGACGTGGGCACAGCCAGTCGTTCATGCCGATATCGAGATCCATCATCACAAACACAGGGGTTTGCAGCAAATCAGCCAGATCGAAGGCAGCGATGGTAAGGTGAAAGCTTTCCTCAGGGTCGGCGGGGAAAACGAGCACGTGCTTGGTATCGCCGTGCGAGGCATAAGCGCAGGTGAGCAAGTCACTCTGCTGTGTGCGGGTGGGCATGCCTGTCGAAGGGCCGACACGTTGCACGTTGAAGATAACCGCGGGCAGCTCGGCATAGTAGGCAAAACCGATTAACTCTGCCATCAGCGAGATGCCAGGCCCGCTGGTGGCGGTGAAGGCACGTGCTCCGTTCCAAGTCGCACCGAGTACCATGCCTAGTGCCGCCATCTCGTCTTCAGCTTGCAAGATGCAGTAGTTGTTGCCAGCGGTGTCGCGACGGAATTTACGGCAAAAGTTTTGAAATGCGTCGAGCAATGCCGTCGAAGGGGTAATCGGATACCACGCGGCGACCGTTGCTCCCGCATAGACGCTGGCAAGCGCGGCACTGGAGTTGCCATCGATCAGGATATGCTCGGATGTCGCATGCGTGCCTACTAGCTGGATAGGGAGGGGACAGGAAAAATTTTTCTGGGCGTAATCGTATCCTAACTCGACAGCTTTGAAGTTGGAGGCAAGCAGTTTTTGTTTTTTTTGAAATTTTTCGCTGAGCAGGGTTTTGATGATCTCCATATCGATCGCGCACAGGGCAGCGGCGACTCCCACGTAGCAGATATTTTTCATCAGGGTGCGTTCACGCGTTTGCTTGAAGTGGCTGTTGGTTATTGCGGCGAAGGGGACAGCGAGTAGGTTGAGGTCGGCACGTTTTACCTTTGTCTGGGTCGGTGGCCAGGTCGCGTCGTAAAGTAGATAACCGTCTTCTCGCACATCCCGCACATCTTGTTGGTAGGTCTGAGCGTTCATGGCGATGACGAGATCGAAGCTTGTCTTACGCCCCAGATATCCGCCGCGGTTGACTCTTATTTCGTACCAGGTAGGCAAACCTTGAATGTTGGAGGGGAAGATATTTTTACCCGCGATGGGCACTCCCATGCGGAAAATCGCCTGCACCAGCAGGCTGTTAGCACTGGCCGAACCCGTGCCGTTGGGCGTAGCAATCTTGATGGCAAAATCGTTGATGCTGATGTCGGGCATGTGCAACACGCTCCCCGTCACCCTCGTCTATCTGCGCACAGCGTTTATTTCAAGAAATTTTGTTCAGCTGACGAAGATGTGCTGGCGGTAGAAGCGCAGCTCCGCGATGCTTTCTTCGATGTCGGTAGTGGCACGATGGGAGTGTTGTTTCTGTTTTTCGTGCTTATGGTCGGGATACCACAGGGCGTTGAGTTGCTTGATACTGCTAACATCTATCATACGGTAGTAGCAAAGCTTGTCCAGTACGGGCATGTGCCTGATGATAAAACGGCGGTCTTGCCAGATGGAGTTACCCGCGAGGATCAGTCTGTTGTCCAGACAGTGCTGTTTGAGGAAGGCAACGGTGCTAGTTTCGGCTTCGTGCAGCGTGGTAGTGGAGGCAAGTACTGCCTCCCACAAGCCTGATTTACGGTGTTGTCTGCGATTCCAACTGTCCATAGCAGTGAGGGTAGCGAGGGGGTGGTGGATAACGACGTGCGGGCCGCGTGCGGTGATGTGGAGATCGCTGTCGGTCAAAAGCAATGCTGTTTCGAGAATCTGATCGTGGTCGGGGTCGAGGCCTGTCATCTCCAAATCAAGCCAGACGAGTTGATCTGTTGTCGGAGTTTGCTTGCTTTTTTCGCTGTCGCTCATGTGCGCCTCGGCGTACAATTTTGGAGATGGAACTTTTGGCAGTTTTATTCTACCATAGGAGGGGTGCGTGGTTAACAAAATTGGAGCAATGGAGGTGGTTGTGCTGAGTGTTCGCACTGGTGTGCTGGCAGTGTTGTTGTTCTGGAGCGGGATAGCTTGGGGGGAGAAGGCATTCACTATTAACGGGGTTACGACGACAATCAAGCAGATTGCGAGCAAGGAGAAGGCCGCGTTTTATGAGATAGAAAAACGCCGTTTCCAGCTGGTCGAGCGGCTGGCACGGCAGAGGTATCTGGAGTTTTTCTGGCAGCAGCGGGCGGCGAAGAACAAAAAGTCTATCGCCCAAGAGAAAAAAAGCTATTTTGACAAAAATATCAAAATTACTAAGAAACAGATCGACGAGGCCGCTGAGCGCTTCAAGGATCATCCGCAGTTGTCGAAGCTTGCCGATGCTGAACGAGAGGCGGAGGTCAAAAAATTTCTGCAAGATAGCGAAGAACGTAGACTGCTTGACAGCATTATTGCCACAGGCTTGCAGGACAAAAAGCTACGCATCGACTACCCTCGTCCGCAAGAACCGACCTTCGACTTTACCATTCGCCGTGATGAGCCTGTCAAGTACGGCCCCGAGGATTCCGACATCAAGCCCGTCGACTGTCGCGGTGACGATTGTATTACCATCGTCGAGTTTTCTGAATTTCAGTGTCCCTTCTGTGCACGGGTATTACCTGCCACCAGGGAGGTCATGACACGTTACAAGGGCAAGGTCAGGTGGGTGGTTAGGGATTTCCCCCTCAGTTTTCATGGCCGTGCCAAGCCTGCGGCGATCGCAGCACGTTGTGCGTTAAAGCAAGGCAAGTATTGGGAAATGTACACTACTTTGTTTGAAAACCAAAAAGCGCTTTCGGACAAGGACTTTGTTTCCTATGCGACGAAGATCAAGCTTGACAAGAGCAAGTGGCAGGCTTGTGTCGACAAACCAGCAGCCGAGCTGGCGTTTATCGATCGGAATATGCAGTCGGGCATCAGAGCGGGTGTTACAGGCACACCTGCCTTCTTTATCAATGGTCGTAGGTTATCGGGGGCGGTGCCGTTTGAGCGTTTTAGAAGTATTATCGACGACGAGTTAGCAAAAAAGAAAAAGTAAAAGCGCAGTTTCCCCTAAAGCTCTCTTGTCAACTACCGAAATCGCACACGGGACGTGGTTTAGTTTTGTGGGGGGGTGTCGGTGGTTAATATCAGCAGGGAGAACCGACGTTATGGTCGGGTCATCATTGAGAAGGGTTTGCGGGTTGCGATGCGTTCGATCGGTTCGGAGACGAGCTACAACATGGAGACCCGTAATGTTTCCGATACGGGTTTTTTCTTGCGTTTTGAGAAGCCAGGGCGTTTTCCGTTTACGCCTTCCAGTATTATGGAGGTGTGGCTGACCCTTGAGGAGGGCAGTACGATTTTCTTCAACGGCAAGATGACGCGGGTGGTGTATCCTGAAGAGGCGGTTTCTTTGGAGACCGAGCCTGGTATTGCCATCAAGATAATTCAAATTGAGCAGGAGGAAGAAAACGTTCTGCGTGAGTTTATCCGCAAGAAGGCCGTGGAGAATGAGGCAAAGGATAGAGGAAAAAAAGCGCAGGCTGAAGCTTCTCCATCGCTGCGCAAGAGTAAGGTGACGAAAAAAAAGCGGAAGAAAAAAACCACCACCACCACCCGCAACAAGAAGGTGAGCGTCGGAAAGAGAATGGCACGTGCGAGTGGGCCTCCTTCTCCTGTGAAAGACAAACAACAACCAGAAGAAGAGATGTCGGTGTTCGACGATCTGCTGGCAAAAAAGAAAGCTGGCTAGGGTGGCGAAGGTTTCTGTTCCAGATCTTTTGCTGCTCAGGGGCAAAATGACTGGAAGACTTAGGCGTATTCTAAATGAACTGATTTCGGAGGGTGAGCTATGCGCCAAAGAAAATTTAAGACCGTATATCGGGATGGAAGCCAAACTCTTCCTACTAGCGAGATGATCTGCCGCAAGGCAAACGACAGTTGAATGGCAGTTGTTGGAGTTACCCCAGAAAGTTGTGGTGGAGGCAGCGCGAGTAGGCTATTTATTCAACAGCTCCTTAAATTTTTTCGTCAGCAACGGGACAACTTCGAACAGATCACCGACGATGCCATAGCTGGCGATGGTGAACACGGGTGCCTCCTCATCGGTGTTGACGGCAACGATGACTTTGGAAGTGCGCATCCCCGCCATGTGTTGCACCGAGCCGCTGATCCCGCAGGCTATGTAGAGGTTGGGATTGACGGTTTTGCCCGTCTGTCCCACCTGCATGTCGTGCGGAGCATAGCCTGAATCGACTGCAGCCCGCGACGCACCGACGGTGGCGGAGATAACCTCCGCACACTCGTGCAGAATCTTAAAATTATCAGCACTACCCATCGCCCGCCCGCCAGAGATAATCGTAGGTGCTTCAGTCAAATCAGGTTTTTCGCTCGTGCCTTGGCGTATCTCTTTGGTCACCAGTGACACGTCGGGAAATTTGACCACCACTTCCTTAACCTGTGGGGTATCCGTACCGCTCTGTCGCGCAGGAGGAAAGACATTGGGACGCAAAGCCAAGATACCCAGCGGAGTACAACACAACTTCATCTGCGCCAAACACTTGCCCGCGTACAGCGGTTTCAACGCCTGCACCTCGTCGCCACTGACCTCCGCCTGCACAGCATCGCTGATCAGGCCACAATCAAGCCGTGCCGCCAACCGTGCCAACAGATCACGCCCCAAAGGCGAAGCGATACCCAGCAATAACTGCGGCTCACAAGCCGCGACCACTGCCTGCATAGCTGTCGCCCAGTGTAGCGGGTTGTATAACTCCAGTACCTCGGCATCGACGAGGTGCAACTTGCCGATGCCATACCCTCGCAGCTGTTCCACTAGCCCGCCGACATCCTTGCCGAGCAACACCGCATGCAGTTCGCTGCCGAGTTCCTTGCCCTTCGCCAAAGCCTCGTGCGTCGATGCCTTGATCTTGCCCGCACGTTGTTCAATGAATACCAGTACCCTCACGCCGCCTCCCCTTAGATAACCTTCGCCTCTTCCCGCAACGAACGCACTACCTCTGTCACCATCTCCTCCAGCGGTCTGTCCTTCAACAACTTGCCTGGTGGTTTCTCAGGCGGATACTGATAGCCAGTAATCTTACTCTTGGCTGCGCTAGCCTTGACCCCCAAATCCGCTACTGTCAACACCGCCAGCGGTTTGCGTTTAGCCTTCATGATCCCAGGCAACGATACGTAGCGCGGCGAGTTCAAGGCCTTGTTCGCTCCGACGACGAGCGGTAGCGGTGTTTCGTAGATCTCCAGCTGCCCGCCCTCGACCTCACGCTCCACCGTAACCATGCGCTCGACGAAGGTTAGCTTGTTGACCACATTGACATGCGGCCAGCCGAGATACTCAGCCACCATAACCCCGACATGCATATTGTCGTCGTCAATACCCTGCTTGCCACAGAAAACAAGATCAGGCTGCTCCTTCGCCACCGCTTTGGCCAACACCCTGCTAACACCGAGCGAGTCACACCCTGCATCGGCTGTAATGAGCATGCCACGATCCGCCCCCATCGCCAAACTGCGCACGATAATCTCACGACTAGCCTCCGTGCCGTAACTACAAGCGATAACCTCGCCTGTGCCGAGCTTCTCCTTGATCTGCAACGCCTCCTCAATGGCAAACTCATCGTAAGGATTGAGAATAAACTGCATACCCTCGTCATCAATCTCCTTACCGTCGGCAGACAACTTGATATGCGCCTCCGTATCGGGAGTACGCTTCAACAACAACATGATTTTCACCAGAACTCCCCCCTTCCAACACGGCAGGCCGCCACCATAACAATAAGCTTTACTCAAAACAAGCGCTTTGGACGGCGGGAAAACATCTTGACTTTTTGCGTTATTTAAATAATCTCCCCTTGCCTACCTGTCGCTAGCCGCGGATAATAGACGGAAGCGATACCATGTTAAATTTAGGAGCGAAGCGAGACTATGAGTAGCGATAGCGAAGCGTTGACCCAACGAGAGTTGGACGAATTCAAGCGGCAACTTCTGCAAGCAAGACAAGACATTCTCGACAAAGCGAAGCAGGCGGTAGTCAGTGGTAACATTCATCTCGACAAGAACGAGATGATGGACGAGGTCGACCTCGCTTCCGCGACCGTCGAGCAAAACCTTACCTTCAGGTTGTTGGATCGCGATCGCAAGTTGTTGGCGGAAATCGATCACGCACTGAAAAAAATCGACAACGGCACATACGGTGTTTGCGAGGGTACGGGCGAGCTGATACCCAAGCAAAGACTAGAGCTGCGCCCCTGGTGTCGGCACAGCGTACGCTACAAAGAAAGAGTCGAGAGAATGCGGGTTGCAGGACGAGGTGTCTCGGACGAAGAGGAACTAGGTTGAGCCTCCGTCCACGTTGCTGAGCGTTACCACCCTTCCCGTAAGGATAGACAAGTGCACAGCGATGGTGCTATCCTACCCCTCGGTACGCTGAAGGGGGTGTTGTGTCATCAAGGCCGTTGCTAGAAATCACCGATCTACGGGCAGGTGTCGAGGGACACGTGGTACTGCGTGACCTCTGCCTGACCATCAACGCAGGCGAAGTGCACGTTATCATGGGGCCGAACGGCTCGGGCAAAAGCACCCTAGCAGGCGTGCTGGCGGGGAACGCGGCCTACACGGTGGAGGCGGGGCAAGTTACCTACTACAAGGATGGCAAGGCTCTCGATCTGCTCGCGCTGGATGTCGATGCCCGTGCCCGCGCGGGACTGTTCCTTGCTTTTCAGTACCCCACCGAGATTGCGGGTTTGAGCAATGCGGTGTTTCTACGCGCTGCCTTCAATGCAATCTGCGCCGAACAGGGGCGACCACCCCTCGATGCACTCGATTTTGATGATCTGTTGCAGGAAAAAGCACGCCTGTTGCAGATGGACAAAGGCTATATCTACCGTCCGCTCAACGCGGGGTTTTCGGGCGGAGAAAAAAAACGCAACGAGATTTTGCAGATGGCAGTGCTTGCCCCGCAACTGGCAATCCTCGATGAAATCGACTCTGGACTCGACATCGATGCACTGCGGGTAGTGGCTGAGGCTATCAGCAGTTTGCGTTCTGAACACAACGCTGTCGTGTTAATCACGCACTATCACCGTATTTTGAACTTCATCACTCCGCAACACGTGCATATCATCCAGCGCGGCCGCATCGTTGCCAGTGGTGGTAGCGAGCTGGCACGACGCACCGAGCAACAAGGCTATGAACAACACCACCACAGCCAATGACCACAGCCGTTTCGTTACCCCTGCGCTGACCCGCAGACATGACGATCCCAGCTGGCTGCGCGACAAACGTGCCGTACTGCGACGGCGGTGGCAAGCGACACCTCCTCCCACTTTGCGCAGCGAAGCCTACCGCTACACCAACCTCAAACCCCTACTGGCAGAAAACTTCGGTATCGTGACGGGTGAAAGCACAGTGGCTACCGCGGATTACGAGGCCTTGCTACATACCGACGAATACCGTTGTGTGATCGCCGAGGGTGAGTTCGTCGTGGGAACAAATTCCTTGCCTACAGGAGTGCAGTGCCTGAGCCTGCGACAAGCCATCGCTAGCGGTACAGTATCCGCGGCCGCCCTACAATTGCAAACAGACGAGGATTATTTACAACTGCTCACCGACGTGTGTTTCTACGACGGTATCTATGTGCAAGTCGCAGCGGGAGTGAGACTCGACCGCCCCCTGCATATCATTTTCGTCAACGGCGCACGTGCGGCACACAACGCTATGTTCAGTCGCAATGTGATTAGGGTCGAAGACCAGGCCACGGCGCACATTATCGAAAGCCACTACGGCACGATTGCTGCCAGTTATCTGGCACAGGTACGTACTATCGTGCACGTGGGGGCGGGTGGTGATTGTGCGTTGGCCAAATTTCAACACGAAGGCACAGAAGCTTACCACTACAGTGCGGTCAGTGCACGGCAAGAGCAAGACTCGCATTTTAGTTTGCTGAACATATCTTATGGCGGTAAGTTGGCGCGTCTCGACAGCCACATCGTCCAGCTTGCCGCGGGGGCGTGCTGCGATTTCCGCACCCTGTATCTAGGCAAGGCACGGCAGGTGCTCGACAATTATTCACACGTCGAACATCTCGATGAAGGCGGCACAACCCGCCAGCACGTGCGCGGTATCGTGCGTGAACAGGCACGGGGGATATTCTCAGGCTGTCTCAATGTTCCACGGCAAGCACAGCGCACCGATGCCACCCAGCTGACCAAGAACCTGCTGTTCGGAAAAGAGTGTGCGGTGTACATCAAGCCGCAGTTGCGGATTGAGGCTGACGATGTGCAATGTTCGCACGGTGCAACTTCTTCTCGTATCGCCGCTACCGACCTTCATTATCTGGCTAGCCGCGGCATCGACCCCTCTACCGCCGCACAACTGTTGTGTCGTGCACATGTGGAAGAATTGTTGCAAGACTTGCCGATCGCTACGGCGCAGCGCTTTTTTGAGATGGTGTTAGCTGATTTTTTGCGAGAACAAGAGAAGTGATCATCGGTCTGGAGCGTTTGCATGCCGATCCATCGTTGGCTGTCTCGTGGGGACGGTGTGGTCTGTTGTGCAACCAGGCTTCGGTGACGGCTGACTTCATCCCCGCGTGGCAGGTGTTGGCACGTAGTGCGACACTCACCTGCCTGTTCAGTCCGCAGCACGGCTTGGAGGCGACGGTGCAGGATAACATGATGGAAACTCCGCACGGGCAACATGTGCCGACGGCTGTGCCGATTTACAGTCTCTATCATCAGCAACGTGTCCCGAGCGCGGCGATGGCGGCACAGCTGGATACTTTCGTTGTCGATTTGCAGTTGACGGGCACTCGCATTTACACCTTTAAGTATACGATGGCCGCGGTGTTGCGGGCCGCGGCACGTTATGGCAAGCGAGTGGTGGTGCTCGATCGCCCCAATCCGCTCGGTGGGGTGCGTCTTGAAGGGCGAGTGCTGCACCCTGCGGTCAAGTCTTTTGTCGGTGAATACGAGATACCGATGCGGCATGGGTTGACGACAGGTGAGGCGGCGCGCTTTTTCAACGTGACGATCGGGGCGGAGCTGGCGGTAGTCACTTTGCACGATTGGCAACCTGAATATCTGTGGCAGCAATTAGCGCGACCGTGGGTACTGACTTCGCCTAATATGCCGACTGCGGAGACGGTGTCGGCGTTTGCAGGTCTGGTGTTGTTGGAGGGCACGAATGTTTCCGAGGGGCGTGGGACATGTTTGCCGTTTCAACTGCTCGGGGCACCGTGGTTTAACGATGGGGAGCGGTTGGTGCGACGTATGCACGACCTCTATCCTGCTATGGGGGGAGTGTATTTGCGTGCCACCCAGTTCATGCCGACCAACCAAAAGTGGCGGGGACAAGTGTGCCACGGCTTGCAGGTGCACATCATCGATCCCGCCCAGGCTCGTATTTTTCGCGTCGGTATCGCCGCGCTACGAGCTTGCCTTGAGCTAGGAGGAGAAAACTTCCACTGGCAGCAACCGCCTTACGAATACGAGTACGAAAAACTACCGATACGACTGCTGCTCGGTGACGCTAGTGCCGATCGCATGTTCGCGGCGGCTAGTTTTGAGGTGGAAGCAGATTATTGGCACAGTGGACAAGAAAGCTATCGCAGCGCGGTTGCTCCGCACTTGCTTTACGAGCGACGGATGTTGTGCTCTTAGGAAAAAGCTGAGTTCCTCACCCCTGCATGCATGATACAGTCGCGGCCTCTGTTTTTGGCCTGGTAGAGGAGTTCGTCGGCGGCGCGTACGAGTTCGCTGCTATCTTCTTTGGCTAGTTTGTCGCTGCCTGTGAAGGTATGGATGCCGAGGGAAGCGGTGATCCGCACTTTGAATTTGTCGAGCACGAAACGGCTGTTGCGGACGGAGTTGGCAATCCTCGTGGCCAGTGATAATGCGCCTTTGGCACTTGTGTGGGGTAGCAGGATGACGAATTCGTCCCCACCATAGCGGGCGGCGATGTCTTCGCTGCGCAGCTGTTGTTTAACCTTTGCTCCTACCTGTGCCAGCACGTACGACCCCATGATGTGGTTGCAGGAATCGTTGACGCGTTTAAAGTGATCGAGGTCGAGCATGATGACCGAGATATCGTAGTGGTAACGGCAGGCGCGGGAGTGTTCTTCGTTGAGGCGATTGGTGAAAAAACGCATCGTGTGTAGCCCTGTCAGTTCGTCAGTGATGGTGAGGTGGGCGAGTTTTTTGTTTTCTTCTTGCAATTTTTTCTTTGACAGTGCCAGTTCGTCGGTAATTTTTTTGATGCGTAGGTTGGTTGTGATGCGAGCTTTCAGTTCTAACAGCGAACAGGGCTTAGCAAGGTAATCGTCAGCACCTGTCGACAGTCCGACGACGAGGTTTTCCCGTGAAGAGTTGCCACTCAAAAAAATTATGGCGACGTAAGGTCCTTCTCTGGTGAGTGCCCGCATCCTGCGACAGATTTCGATGCCTGTCTGTTGCGGCATATCGACATCGAGAATGACCACGTCGGGCTTGAAAGCGACGAACAGCGTCAGCGCGGCATCGCCGTCTTGTGCTGTCTTTACCTCGTAGTCATTGCCCAGCACGCTGAGGTAGAAAGCACAGACATCGTGATCATCATCAACTATCAGCAGTTTGTTCTTCAAGTCCTGCCTGCTGCAAACGCATAACTTCGTACAGCATAAATTCTATTGCTGTAACCGAACGCACGTTAATCACGGGTGCATCGTTCTGTGCGATACTTAGCTGGAGAATTTCAGTTTGCAAAAATTCGTACAGTGTTTTCTTGTCGAGGTCGGTCTGGCTTTTCTGTCCCGCAACGACGATAGCCAGTATCTGCGCTGACAAAGTCGGGGCACGCCACTGTTGCTCACGGAAGAAAAAACGCCCCGCCTTCGTTATACTGAAATGCGGGAGATATGCAGTGATGCGTTGCCACAGACCGTGATGATGATGGTGATTGCAGGCAGCACTTTTCCCGAGCATCTGTATTACTTTTTCCTGGTGTAATTTACGCACTGTCAGTAGCACACTGGTGGTGGTCAGGGCGAGCAGTCCCCACCTTATCTTCTGCCAGAGGGCGGCGCTGTGTGTGGCATGGTCGGCTTTGGTCTGCAGGCGCTGTTGCAGAAGTTCAAAATCTTGGCTACGCAAACCTTCGGTGTTGAGCGGTCGGCAGGCGGACAGTCGTTGTGCCGTCATCGCTGACTGTGCTTTGTAGTGGCAACGGGCAAAAAAATAGTAGCCGTCACGGTAGGTTGTTTTGATGGCGTAGTCACCACCATCGGTCAGCAGTGCGTATAGCGGCGAGGTGAGTAGCAATGTAGAAATAAAAAGTAGTGTTGTTCGCATGTAGGCTTCTCATTTTTTAGTGGTTATATTCAAGATAAAATCGTGTTCGGCAAATTTAGCGATGTGCTGTGACATAAGCGTGGTGGCGCTGATCTGAAGGGCGAAGATGCGCTGCAAGTCAGCGAGCAGTGCTTGCAGTGAGTGTTGGGTCAATTTGGCTGGTTGCTGGAAATTGAGTAGTACCGTGTCGCGGTGACTGTTGTCGAGCACTTGTGTAATGACGATAAGTTTTTTCAGATACAGCGCTAGGGTGAGCACATCGCGCTGCAACGCACCGAGCTGTCCTTGTAGTTGGCGGTAGTTGGCGGCTGGCAGGGTGCCGTCTTGCAGGCGTGCGCCGAGATGACTGAGGTGCAAGGCGATCAGGGTTTGGGCGGCGGCGATAGTGGTGGTGACGAAATAGACCCGTCGTTGTTGCTGAGTGTGGGTGAGTTCGCGTTGGATGTTTTGCCACATCGGTGTGGTGTCGGAGTTTGTCAGCGGTTGTGTCTGTAGCAGTGCCGCGGCGATGACGGGGCGTAGTGGCGACGACAGCAGGCGTATCAGCACGGTATCGTCCAGTTCGTCAGCGATGTCTGGGGTGATATTTTTGCTGTGTACTTCTTCGCCTGCGATGTGCCAGATTCCGTGAGGAAAACGCTGCTGACTCCGCAAGGCCAGCTTGAGGCGACTGTCCAGGGTAAGCGCATCGCCGCCGAAGGTCATGCTGTGGCGGAGGTTACGGTAGAGGGTGTGGGTGAAGTTGAGGGTACCGAAGTAGGCGACTTGAAACAGCGGGCAGATGGTATGCAGCGGTCCGATGAGCATCGGCTCGATAACTCCTTCGGTGATGGCGGTGTAGGGTAGCCAGGTCAAGCCGACGAACACGGCGCTGAGGATACCGCGTTCGTGGTAGAGGCGGTGGAGAAACCCTCGTGCCCGTTGGCTGGTGTCACGCCACCAGGTGACTTGGGTCAGTTTTTTTGCGCTCTGTAGATGGGTGTGTAGTTCCTCCGTCCAGGCGTGTTGGGTACGTAGGTGATCTCGTGTTCTAGCGGTGTCGCCGTACAGGAAGCAGGCACGACAGACTTGGTAGAGGTTTGTGCCTTGCAGACGTGGTGGCACGAGGTGGGCGAGCCAGGCGTACACAGGGAGGTCGAGTACCTGTCGTTTGGTTTGTAGCTGTAGCCAGTTGGTGGCCGCGAACCAGTTGTGTTCTTGTCGGTAGGCGGCATGAATCTGTTGTAGGTCTGAGCTGAGCTGGTCGGCACTCTTTGCCAGTGCAGGTAACAACAGCAGTAGCAAGCAGGGGGGCAGTTGCATCAGTTTTCGCAAGATTGAACCTCATGCTCATGGCGCGGGGGTCCTCGGCTTTGGATAGAGCCGAGGGCGAGGAGTGAGGAAAACAGAACTCATCTCGTATGTCAAGTTTAATCATTGCGGTGCGAGGCGCACTGTAGATGCCCCCGTAGAGAGCGGACACCCTATCGTCTTCTAACAATTCACGTACAGGAGTGAGGAAGCAGGGGTATAGTTCACTATTCTTTTTTCAGTTCACCCCAGGTGGTGGTTTGTTTGCCTTGTGCTTTAGGGAGGGCGGCGATGCGGGCAGCGAGGCGTACCATTCTGAACTGGCGGGCAAAATCGAGGGCGGTGTACCCGTCTTTGCTCTTCAGGAAGGGGTTGATGTCCTGATGCTCGATGAGTTTAATCACTAAGTCATCGAAGCGGTTTAGTATCGCGTGGTGCAGGGCGGTCAGACCGTCTTTATCCTGGGCGTTGATGTCGATGTCAGGATCGTACTTAAGCACCTCGAGTGCCAAGTGCTTATGTCCCTGCTTGAGTTCAAAGATCAGCGGATACTTGGGGCGACAACCCATGGGATCCTCCTCTAGTTCGTATTCAGGGAAGAAACAGTTCTCTAGCGGTAATCCTTCGTGCACATGTTTGTAGAGCCAGACGATGCCGTTGATGTCGTCTTGGCCGAGATCGCCAATCTTATTCACAAAATGTGAGTGTGAACTCATTATGGAAGCGGGCTGTGTGCCCTTAGTGCTAGGTAAACCGCCTGTGCTAGGGCCTGGCTTGCCCTTGTAGGTGTCGGAGAGACCGAAAGCATGCCCAACTTCGTGGATAAGGTTGTTCATAAAGATTGCTGTCCTCATGCCGCGACGCATGTTGATGACAGGGCGATTGTCCCTCAGTTGGGCATTGGAGGTATCAAAATTACAGTGGAAAATGACCCGCAGATCTTCGTCGTGGGGGCGGGGAACGGCGACGCGCTGAGAGCGGAAATCTTCAACGATCGGCTTGTCAGTGTAGTCGCGCAATGGCTGCAACCAGGCACGTAAGGCTTTGCCGATGGCGGCGGTAAGTGCCTCGTCGTTATCCCTTTCCTCGGGCGGACAATTGTCACCGTAGGTATAAGCGATGTCCAGGTGCGGCGCGTGCACCTTATTGATGAGCTGACCATCAAGATTAAAACCTTCCCGCCACCAGCGATGTTGCTGCGCGATAAACTTCGTATCCGTGCTCTGCGGACGCACTATGCAGGACAATAACAACAGAGCGAACGACAAAAAAAGTGAGTGTCTCATGAGCGTATCCTCCTAAGGACAGACTTCGTTACCCTGCAAGGTTTTAGCACTAGCAGCATCGCAACCGCCGACAGCACATCGATCGAGTGCTTCGAAGAGATAGGGAGTTGATTTGTCGAGAAGGCTTGGAACTGGATGACCAGGATCGTTGCCTAGTAGTTGTCTATCTATAAATTCTCTACATTCTCTGCTCATGCTACTCTTGCTTGTTGTACCCGCATAGAAATAATCCCACCACAGTTTTTGAGAAAGAGCACCCTGGTACTGATTGCCGAAAATAATATTACTTAGTGCATCATTATTATTATAATCTTTACAGGCTTCAGGTATCCTACCCCCTCCCCCGCCAGTAGTGAGAATGTTTTGTACCTCACCAAGCTTGAGACGACTATAGCTAGTGCAAGCGTCCATGGCTTTAATGGGGTCGTAGCAGTCGCACGTTTTGTTGCCAGGAGGCCAGGAGACAGATGCATAGCCCTCGGGGCAGGAGGGAACACATGGCTCATCTTCTTCTGGTGGTTTAGGCACGTTGCAGGTACAGTCAAACGCTAGGTACTTCCCTGAAATCGATGTTCGACTAAGATCATGCGTGCAGTTTTTTTGTGCCTCTTCGACAGTCGGCGGGGATAAAGTGCTAGCATAGTCCTGACCAAGGGCATCACTGTAACGATACGTTTCACATTTGTTTTCGCAGGTACATGCAGCGCCCGTCGATGAGAAGTAACCCCCTCTAGTACTTTCACAGTGACTCGTTACCTCCGCAACTTCAGTATTTTTGGCGGGAACATCGCCCCCACTATAATCAGCTGGGTAGCTAACGCTATTACAGACAGGATCAGGCGGTGTCTCTGTCGGTGTCTCTGTCGGTGTCTCTGTCGGTGTCTCTGTCGGTGTCGGTGTCTCTGGCGGAGGTGGAGGAGAGACGCTGTATTTGCAACTCCCCGTACACTTATCAGTGTCGAAACTCCAGCTCTTATCAGCCCCGCTGCAGGTGCAGCCGCCACTGTTCCACGTGCCGCTAGCTTTGGTGCAAGCAGTCTGTTCAGCATCGGAAAGACACACGCACTCGCCTGTAGAACCAACCCCGAACACAGACAGCGCCTTGTTGAGCAGGCTGAATGAAGTACGAGCAGAGAAGTTCCATACCTTCTTGGGATCAGAGCAAGTGCACTTGCACCTATTATCGTTCCAGGTTGCCTCACTCACGTTGCCGCATGCGTTTTTCTCATTACCAGTACTATCAGGGCACTGACACGTACAAGTATTCGGATTGTATACTCTGTTCACGTATGTCGTCCCATCGCTGCTGTTGCAATTGCAGCCACTACCATATGTAGCCTCTTCCTGACAGCTGCCGTCCCTTGTCCCATCCAAACAGGCACTCTCACACTCTCCCACTTGCACCGCCTGCCCTCCCGAGCATTCTTCTTCAGTTTCAGTAATGGGTTCTGTTGGCTGTTCTGTCTCTGACTTCTTCGCACACACGCACCTACCCACCGTCCAGGGAGTAGGAGCCGTCCAGATGACGGTGTAGTCTGAAGTTGGATTTGTACAAGGTTTAGTTTGAAGCACGCCCCCATCGCTGCAGCAGTAGTGGGTATTGTGGTTGTCCTCCTTGCATCCTTCGGGCTCCTCAGTTTCAATGGCGGAGCAGTCACACGCATCTTGGTCCAAGTCCGTGTTCCAGCTGATTGTGTATGCATCATCACAGTTATCACCGCTGGGAATGACACCACCAGTACCTTCCTCACTGCAGCAGTAGTGGGTATTGTGGTTGTCCTCCTTGCATCCTTCGGGCTCCTCAGTTTCAATGGCGGAGCAGTCACACGCATCTGGGTCCAAGTCCGTGTTCCAGCTGATTGTGTATGCATCATCACAGTTATCACCGCTGGGAATGACACCACCAGTACCTTCCTCACTGCAGCAGTAGTTGCTCATGTTGCGCTGTCGGCATGCTTTGTTTTCAACCTTAGAAGGGCAGGGGGGACTGGTACACTCGCACTGGCAGGCAGTGGAGTTCCAGTTCGGTGTGGCAGAGGGGCAGGTGATGCCAGCCGCCGCAGCTTCTGCAGCAGTAGCATGTGGACACTCGCACTGGCAGGCAGTGGAGTTCCAGTTCGGTGTGGCAGAGGGGCAGGTGATGCCAGCTTCTGCAGCAGTAGCATATAGACACTGGCACTGGCAGGTTGTGGAATTCCATGTGTAGTTGCCAGTACAAGACTGTGGAGCACATCCACATTGGCAGTGACTGGGAATCCAGGTGTAACCTGGAGCACAATCATCTGCGCTTTTTTTACATATACAACAATCAGGCTGACTTATATCTGTTTCCCACCCGCCAACTTTGGCGCAGGTGGTGCATGGGGGAGGTGGCGTTGGCGTTGGCGTTGGCGTTGGCGTTGGTGTTGGTGTCGGATCAGGCGTTGGCGTTGGTGGCGTTGGCGTTGGTGGCGTTGGCGTTGGTGGCGTTGGCGTTGGTGGCGTTGGTGTTATGCAAACCTTCGTCCCTATAACTGTTACCCGCCTATTTCGTGCCTCTCTTGGACAGGGAGGCCATCCACTACAGGTTCTCGTCTGTGGTTCATATTCATATCTCGATTCGCCCTCACAAGCGTTGGGATCTGTCCTACTATCACTCACCGCAGGCTGCCAAGGAGTACATCCGCATCTCCTACAGCAGCCCTTATTAGGGGCACTATCATTGAACGTCCCCCACCACCCGTTGCAGGTTAAGCTAAATGTATTAGCCACCTCGGTATTACCATCACAGCACTGTGTTGTCGGATCACATGGTGGCGGAGGCGGTGGTGTTGGTGTTGGCGGCGGCGGCGGAGGTGGTGCCCCTAAGCCTGCGGGGCAGTACTTGGTGATGTTGCGGCAGACCGTGGGCTTGGCATCGCGCAACGCCATCCTCACCGCATCACCCCGCGTATAGTCACACTCCTCGCTCCCCCCGCCATGACAATCGGGATAAATATACCTGCCCTCAGCATCGGCATAGGCAAAGGCAACCGCAACATTACCAGGACGCAACTGATAAAAATAACGTAACTGTCCACAGGCTTGCGGACGGAAACCCAAACGGTTATTCAACCCCAGATCGCGATCATCGGCGTAGTCCCCACAATCACCCCTAGTACCGTCCTCATTCTTGTAGCCGATACCACCATCAGGGGCGAGCAACGCGGAGCCACTATAGTAATTACCGTGCTCGACTTTATACATATCTTGTAAGGTGGCCAGGTGGGCGAGATTGCTCTTCGCCTCCCCCCGCCGTGCCTGCGCCAAGAAAGCATGATAACGCGGCACTGCCAAGGCGACCAAAATGCCGATAATCGCCACCGCGACCATCAACTCCACCAAACTTAAACCCGCCTTCGTCCGCACCACTTCCCTTTTTTTGGCTAAAAACAAAACTTTCCCGCGCGAACACCATCGGCGTTTTTTTTTTCACTTTAGTTACGTTGCCAAAACCCCCAAATTACAGTTGTCTGCCTGCAATATTGCGGGAGAGAGGGAAGATGGGGCGCTGCCCCATACCCCGCACAACTTTTTGAAAAAAGTTGGTACAGAAACTTAATTAACCTCAGGGGGTTGGAGCAGTTGTTTGATTTTGCCGTGTGATTTTATCTTAGCGGTGAGCAGAAAATTTTTGCTGTCGTGGCTGTGCTATCTACGGCAAGCAGTGCCTGCTGGCACTTGCACAGCATCGAGCTGTTTGCTAGCTGCAATTAAGAGTGCGCTTAATGTCGGCCAGCTCCTCTCCGCTGAGCTGTATAACGTCACAAATCTGCTCGTCAGGCATACCTTTCGCCAGCATCCGAGCGACAACATCCCGCTGCTTCCGTTCGATACCCTGTTCGATACCACGCCTCTCCGCCTTGTCAAGACTGAATTCTATCGTGGGCATAAGTCTCTCCTCCTCACGTAGACCTGGCCAATACTCCCGCTCAATGCGATCAAACTCACCCCTCCCAAACCCCCCATCGGTATATTCATAGTAGTCCGTTAGCGGAATCATCACAATACCCCTGTGCACAGCTGGAATCTCACGCGCTTTCCGCAACAGCAACGCCACATCTTCTTCCGTCGCACGCCAAAAACGGCGAATAGCCTCGATAACTACCCCCGTAGATTCAGCCCGACGCAAAACACTGTCCGACAGTTTGTGCAGATTTATGATTTTACAGAAAAAATTAGGATTGAGATGTGACAGCGACTGCACCGCCGCAGGTATCTCCCCCCTCCTATTCCTGAACACCCAAATGTGGATGGCCAGCCTGCAGTTGCCTACCCCGCATTCCCCTTTGCTCTCCAGCCACAAACCTATCTCCCCAAATCAAATAACTAATTAGCAAGGTAGCACAAAGAAACATGGAGACTCTAGCGTTTTTTTCACTTTAGTTACGTTGCCAAACCCCCCCAATTACCATTGTCTACCTGCAATATTGCGGGAGAGAGAGAAGATGGGGCGCTGCCCCATACCCCGCACAACTTTTTGAAAAAAGTTGGTACAGAAACTTAATTAACCTCAGGGGGTTGGAGCAGTTGTTTGATTTTGCCGTGTGATTTTATCTTAGCGGTGAGCAGAAAATTTTTGCTGTCGTGGCTGTGCTATCTACGGCAAGCAGTGCCTGCTGGCACTTGCACAGCATCGAGCTGTTTGCTAGCTGCAATTAAGAGTGCGCTTAATGTCGGCCAGCTCCTCTCCGCTGAGCTGTATAACGTCACAAATCTGCTCGTCAGGCATACCTTTCGCCAGCATCCGAGCGACAACATCCCGCTGCTTCCGTTCGATACCCTGTTCGATACCCTGTTCGATACCCTGTTCGATACCCTGTTCGATACCCTGTTCGATACCCTGTTCGATACCCTGTTCGATACCCTGTTCGATACCACGCTCAACACCACGCCTCTCCGCCTTGTCAAGACTGAATTCTATCGTGGGCATAAGTCTCTCCTCCTCACGTAGACCTGGCCAATACTCCCGCTCAATGCGATCAAACTCACCCCTCCCAAACCCCCCATCGGTATATTCATAGTAGTCCGTTAGCGGAATCATCACAATACCCCTGTGCACAGCTGGAATCTCACGCGCTTTCCGCAACAGCAACGCCACATCTTCTTCCGTCGCACGCCAAAAACGGCGAATAGCCTCGATAACTACCCCCGTAGATTCAGCCCGACGCAAAACACTGTCCGACAGTTTGTGCAGATTTATGATTTTACAGAAAAAATTAGGATTGAGATGTGACAGCGACTGCACCGCCGCAGGTATCTCCCCCCTCCTATTCCTGAACACCCAACTGTTGTAGTCACTAGGAGGAGCGAAATTCTCGTCCTCGCAACACAGCAAAACGATAGGAATGACGATGCCACCTGTGCGACGACACAGTTCCGTGTGGTACTCCTTGATCTGTAGAAGAACATCGTTTACCCTATGCGCCTTGAACTCAAAAACTATGCAGATGGTTAGCGGCGGCTCACCTGCATCGCCTTTGAGATCGACAGAGACGACAAGATCAGGGCGGCGACTCTTGCCTGCAATATCCCTCGCTTCGCTCTCATCGATGCGCACCCTAGTTAAGTCTAACACCTCTAACTCTGCCTCGGTGAAGCTTAGCGCCACAATTTCTTGCACAAATTCTTTATTTTTGTAGATCTTTTGAAAGATGGCATCATGTGGATGGCCAGCCTGCAGATGCCTACCCCGCATTCCCCTTTGCTCTCCAGCCACAAACCTATCTCCCCAAATCAAATAACTAATTAGCAAGGTAGCACAAAGAAACATGGAGACTCTAGCGTTTTTTTCACTTTAGTTACGTTGCCAAACCCCCCCAATTACCATTGTCTACCTGCAATATTGCGGGAGAGAGAGAAGATGGGGCGCTGCCCCATACCCCGCACAACTTTTTGAAAAAAGTTGTGCGGTGGCATCTACACTTCTAACGTGCATATTTCAATCGTCAAACTTAGGATTAATAGGGGTCTCGTGCGGTGTTTTGACAAATGACCCCATAGCACGACCCACTACGTGGGCGGCAACAATCACAGGAATAATTATGCCGAACCTCGCCGCACTCTTCCCAAGTCGTGTAGCACTCGGTAAGGCTGTGTCTCCTTTGCCAAAAACCCTGCGCATCCACGCAGCTACACCTTCAGCTCTCCTGTCTAGCCATTTCGTCAGACGCGTACTTTCTTTGCCCGCCAACTTTTTTCCTCTATCTATCATACCATTGGCAGCAAAAATAGAGGCTGCCAAGTACGTACCGAAAGCGGGAAACAAAAGGGCATACGAACTTCTGACATCTTCACTAGCTCCGTGCTCCGCAGTAAATTCAAATGCCTTCCCCGTTGCTACTGCTTCTTGATAGAGCTGTATGGGGAAAAAGAATCTTCCCAATGTATATAGGCCAGGACCAAGCCCCTTTTTCTGTTTTTCAGAAAAATCTATCGCGTGACCAGCTTCATGGAGAGCAAGATCCAAGTTATCAGAGTAGAGTACCACGGTGTCGGCAAAAGGGTTGTAGTGATCACCCATCCCATACAGCAACCGCCCTGGCATTACCGTATAGATCAAAGCATTCATTGTCCCTAGAGTGAGCTTAGTTAGAACAGATGTTTTGTCGTTTCTAAAGGTGCGTTGCCAGATTATTTTTGGATTATATTCATTGACAGATACGTGTGTGCTCGCCGAGTCTCCATCGGCAAGAGCTAATCTTACCGCCTTTTCCGCATCTTCATGCAACTCACCAGAACCGACGGTGCGATTCCAAAGCAATAGCTTTTGGGGCCAAGAAAAGAAACTACGCAGTGCATCGACGATCTTATTCTCCTTACCTCGGGTTACCAGCACCTCATGCAGTTTTTCCTCCAGCTGAGGGTCATTTTGAAGACGCTTTTCGATCTCATTATCAGAATCTTGCGTCAACAGCACAACCTGCCTAGCTACAGGCTGACCTTGATCTTTGGTTGCGACACTAGGGGAAAACACCTGCCCTTGGCGCACAAGTGGCTTGCATGCAGTGGCAAAAAAGACAAAGACCAGCACCCATTCCTTCGTAACCCAGCTTCCCATAACATCACCTCACAGTATTGAAACAAAAACCAAAAACCGACATTCGATGTGCTCATCGTCCGTTTTTTTTTTTTTTTCTTTAATGTTTTTCTATATCATACCGATTTAATTTAGAAATTTCGCTAATTTCACCCAGAAGTATAATCTCCCATCGACTCGCAACCCGTCCATCATTATACCTGAGTGCACAACACCTTTGCTAGCTGAGATGCAAAGGTTCAACCACACAGGTATAATGATAGACAGGAGGTGTTGCATGCAAGACGGCTGGATCTCTATCAACGACTATGCGCGCAAGTTCAGTGTTTCGGACATAACCGTGCGCCGACGCATCAAACAAGGCAAAATTCCCGCCGAGCTTAAAAACGGCAAGTACTACATCAAAGCCGACTACCAAGATGCAAGCACACCGCCCGAGCAAAACCATACCCCGCCAGGAGTCGTGCCTGCGACACGTCCCTCGTTTTCTCCGCCCCCCCCTATCGCTAGCGAACAAATAACGACAGAACTGCCCCTTACCAACACCCCCACGCCCAGTACACAAGACAAAGAACTGCTGCAATTCTGCGACCGTTACCTCGCTGAACTTAAAACCAGAGAACAGCACCTCACCAAATGCCACGCGACCGAAATCGCTCTACTCGAAGCCAGACTTGCCAAGAAAGATAGCGAAATTAATGCTTTAAAACAACAAATAGAAGATTTGCAACTGCTAGTTAAAATTCTCGAGAACAAAATTTAAGCGAATACAATTATTGCTACAGCTGAGCGACTTCGCGACGAGTCAAGCCAGTAGTTTTGCAGATGACGGTGTGCGCAAAACCCATCTTGAGCATACGTTGTGCAATGCAGGCACGTTCTTGTTGCCGTCCTTGCCGCTTGCCTGTGCTGACACCACGGCGGTAAACAAAGCGGGCAGCCGTTATCGCTCCTCTATACTTGCGACGTAAATCGGCAAAAAGACTACCGCTGCTACCGATACGGCGTTTGATGAACGGTAATAGCCGCTCGATAACTTGTACGGCAAAGAGCAGACCTGTGAAAAATTTTCTGGCCATCGTTTCAGTTGCTTGCCGTGGCAGGACGGCGATGCTTTTTGCGTAGTAACTGAAGTTTTTCCGTCCAAATAACAAACGAACTGGCGACGAAAGTTGAAGACAACGTTGCGATCAACACCCCTAAAGCCATTGCCATAGCAAAGTTCCAAATCTGCCCTGTGCCAAAAATCAAAATGCCACTCAAGGCAAGCAGCGTTGTCACCGACGTGTTGATGGTGCGGGATAGAGTTTCATTGAGCGAAGTGTTGATGTTCTGTCGTAAATCACGCTTGGCATGAGTAAGTAAATTCTCCCGAATACGGTCGTAAATAACGATAGTGTCATTTACCGAATAACCGACAACGGTTAAGAAGGCTGCCACTGAAGTTAAATCAAAAGTGCGGCGGAAGAAAATATAAAAACCCAGCATAATGAAAATGTCCATTGTCATCTTGACCACCGCACCTGGTGCAAAACGCATGTCGAAACGAAACCCAATGTACAGCAAAACCCAAAAAATCGCATAGATAACCGACAACATACCTTGATTGCGTAACTCCGCACCTATTTGCGGCCCGACAAAATCCGCCTGCAATACCTCTGGTTGATGAACTTGCAAGTTACTCAGCAACGCCTCTTGGAATTCCTTGTAGTTGCGTGTCGCATCCTCTTGCCTGCTGTCGAAACGCAACAGATACTGCGTCTGCCCGCCTTCTAGTGCTTGGATCGAGACGTTGCGCAAACCACTGGTAGTAGCTGACTCCCGTATTGTGGTGGCAGACACATCGTTGGCAAAACCCAGCCGCATCTCCATTCCGCCTGCGAAATCAACACCCCAATTGACTCCGCTGATTGCTCCCGTGCCGAGCACGGATACGCCCAGCACAAGTGCGATGCCGACAGCAAGACGGGCAGGCTTGAGAAAATTAAAAACTGTCTTCTTATCGCCCAAAACCTTGCCCGACAAAATCCAATGACGCAGCTGTGTGTCAGAATTCATACGGGCAACCACCGCAGCAAAAATCGCTCGTGAACAGTAGAGTGAGGTGAACATAGAGACAATCAAGCCGAGAATCAAAGTCACCGCAAAACCCTTAATCGGCCCTGAACTGTTCGTTTCAATCAATACGATTGCAGCAATCAAAGTCGTGACGTTGGCATCGACAATTGTCCAGAAGGCTTTTTGAAAACCATTACTTACTGCATTCTTGGCATTGCGTCCTTCCCGTAACTCTTGGCGAATGCGTTCGTTAATCAAAACATTGGCATCGACCGCCATCCCCAAAGTCAGAATAAAACCCGCGATACCAGGCAATGATAACGCAAAACCAAAACTCGCCATCATCGCTAAGAGCAGAACGCCATTCAATAACAAGGCAAGGCAGGCGATCACTCCTGTGCGGCGGTAGAAGATGATCATAAATAGGAACACCAAACCCAATCCTAACAAGACACCCAGCACACCTTGATTGGCAAGCTCAGGGCCAAGACTTGCCCCGACCTGTCGTTCCTCCATCACCTCGATCCTGGCGGGCAGTGCCCCCGACTTGAGAATAAGCGAGAGGTCGTTCGCCTCCTCCAGAATTTCATTGTAGCTGCGGCCGCTGCCAAGCGTGATGGAGGCTCGTCCCCCAGCAATTTTTTGCTGTATAACAGGGGCTGATTCAATCAAACCATCGAGCACGATGGCCATGCGTTTCTTGACATTGTTGCCTGTCACCGCGGCAAAACGCCGTCCGCCAGGGCCTGTGAAGCGCAACAGAACTTCAGGAGTGCGGTCGATGTTGTCGCCTTGCCCTACCTGTGCATCGAGTACATCTTCGCCACCGACATCCGACTGAGGAAAAACTACCCACGAAGTAAAACGCGACTGTTTGCCACCTGCCATGACTTCACGCTGGAAAAGTAACTCACGATCATCAGGTACCGCGGGCTGCAAAAATTCACGCAGCACCTCCTGATCGTAAGAAGTGAAGGCCAACTGGCTGCCAGATTCATCGACCAGCTCAACACCCTCAGGTAAATTGTTCTTGAGTCGATCGAAGCCTGTGAACTCATCATCGACAATCTGAAACTTCAACTGCGCCGTGCGTCCCAACAACTCCTTTGCTTTTTCGGGATTCTTAAAACCAGGCAACTGCACCAAAATCGAGCCGTCAACACGTCGATTGATAACGGGCTCGGTCACACCCCACTTGTCGATACGGTTGCGTACCACCCGCTCGGCTTGCTCAAGGGCACTGTTCTTGATACGTTCCAGTTCGTCTTCCTCAAACTGAAAATCAAGATAATTATCGCCTCGCCCACTCTGCCTGAGACCAGGGTACTCCTTGCGCAGCTTGCCGCTGAGGTTAGCAGGCTGCTCGCCCTGCCACTCAACTCGTAGTGCCTGCCGTTGTTTGAGCGCACGCGCCGACTGCAATCCCAGCTTCTCAGCTTCGCTCCAACGCATAACCTCCGCAGCTAGTCGCCCAATCTTGTTCGCGACCGCCTCGCCTACCGTCACCCCCAAGACCAGCTGCACCCCTCCCTGTAAGTCGAGGCCGAGCTTGACATGCTTGCGCGGCAACCACTGCGGGACACGTTTTTGAAATTCGGCATCGTCGTTGCGAATCTCCTTCGGCAAGCTGAAATAAATAAGCGAGGGGGCGACGGCATACACGCCAAGTACAGCCAGACACGTTATGAACAACAACTTTCCCTTGAGCGCAGCAGACATCTCGACAAACCCCCGCGGTGATAGAAGCACAAACCGTGAAGCCTCCTTGTACCGCTAAGCACACAGTAGTTAAAGACAAAAGTGCCCCCAGCCCCAGAACCCCAACCCCACGATATGATCGGGATGCAAGAAGCTAAACCCTTTTTCGATACCATGGCTTGTATTCGCCCCCCCATGTATGCGAACATGCACGACACTGCGTGCTTGCAACGAGAGACGAATGCCCGAGCTGATCACCGCCCGCAAAGAACAACACATCGACCTCTGCATAAACCGCGATGTCGAAGCAAGCGAGCACAACACAGGTTTCGAACAGGTATGCTTCCTCCCCCGCACCCTACCCGAGCTTGCCTGGGACGACCTCAATATCCACACCAAAATGTGGGGTCGCACCTTCTCCGCACCCTTCATCATCAGCGGTATGACCTTCGGTATAGAACGCAGCACCACCATCAACCGTAACCTTGCCCGCTGCGCCGCACACCACAACATCCCCCTAGGAATCGGCTCGCAACGCATCGCTCTCGAACAACCTGACCTCGTCCAAAAAAATAACCCCCGCCACCATGCCCCCGATATCTTTCTGCTCGCTAACCTCGGCATCTCACACCTACACCGCGATCTCTGCCTGCGGGCGGTGGAAATGATCGAAGCAAACGCCCTCGCTATCCACCTCAACGTCATGCAAGAGCTCATCCAACCCGAAGGTAGCCGCAACTTCCACGGTATCCTGCAAAAATTACACGATCTGACACAAAATTTTCCCGTGCCAATCATCGTCAAAGAAGTTGGTTTTGGCCTCGATGTACAAACGGCAACACACCTCCACGCAAGCGGTATCGCCGCACTGGACGTAGGCGGCAAAGGTGGTACGTCATGGAGCTGGATAGAAGGACTACGCAGCGACGATCCCGCAACATACCAATTGGCGCAAACATTCCGTAACTGGGGTATCCCTACCGCCTACAACACCGCAATGCTGCGCGTCGCCCTACCACATTGCCCCATACTAGCCACAGGCGGCATACGCGACGGCTTGATGGCTGCAAAAGCACTAGCACTCGGCGCAAATATGGTCGGCCTCGGCTTGCCCCTGCTGCAAGCAGCAACAATCAACGAAGAAGAAGTGATCAAAGTTATGGACAACTTCATCAAAGGACTGAAAATTACCATGCTAACCACAGGCAGCAGCAACATAAACGAACTAACACCCTCACTCCACCTCACCGCACCCTACCACCACGAATTCATAAACCTCATGAAGCGGGGAAAAGGGGAATGAAGGGAGAGAAGAGGAGAAAATGAAACAGCGCTGGACAGCACGAGCAGGACAACAACAACGACAATTTTCCTCGCGCCTACCTGGTTTCTACCGCTTGCCACTGCGAGAACGTACCCGCATCGCCACACATGTCGGTAACCTGTCCGAAAACGAAACAACCAGCATCGAAAACTACCACAGTATCACACGAGAACTAACCGACACCTTCGTCGAAAATGCCATCGGTACTTACAGCCTACCCCTGGGAATCGCCACCAACTTTCTCATCAACAACAGCGAATACCTGTTGCCCATGGTAGTGGAAGAGACCAGCGTGCTGGCAGCAGCTAGCCACGCGGCAAAGATGGTACGAATCGGAGGAGGATTCTACTCACAAAGCACCGAACCAATTATGACAGGACAAATACAACTCTTCCTCAAAGAAAACTGCGATTTCGACACAGTGCTGCACACACAGCGCGCACAACTAATCGCCACGGCTAACGCACGGCAAGAACGCCTCGTCGCACGCGGCGGTGGAGTATGCGGGCTCGACTGGAGATTCATCAAACCACTCTCCACCCTCGTCGTGCTCGTACACGTCAACAGCGGGGAAGCAATGGGGGCAAACATCGTCAACACCATCTGCGAACACCTGTCGGCGCAACTAATTAAACTACTGCCATGCGAAGTCGGCCTGCAAATCCTTACCAACCTCACCGACCACCGCCTCGTACGTGCCACCTGCGAAATTCCCGCCTCGGCACTATCCTGCTCACGGTTTCAAGGCACAGACATCATCGACCGCCTCGTACGTGCTCACCAATTCGCCTGCCACGACCCCCACCGCGCCGCTACCAACAACAAAGGGATCATGAACGGGATCGACGCAGTAGTCATCGCTACAGGTAACGACTGGCGCGCCGTAGAAGCAGGTGCACACGCCTATGCAGCCCGCAACGGCAGCTACCAACCCCTCGCACAATGGAGCAAACTCGGCAACGAGTGCCTACACGGAAAACTGGAACTGCCGCTGGCAGTCGGCACAGTCGGTGGTGTAACTAAACTACACCCCGCAGCACGTGCCGCCCTCAAAATTCTCGGTTCACCATCAGCACAAGAACTAGCGGAAATTATTTGCTGCGCAGGACTAGGACAAAACCTCGCCGCCCTGCGCGCGCTCAGCAGCGAAGGTATCCAACGCGGCCACATGAACCTCCACCACAAAAACCTCCTCCACCACCGTCGCCAGCCCAACGAACTTGCCCTTTCCTAAAGACGCACTAGCGAGGTTTTGTTTGACAACCATACGCCGTCTGTCCTACGCTGCCCCCTCTACCTCTTTGGTTGACAGATGCTGTTCAGTAACCGCGATCGCCTGTTCACCCCAGGGCCAACTCCCCTGTCACACGAAGTCCAGCAACAACTCAACTACAACTGCTACCACCGCCAGCAAGACTTCACCACCCTCTTCCAAAACTGTCGGCAAAAACTCGCACACCTAGTCGGAACTGCATCACCACCCGTGCTGCTAGCCACCTCAGGTAGCGGCGCGATGGAAGCAGCACTGGCAAGCTTGACCGCACCAGACACCCAAGTGTTAGTGCTAAACGGCGGAAAATTCGGTGAACGCTGGCAAGAAATAGCACTGACGCACGGCTGCAAGGTTATCAGCCATACCTTCGCTTGGGGTAGTGCACCCGACTTGGAACAGCTGGAAGACCTGCTACAAAGCACGAAAACTGCCAACTGCAAAGCACTCTTCATGCAGGCTTGCGAAACCTCCACCGCAGTGTACTACCCTGTGCTCGAAATAGCCGCACTGCTGCGTAGACACCGCCCTGACTGTTTGCTGGTCGTCGATGCCATATCCAGCCTCGTTGCACACGAACTGCACATGGACAAATGGGATATCGATTGCGTGGTGGCAGCTTCTCACAAAGGGCTGGGATTGCCGCCAGGCCTCTCTTTCATCTTCCTCTCGGCACGAGCACAACACAATTTTTCGGCACGGGCACAATTCTACCTCGATCTCAAGGCGGAACTGCGCACCCAGCAGGAAGGCCACCCCCGCTTCACCCCCGCGATCAATACCATCGCTGCACTCAACCACGTGCTCGATCGCCTGCTTGCCACAGGCACCGCGCGGCTGCAAGAGCAGCACGCAGCCCTAGCCCGTGCCTGTCGTGCCGCGGGCACAGCACTGCAACTCGAACCCTTCGCGGGCACGCACCCTGCCAACTCGTTGACTGCCCTACGTACCCCTATCGATGCCAGCAAACTGTGTGCCGCGTTGCACAAAAACCACCGCATGCAGTTCGCCGCGGGCCAAGGCAAGATGCGGATACGACTGCTGCGCATCGCACACCTCGGCCACGTCGATGCCTTCGACCTATTGACAGCCATCAGTGCTCTGGAGTTTGCTCTGCACACCTGCCGACACGACTTTACCCTCGGCGCTGGCACGCAAGTGGCAATGCAATGCCTAGCGAGCTGAACCAGCCCTGTTCCTGTTCCGCAAATACCAGATGAGCGCTCCAATGAACAACAGCGGCGCAAGACTTAACAAGATGGTTGTCAAGACAAACGCTGTCCGTGAGGCAGGAGCGGCGTAACCACAGACACTACAGGCCAGCACCGATTCTGCGAAATACAATGCTGTTAGAAGTACACTAAACCGTATAACAATGGCCATATCCCCACCACAAACCACCAGAACATCCGCAAAGCTCGCAAACTAGTGACATGCTCCCGCCGCAGATAAAAGTATGCCATCACCAAGACAGTCGCGGCGGCATGCAAGGCATGTGACCCCACAAGCAGAAAAAAACAAGCGGCAAAGATACCCGATGTCATCGTCATGCCATATGAGAGCAGCCTGACCCATTCATAGCCCTGTGCGGTAACGAAAACCAACCCTCCCACGATAGCAGCAAGAAAGAAACCTTCTCCTACTCTGCGCTTCTCTTCCCATCGTAACGTAGCAAGATGCAAAAAGTAACCGCTTAACAGCAATATCACCGTGTTCAGACCAGTCGCTAAAACGGGCAACGTTACGTGCGCAGGGAGCACGAACGCCTCCCCTCGCCCCGCTTTGATAATCAAGAACGCACTTACCAAGGCGACGAAAAACATCAGCTCTGTGCCGATGAAAATAAGCGTGCCCAACTCCGCATCGCTCAACAACGGACGCGATCTGTAAGTAGCCGTGGTTGCCATCGTCCTGAGCTAAAAACAACAAACCGAGCACAGCTAAACATTTTTCGCTAAATTGTCAAGCTTCCTATCCCCCCGTCAGAAGAACTCTACACCCGCGGCCATCTACACAAGTAGCACATAAATGCAGTGGTGCGTGTTGACAATTTTGGGAAGCGAATGTATAACCCGCGGTAGAGCAATCGTGCTGAAAATAACATTTCGGAGGGAGAGAACCGATGCGGATTTTTTCTGTGGTGGTTAGTTGTGGGCTGAGTTTGATGTGTATGGTGGGCAATGCCGAACAGGCACGGGGCGAGGTTAACCGAGACGGTGTCTTCGAGTCGCTCGATAACATGGAAGCTGCACACGCGGGTACGCTGGCACATTTACAGCGTCACCGCGACATGCTGGGCATGATGCTAGGTGCTCTAGGAGCAGAACTGAAGACCGTGGCAGAGTGGCGCACCGAGTGGGCGAAAAGCGGAAAGACGGAGCGTATCGCACGTTACCTGAAAGGCAAAGCGGACAGCACTCGCCTGTGGTATCTGAGCCAAAACAAAGCCCATGCCGCTGAGATGGCCGCAATGGGCATGGGTGACATACGTATCGGTTACGTCGAGCACTGGTATAAATTCCAAGAACTTGCTGACGAGTACAACGAGATTACACAAAACATCCGCAGACTGATGCGTTTGCAGTTTATCAGAGACATCAAGCATTTGCGTAAACGCCTGCGAGCACTCAACGGCGATCTCGGTGCGGTGCACGAGGATATCGTGACTCTGCGCAAACAGGTGAAAGAACAGAAAAAAATTGTGAAACGCCTGCTCGAGAAAGTAAACACACAGAACTTCGGGTTACAACTCGTGCTCGCTTTTCTACACGGTGCACTGTATGCCTGGGGCGAAATCGACGAAGATGCCGATGACACGTCCTCCTGTGCAGACGATGACACACCTTGCTAAACAACCTAGCTATGCGTTCGCGACTAGGGCTGCCACGCGGGCGGTTCTAGCCGCGACATCGCCGTTGTCGCTCAGCCAGTTTTTTGCTACACACCTGCCTGCCCATACATCGAGCGAGAGGCAGGGTTATCGCCATCAAACGTATCCTCATCGCTAACCGCGGCGAAATTGCCGTGCGCATCGCACGTTCGGCACAGGAACTCGGCATCGAGACGGTTGCCGTCTACAACGCTGCCGACGCAGCCAGCGCACACCGTTTTACCAGCGACTATGCCGTGCAGTTGCACGGTGAGACGCTGGCCGAGACCTACTTGAACGCCGCCCTGCTCGTCACCGTCGCACAACGCAGCGGTTGCGATGCCGTGCATCCTGGCTACGGGTTTCTGTCCGAGAACAGTGCCTTCGTGCAGGCCAGTGAGGAGGCAGGCCTAACCTTCATCGGCCCCCAAGCCGCCGCCGTGCGGCTACTAGGCGACAAGCTACGTGCCAAACAAACGCTCGCCGCGCACGGTATCCCCACCGTGCCTGGCGCGACACAGGCGTTACAAAACGTGGCGGAAGTCGACGCACCTCCCGATGCCTACCCGATTTTGCTCAAGGCTTCCCTCGGCGGAGGTGGTAAGGGTATTCGGGAGGTTAACAGCACCGCAGAGTTGCCCGCCGCCTTTGCGGCTTGTCAGCGCGAGGCACAGAATTATTTCGGCCACAGTGCTCTGCTGTGGGAAAAAAAATTAACCCAGCCGCGCCACATAGAGGTGCAAATTCTCGCCGACCAACATGGCAATGTCGTACACCTCTACGAACGCGACTGTTCCCTGCAACGCCGTTATCAGAAAATTTTAGAAGAGGCACCGAGCTGCTACCTCAACGCAGCGCAACGTGACCAGCTCGGTGCGTTGGCCGTGCAAGCCGCACGTGCTGTCAACTATCACGGTGTGGGCACGGTGGAATTTATCTGTGCCAGCCCCGACGAATGTTATTTTATGGAAGTAAACACCCGCATTCAAGTCGAGCACCCTGTGACCGAAATGGTGACGGGTATCGACCTTATCAAAGAGCAGATCGCCGTCGCGGCAAAGCAAGAACTACCTTTCACGCAAGCAGACATCGCGCTGCGTGGACACGCCATCGAAGTGCGCCTCAACTGCGAAGATGCGCAGCGGAACTTCGTCCCTTGCCCTGGCCTTATCACCGCACTCAGTTGGCCTGCAGGGGCGTTCGTACGGGTCGATTCGCACATCTATCGCGGGTATCGAGTACCTGCCGAGTTCGATTCCTTGCTGGCTAAAATCATCTGCCAAGGACGCGATCGCCGTGAGGCTATCGCCCGTACCTGCCGTGCCTTGCAAGAACTACACATCGAAGGTGTGCCGACCACCGCAGCTTTTCACCGTCTGCTGTTGGAGCAAGAAGAATTTCGCACAGGTAATTTTGACACCGCTTTTCTCGAGCGCATGGCAACTCGTGATTTCGCCCCTGACCAGCATGCAGCACTGCTCGCCACCTTAAGCAGTCGAGGCACGGGATGAAGTGGCAGGTACAAATTAACGCGGACAATACCCACCACTGCTCGCTACCCGTGCAGTTGTGTGACGGTGTGCCGTTTGTGGCGGAAGTCGATGGAAAACAAGTGCACATTGTGCAACACGGGCGACAGGTATCGTTGTTGCGCGACATCGGCAGTGGTTTAAGTTTGGAAGAACACGTGACTATACTGACACAGAAGCGCTCGCCGTTACCGCACGGGCGACAGGCAGTACAGGTGTTATACGCGACGCACACAGGTGAGGTGCATAGCTGCCATGCCTGTGTGGGACTAGCGGCCGTGGTTACACCGCCGCGGCAGGCAGATAACATGCCACCTGCGGAAATCATCTCGCCCTTGACAGGCAAGGTTATCAAGGTTTTGGTGGCGCGGGGGACGAGGGTACGGAAGGGTGCAGCGCTGCTGATAGTGGAAGCCATGAAGATGGAAAATATCGTGCACGCGGAAGGAGAGGGGGTAGTTGCCGCTCTCAACGTCAAAGTTGGCGACGCAGTGCGTAGCGGAGACGTGCTGTTAGTGTTACGGAGGGAGAATTGAACGCTGATCCACAACAGGACGATGCTCGGTTGGAAAATTTTTTTGCCGCTGTTGCTGATCCGTGTGCGAACATCTGTGCAGCGGAGAAACAAGCGGCCTTGCGATTGTTGCAAAAAAAAGTCGCGGTTTGCACTCACTGCGATGAATTAGCTCGTCAGCGGCACAAGACAGTGTTCGGTGTCGGTCATCCTGCGCCAGAGATATGCTTCGTCGGCGAAGCCCCTGGCGCTGATGAAGACCACCAAGGCGAACCGTTCGTCGGCCGTGCGGGGCAGCTGCTAACCCGCATTCTGCAAGCCTGCCACTGGACACGAGAGGATGTTTACATCACTAATATTTTGAAGTGCCGTCCCCCTGGCAACCGCAACCCCCAGCCCGCTGAGGTCGCTAACTGTGTGCCTTACTTGCGCAAACAGCTGCGTATTATCCAGCCGCGGGTTATCTGTGCCCTAGGTGGTGTTGCCGCCCAAACTTTGTTGCACAGCGCAGAGAGCATCGGCAAATTGCGTGGTCGCTGGCATCGTTGGCAAGGTTTGCCGTTGCTTTGCACCTATCACCCCGCCTACCTGTTGCGTAATCCCTCGCAGAAGCGTGCTGTATGGGAAGACATGCAGGTACTGATGCGTTTCGTGAAAGGTGAAGCAAAGGCGACTTGAAGCGCGGGAGGCAAGCCTGCTATAATCCTGAGGAGCTGTGGGTTAATTTTTGCCGACGGGAGCCGCGATGTTTTTTGACTGGCTGGCGGGGATGTTTTCCAACGACCTCGCCATCGATCTGGGCACTGCTAATACTTTGGTCTATGTCAAAGGCAAGGGCATCGTTACTAACGAGCCTTCGGTGGTGGCGGTGCGCAACGATGCCAAGGGGGGCAAACGCATTCTCGCGGTCGGGATGGAGGCGAAGAACATGCTGGGGCGCACACCTGGCTCGATCGTTGCCATTCGTCCGATGAAAGACGGTGTGATCGCTGATTTTGAGATTACCGAAGCGATGTTACGTTATTTTATCGAGCGTGCTCACAATCGTCGCACGATGGTCAAGCCGCGTATCATTATTTGTGTGCCTTATGGTATTACCGAAGTCGAGAAGCGTGCGGTACGTGAATCGGCTGAATCAGCAGGGGCGCGCGAGGTATATCTCATCGAAGAACCGATGGCGGCAGCGATCGGGGCGGGTTTGCCGATTACCGAGCCGAGTGGCAACATGATTATCGACATCGGCGGCGGCACGACTGAGGTGGCAGTCATCTCGTTAGCGGGTATTGTTTATTCCAAGTCTGTGCGGGTTGGTGGCGACAAGATGGACGAGGCTATCGTCAATTATCTCAAACGCAAGTACAACTTGTTGATCGGTGAGCGTACTGCCGAGCAGATAAAAATTGAGATCGGCACGGCCTATCCTGATGAGAAGGTGCAGAGCATGCAGGTCAAGGGACGTGATTTGGTGGCAGGTATTCCCAAAACGATCGAGGTTGCGTCAGAGGAGATTCGCGAGGCGATTACCGAGCCTGTTAATACTATCGTCGATGCGGTGCGTGTCGCGTTGGAGAAGACTCCCCCCGAACTAGCTGCCGATATTGTCGATAAGGGTATTGTGCTGGCGGGAGGCGGGGCACTGATCCGCAATCTCGATGTGTTGTTGCAGGAGGAGACAGGTCTGCCTATCATGGTCGCGGAAGACCCGCTGTCCGCGGTGGTGCTCGGCAGTGGCAAAGCACTCGATCAGATCGATGTGCTCGACAATGTGGCGATGCAGTAGCGTGGCGGCACGTTCTGCGCGGGTGGTGCGATGGTTGCTGGTACTGGCGATGGTGGTCGTACCGTTTGTGTTTTTTTCCAGCGGCCTGCGCCCGCATCAAGATCGGGTCACATCGTCCTTGCAGGAGATCGTCTATCCGTTTGAATACGCTATGCATGCCAGTGCTGCCTTTATCGCACGTATCTGGCATGGCTACATCGACTTGCGACGTGTCGCCGCCGACAATGCGCGCCTCAAGCTTAGGGTAGTGGAACTACAGACGAAACTGCAACTTTACGAGGAAAAGGAAGCCGAAAGCAGGAGGCTACGTGCTTTGCTTGGTTTGTCGCGGAGTTATGCGGTGGCAACGGTCACTGCGGAGGTCGTTGCCAAAGCGGGGTCGTTTCCTTTTCTCGCGGTACGGGTCAATCGTGGACGGCAGGCCGAAATCGCCGCGGGTATGCCCGTCATCGGTGCGGCGGGGGTCGTAGGACGTGTCTTACGGGTGGGGCACAATTATGCGGATGTGCAACTGTTGGTCGACAGCGGTTTTTATCTCGACATCCTTGTGCAGCGCACTCGTGTGCGTGGTTTACTGCGCGGCAACTTGCGCAACTGTATACTACAAATGCCACAGGAGGCAGAGCTGCGCATCGGCGACACGATTGTGACTTCGGGGTTGACGGGTAGTTTCCCGAAAGGTGTGCTTGTCGGTCGTGTTGTGCGCATCAGCTATGAGGCGAACCGTGTCACACAACAGATAACCGTCGAGCCTGCGATCGACCACCGCCAACTCGAGGAGGTCAGCATTTTGCAGCAACGTGCTCCCAGTACGCAACGTATCGTCGCTGCCACCCGCACACCGTCGGACGACAGTCCCTAACGGGCGGTGTCGCTGGTGTGCACAAAATCACGCTAGACGCGGTGTTGTGCAAGTAGTTCTGTGTGCTTACAAAAAATTAAATTAAGTGCCCTACCCACGGAACTCAGGAAAAACACACAGATCGTTGATGACACATCCGTCGCAGGCTGGACGACGGGCATGGCAGGTGTCGCGCCCGTGGGCGATGAACAGATGATGAGCGTGAGGCAGATGATGACGTGCGATGACGGTAAGCAGCTGCTGCTCGCAGGCCGTCGCACTTTTGGCGGCGTGAAGACCGAGACGCAAAGTGGTGCGGAAAACATGGGTATCGACAGCCAGTACCCGCTGCTGGAAAAGTTCACCGAGTATGACGTTGGCGGTCTTGCGTCCGACCCCAGGCAAGGCCTCCAGTGCCTGGCGCACATCAGGCACCTGTCCCGCATGTTGGCGGTGGAGCATTTTGCTCAAGGCAATGATATGCTTGGCTTTGGTCGGGGCTAGGCCGATCCGTTCGATAGTGCGTAGCAGCCGTACATAGCCCCACCGCAACACGGTGGCGAGATCAAAACCGCGTTCGTAGTGCGGCCGCATGCAACGATTGACGGTGCGGTCATTGGCCTGCGCCGAAAGCACCACCGACACGAGCAACTGGTAGGGGGTTTCATAGTAGAGAGCGCACCCCGCCTGCGGATAGGCGGTACGCAAACGGGCGAGAATAGCCTCAACTCGCGCCACCAATTTCCCATGTCCCGTGCCTGCACACCCCACTACTCAGAAACTTCGAGACGCACATCGCCGCTGACCCGACATTGACAAGCAAGGCGTTCGTCAGGCTCAGCAGCCATCGTCTCCAAGAAATCGCGCTCGTCATCCTGCATGGGGGACAAGTTCTCCGCCCCGTCAAGGACGCGCACCATGCAAGCCCCACACGCACCGTCACGACAGCCGAACAGAATAGAAGTGTCGTGATCGTCACACATGTCGATCAAAGCGTAGCCGTCGGCGACATCGATGACCTTCGCATCGGTGGTAATTTCTACTTTAGGCAATATCAGGCCGTGGCTTGTTATCCATCATGCAACACACCCTAGCACCCGTGCACTGTAGCCGAAAGACACGGCAGAGGTAAAGCAGAATTTTGTTGCTCTTGAGTTCCGTGGGTAGGGCGCTTTCTAGGCTACCACGCACATGAATACGCCTTCCATTTCTTGGCGAATCAGTTGGAGGGCTTGGCGGGTGACGGGGGAGTTGAGGTCAACTTTGTCGCGGAAATAGTCGCCTTCGTTCATTCTGGTACGCAGCATTTTTGTCTGCCAGATGTTAGCATTGTTTATTTGGTGGTCGCAGCAGCGGTAATCTTGCAGTGTGGTGGTATCGATGTAGTCTCTGATGCTGGAGATTTGGTGGTCGAGGTAGACTCTTTTTCCTTGTTCGTCTCTGGTGAAACCGCGCACGAAGTAGTCGATAACCACGACATCGGATGCGATCGCGTTGAGCATGAAGTTAAGTGCTTTCAGGGGCGAGATGTCCCCGCAGGTGGAGATGTTGATATCGATTCTGAACGAGCATACCTGTCCTTCGCCGCGAAAGTCTGGGTAGGTATGGGCACAGACGTGGCTTTTGTCGAGGTGCAGGGCTTGCAGGGCGGGGGCGGCGGCGGCATCACCGAGCAGCAGTAATGAGCTTGCTCCCCACGGCTCGTAGTCTTGTGACGAGGCAGCTAGCACGCGGGCGTTGATGATACGGGCGATACTGTGCAGCAGGTCAGCGATATGGTGACGGTTGAAGTTGCGATTGATGTAGGCGACGTATGAGTCTTTTTCCGCGGGGGTACGGGCAGCACAAAAGTCGTAGAGGTTGAAGTTCAGGGTTTTGGTTAGGTTGTTAAACCCTTGCAATTTGATGCAGGGGGGCTTGATCAGGCGTTGCATTTTAACATCGCTGTTCATTCAACTTTCCTCCTCGTAGGAGGGGGTAGCAAAATTAACTTGTAGAGACAACATATAAGAGGCCTCGTGTTCGTGTTCGTCCCAATCTTTCACGCGACGGAAGGCAAGTCCCCAGCATTGTTGCTGTCCTCGGTATTCACCACCGACCTGCCAGCGGTATTGCCGTTGTCCGTGTGCGGCCAGTGGTTTACGGGTGGCATATGCTGCTTGCAACTCCGTATGTCTTGCCAGTCGTGCAGCAATTTCCAAGCGTTGCACCTGTACTCGTGGTACAGCCGCCTCTCCTGTAACGAACACGTGGGGCATTATTTCCCAGCTTGGTTTGAGTTGCACCTTATCGCCTAAGGGCAGGCTTAGGACTAGCCGCAGCTGTTCGAATTCGTGTCGGTAGGTGTTCCATGCCAGTTCTTGTCGCAGTGAGAGCGAACCGTATTGCAGGCGCAGGTCGAGTTGTAGTGGACTCCATGCTTGGGGCAACACGGCATCACCGCGTCGTTTTGCCCTTGTGCGTCGTGTCGCTTGTCGTCGATCCCAGGTTGTGCTGACTCGCAGGCTGAGGGGGGTGTGGATGGGCGTGGGTGACATGCCTGCTAGTTCTCGGGAGGGCGAGGGTTGTGTGTTGATTCGCCAGGCTTGCTCGAGTTCTAGTTCCCACACCTCGCTGCTCACGAGGTATGGGGTGGTGGGGTGGTCATCGTTGTTGTCGTGGAGTTGAAAAGCACCTGTCTTCCATACTTGTGGTTGTACAACTATGCCTGTGTTGAGGCGCACGAGGTGTTGCAGGAGGCGGGTTTGTTCTGGAGGGGAGGGGAGAAAGGTGTGTCCTGTGAGTGGTAAACTGAAACGCAGGCCTGTGCGCCAAGTGTATTGCTGGCTGTGTTGGTGGTCGAGCAGGTGGTGTGCTTCTACTTCCCAGAACTGTGTGACATCGAGTATTTTTTTATCCGTCAGGATGTTGGTGATGTGCAGTTGTGCTTGTCGGTGGGTGTGTATCTGTGACCATTTTCCGTAGTGTTGTTGTCGTAGGTGTAGCTGTGTCCAGGTTTGCAGGGGGGGCAGGTTGAGCAGTTGCAGGTGGCGTGATTGCAGGGTGAAGTTAGCTGGCAGTTGTACATTGTTGGGGGAGTAAGCATTATCACCAGCTAGGTGGCTGCTAGCTCCTATGTAGAGCTCGGGATGATCGAAGTGCAACCATAGTCGGCGAGCTGTGTAGGGGTGAAGGTCGTACGGTGCCTCGCCGCGTCGTGTTTGGTATAGGTTTTGGTTGTAGGCCATATCGCTGTGCAGGTCACCTTCACTGCCCAGGGAGAGTCGTGGGGTAAGAAAGTGTAGGTGTCGCCATTTCAGTGTCCCTCGCCAGGGTGGTTTATCGTTGTCGTTGCTGTGGCGGTTGTACAGTCCTTCGGCCAGCAATTGCCAGTGTTGTTGTTCCGAGAGGCGGCCACGGCTGCTCAGTGCGAGACGTAGGCCGTGTTGTTGTAGCCAGTCGAAGTAGATGGTGGCATCGGCTTCAGGGTTGAAGGCAACGAAGGCTGGTTGGCTGAGACTGAACCCTGTGTGCTTACGCCATCTGAACACGGGTCGTAGCAGCCCTGATTTGCGTTTCAGGGGCAGGCGCAGGAAGGGCAGGAAGAGTACTGGCCAACCGTGCACTTTCAGCACTGCGTGGTTAAAGTCGATGTGTTCGTCCAGGGTTGCGTTAATTTGTCGTGCTTGCAGTGCAAATACGGGTGGTTCGTCGTCTTGGCAGCGGCAGGGTGTGAGCGTTGCGGCGTTGGCTTGTAGTAGGTTTTGTTGTTTTTGTCGTGTGAGTTGGGTGCTGTGGAATTTGAGATAGTATGACGATTGTGTTGTGGGTGTATTGGCGTGGCGTGTTTGCAACCAGAGCTTTTGGCGGCGAGCGTGACGTGTTGTGTTGCTTGTGCCGTGTGTGAGGATTTGTTGGCGTAGGCGTTTACTTGCGGTGGGGTCGGAGATTATCAGTTGAGCATTGGTAACGATGAAGTCGTGTGTTTTCAGCCAGTAGCGTGCTGTGTCGGCGGACAGGGTGTGTTTTTCGCTTGCTGCGAGTATGTTACCTTTTGCTTCTAGTATTCCTGTATGTCGGTCGATGCTGATGTGGTCTGCTGTCATGACATAGCCGCCGCCGATGATTACTATGTTGCCGTTGAAGATTTGTCGTGTGCCGTTTTGTCGGAAGTAGGCTTCCGTCGCGTCGTAGAACATTTTTTTGGTGGTGGGCAGTGGGGTTGCCGCGATGGTTTGGCCGCACAGTAATATCGTGTGCAGGGCGAGTGTAGGTGCGGTAGCTTGCATGAGGTTCTCTGTTCCCTCTCCCTGTCAGCCTAGCAGACGTTGTAGGGGGGAGCAAGTGTGGTCAGTTCAGGATTATTTTTTATCGTAGTTCCCATTCGTGGTCGGTGTCGATTATGTTTAGTGCCTCACCCAGTCCGTAGAATGAGCCGCAGATGACTAGGGGGTGTGTGTCGTGTTTATTGGCGATGTTGTGCCAGGCGGCGGTGAAGTCATTGTACCAGAGGTGTCGGTATGGTGTGGGCAGTTGGGAGCGGATCATGCTGCGTTCATTTTTTAGGGCGAAGATTGCCAGTGGTTTTAGCCGTGATGCGAGTAGGGGGATGATTTTATTAATTTCTTTATCGTGCAGCAGGGAGAGCATACCTGTTACGGTATGGTAGCGTGTTTTTAGTTCTGTGACCAGTGCTAGTGTTCCGTCGTAGTTGTGGCAGGCATCGAGCAGTAGTGGTCGTTTTTGTTTTGTGTAGCGGTGGTGTAGGTGCCGCAGTTGAAAGCGGGCGGGCAGGTGGGGGGGGAGTGTTATCGTGTGGTTGTGGCTGGTCGTGGTGGTGAAGTTTGGCGTGGAGAGGTTGGGGTAGTGTAGCAGCCACCAGTGCAGGGCGGAGGCGAGGCAGAAGTTGTGTTGTAGCCAGTGTGGTTGTGTTTGCAGGTGGAGGGGGAGGGGAAGGTTGAGGGGGGGGAGGTCGGGCAGGGTGATGTTGAGGGCGTGGTCGGGGTTAAGCTTGAAGTCGTGTCCTGCGCTGAATAGGGTAAGTTGTTTTTGTGTGACGATTTTTTGCAGGGTGTGGTGTAGGCCGCTATCGTTTGCGCCTGAGCCTTGCTTACCCCAGAAGAGGGGGCGGTGGGGGCGGGCGATGCCTATCTTGTCGGCGAGGATGGCGCGGTAGGTAGTGCCGAGGTATTGTTGGTGGTCTGTGCCGATTGAGACGATAGCTGCGGCGAGTGGTTCGCAGATATTGACGGCATCCCAGGTACCGCCGAGTCCGACTTCCAACACGTTGATGTCGGTGGCGTTGTTATTGAAGACGTGGAAGGAGAGTAGGGTGGTACATTCGAAGAAGGTCAGTTGTCCGTGCCAGCACGGGGTGAGAAGCGTTTCCAGTTTTTGCCATTCGTTGAGGAGGGTCGTATCGTCCAGTGGTATGTGTGAGGTTTGGATACGTTCGCAGAAGTTTGATACATGTGGCGAAGTGTAGAGTCCCACTTTCAAGCCCGCGATTTTGCTCAGCAAGGAGAAGAGAAAACCCGCGGTTGTTCCTTTCCCGTTTGTGCCTCCGATGAGCACGCAGGGGGCGTGTAGTTGCAGTTGAGGTAGGGCGGTAGTCACGGCGCGCATTTGCACGAGGCTTGGGTTAATGCGGTGTGGGGAGGAACGGGCGAAGGCGAGAATTTTGTTGATGATCGTGGATATGGCGGTAGTCCTAGGGTGTGTTAGCAATTTGGTCAGGGGTGGTAGGCCAGAGGATGTGGAGAATTTTGCTTATGGTGCCGCGCAGTTGGGCGCGATGGCAGATCATGTCGAGCATACCGTGTTCGAGAAGGTATTCGGAGCGTTGAAAGCCTGGCGGTAGTTTTTCTCTGATCGTTTGGCTGATAACTCGTGGACCAGCGAAGCCGATCAGGGCGTTTGGTTCTGCGATGTTGACATCCGCGAGGAGGGCGAAGCTTGCTGCCACTCCTCCTGTGGTGGGGTTGGTGAGGATGGAGATGAAGGGTATGCCCTCTTGTTGCAGTTCGGCGAGGGCGGTGCAGGTTTTGGCCATTTGCAGCAGGCTGATTAGTCCTTCTTGCATTCGTGCGCCACCTGAGGCGGAGAAAATAACTGTCGGTTGGCGTGCGGTGCGGGCGCGATCGAAGAGGCGGGTGATTTTTTCGCCTACCACCGCTCCCATGCTTCCGCCTAGGAAGGCGAAATCGAAGGCGGCTACCATGATTGGCATACCGTTTAGTTTGCCTTGTCCGCTGACGACAGCATCGCGATGTTTGAGTTTTCGTTGCAGCTCGGCGAGGCGTTGGGCGTAGGGTTTGCGGTCGGCGAATTGCAGTGGGTCGGTGCTGCGCAGTGTTTGGTCGTGTTCGTGGAAGCTGTTGCCATCGAGAAAGAGGGCAAGGCGACGGTCGGCGTTGAGCGGCACGTGATGGCCGCACAGCGGGCAGACGTTGAGGTTATTCTCGAAGTCGTCGCGGTAGACAATTTCTTTGCACTTACTGCATTTGTGCCACAGTGCTTCGGAGGTAACACGGCGTTCGTGGTCGCTATCGCTGCTCATGCTTGCCTCTCGGGGGTAGCGTGCAGGGGGCTATCACTTATCTAGCGTTATTTCCATCAGCCGTGTCTTTCTGTCTAAACTCCCGCGTCGTAGTTTTTCGTTGCCTTCGTAGACCTTGTAGGTGATGTAATTCAGCCTTGATCCGTTCAGTGCCATTATCATTCTCGAGGTAGGCATGAGGTATTCGACCAGCAGTTTACCGTCTGGCTGGGTAATGCGGCCTAGTTCCCGCAGTGCGGCGGTACACTCGTCAAATGGACAGGTTACCCTCTTCAGTGGCCCGCCGAGCGCGATGACAGCCCCGAAGGTATCGTCGGGCAACCCAGTGCTATACATGCTACCGAACAGGTACCAGGGATTATCGCTGAAGGTGCGGTATGTGCCGCTGATATCGAAACTAAAAACCGTCATATTTTTCCATTCGGCACGTGGTGTACCTGCTTGCTCTTGTCGGATGGCGCTCAACTTGCGGAGCAGGTAGGAGAAGTGGTAACCGCCTGCGGCGACATTTAGTACTGGCGGCTCAACTCGAGCGAGGAAATCTTCAAAACGAAAACCCGATTCTTCGAACAGTCCGTGCAGATAGTTAACCATACGTTCGCTGTAGATGTATTCGCCTTGCACGTTCCCTTCGGAGTCACTGATGCTGACGACTGTAGGGGCGTTGTTCCTTGCTGTGCGGTGCTTAAATTGTCCATAGCCAGGAGTTTCTTCGGCGACGATGTGGTGAGTTGTCACCGTGCCATCCGCATATGTCAACACGGTGCGTTTATATGAAAGAAAGTCGGGCGGCAGCCCTGGCGCAAGAAAATTATCTCGAAAAACATGTAAGGCATAGCCATCTTCGACAGATGCAGTGGGCTGTTCTAACTGTTTCAGCCAGGGGTAGTGAAGGACAATCCTGCCTATTCTCCCCCGCGTAGGTTGGGACGCTACGGAGAAGCGTTGCAGATAGCTAGCGACAGCAACTTGTGACACACAAGCGATCGACAGTAAGGCAATTAAGGTCTTCACAGTTCGTAAAACTCCCCTCTCACGAGTACCACCCCGCCGTCAGGATAACGACAACGGATGCGCCGCCTTGTATCGCACAAGGCATGATCTGTCAAGAGTAAACCATGAACATCAGCTTTCATAAAATAAAGATAATAAAATCAATCAATTATCCAGAGTTTTACGTACAAAGCCTTACCTATCCTGAAATATTGTCAAGATAGGGGATGAATAGCCACTGATTTTTCTCTTTTGATGCTGCTGTGTTAAAATGTAGTTAGCCTAATCATGATCGGGTGGTCTCTGTGCACGGTAAGCCGCAGGTCTATTTTGACAACAATGCAACGACGCGGCTTTCACGCAGAGTCGAAGCTTGGCTTAGGAGCGATTTTGTCGCTAGATACGCTAACCCCTCTTCCACACACCTGCTAGGGCAAGAGCTGAGCGCCGAGATCGACAATGATCGAAGCTATATAGCTGATTTTGTTGGTGCAAATCCAAGCAATATCTTTTTTACCAGTGGTGCGACGGAGGCAATTAACAGCATCTTGCATCCGCTGTTTTTACAGGAGAGTGGCATTGAGGTAGTGCTCACCTCGCGACTTGAACACAGTGCTGTCGATGGTTGTATAGAGAGATTGAGACAGCATCATACCAAGGTGATCTACCTCAACAATGGTAGCAATGGCCTGCTCTGTCCCGAACATTTGGCGGCACAAGTGCGGGCACATCCGCATGCGTTAGTGACCTTGCTTGGTGCAAATAATGAAACTGGCGTTGTGCAAGATATTGTACAGCTTACCACAATATGCCAAGCACACGACTGTCTTGTGCATCTTGATGGTGTGCAGATGCTTGGCAAGTTGCCTGTCAATCTCACCGAGATGGGTGTTAACTTCGCTAGTTTTTCCGCACACAAGCTCGGTGGTTTGAAGGGCGTGGGTTTTACTTATGTGCGTGAGCCATCACAATTCACCCCACTTATCGTCGGCGGAGGCCAGGAAAGTGGCTTACGTGCTGGCACATACAACGCGGGTGGTATTAAGAGTTTGCGCTTGGCGTTAGAGGACACAAGACATTGGGATTTACAAAAAATAAAAAGCATCCGTGATGCTTTTGAAGATGAGATAAAAAATTTCAAAATAAAAGCAGAGGTTAATTGCCAAAATGCTCCTCGCTTGTGCAACACTAGCAACATACATCTCCCTAGCTTGCCTGCTCAAGCAATAGTAATGGGGCTTGCTACGCGAGGAGTATACGTTTCGGTAGGGTCAGCTTGTCATGGTGCAGAACCAAGCCGTGTGTTAATGGGGCTCGGCTTTGACAGAGACTATGCGGCATCGTCTTTGCGGTTTTCTTTTGCTGATTTTAACCGCAGTGCAGAAATTGAATATGCTACTGAAGTTTTGCGTGAGATATTAGATAGATGAAATTTGGTGGTCACGAAACATTTCATCTGCGTGATAATTGGCTGTTCAAAGGCCTGCGAATGCTAGCAAACGAGGGCGATTTGTTCAGCGATAGAGACGAAGCGATTGCGGTGCTCGGTGTTGGCACAAACATGGTAAAGTCAATGCGCTATTGGCTGTTAGCGACAGAGTTTGCCACAATTACAGACGGAACACTTACCTCGAGCCATATCGGCAAACTAATGCTGGCACGTGATCCATACTGCGATTGGCTAGGCTCGGCGTGGTTACTACATTATTCGTTAGCTTGTAACAAGAGCTATGCCACTACGTGGTTTTGGTTTTTCAATAAGTTTGGTATAAGCGAGTTCACCCCCGAATCAGCGGTGTATTATCTTGAAAACTACTGCTTACTCAACAACAAAAAAATAAACCGCAACACCCTCACTAAAGACATCAACACGCTTTTACGCATGTATGTTGAGCCAATCTTTGATGGACGCAGAACACCAGAAGATGTTGATGTTTGTCCTTTAACGAGGCTGTCCCTAATTAAGAAAGATACTAGCAATACTTATCGCTTAAATACACCTGATATTGATGAATTACCTGTGCAAATTTTTGGCTATACTCTAGTGCAGTTTTGGACACAGCAGTTGCAAAAGGTTGCACAGTTTTCTTTTGATGAGTTGCTTAAACGTGATTGCTCCCCTACGAAAGTATTTTGCTTGAACACTGAGCGCACCATAGATCTACTGAATAAACTGGTGGAAAAGTTCCCACGTTGGTTTAGCTATCACCATACAGGAGGATTTTTTTCTATTGAAATAAATACTAAAGTGCGGGAAGAAAAATTGCTAGACAGCTACTATGGAGAGGCAACTTGAAAAATATTTTTGTAAAAATAAAACGTAATTTTTCTCGCTCTAGCAATATAAAGATTGATTTTAGCGACGATATAAATATCAAGAACATTGTATTGTCCGATAAGTTACAACGTGCTTTCGTTGATATCACTACTTCTATGCTCAACGATAAGTCTAATCAGCGTGTGCATGTCTTAGCTGGCACACCTGGCACGGGCAAGTCAACTTTTGCTTTATTTACGGCACACAATCTTACTGCAAATAGCAAAGCAAAAGTTACCGCAACAGTTAAAAAACAGCGTCATATTGCTTCTCCTGATTTTTACAAAATATGGTCAGCGGTGAAGAATGTTAACTACCTACCTGTCTTTCTCAATGGCGATGAGGGTGAGATAGAAGAGGCTTTTCATGCGGCACTCAACGATGCTTTTGTTGCACATGGCTGGCGCAAGGAATTTGAACAACTGTCTATGAGCTGCTCGATACGGGCGGTAGCAATCATCAATGGCTGGCAAAAGAATTATCCCGATAAGCATCAGGAGTTGCAAAATTTTATTGCCGCACAGCCAATTGGTAGCTTCCCAAAATTTATGCGTGCGTTACGTCAACACAGACGCTATGCACAGAAACTTTTTGTCGAGGCTTATCGTCAGATTACTGGTGGGGCAAGTGTAGGTTCGTATCGTCATGGTCAAGTTGTGGCTCTGTATCGTGGTGCTGTGAAATTTTTGCAGGAAGCAAAGGGGTTTGAGGGTATCTTTATCATCTACGATGAGTTTGGCAAATATCTTGCCCGCGGAGTGCGCCAACCACATGATTTTGATCTACATTTTCTACAGGATATAGCAGAGCTGTGCAACAAGAGCGGCAAGCTGCACCTTCACATGCTGTTGATTACGCACTTGCCTGTTTCACAGTATACAACACAGTTGCCCAATGCTATTCAACAGGAATGGAAAAAAATTGAGGGGCGATTTCAGCAATCTTCTTTCAACAGCGGCTACGAGTCAAGCTATACACTGGTTGCAGCGGTGTTTTCCTCTGACATAAAACGGCGCAGCAAAAAGCTTTGGCAACACTTGTGTGCCTTGACCCGCGAGTGGCAGACACACAACAGAGCTTCAGGCAACATCGCCTCAGCGTGTGATTGTGCTGCAGAAACACTGAGCGACTGTTATCCCCTGCATCCGTCGGTGTTTGCTTTATTGCCGTTGTTGAGTGAAAAGGTTGCTCAAAATGAGCGCACCATGTTTTCTTTTCTTACCCGTAACGAAGAGTTTTCATTGCCACATTTTCTGGAAAAAACGGCACTTAGCGAGAACAATTTACACTTTATGCGCCCCTATGATCTCTATTGCTACTTTCGTCCTTTGCTTGCTAGTGATGTTGGTATAGGTGGTGCTTGTAAGATAGCTATTGTTGTTGATAGTGTGTTAAACAGCCTTGATGCTGAGCAGAGCTGTGCGCAAGACATCGTTGCTGTGTTAGGTATTGCTGCCATTATCAACAATCGTTCGCTGCTTAAGACAAGCGAGCAATCACTCTTATCATTGCTGCATGGATTACATGACTCGCAAGACATTGACGACACGCTGAAATTTTTACAGAAAAACAAAATGATCATCTTCGACAAAATAAAAACAGAATTCAGTCTTTTTGAGGGTTCTCCTGTTGATTTGCGAGAGGAGTTGAATAAAATCAGACAAAAAAGGCTTACAACGGATGGCTATACCAAAAATTTTCGAGACAATTTTCACGTTAATTTTGTCGTTCCCAAAAAATATAATTACGACAACGGTATCACGAGATTTTTTCGTGAACAACTACTATCTTTAGAGGAACTTGCCGCAGGTAAATATCGTGTTGACTACAGCAAAGAAGACGGGCGAGTTTTTTATGTTGTGCCCTTCAACAACGAAGAAGTTCTGCGTATTAAAGATTATTGTCAACAAGCATCGTTAGCGTCTGCTCTGTTTGTAACTACTGATAAGCCAGTAGAAATAACTTCCGAGTTACTTGAGTTACAGGCAGTGACACAGCTGTATTCACACAAAGAGCTGCTGGCTACAGGAACGATGGTCAGCAAGGAGCTTAACCATTATCGTGAGACAGCACGTGAGTTGATCAGGAAAGCGTTGCGCCGTGTGCGCTCTAATCTGCATATGGGCGTTTCAGTTTTTTATCGTGGCAAGTGTGTAGAGGAAGGGGTAAAGACGATGGCGAGGTTAGCACAACTTGCCAGTCAGGTATGTACTGATGAGTATAGTAGTTATCCGTGCTTTTACAATGAGATGATTAACAAGCATCGTGTTAGCAACCCGATAATTCAGGGACGTATTCGTTTTGTCGAGGCTTGCCATAACAACTTTGCTCAACCTCGCTTTGGTATTGAGGGCGGCGGGCCTGAGTTTGCTATGTATCAAGCACTGATACGCACTAACAGCTTTGTATCCAAGGGTAGCAAGTGTGGATTTAAGCAGGGCAGTGCTCTGTTACCATTATTTAAAGATTTTTGTTCTCATCTACAAGCATCCGAGCGATCACCTATTAGCATGTTTGAGTTGATTGAGCGTTGGCAAAAACCACCGTTTGGGGTGCGTTTAGCATTGGTCCCTATCTATCTTAATATTTTTAGCAAGATGTCGCCCTCGCCGCTCAGTTTTTTCTACGAGGGTCTTTATGTCAGCAAAGTTGATACCGATATGTTTGAGGCTTTGATCAAGCAACCCAAAAAATACAACCTACGCATGGTGATTATAGATACTAAAAAACGCAGCTATCTTCATGAACTTGCTAGTAAGTTTGCAGCACATCGACCCGATGCTTCATCTGTGGATAAGTCAACACTTGATTTTATTGCCGTTGCCAAGATTATCACGCGCTTTTATGCTCTCATCCCTAATTACACTCGCCGACACCCTTCATTGACAACGAGGGAAAAGCAACTGATCACTGCCCTTGATGGGTTTCGGCAGCCAGAAAATTTTATTTTAACAGAGTTACCGCTGTTGTATGCCAAGAAGCCGTTTAGTGATCTGGCTTTGCAGGAGCGGTCGTTATTTTTGCAGGCGTTGGAGCACGACATCGCTTCTTTATTCGGGCGTTATGTTGAGCTGATCAAGTGTTTAGCGCGGCATCAGAAGTCTGCTTTACAAAAACTACAACGCCTGAGTGGCAAGGTTGTTGTTGAAGAAATTACACGCGGCGCACCGCTGGCAACGTATTGGCAGCAGGTTGTGGGTAATTTTCCTGCGGATGTGTTGCTGTTTCCTTTTAGTGCCGTGACTACACGCTTTGTCAATCGAGCTATACAGTTAGGCAGTGATGCCAGCAATCAGCAGGCAGTTGAGAATATTGCCGATGCCTTGACAGGTGCTAATCCCAAGAACTGGAGCGAGAAAGGCGAGACGTTGTTCAACTTCAATTTACGCCGCACTATTGCCGAAATTGAAGAAGTCAGCTGTTTGAAGGCACACAACAACACCAATCTTGTGAGAATTTCCAGTCTCCACCGAGCAGACAGCGAACCAGTCGTGCGTGAAATAGTGCGTGCCGAATTGCAACAGGACAAGCACAAGCGTCTGCTAGAACGTTTCTGTCGCGAACTATCACACCTGCCAGACGAAGAAAAGAACAGTATCCTTCTGGCTGTGCTTGAACGCGTCAACAACAAGGAACTACCCTCGCCATCAAAAATCACGGGCGAGGCCAGCATCAGTGCAGCTTGGGGTTGATGTGGATGTTAACTTAGTCTTCACTTAGCTGCCGTATTTTTTCTTCGTTAAGTCCCAACAAAAACTCGACATAATGGTTGGAAAAAAGATTTTCTATATATTCCCTGATTTCAATGACATTTTTATCTTGATTCTCTTCTTGTGATATCACAACCTTTTCTTTTTTAGTGATAGTAAAAAGAAATAGTGCATGGTAGTAAACAGTCATGAAATAATTTTTCTCATTCATTTTAATTTTTTCTTCACTGGGATTTTTGTCTTTGTGGTTAAACTTTTTGAATACTGAACTATCCATATTAATGAATATTTGTTCTAGCTTGTCATCAACAAGTAAGTACACTACCTTGTTGTAATCCATAGTCCCGCCCATGTTTTCTATATCACTCCAGCATTTAGCTTTTGAGTCGTTATCGTTCTCCTTGTAAACTCTCACTGCCGGTGGCAACTTCAAATTAGCGGAATTAGTCTCTGTTCTTCTTGGTGTCTTTTGTAGGGCAGCAGTGGGTTCGCTTATCTTCACCCAAAAAATTTCGTCAAACTCTCCTTCAGGAGCGTTAGGGCTGCTTAGGCTCACCTTAATTTTTGCCTCATCACCAACCATGAGCTGCTTGTTGGGTGATAAGTGAAGTTTTATCTTGCCCTCTTGTGGGCTGCTCTTCGTTACAGTGAAAACATCCTCAATCTTTTCTGCTCTTCCTGTAGTGCAATCACTATCAGTATCGTTAGAGTTAAAATCAAGCAAGCCAACATCCATATTGCCAGCCTCTTCAACACGATCAAAATAATTGTTTTCCACATCGGTATCGAAATAAATAGTTTTCTCACCTCCTCGTGGCACACTCACTGCATTAGTATCGTCACGTTTGCTGCGAAGCTTGAAATGTGCGGGAAAACGTTGGGGAGAAAATGGTTTCTCATCTTCGTGTCGCTTCTTTTTTATAGTTTTATAGGTGGGAAATATATCCCTACCCGCCTTACTTTTACCTGACTTTATAACTTGACTACACAGCCTTGCCAGTTCTTCACTCAACGGCAGATTGTGTGAAGTGGATTCGATTAGCTCCTCATTACCCTCATTGCCTGAAACAATAGATGCTTTACGCCGCTCTGAAATTTCTTTTAAACGTCCATCTTTGAGCTCACTTTTAAGAAACTCTCGCAGCTTTTTAGTTTCTTCACCGCCCTTCAGACGATCACGGGAAGCCATAAACAGCTCATCACGAAAACTTCTTTGCACATCAGTGCAATCAACGTGAATGAGAAGATAGTCATTGAGCAAGTTCATCTTCAGCGACATGCTGATGAACTCACTAGTGAGATGGCCATGTACTTGACCGTTGATAGAGAACAGTACTGACATGTTGTTCTTAAAAAACTCTCGTCGTATACTTTCTTTGGATTCTTTAGCGGTTTTGCCATCAATTTTTGCTTTAAACACATAGCAGGTAATCTTTGTTGCTCCGATAGTCCTGTTACTCAAGCTAAGTGAAAAACTATCTTCAACATATTTATTCCCTTCCTCTTCCTCACTATTCTTGTCTCTGTTATCGCCCTTTTTTTCAAGCTTTCTCTTTAGACCATACAAGCCTCTCTTTAGGCTACTTTTAGGGTAACGTTCTTCCTTTTCAATGGTATAAACAGGCAGAACAGGTTCAAATAGGTACTCGTTGATGCTTGCATTGAGGTCTCTAGATATATCAGATATTCCTTTAAGGGTGTAGGAATATAACTTGATGATTGTGCCAGTAGTGAAGCTTCTCTTGAATAAGTTCAGCTCAAGGGTATCTACCGCAAAAGATGGTATTTCACCGTCAATTTTAAGGTATTCATACCAAGTATTTTTCTTGTTTTTCTCCTCTTCTGCAGTCATAGGGTGCTTTCTGATCAAGGTGAAGCCAAACTTGCCAGTGTCATCATATTTTTTTGAACCGATCAATTGATAGCGTTTTTTGCCACAAAAGACGATAGCACCACTGCCACCCATATTGTATTTACCTTGCACAAACTGAATTTCATTCTTGTTGCCACGCACTAGAGACAGAAACGTATTCTCAAAATCATCTGGGTGCTGTCCTTCACCATCATCGTAAATTATCAAAGATGTGTCTCTCCTCTTCCCATCCGCTAATATTTGGATATTCTCTGCCTGCTTATTTCTATTTTCAGTTAGATCCCAGTCCTTATATTCAGGGAAAAATTTTTCCTTTGCCTCTATCATCGACTGAGGAGCGTCTTTAGATTTGGGGTCAATACCTGCCTCTAAACATTTTTTAGTAAGCACTGCATCAATTGAGTTGGTGATTTTTTCTATCAATGCCGCTACAGGGTTAGCTTGCTGGTTCTCTACAATGCCATAGTTATTATCATTTCCACCGAGTGGCTGCCAATTACAGTCTGGCAATGCGTCAATGCTTTGCACAACCTTATCAACATCAGCTTCAGTGCCAGCGAAGTAGAGACGATTGAAAAGATCTTTCAATTCAGATTCTTGCATCTTGATAGCCTATCTTAATAGGTCTCCTTATCGTCATAATTTATGTAAAACTTAACATTGTTGTTAAAAAGTAGAGATTTCAAATTGTTAGACGATAAATAATCTTCTCCCTACGAGTAAACCCTCTTATTCCACACTTCCTGTTTCGGCAAGATTATTGTGTGATTTCTCATGAAAATAGTCTTTTATATTCAGTATGTTATGGTTAAAAAATACATGAAACTTTACTTTTTGGCAGAATTATCCGATAATAGGTGTAGGAGGTTGTTGTGAAAAGGAAGACATCGCTACAAATGATGCAGGATGCTCTCAAGCCTGGCGGGGTATATCGTCGCTCCGATTTTACTAAGCTGTCGTCTAACGTAGACCGAGACTTAGCCCAGCTGGTTGAGAACCGCAGTCTTCAGAGATTGCAACGTGGTATCTACCTATGTCCAAAACATACGATTTTTGGTCAAGACATACCAGACGAGAAAAAACTGCTATACAAGTTTCTGAATGACAATCGGTTTATTGTCTACAGCCCTTGCATGTTCAATATGCTTGGGTTCGGCACTACCCAGCTGTATAATAAAGTAGTTGTTCTCAACTACAAAAGACAAGGCAAAATAGCAGTTGGCGATCGCGTTTTCTTTTTTCGCCGTCGCAAAAGAGTGCCTCGTACTGCAACCAAAGAATTTTTGTTAGTAGAAATGCTCAACTGTCGTTATGAGCTAGCCGAGGACATGCCGTGGGTTATAGGAAATATGCAGAAGCAATTACACCGATTTGATCGCAAGCTTCTTAAACGATCCGCTAAACTTTTTGGCAAAAGATCAACCCAAAAAACTGTAACACAACTCCTACAAGGACAGATACGTGTATCTCCATAACCGCAAGGACTTCAAAACCATAGTTAGATTATCTGCCGCTAAAAATAACGTCTTCAACCCCTATTTAGCAGAAAAAGACTACTGGATTATGCATTGCTTGCACAGCCTTTCATGTCTTGGTTTGCAGTTAGAACTAAAGGGGGGCACGTCTCTATCAAAGGGCTATGGCATAGTTGAAAGATTTTCAGAAGATATTGACATAAAAATAGAGCCTGATGAACCTGTAACAGGTCTTAAGGTATACACAGGTAAAAATCACGACAAGAAAGCACACCGTCAGTCTAGAAAAAATTATTTTGATTGGCTTGCACGTGCTTTACATGGCAAAATTAATGGCATAACTAGTGTTGCAAGAGCTGAAAGCCTTGACGACAAAAAGTTCAGAAACGGTGCTATTTTGTTGAGTTACAAATCACATTTCCGCGAAATAGAAGGGATAAGGCCTACCATCCTTCTAGAGGTTGGCTTTGACAAGACAGTTCCCAACAGCAAAAGAGACATCACTTCGTGGACTTTTGATGAAGGGCACGCCGCATTAGGTGATGCTATTACCGATAACAGAGCAAAGAATATGCTCTGTTACGACCCAAGATATACGTTTGTGGAAAAACTGCAAGCAATTGTCAGCAAATACACTACATATAAAAATAACAAGCATGGTGTCAATCTTCCCAACAATTTTTTACGTCACTACTACGATATCTACTATTTGTTAGGAGTAAAAGAAGTTGTAAATTTTATTAATACTGATGAGTATAAGCGATACAAGCAAGAACGTTTCCGAAGTCATGACACTGTTATTAAGAATTGCGAGGGATTTAGTCTCAAAGATACCGAAGAGCGGAAAATATTCATGCACAGCTATCAAACATCATCTGCTCTCTACTATAAAGGGCAGATCCCACTTGACAAAATACTAAAAAGAATCGCTGACTTTCTTCACATCCTCTAGCTGAGTGATTGCTTTGATTTGCATGTTTCTGCCTCTCCTACCCACAATTTGTGTAAAAATTAAATTTATTGCTAAAAAAATAATCATATCAAACCACTAGACTATATTTATTGCTTTTGCCGACTTTATTTTCCATAGTGAAATATTAGGGCTAATTTAACAATTTATGGCGAGGCATGATGAGCTATCTTAATGTTGAAGAGCAGGCACGCCACATCGTTTCGTTGTCAGGGGGTAAGGACTCGACTGCACTAGCGGTGTATTTGAAAAACAAAATCCCCAACTTGGAGTATGTTTTTTGTGATACGGGGGCTGAGTTGGTCGAAACCTATGATTATTTGGATCGGGTCGAATCTTATTTGGAACGCAAGATTGTGCGCCTCAACAGCGGCAAGACGTTTGAGGAATTTCTCGATAAGCACCGCCAGTTTTTGCCTTCGCCACAGGCGCGTTGGTGTACGGCAGAGATGAAAATCAAGCCGTATGAGGACTATATCGGCAAAGATCGCTGCTACTCCTACATTGGCATTCGTGCTGATGAGCGGCGGGGTGGCTATATCTCTAGGCTACCGAACATCACGCCTGTATATCCATTCAAAGATGATGGCATCAATCGGGCAGGTGTTTACAAAATTCTGGAGGATTCAGGGCTAGGATTGCCAAAGTATTACGAATGGCGGTCACGTTCAGGTTGCTATTTTTGTTTTTTTCAGCGTACCATTGAATGGGTTGGCTTGCTGGAGAGGCATCCCCAGCTATTTGCTAAAGCTGAAGAGTTTGAGCGACAGGGTTATGCAGGTGATGACGTAAAATTTACGTGGGTGCAAGGAAGAACACTTGACTGGATCAGAGAAAACAAGGATAAGATCAAGGAATCGCACCGCATGAGGATGGAGAAGGCAGCTGCGATGCGGAAGAGCACTAATATTCACGATGTGTTTGCCGAAGCTACCGATCAGGAAACGGCCACCAAGCCTTGTGATATATGTGAGATATGACTACTGCTGACGGCGAGCGTACCATTCACAGAGGGAGAACAGCTATTGAACGCCATTCCTGTTCGCAGCCAGTCAGACTTGCCTTGCGTGATGCGATCATCAGGCGTGAGTTAAGTTTCTTTGATTATGGCTGTGGTCGTGGGGCTGACGTATCTTTTCTCGCGACTCAAGGTGTGGCGGCGAATGGCTACGATCCTTGTTTTTTTCCACAAGCCCCTAAGACTGCTGCCCATGTCGTTAATCTTGGCTACGTTATCAATGTCATCGAAGACCATACCGAGCGTATCTCAGTGATCAAAGATGCCTTTGCTCTTGCCCAACTGTGCCTAATCGTTGCAGCACAAACAAAGGCCGCGGCTATCAGTGGTGCAGCTGTTTTCAATGATGGCTATGTCACCAAGCGCAACACTTTCCAAAAGTACTACGGTCAGAACGAGCTACGTGACTTACTGCACAAGGTGCTGAACATTACTCCTTACCCCGCGGGGCCTGGTATCTTCTATATTTTCAAGGACGAGAAGGCACGCAATACTTATCTCGCAGTGAGATATGACTCGACAAGGTTGTTGCGTTTCAACAGCAACCGCACGTGGCAACGTCAACAGGTGCAAGAGTTACGGGAACAACGGTTGCAAAATTCTGACGCAGCTGGTCCGCTAATTGAATGGGTTAGCATACATGCTCGTTTTCCTACTGATTTTGAGTTTCCAGCACTAGACAAAATCCTTGCTCTAGGAATATCATATAAATTTTTGCAAGAGTGGGTCTTTGCTAATCTCGATCAAGAAATTTTGGCAACCACACGTAAGATTCGGCAACAAGATATTCTGCTAATGCTTGCTTTGACACGTTTTGAAGGAAGACCTAAGCTAAGTGCCTTGCCTGACAGGGCCAGACATGACATCAAATCTTTTTTCAACAGCTACCAGAATGCCTGTGAAGAGGCTGACCGTTTGCTGTTCAGTGTTGGCAAGGTTGATACGATTCGCCAAGCAATTGAACAAGCAACAGTAGGCAAAAAACTTCCTGACAGCCTCTATGTGCATACTTCCGCCGTCCCCTACTTACCCTTGGCCTTGCAGGTCTTTGTCGGTTGTGGGCGTGCTGTTGTCGGTGATATGGAGGGTGACGTAATTGTAAAAATTCTCAAAAAGGCAACTTCGGTGTCTTTTTTGCTTTACCGCAACTTTGACACCGACCCACACCCAGAACTGTTATTGTCAACGAAGGTTGATTTGCGCAGTGGACACTCCTACCCACGTGATTACAGCAAATCGGATAATCCGCCCATACTGCATCGCAAGGAAACCTTCGTCACCAAAGACTACCCACACTATGAAGAATTTTGTCGTACTACAGCACACGAAGAAAAACTTGGCTTGCTGAGCAGAAACGGCATTGGCTTTCGCAAAAGCTGGCAGAGGTTACTCACCGAAATCAGCGAGGGCAATCAGCCGCCCACTGCTTAAGTGCGCTCTTGCTCCATCCACCAATTGTAGACAGCATCGGGGCACAATTCTATCCATCCGTCCAGCCAAGCCAATCCTCCGCGAGCGTTTCCCACACTGCATGCCCAAGCCGTTCACCTCTTTTCTTGATAGCTTCGTCGTTGAGGTGGTTGTTTTTGTCGAGATAGCTATCACCATAGGAAATTACCTCTCTCAAGATTTCAAGATAAGGCATACCATCACCAGTGTCTTTCCTCTCTAGGCATTGTTCGTATATTCTTCTTTTGGAGACAAAGTTTTCTTTCCCTGCTTTGGCGTTAATCTTTTGTGGAAGCAGAACTAAGTTGCCAATTCTGTTGATTGTCTTGTAGCTTTGTGGGACAATGTGCTCTATCGATTTGTAGTCATATTCTTCATAGTTTTGTATAGTGAGAAACTTCAATTTTGATTTTACAAAAGCTTGTGTTTCTGGGTCAAAATGCATTTTATGAAATGCAACAAACAAAACAAACCTCGTAAATTTTATTCGCTTATAGATGTTAATGTCTGCGAATTCTTTAATCCACTCTCCTCTAGTCATATCTCTATTTTTCCATTTCTTTAGTAGACATTTTCTGAGCTCGTTTCTTAATCCAGCAGCATCGTAGCCTTCACGAAAGAGAGCTTCTGTAATATTTTTGTACTGGTTATCTATTCTATCTGTACCAGCGTCAGCAGCAACCCCACGCCAAAGACAGCTAAATGCAGCACATGCCTTGACTACCTCGTCTCTCTCCCTATTTTCTGCAAATTTAAACAGGATAGGAATGACTCTGTCATGAGCTATGGACTTCAGAAATTCAAAGCAGACGGCGGCTTCTCCAGTCGTAAATATACTTTTACCGTTCGCTTTTTCCCAGTTGTTTTCTATAATAAAGTTATGGATATCACAAATACTGTCAATGTAATCCGGAATTTTATCTTCCATCTCATTTGATATTTTATCGAGAATAACTCTCTTATCACGTAGACTAGTGAATTTATCTGTATTCAACTCCTCATGCATCATGCTTAGGAACAGAAGCAATCTATCTGTGTACTTGTTCTGTTTGTTTTTTTTCATTTTCATATTACTAAGTGATGTTTCAACTTTATTTAGCCGATCTGCTATTTTTTCCTTTTGTGTCTTTTTGTAAATACGAGATTTTAGCATTTCAAATGCAGTTAGTGGCTCTCCTGTTGAGTTGAAGGTATTGAATATATCAATAGCATAGTCCTCAGAAAGCTCGCCTTGAACAACAAGAAAGCAAAACTGTGATCTGTCAAGAACATACGAGGCATATTTTAGAAAATCACCTCCCATTTCTTCTATTTCTTCCCCAAAAATACTGGGTATTTTAAAAATACTGGGTATTTTTTTGCATCGATGTTGGTTATTTCATTACTCTTAAAAAGATATTTCAGAATATCTGCTTCAAGAGCTAGAGCGCTATCATGTTCGACACTGCGCTCCCTTTCCAGTCTTTCAGTGGTGGATAAGGCGTTACAAATAGTATCAACTATTTTTTCCTCTTCAATCTTTTTTCTAATTAAAATTTCCTTTTTGTTATTATCAGTTTCCTGCTCTATGGTCTCTTTGAGATGTTGTCCCCCCGAAGTAAGTTCTTTTTTAATAAGCTTCAACAAAATTAAAAATGAAGTTATCCTCTGCTGTCCATCAATCAGAATATATTTCTTCTCCATGCGTCTTCCTTCAACTTTCTCTGCCACAATTATTGAGCCAAAGAATGCTGGTAAATTTTGTTCTTTGCTATCTCTTATGGTTGTCATTAAATCTTTAAAATTTTCACTAATCCACGAATAAGGTCGCTGATAGACAGGAATGATAAAACGATTTTTGAGAATTTCCCTTAGCGAAATAAGTCTTGAGTTCCTGTTTTCGTTCTCTACGATAATTATTTCTGCTTCACTACTCACCCCTCCGCCCCTTCCTATTTAATTACAATCAAATCACTCCCCGTGATCGGAAGATTGCGTTATTTCTTTAGTGGCAGTATTTGCCTGGTCTGTGTGATTTAGATTGGATGTCTTATCATTCTTGCCTGCCCAGCCCTGTTGGGAGAAGCATCTACAACCCCTGCGCGGACATTTTGCAGTGGTGCTGCGACGACCCCGATTATTCAGCTAGCACGTCAGGGAACACAGTTATCTCCCCCCGCACATCGTAAAGACAGAGATCGAAACGGCAATGATCGACATCAGGTTGGTGCGCGTTAAGAAAATGTTGTGCGCCACGCCTTAACGCCTTACGCTTGCGTGGAGTAATGAACTCAACTAGAGGGCGCGTCACGTCGCGCTGTCGTGCCTTGACCTCGATAAAAACCAAGTTACGTGCTTGGCGAGCGACGAGATCTATCTCAAACCCCCTACCACGATAATTACGTGCCAACACCTGCCAACCACGCGCCACCCACCACTCCGCAACCGCATCTTCGCCTTCACGAGCACGCCGATGCCAGGAAATCCTTGATGGGTGCGAAGTTACGGCGGTGCAGGGGGCAGATACCGTGGGCGCGGATTTTTTGGAGATGCAGACGTGTGCCATAACCGACATGCCGCTCAAAACAATACTGCGGATAACGCCTCGCCTGTGCCGTCATCCAACCGTCACGCACCACCTTCGCCACAATCGAGGCCGCGGCAATCTCCGCGTGCAGACGATCACCGCCGACAACCGCCTGCTGTGCACAGCCAACCCCAGGGACGACAAAACGTCCATCGACCCGTACCAGCTCAGGCACTGGCGACAGCAGACACAAAGCACGCCGCATGGCCAAAAAAGTAGCGGCCTGAATACCCTGCCGCTCGATCTCGACAACCCACGCGGCCGCGTAAGCATAGCTTCGCGCAACCCGCACGATGATAGGCAACACCTGCCTGCGTTGCCGTGCCGTCAGTTGCTTCGAATCACGTATCAGAGCGCGGCCAGCAGCAGGCAAACGCGCCAGCCTCCGCCGATCGAGCACCACGCCAGCCGCATACACAGGCCCCGCCCAACAGCCTCGCCCTACCTCGTCCAGGCCCGCGATCACCGTCAACCGAGATTTTTTTCGAGCATAGCCGTTATTTTCTCTTTGGAAGCTCCGACCACGGTGTCGATGACCTCACCATCTTTGACGAGCACGAAGTAAGGGATCGAACGCACACCATAAGTCGCGGGCGTGTTGGCATTCTCATCGACGTTCAGCTTGCCGACCGTCACCTTCCCCTGCCACTCGGCCGCGATGGTCTCCACTGTCGGCGTGATCGAGACGCAGGGGCCACACCAAGGTGCCCAGAAATCCACCAACACTGGCTGTGACGACTTGAGTACCTCAGCATCAAAATTGTCGTCGGTAAAAACCTGCAAACCCACAATCAACTCTCCCCGTCCGATGCAAGACGAGCACGACTACCACTCGTGCCACACGACCGTCAACCAGCCGCAGGAAAAAGCCGAAGGTAATTACGCCCTCGGCTCTCGTTGCGACAATTCACTTCACCGCGGTCAGATTTTTCCGTAGACACCGAAACCGAAACTGTGGCTTGTCTGATCCTCCGTCTCGCTGTCTTCTTCACCCCAGTCAGGATCGAGCTTGTGCATCTCCATCGTGTAGCGGAGATAAGGAATAAGCTTGTCATCCACGCAATTGATTTCCATCCCAGCATCGAACACCATCATGTTGGTGGCGTACTTCTGGTAGTATTTGAGATCTTCGTAGCCCCCTTTGTGACCAGCAAACGTCGCTTCGAGCTTTTTCTCGTACGAGGTGTCCATCTGACCGTTATCGGTCTCGTCACCGTCGCCAGGAGTCATGAAGTTGCCTTCAATACCCGCCCGATCGTCATTGCTCGCGGTCAGCAGCGACAAACTCGCCCACGGTGCGAACATGCCATACTCGTAGCTAAGACCCGCCGTGTAGTTGCGATAGACGGTAGTGGTGGGATCTTCCTTGCCGCCGTCTTTGTTCTTGCGGTTGTCATGAATGTAATCGAGATGCACCGTCAAGTCGTGCAACGCAAGCTTCAAACCTGCTGTCAATAACCACGACTGCCACCTGTTGTTGGCCTCATCGTCATCGTCATTGCTGGCTTTGAAGTCATACATAGAAAACTGCAACAGAGGCGAGACCACTCCGAAGTCACCCCTGTATTGCAAGTGACCAGTTATCGCCTCGTCGTCGTTATACCAACGCTTGTCGTCGTCGCTTGCCCTCACATCACTGCTAACCATCAACGACAACTCACCAAAACCCTCGATCGGAGCGAAGATCCTTACCATCGGAGCATAAGTAGGGAAGGGGTTGTGGTAGCTCAGGTAGGGGGAAAGATACTCCTGCCAACCAGCGACAGCTAGCGCATCTCTACCGACCGCAACGCTCAAGTAACTGCGGGGCAAATCAGCGGTCACCCTAGCGACCTCCAACGGTGTCCTCCCTTCGTGATTCAACTTGACGAGGTTTAAGCTGAGACGCACCTTGATGTCATCCCACTTCTTACGGTAATGAACCGTGGCATCGTAAAGATCATGCTTGATCGCCCTGACTTTGAAATCACCATCATCGTCGGTGTCTCGTCCAAGGTTTTCGTCGGTGACATACACACCCCAGTCGTACTCAAACTTAAACTTTTTCTTCCGTTTCTTGTCGTCCTCGCTACCAGCATCGGCATGGGCAAGCGAAGCCAGGCCAAAGACAAGGGTGGTGATCAGAAAACGCATAACTTCTCTCCTACACAAGTGATTGTAATCAAAACCCTACCCACTGCTAACAAGTTTATCTGCAAAAAAAAATAAAATCAAATAACTACAGCACAGATCGTTATTTTTTCTTCCATCATCACCCTTTACCTCTACAATTCTACCTTGAATTTGGGGGCATTTCCTGCTTAAACTGCCCCACCGAAGGAGGCTAGGTTGAGTATCACTCTATCAGCGCGCGCTATCGCAAAAGCAGAAGAACTGCAATGTCACGCGGGAAAACCCAGTCTGCGTCTGTATCTCGAAGGGAAGGGGTGCGATGGTTTTTATTACGGTGTGGCTTTCGACCACCCCACCACCCACGATCGCCACTTCCCACAAGGGCGAGTCGATGTTATCGTCGATGCCGACAGCCTGCGTTTTGTCACAGGCTCGACTATCGATTGGGTCGATGACCAGCGCGGCCGCGGTTTTCTAGTCACCAACCCCGCCCACAAAAAATACCGCGGCAAGTTCTACAAAAAATCCTTCTGGCGCAAACAACTACTGCCTGCAGTACAGGAGGAGTCGTGAAAAATTCCTGTACCGTCACCATCACCAAACCGCCTGCACCGTCTCGCACGTGGCAGGTGCGGCGTGGGCTGGGGTTTCAAGCCCTGTGTGCGCGACACACCGACACCCCCGTCGAGTTCGGTTGTCGTAACGCCGATTGCGGCACGTGCATCTTGCGTGTCGTGCAGGGCATGGCAAACCTCTCGCCGCGTAACGCGCAAGAGACAGATTTTTTGCAAGCCATGCGAGCTGACCCCGACGAACGCCTCGCCTGTCAGACCCGCATCATGGGCGACGTAGAAATATACATCGATGCCGACTAAAAGCCCCCTCACGACCAGCGCATATCTGTTTGCCTGCAGCCTGCTCGCACCGCTGCGCCGCGTGCGCTACGATCTCGGCAAGGAAATTACCGTGTTCCTTTGTGCTCTCACCGTCGCCGCCACCTTCGTCTATATCTTTCACGATTTTCTTAACCGAGCTGTTGCAGCCATCTCTCCCGCCATGCGCGACAGCTTTGCACACGTCGCTGCACTGCTCTGTACCGCCGTCATCGCCTTTCGTCTCGGTAAGTTTTTGTACCATGCCAACCACGATCGCTATTGCCAATTTCAGCACCAGCTCGGCGCAGAACCTCGCCAGCTGCGCCGTTTTTTCTTGCTGCGCGGTAGCGGAGCACTGCTGCTGAGTGCCGCCAGCCTCGTGCTGCTCTGCCACCTGCTGTTGCGGGTGTCTTCTTTCACCTACCTCCTCGCTATCTCTCCGCCTGCGTTGTTGCTCGGTGCATACCTTGCCCGTCGTCCCCACCCCGTGCCGCAACGCCAGGCCCGTCAGCACACGCTGTTCTCGTGGCGCTGGCAGCAGATCATGCAAGGGGAACGTTTGCTGCTAGCCTGTGCAGCCAGTGCAGCAGCGAGCTGCTTGCCGTTGAGCTACTTGCACGCCCCCCTACAGCTGTACGGCGGTGCGGCACTCCTCTGCGGTTTGCTCGCCTCCTTTAGCTTGGCATCACAGGCCGCTCGTGACGCACAGTTTGCTTGGGCCGAGAGAAATTTCGGCATTTCACACGCCCAGTACGTCAGCACATGCGAAAAAATCGGAGTGAGCCTTGCCCTGTGCTGTGCCCTGTGCTGCGCATGTTGTTTTCTTGTCGGGCAACTGCTGTTCACCGCCGCGACATTCGCCCTGCTGCCTGCCGTGCTGAAAATTATCCTGCTAGCAGGACTGGCTCCCTTGCTGATGCCGCTGCTGCTGTTGCAGATCGATGTGCGTCGCCCCGCGGTACAGTACATCACCGCTACGCTGAGCGCTTTGTTTGTCGGCACTGCCATCCTTGCCAGCTGGTTCAGCGTGCTGCTCTACCCGCTCTTGCGCTGGTACGCCTTACGCTACGGCGACGGGAGGTTTTACCGCGCATGATGACCCTGACAGATATTCGCAAAACCTTCGCGGCGGGTTTCCAACTCGGTGCAGTCAACCTGCAGGTCGACGCAGGGGAGACACTCGGTGTGCTGGGCAAGAACGGTGCGGGGAAATCCACCCTCTTCAACCTGATGACCGCGAACCTCGATCCCGATGCGGGAGAGATAACTTTTCGCCAGCAGCGGCTTACCCCCGCAACCTATACCCTGAAAAAAGCGTTGGGCTTCCTGCCCCAAGCCCCTGTCTTTCCCCCCTGGGTATGCGGCGAGGAACTGCTGTGCTACGCCGCTCGCCTCTATCGTTTAACTAGCACCCAAGTTGTGCCGCAGGCGTTGCAACGTTGGGACTGTGTTCACTACAAGAACTTGCCCCTGACCCTCTGTTCACACGGCATGCAGAAAAGAATCGGCCTGGCTATAGCCACCCTGCACCAACCCCCGCTGCTGGTACTGGACGAACCCTTCTCTGGTCTCGATGTCTTTCATCTCAAGACCCTGCACGAATTGCTCGCCAACCGCAAACGACAGCAGCTCAGCAACGTGCTCAGCACACACATCTTACCGCTCGCGGCACAGCTGTGCGATCGTGCGGTCGTGCTAAAAAACGGCAACCTACACCCGCTGCCCGATTGGGCACAGCTGAACCACGAACAACGCAGCGCAGCACTGGCACGGCTGCTCTTTGCCTGAGTTTTACCGCCCACACGAGGGAAGGTCAGGCGGCAAGAAATTGACACTGCCGTCAACTTGCCGATGCTATCTGGAGTCGGAATTTTGGCACTCATGCCTCCGATACCCTGTCGTTACAGAGCTGGCACGTTTTTTGCTCAGAGCCTGAGGTGAATGGTTGTTCTGGAAAAATTTAATCACGGAGAGTGTAATCATGTCAGCTGTGGAGAACCTCGACTCGTTGGATTGGATTCAGAAGCTACCCATCGGGATTGCGATCAAGGATTTGGAAACGCAGTTCATTCTGCAAACCCTGAAGCACCACAACGGTAACCGCACGCATGCCGCGCGCACTCTGGGTATCAGTCTGCGTACGTTACGTAACCGCATCAACGAGTTGACAGGTCTCGGTTTTGCTGTTGCACCACCCTCGCCACGCCGTCAGGTGGAAGTGTCTGGCAAAGACGTTACTGGCAAGAATGACAACACACTGCTAAGCTTCTGAGGTCGCCCGCAGAACCGAGCTACGGAATGAGGCGAGGTACGGGCACGGCTTGTACTGTGTTCAGACACGCCGCACGCTAACTGCAACTTCGAGCTGGGTGTTGCCTCCACCCTGGCGGGTGCCGCGGGTCGGGGGCACGTCCTGGTAATCACGGCCGCGCGCGATACACACGTGGCGGGCATCGTTGTAACTGCAGTTGGTGGGATCGAAACCGACCCAGCCGCGCCCTGGCAGCAGGCATTCCACCCATGCGTGCGTGGCATCGCTCGCTGCCTGTTCGTACCGCTGACCAGTCGTGCACAGATAGCCAGACACGTAGCGGGTCGGAATGCCCCACGCCCGTGCAATGGCGATCATGACATGTGCATAGTCCTGACACACGCCTTGCCGTGTCGCGAGGATATGGTCGAGCGACGACTCGACCGAAGTGCTGCCTGGCACGTACTCGAAACACTCGAACAACCTGCCGTTCAAGCGCCGCAAACTCGTCAGCGGATCAGCGGTCAGTACTACCCCGTTGTCCCGCATAAAATTTTCTAGCGCGGCGGACGGTGTGGTCATAGCACTCGCATGCGTAAAATCCCACAGCTCGAAAGAATTTTGCCAACCGCGCACCACCTGCCATGCGTCCGTGGTGAGTGCCGCGGGAAGCGGAGTCGGACACAGAGCGACTTCGGCCTGCATAGTGATCTTCACCTCACCGTGAGGGCGATGGATACTGAAGTAGTGGTAGTAATTGCCGAAACTATCCCGCTCGCGACTCAATGTCGCCGCAGGTTCGATGTGCAGCGCAAACTCCTGCAACTGCTGCTGCCCGTCTTGCCGCGGCTGCAGACATAGTGCCATCACGCTCCCGCGGGCGGGCAGCTGGTAACGGTAGTGCGAAATATGTTCAATCTGGTAACGGACTGTCTCACTCATGACGGAGGCGGCTGATCGGCAACGTCGTAATCGAACCAACGTGCCGCAAGCAGGAGATCGAGTTGACGCAGCTGCAGGTGGCATTCTCCCAGGTCGGTCTGTGTACTCGCCGTAGCTGGAGGAGAAGCACAAAAGCGGCGCGCTATTCTTTCACTGAACTGTTGCAAAGATCGATCTTGGGACGCAGTCGCGGTCGATAGTGCGTCGATTTCACGCTGCACATGCAGCATCGTGTATGCCAGCGAGTGCGGCAGTAGAGGATCGTTACACAGCAGTTGCGCAGCTGGCACAGGATCGATGTGGCCAGGGTGATGCCACTGGTAAGTATCGAGGGCCTGGTAAAAACGCAGCAAACTCACCCAGTCGGCAGTATGGATGGTGTTTTGGGCACGGCAGAGCTGTTGTTGAGCCTGCAGCAGAGCGCTAGTCTGTTGGGCACGTTCTATGGCGCGGCCGAGTTGCAGAAAATGCCAGCCCTGAGCACGATACATGGTAGTGGCCGTTATGCCTGCAAAGGCAGCGAGCTGCTCGCTGATGCGGGCGTAGAAGTTTTCTGGGGTCGGTTGCCAAATTTTTTCCAAACTGCTGTCCTGTAAGCGCAACCAAGCACGATTGAGGCACATCCACATCTCGAAGCTGAGGTAGTTGCGCGCTTGACGTGCACTCTCCCGTCCGCGCGCAAAACAACTGCGCAGCGAGTCAGGGTTGGAAGTTTCGAAAGTCAAATCGTCGGCCAGGGTATAAGCATCGGCCAGGGTAAGATCATCGTCGTGATAAACTTCGAAATCGACCGTCGCCACAGGAGGGCGGCGGTGCTGGCTGGTATAGATGCGTCGCCAGCCGTAGTGTATTTCTCGCCGTGGGCGATCGACCAGCGTCTCCACCTGGAGTTGCAGCAAACGGCATAGGTGCTCGGCACGGACGAGATAACGGGAGAGCCAGTATAAATTTTGGGCGCTGCGAGCTAGCATTTACTGCTCCACCACCCATAGGTCTTTGCCTCCCCCGCCTTGCGAGGAATTGACCACCAGACTACCTTCCCGCAACGCGACCCGACAGAACGCCCCAGGCACAATGCGAGTTTCTCGGCCATGCAGAATGAAGGGACGCAAATCAACATGGCGCGGCTTTGCACGCGTCTCGACCACGCACGGCGCACGGGATAGCGGCAGGGTCGGCTGTGCTATGTAGCCGCTAGGGTTCGCGCGCAAGCGTTTTCGAAACACCTCCCGCGCGCACTCGCTGGCATGCGGCCCGACCAGCATGTCGTAGCCGCCCGCACCATCGACACGCTTGACAACCAGCTCGGCAAGGTGGTCAAGTGTGTAGGCGAGGTGGTCAGGACGGCGGCAGAGGTAGGTGGCTACGTTGGCGAGCAGCGGCTCGGCATGCAGGTAGTAGCGAATCATGTCGGGCACGTAGGCGTAGACACTCTTGTCATCGGCGATGCCGCTGCCAGGTGCGTTGGCAAGAGCGACGTTGCCGAGCTTAAAAGCGTGCAATAGCCCTGGCACACCGAGCAGCGAGTCGGGGCGAAAGACGAGAGGGTCGATAAAATCGTCGTCGATGCGGCGGTAGATGACATCGACTTGCCGCAACCCGCTAGTAGTGCGCATGTAGACATGACCGTTACTGACCAAGAGGTCGCGCCCCTCCACCAACTCGGCTCCGATCTCCTGCGCCAAGAAGATATGCTCGTAGAACGCGGCGTTGTAAACCCCAGGGGTAAGCAAGGCGATACAGGGATTGGGTTTATCGCTCAGTTCGAGCAGCGTAGTGCGCAACATCGCACCGTAGTGTTCTACCTCGCGCACTTTGTAACTGCGGTAGAGGTAGCGCAGGTTTGATTTTATTACCCGACGGTTAGCGATCATATAGGCAACCCCTGAAGGCACGCGTAAATTGTCTTCCAGCACGAAGAAACCCGCGTTGGTGCGCACGATGTCCGTGCCACAGACGGCGACCCAGGTATGGTGGGGAACGTCAACGCCGCGCATGGCAAGGCGATAATGCGGGCAACCGCGTACCATCGCGGCGGGTATTACCCCGTCGGCCACGATACGTGCCTCGTGATAGACATCTTGCAGAAACATGTTCAGTGCTCGCAGACGTTGCGTCAGTCCCGCGGCCAGCTGTTGCCACTCATGACCCGTCAACAGCCGCGGCATGCAGTCGATCGGGATAATGCGCTCCGCCGCCTCCCCCTCGCCATAGACCGTGAAGGTGATGCCAGCGCGGTTAAACGAGCGTGCCACCCGCTCCTGCATGTCGGTAATCTCTGCCGCAGGCAGTTGCTGCAACGCTCGATACAACAGGTGACAGTGAGGGTGAGGTTTGCCGTTGCTCTGAAACATCTCGTCATAGAAGCAAGGGTCGATTTCGTAGCTGGAAAAATCCAACGCGCTAACTCGAAAACGGAAGTGAACCTTCGCCCCTGCTACCGCAAGGAGAAAAATTTTGCAAGCTGGGGTTTTGCAGAGACAGTGTACGTCACAGACAAGCCTGTGTTGTCTGCAGAAGTTGACGAGGGGCGCGGTTCTTCTGCAAGTGAGCGACTGTTGCCTTCGCTGACCAGCTAGACTAGTATGCTCCCGCCTGCAGGGGGGCTTGGCGGTGAAAATTGGGGTTATCGACATCGGCACTAATTCCTGCCATCTGTTGGTCGCGGATATCGGGCGGCAGGGCGAGATTGCGGTGCTCGATACCGATAAGATTCCTTTGCAGCTCGGCCGTTATCTCACCGCTCAGGGCGAGTTGTCGGCGCAGGGGATCGCCAATACGCAGGCTGCCGTCTCCCGTATGAAGGAGATATGTAAGGGCTATCGTGCCGAGGTGAAAGCGGTTGCCACGCATGCGGTGCGCAGCGCTGCCAATCAACACGAGTTGATCCGCACCGTGCGAGACGGCTGTGGTGTGTTGATCGAGCCTATCGACGGGATCGAAGAGGCGCGGTTGATTTTTCTCGGCATGCGTTTTGGTCTGTCGCTCGACCACGTCGGTTGTCTGGGGATCGACATCGGGGGTGGCTCGACCGAGATCATTTGTGGCACGGGTAGCAACATCGACTACGCCGCGTCGTTGCAGCTCGGTGCGGTGACGATGAGTCTGCGCTTCTTCAGCGCAACACCGACCGCCCCTGAAATCGAGGCGTTACGAGAATTCATTACTACCGAGTTGGAAGCGAACGTCGTACCCCCGTCACGGCTTTCCTTCACCACCGCCGTTGTGTCGTCGGGCACAGGCAAGGCGTTGGCGGCGATCGATCATTATCTGCGCAACGGCAAGACTTTGAAAGATGTCAACGGCTACGTGCTCGCACATGAAGATTTGCTGCACATCGTGGCACGGATGGAAGAACTGCGTACCCCCGCGGCGATCGCACGTGCTTTCGCTCTCGATGCGGCACGAGCGGAAATCATTCTAGCGGGCAGCTTGATTCTCAAAAAAATTTCCACCTGGGGCAAAATAGCCGAGTGGAAAATCTCTACCTGTTGTCTGCGTGAGGGTATCGTCGTCGATACCTACGAACACGGTCGCGATCACTACGATACGCGCTGGCGGGGGGTGCAGGCGGTCAGTGAAAAATTTAAATGCGACCAACGCCAAGCTCGCCGTGTGCTGAACTTCGCCCTCAATGTCTTGCACAACGTGCCCCGCCGCATCTTGCCCGCCGTAGAGATCATGCAGTTGCGCGAACTGCTGTCAGCCGCGGCCTGGCTGCATGAGGTCGGCAAAATCATCGGACACGAACGTTACCACCGCCATTCGTATTACATTATTCTGCATAGTGCTTTGCTGGGCTTCAATCAACGTGAAAAAGAAATCATCGCGCGTGTTGCCCGCCACCATCGCAAGGGCAAGCCCGCGTCACTCGCTCATCTGTCCACTACCGATAACGATGTTATCTGCCTGTTATCCACCATCTTGCGCATCGCTGTCGCGGGTTTTCGGCGACGACGCAATACCATTCTCGGCGTAAAAATTCGCGATCAGGGGATCTTGACGTTTATTTTTTATTACGCCGACAAAAATTTTCCTGCGGTGGAGATGTTTAATTTGCGCAGTGAACAACAAAACGTCGAGGAGACATTGCGCACTGCGGTATCTTTTGTCATGCAACGCCGTGTCCGCAACTGAACGTGTCATCGTTATCTATGGCGAAGACGACTATCTGCGTCGTCAAGCCGAAGACGAGATCAGAACTGGTTTCGGCGCGGTTATCGGTCTCGACCTGCAACAGCTGCGGCACGATGAACTTATCGCCCGCGCTTGCCAACGCGATCTCTTTCGCACTGAAGCACAGTTGTATGTTATGCGCGGCAAAGACGAGCCGCGCAGCTTGTGGAAAACATTGCTTGCCGTGCAGACAAAACTCTGCCATGTCTTGCTTTTTAATTGCGGGAAAAAATCGCTCTCGGCTGCGGCGTGCCAAACTCTGCAAACGCTGAACGCCAAGCTGCTTGCTTGTCCTGCCCCGCGCCCTTACGAGTATGACAAACATCTGCACCGCATCTGTGCTCGACACGATTTACATCTCGACTGTGACGGTCAGCGATTGCTGCTCGCACACGGTGGACTGCAGCTCGCTACTCTGGCTAACGAGGTGCAAAAACTGGCGTTGATCTTCGGCACGAGCGACATTACCGCGGCGGACATCGCCCCTCACCTCGGCCTGTTGCGGGAGGATCATAGCTTTGTCATTATCGACTTGCTGTTGAACAGGCAGTACAGTCGTGCACAGCTGGTGGTGGAGGATCTCTTACGGCGCGGCGCAAGTCCCCTGGCGCTCCTCGGTGTGCTGGCTTATTTTTTGCGCAACGTCATCACCGCGGGTGAAGGGCAACTCAAACTCTCTCCTCGTCAAGTTACCCGCTACCGCAGCTTGGCACGCATCTGCCAGCCTGATACTTGTCTCGAATTGTTGGCTTTTTGCCAGCAGGCGGACATGGCTTTGAAAACCTCCCGCCTACGTCCTGAACTCATACTGGGCGAGATCCTGCTGCGCTTATCCTCCTGTACGGCATAACGGTTGCTTAGCGACGGGCAAGTGCGATAGAATAGGCCACGCCTGGGTGCTAGTTGAACAACCGAAGGAGGCGTGATGCGTCTGTGGACGAAGCTATGGTTAGTGCTGCTGTGTGTGGGCAGTCGTGGGGTCGAGGCGAAGGAAGGTGATCGTTTGGTCATTATTTCACCGCACCGCAAGTCTCTGCAGCGTGAGTTCATCCCGTTGTTTCGGGAGGATTACCAGCGGCGCTACGGCAAGAAGATCGTGGTCGATTGGCTCGATCAGGGGGGGACGAACGACGACGTGCGTTTTATCCGTGCCAAGTTTGCCAAGAACCATGCCAGTGCGGGGGTAGACGTTTTTTGGGGCGGTGGCGATATTGTCTTCTCCATGTTGGCGAAGGAGGGGTTGTTATCGCCCTATCGACCTTCGGAACAGATACGCAAGGCCATCCCGCAACAGCTGGCGGGTATCACGATGCGCGACAAGGACAATCTGTGGCACGGCACGGCTATGTCGACGTTCGGTATTTTTTACAACAAGAAACTCCTCAAGATAGAAAATCTCCCTGTGCCCCGCCAGTGGGTCGATCTCGCTCGACCTGCATACTACAACCTCGTTGCGGTGACCGACCCGCGTCGTTCGGGAAGCATGTCGCAGATGGCGGAGATCATCATGCACAGTGCGGGCTGGGACGAGGGGTGGCATCTTTTGGCAGGCTTGGCGGCGAACGCGACACGGTTTACCCACTCCAGCAGCGATCCGATCAAGGCGGTGGTCGCGGGTGACGCGGTGGCCGCACCTGCGATCGACTTCTATGCCCACTCCCGCATCAGTAGCATCGGCAAGGACAAACTCGGCTTTGCCTTGCCGACGGGGCAGACGACGGTGGATTGTGACCCCGTCGCCATTCTGCGGGGAGCACCTAACCGTCAGGCCGCGGAACGGTTTGTGGAATTTTTGTTGCGTCCTGACGTGCAGCAGCGGCTTATCCTACCCAAAGGTGCGGCTCGCGGGCCGCGTTTTTCTTACTTGGGGCGAATGGCGGTCAACCCTGACAGTTATCGAGGGGTGGATCGGCAGCAGTTGCTGGTTCTCAATCCTTACGAGCTGAAGAACGAGGATGTCACCCATCTCGATCGAGAGAAGACGGTCAAAGCCATCTTAGTGCGCAAAGATCTGATCGGCGCGTTGCACGTTGACACGCATCGGGAATTGCGCAAGATTTGGAAGGATGCGGTGCGCAACAAGCACGATGGGTTGCTGCGGCAGTTGAGTCGTCCGCCGCTGAGCGAGAAGGAGTTTATGCGGCTGACCGAGAGGTGGCACGACCCCGTGTTTCGCAACAAAAAAACCAGTGCGTGGCTGCAATATGCCCGCCAGAAGTACAAGCGTCTTCAGAAGCTGGCGCGGCTGTAGCGGGATCAGCTATAATGTAATGGGTGACGGTGGGTGCACCGAGGATACCCGCGGTTTTAACGATGAGGGTCGAGCATGATAAAGTTTTTTACCCGCGGCGGGCTGTGTTTGGTTTGGCTGCTAGCTGAAGGCAGTTTTGCCTACGATCTGCCACGTGCTAAGGGGGCGGGGTGGAAGAGTCTCGCCTTGCAGGAGTTGCAGAAAATTTCACGGGAGATCGCGGTGATCGCCAAGCAAGCGCGCAAGGCGATCGTCTATGTTTCAACTTCCAAGACCATCGAAATGCCTTTTGGTTATTCCGATCCGCTCGAATTTTTTTTCGGCCCCAACTATCGTCGTCACAATCAAGATCGGCCTAAGCGCAAGCGTGAGGGTTTGGGTTCGGGTTTTTTCATCGATCTTCAACGCGGCTATGTCCTGACCAACAATCACGTCGTTGCCGATGCTGACGAGATCAGTCTCAAGCTGGCCAACGATGAGGTTTATGATGGCAATGTGGTGGGGCGGGACAGCAACACCGATGTCGCGGTGATTGAGATCAAGGACAAAAGTTTCAACCGTCGTGGCTTGCAGTCGTTGGTGCTCGGCGATTCCAGCAAGTTGGTGGTCGGTGATCTGGCTTTCGCACTCGGCGCACCGTTCGGCTTGGAGGCTAGTCTATCGTTTGGCATTGTCTCGGCGATGGGGCGGGGTAATCTCAACATCACGCGCATGGGCAATTTTATTCAGACCGATGCAGCCATCAATCCTGGCAACAGCGGCGGCCCCCTGCTCAACGATGCGGGTCTGGTGGTTGGTCTCAACACGGCGATCTACTCTCGTTCTGGTGGTTACAACGGGATCGGCTTTGCCGTGCCCTCCAACTTAGTGCGGCGTGTTGCGGAACAGTTGATTAACGACGGGCGTGTGCAGCGCGGTTATCTGGGGGTACAGTTGCAGGCGATCAGTCCTGATCTGCACAAGAGTCTACGCTTACCGCAGGGGATCAAGGGTGCGCTGGTATCGCAGGTCATGCGGGGTGAGCCTGCGGACAAAGCAGGATTTCGGGCGGGGGATGTGATTGTAGCCGTCAACAACCGTAAAATCGAGAGTGTGCCCGACTTGATCAGCATCATCGGCCTGATCAAGCCAGGGGTGAAGACGAAGATAGGAATTTACCGCGGCGCTCGCCCCCAGACGATTTACGTAACGATCGGTGCGTACCGCGAGGAGCGACAAGTGTCGCGTAGAGCTGGGAGTGACAGCCGTAACAGTGTTTTGGGGATGACCTGCAGCAAGGTTAGTGATCGCCTTCGCCAGAAGTTTGGTTTCGAGAGTCAGCACGGCTTGGTGGTGGTTGAGGTTGCGAGCAATTCTCCCGCCAGCAGGTCGGGACTACAGCCTGGTGATGTGTTGCTCAGCGTTAACGGAGCAAAGGTCACCAGTTTACGGAAATTGCGTAAACTGATCGATGCGGCCACTCGCCCACATATTCGCATCGAACGGCAAGGGCAGTTTCTCTTCGTCGCACTGCGTAAAAAATGAACAGGCCGCTCGCCCGCACTCTACAGGGGGTTGTGTGGGTAGCGGCGCAGGACAGTCTCGTGTTGCCCCCTGCAGTCCCTGCTCCATGTGCGTACAGCCCTTTGTTGCGCAAGTACGGTATTCGGCATGCCTTTCTGGGAAGAGGGGGGCGGGTTGCAGCGGTGCAGCATGTCAAGCAGGTGCACAGCACGGGAATCGTGGCCGCGGGGGCGGGGACTGCGGCACAGGCGGTGGTGCGCACTCAGGCCGATGGGGTGTTCACTCTGCGGCGCGGGGAAAGCGTGGCGGTAAAAACGGCTGACTGTGTGCCGATTCTCTACTGTGATCGGGAGGCGAGGTATTTTGCTCTAGCATTACATGCGGGGCGGCGCGGTTTGTTAGCGGGGATTGTCGCACGTGCGCTCAGTTGTCTCAGCACGCAGGAGGTGCGATGTCGTGGCGGTTTCTGGTCGATCGGGCCCGCGATCGGAGCGGCAGCTTATGAGGTCGGTGCTGCCGAAATGGAAGCGGTGTATGACGAGGCGGTGGGTTTGTCTGCGGAGGGGGTAGCTTTGTGTCTCGGCAAGGGGCATGGCGATCGTTGGTATCTCGATTTGCAGCTGTTGGCGGTTTTGCAGCTGTTGCATTGTGGGGTCAGTGCTGCACACCTCAGCGTGGTCAGGATTTGCACCTATAGGGCTGCAAAGTTGTTTTATAGTTTTCGTTTTGACAAGCGGCATCTAGGATCGAACTGGAGTTATATATCCCTGTCATGATGCAAGACGAACATGTTTATGCGGTGGTGTTAGCAGGCGGAAGCGGAACGCGTCTATGGCCTGCGTCGCGGCGTGCGCGCCCCAAACAATTCTGTCGCATCGGCGGCGAGAAGACGTTGTTGGAACAGACGTTGTTGCGTCTCGATGGTTGTGTGCCCGCGGCGCGGCGGTTGGTGGCTACTCGACAGGAGCAGTATGAGTGCACCGCACAAATCGTGCGGGTGGGGGAAGGAAGTGCGCTGGCCGCGGAGATCGTCGCAGAGCCTGTGGGGCGGGGGACACTCGCCGCGGTGAGTTTAGCGACGCTGGCCTTGGCGGCACGTGATCCGCACGCGGTGGTTATTTCTTTGCATGCTGATGCGTTTATTGCGGATGTGTCTGCTTTGCAGCACACCCTTGTCGCTGCGGTGCAGGCGGCACGGCACGGTTATTTGGTGTTGCTCGGTGCTAAACCGCGTTATGCTGCGGTGTGTTACGATTATATCGAGCGTGGGCGGCAGTGTGCTGAGCAGGCGGGGGTTTATCGAGCGCGGGTTCATTATCGCCCTGCACCCAGTGAAGCTGCGAGCTATGCGCAGAGAGATGATTATTTTTGGAACAGCGGCATTTTCGTGTGGCGGGCAGGGTTTTTCTGCCAGCAGCTGAGGGTTTTACAGCCACGGGTGGCGAAATCTTTGGCGGCTTGCGTCGCAGCACGGGGGAGCGTTGTTTCTTCGCTGTTGTGCAAAAATTACCCTCTTGTCGCAGAGATGTCGATCGATGCGTTTTTGGCGCAGAGCCGTCACTGTGTGATGTTGCCTGTGGATTGTGGGTGGCTGGACATCGGCAGTTGGGATATGTTCGCGCAAGCTTTCCAGACCGATAGGGACGGCAATCTTTCCTTTGGTGCGGTGTTGATGCGTGATTGTCGCGGCACGACGGTAAAGACAGACGGGATACAGGTAGCTGCACTGGGGCTACAGGATGTGGTTGTCGTCGTGACGGACGACGCGGTGCTGGTGTGTGCGAAGGAGCGTGCCCAGGAGGTGCGCACCCTCGTGGCCTGCTTGCCTGATGCTGTTGTCTAGGTTTTTGCCTTCCCTGTCCGCTTCTGCGGGCAAAGCAAGCCTGTGTACAGCGCTGCAAACGATAAAAAATAATGCCTGTCTAGCTGCCGCGCCTGAACGCAGCCCAGCCCTTGAGGTAGGTGAAGGCGGTGGTCAGCTGACGGTCTTGTTGTTGTTGGGGTGGCCAGTTTTTGATCTCTCGCAACAGACCGATGTTCTCGGAAAGATCGCTCAAATCCTGCCCCTTGATATGACGCTTCAGATCGGACTCTCTGGGACCGCGCGGCGGGGCGACGGTCGGGCCGCGGGGCACATGTATATCTGGCTCGATGCCCTTGGCTTGGATGGAACGATCGTTGGGTGTGTAGTAACGCGCCACGGTAAGTTTCAAGCCTGACCCGTCGGGTAATACGATCAGTGTTTGCACCGACCCTTTGCCGAAAGTAGTCGTACCGATGACGAGTGCACGTCCGTGATCTTGCAATGCGCCTGCGACGATCTCCGCAGCACTCGCCGTGCCGTTGTTAACCAGCACCACAATGGGAAACCCCCGATAGGTGTTGCGCTTGTGGGCAAATTCACGCTCGATGCGGTTGCGGTCTCTGCCTACCGTAGACACGATCAAACCCGATTCGATGAACAGATCGCTGACCTTAACCGACTGCTCCAACAGACCACCTGGGTTATTGCGTAAATCAAGCACCATGCCCTTAAGTGACGCGTGCTCGGTTTGCATAATTTTTTCTAATTCCACCCCCGTATCGCTCTGAAAACTGTTGATTTTGACGTACAATATCCCCCGACTGAGGCTCGTGGTCTGCACGGACTTGATCTTGATAACTTCCCGCACCAACTCGAAGGTCAACACCTCTTCACCGTGTCGCTTGACGACAAAGGTTACCTTGGTGCCCGCCTTGCCACGCATTTTCTTAAGAGCATTGCCGCTTCCGATAACCTCGATTTTGTGCCCATCGATGGCGACGATCTCATCGCCTGACCTGATGCCCGCCCGCGCCGCGGGCGTGCCCTCGATGGCCGAGACCACGATTAGTTTCTCACGTTCACGCGACACGATAATGCCGACACCGCCGAACTTCCCTTGCGTATCCATCGTCAGCTGACGGAAAGCTTCTCGCGGCATAATCACCGTATGCGGGTCGAGTTTGCCGACCATACCCTGCAAGGCATGGGCGATCAATTTGCTCTGTGTCACTTGCTGGGGGTCGAAATAACTCATCTCCAAAAAATAAATGACCTTTGCAAACGTCTCTAACGCCTGATAACGCCCCCCATCCGCCCGCAGCACACCGAAGTGCAACGCCAGAAAAGACACGAAGACGAGGCGGGTAAACTTGATCCGCTGAGCCATGCTCACCATCCTACCACATAGCCTCAGGCACGGCTATCTTTTCTGCAAGCTTTGTCGCAAAGCCATCGCTGCCCGCCGCTCTTGAAGATTGAGTCCCGCCTGACGGCTGTAAATATCGACAGTGCTAAACGCTTGTCGCCATTTACCCACCCGCACGTAGGCATCGCTCAGGTGTCGTATAGGTTCTAGACATTTGCGGCAGAAGTTTTTCGCTTTGTTCAGCCAGGCGATAGCACCCTCATAACGCCGCTGCTGGAAGCGCAACAACCCCATCTTCAACAGCGTCAAGTAGTAGGAGGGATTCTCTGCCAGTGCTCGGCGATAGTAGTACTCGGCACGTTTATGGTTGCCGCGCTCTTGGCAAATAAGACCGAGATTGTGGTAAAAACGTTCGCGGCGCGGGTAGGTCTCGCTACCCTTCTCCCGTAACAGAGTGTGGAGCAATTTCTGTGCCTGCGACCGCGAGCCCGCCGCGATGAGAGCCGAGCTGAGATTTAGACCTGTCTTGGCTTTGCCGTTTTGCCGATACGCACGGCGCAAGTAGGAGATCGCCTTGCTAGGATTGTGCAGAGCGAGTTGGGTAACACCCATCAATTCTACAAAAACGATGTTATCAGGGTTTTCAGCAAGAATTTTACGCAGCTCTCCGTGCGCCTGCGACGGCAAACCTGAATTCAAATAGTTGATGATGATGTTTTTTTGGGAGGCGAGAATCTTCGCCGCATCCCGTTCGGCTCTACCGCTGGTTTGACAACTGCCCAACAGCCAGACGGCGACGGTTGCAATGATAAACGGCATGGCGTACTCATTAGGGTTATGCTGGCGATCGGCTCTGCTTAGCATTATACCCTGTTCTCGCGACAAAGTGTGCACAACGATGGCAGACACAACCCCCACCCTAGCAGAACTACTCCGCACTGCACGCATGCAGCACGGCTACAGCCGCACCCAGTTGGCGGCGGCGACCAAAGTGCCTCTCGCCTTCATTGTCGCCGTCGAAGAAGAGGACTGCGCCGCCCTCCCCGCGGCGGTATTTTGCCGCGGTTTTCTGCGTATCCTCGCCCCGCATCTGCAACTCGACTGCGAGCATCTGCTCAATGCCTACGACACTCTGCCCCTGACTTCGGCACCCGTCAGTCCATCGCTTGTCGCACGCGACATGCTCAGCGATCTGCGCACTTACCCGTCAACAGTGCGACATCGGCAACGCTGGCTGTTCGTGCTCGCCTTCGTGTTGCTCGGTGGCACAGTTTGGTATTTTTTCGCACCGCACAAACCGCCTTCTCCCCAGTTTACCCCGCGGCACATAGCTTCGCCCCCTCCTGTCTCGATCACACCCTCTGCGGTGCGGCAAAACTTGCGCGTGCAAGTGCTGCGCCCGCTGCAGGTTGACCTAACCCTCGATGCTGAACCACATCGTACACGCCTGTTGTTACCGCAAAGTTATGAATTTACCTTCGAGCAGCGAGCACGTCTGGTGCTCAGCGATGCGACCGCGGTCAAGCTGTGGTTCAACGGCGAAACGATCGGTAACTTGGTACATGGTGAGCGACGACGAGTATTAATCTTTCAGGCGACCACCACCGCACGGGCGGAGGAAAATGCAGATCATCATTTCCAGCGCTGAGCTCAAGCACGTCTTGCGCACGACATCCCGCACGTTGGCCTTCGTGCCCACGATGGGGGCATTGCATGACGGACATTTAAGCCTCGTCACCTTGGCGGCGAAGAACGCCACGCACACCCTCGTCAGCATCTTCATCAATCCCCGCCAGTTCGCCCCCCACGAAGACCTCGCACTCTACCCTCGTCCGCTTAGCGAGGATTTGGAAAAACTAAAAAAATGCGGAGTTGATTTTGTTTTTACCCCATCTGCACAGGATATCTATCCGCACAATTTCCAAACTGCCATCATCAACGACACGCTGTCCCACGACCTCTGTGGCAAAACTCGGCCGCAACATTTCAGCGGCGTGCTGACCGTAATGCTCAGACTGCTGCTCCTCATCAACCCTCAGGTGCTAGTGCTAGGGAAGAAAGACTACCAACAACTCGTCATCATCACGCGTCTCGTCGCTGACTTACAGCTACCCACCACCGTGCTCGCGGGAGAAACACAGCGAGATGCCACGGGTCTTGCTCTGAGCAGCCGCCTTGCCTACCTCAGCGAGACGGAGCGGCAGGCAGCCCGTGCCCTCTACCCTGCACTGTGTGCAGCTCGACAGGCCTACAGCAGCGGTGAACGCCGCAGTGCGACACTCGTGCACAGCTGCGCCGCGTCCTTACACAAAACCCCCGCGCTACAGATCGAATACCTTGAACTGCGCGAGGGCGATGACCTCTCCCCCATCACGGCCGCGGACGTGCCACCCACCGCGGTGTTGCTGGTGGCAGCACATGTCGGCCACACACGACTGATAGATAACATCGCACTGTGCTCGTAATAAAAACATGAAATTGCCACTACCAGATAAAAGAGCATAATCTCAGCTGGTTATATCAACTTTCAGCTGTTATCGGACACGATTTATCTGGTAATTTAGCTGGCGGTATTATTAAAAATAAAAAATATGGAAAAAAGTAAGAGATATCTTGATAAATTAAATATATGTGCTACGCTCGGCGGTTGCACGGTGGAGGACATTTTGGCCCTGACGCGGGTGAGGAGGTGGTTATGACGAGTAAGCTCGGCGGTGTTTTTTTGAGAAACATCATGGTTTCGTTGGTCGTGGCAACCGTCGCGGTGCCGCTACAGTTGGTAGCCGCGACAGGGGCGGCACGAGGCGAGGGTGACGATCCCGCGTTCAGGAGCGGGGTGTCGTCGGCGTTGCGGGAGCAGATGGCTGTGCTACGCCGTGATCCGCTGTTGAAGGATGCGGTCGCGGGCATCGAAGGTGTCATCAGCGAGTTGGAGCAGGCCGCGGGGGACACCTACCCAGAGGATATTCCCGACCCTTTTCATCTTACGGCACAGTATTTGCTGGAGATGCGCAAGGATGGCAACACTGGCGATCGCTACCATCTCGCGGGGACAGAGGGTGGCTTGCCGCGCATCGTTCCTCAGCCAGACCTGGTGCAGGCGGTGATCTATGACGGCAAGTTGTCCTTTCGTTACAAACACGCGCTGCATGTCATCGAGAGCATCGCACCAGAGGTGATGGCTTACGACAATGAACTGCTGGTATTGGTTGATAAGAGCGGCGATGTTTACGCGGCTGACTTGGTGTTTGTGCGCCGTGAGCTGTTTAAAGCTCCTGTGCCTGTATATAAAGTGGCGTTCGCTCCGCAGAACGCGCGTGGTTTGCAGCTGAGCTTCGTTACCCGCGGCTTTAGCCCCTTTGCTCACGAGCAAGGCGAGGATGGTGAGTTATTGCCCGTTGCGCCGACGCGTCGCTTCACTGCAGGCGATCTTGTCTTGTGGCGCAACGTCGATGGGGAAGACGGGCGACGGGTGTTGCTGGACGTGCTCCCGCGCGATGTTATCGTCGATACTGTTAACGACGGCAATCACTTGCTCGGCAGTCTCGCCTTCGCTCTCAGAGCGGACAACCCCGCCGCAATCTCGACAGCACTCAACACCGAGAAGCAACAGGAAGGTCGCAAGCTACCTACAGGGGAGGTGGAACGTTACCGCGACGGGGCATCGCAGCAGGCGAAGCAAGTGTTGCAGAGCATGAACCCCCGCCGTTTACAGGCTATGATCGCTAACGATGTGCGTCGCAACAGTTATCGTGATGAGTTTACTTACGCTACCTGGCAGCGCGATTATCTCATCATTAGAGATCAGGCTAGGACACTGAGCAAGAGGCTCGAGGGGAAGTTCATCAAGGACGCGGTCAGCAAAGAAAAACTCGCCACCCTGAAACGACAGCTGCGTGAAGGTGATTTCGCTTCGTCATGGATTATGTTGAGCAAGCTGTATGTGAAGGAAAGCGAAGATCTGGTTATCGATCGTATCAACAGCTTGAAAACATTACACACTCCTGCCGCCAATGCACAAATCGCTGTATTGGAAGATGTCCTGAAAACAAAAGATTATCAGCGTCTGTGGGACGAACCTGAGTTGTTCACCGATACCACTGCCGATGGGCAAGTCCTCTCGCCGCTGCGCAAGAAAATCAGCCGCGCCTCCTACAAATATTTCAGCGCTGACGATCTGCGCAGCCATGCCTCGACGATTCTAGGGTTGGGAACTCTCGGGGCGGCTGGTATCGGGGCGGCGTGGGCACTGAAGGCAGGCTTCAGCCTGTCACGTTTTTGGCCTCCCAACCCCTTCAGGGCCGCGGATCTACCACCCCGCCATGAATTAGGCAACTCGCTGGACAACTATCCCTATCGCAAAATCAGGAAAGGCTACAGGCGTTACGTGACCCGTGGCACGCTCACGGGTTTCGCCCTGATTCCTCTGGTGGCAATGATCGCCCACGTTGCCGCGCGTAGCAGTGGGCATGATTGGGATTTTCGCCGCCAACTGATGCTGATCGGGATGCGCACCTATGCCGCGGTGGCTCTCCCTCTTTGGCATTATCTCGCTAAAGCGTTGGGACAGACGACTCTGTTGCCCGCGCTGGCGACGGGTATCCCGCCGTATGCTGCTGTGAACGGCAACTCCGCGGTGGGCAGGAGTATCGGTCTTCCTCCTTCCGAGACAATTCTTGTTGGCTTGCAGACACCGCACATCCACGGCAAGGAGGCGGAAGCCATACGTCGGAAAGCGATCGCGGCCTTGCAGCAGCAGCGTGCCCGAGCTCAGGGGCTCGCTTGGGAGATGGCGGCACGCATCGTCTTGCGTGACTATTTGCAGCGACGCGGCAGTGACGCGAGGTTCGACCAAGACGCGTTCGTCGCCCACATCGACCGCAGCAGTTTCAAAGAGCAATGGAAAAAACTGGCACGCGGGCTGGAGAAAGAGGTCTACCGACTGCACACAGACGGTATCTTCCCCGACTTGCGTGCGGTGAACTACGGGTATGTCTATGATTTTTTGCACAAGACCAAGCGACAGCTGCTGGAGACTTCCTACTACGACGGAATTGCTCACCAGGCTGGACATTGGTTTAACAGCGCAGCAGAGGCAAGCGGTAAGTTTTTCGCGACCTTTTCGACCGATAATGTCAATTTCCTCCAGCTCGCCGATCCCGATCGCTTCATCGCCTCGATAAACTGGAAATCGTTCATGATTGATTTTTTTACCGTCGTCGTTTGGGAAGCTACGTACGGCGGCAGGTCACACGTTTTCCACCGTCAAGTGTTGGACAGCGATCATGGAGGGATCGGCAACCTGGCCGCCACCAATCGCTTCCCTTACTGGAGTCTTGAACATAGCAGCGAAGCACTCGGGCAGATCTGGGCACATCAGATTGCGAGACAAGGTCGATATGCCTTGGTTTTCCAAATGCTGCAAAAGATAGAAGAAAAAAACTATCGCCCCTTGGCGGAACTGCTGGTCGAGGGGCAGGAGAACGTGCAGGGTTTTTGGGCTGGTCTGGGGGACTTCGGCAAGAACAGTCTGGACTTGAGAAATGTCGACTACGGCAGCAAATACGTGAAAGGCCTATTCGTCGGCTTCACCATGATCCAGGTGAGCCTGTTTTGGACCCTCGTTGGACGTTCCTTCATTGCCAAAGTGCCTTTTGGCCAAATAGGGCCGCAGTACCTGTATAGTTTCTTTTGGGCAATGTGGGGCTTTGGCTGGCCTTGGATCGCTTTATATTCCGTGGAGCAGTTGCGAGATACGAAACTAGGTATCCGCAACGATCTGTTCACCCGCGGCAAGGTGCAGCTCAAGCAGGCGCTGACATTTTCCGATGCGGAGGGGCTTAGGGGGGCTTACCGCGATGTTGTCAGCGTCTACCGTGACCTCGCGGCAGCACCGCCTGCCCCCCTGCTCAGGGAGGTGCGTGCCGTCGAGAAAGATCTGCAGGTGGGCGACGCGGAGCAACTCCCCGCGGAAGCGTTGTACCCCTACCTGGGGCTGCTAGTGCGCATGCAAAACGCCGCCTCTACGGCTACCAAGCGGGACATTTATCGTCAGATCGTGACTTATATCGAAGACCCGCAGCAGAAATATGTGGTAAGTACAGCGGATGCCGAGCAACTGCTGCAGTTCTTGATGGCTACACCGCCGTTTCCTACCCACCTGAATCAGGAGGTAGGATTTCTCGCGATCGCGGCGGTGGCGATAGTGACCACCGTGTGGGGATCGACGTTTATGCGTAAAACCTATGGCAGAAATGTCAGCAACTGGCGCGGCGTGGTCCCCTGGGTGGGAGGCGGTATCGCCATGTATGCTCTCATCTGGTCATTGACCAGCAAAGGCAACGTGCGCAAGGTGGTCGATTTCGTGCGGGAAGATGTTCTCGGCTACCCAGAGTCGCGGGCGGAAGAGTACTGAGATGTTTTTATCATCCGATAGCTGTTAGATTTTGACGGGAATTTCAGGACGCACGTGCCAACAGGTCGGCAAAAAAGCGCGGGAGATGAAAGGAACTGGTCATCAGTTCCGCGGTCAGGTAACGCAGACGAGGGGAGACAGTCTGAAAACGTTCCCGCACAAAGTTCGCGGGTGCGAGCGTTGCGTGGGAAGCGAGTGTCCACGACCACAGAGCACGCGGGTAGGTAGGCACTGTGGCAAGATAAGGGTGCACGTGCACAAAAGCTGTCTTGAGACTGTGGTTGATGCGCTGCAACAACTCAGGCCTTGCCCAAGGCGATTCTGTCTGTGCCACCATGAGTCCGTCGGGGCGTAAGGCACGTGCTGCCGTGCGGTAGAATTCTGGGGTAAACAGACAGAGACCAGGCCCCACTGGGTCGGTGGAATCGACGATAACAACATCATAGCTGGCAGGTGCACAGCGCGCGAGAAACTGCAACCCGTCGGCAATTTCTATTTTCACCCTCTCATCCTGTAGACCCTCCGTCAGCGCGGGAAAGTGCTGTTGGCAGACTTCGAGCACCGCGCCGTCTATTTCGCACAAGGTCACGGTGTTTATTTCTGGGTAACGCACCACTTCTCGCACTACACCGCCGTCACCGCCACCGATGACCAGCACGTCCCGCGGGGATGGGTGATTGCAGAGCGGCACATGTGCTATCATCTCTCGGTAGACAAACTCGTCCCTCTCGGTGATCATGACGATGTCATCGAGCAGCAAAATTTTCCCATAGGCAAGCGAAGTGACCACCTTGATGTCTTGAAAGCTGGACTTCACATGCGCCAGCTTAGCGCCGAGCGCATAACCATAGCGCAACTGCCCGTCTTCTTCCTCGTAAAGCCAGTCGCTCACTTGTTGCCCTTCTCCTGATTGCGCACGTATTCCAGAAATGCGGCACGGTCTTCCAGCAGTGCTGTGCCCTTCTCGGCACGGTTGCCCCTGTTGAACCCACGCCTGCCTTTTTGCTCACGGAAGCGATTCTTCTGGTTAAAATTCTGCGCACGGCCGCCACGCATCGTCGACTTACGCTCCATAATTTCCCACGCCCGCAATACCAGCCCCTCGGCAACCAACTCGCAGAGCAACTCCTCAGGCGAAACCCCCTCGTCCGCGGCTTTCTGCTGTACCTTGCGCGCCAGCGCCTTCGACATCGGCAACTTGAAGACATGTGTGGAACTACCCCCCGCCACACCTCGCTCCGCTTCGCTTCGCCAGGCTTTTTTGCCGCTTTCTTGCTCCGCTTCGCTTCGCCAGGCTTTTTTGCCGCTTTCTTGCTCCTTGCCGCTTTCTCGCTCCGCTTCGCTTCGCCAGGCTTTTTTGCCGCTTTCTTGCTCCTTGCCGCTTTCTCGCTCCGCTCCAATTTCAGTAACTGGCTTTACCATCGCGTCTTTTCCCTCTGTAAGTGCGGTGAATGTGAAAACTATCCCAAAATCCAGCTGAGCAGGCAGCGGAAATTCTCTAAAAGGCCTAGTCAGGGGCGAAGCAGCCCTTTACTCCAATATAACCCCGATCACGCGCGAACGAAAGAACTCACGGCAGATTTTCAACCAAAAACACCCAGCTCTTCGACCGTCCCCGTCCTTTGCCAAGAAGAAGGGTGGGCGATCATAAAGGAAATGAGACGCGGACGCAAATGATTTTCGAAAATACTGGCCTGCATGTGCTTTTTTACCTCCATGATGGACTGCCGTGTTTCTGGCGATAGCGAGGCAAAATAACTCCGTTCCAGCTGGTTATACTCGGCTCGTGAGCGGTTTACAATCTTGTGTAGTTCGAGGGCGGCGATTTTGCGCAAGTGTTCTCCCTCTGTCGGCTCTGCTTTGGGTCGTAGTGTTGCCGTGGCCGCGGCGGGTCGTGAGGATGGAGGTGTAGCTGTCGCCGTCGTGCTGGGCACCGTGGCGGTAGCACTGCTGACCAAGCAAGCTTGCGGGGTGCTGCGCAATTCCTGTGCAAAGCTGGGGTTTTCCTTGATCCAGGCGCGGAAATTGGCAAAACGTGTGTGCAGTGGCACAGAGGTTTCCGCCTCCAAAGCAGTGCTGACCGTACTGGGCACAAGCGCGCTCGGCAACGGCAACGTGGGTAACATACGCCGCAACGACCACTCGAAGAACAGTGCCACATCGAGCAGCGGACAACCGTCCGTGAACATCGTCACCACACCCACGTCTTCCTGTGCATCCAGACGGCTGAGCATTGCCGCAAAGCTGTGCAGCAACTTCTGATGCCGTTGGCGGCGATCGGGAACGAGCAAAGCTAACAGTGCTGCTAGTGTCTGGGGTAACTGCCGTGTGCAGAGGTTGGCACAGACAGCCTGCCGCCACGCGTGACAGTTCTGCCGCACGGTCGGAAAACGCGCCAACGTCCACAACAACTGCGCTTCTCGCCGCTGCTCGGCATCGAGAAAAACAGCCCGTGGGGCAGAATGCGGCAACAGGCAACCGTGTTCGATAAGTTTCTTCCCCAGCGCTGTCAACAAACGAAACAACTCATTTTCACCGCTCGCCAGTCCCGCTCGACAGACGGATAAACTTTGACACAGGGTGTGCTCCAAATTCAGCCAGTTGCCTTGCTGTTGTGCCGCAGTCTCAAGACGCAAATAAAGCAGTTGCTCCGCGCCCTGCACATCGAGCCACACCGATTTCCACAGGTGCAGGGGGGCGGTGGCACACAGGACGCGCAGCTGTAATCCCTGCCGTGCCCTGCGCACAAAATCCGCATACGGCTCGCAGTATCCCAGCAATAGCTCACGCCCCCAGCTTGACAACCGTAGCTCGACACTAATCCCCTCCGCACGGTTATGCCAAGTCTCGTCCGCGAACAACGGCCAAGCCTGCGCCTTGCCCGCCTCCTGCTCCTGCAAGAGGCGAAAGGAACGCAGTTCGTGCAGCAACAGCTGTGCTTGGATGCGTTGGCGACGCGTAAGAAGCTGCAGCTCGTTATAAACGTGCGGCAAAAAGATGACGATGCCGTCTCGCGTGTCCCGCAACAACTGATGCTGCATGATAGCGACGATCTGGCTGCCCAACTTCAGTTGCAAAGGTCTCAAGTAAGGGAGAAACTTTACCGTGCTGACGTAAGTGTCGGGATCAGCCCCCGCAATATCCGACACGCTGGCACGGTCGAACATCTCTACCCACCAATGAGGCAAGAAGAAAGAGGTGGTGGGGGGTAAACTCACAGCACGCTACAGCAAATGATAGTTGACCCCGAGGCTAACACGCCAACCATGCCGCTGCAAATCCGCCACCCGCGCACTGTGTTTGCGCCGCAATCTATGACGCAGCGTGCTGAGTGCGACGGCGGCGACGAAAGCCGTGTGCAAGCTGAAGTAGTGTTCCACCGTCAGGACACCCGCATAGGTAGCGAGACTAAAATCAGGCAACAACCCCCCCGCGGCAGGCAGATTAGGCAGACGTTCGAGGAAAACCTCCATCCCCAGCAACGCCTGCCAACGTGCATCGAGATACCACAGCATACCCGCCACCACCCCAGGCATCAGTAGGGCATAGAAATTGCGGCGCAGCGCGGGGAAAGCGTAGCGGAAACCGAGACGAGTGCCGAGATAGTAACCCAAATTTTTTGTCAGCTGTAGCTGAAAACGATAGACGAAGTGCGCCATCACGCTACGATCCCTGAATTCATCGCCCTCGCGCAGTCGCCACGCGTGACTACCAAAGGAGAAAAGCAGCGAAAACTGGTTGTCTTTTCGGAAACCGTAAATATATTTGGACGCATCGTCCGCTGAAACTGCGGCTAACGAGCCAGTCCACATCAGCAAACAGAGGAACACTGCGATGATCGCCCCGCTGTTAGCAACTTTTTTCGCCATCTTGCTTTTCTCCACCGTCGCCACCTTCGCACTTATCTCGGCTATCAACCGCGCTCCGCGCGAGCATAGCAGATCTACCACGGAAATTGCAGCACCTGTTGCCTCCACTCTACCCGCGTCACCTACCACCGCGGCATCACCTGCCAGGGCCTGGACTGCACGTCTGCACACAGGTCTGCAAAAAACCCGTGCCGCTCTGCTCAACAACATCGGCACGCTGCTCAAGGGACAAGTCAAACTCGATGCTGCACTGCTCGACGAGATGCACGCGACCCTTTACCGTGCCGACACAGGCAACAAGGTTGCTGAGCTGCTGGTCGATGCTTGTCGGCAACGGTTGCAAGACAAGGAAGCCTCTTTCGCTGAGGTGAAAAAAATTTTGCAAGCCGAAGCTGCCCGCCTGCTTTCCGTGCCTGTAGTAGAGCAGAACGAGGACAAGAAACGCGCCATCTTGATTGTGGGAGTCAACGGGGTAGGCAAGACCACGACAATCGGTAAACTTGCCCAGCACTATCTCGCTGAGCAACAGAAGGTTTTGTTGTGCGCGGCGGATACTTTCCGAGCCGCGGCCATCGAACAGTTGCAGATTTGGGCGACGCGTCTCGGCGTACCACTGGTCAAGCACCGACAAGGGGCAGATCCTGGAGCGGTAGTCTTCGATGCCATACAAGCCGCACGCCGTCGTGAGACAGATATTCTGCTCATCGACACTGCTGGACGCTTGCACAATAAGGACAATCTGATGGCGGAGTTGCAAAAAATAAAAAAAATCGCCAGCAAGAATTCCGACCTGTTTGCCTTAGAAACCTGGCTTGTGCTCGATGCTACTACGGGACAAAACGCCCTGCAGCAGGTAAACTCCTTCCTCGCCCTGGTGCAAATCTCTGGCATCATCGTCACTAAACTCGACGGCACGGCGAAGGGCGGCGTGCTGCTCGGTATTTGTGCACAACACAAAATTCCCGTGCGTTTCATCGGTATCGGCGAAAAAGCCACCGACCTTCGTCCTTGCAACGCAGAGGAAGTAGCCGCCTCGATGTTCAGTTAGGGCAGTTTGCGCAACAGAAAACTTGTACGTGATTGTTAGAAACCGATGCAGAAGTTGACATTGAATACTGGCACACATTCTGCTAGCCTCGCGGCATGAATGATGACGCAAGGCAAGACCATAACGGCAGCACATTGCCGATGGTCATCTCGTTACGCGGCGACGAGAAAGAGTTTACCCTCACCGCCGAAGACGTGATGGCAGCACTGGACATCAAACGTTCACGCCTAACCCAAATATCTGGGCGTGAACTGCGCGTCGGCAGACGGCGAGTCGATCGTTACCTCAAACCCTTCTACCGCCCCGCCGATGTGCATGCTTATCAAGAACTTACCCGCGCGGCCCTGACACGGCAACGGTCGGCCGCCGCAGTCAGTTCCGTCGCTGACGATATCGAGACACGCCACAAAAACTTACTACAAGAAACAACTACCCAACTGCGTACCGCACTGACTGACACCAGCCGTACCCTACAAAAAAACCTCCGTGACTTGCTGATCAGTAGCCACACCAAAACACGCCAGCTAACCACCGCGAGCAACCTCCTCCAAAAAAATAAAATCCTGCGCGGCATAGAAACCTTAGCCCGTCATGGATACAAACTACTAGCTGCGTTTGAGCAGCAGAGCACGGCCCTGCACGACCGTGCCGTGCAGCAGATACAGGAACTTCTGCACACCCAACACACCCACACCCTACAAACAATACGCGACAACACCTCCAGCCAGCGCGACACACTCGCAGCTAGCGACGCGGCACACACCGCGCAGCTGCTCACCCTCCAGCAAAGCAGCGAGGACATCGCACGACAGCTGCGCGACCTAAACACACGACAAAAACACCAACTACATGCCCTCCACAGACTAGTGACCACACAATTACGCACGCTGGAACACACCACCACCCGAGAACTGCAAGCTCTACACCGCACCACCTCCCCCGTGCGCGTGTGGTCTTCCACACCCCCTTAGCCGCATCGCGCTAGTCAAACAATGCCTTGAGGTAGTTACGGTTGAGCTGAGCGATGAAGTTGACGGATATCTCCTTGGGACACACCGCCTCACACTCCTGCTGGTTGGTACACGCCCCGAAACCCTCGGCATCCATCGCCGCGACCATGTTGCGTACCCGCACAGCGTTTTCCACCCGCCCCTGCGGCAACATACGCAAATGCCCGACCTTCGCCGCGACGAACAACAGCGCGGAGGAGTTTTTGCAAGCTGCCGCACACGCCCCACAACCGATACATTGTGCGGCATCCATCGCGGTCTCGGCATCCTGCTGCGCGATCGGCATAACATTGGCATCAGGAGCACTGCCCGTGTTGCACGAAACATACCCCCCCGCCGCAATGATGCGATCAAAAGCACGTCGATCGACAACCAGATCTTTAACAAGAGGAAAGGCTCGCACACGCCACGGCTCGACATAGATATCAGCACCATCACGAAAATTACGCATCATCAGCTGACACGTAGTCACGCCCCGCCCCACCCCGTGTGCCACACCGTCGATAACCAACGAACACGCACCGCAAATACCCTCGCGACAATCGTGATCGAAAGCAATCGGCTCCTCCCCCTTCTCGGTCAACCCCTCGTTAAGTAGGTCAAGCATTTCCAAAAAAGAGACATCACCACCAATATCACGCACTTCGTAAACAACCAGCCGCCCCTCAGCCTGTGCATGCCGCTGCCGCCAGATATGCAGTTTGAAATTCACTTGTAACTCCTCTGTGCCAGCGCCACCTGCTCGAAACGCAGCGGTTCTTTGTGCAACTGCGGCTCACCCGCCGTGCTCTGTTGCCAAACACTGACATGTGCAAACTCGGCATCGTTACGCTGTGCTTCACCCTCCGCCGTCTGATACTCGGTGCGAAAATGCCCCCCACACGACTCTTCCCGCGCCAACGCATCACGACACATCAACTGCGCAAACTCCAGAAAATCCGCCACCCGCCCTGCCTTCTCCAACGCCTGATTGAAAGATGCCGCGCTGCCAGGCACACACAAATTGCGCCGAAATTCCTCTTGTAACTGCGGGATTTCCTGCAGTGCTCGTCGCAACGACGCGGCATTGCGCGCCATCCCACAGTTGTCCCACATGATTTTGCCCAGTCGGCGATGAAAGTAATCGACACTGCGCTTACCCTTGCGCTGTAACAACGCCGCGATCGCCTGCTCACACTCTCGTTGCACCTGCGCCGCTCCTTTCTCTGCCGCACGGCGATCGCACGCAGGCACAGCAGCAAGATACTGCCCTAACGTGTAGGGGAGAATAAAATAACCGTCCGCTAACCCTTGCATCAACGCACTAGCACCGAGACGGTTCGCCCCGTGATCAGAAAAATTCGCCTCCCCGATAACAAACAACCCGTCGAGATTACTCATCAAGTTGTAATCGACCCACAGACCACCCATCGTGTAGTGTGCCGCAGGGAAGATACGCATCGGCGTGTGATAGGGATCTTCGTTCGTAATCTCCCTATACATGCTAAAAAGATTGCCATAACGTTGAGCGATGACATCTTTGCCCAGCCGCTGTAGTGCGTCAGCAAAATCAAGATAGACACCCATGCCCGTCATGCCTACGCCGTAACCGTCATCGCATACCTGCAAAGCGGCGCGTGAGGCGATGTCCCGCGGCGCAAGGTTGCCGTAAGCAGGGTAACGCCGCTCGAGAAAATAATCGCGCTGCGCTGCGGGAATTTCGTGAGGTGCACGACGATCGCCTTTGCAGGCTGGCACCCACACCCTCCCATCGTTGCGCAACGACTCCGACATTAGAGTCAACTTAGACTGGTGCTCACCGCTGACAGGGATACAAGTCGGATGAATCTGCGTGAAACAGGGATTGGCAAACCCCGCCCCGCGTTTGTAAGCACGATACGTGGCGGTAACGTTACAACCCATCGCATTGGTGGAAAGAAAGAACACGTTAGCATAACCACCCGTCGCCAATACCACCGCGTCGCCATAACAGGTGCGCAACGCTCCGCCGACTAAATCACGCACAACCACGCCACAAGCACGCCCCTCGACCATCACGAGATCGAGCATTTCATGGCGAGCATGCATAACCACCTTGCCTGCTGCCACCTGCCGTGCCAACGCACCATACGCGCCGAGCAACAACTGTTGTCCCGTCTGGCCGCGGGCATAGAAGGTGCGTGACACCTGCGCTCCTCCGAAAGAGCGATTGGCCAGCATCCCACCGTACTCACGGGCGAACGGCACACCTTGCGCCACGCACTGGTCGATGATTGCACCGCTGATTTCCGCCAGACGGTAGACATTAGCCTCCCGTGCCCGAAAATCACCTCCCTTTATGGTATCGTAAAAAAGCCGAAAGACGCTATCGCCATCGCCCTGATAATTGCGAGCTGCGTTGATGCCTCCCTGTGCGGCGATACTGTGGGCACGGCGCGGGCTGTCTTGAAAACAAAAGCACTCGACCGCATACCCCAACTCCGCCAGCGTCGCCGCGGCGGAGCTACCCGCCAAACCGCTGCCGACGACGATAATCTTGAACTTACGCTTGTTGGCAGGCGATACCAGCGGCAGCGTGGATTTGTAGTGCTGCCACTTTGTGGCCAGCGCACCGTCAGGAATACGTGCTGCGAGGTTCATGCTACAACACCGAGGTACACCGCCAGTGGCAAGGACATGTTGCCGAGCATAATCAGCCAAGCCAAAGCACGCCCGCCGCTAGCGACCACCCGCTGGTACTTGTAGCCATTCAACCCCAGCGTTTGCAGCGACGAACTCAAACCATGTTGCAAGTGCAAGCCGAGAAACAACATGGCCAGCACATAAAAAAAAGTCACGGCAGGATTTTGGAAACCGAGCACTAACATCTGATAGACATCGGTAGCACCGAGTCGGGCGAAACGAGCATCAGTGATCCGCCAAGTAAAGTGTGCCAGATGGTAGAGTACAAACAACAACACGACACTGCCCGTCAGCAACATGGTGCGTGAACTGAAACTCGCGGTGCGGTAACTGCGCTTGACATAGCGTCCCCCCGCACGGCGGTTGCGCAGCTGCAAGATAACAGCGCAGAGAAGATGCACACACAAACAGATGCACAACAGCACCCGCGCTGGCCACAGCAAATAGGGTGCGTCGTGCAGACTTTGAGCGTAGGCATTGAGCACCTCAGGCCCGAAGTAAAGCAGCAGATTGCCAGCCAGATGCGCACAGACAAAACCGCCTAGTGCCAAGCCAGTGACCGCCATCGCGAGCTTCAGTGTCACCGATGAAGGGAGAGAAACTGTCGCTACACTTGCCGTACCATTCGCCATAGGCTCGCGAGCCTATAGCACTGCGGCGAAAAACTCAATCCCGAACCGATGTGCGTTTGCTGAAAGGTTATTTTGGACTACCTCGAAAGATTGTTAAACGTCAAAAATCTTGCCAGGATTGCAGGTAGTGTGAGGGTCGAGTCCGTGTTTGATGATGCGCATCAGTTCGATCTCCAAGGTCGAGCGTGACAGTGTGAGGTAATCTTTTTTGCGTAAGCCTATACCGTGCTCGGCACTGATACTGCCACACCACTCCCCTACCAAGCGGTGCATGGTGCGATCCATGTTCGCCAAGCGCTCTGCTGCCGCGCCGTTGTTACTGGCAAAGTTGATATGCAGGTTGCCGTCGGCGATGTGCCCGAACAACACCATCTCGATATCACGAGCAGCATCTCTTGCTAAACGCTGCTGCATCGTGCCGATGAATGTGCCGATGCGAGGGGGCGAAATAGACACGTCGCCTTTTTTCAGTAGTTTGTAGGTGCTGAGTGCCTCACTGATCAGTTCACGGTAACTCCATAACATGTGTCGATCTGCCGCAGACTGGGCAATCACCCCATCTTCGGCTAGTTGACGAGCAAAAACTCGCGCCACGAATTGTTCGACTACCGCCCGCTCACCATCTAGTTCGAGCAACACCACCCCCGCGGCTTTCTTCTTAAAGAGTGGTTGTAGGTGTTTGTAGGTGCGCAAAACCAGACGATAGGCACTGTGTGAAAAGAATTCAAAAGTGTGCAGAGTTGCCTGATTGAGATGGGACATTTCCAGCAAGGACAATACCTGATTGAAATCAGTCACTGCAAAACACATCGTAGTAAGCTTGGCGGGGGGGGGAACAAGCTTCAATGTCGCGGCGGTAACAATACCGAGTGTGCCCTCCGCACCGATGAAAAGCTGTTTCAAATCATAACCCGTGTTATCCTTCCGCAAAGAACTGCCGAGCTGCACAAAACGTCCATCGGGTAAAACCACCTCCAACCCCAACACCTGTTCACGCATGCCGCCATAACGGATGAACTGCGTACCTCCTGCATTGGTCGCGATGTTGCCGCCAATTTGAGCGCTGCCACGGGCAGCCAAATTTAGGGCAAACATAACCCCTGCACGTGCGGCTGCCTCCTGCAACTGTTGGGTGGTGACCCCCGCATCCACCACCGCAAACATGCCCGTGCGGTTTATTTCTCGCACCTTATTCATCCGTGCCAACGAAATAACCACCTCGCCGCGCCCAGCAACCGCCCCACCGACCAAACCCGTGCGACCACCGCTGGGCACATACGGCATGCGCTGCCGATAACAATAAGTAACTACCTCCTGCACTTCCCGTCGCGTCGCGGGCAGAACTACCACCGCAGGACACGGCTCGAACTCCTTCGTCCAGTCCTTGCCCCAATGCCTCAAATCATCGGGCGCACGGCGCACATTCTGCCTGCCCACCACACGCTCGAAATAAGCTGACGCTGGTGAATTCATGACAGCCATCCTGATCTCATTACTAAAATAAACTTGGATTCTATCTTTATTCACAAAAACAAGCAAGGTGAAATAGCGAAAATTTTATTGATGATAGGTTTAAAAAATAATTTAATTTTTGTTAAATTTATTTGCAAAGCTCCGATAGCGGCTGTGTGTAAGGCGTAGTGAGGGAGAGGGCGATGCAAGTATTGCTGGCAACAGTGCTGCTTTTCTCGATCGCGGGTTGTGGTGCAGATGAGCTGTCAGGACGTTTCCCTGCCGCGTATGGCAGCTTCGGTAACGAAATGCGACCGCCGACAGACTATTATCGCGCTTTGCTAGTAACCCGTTTCAATACTAACGATACTACCGTTACCTCAGACAGAAAGGTTTTCTTGAATTTTGGCGGCGGCGAAATTTATAAAGGATTTGATAAAAATCAGTCGTTTATTCTATGTAATGAAGCCATTACAATTAATCCTGCCGCACTCACCGTGCGAGAGCAAGAGGAAGTTTTTGATGAAGTGAAAAAATTGTTCAGCGTCGCCGACGCACCGTTGTCCCTGGTTTTGGACGAGCCGTTGACAGGTGATTACTCAACCGTGCATATCGGTGGGGAACACCATGCCTTGGGTTGTCAGAGCCAGCCCGTGTTAGGCATTGCTCCCAGCGATCAGGGCGATGTTAATCCTGCCGATGTCGGTTTTGTGTTCAGTAACATGCGAGAGCTATTGCCGCACGCTATTGCCCACGTTGTCGGGCGTGTAAGCGGTTTACCCCTGCAAAACAACGCACGTGACACCGTTATGGCTCGTCACATCTCCAACCACACACCGCTGGTCTTGCGCGCACAAGAGCGGCAGATTTTACGTACCCAACACACTGCCGCAGCACGAGTTGCAAGCGATAAGTTACCTGGGGAAACTTTTATCAGCACTATCAGTGCAATGCTGGGTGAGCTGGATAAAGACGAGATGCTCGATATCGGCCCGCTGCAAGAAGAATTGCGCACTATCGTGCCCACGACAGTAAAATTACCCGCTTTGGCACGTGCCTTGAGTGTTATCCACATACTTGGACTCGATCAAGAAAGCCTCAAGCAGAACGGCAAGTGGGGCACACTAAAAAATATCCTAGGTAAAGTACTCAAGAATACCATCATCAAAAGTGTGCAAAAACCCCGCGCCGTGCGCAACAACGTCTCCACCTCGATCGCTGATGCCTTAGGCGATGCCTGGCAAAAAAACAAAAGCGCAAGCAAACAAGACCGCCGTCTTACCAGACTCCCCGACCTCGCCCGTCTGTTGGAGCTGGATACCCTACACGAAAGCGCACAACTGTTCCCCCTGCTGCACGCACAACGACAGCTGCTAGCACGCACAGTAGACGGCACGGAGCACGACAGTATGCTGTCGCTCCTCAAAGTCGGCTATTTTCAACAGCTCGCGGCAAAAGAATAAGATCAGAACATGTAGTTGCCACGCAAGGCGAAATCCATCTCTTGCATGTTGTACTCCTCCGCCGAGGCCTGTGACTCAAGCGGGAAGGTTTCCTCCCCAAAAGTATAGCCGACCGCTATCCCCGCCACAGCATTGGAGGTAACACGATAATCGACCGCCGTATGTGCACTCAACGTCGCGATGTTGTGCGCAGTAACGCTGTTTTCGGTCTCGTAATAAGCCGTGGCATAGGCGACATCGCCCTCAACCCGCACGCGATCGCTCTGCCACTCGACCGTAGCACGCAACACAGACTGGTCTTCATGTCCAACCTGGAGAGCACTCCAGCGTTTTAATTGGTACACACCACCGAAATTGAGGCTGTCATCCCAAACATAACGTCCGTGCAGCGTCAAAATGGCAGGTACCTCCACATCGTCGCCGCTTTCCGCCGTTTGCCATGCTACCCCCGCCTCAAAGTCCGTGGCAGTGACCGTCATGGCTGGCACAAGGGAATACGAACTGCCGCTAGTGTGCATATCACCCCCGTGCGTGGCGGCAAAATAATGCGTCGGAGAATAATCCCGCACAGCATACTGGTAATTGACCCGCAAGCCGAGCGCCACCATGTCCCGCACATGATAACTCAACAGCGGAGCAATGTGCAGCGTGTTGATTTCGTTGTATCTGGTGTGCGCACTCTGTGTTGTCGTGCGCAACAGATCGGGAATCGCTTCCCCCTTGATAATCTCATCAGGCTCACTTAATACCGAAGTGATGTTTAAACCGATGTTGAGATTAGGGACAGGCACAGCCGTAACCGCAGTGAGGTTGAGGATCGCACTCATCCACTCAAAATCCCACTTGCCCCGCGCCGTGATCGTCTCATGATCAGATTTGCGATAACCGAGCGTTATGTCGGTCTGCATGCCATCCACCGCATAAAGCTGAGCGGGTGACACAACCGTCGCACTGTGTAAATGGCTGTTGAACACTGAGGGCAACAAGGGAGCGACAATCTCCTCCGCCGCCACCGCAAAGGGCACGTGCACCAATAACGTAGCCGCACCAGCGAGTAACTTACGCATCCTAACTCCTTTATCATGCGTTGGTTAAAACATCCGAGTTGCAAAGAACACACCGTTGATTCTAATAGCACAGGAACAATAAAACAACCGCTATTCACTTGCCCGTCGCTCAGCATCATCTCCCAGATCAGAGAGATCCTGACCCGTAAGCAGTTCAATAAGCTTGTTCAATTTGATCACAGGCCCCGCATTATATTCATGATCGCTGCCCTGCTGTAAACCGAGACGAGAGGAGGCGACAACATAGATATTCTGAAAAGCACCCTTGATACTACGTTTCAACGCAGCCACCTTGATGTTTAAACCAACCCCCCTGCGCTCCTGCCACTTGCCATTCTTATCCTCAGACCCCAACATGACGCGACCGTCTTGGTCAACACGATGAAGCAATTCCGTCGCCCCATACTTGTAGTTCAACGAATAACCCACCGAAAAGCCACTGAAATCCTGAGGCCTCTGCAACTCACCGAACACAAAACCAAGCCCCATACGCAGCCCTACCTTGCCGCGTTTGCGACCCTGCACGACAATATTGACATCAGGAATACCGACCACCGACATCCGAAAACGATACCAAGATTCCTCCACCTCCTTGGTAAGCTTGTGGATCTTGATTATCTTGACAGGCACAATTACCACCCCGATAGTGAACGAACCGCCGTTGCGCAACAACCCCATGCCTCCCGCCGCCAAGCCAGCCCGTGCACCGCTGGCAGCCTTGGCCGTTTTAGTCGCAGCCTCGGTCGCCTCTGCGGCAACCTCACGGGTGGCTTTCTTCTTCAAGTTGTCGCCCACCAGCAATTGCCCCCCACCACCGAAGGAGATTATGGCAGCAGAAGGAATGAAATCCTGCAGCCGAAAACCGAAACGATTGAAACGGTCTTGGTGATCGTTAATCCACTTATCGGCCGACGCGATCACCTCCGCAAGGCGTTCATCCGCCATGCTGTTTAGGGCATCTATGGTCCTGCGAGTAACGATGTGAGGCGGAAACTCCTCCCGCAACGCAGTGACGATCAGACGACGTGCCTCAAGCAATGCCTGTACCCGCTCGGCTTTCGTAAAATCAATCCAAGGAGTAGTAAGGTAGATATACTTGCTGTCCATCTCAATGTCCGTGTCCTTGAGCTGCGCCACCCGTTGCTCGCCACAGGCAACCACACTCAACACCAACGAAAGTGCAGCAACAGTCCTCATACATGCTCCGTAAAAATTTTATTTGTGCCTCTGTGTACCTAAAATAAAAATTTTTGTAACCACTATATCTATGCTCACCTCCACTCCCATCTCACCTTGACAGAATGATCTAGCCCGTGCTAGAGGCGGCGGCACACGGAGATGGGGATCGTGAGGAACGCTTTTTTGTCCCAAACTGCGAAAATTACGCCCGCAGTTTTCCCCGCAGAGTTGCGAGCCGTCACGATCACCTGCCGAGGCACACGGATACAGCGCATCGCCTTCGCCGCTCAGTTCCACACGCCTGCCCACCCTGTGGCCGCAAAACTCCTATCCTTGCTGACTCGCTACTTCGCGGGTGAATGTGTTGACTTCAGCGACGTGCCGCTGCTGAACACACCAGGCACTGCCTTTCAACAGCTTGTCTGGCGAGCAATCCGTACTATTCCCTACGGCGAGGTGCGCACGTACGCACAACTAGCAGCGACTATCGGACACCCACGCGCGGGACGCGCGGTAGGGAACGCCGCAGCCGCCAATCCCACCGTCATCGTCATTCCCTGCCATCGTGTCATCAGAAGCGATGGCACGCTCGGCGACTACGGCGGCGGTGTGACACGCAAACGACAACTGCTCGCCTTGGAAGGTTACCGCTTGCAGGACGAGCTACCACCGTAGAGGAGCAGAGTTCGCAGTTGCGGTCAGCAGGAGGACAGGCTAGAATGCGTGACGCGTGATGGCAGGGGAAGAACTGAGATATCGGCAGGAGAGGCTTGTCTGGCAGGGCGATGTCCACTGGCAACGCACCTGCTCACCTTGGTGCTTGGTAACTACTTTACGAGGGGTGAACATTTCTCGCAGCGGTTTGCTGGCCGAGGGTGAGGCACATGCCTTTGTCGCTATCTTCACCGACCGCGAGACGGTGTTGCACCTCAACGACGGTCGTTGCTACGCGGCGGTCTCGGCCGTGTGCGTGCGGCGGCAGGAACAGCGGGTAGCCTTCTCCTTCGACGAGACCAACACGGCTCTGGAAGAGCTGTTGGCCCAGATACATGGGGAGGCACAGTGAGCAAACAAGCCACGGCTAGCCTCGAACGACTGCGTCATATCTTCAGCATGCCGCTCGATCGCAACGCCTCCCTACTGAAAATAGAAGCGGAAATTTCTGCCAATCTGCTGGAGTTTTTGCGCCACAAAATCGTCGCCGAACGTATCGAGCCGCGGGAATTGCAAAAGTTTTTCTGCGATCATAGCATTCCCGATGCACCGCTGTTCGTTTCCGAGCAGGCGGAGTTCCTGCTGCGAACCGCAGTACGGCACGCCGTCAACACCGCTGCCCCCAAATTTATCGGACACATGACCTCACCCCTACCGACTTTCATGTTGCCTCTGACTAAAATCATGACCGCCCTTAACCAAAACCTAGTCAAAACCGAGACCTCCAAATCCTTCACCCCGCTCGAACGGCAGGTAATCGCCATGTTGCACCATCTCATCTATCGCCGCCCCGTGCCGTTCTATGCTCGCTGGATGCACGATAGCCGTGTTGCCCTCGGTGTCCTATGCTCGGGCGGCACACTAGCCAACATCACCGCACTGTGGGCGGCACGGAACACTATGCTCGCAGGCGAGGACGGCCAAGCCGTGCGGGACATCGGTGTCGGGACTGCCCTGCACCGTCACGGTCTACGCGGGTTGGCGGTGCTGGTGTCACGGCTCGGTCACTATTCGCTGGCAAAGGCGGCGGACTTGCTCGGTATCGGACGGGAGGGGGTGATTGCGGTGGCGACGGATAGTCGTGATCGCATAGATTGTAAAGAGTTACAGACACAGGTGCGCCGTCTCAAGGCACGCAACATCGGCATCGTCGCGATCGTCGGCATCGCAGGCAGCACCGAGACAGGCAGTGTCGATCCGCTCGCGACCTTGGCTGACATCGCCGCTGAAGAAGACTGCCACCTCCATGTAGACGCGGCGTGGGGCGGGGCGACCCTATTCTCCCACCGTCATCGCCATCTGCTGCACGGCATTGCACGTGCCGATACGGTGACTCTCGATGCCCACAAACAACTCTATGTCCCGATGGGTGCGGGTCTGCTGCTGTGTCGCACACCGACGATGTTGCGTGACATCGAACAACAGGCCGCCTACATTGTGCGAGCTGGTTCGCGCGATCAAGGTAAGTTCACCCTCGACGGCTCACGTCCTGGCATGGCACTGTTGGTGCATTCAGCTCTGCGTATTTTCGGACGTAAAGGTTTTGAGTTGCTGATCGATTACGGGATAGCACAGGCGGCGCGTTTTGCGGCTTTGATCGCAGCGAGTCGCGACTTCGAGTTGATTACCCCGCCGCAGCTGAACGTGCTTACCTACCGTTTTCACCCCGCTTCTCTGCCCGTGTCAGATGCGGTCACGCGCACCGAACTGCTCAACCGCCTCAACGTTTCTTTGCAACGCAAACAGCGTCGTCGCGGGGCTTCGTTCGTATCGCGCACCACGCTTCGCCTGCCGTCCCAGCCGTTACCTATCGTGGTGTTGCGGGTTGTGCTGGCCAATCCGCTGACCACGACGGCACACTTGCGCGCAATTCTCGCCGAGCAGACGGAGCTGGGTAACCGTGACGTGCTGCCGAAAGTACTGCCACCCCAAAAGCCTGCTATACACGCGCCAGTAACCTCTGTATAACTACGGCACGGAGTTGGAGAGGCGCGGTGGGAAGAGACTACAGCCTTGAGGAAGAAGCGAGCTGGGACGGGCTTGATCCTGACGAAGTTGCGTTGCACCATCGACGTTTGACGAAAGAAAAACAGCCTGTGTTTCCTATCATCGATACCTGTCGGAGGGATAACGGCGGTATCTTGCCGCTTGACGAGCTGCTTTATCTCACCGATGACTCTGCTCGTGTTTTGCAAAGCTTCGTTTCGTTGGTGCTTGCGGCAGGGGCGGCGAGCCGTTTTTTGCGACCGCTCGCTAAGCTGGAAAAGTTGATAAAGAAAGGCGACTATCGCGTGGCGCGTGTTGAGTTGCAACGCTTACAGGATGCGGGTGCTACCCGTCTGCCGCTCTTTTACAGTGTGCGGGAGCTCATCAAAAGCGGGGCGCGGGTGGACGACGATGCACTCGACGAAGAACGTTCTTCTTCGTTGGGACTGTTCCCTTTTCCAAAAGCTTTTCATCCTTGTGTGTTGGAGGATTATTCGTTCTTTGCTGTCAAGATCGTTGAACATCGTGCTATCGGTGAATTAGCCAAGCAGGTATATATCATCCCTGAACGCAGCATGCGTCTGTTCAGGAGTCGTTCTTCCGCCCATCGTGCTTTGCAAGACATGTTGTTCTACGAGCAAAAAGGCGACATGTGCACGGTGCGTCTGCTGCCGAATGGCGATCCTTACCGTGATGATAACAACTGTCTGTCGGTTGTTCCCGCGGGGCATGGCGTGTTGACCAGACTTTTTTCGTCTATCAAAGCACAGACTGGTGCGCACTCTGCCTTTGTCCGCAACATCGATAATGTGATGGGAGGGGAGGAGCAATCTCTTGAAGTCTGTCGTTCTTTCATGCGTTTGCATCACTTCGTGATTACGCATGTACAGAAAATAAGAACAGCATTGCGTCGTGGTCGGTTGCCGACGGCGGAAAAATCAGCTTGTGCCATCATCATCAGCGTTTTGCGGCGCAAGCCACCTACCAGCCCGCTGTGGTGTGTGCTGAAGGAGCTGTTTCACACCGCACGTCCTCCTGCCGATAGTGAAGGTGATCGGCGGAACTTGCTTAATTTTTATGCACGTCCTGTCAACACTCTCGGGCAGGTGTTGAACAACGGCAAGGATATGGGGGGCATACCTGTGTTTGCCACATGGCGTGGTCGTCGCCTCAAGCTGTGCCTTGAAATCCCGCATATGCGGGAGGAAGATATCAGAAACTTCGCTCGCCACCCCGAACGTGCTACGCACTTCAATCCTGTCTTTGCGGCCTGCGAGTTGGATGCCCACTACGACACGCACCACAGTCCTTTTTGGCTAGCGGCGCACAAGACCTTTGCGGGTCAGGAGGTCATGTATCACGAAACGTTGTTCTCGGAGATAGTAGGCAATAGTCTGCATTGCAACACGTTGTTTGTCGAGGTGCCGCGCTGTATCTTCAACCCTCACAAGTGCATCACCGCTGCCAAGGATCGTCGTATTGCTGATTGGGGGTTCTCCTATCGAGACTTTTCTTCGTGGTGAGGCTCGCGGCGACAGCGGCGGTGTCGCGTTACGGCTGTGGTATTGTGGCGAACAGACGGCTGGGGCAGAATTTTCTCTGCGATGCCAACATCAACAGCAAGATTGCCTGTCTTGCCGCTCGCCTTGTGCCAGGCGGTATGTGCGATGAGATCGGTGCAGGCACGGGCAACTTGACCGCGGCGTTGTTAGCGGCAAACTTGCGGGTCACCGCCATCGAGAGTGATTGCCGTTTATTGCCTCACCTCGCGGCGCGTTTTCGTGATCACGATTTGCAACTTGTGCATAGCGATGTGCGTGATTGGAAACCGCCGCCGACTGCCGCAGCTAGGCTCTGCGTAGGTAATATTCCCTACATGCTGACAACCGCTATCTTGCTGTGGTTGAAAAAAAATCGTTGCTGCTATCGGCATGCTTTATTCACCGTACAGCGTGAAGTGGCTATGCGTCTCACTGCCTTGCCCGCTTCTAAAGCTTACGGACGGCTCAGTGCTTGTTTACAGTTGTTCTTTGTTGTCCGTCAGCACTTTACGATACCTCGCACCTGTTTTCGGCCGCGGCCACGGGTGGATTCGGCGGTGGTGTCTTTCACGCCACGGCCATCACCGTGCAGCGTGGCGCAGGAACAGGCGTTCGAGCGCTTCACCCAGATGTTGTTTCACATGCGCCGCAAGACGCTGGCGACAACCCTCAAACGGCACGGCATCCCCTGCACTGCACTTACCGAGGTGGAGAAACGCGCTCGTGTCGAAACCCTTTCTCCGTCCTCTATCTTGGCACTGCTGCACAGGCTGAGGTAGGGTATTTACAAGCGCGACGGGGCGGGCGCTGGGGTAACCGTTGCGCTCCACACGACCTTGACACTGTGTGTCTTAGCTGGCATGGCTGTGTTGTCGATGGTCAGGATATTGCCGCTGAGGGTGTAGGTAGCGGGGGGTAACATTTTTTCCTTGCCTCCGCTGGTGATATAAACTTTTGCTGATTTGTCAGGGTGAGTTTGCTGCAACACGAATCTATTTTGCAGTACCGCGTGGATATGCTGGGAAATTTTGCGCAGCGTGGCGCGGTAATCCTTGCTATGTACGGAGTCGTAGTGTGCGAAGATATGCTTACCGTTATCGACTTTTTCCAGAAAATTTTTGCTGTCCTCAGTATTTATCAGCCCGTAAACTTTGGCGGTAATACCGACAACTCTTATTTTCTGCAGATAACTGTGCAGTGCCGAGATATGGCATTCACGGTCGGCGAGGGGGCTGGGCACATTCAAGCCGCTGGTATCGACATCCCCGCACTTGCCGAGTTTAAAATTATCTTCGTCGGTGATAATCAACACCGCGACCGCCGAGTTGGCGCGTAACCATCCTTTGCCACTACAGTCCTTCTGCAGACCGAGAATGGCGGCACGACTCGCCTGTTCGAGGAAAGTACCACCTGTGCCTAGTTTGCCTATTGTGGAGCGAAACGCGTGTTTGTAGTTAGGTGTTGCCGCACTGAATGTCTGGGGACAGTCGCGGGTATCGGTGGTTGTCAAGGCTATCTTCCAGTCGTTATCTGCCACCTCACCGAGCAGGACACCGAGCTTGTCAGCCAAACCACGGTGCACCTCAGCCATCGAATCGGAGTTGTCGATGACCAGCAAGATGTCGAGTGGACTGCGCCTCGCCTTGCCCAACAAAAACGACTCCTCATTATCTGCAATCGCTGGTGGCACAGGCTTACGTTTTCCTCCGATACCCTCCGACAGGAAAGTGATTTTGTTACAACCTGACATCATCAACACGAGACAAAAACCGCACAGACGCATACCAGCCACCTCGAACTTTCTCCACGCAGCACTGACATCGGCGAGCAAGTTTTTTTCTAAAGCAAAACACGAAAGAAAATTAACAAATAACGCAAATTTTTTTGTAAAAATTTAAATTTGTGCTGAATTATCGTAAAGTACAGAGTCTTATGTACGAGAGAGGCGCTTTTTACGAAAAATTTTGTCATGTGGGTTGCAATTATGCGACCGCGCGGGCAGAATGGATTCTGGAACTGCTACGAAGCTGCAAGTTTTTCTTTGTCGGCTGCATGGCGGGGGCTTTGTGCGGCGGTGGGTTTATCCCCCGCGCTCCCTTTGGGCTTTTGGCCTCTCCCGCGGGATTAGCATTTTTCTTTTCAATTTATTGAAGAAGTCTATGACAACGGCTACCATAAAATTGGAGTCTGCTCCGAAACCTACCACAGTGGTGAAACCATCCACCTTTTCCGTCCTTATTACCTCATCCTTCACAGGGCTGTCCTCCCACAAGATGGCGGCTTTGCTTTTCTCAAATGGCCGTTAACAAGACGTAACTTCAACGGGGAGGGTGAATAACCCTCCCTTTTTTTCTGGCAAAATCAAATACCTACATACTTGACAAAAGCACAAGAATATGGTAGGGTACGCCCCGTCGTATTGGAAATGCTTTCCTTTATTCTCAGCGTTTATCGTTAACTATTGAGTAATTGCATGGAAGACCATACCGCTGCTGAGGCTCCTGTAAAACGAGTTAAGCAGCTCCCCCCGTCGGTGCTGAAGGATATCGAACTGAAAAACCACGCCCGCAGATTAGCCAACCTCGCTCCTATTAAAGTCAGGATTCGCCGCTGTATCTCTTGTCTGTCGCTGTTTGAATCGGCAGGTAACAGAACTTGTGGTTGCAATACCCGTAGCACGGGCTACATCGCGGGACGCGAGATTATCTAGCAGCTCGTGTGCTCCCCGCGGGTAAAACCTAATCTCGGTCGATGATAACGGGTCGCTCGCATAGATAGTCGCTCAGCAGCGCAACCCACGAGGGATTGTCGTTGAGGCAGGGAATCAAGGTCAACTCTGTGCCTCCCCTCTCGATAAAATCAGCTCGTAAGCGCATGCCCACCTCCTCCAGCGTTTCGAGGCAGTCGGCGACGAAACTCGGACAGACGACGGCGAGGTGCTTAACCCCTTTTTGCTGTGCCAGTTCTTTCACTTTCTCATCGCTCCATGGCTTGATCCACGGTGTGCCTGCGAGACGAGATTGAAAGGCAGTGCTGTAAAAATTTGCAGGTAGCCGCAAGCTTTGGGCGACAGCACGAGTGGTCTGCAAACACTGTCGTCGATAGCACAACTTGTTATTTGCTGTCACCGTTGCACAGCAGTCGGGTGGGGTAGCGCGACAAGGCAATTGCCGTCGCGGTAAACCGTGATAGCTGAACAACACATAGTCAGTGGAGGGATTCTTTTGCAAATAATCAGCAATCGTAGTGCGCAGTGCCCGCTGATAAAAGGGCTGGTCGTAAAAATAGTTGACTACCCGCAGATACGGTATGTTTTGCTGACGAGCAACGACACGCAGTGCTGCTTCGATAGCAGCGCCGTTAGCCGCAGATGAATACTGTGGAAACAGAGGCATGATGGTTAACCGTTCCACATCACGCGCAGCGAGTGCCGCAATCGCTTGTGTCAGTGACGGTTCACTGTAGCACATAGCTACCGCGGCAAAAATATGCGGCGGCAACTGCGCGTTAAGTGCACGCACCAAAGCGTGACTAAAAAACAACAGCGGTGAACCTTCCTCCTTCCAAATTTGGCCATAAGCAGCGCGAGAATTGCGGCTACGTAAAGGCACGATAAGTAAATTCACCAACAAAAAACGTAACACAGGGTTGATGTCAATAACGCGGCGGTCGGAGAGAAATTTACGCAAATAACTAGCCACCGACCATAGCCGCAACGACGCTGGTGAGCCGATGTTGATAAACAATACACCGTGACGCGGCAAAGCGGAAACACTCACGAAGAACATCCTCGCGTGGGACAAGAACACGAAAGGAGCGAGGACAGACCCCGCTCCTTAATCGGTTAGCTGCACTCTTGCTCGCTAGAAGAGTTGGTAGCTGAGTCTGGCCAGAACTGCCTTATACGCCTGCTCGCCCGACTTCTTGTTCCATTCCACTGTAACACCGAGAGAGTCGATAATCGAGATATTCGATACCAACCTACGCGTGGGATCGGAGAACGTACCGTCACCGAGTGGATGATACTGGGTGTAGGAAGTTACCGCATTAGGAATGATCGGCACATAATTCAGAATATTACCTTCATCAGCCCCCAAGACCTTGCCTAAACTAACCCAGCCTGTTTTCAGGGTTGCGCCAAAGCTTGCCACGCTATCGCCGTCGAGATCAGCGTAGTCGTCACCATCATACTTGCCTTCCCACAGAGCACCGACACCGCCGCGCAATTGCAGTTCCATCTTCTTGCCAAACACATCGGCACTGGCCCTTACACCGATACCAGCTGTGGCATCAGTCTGGCGTTTGTTCTTGCCATACTGTGCCCCGCCACCCTCGACGAACAACAACGGCATCGCGGGCGTATCTACCCCGACAGGAATACCCTGAACCAAGACAGCACGACCGACGTAGTCTTCCGTGCCCGTGTAGTCATCAGCACCGACCTCCTTGGTGTTGTTGGAAACAATCCTACCGCTGAGGGAAAGTTCCGCGAGGTGGCGGCTTAGGGTTGAGTCAAGTCCAATACCAGCGTTCAAGATGTCCGCCTTCGACCCGTTGTCATAGTCGGCAAAGTTACCGAACAACGTGCCGCTAATATCCAGCTCCCAACCACCACCAAAATCAACCACCTTGGCGGTACCGACCTTCTTATCGATCTCCTTGGAGCGTTTTTCGATGTCGGCGTTGGCAGCGCTGCTCACCGTGAACAACAACCCAGCAGCCGCGGCAGCCGTAAGAATCTTCTTGCCAAGATTACGGCTGTTGACCGCCAGCGAACTCTCACCGTTCAGCGCCGCCACCTTCTCGACCAACGGCTGATTGCGTAGCAACTGCTTGAGTTGCCTCGCAGCGTTTTTGCCCGTCCCTCCCTTGATAGCGAAGCCCTGCACGGACAACAACACTCCGCAGACAAAAATCCCGAAAAGCCTCACGACATCCTCCCAAAGTTTGTGAGTTAGTTGACAGTGCGAGGTGTATTTTCTCTTTGCACGAATGTCAACAGTCTTTTTAAGTTTTTTGAAAAAATTTGCACACAGCAAAATTTCTTGGCGAGCTGCGTGCAGCGTGCTACACTACCAGCTTTTCACTGGAGTCTACCCGATGAGTGCAGCTCCTCCGTTGGTGCGGCGTTTCGTCGCAGGCACGACGTGGCGGGATGCCCTGCCTCGCTGTAAGGATCTGGCGGCGCAGGGGATCAGGACGGCCCTTAACATCCTCGGTGAAGATTACCGCGGCGAGCGGGAGAGCCGTGCCGTGCAGCGCGCCTACCTAGATCTGCTTGCCCGTATGGAGGGCGACACCTCCTATCTGTCTATCAAGCTGACTATGCTCGGTCTCATGCACAGCGAGGAACTAGCTTGCGAATTGCTCGACGGCCTGCTGCAAGCCGCAGCGAGACACGGGGTGTTCGTGCGTATCGACATGGAAGGGTCGCGGTGGACGGAACAGACCATCGCCATCTACATGCGCATGAAAAAAAAATTTCCCGCCCTCGGTATCGTTCTGCAGGCATACTTGAAACGTACCCAAGCCGATCTCGAACGCCTACAAGGTGTCGATGCAAAGGTGCGCCTGTGCAAGGGTGCTTACAAGGAAGCGGCGCAGATTGCCTGGCAAGACCTGCGGGACATTCGTAGTAACTACGCCACCCTCGCGGCGATGCTGCTGCGCAACTTCAGCGATACAGCCTTTGCCACGCACGATGACTTACTGATCGCACGGGTGCAAGAGCTAGCACGACAGCACGGTACGCCCGCGGCACGCTATGAGTTTCAGATGCTGTACGGCATGCGCCGCCGCACCTGGCCACGCCTGCGCGCACAAGGCTACAATCTGCGCATCTATATCCCGTTTGGCAGCAACTGGTTTCCCTACTTCAGTCGGCGGTTATTGGAGCGGAAGGAAAACTTTTTCTTTCTGCTGCGCAACCTCTTCAAAGCATGAAAATCCTGCGCCGTCTCTATGACTGGGTGTTGCGCTGGGCTGACACGCGTTGGGGGTTCCCTGCCTTACTCATTCTCGCCTTCTGTGAGAGCAGTTTTTTTCCTCTTCCGCCCGACGTATTGTTGATGCCGCTGGTGTTAGGAGCGAGTGAACGCTGGCTACTCCTCGCCACAGGCACGACGGTGGCTTCGGTATTGGGCGGTATGGTGGGCTATGCTATCGGTTTTTTCGCCTGGCAGACGCTAGGGCGGTGGTTGATCGAGAATGTTATGCGCATAGAGTTGGTCGCGGTGGCGGGACGTGAAGATGTGCAGCTGCCAACCTATGTCGAGAAACTGCTTGGCATGCAACCAGCTTATCTGTTTCAGATTTTTGACGAGTGGAATGCATGGATCGTCTTCGCCTTCGGCCTGACACCGCTGCCATATAAGCTGATTACCATCGCGGCAGGCTTTGCCCAGGTCGACCTGTTAGTCTTTGTGTTCGCTAGTGTCGTGTCACGCGGTCTGCGTTTTTTCGTGCTGGCTTTCTTGCTGCACAAACTCGGCCCCCCCGCACAGACCTTCATCGACCGCCATTTCAACTTACTCGCCATCTCCTTCACCGTGCTGCTGTGTGGAGGGTTGCTCGTCATCGGCTGGCTGCTCTAGCATAGTACCCCCCCTCCCGTTGTTATTTACGATGTCTCAGGAAGGCTAATTTTGGTTGTTTAAGATGCGAAACTTAAAAAATACTTGCAATACTATACGAAGGCGGTGTACGTGTAACGCTTGTTGTTTTTATAAAACGGTAGCATAACCATTATATGAAGGCACTTTTAAAAAAATAGCATCAGAAAGCGAAGTGATACTTGCTCAGGTTGGGGGTAATGAAGGGTAAAGGGAAGAAAATCGCACATTTGCTCGCGGTAGTGTCTCTGCTGGCCAGTCCTGCGGCAGGGGATGATGAGCCGTCTGCCGCGAGTTCGCTTTTGGTGGAGGTCATTGCTGACGGCGATGCACTCAGGGGTGAGTTACTTACCAGCTTGCGTGGTCTGCAATATCCGCAGACGATCAACACCGCGGCCCTCGCCCCCGATACGGAACTGCTCGTGAGCATGACGGAACGTGTGCTGCGCTGGAAGACGGCCCTCGAAGAGGCACTGCGTAACGCCTACGACACGGATAGCCGCGCTGCGGAACGCCCTGCCTATCTCGTCAATCTCTACTTCGGCGTGTTGGCGAGCCTGATGCAGATGCGGCAGGTCGTTGTGCAGCATGTCGATTGGCGCACTATAGGCGAGCAGTTTACTCTGACTGTGCCGCTGGCATTGGTCTGGTCGCACAACCAAAGCCTGTCCCGCTTGTATGCTCAGCAGGTGCGAGTCGAGCAAGCGCTGGAAGAGGGGCAGGCACGCTTGCGCTTGCAGTCTGCTTTCGTCGATGGCTTGCAAATTGCCACACTCGCCTTGCGACCGAGCCGTACTAATCATCTCGCGGCGGTCAAATATCTTACCTATACCACGCTTTACAAGCAGTGGGTGCAGAACGAACACTATCGCGGGGCAGAAAAGACCACCCCACTACCGCCACTGCCGACACAGAGCGATGCTGGCTACGATCTCGGTTTGCGGGAAAGCATCATCGCCGAGCAGCGCGGGGCACATACTAGGCGGTTTCTGTTCGCCGCTTTGCTGGAAGCCCTACCGCGTCTGCAAGTGCCCGACACGGGACTACAACGGCCGCTGCTGGCCAATTGGCCTCTCTACGAACAGCTGCAAGCGGCACATCCCGACATGACCGTCTTTACCACGCCTTCGTTGGCTCAGCAGGTGTATATCTTGCTGAACGACGAGCAGCGTGCCGCGCTGGCGGTCAACGACCGCGAGGAGATGCATCGCTTCATGCTGTTGGCGGAGCAGCTGTATCTGCCGCTGGTACTGGAAAAGGATCTCCCCCGCGTTACCCTGCCTCTCGACGGTAGTGCTAACGCGGCACAGTTCTTGCGACAATTGCTGGTACGAGCACGTTTCAGTGCCTTGCTCAATGCTCTGTCGCCGCTGCGTATTGCACGTGCCCAGGTCAAAACGCTGTTTGCCAGTCTGCAGGAACGGCAGACGACCATGCTTGCAGGCGGCGACAACCAAGAGGTCACCCGCTGGTACGAAACAGCTCACAAACGTATCCCTGAGATAAAGCGGCGCGCTCGCCTGGCATTGTTGCGGGAAGTGCTGTATGCGGCATGGAAGGTCGATACCGCCGAACGCAATGATGACGAACCGCTCAATGTGCAAATTCTGCGCCGTGCGTTGTTGCGCAGTATGTATGTCACCGACTTCAGCGGTGAATTTCAGCAATCGCTCGCGGCGATCTTGCAAACCAGAACCTACCCACAGGGCCGCGAGGTGTTTTTTAGCGAGCTTGCCCGTCATCTGCAACGTCTCACCCCCCAGTTCTCTCCCAGTGCTCAGGTTTTACGTCTCACCAGCCAAGACGACATCGTGCGCACTTACGTCAACCCTGCCCTCGCAGGAGCGGAGCTAGCAAGCGGCAAACAAGCCTGGCGAAGCGAAGCGGAGCGAGAGGGGGGAGCCGCCGCGCAGGCGGTGCAGCGCAAGACACTGCTTCACCACATCACGCAGATCAAAGCACTGCTGCAGTACGGTTATTGGTTCGGCTATTTTTCTTCTCAAAATAACCCAAGACCGAGTATCGATGACTTACCTTTGAGTGCACGGCAGCGGGCTGATTACTGGAAGGAACTGCGTTTTGCTCACTTCGATCGCTATCCGTTCTTGCTCTTGTCCGTCGCGGCGAGTGAGGACAGGCGACCGTCGGCGACGGCAGTAAGCGCTGAAGCCTACGTCGAGAAAAAACAGTCGTTGTATAAAGTGCTTGCAGCCAAGCTGCGGGAGCGTGATCTGAGCCGTGTCGGCGATGAGGAAATCGCTAACTTCTGGCCGCTGATCGCCGAGGTGTTGGACAGTCAGCGGCAACGCATCGTCGTGGCATTACAAAAAATCGCGCGCGCCGATACGCTGCAAGACATCAAGCATCTCGCCGCCAATTCGCCTGTGGTGGCGATCGGGATGAAAGAGTTTGCCGCGCTTTATCCCTGGTATGAAAATTTTGTGCACCGTTATCACCAACCTTCCAAGCTACAGCACAGTTGGGAACGTATCGATGTTACCTACGTCGGCAATTTTTTCACGGTCATTATCGGCTGGCATCTCGGTGGTTGGTTGCTGCGCAAGTCCGTGCCGACCAGTTACTTGCTGCGCTATCTAACGCCAACCTTCGGGGCGATTTTGCCATATACCAATGCGTTGATGATGGCGTTTTGGTATGTGATTTTGGTCGATTATTTCGGGATCAAAGTTTGGCAAACTTTTGTCAGCAAACCGCGCAAGCTGGGTGAATTGCGGCAATACTACTATCTCGGCGACCAAAAGGCGCAGTTTGTCAACCACACGTATCTCGATTATCTTGACATGGAAAAGACTTCACACATCTTCAATTATGGTCTTGAGGCGGCGATGCTCGGTCTTTTTGTCGGTTGGGCGGCTTACAGTCATCTCTTGCCTCACCTCGTGCCCAAGATAAAAGACGCTCGTCTACAACGTTTGTTTTCCCGCGTCGGTTTCAGAGACAAGAATGGTAAACCGCTCAGCGAGACAGAGGTGTCCTTTAACCGCGAAAACATCAAGGAGAGCGTGAGAGCGGAAATTGCTAATGTCGATGAAGCATGGCGGAAGGGGCAAATTTCAAAAAGATACGCCCAACAAGAAAAACATCAGATAGAGTTGGCACGTGATAAAATTTTCGCGTCGATGGCTAAAAAAGAGCGTGCTATCCGCGTCGCTGAGATTGAGCATACGCACGACTTTCGTGCCCTTGGCTTGCCAGACCCCGTCTTCAGTGCTGAGGAAATCAGTGCAGCACACGGAAAATTGGTAGGTTCTCTGCATGGCAAAAAAGATCTGTTATCCAATTTTGCCTGGCGAGATGCCAACACTGCTCTCATCAGCATCCAAACATCGTTGCAGCGCCGCCTGAAGTTTCAGATCACCCGCCCTCGTGCCGCTGTCCACGCGGAGATCCGTCGTTTGAGTAAGGAGCATGCAGACGAGTTGCGGCTGTTTAGCATCGCCCCCAACAAAAGAAATACCTTCAGCCAGCGCACACTGAACGAAGTAGACAAGCACATCAACCAGCGTTTCACCCCCGCGCAACAGGTGGAAAGCAATCTAGAATTCCGTCGTTTCGATGAGGCGAGAAATGCCATCATCCGTGCTCTAGAGGAGTTGCACGCGTTTAGGATCGCCGACGGTTGGCACAGTGCCATGTTTGAAGCGATTATCGAGCAGCGCTTCGGGAAAGTGGTGGGGGATAAAAGGCTGAAGGTGGAAGACGCTTTGCGAGGCTTGGGTATCGATATCGAAAAAACAGAGCTTGAGAGGCTGACGAAGGGGGAACGAGACGAAACGATCAAAAAAGCCTACAGAAAATTAGCGGTTAAATATCATCCCGATAAAAATCCGGGCGATAAAGAAGCGGAAGAAAAATTTAAAAAAATCACTGGACATTATAAATTTTTGAAAGAACATTATCAAATAAAATGATGTGTAAAGAGGTGGTAAGTAGAATTTGCGTTATTTTTTTGTTGTTATTGTTGGACTCGCCTGCCAGCGCGCAGGGCGATAGCGTCGTCTACCATCGCGATGCGACACGCGGCAAGGCATTGATCGATACCTACCTCGGCGCTTTTGCCGCGGGCGATGAGACGCGGGTGTATTGGCAGCGGCAACAGATTATCACTTACATGTTTGCCGCTTATGACCAGCATGTTTACACTACAACACTGCATTATCTGCACGGTTTTGAGCACACGCATCCCGATGCTGTGCTGGCTTTGAGCGATAGTTTGCAAGCGTATTGGGATAGCAATTATTTGCAGAGTTATCTCGTCGGCAGTGCGGCTGAATACGGTAAGTTGAAATTTCTCGCGACGCTTGGCATGGTTGGGGGTGGACTGGGATTGGTAAAAAATCCGCTTGCCTCGTTTGCCGCCTTGAAAGGTTTGAATTTCTTATTGCCGTTAGCGGGGGGTGTGGGCGCTTATTATGCGGTGGAATTTTTTCGCCAGCCTCTGCCCGATGTGCCACCTGAACCACAGCAGGTGCTGAGGTTCGCCAGGGGGGCGCGTTATTTTTCTTACGCGCAGCAGCGCAATGACTATCTCTATCGCCTGTTCGGTGTCGGGGTTGGGTTGGGTGCGGGGGAGTTTATTTTCCAAGCTCTCGGCGGTAATTTTTTGCGTCTGACTAAGCCTTCCAAAGGAGGGCTTGTCGCCCCTCTCGACAAGGAGGTGCGCCCGCCTAACCCGCCTAAGAAGTCATCGCTATTTAGGCCGCAGGCTAGCCGTACCTACTTCGCTCGTGCCGCGGGGGCGATATTGGGTATCTATCTGTTGTCTGAAGGCACGCATCGCTTGTTGCGTACCGTGGAACTACGTCGGACGGAAGACGAGTTGCAACGGGCGCGCCAAGATTTCCACGCGGCGTGCCACCGTGGTGACTCTCGGGAGCTGTTGGCAACCGCTAAGCGACTTGCTGAGACGACGGTACAGTTGGTAACACTCTATGAGATGCCACAGTTGCGGGCGATGGTTGAGTTTGAGCAGAAGTTTTCACAGCAGGCAGGGCAGCTAAGCAAAGCTACCGATGAGGAACTGCGCAGCAGTTTGCAGGACATGACGCTGAAATTGTCCAAGTCTCTGCAAGCTAAACTGACGCGGGCGATGGTGCGCAAAAACTATCACTACAACCGCGTGCCGCTGTTGCATGCGTTGAGCAAGGCGAGCTATACGCAACTCAGCCAGCATAATCGCGACTCTCGTGTGACCGAGCTGTTACAGGAGTTTGAGCAAGAGCATGCTGAAGAACTGCTGCGCCACAGCTTGGAGGCACAAGGAAGTGAGGCGGATCTTGACGAAAGGTTTCGTGCGTGGGTGGAGTTATCGCTGCGCGATCGTTATGCGCTGGCACAGCAGACGTTGGGGCAGGGTAAATTACAGCGCAACATCGAGTTGTTGTTTCAGGTGGCCGCGTTGTTCAAAGCTAGTGCAGATGAGTACGATGTTGTTTTTTTGCCACACTTTTATCGGCAGTTGTTGGCGAAGTTTCAGAACATGCTGTTGATGTATCGTAATTTTGCGGCGATCATCGATCACAACGCGGTTTGGCAGATGAAATTTTCTGCCGCTGAGCTAAATGCAGTGGTCGATCTTTATCTCGATTATGTTCAGGCTGACCGTGTGGCGGCGGTGTCTGCGCCACGCCCACACCAAGGTCAGGGACGCGAGGTGTTAACTTCGACGCGTGGTTTTGCTCGCTTTCTGGCGGAGTACATAGCTGCTCTACCGACCAAGTCTTACAACGAACTGCTGTTGCGTGTGCTCACTATCTATCGTGAACAGCCTGCGCAGCGTGCTGCGTTGACTGTCCTGCTGGAGGACGTGGCAGAGAAAGCCGAGTTGCACGACAGTTATTACGACTCGGTGGTGCTTGCGACGCTGGAGGGCAGTTTTATCGGGGCGGGGTTGCTGATGGTGACGCGTATGGGGGCAAAGTTAATGCATCTGCTCGGTGCAGATGTCAGCAAACCGCGTTTTCGCTGGATTGCTGCATTGCTGGGGACAGGTGGGGCGATAGACACCGCAGAGGGTATACGCCTTTCGACCAGACAGCATTGGACACAACTCGGCAAGGTGGCGTTGGTGGGTGCTGCGGCGGGTTATGCTTATTATTTTGCGCAAAAGCTACGCACGCACAAACTGCCCCCCGAGGCTGTGTTGTTCGAGGTGCAGAAGGAGATTACACTCGACCTCGCCTATCGTGCCTGCGTTTTGGCGCACGAGGTCGACGATAGGGTTAGGGATAAGGACGAGCTACAGACCTACAGTGCCGAGCAGATACAGCAGGAACGTGAGGCGTTATCGGCTTTGGCCGCGCGGGTGAAGAAGATCGGCCAGCAGGCTCAGCACCTGAGCGAGAGTGCTCCGAGCTTGCGTGGCAACCATCGGGTATCTTTACCGCACGCTTATCGGAACACTGACAATGGCCAGTGTTCCCCCCAGGTAGCGACTGAGGGGCAAACTGTCGTCAGTATTACACCGCTGGTACAGGACATTGCCCACATCGCTGAGCAACTACAAGCGTGGAAGCGGGCGATGGATGTTATTGAATATCGCCGTTTAACGCAACGAGGTAGCTGAGAATACGATGTTGGTGATTACCATAAAAATAGTTGTTGACAGCATATGTCGGTGGTGATAGCGACCATGGATCGGTGTTGTGTGACATTTAATCTATGATTTTTATAGGAGTGGTGATGAGGTTTTTAGCGGTCGTGTTGGGATGCGCACTGTGGCATGGCGATGTGGTGCGCGCCAAGGGGCGGGGAGCGACGGGTTTAGCTCGGCGTGTTATCGGCATCGACTTGGGTACAACCAATTCGGCCATGGCCTGGGTGGACAAGAATGGTGCGCTGACTATCATTCGCAACCTTGAAGGTAGTAACATAACACCGAGTGTGGTTGACCTCGCTGAGGGAGGGGGTGTCGGTGAGTCTGCGTTAGAGTCGTTGGGGTTCTCGCCAGGGAGCGTAATTTTCTCGGTCAAGCGCCTTATGGGGCTTAGCTACGCTGAGTTGCAGGAGAGCAACCTCGCTGGAAACCTTCCCTACCAGGTCGCAGCGGGTGAAGGTGGAGTGGCCATCATAGAGGTTGACGGCCAGCAGTATTTGCCGCAGGAGGTTGCGGCGCGGGTCTTAGCGAAGCTCAAAGCAGATGCCGAAAGCGTGCTCGGCGAGGATATAAGTGAGGTGGTGATTACCGTCCCAGCTCGTTTTGATAATCGCCAAAAGCTTGCCACCAAGGAGGCGGGCGAGATCGCAGGCTTGCGTGTGCTCAGGCTGGTGGCCGAACCGACCGCCGCTGCTCTGGCGCACGGTCTCGGCAAGGGCGGGGAGAACCTTGTCGTTGTCTTCGATTTGGGAGGCGGCACGTTTGATGTCTCCGTTCTCGACATGGGGTATGCGGGTGAGGGAGAGGAGATGAGCGAAGTACTCACCACCGAAGGTAACCCATTGCTGGGTGGCGATGACTTCGACAACAGGATTGTGCAACATCTGCTCGCTAAGTTGGAAAATAAACACGGGGTGGATGCAGTAGCCGAGTTGCGCAGTGACCAAGAGGCGATGGCTGAGTTAAAAATGGCGGCAGTCAAGGCAAAAGAGGCACTTACGGGCGGCAGAAGAGCGAATATCAGGATTAGAAATTTGGGGGAACAGTCGCTTACTGTCAGCGAGACTCTTACCCGTGTGGAGTTCGAAGGATTAATCGGTGATCTCGTTGCACAGACTATTGCCATGACCGAGAAGGCCTTGGCTAATGTCGAGATGGTTGCCGCGGATATCGACAAGGTGCTGATGGTCGGTGGTTCGACTCGTGTGCCCGCGGTCAGCGAGGCGGTGGAAGCACTGTTTGGCGTTGACAAGATAATCCGTGAGGACAATCCCGATGAAGTTGTGGCACTGGGTGCTGCGGCACTAGGGGGCGTGTTGGAGGGAAGTATCGAGGGTGTAACGCTGCTTGACACCACTTCCATGGATCTTGGTATCGGAGTGTTGGGAGGTAGATTCGAGGCAATCGTTGCGAAGGATACCACCATCCCCACCGAAGCCCAGAAAACCTTTACTACCGCGAAAAATAACCAAACGTCGGTGACAATCCCTGTCTATCAGGGCGATGCCGAGCTGGTTGAGCACAACGAGAAGATCGGTGAGTTTACTCTTGAGGGTATTCCACCTGCACCGCGTGGGATTCCGCAATTAGATGTGATCTTTGAAATAGATGCCAACAGTCTGCTTAAGGTCACCGCTAGGGATAAGGGCACAGGGAAGGAGAAGGAGATTACCGTAGCCGCCAATGCTATCGGTGAGGAGAGGATCGCGCAGATGCGCAAGAATCTGGAAGAAAACAGCGAGAGGATCGAGGCTAAATTGAAATTGCTGGACGCCAGGGACAAGCTCAACAGCCTTTTGGCGCAGGCGGAAGGGGTGTTGAATCAGGGAGGCACCGCAGCCAAATTACCGTTAGAGGCGAAGAACTCTTTAGAGCAGGCTATCGCCGCGGCCGAAAGCGCTGTCAACAGTAAGGATGTCGCGGCTATCGAGAAAGTCATCGCGGGTTTTGAGGCGCAGATCCACGCCGTGACTACTGAGCTCTACAGCCAGGGGGAACAGGGGTAGTGCCTATGTCGTCTCCCCTTCTCACGGGTGGGGGCGGTAGCGGTCGGGATGATAATCGATCAAGGCGGTATCGGGGTGAGCGAGATCGCTGCTGTCGCCGAAAGCATGCACGGTAAGCAAACCCTCCCGCACGGCTACTTCTTCGGCACGCGGCTCTGCCTTCATGTAAGCCAGACAACCGAACAGACGCATGCCCGCACAGCTCGGCAGATTGATATGCGGTGACGAAGCCTGCCAACGCGTATAACTGCGCAGATATTTGCCCAGAAAATACTTAACGTCACCCACCGTCAACGTTGTCTTGGTCTCGACGATGACTATGTCCCGCTCCCCTGAAACGATGATGTCGATCTGTCCGTCTTCAGGCTTGCCGTCCTCATCCTGACAACGCACGCCGACATTGGGTAAGGCATCGTCGACGTGGAGATCGTGATGGCGGTTGAGGGTGGTAACGATGCCCGACTCGATGACAAACTCGGCTAGCTTGCCCCACATGTCGTACAACTTGCCCGTTTCTACCGCTACCACGCGGCGGTGCTCCTCCCGATCTTTGACACGCTGGGCATCGTACTCCTTGCGCGCCGCGATACGCTCCCCGCGCTCCTTCTCCAAGGCAGCCTCAAAAAGCGCGGTGAACTGTGCCAGCTTTTTGTCGATGTACGAGGGCTCTTTGTCCGCGCTCATCAGCGGGTGTCCTCGCTAATGATAAACATCACCCCAGTCATTATACCAGCTCCGCGCCGACCAGCAAGTTTTTCTGCCCCCTACTCAGAGACATCTACATCGTTGCGAAAAGCTGGCAGGTGTATTATTTTCTCAGGTGGTATGGGTTTCGTTGTTTTCGTTTTTCAATTTCTGCCGCGGCGGCTCATCTCCGCACTGATGGGCGTGTTGTTTCGCTTCCGTTGGCCGTCTCCTTTGCGTGGGGTGGTCTACGGGTTGTTTGTGCGCCTCACTCGTATCGATATGCGCGAGGCCGAGCGGGAACTCAACGTTTATCAAAGCATCGAGGAGATTTTTTCTCGTCGTCTTGCACAGGGAGTGCGTCCTATTGCAGGCGAGATCTGTGCCCCCGTCGATGGTTTTTTGCACTGCTCGCAAGCACCGACAGGTATCCTCGGCTTTCAGGCCAAAGGCTACTACTATTCCTTACGGGAGTTGATTTATGGTGAGAGCGAGATTGAGTTTGATTTCGAGCCAGCTTGGTATATGACCTTCTACCTTGCCCCGCACAACTATCATCGGGTGCATTGTCCGCTGGCAGGGGAACTGCATGCCTTGCGTTGGATTCGCGGCGATAAGTGGCCTGTGCAGCATGGTTTCCGCAATGCGGTGACACGTCTCTACGTGCGCAACGAACGCAAAGTATTTCGCCTGCGGCATACCGTCAGTGGGGGACAGATGTTCGTGGTAATGGTAGCGGCACTGGGAGTGGGCAACATGGTCGTTACCGCAGCCGAAACTCAGGAAAACAAGGCGGTGACTAAGTTCGATCCCGCCGTGCAACTCGCCGCAGGAGACGAGCTGGGCTACTTTACCTTGGGATCGACGGTACTTTTGATCTGCGATCAAGTGCTGGCCGACACTTACAGTTTTGTCGCGACAACACGAGATATGCCTGTTACAATGGGGACTTCTCTTCTGAAAAAATAGCCGCGTGTTAGGCATGAGTGTGCAGAACAAAATTGATTTTCAGCCGCGTGATGTGCGAACGAGGATTATCTGGTCGTTTGCTCACGACATCGTCGATGAACAGCTTGCTGCAGTAGTCGCGGCGGCGCACTGCGATGCTCTGCGGCTGGTTTATTTTCAAGGCGCGCAGCACCACGGGGTGCGGTTTTTGCAAGCACTGACACGTATCCAAGGTGAGCAGCGCGTGCCTATCATGATCGACATAGCTTTGAAAATCAGAGCAACGATCGCGGAGCTGCGCAAACCGCGCCAGCTTAAGGTGGGAGAGCGGGTCAACATCGTGCCGCGTCGCCGCGGCAAGCGCGGTGATCTCGTCATCACAACTGACGAATGGGATGGCCTCTTCGTGCCCGAAGCGACCATCTATATCGGCACAGGCGACATCATGCTGAAATGCTTGCAGGTGGGGAGGGATGTTGTCACGGCAGAGGTGATACAGGGAGAAACAATCTACCCCCATGCTCCCCTCAAAGTGCCACGCACCGACAAAGAACTGCGAGCAAAGGATCTGACGCTGGCCGAGATCGAGCAGTTTCTCGCTCTCGCTATCGACTTTATCGTCATCCCTGGTATCACGCTGCGAGAGGAAGTGCAAAAGTTTCGTGCTTTCCTGCACCGCAAGAGCAGTACACCGCCGTGGATGATTTTGAAAGTTGACACTTACAAGCTTTACCAAGAACTGCCACGTCTGATTGCGGAAGTCGATGGGGTGCTGATTTCACGGCGCGAGATCGCTCTGACCACCAACCCTGCCACTGTGCCTATGCTAGCTAAAGAAATTACTCAGCTATGTAGTGATCACTCCAAGCTGGTCATTACCGCCAGCGAAATTCTCGGCTCGATGCGCTACAGCCCAGTTCCAACACGTGCGGAGGTATCTGACATCGCCAATACAGTTATCGATGGCACGGATGTTATTGTGATGCCCGAAGACCTGTGCACGAGCCGCTACTTTGAACGCTCGTTACGTCTTGTTTACGATGTCGTGGCCGATGTTGAAGCTAGCACCGTTGCCCCCAACTGGGACAAGCAAGCGCCGATAATTCGCAATGAATACGATGCCCTGGCCACCTCCGCGCTGCGCATGGCACAGCGTGTCAAGGCCAAAGCCCTGGTGTGTCTAGTGCGCAGTGGCAAGACGGTGTTGCGTCTGTCCCGTTTCGGCACCCCTATGCCTATCATCGCGGTAGCCTTCGACCGCGCGATTCTCAATCGCTTGCGCCTTGTCAGCGGTGTGCGCGGTATTTTGCTCGACAGCATCCCGTCTCTCGATGAGGTTCTGAACGTGGTCGGCGAGCAACTCAAAAAAGACAGTTTTCTGAACAGCGGTGACCTAGTGATATTCATCACCATCTCACTGTCACCCATCGGTCACGCGGCAAGCAATCTCTTGACCGTACAGACAATTCGGTAACTAGCTATGCAACAACAGTCACGTCTCTTTTGGTTTTTACGCACGTACTATTTTAGTCATCATCGCGTTCACTGCGTATTAACGACTATCATGGCATTGCTGCTCGGCGTTGTTTCGACGTTGTTCGCCGCCGCTCTCGGCCCTGCTATCTATGGTATGGTGTTCGCAGCGCCTGAGGCGAGTGTCGCGCTAGTTGCTTTGCTGGGCAAAAACTACGCCGCGGCGGCACAGGCCTTGTTCGGCATCACGACGATCAGTGCGACGCTACTAACCTGGTATCTGCCGTTATTTATTCTCGCTTGTGCCGCGCTGCGCACGGGTTTAATGGTCGGGCATGTCTTCATGTGGGAACGCTGTGGCGAGCGGGTAGGCAGGCGTTTGCGGGCGCAGTTAGTGCAGTTATTTCTGTCGCTCGATCCGCGGCAGCGCAGACAAAAAAAAAACTTCTCGCCGCAGAAAAAAACTTGGCCGCGACCATTGCCGTCGATGTGCGCATGGCACGTGATGTCAGTGCGGCGATTATCGGCGGCTTGACGCGTGAAGTAGCGCAACTGCTACTGATGTCGATGACGTTGGCACTGTTGTCGCCGCGTCTGTTCGCCATCTTTGTCGGTGGTATCGCCCCGCTGGTGCTGATATTGAAAAAACTCGGGCGTAAATTACAGCAACGTGCTACCTTGTCGTTAGACAACTACGCGACAATGACCGAATGGCTGCAACAACGCTTGCTCGGTATTGAGACGATTAAACACTATCGCACGGAAGATCTAGAACAAGAAAAGTTTGCCCACTTAGCACGGGCACAGTTTAAAATTTTTCTGCGCACAGGCAAACTGCAAGCGATTATTCCGCAATTGACGGAAGTCTTGACCGTCACCGCGATGGCAGTAGCCCTATATTTTGCTTTGCAAGAATTACAGCACACCAGCACGGCGTTGGTGCTGGCTTTTTTCTCGACACTAGCACTGTTTGCCCAATCTTCCTCCCGCATCGGACGCTACTTCAATCAAACCCGCGCGGGCAACGCCGCTATCGTGCGTATCTACACCTTAAAAACAGCATTAGAACAGAACACCAGCACCGCTCCACTACTAACAATTGTGCAAGGCTCACAGAAAGTACTCATCTGTGACAATATTACAGTGCACTTAGCACAACAGACAGTGCTACAAAATTTTTCATATCGTTTCGAAACAGGAGTGTTATACGGCCTACACGGTGTCGTCGGGGCTGGTAAATCGACTCTGCTACATGCCATTCTTGGTCTCCTGCCCTTGCAAGCGGGACGCATTTTTTTGCAACTGTCAGGACCGCGGCAAAAAGGCAACGTCGCCCTGTGGTTGCCGCAAAAATTACCGCTGTGTGCAGGTGATGTTGCCAGCAATGTCTGTTACCCGTACCCTGAGCCACACGCGGCACGACTAACGCAAGCTTTGCTCTATGCTTGTGTACCGCGGGAGAAATGGGCTACGGTCATCGGTTTCGAACAGACCCAGCTTTCCGGCGGACAGGAGCAACGTCTCGGGATGGCACGACTTTTCTACCACAACGCCCCGCTCGTGCTGATCGACGAAGGGACATCGGCACTCGACCGACATACTGAACAGCAGGTGTTGCAGAACCTCAAAACCCTTACCCGACGAGGGATAATCGTCATCATGGCCGCCCATCGTCGTGCTGCACTGGCTAAATGCGATCGGGTGGTGGAACTACCCCCCCCCTACTCCCCCCCCCCCCCCGATACAGACACCTAGAAAAAACAAAAAATTAAAAAAAAACTAAAGTTAGCAGCGGGTCAAGCCGACAGCTGGTCGTCGGGGTGGCTGGTTTAGCACATGGGGAGTATGATGAAATTTTTACTGACACTTACCTGCATCAGCATGGTGTGTTCCTGTCAAGAAGAGAAACACGGAGAGGCGAGGTCTGCGCGCCAAGCGGAGGATGCCGCCGCGTCAGCAGCTGGCGGAGAAGAGGGGGATTGGCGTTATGCTAAATACAGATTCAGTCTTCAAGGCTATCATGATGTCGATACGGCGGTGCGGGTTTTGATTGAGAACAATGTGCCGACAAGATTTCAACTCAAGGATCTTACCGTGGGTAGAGAGGGTAGAGTAGTGGAGGAAGCTAACCTGAGCAAAGTAGATGTTGACAGCTCTGCTACCTCGTATGCCTTCACAGGCACGAGTGAGCTTGAGGAAGGAGATGGTGAAGATCACGGCGGCACTTACACAGGTGAAGTTACGCTAGATACAGATGGAACAGTGCCCGACGAAGGCTGTTGCGGGCTGCTAGAGTTTGTTCCCACGATCGCTGACAAGCTCATCTTTGTGGGCACAAAGCAAGGCGAAGGCTTTGGTGCGAAGGGATGGGGGGGGCTAGTCGTCAATGTTGCTGCTGATCCTGCTTCCGATACCAGTACTGGCGGTGACGCTAATACTGGCAGTACTATCCCTGCTGCTGGTGCTATGGGGCAAGAATCCGAAGAACAAGAATCCGAAGAAGGAGAAGAAGAACCTGAAGATGATGGTAATGGACAGCAAACGAATGGTAAGGGAACATGCAGCGGATATCAGCTGGTGTTTGCAAAACAGCCCCCCAACTCAGTGCAACGGACTCGTGCGGGAAAGCAGTTCGATATGCGGGTCGCGTTGTGGGACTGTGGTGGTGACATCGTCACAGACCACGACCCAGACTTGCGGGTTAAGCTGTGGTATAAGCACGATGGTACAGGGAAGTATAGAATCCATAGATGGCGAAGCTGCCCAGCTAAAGACTATGACAATATCGGTGCGATGAGCAACAGTGAGATTGCCAAGTGCCCAGGATTCAAGCTTTGGCGAGGACAACGCAAGTACAAGAAGATGTCATTTAGAGCGAAACACAACGTAGCTTTTACAAACTACCGCTACAAAGCTACGGTGACGGTCAATAGCATCGAGTACCACGCAGAGAGCAATGTGTTCGACGTTTTGAGGCATTCACCATAGCTTACCCTTACTGCCGATGACATCGACAAGTTTGTTATCGGCAACCTCAGTGGATTTCATCTCTATCTTTCCTGAATATCATGCACACAAGAAAATCTACCGCGTGATCGCCTTGCCAGACAGTGATACTGTTATCCGCCGCCTTTGATACGCCGCTGTGCGAGTTTGATGTTTTTGTGAATAAACATCGGTTTGCCGTTGCGGAAATTGCGCGGTTCACGCGCCGCTTGTGTTAGTTTGTCCAGCGCCGCGCGGTTGTGGCTGTTTCGATAGCGCAACCCCAACTGAGTGATCGCCTCAGCACGGACAACCAACGCGGCATCTCGCAGACCATCCTGCATGATGCCCTGACAGTGCTGCATCTGGCTCAGCCCGCAGCTTTTCAGCCATAAGATACGCCATGCCCACGACCAGTCGGCAAACACAACGCCTCGCTGTTGGTGCTTTTCCCAGATATTCTTCTGTAATTCCAGACTGTTACGCAAAAAATACTGCCATTCTTGCGGCGTAGGGTTGCGTTTTATGTTTATTTCCAGCGCCTTAAGCGACGAAGGAGTTAAACTTAACAGCGCTCCTGCCAGCACGTAGATCGCCCCTTTCACAGCATAATCTCCTGAAATTAAAAGTAAAAACTTATATTTTGCGCACACGTTAAAGATATACTCTTCTCCAGCCGAAAACTGATGTGAGGGGAAATAATATGAGTTTTGTGGTAGCGGCACATCGGGAGCGGTGTAATTTGAGGGGAAGGGTGGTGTTATGAGTGACTTTAACTGGTATGTTTATCAATCGGGACAACAGATGGGGCCCTTCTCTGATGCGCAAGTGCGGCAACTGCTCGCTATTAAGATGGTAGCGCAGGATGCCTTTATTTTCAAGAATGGCTGGGACGATTGGCGGAGCATTAACGATGTCTTTGGCAATGACGGCGGCGATGTCAGTTCCCCTCCCCCCGCGCCAGCTGCTTCCCAGCCGAGCGGTGGTGTAAGCAAGCACAAAGCGGAGTCAGATAGCGGTGCTGCGCCTAACGATCCGTCCGCACGACAGCAGATGCGCATGGCACGGGTAGGCATCAAGGGGCGAGTAATTGCTCACAATGATGGGCGGGTCGTTATTTCGGGTGGTATTAACATCTCAGCTTCGGGAATTTTTGTCGAAACCGAAGTTGAGAACACAGCTCCAGGGTTTCAGGTAGGAGAGCAGATTAAGTTGACGATTAAAGCAGATGACTTGAGTTATCCCTTTAATGTGGTCGCTGAAATGATGCGCTTTAACTCCGACAGCAGCAACCATCCTACTGGTTACGGGATGAAATTTGTAGACCTACCCGTGGAGATTAAATCTGATATAGAGAGGCTGGCGGCAGCAGGAGAACGAAAGGCAGTTTGATGGGTAAGCTGATTACCATCAAGAGAACTTGGGGTCGAGTGACTGCACTGCACGATGCCTGTGCACTGATCGATCGGGGTGTCGTTCTGCAACGCAAGGATGCAAGACGAGTGATCGCTCGTTTCGATGCCGAAGCACAACATACCATCATCGCACGCTTTGCTGCTACTTTCTGTGCCAACCTATCCTCCTGGTCTATGGCAGAACGCACGGTTGAAAGTTTGCTCGTGTGGTTCACTTGGTCAAGAGACGATAGGGCGGTGCATGTTTTTATCGCTAAGATATGTGCTCAAGAAAATTTTCGCCGCGCTTGCTGGGTATTAACGGAAGTGGCACTGTCTGACGAAATAAGCCAGCTTGAAGACGGCGAGCGTATTTTTGCCACGGCGGTGTCTTTTATCTGCGAATTGGGTCGTGCTCTGCACGGAGAAGAAAGCAAAGGTAAAATTTCCAGCCATGACCTACTGTGGAATCATTTGGCCACCTGGTTATCATCGCTCAGCAGCATCAACAGCGGAGCGATAAGATTATCGCTGCTCAGTTACTTCGGTGCGATGAGCAGTACAGAAACGGGCAAAAAATTTTTTAATCGTATTATGCGTCGTTTTGGTTACACGGCGCTTAATCACTTGTTTTTTCTCTTATTCAATCGCAAAAGTGAAGCGATGGCACTGGAGTATATGTTGCGTAATCTTCCCTGGGTACTGGGTGGCGATTATTTTGCCCAAGAAACGCTGGGGGCAATTTTGCAACACTACATGTATCGTTACCCTGAACGTTCCTTGTTATTTTTGCGCACTTTTACCGACGAATTATTCGCCCGTCCTCCTGCCAACGACGTGACCAAACGTGCGTGGCAACGAGAGGTCAGACAGTCTTTGCTCAGGCATCTGGCCTCGCTTTATCTTGTCATTTCCAAAATCAATCAACGTCCTCTCGTGCCAGATTTTATCGAGGTGCTGAACAGGTTTAGAGGTGAGAAAGCTTTCTCCGAGACGCTGAGTACACTGCGCAATACTAGAGCACTTAAACCCTATTTTCGTTCATGGCTTGCTCTTGCCGTGCGTGATGACATCAAAATTTACGTCTCCAGACCCGCGCGCAAACGCGGTCGCCGTCCCTCCTTTGCCAGAACAAAAAAAACTGGTCTGTCTACCTTGGAGATGGTTGCTTCTCTGTGTGACAACGATATTGTTAGAGAAAGAAAAGCATCTTAGGGTTGAGGGGTGTGAAGTTGTCAGTTCAGCTTGTTTGTGAGTATACTTGTTGTTAGGAAATGAGGTGGTGTGCGTGCTGTTGGCATTAAGGTGTTTTTGTCTATTTTTGTATCTGTTAACAGTCAGTTACTCCTGTATAATGAGACCCTCTGCCTCGTGGCCCGAAGCGCCGAACACCCGCGAAGCTCGCGAACAGGAGGCTTTTTTTAACAGCCACTGGTGGGATGATGCTTATGTTATGAAATTCAGTGACCTGCCCTCTCGCGGTAAGGCACGCAGACAACCTTACTCAGGGTACTGGTATCCATACAATAAGGGCGGCACGGCAACGGTACTTGCTCACGGCGGGGAAACGGCTTTGCGGAAGTATGACCGAGCCTTCGGCACGAAGGCGCTAAGCTGGGAGCAAAGATACCACAGCGACGCTAATGCACCCCGATGGACGGGACACTGCCACGGCTTTGCCGCTGCGTCACAACTTCTCCCAGCACCGCTCACTAAGGTAACGAAAGGTGGGGTAACCTTTACCCCTGCTGAGATCAAAACCTTGCTGGCAGAGCTGCATGCACACGCGGAGATGCACATGCTTGGCGGGCGGCGGTGTAACAATGTCAACATGCAGAATGCCATCCGTGGGGTAGGTAGCACATTATGTCCTCCGGGTTTTATAAGCACTATGACGGCGAACCGCAGTCTCGTCTGCATCCCCGCGAAAGACCTTTCTACACAGGAGTTGAACAGCTGCGAAGATGTCAACGCGGGCACGTTTCATCTTGCCCTAGCCAATTGGGTGGGTAGACGCGAGCAGATTATTTTGTTTGATGAGGAATCTGGCCAACAGGTTTGGAACTATCCGTTATTCGAGTATACCGTGGGGGACAAGTCTGGGTATATCAGCAAAGAAAACGCACTGCGTCTCGTATCTCAATACCATAGACCTGCTCAGCCGCGGGGCTACTACCCATTCAACAGAAAGGCAACTTCTTTTTATTATACCGAGATGCATGTTTCCTATGCCAAATCCGTTGACGAAACCGATGCGGGAGAACTACATGTAGGAGGCAAAGTTTATACCTATATCTTGGAAATAGACAACTTCGGTGACATCGTGGGTGGCGAATGGGTGGGAAATAGCTATCGTGATCACCCTGATTTTTTGTGGATTGCCCTTGAGCCACGACAGTCACTTACCGAGGATGAGGCAAGACAGAGGCTTCTTCCCCACGCTTTCCAGATTTATCGCAACACGGTAAGAACACGTTCTAATCCCTACCTTCAGGTTGACACCGTGCTGGATCTCTGGGCAGCATCGATTGGAGAGGAGCCAGGGTACAGGCTCGACCCGATCGAGTTACCTGACCATAGTGCTGCTTGGGGACGAGGCAAAGGGCAGCGTTTTAGTGTTTTGTTGGATGGCGACATCAATGGCAGTGTTTTTTTGGGTAAAGAGATCGCTCTTACCGTTACTTTGATGGATGCACAGGATCGCGATAGTGTGCAGGTAAGTGTTAATAACAGCACTATCGAACCTGACAGCCGTAGCAACTTAGTGCTTAATTTTGTGGTGTCCCCTCGCCCTGGCCTCAATATTCTGCGTATTGCTTTTGATGATACTGGTAGCTCTGGAGAGGAAAAATTTATTTTCCACGCCGTGTTGTAGTTAGTCGCCAGCACTACCCCATGACTTCCTTTCTTTGTAAGAACACAAACCATCGCCGATAATTGATCTAATTTTATCCAGTTAAATCACCGCCGACAAAGAATGAGCTTAACTGTAGCCACCTTTTTCCGATGGCGCGAGCGGGACGTTGTGATAAACGAAATATAGCATCGGCTGTGATAGAAAAGAGTTTGGCAAAAAAATTAGCAGAAAACGGTCTTTCTGAGCAAGATTTGGTGGCCGCGCACGCACGCATCAAGGAGCAGGGTGTCTCGTTGATGTACGCCCTGGAGCATACGGGTAAAATTGACGAGCAGCGTTTATTGTCTATCATGTCTGAATATTACCGAACACCCAAAGTAGATCTGAGTAAAATGAATCTGCAATCTGCTGTGATTAGCCTCATTCCCGCATCGTTAGCAGAGGGTTTTCGGATCATCCCTATCGATCGATTAGGCAACAGCATTATGATTGCAACAGGAAATCCTAGGAACTTATCGGTCACTGAAAAAGTGCGTTTTGCAACGGGCTATTTTGCACAACTTGTACTCGCTTCGGAAAGTGCTCTGTCAACAGCACTGCAAAAATACTACCCCTCTAAAAAAGCTTTGGCATCCGAAAAAAAAAGCAAAGTAGCAAGTAAAAATGTGTTATTGAAAGATAGAATTATCATTCAAACACGAGGAGCGAGCTACGATAGCAAAGTAGTAGAATTAGCTGATAGTGTGCTAACAAAATGTTTTCAACTGGGAGCATCTGATATTCACGTTGAACCATACGCAGACCACACACGTATCAGACTGAGAATAGATGGTACGCTTACAGAAGCCGCACGAGTTGAATCCGATCAGCAAAGTGCTCTGATCGCACGCTATAAAGTAATGAGCAGCATGGATATTTCCGAAACAAGATTGCCACAGGATAGTAGCCTCACAGTTGCAATTGATAACGTGCCACTCGATTTTCGCGTCAGCACCATGCCCACAATATATGGGGAAAAAATCGTCATGCGTCTTTTGGATCAGTCAGGATTAAAAGTGGATATGGGTGATCTGGGCTTTGAAAAAAAAGAATTGGATATATTCCATTCTGCCATTCATAGACCCTGGGGTATTGTACTAGTAACAGGGCCGACTGGTTCAGGCAAGACAACAACACTGTATTCTGCTCTATCTGAGCTTAACAATGTCGAAGTAAACATCCTTACTGCTGAAGATCCAGTTGAATACAATATCGAAGGGATCAACCAGGTGGAAATTAAAACCAAAATTGATTTTAATTTTGCCAAAATTTTGCGATCTTTTTTGCGCCAAGATCCTGATGTGATTATGGTAGGTGAGATAAGGGATGTAGAAACTGCTTCTATTGCTGTCAACGCTGCCCTAACAGGGCACTTGGTAATGTCAACCTTGCACACCAATAATTCGTACGAAACCATAACCCGTTTGCTCAACATGGGAGTTAGGCCTCATGAACTTGTAGGTGCACTGCTATGCATTGTTGCACAACGCTTGATGCGTAAACTTTGTCAAGAATGCAAGATTGTCGATGAAAACGCTACTCCTGCCTATCTTGTCAGCCTAGGTATTCGCAAAGAGTATGCTCACAAAATTAAAGTTTATAAAGGAAAGGGATGTATCTTTTGTAAAAATATGGGGTTCAAAGGACGTGTTGCCATTCATGAGGTTTTACGCATGACTTCAAAGCTCCACGACGCTATCGTGCAAAACGCATCCGCAGCAGAACTGAAACAAGTTGGTATCAGCACTGGCATGCGTACCCTGCGACAAGCAGCCCTGATAAAGATGGCAAACGGCATTGTCTCCGCCGCAGAAGTAGTAAAAGTTACCATTTCAGATACCGATTAGAGGAAAGCCATGAACTACACCCTAACTCAACTTTTAGAAACTCTTGTACTACAAAAGGGCAGCGACTTACATTTATCTGTTGCTTCACCGCCGCGCTTTAGAATCGACGGCAAACTGCATCCAATCAACGTCGATAACTTAACCTCACAAGACGTAGGCGAGTTATGTTACAGTGTGTTAACCGAAGAACAGAAAAAAAATCTCGAAGTCGATAATGAGATAGACTTTTCTTTCTCAGTTGAAGGCATAGGACGTTTTCGTGCCAACGTTTTTTTACAAAAAGAAACCATTGCAGGTGTTTTTCGTGCCGTTCCTCTGGCTATCAAATCGCTGGAAGAACTTGGTTTACCCCCCGTATTCAGAGCATTGGCAAGCACTCCACGCGGTTTAGTGTTAGTGACAGGGCCAACAGGGTCAGGGAAATCAACTACACTGGCAGCAATGGTCGACTTCATCAATAGAGACCGTCGCGATCATATTATGACTATCGAAGATCCAATTGAATTTTTACATTCTTCCAAAAAATGTCTAGTTAATCAACGTGAGGTAGGCAAAGATACTAAATCATTTCAACGCGCTTTGAAAAGCGTTCTTCGCCAAGATCCTGACGTTGTGCTGATCGGAGAGTTGCGCGATCTAGAGTCAACCATGCAAGCTGTAACTGTCGCTGAAACAGGACACCTTGTCCTCGGCACGTTGCACACTAACTCTGCTGTCACCTCCCTCAATCGTCTCATCGATATTTTTCCTTCTGAACAACAACCGATGATAAGAACACAACTAGCACTTAATCTCAGTGCTGTCGTCTCACAGCTGTTAATCCCCTCCATCAAAGGAGGAAGAGCACTAGCACTGGAGATTATGATTCCTAACATCGCTATCCGTAGCTTGATTCGTGAAAACAAAATTCACCAGTTATACTCTGCCATACAAATCGGGCAAGAACAAACAAGAATGCAGACGATGAACCAATCACTGTTAGCATTATGGGAAAGTAACATTATCTCTTATGAAGAAGCCTTGAGCAAAAGTTCTAGCCCAGATGAATTATTGGGCATGATGGAAGAATCTCCTCAGTGGCAAGCTAAAAACACAAAGGGGTAGTTAATAAGTGGTCGCCTATAGTTACAAAGCACGTGATCGTAACGGACATCTGCGTTATGGAGAAATTGAAGCTGACTCGAAAAATTTCGTCAGAGTACAGCTACGCCGTATGCGCCTAGTCCCCCTCTCTATAAAAGCAGAACAAATTTCCGCACGATCGAATACACCCCGCCTCTCACTGGAATTCTTCTATTACAAAGACAAAAATGGACAACTACAGCTTCGTTTGGGCTACGAATGGCCAAAAACGCGCGAGCTCGCCATCTTCTCCCGTCAATTTTCTTCCATGTTGTCAAGTGGCGTAGCAATGATGAAATGCTTGGAAATATTACGCGAGCAACAAAAGCTACGCGAATTCGGCATAGCAATCGAAACCATTCGTCGCGAAGTGGAGAGCGGCAAATCTCTCGGAGAAAGCTTAGAACTATATCCAAACGTCTTCAAGCCACTCTACGTTGCCATGGTTAAAATCGGCGAAACCAGCGGCAGCCTCGATGCAATTATGCGTAAACTCAGTGAATATCTTGATAAAATTTCCAAAATTATTAGCCAGATAAAATCGGCCCTGTACTACCCTGTAATCGTAGTGATTATGTCCATCTCCATCATTGTCGGTATGCTGGTTTATGTCGTACCAGTGTTTGCCAAACAATTTCAAAGTGCGGGACACGAGCTACCCGCTCTGACACGCTGGGTAATCTCGTTTTCCGACTTTCTCCGCGACTACTATGTTATATTTGTCCCCATCCTAGTAGGTATTGCCATCGGCATCAGGATGCTATTAAAGACAGAACAAGGGAAGAGATTTTATGATAAGTATATGATGAAAATGCCCGCAATTGGCAAACTTATTCATAAAACGGTGGTTGCCAGGTTCTGCTACACCCTCTCGGCCACGCTGTCTGGTGGTGTTAATATGCTCGATTCTTTGCTGATCTGTGCCGCGTCCGCAGATAACAAGATCGTCGAAGAAAATATCGTGGCAGTAAAAAACAAAGTGGAAGTGGGCGCAACTCTGTCAGACTCAATGCGGGAAACAATCATCTTCCCCAGTATGGTTACCTCTATGATCGAAGTCGGCGAACAAACAGGCGCATTGGACGCGATGTTAGCCAAAATTGCCGAAATTTTCGAAGAAGAAGTCGAAGAACAAGTTAAAGCACTGTTGTCGTTGATCGAACCGCTAACCATCGTCGTCATCGGTGTCTGCATCGGCTTCATCGTTACCGCCATGTACCTACCCATCTTCGACATGGCAAAAACTGTCGGCGGATAGGTTGGCAAAAAAAACTAGCTAAGTTAAACTGCCGCGCAGCGCAGGAACAGGAAAACGACAGGGAGTCGGTGAACCACATACCGCAACAACCGCTGGGCAAAATACCCCATGGACAATAAAATCGCCATTATCGGCATGGCAGGCGTGTTCCCGCGCGCCGCCGACCTCGACGCTTATTGGCATAACATCACCCACAAAGTCGATGCCATCACCCCCTTGCCTCCGACACACTGGCGCTCAGAAGACTACTACTCCGCCGATCCGACCCGAGCAGACCACGTCTACATCACCAAAGGTGGTTTTCTCCCCACCCTGCCCTTCGATCTGCGAGAATTTGGGATCGCACCACGCACCATCACCGCTATCGACACCGCACAACTGCTAGGTTTGCTGGTGGCAAAGAATGCTCTGCACGATGCGGGCTACGGCGCGGAACGCACTTTCGATCGTGCCCGTACCAACGTTATCTTCGGCGCGACGGGAGCACAAGAACTGGTCATCCCTCTCGCTGCCCGTCTCGGCCACCCGCACTGGCGACGCGCGCTGCACAAAGCAGGTATTGCCGACGCTCAGGCAGAAGCTATCGTTAACGACATTGCCAACTCCTACGTCAGCTGGCAGGAAGCCTCGTTCCCAGGCCTGCTCGGTAACGTTATCGCAGGCCGCGTCGCCAACCGCTTCGATCTGCGCGGCAGCAACTGTGCGGTCGATGCCGCTTGTGCCAGCTCGCTCGCGGCCCTGAGACTCGCTTGCCTCGAATTGCACAGCCACAGCTGCGATCTTGCCCTCTGCGGAGGAGTCGATACCTTCAACGACATCTTCATGTACATGTGCTTCGCCCGCACCCACGCGCTCGCCCCCGACGGCAAAGCAAAAGCCTACGACCGTCATGCCGACGGTACAACCATCGGCGAGGGGGCGGGAGCGCTGCTCCTCAAACGCTACGACGATGCCCTAGCCGCGGAAGACCACATCTACGCCATCATCAGAAATATCGGTAGTGCCAGCGACGGACGCGGCCCCGCCATCTACGAGCCGAGTCGCGACGGGCAGGTAGCCGCCCTGCGTAACGCTTGCCACGGCATCGACCCTGCTTCCATCACGCTCCTCGAAGGACATGGCACAGGCACACGCGTCGGCGACCACATCGAACTGCAAGCACTGCACGAAGTTTTTCGTCGCCCCACAGCACAAAAAAAATACTGTGCCCTCGGTTCAGTCAAATCACAGATCGGCCACACCAAAGCCGCAGCAGGGATGGCAGGCATTATCAAAGCCGCTCTTGCCCTGCACCACCGCGTGTTGCCACCCACCATCAATTGCGACGACCCTCACCCCCTGTTAGCCGACGGCGACTCACCCTTCTACCTCAACACCACCAGCCGTGCTTGGGAAGCTGACCCGCAACACCCCCGTCGTGCAGGAGTGAGCTCGTTCGGTTTCGGCGGCAGCAACTTTCACTGTCTGCTCGAAGAAAACCCCACCCCCAACCCACGTCCACCCCGTACCGCACCGCCAAACACGAACAGAGAAAACTTTGTCATCACCATCAACGGAGCGAACCTTAAAGACGTTGACTTGTTGTCCGCAACTGCGGATAATGGCGGCCGCGTGAATTACGAGCACGGTCGCAGCATGTCAGATACACAACCGACAAACGACACGGCGAGCAGCGCAGACAACAAGCCAGATGCCGTCACCCAAGCGGCAATCGCCGCCGTGCAGCACATACAGACACGCGCTGCCGACCTGCATGCTAAGTTTCTCGATATCCAGAATACCTCGCTGCAAACGCTGAACGACATCGTCAACCAGCGTCGCGCCACTCCCGACAGCATACCTGACCACCTCAGCCTCCCCAGTGAAGTCACACCCCCACCCACCCACCCACCCGCACCTACAGCTGTCACCGCTGACCCTGCACCTGTCGTTCCTGCGACAACATCCAGTGCCGACCCCCAACTCAACGGCCGAGCCACCCCCACCGCTAACGGGCACGACAATGATCTGCATACCTCGCTACTCGCGGTCGTGGCACAAAAAACAGGCTACCCCGAAGACATGCTGACGTTGGACATGAAAATCGAAGAAGACCTCGGTATCGATTCCATCAAACGAGTCGAGATCCTCTCCGCCTTGAAGGACAAACACCCACAACTCGAAGCCGCCGATGAACAACTTATCACCGCCACCTCATTGCATGATATTCTTGACTTCTGCCAAACTGAAAAAAAAAAGTAGCACCAGCCGCCTCGCCCGTGTTCAACCTTGACACTACCACCTTCCCTGCACTGCAAGACCACATGCTCGACGCACGCATCGTCGTGCCCGCCGCCCTCGCTTTGACGCGCTTGCGCAGCTACGCCGAAAGCGTTACCGCCTGTGCCCAACGACATCTAACAGCCTTTCAGGTGTTGCACGGTGTGACCTTCCCCTCCACCGCGACGGTGCAACTAACCCTGCGCAGCCAACAAAGCACCCCTGACACCTGCCGCGTCGGTCTGTACCACAACCAGCGTGCCTGCTACCGCGCCCTGGCCATGCACAACACCACCCCGCCGTTACCGAGTAGTCGCTTGCCGCCGCAGTTACACCTGCACGATAGCGACCTCAGCACCGTCTACCGCGAAATTTTATTTCACGGCCCGCGCTGGCAGCTGCTCACCGCCATCTCCGCACCGCATGCGCAGACGAGCAGTGCTGCATTCGTTATTCCCGCCACGCTGGAACGTGAAACCGCCATGATCGATGCCGCTCTGCAGTTAGCCATCGTCCACATTCACCGTCGCTACCGAAAAACCTTCAGTTTGCCCGCAGCCATCGGCAGTTACCGTCTCTTCAACCCCGCACCGCCATCCCAGGGCACTCTTACCGTGCGTGTCACCGCACGCCACAACGCCCACGTGCTGCTCGATGCCGATATTACCCACCATACCCGCTTGCTTGCCCGTCTCGATGCCATCGAGATGATTCAAGGACGACGGCGGGGTGTGTCACCTACTGTGCAGGAACAATGCGCCACCACCACACCCAAGTAGCTGTCGTCGGAATGGGCGGGATCTTCCCTGCCTGCCGCAATCTTGACGATTTCTGGCAACTGTTGCAAGATAGACGCACTACCGCACGCCCCCTCCCCCCTAACCGCAGCGGGAAACCACGCGCACAGCTGCATCATCCCCATCACCCCGCCCCCGATAAATTTATTTCACCCTACGCTTGTTTGCTCGACGATAGCTTGCTAGCCAACACCCATGTACCAGAAAAATTCGGACGTGATCCCCTCGTTACCTTGACCCTCGCCGCCACCCAGCAGGCGCTCGACGATACCCGCTCGTGGCCACACAAAATCGACCGCCACACCACTAACGTCATCATCGGCCACGTCCTACTACCGACCGAACACAGTTCCAAACTCAGCGAACAATTCTATTTTCCTGACAAATACGTCCACAATCCGATCGATCCGTGTAACCGCTACGCAGCCGACTTACCCGCCATCGCTATTCAGCAACACTTCGCACTGCACGGTGACCGTTTTTGTCTCGATGCCGCCTGTGCTTCAACCTTGTACGCATTGAAGTTAGCCATGGACGACCTACTGGCCGTGCGTGCCTCGACCGTCATTTGCGGCGGCGTGTTGCGCGCTGACGGGCTCTACCCCCAGATGGGTTTTACCCAACTGCAAGCTCTCTCGCCACGCGGTCGTTGTCTGCCCTTTACGGCCGAAGCCGACGGGCTGCTTGTCGGCGAAGGTGCGGGTATCTTCGTGCTCAAACGCCTGCACGATGCCTTGGCTGAAGGCGATCGCATACACGGCATCATCCGTGCCGTCGGGTTGAGCAACGATGTGCAGGGCAATATTCTCGCCCCCGACCGCCACGGCCAATTGCAGGCCATGCACAATGCCTACCGTATAGGAGGAGTGTCCCCGTCTGAGATAGATTACATCGAATGTCATGCCACAGGTGCACCTCGTGGCGATACGGTGGAAATTGCTAGCCTGGCTGAACTTTTCTGTTCCGAGCGCCGCGCAAAAGATGACCGTGCTCACATCCTCGGCACGGTCAAGGGCAATATCGGCCATCTCCTCACCGCCGCGGGGGCTGCGGGGTTGGCTAAAATTCTGCTCTCTCTACACCACAACTCCGTTCCTCCCAACATCGGTGCCCATAACCCTGCCTCCCAGCTCGTGGGCACACCCTTCATTTTCAGCGACCGCGCCCAACGCTGGGAGAGCGCAAAAAATAAACCGCGCTGTGCCGCACTCAGCGGATTCGGATTCGGTGGCATCAACGCTCATCTTATCGTGGAAGAATATCGCGACGAGCAGCGGCAACCCTCGCGGGCAAAGGCACAGTCCCTGACATCGCACCGCCTCGTGCGAGATACCTCTATCGCTGTTATCGGGATCGCCGCACATTGCGGCGCGCTCACCGATGTAGCACAGCTGCAGGCAGAAATTTTTGCACCCCCCCCAATTACCGCATCCAAGCATATCGCTGCTAGTCATGCTCCTCTCACCCGTTACCGTCTGCCACCCGCACAGATACAAGAAATGCTGCCGCAACAGCTGCTGATGCTCAACACCGCCTGTGCTGCTGCGGACATGGTGGGCAAAAACAAACTACCCGCGAGCACGGGCATCTATATCGGTCTCGGTCTCGATTGCCATACAGGGCATTTCTTCGTGCGTTGGCAACAGGGCGACGTGCGGTGGCCACCCTTGACTTATGGACGCACTCTCGGTGCGTTGGGGAGCATCGTTGCCAGCCGTATCGCTCGTGTGCTGGCTTGTAATGCCCCCGCTTTTACGGTGTCCAGCGATGCTAGCAGCGGCCTCAAGGCCTGCGCACTGGCCTGCGCCGCCTTGCACGCCCGAGAAATTACTACTGCCATCGTCGGTGCGGTTGACTTCGCTTGCCATCCTCTCAATATCTACGCCCGAGGTCCTAATCCGCATGGCTATGGTGATGCGGCTTGTGCCCTCGTACTCAAGCCTTTACCTGCTGCTCAGCGCGACCACGATCGGGTACTGGCTATCATCAGCACTACTGCTGACCACAAGTTCCGCACTATCGGCACAACTGACAGCATTGTCCGTCACCGCGGCGACTGTGGTTATGCGCATGGTTTACTCGAACTCACTTACGGCATTATGTGTGCGGCACGAGGCGAACATGTTCAGGTTAGGGTTCGAGATCGTGACGGCTATACGCGCCTTGTTCATTTACGACCACCGCCGCAACCGACGACCTTGCCGACATCGATCTCGGCAAAAAACACGGCACAGATTACCTTGACGACACCGACTCTGACCGTCGCTGAGCGCACTAGCTACAGTTACCAACAGTGTTTGACCTTCGCCCGCGGCCGTGCTGCCGCGGTGCTGGGCGAGAAGTTCGCCGCCTACGATCGTTACCCTGTGCGTGTCCGTCTGCCAGACGAGCCGCTGCTACTTTGTCACCGCATTTTGCATTGCGACGGGCAAGAACAGGCGAACGACATCGCGGCCGCCCGTGGTTATGTGCAAACGGCTCATGATGTGCGTGACGACGCGTGGTATCTCGATCACCATCACATTCCTTTGAGTATTGCGGTCGAAGCGGGTCAGGCGGATTTGTTTCTTTGTTCGCAGCTCGGTATTGATTTTCTCAATCGAGGTCAAGCTGTCTACCGTCTGCTCGATGCCGAGATTACCTGTGCCCAGCCTTTGCCATCGCCTCCTGCAACCATCATCTATGATATCAACATCGACCGTTTCTTTAAGTATGGCACGAGTTGGTTTTTTAATTTCCGTTTCACTGCCAAAGTCGATGGCGAGTTGCTTTTGGAGATGGCAAACGGCTGTGCGGGTTTTTTCACCGCCGCGCAGCTCGCCGCAGGTCGTGGTATTCCTAGGCTCGAGCGCAGGCAGCAAGCCCCCCCGCGGTTGTCCCCGACTGCCGCTTGGCCCTTGACTTGGTCGGGCAACGAGACCTACGACGCATCACAGCTTGCATTCTTGCGGGCGGGGCAGCTGGGAAAATGTTTCGGCAGTTCTTGCGAGGCTTTCAACAAAATCAGCAATCCCTGTCGTTTACCGCACGGACGCATGCAGCTTATCGACCGTATTACTGCTTTGCAAGCCGAGGGGGGTGACTATGGCAATGGTCTTGTTGTCAGCGAACACGACATCGTGTCTGAGGCTTGGTATCTCACCTGTCACTTCGTCGATGATCGTGTCATGCCAGGCACATTGATGTATGAGTGTGCACTACAGACGTTGCGTGTCTACACCATGCGACGCGGTTGGGTCTGCGAGGCAGGGGACTATCGTAGTGATGCTGTCGCGGGTGTTAAGACGACTCTCAAGTGTCGCGGTCAAGTTACTGACAGGCACAAAACGTTGCGTTGTGCTGTTCATCTCAAAACCAGCGGCGGTAGTCCTGCGCCTTTCTGTATTGCCGATGCCTATCTTTATGTCGATGGCATGTGTGCTGTCAGTTTCACCGACATGTCGTTACAGCTTACTGATTTCCCTCTGTCTTCTCGTGCCACCGCCGAAGTTTTTTGTCGTAACGAGCAAATTCTACAGTTTGCGGAGGGCGATCCTACCCGCTGTTTTGGGGAGCGTTATGCGGTGTTCAGGCACAAACGCAAGGTGGCGCGGTTACCGCGTCCGCCTTACAAGTTTCTCGATCGTATCGTCACCGCTAGTCCGCAACCTGCTGAGTTTACTGCCGATGCTAGCTGTACGGCTGAGTATGATTTGTCTCCTGAGCTCGCTTACCTCACGGCTCAGGGACAGCTACCGTTTTGTCTGTTGCTGGAAATAGGTTTGCAGCCTTGTGGTTGGCTAGCCGCCTATATCGGTTGTGCGTTGCAGTCGGAACAAGATCTGTCCTTCCGCAATCTCGATGGGCGAGGCACGCAACATCAGTTTGTCTCTCGTGGTGCGGGCACGCTTACTACCGAGGTTCGCCTGACTAGGCTGGTACAGGCGATGGGTATGATTCTCTGTAATTTCTCCTTAGCTGTCAGTGCTGCCGCACAAAAAGTTTACACTGCCACTACGGGTTTCGGTTTTTTTACGCCTGCGGCTCTCGCGGCGCAGACGGGAATCGGGGGGGTGCGGCTTAGCCAGTTACCGCCACAAAAAAAGTTTCCTTATCCTCTTGATTTGGTGGATAATGGGCTAAGGATGATAGACACGCTTGATTTTTTCGACCCGTGCGGGGGGGTGCGGCGGCTGGGTTTGGTGCGAGGGCATAAGCTTGTCGATGCGCGAGCTTGGTTTTTTCGGGCGCATTTTTATCAAGATCCAGTTGTGCCTGGTTCGCTGGGGCTTGAGTCGTTGTTGCAGTTGTATGTGTTGTTGGCGCGGGAGCATTGGGGCACGAGCAGCGTGATGGCTTTGGGGTATCCGCATCTCTGGAGTTACCGTGGCCAGGTTGTGCCTACTCAGACGTGCATGACGACACAACTCGAAGTTACTGCCGTTGACCAGCAACGCCGTATCATGCGAGGTGATGGTCTGTTTGCGGTTGATGGTTTGGTTATCTACCGCATGACTGATTTTGCCGTTGAGGCGGCTGATGCTTGATGCAAGTGTCAGCGAGTGGTGGGGAAAGTTAAAAAGTTTCGCTGCCGAGGATGATGACGACCTCAGTCGGTTGTTAGTTTGGGTTGTGCTTGCCGCAATCTTTTTCATCTACTGGTATGTTGGGCTGCGGTATTTCATTTTTGCGGGCGCGGCTTATGGCGCGGACAACTCCTCTCATCTTGCCGAGATAATAAAAGTTGCCGCGGCGATGCGTGAAGGGCGCTTCGATGCTTTTTGGTTTTCGCAAGTAAATCTCGGTTATCCTCTTTTTCAGAACTACAATGTGTTGCCTTATCTTTTGATGGGGGCGTTGGTTGCGGTGACGCAGACTTTTTGGCAACCGATGCATGTCTATAACACTTCTGTAATTTTTTTGCATGCGCTTGTCCCTTTGTGTTGGTATGTCAGTGCCCGTCTGATGCGTTTGCCGCGCTTGATCTCGCTGTGTTTTGCGCTGTTCTCCGTGTTCATGAGGGAGTACACGATGTTTGGGCCTCATGCAGGTACGACGATGGGGATGGGGCTTTACACCCAGCTGTGGGCGTTACCGTTGTTGCCGTCGGTGCTTGCCTGCTACTATCGTTTTTTGGTGTTAGCGACACGCGATGGTATGCTAGCCACTATTGTTATGCACAGTCTACTGTGTTCCATCCATAATCTGTTTGGTTTTTTCGCGGGTATCGGTGGGTTATGGTTTTTTATTTTGTGTCGTAAAGGCTGGAGGAGGTATCTTTGCAGTCAAGTGGTTATTATTTCGCTATTTTCTTATTGGATTGTGGCATGGTTCGGTAACAGTATTTATCTGATAAAGATTCATCTCATCGATCATCCTATTTACAGTGATGGTTTTGTCCTTACCGTCAAGTACTTGGTCGAGGGTTATTTATTTGATGATGAGCGTTCGTTTCCTTTGCTTACTTTACTGGTGGGCGTAGGTATGTTGGTAACTTTGCGCACGCAGACGGTGTTGCGTGCGTGGGCGGTGTATTTTTTTCTTTGCGGCATTGCTATGTGGTTGTATGCGCCAGGTGATAGTTTGCTTGCTCGTGTCATTCCTTTTTTTCAAGAAATACCTTATCGTCGTTATGCTACTATCATACAGGTAGGTGGGGCGTTGCTCGGTGCGTGGGGGGCGGGTTATTTGTTGTCGAAGGCTGCGCGTGTGTTTTCTCTTGTGCTTAATATTTCTGCTACGACGATTATGCGTGATTTGGCGGTCATTACGGCTGTTTTGTTATCTGTGCAACATCTTAATTTAGCGCGTCAGACATTTCGCAGTATGTTTATCGATGTAGATTTTGTTGCCGCGGCGAAATTTTTGCAACGCGAGCCGCACGCTCGTTTCCTTGTCCATGATAAATTCGGGACGGGCAGTCATTTTTTTAGAAACCTCATGCCGTTGCTTGCCGATCGTGCGCAACTTACCACTTATGCTCGTGGTATTCGTGATTCGTTATCGTCTTATTACACCACGAGGTTTGATTTTGCGCCTTTATCTGCCGAACTGTTCAATGTGCGTTATCTGATCAGTAACGGCAGACAGATACCGCTTTACCTGCGGGATGGTTTTGCTTTACGCCAGCAGTTTGGGCGTATCCGTGTTTATGTTGTTGATCGTGCTTATGGTTATTTTGATGTGGTGCAGAGTACTTTTGCCGTCGCTGCTTATACTAGTGAGACGGCGGTAGAATACCTTCGTCGTTACACACGGCGTTTTTATCGTCACGGGGTATTGCCGCGTTTGGTGCACGAGCCGCCTGAGGATATGCCTTATGTTAGTTTTGAGGGGGGCGAGTCGCGTTATTATTTGCAGGCTGGCGGTGTTGCGGTTGAGGGCAAGCGGTTCATGGCTGAGCTGCTCAAAAAAGGTATGCCGCGTTATCCTGGTCAGCGTATTCAGGAGAAGGTCAGCGATCATGTTTATCGGGCGACGTTGAGTCTTGACACATCTGCGTATTTGTTGCTCAAGGTTTCTTATCATCATGGCTGGCATGCGACTGTCAATGGCGAGTCGACTACTGTGTATGCTGTTGCTCCTAATCTGATGGCGGTGTCGTTGCCTGCGGGGCAGCATACGGTTGTTTTTAGTTACCGCGCTGATTTACTCCCGCGGGTGTTGTTTTTGCTGTGTGTGTTAGCCTGGTTGGTCTTGTTGGGGTGGTTGTTGTTTATGTTGCGGCGTGGTGTTGGTGTTAGGTTGGGTAGAGACAACTAGGGTACTGTTGAGCCATGAGAGCAGTACCTCGATATGGTATTTCTGTAGAATCATCCGTGCTTGGGTAAGGTGAAAATTTTTGCTTGGTTCGTGTTTATTGGTGTTGTTGTGGGTTGTGCTGATGGTAACGAACAGTTGTTTGTTTTTGAGGGTGGTGTGGCTGATGATTTCGGTTGCTGTCGGCGTTTCGGGGAGAAAGACTTTGTACAGGTGGTAGAAGGCGGCCGCGAGTGTGGTGGGGGCTGCCTGTAGACGATAATCGGCATCGAAACGGTTGATAAATGTTATCCGTTGCGGTGTGTTTATTTTGGTGGTCAGTTCTTGTGCTTGGCACAGTACTGAGGTGAATTTTATTGTTAGTACTGTTGCGTGGCGGGCGAGTATCTTGCTCCAAAACTGCAGGGGGATGAGGATGTTGCGTGTTTGGCTGCTCAGTTGGCGGGTAAAGCTCAGTGTGTTGCTCAAGGAGAGGTAGGTTTCTTCTGTTAGTGCTGCCAGGTGGCGCATGTCTTTCTCTAGTTGTAGCAAAAAATTTTCTTGCTCGGCGTTGTAGTAAGCGCCGAGAAAATCGGCCACATGTCTTTGTTTAAATTCTTGTTGCCATTTGCGGCTCAACTGTAGCAATGGTTTCAGTTGTTGGCGGTGGACGGCGAAGATCGCGGCACGCAAGTCCTGTGCGTTGTCTCTTATGGCGATGTTGTTAGTTACGAAGTGGGCGCTGCATTGTGCGGCTTGTTCGACTACTGAGCGTGCGAGTGTTTGTTGTGTCAGTGTGTGGCGCAAGTGTTGGTTTTCTTTGTGAGCACGTGCTAGCAGTTTGTTCTTGACGGCAATTTGTTTTTTGGTGCTGCTGAGGTGGTGTAGTTGTGCCTGCAGTGTTCTGCTGAAGTTGAGGAGGGTGTGTTGCACGAGTGTGTTTTGGGCTTTGCTTTGTGGCTGTTCACTGGCGGTGGGTTGTTCGCTCCAGGTAGCGAGGTGTTGCAGGTCACTGCGCAGTGCGTGTGTGCGGCGGCGGGCGAGGAGGTAGAGCGTGGCGCACAGTACGGTCAGAGTTATATATAGCAGTGTCTGTAGCCAGAGCAGCAGGTGTTGGTAGTGTGGTGCGTGTTCGAACAGGTGGTTGAGGTAGGTTTGGGTGTAGACAAAGCGTGCAGGTGTATCGTCTGTATTGTGCGGTAGCAGACGGGTAGCTGGTAGGTTTGCGCGCAGGGTTGCTAGTGGTAGTTGTTGGGCGAGCCATTTTTCGTGCAGCGGCAGGGTGAGCAGTATTGCCCCTGCTGTTCGGGGGAAGGCGTGCAGGTGTGCGAGTTGCGGTGGCTCGGAGGTGGTGAAGGTGATTGCTTGTCCGCGGCGCAGGGTGTGGCACAACTTTTGTGTGTGTGCAGGTGGGTGAGGCGCACCGTAGAGGAGTGTGCATTTTTTACCGAAGATGGCGACTTGTCCATATTCTGTGTGTGCGGTGGCTGTGTTAATGCTCTGTTGGGCGGAGTGGGTTAGTTGCCAGGCGATGTGTTTGTAGAGACTTTTATCGTTTGCCAGTTTAGTGCCTGCTTCCTGCAAGGCGTGTTGTGCGTGTTGCAGTGTGTGCTGTAGTTCTGTTTGCAAACGCTTACTTTGCCAATAGTGTGTGTGCAGGCGGTCGCGGGCCTGGCCGACAAGTGCGAGCAACCCCAGCAGGACGAACAGCAGGCAGAAACCACCCAGCTGGTGTTGCATGTGCACTCCAGTTCTGTGGCGTGATGACTATGATTATATCATATCCGCAAGAGCTATGATGCCAGCACTATCCCGATTCCATGCATCCACGACCAGGCAAAGGGTGTTTCTATTTATTTATTTAATACTATCATAAAGTTACAATTTTTATGTTTTTATGCTTGACTAAACGGTCAAGTTTTTAATATCAAAGAGACGTATTGTTAACCTTCTTTAGTGAGGTGTGTTATGAGGATCTTTTTTTCAACATCGGTGATGGCCTGTCTTCTGCTGCCGAGCGTGGTGCAGGCTAAAAGTGCGAAGGAAGACTCGGTGTTTTCGCTCACTGCGGTCGCGGGGGCCGAGGGCGGTTATTGCGTGCTCAAGACCGACACGAGCAGTGGTGAGGTCAAACTGCTCACACAGTCAGGGGCATTGAGCAAAGAACAGTTGGGGCAGGCACTTTTAAGAAGCAGTGCCTGGACTAGAATCCTGGTCTTTGCGGGGCCAGATGCTCTCTTGCCCTATTTCTACCGCAAGATGGTGGTGAAGACCATTACTGAAGGGGATGGAATCAATGCACACAGTTATGGGACTTTTGCGAAACGACAAGCGCTGGCAATGGTAAATCCTCCGATCGTGGGACCGATTCGCTTCTTAAAAGATGCTATGACGAGAAAAGAAAGCACAGTCAGGGAGGGCAACCTGATTGTAGAACGCGTGCTCGGACAGGCTCAAGAACCTGCCTACCCAGGTGGTTGCGACCACATCTGATCTGACCCGCCCCCGCAGGGAAGAGGTGCACGGCCTCTTCCCTCCCCCCTGTTTTTGTTTTGCGGACAGCACCATTCCAAAACCAAAACCCCTAACCGACGACGATGGGTACGTGGCTTTTTGTTAGGTGCGTTTGCCGTGGGGGCTGAGTGCTCGCTTGCGCATGACGCGGGATTTTTTCTTCGCCTTCAGGCGGTTGGTTTTGCCACGGCGTTTACCCTGGTAGTTGCGTTTTGTGTTCATCGTCCGTCCTCCTTCGGGCGGGCATGCTGACATAGTTTTTGACATTTGGGAAGGATAATTTTAGAATGATCGGGATGCTATTTGGGGTTGGTGTTCACGGAAGCAGGTGCTTTATGCCTGAGCCCAGTGTTTGGAGGGAAGCTATCGACGAGCCGCGTGTTGGTGACGAGCATGTTGTTATCGAGAGGTTATCGGCCGTCAGTGAGCCGTTCATCGTTGAATTGATCAAGCGCAACCTCGAGCCGTTTGAGGAGTCGGGCAATGTCTTGGCGGCGACTTTCCGCCGTTTAGAGAGTCTCAGGGAGGTTTATGGCGAGGAGGGGGCGTGCTTTTTTGTGGCACGGGATCGCGGGCTGGACAAGTTTATCGGCGGGGTCGGTTTAGGCTCGCTGCATGGCTTGCCTGCTTCGGAGGGTTTTGGTGAGATCAGGGATTTGGTGTTGGAAAAGTCCTACCGCGGGCGAGGTATCGGGGCGAAACTGCTGGGGATGAGCATCGACAGGGCGATAAGTCTTGGCTACGAGAAACTCTACTTGGAGACAGTCCCGAATATGGTCACGGCGCGTCGTCTCTTCCAGCGTTTTGGGTTTCGGCCTGTGACCTCCAAGCTGAAGGGTAAGCTGGTGACTCCTCCGCCTGCAGGCGATATAGATTGTTACTATTTGCTAGACATTCAAAACTTGAACCGTTGAGGGACAGATGGCTTCACCGATGCGACAGACAAGAGTCCGCCGTGCCATGAAGAAAGCAGCACGTGGCAAGAGGCGCAAGAATCACCTCAGACAACACGGCAGCACGCCACCGCGTCTACCGATGAGAGGCAAAGAAGCCGTCTGTAGTGCGCAAACCCCAGGAACTGCGTAGACGCGGCACTGGATTTTAGCGTCCTCGCGCTACTCGTGTATGAGTGTTGCTAGTTGGGTGGTGATCATTTTGTCAGGCAAGGCTCCGTAGCCATCTTTGACGACGATCCGTTGTCCTTCCGCAGAGAGAACGTAGCGCAGAAATTCCTGCACCAGGCGTGGTAGTGGTTTATGAGGGTGGCGGATGACGTAGATATAGAGTGAGCGGCCGAGTGGGTAAGCCTTCTTCACCGTGTTGGCAAAGGTGGGGTTGACTGCGGGTGACTCGTCGCTCTTGCGCAGCGGCAGGGCGCGCACGTCGCTGGTTTTGTAGCCGATACCTGAATAACCGATACCGTAGAGATCGCCCCCCACGCCGTTTACTACCGAAGCCGAGCCAGGTTGTTCTTTCACTTTGTCTTTGAAATCACCCTTGAACAGCGCAGCTTTTTTGAAAAAACCGTATGTGCCCGATGCCGAGTTACGCCCATAGAGACTGAGCGGGGCACGTGCCCACTTACCCGTCAGACCGAGCTGTCCCCATGTTCTGATGTCGTGTTTAGCACCGCCGCGTCGACTGCGGGAAAAGATAGCATCGACTTGTGGCAGAGAGAGGCTGGTGATGGGGTTGTCCTTGTGCACATAGATTGCGAGACTGTCGATGGCCACTGCGTAGCGGGTTGGTTTGAATCCGTACTTGCTGGTGAAGGCATCCACCTCGCTGTGTTTCATGGCGCGTGACATCGGTGCAAGTTGTGCCACCCCTTCGATCAGGGCGGGCGGAGCGGTGCTCGATCCTTTACCTTCCACTTGTATATGCACGTTGCGGTAATGCTTGCGGAAACCCTCACCCCACAGCGTCATCAAGTTGTTGAGGGTGTCAGAGCCGACACTGCTGAGCCTGCCGCTAACCCCCGCTTGCTTGCGATAGGAAACAGCACCACCCACCTTTCGCAGTCCGTCAGAGCCCAGCACGAGCGGGACGAGCACTACCACAAACGCAGCCATACGGTACACGATAACAACCCCACCTCGAGCTAAGCCGCGCTTGCACCGTAGCGAAAATTTTGTCCAAGAGCAACTTCTCTTCTGTAGATGCCCCTCTCTCTTAGGTTCTGTCCTGTAGACAGTCCCTCTCCCCTCATCTGCACTATTCTCCACCTGACGATCAGCTTTTTTGCAGCTCATGCTTAATGTCAGCTAGCTCTTTTGTGCTAACCTGTGTAACGTCACAGATCTGCTTGTCAGGCATACCTCTCGCCAACATCCGCGCGACAACATCCCGCTGCTTCTGCTCTACGCCCTTGCGCATACCTTGCTCGATCCCTTGCTCGATACCCTGCTCGATACCCTGCTCGATACCTTGCTCGATACCTTGCTCGATACCTTGCTCGATACCCTGCTCGATACCTTGCTCGATACCTTGCTCGATACCCTGCTCGATACCCTGCTCGATACCTTGCCGCTTGCCCTTGCGCATACCCTGCCGTATGCCCTCTTGTCTCGCTCTATCAAGGCCAAATTCCATCTCTGGCATCAGTCTCTCTTCCTCCTTCAGGTGTGGAAAACGCTTACGTTCAATCTCCGCAAACCCCCTCACGTCGTACCCCTTATCGGCACATTCGTAGTAGTCCATTAACACATTGAGCATAAACTCTCGCTCCTGTTGTGGCAACAGGCGTGCCTTCTTGAGAATCTTGACCACTACCTCTTCGTCCATATCCCAGTAGTTACGTATGCCGAACAACGCCAAGCTCACCACCTCGCCTCCGCGGCGCATGCGACGGTAGGATAAATCGTGTAAGTTCACTAAAGGACAAGCAAAATTGGCAATTTTCTTCAGTTGCCGCCTCAACTCTTCGGGTGCACCCTGCTTTTGCAGTGCCCAACTAAGGTAATCGGAGGGGATAACTGCTCTCTTGTCCTTGCCACAGGTGACGATGATGGGGAGGATGATGCCGCCTGTCTGTTGGGCGATCTCGTTGTAATAGCCCAGCATCTGCAGGATGGTGTCGTTGTCACGGTAACTCTTGTGCTCCAAGATGATAGTGATGATGACACGGGCTTTGGAAGGCCACAACGGCACTTCCAGTACGATGTCAGCTCTGCGTTCCTGTCCCTTCCTTCCCGCTGCGGTGCTTTCGGTGATCTGCAGCGCGGGCCAATTGAAGATGGTGTAGAAGCTAGGGGAAAGCAAGACCTGTAGCAAGGCACGGCAGTGTTCGGGACGCTTGAAGATTGTCTTGAAGACGCTGTCATGAGGGTGGGAGTGACGGGCTTTGGCAGCCTTGTGGCGCTGTCTTTTCTGCCCTATGCGTCTTCGTCGCCCAATCATGTTCACCCTGTCATGCTGTGCTCGATATTTTAACACGAGACTGAGCCTGAGTTTCGCCTCCAAAATTGTAAAGCATTGATATTATTAAAGTTTATGAGACACGGGGCACGGGCAGTTTTACGAGGTTGCAGAAATTATGCAACACTTGTCGGCGTGCTTCCGTCTCACTGAGGCTACGGACGGTGGCCAGGTGTGCGATAGTGAGCGCGACATTCTGCGGCTCATTGCGTGTGCCGCGCACGGGGGCAAGCCACGGGGCATCGGTCTCGGTTAAAATATACTCGATAGGCAAAGTGGCAAGCATGCGTTGAAACCCTTGATGGACATGTGAGTTGGTAGGGATAGAAAAATAATAACCCTGTTCTTCCGCCAAGCGTTGCGCGAGTTTTGTTTTGCCGCAAAAACAGTGCAAATTGACACGGCGCACCCCGTGATGCACAAGTATTTCCGCGATACGGCGTTCACGTTTACGGCTGTGCACAATGACGGGCAAATCATGCTGCATGGCAATTGCACACAACTCCAGAAAGACCCGCTCCTGTGCGGCGAAAGTCTCCTCCCCGACCAAATGCCCGTCAAGACCACACTCGCCAATGGCAAGCAGCTTGCCCTGAGCAGCCTGTGTCGCGATGAAAGCAACCTCATCAGCGACGGAAAAATGTTCTACAGCATACGTGTGGGGCAACATGTCCACCACAGCCTCGACAGGGTAGATGCCGAGGGCAGGCTGCACCACCTCGTACTGTTCCGCCATCGCCAAAATAGCACGGTTAGACCGCGGCTCAAGACCGTTGACGACGATATGACTCAAACCACGGGTAACCGCCTTAGCGATTACCATGTCAAGATCAGCAGCGAAACGCGCATGCGTCAGATGAGTGTGGATATCGATGTAAGACATACACGCGCCTCAGCAAAGCAAACAACAGCGGCAACGACAATACCATTAAACCATAACGAGAAGCCGCTGGCGAGGACGAGATTGTGCCACACCCACCGCCAAAATCAGCATCGTCGCGGGCAGAAGCCACCTCCGCAACTTGCGTCGTGATACCGAGATAACCATGCGCAGATCTGCGCGTGTCAATTATCTGCGCGACAGCCTGACGGACGATGTTCGCAGGCACCGCGAAACCCACATTATCGCCACCGTCGATGCTTGCCGTATTGACCCCCACCACCCGTCCTTGCATATTGAGCAGGGGGCCACCGCTATTGCCTGGGTTAAGCGCGGCATCGGTTTGAATGAAATTGCCCACAGCCGTATGGCCATCCAAGTTGCCACGGTTTAAAGCCGACACAATGCCTTTAGAAACACTGCCCCTGAGAGCATACGGGGCTCCTAAAGCTATCACGCTCTCCCCCACCTCTAGACTACCGCTGTCGTCGATCAATGCCAACTGAGCAAACCCCTCAGGGTTGAAACCACTGACCTGCACAACCGCAATGTCCGTGTCCTCGTCCACACCCACCACCGCCACCGCGCCAACACCTTCGCCGTTCGCTAACTTCAGAGTGGTATATATATTGCCCGCGACAACATGCGCATTGGTAACGACATAGCCATTCTCGAGATCGACAAAAAAACCCGAACCCCTCACAGGATAGATCGCGAGCGAGTCGGGCCGCTCAGGAAGACGACGCGGCCAAGGAAAAATGTGCCGAGCCAACTCAAGCAAACTCGGCCCAACTTCCTCCGCGAGGTCATTCTCACGCATGCCAGCGATGAACACCAATGCCTTGCTCGCCTCTCGCACGATCTCAGGTACAGTAAGGTTCAGCTCCTTCCCCCTCTCTAGAGGAAAATCATAAGCCTGCAGCCCCGTTGCCAGTAGCATCATTATCAGACAACGGGTAATGTTTTGAATAAGCAACTGTTTTTCTCCATTAAAAAATATAAAATAACCATGTAGTTGTATCATATATTTTTTTTAAGCAAAGATTATAAAGGTAAAGTCTTATAATTACAGGGAGGTGACCTCAGCCTTGCTGCGCTGCTGCATCACAATTCCGCCGCGGCACAGCCTGTGGCGGGGGAGGCGTGGTCGTTAAGGTAGGCACTGATGTCATTCATGTGCCCGCGCACAGCGTTTGCCCAGCCGTTGTCGGAGGCGTACATGCAGCTCATCCCCGCCAACGATGCGCCACAATCTTGTCTGCTACAGCCTCCCTGGCGGGAATAGCGTGGGAAGTGTGCGGGTGGGTCGCAGGATTTGTAGAAGCGCCCGTCAGGACTCAGGTAGGAGTGCTTGATGCGATTGAAGACAGTATTGAAGCCTTGCGTGTAGGAAACGAAGGTCGCAGCACGATATTCTTGACCATCGACGGCATTCCAGCCCCAGAGGTTGTGTCTCCCACGTGCGATAGAGCTAGTACCCCAGCCTGACTCGTGAATAGACAGCGCCAGGGCGAAGATAGGGTTGATGCCATACAGTTCCTTAACCAGCATCAAGCCACGCAGTAGATCATCGATATCACCCTGCCCCTTGCCCTCCTGCTTGAACGGTGTGGTCGCATAACGGCGGGCAAGGTTTTTGTTCAGCACGTAGGTACGCAAGGCATCGATGGTGGTCGTATCGGCTTGCAACAAGTCCCTGCTGTAAACATCACCACAAGGCAGACCATCGCCACACGCAAATTTAGTCAAGGCATGCGTCTCACCCCTACCACATCCGTGCAATACCAGAAAGGAGAAAGCTAACAACACCTGCATCAACACACCCGACCATCCGCGCGTTATATCTACAATTCTAACATGTTCCGCCCCTCCACACGTATTTGTCTCCCTCAGCAGAGGCAACTTCTGCAGCTGCAACTATCTAAAATAAAACAAACAATTAGCTGAGCTAAAGCTCTCTCCAGAAATTCCGAAGTGTCGGCACGGAGTAGGCCCTGAGGAAAGGAGGAAAGCAGCGTGAAAATTTTGTCGCTGTCCATCGCCGTGTTGCTGTGTACTAGTGCCAGCATCGCCCTAGCTGAAGAGCACGTCGCTCACGAGCATACTGACCAGCACAGTGTGCCAACAGATGGCGATGAGTTGGTGGAGATGCCCCTGCGCCGCTACATCATAGGCGGAGCAGTAGGTACACTCTTCGGTTTTGGTATCGGGCACGCAGTGCAGAAACGCTATCTTGCCGACGGCTGGCTGTATACCCTAGGTGAGCTCAGCGGTGCAGTACTGATGGGAACAGGCTTTTTTCACACACACGTCTGCAAAAAGGAAGAAGGTCTCGACCGTGCTAGCTGTACCGATCGCGGTGAAATGATGGCCTTCGCTGGCTATCTCATGGTTGCAGGCTGGAGAGTTGCGGAGATCGTCAACGTGTGGCTGCCGCCCGAAGACCGCTATCTCATCGTCGACGGACAAGCACGGCGCAATAAACCGCGTGTGCTGCCCGTCTTCAATACCTGGTCATACGGCCTGGCACTCATCACGCCGCTGTAGACTGCGTGTTTGCCACGATGCCCGTGTCGCTCAGGCATTCAGCGAGTGCAGCGAGTGCAGCGATCACTGAACACTGAACGCACTAAACGGCGGTTTATACGGCGGCGGGACATCCTGTGCAGGTTTTGTCAGCTCAGGGGAAGAATACCCAGCGGGCCTACCGTGAATCATACGATCTGACAGCAGCTCTTGATATTTTACCGCAAGGGGCATATCTGCACGCAGGAAGACCTCCATCTCCTCTGGAGAACGAGGGTTAACCCTCAACAAGGCCCTATACGCCGCAGACATTTCCCCGATGACAAGCCTAGCCTGTGGCAGCGAACTGACCTGCCCTACCGCATTGCGCAACAGACCGACACCACCCTGAACCGTACCGCCCGCACACAACGCACCCCCACACGCCAGCAGGCACGCCAGCCTCTTCGCCAAAACTCCCCCCACCATGCCGATTCCTCCATAAAATATTAAAAACAACAAACATTGCTCTTCTATCTGTGATATAACTATGCTGTCAAGCCTTTTTTTTTAAAAAATATATTACCGACAGAGCTTGAGGGTCGAGCTTACCTTGCCGACAAGGGGGGCGGGGTAGGTTAAGCACTGCGGTAGGGCCGGTCATGTCGTCTCCTACGGTCAAGCAATTGCAGACAAAACTGTATCGGCAAGCACGCTCTGCTGCGCAGGAGTTGATTGCAGGTGACGATGTTGCCATCATCGGATATTCACGCAAATTTGAACAAAGTCTACCTCGCCGTTTCAAAAAAATAAATCGTGAAGATTTTTTTACAGGTATTGTTAGTGCTGACATTATTCTGTACGGTGATTTTCACACGCTCAAGCAGTCACAAAAAGGTTTCGTATGTCTACTGCAGGAATTAGCAGTGTTCGATCCTGCACGCCCACGTCTTATCGCGATGGAAGCTTTTCAAGCCACCCAGCAAGATGTGCTGGATAAATTTCAACAACAAAAAATCGACGAGCAGCAATTTTTGCAAAGCGTAGATTACGAAAAAACTTGGGGGTTTCCGTGGCAAAATTACCAGCGTATCGTTGCCTATGCGATCGCGGAAAAAATTCCCATCTTCGGCATCAACAGTGTGAAAAGCAAAGGTAAAAACAAACTCACCCAACGTGATCGTTTCTGCGCTCGAAAACTTGCCCAACTGACACAGCGATTTCCGCACCATCAAATACTGTGCATCACAGGTGAATACCATCTTGCTGACCAACAACTGCCTGCGGCGTTAACAAATAGTCTGCAAAAAACAAAAACCAAATACAAAAAAGTTGTGCGTATTGTTGCTAACATAGATCAGTATTATTTTGGTTTAAACTTTCCCTCCGAGTTCACTATTAGCCACTACCTCTACTTGAAAAAAAATCTCTACTGCTTGATGGATACACCCCCGTGGGTAAAGTGGCATTCCTATACTTTTTGGGAAGAGCAACGCAGCGATAGTGAACAACTAGATAGCAGTGAACGACTCTATAACGAAATTATGATCGATCTTGATTACCATGTGTTATCGCTGGTGTCTGATTTGGTTAAGTTTTTTAAATTTTCCAGCAATCCCGTCATCCTAACTTTGTTCAATATTGTCTCTGGCGAGCCAGAAAAAATTATTCGTCAAGCACAGCGACAAAAACTTGTTTCACCCTGTGAGTTAAAAGCAGTAGCTGTGCGTCTAGCACTGGATGAATTTTTTTATGTTGATAAAAGCAAAACAATTTTGTTGACAAAAATATCGCTCAATAATCTTGCCGAAGCTGCGGGACAGTTTCTCTATGAGACCGTTGCACGGGCAAATTTTAAAAAAACTGCGCTCAATAACTTTTACCAACGAGTAATAAGATTTTCTCTCGGTATTCTTTGCTCTAAAATTATCAATCCCAAACGTAAGCTTACCAACTACTATCGTTACGTCGATATCGCCCAAGGCAAAGAACATGTCGATCGTGAACAGCGTGAGGTCGCACGTGAAATTGTGCGTTTCCACAGCTGGATGTTGCACCGTGTCGAGCACTGTGATGGGCACATTGTGCGTCATCTCCAGCGCACGGTAGCGATGGATGAACGAGTTGCGTTTGAAATCTCCAAAGCACTGGGGAAGATTATCGGGGTAAAAATTTATCGACAAACGATCAAGCATCACACGCCCGCGGCGGAAATACGAGAGCTTTTTCAGCCACAACCACCCTCACACCAGCCCTGGCATGTGGTAGTCGCCATGTATCGCTGTTTTTAGTTTTGCAGAGAGGTATCTACACTACCAAACAAGCAGGCTTTATCCCCGCCCCCTCGGCTATTCACCAACTCACTACCGTGCGACGCGGCGGTGAGAACGATGGCGGGCTTGTGAACGACTTCGATGCCGCCCTGCGGCAGAAGGTGCAGTGAGCTACGGTCATGGTAGCCCCGCTGGTAGTAGACACGGCGCACCGAGCCGAGGTTAATAAGACGCTTGGCACAGCGTGCGCACGGCAGATGTGTGACGAAAACAAGCTTGTCTTGCGCTCGCGGTGTATCACAGTGGATGACCGCGTTTTCTTCCGAGTGCAAGCAACCGCAGTTTCCCCGCTCGTCACGATCACAGCAGTTGGGCAAACCGCGCGCATTGCCGTTGTAGCCGATGGCCAGCACCTTGTGATAGTCCGTAGTAGTGATGACCGTACCCACCTGCAGACGCTTGCAAGTCGAACGCTGTGCTAAGTGTTGTGCAAAGGCGAGAAATATGTCCTCGAACGCAGGGCGAGCAGCAACCATAGCTTAAGGCGAGCAGACCTTCTTCAGCAAAAGGTGCAGGCGTTTGGTTCTGCGTGCAACGGTGTTCTTGGGCAGAATGTTCTTGCGCCAGGCACGTGCCAGCAACGACTGTGCGGTACGGAAGACAGACTGAAGCTGGTCCTGATCGATGTCGGCCGCGCTGGCTGCCGTGCGAAAGTTTTTCACCGCGGTGCGTACCCGCGACAGGTACTGCTTGTTGCGCAGTTGGCGTTGGTGATCGGTCTTGATGCGTTTCTTGGCTGATTTGTGATGTGCCATGTGCTCACTTAATACTTGTGTTTACGTCGCAGCAGCCTTGCGCTGCCCCCCGCGTTTGATCGCAACCTTGCCGCTTCTGGCTGATTTCGTGGGGGCAGTCTTAGGGGCAACAACCGTCCTGGCGGTGACAGTTGCCCGCAACCTTCTCTGCTGCTCCTTGCGGCGTTTCTGCCCGCGGCGGCGAAGCATCTTTGCAGTACGGCGATTATCACCCCGTCCCACTACCCCTGTCCTCCCTTGGACGCGACATAGTTATCAATCCCCACCTTATCCAGCGTGCGCAAAGTCGCAGCCGCCACCCGCAAGGTCACGAAACGCCCTCGTGCAGGCGACCAGATCCGCTTGCGGTGCAAATTAGGCAGAAAACGATGCCGCCGCCTGTTTTTGGCATGCGACACACGGCAACCGCTCTGTACTCCCCTCGCACTCAATTGACAACGCCTTGCCATTCCTCATCCCTACCAGCGATCAGAAACACCCGCCGCGGCCGCCGACGCGGTCATTTCACCCGCAAAACCACGTTCAGTGCAGTGCGAGACCGTGTACGGCAACAAGGCCAGATAGCGGGCACGCTTGACCGCCTTAGCTATTTTACGCTGCTGCGCTGCCGTTGCTCCTGAGATACGACTGGGAATTATCTTGCCACGATCGGTGATGAAACGCTTCAGAATGTCAGGACGGCGGTAATCGATCAGCACATCGGGGTCGAGAAACTTCTTGCGACGCGGTAACAGCCGTCGGCGCTTCTTGTACATAAGGACTAACTCCACCAAACCTCACGGGCGGGGAGGATAGATAAGGCGAGAGAAAATTGCAAGTTTTTTATGCCCCCTTGTTAACTTCTGCCGACAACATCACTCTCAAGCATCGCCTATCTTGACATGGCGCACCAGATGACAAAGAAAGAAACCCGCACAGGGGAATTTAAGCATTGTCTTGTCCCCCTACCGTGTGTTAGCCCTGGCGGGCCTTGCGTGGACATGTGATGACTTACACTTACGCGATCTTGTACGTGTGTGATCCCGATGGTTTTTTAGTGGACATTGGCTCGCCGCTGGATGCTGCTTAAGGCTACGCAGAATGGGTATCCTCGGTGTTGTCGTTTTTACGGGTATCTGCTGGTTGTTTTCCGACGCACGGCGACACATCAGCGTGCACGTGCTGGTCTGGGGGATGGCACTGCAATTTGTGCTAGCCTTCTTGGTGCTCGGTATACCCGCCTGGCACGTTCCTGGGGTGTTGCAACCGTTGTTTGCCGCACTGGGCAGCGCGGTAATCGCGTTGCTGGGCTTTTCGCTGGAAGGCATTCGATTTCTTTTCGGTGATCTGGCCGATAGCGAGAAATCTGGTTTTATTCTCGCCCTCCAAGTGCTGATGGTCATCCCGTTTTTCGCCGCACTGATGGCGGTACTTAACCACTGGGGAGTATTGCAAAGAGTTGTCTATTTTTTGGGCAAATTGATGCAAAAGACGATGCATCTCAGCGGTGCGGAGTCACTGGCAGTGGCAGCCAATATCTTTGTCGGGCAAACCGACGCTCCACTCGTCATCCGCCCTTATCTAGCGAACTTAACCCGTTCGGAGCTGTTGTGCTTGATGGTAGGTGGCTTGGCCACCACCTCGGGCACAATCCTCGCGGCCTACGTCGGGGTGTTGCAGAACGCAGTCCCCGATGTCGCCGAACACCTGCTTACCGCCAGTGTGATGTCAGCCCCCGCCGCCCTGCTGGCCGCTAAACTGCTTATCCCCGAAACCGAGACTCCCCAAACCGCGGGTAACGTGACGGCGGTCACAACTACCACTATCGATAGCTGTAATACCATCGATGCCGCGGCCACGGGAGCGAGGGAAGGTCTCTACCTGGCTTTCAACGTCACTGCCATGCTACTCGCCTTCATCGGACTCGTGGCACTGCTCAATGCTGTGCTCGGCGGTGCAGGCGAGTGGATCGGTTTCGACAGCTGGGGCAAGGGACTAGTTCCTGCAGGCAGAGATGCGCAACTGAGCCTGCAAATCATCTTCGGTTGGATCTGCGCTCCGCTCGTGTGGATGATGGGTGTGCCCTGGTCTGAAGCGCTCGTCGCGGGCATACTGCTGGGGGAAAAGATAGTCCTTAACGAATTCGTCGCCTACCTGAGTCTCTCTCAACTGGAAGGAGTGCTCACACCGCGCTCAGCGATCATCATGTCGTATGCCCTGTGCGGTTTCGCTAACTTCAGCTCGATCGGTATTCTCATCGGCGGTATCGGTAGTCTCGCGCCTGAACGCCAACACGACGTTGCCCGTCTCGGTCTCCGTGCCCTGCTCGGCGGCACGATCGCAGCGATGATTACCGCCGCAATCGCAGGGCTGTTCATCTAACCACCCTGTCCGCGGGGCTTTGCTAAATAAGGATGGCGCGCGGCAGGTTTTTTGCTATGCTGACGAGCAGAAGGTGGTTGCCAGCCACTTTGAATGTGATTTTCACCCCCTGCGCCGATGAACATGAACATTGCCGACCTGCTCAATACACACGCCGCACAGCACCCCTCTCGTATCTGCTTGTTGCGCGCCCACGGCAAAAACTGGCAACAGCTCAACTACATACAGCTGGCACGGCGTGTCGCCCAAACCGCCCACCGTCTCCAGACATTGGGAGTGCAAGCAGGAGCCAAAACCCTACTGGCGTTACCACCAACCCTGGATTTTTTTGTGCTGGTCTACGCCCTGTTCAAAATCGGCGCAGTGCCCGTCTTCATCGACCCACGTATGGGGCGCGCGAATTTACGCCGCTGTCTGCACCAGGTACAACTCGACTTGCTCATCGCCTCCGCAGCAGTGCGTCTGTGGCTGCGCGTCATCGCCGCCCTCCGCAGCACACACACCCTCAACCCCTCCACCTGCTTGCGTCCCACCACCGCCTCCTCCACCCCCAGCTGGCAGGCAAGGAAGAGAAGCATCGCCGCCATAACTTTCACGAGCGGCAGCACAGGCACACCGAAAGGCGTGCTTTATACGCATCATATCCTCGCCGCCCAACTCGCCGCTTTACGCGACATGTTTGCTATCAAAGGCGACAGCTACGACCTCGCCACCTTCCCGCTCTTCGCCCTCTTCGGCCCGCTGCTGGGTCGCACAACGGTACTCGCCGCGATGGACATGACTCGCCCTGCCCGCGTCAAACCCACACGGTTAATTACCGCCATCAACCGCTACCACATCGCCTCGATGTTCTGCTCGCCTGCCGTGCTCGATAAACTCGCCACCTACGGCAGACAACACGGGATCAGCCTGCCATCCCTGCGCCAGATAATTTGCGCGGGCGCACCCGTCAATCCTCGCATCTTGCACACCGTCGCCCCGCTGTTAGCAGTAGACACCGAGATCTTCACCCCCTACGGGGCGACCGAAGCCCTACCCGTGGCACTCATCGGCAGTCGGACGATTATGCGTACCACCGCCCCCGCGACAGCACGCGGTGCAGGCATCTGTATCGGCAAACCCCTCGCCACAGTCGATGTCAGGATAATTAAAATTTATGACGGTGCATTGCCGTACGATAAAGATTTCCACACCGCCCCAGGGGACATAGGCGAGATCACCGTCAGTGCTCCGTGGCTGTCACACTCTTATCACGAGAACACCGCCGCCGATAACGAAGCAAGATACACCCACGGAGGTAAAATCTACCATCGCATGGGTGATCTCGGCTACTACGACAAGGAAGGGCAACTGTGGTACTGCGGACGCAAATCACAGCGTGTGCGCTGCAGTGCGGGCACGCTGTATACCGTATGCTGTGAGGGAATTTTCAACGCCCACACCGCGGTAAAATGCAGCGCACTGATCGCCATCAAAGTGCAAGGACAACGACAGGCTGGTGTGTGCGTAGAAACTCTGCACAAACTAGCAGCGCAGCAACGGCAAAAGCTACGGCGAGAATTACAACAACTAGCACGGAAATTCAAAACTACTGCCGCGATCACGCATTTTTACTTCTTAAAAAAATTGCCCGTCGATAGACGACACAACGCCAAAATTTTGCGAGAACAACTGACACACAAGATAGGTAAACGTCTTGTCTCCCCCTAACTCCATGCATGCCCTCGTAACAGGAGGGGGCGGGTTTCTCGGTCTAGAACTGGTCAAACAATTGTTGGCCGCGGGTTATCGAGTACGTTCGTTTGCACGCCAACATCATGCCGTTCTCGACCGACTCGGTGTCGCTAGTGTGCGCGGCGACCTCACCCATGCCGAGGCCGTACAACGCGCCGTACAAGGGGTCGATATTGTCTTTCACGTTGCGGCACGCGCAGGAGTGTGGGGCAAACGACAGCTGTACTACGACACCAACGTCATCGGCACACAACATGTCGTGGCGGCTTGCTTGCGACACAAAACGAAATACCTTATCTATACGGGCAGTCCGAGCGTTACCTTCGACGGGCGAGCACAGGAAGGTGTTAACGAGGACACGCCCTACACACAAAAATTTTTCTGTGCCTACCAAGAGACAAAAACCATCGCGGAACGTTATGCTCTACAAAATCGTTGTCCCGACCTCTACACGGTGGCCTTGCGTCCACATCTGATCTGGGGGGTAGGTGATCCGCATTTTTTGCCGCGCTTGCTGGCACACAGTAAACGTCTGCGTTTTATCGGCGAAGGCACAAACCTTATCGACACGACTTACGTCAGCGATGCTGCCGCGGCACACGTGTGCGCCGCGCAAGCTCTGCGCCACAATCATGCCCTCAGTGGACGCAGTTATTTTATCAGCGGCGGAGAACCGCAGCGCGTGTCCGTCTTTCTCAACGCCCTGCTCACCGCATGCGGACGGCCTGCGCGGCACAAAAAAATTCCGCGGCGCATCGGCTTGTGTCTCGGCACACTGTGCGAAACGATCTTTCGTGCACTAGGTAGTCAGCGTGAACCGCCGCTGACGTATTTTGTCGCGGCACAGCTGGCGAAGGCACACTGGTATGACATCAGCAGAGCAAAACAAGAGCTGGGTTACAACCCCCAAGTATCGTTGACACAGGGTTGTGCCTGGCTGCGAGAAGAGCACAGACGGGCGAAGTATTGACATTACCTGCTGATCGATGTTTAAAGCGTCGGCGCGACGAACGGCACGCGGTGTTAACGGGCAACGGGATTAACCATGATAACTAAAGAAATCACGTACGAGCACGGCAGAACAACCCTCGCGGGCTACCTCGCCCATCGGGAAGATGACGCACCCCTCCCCGCGGTACTGATCTGCCATGCGTGGAAGGGACGAGACCAGTACGTGTGTGACAAGGCGGTCGCACTGGCTAAAAACGGCTATGTCGGCTTTGCTCTCGATGTTTACGGCCAGGGGGTGCTCGGCACGAGTGTGGAAGAAAACACCCGCCTGATGACTCCCTTCATGGAGGATCGAGACTTCCTGCTTCAGCGTCTGCTGGCTGGTTATGAGACACTGTGTCAGTTGCCACAGGTGGATGAACAACGCATCGCAGCTATCGGCTACTGTTTTGGCGGGCTGTGTGCTCTCGATCTCATGCGTACGGGCACGCGCCTGCGCGGCGTAGTAAGTCTGCACGGCTTGTTAACCCCGCGGGGCAAAGACAACAACGTTAGCCAGACCGCCACCAGAGCACTGGTACTGCACGGTGGCAGCGATCCGATGGTTAGTCTTGACGACGTGGTGGCTTTCCACGGCGAGATGCAAAAAATGCAGGCTGAGTGGCAACTGCACATGTATAGCGACGCACAGCACGCCTTCACTAATCCCGACGCACATGACCAGCAACTCGGCACCGTCTACAACGAGCGTGCCGCGGCTCACGCCGACTTCTTGCTGCAGCGTTTTTTACGAGAAGTTTTTTAACGCGCGACAACACCGCTAGCACCCACAAGAAGCTTGCGTGCAGTAACGCAGTGGCTGACCCTGGCTTAAACATCGGACAGCATATCACGCATCGCTCGTCCTGAGGGATCAGCTTTGGTTGCGAAACGCTGATCCCACTCCAAAGCCGCGGCTGACGAGCAGGCGATGCTTTTTTCGTGAGGTACACAGTCGAGAGTGTGTGTGGCGAAAGATTGTGCGTAAAGCTGACGATAGAGGTATTCTTCTTTGGTGCGAGGGGTTTTGCGGGGAAAATCTTGCGCACGAGCGGCGAACTGCTGATCGTTTATCTCTTTCTCCGCATGTGCTTGCAAAGCATCTATCCAGCGATAGCCGACCCCATCGGAAAACTGCTCTTTCTGTCGCCACACGATGGCATGCGGCAGGTAAGCGGCGAAAGCCTGACGCAAGACATGTTTCTCCATACGTGTGCCGCGGGGCATTTTTATCTGAGGCTGCATGTTCATGGCACGATTGAGAAAATCAATATCGAGAAACGGGACACGTGCCTCCACTCCCCACGCTGCCATCGCTTTGTTAACACGCAGACAGTCGTAGCGATGCAGTGCTTTAATCTTGCGCAGTATCTCGCGCTGAAACTCCTGCTCGTTAGGGGCACGGTGAAAATACAGATAACCGCCGAACACTTCATCCGCTCCTTCACCCGACAACACCATCTTGATCCCCATCGCTTTGATCTTACGTGCCAACAAATACATCGGCACGGACGCACGCACCGTCGTGATGTCAAACGTTTCGATGTGGTAGATGACATCGGCAAGTGCATCCAAACCTTCCTGCTCCGTAAAGGTAAAGGCATGGTGAGCAGTGCCGATATGCTCTGCCACCACCTGTGCGGCCGCAAGATCAGGAGCGTCAGGCAAACCGATGGTGAACGAGTGCAGGCGTGGCCACCACGCCGCGCTGCCATCTTCAACCCGTTGGGCGGCAAAACGTGCGGCGATAGCGGCGATAAGCGACGAGTCCACCCCCCCAGAGATGAGCAGACCGAAAGGTACATCACACATCAACTGGCGGTGCACCGCTTCCTCCAGGGCAAGACGCATACGTTTGGGAGTGGTGTACCTTTGCGGCAAGGAAAAATCGCGCTGCAGCCAGCCTGGCCTGAACCAACGCTGTAGTTTACCATCGAGCAGTGCGTGCCCTGGGGGAAATTCCCACACCCTCGTGCAGACATCGGTGATCGCCTTCAACTCGGAGGCGACGAAGAGGTTATGCTCACAGTCACGTCCGTAGTAAAGCGGCACAACCCCGATCGCATCTCTGGCCACGAGATAACTGTGGCGATGGCGATCGTAAAGTACGAAAGCAAAGATACCATTCAGGGCGCGCAGAAAATCAACTCCCTGCTCTTCGTAAAGATACATCAAGATCTCGCAATCGGAGGAGGTCTTGAAGTTGTGCTGTCTGCTCAAAAAGCCGCGCAGCTCGCGGTGATTGTAAATCTCGCCGTTGACGCAGAGTACCTTGCCACTGTCGCTCTGTAACGGCTGTGCACCGCTCTCGACATCGACGATCGCCAAGCGTTCATGTGCCAACACCGCTCGCTCGTCCGCATAAATCCCGCTCCAATCAGGGCCGCGATGACGCAGACGACGGGCAAGCTGCAAGGCGCGTGTCCGCAAATCACGCGGGCTACGGGTTATTTCGAGAATTGCCACTACCGCACACATACCCGAAAAGGGTATGATACAATTTGGGTTTCTGCGAGTTATTTTTAAAGGTCGCGCGGTGAAAAACATCGCCATCTACTATCGTGTGTCGACCGAACGGCAGGATTTGCGTAGCCAAACAGAGGCAATCGAGAGCTGGCTAGCCAAGCGAGACCAACAACCCCAGAAGGTTTACACTTTCAAGGACACGGGCTATTCAGGCAGCCACCAAAACCGCCCTGCTTACCGTGACCTGATGAAGCTTGCCATCAACGGACGCATCGACACCATCGTTGTCTACCGCCTCGACCGTTTTAGCCGCAGTGCCAGCAACGCTATCCGCACCTTGTTGGAACTCGACGACTACGGTGTAGCGTTCGTCAGTGTCACGCAGCCTGTACTGAGTCTCGGTCACGACAATCCCTTTCGGCGCACGATGCTCGCGGCTTTCGCCGAGATCGCGGAGATAGAGCGCGACACCATCGTCGCACGTGTTAAGTCAGGCTTGCAAGCAGCCCGCAAACGCGGCATTAAGCTCGGTCGTCCCTCGAAAGGCACCGCCGAGCTCCTAGCCCGCGTGCGTTCCCTGCGTCGGCAAGGGCTATCATACCGCGCCATTGCCGCACGCGTGCAGCTGAGCAAAGGCAAAGTGCACAACATGCTCAACCAGCGATAGTGATAAGTAAGCACCACCGTTAGGCTAACACGAGCAGCACATCACCCTCCATCCCGCGTGTCAGCAAACAAAAGCTTGCATTTCTGTCTTAGCTGTGTTACGCGCCGCAGCGATACTTGCTGCAGGAAATTTGTTTTTGTTACTGGAGGGATCGATGCAGTTTCTAATTGTGTTGGCAGTGCTGACTGTGAGCAGTACGGCTCTGTGCCGCAACGTGCAGTTGCCTAGAGGCGTGGCGGGCAAGGTGCATCTGTTGCATCGTCTGATTATGGCGGGGGAGCAGACGGAGCTGGTACGTTTGCTGTCGCAGCTGCAACGACATGTCAACGACGGTGACCATGAAGGGCATACGCCGCTGCACTGGGCTGTCTATGCAGACGACCTCGACAGCGCAAAATCTCTGCTGAAGTACAAAGCTGATCCCAATATCGCGGATAAATACGGGCGCACAGCGCTACACGAGGCAGCACGGGTGGGCAGCAACGAGATGCTCAACCTCCTGATAGACAGTGGCGGTGATCCTGAAGCACCTGACGAACAGTACGGCTGGGATGCCCTCTTCTGGGCGGCGTACTCGGGCACTAAGGAGTCGCTGCAAACGTTGATAGAGCGGGTCGGTTCGCAGCACGAGAAGACGGGTGAGAAGACGGGTGGTGCCGACATTTACGCTGTCGTCTTGCAACAAGACGATCCCAGTAAAATGTCGGGCGAGGACAACGACAAGATAGCCAAGGTGGAGCTGTTGCTGGCTGCGGGGGTTGTGCCCGACATCGGCGTGGCGATGATGCTAGTCCCGTTGGAAAAGATGACATCGCTAGCTGCAGTGTTCAATGCTCACGCGGGTGAGGTAGAGTTCAACACTTCTAATATCAATGGCATAGATCCAAGGAACTGGAAGACCTTGCTGATGAAGGCGATGGCGGCAGGAAGTGTTCCCGCCGCGGAGTTTTTGCTCCGTCAGGGGGCGGACCCCCATGCGGTCGACGGGAAAGGCCGTCATGTCCTCATCTCCGACTACCAGAAGGGCGCACAGCTGGAGATAGCGAAGCTCTTGCTCGAACATGGGGTCGAAGTGCAGAACGCAGGTGTCGAGGCAGCCTTCTACGCAGCTCTGAGGCACGATGACGTGGAACTAGCAGAATTGCTGTTGGCGAAGGTGACAGAAGATGGCGAAAACCCCGTGCCCGATGCATGGGTCATTTTTCGCGGCGTACCTAACGTGGGCTTAGCACCCGCGATACAGTTAGCGAAGAGTGAGGAGATGCAGGAGCTGTTGCTGCTGTACGGTCTGGGCGAGCAAGACAGACTGAATGCGATCGTGCGCACCCTCGAACAGAGAGTTAAACAAAAACAGGGCGGTAGCGTTACACGAGAAACGGCGCGCTCCGTGCCTGATTTTCTGATAGACTTCAACGCCCTCGCCGCGGCGGGCAAGTTTAAGCCCGTCATCGGCCGCGAACGGGAAATACAACAGGTGATCACGGCGCTGGCCCGCAAGGAGAAAAACAACCCGCTGCTGGTCGGGGAGGCTGGTGTCGGCAAGACCGCCATCGTCGAAGGCCTGACGCAGCGTATCGTCGCGGGAGACGTGCCCCCTATCATGCGCGACAAGACCGTCTACGCCCTAGACATGGGTTTATTGCTCGCCGACAACATGCATCGCGGTCAGCTCGAAGCTGTCATCACCGAAGAGCTGTTACCTTTCATCGCCGAAAACGAGAGTAATGCCATTCTTTTCGTCGATGAGATCCATCAGCTCATCAGTTCAGCGGCGGCACGGGGGATCGCGGACTTGTTGAAACCTGCCCTGGCGCGGGGGGACATACACTGCATCGGTGCGACGACGCAGGACGATTATCAGCAACACATTATGCTGGACAGTGCGTTAGAGAGACGTTTCTTCCCTGTCACCGTCGCCGAGCCGTCGGTCGCAGACACGATCGCTATCGTCAGCGGCTTGAAGAGGGTGTATGAACAGCACCACGGCATTACCATCAGCGACAGTGCCGTACAGGGTGCGGTAAAACTTGCTGACCAGTATATCACTAACCGCTACCATCCCGACAAAGCCATCGATCTGATCGACATGGCGGCGGCAAAAGTCGTGGTCAATGAAGGCAAAGATCTGCAATTTTTACAGGTAGCTGAAGTCGTCGCCGACGTGACGGGCGTGGCGGTGGAACGCATCTTGATCCGTCCCCAGGATAAGGTTGACCGACTGTTGCCTTTTATGCAGCGACGTATCTTTGGACAGGACGAGGGATTGGAAGAAATCGCCAGATACCTTTCCCCTTTTCTCATGGGGGTCGGCGATCAGGACAGACCTGCGTCGCTGTTGCTGCTGGGGCCGACTGGAGTTGGCAAGACAGAAACGGCAAAGGTGCTGGCGGAACATTTTTTCGGAGCAGATGACAACCTGATCAACATCAACCTCAGCGAATACCGCGAGAGACACGATGTCGCGAGTCTGATCGGTGCTCCCTCAGGTTACATCGGCTACGAACAAGGTGGTATTCTGACCGAAGCCGTGCGCCGTAAACCCTTCTCGGTGGTGTTGTTCGATGAAATAGGCGAGGCACACCCAGATTTTGCTGGCATTCTGTTAAAAATTCTCGATGAGGGTGAGCTTACCGACAAGAGAGGACGTACGACCAATTTTAGAAACACCATTATCGTCATCACAGGCAACACCGAGACCAGCAAAAGCCGTGGCAGTGTCGGTTTCAAAGCGGGGACGGAACAGGCATCCCCCAGTGGCGTGAGTGCGAGCCAAGTCCCGATACAGGCCAAATTGCAAGGGCGTTTAGGAAAAATTATCACCTACGCTTCCTTGCCAGCAGAAGTGATGGGGAGACTGATCAGCAAAGAACTCGCCCGTTTCAATGCCCAACTGGCACAAAAAAACATCTCTATATCGCTCACCGCTACCTTGCGTAAACATTTGCGTGAACGGGGTTATAAACCTGAACTGGGAGCGAGGTCACTGCAAAACATGCTTGTGGAGTTGGTGGAAAGTCCGCTGTCAGCTAAGCTTGCCACCGGTGAATTGCAAGAAAATCGCCACTACCGTATCGGCATCAGAAACGGCAAGATAACGATTAAGGAACAACCCGCAACACGTCAAAAATAAAAACTCAGTGGCTACCACACCGCTTGTGCTGCACAATTAGCAAAAATTGTGGGTGCAAACGATGTGGTTTGCTCTTTGGACAGGAGGCTTTCTCGCTGGCTGGTTGCTGGCTAGGGTCGGGCAGTTTGACTTCTTGTCGTGGTCATGGTTGGCCTTTTTGCTGGCGTTGCTGCTGTTGCCGCGGGCGCGCCATGCCTGGCTGTGGGCGGCTGTCGGTCTTTGTTTCGGCAGTTACCACAGTGCACCCTTCCCCAGCCAACCCCTCGCAGCTGTGCGCAGTGTACAGCATAATCCCTTGCAATTTTTTTACAGCCCCACCATCGCCACCACCAGCACCCAGGCACGCTGGCAGGTAAGGAGCTATCCACACAGTCAGGGTAGCGTGCCTGAAAGCGCAGGGAAACAACCCCACTTCATCTTCCCCCGCCCGCCACATTTGCGTGCGGAGCTAGCAAGCGGCGAACAAGCCAGGCGGAGCGCAGCGGAGCTAACAAGCGGCGAACAAGCCAGGCGGAGCGCAGCGGAGCTAGCAAGCGGCGAACAAGCCAGGCGGAGCGCAGCGGAGCTAACAAGCGGCGAACAAGCCAGGCGGAGCGCAGCGGAGCTAACAAGCGGCGAACAAGCCAGGCGGAGCGCAGCGGAGCTAACAAGCGGCGAACAAGCCAGGCGGAGCGCAGCGGAGCTAGCAAGCGGCGAACAAGCCAGGCGTGCCTCGCCTCCACCGCTCGTGCACACGATGCGCCGCTATCTTTTGCGCCAAGCTGACAACCTATGCGAGCCAGTACACAGCTGGATTGTCAGCATCACGCTGGGCAAACGCAAGGACATGCCACACCCCTGGCGGGAGGCGTTTCGTCTGCTCGGTTTGTTTCACGTTCTGGTAATCAGCGGGTTGCACATCACCATCATCGCGATGGGAGGTAAAAAACTGCTCGACCTTACCCTGCGTTCCCTCTACGTCGTGCGTCTGTTGACTCCTAACAGTTGGCTGCTGCTGACCAAACTGGCCAGTCTGTTGAGTTGCCTGCTGATTCTGTTTTACGGTTGTCTGGTCGGTTTCTCCGCCCCCGCACAACGTGCAGTGCTGTTGTTCCTCGCCCACCAAGGTTGTGCCCTAGGGGAACATCACGTTTCCCTGACGGAGAAGATCAAGCTGGTGTTCTTCTTGCAGATGTTGCTTTTTCCCATCGGGTTCTTATCCGACTCGTTGCTGCTCAGCTGGGGGGCTTACCTCATCGTGCTGCACTGTTTTCGAGAAGTGAAGCATGCACAGTCGTGTGGCGGCAAGCTTGCCGCCACGCTGCGTTCCCAGTTGCTCATCACGGCTCTTATTCTGTGTTTTTTCAGGGAGTTGAGTGTCTTGTCGATTCCGCTCAACATCTTGCTACTGCCTTTCATCCCCTATCTGGTGATGAGCGGGTTTCTGTTGCTGTTGTTGCCTGCGAGTACACCTCTCGCGGGGTGGATCGAGTACTCGCACCTGTTCTTTCTGCAACAAATTGCCCGTCTCGCTGAAATAGCCTCTACTTACAGCTGGTTAATCATCGACCTGCACGATAGCCCTCCTCTGCGGGTCGGTCTGTTCGTCATTTTGATCCTTATGGTCTTAAGGAGAAGCATGTTTGTGACGAAAAGGGATGCGGGGCGAAGTTAGGAGGTGACAATTGAACATCGGAAAAAATTGGCAGGGACAGAGAGTACTTATCGTCGATGATGCCAAAGTGGTAAGAACTGCGGTGGGCAGGATATACACCGAAGCGGGCTTACACGTCTGCGGTGAGGCGGAAAACGGGCTGCGGGCACTGGATTTTCTGGAGAAAAATTCCGTAGACCTGCTCAGCCTAGACGTGATCATGCCAGAGATGAACGGCATCGATTGCTTGCGCCGCATTAAACGCATCGGGATGCCGTTACGCACGGTCTTTTTGAGCTGTCTCTTCGACGACCGCAAGGTCGTGGCGCGCCTGCAGGAAGAATTTTCTGATGTCGCCTTCGTGAGCAAACCGTTGACCAGAGAAAGCCTTGCCCAAGCACTGCACCATCTCTCTGGCACTGGACGTAGGGAGATGGCGATGAGTGCTTGATGTTCCCCCGCTTCGGTACACACAGTTGCCGAGCGCGAGTTTTTGTGCTACTCTCCGCCGCTCGTACAGTCCACAGGAATTTGTGGTGCGAGCCTCGTGGTCGCCGATTTTCGCGGTGGACGGCCGCGTTTTTTTCTGTTAGACTGGCCAGAATTTTAATAAATCATGACTCGTGAGGAACGTGATGTTGGTTGCGGCGCTACGCTTTGTCCTATTGTTGTCTCTTAACTCGGCACGTCCATGAGGGTGGCGAGACTTTTTACAGCCCACAAAACCAGCCCGTACGATGGTTTGGAGTTCGAACAGCGCCAATCTGAACTGAAAAACCCCGACGGCAGTGGAGCGAGTGCGGCACTAGAGGTTACCGTCCCCAAAAGCTGGAGCAATGTTGCCTCCGACATTATGGCACAGAAATATTTTCGGCGGCGTGGTGTTCCCGAACAGGGAGCGGAGAAGGATGCACGGCAGGTGTTTCATCGTCTCGCAGGGTGCTGGCGGTATTGGGGGGAGAAACACGGCTATTTTGACAGTACCGAGAGCGCCGCGGCTTTCTACGATGAAGCCTGCTTCATGCTGGCACATCAGTACGGTGCGCCGAACAGCCCGCAATGGTTCAACACAGGCCTGCACTTCGCCTACGGACTGGAGGGGCCGCCACAAGGTCACTACTACGTCACACAGAGCGGCGAGATCGTCGCGTCGGATAACGCTTACGAACGGCCACAGCCACATGCCTGCTTCATCCAAGCGGTACGGGACAATCTCGTCAGCGAGGGTGGCATCATGGATTTGTGGGCGAAGGAAGCACGCCTCTTCAAGTACGGTAGCGGGACGGGGACTAACTTCAGCAGTCTGCGGGGCAGAGGTGAGCCGTTGTCGGGGGGTGGAGTGTCCTCGGGCTTGATGTCGTTCTTGCGCGTCGGGGATCGTGCTGCAGGAGCGATCAAGAGCGGCGGCACAACGCGTCGTGCCGCGAAGATGGTCTGTCTCGATATCGACCACCCCGACGTTGAGGATTTCGTCAACTGGAAACTGCACGAAGAACAGAAAGTAGCCGCCCTGGTCGCGGGGGCACAGGCTCTCAAACAGCATCTGGAGAGGGTGCTCGTAGCTTGCCAGCAAGGTGGCAAGGTCTCAGCCGAGAGCTGCGATGCGAGCCGCAACAAGGTGTTGGGCAAGGCTTGTCGTGCCGCACAGCAAGCACACGTGCCGCCCAACTACATCGCTAGAGTGCTGGAGTTGGCACGGCAGGGTCATACGCAGATAGATGTGCAGAGTTTTGACACCGACTGGAATTCGGAAGCTTACCAAACTGTCGCGGGACAGAATTCCAACAACTCGGTACGCATCAAGAACGCTTTCATGCAAGTTTTGGCAGAGAAACAAGATTGGGCGTTGACTGCCCGCAGCGATGGTAGTGTCGTGCGCCGCGTGTCTGCGACGCAGTTGTGGAACGATATTTGTTTCGCCGCCTGGTCGTGCGCCGACCCAGGCTTACAGTTCGACGACACCATCAACGAGTGGCATACCTGTCCTCAAGACGGGAGAATCAGAGCTTCCAATCCTTGTTCGGAGTACATGTTTCTCGACGATACGGCCTGTAACCTCGCATCGCTCAACCTACTCAAGTTTTACGATTATGCGCGGGGCACTTTCAACGTCGAGGCTTTCCGTCACGCCTGCCGCCTATGGACGGTGGTGCTCGACATTTCGGTGCAGATGGCACAGTTTCCTAGCCGTGAGATCGCTCGCCAGAGCTGGAACTATCGCACCCTCGGTCTCGGTTATGCCAATATCGGCGCACTGTTGATGACGATGGGCATTCCTTATGGCAGCGAGCGTGCCACCGCCATCGGTGCGGCATTGACCGCGTTGATGACCGCAGAAGCTTACCGCACCAGTGCGGAATTGGCACAGCAACTTGCTCCGTTTCCGCGCTTTGCGGCCAATCGTGCCGACATGTTGCGGGTTATCGGCAATCATCGTGCCGCTACCCACGCTGAACTACCGTTCGACAAACTATCTTGCCAACCGCAGCGGATTGCCGCCGAGCACTGTCCCCCCTACCTGCTGGCCGCCGCCCAGCAGTGTTGGGACGAAGCATTGGCACTCGGTACACAGTATGGCTACCGCAATGCTCAGACGACCGTCATCGCACCGACAGGCACAATCGGGTTGCTGATGGATTGCGACACGACAGGCATCGAGCCTGATTATGCGCTGGTCAAATACAAAAAACTGGCGGGAGGTGGTTATTTCAAAATTATCAACCAATCTGTGCCTCGTGCCCTGCAACCGCTCGGTTATCGCCCTCAACAGATCAAAGAAATCGTTACCTATTGTGTAGGGCACGGCACGTTAGCAGAAGCACCCCACATTAACTTTGCGAGCTTGAAAGAAAAGGGTTTCACCGATGACATGTTGGTCACACTCAATGCTAAGATGCCACATATTTTTGATATTTCTTTTGCTTTCACCAAATGGACGTTGGGCGAGAGGTTTTGTGTCGAAACTCTGAAAATCGAGCGTGCACTGCTCGACGATCCGACTTGCAACATTTTGCCCCACATCGGCTTTTCGGCCGCGGAAATCGCCGCCGCGAATGAATATGTCTGTGGCACGATGACTTTGGAGGGTGCACCTCATCTACGAGAAGAGCATCTCGCGGTGTTCGACTGTGCCAACAAATGTGGACGACAGGGGAAACGTTATATTTCTCCCTCCAAGCATCTCGCGATGTTGGCGGCAGCACAGCCACATGTATCGGGTGCGATCAGCAAAACGATCAACTTGCCTTACGAAGCGACGTTGGCCGATATCGACCGTGTTTATCGGCAGGCGTGGGCATCGATGATCAAGGCGATTGCTCTTTATCGTGATGGCTCGAAACTCAGCCAGCCACTGGCCACACAGCAAAGCGAGTGGTACGAGGAGGGCGTGGATGTGCGGGGCGTGGGGGAAGATTTGGTGCGTTTCCACAAGGGAACGCGACGGCATCTGCCCAACAAGCGTTCAGGCTACACGCAAAAGGTGAAGATAGAGGGGCACAATATTTATTTGCGCACGGGTGAATATGAAAACGGCGATCTAGGGGAAATTTTTCTCGACATGAATAAGGAGGGCACGTTGCTCGGTGGCATCATGAACAGCTTTGCCATCGCGGTCAGTCTTGGTCTGCAGTACGGCGTACCGCTCGATGAGTTCGTCGATGTCTTCACCTTCAGTCGTTTTGAGCCGAGCGGTTTGGTGTTAGGGCACAATAACATCAAGCACTCCACTTCTATTATAGATTTTCTGTTTCGAGATTTGGCGATCAATTATCTCGATCGCGGCGATTTGAGCAACACCCCTCATAAGGAGCGGCTACTAAAGTCCGAAACCCAGCTGGCTCTCGCGGCACCGTTGGAACAGGCACGTGCCAGCGGCTATGCAGGTGAGCCTTGCCCTAGCTGCAACTCATTGACTCTGGTGCGCAACGGCTCGTGCCTGAAGTGTTTAAGCTGCGGCGAGACAACGGGCTGCAGTTAGGCAGGCTTCCTTGACACGGGTGGACACTCAGCGCAACACTCATCCCGCGCTGCTTGCCACCACGTTACGTATCACAGCCGCCATGCGTGCGATGTCATGCCGATCGCCCTGGGTGGTAAAACTGGCACGAACCGCATTGCTCGCAGCATTTTCCCCATAGCCCATCGCCTTGAGGACGCGGCTACTGCGGGCTATTCCTGAAGAACAAGCACTGCCGCTGGAGACAGCAAACCCCGCGAGATCGAGAGCCACAACCAGGTCTTCACCACGCACACCGTCGATATGGAAGCTTACCGTGTTAGGCAAACAGTGTGCTGGATCACCGTGCAAAACAGCATGCGGGATGTCAGCGAGGGCAGCACACAGCGTGTCCTTGAGTTGTTGCACATGCTGGCAGACATGCGGAAGCCGTTCCGCTAAGGCTGCGACGATGAGGCCGAAGGAGATGATGCCGCTGAGGTTTTCCGTGCCTGCCCGCCGCTGCTGTTCTTGCGAGCCGCCGCTTATCTGGGCGGGTAACGCGTGGCTGTCCTTGACGTAAAGACCGCCGCAGCCTTTCAATGCTCCCAGTTTATGAGCCGAGAAGGCAGCACTGTCGATGACGGTGCGAGCGAAACAACCCCGCAGATCGAGTTTACCCAATGTCTGCACCGCATCGCAGTGCACATGTATCTGCGGTTGTAGTTCCTTCACCAGTTGTGCGAGTGCCGCAACATCGTTAATGACCCCCGTTTCGCTATTAGCGTGCGTCAAACAGACCAGCACGGTGTCATCGCAGAGCAGCGAGGCAAGTGCGGCACGTTGCACGATACCGTGACGATCGAGAGGTATCTTGTCGATACGGCACAGACCTTGTTCGTGCAAGCACGTTGCCGTAGTACGTACCGAGGGGTGGTCGCCCGCGGTATAGACAATATGCGGTGTTTTTTTGCCCGCCGCCAGCCGTGCCCGTATGACGAGATTGTTGCTCTCCGTGCCGCCAGAGGTGAAGACGAACTGCTCACTGCCTATCTGGAGATAGTCGCAGATAGCACGGCGCGCTTCTTCCAACGCGATGCGTGCCTTACGTCCGCACGTATGAACGCTCGACGGGTTACCGTCCGCAGCGAGCAGACGCGCACACACCTGCGCGAGATGACGGCTGGTAACGGGTAGACCCGCATTGGCATCGGCGTAGAGAATTTTTTTGCTCATCGCACTGCGGTCACCAAAGCGAGCACGTCCTTCTTGCGTAAACGTTGCGGGGCAGGCACAGGACGAGCAACGGGCAACAGTCTAGCGCAGACGAGAGCCTCGCGCATGTTAGCTACGAGGTGAAAGGAAAGCGCACGCAACACCTCGTCGGGCACATCCAGTAGATCACGCACATTGGCACGCGGTAAGATGATCTCCTTCTTGCGGTAGCGGAAAGCCGCGAGCATTTTCTCTTTGATGCCGCCAACAGGCAATACTTGCCCACGCAGGGTTATCTCGCCGCTGACGGCAAGGCTAGCTCTTAGCTTGCGGCGGGTCAGGAGGCTGGTTAAGGCCAGCAACACCGCCAAACCAGCACTGGGGCCGTCCTTGGGAGTTGCCCCGTCGGGCAGATGCACATGCAAGCGTGAGTTTTCCAAGCAGGAAGTAGCGATACCTAGTTCTTCTGCCAGAGCGGTGATTACCGAACGTGCCATCGCCGCACTTTCCTGCATCACCTTGCCAGGTAGCCCCGTCAGCAGTAGCCCGCCGTTTTTATCCGTCATCTGCATCGTCTCGACATACATGATTTCACCCCCGAAGGCGGTGCAAGCCAGTCCGATCGCGACCCCAGGCGGGAGGCTCAGATCGTTCGGTTCAGCGTGATAGAGCGGTGTACCGAGATGCTGTGCGATGTCAGCGGCGTTGAGTGTCGCGGGAATGTCCTGCTGCGTGGCGACATGCTGTCTGATGACCTTGCGCCCAACGTCTTCTATCTTACGTTGGAGCTGACGCACACCTGCCTCTTGGGTGTAGTTTTTGATGATAGTGAACAGTGCCTCCTTATCAAAACTGAAACGGCGCGGCGCGATGTGTAGTTTTTTTCTGATTTGCGGCAAGAGATGTTTCTGGGCAATTTTTATCTTCTCCTGATCGCTGTAGGAAGACAGTGCGACGATTTCCATGCGACTCAACAGCGGGGTAGGAATCGTGCTGCTATCGTTCGCGGTAGCCACGAACAAAATACCCGACAGATCGAAAGGCACATCGAGATAAAGATCCTTGAAAGCCTTGTTCTGCTGGTAATCTAACACCTCCAGCAGCGCGGCTTGTACATCGTTGTGCTTGTCGCGGTTACCGAGTTTGTCGAGTTCGTCGAGCAGAATGACCGCACTGCTATCACCGACTTGCTTGATGGCTTGCATGATACGCCCTGGCATCGCCCCTACGTAGGTACGGCGCAGACCACGGATCTCGATCTCCTCCCGCATGCCGCCGAGAGAAATTTTAACCATCTTGCGTTGCAGTGCATCGGCAATCGATCTGACCAGAGAAGTCTTGCCTACGCCAGGCGGCCCGACGAACAGCAGTATCTGTCCCTCGATTTTGCGTTTGTGGATTATCACCGCGAGGTGTTCGAGAATACGTTCCTTGATGGCAGTAAGGCCGAAGTGGTTTTTATCAAGTATCCTCATGGCCTTAGCCAAATCAGGCAGCACAAAGGGTTTGCTGTGCCAGGGCAGGTCTTTCAACCAGCTGAGGTACTGGTGTGAAATCATGTACTCGCTAGAACCGTAGGGGGCGAGGTCGATTTTCTCTAGCTCGCTGAAGACGACCTCACGCACCTGCGGGGGCAGGTCGGCAGACTGCAGTGCGTGTGTCAAACTCTTGACCTCCGCACTGTGCTCGTCGAGGTCAGCGAGTTCGCCCTGCAGAGTCTTGATCTGTTCTCTGACAAAGTTAGCGCGTTCGCCCGCGGTGATCTGCTCCTCGACTTGTTTCTGAATGTCGGACGAATACTTGAGCAGTTCGACTTCACGTTGCAGGTATTTGCTGGTCAGGGCGAGGCGGGTGGTAAGCTGTGGCAACGACAACAGCGGCAGTTGTTCTTCGTAGGTCATGGTCAGGTGCGGGGCGAGCAAATCGCAGAGACGATGCGGATCTTCGGTGCTGCTCAACAGCAGAGCACGGGTCTTGTTGTCGATGTTCTCGTTTAATTTCAATAACTTCGACAACGAAGCACGTATACTGCTGACTTGGCGCAGAATACGGCGGGAGGAGACACGGGCACTGTTCTCGATCGGTCTCACTACCGAATGATAGCCATCGCCCTCTCTGCGTGCCAGCGAAGAGACGAACATACGGCGGACACCTCGCACCAGATAACCCTTCTCACCGTCATCGAGGTTGAGAGACTTGACCAGCTTGGCTTCTATGCCTACCTGGCAGAAATCAGGCGAGTGTGTATCCCTATCGGTCAACGAGATAAACACGAAACCATCACGCTTGGCTTTCTGCAAATTCTGGCTCTTGCGCAACCACAGACGGGAAGGCATGTCGAGGTCGTCACTGGCCAACGTCGTCTGCCCTGAGGGAAACACGATACGCTTCTTTATGGCACAAGCATTTAATTTTATTGTATTTTTCTCGGCACGTGGCACTTGCAAAGCCGTTGCAGTTTCAAGGTGAAAAGACTTTAAATACTTAGCGACGGTATACATGACACCACTTCTGCAACAGGTGGGAGGGGCAGCGCCCGACAGGTGATAAAAATACCTGCCGAGTATTTTCGTTGTCAAGACGGTTTCGGGTTTTCTGCTGGGAAGATGGGGGCATCTACACGAGTTTTGTGCTTGAGGTTAAGCACTACCCGTGCCAAACACGTTCGTCTCAGCTGTTTATTTCCTGTATTGTGGCCAGACTGAGCTTGTGAGGTAGCGGTTTGTGGTCGTCGCCCGAGACAGAATAGTAGCCATCGTCGGCCCCACGGCGGCGGGCAAAAGTGCGTTGGCCATGCGTCTCGCACAGCAACTGCGGGCAGAGATAGTCATCTGTGACTCGGTGCAGGTTTACCGCGGTTTTGACATCGGTGCAGTCAAACCGAGTGTCGCGGCACGACGGCAGGTTGTACACCACCTCATCGACAGCGTAGAGGCACACGAAGACTACAGTGCGGGGCGTTATCGCCGTGCGGCACGGGCGGTGATCGCCACCATCCTGGCTCGCGGGCACAGGGCACTGGTAGTGGGCGGCTGCGGTCTCTACTGGCGTGCTTTGCTGGGGCACGAATGGCACGACACTCCTCCCGCGGCGGCGCAGCTGCGGGCGGAATTGGCTTGCCTGAGCAACGTTCAGCTAGTGCAGCGTTTGCGCGCCCTCGATCCGTCACGCGCGGTGGAGGTGCATCCTGCCGATCGTGTGCGGTTGCTGCGGGCGATCGAGATTGCACAGGTGAGTGGCAAGGCACGGCACGAGTTACCGCGGGCGGTTGGCACAACCCTGTCGCCACGGGTCATTTATCTCAAACCCGCGCGGGAGGAACTGCATCGTCGTATCGCCGCCCGCACACGAGGTATACTCGCCGCGGGGTTGGTGACGGAGGTTAAGGCATTGCTGGCGAGCGGTTGCCCTCCACATGCTAAACCGATGCAGAGTATCGGCTATCGGCAGGTCGTTGCCTACTTGCAAGGGGAGTTAGCGGAGGGAGAGTTGGCGACGAGAATTATTTACGCGACGCGCCAATATGCTAAACGTCAGATGACCTGGTTCAATAAGAGCGAGTACGATGTCTGTGTTGCGGCGGGGGAAGAGTTTGCATGTCTATGACCTGGCAAAAACTGAGCGACTACTTGCGCGCGATGGTCATCGATGCTGTGCAAGAAGCGCAGAGCGGACATATCGGCGGGGCACTGTCGGCGATGGACGTGGCCACCGTGTTGTTCGCGGACTATCTGCGCTACGATCCCGATGAGCCGCAGTGGCGATGGCGTGATCGCTTTATTTTGAGTGCAGGGCATCTGTCGATGTTGCTCTATGCCTTACATTACGCCATCGGTTACCTCAAACGAGAAGACCTGCACAACTTTCGCCAACTCCATTCTCGTACCCCTGGCCATCCTGAACAGCACTTCCCTGCGGTGGAATGCACGACGGGGCCGCTCGGTCAGGGGGCGGCGATGGCGGTGGGATTTGCCGTTGCCGCACTGCATCAGCGGGCGAAGTTCGGCGCGGAGCTGTGCGATCAGCAGATCGTCGCCCTGTTGGGTGATGGCTGCATGCAGGAGGGAGTTACTTTAGCGGCGGCTTCTTATGCGGGACATCTTGCGCTGGCGAATTTGACTTGGCTTTACGACAAGAACAACCGCCAAATTTCAGGTGCCATCGAGCGTGTCACTTCCGACGATTATCCTAGAATTTTCGCTGGTTTCGGCTGGCAAGTGGTAAGTATCGACGGGCATAATTACGAGCAGATCGACGCTGCTTTGCGGTTAATCCGTCAGCCGCGTCGCCAGCCGCTGTTGGTTATCTGTAATACGGTGCTGAGCAAGGGCACGCATACGGTCGAGGGTGACCATCGTTATCACGGTGCACCTCTGCCCGCACGGGAAGCGCAGCTCAGCCGTAAGATGCTCGGTGTGGAGGGCGAGACGAAATTTTATTGGCCTGTGGCGGCACGAGATTTTTGGCGAAGCAAAATGTGTGTTCAGCGTGCGTGGGTGCGGAGAAAAAATGCGTGTTGGAGGGAAAAGCTGGCCGACAAGAACTTTGCCGCGGCTTGGCAACAGCATTATCGGGACGAAGTTGATTTCCGTGCTGTACCGTATCTGGCTTGGTCGCAGAAAAAGCAGGCGACACGCAAGGCTTTCGGTATAATTTTGCGTCACTATGCTGCGTATTTGCCGACCTTGATGGGCGGTAGTGCTGACTTAGAACCGTCCAACATGACGGCGGAATTCAACACTTACGGCGGTGAGTTCAGTGCTGCGCAGCGTGCGGGTCGGGGTTTGGCTTTCGGTGTGCGGGAATTTCCCATGGCGGCTATCGTCAACGGCATGGCATTGTTCGGCGGTACGTTGCCTTTTGCTGCCACCTTTCTGTGTTTCTCCGACTATATGCGACCTGCGCTGCGGTTGGCGGCGATGCAGCGTCTGCGGGTGATATATGAGTTCACTCACGACTCTTTCTTGGTCGGCGAAGACGGGCCAACTCACCAGCCTGTCGAGCATTTGGCGAGTTTGCGCGCGATTCCTGGCCTGCGTGTCGTCCGTCCCGCCGATGCCGAGGAGACGGAAGTGTTGTTCCGTCAGGCGGTGAATAGCTCCTTGCCTACTGTCTTTTGCTTGACGAGGCAAGACGTGCCATTGTTGTCACGCACCGCTGCCCAGCGTGCTGACATTGCTCGCGGTGCTTATGTGCTGGCAGGCGAGGAGGCACATGATTTGCTGTTCATCGCGACGGGTAGCGAAGTGGTACTAGCATTGCGGGTTGCCGCACGTCTTCGTGCACAGGGTTTACGTGCACGTGTTGTCTCGATGCCTTGTCGTGAAATTTTTGCCCAGCAGGAACGTGCCTACCGTGCGCGGGTATTGCCTGCGACGCAACGTAAGCGGGTAGTCATCGAAGCGGGAATCGCACAGGGTTGGGAGGGTTATCGGGGCGATGCGGGGTTGTGTATCAGCATCGAGCAGTTCGGCAAAAGTGCTCCTGGGGAAGACCTTGCCGCCTACTTCGGCTTCACGGTCGATGCCGTCGTGACGCGAGTGCTGCAATTTTTCTTTCGAGAAAATAAACCGCACGGTGCAGTTTAACCACATCCATTGTAGCCACTAACCTCTTGAAGTTCATACAGACAGAAAAAATCCTACTGCCAGGCGGTGAAAATGCCGATAGCGCTGCGCGGGGGGGGTGTAGTGAAGAAGTTTGGTAAGAAGTTGTTGTTTGGATTCAGCCTCGTCGAACTGATGGCCGCGGTCTCGATTGTCGCTGTCCTCGTCGCTCTCGCCCTACCGCGTTTCCGTGTTTTCTTGGCCCGCAGTCGCATGGCGGAGGCGAAGACTAACCTGGGTATTATTTACGGGCTCCAGCAGTCGTATAAAGCGGAATATGAGGCATTCGGTACGATAGCGGGTGGTGGTATGGGGTGTGGAATAGCAAATGGCTGTCGGACTACAGCAGATGGCAGCAATGCGAAAAACGAACTCGGTTTTAGGGTTACCGACTGTGGCGAGTTGCGCTACCTGTACACGAGCAGTATTTCTAATCTTAGCAACGCTAGAGCCAGCGGTGTTGGTAGATGCAAGATTTATCCCGATTGTGCTGAAGTGGATCAATGGAATATGAACGCAAACAGGGAGCTAGGTCACCCCACGAATGTCGTCAGGGCATGCGACGAGTAAACGAGTAAAGGTATATGGGTAACATTTTCATGTTACTGCTTGTAAGACTATGCCTTGAGAATATTACAACTTCGTTGAATACTGGCGTGTCCAGTCTTACATTACGGTTGTGTATTTATGGGTAAGTGTGTTAGGCGGGTAAAATCTGTTTGTTATTAAGGAACTGGGCTGCCATGTATAAATTTCCTTTGATGGTAGTTGTTGTGTTGTTTGTCGCATCGCAGCTCGCGGCGGCGCAGGGAGGTGGGTTGGCGGGGCTGCGGACGGTTTTCCCCCGTCTGTTAGCTAGGATGCAGGCACAGGAGCTGGCCACGATGGAGATCGAGTTAGCTGCGGCTGCGTCTTTACGGCAGCTCGCGGTTGTGGTGGATGGTAGGGCGGTGTCGTCGCCGCAGCTCGGCAAGCCGCTGCCGCCTCTTGTGCAGGCGAGGATGATGTTACATGAGCGGGAAGCGTTGTTGGCTGTGTTGCGCAGCTCGCGTCATACTATCCGTACTTCTCTGCGTAGTATCGTCCGTCTCGCGGGTGAGGGTGAGGTCGTGGTGCGGCATGCTGGTGGTGCTACGCAGCAGGTTGTTCTGGAGAAGGCTAGTCTTTCTGCCGCGACGGATTTTTACACTCAAAACGTGCGGGAGTTGGTGGGGGAAGGGGTGTTTGTTATTGTCGGTAGCAAAGAGCCTCTGTCCATGCTCAGCCTCAGCGATTATCTCAAGGAGCATGGCAAGCATGTTGTTTCTTTGTTGATGCGAGTAGGGGAGCGGAAAAGAACGGGTCGTCGGGACATTGCCCGTGCCTTGCGTGAGCTGGGCAGCGCGGGCGACGGTGCTTATCTGCCTGAGCGGGGGCGTACTGCGGTGGTGGGCACAGATTTTGCGGTACGTACCACGGCGCGGGCTGAGCCTATCATCGACGCAGGGGAAGAAACGGCACTGCTCGGGATCGAGACCAAGGCTGATATTTTTGAGTTTGCTGCACGTCTCGCGGCGACGAGGGGTGATGGCGAAGCGGTGCGGGCGAATTTGCGCAGTGTTCTTGCCCTCAACAACGATAGCGATCGTCTCACGATGACGATTGCTGTGCAAGACGGGGAGGTAGTTTTATTGAACGAAGCAAATTTGTTTGAGGTGCAGCGATTGTACTTACAAATTTTTGCTCCTACCGAGTGATCCAAACGAGAATGAGTTGCCGATTTTCAGGACGCATCGCTGCTCCGCCGATCCTACTGAATTGACTTGATTTTTACGGGTGCTCGCGGTAGTTTCAGGGGAAGGTGATCGTTGCTCGGGAGCAGTAGGGATGAGTGGTAAGGGAAAACCGCCAGTGCGGGAGGAGAGGCTCGATCGTTTCGAGGCGGCTTTAGCGGCCGAGCGCGAAGCGCGCGCCGCTGACCGCAAAGACTTCGAGGACAAGCGCAAGGCTGACCGCAAAGATTTCGAGGACAAGCGCAAGGCTGACCGCAAAGATTTCGAGGACAAGCGCAAGGCTGACCGCAGGGATTGGGCGGTGAAGATAGGCGAGATATCCAGCATGTGGGGACAGCTGGCTGAGTTTGTGATCAAGTCGGGTATTCTCGCGACCCTCGACGGTCACGCGGGTATCAGTGTCGATGATCTCGTTCCCAACGTCGATGTGTATTGCCCCCAAGCGGGGGGCGAGGATGAATACGGCGAGATCGATATCGTTGCTAGCGGTGAACGTGACATCGTAGTCGTTGAAACCAAGGTAACCATGCACCACGATGATATCGGTAGATTTGTGGACAAGTACCTACGCAATTTCCCGCGTTGGAAACCTTGCTCGCAATATATTCTTCTCCCCGCTTGCCGCGGCAAGCGGGTCTTTGGTTGTTTGGCCTATGCGAAAGCGAACGCGAGTGTTGAGAAGACGGCGGTTAAGGCGGGGTTGATCACTGTGCATGTTTTTGGCGACAGCAGCAAGCTAGCCCACCCCGACACCGAACTGACCGACTTCCATCTTTAGACCTTGTATCCCTTCGGAAGGTCACTCACATGTATTTTGAACACCTGATCGCCAAGCGACAGCAGGATTATCTTGCTCCTTCTGTTGCGTTGCACGGGGTGCGCCAGCGGGCGATTGCAATCCTCAAACAGCAGTGGGTGCGTTACCGAGCGATCTTTGCTACGCCTGCACATCTCGCACAACATGTAAACTTTCGCGGTGATGCCGTTACTATCGGGGCGGCGGAAGAACTGGGCACTGCGGCACAGCGTACGTTACGGCAACATTGCCAGGCCTTCAAGCCGTGGAAAAAGGGCCCTTGGTCGTTGTTTGGTATCGACATCGATGCGGAATGGCGCAGTGATTGGAAATGGCAGCGGCTGGCGAAGAAACTTAACGGTGTGCAAAATAAAAAAATCGCCGACATCGGTTGCCACAACGGTTATTTTATGTTTCGTCTCGCCGCACAAAACCCCTCTCTCGTGGTGGGGTTTGAGCCTAATGCACGTTGTTATTTTAATTTTCATTTCTTGCAACGCTATGCTCAAGTGGCAAACCTCTACTTCGAGCCGTTCGGTGTTGAACATCTCCAGCATTATCCTGTCTTTTTCGATCTTGTCCTCTGTCTCGGCATTCTTTATCATCATACTGATCCTGTTGCGATTTTGCGCCGCATTCATCACAGTCTTGTTGCGGGCGGGCGTGTGTTGATCGATTGTCAGGGGATCAACAGTTCTGCACCTATGTTGCTCTTGCCTGCGCGGCGTTATGCGGGGGCGGCGGGTATATGGTATTTACCTTCCCCGACAGCTTTACGGCATTGGCTGCAACGCAGTAATTTTCGCCGTATCAACTTTTTTTACGAAGACTATCTCTCCGCGGCTGAACAGCGCCGTACTGCCTGGGCTGATATCGCTAGTCTTGCTGACTTTGTCTGCCACGAGACACACACTACGGTGGAAGGTTACCCCGCACCGTGGCGGATGTATGTGGAGGCGTACAAGTGACTTTCGTTAGCTGTGTTTTATCCTGAGTTCCGCAGGTAAATTTCCCAACATACTGTAATTACAGGGATGTGCTTCCTGTGTAGGGCACTACATGTGCGCAAGTTTTGCGCAGTAGTTTAGAGCTTAAAGGGTGCAGAGGAGCATTTCAGTCCGACGATGCGGTAGAGGTTTTCGGCCCGCGGGGAGGCTTTTATGTTAGGCATGCCGTACAGCTCTCCTGTCTTGATATGCCGCAACAGGGTAAATCTTGTCCGCCTGAGCGTGTCGCACAAATTCTCATAGCTGATCGTCTCGCCTTGCCGCATCCTGTAACGACACATTAACTGACGGACAAGGGCATAGGTGGTGGTAATCAAGGCCACCACCACCTGTGTTTCCTTTTCTTGTATTATTGCATTCAAGAGATGCCAACCTGTCACTGTCATAAACGCGTAGGGCGTTGCCATTGGTGCTGATCCTTGTTCAATATAGAAAGGCTCTCCAAAATCAGCAAAGTAACCTCTCAGTTCATCTTCCGTATCAGATGGCAACTTCGGCAGTGGAAATGCCTTTAACATACTAAGTTTAAGCGAGTGTCCAAACCTTTGTTAGGCTTCAGTTGATTTGTTGCCGCTGTAGACAGGGAAAATGGGTGCAACGCGTATACCAGAGGCATTTGCTCTTCTTTATTCAGTGGTGATGGTTGTAACTTACGTCTTGGCGAACGAACAACGATCTTGGCAGGCATCCTGCTGCGGATGTTGATGATAAGCTTTGTCATCTTTGCCATCGGCTTACTCACGCTTTGTCTACTGCTATGCCAAAGCTGAGTTAACGGTGCATGCCTACTGGAATCGTCCGTTCCCCATGCCTGTCGATATTACTGAAATCTGGAAAACTTTTTACTATGCCTTTGAGACCGATAACATGTCTCGCTGGCGTGAAGTGCTTGCCATGCGTGTCCCGCTACGCATCGGCTCGATGTCCGATTCTTTTATGTTTATAGATAAGAAATACCAAGTCACACAAGAACTGCTCAAAATTATCAACTACTACGATTATCCTTATATCATCTTTACGCGTTCCGATTTGATTGCCCACGATGAATATATGTAGTTGCTACGTGCTGATCTTTGTTCAATACAGATGAGTATTGCTTCGATTGACGATACCATGAACCGCCTGATAGAGCCAGGTGCACCTAGCGCTAAGCGGCGACTGCTAGCTTTACAAAAACTGGTGCGTAGTGGCTTTTGGACGACAGCAAGGCTTAACCCCTTCTTCCCTATCTATCCCGATGGTTATTTCACTGATCCTAACTTTGATCGTAACAATATGCCTGCACCCTTCCACTATTCCAGTTTTGACATAGTAGATGCTGTTGCTGAACACGGCGTGCCAGCGATTTTAGCGGGTATTGTCAGACTTTCGAGTTTTTCTCTCAATCAAATAGAAAAGGCTAGCGGGCGAAATTTGCGAGAATTTTACCGCGACGATACTAAAAAGACGGCGATCTTCACCGAGAAAAAATCGCGTGACTTTCACTATAGCGATGCCGAGATCAGAGCCTACTATGAGCGTATCCATGCCAAGTGTGTGCAAAGAGGCATGCAATTCACCACCTGCTACATCGGTAATGGTGAGAATCATTTTTGGCAAGACCAAGACCTGTGGTCTAATAAGAAAGACTGCTGCAATGCCATCGACCGCGTTGAAAAATTTGCTAAAACCAAAACCGCGCGTGATATAACTTGGGATGTAAGGATGAAACACACTAACAACAAGTGCCTCAAGCCTTACGACAAAAGCACTTTGCATCGCCCCCTCAACCATCATGACTAAAAAAACCTACACAGGTATCAACATTCAATGGCCTATCTCCAGAGAAATTCTTGCAGGCAGAAAAACCATCGAAACCCGCATCTACCCTATCCCACCACACTATCTTAACAAAGACATGCTACTAATCGAGACCCATGGTTGCACAGGTAAATTCAAGTCTCGTATTACTGCTATCATCAAATTTACCAAGTGCTTCAAATACAAAGATCCTAAGTTATTCTATGCCGATTACCCCCGACACCGTGTAGATAAAAACTCCCCCTGGGCATGGGACAAACCGAAGTGGGGGTGGTATGTCGAAGTTGTTAGAGTTATCGACCCACCCGTTACTTTTTTGGGCAAGAAAGGTATTGTTTACACTAAGAATATTTTGGTTTGAGGCTTTTACCATCACAGGCTAATATCAAGCACCTTTATTCGCCCAGCCGTCAATGCCACCATCATCGGATTTCTTCGGGTTGCACTCCCAGCCCATAAACCCACAGATTTTTTCGGCAAAGGTGTGACCACCCATTTCTAGCCACTCCGTTTTGGTGCGAGGAACGTTAAGCAAGTCAAATTCCGGTGTATCAGTTATTTTGCTGAGCCTATCACTGATAACCCGCACGGCCACAGGTGATACATCGCCCACAATAAATTTTCTGTTGAGTTTAGCTGCCACAGCTGCTGTAGTCCCCCCACCACCAAAGCAGTCAAGCACTATGTCACCTTCATTAGTTGAGCATTTGATGATACGCTCAAATAGATGAATCAATTTAACTCTTTTTTCCATCCATTCTATGTAGGTAAGAATCTCACCTCTCCAGCGATCTTCAGAAGAGCGACGTTCGTAGCCATTGCCCCAAATAATTTCATAGTTTTTGTTTGAGAAAAAAGGCGGGTCAATGTAACACACATCAACCGATGCGGGCGGTATATCCTCAAGCCAATCTATACAATCTCCACAGATAACATAGTTCTGCTTTGCGTCTATCTTTAATCTTTTCTTTGTTGGAAAATCAACAATGTTTTTTCTATGTTGCTCTTTCCTTAACGAAATGTCCGCACCCCCCTACAAGGGTGTGGACGCAAATTGCATATCGGATTGGATGGTGGAGAATGAAGGTGTATACCCTTGGATTCCTTCTCCACTTGGCGGAAGACTGGGCGAAGGATTTGCTAGTTATTTTAGAAAGTTGCCGTAACACTTCGGCATGTGAAAATCAGGGCAAATCCAAGCTACAGCAGTAACTAGCTCTTTAAGCGTGCGAAACCAGTGGAGACGATGCGTGAGCAAGAAGAGTTTTTTGATACTGGAATGGGGACAGGGGGAAATTCACACATCGGCGTGGTTTCAAAAACGGAAAATCGGCCGCCCTCTTATCCACAAGTATTTGGCTACTGGTCTGTTACAACGGCTGGGGGGTGGAGCTTACCTCAAAGCTGGCGATCATCTCGATTGGCAAGCCGCCCTCTATGCCGCCCAAAATGAACTAAAGCTTCCCATGCATGTTGGCGGTCGCAGTGCACTTGAGCTGTTAGGAGTGAGCCATTACCTGAATATGGGCAACAGACCTGCGGTATTTTTAATCGCAACGAGACGCTTTAGAATGCCTATCTGGATAAGAACAAACGACTGGGGAGTTGATCTTCGCGTCAGAACTTCCAGTATGTTCAAAGATGACATAGGCATCGAGATCTTGAAAAGGTCTAATTTTGCTTTAAAGATTTCTTCCCGTGAGCGGGCAATTATGGAAGTCATCGACACAGTAGATTTGAGCCATTTATTTGAGGAGATAGAACAGTATGCCGAGAATCTTTTAAACATTAGATCGAGCTTGACACAGAAATTGCTTGAGAAATGCGCATCTATCAGAACTAAACGTGTATTTCTTTACATAGCAAGCAAGATGAATTTACCTGTGGTTAAAAAACTACATATCGACAAGATAAATTTAGGCAGAGGCGACAGAACTATTGCTTTAAACGGAAAGTTTGACAAAAAATTTGCTATCACAGTGCCTGCTGAATAGGAAAATAGCCGTATGGAAGACAGATATGTCGAACAGTTTGAACTTCTCCTTGATGTTCTTCCCGTTGTAATGTTGGAAGAGAGGTTCGCCCTGAAGGTTGTCATTTCATCCGCGAGGTTGTCTTTTTCTCGCTCTTAGTGGGGGGAAGTTTTTTCAATTTCATCATGGAGGTGCACCATGTCAGTTGTTTTTGCAGTCGATAGGCAAGCCAAACACCCAAGTTTGCGGATGAGTGATTATTTTGCCAGAGACAGGGTATTCACACGTGTTGTGTTGGGTGAGCGTGATTGGCGGATAATGCGGTTGTTGTTTGAGAACAAGATCGTTAGCAGGGAGCAGATAGGTAACCAGTTCTTTCCCAATGTCTGCAAAGATACGGTGAACAGGAGATTGCGCAAGATTGCAGGGTTAGGCTTGATCAAAAAAACTACGGTGTATGTCGGACGCAGGGCAATTTCGGGCTACTCGCTGACACTACGCGGCCTTACCAAAATTACACCAACATTGCCTTACGAAGTAAAAACCAAAGCTACACGCAGTGAATGTCCTCTGCATGACATCGCCCTGAACGATATTCGCAAGGTATTTGAAGCTAAAGACAAAGTGCAAAGCTACTACACCGAAAATATCCTGCAAACTCGTATATATTTCAAAAACAATGAGTGGTTCAAGCCATTCGTTGAACTGAACAGTGATGCGATGACCGAAGTAGATTCAAAAGTTGGCACGTTGTATTTGGCTATCGAATTCGACCTGACGCACAAAAGCCATCGCAGCTATAGGCGCAAGCTCTATGCCTATTATCGCCAACAAAAGATTGATGAAGTGCTCTACATCTGTGCGAACAGATACATTTTACACACCATACTGAAGCTAGATGCGGAGGCAGCAGAACGCCATCACTGTCACCCTAGATTGTATTTTGCTTTATTCGATGATGTCACTGGCAAGCATGATGAATTGCGTTTCACAAATGCGAACAAGCGCATTTTCTGTGTGCGTTAGGGGCATGTAGGGTGCTCTTTGCTCCTGATGCCGAGATGATGTCGGGGTAAGCAGGCAAATCGAGATAACTTATTGATGTTACGTTATTTTTAGCGATGATATTTTCTCAGTCAAGAGAGCTACCACCATTATGTTTATTTTCACTTAAAATGAGGAACAGTGCCAACTGCGGGCGACTTGCTGCAGAAGCTCCCTGACAAGGAGAAGGCCAAGATCGCTAACACCTTGCTTGACGATGTGCGTAAACGCCTCGGCAATTCGAGATTGAGCCTAGTTGCTAATGATACACTAGACAATCTAGCCGTGGATTTCTGGCGCGTTTCGTCCACCGATCAGCGCGATGGCTACTCCCTCGACGCTCAGGAAAGCAAAGCGGTGGAGTATAAGAAAGCTGCTTGCCTTAAAAGCGTAAAATCTTGGGCGGTAAGTGAATCGGCATCGAAAGAGTTCGACCGTAAGAAATTCTTTGAGATGATCGGTTTCGTCGTAGAAAATGGCATCAAGAATGTTGTCTTTGACAAGATCGATCGTGCTTGTAGAGGTCTAAGGGCAGCTGTGCTGATTGAGGACTTAATCGAATCTGGTGTGCGCTTCTACTTAGGTGTTGTGCTGGCTAAGTGGTATATCGACAACCTCAAGACCGAGATCAAGAAGGGGCTAAATACGCGGCTAGCTGAAGGCTATTTCAACGCTAGAGCACCCGTTGGCTATATCAACGTCCGTCCTAAATTTGGCAAGGCTAACCTTGAGGTGCGAGAGGGGGTGGGAGCGTTCATAAGTGAGTGCTTTGAACTCTACAAGACGGGAAACTATTCCCGTTTAGACCTTGAGAAGCTCGGCATTGCGAAAGGTATCAGCTGGGAATCCGAGCAGCGGGTCTTCAATGAGAACGGCAGGAGCAAGTTAGTTCTCACCACAAAACACGTCACTGCCAAGATGGCTTGAAAATATCTTGGTAAACCCCGTCTACTGCCAGTGCAGACGGGTTGATAACAAAATCGTAAAGGTCGAGAACGCCAAGTGGCCAGATCTTACCTCCTACACAACCTTCATGGCTTGCCAGAAGGTAAAAGGGATCAGAGCAATGCAAAGCCACTCCAAAGCAGCCGTTAGCATCCCAAAACCGCTGATGCAGCTAATGATGTGCCGAGCATGTAGTCACACCGTGACAGGTGAGGTAAAACGCAAAGCTTCAGGCAAGACGTATGTGTATTACCATTGTGCCAACCCGCGTTGCTCACAGCGTCGCATCAATACGGAACAGAGAGAGCTGTTTCGGCAGTTTGCCGTTGCCTTTGAACCATTTGCAAGGTTTACCCCTAAAGCCACTGCCGCCTTCTTGAAGCTGATAAGGGAGCGAGTGAAAGACATCAGCCTCTACTCGGTGGAAGCAGTTAACAAGTTGAAAGCGAAACAGGCTGAACTCAATCAACGCCTGCAGGAGATTGAAGACTTACAGCAGAAAGGTTTACTGTCGTCTAAAGAGCTAGCCAACCTCAAAGCGGCAAGAGATCAGGAAGTCGAGGCAGCTGAGGTTGAGATCGGTGCACACATAAAAGCTGATATGCGAACTTTAGAGGTTGGGCTAAACATCATCGAACTGCTAAAGAATGCCCGTGACTTCATGCACTTAGATGGGTTTGAACTGGAAAAAGCACGACTGCTAAAAGCAATGCTATCGAACCCGACCTTGGAAGATGGAATTATTGAATTTAATTACCGAAAACCGTTCGACGACCTCCTGCACTTGACAGGGGGTCGGAATTGGTGGAGTTTAGCAATCGCGACACAGAATCCGTGCTCATTCCACAATTCCTAAGGGCAAGGGATGGCATCTACATACAGGGGAGCAGTAGCTAGCATGGCAGCAACGGGCGGCAAAGGTGCACTGAAGGGAGTGCTCTTCGGGGCGGCGATCGGTGCTGCTAGCAGCTACCTGATCCACAAGGCGTTGCAGAAAAGGGATAGCAAGACGAGGCGGCAGACGCTACTCAACCTCGATAAGTTTTCAGTCTCTGCACCGACAAGAGGGCAAGGTGTACAGAACTTTCGGTTGTCAGCTCCTGACGTAGATGCGGGAACAATGTATAAAAAGCGTATGAACCACAAGGAGATGAAGGCACTGGTGCTGAAGGTTGTGGCGTGGAGCTAGAAAGCGGTAAGTAGCCGCGCTGCGCGGCCTTGCTGAACAGCACATCAGGAGCTGGCAACCGTTTAATAAGGAGTGGCCAACGCTTGAAGGGGCAGTTTACTTGCGTCTATCGGATGATACGCAGGTAGCCGTTGAACGGGGATCGCTGGAACAACAAATTCACATCGCCATCTCTGAAGCCGTATATCGATCAGAGCAGGAGCGGATGAATTACAGGATTACCGAGTTCTACATTGAGCCAGGCATCACGGGCACGCATGGCAATCGCCCTCTGTTGCCGCTTTCTCGCTCCACATCAGGCTACAGCACAACATCAGCCTCAAAAAACATGGCAATAGCAATTACACCAGCGAACAAGAAGCGAGCTAGCAAGCGAGCGTTACAAAAAGGCGGCGTAGCGGTTCTTCAGGCTGTGCCAGAAATACGATTGCGAGATATGCCTTAGAGGACTGCCGTTCAACCCTAACGACCCCGCTTCGATCTTGCAGCTTGATCAGCTGGCAGCCTTTGCTGAATTTGAATCACGGACGACCTCCAAGCGTATCAGGGAAAGTAATCACTCTGCTTTGTTGACATCAGGGAAGTTTAACACCCACTACCCGCTATTGGGGTTTGATGTGGTCAGAAATGAATACGGCGAATGCACAGGCATCTACAAGCCCAACAAGGCAGAGCTAAAGCAGGTTGAGCTGATTATGAAACAATTTCTGCGCGTAGACAGGTTTAATCTGCTGATAGATTGGTGCAGGAAGATGAACATCAAAACCAAACGAGGCGAGAATTTCACTAAACACAGTATCAGAACGCTGCTGACCAATCCCCGTTACGTCGGCAAGTGGTATCGCAACAAGCACAACGAGGACAAGCGGCAGAGTAAGCTCATGCCTTATGAACGCTACACCGAAGTTAAATTGTGGCACGGTTGCGTTATCGACGAAGGGCTGTGGCTGCGAATTCAAAACAAGGTTAAGGAAATAGGCGAGTCGCGAGCACAGGCAATCAATCACTGCTACCCCTTATCTGGTTTGTTGTTTTTCAATGACGAATCAACTTTTGTCGGTAGTAGCGCATGGGGAAGAAAACGAAGATCGACCTACTACCACAATAGAGTTAACAAAATCAGGATCAGGACAGAGATTTTCGAGACGGCGGTAGAAACGGTCTTGCGTCAGATCATTGAAAACTCTCCAGAGTTTCAAGCAAGCATTGCAAATCATTCGGCACAAAAAGACACCGCGCTTAGTGTCGCAGCGGGAAAAATTGCCGAGATCGACACGAAACTAGACGAACTGGCAGACGAGAGGCAACGACTAGACCGCCGTTTGAACTTTCTGCTCGAAGACGATGATCTTGAGATGGCACGCTCTTTCAGGGAGGAGTATAGGGAGCGAGTTTCTGCTATGAAAGGCGAGGAACAGGAGCTTGCCGACAGGAAGCAACAGCTGCAGTTTGTGCAAAGACAGCTGGATGAAACAAAGAACGTCAGCAAGAGCAGTTGGCTAGAGCATGTCAACCAAGCGCGATAAACTGTATAGGCAAGAAGGACTTGGTCGCACTCCAGTCTGCTTATAGGCGACTGTTTCACAAAATTATTGTTCACCCGTTGGAAAATGCAAAATTGCAGCTGGAGTTTGTTTTTAACGAAGTGTTTACATCTGCTTGCAGGGGAATGGACAAAATATGTCCCTCGGTTGATAGAATGGGCTCTAGAAATGAAGAGACAGAATTTTTGTTCAACCAACAGTTATCAATGAAATCAAGCAGCTATGACACTTCTTCTCTTATCCCTGAACCCCTGATCAAACAAAAATACCTCGAAGATTGCCTTTCAATTCGAGAAATTGCTAGAGAGTTTTCTTGTTCAAAAACACACATCAGAAACCAGCTTCTCAAATACAACATCCCCATTAGAGAACCATCCAAGTATCACAAAGATCACAGCCGCACTTATGGAAAACGGAGGGTCGGTGGCAAAACCGTAGACCACAAAAGAGAGCAGAGAACCATTGCCACCATCAAAGAGATGTATAGCGAGGGAATCAAGCCAACTTCAATCGCTAGATTCTTGGATACCATGAAAACTCCCACCAAACAGCAGGGTAAGGGCTGGCATCATCACACGGTTATCACAATTCTCAAGCGAGAAGGGCTATATGTAACAAAAAACAAACCTAGGAGGAGAAAATGGACACCATCGTCAATCTCATCATGACAGTATTACTCTTGGCTGGAGCAGGCTATGCTGCCAAGAAGCTTTTACCCCTCGTGCAGAAAACCGCTATCGAACGCATCGACAAGGGTCTATCCTCTACTGAGGAGCTTACCCGAAAACTGACGGGGGAGTAGGTCGATTTTTGATGGTCAGGTGGATGTCTCGTACTGTACGGATGCCCATCAAGAAAGCTTCAGTCGCTTTGTCATCTCCACAACTGCAAGGCGAGTTACTTATATGGATGAGATACTCCTAAAATCTGTGGGTAGGAGCACATCCTTATATCAGCCAATGCCAACAACTAGTCATTATATTATTTCCTGTAAAAAACTGATCAATTTGTTGTCAAGTCAGCTCCTACTTGTATCTTAGAAGCACTTACTATTTTACGAAGCCAAGAAGATCACCAAGCAATGAACTGATGCTCCCCAATGTAGTAGCCCTATGAAAAAGATGAGGAGTATTTCCCATCGTCAGTTCCCCAGTACTAGTGGAAATTAGCACTTTACTTTAGGAATATATCTCAAATTTCCGAAAAGTAATGAGTTGGGGTAGTTTCCTTTTCGGAAACTATACGCTTCTAGGAGTAGCTCCCAACGCAGAATCAATAAGCTTGTGAAAAACAAGCTTATTTTTTGCTAGAGGGTACACCTGCTTGCTCTTAAACCCTCAGTTAGTCTTGGACAGTCGTAGCAATGGGGGTTGTTGGCTAGTTATGGTGAAAAGAATAATATACTCAATTCTAGCATGGACAAGATGGCTGTTGACTGGCACGGAAGACTCTATAACGCCTAGACCACCTGCCATCACACGGCAGAGAAGAAAGGATTCAAACAGCCATAGAGAATCTCTGAGTAGTCAAGATAGCCTGACTTACGAAACCCCCACCGAACAACCTTCAGATGACGATGTATCTGCAGTGTCAACAATCACCACAGTCAATGAGTCTTGCTCAGTCCCCTCTAATGATGCGTCACCATCTCCAAACACTAATGGTCTGGAGCTAGAGTCTTCCAGCCTGTCAGAAGCCACGCAAAAAGAGATGAAGATGCCATCTACACAGCAGTCTGCTAGAATTCCACAAAAAACTTCGCATGAAGTCGTCAAACAACCCGGAGGCAACTCTCATCAAGAAATGCCTAATACTGCAGGTGCAGGCAATATAGAACCCAAGAAGCCAAAACTGCCACGCAAGATTGGAGGAAGACGTAGGCCAAAAGAACAAAAAACAACGCGACAGCCACCAAAACCTCGTCCAGAATTGATTTGTCGCGAGAATTGTGAATCTCAGCAGTGGGAGATAATCCTGACCGCAGGTGACGAATGCCAGATCAAGACCGTACATCAAAACGGTGTTTCTTTGGACATGAGAGACCATGAGTATCGCCTCTCGTCACTCACCAAACCATTGCAAATAGTTCTTGAGAGCGGGGAAGAATATGGATTCCCACTGTTTGAAGAGAAGCCATTTATTTTTAAATTGAGAAATGACTGGAAAGACAAGGGGCGTAAGACGGCTAGCATCAACAGGGGGCACTTTCTTGTAATTGTACCAAAAGAATGGGAACGAACAGGTCATGTTCCAGTTGAACCAAGCTTTTGCATGAACAAAAGTTTTAAGGCACATTATTTTTTCGGAGAGGATAATTATTTGGAAGAAGACATTGGAGGTTTTAGTCAGTGTGCTTTACCAACCAAATCAATTTTTAAGCTTACTGGCCAGCGTGTCTTCGATGATTCTGATGGCGGTGAACTGTTTGTTGGTGCTGTCCCAAGCTTAAAGCTTTTACAAGATATTGGTTGGGTGCGAATAGGAGAGGAGAAAAAAGGCGGTTGGAAGGGTGAAAATTTCAATTCCAATGAGCAGAATATAACAGACATATTGAGTAATCGTGAGGGACATTTTTTTATCAGAGTTTATGATAACGAAGCTAGACAACTGGATAGTGGCGAATTTCGTTATCTGAGTGATCTCGAAAAAATACTTGTGAATGGTAAGCCATACGAAAGAAATATGGTTCTTGTCCCGCCGCCGACTGGCTACCCTACGATAAACGTGAGTTTCATTAGCAAAAATAACACAACCCTGCGTCCTATCTTGATGCACGATACGCAACACACTAAAGTGCAGGGAAGTAACCTCATTGTCGAGGCACACCCAGATGGAGACAGTATATCTTGTAAACTTGAAAGCAACACAGGCAGTGTTGATCTCATATTAAATCTGCCGCGTATCTGGTGGAAAATTACCAGTGGTAAGTCTGATGAGTGGCATGACACACCACTTGTAATGACACGGCAGGAATTTTCTAAACATGCCAAACTGGATACCTATATCCAAATCCGTTTGTCACAACGATTACGACATATTGGTGTTGGTTTCAACGACGAGTTAGAGCGAAAGTATAGTCGGGAGGGAGGTAAAAATGGCATTAACATCAGGTTGAAGGATTTCATCGATTACTCACAAATAGATCAAAGGCTGGATAAGGATGCCGTGTTTAACATCAAGTGCGATGAAGAGATACTAACAATAATCAAGATTTCCTCCGATCCTATACCTGATAATGTCTCCGATGTAACCAAAAGTGTCACAGTATCTCAGCTGATAAAGCAAACAGGTAAACCAACAGCTATTGTAAGGAAAGTTACTGGTGGTTGGCGGAGAGGCAGGGGGTTTAGCATTGGCGAGATTAAAGATGCTGGGCTTACAGCTGCTGAAGCTATACACAGCTCTATTTCAGTTGACAAGCGGCGAAGAAGCACGCATTCAACTAACACAAAATTCATTAGGATACTGATAAATGCCTGACAAAGACGACATAAAGGATTGGCCTAAGAAAATTTGCCAACGCTACGAGAGCTACTTAAAAACATCCTTCTTCTTTAAATATCCTAATCTCAGAAAATCTTTCCAAGAAGCATTGAGGAAAGAAGGCAGTCTTATGAAAGATCCAATCCCTGAAGAATATCGTAGTTTTAAGAAAGGCTTGACAGCTCAGGCATTAGCACAGAAATTTTTCCCTAGTAACAGCGATAGTCTTCTTCCAACTCTGATCGACGAGCAACTTTATACTCACCAAGAGAATGCTATTCGAGCCGCACATTCAAATTTTAACATCGTCGTTGCCACTGGCACAGCTAGCGGCAAGACCGAGAGTTTTCTTTACCCGATATTGTTCGAGCTGTATCAACAATATCTTGACGGCGAGCTTGAGAGGACTGGTGTGCGTGCTATGATTCTTTATCCTATGAATGCACTTGCCAACGATCAGCGCGAGCGTCTTGGTGAAATCTGCAAGAATCTGGAAGATGCTGGTTCTAGGTTCAAGCCAACATTTGGGCAATACATCGGTCAGACACCTAATAACGCTCGTGACTATCACCGTAATGCTACAACACGAAGAGAAGATCGTCTGCCTGGAGAGCTTATTTTCCGTGATGATATGCGAAAAACACCACCCCACATATTGTTGACCAACTACTCGATGTTAGAATATCTGCTCATTCGTCCTGACGACAGTCCACTGTTCGACAACGGTATGGGTAAACATTGGCAATTTATTGTGCTCGACGAGGCACATCAGTATCGTGGTGCTAAGGGCATGGAAATGGGTATGCTTATTCGGCGACTCAAACAGCGGTTACGAGACGGAGGGCGACAAGAGCCATTCCGTTGTATCGCTACCAGTGCCACCATTTCTTCTGGTAAAAGTGAGCAAGATAAGCAAGTGGTTGCTAATTTTGCTAAGGAACTCTTTGGAGAAAAATTTTCTGCAAATGATGGCATTATTTTTGGTGATCCTGCACCCTCTAATAACGAAACACCTACTCGTTATCACGCCTTCTTTCGAGCACTTGAAGGGGCGTTTCTAATCCATAAAAACGGCGAAGATATTGTGGTACTCAATCGCAAAAGTGAGGGCGAAAACGAGAAGAGTGCAGTACCATTGGAAATAGCCTTGTGCAGAGAATGTGGCCAGCACTACTACGTTGGACGAGAGCATGAGGGAAAACTAGTGGAAGCTATACGAGATCCTAGTGACCCCCACTTCGGTGTAGACTACTACCTGCCTTTAAAGGATGACGATAATACGGGTGATGGACACGCACTATTGTTGTGCAGGAGCTGTAGTAAGATATCAAAATCCAAGCCAGAGTGCAGTTGCAATGCGACAATTTTTGTCAAAAAATGCGAACCACATAAAGATCATGCAGATCAGCTAGTGAAATGTGAGATCTGTGACTATAAGCGCGGTGGCATTGGTGACCCAGTGCAGGAAATTGTGCATGGCACTGATGGTCCCAATGCGGTTATAGCGACTGCTATGCACGAGTTATTGCCAGAGAATAAGCGCAAGGTACTTGCATTCGCTGATAGCCGTCAGGAAGCAGCGTTCTTTGCTTGGTACGCTGAGGATTCTTATGAAAAATTACGCGATCGCAACCTCCTTTTGAGAGCTATGACATTCAGTCGAGTTGACAAGGAGGGCTTATCCATAGATGATCTTAAAAACCGCCTATTACGCCAGTGTGAACAAGCTGGTCTATTTGTTAAAGCAGAAACCAAAGAGCAAAAGAGTTGGCAGGTACTAACGTCAATTTTGCGTGAAGCACTTACAGATGAAAGAAGATTATCCTTGAGCGGGGTTGGATTAGTTAAGTGGTTTGTTAAGATTCCAGAAGATTTGATTGTACCAGAAATTATGCTACAGCCGCCGTGGAGTTTCACAAGAGAAGAAGCACTTTGTTTAATTGGTTACCTATTGGATGAGCTACGCCTACACCGTGCCATGAATTTGCCAGAGAATGCCGCTACTCCAGATTGGAACGATGTCTCACCTGATCGTATACAAATTAGCTATTGCAAGGGGAAACCAGGAAGACAAAAGGGCGTGTCACAGTGGGGAAGTCCTCAGTCTGCTGTTGTCAAATACTTTCTGCGCAGGCTACTAGAAGGTAGTAACCTTCTAGTCGAGCAACATCAGGGAGAGTCAACAAAGCTGATGGAAGAAATATGGGATGTAATAAGAAAAATCAAAGATCCCCCAATTCTCTCTACTGGCTCGAATAACGGAACGTTTCGCCTCAACCCATGCTGGCTGCGCATCAAACCCGTTAAATTTGATGAGATATGGCAATGCGACACCTGCGCAAGTCTGAGTACTCACAACATTAGAAATGTTTGTCCACGCAATCGTTGCCCTGGCTTTCTGAATAATGTCGAGGAGAAGCAAACTGAGGAAAACCACTACCGAATCATCTACAAAAGCACTGAGTTACCTCCTTCACTTAGTGCCAAAGAGCATACGGCACAGATTGATACCGACAAGGCACGGCAGCGGCAGCAAGAATTCAAGGACGGAAAGATCCATCTACTAAGCTCTTCGACAACTTTTGAGGTTGGTGTCGATTTGGGTGATCTAGAAATCGTGTTTCTCCGTAACGTGCCACCAGAATCTTTCAACTACATCCAGCGTGTCGGACGGGCAGGAAGACGGGATACACCAGGTTTGGCAATAACCTACTGTCGTCGTAATCCACACGACCTCTATCATTATGAAGATCCAAATAGAGCAATAAAGGGTACTATACACCCACCACACCTGAATATGACAAACGAAAAAATTGTATTGCGACACATGGTCGCTACCGTACTATCAGCGTTCTTCAGAGAAAATGAAGGTCGCTTCAAAGGCGTGGAGAGCTTTATCAAGAACTGGGACAGCCCGGCGATGGTAGGCGATGTAAGACAATATTGTGAGGAAAACAACAAATTGCAAGATTACTTATGTCAAATTGTGCCCCAAGACATGCACGAGAAAACAGGGCTTGAGAATGGTGAATGGGTCAAATATATTACTGGCGACAACAGTCGCCTCGCAATATCAGAGAAAGAAGTTAGCGAGGACTATAAACACATGGATAAAATAAGAGAAGAGGAGGCTAGTAAGAAAAATTATAGCCGTGCAGGTCGCATCGTCAGTCGCATGAAAACAATTGCCAGTGAGAAAACATTAGATTTTCTTTCTCGCAAAGCTGTTATACCGAAATATGGCTTCCCCGTAGATGTTGTCGAGCTAGATACTCGCTCCGCGGATAAAAACAAAAGTGGCATCACTCTCCAGCGAGATCTATCTCAAGCTATTGCTGAGTATGCTCCCGATGGAAAAGTGGTAGCCAACAAGCTAGAGTGGAAATCGTGTGGAGTAAAAGTTGTATCTGGCAAAAGATTTCCTGTAAGATATTATCAATACGATAATGCTCGCAATTTTAACCAGTGGAACGAGGGTGATCCATCCAAACCGGAAGATGTTGAAAAAAAATATCTTATCCCAGAGTTTGGCTTTGTTACTCCCTTTCTTGAGAAACCCAAACCACCGTCCAGACGGACACCACGTCTTTACACAACGCGTCCATTTTTTTTAAAGCCTAAAGAAGAAAATGAACTTGAGCCTAAAAACATTCTCGGCGTACAGGTGATCGCTCCACAGCCAGGTACTCTGGTTATTCTCTGTGAGGGAAAAAACATGAACAGATTCTATGTTTGCCTTGACTGTGGTTGCCACATGGCAAAGACAAAAAAAGAACACAAATCTCCTTTTGGCTCAGATTGCAAAGGAATGTTAAAACGGTTTTCACTCGGCCACGAAATGGTCACAGATGTTGTGCGCTTACAATTTCCAGATGTGTGTAACGAGTGGAAAGCCTATTCTGTTGCTTATGCCGTCTTACTTGGTACAGCGGAAACACTGAGCGTTCCTGCCAGTGACCTGAATGTAACCATAACTGGTGGCCGCAAGCCAGACGAATCCGCTATCGTGCTCTATGATAACGTACCTGGTGGAGCGGGGCTGGTGGCACAATTGGAACAGGAGGAGGTATTTCGTGAGATGATCACCAACGCGAAGAACAGAGTTGTAGGCAATTGCGGCTGTGATTCCAGTTGTTATGGTTGTCTGCGTAGCTACCGCAACCAATTCGCACACCCTCACCTAGATCGTAGGCTGGCACTAGAAGTTCTCGAAGGTGTAGAAAAGAACGAGATCTGATACCACCAGTAGTAGACCATTGCCGTAGCCTACAATCACATTCAGAAATTCACACAACCAAACTTGTTTGTTAAAACTGCAAGCTGATACATCAAAGTGGAAAACAGTGCGTTAACTACCCTACCTTGATCGGTCGAGTGTGTGCAGGCTATCATATATTATATATCAGCTCTGGAGAAAATCAAATGGCATTAGAAATGGTAGTGCTGTTTTTAGTTACCTTACTGGTTACATGGGTAGCCACCTTTTTCTTTCAGGTTAAACCAATTAGCAGACGAGCTTCCAATGCTGAAAAAGATCTTACAGAAGCAAAAGCACGAATTAGTGCGTGGGAAAACACGGAGGCTCGCTTTTCCTCTTTGGCATACAAGGCTCTAAATTCCAATAGCGAACACTACCTAAACCTTGTAAGTGAACGATATAGTCAACATGATAAAGATGCAAAAAATGACTTAGATAAACGACAAGAAGCCATAAAAACCCTTGTCTCACCTATAAGTAAGAGCCTGTCAGAATTTGAAGGTAAGGTTGGTGAGATCAAGAAAGAGTACGGATCGGTGACAGCAAAGGTTAGCTCTATGAATGACATCCAAGATAAACTACGCTCGGAAACTAATCGCCTAGTGAGAGCTCTCCAACGTCCAGAAGGGCGCGGTGCCTGGGGAGAGCTTCAATTCCGTAATGTGGTTGAGATGGCTGGGATGGCAGAACACATAGATTTTGAAGAACAAAGCACTATCTATGGCAAGGAAGACAAGTCACGTCCTGATGCAATTATTCGCCTTCCTAATGATAGGCTGCTTGTGGTGGATACAAAAACGCCAATTGACTCATATTTGGAAGCATCAAAAGCATCTAACGAAGACGAGCGCAAGGTTTATATGAAGAACTATGTAAACAATTTCAGAAAAAGCATAGATGACCTTTCTTACAAGAGTTATTGGGGTAAGCTACAGGATAAGCTAAAACGTGTACCTGACTTCGTAGTCATGTTCGTACCAGGAGAGGCATTCTTTTCTGCTGCCCTAACCTCTGACCCTAAACTAATTCAATATGGAGTAGAGAAGAATGTAGTGATTGCCAGTCCAACTACTCTTATAGCTCTTTTGAGGACAGTTGCCTACTGCTGGCAGCAGCACAAGTTCACCGAAAATGTGGAGGAGGTTTCAAAGCAGGCAAAAAAGCTATTTGAAAGCATCAAGACGTTTGGTGAGCATATGTCAGGTCTTCGTAAAACTTTAGAAAATGCAGTGAAAAAATTCAACGACAGTATTGGCTCACTTGAGCGAAATGTATTACCAAAAGCAAGGAAATTTGTGGATTTAGGTGTTATTCCTGCCAAGGAGGAAATTCCGGAAATATCCTCCATCTAAATGCCACAAATATTTTCCTGCCATACCTCCTTTTATGTAATAAGAACCTCAACTGGTATCTGTTCCTGAATCACCTTTGGAACTATCGCTAGGCCGATCTGAGAGCATTTTTCGTATATCCAGTTACTGTTGCCGCTAGATGTAACTAATATAGATCGGGCATGTAATTTCATTTGTTCGACAAAATCAATGCCCGTTAATTCAGAGTCTCCTAACTCGTTGTCTATCAACAGGACGTAGTCCTCATCATTTTTCTCTAATTTCAGAATGATCTTTCTAGCTGACTTTAAATCCTTTGCATACACAGTTTTGATGTTGTTTTTCTCAAGATCGAATCCAGCAAATCTTTTTTGCCAAACCTTATAGACAAGTGGATCGTCATCAACCACTACAACAGTCATATTCGCTGCGAATGCTAAGCTTGCTGGGTAGAGAATGTTTTCCTCTGCTTGTGGAATTAAAATCTCAATTGTTACTCCCTTGTCTTCTGGTGACTTGATATCGAGTGTGCCACCCCATTTGCTAACATCTTCGATGGCAGAAGAAAGGCCAACCCCTGTGCCATCCTTCTTGCCAATGGTTACACCTCTCTTACCCACCTTTTTCAGGTTCTCTGTGGCTATGCCTTTGCCATTATCGGAGATGACAATAGAAACCATACCACCGTCTGTGCTAACACGTGTCTTCACAAACCCTGCTGAGTCAATAGCCTCAATAGAGTTCTTATACAGATTGATGAGATCACGCTTGAATTTGTTCGGCTCTACCTCACAGTAGGAAGCAAAGCCATCGCCATCACAGCTAATATCAAATTTAATATCCTTACCTTCACACAACTTCGACAGTTTGATCTCTCCGACGATTTGATAAATTAGAGCACTAACATGACAAGATCGCAGAATATCCTTAGGCTGATCTACTGAAACCTTACTCATAGCTGCCAATCGCATTTCGTCTTCCGTCAAACTGCCAATCTTCGGTATATCAGTAACTGTGTTGCTGATTCTTTCAAAAACGGATTTTATGATTCCAACTTGAGCATCTTTTTGATCTAAACGATCTACAGCTGACTCTCCAATTACAAGAGAAGCGATAACGTCATGCCTTACTCTTGTTGCTACTTTGGCTACTTGTGCTTTAGAAATTGCTCTTCTCGCAATAGCTTCGTTGCTCTTGCTCCTCTTGATGTACTTAAGGAGAATGGTGTTAAATTTGAAAATCTCTGAAAACCTATTCAGTCCGTGATTAGACTCCAGAAACTTTTCCTTATTCGCATTCTTATCCAGCTCTTCAGAGTAATCATGAAGGGGAGTAGAGACACTTCTAGCTAGCCTCAGTATGTGTAAATATAGGTAAAGAGAAATTAAGGAAAATAGGATGCAAATTAAAGTGGCGAACCCCAAAATAGTCAGCACAGGAATTTGATAACCGACGTGAAGTATGCCTACTTCGGTATCGTGATAATAAATAGGCTCTGAAACCAAAACATGCGGCATCCCATTGTTCCAGTAATAGCTCTTGTTATTTATTTTTGCTAACTCTGTGGGATTCAGTCTCCTGTGATCAGAGATATAAACCTTTCCGCTGGGTAAAGTTATCCAAACATTCTTAAAGTTTCCCGACTTAACCAGTGTCTTTACAACTTGCGTAGGTAAAAAATCTCCGCCTAAAGCTACTGGCTGGCTTAAGCTTTTGCTGACAACTCCCAACGTCTGCAAGAGCTGACTGTGGTAGTAATAAGCACCAAATAGTAAGCCAACAAGGAAAGTGCTGACTGCACCAACGATAAATATCTTCAGCGATAACGCCTTTGCTTTTTTCTTAGCAAAGGCAATTATAGATTGAGGTTCATTAGGCTGATTTTGCATAAGACCTCAAGTCTTCATAGAGAATCTGACCTAGTTCAGTAAAAGTCACACCGTCGTAAGTATTGAGTGATTTTATGAAATCATCTCTCAATGAGTTCAATACCTGATTGTAATACTTTTGCTCTTTCTTATCAGGGGTAACTTGGGTCAGGAATCTAACCATAAAAGCCAAAGCAACCGTCGCATGGAAAGCTTGAATTGCTGGTCTATATGTTTTTCTAACGTAAGAAAAAACAGGAATGTCTAGTCCCTGTGCAATTATTGGGTCAGCTGTCTGATAGATGTAAAGGCATTGATGTCCTAGCTCATGAGCAATGTTAATGGCAAGCTCTAGTTTCTTATTCGGCACACTCAGAAAAACGCTACCTTTAGCTAGGTGTGTGCTAAAGCCGATGCCAGCACTGCGACTCTTCAGCTTGCTGATATTTATCGGTACAATATGCTTTACCACTTCGTCAAACAACACCGAAACATCTTGATTGCTACTTCCCTGAACCAAATATACCGCGGTCTTGAGTGTTTCAAGCTCTTGAGAAGAGATATTGCCCAACGAAAGATTTTTATCGTCTTTACCATAGAGGTATAGCTGCTCAAGTTTTTCAGAGATATTTTTGTCTAGCAAGATACGATCGTCTATCTCAAAGAGTGTGCTCAAGTCATGCAAATGCTCTAGGTTACTCATCCAAGGGGAATAGACTTTGTAGTTGGTACCTAGGACAGAGTTAACCAGCCTCACGGTCTTTACCTTGAAAGTACAGCTCAACTCTTGAATCTTGGCCAATCCATATTTTCCAAAAAACCACTCCATTCACACCTCTAGTGTAGAACCGTGCGTTCTAAAAAGAAGGTGATGCCACCGTCTTGAACACCAACACTCTTAACCCGTTTTGAATTAACAGATACTAGCAATTTTTTTTCAAACAAAGGCACTAGCCATACATTGTCCTGTACGTATTGGGATAGTTTTTTTACAGCAGCTACCCTCTGCTCAAGTGTGTTTGAAAGTTGCGCTTTGTTAAACAAGTCCTCATACTCCTTATCGTGCAAGGGGAAGTGCGGCCGCTTAGGTGATTTTTCCCCTCTAAGCAAGCCAAATAAGATCAACGGATCAGCAACACCAGCACCGAGTGAAGTGAGACGAAACAGTGTATCTTTGTTGTCAGTTGGAAAGAACTTAACTGTTGACCGCACCAGTTTGATTTTTAAACCAACCAACGCAAGTTGTTTCACCAGTTCTCGAATATAACCTCCGTATTTTTCATCATCCAAACTTCCGTAAAAACTGGGATCTCATACTGTTTAGTTAAGTCAAGGTTAGGCACGCTTTTTAGCAATTTTTTAGCTGCTTCTGTGTCTCTAACTATCTTTACCTCTGTGCGCCCCCAAAAGTGCTGGGCTAGAAATTCGTGAGCTGGGGTATATGTCTCAACACCTTCAGCAATTTTATCTCTGTCGATGGCGATGTTTATCGCTTTTCTAAACCTTATGTCGGCTGCTATTGGGTTGTTGAAATTGAAGTTAATACTGGTGAGACCAGCAGCACGCTTTGATATCACCATATCCATATCTTTCCTAGGAACTGTCATTTCAATATCAGCATTACGCAACTCGCTTCCGTAGTACAGCGCAATTTCTTTTGCTGAAGTCACATCACCTACCTTCTCCAAAATGAGAGTTTTTGCATCTCGATTGTGAGCTTTGACTTTGTAGTTGCCAGCTCCGATCGGCACATCCTTCCAAGCCTCGTAGTCATCTGTGAAAGCTTCGATAGGAACGATAGAAAAATACGGACTAGCTAAGGAATGTAGAAATAAAGGGTTAGGTTTTCTCAGTTTTACGCTCAGAGTTCTATCATCAATAATTTCTATACCGCTTACCTTCCCACTAACAAATTTTGTACTCCCTTCTACAGCTTCAGTCCCCTCTATTTCATTAAGGAAAGGAACAAAAAATGATCTGCGGTTAGAGTAAAAGCCACGAAGAATAGAAAACTCTAAGTCCTTTGCAGTAACTTTACGACCGTTATGAAACTCAAGTCCTTTCCTTATTCTCAAGATGTATGCTTCTTTTTCGTAATCCCAGTTGAAGGATTCCAGCAATCCTGGTTTCAGATCGTAAGAGTTCGATGTATAAACAAGCTGCCCTAGTACCGGAACGACAGTTGCTCTTAAAACATCGACTGGTACATCTTTGACAAAAGGAACTTGTCCTCCTGAGTCTAACTGAACACGAAGCACATCTTGTTTCGATGCTGTTGCTGACTTGCTTTCAGATGTTGATACTACTGTCATGATAATTCCCCAAGTTGTTAGCATAAAATAGAGCATATCACCTTACATCATGTTCATGTCGAGAGTGAACAATCAGGTCTTCTCTCAATATTGGCGTTGTTCTTTCTTTCAGCTTCTCCAAAATTTTTTTGCTTGCCATAATGGGAGGAGCAGTATCTGTAACTACAGGATCAATAGCCCAGCCTTCATTTGTCTGAGAGAACCCCAGTGCTGCCGCCAACATCAGTAGTGTTTTCCTGAACATGATACCTCCTCTTAATCAAACACCTCGATTAGAAACTAAGCCAAGGCTTTTGCGTTTATGTATGTAAGTCGTATATGGTAAATCTATCAAGCGAGCCGCTTCTACACGTTTTCCATCGGCAAGCATCATAGCCTTTTCGAGGTAGTCACGTTCCAAACGATTTCGTATCTTTTCGACGAACTCCTTATAGGTAGGAAAATCTTCTGGCCTTTCGATTTTTTTGAGTGATAATCTGCTGTCATTGTTTTCAAACAAGCTTGAGAATGAAAAGCAATCAATAACGTTACCAGCTAGGGCGTAGGCTTTGCGTATCTCACTACTCAATTCCCTGACGTTTCCAGACCATGCACGGGTCTTTAAGATTTCTATCGCGTCATCAGTGATACGTTTTTGTGAACCGGTTTCTAAATTCTTTTTTTCGACGATAAATCTGGCAATTGGCTCGATGTCTTCTTTTCTCTCTGCTAGGGATGGCACATGTATGTGAAATATATTTAGCCGATAGTACAAATCTTCACGAAAATTGCCCTTCCTCACCTCGTCGAATAAGCTTTTGTTGGTGGCAGCAATAGCTCGAACATCAATCTTTGTTGATGTATTACTCCCGACTGGGACAACTTCTTGCTCCTGCAACACTCGGAGCAACTTAACTTGCATGTCGAGAGGCATTTCTCCGATTTCGTCTAAAAATATCGTTCCAGAGTCAGCAGCAACAAATTTCCCCGTTTTGTTTCTGTATGCTCCTGAAAAAGAACCTTTGGTGTGCCCGAACAACTCACTTTCAACAAGTTCTTTAGGAATAGCTCCACAGTTTATAGCGATGAAGTTGTTAGATTTTCTTTGCGAGTTGTTGTGAATTGAACGAGCTACCTGTTCTTTACCTACACCTGATTGGCCAGTAATAAGGACATTTTCACTGGCTTTAGCGTATTTATATACCTCTGTGGCAACGTTTGCTAAAGCGGAGGAATAGCCACGCAGGTTTAATACTTTTTGAATCCACCTATCGTTGGCCTCTTGCTCTTCATTAGAGAGCTTGCCATATTTTATTCTCAATGACGCTATTTCAGAGATAAGCAGGATAACCTCTTTGCTCTTCTGCTTCAGGTAGGTGTGATCAGCTCCAGCTGAAGTACACAAGACCGATTCCTCGTGAGATAAGCACGCCGAGAGGATGACCGTATGCATCATGGGATCAATCCTCTTGATCGCTCTCACTACTTCGTCGCCTTTGGTAGGCATATCGAAGTCCACTATTGCCATCCGAAACGGCGTATCGTCTGCCTTAGCCTGTTCAATGGCGCGCAGAGCCTGTTCTGGATCGGTGAAGGTCGCTAAAGGAATCTGTCTTTCGCTGAAGAGTGTCCTAGTAGCCGTTAGGAACATCTCATCATCGTCGATAGCTATGACCCTTGGATTCATGGTTTCCTCCGTGCTCAAGTAAACATTTTCGTCCGCAAAAGGCAGAGTGTAGGCAAAGTTCGTGCCAAAACATATAACATCCTTAAATCACAGATTTTTTATGCGGAAGGGGAAACAGCAGTCAAATCTCTACAAGATGTTGTAGCCCTCCAAGCTCAACTCCTCTAAGCAGGTCAACAAGCTATCCAGATAACTGGAAAAAGAGCGTATGCGATCGATCTGGTTATGGCTACAACTTTTTTTGTGGTTTATGGCAAAATCAGATTTAATTACTGATAAATTATTAAAACTAGGGGACTTATTTCTGAAAGTTGATTGCAACAAAAAGTTGTAGCTGCTGGGTTGAGGGGGGACTACCAGTCATGGCTGTTCTCCTCTTCCGAGGAGCTTGCGGTGCGAATGACGTGGATGATGGGCTTGTAGCGCAATATGTAACGCAGTATGTAACGCAATATGTAATTGAGCATGTAATGAATTTTTTCCCCATTGAAATCATTGACAAAAATTAAATTCTCCTGCATAATATTCATGTAGTGCATGAGTTTTGTGCGTTAAATGAGGAACGAGAAGTATTCGTTACTATACCAGATTGCCCTTGAGCAGCAGGGGCTGTTTACCGCCAAGCAAGCTAAACAGGCAGGCTTTGATGGGCGCAATCACCCATACTATGTGGCGAGAGGCGATTGGGAAAAAGAACACCGCGGGATATATCGTTTGTGTCACTTTCCCAACGAGCCATCATCGGAATATACCCTCTGGTCTCTGTGGTCATGCAACCGGGATGGTGAGCCTCAGGGTGTCTACTCTTATGAAACGGCACTCAGTATTTATGACCTCACAGATCTAAATCCTGCTAAGATAACGATGACAGTACCGCTTGGCTTTCGCCGCAACGCACAGATACCCGGTATCCTTATTCTCCGCAGGGGAAAGCTTACATCAGCTGATTGGCAGGCGATAGAGGGTTACAGAGTTACCACCCCTGTTAGGACTTTGTATGATGTTATTTTTTCCGACCATATACCTGAGGAGTTCATCTATCAGGCGGTAAGAGAGGGCTTCGCAAACGGACTATATCCCAAACGCAAGTTGCAAGAATACGGAATACTCGACAAGGTAAAAAAATACCGATGAAATATAAATCGGCAACTGCCCTTCGACATGCAATACAGCACCGCCTGAGTTTAATCTCAGAAGGTAGGGAAGAGAGCGTGCAACGTCTGCGTCGGCATCTTGCCTTTGAGCGTTTGTTGGCAAGAGTCTTCAAGCAACCATCATCACCTTGGGTTCTGAAGGGTGGTTATGCTATGGAGCTGCGGCTACAAAGCTCTAGGACAACTAGAGACGTTGATCTCGCTGTATCGGAGGAGCGTCTGCTCACTTCAGGACACGAGCAGGTAGCAAAAGCTGTGCATACTAGGCTAATGGAATCACTAGCTGAAGATTTGGGTGATTTTTTCTCGTTCAAATTAAAGGAAAAGTACACTAAATTGTTTGCACCGCCTAGTGGTGGTGTCCGACTCTATGTTGATGCGATACTAGATAACAAACTGTTCTCCAGATTTCATATAGATGTTGGAGTTGGTGATGCCGAGATAATGCCTTTAGAAAACCTGACTAGTAGAAATCTGTTGGCCTTTGCCGGCATCGACTGCCCGCCGTTCCCATCTATTCCACGTGAACAGCATTTCGCTGAAAAAGTGCATGCCTACACAACGCTGTATAATGGTCAAATGAGTTCACGCGTCAAGGATTTGATCGACATGGTGCTACTCATCCAAGGCGGCAAGATGGACAAAGTGAAATTAGCAAAGGTGCTACCTCAAACTTTCAGCGTACACAAGAAGCATGCATTGCCACAAAAACTGCCAACACCACCTGCAAAATGGGCAACGAAGTTCGCCACTCTTGCAGCAGAATGCCATTTGGAGTTGAGTCTTGAAGATGCCTTTGATCTCGTTAGCAGATACTACGATGAGTTGTCTACCTGATCTATCTACTAGATAGGATCAGTCGCATTCGTATAATATTCATGTAGTGTATGAATTTTGTGCATACAAGGCGGAACCATAGGTACTCGTTGTGTGCCAGATTGCCCTAGAGTAACAGGGTCTATCTACTGCCAAGCGTGCTAATCAGGCAAGATTTGGTGGGTACAATCATCCATGCTATCTAGCGATGGGGCAATATGAAAAAATCTGCTCCAACTGTTGACCCAGCTGGAACCGTGCTTACACTCCAAATGTGATGACCAACAAGCAACACATATTATGCTGTCGGCGGGTTGATAGTTGAACTGACGAGGAGTATTGACAATGGACACAGAATCGAGCACGCATAGCAATGGGCAGGTGGTACCTGTCTTGGATGAAACGACGTTTGAGACGGTTTCAGCAACTATCCTGCAGGTAGTGGGTAACACTGTCCCTTTAGTAGGTGCAGTTTCTGGGCTATTTCTGCAGGAAATTTCTGGAAGGCGACTAAAACGATTCAAACTTTATATTGAGGTACTAAACAACAAGTATGAAAATTTGGAAAAGCTCTGTCACTCTCACGATACGAGACTAAATCTAGTAGAGGAAGGGGTTTACCACGCGACTAGAGCCTACTCAGAGGAGAGGATAAAGCACATTGCCTCTATCATCGCTAATGGCATCTCTGGCAAGGGAAAAGAGGAAACTGAAGCAAGTCGAATGCTGAAAATTTTGGCAGAGCTGGAGGACGAGCAGATTATCGTGCTGGCTTACTACTTGGATAAGAACAGGGATAACGAGGAGTTTTACAATACTCACGCCAATGTGTTGGAACAAAAGATTGACTTCATCGGTGGTGGTATTGAGCGATCAGACGAGGCTACAATGCAGGAAACAGCCAAGCTACAACTTGTTCGCCTCGGACTGTTGCAGCATATTTTCAAAAAGCCACGCGAAGGCGAAATTCCTGATTTCGACCCGAAAACTGGCATGATTAAAGCATCGGGTTACATGCTGACTTGGCAAGGCAGCATGTTTTTGCGCTACCTCGGTCTTGCTGAACCAGGGGAACTTTGAGGGTTATGTACACATGAAAAAAGACAAATCAGGCAAAAGATATGCTTTCCCCTTTGGAATATTCCAAAGAGGAGTGATTGACATTACACTCAGCAAGTGGGAAATTCTCAAGCAATTGACCTTCATTCAGAAAATTTTGTTTCTGCTGGGACTTCGACACGAGAAAAATATTGAAGACATGGAGCGTAGAATCACTAATTTAGCTACAAGAATTTCTCATGATGAAATTTTTGGTTACGACTCTGATTTTGGAAAGCAGTTGTTCACAATCAACATGGAAGTTGGCAAGAGAAATTGGGATGTGGAAAAGAACCTTACACCTAAAGATTTAGAAAAAGCTGATGCCATCGTAGACTCCAATCGTATAATAAGAAATAGGTTTATCGGTTTAGTGTCAGAGCCTCCGCTAAACATGTCTCTTATTGATGCTGATCCAGAAGTATGCCTAACCATTGTTCCAATGACCCCTTATGTGCTAGTGCAAAGCATTCGCTATTTTATTGATGTAAATCCGCACTACACATTTTCTGCCATTAGACAATCAAACCATCAGTACAAGGATGAATTGATCGCATATCTCTACGAGTTGCTTGACCTCCAAGCAAAAAATGCCATGAGCTTGCTGGGGTTCTTAGAATTGTGTCACACTATCCAGCAAAAGAAGGGGTATTCTTCACTTATCAAGGAGGAACAGGACGCTTCCGAGAAAGCCAACTTGATTATAATTAGACTAAAATCATTTATAGAAAAAGTTACAGCATTTGTAGGGGTGATATACGGGGACACTTCTGTAGATTCTTCTAATAAGCACAAATCACGTGAGAAAAAAATTGCCAGCCATATCAGAGAAAGCCACAAGAAGCACCCTTACTACCAACAACTCACTGCTTATATTAAACGAGAAAACTTTGCAGAGCTTGACAACTATAGAACTGGTATTTTGCACAAAAAGGGGTCATCTGAAATGCAGCCCCATAGTTTTGTGGGAAAGAAATTTGACGAAACCCCTCTCAGAAAACTTCTTGGGGTAATTATGGAACACCGACAAAGGAGTTCAACAGCATTGATAAGTGCATTAGCGATTATGACTGACGAACTTGTAAACATGGAAGCACCGGAAAAGCGTTTCGTGATGTTTATGGATCTGCTTGAACTCACAAACACGCTATATCCTGACAAAAAGGAAAAGCAAATCAACATGCTTCCTGCTATGTTGCCAAAGCTTTTTATCATGTGCGAGGAGTATTTTGGGGTTGACGAGCCACAAGACGCTGATCAGTCAGCAGATGTTGAGAAGTCAGCACAAGCTGGAGAGCAACATGAGGGTAAGCAACAGACAGACAAACATCCACAAGGGGACAAACAGTCGTAGTAGCAAAACAACCATGCACACAACTAGTGGTACCCCGTAACTTGTTCTACAATATTTCACACTTTTTCCCATGAAAACTCAAAGTTTTTCTACCAATTTTCTCATCACACTATTCTGTTGAAATCATTGAATAGCCTAGTTTTCGCTACGAAACGTTGTAGATACATTTCTACGACACCTTGCAGAAGTTAATACTTAAAAAATTTCTTTCCAAGCAGTTCTAGTCGTTTAGCTAAAAAAGTAAATTTTGGCACACTCCTTGTAATGCCTCTCTTTGCAAACGTTAACACAGTGAGGGAGAACACTATGAGCAACGCGCAAGGAAAGCCATGGCTGAACGAGGATGGCAGCACCAAGTCGGACGAGGAGTTGAGGGAGATTACCCCGAACTGGGGGGAGAGTATTTGGGAAAAATACCTCTCTACATTTGAGGTTAAACAGAAAGAAGATTCTGTTTTATCACCTTCTATAGTGGACACCTTCTCCGCAGAGGAATGTGCCGGATTGTTATTTTCCCTAGCAAGTGAGGAGAAACATCTCTGCCTCAAGGTTGCGCTCAATGTCTGTATCCGTGAGCTTTCCCCCAGACAAAGGGACATCATTATTGGCTACTACTGGGATGGTAAAACGGTCAATGAAATGGCTGCAAGCATGGGGATCAGCACACAAGCTGTATACAAGGCTATGAGAGTGGCTTTAGCAAAGCTAAAGGCAAGCCTGACAAGTGGTTCGATGCAGAAGCGGATGATGGCAGCAAGAGAAATACTGGCCTCCTGAGGTTTACAAAAGGTTGGTATTTAGTCTTTTTGGTTGGTTATTTCCCTATTAGTGAGGGGACAATTTTTTTAATCACCAATTTAGGAGGTCACATAATGCCCGCAAAATTTTCAGTTGAAGATCAGATTATCGCTAGGTCATTGTCGAGAAAGCTGCGTCCCAGACAGCGGAAGGCGATTGTGCTGCGATTTTGGTACGAGTACTCGATTTTTGAGGTAGCCAAGTCCCTAAGGGTAAGCTGGGAGGATGCAGACAGAACCATTAAGGACGCACTGGCCAAGCTAAAGCAAGATTGTATGGAGCAGCCGCACTTCTCAAGAGCCTTGAAACTACCGTTTGCCGCATAGTGCTAGGAGGGAAAATGAAGGTGTTTGATGTTTTTAAGGGGCGTAAACGCAGAAGTGGCGACATAATCAAGATTCGTAGTGTTGGCTGTGGCTACTATAACCGCGCTACCAACACTTACGAGCTACAGATCAACGGGTTTGCCCCGAACAGCCACATCCTCAGGCCAGAGAAGGACATCGGAGCGAATAACGACTATGTGATCTATCACAAAAGTCCCTATGCCAGAGGCTTGCAGCAAGTCGGTGTCGGTCATCTCATGAGCGGAGACAACGCAGGTCTAGTGCAACTTGAGTGGGACATCTATGGCAACACACACATCTACCTCAACCTGTCACGGGGTAAAACAGAAAGGAGGACAGCCTAGTCTAAATCTACGCTGGGAAGATTGTAAGGGGAAGTTCAGCTTAAATCTTAACAGTGAGGTATCGTATGCAAAACAAAACCAAGAACGAAACTCTTACTCTTGGTTGGCTTGATCCGAGAGACAACAGCGTCAATCACGCCGGAGTTAGCTTCTACAACCCTACCTACGGGGAGTATCTGCTGAAGATTGACGAAGAACCAAGCGAAAAACAATACTTCCTTAAACCCTCCTCTAGTGAGGGCGAGCACATTACCTACCGCATGGAGCTTGTGCTTAAACGTAAAGACGGACGCTTCCTAAAACGTCAACGTGTTGGCACTGGATATAGCAACGCAGAAACAGATGGCAATGTGCTTATCAACTACGGCTCGAAATTCAAAACTCTAGTGCTTTATCTGAGAAATAAGTGAACTCAAAAAAATTATGGGTAGTTTATCTTTCATGGTTTGCTGACACAGCTCTAGCGCAGTTTTGGGGTGGGAGTGGCTTTGAGGGTAAGATTAGATCGTTTACCGACAACCTGATGTCAGTCATTTTACCGGCGGTTGCCATACTTGGCTTACTTTACGCAGCTATGCTCGCTATCAGCGGTGATGAAGGTGCAAAAAAACGCATGATCCTTGTGGTGGTGGCAAGTGTGATCGGATTTCTTGCTCCCCTGATCATTCGCTGGTTTCAATCAGCTGCTGTTGGATGACATGATGGGAATCAACACTTCAGAGGTGCAGCGAAACTTAGATGCAAGGTTTAAGATCGGGGGTATTGAAGCCCTCGATCTACTGATAGCTCTGATATGCAGTGCGATTATGAATCTGTTCTTCGGTGGCACAGCACTAGAGATTCCTCTAGTGCTTGGTTGTCCAGCACTCATTCTTGCGGGTTTTTACTTCGGTAAAAGGGGAAAACCAGAAAAATTTATGGTTCATCTTATTCACTTTTATTTAGAAGCGGGATTTTTCTCAGCAGGAGCAGAGCCAACAAAGTCTCTGCAAATGCGAAGGAAGATTTATGCGTAGCCTCGCTAGTGAATTGGAGTTCTGGCACTTCGATGAAGACCTAATGGTTTTTAAAGATGGCTCACTCGGTGCAGGTTTTAAGCTGGCAGGGTTTGATATTACCTGTGCTACAGAGCAGGCTATCAATCAGATGAACAGAGGGCTGGAAAATTTGTTGATCTCTGCTGATGAGGGAATGAGGCTGCAAGTGTTTTACAAGCTGACACCGAATGTAACTGATCTTATAGATCAGCATCAAAAACTGTCTGGTTCTGTTACTGGTAATTATCAGCGAATTGCTGCTGCTCGTGTTAGGTTTTATCTCCAAAATCAAACTGACAAGAAATACTTTGTGCCTAACATTTTCTTTTTCATCCGTAGTAGACCCTATGCACTGAAAAAACAAAGTTTATTCGCATCAGATAAACAGTTTCAGCGGATTTCAAGAGAAGAGTTTGCTCGAAGGAAAGAGAGATTTCTCCGCTCTGTAAAGGGTATAGAGTCAGGTCTTGCTTCAGCGGCACTTGCTCCTAGCAGACTTAAACACGAGGAATGGTTCAATCTCATATTTGAATACCTGAACCTTGATCGTACAGAAAGGATCGGAGCAAGTTGTTACAAAGAGCCGCAAAGCTTTCTCAATCCCTCGGTCAGTGAACAGCTCACATTGACTGATTTCATTTGGGATAAGGACGCGATAACGCTCGGCACATACATGTTTCGCACCATCACCCTTGCCACGCTGCCTGAAGGGCAGACATATGCAGCAATGGCTAACATGTTCGCTGCCGTGCCGTTTCATTTTTGGCTGAGCCAGTCCGTTCATCTGCTAGATCAGGCAAAGGCAAGGTCATCGCTGGAGATGAAACGCAGGATAGCACACTCAATGGCTTCGGGTAGCAAAAATGTTAGTGACTTAGATTCAGAAAACAAACTCGGACAGATCGAAGGCTTACTGGAGAATTTACTAGAGGGTTCAGAAAAGCTCGTATCATCTGATTTCAATGTCATCATCTGGGGAAGAACCAAAAGTGAGCTAGACGATAAGACAGATGAAATCCTAAAAACCTTTCGCACATTGAATCAGGCAGAAGGGTTACAAGAAACACTAGCAGGTAAAGAAGCTTTTTTTAAATCTATCCCCGGTGCTTGTCTAGGGATGCGGCACAAGAAGATGAAGTCCAGCAATGCTGTGCATCTGATGCCTGTCTTTGCTAGCTGGGCAGGTAATCCTAAACCAGTGTGTCTGCTGCCGACAAGAGATGGGCGGTTATTCTCGCTCGATCCCTATGCAGACCACTTACCAGCTTGGAACGGTATCGTATTCGGCAGCTCAGGCAGTGGTAAAAGCTACACGATCGTGCAGTTGATGGCGATGTTTTACGGTAAGGTAAGCAAAGAAAACAGACCACGTATTGTCTGGATTGATAACGGTGCATCTTCAAAAAGACTAGTTGAGATATTAGATGGTGAGTTTTTAGACCTCGATTTGAACTCAGGTCTGTGTCTTAACATGTTCGATTTGAAAGAAGGAGAGATAACACCAAGTCCAGAGCGGATTCGTACAGTCTTAGCTGTCCTTGAGATGATTCTAAAAGACGAAGATAAAAAAGCTCTCGGTAAGCGGGAGAAAGCTTTACTGGAAGAGCAAGTGCATAAGGTCTATGAGGATGCAAGTGGAAAGATACCTACTTTGTCAGATTTGAAAGAGTTGTTGGATAAACACAAAGATGCACAGATACGAAAGTTCGGTGAAATACTCTACAGCTGGACAGGAACATCAGCTTATGGACAGATGCTCGATGGACAAACCAACGTCAAACTCTCTAAAGACCTTGTTTCTATAGAGGTGCAGCATCTGAGCAACTATTCAGATCTGAAAGATGTCCTATTACTTCTTCTGACCTCTTACATTCAAGATGTGGCATCGTCTGATATTGGCAGGGAGTATCTGCTGATCATTGATGAGGCGGAGCGTCTGTTTCAGTCAGAGTTAGCAAGGCAAGTGGTAATTACCTGTTATCGCACTTGGCGCAAGTTCAAAAGCGGCATCTGGTGTTTGAGTCAGAACTACAAAGACTTTATGGCAGATAAAGCTCTTCGTGATGCTCTGATGACCAACACGACTAGCGTTATCATTCTGCGGCAGAGCAAGATTGATTGGAGTGATTTCAAAAAGACGTTCGATTTTAACGACACACAAGTGGAGCGTATCAAAAATCTGACAATCAAAAAGGGAGAATACAGTGAATTTTATTATCTGCAAGATGAGAACGAAGCGATCTTACGGCTTGTTCCTGAACCATTGAGTCACTGGTTTTCTACCTCAGATGCTAACGACAAGACCATGATTGCTAGTACAGAAAAACAGAATCCGAGTATGAGTAAGTTAGATGTTCTTAAATTGCTGGCTTCTCAACCTAAAAACAGGGGGTAACACTGCAAAAGAAAGCTATTGGATTGTTACTAGTCTTTTCTCTTACTTCCTCTCCTGCACATAGTTTCTGGGGAGATGGGGGTGCAGGGTGGGTACAGATACCATATCTGGTGAAAATTCTACTTGAGAACTACAAACGCTATCAGCAACTCAAGCTGATGATGCAGCAAGCAAGAAGATCGGGTGATTATTTTAGGACAGTTCATCAAGGGTTAGAAAACATCACAGGTCTTTTAGACAGCTTGCCAATCACTGATCAGGGGGTACTTAAGGATTTACGAAGTTTTAACGGGTCACTCAAAACCATATCGCAAATCTACGGAAAAATACCCAGATCACCGGAAGAAGCACTGCATAGGCTGCATGACCAAACCGCGGCTGAATCACTACAGATGGTGAATTCATTTAAGGATTACTCGAAGGCACAGGAAAGCAACTCGCAATCGCTCAGGATTCAGAGCCAATCAGCTTCACCTAAAGGAGCTGCAAGGGCTACCGCGGTTTCCAATGCGATGATTTTGGAAAGTATCAATCAACTGATCCGCTTGCAAAGTCAAAGCCTGAAAATGCAAAGTGAGCAGCTAGCTATGTTGAATAGGCAGGATAAGAAAACTATCGCCTCCTATCAGGAGGTTGATAAAAGTATAGGCAGTGCCTTCAAGAATTTCAAACGCCAAGAAAAATTCGTAAAATTTTAGATGTTCGACCAGTTGGTAGGGGTAGCAAAAGATATTCGGGGGGAGACACTCGAACTTTACTGGTTACTTTTAACTCCGTTGGTGCTGTTACTCATCATACTGGAGTTTTTCAAGTATCAGAAAGACAGTATAGATGTTTTTGATATTATCAGACGAGTTGTCATCTCGATGGTGCTGCTGTTTTCTTTTGAATATACGATCAATGCCCTTTCTACGATTGGGGATGGGATCGTTAGCAAAATAGATAAGACCGCTGATGTTTGGGATGTATTAAAAAATCTGGGGCCGAATTACCAAGACTCTTCCAGTGGGCTATTTGATATAAGAGGACACATTCTTTACACACTGGCACTGCTTTCTTATCTCATCGCCTACTTAGGATTTTTTGTCACCGATGCACTTGTTCACTTTGTCTGGATCGTTCTGTATACGGTATCACCCCTGATGATTTTAGCTTACGTTGCTAAAGCAACAGCTAACGTGACTGCGAACTTATACAAAGGGCTAGTTAAGGTAGTTATCTGGAAAATTATGTGGACGATTCTTGGTGCGCTGCTACTGAAATTAGCCATGACCCCCCAGACAGGAGAGGACATGGAAGGCTACTTAGTAGCGATGATTACTAATCTGTGTATTGGACTCAGTATGCTTTTTATTCCTATCGCAACTCGTTCACTAATCAACGATGGATTGGAGAAGGCAGCATCAGCATTAGCCGTTGCTCCAGCAATAGCTGCGGTGAATACAGCAAAGGTCTACACCAAGAAAGCGGCTAGACGAGGTTCTGCGAAAGCATCGGGGACAGAACAACCAACTACTAAATCACAGGATAATCCTGTCAGAGAGAGTGTCGACAGGTTTAGGTAAGAGCACATAAATCAATTATTTTGGAGGAAACATTGCTGTGAAAAAAGACTCTACACTTCGTGTGTGGACTGACGTTAACTCATTATTAAGAACTCATAAACTTCTCAATCTAGGACTTATTTCAGTTTGTATATTACAGCTGTTCATCATTGCTACGATGTATTTTGCTGATCCTATCGTGGTCATTAAAGAAGATGGTAAACAACGCTACTTTGCGGGACGTAAGACTAGCTTACCTATATCTGAGGAGGCTGTTGAAGAATTCGTTGAAGGTTTTTTGCGCGTCCGCTACGAGTGGAACAAACTCGACCCCAAGGCAAAGCAGAAGAGCTTATCGCCAATCGTTACAGATGGATTACAGAAGAAGATGTTCAAGCTATTGACCCACCTCAAGGATAAGGAGTTTCAGGGCAAAGAGACTTCGCAGGCAATCGTCAATATCAAAGTTAACGTTACCAAAGAGAAGGTAGTGGCAAGTTTTGATAAGCTTTTACGGATTGAAGGAGTGCCGATTCCAGTGCCGACAACAGTGTCACTCAACATAATCAAAGGCACTCCCAACATCTGGAATCCAATAGGCTTGCTTGTCAATGGGGTGATCGAACACCAGTCTAAATGATGAAAAGCCTTATCTTGGTAAGCGTCTTGCTCTGTCACCATTCGGTGGCATGGGCAAGCGGGATCAGAACAGCTTATGTCAACGATACCAAGATGCAACCCATCTATCTAAAGATGGGTAAAGCATCGGTACTGAGGTTTGCAGAAAAACCCAAGAAAGTGGTTATCGGTAATCAAAACTACTACTCGATTGAGTTTATCGACAACGATTTAACTATTCAACCACTAGGTAGAGTAGAAACGAATCTGTTTGTCTATACACCTTATCATACCTACGGGTTTATTCTGCGGGTTTGTCACAGCTGCCGTTATGACGATTTAGTTTATGTGAAGTGGAAGTCCAAGTATCAACCACCTCCTAAAATCAAAAAGGCGAAGATCGTACCCGGATTTAAAGCAATTGGACTCAAGTTCAATGTGGGTGGAGGTATTTCAGCTACCGTTATCAAAACCACGGCTGATACTACTAGGCAGTTGCGGTTTGTTGATCTGCAATTGAAGAACAGTGGGAGAACGAAGATCAACATCACATCGGCAAGAATCGTAGCTACTCGCAGAAATGTTCCACTACCAAATCAAGGGTATGTTATCGAACAAGATTTTCTGAAGGCTGGTGAGATTACGAAGGCCAGATTATTTCTATCTGCAAAGGAGACAAGAGATTTTACCGTGAACGTATTTGTAAATGCACACAAAGGAAGAGTCATCATTGCTCAAGGGTATCTGAGATGAAGTATGCAAAGCAGATGCGGGCGTTTTTCCTCAAAAAAGAGGGTGGCAAGGAGGTTATCGACAGAAAAAGATTTTTTGGCGCGGTGAGTGTGATCTTGTTGCTTGGAGCTTTTTCTCTGCTCTTTCCCAAGACAGGTAGAGATTCCAGTGTTATTATTAACTCGGCAGAGCCGATAGATAGGGACAACTCTGAAGAGGTGGTAACACAGTCGTCTTCACCTAAAGTAACTGGGATGCTGCAAGCATCCCAGCAAAGGGGATATGAGAGTTTACATAGGATACATGCAAAGCCAGCCCCTAGAAAGGCGCAGAAGATAGAATACAAAGCTCCGCAAGTTATCGAGAGAAAAGGGACAGATAGTTTTACGGATAAACTGCCAGTAGGAACAAACCTCATAGGTAAACTCTTGACTGGCATAGATACCAGAGAGGTTAAACAATTCTACAAGGTGTTTCTTCCTTATGGAGGCAGAAGTAAACACGGTGGCAGTATACCGAAAAATTCAATTCTTTTTGGCACGGTTAGTTATCCCGGTAAAGGGAAGAAGGTGTTTATGCAATTCTCAAAAGCACTGTTGCCTGATGGAAGAGAGGTTGAATTGAAAGCACAAGCATTAAATGCAAAAGATTATTCGCCGGGATTAGTAGGAGAGTTTCACAGCAAGGCAATCGAAAGAGTTGCCTCGACTCTGGGTCTGACAATGGTATCGGCAATTACCGATACTCTCACCGAGAAACAAGTACTTGGCACAGAAGGGACTGTTACACCAAAAGCAACAACCAAGAATGCACTCTATCAGGGAATCTCTAAAGCAAGTGAGATGGAAGCACAGAGACAGATGGCAGAACTCGGTGATGTGCAAGAATATGTCACGATCCCAGCAGGTCAAGAGCTGATCGTCAATCTTGTGACAACCTATCACAGTGAATAAGGCCAAAAATGGTGAAGTGCTGGAGAACTTTGTTCTCATGCTGCTGTATTGCCCCTCTGTCTTTTTGCGGGTTTGTTTCTTCGGTCTGAGGCGTGTTGATTTCAAAGATTTAAATACGTGGTCATGGATATTTACTGTCACTGGAAGCCTTGCAATAGTGCTGTTCTTGACGTTGAGCTATCAGCAAGCGATGAACCTGTATTTGCTGCTGTTGGGTGCTCTCTCAGTGATTGGGCTATTCGTCTATGGCTTCAAACCTTTTAGAAAACACGTTCTGTTTCAAAAAGCCATAAAGCGATCTGGCTTAAAAAGTGCTATCGGGGAAATGCCAAAGATAAAAGCCATCATCCCTATCGGAGAAAATCGCTCTAAGGTGGTTGTGGAGACATTGGGTGTTGGCCTCAATAAGTTTAAAGCACAAAGTGATAGTTTAACCGCTGGTTTTCGTCAAAAAATCGAAAGTATTGCTCATGGCAAAGACATGGGCAAGGTTGAGATTGTTCTGTGTGAAGGTGATCTGCCGAAGATGGTAGGGTTTCATGAGTTGTATGCCCACGTTAAAGAGCCGTATTCGTTCATCGTTGGGCAGAGCATAAAGGGTGTGGTAGTGCAGAAAATTCAATCTCTGCCTCACTTACTTATATCTGGAGCGACAGGTGGCGGTAAATCGGTATTCTTCCGCTTCCACTCGCTTTGCTTGTGGAAGCTGTTTTGCCGCTTTCTAGCTCCTATGCTTTCACTGCTGAAAAGCTCGCCACACATTCAACTGTATCTCTTGGACTTGAAGCGTGGAGCGAGCAAGCGGCAGACAAGCCCCATGAGCGTAGCGAATGGAGGTCAAGGAATTTGGAGCACTGCTCAACGTCAGGATAGCAGCAGATGAGACGGAGGCGACGAACATTCTGGAGTCTCTTGTTGCTGAGATGCACCGCCGCTATGAAATCTTGGAGCAAAGTGGACACAAGTCGATCGACCCTGCGAGGGACAAGCTAGATTTGATCGTGGTGGGTATAGATGAAGCGGCAGCGTTGTTTGGCAAAGGAGCAAGCAAATCTGCTCGTGAGTGCATGGGCGAGCTAGCTCGTTTGGCTAGAGCGGCTGGAATTCACCTTATACTCTCCACACAAAAGCCAGTGAAAGAAGCCATTAGCACAGAGATATTGGATAACTTATCGGGACGAATGACCTTCAGGATGGTTTCAACTGCGGCTTCAAACGTGGCGATGGGCGGAAGCTACGCTCAGAAGTTACCCGCAATCAAAGGACGCGGCATGTGGAGCAATGGCAGCGAACAGAAGCAGGTGCAAGCACCTTATGTTGATGACGAATTGATTGAAGTAGAACTGGAGGTGATTAATCAAGAGTTTGCAGATGGCATCAGGAAAAATTTCAATTCACTTTTGGAGGTAACGGATGATGACAAAATATCAGAGACAGCTAACCATGTTTGATACTGAAACGATCCCGACAAAGGTTGTCTTAAGTGAACGTGATCTCAAATTGATGTGTTCTTTGTTTGAGAACAAGATCGCTAGCAGAAATCAGATAAACGAGCAGTTTTTTCATGGTGTCTCTATCCACACCGTGAACAGACGGCTGCGCAAGCTCGTATGTCTTGGGTTGATAACGAGAGTTACAGCGATGGTGAGTAGCAGGGTAATTTGTGGCTACTGCTTGAGCCGAAAGGGTCTCACCAAAATTAAACCGATATTGCCGTATAAGGTAAAAACCAAGACAACCTTAAGTGAATGCCCGTTACATGACATCGCCTTGAACGACATCCGCCAAGCATTTGAGGCGAAGGACGCAGTGCAACGCTACTACACCGAGAATGTTCTGCAAACATGCACGGGCTTCAAATCAGACAGGCAGTTTAGGCCCTTTGTGGAACTGAACAGTGACGCAATGGCTGAAGTAAATACAAGAATCGGGGTGCTGAACTTGGCCATTGAGTTTGATACGACGGTCAAAAGTAAAGATCGTTACCGCCAAAAGGTTAATGCTTACTATGGCAAGCGAGGGATTGACGGGGTGTTATACATCTGTGCAAGCAAGCACATTTTAAACATCTTGCTCAAGATAGATAAGGAGGTAGCAGATCGCCATCGTCGTAAACCGAAAGTGTATTTAGCTATGTTGAGCGATGTCATTTGTGCGCTGGACGAAATGACATTTACGAATGCCATCGGGTACATCTTCCGTGTTCGCTAGGAACATGCAGGGTGCTTTTACTATATGCCCCCTATATCGTCTAAGTTGGGGCAGGAGGTGTGATTTAATATGTTGAATTTACTTGATTTAATGAGATGAGGTGTCTAGCGGTCAATAATTCGGGGGTTATTTTTCAGAGATCATTTTTAACAACCTATTAGGAGGTTTCATGAAACAGAAGGTGATGGTGATGTGCTTGGTGTTGAGTGCCGCGTTAGCGGCTGGATGTGCAACGTTGCACAGGTCTATGTCTGTGGGTGTGGGCATAGGCATAGGGACAGGAGTAGCGGCAAACATGGCAGCAACGGGGGGCAAGGGTGCGATGAAGGGCGCACTCTTCGGCGCGGTGATCGGTGCTGCTAGCAGCTACCTGATTCACAGTGCTTTGGAGAAGAGAGATGCCAAGACGAGGAAGCAGACGCTACTTAACCTCGATAAGTTCTCTGTCTCCACACCAACAGGCAGGCGAGGCGTGCAGGACTTTCGGCTGTCCGCTCCTGACGTTGACAAAGAATGTTTCGATTGGGAGGTGCGAGGCAATCAGCTAGTGCAACAACATTGCGTGTGGACGATCAGGGGTAACGCCACATGGCAACTAAACACAAGGAGGCGATGAATGAGTGCAAAACAGAAGGAAATGTGTAGGGTGCTGTTGGACAAGGAGCAGGCTAGCCTCGTTAGCGGGCTAGTCGCCAAGTTGCGAGGTGACTACTGCAAGGTAGACAGCTCGAAGCTGCTGAACCAGATCGTGGCGATCTTCTTTCAGAAGTACGCGGCGCAGGAGTATGACAGCATCGCCACAACGTTCTTCGACAAACGCGGCTACCTGCGCAACCTCATCAACACCGCCCCGATCGAGGACATAGACAAGTCTATCAAGACTTACTTAGGCAAGGGGCGCACGGTGAAGGTGCGAAAGCAACAGCCTTGAATTCAAATGTGTTGCGCTGTAACATTGAAAGGAGCGTGCTATAACAAATGAAAATTCGGGAAGGTTTTGTAAAAAATGCGGCAAATTTAAACTCTGGGATTGTTTCAGCAAGAAGCCTGGTGGTCGGAACGGGCGGGACAGTGCTTGTAAAGACTGCCGCAAGCGGGCACAGGTCAGCAGGAGAAAGAAATTGCGTGCTAACAAGCACATGGTGATTGATGGTGAGAATTTGGTAATTAAACACCGTATCGTTGGCGACCCATTGAAAGTAGATATAGATGGCATCGCCATGATTATCGCTAACGCCTACCACAACAGGAGTGAGGACTTATGTATAAAAAGCGCATGAACCATAAGGAGATGAAGGCTCTGGTTTTGAAGGTCGTGGCGGATTGCCGCGGCCTTGCTGAACAGCATATCAAGAGCTGGCAGCCGTTCAATAAGGAGTGGCCAACGATTGAAGGAGCGGTTTATTTGCGACTGTCTGATGATACACAAGTAGCCGTTGAGCGTGGATCGTTGGAGCAGCAAATTCACATCGCCATCTCTGAAGCACAGTATCGTTCGGAACAGGAGCGGATGAACTACAGGATTACCGAGTTCTACATTGAGCCAGGCATCACGGGCACGCATGGCAATCGCCCTCTGTTGCCGCTTTCTCGCTCCACATCAGGCTACAGCACAACATCAGCCTCAAAAAACATGGCAATAGCAATTACACCAGCGAACAAGAAGCGAGCTAGCAAGCGAGCGTTACAAAAAGGCGGCGTAGCGGTTCTTCAGGCTGTGCCAGAAATACGATTGCGAGATATGCATCAGAGGACTGCCGTTCAACCCTAACGATCCTGCTTCGATCCTACAACTTGATCAGCTAGCAGCTTTTGCTGAGTTCGAGTCTCGAACAACCTCAAAGCGTATCAGGGAAAGCAACCACTCTGCGTTGCTAACTTCAGGGAAATTCAACAGTCACTATCCGCTGTTGGGGTTTGATGCGGTAAAAAACGAGCATGGTGAACATACTGGCATTTACAAGCCCAACAAGGCAGAACTGAAGCAGGTTGAGTGGATTATGTCATCGTTCCTGCGAGTGGACAGATACAAGACTCTACTTGATTGGTGTAGGGGGAAGAATATCAAGAGTAAGCGAGGTAGAGACTTTACATTAGTTAGCATCAGGGGTCTGCTGACAAACCCTCGCTATATCGGCAAGTGGTATCGCAACAAGCACAACGCTGGCAAGAGACAGAGCAAGCTCATGCCCTATGAGCGTTATACTGAGGTTAAGTTGGATCATGGCTGCGTCATATTGACACGCGTTTGAGCTTCCTACTCGAAGGCGATAAAATGGAGATAGCACAGTCTTTCAGAGATGAGTATGAGAGACAGTTTTTAGACCTGAAAGACGAAGAGAGGGAGCTTATCGACAGGAAGAGGCAGCTTCAGTTACTGCAAAGACAGCTCGATGAAGCACAAGATGCTAGTAAGAGTGGGTGGTTAGATCATGCCAACAAGGCCATCAGCTGCATTAGGAAGAAGGATTTGATCTCGCTCAAATCTGCCTACAAGCAGCTCTTTCAGAAGATCATCGTTCACCCTCTGGATAGCACAAGATTGCAGTTGGAGTTTATCTTTAAGAGTGCGTCCACATCCATCCGCATGGGTGTGGACAAATTCTGTCCCTCGGTAGATTTGGTGGAGCATATCGGAATCGAACCGATGACCTCGGCAATGCCATTGCCGCGCTCTACCAACTGAGCTAATGCCCCGTCATTCTTCTGTTACTGCCTTAACTGCACGCTCGCGACGTAATTCTTCTGTTACTACTAACTAAATTCCTCTGCGAAAGAGCTGCAGAAACTTTGAATCCAACGATAACAGTAGATTTGAGCGTTTTGTCAAAGTTTTTTTATAAGCTTCTAGAGTGCGAGAAAATTCGTAGAACTCAGGGTCTTTGCCGAGCTGTTTGGCATAGATGTCGATCGCTTGAGCCTCGGCTTTACCCATAATTATCTCGCTGCGACGCAAGGCATCGGATTCAATGGCTTTGAGGTCTTTGTTTATCTTACCCGTGATTTTTGCACTTTCACCCTTGCCAATCGATTTAATTTTTTCGGCAATACGCAAACGCTCAGAAATCATGCGTTGATAAACTTTCTCCTGCACACTTTCAACGTAAGCAATACGGCGGAGCTGTACGTCCACTAACTCAATACCAAAAACTTCCAACTCTTCTTGTGCACGCTTGATGATAATGCGACTGAGCTCCTCCCGCCCGACTTCGATGGCTTCAATCTCACCCATAATTTCTTCGTCGATGTTTTCTTCGCCCTCTTCCTCCCGCTGCCGCTGCTCAGCACTGCGTTTGACCCGCTCTTCAAGAATTTGATTGTCGTTGCGTACCGACTCAACCAGATTATGACTGGAAATTGTGTCACGGGTAATACCATCGATAATACCGTTGAGCTTGTTCTGTGCCCCATATTCGTTGATAACAATCTGCGCATACTTAACGGCATCAGCAATCCTCCACCGCGCCGTGGTATCGACAAGAATATACTTTTTGTCTTTAGTCGGAATCTGCTCAGGATCGCCATCCCAGGTCAACAAACGCTTCTCGTAAAAACGCACATCCTGAATAAACGGCAGTTTCCAATGCAAACCAGACTCGGTGATCGGGGCACTGACAATACGCCCGAACTGCACAATCAAAGCCTGATGCTCCTCCCGCACCCGATAACTGGCACTGTAAACAACTATTACCACCAACAGCGCGGCAACCATATACACACTACTTTTCACCGATTCGCTCCTTCCTGTCATCGCCGAGGAAATTTTGCAGATCGTCAGGTTTTTGATAAAGCGGCAGTATACCCTTCAAACTGCTATCCACAACAGTAATACGTGACAACGAAGTCATGACATCTTCCACGGTCTCTAGATAAAGACGCTTCTTGGTGACCTCAGGTGACTTGCGATACGAAGCATAAACTGAAGCAAAACGTTGCGACTCACCCCGTGCCTTGTTTAAAATAGAAACAGCATAACCCTGAGCATCAGCAATCTGCTTGTCAGCCTTACCACGAGCCTCAGGGATGATGCGATTGTACTCCTTCTCGGCATTGTTGATCGTCTCCTCCTGCTCCTGCTTGGCAACGTTAACCTCGTTGAAAGCAGGTTTCACCTCGTCAGGCGGATTGACATCCTGCAACTTGATCGTCACAATAGTGACCCCCAACTTGTACTTGTCGATAAGCTCTTGCGTAAGCTTCTTCGCTTCGACAGCAATGGCGATACGATCGGTAGTCAAGACACTGCTCACCGAACGATTGCCAACCACACGGCGCATAATAGACAACGATAAGTCGTTGATGTTGCGCACAGGATCTCTGGCACTGAACAAAAACAAACGCGGATCGCTGACACGATACTCAATCTTCCACTCGACGTTAGCCACATTGAGATCACCCGTGAGCATAATACTCTCTTCGTTGATCTTATCCCTAGAAGTGCGCGTGACACGTCGCTCCATCGCCCGCTCCCGATAACCAAAACTCATCGGCTGACTGCTGATCGGAACCTTAACCACATCATCAACCCCAAAAGGAATTTTGAAATGTAGCCCATTATCCACCGTCTTGACGTACTCACCGAAACGAGTAACCACCCCACGCTCGTGAGGCTGGACAGTATAAAAAGACGAGAACGCCCCGTAGCCAACCAGAATAACAAGAACTATCAGCAACACCGACACAAAACTGCTGTCACCGCCACCCTGCCCACGCCCACTACCATTACCGCCGCGCCGCCGACCGCCACCCACCCTACCAAACCCCAGCTCGCTCAAAAAACTGTTGATCTCATCCATAATTTTATCGCCAGAACCACGCGGGCGATTGAGCGGACGCACATTATCGTCATCCATGCACTGCACTCCTTCGCGACGAAACCACACACCCGCCACCGACAAGGCGAGCACCCCGTTTAAACAAAACACAGCAAGCTTGGCAAGCTCCAAATACTCGCGGACGAGATTCAACTTCCCACCGACCTACACCCCGATGCACACCGCTACCCCACAATTGCAACAACAGATTGCCATACAGAACGCAACGCTTTAGAATGACAACAGGCAGTGCGGTGAACACAGAGCGATGCAATGTCCGCAACTACTGACAATACCATTACTGCTGTCACTAACGACAGCGACAGAGGCGGGAACATTGACCGACTACCTCAGCAAAACATGGCAGAGCTGGCGCGCTAAACTGACCGCACCCGCGATGCGCCTTTTCTACTACCCCGAGCGAGCAGAAATCCCCCCGCCGCCAAGCTCGCAAGAACTCAACACACAAGAGATTTTTCTGCACACCGCCGACGGAGTGCGCTTACACGGGCGTTTTTATCAACATAACACCACCCCCGCACGCGGCACAGTAGTGCAGTTCCACGGCAACGCAGGTAACATTACCAACCACGTCGGTCTCCTGCTGTGGCTGGTGGAACACGGCTACAACCTCTTCGTTTTCGACTATCGCGGCTACGGACGTTCAGAATCAACACCATCGCCCGCAGGCCTGCACCAAGATGCCCTCGCCGCCCTCCACGAAACCGAACGCCTGCACCGTACCTACGCCGACAAAGGATTGCTGATCATCGTCGGACAATCACTCGGCGGAGCAGTGGTGCTGAAAGCACTAGAAAACTTTACCGCCACCCTGCCCGTCGCCCTGCTAGTGCTCGACTCGACCTTCGCCTCGTACCGCGACGTCGCCCTGCGTATCACCAGCACCAACTTTCCTGGCCTGCTGCTCGCCCCATTCGCCTGGCTGCTGGTGTCCGATGCCTACGCCGCAGACCTTAAACACTGTTGCCCACAACACCTGCTAGTCCTGCACTCCAAACACGACCAAACCGTGCCCTTCAGCTGCGGTCAACACATCTACGAACAAGCTAACTCCAAACATAAAAACTTCTGGACCGACAACACCATGACACACCTGCTACTCACCCACGACAGACCCGATATCCAACAACGCTTTTTGAGATTACTCCAAAACCTAAACCCCTAAGCAAACCAAAGCTATTTGTTTGACACACAAGACACCGCCGTCCAATTGTGAAATTACTCCAAAACCTAAACCCCTAAGCAAACCAAAGCTATCGCTTGACATACAAGATGTCGCTGTCCAAGTTAGGCAGAGATTGCAAACGCAACAACACCTCATCATTCATCTCTATTCTCGTGGACGAAGTTAGCGTAAATTTAATCTTGGGGTAGCACAACACAAAATATAACGGCGTATCGCCGATGTTGTCGGCACATATTTGGGCAAGATGTTGCAGTGCGAGGGGATGTTCATGAGCCAGTTGTACACCGCGCAACCGCAAGTAAACCTTGCCAACCTGCTGACGACGCGCAACGCTGAGTGCTTGGATGTCCCTGACGGTTAGATTTATTCTCTCGTTGTACGCCTTGTCTACCCGCAGTCTAACCAACACCGCGGTGTAGATGGGAGGGACAGGTATATCACGCTCGAACATAGCAACCTCACGGAGGGCAGTTTCATCTTCGAGAGTTAACCACAAGACACGGCGTTGCTTTTTACTCAGGCGTTCACTGACACCCGTCAAGATAGCCACCACCACCACCTCTGACTGGCTGACAGACAAGGATTCTAGCCGCGTCGTGCGAAAAAAAGCACGATCGCTACCATAAAAAGACAGCGGATGCTTGGACAGATACGCACCCAATTGCTTTCTCTCTGCTGTTAACGAAGCGAAGCTGGCGGTAAGCACACCTTCAGTGGTGAACCCGTCTTGCAAAGCATGCAGATCATGATCATCATTGTCAAACAAGGTCATCTGACGCTGCCTTTTGCGGCGATGGATTTCCTCGCTGTACTTAACCAACCTGCTGCTGTTTTTATGCACATAGACACGATCAACATTGAGCACATCGAAACAACCACTGAGCGCGAGTAATTCCAAGTTTCTCTTGCCCACCTTGCCGAGATCAACACGCTTAACAAACGCAATCATGCTCTCAAACGCCCCACGAGCAACACGCTCCTGCTCGATAACCTTGATCGCATTGCCGCTCATGCCCTTGATCGCAGACAGACCGAACACAATCGCATGCGGCTGCGCTACCCGCGGGAGAAACCGCGCCTCGCTATCGTTAATCGAAAGAGGTACAAGCGTAATACCTAGCCGCCGACACTCGTTGACATAACGCAAAGTTTTTTCACCATAATCACAATCGCAAGTCATCACCGCAGCCATGAATTGGGCGGGGTAATTAACTTTCAAATACGCGGTCTGATAACTCAACAAGCCATACGCCGTCGAGTGACTTTTGTTGAAACCATACTCGGCGAAACTTGCCATCAAGTTAAACAAAGCAACGGCTTTCTGCTGTGCGATCCCATTGCCCACACAACCTGCGACAAAACGCGACTGCTGTTGTGCCATCTCCTGCGGTTTTTTCTTGCCCATCGCCCGTCGTAACAGATCGGCTTCGCCTAGGCTATAATTAGCAAGCATCGCCGCGATCTGCTGTACCTGTTCCTGATAGACGATAACCCCGTAAGTATCTTTTAGCACCGTGACAAGTTGCGGTAAAAGATGCACGATGGCTTTCTTGCCGTGTTTGCGGTCGATAAAATCATCGACCATGCCTGAAGCAAGCGGCCCTGGTCTGAACAAAGCGATCGTCGCAACAATGTCTTCGAAGGTTGACGGTTGTAATTTTTGTAACAACCGTATCATGCCGTGACTTTCCAACTGAAATATGCCCGTGGTATACCCCGCACTGATTTCTGCATAAACTTTGCGATCGTCGCGAGGAATAATGTCGAGATCAAAATTTTTATCACACTGCTGGCGAATGAAGTTTACCGCCAAGGAAATGATGGTCAAGGTCTTCAGGCCAAGAAAATCAAATTTTACTAAACCCGTCTGCTCGGCGTTTTTCATCTCATACTGGGTAATGAGATGGCCATCTTCCGAGCGGTAGACAGGCACATAGTCAGTAATAGGAGCATCGGAAATCATAATACCCGCGGCATGCACAGAAGTGTGACGGTTAAGCCCTTCAAGCTTGTGAGCGAAATCCATCAGTTCACGATAATCATCATCCTGTGCTATCGCTTCCTGCAAACGCGGTTCTTTTTGCAATGCAGTAGCAAGCGTGATACCGAGTTCGTTAGGCACGAGACGGGCAAGACGATCGACTTTTTGATAACTGATTTCCAACACACGTCCGACATCGCGGATGGCAGCCTTGGCATTCATTTTACCGAAAGTCGTTATCTGGGCAACGTTATCCTTTCCGTAACGTTCGATAACATATTTGATAACCTCATCTCTGCGCCACTGACAAAAATCTATATCAAAATCAGGCATCGATACCCGCTCAGGATTTAAAAATCTTTCGAAAAATAAACCGTGCACTACAGGGTCAATATCCGTAATCCGCAGAGCATAAGCGACCAACGACCCCGCTCCTGAGCCGCGCCCAGGGCCGACAGGGATGTTGCGCTTTTTCGCCCAAGCGATGAAATCATGTACGATTAAAAAGTAGCCAGGAAATTTCATCGCGGCAATAACACGCAATTCATAAGCGAGACGCTCGCGATAGGTCTGCTGCGCATCATCCGTCAAGTCAGTGTACTTGGCCAAACGTTGTTGCAAACCGTCATGTGCGTAACGTGCCAACTCCTGCGCAGGATCGCCAGCCAAAGTAGGGAGATGATACGTGCCAAACTGCAAGACCACGTTGCAACGTGCCGCGATCTTAACAGTATTGGCTATTGCGTCGGGAAAGTGAGCATAACGCTGGACAACTTCTTCGTTGTCGAGCAGATGAAAATGTGCGTCACGATTACCGCGCTCGATGTCGCTGAAAGTTAAGTCGTTCTTGATCGCCAAGAATATATCGTGTGCACCGCGAAAATCACGGGAGATGTAGTGAGCATCGGCAGAGCAGACCAGCGGTAAATTGAAATGGCGTGCCACTTTTACCTGCGTCGCCAGTAAAGCACGCTGTTTAGGTAAACCGTTGTCGATCATCTCGACGAAGTAGCCATCCTTCCCGAACAAACGTCGCATGGCAGCAACATGTGCGGCCAGCAGTCGGTAGACAGACTGACAGCTGGGCGGTAAATTGTCCAAAACCAGATCTCGCCCCGCGTGCCTTTGCAACTGCTGCACCAGAAAACCCAACTCGCCTAGCTGACAGCTGGAGAGTGCGATCAGCCCTTCACTGTGCGCGGCGAGCAACTCCTCTGGCACAACGGGCACGGCAGCCGTGGTCGCCAGATAACCGCCGCTGCTGATCTTGATGAGATTGTGGTAACCGACGTTGTCCGCGGCCAACAACACGAGATGAAACGGGCGCGGTTTGGGATTGCTGAGCTCAGCCGTCGCGGGTTGGCCGCACCAAAAAATTTCGCAACCGATGATCGGCTTGATGCCCGCGGTGCATGCCTTCTCGTAAAAATCTAGCGCAGCATGCATGTTGCCATGGTCGGTAACCGCAACCGCCTCATGCCCCAAACTCTCCACCCTCTCCAGCAGTTGCTCAATCTTGATCGAGCCATCGAACAAGGAGTATTCGGTATGTACATGCAAATGGGCGAAATCAGCCACGACACCTTTTCCTCAAAAAATCACTCGCTAATTTTTACCCCAAACTTTGGCGAGACAGATTTCGCTGGAACTCTCGAACTCGATTGTTGTGTAAAACTTTCCCGCCCCCAGTTCTGCAAGGATGTCGCGTATGCTATGTTTGATCTCCGTCATCTTATCGATGCTGGTATTCTCCTCGACGACGACGTGCGAGCTGAACACGTGCGAAGTGCCGTCGAGCGACCAAATACGCACATCGTGCATATCGACCACACCTGCGACGCGTTTTTTGACTTCGGTATAGAGGTCGCCCAAATCCACGCCATGAGGAACAGCTTGCAAAAAGAGTTTGATCGCTCCCCACAGATTAGTGCCTACCACGTGCAAAATGAAGACGATGATACAGACTGATAGGATAGGGTCGAGCAACGGCAGATCGAAGAACATCAACACCACCGCAACCACCAGAATCGATACCCAGCTGAGTATATGGGCGATCATGCGCCAGATGAGCATTTTTTCGTTAGCGGTGCGCCCTTGCTTCAACACGAGTGCGGCCGCGACGTTGACGGCGATACCGAGTAAGGCGAGGGCAAACATCCCGCCGCTGTGGGGTGAGTGGTCGTGGCCGTGCTGCTCCCGCTCGCCACCTGCAAAAATTTCAATACCGATCAGGTCAGGGATAATGTGCAGCAGTATCCAAACACTACCCACGACGATAATTATTCCGCTGAGGACCGCGGACAACAACGAGAAGCGACGGTAACCGTAGGAATAGTGGGCGTTGGATCGGCGCAGAGCAATGCGTTCGAGTAGCCAAGCCAAGGCCAGCGTAATGCTATCGCCGATAGCATGCAGCGCGGCGGAAATGATGGCCGTGCTACCAGCCGCTACCCCGCCGACTAATTCCACTACGGCATAGATAAGCGTCAGTGCAAAAGCGATGCCGATATTTTTAAACGCCGAAGCATCGGGCTCAAAACCGTCGAGCGCAGCACGCCGAACACCTCCGTCGTGTGTGTGCTGGGTGTGGTCGCGCTGCGAGAGTACACTCACGCCCTCTTCTCCGTCGAGGCTATCCGCGGCGAAGCTAGCACAGCACACCGCGACCGTCAATGACACGCCCTGCTCGGCATTAACGATTAGTATTTTGGGCAAAAATAACTTAGGATGGCAGACATGTTTTTCCTGCCGTTGCTGTTATTTCTCCTGTTGTTCGTGTTGACAAGCGATTATCAGCGACGTGACGGGCAAGCGTTGCAAACGTTAATGGGAACGGCCCGTGCTATCGGCGAAGCTGTATTGAGCAACGACTTGGTGCGGCTCAGTGCCCCACCGTCCGACAGCACCAAAGCTTGCCGTTTCCTGCACGACTTAGCCCACCGCCACCTCTATCGCGGTGAACTGCGGGTCGATGCTCTGCGTCTTGTGCAACAAGCGATCGACGCGGCACGCGCACAGCAGCGTGTGCGTGGGCAGCTGCGCTTGTTGTTTATGACCCGCGTCGGCGGGGTGATTGTCTTCAGTATGCTGGGTAATTTTCTGCTGAGCCACTTGCTTACTGCCACACCACCTTCGTACCTCATGCCCTGTCTGGGGAGTGCGGTGTTGCTAGTGGGGACGGTGATTCTGGAGAAGGGCATGCCCAGGTCGTGGTTCTGGCAACAGCACGACATCAGCCTGCCTGGACGCAGGTGGGCGGCCGCACTGTTCGATCGCGGTGACCACACCTTCCATCCCACTCTACGACAGATGCAGATACGTGAAATCACTCTCGGCATCGACCTCAGTGCAGAAAAAACCGCCTTTCTTACCCACTGGCAACATACGCAACAGGATGCCGAGAAAACAGCTTTGCGCAAGCGTCAGGATTTTTTCCCTCTCTTCGAACTGTTGATCTTCGCAGCACTCGCCGCCCTGCACCTGTCGCCTGTTCTACACAGCCTGTTCGCCTTGCTTCACCCCTAGGGTGTCTGGCGCGCAACCCCACTCGAGCGCAGTCTCACATCTTGGCGGGCGGCTCGATGCCGAGCAGTTGCAACCCCTGCGTTAGCACGTGGGCACAGCAACCGACGAGGGCGAGGCGTGCACCCCGCCGCGCAGGCGGGCTTGCCCGCAGCACCGAGTGTGCGCGGTAGTACCTGCTGAAAGTTTTTGCCAGTGTGTACAGGTAGGTAGTTAGCACGGAGGGTTTCAACGACGTGGCGGCGAACTGCACCGTATGGTTAAAACGATAGAGCTGGTGAATTAAACTCTGCTCCTCCTCCTCGCACAGTAAGTGCAAGTCTTCGCAAGACGCCGCGGTGCTGGCTTTAGCTAGAATAGAGTTGATCCGTGCGCAAGCGTACATGAGATAGAGACCCGTATTGCCGTCGAAACGTAACCAGGCGGGAAGATCGAAAATAATTTCTTTCTGCGGGTCGGATTGCAGCATGCCGTATTTTATCGTGCCGAGGGCGAGACGATGCAGGGTTTCGGTGATTAATTCAGCATCCCAGCGGTCGCGATACTTGTCGAGATGCGGGGCAAGCTCGCAGCTCAGCTGTTCCCGCAGCGCGCTGAAGGGCACAATGTTGCCACGCCGCGACGACATTTTACCCTCTCGCAAACGCACCAAACCATAGCTGAGATGGGTGTTCTTCTCCTGTCCGCCGAATCCCATCAATGCCAACGTCTTAAACAGTTGCTGAAAGTAATGCGCTTGCTCCGCACCTACCACGTAAAGCGAACGATCGAGCGGGTATTGTTGAAATTTGCGATAGGCGAGGGCGAGGTCTTTGGTGGCATACAGCGTGTTACCGTCTGACTTCAGCACCATAAAAAAACCTAGCTCCCCTAGCTCAGCACCATAAGCACCCTCCGACAAGGTGAATGTGCCGCGGTCGATATACTTTTGCAAAATCGTCTTAGCCTGTGGCGTAACTTCCGACTCGTAGTAGCAGACATCAAACTTTATCCCTAGCCATCGATAGATAGCGTCAAAGTCGGCGAGGCAGTATTGTCGTGTCTCCTGCCATAACTGGTAAAACTTGCCTTGCCGTGTCTCCATCTGCCGTAGGATGTGGGACAACTGTCGTTGCTGTTCCGCATCGTCCTGACGCAGCTGCTGCGTGGCCAGGACATAGTGCCGTCCCAGCCACTCGGCACGATGTTGCGGGGGTGCCGCCTCGCGGCTGCGTTCCAGATGCCAAAGACATTTGGCGATGTGTGCTCCCTCATCGCCGACATAGTTGGCGGCGATAACCCGATGGCCGAGATAACGCAGCATGCGGGCAAGAGCATCGCCGAGACAGACGTTGCGGGTGTGACCGACGTGGAAGATCTTGTGTGTGTTAGGCTGGGAAAATTCCACCATGATCGTCTGTACTGCTGCGACTTTCGCCGCGGCAAAGTAATCGCCGCGTAAAATTGGCGGCAAAGTCAGTTCCGCAAAATGCGTCGGGTCGATAAAAAAATTGAGATAACCGCCCTTCACCTCCGTCCTGTGCAGCCACGCCAACTGTGCAGGCACAACATGACGAGCGATGCTGGCGGCAATCTGCGCAGGCGCACACCGTAACTGCGCGGCAAAACGAAAACAGGGGAAAGCATAGTGCCCCAGCTTTCTGTTGGGCGGTAAGTCGAGCAGTGCGGCAGTTGCATCAACGCTGAGCACCACACCAAGCTGTGCCAACACAGGCTGCAGTGTCTCCGCCAGCGTGAGGCGTAAAGGATCAGACGTTGCCATGCTACAGACTACGGTAGCAAAGTCGCTGTCTCTTCGCAAGTCAGAGGAATTGGAGGACGCAGCGTTAAATATCTTGCTGATTTTTTTTCAGTAGCTTAACATTATAGATAGTGAAGCTAATCATTACTGCGGAAGAGTTCATATGCGTGGTTGTACGTGTAGCTTGTTGGCGGGGCTTGTCCTCGTGGCATGTGGTTTCGCGGAGAGGGCTGACAGGTCGCTCCTTATCATCGACCCTAGTGCGGGGGAGAAGCTTGCTGATGCCTTCGTCACCGAATGGCAGGTGCAGGCGGGCGAGGAGTTGGTGTTGCCGTTGCCCGAGGGTTTTGCCTACCGCTTCACGGTCGATTGGGGTGACGGCAGCGAGGGGCAGGTTAGTGCCTACAACGATCCCGCCGCCCGTCATGTCTACGCCGAAGAAGGCCGCTACGTGGTGGCCATCAGCGGTATGTTGGAGGCCTGGAGTTTTTGGCGTATTTCGGACAGCAGGGATAGTTTGTGGACGGTACGCAATCTCGGTGATGTCGGCTGGAAAAGCCTCTTCGGAGCTTTTGCCTCTTGCCCCAATTTGACCACCGTCGTCGGTGGTCACGTCGCCGCGGTGACCGACATGGGATCGATGTTCGACAGTGCCGTGCAAGCGTTACCCGATGGGCGGGATTGGGACACCGCACAGGTCATCGACATGAGCTACATGTTTGCAGGGGCGAGTTCGGCACAGCCACTGGTAGGAGAGTGGGACACGGCCGCAGTGCAGGACATGAGTCGCATGTTTGCGAAGACTAGGGAGGTTGACCCCGACGTGAGCAGTTGGGTTACCTCGGATGTCATGCGCATGGCTGGGATGTTCTACGAGGCGGCGGCGGCACAACCCGCGACGGGGACTTGGAATACCGTCAGTGTAACCGACATGAGCGACATGTTCCACAATGCCCCGCGCGCCAACCCCGATGTCAGCTGTTGGAACACGACGAACGTCACCGACATGAGCAACATGTTCTACGGGGCAGTCAAGGCCAACCCCGATGTCAGCTGTTGGGATGTGGCACAGGTCATCAGCATGCAGAACATGTTTCACACTGCGGTGTCCGCCATCCCCGACATGTCGAGGTGGGAAATCCCCGCGGTGACGACGATGGAAGGCATGTTCCACGGGGTCAGTTTGCCGAGCCAAAACTGGAGCGACCTGCTTATCCGCGCCGCACATACTTCCGCACAGCAAGGGGTAGTGCTGGATGGAGGTGACTCACGTTGGCATGCCGCGGCCGCGGCGGAACGCGCCGAACTGCTGACACGCGGCTGGCACATCAGCGATCTCGGTCAGGACACGGGCTGAGCGCATCGCGCTTGTCAACGTACGTGATCTGCCTTAACATAGTTAGCAGGGCTACTGGTACTAATACTAAATAAAGTATAGGGATTCGTTATGCGCATGCTGGTTTTTCTTCTCTCGTTTTTGTTTTTGGTTTTTGGCAGTGCCTGTGGTTTCGACGGCAATGGCAAGCGGGGGGCAGCTCTTCCTGATGATGGAGATAACGGCGAGGAACAGCTTTCCGATGCCTTCGTTTCCAAATGGCGGGTAAGTGCCGAGGGCGGCATTGTGAATCTCCCTCTGCTGGGTGGTTTCAACTACGATTTTACCGTCGATTGGGGTGATGGTCAGGTGACCGAGCACGACGGCGCGATGGTTTCTCATGCCTACGAAGAGGCAGGCATCTATACAGTGAAAATTACAGGGTTGCTAGAAGCGTGGAGCTTCGCAGCAGAGCCGCGCAGCCGTGACATGTTGTTGAGTGTCGAGGATCTCGGTGATCTCGGTTGGCGTAGTCTGCAAGGTGCTTTTGCGGGGAGCGAGGAACTTACCGCGGTTAGCGGTGGCAATATGTCCAACGTTTACAGTATGCATGCGATGTTTGAAGGTGCTGCCGCGGTTATGCCCGATACAGGCGGTTGGGATACGCACCAGGTACGAACCATGACGGCGATGTTCATGGGGGCGATGGCGGCTGACCCCGATGTGGGTGGCTGGAACACGGAACAGGTAGCCAGCATGCACTCTATGTTTCGTGGGGCGAGGGCCGCCAACCCCGATGTCAGCAATTGGGATACGGGTGCGGTTACCAACATGAGCTACATGTTCATGAACGCGTTTTCTGCCATGCCTGAGGTCAGCAACTGGAATACCGCCAAAGTGACCGACATGAGCAATATGTTTCGAGGGGCGATTGCGGCTGACCCCGATGTCAGCAATTGGGACGTGTCCGCGGTGGCAGACATGAGTTACATGTTTGCGGAGGCGGTGTCCGCCAATCCGCCTGTCAGCAAGTGGCTTACAGGTGCGGTAACCAACATGCGGGGGATGTTTACACGGGCGACGAGTGCGAACCCTGTGGTCAACGGCTGGGATACGAGTGCGGTGACCGACATGTCGGGGATGTTTCTCGATGCCATTTCCGCCAACCCTAGCCTCGACTGCTGGGATGTCGGCAAAGTAAGCGATATGCGTCACATGTTCAGCGGTGCGGCCAAGGCCGATGTCAACCTGTCGAAGTGGGATTTCGGTGCGGTGATCTTCATGCACAACTTGTTTCACGGTGTGACCCTATCTACTGACAACTACGACGGTCTGTTGACGAGAGTGAATGAGACCTCGTCCCGTACCAACCTCATCCTCGACGCGGGCAACTCCCAGTACAGTGCCGACGGGGCTGTGGCGCATCACAGCCTAACCGATAGGGGCTGGCATATCCGCGATGCTGGTATCGCTCCCGACGCGAGCAGCGAAGAAGGAGACGCTGAAGAAGGCGGCGAGTAATCCGATGAGTCCACCCCCTGAACGCGGGGTGGTTTAGGCTTGTGCTTGACTGGGAGTTACCGATGAGAAACTTGCTGTTAGGGATGTTATTTTTTGTGACTGCTGGCACGCTGTGCGCGGCGGCTGACTTTGTTTCCGTCTGGAGGGTGGCGGAGGATGACTTACAGGTGGTGCTACCTGTACCACAAGGATTTGATTACGATTTTCAAGTAGATTGGGGTGACGGCGCCAGTGGGCAGGTGACCGCTTGGGATGACGAGGATGCGGCGCATACCTATGCACAGGCAGGTACTTACACGGTTACGCTGCGCGGGCGGGTGGAAGCGTGGAGTTTTTGGAAAATACCCCACAGCAAGGATAAGATCATCGCGGTCAACAATCTCGGCAGTGTCGGTTGGCGGAGTTTTTTCGGAGCCTTTCTAGCCTGTGAGAACCTCAAGGAAGTTGCGGGGGGCGATACGGCACAGGTGACAGACATGCGCTACATGTTTTATCTCGCACCCCTGGCTGTACCTGACACGACTGGCTGGGACACGAGTGCAGTCACGAACATGGCGGGCATGTTTTGGTTTGCGAAGGCGGCGAACCCCGAGGTCAGCAACTGGAACACGGCCGCGGTGACGGATATGAGTTTCATGTTTGCCAGCGCACGCGCGGCGAACCCCGAGGTCAGCAACTGGAACACGGCACAGGTGCGAAGCATGCGGAGTATGTTTTACCGTGCCGTCGCGGCAACTCCGAACATGGGTACTTGGAATTTTGCGCAGATCGGAGATATGCATCGCATGTTTTGGGGAGTGACATTACCGACGGCTATCTACAGCAACATGCTGGTGCAGTTGGCCTCCACCGCGGGGTCGCACAACGTAATTTTGCACGGTGGTTACTCCAAATACAACGCGGCGGGTGCAACGGCCCGCCAGGAGTTGACCACCAGGGCATGGGTGTTGATCGATGGCGGGCGCGCCCTTGACCCCTCCTCTTGATCTCGGTACACGTGGCGATGAACACGAACAGGAAGCTCGTGCTGGGTGTCGCTGCCACGTTCCTCTTTTTTGTCGGCTGTGCGTGGCAGCCGAACGCACGGATACGGACTAGTGCCACCGATGCTGCCCTTGTTATCGAGTTTCTCGTGCGCAATTCTGACCCGACCATTCGCTTGCCGTTACCGAAGGGTTTCACTTATGATTTTGTGGTAGATTGGAATGACGGCACTGAATCTTACATCGATTCTCACGACGATCCCGATACCCTGCATAGATATGAGAGGGTAAAGTCCTACCGTGTCAGCATTACTGGTCAGGTAGGTTCTTGGAGTTTTTGGAAAGTTCCTCACAGCAAAGATCGCATCGTTGCGGTGGAAGATTTGGGTGATGTCGGCTGGCATAGTCTGGCGGGGGCGTTTTACGATTGTAATTTGCTGGAGAGCACCGCGGGAGGGGACACCTCGGCTGTCACCGACATGAGCTACATGTATCACCGCTCGCCTTTGGTCGTGCCAGATACCAGTGCCTTCGATACCAGCAGTGTCACCACGATGCGGGCGATGTTCGATAGGGCTGCCAGTGCCGATCCCGATGTGCGTGTTTGGGACACGAGCAAGGTCAGAGACATGTCGGGGATGTTTGCCAAGACAAGCGAAGCTCGTCCTCAAACAGACAGGTGGGACACTTCGAAGGTGGTGTTGATGTCGGACATGTTTCGTGCCGCGCTGGTTGCCAACCCTACGGTCACGCGCTGGAACACGAGCGACGTGAAAGACATGTCGTCGATGTTTGCGGGGGCGGTGGTTGCCGATCCTCACGTAAACGACTGGGATACGGGATCGGTTGTTTCCATGTACGGGATGTTCAAGAATGCCACCTCCGCGCGTCCTGACATGTCACGCTGGGATTTCGCTGAGGTCAAGTTCATGGATGACATGTTCGCGGGTGTGGTGTTGCCGACCTCTACGTACAGCCAGATGCTGACACGAGCTGCACTTACCGCTCGTCAGCAGGAAGTGGTATTGCACGCGGGGGAAAAGACCCGCTACCACCCTGAGGTTGTGGATTCTCGCGAACTTCTCGTCGAAACCATGCGGTGGGAAATCACCGACGGTGGCCTGGACACCTCTGCGCAAGAATTTTCCACCCGTTGGGAGGTACGCGGTAGCGATCTGACCGTTAAGCTCCCGCTGGTGTGTGCCGATGGCCGCGGCGGGCAGTACGATTACAACTTCAAAGTTAACTGGGGTGATGGAGTTGAGTCACAGGTGGTCAGGTGTGATGACAACCTCCGTACGCATACCTACTCGCAGGAGGGGGTGTACACGGTTACCATCACGGGGTTGTTGGAAGCGTGGAGTTTCAAGGAAGAACCGCACAGCCGTGCTAAACTCACCGATGTCTGGAATCTGGGGTCGGTGGGCTGGAAAAGTTTACGCGGTGCGTTTGCAGGGTGTAGCAATCTGAACACGGTGGCGGGGGGAGACACTGCGTTGGTAACGGACATGAGCTATATGTTCCACGACTCTCCCCAGGTCGATGTCGAGGTCGGCGAGTGGGACACCCGTAGGGTCACCGACATGGGGCACATGTTTAAGGATGCGACGGTGGCGCGTCCTGAGGTCAGTAACTGGGATGTGTCTTCCGTGCTCAACATGACGCAGATGTTCAAAAACGCGACGCGTGCCGAGCCTGACATGTCGGGGTGGAATTTTGCTCAAGTCGGAAACATGGATGAGATGTTTGTCGGAGTCAAGTTACCTACTACTAACTACGACAAGATGTTGTTATGTCTTTGTGCAACGTCGCAGCGCAAGGACACGGAGATCAATCTGCACGGGGGGCAGTCGAAGTATAGTTTGCGTGCCTACAGCGCACACGATTTACCATGCAGTGCTGATTCTATGTGTGTCGATGCTGACGGGAGTGCCATCACTACGGCTGAGGCGGCGCGAGATCAACTCGACAAGAACGAAAATGGCAATTGGGTTATCGACGACGGGGGGCTGGAGCGCATTCCTGCACCGTTTGTGACGCGTTGGTATCTGCCGCGCGGCGGTCAGATCACACTGCCCTTGCTGCGGCGGGCAGGATTGTCTTACGCTCTAGAGGTGGAGTGGTGTGACGGCACGAGAGAAAGCATCAGCGGCGATGAATGGGATGTGGCTGCTGCCACCCACACCTGCCCTCCTCCCGCGTCGAGCGATCTGGAAGACCTGCCGACGGTCATCATCAGCGGGGATATCGGTACGGGGCGTTGGAGTTGTCGTGATTTTGCGGTTGAAAACAGATGCGACAAGCTCTATGCCGTCGATGATCTCGGTGATCTCGGCTGGAAGAATCTCAGCGGGGCGTTTGCTTTTGCCGAGTCGCTGGTGGTTTTTGCAGGGGGGAACACCTCGCAAGTTACCGATATGAGTTTTATGTTTTTTAGATCCGAGAGGGTACGACCTGAGGTCTCGAATTTCGACGTGAGCAAGGTTGAAAACATGTGGGGGATGTTTCAGGGTGCGTTGTCCGCTGACCCTGATGTCAGTATGTGGAATACGTCTAGAGTGAAGGATATGGGTTGGATGTTTGCCCAGACTAGGCTGGCCAACCCTGATGTCAGTGATTGGCGCACGTCCCTTGTGACTAGCACTCAGCGTATGTTTTCTCAGGCGGAGCTGGCTGATCCTGATCTCAGCAATTGGGACATGCAGCAGGTTACAGACATCAGTTATATGTTTTACCAGGCGCGTCAGGCGACCCCTGATGTTGCGCAGTGGAACACTGCACGGGTGGAGGATATGGCGGGGGTTTTTCGCCGTGCCGACAAGGCTGATCCCGATGTCGGCAGCTGGGACACATCACGAGTGACGAATATGCACCATATGTTTGCCGATACCAGAAGCGCGACACCAGATGTTAGTCGTTGGGATGTCGGTCGTGTTACTAATATGCGTGGCATGTTTAGAAATGCGGTCAGTGCTAGACCAGATGTCAGTGACTGGAATGTTGCTAGTGTTGAGGATATGAGTTTTATGTTTGCGGGGGCGACGAAAGTTGCGAATAGTTTAAATGTTGCACAGTGGGATTTCCGTGCTGTTGCCAAAATGGGGTCGATGTTCAAGAGCATAGCTCTCCGCAGCGACATTTATAGCAAAATGCTGATGAGGATTGAGGAAACGACCACCAAGAAAAACGTAACTCTGCACGCGGGTGGGTCACGGTACAATTCACAAGCCGCGGCTGTACGTCAGCGACTCATCGATGACAGGGGGTGGAAAATAACCGACGGCGGTCTGGAGCAAGATTAGGTGTTGGTTTCCAGTAACCAAGAAGAAAAACTTTCTCGTCGATCTTGTCCACGTTAACTGTTTGAGCGAGCACGAGTTTTTTGCGGCTCTGGCGGAGTCGGACATCGCTGCGAACAACTCTGGCGAGAACACGAAAACGCTCTGGCGGCAGAAAACGCAGGGTTGGCGGGGGACAATGCTTTTTTTGCTCAGGGGGAGAACACGATCTCCAGCCTGTCATCGTGAATGATGTCCTCGAGGTGAATAAACACCGCACCGCTCGCGACCGCCGTGCCAGAGCCAGTGCTGATCAACAAGCCTGTCACCTCCACCTCAAGATAGCCATCGCTGTAAAAAGCGATAACCGTGTTCGGGTAACCAGCGCGCAGCATCGCGGCGGGGTTATCTGGTAAGGGCGAGGAGTGCATTGCCGCGTCGTCGCGGTATTTAATCCTCGCACCGATGTATCTGCTCGCTTCTTTCCTGAGGCCACTGACCTGTTCGAGAGGAATAGTTGCCCTGTCATCGAAGTCCACCCGTGCATCACCCTTGTCCCCCATGCCTGAGGCAGACTCGACGGTAAGTTCGATTTGCCGCGCCCTCTTAGCGTCGGCGGACGGAGGCAGTACTGTGACATCCACCACCTTCCCGCTCCAACTATGCTCGTCCCGCACATAGTGCACATACTTGCCCCGCAGCTGGTCGGCGAGCACACGCTTGACCCAACGCTCCGACGCACCTTGTTCGCCCACAAGAGTGAACAGCAGGCCTGTGCCAGCCACACCCCCTCCGCCATGCCGTAGCAACGGCGCACGCGCCGCCAACAGCGACAAGGCCACCAGCACCGACCACCTCAACCACATAGCTCTCTCCCAGATGTACGACGACGGACAACACCCTTACAACTGCGAGGGAAAGGATGTCAAGACTCCAAGAGAGCCAGTCAGGCCGTGTTGCTGCTCGCTGAGAACGCGAACAGCAACACGCACACAACCTGTTTAATCACTGATCACTGCTGGAGTCTGTACAAATGCCCTGATAGATGTGTTCATTCCCTTCGAAACTGCGGCGGGCAAATACACTCTGCCCGTCACGGCAGGGGGTGCCATCCGCATTAAAATATACTAGGAACACATTATCGTTATCGTCCTTATTCTCACCCCGACCTGTTGGCGTATTCTGAGAGAGTACCCTGCCCTCGTCATCGACAGTGATAAAGTCAACTTCGCCTTCCTGCCAGCCAGACGTTGGCGTAGCTAAGGTAAACCTATACCTGGTAAAACTAGTGCCAGCATCGTCGCTACCACCTGGCTCAGCGGACAATATCAGATCGTCATCGGGTGCGGCAGTAACAGTAACCTCGACATCATCGACACGGGTATCGCCCATGTAATAGACCAACTTGCTGATGCCCTTGTCCGCGGCACCGTCGGTGAAGAACAAGCCATCGATACCCCGAAAGCTGTCTCTCGCCTCGGTAACATGGATGTTGCCGCGGCTCCAGCGAGCCAAGGCGTGCTCCACTAACTCACCTTCAGCGTTGTACACCTCTACCCGTAGCGGCTGATCTTGCAACTCACGCTCTACCTCGTCATACTCGAGCGTGAGTTCCGAGTTAGATAAGCCCTGCGGAGTGACAGCTACGGAGAAGAAAGTCCTCTCCGCCAGCGTACCTGAGCTGCCATACCTCTCGCCGCGCGGAGCAAACTGGCCCTGATAGGAATAACGCAACCCCGTCACCTTCTCTCCGAGATGACAAGAGATGGATCTGAGATCCAGAATGTTAACCACCCCATCTTGATTGACATCGGCACGCCCGAGCGGAATACCCCCACAAGACACCTCCGCGTCCGCCGCCGCCGTGGAAGACGTTTCCTCCTCGGTGGTACACGACAACGACAATAGCAAACCGCTAAAAAACAACAGATACCTCATCACCTCTACCTCCCCTAAAAAAAATGACCAAATCTGTACTGCTGTTCGGACAATTTTTGATTATACTAAGCCGTTGCTGGGATAAAATTTGCTATCCTGCGGGATCTGCCGTGCAGATGCCCCCAAATCTCGTGTTATCATCACTATCATCTTGGAGCACAATCCAGTTGTGCGCGGGAGGCTCGTGGCAGAAGGCCGCGTCTCTTCGCTTAATCCTACTCACCTGCAGTGCGGATGGTGAAGGTGGTGATACCTCCTGCACGCAGTTTGTCGATCAGGGCAATCACCTTGCCGTGTGGGGTATGTCGATCGGCAGCAACGGTGACCGCTTTGCCGCTGGCGGCGGTGCGGGCGATGGTTTCGGCTAGCTGGGAAACGGCGATCTGCTCGGCGTTGAAGTAGACTTGGGCAGTGGCGGTGAGGCTGAAAGTGACGGTATCGACATCGCTGGTGGCGGTGGTCGCCTGTGGCAAGCGGATTTTGATCCCACGGTCGTCGATATAGCTGGTGGTAACCATAAAAATTACCAACAGCACCAGCATCACGTCTACCAGCGGGGTGATGTTGATCCCAGTAATCTCGTCCTCGTGAAAATTTTCCAGAGCAGCCATTACCTCCCACCTCATCTTTATGTTCGCCATTGGCACTAACCACGGGTATAATCGGCAGCCGTTGCTGCCTGGATGAGTTTTTTATGTCCGTTGCTTTCGATGAATTCAAGGCTTTTGCCAAGAAAAATAAATTTTTTTATATCTTAGGCACCTGTGGCCTACTTCTGATTAACTTTAGCGAAGTTGCCACTCCTAAAATCATCCAGTGGCTGATCGACCTCTTGGTAAGACAGGATAACAGTATCATCCCAGAGTTGTTACGCGGGGCATCGGTCACCGCGTCACTCTATTTCCTATCTTTCCTGCTGTTGTGCAACTTCAGCGCGGGGGCGATCGGAGCCGTCGTCTGGCGGGAAGGGTTGGGGCGCATGACGCACCTGGCTGGTAAGGAAACCCGCCTCAGGTTTTGGCACAGGCTGAAGGAAGTGCGTTACGATCGCTTTTTACAGCGGTTTACGGTTGGCGATCTGATCAATCGCATCTCGCAGGACTACAACGTCACCCGCTTCATGCACGGCTTTAACATCGTAGAGACACTAGACATCTTGTTTTTTACGTCTTTGGGCTTGGTACTGATGTTTCTCATCGATGCTGAGCTGACTATTTATTGCTTGCTGTGTTTTGCGATCACGCCACCTCTTATCGCCCGTCTCGCACACCGCGAATATCGGCAGCATCTGCACGCACAAGAGGAGTTGTCACGACTGTCGGATTTGGTGGCACAAGCGACCGCGACTATCAAACTACAGCGATCGAGTGGGAGCGAATTCTTTTGGCAAGACAAGCTCGGTCTGTCGGCGAAAGAATATGCCCAGCGCAGTTATCGGGTGCAGAAGACAGAATGGCATATTTTCGCGTGCGGAGCACTGCCTGTTATTTGTTCTTATGCCCTACTGTGTGGGCTGGGGATACAAAAAATTGTGACAGACAAATTGTCACTCGGTGAATTTTTTGCTTTGGCCTCGTATATTTCGATGCTGCAATCGCGACTCTACATGTTGAGTAGCTGTATTTCGACCTGGCAACGTGGCTTGGCAAGCTACGGGCGGATACTAGAAATTATCAAAGCCAAGCTGACCAGACAGAAAAAACAAAACACGACAGACTTTAGCCAACCATTGTTGGAGATAAAATCTTTGTCTTTTGCTTATGGCAAGCATCAGGCCGTGAGTTTTTTTAATCTGCGGTTAATGGAGCGTGAATGGCTGGGAATCGCGGGGGCGTTAGGCACAGGCAAGACTACAATTTTGCGCTGTGTACTGGGTTTATTGCCCGTAGTGGACAAAAAGATTTTTCTATTCGGTGCAGACATCAACGGTGTGCCTGATAAAATGCGTAGCAAGTTAATTTCTTATGTTCCGCAGAAAGTTTTTTTGTTTTCAACCACAATCCGTGAGAATCTTTGCCTCGATCGTTATGAAGATGAAAAAAAACTTTGGCAAGTGCTTAAGATTGTGCAGTTACACGAGTTTGTTGCTAGTTTGCCCCAGCAGCTTGACACCAAAATCGGTGAATGGGGGGTGGATCTTTCCGGAGGGCAGAAACAACGTTTAGCAATTGGGCGGGCGATTTTATGCAACCCGAAGTTGCTGCTGTTCGATGATTGTTTCAGTGCTATCGACAGTATCACCGAGCACATGATTATGCGGCGGGTACGGGTTTTTCTCGCCCATACTGCGATTATCTGGGCATCGCATCGTGCATCTTCGTTACGCTTATGCACTAAAATTATTACTTTGTATTGAGACAGACATGGGTCTTAAGGAACTTAAAAAACGTGTGAGAGCACTGGTCAGAGAAGATGAGGTTTACCAATCTTCTGATGTGAGTGGTGTTGCCTATCTGTTATCTTTGTCACGAGAAAATTATTACAGATTATTTTCTGCTATTGCAGTGCTGATGTTAAGTGTTGCTTGCTTAATGATCTCAGTGCGCCTGTTGGGCTGGCTGTTTGAAGATCTCGCGGGCAACAGAAATTTTATGTGGCAGTATGCCATGGTTTTCATCGTCTTCGAACTGCTGGCCGCGGCACTGCGTTATGGGGGGTCGATTTTTATGTCTTATACGACGACCTCTATTATTTTGGAGGTACGCAAAAAATTATTCCGAAAGCTAACTCTCTTGCCCATAACCTACTTCGATCGGCAGCCGCTAGGACGCACAGTTGCTCGTATTACTAATGATGTTGAGCGGGTTGAGTATTTCTTTTCTCGCGTTCTTGCCGACTCGCTATGTGCCCTGATTGAAATCGGCTTGATTTTAGTGGCCATGATTGTGACCGATGCCAAAATGGGCGTTATCATCGCCTGCACAAGCATTCCCGCCTTTGTTTTCGCCCTAGCAATGCGAGCACCTGTCAAGTATTGGATGCGCATGCACAAAAAACTCGATGCGTCGATAATTTCAAAGTTTGCTGAGTATACCAACGGCTTCGAAGTTTTGAAAAGCTTTAATCTTGAGCAGTGGAGCTCCCGTAAATTCGAGGATATCAATATTCTCAATTACTTAGTGCATCTCACGATCATGCACTGGAACTCGTTTATCCGTTCAACGATTATGCTGCTGTGTCAGTTACCAGTCTTTTTTGTTTGTTTACTATGTGGAGCGATGGTCATCGACAATACCCTAAGTCTAGCAATATTTATCAGCATGCTGCGTTTTAGCGAGCGTTTTATGTCACCTGTGCGCTCGCTCTCTCATGACATTCAAATCATTCAAGATGCCTTAACTTCAGCAGAGCGGGTGCGGCAGATGTTGCAGGAGATTGAAGAACCTCGCTACGAAGGTGCGCTTGCCAAACGAGTGTGGGGTGACATCACTTTTGATAACGTGAGTATGGATTATTTTCGCGATAAAGGCGTGTTGAAGGGAATAAGCTTTGCCATTAAAAAAGGGACGAAGGCTGGCCTGGTCGGTGAAACAGGCGCGGGCAAAACCTCGACCGTCAACCTCATTCCTGCCTTGTATAATTATACCGCAGGTGACATTAGCATCGATGGTATCTCGCTGCGCAAATGGTCGAAGCAGTGGGTGCGTAGGCACATCGGCTACATCAACCAAGATGTGGTGATTTTCCGCGGCTCGTTACGCGAGAACATCGTTTGCGCACAAAAAAATGTCAGCGATCATGCTATCTATAGCCTCGCGGCACGGCTGGGTTTCAAGGAGCGGCTGGCGGCGTTCCCTGACGCTCTCAACACCTTAGTGCTAGAACACGGGCAGAACTTAAGTGCAGGCGAACGGCAGATAATCGCCTTCATGCGCATGATGATCAAAGAACCGAGTATTCTGATTCTCGATGAAGCCACCGCTAACGTCGATCACGATTACGAAAAACTGCTACACCATGCCCTGTTTGAAATGATGGCGGACAAGACTTGTTTTATCATTGCGCATCGCCTACGCACCGTTAAGCAATGCGATACAATTCTCGTTTTCAAACACGGGCGTATCGTCGAACGCGGCGACCACGACAGCCTGGTGGCGGTGGAAAACGGCTATTACCGCAACATGCATAAAGCTCTGCTGTGAACCTGACACACCGACCCTAGTCCAACACTTCCGCCACCACTCCCGCATAGCCGTCGGGCGTGGCAGACGCAAGCACTGCCCCTCGAGTACAGTGTAGCGAAGAAGCTTGCAAGTGTTCCTGTCTTTCCTGTATAGGTCGGGGCGGGGGAGGTTATCGGGTGGATTACGCCATTGGCTGGTGACAGCGTACGCATAACCCCTATCGGGGGTTGTGGTGAGTTCGGTAAGAACTTAACTCTCTACATCTATAGGGATGCCGTCTACGTCGTTGACTGCGGAGTCAAGTTTGCGGAGGTATGGCAGCCAGGGATCATGGGCTTGATTCCTGACTGTGATCAAGTCTTTGCTGCCTACGGTGCGCCGACTGCTTATCTGTTGACCCACGGGCATGAAGACCACATCGGCGCGGTACCGCTGTTTTACGAGGACTGGCCTGCGCCGATCTATACGACGGCATGGACGATGGAGCTTATCAAGATAAAATTTGAAAAATACGGGATGTCGTTCAAAGATAAAACGCATGTTGTCAAAGGGGGTGACATGCTAAAATTTGCCGACGGGTTAAGTGTCGAGTGGGTGGCGATGAATCATTCTATTCCGATGACCTGTTCGCTGGTTATCAGCACGCCGCGCTTGCGCATCTTTCATTCGGGTGATTTTAAATTCGACCCTGATCCGCCTTACGAGTCCCCGACCGATGTTGAGGCTCTGCGTCGCTTGCGCCCCATCGATTTGATGCTGGTAGACAGTACTAACTCCGCGGTGGCGGGCGATTCGCCGAGCGAGAAAAGTGTGCGTGAGCCGCTGCGCAAGTATCTGCGTGGCGACCATCCTCGTATCTATCTTACCACTTTCGCCAGCAATCTGTGGCGTTTGTTGCAGGTCATTGAGATTGCGCAGGAGTTGGGGAAGAAGGTTTATGCGTGCAGCAGAGCGATTGAAACTTCCCTCGCGATCGGTGCGCAGCTGGGACTTTACGATACCGAACGTTATAGGGTGACAATCATCACGCGCACGACGAGAGAAATTGCTGCTACCGATGCCGTGGTGCTGGTATCTGGTTGTCAGGGTGAGCGTTTCTCGACGCTGGCACGGGTGGCCAGTGATCGTCTTCGCGCTTGTGTGTTGGGGGAACGCGATCTTGTGTTGTTCTCTTCTCGCCCTATCCCTGGCAACGAACTGTCGATTATCAAGCTGTGCGAGCGTGTCAAAGAGCGTGGGGCGCAAGTCATCAGTGTGCGTGAAGATCGAGGTGTGCACGTCAGCGGGCATGCACACAGCAAAGACATCGAGAATTTAATCGCGGCACTTGCTCCCAAGACTCTCCTGCCAGTGCACGGCAACTACAGTCATCTTGACGGGGTACAAAAACTCAACCGTACCGCACAGTCCTTCGTGCCCACCAACGGCGATTTATTCGAACTTTCACCAGAAGGTTTGCAGCTACTTTCCTCTGAGCAGTTCGACGATCTTTACGTCGATGCGGAATCACTTGTGCCGCTGTCCTTTCACACCATGAAAGATAGAGTACGTTTGGGTGAAGGGGGGCTATGCGAAGTCGTCGGGGTTCTCGACAAACGCAATCGCAACTGGTTACTCTCCCCTCACATCAGCAACGTGACGGGTATTATCGATGGGGATGGGGTAGCGACTTTGCGACAACGGGTCGGGGAAGCACTGCACAAGCGATTGCACAGTGCTGACTTTGCCGACCAAACCCTCGCGGAGATAAACAATACCGTGCGCATCATGTTTAGGCGACAGGTAAACCTCTGTGTGGGCAAGAAAACCTTCGTCACCAGCAACATCGTAGAAGTTTAGACAGCAAAAAAGCTTGTGTGTGGCACTAGCGATCTCTTCAAAACCACCCATGCCGATAGGTACGCGACCTCGGGGTTCTGTCGTCGCACTGGTCAGGAAAAACTTGCATCTGGTGTAGGGTGCGGTATATTGGGTGGTAACCATTTTTAATTATTTGCAGGAGTTATACGCATGTTTAACCGATTCTTGGTAAGCCTAGTTTGTGCGATCGCTATGGTCTGTGCTGCGAGTCATGTGCTTGCCGCGGAGACGATTAAGATAGGGATTGCGGGGCCGTTCAGCGGTTTTGCCGCGTCTTTTGGTGCGCAGGTGTGGCAAGGCGGGAAGCTGGCGGTCGCGCACATCAACGCACAGGGGGGCATCGACGGGCGCAAAGTTGCCCTGATCAAAGCGGACGACGCTTGTGAGCCGAAGCAGGCGGTTGCGGTGGCCAACAAACTGACGGTGAAAGACAAGGTAAGTGCAGTAGTTGGCCACTTCTGTTCTTCTTCGACGATGCCTGCGTCGACCATTTATGCGGAGAACAACGTGTTGATGATTACGCCCGCCTCGACCAACCCCAAGGTTACCACACGCGGGTTGAAGACGGTATTCAGGACGTGTGGACGTGACGATCAGCAGGGAGCAGTGGCGGCAAAGTTTATCGCCCAGCGTCTGCAAGCGAAGCGGATAGCTATCGTGCACGACAAGGATACTTACGGGCAGGGGTTCGCCGACGAGGTGCGTGCCAACTTGCAAAAAATGCGCGGCACAGGTCTGCAAGAGGTCATGTATGAGGGCTTGACCAGAGGCGAGAAGAACTTCAGCGCGCTGGTGACCAAAATCAAGTCGGTCAAGGCGGATGTGGTATTTTTCGGTGGCGTGCACAGCGAAGCGGGGCCGTTGGTGCGGCAGATGCGGCAGCAGGGGTTGAAGGCACACTTCGTTTCGGGCGACGGTATTGTTAGCGATGATATGGTGGTTACCGCAGGTGGGCAGAAATTCGTCAGGGGTATTTACATGACTTTTGCCCGTGACCCGCGCAATCGTCCTGCGGGCGAAAAAATCGTAGCGGAATACCGCAAGATGGGGTTTGAACCCGAAGGCTACACGCTTTACACCTATGCTGCGGTGCAGGCGGTCGTGGCGGCGATGAAAGGAACACTGGGGAAAAACCCCCGTCCCGATGGTTTGAAGATGGCCAAGTGGTTGAAGAGCAACACGGTGAAGACGGTGATGGGACCGCGGGCCTGGGATAAAAACGGCGACCTGACCACCATAGACTATGTCGTTTACAAATGGACGTTCGACAGCAAAGATCGCAAGTATCGTGAGTTGAAGGCAAACGAGTTATAGTTTGCTGCGGGTGTCGTGGCGTGCGCAGGAGGGGCGAAAATCGACCTGTATATTTTAGCTCAGCAGGTTCTTAACGGTGTTGTTCTGGGATCTGTCTACGGATTGATTGCGGTTGGCTATACGATGGTCTACGGGATTGTCGGGATGGTCAACTTCGCCCACGGCGATGTCTACATGATTTCTGCTTACGTGGCGGCCGTCGTCTTGGCGGTTTTTTTTGCTTTTGGCTTCAATTCTGTGTTCATGGCTTTGTCGGTCGCCATGCTGTTGGCGGTGGTCATTACCGCGTTGTATGGCTGGGCGATCGAGCGCGTTGCTTATCGTCCGCTGCGCGGGGCGGGGCGGCTAGCACCGATGATTTCGGCTATCGGTATGTCGTTGGTGTTGCAAAATTATGTCAGAATCAGTCAAGGGGCACGTCCGCAGGGTGTACCGACTTTGTTCGATGGCAATCTCACTTTTGGTCAGGGAGAGAACATCGTACAGATATCGCATACGCAATTTTTCATCGTTATCGTTGCCCTGCTTAGTATGGCGGTATTGACTTTGATTATCGCGAAAACTCGGCTGGGTCGTGCTTGTCGTGCCGTGCAGCAGGACGTGACGATGGCAGCTATCTTGGGAGTCAACGTCAATCGTACTGTCGCGTGGGTGTTTGTTATCGGTGCGGCGATGGCGGCCATTGCAGGCGTGTTGGTAACTTTTAATTACGGCACGTTTGATTTTTACATCGGGTTTGTCACGGGCATCAAGGCGTTCACCGCCGCGGTGTTGGGTGGTATCGGCTCGTTGCCAGGGGCGATGTTGGGAGGCATTGTGCTGGGTTTGTGCGAAGCATTGTTTTCGGGATTGATCAACACCGACTACAAGGATGTATTTGCTTTCTCTATTCTGGTGTTGGTGTTGATCTTCAAACCCAGCGGTTTGTTGGGCAAGCCCGCGGTGGAGAAAGTCTAAGCCATGCCGCGTGCGTTGTGCAAAGATGTTCTGCTGACTTTTTGTCTTGCTCTGATAATTTTTCTACCTATCACGGGTGTTATCTTGCAGGGGTACAGCTATCAGCTTGCCTTACATCGTCCCTTGTTACTGGCTTTCATCGTTGTCTGCGGCAAATTGCTGTTGCTATGGTGGCGAGGGAGGAAAACGAGAGCGAGCACTTGGGGGGAAGGAATAAAGCGACGAGTTGTTACGTCGTGGCCATCGTGGACGTGGCGGCCGCGACGGTTGTTTTCTGTTTTGGCGGGGGTGTTGTTGCTGATGCCGTTGCTGGTCAACGAATACTGGTTGACGGTGCTCATTGCGGTCTTCATTTATATTTTGCTAGGGCTGGGCTTGAACATCGTCGTCGGGTTGGCGGGGCTCTTGGATCTGGGTTTTGTCGCTTTTTATGCCGTCGGTGCGTACAGTTATGCGCTGGGGGCACAGTATTTGGGGTTGGGGTTTTGGACGGCATTGCCGTTTGCGATGGTGTTGGCAGCCTGTTGCGGGGTGTTGCTGGGGTTTCCTGTCTTGCGTATGCACGGCGATTATCTTGCCATTGTGACTCTTGGTTTCGGCGAAATAATTCGTTTGGTACTCAATAACTGGCTGGAATTTACGGGCGGGCCGAATGGGGTACAAGCCCCCGCCCCGACTTTCTTGGGTCTAGAGTTTGCTCCCACGGCGACGCAAGGTGGACAACCGCTGCATGAGTTTTTGGGCATAGATTATGCGATCTCCTATCGTTATACTTTCATTTACTTGCTGTTGTTGCTGGTGGTGTGTGGCGCAATTTTTTTTGTTAGTCGCCTCAAACACACACCGCTCGGTCGTTCGTGGGAGGCGCTGCGGGAGGACGAGGTTGCTTGCCGTTCGTTAGGGTTAAATCACGTGACCATCAAGCTGTCGGCGTTCAGCATGGGGGCGACGATCGGTGGCTTGGCGGGGGTGTTTTTCGCCGCCCAGCAGGGGTTTATCAATCCGACTTCGTTTACTTTTTTCGAGTCGGCGTTGATTTTATGTATCGTTGTCCTCGGTGGAGGAGGATCGATAGGCGGGGTGATTGCCGCGGCGGTGGTGATTACGCTGTTACCAGAAATTCTGCGGGAGTTTTCTGATTTTCGCATTATTTTGTTTGGCGGGCTAATGGTGGTGATGATGATATGGAAACCACGCGGTTTTGTCGTCGCTAAGCGGCAGCAGTTTGAGCAGACTGAATGACGCGGGAGGCGGAAGAACCGCTGCTCAGGGTCGAAGGGCTAGGGATGAGCTTTGGCGGCTTGGTGGCGTTGGATAACATCAATTTCCGTGTGCCGCGCGATGCGGTAACGGCACTGATCGGGCCGAACGGTGCGGGCAAGACGACGGTATTTAATTGTTTGACAGGCTTTTATCGTCCCACGCACGGTAAGGTTATGTTGTGCGGCAAAGATGGGGTGGTCGATGTCGTGGAGTTGTTGGGCAAGTCGTTTGCCCCCGCGGATATTTTTGCGCCTTCGCACTTGGCACGCAAGTTGTATTACAAGATATTTGGTGGCACGCATCAGATAATTCGGCGTGGTATTGCTCGCACCTTTCAGAATACGCGGTTATTCACGGCGATGACAGTGATGGAAAACCTGCTGGTGGCGCAGCATCAGGCGACGCACCGCAATTTGCTGGCGGGAGTGTTCGAGTCACCTTCCTATCTGCGCACCGAGAAACAGCTCGTCACACGGGCACGAGACTGGCTGCGAGAGTTTGGTTTAGAAAAGGAGAGTAATCGTTTGGCGGGTGAACTGCCTTACGGTCAACAAAAAAAACTGGAGATTGTACGTGCTCTATGCACTGAGCCGACGCTGATCTGTTTTGACGAGCCTGCGGCGGGGTTGAATAATTCCGAGACACGGGAACTGGCTGCGTTGATTCGCAATATCTGTCGTGGTTACGGTATCGCGGTGCTCATCATCGAGCACGACATGATGTTAGTGATGCAGATTTCCGATCATGTTGTCGTGCTGGATTCAGGGCAGGTCATTGCGGATGGCACACCTGCGCAGGTCAGAAACGACCCGCGTGTGTTGTCCGCTTATCTCGGTACGGAAGAGAGCGGTTGATGTTGCGCATCGACAAGGCCAGTGTTTGGTATGGGCAGATACAAGCTTTGCGGCAGGTATCGCTGCGTGTTGAGCAACGCGAGATTGTGACTTTGATCGGCGCAAACGGTGCGGGCAAATCGACCCTGATGATGGCGGTGTTTGGGCAGCCACCGTTACGCAGTGGCAGTGTTGTGTTTGAAGGGCATGACTTGACACGTGTGCCGTCCCATAAGGTATCGAGTTATGGCATTACGTTGGTACCCGAGGGACGCAGGGTTTTTCCGCAGATGACGGTAGGGGAGAATTTGCTCACAGGAACGATGCAACGTCGTGACCGCAGCATCGACGAGGACATGGCACGGGTGTATACGACTTTTCCCGTGCTCAAGAAACGGCATGGACAGCGGGCGGGCACGTTGTCGGGTGGTGAACAGCAGATGCTGGCTATCGGACGTGGTTTAATGGCACGTCCTAAGTTATTGTTGCTCGATGAACCTTCGCTCGGTCTAGCGCCGTTGATTATGCGGCAGATATTCCAAATTTTGCACAAAATAGCCGCCGAGGGCACGACGATTTTTCTGGTGGAGCAGAACGCCAACCTGGCCTTGCAGTTTGCGCAACGCGGCTATGTGCTAGTCAACGGCGAGGTTGCTTTGTCGGGCACGAGTGCCGCGTTGATGGCTAACGACGATGTGCAACGTGCTTATCTCGGCGGGCACTAGACGGCAAGTGCGGAGGCTGGAGAGAAAATCGGCACACCGTCTCGAGCTCAGTGCATGCTCTGCACACCCACCAACTTCTGCACCTGAGCGAGAGGCAACTCCAAAAAAGCCGCGATAGTCTCAACCAGTGCAGGATTGCCGCGCAACAAAGTTGACTGCGCGGGCACGGTGCTGCGCTCGAATTCGTGATAATTCTGCGTGTGCTTGATCCCAAGCTCCTGCGCCACTTCCTCCAGAGACATTTTCAAATCGAAACGTTTACGGAACAGAAGCTTGCCACATTCCGAGTAAGTCGCTTTGATAATTTGCGTAACACGGTTCAGAGGATCTTTTATCCCTTCAGGAAGAGGCAACGCACCGAGTTCGGAAATTTTTTGCATATAAAAGTTAACCACCTCTTCGATATCGATAACCTTTTGTAAGGCAACGTGATCGCTGAGCGCAAAAGCCGTACAAATTCTTTGTAGCTCGTGCTCATCACGCGGCAAACGCTCGCCGTGTAGATACGGTGCAACACTCTCCACCTCCGCATCGACACGCACGGCCGCGGTGTGTGGTGCAATCCCTGTCGCCCGCAGGCGCGCCGCAAAAGTCTGTTCAAACCCCGCCAAATCTTCTGGCGTAATGTCTTTCTCCCGCAACCGCTTGACAATCTCGGCGCTCGCCTCCCGCAAGATCGAGGTTTGCTCATCTACCGCGGACGGCTGTTCACCCCCGTCATCCACACTGGCAGCGGCAATCAACTCCCGCAAGCGTTCGACACTGATCTGTAAAAACTCCGCCATCCGCACCATCGTGTCGGGGCTACCCCGTAACGCCCCCATCGGCAACGCATCGATGGTGCGTTCTAACTTGCGATAATACTCGTGAGTTTTGATCCCGAGCAGTTTTGCCGCAGCCTCCATCGACATTTGCAGCTCACCACGGCGCTGCGTCAACAACCGACTGAGTTCGCAGTAGTCCGACATGATAGTCGCTACCCCGCGCTCCAGCACCTCTAGCACCTCCTGAGGCAAAGCGAGTTTCCCATAACGGATGGTCTTGGTTATGTAATCACGTAACGCACGTTCGATATCGAGTTGTCGCTTGACTTGCTCGTAAGCACCCAAAGAAAAGTCGCTGCAAAACTGCATCAGCTCATGTTTGCCCGTCGGCAAATGCTGGCCCTCAAAACAAGGTTTTATCTTGCTGCGGGACAAGACCGTGCGCCGACAAGCTTCCGCTAAACTCACACCCGATGCCCGCAAACGCCCTGCAAACGACTGCCGAAAACTACGCAGCTCAGTCACGCCCAAATTACATCGCTGCAAACTAGCCAGCACACGCTCCGCGGCAACTCGGCGCGCATAGGCACCGCCATGCTTGTGACGCGGCCGTTGCTCCGCAAACAAGCCCTGCAACTCGTCTTGGGACACCTGCAAGAATGCCGCTAGGTTAGCCATAATGTGCGGATCTTTCCGTAGATTACGACCGAGCACGGAGGTCGTGGATTGCTCCAACTTGCGATAACTGTTGGAGTTGTGGAGGCCAAGGCGTTCCGCGGCCTCTCGCTGCGTAATCCGCAATGCACGTCTGCGCCGATAGAGACGCGCCGCAAACTCGGAATACTCGGCCACCACCACCTCTGCCGCCTGCGCCAATGCCGTACGTATTGCCACGGGGAGAGGCAAATCCCCGACACGGGAAGTGTCCGTCACATAACGGCGCACAATTTTCTCCACCCCGACTAGCTTCTCCATCTGCGCCACATCCTGCTTGAAAGCACGGCAAACTCTTTTCAGACTGGCGCGATCGACGGGAAACCCTTCCCCCGCGAGATACTGCCGTAACCTCGTGCCATCTAATGCACACCGCGCACTGGCTTCTCCGAGACTGACCCCCGCCGCACAAAGATGGGCGGCAAAAGTTTTGTCAAACGCACGCAAGGTCGCGGCGGTGATACCCTGCTCGGCGAGCAGACGAAGAATATGCTGTGCAGCAAGTTTGGGAGTCTCCGCGGAGACCTTACCTGCCCGTTCCCTTTCCGCCGCGACAGCCGCCAACTGTGCGGCACGAGCGCGCGGGGCATCGCGCGCCCGTCGTTCCCGTTCTTCATGGCGCTCCGTCGTGGCACTGAGCAAGTTTTCCAGCATCTGCGGAGTGATGTCGAGAAATTGTGCGAGACGACAGCGCAAACCACTCTCTTGCAAAACCGCCATCCGCCGCGGATACATGCACCATTCTAGTTCGAGATAATCGTCTGCATCGATCTGCACTGCCCGCGCCACCTGCGCCATCGATAACTGCAAAGCAACACGACGACGAAAAACAATCCGACTCAACTGTGAATAGTCGGCCATAATCGTCTCCAACGCCGCGTTCAACACCCGTCGTGACAACATTATCGTGCGCCCTGAGCCACCCTGAAACATTTTGCGCATATACCTGCGGGTCTTCTCTTCCACCTGCAAAGAGGCACGCAGCTCTTGACCGTAGGTTAGACGAAACGCGCGGCAAACTTTTTTGATGATACCGACACGGAGTGCGGGTAAACTCAGGCCATGATAGTATAACTTCATGGTAAACGGACTGATTTTGCTAGCACGCACAGCACTTTGCAAACTTACCGCGGCATGTCTGAGGCGCGCCGCAAAAGTTAGCGGCAGAGCACTCGCGACGGTGTGCTGCGGTAGCCGCGCCAAGCAGGTGCTCAAGGCACGCCTGTCTTTTTTAGCCAACACCTCTTCCACCCCCTCAAGGTCTTGACGCATGGTATTGGCGAACAAAAAATCGCCATATTTTTCTTTTTTGTTTTGGTAGATAGTAAGAATTGTTTCAATTTTTATTTTGGTGCACATGTCGGTCAAATTAAGCTGCAGCGCGGCGGAGATATTTTGCACTGCGGCGGCGGAAAACTGCCATCCGTGCTGTTTACCTCGCAGTTCTTTGCGCAACATCTTTGCTGTTGCGGGAGTTAGGTGCGATGCGTTGCTCAGCAACGCATCTTTGACACAGGTAAGCCAAGTCTTGTGTTCACGCCGAAAACTTTTTAGCGCGGAGCGCGTGATGTTATTTTTGTGCAGAGCCTGGGCAACCAATTCGTTACGTCTTTGGCGGCGAGCGCGTTTACACAACTGCGCAACTCTAGGGTAATCATTTGCCCACAAGCACGCAGCCAGCCTACGCCTTTCTGAGGCGGCAGGGAAAGCTATCCCTTTTTCCCAGCGGCGGTACACGACGCGCTCTACCTGTATCTTTTTTGCGACAGTACTGACACTTAGTCGCTTATTTTTGCGCCGTGCGCTAAGATCTCGAGAAAAACCACTGCCCGCGCTGACGGCGGTGCTTTGCGAGGTAAGAGGGATGAAGATCGACTGCATGTCGTGCTCCTTGCTAGTTCACTCCGTGCACGGGCGATCACCGAAGACGGGGCGGCGTTTGGCGAGAAAGGCGGCGATGCCCTCGCGGCTGTCACGATTGCCGAAAACACGCATGAACGCTCGGCGCTCCTGTGCGAGAGCGGCGGTAGTCGTTTCCCCTAACGCGGCGTGAACGACACGTTTGCACACGGCGATAGCGGTCGGCGATGCAGGCATGGTTCGTTGTAAAAAATCACGTGCCGCGGCCATCATTTCTTCTTTGTTGCCGAAAACTTTGTCAACCAACCCTATTTTTTCTGCGGCACTAGCTGATATCTTCTGCCCGCTGAAGAGCAGCTCTTTGGCTTTGCTCAAACCGACACGATTGACAAGCCGCACACAACCGCCGAACCCTGGGATCAAGCCGAGCAAAACTTCGGGCTGACCGAACACCGCACGGCGCGTGGCAAAGATCCGATCGCAGCTCAGTGCCATCTCACAACCACCGCCGAGAGCATAGCCCTGCACACAGGCGATGACGGGGAAGGGCATGGATTCCAATAGGGTGCTGACTTCCTGCCCAAGTCTGCAGAACGTGTCTCCTTCGTCCTTTGTCATTTTTTGCAACGCGGCGATGTCCGCACCAGAGATGAAGGCACGCTCACCCTCGCCTGTGAGTAGCAGGCCGCGTGTGCTGGGATTATCGCCTTCCGCCAGCAAGAGAGCGCGCAAATCACGCAGCACTGCAGGGGATAGCGAGTTCAACGACTTTTCCCGTGCCACTGCGACGGTAAGCGTTGCCTGTTCACGTGTCAGCTCTAGCGTTGCGTAGCTCACGGTACGTTCCTCCACCGATACTCGACAAGAGCCACCACTAGCAGTATGTGTTTGGCCTGTCAACCAGGCTTGGTGGCGACGATGTGCAGCAGGAGGGGGGAGGCGTAAAACACGGTGGGATCTGTCGCTAATCGCTCCAACGCCGTGCGGTATTGGGCGACTTGCGCGGCGGGCAGATCACCGTCACGGGTGAAGCGGTCGAGAACGGAGTTGATGAACATCGCCATCCACTGCCAAGTGCGGTCGCCCAACCGCCCGACACGCATTTCGGGCACGATCGAGGTCGGTTGCAATCCCTGTGCGCTCAGTTTCCGCGGCAACTCTCGTCCGACCGCTATATCCGCACGACCCTGATAGTGCTGGTGCAAAAACTCTAGCAGTTCGTTGAGAGGGGTGTCGGGGGGAGAAAAACTCCCACCCCCCGCGTAATCGCTGATCAACAACCGCCCGTGCGGTCGTAACACCCGATAAAACTCGCGCAGCACGCGGTCGAGGTCGGGGACAAAAAGCAAGACGAACTTAACAAAGACAACATCGCAAGACGCATCGGGCAAGGGCATACTCTGCAAGTCGCTCTCGATGACGGTGATGTTGGTAGAGGCAGCCGCAGTGATGCGTGTGCGCAGGTGTTGCAGATACTTGTCAGTAAAATCGACCGCGGTCACCTTGCCTGTCTTGCCGACCAGTTTAGCCAACTCCAGACTGGCGTAGCCAGGCCCGCAGCCTGCGTCGAGTACCTGCATCCCCGCGGTGATTCCGCCACGCAACCACAGGGCACGAAACCCTTCCCCCAGCACCTCGTGCTGGAAACCGAGTCGTTCGATTTCGTTAGCTAAATCTCCCAGCACATAGCCACGTCCCGTCATTCTCTCTCCCTCCTACGCGGTGGAGACACATATTTGCAACATAATCGATCAAATCACCGCACCTGTCTGTGCCTGTCGCTCGAAACGCCCTCGCACCGCCTGAAGGCGTTCTTGAATGGCGGACATGATTTTTTCCATCATTTCTACCTCCCACTTATCGCCTTTGAGATTACTCATGTCTCCGTTCAGCCAGGTCAGCGTCTCGTCGAAGAAAGCGGCAGGGTTGTCGGCTAGGGAATCGTTAAAGGCGTTGAGGAGATGGTTAACCCACACGGCATCCGCGGCGGCAAGGAGATTAACCAGTCGGTTCAGCTTGCGTGTCGCATCGGCATCATGCCAGCCGCCCGTCACCTGAAAAGGAAACCACTCACGCTCGCGTCGATGCAACCACAGCCTCATCTGTCCCGCCACATCGACGATAAAAAAGTCCGAGGGCACAGCACCGTGAAACCCGTCGGGGCGTTTCCAAACGACACGCATCACCCACCTCCAGAAACCAGACACCGCCAGAACGTAGCACAGTGGGAAACAATCGGCAAGTTGGTGCTGACCCTAGCTAGGACAGCACGATCTCGGGAGCAGGCGGACGCAAATTGTAGTGCGAAGCCATCACCGCCCCGTACGCACCCGCGTGTGCGATCAACAGCACATCCCCCTCCTGGCAAGCGGGCAAGCGACGAGCATGTCCGAAGTTATCTGCTGACTCACAGATCGGCCCTACTACCTCCACCGTTTCTTGTGCATCGTCTGCCGCGAGACGGGTAAGGTTGAAAATTTCGTGATAGGCATCGTAAAGCGCGGGACGCAGTAACGAATTCATCCCTGTGTTGACACCGACGAAGTTTATCTGCGCCTTGTGCTTCAACTGTGTAACCTGTGCCAGCAATACCCCCGCGGCGGCGGTAAGATAACGCCCTGGTTCGATCCACAACTCATACCTCGCCGCGACATCTTGCAGGGAAGCATCGACCGCAGCAAAATCAAGCTCACGCTCCTGCGGGTGTTCTGGCACACCAAAACCGCCGCCGAGATTGAGGACTGTTACCTGTGCGAATTCCTCCGCCAGCTCTGCCAGCAACCGTGCCCGTCCTTGCCATTCGTAAGGCGCGAGGATTCCGCTGCCCGAATGAGCGTGCAGACCTCTGACGATAATACCATGCTGTCGCACCGCGGACGACATGCGTTCCCTGTCATGCGGGGCGATGCCGAACTTAGCCCCCACCCCACCTGTCATCACGTGCCGATGATGCCCCTTACTAAAACCAGGGTCAATTCGTAGCATTATCTCCCGCCCCGCAAACAGTTCTCCCCACCGTTCCAGCACGTAGAGGTTGTCGATCGTCACCATACAACCCCGCGCCAGCGCAAACTCGTACTCGTGCCGTGCGCAAAAATTAGGCGTGAACAACACCCTGTCCATCTTCAACCGCGGCAAAACCCGCACGATATGCTGTATTTCCTGCTGCGACACACATTCAAAATCGATCTGTTGCTCTGCCAAAAACTTCAGCAGCGCGGCGTGATGATTGGCTTTCACCGCGTAGAAGATCCGCTGGGCACAGTTCAGCGTGCGCAGTTTCTGCACCGCGGCATCCACCGCAGTCAGAGAATAAACATACAGCGCCGTATCGTGTTGCACCGCCAACTCCAGCAACTCGCCGCGCTGCCGCTGCCACCACGCGGGAGGGCGCGGCGGGAAAGCATCCGCACTGGTTTCTTGTAGTTGCAACCAACTGTCACCGAACACTTCCCCTGTCGTCTCCCCCCCAAACAACAGCTGATGTATCTTGTGCAGCAGACGCTCGCTCTGTTCTTGTGCGACGACGAAGGTTAAATTGAGATCGTTGGCCGACTGTGCGACGAGGTGCACCGTCTGCCGTTCGAAGAGAGCGAATAGGGGGCCGAGTGCGGGCAACATACTGCGGATATTTCTCCCGATCACGCTGAGGGTAGCGCAGTGCGCAATTTCGGTAACGGTGCAGAATTTTCGTAACGCCGCGAGCAGGGCAACCAGTTCTGGCTCACGTTCGGCGGTAATTTTGTCCAGCGAGACACTGACACTCGCCTCCGAAGTAGCGATAAGATCGACCGAAAAGCGATGCTGCTTGAAACAGGTGAAAATGTCCGCCAGAAACCCCGCCTGCCGCCACATCTTCAAACTTGCCAGGTGCAGCAGCAGCACGTTGCTTTTTACCGTCACCGCCTTCACCCTACAGGTATCGGTGGTGGGGCGACTCACGACCCGAGTCCCTTGCACCTCAGGATTAGGCAACGAGCGCAGTTGCAACTCAACTCCCGTCGCAACGAGCGGTGCGATCGCACGCGGGTGCAACACTTTTGCCCCCATCAACGCAATTTCCTGTGCTTCGGGGCCGCTGAGGGTCTTGATTAACCTCGCCTGCGGAATACGACGCGGGTCGGTGGAGTAAAAACCTGGCACGTCGCTCCAAATTTCACAGCGCGTCGCCCCCAATCCTCCCGCCAACAGAGTGGCGGAAGTGTCAGACCCTCCGCGTCCCAGCAACACCGTCTCGCCTGCACGGTTGCGGGCGATAAAACCTTGCGTGATACACAGCGCGGCATGTGCAAGTTGTGCGCGTGCATCAGGTCGCGGGCTGAAACAACAATCGCTGTCGAGATAACTGTCGTCGCTGGCTAACAGCAGATCGGGGGCGTGTAACCAGACAACCGCCAGTCCCTGCTGCCGTAAAAAACGGTGACCTAACCGCGACGCGATGATTTCTCCGCACGACATCGCCCGTGCCCACAAGGGCGGCGCAACGCGCTGGTGCGTGCCATGCAGCGACGCTAGCAGGGTGCGCAGGTGTTGCAGCTCCGCTTCGATGTCGGCGAGCTGTGTCACCCCTAGGTCTGTGGCCAAGTTGCGATGTTGTGTACACAGACGCTCAAAACGTGTGTGTGGAAACTCCTGCCGCGCCGCACGCAGCAACCGCTCGATCGTGTTCGACACCTGCGACAAAGCCGATACCACCAGCACGATACGGTCAGCAGCGGCACGATGGCGCTGCACGACGGTGAGGATGCGCCGCCAGGAAGCCGCGTCGGCTACCGACGTACCGCCAAACTTCAACACCAAAGTCATGCGTGCTACTGACATACCCTGCGCGTCGCCCCGCTTGTTCGCTTGCTAGCTCCGCTAGGCTTGTTTGCCGCTTGCTAGCTCCGCTAGGCTTGTTTGCCGCTTGCTAGCTCCGCTAGGCTTGTTTGCCGCTTGCTAGCTCCGCTAGGCTTGTTTGCCGCTTGCTAGCTCCGCTAGGCTTGTTTGCCGCTTGCTAGCTCCTTGCATATTTTACCCCGAAGACAAGCCTCTGCCTAGCGACAAAGGGCTTTTTCGGATAAATCTGGTTAGCTCTGTTATCCCGACATTACCTCAGCGCGTTTGCACCCCTCGGCGGTGGCTGTCGGAGTTGCACCGACCTTTGGCAGGCAATAGCGACGGATATCGGCAAGGGTCACTCAGCGCTCACCGCGCGGCGTCTTAATCCTCCCCCACGTCGTGGCAACCTTCTCCGCACCGTCGGCCGCGAGCGCAGTGTTGCTGATTCTTACCAGTGCAGGCGGGGCGGCGACCGCGTAGGGCAGACCGTCGTCGTTGTAGCCGATGTGGAGGGCTACCAACGCGCCGCTTTCCTTCACGAAGATGGGGGAAGAAATACTGGAGGGCATTTGGGGAACGACACAGCTGTGCATCGCAACTCCCTGCTTGACGAAAAAATTACCCGCGACACAGCTGCGCCGCATGGCAGGGTAGGCAAAGAAGCCGAGCTCGTTGTCGACAAGATCGGCACGATAGGTGAGCATTTCCAACTCGGTAAGCATCTTCATCGGCCAGAGCTCAACTTTGACTGGCTCGTACTCGCTCAGATCAACATCAGCAACGCTCAGTACCAGCAGATCGAGAAAACTCCGCTCTGGATGCAGCAAGACTTTCTTCACCTCAATCGCAATTCCCTGCTCGATCAAACCATCGTAGCCGACCAGTGAAACTTCCACCTCGTCGAGAATGTCGTGTGCCACCCCCTTGCCATCACGAACAACCGTGAAAGCACGCAACCCCGCCAACAGCGGCTCGTCATCCTCGTTCATACCGAGATACTCGACATGCATGACCCGCCACAGGTCTCCCGCGTCGAGTAGCAGATAAAAGGTAGACTTGAGATGGGAGGCAGAGCGGCTATTAACCCGTTGCCAATTCTCTTGCGCCACAACCGACGGCACAGGCGCAGACAACGATAGCGTCGCCGCCGCCAGCGCGGTAGCTAGAGCCTGCTTGCCACCCTGAGCGAACGTGGCCAGACCACCAGCCTCCGCTACCCGCTGCACGAGCTGAGGCAGCGAAGGGCGCGCAACACCCAACGCGACAGCCGATACGACGACCGACAGCAGCACGAAAACCCTGATCATCACCGCTCACCTCCCGATTAAAATTTATGGTTGCAGATCACGAGCGCGGTGCTACACCCAATTTAGCCCCGCAGTCAAGGATCAATTTAGGCTCGGCAGAGATTGAGGCACGGCAAATAACTCTTCAGTTTCCGACGAGTGTCTGATAGCCTGGCATGGTGTTGGTACAACTGATCTGTGAGGCTATGCCATGACTACCGTTACCGATGATGTGCTGCGACACTTTTCCGAACTCCGCCTACTGGAAGCACGGGCGATCTTTATCTCCGAAGGTGTCGACGCGAGTGTCGCACAACGTGTCATCTCGAATTTGCTGGTTCTCGACGAACAAAGCAACGAGACCATCAGCGTTTACCTCAACAGCCCTGGAGGCGAGATCAACAGCGGGTTTGCCATCTTCGACACGCTGCGCTACGTTAACTCGCCTGTGAGAGTGATCAACACGGGGTTGTGTGCCAGTATCGCGACGATCATCAATATCTCTGTGCCCAAAGAACAGCGTTACGCTCTACCTAATGCACGCTTCTTGATTCATCAACCACTGATCATGGGGCAGGTCGAAGGGCAAGCTTCCGATTTGGAAATCACCGCCAAAGAAATTCTCAAACTGCGGGAAAAGATCAACGAGCTACTCGCTGAAGCTTGCGGACAATCGATCGCACGCATCGCTGAAGACACCGCCAGAGACTACTGGATGACGGCACGAGAAGCATTAGAGTACGGTCTCGTCAGCAAGATAGTTACACGCAAAGACGAGCTTGCATGACCGCCCCGCACCTGAGTGTCAAGAGCGTGCTTGCCAGCACGATGATGGGGCAGCGTGTCGTCGTGCGCGGCTGGCTGCGGACACGACGTACCTCCAAAAACTTTTCCTTTCTCGTCGTCAACGACGGCTCGGCACAGGAAAGCTTGCAAATCATTGCCGACCGCAACACCCAAGGCTATGCACAAATCGAAGCTTTCGACACAGGGGTAGCGATGTGTGTCGAGGGCGAAATCAAAGCATCGCCAGGTCAACAGCGCGTTGAGGTGCTGGCCACCTCCCTAACCTTGCTCGGCGCAGCACCCGACTACCCCCTGCAAAAGAAAGGACATACGCTGGAGTTTTTGCGTGAACAGGCACACCTACGCGCCCGCACCAACACTTTCGGCGCGGTCCTGCGTCTCAGGGACAGCGCGGCACGAGCGACACATTCCTTTTTCCAGCGCGCGGGGTTCTACTGGCTACACGCACCGATCATTACGCCGAGCGATTGCGAAGGAGCGGGTGACCTGTTCTCCGTCACTGCGCCCGACACAGACGGCGAAGAGGGCCGACACTTCTTCGGCAAACCCGCCTATCTAGCAGTCAGCGGCCAACTGTACGCCGAAGCCGCGGCGTTGGCTCTAGGGAAGGTATACACCTTCGCCCCGACCTTTCGTGCCGAGAACTCCAACACCACCCGCCACCTCGCCGAATTCTGGATGATCGAACCCGAAGTCGCTTTCGCCGATCTCGACGACATCTGTGCGCTCGCGGCGGATTTCGTGCAGCAGGTCACGGCACAAGTACTGCGCGATAGCTCCGCCGAGCTGGAATTTTTACAACAACACTACCCCGTAAGCTTGCCCACCCTGGAAAAACTCAGCAACACTCCCAGTGCACGCATTACCTACACCGAAGCCATCGCCCTGCTGGACAAGGCAGGCAACGAAGGCCGACAGTTCGCCTATCCCCCCACCTGGGGAACGGGCTTGCAAACCGAACATGAAAAATATCTGGCAGGGGAAATCTTCGCAGGTGCGGTTATCATCACCGACTACCCCAAAGCGATCAAGCCATTCTATATGCGTAGCAACGACGATGACAAGACGGTCGCGGCAATGGACTTACTCTTGCCCGACATCGGTGAACTGATCGGCGGCAGCCAACGCGAGGAACGTCTTGACCTTATCACCGCCCGCTGTGCCGCACTGCAGGAGGACATGAGCTGGTATCTCGACTTGCGACGTTTCGGCTCCGCACCGCACGCGGGCTGGGGACTAGGTTTTGAACGCTTCGTGCAATATCTGACTGGCATGCAAAATATTCGCGACACGGTGTTCGCTCCCAGAACACCACAGTCGTTGTCCTTCTGACCCACGTACAGGTGTGTTTTTTGCCGCTTTCTTTCTCGTGTACTCAACGCATGTCATTGACTTTTCTGTACAGAGCGGAGAGAATGATCCACAGGCAATGACCGTCTCAGCAAGAGGCCCCAAGCATGTCTGCCAACCCTTTATTGCAAAACGCACCGTTCCCGCTTTTCGATGTGATAAAACCGAGCCACGTAGAAGAAGCGGTGACGCATCTAGCCGAGTTGGTGCAGAGTAAACTCCAGCAGATCGAAGCTAGCCCTGACGGTAGTTTTGACGATCTCTACCGCCATCTCGACACGATCGATGTGCACAAACAACGTATCTGGTCGCCCATCGCCCATCTGCAGATGGTGAACAATAGCACAGCACTGCGCACGGTTTTCCATAAGGTGTTGCCACAGGTGGTGAAGTTGGAGTTGCAGCTCAGTCAGAACGAAACAGTTTATCGCAAGCTGCACAAACTGGCCAAGAGCAAGGATTTGACGGATGTGCAGCGACGCATCGTTGCTTTACGTTTGCAGCACATGGACTTGGAAGGTGTCGCGCTACGAGGCGAAGCCAAACAGCGCTTCACCGCCATCTCGCAAGAGTTGTCACAGCTGTCGGAACAGTTCGCCAACAACGACCTCGATGCCGTCAAGAAGTATCAACTGGTACTGGAGAAGCAAGAAGAAGTAGCTGGCTTGCCCCAGGGAACACGCCAGCTCGCAGCACAAGCCTACCATCAGGCTTACGAAAAAGAAGCGCATGCCGAGAGGGGGCCGTGGTTGATTACGTTGGAGCAGCCGAGTTTTGTTCCTTTCATGGAATACAGCGAGCGTCGAGATCTGCGTGAGAAACTCTATCGGGCACAGATTGCTCGTGCTGCCCATGCACCACACGACAACACCGCGTTAATCGACAGGATTTTACGCTTGCGCAAAGAAGCAGCTGCTATTCTGCGTTTTCCCAATTTTGCGACGATGACTCTATCGACCAAGATGGCGGGGAACCCAGCCGCGGTGACGGAGTTACTCGACGAACTGGCGCATGTCTGCCACCCTAAGGGCAAAGAAGAACACGCCGCACTGGCGGCTTACGCCCAGGAACACGGCTGCGACGAGACAGTCAAGCAGTGGGATGTGGCCTACTGGGCACGACGCATGAAAGAGGAACGTTTCGATCTCGACAAGGAGAAGCTGCGTCGTTATTTTCCGCTGCCGAAAGTGTTAGAAGGCATGTTTGCGCTGGCGTACAAGTTGTTTGGCATTACGGTGCAGCGTGATGACGGAGCGACCCCGCGCTGGCATGAGGATGTCTCCTTCTACAAAGTCTACGGCGAAGATAACAAGCAGATCGCCGCGTTTTTCCTCGACCCCTACAGTCGCCCCCAGAGCAAGATGGGTGGGGCATGGATGAACCGTGCCGTCAGTCGCCGCCGCTCAGCCGAGGGACTAGAGTTACCTGCTTGCTATATCGTCTGTAACTTCACTCCCCCCCTCGCAGACAAGCCTGCCATGCTCGATTTTTATGAGGTGATCACGCTTTTTCACGAGTTTGGACATGGGTTGCACAACATGCTGACGACGATGGACTACGCCGCGGTCGCGGGGGGAAATGGCGTTGAGTGGGATGCGATCGAATTGCCCAGCCAGTTCATGGAAAACTTCTGCTACCTGAAATCGGTCATCGAAGACATCTCGGCCCACGTCGACACTGGCGAGAGCCTGCCTGCCGCTATGCTAGCACAGCTGCAGAAAAGCAAAAACTTTCGTGTCGCCAGTGCCATGTTGCGGCAGTTAAGCTACAGTCGTGCCGACCTGCAGTTGCATGAAACCTTCGATCCTGCAGGCAAAGACGATCCATTCGCCCTGATGCGACGGGTTTTGAGGGAGACGCAAATACTGCCACCTTTGGACGAAGACCGTTTTCTCTGTTCTTTCAGCCATATCTTTGCTGGTGGTTATGCCGCGGGCTATTACAGCTACAAGTGGGCGGAGGTACTGAGTGCCGATGCCTTCGCCTTATTCAAGGAGCAGGGACTCGGCGAGGCACAGTTGCGCCGCAACGGCCGTCACTATCGAGACACTATCCTGGCTCCAGGCGGCAGTGCGCATCCCTCCGTACTGTTCAAACATTTCCGCGGTCGCCCACCCCGCACACAGGCGTTGCTAGAAGCCTGCGACTTGGCCTGAGCAGCCACTGCCGCTAACAGAACAGCCCCCACAATGCTTGCAACTATTTGAACGCATCGATAGCATTGAGGTCAGCGAGATCTTTGTCTTTCATGGGGAGGGGGATACCGATCGGCGCATCGACTTCAAAAACATACATCTGCTTCGTCGGGGCGGACGCGACCATCTGCGTGACATATGCCTCCTTGTCCAGGTTCTTGACCTGCAGCTTCTGTTGCCGTTTGAGAGCATCCTGTACCGCGGGGGCGAAGGTGTCGTTGTTGAGCAATATGCGCTTCTCCGTAATAAATACACCCGCGGCAATCATCTTTCCCTCCAGTAAGATAATGCCCAGCGAGGGCTTGACCTCTTCATTGATGAGGGTGTCCTGCACTATACCTGGCATGGCATCGATAAGTTGATCCACACTCTTGACCTCTTCAATGTTAGGCGACACCGTAAGGTATCTCACGCCTGGTATTTTGTCGATGCCAGGAACTTTCACAGCGGCGGGCAATAAATTGATCAGCAATATCAGCATGTAAGGAGGATAACAGATAATGGAAAGAGGTAACGGAGCAGGATTAGCGGGGTACCCGAACTGGTTCTGCAGCATTTCCCCTTTCTTGAAGGCGAGACAGAGAGCGGAAATGAAGTTTATGACAGGAATGAGACTAGTGAGGGCCCAGTAACCGCTGAACCCAAAGTCATGGAAACGTTTCGCCTGGACAGCGAAAAAACTCCAGATCATCGCAGCAAGATAAACGAGGATGGCTATGAGTTTGATAAACCCAGGCAAAAGTTTACATATCGGCCAAAGGGCAAAGACCCCAAAAGAATAAAAGATCATAATACCAAGTATGCCCACGACAAACTGCGACCTAGAAACACGTCCATTGAAGCTGAATAAAAACTCTTGTATTCCCAGTGAATCAACAGGCGTCCCGCTCTGTGGTGGTGCGCTGCGACCGCCTTTGGCGTTGGACATTCTGCGCGGTGCGGGATCTAAACGCTGCTTGCCACGAGAAGGGTCCCTCACCCCTACGGGATGGAACTGCCCCGTCCCACGAGGAGGCTCACCCCTGTCGCCGTTACCATTATCCCCGCGGTAGACCATCGTCTCCTCAACCGATACGCACACACCCCAGTTATCGGAAATCTCCGCCAGGGAGTGTAGTGTTTCCGCAAAAAAACGTAAATATTAAACAGTTACTGCTACCTACCAAGCTGTTTGGGTCGCGTCGCGCCACCCAAACAGGATCGGCAAAAAACTACCTGCGCTCAGCACCTTGCATTTTGAGAGAGAGGCTATCGGAGTAGAACCAGCTGTAGGAGATGATCAGTGACGCGAGTTGGTGATCATCGTTAACTCCGAACACACACAGCGTTTGCAGACCTTCACGACGCAGCACTGCCGTGATCGGTTTTTGGAAACTGCTGACATTACCTGGGTAGCTTCTCTCTGTGCTAGGGCACAGTCCCTCATCGCGCAGAATGCGGTAGCGATAGCCAGCCAGAGTACGATCGGAGGTCGTCACGCCGATTTCTACCTCCCTAGCAGTCGAGGTTGGCTGCGGCAAGCCACGGCTCAGGGTAATGGTCGGGGTGTTAGTTTTCTGCCAGCTCTGTGTTAGCACAGTGCTACCCAAGCCCATGTCCTTGAAAAGGGCGGTGAAAATCGTCGCGAACAACTCTTCGTTTTCGGTCAAGCTTTTCATTACCTCCAGAATACTTACCTTGAGGCGCTCGGCATTTACCTCACCTTCAGCGGACATAATTTCGTTGGTTAACCCATGTAGGTTGGTGACCAATTGTACAAATTTTTCATCATCTTCAGGGATAACCAGCGCTCGCATCAGCTCTTCGTTAGCTAGCAAGACTGCTACGATCTCTTCTATTTTCTGCAAAGCTAAAGGTATATCGATGATCTGGGAGAGAATTTTACCCTCGTCATACTTCATCAGCTCAGCGACAAAGTCTTTCTGCCCCAAAATACCCGTGATAAGATTTTCTTCGAGCAGCACTTGGGCAAGAAAATCTCCCTCTTTCGCCAAGGTACTCATGATTGCCGCCATCAGGTTGCGGTTGACACTCAAGTCGTAGAGCGCGTTGTTCACCTTAATGCGGGCAGCATTTTCAGCGTTTGCGTCCTGAGCTGCATCCAACTCACCGATTGCTGCAACCAACGCGGTAACTTGTGTCATCACCTGCGACATATCTACCCCGTCGGCTTTGAGTAAACCATCGACGACATTCTTGTTGGACAACAGACGCATCCCCGCTTCTTGCAGTTTGCGGGTGGTGACAGGATTTTCCGCCAGCTTTGCAAATAACCTGCTACCCTCCTTCTCCAAGACCCTGAGCATGAACATCTGCTGCCCTAGAAGGGCAGAAGTTAGGCGCTGCTGTTCGGGTGTCTGCGTAAAGGAGACAGAGTAGTGATGCCCATCGACATTACCTCCCGTCAAGCCGATGTTGATGCCGTCGCTACCTGTGTCAGCAACGTACAAAGACACTGGCTGCGACCCACTACTCTGTGATTGTTTCACCTGTGGTGGTGGTTCAGCGCTGTCGATGTCGATTTTACAACCAGCTACCGCTGACAGCAAAAAAATAAAACCCAGGCCTTTCATCGCTATATCTCCTTTCTCAAAATTCCAAAACCGCGAACCTACCCGCTCATCGACAAATTATTTTTTTCGTTGAGCGAAAAATTGCAAGAAATAATTTCATTTAAATATTAGCATGTTATCCCTACAGAAGGAGATGTCTCGACCGTATTCTGCTGAAGCGAGCGGGTTTATCTGCCGACAGGGCAGGCAGCAGGCTGCTGAGGTTGAGGTGCATATCCTTGTTCACTAAAAAAAATGTAGAAATTCTTTTATTTTTAGGGGGATGGACGGCAGCCGTGCTGCTCTTCCGCCTCAGCCCCGCCGCACAGTTCGTCGAGCAAAAATTGCTACGCCCGTTTGAATTCAAGACCCGTGAGTTACTCCATCTTGCGCCGCCTCTCGATAGCAGAATAAAGCTTCTTACCTATCGTGCTGATCGTTTATTTCCTTCTAATGCTGCGTTGCTCAAGGTTTTAAAAAAAATTGCCGCGCGCAATCCACGTTCTATCTACATCGATAATGTCTGGTCATTTTTCGCTCCTGGCAGGTCGTCGCTTTTTGCTCAGCAGCTGGCACAACTGAGTGTTCCATTGGTCATCAGCAGTCGTATTTCTGAATTTGGCCGACAGGATAGCTTGATGTCTAGTATTGACAGTGAAAAATTTTCCAGCGGGGTCAGCGGCATCGGTCTCCCTTATCGGGTAGGGATCCCTTATTCACTGGCTAATCAAGCGGTACAGAATTTATCTCGTATCGGTCAGGACGAAAGTTACGCTCCAGGGTATGTGTATCCGATGTTGAGTTTTGGCTCACATCTGGCCACCTCTTCTTCGTTTGTTGTGCCGCATGTTGCTTTGCTGGTCACGGGCGGTGAATTGACGGTGCGTGAGGGACAGGCTTGGCTTGACGGGCAGAGGATACCTACTGACAAGCGTGGTCTGGCTTTAGTTAATTTCCCTCGACGACAAGATTTACGGACGCGTGACCATGATTTTGCCGATTTGCTGCTTGATTTTGAGCGTGATTTTCTCACCAGTATTACCGCTGCGGATGTTGTGGCAATTTTGCCTGAAGTACCGTTGAGCGCCGAGTCGGAACGACCCAGTTATATCGGCACGATCAAAAGTTCGTGGTTGTCGATCGCTTTCCTGAACAGTGTTATGACTCGTGCTTGGCTTACGCCACTGCCGTTTGACAATCTTATCGCTGTTCTGTGTTGTCTCGCGGGTCTGTTAGCTGTCCGTGTGGTGCGGCGTAAAATTTTTTATGCACTTATCTATATAGGTATCGCGTGGGGAGGGGTAACAAGCTTTGTCCTGCTCGATACTCTGACTACTTGGCCGTTATGGATAGCGGGTTTTTATCTCGGGGTACGTGCTGATTATTTTTTACAAGTATTCACCATAGTGGAAGAAAATTTTATCACGGGGAAACAAATAACGGCTCACGACCAGCCAGAAGAACAATTGATCAGTGTGATGTTCATCGACATGGTTGGTTTTTCTATGTCTTCCGAAGATCTTACGCCGCGTTTGGCACTGAGACGTTTGAGTTCTAATATAACTTACCTCAAAGAAAAAATTTATTGTCATGGCGGCGAGATTAACAAAACCCTGGGCGACGGTTTGCTCGCTTATTTTGGCTATCCAGTGACCAACGCCAACCGTAACCATGCCGAGGCTGCACTTAGCTGTGCCATTGAAATTCAGCAAGACTGCTTACAACGCTGCGTCGCCAAAAACGATAACCTCTACACCTATCCGCTTCGTATCGGGATTAATACCGACTTGGTGTATATTGGGGTAATAGGGGATGACCGTGGCATCTCATTGGTAGGCAGCGCGGTGGTTTTCGCCGCACGTCTGGAAGCTTCTTGTGAGCCGTTTAGAATAATGTTGGGCAGCACAACAAGAAAATTTTTAGGCGAAAATTTTCTCGCCAACCATGCTGGTTTAAATAGACGTTGGGTAAAGATAAAACACTACGAAAAGCTTTTTGAGGCCTATGAATTTAATCCTTTTCACGCGGATCTAGCCAAACAGTCGATGGCTAAAAGATCATATCGCACCTATCTCAATCTCGATAAAGATCGCAATTATCGTCGCTGGCCTATTCCCGAGCGCACGGCGCTCACTATGTGCTGGGAAGATAATCGCGCTGCGATCATCAATGTTTCCAACTGTGGCTTTGCCATTGAAACAAGCCGTTATCTTGCCAAGGGCGTGACTATTGAGGTTGTCATGCATTCTAACGTCGATTTAGTGGAATATAGTTTGCAAAAGTCAGGACTGCTACCTTTTCGTATCGAAGTAAAATGGGGACAACCTGTCGAAAGTAGTAAAAAATTCAAACAAGGGGTGCGAATCGTGAGTCTCAATCACGAACAAGGCGAAACACTCCTCAACATCTGTCTCGGTGTCCTACCCGCAACGTCAACCCTCCCCCCCCCACAAGGCGTTGTTGCCTAAATCGTTTTGCCAGCCGCAGCTGTGCTATGATAGAGTGGTGGCGTGTGTAGATGAGGTTCTAGGTACATGTCCTCTACAGATTTTCTTGACCTCGACACCCTGTTCACCGCGGAACAAAAAATGCTGCGCGCCTCCGTCAGGGATTTTGTGCAACGAGAAGTCGAGCCGCGGCTGGTGGCCTGCTGGCGGCGAGAAGTGTTTCCCCAGGAAATTATCACAGGTTTAGGTAAGTTGGGTGTGTTGGGGGCGAATCTTCACGGTTATGGTTTGCCGAACGTGGACGACATCGCCTACGGTGCGGTAATGCGTGAGCTGGAGCGAGCCGATTCGGGACTGAGGAGCTTTGTCTCGGTGCAAGGCGCACTGGTCATGTACCCCATTCACGCCTTCGGCAGCGAGGCACAGAAACAACGATGGCTGCCACAACTGCACAGGGGCAAGGTTATCGGCTGTTTTGGTCTGACCGAGCAACACGGTGGTTCTGATCCAGAAGCGATGCAGACGAAAGCGGTGGCACAGCCAGACGGTTATCTGCTCAACGGCGCGAAGATGTGGATTACCAACGGCAGCTCAGCACACATAGCCATCGTCTGGGCAAAACTGGACGAGCGAGTGCGCGGTTTCATCGTTCCCTGCGACAGCGAAGGTATGACCGTCAAAACGATGCGAGGCAAACTATCGCTGCGTGCTTCGGTAACTTCCGAGCTTTATTTCGACAACGTGCACGTCGCTAAAGACAACATCCTACCGCATGCGGTAGGCATGAAGGCAGCACTGCACTGCCTTACCCAAGCTCGCTACGGGATTGCCTGGGGTGCGGTAGGTGCGGCGGAGGCCTGCTACGAAGAAACACTCGCCTATGTGCGGGAACGCCAGCTGTTCGGTTCCGCCTTGGCCAGCAAACAACTGGTACAACGCAAACTCGCCCTGATGCTGACCACCATCACGCAGGCGCAACTGCTGGCTCTGCGTATCGGACAACTGAAGAACGCGGGACAGTTGCGTTTCGCACAAGTCAGCATGGCCAAGCAGGCAAACGTAGCCGCGGCACTGCAAGTCGCCCGCACCTGCCGCGCGCTGCTCGGAGCAAACGGCATTATGGACGAATACAAAACGATGCGGCACATGTGCAATCTCGAAACCGTCGCCACCTACGAAGGCACTAGCGATATCCACCTGCTCATCCTCGGTCAGGACATCACAGGGCAGGCGGCTTTCTGAAACTACCGTTTACACTCGCTAAAAAAACTTCTCGCGCACATAGCACCCCTGGGCCACGGCATTTCTGGCTCGCCCCCAGCTGTTAGTGAGAAGGAAATTGTCCCGCTACCGACGCAACTCAGCCTCAATCGGAACTAATGGGTCAGTGTCGCACGATGGATAGGGTGCGGGCGGTGTCGGCTGCGATCCAACCCTTCTTGCCGTCGGATAGTTTAATTTGCAGGTAATCGTTGCCTTCCTGCTCAACGATGAACGGTGCTCCTTCGTGTAACACGAACAGCTTTGTATTATCCTCGCTCGGCCCTGAACGGACGGGAACACGTGTCGCGATGACCGCTCCCCAGTGTTCGGCAAGCATCGCCTTTGCCTGCAGGAAAACCACCGACAGCATGGCGATGGCCAGCAGCAGCACGCCGAGTTTTAATAAAAACACAATTTGACGGTAAAATAGCCAAACAGTCAGCAACAACAACCCGACCCCTAAGGCCAAGAGAGCGGTGAAACTCAACTCACGGGCGGTAACAAAATCGGTGATAAAACCCAGAGCATCGTAAAAACGCCGCGGCATCTCGACTCCCAGCTTATCGGCGATGTTATCCTGTACATGGGCGAGATTGAATTTTACGTCCGCATCACGCGGTAGATAGTGTCGCGCGGCCAGCAAGGCAGCCATCGCTTCCCCTTTGCGCTGCAAACGATACCAAGCAATTCCCATATTGTAGTAGACATGCCCGTTGACGTGCCCGCTGGCGACGACCTCCTGATAAAGATCGAGAGCACGACGGTACGCGCGTGCGTCGAAGGCAGCCTCCGCCTCCCGTATCTTTGCCGTCAAGTCGATAGCTTGTGCATCGTTGCCCAGCAAGGTGTACAGTACGGCGAAAGCAAAAAAGTGCTTCAGCATCTCCTCTCCACTTCTCCTGCGAGGTTATCGGTTTCGGCAACGAGGTCAGCGAACTTAACACCATGCGTCGCGGCGGCGGCAAACAGCACTTTTTCCAGCTCCTGCAAATGACCTCCCACCCGCCGACAAAGGTTTTCCTCCAGCTGCTTCTCCTGCAACCGCCGTTGAATTTCACGTGGCGTAGCTGACAAGCCCTGCATCCCTAGTTTAGCACCGAGAAAAGCGCGGAAATTCTGCGCCAGCTGTGCCGCGGAACCTTGCTCCGCTGCCGCGAGTGTCAGCTGTGCCCTCCTGAAAGTACGCCAAGCCTGTGCCTGTCGTGATGCAGCACGGGGGCGCAACCACTGCAGGTACAGGCATAACACGGCAAAGATGAATAACAACGACAAGGCAATGCCGAGCAAACGCAGCTGCAAGGTACGGGGGAAGGCGTGGTTGACCAGTAACGCCTTGCCACGGTGAATGGTGATGAGGTCTGCACCGAGCACGGCCACAGCACTCTTGCGAGCGGTCTCCTCCTGTGCCGCGGCAACTACCTGCAGTTCATCTTGGGGTGACGCGATGACAGTCAACTCGCCGAGCTCGATCGCCTGCTGCCGAAACTCCCCCCGTGTAGGGTCAAACCAGGCGAGTTGCAACGTGCCTAAAGCCAAATCGCCGCGGCGCAACGGCTGCAAGGCGAATTTCAGCGTTGCCTGCGAATAAAGTCCTTTACTCCTGTCTCCCCGCACCGTAGCGGTGGGTTTGTCGGGGTAAACCTTGCAATCTTTGAATTTAAGTGCGAGTGGCTTGATGCCGCGCAAATTTCCATAGCCCTCGACAGACAGGGTAAGTGTGGCTGACTCTGCACGGTTCAGCTGTTTTTTGTTGAGGGCAGCACGCACGCGGAAATCCCCGACTACGGCGAGGTTAAGGGCATCGGCGGGGGGTGGGGGTAAGGGTTTGACCTCGAGCACGGCAGCGGGAGAACTGACACGCTTGCGCACTTGGCGAGTGTTCAAGGAGAAAAAATCGTCGAAAAACCCAGGTCGAGTGCGGCGTTGGTCGGCGGCGGCGATCACCGTGTTCAACACGTACCGCGGCACTGTTAACCGCGCCCCTGCCTTCAGCGGAATCAACACCCGTTTGACCTCGATAACACGGTAGGCAGTGCCATCTACTACTTGGCGATAGTTGCGTTCCTTGCCGAGCTTGAAAGCATCGAAGGCGAGCAACGCGACTTCTTCCTGTGCAGCATCGAGTAGCTTGACGCGATAGAAAATTTTGATAGTCTCCACTATCTGCTCGCCGACGTACGCCTCTTGCGGTTCGAAGGTGCGGGTGATGAACATCTCTCGCTGCTCGTGCATGCCTGTGGGCGGTGTGTGTGCTGCCCCCACGAATAGGGTTAGTGGGACGGTACGTGCCACTTCGCCATCCACTTCCAGCGCTAGTGAAGGTATTGTGTAGGTGTCTTCCCGCGTCGGGGTGAGTATATAGCGATAGCGCACCTCTCGTGCTACCACCCCGTTCACCCACGAGGTGCTGTGGGAAGTGCCTGCGGCACTTATCCTCAGCCCTGCTAGCGGTGGCAGCTGCGGCTCACTGTCGGCTTTGCCGTTGACGGTCAGCGTCAACACGAACTGGTCGTCGATCGTGCCTCTGTTCTTGTCCAGCTCGGCGGTCAACGACCCCGCCCACAGCGGTAGTGTCGTGCACCACAGCACGGTGCTGGCGAAAAATTTCATTCCTGATGCCCCGCATTCAGCGACGACGCGCCTCACACTTCGATCACATCTCCAATGTGACGCATTATGCGGCTCTGTTCAAATGTTTTTTCCGCCCCAGCTAGCGCAAGCATGACGTTGCATGAGCGGCAAAAAACCCGCGTCGGGGTTCACCGTTACATTGTATCACGAAGTGTGTTACGCGGTACACGCAGGCTTGCTTTGTCCGCAAAAACTGACGCAGTTGAGGCTTGCCAGTCGGCGTGTTTCTGTGATACGGGCGGCTGGTGTCGGACGAAAAAGGGAGATGAGAGCAATGGTTGCAGAAGGTGGGATAACTCCCGCGGTGGTGTTGCCCTGTGATACAGGTGAGGTGTTCGACCTCGCCCAGTATCGCAACGAGCGCAACGTGGTGTTGTATTTCTACCCGAAGGACAACACGCCTGGCTGCACCAAGGAGTCGGTCAATTTTCAGGCTGAGCTCACAAAAATTCATGCCCTTGACAGTGAAGTGGTGGGAGTGAGTCCCGACAGCGTCGCGTCGCACCAGCGTTTCAAGCAAAAATTTGCTTTTGAGTTCCCCCTGCTCGCTGATATCGATAGGAAAGTTTGCCAGAGCTTCGGGGTTTGGGTGCAGAAGAGCATGTTCGGGAAAAAATACTACGGTGTGCAACGTGCCACATTCATCATCGGTAAAGACGGCATCATCAAAAAAGTCTGGCCCAAAGTTAGCGTCAACGGACACGTGGAGGAGGTGATCGCGGCATTGCAACAGCTGTGTGCTTAGTCCCGCTAGAGACGTGCCAAGCTGCTATCACAGTGTCGCTGATCCACAGGCGGATATCGCCTCTGCTGAACTGACTCAAGGAGAGGATAAAATGCGTTATCTTTACACGATACTGATGTTGGCGGCAGCTGTTGCCCAGGGCAAGGATTGTGCCCTAGAAATCGCGGGCAACGACATGATGAAGTTTGACCAGACAGAGTTGCGGGTAGACAGTTCCTGCACACGGGTTAAGTTGACCCTGCAGCACAGCGGACAGTTGCCGAAGGCGGCGATGGGGCACAATTGGGTATTGACGAAGGCCGCGGACAAGGCAGCTACCGTTGCCGCGGGGGTGACGGCGGGGCCGCAACACGGCTACCTGCAGAAAGATGACCCGCGTATCATCGCCGCGACCGACATGATCGGCGGCAAAGAACAAACTAGCGTCACTTTCCCTACCAGCAAGCTTAAAGTCGGCGAAAAATACGTATTTTTTTGCACTTTCCCAGGGCATGTGGGTTTGATGACAGGAGACTTTATTTTCGCTGCACCAGACGAAGGCACGGCAAAGACCGCGGGGACAACACAGAAGGCAATGCAGCCAGCGAACAAGGCAAAAGCAGCGACAACAGCAACACCAAGTTCTGCTACTTCTGTCCAGAAGTAGTGCGCCTAAAGCTATTTAGAGCTGCGCCACAAACATCTTCACTAAAGATTTCCCGCGTTAGTACCGAATGGGGGGCAGATGTGCCGTTGCAAACCGAGGAGACTGCATGTTTGATCCCAACAGATTCAAGAAAGCCGTCAAGGAATGGGTCAAAACGCACTCTAACGGCAGCGTCCGAGAGTTCGTCGATTTCTGCGAAGAACAAATACCCGCCCCGCACTTTGCCGCTAACCAATGGCTCATAGCACAGAGCATCAGCTGGTACGAACACATCCTCGCCCAGCGCAAAGCTGCCCGTGAAGCCGACCGCCTGTACGAGTCAGGGGTTGAATGAAAGCGACATGCTTGCAGAGAGCTGCTTAGCGGGGCGGAAATGTCCCCTCGCGCGGCGATAGCCCGCTATCCCTTGTAACAAACGGCACATCATCATCAAGGTATGCGTGATCGAACTTCAGATCGAAAACCCTGCTGAGCTTGCCATCAAACAGGGCTGACTTCTCTACCATGAACTTGAGACGGAAATGATCGTGCATTGGCATGCTTTTCAGTACAACTTCGTATCGCCCCGTTGCACTGCTCTGCGATGCAGCTTCCTGAAAGTTTCCTTGGCATCGTGAACTCCCACAGTGTAATCCTCGGCAGGCAGGTCGACCAGCAACTTCGGGTAGGAAGTACGCCTTATCTTGCATCCTCCTCTTCTTGGGACTGATTTGATACAGGTTTCATTGAAATTAATCACGCGTGTTGCCGTAAACACCAGCTGCAAACCGAGACGACTAGCCCCGTACTGACTGACTTGCACCTTCACGCTGGCGAACTCCCCCTCGCTTGTGGAAGCGTAGTACACGACACCACTGTGGTAGGTGTACGCACTATCATCGCTATCCAGTGTTTGCCCGTTACTGCCCGCACCGCCGTTCTCGTTCCCCAGCTGTGCCTGTGTGCTCGTATTCGTATTAGACGGTGGCGGCATCCCAGGCGCAGCTGTCTGATCAGATGCTGCACCACCACCGAGCTCTATCTGCTCTTCATCACCGACGTTATCCGCGTGCGGTAGCTCGAGCTCTGGTGCCTGGCAAGCAAGTACGAGCCGCACAGCTAAAACGACACAACAAAAGAGCAACCGCATCCTAAGCCCCCATCACAACCCGCGCCCCCTATCGGCCAGTCTGCGGCAAACCTTTAGCTATGACGCGACACTAAATCCGCCGCACTATCGATAGCCTTGCTGTCGCGGCTGGCACGACACAGATAGATGGGGATACCGAGTTCAAGAGCGCGCAATTGCTCCAATTTTTCTTGTTTTTCCAACGCTGAGGGCGGGGCGGTGCAGAAACGGGTGAGCGCAGCACGACTGTAGGCATAGACCCCGATGTGCTTCCAGAACACGGCTGGGACAGCGCCTTGCTCTGCATACGGCAGCGGACGGCGGGAAAAATACAAGGCACGATCGTGTCTGCCAGCGACCACCTTGACGACATTCGTGTCGTAGTAAGCACGTGCCGTACGGCTAGCAAAAACCAGCGTCGCTATCACCTCCGTCGCCGTGCAGGCAGCCAACTGCCGACACAAAGCCAACACATCAGCACGAGCTACCGTAGGCTCATCGCCCTGCACATTCAAGACATAACGACACGCACTGGTCGCAGCAACCTCATGACAACGCTCAGTGCCGCACACATGCGCGGCGGCGGTCATCTGCACAGGCACATAATTTTTTTTGCACAACGTAAAAATTTCCTCTGCGTCGGTGGCAACGACAATTTTTGCTCCTTGTGCAGCGAGCGGGGCAACGTTGGCATAGGTAGACAAGATAAGAGGACGGCTGTGCAGTAATTGCAGTGCCTTGCGAGGCAGACGTTGCGACGCAAGACGGGCAGGAATGACGATGAGCCAGTTTTTGAGGCAGTCGCGACTATTCTTTGTTGACATCTGCTATAATGGGAGATGATGGCGAAGTTCCCGCGCGGAGGGATTATGGCGCGTCCTGTCGAGGATGACAACGTTTTTTTCTTCGACACTTTTCTGCTGTTGTGCGAGCAGGCGCTGCGGTTCAATTTTTTTGTTACCGACAGTATGGCGGCCGCGTTTTCCTGTGTGCATCGCACCACAGAGGAGTTCTACAGTGATCTCAAGGGTATGGAGGACAGCGAGGAACGCCTACCGCACTTTATCCAGCAATGCTGGCAAGGGTTGCAGCGGTCACCGCGTTCGCTCAGGAGCGAGAGCAAAGACCGACTCACCGTCGCGCTAGCAAAGTGCTCGCCAGAGGAGCGCGGTTACCTAGCCGCACTAGACTGCCTCGGCCTGTCGCCCGAAGAGACCTGCACCGTCTTCGCGCTGGACAACGTCGTCGCACTCACCGACAAAGTCAATACGGTGCGACAACGCCTGGCAAAGGACGGCAACTACGCTGAGGTCAAGCCGCGCATACAGAGTATTTTTCGCACCGCGTCGTTGCGCGCAGAGCAGCGAGGTAAGTTGTGCGAGCTTATCTTACCTGGTTTCGATGCACAGGCCGCACAGGATAAAACTACCCGTGATGCCGAGTCTGTCTTGCACAAAGAACGGCGACGCAATTATTTGGCCGTCGGTATGTGTCTTATCATGCTCGGTGTTGCCGCACGTTACTGGCAACAAAGAACCGAAGGTGAACCGAAGGTTATCGAGTGGCTAGGTTACGAGACCCTGGCAATCGAGGAAGATCCACAACGGCTGGGCTTTCCCTCCGACGATGTCTCCGAAATCCGCGCTTACTTCGACAATCAGCGTGGCTTGGGCTTCAAACCCCAGCTACTGCACATGCCTGTGCGGTGGCAACCGCGGGCCGCGGGTATCATCGACTACGATGCGCGGCTGGTAACGGTAGTCAAATACGAGAGCAGCAAAGGCGATGATGTCGTGCTGCACTACGCTTTTCGCGGGAAAACTAACAACCTCGCCGCACCGGAGAACAGTACGGGCGATTTCACCTTTCGCTCCTACGCTTCGGATGATCTCAACATGATCGCTTGGTCACAGGGGCGGGCAATCGGAGTGTTGGTGGGGCGCTTAGGAACAGATGATCTCGTCGCGCTGGGGCGCAGCCCTAGTCCTGAATAAATAATATCACGGAGAACTGACCATGCTTCATCACGCTCCCACCCTGCTGCTCACCTCGGCAGTGCTCACTATCCTGGCGTTAAGTGAACGAGGAGTAGCAGAGGATGTCATTCACATCGAAGAGGGCTGCTATAAGATCGGCAGCCACCGCACCTGTCCTCCCGAAATCAGTGGCTATGTACCCGTAGTAAGAGGGCCTGGAGATGTCCTTCTCATAGACCCCTTCGGTAACATCAGGGAGCCGTATCAGTATGGGTGCACCCAGCAACAACAACAGCAGGGCAAATGTCCTCACCAGGGTCCCGTGCAGGATTTATACCACCCTAAATCGCACCCACAACAGAATGCGGGGCAGAATCTTCCTAACGCTCCCAACAACCAAGCGACGCAGGGAGGAGGGGATCTTATTGTCCCCCCCTGAGGGCACAGAGTCGATATAGGAGGCGTGCTGCGACGTTTTCGTCCCAGCGGTTAGGTGCTGGCACAACCTCACACAGGTCAGCGCCGATGATCTGCTTGCCCGCCAGGTGCAGTTTCTCGCACAACAGCAGAACATCGTTGTAACACAAACCACCTGGCACAGGTGTGCCCGTGTGCGGGCATAGCGAAGGATCGAGTGCGTCGATGTCAAACGAGATATACACCTGCGTGGGTAAACGCGCTACGATCTCGTCCACTACGTTGATAAAGCTACGTCGGTAAATGTCATGGTCGAAGAATACCGCAGCTCGTGCTCGCAAGCCGAGCATAAACTCATATTCCGCCGCACAGAAGTCACGGATACCGACATGCACGATTTTGTGCACCGCGTCGATCTGTGTCATCGTCTGGTACATGATCGAAGCATGACTGAAGTCTAAACCCTGATAGGCGCAGCGATAATCGAAGTGTGCGTCGAGATGCAAAATGCCAAACTCGGCATAGCGTGTGCTGAGTTGTTGCAAAAACCCGAACGGCACACTGTGATCGCCACCCAGCAGCAGCACCAGTTTGCCCTCAGCCGCCAGCTTGGCTGTTTCTTGCTGCACAGCTGTATTCAAGGTGGCACTCAGGGCGTTGCTGCGTGCTATCCTTTGTGCCGCAGTCAGTGTCTCCTGCTCGGCAAGCAGTGCTCGTTGGTGAGCGATAACGGGATGGGCGAGTTCTCGCATGCACATTCCCCGTCGATAGGCTTGGTAGGGGAAACCGACTGCGCAGAGGTCTATCTCATGGCTTGCGGCCAAGACTGCTTGTGGGGCAGCGGCTGTGCCTCGTCCGTACGACGCGCTGAGTTCCCACGGTACTGCCAGCACCACTACCGCACAGTCGTCGTACGGGACATCGAAACCGAACAAACCGCGCTCGGAGGGCACGGCTTCGCCTCGTTCGGTACGGGTGAATTGTTCTGCGGCTAGCATCGAGCTAATAGACAGGCAAGTTCTTGAGTTGTTTGATATCGCTAAGCGGCACGGTAGCAGGCAGGGTTTTAATTGCTGTACCCTTAGCGAACAGTGCCACCCACAGTTGTCCGCGTGCTAACATTTTCTCCCACGCGGCGAGCACCTCTTCTTTGGTAATTTTGCCCAGAGCAGCGATGACTTGCTGACGATAAGCGAAGTTGCCCTCCAGCTCGATCGCCTCGTTGCGCAGGCGTTGATGACGTTCAGAGATGTTTTTCTCTGGCTGTCGCAGTTTGGCGATGACGTTGCGCCGATAGTCCTCCAGCTTGGCAGCGCTCAAACCTGCCAGCTGTATCGTCATCACAGGGATAAAACCCTCTATACGCTGTTGAATGGCGAGAGGATCGTGGCTTGCCGACTGCACGATAAACCTCAGCCCTAGCACTCGTCTGCGGTAGTGCCGTCCTGCATGCACGATGTAGCCCAGCTGTTGCTTGGTGCGTAGTTCGGTGAAGAAAGGCGAGCTGATATGGGTGTCGATAATGCGCAACAGTGCGTCATGCTGCGGAGTGCGTGCTCCCAGCGTCATAATCCTCAACAAAGCATGGTTATTGCTTTCACTGGTGAAGGCATAGCTGTATTTCTTGTCCAGCTGCACCGTCTGTTGCTGCCCTCGTGCCGCTTGCGCTAGCGGTTTTGCTTGCAAGCCACGCAGTAGTGCACGCAGTTCGGTGTGCACGGCCGTGCCGCGTAGATTGCCGTACGCGATACCTTCGTAAGCCATTTCCGCCAACACCTGCTCGCCGTGAGCACGCACCTCCGCCAGCGTTACGCCGTCGATCAGCGGCTGGTAGGCTTGATAATCGATCATCGTCGGTGTTATAGCGGTATCGAGCTTGCCCATCGCTTGCCGATAAGCGTCCTCCCAGGCGAGGTTAGCGAGATCACGACGCAGTTTGTTCTTGATGACCGCGAAAGTCTTTTCGTCGATAGAGATGGCGGGAAGCTTCTCCCCCAGTGCAACTAACAACTGCGGCAACTTGTCCGCATAGCCGCTCAGGTTGATACCGATACCGTAGTCGGTGGGAGCAATATCGAAGTACAACCCCGCCATCGTGATGGGATACTTCCACTCGTTAATACTTTCGTTGACAGCACGGACGTAAAGCAGCGATAGCAGTTTCTGGCGCGGGTTGCTGTTTGTCTTTGCGCTTAGCAAGTGCAAGTACAGGTGCGCTTTGGGTAACTTGAACTCGGTGTCCTGCTGAAACCAAAACACACCTTGCTCGTCATCGAGTAATCTGTAGGGGTGGGCACGTTCCTCGTCGGCATAGACATCGAGCTTGTCAGGTAACCATGCGTTCGGTGCGGGATAGCGCAACGCGGGCATAGATGCGGGATTACGCCAGGCCTGCCAGGCCGCGGTAGGGATCTTCTGCACTCGATAGTGTGCTCCGTAATAGGGTTCAACGCGATCGGTGGGGACTCCTTTAGCCAACACCATCGCTTGCAGTTTGTCAGGCTTGAGATGGTCGAGGAAGAGCTTGAAATCCGCGGGCGAGTAATCGAAGTAAAGACTGTCGTTTTTGATAATTTTTAGTGCGGGGTGCAGATACATGCGGGTGGCAAGACCGACTACCGCATTTGCTCCTTCAGGCGGGTCACGAAAATCGTACCACGTCTGTGCCATCTTTTTCTGTTCGTCGAAATAATAGCGCGGCAACCCCCCATTGCGCAGCATGTCGAGATAGGAGAAGAACAGGGCAGTGATGTCATCTGTCGCCTGTAGACCACGTTCGGTCGCCGTAATTCTAACCTCAAACTCGCCGACGTAACTGCTCGGACTCGTGCCAGCCGACAGTGCACTGGCATAACCCTTCTCCTTCAGCAGCGATAGCAACGAACCCTCGCCTTCGTCGCCGATCAAAGCACCGAGTAGCTGGTAGGGTTTGCTGCGCCAGTAGCGATCGGGAGAGGGAACGGCGAAGGTTAGGGTCAACTGCTTGATGTCTGCCACAGGTTCGATTGCGATGCGACGCGGCAAACTGGCAGGATCGTAAATATCTGCACCGAAGGCCAGTGCGGCACGCTGGTTGTTTTTGACTTGCGTAAACAGCGCCCTCACCAGGCGTTCCTGCTCATCGAGACCTAGACGCGCCAAGACCGCGAGATGCATGTGGTTGGCCGAGTAGTATTTGCGGTAGAAAGCACGCAACATCTCAGGGGTTGTGTTCTTGAGGGTTTCACGGTTGCCTGTGGAAAAACTCCGCCGCGGGTGCTCGGGGTGATACAAGGAACGCACGACCTGCCGCGTGCGCCAGTAGTCGTTTTGTAGGTTCTTTTGGTGTTCGGAATGCACGGCGGACAACTCGCGCTCGACATACTCAGCGTTGAACAGGGGGGAGATAAAAAACTGCCCAAAGCGATCGAGTGCGCCGCGCAGACCGTCGTGATTGACCTCGAAGTGGTAATTGGTGTGTTCCCGTGCGGTGAACGCGTTACTGTAACCCTGAAACTCGCTCAGATACTTGCTATACTCGCCGACCTGCGGGTACTTCTTCGTGCCCAGAAACAGCATGTGTTCCAGAAAATGCGCCATGCCTTGATGGTCACGGGGGTCGGAAAGACTGCCGACCCGTATATCCATCGCTGCCGCGGACTTCTTCGCCAACGGGTCGTGCACGAGCAACACCTGCATGCCGTTTCTGAGTGTCAGTGCACGGTAACTGCGTCTATCCACAGCCTCGTTCTTCGTGAGCATCCCGCTCCACAGGCGCTGCCAGGTGGTGGTACACGCGCTCGCCAGCAACCCCACCACGGCGATGCAGACGCACGACCTGAGACACACCACCGCTCACTCCCGCATTGAGTTGAGGCATGTGAACGTATTACTCAGTGTGTTAGCGCCGCCGCGGTAACGATAGTTGACCGTAATCCGCAGATTGGCAGGCACGTAATCTCCCAGCTCAGCGCTGATATTGCGCCCTGCATTGAAGACACTCTCCCCCGCGGGTACGTACTCACGCTTGCAGTAGGTCGCCAATGCGCGCTGCGACAACGCATTGAGATCAGCGTAATCCCCCTGCTCCTCTCCTTCTAGCACCAGCGTGCTCGGGGGGCGGGAGACGATACCCTTGATCGACAACTGTCGTTGCCCGCTTCCCTCTTCACCTGACAGCGCACCCTGCACTGTGATGGTGTGCGTCTCGTAGGCGTGGAAACCCACACTCACCAACACCAGTCGCATCGACGGTTCCCCAGCGGCGAGAGACACCCCCGCCAACGAGCACAACAACGCCAGCATACATCTCATATCCCTAACCTCGTGACACGAAGAAAAAACAAACCACCCAAGCCCCTCATCCTAACACAACTCCAGAAGATAGCAACGGCTTAGTTGCAAACAAAATGGCTTCGCCCTCTACGTCTTGTCGTTCTGACAGGATGGAGACATCTACGTGGGTAAAGCAGTATTTCCGCGCCTTGACTTGCTCAAAACGGCAGAGGTATCATTGAGGGGTGGTGCGTGTGTGGGAGGGATACCGATGAGTGACGAGAAAAAAAAGCCTCTTTCGTTAGAGGCCAAGCTCGATCGCTTTGAGGCCGCGTTGGCGGCCGAGCGCGAGGCACGTGCCGCTGATCGCAAAGATTACGAGGACAGGCGCAAGGCCGATCGCAAAGATTACGAGGACAAGCGCAAGGCCGATCGCAAAGATTACGAGGACAAGCGCAAGGCCGATCGCAAAGATTACGAGGACAAGCGCAAGGCCGATCGTCGCGAGTGGGCGGTCAAGATGGGAGAGCTTTCCCGCAAGTTGGGGAAGTTGGCTGAGTTCGCCATCGAATCTGGTATCATCGACACCCTAGAAGGATACGCCGACCTCGATGTCACCCATCTCGTGCCCAACGTCGAGGTACAGGCACAGACAGACGGGAAGGAGGAGTTGGGTGAAATCGACATTATTGCCAGCGGCAAACGCGACATCGTCGTTATCGAGACTAAGGTAACCCTAAGCCACGAGGATGTGGGTAGATTCGTTGCCAAGTATTTGCACAATTTCCCGCGCTGGCGAGCATCGTCACCGCATATTCTTTTGCCTCGCTGCGAGGGTAAGCGTATCTTCGGTTGTTTAGCCTACGCGCAAGCGAGCAACCACGCTGAAGCTGCCGCGGTGAAGGCGGGGCTGATTACCGTGCACGTTTTCGGCAGCAGTAGCAAGATTGCCCATCCCGACACTAGACTGGTCGATTTCCACCCCGCGGCGCGCTAGTTACCTGCCGCGTGGACAAAAATAACGCTGTCTAATACTAGCATGGCTCGCTCCCGCTCTGTCCTCCACGTTGTAGTGTTGACACTCCTGAATCCCGTTGGTATAAGCGCGTCCTCATTGCCAGCGGCGGGAAGGGCTCATAGCTCAGTTGGTAGAGCAGCACACTTTTAATGTGCGGGTCCCTGGTTCGATCCCAGGTGGGCTCACTGTGTGGTCGGGAACCGTCCCCATCGTCTAGCCTGGCCCAGGACACCGCCCTTTCACGGCGGCGACGGGGGTTCGAATCCCCCTGGGGACGTTTTTTGTTCTTGCCCTCGCACGGGGAGTGCTGGGAAGCGGCGGAGTGACGGTCGATGGGCGGGTTTCTGCGACAGAACTGGTTGCGGGTGTGCAGTGTCCCGAACAACTTGACGTTGCTCCGTATCCTGTGCGTACCGTTGTTGCTGGTTGTTTTTCCCCTCGACCATTACATCACCGACTTGATCTGCGCGTTGCTTTTTTCATTGGCTGCGTTGACGGATTTTTTTGATGGCTTTTTCGCCCGTCGTTTCAACACAACCTCCAAGCTGGGCGAAGTTCTCGACCCTATCGCTGACAAGTTACTCGCCGTTGCGATGTTACTGTTGTTATGTAGTGCGGGGCGTGTGCCTGCCTTGCTCGGTGGATTATTGGTGGTGCGTGAAGTTGCAGTGTGTGGTTTGCGCAACGTCGCCAGCGAACGCGGTTTGCAGTTGCCTGTAGAAAATCTCGGCAAATGGAAAACGGCGGTGTTGTGGGTGGCGATTTTCTGTTTGATAATCGACAAGACGGTGCTCGGTGTGCCGCTGCGGGTCATCGGCATGGGTGGAATTTGGGTGGCTCTGCTGCTATCGTGGTGGTCTGCCTACCGCTACTGGCATGTATTCTACAGTGCTAGCGATCTGTCCAGCGCTGCGCCTCCCTCCTCAGGCGAGGAAAAGCCTTGACCAATAAACGTTTCGATGTTTGTTCCGCCGACCATCCGATGATCGACTACACGATCGCGGTCGATGAGGCTGAACTTGCCGAATTGAGGTTACCCAAAGGTATCGGCAGCGCCATCAACAGCGAGCAACGACGGGAAATGCTCGATCGTTTCCGCACTAGGATAATAAACACTGTCGTGGGCGGTTCGGGGGTGAACACTATCAAGACATTGGCTGCCTTCGGCAGAAAAACCGCCTTCATCGGTACGATAGGCGATGACGAGGACGGGGCACGGATCAGATCGACCCTCGAAGAACTGGGTGTATACTGTGAACTGGCTGTGCAGAGCGATTATCCCACAGGGGTCTGCATCTGTCTGGTCACCGACGACGGGGAACGCACGATGGCTGCCGATCTCGGAGAATCGCTGATCGGTTCGCAACGTGAGGCAGTGCTTAAACATGTTTCGCTTTCCCGCATTTTCCACTTCTGTGGTTATGCATGGTTGAGCAGCGCGGGGCGGGAGGTCATCGGCACTGCCATCGCCGCGGGGAAAGATGCGAGAACAGCCATCTCCTTCGATGTCTCCGATCCTTTCATCGTGCAGAACCACCGCCAAGATTTTGTCGATATTATCAAGAATCATGCCGACATCATCTTCGCCAACGAAGAGGAAGCCAAGTCGTTGTTCAATCATTCTCCACAAGAGGCCGCCTTTAGCATTCAGTCGCTCGATAAGTGTGCGGTCATCAAACTCGGCTCAAAAGGAGCGTTGATCGGCAACAAAAGCGACCAATTCAAGATTGCCCCCATCTCTACCGATGCCGTGGACACCACAGGCGCGGGCGATATGTTTGCCGCGGGTTTTCTCTACGGGATAACCGATAACCTACCCTTGCCTGTAGCTGGTTATTACGGTGCATTACTGTCTACCGATGTCATCAAACACTACGGCGCAATGTTGTCAGACGACATCTACCGCCAACTCAAATCCAAACGTCGTTTCATCTACCACTGATCTTTTTTTATTCTCAAAAAACAATTGACAAAGTTAACACAACAGGCGTAGGGTGGGCGGCGACGAGATCTTCAGTGCATAGATGAGGGGAGGTGGCCGATGCAAAGGTTATGGGTGGTAGCCTGTTTGATGGCTGGCATGTGGACCGTCGAGCGTGATAGCGAGGCTCGCAGCAGTGCTGTCGGCGCGCTCAAGCAGCGCGGGGCTGTGTTGTGGAGCAGATGGCAGCAGCGTGTGGGTGCGTTGCCGCGGGTCAAAAAATCCTTGTTGCAGGCGGGGATGGCTGCAGCTTTGTGCACGACGTTGGCCTGCGGTGGGGTGACACAGTCTCCAGAGGTTGTGGAAAGCGCACCAGCCGTGGTGTCTGCACCTCAAATCGTGCCAGAGAGGCAAGAGAACGAGAACTTGCTCATCGTCACCAAGCTTTACGGCAAAGGTTTCACTGCCGCGCGCGGTATTCCCGCAGGCAGTATTGAGGCCTATGAGCAGAGCAAAACCGAGCTGCCCGTGCAGTTTTACGACGGTATGATGGTGCACTATGTGGAGGATGGTCGGGACTTTGTCCGTATAGTCGATCTCTTTGACGACAAAGTGCTCAAGGTTCGGCATTTAGGAGGCAGCGAGGTGGTGGTTGACCCTCAGACCATCGAGGGGATTATGGTTGGCGAACACCACGAGTACGGGCGTGTGCGTGTCTCGATGGCGGCGCAGCACGTGCGTTCTCTCAACACCGAGAGGGATGCGAGCGCTAAGCTTTTAGACAGTTTGCCTGAGGGAACGGTTTTTCACGGCGTGCCCCAGGTTATTTTCAGCAACGGTGTCTATGTTGTCAATGTCGATGCTTTCTCAATCCGTAACGGCCCGATACAGCGTTCTTCTACCAAAATGCGTTTTGTCGCGTCCGTCGAGGATCTTGTTATTAGCGTAGCTCCCGCGCCATCTCCACCGCATCGCCAACAGCTCCTGCCTCGCCCGCGACCCGAGGGTAAACAACGCCTGATCGCGTCTCTGCCAGCCAGCTACTGAGCTCGCGTGCCTACCGTCTCGTGGGCAGGTGGCGATGATGCTTGCCAGCGCGGGAAGTTGCGCAGATACCTGGTAACTAGTTTGTCCGCCAACAAAGGTCAAACTACACAACGAAATAAAACAACTACAAAAAATATTAAGGCAAAAAAACAGCCGAGGGGGGGTCCGCTTTTTACGGGGGCATCTACGCAACCGAAGCTGGTTACCTCTACCGTTATTCATCAGAAAAGTAGCGGCACCTATCACTCGACCGTCTTACCTTCTTTTATCGCTTTAATATTGGCCGCAATACGTTGGATATCATCGTCGCTCATCTCTTGTTGGGCGTGCAGTTTCTTTTGCAACTCATGCAAATAGCGTTGCTCCGCAGGCAGCAACCCTACTCTTTTGCCCCGTAAATCATCGTAACGTTGCAAGGCATGCATCGCGTCCTGGTAATTATGGGTACGAGATTTCAATACAGATAAGTTATAAAGCACGGCTGGATTTTCTTTACTACGTGCCAATAAGTATTTATATTTTTCCTCTGCCGCTTGATAATTTTTTTGCAACGCATCGACTACCGCCAAATGTAGCAGAGCATCAGGATGGTCAGTAATTTTAGCTAGTACTCGTTGAAAATAATCTCGAGCTTGATCGAATTGCCGAAACCGCAAGACAATCAGACCTGCATTCATTAACAAAGACGGATCGTGTGGATGTTTAAGCAAAGCTTTTTGTAAAATACGAAACGCCTGAATGTAATTCTCCCGTGCAATAGCAACCTGTGCTCGCAAGTTGGCTGCAACAGCACTGTCAACATCACCTAGTTGTTTGATAACAACATCTACCAACTTGTATTTTTTTTGTTTCAAAAGATTTTTGACTAAAATAAGCCTCGCCTGTTGAGAAGTTAAATCAAGCTTTAATGCCAGACGGCTGAAACGCACACTGTCGTCATACTTTCCCAGCAGAAAACACACCTGCGCAAGGTCGAGCAAGATTTTCATATTGCGCGGCCGATGATGATGAACCGCAAGCAAACTCTGCCTGGTTTTTTGTAAAGCCTGCTTGCGTTTATGATCAGCAACAGGCTGTTCCTCATGGGTGTAGAGGTAATAGACAGAATTTTTCTTGTCAACCTCCTTGATGTAAGAAACTGTCTGGCAAGCGACGAGCACAACACTTACTAACAGTACTTTCATAACCCATGTCTCCTATACTAAATTTATCAACGCAGTAAAATCCCTGTATTGTCGCTCAAGTTTATCTTGTGTGTCAAATAAAGAGGAGTATTTATCTTTTCGTTAATGCGTGGATACTTGTCTGGGTACATACTGGTAATTTTATCATAGGACTTAAGCATCCAAGCGGTGAAGATATTTCCCTGTTGTGCTTTTTGCCACGCGGCGTAATAGTATTTGTAGGCTTCATTGCGCAGTGGGAAGGCTGCTTTCTCCATGCGGGTACGGTAGGAGTCAACTTCCTGTTGTGATGCCCCTACTAGCTTAGGGGCATTGAAAATCATCGTAGCAAAGTTCTCATGCATCTCACCTAGTTTGTAAAACGAAGCAGTTTGCCAAACAGGGTCACCCATCTTGATGATTTTTTCAAAATCAGCTACGAGACGAAGTAATTTTTGCTGCTTTTGCTGCACTATCGTATCGACATGTACCGAATCATCGATGGCTATAACTAAAAATTCGTGCAGCGGTTTAAGCAGCAACTTAAAACGTAAAGCTGAAATTAAATCTCTAAATGTATCTGCATGGGCTTGCAATTTATTGATAGCATAAAGCAAACGCTTGTCATGCCCATTGTCGTAAAGTACACCAAAAAAATCTAGATCAAATTTAACTGTCGGTAAGTGAGGGCTAGCAAGTAAATGTTTATAGATACGCCAAGCCTCATCATGATTACCCGCTTTGATGTGCACCATAGCCAACGTCACATAAAAGTCTTGTGATAAATTAACAGTGATTTTTTTGCGAATATAATCCGCCGCTTGTAAGGATTCGTGCAACATCCCCTGATAAAAATAGTAGCGCATAGCTCTCGCTAAAGCTAAATAGCTATGCTTACTCTTGGTAAACTGCGTGCCAAAGGTATAGTAATAACGAGCTGCAAGCACAAATAAGCCTGCCTTCTCATGTGTGCGCGCAAGAGTCAGCAACGCCTCTTGGCTGAATTTAGACTGCGGGTAACTTTCTACCAGTATGTTATGGCTATTTATTGCTGCATCGTTCTCACCTGCCAAATAAAAGTTTTCACCTGCTAAAAACAACGCTTTGTCCGCGAGCTTATCTTCTTCGAAAAGATTTTGATAGTGCATAAACTGTTTTGCTGCTGCCTGATGCTGTTTTTCTTCCTGTAGCTGTTGAGCGAGAGAATAGTTTGCTTTACGGTAAGCGCTGGCAAGCATTTTTATAGCCTGATCAGTCATGCTCGCTTGCAGTTTACGATTAGCATCTATCCACGCGATAATAGTGCGCCAATTCTTGTCGTCAATCTGTAACTTAAGCATAATACGTACCGCCTGCTCAGCCTCTTTGCCATCGGTAAAAGTTTCTAGCAGAGTTTGAAGACGTTGCTTAGCACGCTCGATATTTTTCAGTTTCAACTCCATGTTTGCCGCGACAAGCAAAAGTTGCCGTGCCTCAGCTTCTTCAGAAAAGAGATGTAAATAATTATCAACGGCTTGCTTGTATTTTAATTTAATACTTGCACTCTCCGATTTGGTAAATTCATCCGTGGCTGTGAGAAGTTTTTTCATCGATTTAATAGCATGCAAAGCTGCAATTTTGGTCAGTGCTTCTTGACGATCACCGCGGTTAGAAATTGCCAGGTAGTGTTGTGCTGAACGCTCAAAATAATTAAACTCATAAAGAATTTCTGCTAATAAAAACCTCGCTTGCAAATAATTTTTACTGTCAGGAAAGGTCTTTAGATATACTTGAATGATAGAACGTGCTTGCTTGCGTGCATCATGATAACGTGGATCAGTGCCAAGCTCGTAAAGATGCCGAGCATACTTCCATATTGTCTCGTTGAGTTTGGCGATACGGTGCGATGTCCGTGCCTGATTTCTGTTACGCAAATACCAAGTTGAACTTTTTCTGACAAAATTATCAGGAATCTTTTGGATAAAAGTAACCAACTGCTGATGCTTCCCGCTTGCGTAGAGTAACGCTAATAACTTCTGCATGTGGTCAGGAGCTTCAGGCAACAAAGCAGTTGCTTTTAGCAACCTCTTATAAACCGCGACAGCTTTGGCTTTTTGTTTTCTTTTAAGGTAAAGCTGCGCCGTGCGCCGCATAGTAAAGTGCCATGCGTCTTTTCTCCCCAGCACAGTAAAAAACTTCTGTGCCGCATTTATATCCCTAGTCTCACTCCACACATGGGCGAGATCATACATTGCATCTTCATGCAAATCCAGTAAATGCTCATCGCTACTGTCATGTGTCGTGGTAATGGCTTTCTTGAACGCATTGATAGCACGAGGGAGATGTTGCCGCGTGCGACTGTGCAGATAAAGATAATTCCACGCGATTTTATAGATAGCGAAAGGGTAGGCATCATGTTTGCGGTACGCAAGCACTTTCTTATAGTATTTTTTTGCCTGACGATATTTACCTGCCGCGAACAGATGCTCGGCACGCGCGAGATGCACATACGGGATAATATGGTTGTTGTTAGCTTGTTGGCTTAATTTGCGGTAGTAGAAAAGCGCATTGTCGTTACCGAGACGAGATAAGGTTAGAGCAAGTTGCAGAGTTGCACGCCGCGCCAACTTGCGACTGCCACGTATTTTAAGCACACGTCGTAAAGCATTGGCAGCACGAATTAGATCGCGGTGTTGCACTTCAGTCTTTTGCAGATGAATCTGCGCAAGTTTGAACAACAGCTTTTGTTTTTGCACAGGAGAAATACCACTGACATTGATGACTGACTCGATCGTTGTCACCATCTTGTCATCTTTCACGCCCTGATGACGAGGCTGCATACTATCAAAGTAGGCGACAAAACGTTCGAAGGTGGGCTTTATCTCCTTGAGATCAGCTCGTAAATGCTCTGTCATGCAAACTTGCATCAGCAGGATTAGCACCAACCCTCTGCTAAACATAGTCATTTCTCCCTATTGAAAATCCTGACAGCCATCTGTAGAAAGTTTCGACAATTGCGGGAAAAAGCTTAGCGGACCAACCTAAAAAAATGTCTGTGCCACACTAACTATCTGATATTACTAAGATGAGCGCTTAGCTGGGCCGCTGGTCTATTTCTTGCTTCTATCTCGATGGAAAGCAGTTTTCACCTGATGATGAGGAAAGATGATGAGAACGATGATGACAGTCATGTTAGTAGCGGTAACTCTAGGAACAGGTAGCTCCGCCCTGGGCAAATCAGCAGCAACGAAACGTAAAAATTTCGGTTATCTGGTGCTCGGCACGATCGTTTCTGCCAACAAAAATAACAGCGTAGCACTGGTTAAGCACCGTGCCTCGGGCAAAACCACGGCGGTGCGTGTAGGGCAAAAAATAAGCAAGAACTTGTTACTGAATGCTGTCAGCAAGAAAGTAGTGCAGGTGAGGCATAAAGGAAAAACTTACCTCATCAGGGTAGGCAGTGCGGAGGAATTCAGCCCCGCCAGTAACAAGCGTAGCATCGCCCAGCAAGAGGGTTTGCAGCGCAAAAACGATAACGTCACCGTTAGTGAAGCTTACAAAGATCATTTGCTGAAGAACGAATTGAACAAAATTCTCATGCAGGCTGCCGCAGTACCTGCAATAGAAGATGGCAGAGTCAGGGGTTTTACGCTGTGGGAAATTGAAAAGGGCAGTATCTACGAAAAACTCGGTTTCCAAAACGGCGACACAGTAACCAATATCAATGGGAACGAACTTGTCGATGCAGGACAAGCGGTCAAGGTACTGGTATCACTAAAGAGCACTAAAAATCTTGCCCTCAAGTATACTCGCAACGGAGTCGAACAACAGATGAAGGTGCGAGTGCAGTGATCAGCAGAACCGCGGCATGCAGTTCGTCAACGATAGGACTCCCCAGTATGCGTACCATGCTGGGGAACCCGTGCGTCAGGGTAACATTATAGTAGCTGGGTAAGGTTGGTGATCACGAAATCTGGCTCAGCTGTCGGATGGTTTGTGCGGCAGGAAGACTTGTCGCCCGCATAGAGTACTGAGTGCAAACCGTTACGATTAGCACTGTCGATATCATTGGCATAATCGTTCCCGACGTAGAGAGTCCGCGCAGGGTTGATGCCCATCTCGGTAAGTTGTTCTTTGGCTTCGACGAAAAAATAATCATCAGGTTTAGCATAGCCGTGTTGAAACGAATAAAAGGTCAGGCGTTGCTCAAACCACGGAATAACCGCGGTGCTGAAACTCAACTCACAGTCGAGAAAATAGCTGATGATAATCGGGGTGTAGAACTGGGCGTTGGAAATTACCCCCAGCGGGATTTGCTTCGCGGCTAAACCTTTAACGGTGACCAACAGATCAGGCTGAGGCCAGACACGATGCGTCGCGAGGGCGTAAAGAAAGGCGAACAGCTCTACCTGCTGTAGGTGTTTAGCTCCACCGCGCAGGAGTTCCTTCTGCAAAACCTGCGCCCATACGTTGCGAAAATCGATCTCCGTCGGCTTCTGCCCTCTTGCCCGCAGAGTTTCTGTGTTGCTCCGCAGTCGGTGATAGAAATCGTTCCTGATAGCATGACAGTGATGCGCTGTGGGTGGCGTAAGGTCAGGAAAGACATCACCACAGATGTCTGCAATAGCGTCGGCCTGTGCGTCGGCGGTGGTCACTTGCGAGGTCAACAACGTGCCGTAAATGTCGAATAGCACCGCCTCATAGGCGCGGGGGGGGCGTGACTTAACCTGTGCAGGGACGACCGCCAGTGGCTGTAGACGTTGCAGGTAACGACGAATTATCGCGATGCGAGTGTCCGATGTCATTACAACCCTCCGAACTGAAATTCTAACATGCGGGCAGCACGACCGACAAGTTGATTTTGCCCGACAAAACACTTAGCATCGTGCGGACAGCGTTGTATAGTGGCAGAAACGTGTTTTTAGACGCACACGACGGAGGTGGCATGCTGCACGAAAGTCTGGCTGAGTTTGAAGGCAACTGTGCTTACGAGGGACAGGATTGCAGTTATCTCGACTTGCCGCGTCTTGCCGTCGCCTGGGGGTTGGAGTTGCCGCGTTTGCCGTTTTCACTGCGCGTGTTGCTGGAGAATATCGTGCGCAATCAACCGCAACAGTTGTCCGCCACCCGCCAGATTTTTGCTACCTGGCTACAGCAACGTCGTTCTGACGCGGAGATTTTTTATCAGCCGATGCGGGTATTGATGCAGGATTTTACGGGTGTGCCCGCTATCGTCGATCTTGCCGCCCTGCGCGACCACATCGCCACACAGGGCGGTGACCCGCGCACAGTGACTCCTCTGTCGCCCGTCGATCTGGTCATCGACCATTCGCTGGCGGTCGATCATTACGGCAATGCCCAAGCCCTGAGGCGTAACATCGAGATCGAATTCGCCCGCAACCGCGAACGCTATGAGCTCCTCAAATGGGCACAGTCGAGTTTTGACAATGTGCGGGTCGTGCCACCAGGCACTGGCATTTGCCATCAAGTCAACCTCGAATACCTCGCTCAGGTCATCTGGCACGATCGTGGACAGGGTTGTTTGTGCCCTGATACGCTCGTCGGCACAGACAGTCACACGACGATGATCAACGCACTCGGGATACTGGGCTGGGGGGTAGGAGGGATTGAAGCCGAGGCCGCTATGTTGCGGCAGCCAATTTCCATGTTGTTGCCTGAAGTTTGTGGCGTGGAAATTCGCGGTGAGTTGCGTGAAGGTGTGACTGCTACCGACCTGGTGCTGCATATCGTCACCGTTTTGCGCCGCACGGGTGTGGTCGGTAAGTTTGTCGAGTACTATGGTTCTGGCCTCGATACGTTGCGTCTCGCAGAACGAGCGACGCTGGCGAACATGGCACCTGAGTACGGTGCAACTTGTGGTTATTTTCCTGTCGATGCTGAGACGATGCGTTATTTAGCGTTGACAGGCAAATCGCCGCCGCAGCTGGCGATGATTGAGTTTATCAGCAAGGCGATGGGTTTGTGGCGGGAGACGGAGCAGACCCCTGTCTATAGCGAAATGGTCACAGTCGACCTCGATGCTATCGTGCCTGCTATTGCGGGGCCGAAGCGTCCTCAGGATCTTCTCCCTTTGCCCGCGGTTAAAAAATCTTTTCAAGCCCAGCTCAAGGAGGTCTTCCACATCGACACGGCACGCCAGCCACCACGTACCTTGAGGCATGGCAGTGTGGTTATCTGTGCGATTACTAGTTGCACTAACACTTCTAATCCGAGTGTGATGATTGCGGCGGGGTTGGTGGCACAAAAGGCATGTGCGCAGGGACTCGAGGTCAAGTCGTGGGTCAAGACTTCGCTCGCACCAGGCTCGCAGGTAGTGTCTGAATATCTGCAAGCTTCTGGTTTACAGGTGCACCTCGATGCTCTTGGTTTTCACAACGTCGGTTATGGATGTACCACTTGTATCGGCAATTCGGGTGATTTGGCCGAGGGGGTAAGTGAGGTTGTCAATGCGCATGATCTCGTCGTCTGTTCGGTGCTGTCGGGCAATCGCAACTTTGAGGGACGCATCAATCAGGACGTGCGCGCTAACTTTCTTGCGTCACCTCCTCTGGTGGTCATCTATGCTTTAGCAGGGCGAGTTGACATCGACTTCGAACGTGAGCCACTCGGCAACAATCAGCGCGGCGAAGCGGTTTTTCTGCGTGATGTATGGCCTAGCAGCGTTGAGATCGACGCGGTTATCGACGCGACGGTCAAGCCTGAACTGTTCCACAAACGCTACCGCACGGTACTGCAAGGTTCGCGGGAGTGGCAGCAAGTAGGTGGTCGTGGCGGTGTACGTTATCGGTGGCAGAAGGACAGCACCTACATCCGCAAGCCTGATTTCTTCACGCACACACCGCCTGCGGATTTTGCGAGAGCACGGGTGTTGTTACAGCTGGGCGACAGTGTGACCACCGACCACATTTCTCCTGCAGGGACGATCAAGCCTGACAGTCCCGCGGGGATCTATTTGCGGGAGCGTGGTATTGCGAGTAAAGATTTTAATTCTTACGGGGCGCGTCGTGGCAACCATGAGATAATGATGCGTGGCACGTTTGCCAACGTCAGGATTAAAAACCTGCTACTCGCTAATGTCGAGGGTGGTTTCACCAGACATGCGGACAGCGGCGAGCAGTTGAGTGTTTATGATGCGGCCATGCGTTATCGTGCCAGCGACACACCGTTGGTGATAGTTGCGGGGCACAACTATGGTAGCGGCTCGTCTCGCGATTGGGCGGCGAAAGGGCCGCGTTTGTTGGGGGTAAGGGTGGTAATCTGTGCCTCGATCGAACGCATTCACCGTTCCAATCTCATCGGCATGGGAATTTTACCGCTGGAGGACCGTGCGCAGCAGATTACTGCCCAGCGGCTGCATGGGGATGAATTTTTCCGTTTCCGCGGGATAGCTGATTTACAACCGCAGGGCGAGGTAGTGTGCACTTTCAGTCGTGACGGACAAACACCGCAGCAGGTGCGCCTGCGCTGCCGTATCGACACTGCCAAAGAGCTGGCATGTTACCGCGACGGCGGCATCCTGCCGCTGGTGGCACGAAGGCTTGTGGCGAGGGGCACGAGCGAGCTGGGGAACGCACACGAAGTACGAACTACATGATGTGATGATGCGTTAATCTAGCATCAAAATCGAGCACAAGAGCACACAGGATAAGAGGCTTTTAGGACAGCTGCTGAATTATCAGGCACTGCTGGAAACACACATGGATGACAAGGTAATTACCATTGTTATTTCTAACGCTAAAGGACGTTGGCGCATGCCAATGAGTTTTCAGGGCAAGTTCGCCAAGAGTGCCAATGCCATAGGCAGCAACGTAGCCCTAGATTTCGGCTATTTGCTGTTCCATATGCCCGACTATAGTCAAGAGGATATCATCAAGATATTTCCCAAGAGCCACCCCTACGTTCTGCCGCTGCATTGCATTAGGGACTTGACCCGTGAGAAGGTGGCTAAATTTTTTCGCACCACCCTGATATTGGAGATCGATGTGCCCGACAGTCAAGAGTTGGCTAGCCCACGGCTAAGCCGATAACGCCACCCTCCCCTTCCGCCTTGCCACATAAACCCCTTCGCGTTTCAGTATTTTGATAATCGTGTTGCCGTGCTAACTTTTACCCTGCTGCTTGGTGGAGATTTTCATGGTGTTCAAGAATCGGGCAATGGCATTCGTGCTGATGCCCTCGCTATACATTTGTCTGATGGTGGCGATGGTTCTTTGCTCGCCCTTGTGGTCGATGATCTTGTAGCCGATCCGCCGTTTGCCGCATGGAGAGCAGATTTTCGAGATATTTCTGTCTGAGCACACAGGCGGAGATTGGCGGGGAGGTGCTATAGGTGCATGATGTCATTGATAATTGCTGATTGGACACATTTTCTGTGGGTTGGTTGACTAACTCCACTGATCTCACTCACCCGTCCCCGCTAGGGAGGACGATACATGGAGAGTGGCTCTTCAGGAAGGTTGATTTTGTTGATGAAAATGCTGATAAGTATTACGCTAGGTGTGCAGGAGGATAAGGGATGCCTGATCAGTTGGAGAGAGATAAAAATATAAATTTTTTCAAGGAAAACCTTAGTGGTTGGATTGCCAACATAGCCTACAAGCGCAAGTATGTGGTCATAGCAGATCAGGAGGTCAAGGCTGTGCATAATAGTTTCCACGATGCGTTGACCTTTGCTGCAGCTAATCTGGTTAGAGGGGAATTCATCATCCAGCAGGTCATTGGTGAAGATGAGCAGGTTGATTTTCTAGTGTTGGCTTCTTGAATGAGAAAGGGTAGCCGCTCCTGCCTTGACACACAAAATTTTTTAAACTCTCGCAATCAACAACTTTTAGAGTATCTCCAGTCGAACTATATGCATGCCATTGGTGAGGTCACTAGCTATTCTCATATTCAGCTATTTTTTTCTCAAGGGCTTTTTCCAATTTTTGTAAATACTTGAGAAAGTCTACACGCCTCATTTTCTCAGGGGTAGAGGCAAGATAAACACCTTCTGTTGCGGAAGCCTCTTGCTTTATACCAATAAAAAGTTCGTGAGACATACAGGTAAGCAGGCTTCTCAGACACCTTAGGATGACAACTTCCTCGTGGCTGCTCTCTTTATTTGCATTACCAAGAGCATAGTGAAGAAAATCATACGCGGCAGATTTTCCTCTTTCCCATGATAAGCGGGTATTTTCTGTTGAAGCCAACTTGTGGGGATGTGTTTGTTTGTCACCACTATGTGAAGCTTGAGTTTTAAGGCGGTAGATGGCAGGATTCACACGGCGCACCTTCCAGTCATAGCGTGCTGCAATTTGTTCGTGGTTAGGTTGAAAATTTTCTATCTTGGCTACATCACTGGCAATGATAGCAGCATCTTCTGATGGCTGCCAAGGCATCCACAAATGATCAAGTTCCGCAAAAAGTGCAGCTATCGGTTGGGCTGATTGATTCTGCAACTTGACAAGACCAGATGCTTGTAGTTCACTGAGTGCATACAGTAGCTTCTCTTGGTTTAGGCCAGTTGCCTTAGCTAACTTAGGTAGTTTAATAGCTGGATCTGTTCCATCACCATTCTTGGCATTACTGACGAAAAATCTTGCAACTCTCAATGCTGATGGAGAATAACCTGTCTCATCAGCTTGCAGATATTCTCTAGTAACTCTATATTTTCCAGTCCTAGTTGCTCCTTCAAAAACAATCATCCCAATATTGCGCAAATACTTTAAATCATCCTCAACGGTTCGCATGCCAATACCTTCAGATTCAGTAAAGCTAGATTTTGAAAAAGAGTCGTTTTTAATACTAGAGAGCACTCTCGACAAACGCATGCTTTTTTTTGACAACATGCCCTTGTCTCCAAAGTTGAATGTTTGGCTGGATACAATTTTTTTGTAACTAACACGACGCGGAAAAATAACCTTCCAACTCGATGCGTCAATGTCAAAATCAACAGGCATGCCAGTTTCTTCTGTCAAATCACGCATTCTAGGAATACCTGTGCCAGCTTCTTCGACGTATTTAGCTCTTTGCATCAGCTTGGCGATAAGAGGATTTCTGCGCCTGCTGGCACTGCCGAAGTTTTTTTCATGCAATCCCTTCGGGTAGCCACCATAACTGCTAACTTCTACCCTATCGTCGAATATTTCTACCGTAACATTTGCTCCTTGATGTTGATAATCACGATGCGTAACAGCATTTATCAGTGCTTCACGTAATGCAAGTTGCGGTATCTCTAGAACTTCCTCCCTACGCATACTCTGTGGGGAAAACCTATATTCCAACTTTAGATGGTCATGCAAAAATATCATTGCACCCTCAATACTAGAAAGCAGATCCCTATTAAATGTTTTTGTACTGGAAAGTCTCCCTTTATCTGTTCCTCTAAAACGGGTACAGCGTATTGCAGCATGATGATGAAAACGAGATAAGTCTTTAGCGAAGAAAAGCACTCCAGCATTGCGAAAAGAAATACTCCCATTGCCTTTCCTTGCCACACCGAAATTTTCTAACAGTTGCATAGGATTGTTCCTGCTACCTCTAAAGTCAGAAGCTTCGAGAAAAGAATGGAATTTTTCTATGTCAAAATCTCTCTTGTAGTTGAAGTCAGGGCATATCTTGTTATCAAAGTAACTATCCTTTACCTCTAAAACATCAGCCCTGGTCATCTTAACGCTTCTGCTACCCACACGCTTGTAGAACACACCCTTATACTGGTGTGGCTTGTGCTCGCTTTCGTCCACGTCTATCATCACAACACAATGCCTTGTGCTGCTTAATTGGATTTCACGACAAGAAACAGAGATTGCAGGGTCACAGCTCCGTGCCATGTCTTCTACTCTCTCGATGGCATCTTCAGCTCGCTCAATTCCTACCACTCTATCGGCTGCTTTTTTGTCGGTTTTTTGGTCGGCAATACCGAGATATATCTTGCCACCACTGGTGTTTGAGAAGGCACAGATCGTCTTACCAATAGTATCGGTATACTTTTCCTTGAACTCAACACCTACGTTCTCGCCAGTAGTGACAATTTTTGCTAGGTTGACAGCCATTTTCGCACTCCAATCAGCCATCATTGCGGTGCAAATATCCAATAATAATAGCTAGTTAAAATTTACACCGCAGTTTTGCCGCATTTGCACCGCAGTTTTGCCACATTTGCACCGCAGTTATACTACAAATCTAACAGCTACCTGTCTACAGAACAAGCATCTACCCCCATCTTTACGGAGATTAGCACTATGCGAGGTTCTTTTTGAATACATATATGTGGTGTAAATATCCAATGATAACAGAATGTTAAAATTTGCACCGCAATTTACTCCGCAGACGTGCCATTATCGTAGCAGGCAGGAGGCTTGCTTTTTATTAGCCTGTCGATGGTTTCGCTCCGCACCAACAAGAGCAATACTGCCACAACTAGGTTGATTTCGCCGTCCTCATCCGCTTCTCGACGTAAATACCTTCTCGCCTGAGAATGGCGGTGACCGTGCTGTTATCCCATCCCTTACCTTGACGTTTGGTGGGGATCTTCATGGTGTCCAAGTAGCGGGCTATGGCTGTGATGCTCACGCCCTCGCGATACATTTGCTTAATGGTGGCGACGGCTCGCAGTTCGGCCTTGTGGTCTACAGTCTTGTCTCTAGTCCGTCGCTTGCCATAGATGCGCCACGGAGCTGGATCAGATGAGGATCAACTGTTGGCCCGCGGAGACGATGAGATGATCAGGTATATTTATTTATACCGCGATAAAGTCAGTGAGGGTGACGTTAAACAAAAAGACAGCATTTTTCTCGCGACAAACGATAGGCTATGATAAGCAAGGGCTATCTAGGCGTTCGCCACCCAAGCTACGTAGATGACTAGCTGTATTTCTAACGGATACACTCCCATTTTCAGGGAAAATCAAATTTCTATTGCCGACCCAGAAAAGGCGTATTATCCTGTAATCACATACAATTTTCATTAAGAATCCCTTGCAACTGACCGATACGAAGGCTAAAGCGATGGTGCAGCAATGCCCTACAAATACGTCAGCGCCAGCAAGAGGATGGGCAAGCCTTTGCCTCCTGGAGCAAGGGTGCAGTGTCGTGGTGCACAGTGGCTGGTGCATAATTGTGTCTATGCCGACGAGTTACAATCCTATCTCGTTGAAGTCGAAGGTATGGAAGGATTAGTTGAGGGATTGCAGGCGAGTTTTCTTGATGCCATTGATGCGGTTGAGGTGATCGACCCTCTCGATGTAAAATTTGTGTCCGACAAAAGCCCGCAGTTCAGAGATACAAAACTGCAACTCGATCTGTGGATGCGAAAGGCTGTGCCAACAGGCAAGGGTTTGGCTATTGGACACAGAGCAGCGATCAACACGGAAAATTTTCAGCATGTGGCGGCTTGCAAAGCCCTCGACGATAGCAAACACTTGCGCGCTCGTATCCTCATGGCTGATGCAGTGGGACTAGGTAAAACAATTCAAGTTGGCATCTTGCTCGCTGAGTTGATTAAAAGGCAACGTGGCAAGCGTATTCTCGTTGTCTGTCTCAAGTCGATGGCACAGCAGTTTCAAAAAGAAATTTGGTCACGTTTTGCCATTCCCCTAAAAATGCTCGATGCCAAAGAAGTAGATCGAGTTTATCACGAAATCCCTGGTAATATGAACCCTCTCGATCGTTTTGATCGTGCCATCATCTCGATGGATACCTTGAAAGGAAAACTCAGGCGATACCTCAACAACACCCACTATGACATCATTGTCATCGACGAATGCCATAACGTTGCACGGCGTAGCGGCACAGGCTCAGATCGGGCAAAACTTGCACGGCAACTATCAAGTATTTGCGATAACCTCATCCTCACTAGTGCTACACCGCACGACGGCAAAAAAGCAAGCTACAGTAGCCTGCTGGAGCTACTCGATCCAACTCTAGTCATCGACCCCGAAGACATCAGCAAAGACGATCTCAGCAAAATTGCCGTGCGTCGTTTTCACAAAGATGTGCAGCTACAACAAAAAATCCCTGAACGCTGTGCACATCGTGAATATGTCCCTATCACTTCCTGTGAAGAAGAACTGCTGACAGCAATAAAGCAGGCTAACTTCAAGCGACTGTCCACCGCAACCCGTGATGCTTTATTTCGCACTACTCTAGCAAAAGCATTGTTTTCGTCACCAGAAGCTTTTCGTTCTGTGCTTGAAAATAAAAAAAAGAAAATTGCCGATAGCGATGAGCTAAAGACAGTAGAACAACTGCTGGCACAAAGCGAACAACTATCGCTGCAAGATACACCTAAATACCAAAAACTGAACGCAGTGCTCGATAAAATTGGCCGAAAAGAACGTGTCGTCATCTTCACTGAAAGCAAGACAACTCAGCAAGCATTGAAAGATAATCTCCGCCGCGATCGCAAGCTAATCATAAGCGAGAAAGATCAAGAGTTCGAGGCGCAGGCAGAGCTTGTCATCATGCATGCAGGGCTGGCAGAGGAGACCCAACAAAAAATAGTTGAAGCCTTTGCCAGCAACAACAGTAAGATAAAAATTCTCATCGCTACCGATGTTGCCTCTGAAGGGATCAACCTGCATCACTTTTGTAGTAACCTTATCCATTACGATATATCATGGTCGTTGATAACACTCGAACAACGTAATGGTCGCATTGATCGTTACGGACAGACTAAACAACCACATATCTACTACATTGTTGGGCATACAGATAAACAAGAATTAGATAAATTCAACGAACGTTATGTCGTCGATAAACTTGCCACGAAACTTGAAAATGTTAAACAACAGCTTGGCGATGCAGGGCTAGCCATGGGGTTGTTTAGTAGCGAAAGGGAAGAAGAGAAAGTTGCAGAACAAATCGAGCAAGAAAAAGATCCTTACGATATTTTTCTCGATGATTTTGATAAGCAAGAAGTCTTTGGCACAATCGAAGATAAAACTGACAAGCCAACCTATCAAGATAGCAAGATACTGCTCAGCGACGAGGAATTTCTCAAAACATCAATGAGTTTGTTGGGCATCGAGCACACAGAAAATGAAAATACACATGTCCTGCACCACGACAAAAAACAAGCAGATATGCTACGTCGCCCTTTTGAAAGTCTCAAAAAAGAACTAAAGCTAAAAGACGCAAAAGATTTGCAGCTTACCTGTGATGTTGATAGAGTTAACGCTGCCATCGAGCAGGCACGTAAAGAGAGTAGTGGCTGGCCTAAGCTCAGTTACTGGTGGGAACTAAACCCACTGTGGCAAACACTTGTTCGCCGTGTCGATAGCAAGCTCAATGGCAGAGATATTCGTGTCGCAACACTCTCTAAATCTAGCAGTATGCTCTACTATGTATTGCACGGTTCAGTCACTAACCGTCTGGGACAGTCACAAATCAGTGAATCGCAACTTGCTTGTATAGTACGAGGCCAAATAAAATTCTTCCTCGTGAGCAAAGGGCTAGAACAACTCGGCTTTACTCGTCGCGATATTCCTAATCGCGCTGCTGACATCAATGACATAACTAAGCAGTTACATGCAGATTTAACCAAGATTGTTCCTTGCTACACTAGCAAACTACAAGAATGCGGTGATACCTTGCAACAGGCACACAATCAGCAACTTCACTCTTATCAGAATGAGATCGACATTTGGCAGAAGAAAAAAACAGCTTGGCTTGAGCAAAAATATAAATCTCGCCCTCGCATCAGAGAAGAAGAAAAGAAACTCATCGAGCAAACTCATGCCAACTACCAAAATCTTATCGAGAAAAAGTTTAACCTACAATCCAAATTTCCCTACGTCAAACTGTTAGCAGTTATCATCGCTGACGAGGTGCTAGATGGCTGTTAAAGGTATCTATAACGAAAACGAATTCTATACTTTCAATTATTGGGAAACCAAACTTGCCGACCGCATCAAAGCTGAGGCCGATAGGATTACTAATCTTGAGTCAAAAATAAAAGAGATGCGCCAACTAAACAAAGCTTTCTGGCAACTGAAGGAAAAACAGCAAGCACAACAACTTAAGGCGTTTAACGGTGAATTCTTGCAACTGCTTGAATATCGTGTGCAACCAACTGATTTTACCACTAAGCAAGATCGCTACATTACCACATTTATCGAGAACAAAGACCTCAAGTGCTTTTATCTTCGTGCTGACGATAAAGGTGATTTTGAACAGGTTGCCTATCACGAGGTGAATGAATGTGAAGAAAAGCAAGTAGATGACCGCAGTCTTAGAGAGATTGTCGGTGAAGAACTTGATGGCAGTCATGCCTCCGAATGGATACTGGTATGTGCCATGAATGCCTTGTTCGTCCTGCAAAAAAACAAATGGTTGTTTGGTCGGCACATTCGCATTGAGTGGCAAGAAGTTTTTATGCAGAGTGTGCAAGAACCCTTCAGATTTATTTTAACTCTGTTCTCAAAGCAGGCACTCGTTCCTGAAGATAACAACTCGCTACATCGTGAACTCGATGAAGAAAATCACCGCCATGCCTGTGCTGTGTCTACTGATTTACGAGAAGGGGCGAAGCATAGTATTGAGATATTAGTCAACGAATTTATTTATCAGAAGCGAGAGGCACGGCAGAAATATCTCACCGATAACGCACCGCGATATGCCCATGAACTGACACATGATGCCTTGTATTACGTCTATCGCTTGATTTTTCTGCTTTATCTTGAAGCTCGTCCTGAAGAAAGCGTGCTCTTGCCACTCAAATCTCCTACTTACAAGCAAGGCTATAGCATTGATAAACTATTGGAAACTGTCTTTTATGATATGCAAGAAGGAGATATTGATTACAACAGCTACTTTCTCAGTGAGAGCCTCAAAAAAATCTTTGCTCTTGTCTACCATGGTTTTGAAGCTCAGCAGCAAGAGAAATCCAGCACAGGGTTTGTGGTGCATAGGCTTAAGTCAGCATTGTTCGATCCAGGAAAAATAAAGCATCTCGATAAGGTAAGATTACGTAATGGCAAGTTGCAAAAGATATTGCAAGCTTTGACCTTGAGCAGACCCAAAAACAAAAAAGAAAAACGTGGACGGGTAAGCTATGCCTCACTCGGTATCAATCAACTCGGCGCAGCTTATGAAAGCCTCTTATCTTATACTGGTTTCTTTGCACAACGCGATCTCTATCGTCTTAAGCCTGTGAAGGTAAAGCAAAAAGATGTTGCGAAAGAAGAAGATAGTATATTTTATGCAGAAGACAAAATTGTACAAAAGTATAGCGGCAACGAGGTTGATAAAAAATGTCGCTTGAGCAAAGATAACTTTGTGCTTGACGAGGAGGATAACCCTGTTATCAACAAAAAAGGCTCGTTTGTCTATCGCTTGGCAGGCAAAGATAAACAACTGTCTGCCAGCTACTATACCCCCGAATCGCTGACTAAGTGCACAGTCGAATATGCCTTAAAAACTCTTTATGAAGATAAGCAGCATGTAGATGATCTATGGCAAGTAAAAATTCTAGAACCAGCCATGGGGTCAGGGGCGTTTTTGATCGAAGCTGTCAATCAGTTAGCAGACAAAATCTTTCAGCTAGAAAAACCTGACAATGGCATGCCTGCTGACGAAAAACAAAAAATGCTGTATGACATCAAGCAGCAGTTAATTGCTAACAACGTCTATGGCGTAGACTTGAATCCTACTGCGGTTGAGCTAGCCCGCTTCTCGCTATGGCTCAACTGTATCAACAGCGGCAAGCCTTCACCAGAGATCAGTAATCTCAAAGTTGGCAATAGTCTGACAGGAGGTGGGCTGACCAAAAACGACGATGGTATCTACAATTGGCTGTTGATCGACAAGGGGTGGGGACAGTATGGCAACCAACTGAAAATTTACACAGAAAATGCACACAAGGAGCTAAAAAGTTTCGGCAGCAAGCTAAACAAGTCACGTCTTGATAACCACGATGAGCTACTGGTAAGCACACAAAAGCAGGCAGAAGATACTGTCGTTAAGTTCAAAAAAGACCATACCACAGGACATACCCCACTAACTAAATGCCTCGACCTCTGGTGCAGTGCCTTCTTCATCAATAACGAAGCACTTGTCTTCTTCCCTGCGACACACAAGGACTATCTCAATTGTATACAGAAAATTTTACGCGGACAGTTGCTTGATGAACGCCTAGAAAATTTTATCGCCGACACAGCTAAACGACAGAAATTTTTCCACTGGCAACTTGCCTATCCACAGGCGATGTTCAGCGGTGGTTTTGATCTCATTCTTGGCAATCCGCCCTGGGTGAAGATACAGTGGGAAGATATGACTCAAATCAGAGATTATAATGCTATCCCCGCGGTACGTGAATTGAACGCTACTGCTACGAGAAAATTTGCGCAGGAAGAGTTAGCTATAGCAACCAAGCAAAAATTAGCACAGGAATGTATCAACATAGATGGCTATAGCAAAATTCTTGACAGCGATAATTATTCCGTGCTCAGTAAAGTCAACAAAAACAGCTACAAGAGTTTTACCGCACTGGCATTGCAACTGCTATCTTCCGCGGGTGTATCGGGCTTCTTGCATCCTGATGGATTGCTCGAAGATGATAAGGCAACTGCGATTAGAGCAGAACTGTATCGCAAGCTGCGCTACCACTTTCAGTTTGTGAATAGTTTGAAGCTATTCACTGATATTCATGGCCGCAATAACTTCAGTATTAATATTCTGCAAAATAAATCTACAAGAGTGGTATTTGACCATATCGGTAATCTCTTCAATCCCCTGACCATCAAAGCCTGCTATGAAGATCGTCAGCAGCTGAGCACACACTATGTGCCTCTTATCAAAGATGAGCAGGGCAAACTCGAAACTCGTGGTCATCGTCAGCGTATTATTCGCATTACCGACCAAGAAATACAATTATTCGGCAAATTTCTGAATGACAGCAGCAGTGCACCGCCGTTTTTAAATCTGCACAGCGAGGGGTTGTTTAACTTTGTGAAAAAAATATCTGTAGCAAACACGACGGTAGGGGAGTGGCTCGGTGGTAAACAGAATTATCTTGGCTCGCGTATGTTCCAAGAGACAGGCGCACAGGACAAAGGGTTTATCAAGCTAGACAACCGTTATCCTGCAAGTATTGAGCAGTTGATTCTCTCAGGCCCGCATATCGAGGCAGGTAACCCTCTATTTCAACAGACACTAGAAGAATATAAATCAAGCTCTTCATACCAAAAACTTGACCTAGATAACATTGCCGATGATCATGTGCAACGTGCCCGTTATCAACTCACCATCTCACTTACTGAAGCAGACAAAGTACTGCCAAGCTTTATCGGCAAACCCTATCGCAGTTTTTACCGTCTTGCTACTAGACTAATGGTTAATCCATCTAATGAGAGGTGTATGTTTACCTGTCTAATCCCACCAGGAGTGAGCCATGTTCACGCAATAGTTAGCTTTGCAACTAGAGATTACGACAAGTTATTGATCATCGGTGGCATATCTGCTTCTATTGTCATTGATGGTATGCAACGCTTGATAAACACCACGAATTTTCTTGAAACCACTTTCGCCAAGCTCCCGCTCGGCAATGAAAAATTCTTCGCCTCTATCGCCCGTCGTTTCCTCTCCCTCAATGGCTTGACCATATATTATGACGAACTGTGGCGCAGTGTGCCTAAACTTAAACGCAAAGATAACCTTATGTCAGGCAGAAAACTCTTCGGCTATGGTGAAGCTTATCAACGTAATGCCGCCCTACGTAACCCAAACGAACGCAAGCAAGCCTTGCTCGAAATTGACGTATTGACCGCGCTATCGTTCAACCTGACCATCACCGAACTTATACAGGTATATGAAATACTGTTCCCCGTCATGGCAAAATATGATCGCAATAAAGGTTACGATAGGAAAAACAAAATGCAAGAAGCATATGTGTTTTTTAAACAAAGGGGTTGGTAGTGATATTTGTCAGGGGCTACGCTCCCGATACCCCCATTGAGGGAAGGTTAGGGGTTTCACCCCTAAGACCCCGACAAAGGGGCAAAGCCCCTTTGAACCCCTGTGTAGGGAAGAAGAAAAAGGAAGGGAGAGTTAGGGCGCTGCCCCAAACCCCGCCAACTTTTTGTAAAAAGTTGGATCAAAAACTTTTGGCTGGGAAAGGAGAGGAGAAGGAAAGGAGAGTTAGGGGTTTCACCCCTAAGACCCCATAAGCTTTTTATAAAAAGCTTGACCAAAAATTTTTAATTGGAAGTTAGCTATGAAACACAACCTAATACCACTTACACTCGCACACGAAGTAAAAGAAAACGTGCTCGGCTACCTCAAAACCACCTACAATATCAATAACCAAAAATTCAGCACCGCCCTTGAAACGTTCTTCCAAAAAAATCTTTGCCATCCTCCCTACATAGATATCAAACTACCCTTCAAACTCGCACATACACACACACCTAACATCGACTTAAACCTATCCTTCACCCCCTACGAACACCAAACACAAGCCATGCAAAGACTATCCAGTAAAAATAAACAACCGACCAATACCATCATCACCACAGGCACAGGCTCTGGTAAATCAGAATGCTTCTTCATCCCCATCATCGACCACTGCCTGCGGCAACACCAGCAACGCGGTATCAAAGCAATACTTATCTATCCCATGAACGCCCTCGCTAACGATCAAGCCAGCCGTATCGTAGAATTTTTATTCAACAATCCACAAATAACACCTGACAAAACGAAACTCCCCCTCGTCTCCGCAGGTATGCTCATCGGTGAAGCTCGCGATCAACGCGACAGATGTAAAATTATGCACAAAACCTATCAAGACGGCAAAGAAACCTACCGCATCATCGACGACCGCCACACACTGATCGCTAACCCCCCCGATATTCTCCTCACCAATTACAAAATGCTCGACTATCTGTTGATGAAACCAGAATTCGCTAACCTCTGGCAACAATCAGCGACCCTACAATACCTCGTGCTTGACGAAATGCATACCTACGATGGCGCACAAGGTGCTGACGTTGCCTTTCTTATCAGACGCTTAAAAGCCAAACTCAACCTCAATAACATTACCTGTGTCGGCACTTCCGCCACCCTTGCCAGTAACACCGATAGCAAAACACCCCTAACAACCTTCGCCGAAAAACTCTTCGGCGAAACATTTACCCATGACAATATCATCACCGAAACACGCCAAACTGTGGCAGAAGTTTTTCAAAATATCGACAGCTCTATACATACCATACCACCCGATACCCAAGCACTAGACTATCGCCCATACAAGACACTAGCAGAATATCTGCAAGCTCAAACAACGCTGTGGTTTGCAAATACAGAAATTAACAGCAATACCGAACTTGCCCAATATATCAAACGTCATACCTTAACACATGCCTTGATTGAAATTTTTTCTGAAGCTGGCCAGCCCATGACAGAACAAGACATGCTGCAAAAATTAGCTGACAAAGGCTATCAACTCTCAAGCGCACAACTTGCTAGCTACCTTGCCCTCCTTGTCCATGCCCAGAAAGATAAAACTGCAAACGCACCTCTCTATCACGTGCGTATACAACTGTGGTTGCGAGAATTGCGTCGCCTGCTCGTATCTTTGGATAACGATAATCCTAAATTTACTTGGCAAGAAGATATAGATGAAAACAACAAACAAGCCTATCTTCCACCCGTTTTTTGCGAAGAATGCGGTGAAGTTGGCTATCTCAGTGCCTGTCAACGTGATGAGCTCATCTTGAATGACATCAACCGCATCTACAAACTATATGCTATGCGTGATGAAAACGTCCGCTACCTGTTTCCACAGCAAACATCTGATCCTATTGATAGCTCAAAAATAAAAATTTGCTCGATCTGTGCCTATGTTGAGCCTGAAGATATCGTCATCCAACAACATGATGCCTGCCCGCACGATCAAGGTATCTGGCAACGTTTTACCTGTTATCAAGCTGTATCGGAAGAAAATAAATGTGATAAACGTCGCTGCCCCGCATGCGCTACTAACGACGCTTTACGCCTTGTCGCTAGTCGGGTTACAACATTGAGCAGTGTCATCAATAGCCAGCTATATCTGTCTACCTCAAACCCGCCTGCTTCGAAGAAACTGCTGGTATTCTCTGATGCGGTGCAGGATGCTTCACATCGCAGCGGCTATTACAATGCTCGCACCTATCGCTTTAATTTTCGCACTGCAATTCAATCTTTTTTCAAAAGCCATCAGCACCAAACCTTTAAACTTAACGATGCTGCAGAAAAGTTTTTCACCTATTGGCAAACAAAAATTGGCGAGCAAAAGACCGTGGCAACCTTTACCCCCAGCGATTTACGTCGCTTGCCTGAATATCATGATTACTTTCACAGCAAAGGTAATGCTTTGCTTGCCCTGCTCAAAAAACGTATCGTGTGGGAATTTTATCTTGAATACTCGTTGCGTTCACAAGTAGGACGCACACTTGAAAAGACTCTATGCTCAGCCGTTTTTATCGACACCGACCTTGCCGCTACCATAGATGCGACTTACGATGAAATTGCCAGTAACTATGAAGTTGCCCGTCACAGCAAACGAGAGGGTGGCTACCGTGCCTTCGTGTTCGGTATCGTCAAGCGGCTATTGATGAAAGGCGGTATCGCCCTTGACGTTATGCAGGCGTATCGTTACGAAGAAAACACATGGAAGCTAGGCAAAAATAACCGTGATCAACTGTGGATCAGCAACTTGCCTCGCGGTCGTATGCAACGCGGTAGCGATACAGGTGCATTGCCAAAATTCTTAACAACTAATAGTAATTCAAAAGTTTTTGAAAAAGTGCATACTGCCAACAATAACAGCAACTGGCATTGTCTGTGGTTGGAGAAAATTTTTGACTGGCAACGTGCACACTTTTCGCCACAAGAATTTCATCGTCTGTATACCGACATTCTCTGTGCCTTAAGCAAGGCAGGTATCTTGCATAAAATAGAAAACGGCAAGAAGGACTATAGTAATTTTGGCATTGCCCCCCAACACCTTGCTGTGTCAACGGAAGTAATTAAACTACAGTGTGGCACATGCTATCATAAAATCGTGGTAGCACAACAGCAAGTTGACCTGTGGCAAGGGTTGCCCTGTCTTGCTGCTCGCTGTGCAGGGAGCTATGAGCTACAGACAGAAGCAAACGCTGAACAAATGTACTACCGCCGTATCTACGAAGCTGGCGAGGTTGAGCGCATCTTTGCTTATGAACACACGGGATTGTTGGGACGCAAGCGACGGGAAAAAATTGAAGCTGAATTCAAAAACAACACAGATAGGCATGCGGATGCCATCAACCTATTGTCCTGCACGCCAACTTTGGAGATGGGTATAGATATTGGCGATCTGTCAGCGACCGTCGTTGCTTCGTTGCCACGCAGTACCGCAAATTATCAACAGCAGGTTGGACGAGCGGGGCGCAAATCAGGTGCATCGCTTATCGTCGCCATTGCCCAAGCTAAACCACGTGATCTGTTACATTTTCAAGAGCCGCAAGAACTGATTGCAGGCAATGTGCAACCGCCAGGCTGTTATCTCAACGCGGTAGACATGCTGCGCCGTCAAGTGCTCGCCTATCTGCTTGATACGTGTTTTGAGCAGATAAGAGGTAATAACAAACTAACCCTAGCAACCTTGCACGAAGAATATCTGCAAAAAATAAACGGCAGTGGTATTATGCTGAATTTACAGAAATTGCTTGCGGCACATGGTGATGAGTTGTTGCAAAACTTTTACAGACAACTGCAAGATAAGATTGCAGAACATACATGGCAAGAGACACGAGATTATTTTTTAGAAAGAGACACTATGGATAACGTGGTAAAAAATTTGCGCGCGACAGTGGGCAACTATGACAAGGCTTTGGCTGAAATTGTGCCAAAGCTAAAAGAGGTGCAGAGTGAAATTAAAAAACTTACAAAAAAGAACGTAACTAGTGATGAAGATAGAAAAAATTTGCGAGAATTGCATCGTGAGCAAGCAGGCTTGTTAGCACAGAAGGGTTCTATCGGAGGTGAGGATAGTTTCTTTGCCTTTCTTACTCGTAATGGCTTTCTGCCCAACTATGCTTTTCAGGAGCAGGCAGTTGAGTTGAAGGGTGTTATTATTGATAGTAGAGATGGAAAGAAGAGCATCAGCACGGAGAGCTTCGAGCGTCCTGCGAAGATGGCTCTGCGTGAATTTGCGCCAGGCAATACTTTTTATGGGGGAGGGTATAAAATGCAAATCGACCGTTTGAACATCGGTACACCGAAAAAAACATTGATCGAAGAGTGGCGAGCCTGTCACTTATGTGGCTATCTCGCCCCTAATCGTGAAGATGAGCGCATTAATTGCCCTAAGTGTAATGATCACATGTGGTCGGATGAGGGACAGAAACTGAAGATGCTGAAAATTTCACAGGTGGTATCTGTCGAGGACGTGTTATCTAGTCATGTTGGTGATGAGGCAGATGAGCGTGATAAGAAAATTTTCAGGATAAGATCCTACTTTGATATTGACAAAACCAGTGTGCAACAAACACTTGCCCCTAAAAATGATTTTGTTTTTGGTATTGAGTTTCTTTCCCGTGTGAAGTTGCGGGAAATAAATTTTGGGGAGGAGAAACCAGCTGCTGATGAAATAAAAATTGCTGGTGACAAACAGCCGCGTGGCTTTACTATTTGTAATCGCTGCGGTCGCTTACAAAAAGATGGTGACGACAAGCCACAGCATACATCTACTTGTCCTTATCGTAAACACACTACTAACGTTGACCGTGCTAGCACACGTGGTCATGAGCGGCTTGTGTTGTTTAGAGAGCTGCAATCGGAAGCGATACGAGTGTTGTTGCCTGTGTCCGAATACGACTCAGAGATACGGATGACTTCGATCAAGGCAGCATTGCTTTTAGGGTTTCAAGAAAAATTCGGCGGCAAACCACTACATCTTGAGATTGAAGAGCAGAAAGTTATTACGCCGCTCGGTAGCAATATGCCACGTCGTTATCTTGTTATGTTTGATGCAGTACCAGGCGGTACGGGGTTTTTGCGTGATTTGTGGGATAAAGATTCTTTCTTTGAGTTAGTTGAAAAGGCTTATCAAAAGATTATCAGTTGTGCCTGCCAAGATGACCCTGAACGCAATGGTTGCTTACATTGTGTTTTCAGTGGAGTTAGTCAATTTGAAATTCCCCACGTCAAGCGAAATGAGGCGGAAAAATATCTGCATAACATTCTTAAAAACAAAGAATACATGCAGGAGTTAGAGGGTAGTCTTGAAACTGTACCTATCGATAGTGTTCTTGATAGCGACCTTGAGCATCGTTTTGTCAGTCTGCTAAAAGACTGTGCAACAGGCAAGTATCGCAACAAACTAAAAGAAGCTGGAATTGCAATCAAAAACTACTTTGCTCTTGATAAGCACGGAGCAAAATTTAGCATCAAGTATAAAGATCACGAACAACAATACACTATGCGGGCACAGCAAGCTTTGAACGCTGGGGAAAACAGAACCGTATGTGATTTTATTTTCAGACCCAATGCGAGGCACAGCAAGGCGCTTGCTTTGTTTCTGGATGGTTTTGAGTATCACGCGAACGTTAGCTCAGGCGATCGTTTTCAAACTGATTTCATTAAACGACAAGCATTGTGCAACGGCGAGGGAGTAGAGGCAATGCGTGTTTGGAACTTAACTTGGCGAGATCTCAATGAATTTAAAAACTCCAGCAGTCAACATAGTATTAACTATCTTGGACAAAAGATCTCTCGCGGTCATGCTTTTGGCGACAATCACTTCTTGCTGCTGCTAAAACTACTGGCTGGCTACGAGCCTAGTGCTAATGATTGGAAAAACTTTTTGGAAAATAAAGGCGAAAAAATAAAAACAAACGAGCATTTTGTTGAACATTTGCAAGCACTAGCAGTTGATGCAGATGTCATCAACAACATCAACAAACTCGCTAAACATGACCCTGAAGGACTGTGGCAGACATTTCAGCTGAAGAGCAATAGTCATTATTTCGCCTATCTAATTAACAGTGAAACCAAAACGAAAGAAACGTTGCTGAGCACCGTTTCTCCACGCGATGCTCGTGCTGACGACGAGTTCCGCCGTCGCTGGCATGATTTCCTGCATAGCTGGAACATTGCACAGATGTTTTCTGACAAAATGCACAGCAAAGTTTGGGCTGAGAGTGCCTAGAACATTTAGTTCTATTCGCATTTTGTAAGTTTTTAACTTCGTGGCGAGGGTCTTGAACACCATAAGGATTTCGAGCCATCTAAAGATGATCTATCGCTTGAATTTGGTGACGAAGCGATCCTCGCTTGTATTGGAGGAGTTGCGGGCTTTGTTCCAGCAGATGCCTTGCTTGACGGTGAATTTGCGCAAGTTACAGCTCGATAATTTTTGAGAGTAGGCGCCGCGGTAGATGTGATAGTATTTCGTCTGTAATCCTATTGAGTTCCATCTTGGCTATTGTTGGTTGCACGACTACTGAGGCATGAAAGCGTTTTTTCTGTGCGTGTTGGCTACTCGTTTGTGCCGCTTGTGTGCTGGCTAGTGTTGGTTGTTGCTGGACAGGAGGTGATTTTTGTTGATGCGTAACATCTGCTTGCACCAGCAAGGCTCTGTCGTCGATAATCACGTGTGTTGGCATACCGATCCTCAGCCTGTCATAATGATCACCACCTTTGCTGCGTGCATAGCCAAACTCTCCGCCAACAACACCCTTCTCGATGGTTTTACGCAGTACTTCTTCGCTTTCTAGGCGAGGAAAATAGATGTGACTAGCAAGATCGGCAAAAATTTTAGTTATCAGAACATCGCTGACATCATTTTTGAAATAGTATTTTTGGAGAACGGTGCGCAAGTTGTTAGCCGCCCAATCTTTGACAACCCAGTCCATACTTATTATTTTATCATCAATAACAGACAGTAGTTGTGCTTTGGATGTGTCAATTTTTTCGTACTCCCACTCGGTGTCGCTACTGCCATCTACACGATAAGCATTCATCAAAAAGCAATATGCTTCTCTCACTGTTTGTACAAAGACTTTATTCTCTTTGTTGCAGTTATTCTCGGTTTCTCTCTTTTGATAGATATCGAGATTTATTTTCTCGTCGTTGATGTCATCGACAATTGATTGCCAAGCTAGATAAGTTGAACTGTTATCTTTTAGCCTAGTAATAGCAGAATGATCGATAACAAAAAACAGCAAACGGTTTCTTTTCTGGCGCAATTGTGTACCTCGCTTTTGTAGAAATTCATGTGCCTCTTGTTCGAGTTGAGAATTGTCACCAGTATTTAAGCTAAAGTCAGGGTGTCCGTGGCGATGTGTGCCTGAAAAATACGGCGACTGGCGAGCACTGCACAAACGCTTTACGGCCTGGGGAAAGAGCGGTAAGCTGCAATCTGTCTTTGACAGCTATTTGCTACATTGTGATCTGGGCAACGTGTCCATAGACGCTACGATCGTCAAGGCACATCAACACAGCAGCGGTGCTCGCAAAGGCGAAGAGGCCGCTATCGGCAAGTCAGTTGGTGGCCACACGACGAAGATTAGTATGGTAGCAGACAATATGGCTCGACCTGTTGATTTTGTCATTACCGAAGGGCAGTAGCAAGGTAGCACAAAATACTATGCTAGCCCAACCTCCTACACTCACACAACAGCTTGGGCTGAGCCACAGGCGGACATCGCCTCTGACAACGAGTGCCTGAAGACACACCGACTTAGGCAACAACGCTGATTTACCTGCGGAACTCAGGAGGAAAATCAAGGATACGCTAGCTAACGCCCGTACCGAGCGGGAGAAGAACGATACTACCGTTCGTCATCTAAAACTCGTTACACAGCCTCAAGAGCCACTATGATTGAGCAGTCACTTTGCTGCGGTGGCTGGCGGTGTGCACTGCACTTGGGCGCGCTGGATACGGTTATTATCGACTTGTGTGATCTTGATGGTCACTGAGCCGATCTGCACTGTCTGCCCTACCTCTGGCATCTCGCGTATTACTTGTGTCAGCAGACCTGCGAGAGTATCAGCTTCTTCTTGCAGTTGTTCCTCGATGACTGCTTCGGGCAGTTTGAAGAACTCGGTGAACTCGTCGATACTGATTGCTCCCGCCACCTCGTAAGTGCCATCACTGCTACTCTTGATTTTTTCTTCTTCCGAATCGAATTCGTCCTGAATATCACCGACGATTTCCTCGATAATATCTTCCATCGTTACCACTCCTGCCATGCCACCGTGTTCGTCGATGACCACCGCTAACTGGTTGCGGTCGCGTTTGAGCTGTTTGAAGACATGGATGACCTTGTTCGATTCAGGTACGAAGTAAGGCTCGCGCATAATACTGCGAATTAGGGTGGATTTTGCTTCGCTGCAAAGCGAAGCTTTGAGCAAGTCTTTAGCCAGGATAACCCCGATAACGTTATCGATACGCTCTTCGTAAACAGGCAGACGGGACATGCCTGTGGAGATGGTCTTGTCTACCACCGCGGCAAAGCTCTCGTTGATGGAGACCGCGATCACATCGGGACGCGGAGTCATGATCTCCCTGACTGCTTTGTCGTCAAAGTCAAAAACTCCTGAAATCATTTGCTTTTTTGTGTCCTCGATCACGCCGTGTTCTTCACCCACGTTGACCAGAAACTCCAGCTCATCTTCGGTGATCGGTGGTTTTGCCTTTTGTTCCTCACTGCCCAACGCCCGCAGCACCCAGTCGGTAAATTTCGACAGTGCCCAGATCAGCGGCCACGTCCCGAAACAGAAGACCTTGACAATCCGCATTACCAGCACGGCAATGCGCTCGGCATGCACCTTGGCGAACGATTTGGGGATTATTTCACCGAAAACTAACACCAGAAAGGTGGTGATGCCCGTGGCGATACCGACCGCACTGCTCTGAAACCAGCGGGTCGCCAACTCGGTCGCCAGCGCGGAAGCGAAGATATTAACCGCGTTGTTGAACACCAAAATCGTCGTCAACACCTTGCCAGGCTCGTCGAGCCAATACTGCAAGGGATGGTAACGTTTCGACTGCTCGATAAGGTGTTTTACTTTCAGAGCAGCGAGGGAAGTCAAGGCTGTCTCACTGGAAGAGAAGAAAGCCGAGAACAACAAACAGCCCAGAATAAGCAGCAGACTCGTGATGTCGCCCGCGGCTGCCTCCATCGCTCAGCTCCCCCCTCCGCGGCGCAAGACCACACACTCACGCCAGACTCCTTCGCCCAGGATACTCAGGATACGCCGTTGCTCAGCCAACATAACCGCCTCTTCCTGCGGTTGCTGATGGTCGTAGCCGCACAGGTGCAGAATACCATGCACCAGCAAGAAGCATACCTCTCGCCCCAAACTCTGTCCGAGACGCGCCGCACTCTCGGCAGCCACAGCCACACAGATAACCACATCGCCGAGCACGTGTCCAAAAGGATGCCCTTGCCGCACACCTGCACGGAGATACAGCGGAAAAGCTAAAACGTCGGTAGGTCTGTCTATACCACGAAATTCTTTATTCAGTTCCCTGATTCTTCCCAGACTAACAAAACTCACCCCCAATGCAAAGCGTTTAAAACGCAGCTGAGCACAGGTTATGCTAGCTATCTGCTTAATTTTACCGTGACATATTTTATATTTGCGTATCCCACAAAAAACGGTTGTCTGTCCGTCGCGGTGCAAGTTGTTGTTGTCTCCTCTGTTGTTTATTTATCCGCGGGGGTGTCGTCTCGCCCTTTCGCACCAGCGCGTGGGTGTGTCCCCTCATCAGCATGTGCTTGTTATTTATCAACACCCCGCGGTAAATTTTCCTGTGGGCAGCGAGAAAACGCTGCTCGAACGCGCTGGTTAATTCCCGCGGCACGGTGTCTGCGCAGCAAAAACCATGCACCAGCAACGCTTGTGTTGCCTGTGCAAAATAGCTCTCATCGTCGGTCTTCAGCCACACAAAACCTCGGTCTTTGAGCCGCCCTGCCAATTGGGCGCAATAAGTAGTCGATAGTAAGCGTTTTTTCCTCTGACGTGCCTTCACCCACGGATCGGGGAAAAAACAGATAACCCCGTCGAGCTCGTCATCGCCGAACAAGGTGGCAAGATCGCGGGCATCGCTCAACACACTTACCGCGTTACACAATCCCCGCGCCTGAATTGCCTGTGCGCTCAACACCACGCGCTTGAAGGTAAGGTCGATACCAACACAAGCGGTTTGCGGGTAACGTTGTGCCACTTCGACCAGGTTGCGGCCGCGATAGCATCCTATCTCCACCAACAGTGCTCGTTGCACCTGCATACCTGCTGCGGCAAAGTAGGTGCGCCAACAAGCCGCAGCCCGCCGCAACTGTCGACCATGCAGCAGCGGGAGTTGTTGTGTGTGGCGCAACAACTGCAGGTAAGGGTTGATGGCACTGCTTAAGTTACGAGTGCGATCACGGAAAGGGTCGGCATAATCGGTCGAGTTTCGCGACATAGACACAACCAATCAGTTGAGTTCGGCTGTAAGCCGGATTCTGTTCTGCCTTAGCAGGCAGCGGCTGCCATTAATCTGGGACGTGTGTCACCACCCGCCTCCTGCGACCTACCCGAAAGCTCGGCCGGACAAGCCCTTGCCACCTCAAGAGACACTGACAAGATGGCACTTTCTGTTTGGTCTTGCTTCAGATGGGGTTTACCAGACGGGTATGTCGCCATCCCGCCAGTGCGCTCTTACCGCACTATTTCACCCTTACCTTGCCACCAGGTGGCAAGGCGGTATCTTTTCTGTTGCACTCGCCATCGGGTCACCCCGCCTAGCCGTTAGCTAGCATCCCGTCCTGTGAAGTCCGGACTTTCCTCCCCGTACGCATCCACGGAGCGACAGCCCACCGAACTCAACCGCCCCACCGCGTAACACAAAAGTGCGGTCTCAACAAGAGATGTTTTTTGTTGCTTCCCAGTTCCTGCAACAGAATGTCACTACTGAAGTTTCAACCATAATCAGACTTAGACAACGAAAGCCGCGTCTACGATTACCGATTAGCAGTACCGTAATCCTTTAGTCGGTATCCTGGAGGGGTGACTAAACGGAAGGTATTGTCGATAGCCTTCACCACCAACAATCCACGATCGTGTGCATAGCGGATAAGATCATCCTCATCGCCCTTGCGGGGCACTTGTACAAAGGCGATCACGCCGTAGATTTTCTTGTGTGCATGATGCTCCGGAAAGTAGAGATGAAAACAACTGAGGTTGCCGTTAACAAACTTGTCGATGTCATCGGCGGTGAGGGTAAGCTTCACCTCTCCGATTATCACGACATCATCGTTGGTAGCGAATGCATCTACTTCCCAATGCCTGCCCTGATATTTACCGTTGAGACCACGAATTGAACGCTCGATGACGATACCAAAATGCTGTCTGACAATGTTGAGAAAATCACCCACCACCAGATACTCAGCAATGTCGCCACACCGATTGCTAACCCCACCGATCTGCTTGCCCAGTTCTCGCACATACCGACCCGTAGCCTGCAATTCCTCCCTAGTAACTTGCAACTGCCTGTTGGCAGCCTCTTGGCGTTTATCGGCAGCCTCTTGGCGTTTATCGGCAGCCTCTTGGCGTTTATCGGCAGCCTCTTGGCGTTCTCGCGCGGCAGCATTGTCCGCTTCGCGCTCCGCGACAATAAAATCAAGCCGTTCACCCACACGCACGAGAAGTTTATCGATGTCGCTAAAACGCTCACCGACACGAGCCAGCAGTTGCATAAGCTCAGCAACCGTCGGGATCTCGCTACCGTCGCCCTTCTCAGCCACCACCGTACCCACAGCTAAACGATTACCAAAACGCATCCCACCCTACAAGAAGACGGCCCTTCCGTCAAGCGAGAGGGGACTAACATCCCGTTTTTTACTTTCCCATAACACTACAACTTGAAGATTAAGAAGGAGTATAGCAGTGCCTGGCTGGCTGGTCAATAGATAAATTTAATTTTTGTGCATTTATGCGAAAAATTTCGTGCCCTGTTCGGCCATGGTAACCAAGCCTGGAGCGGGAGCGAAGCGTTGACCATACTTGTTTTGCAGAGTACGCAAATTTTGCACAATCGCTTTGCAGCCCACGTGGTCAACATACTTGAAGGGGCCGCCCCAGAAAGGAGGGAAACCGAGACCGAACACTGCACCGACATCGCCGTCACGCGGGGCGGCGATGATGCGGGCATCGAGACATTTGACCGCCTCGTTGACGAACGACAACAGACAACGATCGACAATAGTATCGTGAGGCAACACATGTCGTTTTTTGTCGATCGCAAGCAGTTTGTAGATGTTGTCATCAGCGGCAAGCTTTTTGCCCTCCCGATATTGAAAAAAACCCTTGCCAGACTTGCGTCCCAAGTAGCCTTGAGCAGGCAAGGCTTCGAGACGGGGCAGTGCATCCATTAGCTTGTGGCGAGCCAAGGTGTCTAACACATGTAGACCGATATCGATCCCGACCTCGTCCACCAAAGTGATAGGCCCGACGGGAAAACCAAACTCCGTCAACGCCTTGTCAATCTCATCGATCGGACAGCCCTCCAGCAAGATACGCAGTGCTTCAGCCAGCAAAAACGCCAACACCCTCGTCGTGTAAAAACCAGGCTGATCCTGCACGATAATGACCTGTTTACCGAGAGCATGCCCGCAATCAACCGCACGACTGATCGCCCACGGGGCGGTTTTAGCGGTGACAACAATCTCCAGCAACGGCATCTTCTCCACGGGGGAGAAAAAGTGCATGCCCAGCACACGCTCAGGACGCTTGGCCTGTGCAGCAATGTCCGCAATCGACAACGCCGAAGTGTTAGAAGCGAAAATCACCTCGTCGGGCAGCCGTTCCTCGCAGGTTTGCAAAATCTGCCGCTTGAGGGCGAGATCCTCGTAAACCGCCTCAATGACGAGCTGGCAAGTATTAAACCCAGCAACGGTTGTGCCTGGCGTAATCATCGCCATCCTCCGCGTCCGCTGAAACTTTTTCAGCCGCCGCCGTCGCACCTTTTGAACAAAATAAGCATCGGCATGTCTGAGCAACCTGCCGACCGCCTCGGGGCTGGGATCGGAGATGAGGACGCTGAAGTCGCGATCTGCCGCCAACGTCGCTAACCCCGTGCCCATGAAACCAGCCCCGATAACACCCAAACGCTCGATTTTAGCCTCGCCATACTTGGCCTTGCCCTCTTTGCGGAAATTATTTTTCTTCAACACCGTCGTCGCATGAAACAAATGCATCAAACTCTTACACTCACGCGTGCCGACCAACTGACTGAACAACTGTGCCTCCAAGTCCAGCCCTTTGTCGAGAGGTAGCTCAATACCCTCAAACACCGCCTCCAACGCTTTATATGCCGCGGGATAAAAGCAGCGTGTCTCACGCGTTACCGCCTCGCGTGCCTTACGTGCCATGAGCTTGCGGCCGAGCGCATTCCTCTCCAACGCAATCTCTGGTAGCAGCCGCTTGATGTTTCTGCTCTTCCTGCTGACGACAGACGCTTTTTTTTGTTGTGCATAATCACAGGCAATTTGAGTCAACATCGTCTGGGGAACGACAGCATCGACCAGGCCGACTTTAACAGCCTTGGTGGCGGGATAACTACGCCCCGTCAACACCAAGTCGAGCGCAGCACCGATGCCGATCAAACGCGGCAAACGTTGCGTGCCACCTGCCCCAGGAATAAGTCCGAGTTTGATTTCGGGGGCGGAGAACTTGGTAATATCAGCATCGCTGGCGAGACGATAGGTGCAACACAAGATAAGTTCGAGACCACCGCCAAGACAAGGGCCGTGGACGGCGGCGACGCTGGGAATCTTCAGCCGTGAGAACTTGCGCAAAATTCCCTCAAACTCACGACACTTGTCCCGTGCCTGCGCAGGGGAACTGAGCGCCTCGATCTCATTGACATCCGCACCGACGATGAACTGATCTTCCCTGCCGCTGCGAAACACCAAGCCACGGTACTCGTCGTGCGCAGCCACCTCATCGAGCAGAGCGGCGAGCTCCTTGAGCACCTCGGCGGCCAAGATGTTCATCTTAGCGCTAGAGTCAAACGTCACCACCGCGACACTAGCGTCAGTAACAGTGAGGTGGAAATTTTTCTTGGCCATGCGCTGTTCCTAGGTCAGTCTCTCGATTAACATCGCACCCCCCATACCGCCAGCCGCACAGATGGCAACAAGACCGAGAGTCTTATCGCGGCGCTGCAGTTCGTTGCTCAACGTGATGACCAACCGCGCTCCGCTCGCCCCAAACGGATGCCCGATAGCTATCGCCCCGCCGTTGACATTCAGCTTGTCGGCAGGGATTTCCCCACACGGCTTGCTGTTACCGAGATGCTCGGCCGCAAAATCAGCCGAGGCAAGGGCACGCTGACAACTCAAAACCTGGGCGGCAAAGGCTTCGTGTATCTCGACAAGATCGATGTCCTTAAGCACTAGCTTGTTGCGGCGCAAAATTTGAGGGATGACCACCGCAGGGCCGATCAACAACTGCCGATACGGATCGACACCGACGAACAAGAAATCGAGAATCTTGGCACGAGCGACAAGACCGAGGTCGTGAACACGGCGAGCATCGGCAATCATAGTCACCGCCGCCCCATCCGTCAAAGGCGACGACGAGCCTGCCGTGATCGAGCCATAGCGACGATCGAAGACGGGACGCAAACGCTGCAGAGAAGCTAAATCAGCATCGTCACGGATGATATTGTCAGCTGTAATCACCTTGCTATAATCGCTTCCCGCCCAGATAGGACAGGTCTCGGCATCGAACTTACCAGCCTTGCGTGCCGCACTGGCTCTCCGATGTGAGGCAAGGGCGTATTCGTCCTGCTCGGCACGGGCAATACCGTTCAACTTCGCCATCTGCTCGGCGTGCTCACCCATCGTGAAACCAGTCAGCGGCTCAAGCAACGAGGGTGGTCGAGGAATCCAGTCTCGAGGCGACAGTTGACTCAACAGTCTGAGACGAGCGACGTTACCGCGGGCACGGCTGATTTTAACCAAAAACTCAGTGGCTTTCTCCGAATACACGACGGGCACATTGCTCAACATCTCCACCCCACCTGCCAACACAACCAGCGGCTGGCCACTGCCGATAGTGGCCGCGGCAGTGGCAATGGTGTGCAGACTGCTGGTACAGGCACGGTTGGTGGTCGAGCCGTGGATACGGTGCGGGAGATTGAGGTTGATCACCGCATCCCTCGCTACGTTGGGGTTTTTGGGCTGCGGGACAACAACACCCGCGGCGATTTCGTCGACCGCATGCGGGTCGATACCCGTCTTGCGCAACAGCGCGGCCACCGTGCGGCTGAATAACCCCAAACAATCGATGCCATCGTACGCACCGAACGACTTAACGAACGGCGAACGCACGCCCTCGACGAAAACGGGAACACCCGCCTTGCCAGCAGACCTGCTGTTTTTCAATTTACCTGCACTCATGGGGGCGAGATCATACCTGAGTTGACAGGTGCTGGCAACGCTTTTATGCACGTCGCTCCCCTAACTCACGACAATAGGATAGACATGCATTTTTACTTCCGCAACAGCGGGTCGCTGATGGCGAGCAGAGGGAAATAACGACCGAAGGAGACCACACACGCCATGAACAACCCGACAAAACCGAGAAACACACCGAATTCAAGCACGGGCAATTGCCAGGTGTGCCCACGGTCGAGCTGGGGAGCAACGACGATGATCTGCGTCACCCACTGCGCGATAATAACCATCACACAGACAGGGATAGTCACCAACGGTGTCCACTTGCTCGCCTTAGGTAGCAAAGCAAACATGGGAACGACAAAATTAAACAAAGGGGCAAGAATCACCAGCGTCAACCACGGTTGTTGCAAACGATGGATAAAATATTCCGCCTCCTCAGGCACGTTTCCATACCAGTAAGTCAACACATGCGCATAGGTAAGGTAAGCAAAAAAAATCGTAAACCCAAACAACAGCTTACCGACATCGTGAAACTGCTTGATCCCATAATGCTGCCCAACCGCACTGCTCTGCATACCGAACATAAATAACAACAGGAAAGCAAACAAGGTCTGCATCATGATCGCAAAGTTCCAACCACCCCACAAGGTTGAAAACCACTTGGGGGCAAGCGACATCGTGATGTCAAAACAAATAAACGTAAAGCACAAAGCATACACCACCAATAGCGGCGCTGACCAGTAACGCAGCTTATCCCGAGCCAACTCCGCTAACTGCCGCGCCTCTCGCTCTTTGCCCGCTAACAACAGCCGATCGGCCTGCAGCCCCCGCCGCAACTGCCACCACGCCAAATAAACGATAACCAGCAACAAAAATAACACCCGCAGTAACATAAAATCTTCCACTAACCACGAGCGCTTGCCCACATAATGATGCAACAAATCATGGTCGGCAATCCAGCTGTAAACCTTATCCGCCTCGGCAACACCCAGCTTAATGCACATAAAAAACAAAGCGAACAACAACACCGCGACAGGCAAAAACGCCCCGAACGCCTCATGCAGCCGCTTAATCGGCCGCCCCCAACGCGCCCCTAACACATCCTGCATGCCACCAAAAGCAACACCACCCAATGCTACCGTGAAGAAAAAAAACAAACTCAACAAAAAACTGCCCCACGCCCGTAACGGCGCAGACAAGAAAGCATATATCAACGTCACAGCACCGACCAGCAGACAGAAAGCTATCGCCCCCCGCAACAACGGCGAAGCACGTAACAGAAATTTTTCGCTATCGTGCACCGCTCACCCCCTGCAAATCACGCAGATAATAGACGATCTGCCACCGTTCCGCCACACCGAGAGCATGCCCATAACCTGGCATAATCGCCGTGCCAAAGGTGATACGATGCCATAAAAAACCATCCGTGCGCTCTCTATACACAGGCAACGAAATATCAGGCGGTTGCGGAAAACCATGCCCTATCGTGCCATCGCCTTTACCCCGCGCCCCATGGCACACCTGACAAAACGTGCCATAAAGTCGCTCGCCCTGTGCGGCATCCTTCGTCACCGCCGCGGCTCGAGTGCTAGCCTCGGCAGTCTGTGCGTAGAACACCGCCTCCTGTGCCACACTGTGCAGAGGTGGGTCGAGATAGTCCTCCTGCGCCTTCACCGTCGGGTTATCAGCCATGTCAGGCATGTACTGCAACTTGGTGACCGCGGGATCGAGACAAGCAGTATTGAGCAGCAAAACAAACAGAATACCGCGCCGCACCTCCGTCTGCTCCGCAACCGCAGACCAGCAGCGGAGCGGGGAACATAATGTCATCGGTACACCCGCACTTCTCCGCCCTTCTCCCGCAACAACTGTGCCACCTCGCCGTCCTCGGTCGCACCGTACACAAAAATACCAAAACGATCGTCCGTCGTCGCCTCGCTATAAATCTGTCCCTGCAGATCAGGTATTTTGCCCAGCCACAACATCCCGATAATCGTGGCGATCGCACCTAACAAAATCGTCATTTCAAACCCAATCACCACATAGGCAGGCAATGAATACACACCCGCAGTCTTGCCGCCCACCACCAGCGGCCAATCGTAATCAGTCAACAGACACAGAGCAAAACCCAAAGTTACCCCCAATAACGCCCCCGTCAAGGTGAACCACCGCACCCCGCTAGGCTTATAGCCTAACGCCACCTCCAACTCATGATAATAAGTCGGAGTGAAGACATCGAAACACGGCTCAGCACGATCCGCCCGCAGCCGCGCGATAACCGCGAGGGTATCGTCGAGATAAGTGAACAAGGCATAGAGACCACGGCGCGGCGGCTTTTCTCGACTAAGCCTAGCTGGCATCTGTGTCTCCCGACTTGCCGCGCCAGGGTGGGGGCATGATCAGCTTCAATTCCGATAACGACACGATAGGAAAGTAACGACAGAAAATTAAAAACCAAAAGAAAAACCAGCCAAAACTGCCCAGAGTAATAATTATCTCAGTCCACGATGGCTGGTAATGCCCCCACGAACCAGGAATGAAATCCTCGACAAGGCTGGAGACAATGATGTTGTAACGTTCAAACCACATACCGACGTTAATCAGCAAACAAATAACAAATGCAGTCGGTACATGGGCTCGAGCGCGCTTCGCCCACAAGGCCAGCGGAAAAATACAATTACACAACACCATTACCCAAAAATAAAACGCATACGGCCCCTGCAAACGCTTAGCGAAAATTTCCTGTTCGTAGATGTTCCCGCTATACCAGGCGATAAAAAATTCTATGGCATACGCATAAAAAACAATCGTGGAAGTTAACAGAGTAAGCTTCAGCAGGGCATCGAGATGGCTGACACGAATAAACTCTTGCAAGTTAAACATCCAGCGCACAGGGACAAGCAAGGTATAAACCATAGCACAACCCGACAGGATAGCCCCCGCGACAAAGTAGGGCGGAAAGATCGTCGTATGCCAGCCTGGCTGAATGGACATGGCAAAATCCCACGACACTACACTGTGCACCGACAGCACCAGCGGCGTGGCCAGAGCCGCAAGGAAGCCATAGCCCGTCTCGTAATGATGCCACTGCCGTGCCGTGCCTCGCCAGCCAAACGACAACAGCCCGTAGACGAGCCGCTTGAAGCCGCGGACACGATCGCGCAACGAAGCTAAATCAGGCACCATGCCCATGTACCAGAACAACAGCGAGACGATAAGATACGTAGAAATGGCGAAGACATCCCAGATCAACGGCGAGCGAAAATTAATCCAGAGATTGTTAGTGTTAGGTAACGGCAACATCCAGTAGGCCGCCACCCACACTCGTCCGACATGAATGAGCGGGAACAAACCCGCGCACATCACGGCAAAAATCGTCATCGCTTCAGCACTGCGGTTAACACTGTTACGCCACCGCGCACGGAACAAAAACAAAATCGCCGAAATCAGCGTCCCCGCATGCCCAATCCCAACCCAGAAAACAAAGTTGGTGATATACACACCCCAGTAAACAGGACTGTTCAAGCCTGCTAAGCCGATACCGTAAATAATCTGCAACGCCCAGAACAACACCCCTAACCCTACACAGGCAAGCGCACAGAACAGCGCTACGTAAAAAACGGGGTGCGGACGCTTGGTATTGACAAGAATACCGTCGTTGACATCCGAGACGGTGCGTTTCCAGTCCGCCTCAGCCGTGCTCATCGCTACCTTCCTGCCGCCAGGTGACATCGGCTAAATAACTGACGTTAGGCAACGTCTTCAAACCGTACTCCTTGAGGTCGGGGTAGCCGCCGAGGGCCAGATAAGCGCGATAGTCACGCCGTTGTCGAGCAACCTCGCTGTCCTTATCTTTGAGATCGCCAAAGGTAATGGCATCGGCAGGACAAGTTTCCTGGCAGGCAGTTTTAATTTCCTCCCTTTGCACCGCCCTACCTGCCATCTTCGCCTGATGTTTGCCCGCTTGAACGCGCTGGTAACAAAAATTGCATTTCTCCATCACGCCACGCGTGCGCACCGTTACGTCAGGGTTCAGGGCACGGGGGTTACGGTGGTGATCCTTAGCGTCGATAACATTCCACTTGTGTGTCCACCAATTGAAACGCCGTACCTTGTAAGGACAGGCATTAGCACAGTAACGAGTGCCGACACAACGATTGTAGGTCATGGCATTGATGCCTTCCGCATCATGGGTCGTGGCATAGACAGGACAGACCGCCTCGCACGGTGCATGATTGCACTGTTGGCACAACATCGGCTGCAACGTTACCCGCGGATTGGCAGGATCGCCGCTGAAATAGCGATCGAGCCGTATCCAGTGCATCTCCCGCCCCATCGCCACTTGCTTGCGCCCTACCTGCGGCACGTTGTTCTCCTGCGCACAGGCGACCATGCAAGCCGAACAGCCGATACACTTGTGCAAATCGATACTCATGCCCCAGCGATGCTCGCCCTCAGGCAATTGCGGGTAAAGATCAGGTACTGCATCGAGATCACGCACCTTGCTCTTATGCTGCTGCAACTGTGTGAGGCTGACACTTTTCACAATGTCACCGCGCCGTCCGAGTTTATTTTCCTTTTGCATAGCCGCTAAACGATGTGTCTTCCCCGTGCGTGTCAGAGTCACGGGCACACCTGCGGTCAGAGGCAGGCCGTCCGCCAGTGTACAGGCAAGCAGAGGGTTGCTCCCGATACCGTCGGTGACTTTGCTGAGACCAGACGGGTGTCCGTTACCACGCGGCACGACGACAGCTCGATCATGCAAACCAGGCAGGGGGAACAAGGCGGCGGTGAACGTGCCCGTGCCGCTTTTCACCTGCACGATATCGTTGCGTCGTAACCCCAGCCGTGCCGCGGTCTCAACACTCAACGCGACCCAGGTATCCCAAGCGATAGTGGTCAGACTGTCACCTACCTCTTGCAACACAGGTAGATGCGCACCGCGTCCATCATGCAGACGGTTGTCGAGCGGTGCGATCAGTTGTAACCCTGTGGGAACAGGTTGCACCTCGATCGCGAAAGGACGCAACTCACGCCGTACCTGTCTGGTTTGGTGAGTGAATGTGCCGCGTTTGAGTGTCGTATGATAAAACTCAGCAAAATCTACGCGGCTGCCCTGCAGATCGTGCCACGCTCGCCACCGTTGTCGTAGGTAGGAACGATAATCGGCGTAGGGCAGCGGCTTGCCACGCATCGCCAGTAACCACAGCAGCACATCTTCTGCTTGGCGGCTGTCGGTGAGCGGTCGCACGACAGGCTGCTGCGTTGTCCAAGCACCCGCATGGGTTTGAGCATCGCCCCAGGCTTCGAGAAAATGATGCACAGGCAAGACATGCGTAGCATGCGTGTCAGTAGCGACGGGAAACGCTTGCATCGAGATGACGTGCTTGATGTTTTTTATCTTCTCGGCCCAGCCAAACGAAGGAGGTAGAGTGAAAAGCGGATCGCTGCCGATGATGAACAGCACCTCGAGTTGCGCCGCGTCGCGGGAGAAACGTTGCAGATCACCGTTGCCGACGGGTGGCACCTGCCAGCCACGTTGTACGTCGAGCACTTTCTCGTAAGCACCGCACAGGATATTGATGGCGATAGCAACCTGCTGTAGGGCGAGGGCATTGGTATCGAAATTGTGGCTGCCACCGCACAAGACTACGGAAGGCGCGCGTACCAACTGTGCCGCGAGTGCGTCGATGTGCTGCTGCAGAGTTGTGTCGAGTTTGACTTGGCGTTGTCGCAGTAGTGCGGCGATGTGCTGGCGTTCAGCCGCTCCCCCCTGTCCCTGTGGGTGGCGATAGAGAGCTTGCGCAAGCGCAAAAGCCACATCGATCTCTGTACCAGGGGCGATAACGATACGTTCGTCGGCACGTGCCCCCGTCAGGCTCAAGGTTGCCTCCAACTGCACCAGCTGTGCAGGACGGGGACGGTTAAGAGCACGGGCAGCACTGAAATTTTTGGCGTAAGCGACCCGAGCTAACCCCTGATCGAGAAAATCACTGCCGATACCGACGACCAAAGCCGCTTGCTTGAAATCACAGTGAGGGATGACGTAGCGTCCAAAGGCTCGCTCATGAGCGTTGGCGACGTGCGTGTAGAGAAGATTCGGCTCGTAGCGGTAGAGGTTAGTCTTTGGTGCTGCAAGCTGTTGCAAAAATTCCTGCAAAAATTCCGTGCGATGCCCCGTCGAGCCGCCAGTAAAAATACCGATTTTACTGGTATCGAGACGGGCACTGAGATGCAGATAAGCATCATCCCAACTGACCGTCGTCAGTTGCCCGTTACGGCGAATGCTCGGCTGCGAGCGGCGTTCAGGATGATATAACCCCTGCAAAGCAGCCTGCCCCAGAGGACACGATGCTCCTCCCGTCGCCTGATGCGCGGGGTTGCCCTCAATCTTGACAGGGCGACCCTCGCGAGTCTTAACCCTGAGGCCACAGCCTGCAGCACAACCTGCACAGGTAGTAGCGTAGTGTATCGCCACGCCAGGTACCTGATCGACGGGCTGATCGACATAAGGGATAGCATGCTCCGCAGGGCGACGCACGCACGAGGAAGAAGCAAGTGCCACGCCAGCACTGAAGTACTTGAGAAAATCGCGGCGGCCGAAGGTGGCTTGCTCATCCTTCGCCGCGGCAGGTAACGCAGCCACATCGGTGCACACATCGTCAGCAAGCGAGTAGTGTTGGTCTTGCGACACTTTCATCCCCTAGTAGTGACAGGCCAAGCAGGCGATACTCGCCTTTTTTTGACGATGGCAATCGATGCACCAGCCCATCTGCAAAGGTGCTTTTTGCACCGCCACACTCATTTTTTCAACCTCACCGTGACATTCCTGACAAGTTATCTTCGCCAACACATGTACCTGATGCGAAAAACGCACAAAATCTGGCAAGTCATGCACCTTCGTCCACTTGATGGGCTGATTAGCCTTGTAACGCGCCGCGATGAACTTAATGGGATCTTTGGCGGTAGCGACGAATTTATGACAACCCATGCAGGTGTTAAGCGGCGGAATCCCCGCCACAGACGACCGCCGTGCCGCAGCGTGGCAATACTCACACGGTATCTTATGTCCACGCTCTTCACCCACATGCAGGTTGTGACTGAAAGGAACTGGCTGCTCAGGCTTATGCCCGACATTATCAACCGTATCGCCAGGTGTCCACAACCACCAAGCCGCGGCAACCTCGGCGAACAACAACGCAACAACGATGAACGACAGACAACGCAACGTCAACGACAAACGCTTCTAACTTTGAACGGCAGACTCTACTAGCTTGTGCGCTGTCTTTCAACCATTTAATCTGACCAGGGACGAGGAAGGATTGCGGGAGGGAGAAGCGGAGCAGCGGTTTCAATGCACGCTCCCTTTTGCTATATTGCGCGGGAATTGAGACAGCAAACTGAGAGGTTAAAATGATCATCGGTGTTCCTCGTGAAACGAAAGCCTATGAACATCGGGTGGCAATGGTGCCAGGGGGAGTAGCAGCCCTAGTCAAGGGCGGACATCAGGTACTGGTCGAGAAAAACGCAGGACTCGCCTCAGGCATGAATGATGCACACTACGCCGAGGCAGGGGCAGAAATCGTGATGGACACAACCACACTCTGGCAACGGGCGGAAATGATCGTGAAGGTCAAAGAGCCACTCATGCCCGAATACTCACGGTTGCAAGAAGGGCAGCTTCTATTCACCTTCCTGCACCTCTCGGCTGAACCAAAATTAACCGAAGTGCTGCTACAAAAACGCGTCGATGCGATCGCCTACGAGACGATTGAACTTGACGATGGCTCGTTGCCCTTGCTGATCCCGATGAGTGAAGTTGCGGGGCGTATGGCGGTGCAGCTCGGTGCCCGTCTGCTGGAAAAAGGTAGCGGAGGCAAAGGTATCATGATCAGCGGAGTCCCAGGCGTGCCACGTGGACGAGTCAGCGTTATCGGGGGCGGCACTGCTGGCAGCAACGCGATCAAGATCGCGATCGGCATGGGAGCACAAGTCACTGTACTGGATATCGACCAACGCCGCTTAGCAAGTTTTGATGACACCTACGGCAATAACGTCAACACGCTAATTTCTAACCCAGATAACATCGCCTCCGCCGTGCGTGGATGTGATTTGCTGATCGGTGCAGTGCTGCTCACGGGGGCGAAAGCACCGCAGCTTGTCACCGCCGCAATGGTCACGACAATGGAACAAGGCTCGGTAGTAGTCGATGTCGCTATCGATCAAGGTGGCTGTATCGAAACTTCCCGCCCGACTTCACACGCGCAGCCAAGCTTCAGCCATCACGGAATTTTGCACTGTGCCATCACCAACATGCCTGGCATCGTGCCGCGCACGAGTACCTACGCGATCACCAACGTTACCTTTAGTTACATACAGATGTTGGCCGACCTGGGACTGGAGGCAGCGCTGCGCCACAGTGCACCCTTGCGCAAAGGGTTGAACACGACACGCGGCAAAATAGTGCACCGCGCCGTCGCGGCCTCGTTCCGAGACGGTGTTTAGGCCGCGGTATCGCGCGGCGGACGGGCGATATTCTGCAACTCTTGCCACCATGTCGCGTTGGCATCGATCCCGTGCGCTGTTGCGGCTTCGCACAATTCCTGAGCCAGCAACCACTGTTCGGGATATGAGGCAATGACCTGTGCGGCACTGCTCGCCAACACCTGCGGATCGGGGGCCGACTGGCGACGTAAATCCCGCACCGTCTCGTAAAGGGCGAACAACTTACGTTCACGAGACGAAAATTCTGCGGTGGGGTGAGGACAACTAGAGGCCTTGCCGATACTGTAAGAACCGAAAGCCTCACGATCGGCGGGGCCGCCAAACACCGACACCACCGCCGTACCGATCGGCAGATCGAACTCTTCGTCAGTCGCAACCTGTAAGACACGCTCCCCACGGGTGATTGTGCAATCCGCCCAGGTGATGTAAAGCAAACGCCCTTCCTGTCGATACCAGCGCAGCACTACGCCCGCTACTGCACAACCTCCTGTCAGCGATAGTCGTGCCCGATGCCCGACACGCACGCCGATGCGTTGCAAATCGCTGTTACTCAGCAACCATGGCGGTTTGTCGGGCAAAGCACTGCATCGTCCCAGCAGAATACGACAACCGTGCTTGTGCCGCGCACTGCCTTGTGCGGTCAGCTGTCGCTGTGCCACGCTGAATTGACAACGTCCTCGCAAACGCACAAAGCTCAGGTCACCCTTGTCGTCGCGGCCGAAATGCGTCAAACGTCCCGAAATTTGCAAACCAGAATCGAGCTGGCAGGTGTTGACGGTGCGAGATTTTTTGGCTCGCTGTAGACCTTCCAGCCCGCCGAGCTTGTAGGACATGTTTTTTTCAACTTCAGATAGGGTGTGATGCAGATCAGCAAAATCACGTGCCACGAAGAGTTGTGGTTGGGGCTCGGTAATATCATAAGCTGTTTCCACCGCATCCTTTGACAAGTAAACTTTATGCACGTTGTCGTGCAGGCAACTTCTGCTCTCCATCACCGACGACAATAACCCCGCCCCATACAAACGCGGGGAAGATAACGAACCGACTAGCCCGTACTCTGCCGTCCACCAGTAGAGACGAGCAACCTTCCCCGCTTCAGAAACTTCGGTTTTCTCTGCCGTCACACGATCGAGACGTGCTTGTGCCGCGGCGACCATCGCCGCGCTGATGCCTCGCATTTCTTTGATGTCCGACAGATAACGGATGGCTTCGTAGAGACGAATGTCGTGGTCGGAAAAAATTGCCTTCTGTGCCAACTCCGCGTAGCGAGTCAAATACGCGGCGTAATCGGGGTCGGCGATGATCGGCGCATGTCCCGCCGCCTCGTGAATAATATCGGGGGCAGGGGTGTAGGAAAGATGCGCAAACCTCCGAATGTCGACAGCAATCGGCAACACCCGCCGTGCCTGAAATTCCAAGAAAATAATCGGCGGAATGAAACCCTCCACCGCCGCCGCGCCCCAGCCGAACGCGGCCAGCGCCTCATCCATGTCTTCCAGACGCGGGATTTCTTCCAACGAGATGCCTGTCTTACGCAAACCTTCACGATAAACAGGTACCGCATGACGGCTGAGGAATGCTACCAGCTGTCGTAAGGCATAACGCCACACCGCCTGATCTTGTGCGGTATAACGCTCGTAGTACTGCACCGCGCAGTAGTTTTGCAGAAATTGCGGTAGCCTGTTGTAAGTTTCGATCACGGCTCTATGCCCCTACGGTTGTTCAAGCGAGAAAACCTCGTTTCTTCTGATCGAGCTCGATGGCACGGAATAGTGCCCCGAAATTGCCTTCCCCGAAAGAAGAGTTGTTTTCCCGCTGAATAATCTCAAAAAATATCGGGCCGATAACATTCTTGGTAAAGATTTGTAGTAGGTAACCCTTGCCATCACCATCGACCAGAACGTTGAATTTTTTGATCTCGGCATGATCTTCACGCACGTTGGGCACGCGTGTAAATACATCGTCATAGTACTCAGGATACATTTCCAGCATCTCGATCGCAGAACCCCGTAACTTGCGCAATGTGTCGAGGATGTCTGCGGTCAACAGAGCGATATGCTGCACCCCTTCGCCTCTGTACTCCTGGAGAAATTCGTTGATCTGTGATTTTTCCTCCGTGCCTTCGTTGATAGGGATGCAGAACTTGCCGCACGGTGAACGCATGGCAAAGGACTTCAGACCCGTCTGTTCGCCACGAATATCAAAGTACCTGATCTCGCTGAAGCCGAAGATACGTTGGTAAAAGTCCGACCACTCCTGCAACTTGCCTTGATAGACGTTGTTGGTAAGATGGTCGATGCGCGTGAAACCAACATCGTCTAGTACCTTAGTGCTCTCTTCGTTTTCGAAACCGAGCCGCGCGTAGAGATTCTCGTCCTGATAGGCATCGATAAAATAGATCAAACTACCGCCGATACCTTCGATCGCGGGGACGGAGGTGTTGTCGAGGAGATAGTCGCTGCTCATCTGACGTGCGCCGTTTTTGAGTGCTGCGACCATAGCTTCGTATGCGTTCTTCACCCGCCAGCCCATGGCACTGACCCCCGCACCATGCAAATCATAAAAGGAGCGTGCCATAGAATCATTCCTAGTGTTCAGCACAAAGCGCACCTTGTTCTGCTCGTACAGCCTGAGATCACGTCGGGCGTGTGACTTGGTATTGACCAGCCCCAGCTTGGTGAATAGGGAGGCGAGGTGGCTCGGTTGCGCGGCGGTAAACTCGATAAACTCGATACCATCGAGTCCTACAGGATTGTGCATCGTCTTTAATCTCCCTCTGCAAAAATACTCAACTCTGCCAACTGCGCCAGTAGTTTTTGTTTTCCATCTTCTCAGCATCCTCCGCCACCTGCAAAGGGTGACGGCTATCGATCATCACGGCGATTTCGTCGGTATGTGTCAACGTGTGACTGCGTGCCAACGCCTGCGGTTGTGGCCCGTGTTGGATACCTTGCGGATGCAGGGTCATCATTCCCGCCTCGATCCCCGCACGGCTGAAAAAATTACCTTTGTGATAAAAAAGCACCTCGTCATAGTCGATGTTGGAGTGAAAAAACGGCACTTTCAAGGCTTCAGGGTCGCCGTTTTCCAACGGACGAGGCAAGAAAGAACAGACGATAAACGCGGGAGCAACGAAGGTTGTATGCACCGAAGGCGGAAGATGAGCACGATCGCAAGAGATCGGTCGAATGTCCCGCACGTTCAGCTGCCACACCGTCAACGTGCCGCGCCAGCCGATGGCATTGAGAGGGCAGTGGGGGTAAAAAATACTGCTCACTGCACCGCCTCGCTTTACCTTTATCTCGCACTCAGCGACTCCCGCGGGGGGTCGCATCGTCTCCAACTCTGGCACTCGCAACACGGCGGGATCGTACAACGCTTGTTGCCCGAGCAAACCGCGTTCAGGGAAACGCAGTTCGCCACGTGATTCGATGAGCAGAAAACACGAACGCTGCTGTGGCAGGAGACGGTAGACTGTGCCGCGGGGGACAAGCAGATAATCCCCCGCCGTGTAGGTCAGTACCCCGAAGTCTGTCTCCAGCTTGCCACCGCCTTCGTGCACAAAAAAAAGATCGTCACCGTCCGCGTTGCGAAAATAATAACGCATCTCCGTGCACAACACGACGAACTCAACACGCACATCGTCGTTAAACAGACACGCTCGCCGTGCCTGGACAAAATCCTCCCCGTCGCGCTGCTGACGCTTGCAGTCGAAGGCACGCGGCCGTAGGTCACCCTCTATCCTGCTCCAAGCCACAGGTGGTGCGGTGCGATAGAGATGGGTGTAGCGCCCATAAAAACCGTCGCGCCCGTACTCTTCTTCGTACAGACCCGCGGGAATACCGACATGCGCCTGCCGTGCCGTCCGCCCCTTGCTGAAAACAATCATCGCTAACCCGCACAACACTTACCCTATTCTATCAAGACAAGCCTGATTTGGCAAACCTGTAGACAACCCCGATCGGGCTTGTCGCGGCTGGAGGCGACGGCAAATACCTCTTCATAAAACGACGCGGCAGATTTTGCTCTGCCTAAGTGCCAATACGAGTAAAGTGAAATAAAATTAAAGCAAAAAAAAAAAAAACAGTCGATGTGTTTCTGGCAAGTCGGTTTTTCGGGGAGGAGATCATGTCGTCGTTGCTGTGGGTTTTGAGGATGATGTGGGTCGTCGCGGTGGCGCTGAACGGCTGTGATGGCGAAGAGGGGACAGATGCTAAAGAGCCCAAAGAGCCGAGTTTGACGGTAACGGTCAACCCCGACGAAGTGGAGGTAAATGGTGACCGCGGCGAGCATACGGTCACGGTAACTGTCGATGCTAGCGACAAACGGGCGGAGGTAGAGCTGTCGGTGGTATGCACAAACGAAGTCACCACCCCAGAAATTGCGCGCGCAACACGATCTGCCACAGGTGGCGAAGTTGAGTGGGAAGGTCTGCGCATCGATACTGGGAAAGAGACTATCTGCACCTACACTGCCAAAGCTCTGGGAAAAGAAGCCACAGGTGAGTTCACGGTTAAAGCCACTGAAGAAGATAAGGAAACCACTGAAGAGCAAAACACTCCTCAAGAGGTCATGCAGCCTACCGAGAAAACAATCGCAATCACCAGTGCTATCAGGAGAGCTAATTCAATAAAAATATCAATCACAGCGTCTGGTTTCAGCGGCGATGACACATTCGCAGTGAAAGGCCTCTGTGCTGCTGATGGTGACCCTGCTCCTGACGAGCAAACTGTCATCGCTGAGGGTAGTATTCAACATGATTGTGAAGAAACAGATGGGGGGACATATACGTGCTACTTTGGTTCTGGCGGTTCACTGCAGAACGAGTGCCGCGTTATGGTGATAAGTAGCGATGTCAGAAGTGCCAGTGTTATCCGATAAATCGAGGGGATTGTTTCCCCTGACTTCTTGCTACTGGCGTTTGGAGGAGGCTGAAATAGCTTCGATCAGTCGGGCAATCTCGTCTACTTGCTGTTCGTCTTTTAGCACAGAAAACATATTGGGCGGTGGTTTCTTTTCAATCCAATGGCGGGAGATAAGTGCATAGGGGATATTGCCGAGCACGTTGCTCAGCAGCGCCATGCCGCTCATCAGTGCTGTCTGGCCAGTCTTAGTGCTGATATTGAAGTTTTTAAGCAAGGCACGTGAGCCACCTGTGTAAAAATAAATCGACTTGTACAACGAGAAGGTGCTGATAAAAGTCGTGTCATAGATGATGCGATCCCAGTTTATTTCCTTACCACTGATAACGTGCCCGATGACCGACAATACCATCGTCGCTGAGGAGATGAGGGCGATACGCATTTCGTCGCTGAGGTTGAGTGCCGAAATGTAAGCCAAAGCAAAGTCAACTGCTAGCAGTGCGAAAATATTGTAAAAAGATTCGCGGTCCTTGAGAAAATTTAAATTTTTCGTCTGCATGGTTTCGATAGCCAACATCGAGGCAAACGATCCGAAAACATTGGCATAAGCGAGAAATTTTGCGTCCACGTTCATGAATGTTTCGTCGATACCCTTTGGTATCTTGCGCAAGATCATCGCTAAACCCGTCGCCGCAAGGTGTGAAAAAACATAGCGGCTGAGCGACGTGCCGTTCTTGAAGGCGAGATAATCACGGTAAGAATTCAGCCCGTTGCATACCCCTGTGTGCAGCTGTTGGCGCATCGTTTGCAGAGCTTGCGCTCTTCCCCAGGCGACCGACAGGCCGGTCCCCGCCATCAACGGTAGGGTGAGCTTGTTGTACTTACGGGAGACGATGAAGGAAGGCACAACCAGCCCGCCCAGCATACTCAAAAACAAACGCGGTGAAGTACGGTAATGCGATGGCTGGAGTTTAGCCGCCGCCGCACGGTACAGCTTATCGTGCCGTGCCCTGAGTTCTGCATGCGCTGGTGCAGCTAGCAATGTCTCGATGCGCTGCACCAAGGCACGGTGCTTGAAATAAAACAACAGGCGTTTGGACCTAGAGGTAGGGAAAGCGAGATGACGCTCTGCACAGGTATGTTGCCAAGCATGCTGAAGCAGAGCCGCACTCTGCTCCAACAACGACATCGCCGCTTGCTGCAGCGATGCTTTGTTCTGGCGGCGCAGCGCGGCGAGCAACTCTTGCCCGATCATCCCGTCGGCCAGCAGTTGCTGATAATCGAGCACAATCTTCTGATACAGAGGCAGCTGCTTGTCACGCTCAGGATCGTTAACAGATACAGTCAACAGCATGTTAGTGGTGTCGGAAGAAAAAAGCGTACTAACCCGCGCTTGTAGCGTGTTTATCTTCTCCTCCAGAGCAGCAAGCTTGGCGTGCGATGCGTCGTGATGAATGACATCTTCCATGAAATTTTTCTGCACGGCAGCCTTCTCGATCCCCAACTTATACAACCTGCGGTTCAACTCTACTACCGTCAACGACAGAATAAGAAGGTGCTCAAAATAGGTATCGTCGGACACCGTGACTGCGGCACGTAACTGCTGTAACCCCTCGTGCAAGGAGGGGACAAGATGACGACACGGTTTAAAGCTGGCGAGATGATTGAGATCATGCGCCATCGGGACACCGCTGACAGCCGCATAACGATGCGCGGCAGACAACAGTGCCGCACTCATCTCATGCAAATATATATGCTCTAACTGCGTAACAGGACGCGAGGAGGCCGCACGGATCGCCGCCCAAGCAAAAAACCCCCCGCCAGAGCTAGCCGCGCGGGAGGCGACAGAGAACAACGCACAAAACACCGTCGCAAGACACGCCCTGCCAAAAACTCGCAACAACTCGCCCCTCACCAGGCCGCGCAACTCCATTTCCGTAACGAAACTTGGGCGCGGTGTAATCCATCTAACAGCACATGTCAATAATTTTTTGGGGGCATCTGTAGCACCTCGGGCGTTTCTTTGACTTTTTATAAAGATTGTGCTTACTTAGCTCACAGGCACGGCCTCAGGAGGCTAGTATTTTGGTAGGGGGGCAGGAGATGACGGGACGATACATCAATCGTGAGCTGAGCTACCTCGCCTTCAATCGCCGCATCGTGGCCATCGCGGCGGCTGCCGACACCCCTGTGTTGGAAAAACTGCGTTTCCTAACCATCTTTGCCTCCAATCTCGATGAATTTTTTATGGTGCGGGTATCGAGTATCCGCAAAATGCTCAGGAAGGGCGAAGAGTGTTGCGATTCACCCGATGGCATGTCCAATCGTGATCTGTTGGCCAAAATTCGCCAAGAGGTGAAGGCTCTGATAACACAAGCAAGACAGATCGCCACGACGGAAATTTTCCCGCAGCTGGCTAAAGAAAAGGTCGGCATCAAGCCCTACCACAAGCTGCACGCGGAGCAGAAACGTTATCTACGTGCTTATTTTTGTGACAACATCTTACCTGTGCTGACTCCGCTGGCGTGCGATTCTTCCCACCCGTTTCCGTACCTGAGTAATCAATCGGCTTGTCTGCTGGTCGCCTTGGGCAAGGGTGGCCGTGGCGATGATTATGGCAAGTCGCCCTTTGGGTTTGTGGAAATTCCCGCCAACATCGAGCAGTTGGTTGCCATCGCTCCTAACAGTCACTGGTACGTGTGCTTGATCGCCTTGATACAGGCACATCTGGAAGAAGTCTTTGTGGGGTGTGAAGTAGACGCTGCTTGGTTTATGCGGGTGACCAGGGATTGGGATTATGAATTGGTCGAGGACGAGGTGCTCGATCTCTTGACAACGATGCAGATGGAAATCACTCAAGAACATCGTGACGCGGTGCGGCTGGAAGTCGACCACACTTTGCCTGCCCCGCTCCTCAACGCGTTACGCCATAACTTACATCTGGGAGACGATGACATCTATGTGCTCAAGCCTCCCTTCATGCTCGGCGCACTTACCCCTTTGCTCACTGTGCCCCTCGAACAACATCGTTACCCCCCCTTCAATCCCCGCCTGCCGCGTCGTTTGGTCAACAACCGCAACATCTTCGCTTTGATCGCGAACGGCGATCTGCTCGTTCATCACCCTTACGAAAGCTTTTACACGGTGATAGAGTTTCTCAACGAAGCCGCGCACGACGAGCAGACCCTTGCTATCAAGCAGACTTTGTATCGCACGGGGGGTGCTTCGCCGTTGATCGACATTCTGATCGCCGCGGCCGAGAACGGCAAGAAGGTTACCGTCATCGTCGAACTGAAGGCACGCTTCGATGAGAAGAGCAACATCAAGTGGGCACAGCGCCTGGAAAAAGCGGGAGTCAGTGTCGTCTATGGTTTTATTCGCGTCAAAACACACCTCAAGGCAACTATCGTCGTGCGCCGTGAAGAAGGACGCACGGTGCAGTACGTGCACCTCTCGACAGGCAACTACAACCCCCGCACGGCACGCACTTACACCGATATCGGCTTGTTCACGGCACAACCCGATTACGGACGTGACATTGCCCTGCTGTTCAACATCCTGACGGGCTACCACCTGCTATGGCACGAGGGCAAAGGATTACAAAAGACAGCTTCGCCACAATTCCGCCAGCTGGCCGTCGCCCCGTTCAACATGCGTGCCAAAATAATCGCTCTGATCGAACAGGAGATCGCTAGCCATCGTCGCCATAAGAACGGCATGATTATTGCCAAGATGAATGCTCTGGTGGACAAAGAGATTATCGACCATCTCTACGCCGCGTCACAGGCGGGAGTAGAGATAAAACTCATCGTGCGCGGGATATGCTGTCTGCAAGTGCAACAGCATGACTTGAGCGACAACATCGAAGTGACCTCAACGATGGGGCGGTTTCTTGAACACAGCCGTATTTTTTATTTCTACGCTGAGGGCGAGAAAAACGTCTTCCTGTCCAGCGGCGATTGGATGCCCCGCAACATGGATCGACGGGTCGAAGTCATGTACCCTGTGCTCGATGCACGGTTGAAGGAACAGATCACCGAGTTTATTCTGCCTATCTACGTCAACGATGCCGACGCTTGGTATCTACGCAAAGACGGCACATACACGCAAAAAAAACGCCGTGTCAAACGACAAGGTGCACACGATTTGCTCATCGCCTACGCCCGTGAGTCGGGCATCAAATCGATCCCCTACGAACTCGCCATTCGCCGCACAACACAAGCTCGCAAGAAAAAACCGCCTCGCCCTGTGGCGACATGACAGCCTTCACTCGTCACCACAGGCAAACTTTCCCTGCAACTAAAGCTTCTTGGCAAAAGAAATCAGACGAGAATAAGGCACGGCCGCAGCATCTATGATACGATGAAAAAATCAAAAACCCATCACATGTGTAGATGCCACCGTAAAAAGCGGACACCCTTAGCCAAGCTGATGAACCTAAAGCTCTTGGCAAGGAAGCTTTTCAATCCAGTCATAAGGAAAACGGCGCTTCGCCTCCAAGACGCACGCGCAGTATGCGTTGTGAGGGTGCTTGGCGCGGTAGTGGTCGTTAGGCGCGTTTTTTCTTGAGTCGCGTTAGTTCGCGGCGCGTGAGGCCGGTGGTGCGGCAGATAACTTCAACATCCAGGCCTTCCACAAGCATGCGTAGGGCAACCTCGGCCTTGCCCTCGGCCTTGCCTTCAGCCTTGCCTTCAGCCTTGCCCTCGGCCTTGCCCTCGGCCTTGCCTTCAGCCTTGCCTTCAGCCTTGCCTTCAGCCTTGCCTTCAGCCTTGCCTTCAGCCTTGCCTTCAGCCTTGCCTTCGACCAGTCCTTTCTTGAACCCTTGCTCTAGCCAACCTTCCTGACCAATCTTGACGGTGCGCATCAGTCTATCCTTTACCCTCTTGATACAACCAGCTTCGATCCCTTCTAGCACCCCCATACTGAAGTTGCCACTGGATTCGGTTAGGCAGTTGGTCACCTGACCCATTAATCTTAACCTCTCCTCCTCTGGCAGGGCAAGACTGCCGACAAAAAACGCCTCGATCGCTTCTTGGCTCAATTGTTGTAGACTTTGTAAAGCTAGCAAGTAGGGGTATGATCGTGGAAATTCGGCTCGTAATATCTCTCTGGGGAGCGCCGCCAGATCGAGCAGCAGGTAACCGAAATTAAGTGTCACCTCTCCGCATATATTGTCGGATGTGGCGCGGAAACGCCGCGGCAATCGCCATTGTCTCTTTGCCGTGGAGATAACGATGGGCACGATCTCGTCACTGGCATTTGTGTAGAGAATGGTTTGGTATGAGAGCAGCTGTGGGAAAAGATCTCTGCTCTGGGTACTCTTGTGTTCGATCAAAAACACCACCCGCCGCCCGTCTTTGCTCATCACCGAGATAGTGGTGTCAGCACGTCTCTCTTTGCCTTCCGCATCGGTGAACACCGTCATCCCGAATTGCAGCGTCTTGAATCTAAAGTAAGCAGACCTTTCCTTACCCAACAGATGCTTCAGTATCTCTACCGCCAACTTTTTGTTGTCGGTGAGCACGGCGATAAACAAGGCATTATGCAGAGCACGTTTCGACATAGTGAGTATCCCTATCGCTGGTTTTCGTTGTTGGTCACCTAGTGACGATAACAGGAAGTGGTGGGTATTCCCATCTGTAATTTTGAGTTTTGCATGACTGCCTCTAATCGGTGATCTAGATGTTTCAAAAGCTGGCGGTTGTGGTTATCGATGCCCGCAACTACAAAGGTTTTTTGCTCTGCAACGAAAGCCAGTGGTGGCAAAAATGTTGGCAGCGATAAGTAGTAGGGTGCCCCCCCACAACCTTTGTCAGCCACCTAGACCGAGAAACATGCCCGCAAAAATCACCCCCCACCAACCTAGGGTAGAAAGCGCGATCATGGATACATAAAGCAGGCGTGAAACTTGGCCGCCGCGGCGAATGCTTACCCACACGATTAGGGAGCACAGCAGCGGAATTGCCAGGGGGAAAGAGAAGCCAAAGGTGAGTGGAAATGAGACGATTCCTATGTAAAGGAATACTGCCAGCCTAGAGAAGGCGGCAAATTGTTCGTCATCGGCGGCAGTAGCGCCAAAAACTTCCGCCATCGCAGTAACGAGCAGCGCCGTCACGACACCGATGACTAGGGAAAGGGTGAATGCACTGAGCGCCGCCGCGGTGGGTATAGACAAGAGGTGCGGGCGTGTCGCGGCGCGCAACAGAGCTGTCGCACCAGGGATGAGGGTGACAGCAAAAGCCACCGCCACCCCCACCCCTATGACCAGATAGCCTAGGAGACCTCTCCAATTTCCATAGTTTCCCCAGCTCATGACTGTGCCGACCCAGCTTAATGGGAAGAAAGCGAGCCAAGACAATATCACCAAGTGCCGAATATGCCGCCATCGCAAGTTCAGCAAACCGCTGTTTTCGTCTTCCACGTTGCAAATGCCCCCTGAAGTTGCCCCTAAAAAACGGACACTCTATCAACTTCTAGTAGTATCATTCATATATCCATTATACATTTTCCTCAGTTCCGCATGTGCAAGGCTCTGAAATTTATTTTTTACGGGGGCATCTACATACAGGGGTACTTGCAGGCCGAGCTGGAGGCACTGTATAATGGGGGAGAGTACTTCGAGCGACTGAAGAGAGGATGAGCATGTGCCGCGCAGTCGCGTGGTCGAAGGGATGCATAGGAGCGGTGTTCATCGCGCTAGGCGCGGGTGCTTGCGATACCCGTCCACGAGAGGTACGCGACGAGGCATTGGCGGAGGGTAAACGCCCCCGTACTCCATCTCCCCTCGACGAGAGGCGAAGTGCGGAGCGTACTTATCGCACCGTCGAACTCGACAACGGATTACGCGCCTTTCTGATCCACGATGCAGAGACGACCGAGTCGGCGGCGGCACTGAGTGTCGCCGTGGGCTCGCTGGAGGACCCCGCGGCACATCTGGGCTTAGCTCATTTGCTGGAACACGTGCTGTCTCAAGGCACACACAGGTATCCTGCCGTTGGCGAATATGAGAGGTACATCACCGCTTACCGAGGTCATCGCGATGCCTATACCAGTGCTGAAGAAACCAACTTTCACTTCACAGTCAGCCACGACGGTTTCGCAGGCTCGCTCGGTCGTTTTGCACAACTGTTCATCGCACCGCCCTTATCACAGGAAGACATCGCGTGGGGGGTGAATGCCGTGCATAGCGAACATCAGCAAAATCTCCACAGCGACCTGCGGCGCACCCATCGTATTTCTGCTTTAACCAGCAAAGCAGGACACCCGCGACAGAGGTTTGCCACAGGCAATAGAGAGACACTCAAAAACGTCACCAGACCAGTGATCGTCGCTTTCTACACGCGCTACTACTCGGCGAACACAATGCGCTTAGCGACAATCTCCTCGCTTCCCCTCGACACACAGGAAGAACAAGTACGGCAGCACTTCGCCGCCCTCCCTAACAACGACCGCGCCGAGCTTACCTACGACGAAGATATTTACGATGATAGTCTGCTGCCGCAAAGGATTGACATTGAACCTGTGACAGATGTGCGGCAGGTAGTACTCGCTTTTGCACTGCCCTCTGGTCACAATTACTGGCAATCCAAACCCCATAAACTGCTCTCATCTTTGATCGGTGCGGCAGGCAAAGGGTCGTTGTTATCCCTGCTAAAAGCACGCGGTTATGCGACGGCGTTGCTGAGCAGTTTCCATACTAGCAGTCACGCGGGCGAGTTTGCCGCCGAGATAACTTTGACTAAAAGAGGACTGGCTGAAGTCAACGAAGTCGTGGCACTGTTTTTTTCTTACATCGCTATGTTGCGAAGGGAAGGACTAAAAGACTACTTCTACAACGAAAACAAACAACTCGCGCAGATAGAACATGACTATCGCGCTCCTTTGGAAGGCGCAGATGCGGTTACCTACTATGCCAGTATCATGCACCGTTTTGCACCACGCACTGCGTTGCGTAATGACAGGCTGTTTTTCGATGCAAATTCCTCGCTCACCTTCAGACTTTTTCTCAACAGAATAACACCACGTAAGCTGCGCATGATGGTGATAGCCAAAGGCGTGACCACCGACTTGGTCGAACCTCATTACGGCATCAACTACCGTGTCAACACCATCCCCGCGTCGCTCTATCGGGTGTGGGAAAATCCGCACAGCTACGAAGCACTGCACTATCCCGCACCCAATCAGTTTATGCCTACCAACTTCGCTATCCTGGCAGACGATGAACGCGACGAGCCCTACAAACTGCTCGATACAGAACAAGGAGTGTTTTGGTTTCAACAAGACACAAAGTTTTTGCGCCCTAAGGCGAACTTGCACCTCAACCTGTTGACGGCTAAGACCAACACTGACCCCCGACAAGCTTTGTTATCGGTGCTTTACACACGTGCCTGGCAAGAGAGCACCGACGAGTGGAGATATCCGCTTTTGGCTGCAGGTCTGCACTTCACAGTGACACGTCACGACCGCGGCATCAACATCGATCTCGGCGGCTACGCGGCCAAGCTGCCCCTGCTGATTAGCGAGATCGGGAAACGATTGCGCACGATAACCATCGACGAGACTACGTTTGCAGCACTGAAAGACGACCTCCAGCGGGAGCTGGCCAACACAGCCTACCAGCAGGGTCATCTACAGGTGGCGGCACAGAGCGAGCATATCCTTGACCTGCATGCTATCTCTGCCGCTAACTATGCAGGCATGATCGACAGCGTAACACTGGCAGAGCTGCACACCTACTGCGAAGAGCTTTATCGAGAGGTGGCGTTTGCAGGCATCGCCTACGGTAACCTCGACAAGGTGGTGTTGGCCGACAGACTTAACCGTTTCATGACCGCACTGAACGCCGCTACCTTACCCGCGGCAAGACGCAGACACGAGCAGATTCTGCGTCTCAAGCGACCGTACACCTACTCTTTTAGCAGCGAAAGCAACAACCATGCCATGATCAAGTTGGTGCAGATGGGAGAACGCAGCCCGCAACTCGATGCACAACTCAGAATCATCAACACACATCTCGGCGCGGCCTTTTCCACCGCCATGCATAGCAAGCAACAGCTCGCCCATATCGCACACGCGGGCTTGTACTATCGCGACAAAGTACTGGGCTTACGCTTCATCGTGCAATCCTCGACACATAACCCTGTGCAGATCGGTGCAAGCATCAATGACTTCCTGCCGACGGTAGCGAACCATCTCGCCGAGATTACCGCGCAGCAACTTGCCGATTACAAACAAAGTGTTATGACAAAACTACAACAACCACAGATGACAATTGCCGCGCAGCACCACCTCCTGCGAGTGCTGGCACTCAGACTTGACGGTGATTTTGCTTACCACCAGAAACTCAGCGCAGCCGTGCGCAAAGTCACCCGAGATGACCTCATCAACACCTGGAACGACTCAGTACACCGCAGGCAACTCAACATCGCACTGTTTGCCAAAGGCACAACCATCGCAAACCTGCCGCACACCGATGTCATCAGCGACATCGCCCTGTTCAAGCAAGAACAACCCATCTACGGTCAGGAAGACACACCGCCTCGAGAGAAAACATACCTCCGTGCGGTGGGGTCGGCACAAAATTCAATGTGCAAACAGTGCGTCGGTGGCACGTCGCAGTTGGCAGTCGTCGCCCATTCGAGCAACATACCACGATAGTCACACAGCTCAATACCCAACGCTCGCCACCTGGTAAGATCGGTGACACGATACAAGTCACAGTGATTGTAAACATCACCGCTGATCTCATAAGCACGCGCATAGGTGAACGTCGGCGAAGCTACCGCCAGCTGGCGACTGAGACCGAGATGCCACAAGAACTCCGCCACCCAGCTGGTTTTGCCCGCACCGACCTCCCCCCGCAACCATAAACAAAAAGGATCGGCCTGTCGCAATATTCGTGCCGCATGCTCACAAGTCCGCGATATATGCGCCTGAGGCAACTCCATTGTCCACAACATATCCTGCAGATCCGACTGCTCTTGCATACATACCTACCAATCCTGCTGCCGCGACTTAGGAGCAGGCTGTAAATTTTTCGGCTTAACCCCGATACGCCCACTGTCTAACTGCCGTAAAAGACGCGCCACCTCCTCGGCACTCAAATCACGCCGCGCTTGTTCCTGTGCTGTGCCTTGTTCCCGCGACTGCTCGGCCTGCTGCGGAGAGGATGCGTTTTGATCCTGCCGCGGCGCTGAACCCTGCTTGCCGTTTTCATCCTGCCGCGGCGATGAGTTGTTGCGATCTTCGTTTTTGTTCTGTTGCTGTGGCGATTGCTTCTCGTCTTTATCTTGTTGCTGTTGCTTGATTTGTTCTTTCACCCAGGCGAGGTTTTCGGTAGCTTTTTGGTCGTGCGGAGCGTGCCTTAACACCTCTTCGTATGCTTGCTGAGCCTCTTGCAAACGTTGCAGGGCAACCTGTGCGTTACCGAGATTAAAACGCGCCTTGTTCGCCAACTGCGAATCTTGTGCCTGCGCAGCTTGGGCAAAACCTTGCGCCGCGGCAGCATAATCCCCCGCCCGAAATTGACTGACCGCACGGTTGTAAACTGCCGTAAGGTCATCGGGGTTAGCGATTTCCTGCCGCAAAAACTCCTGTGCTGCTTCCTGATATTTTTTCTGCTCAAATAACGTGTGCCCATCCTCCGCTCTGCCCACAGTAGGTAATAAACACAGGAATAACAACGACAAACGAAAACGACGAGACAGCAAAAATTCTAGCGATAACAGAAACAAAGCAACGATAAGCGGAAGATGAAAATGTTCATGCCATATTTTTTTGCGGCTCTGCCCCTGCACTGCAGTGTCGATGTGGCGCTTGATGCCACGTTGATATATCTGCTGCAAATCAAAATCACCGCTGACCGAACGCACGTAGACACCACCCGTCAGCAAAGCGATGTCTCGTAAAGTTTTTTCGTCGAGGCGAGTCAGGACAAGATTACCCTGTGCGTCTTTGACAAAACCACCATCCTCGGCTGGAATCGGAGCACCCTGTGCAGCACCGATACCGATGGCGAAAATTTTCACCCCCGCATCTTTAGCTTGCCGCGCCGCGGTGAGCGGCTCAGTGCCTTGATCCTCCCCGTCGGTAATTAAAATGATAGCCGCCCCCGCGGGCGGGGAGGATTTTTTTGCTATACTGCGTAATGCCAACTGCAAAGCTGCGCCGATAGCCGTACCCCGTACAGGAATCAATGACGGATGCAGATGGTCGAGAAACAACCGTGCCGCGGCATAATCGACGGTCAACGGACACTGCACGAACGCCGCCCCCGCAAAGGCAATTAGACTAAGACGGTCGCCGTCCAGTAAGGCGAGCAGATCGGTGAGTTTGCGTTTAGCGCGTTGCAGACGGTTAGGAACAATGTCGGTAGCTAGCATGCTGCGGGAAACATCGAGCACGACATAGATATCACGTCCTGTATGTTCGCGCTCCACCCACTCAAAGCCAAGCCGCGGCCGTGCTAAAGCAAGTACCAGCATGACAAAAACAAGAGCAAGAAGCAGATAACGAGTCCGCAGCCAAGTTGTCGCAGGGCAAAGATGCGCCAGGTTGTGGGGGGCAGCAAAGCGTTGCAAGCGTTTACGCCCCGCACGCTGTTCGCCATAAAAAACACAGCACAGCGGGAACAGTAGCCAGAGATAAAGCAGGTTTTGCTCGGCAGCGAAGATCATGGCAATCTCCGCAAACGTGTCAATGCCGACAGACGTTCGAGTACAAACAACAGCAAGGCAGGCCACAGCAGATAAGCGTAGAGTTCCTCATAATCATGGTATACCCTCTGCTCTTTGGTCGTTTTTTCAAGGCTGTCGATAGTGAGATAGATTTCTTGCAGGGCATCGGTATCGGCAGCATGAAAATACTGTCCGCCCGTGGTGGCAGCGATTTTCTGTAAAAGCTCGGCATCGAGGGGGACGTGTTGGTGGATAATGCGACCGCGGTAAGGCACAGGCACAGGGTCGTTGCTGCCGATACCGATGGTGTAAATCTTGATGTCTTGGCTCTGTGCGGCTTGCATGGCGAGCAACGGTGTCAGCCGTCCCGCGGTGTTTTCACCGTCGGTAAGCAAAACAGCGACCTTGCTCTCAGCTTCGATGTCTCGCAAGCGACTGGTGGCAACACCGATAGCATCGCCGATAGCGGTGTTTTCCCCTGCCATACCGATCTCCACTTGCGCGAGAAATTCTTGCAGCACATCATGATCGGCAGTTAGCGGAGCTTGGGTATAGGCTTCATCGCCGAAGACGATCATACCGATGCGGTCATCATGGCGGGCGGCGATAAACGCAGCCAGCACCTCCTTAACGACGGCCAGGCGATTTTTGCGTGCACCGTCGGCGGCGAAAAAATCGAGAGCACGCATACTACCTGAAGTATCGACAAGCAGCATCATGTCAAGACCCGCGGTACGCTGCGTGCGTTGTCCGCTGACTTGTTGAGGACGAGCGGCAGCAAGAATAATCAGCAACATGCTCAACACACGCACGGTGAACAAGGCATGCTTCGCCATCCCGAGATAGACAGGGCGAGGCAAAGCCGTCAGCAGTGCTGTGCTGGAAAATTTTATGCCGTAGCTGCGTCGGCGGTAAAAATAAAATAACAGCGGTAACAAGAGGGCAAGCAGCAAGAACCACGGGTAAGCAAAGTGAATGTTCATGACGGCATCCGCAACCTTCCTCTCCCCGCTCGTATCTGAGCGTAGGATAAACAACCTAAAAATTCAAGCAGTTATCACCTCAGTTGCTCACTCGCAGTCAACTGCTGCATCCATTTGATGACCTGTTGATGGTCTCGCTGTGCCTGTGTAAAATCACTCGGCTGGGCGGCGAATTTGATGGCATCGGCACGTTGCATGAATTCCTCCACACTGACCAGCGTAGTACGTGCTAACGGTAGTTTTTTTAGTTGGGGGGTAACTTCCCGTAAGGTCGCGCCGATGACAGGCAATTGAAAGCGATATTCAACCAGTTCACGAAAAGCGATACTCAACGCAAAAAAATAATTTTCTTGCACCGTGCCGACAGGGAAAGGGTTAGGTGGCTTGAGACGGAGAATTTTGGTGCGCACATCGCGCACTCGATCACGCGGCGCAACGGCATCTTGGGTAAGCACAAGCGAACGACGGCGGCGGAGATAAAGAAAGATGGCAGCTGCTGACAAAACGATGAGGATAAGCACGATGGACACCGCCGTCCACGGAAAATGCGGCGGCAGCAAAGCATAGATGTCGTGAGGCGGTGAGGAAACAGGCATCTAGCGTTTCCTGTGCAGGGTGCGTTGTTGCAAGAAGGCCATCAATGGTCGGGCGGTTGCACGAGCGGTGGTAATGGTAAAGTTATCGATGCCGTTTCTGCGCCATAACTTGTGTAGTTGCTGTTGGCGTTGCTGCTCAAGCTGTAGCAGTGCTGCTCGAGTGCGAGGATTGCTTGTGTCAAGAGTCACACACGCGCCGCTTTCGCTGTCGATAAAATCGAGCAAACCGCTTACCGATAGGTGCGTCTCGCGTTCATCTTGAACCTGCACCGCGATGAGGTCGTGACGGCGGGCGACGTTAGCCAGTGTCTTGGGCAGTGAGGCGATGAAATCGGAAATTAAAAAGCACATGTGTTTTTTGTGGGTTACCTTCATCAGGAAGTCGAGTGCTTGTTTAAAATCTGTCCCCGTGCTGAACTGCCGCGGTGTGAGCACGCTTTTGATAATATGCCATACGTGACTGCGTCCTTTGGCGGCAGGGATGTACTGTTCGATGCGGTCGGAGAAAAGAATTAAACCGACACGGTCGTTGTTACGGATGGCGAGGAAAGCGAGCACCGCGGCGAGTTCGGCGGCAGTCTCTTGTTTGGAGGCTGCGGTTGCGGCGAAGTGTTGTGAGGCACTGACATCTACCAAGAGGAGCAGAGTCATCTCTCGTTCTTCGCGCATGACCTTGACGTAGGGGTAATTCATGCGGGCGGTGACGTTCCAGGCGATGTTGCGCACGTCGTCGCCGTATTGGTAAGCTCTGAGCGTGTCGAATTCCATCCCTTGCCCTTTGAAGGCACTTAGGTATTCGCCGCCGAGCACTTCGTTGGCGATAAAGCCTGCTTTCAGTTCAATGTGTTTTATTTCTTTCAGCAGTTGCGGCGTAAGCATTGCAGATCATGGCACTTCGATGGTGGCTAAGAGCTGCTCGATAATGTCATCACTGCTCTTGCCTTCTGCTTCGGCCTCGTAGGTAAGCAGAAGGCGATGGCGAAGAACATCATGAGCCACGTCCTTCACGTCTTGAGGAGTGACATAGCTGCGGCCGTTGAGCATGGCGTTGATGCGCGCGGTTTTTTCGAGATTGATGGAGGCGCGTGGGCTCGCTCCGAACGCGATATAGTGGCTGAGTTCTTTGAGATGGTAGTCCTGTGGACGGCGCGAAGCAAAGACGAGATCGACGATGTAACGACGCACTTTGGCGGCGAGGTGCACTTGCGGGGCAAGGTCGCGGATACGCAGCAGGTCGGCTGCGCTTGCTATGCGTGTCAGGGTTATCTGTTTGTTACTGGCGATACGTTCCATGATCAGCTGTTCATCGGCGGGCGAGGTGTAGGAAATTTTCAGTTTGAACAAAAAACGATCGACCTGTGCTTCAGGCAGTGCGTATGTGCCTTCTTGTTCGATAGGATTTTGTGTTGCCATGACGAGGAAAGGCAGCGGCAGGGTAAAAGTTTCGCTGGCGATCGTCACCTGTCGCTCCTGCATCGCTTCCAGCAGTGCCGCTTGTACTTTGGCGGGGGCGCGGTTTATTTCGTCAGCGAGCAGGAGGTTGGTAAAGATCGCCCCCTTTTTGACGGTAAATTCGGTGGTTTTGGGTGAATACACCTGTGTGCCTGTTACGTCGGCGGGCAGGAGGTCGGGGGTAAACTGGATACGGGCGAAGGCGAGGTCGAGTACTTCGCCGAGTGCCTTGATGGTGGAGGTCTTGGCCAAGCCAGGCAACCCTTCCAGCAGCACGTGACCGTCGGCAAAGATAGCCATCAGCAATCGCTTGCTGAGCTCCGTCTGGCCGACGATCAAGCGGCTCAGTTCGGCAACTATCCGTGTAACCAGCTCACCTGCCTGTGTGACTGCGGGGATGATGTCTTTTTGGTATCCCTCTTCCGTCATCTTTCCTTATCTTTCCTTCCATCTATCCTCAGATTCTAGTCATATTTTTTGACGGTGCAAGTTTTTTGTCAGAAGCACACACGACGGTGGTAAAATACATAAAGATATGCCACTGTCTTGTGAGGCCCAACGAGTGTTCCTTGCTGCCGTCATCTACTTGTGCTTGCCCCTGTTTCTTCTCCTGTTCACCTTCTTCAACCTGTGGTTCACAACCTTGTCTGCCGTGTTGTTGGTAGTTCTGGTGTGCTATATCCATCGTACACGCCCTACGGCAACCTCCCTACCGCAGCCGTGGTATCGTTATTGGCCGATGTTGCTTGTCGTCGCAGGAATTGTCTACGGCGGTGTCTGGTCGCCCTTCAACTGCTTGGACTGGGTGAGACACTTCGCTACTCTTAATCTGCTTATCGAGCACGACTGGCCACCGCAGATCACACGGGTAGGGCAGGAACATTTTTTGCGCTATAGTCTCGGCTGGTATCTCGTTCCTGCCCTCACGGCACGGATACTCGGTCTGGTTGCCCTAACCCCGACGATGTTTCTCTGGACACTGCTCGGTGTGTGTCTAGCACTGCTATTCGTTTTGCGAGAAATGCGCCGACCGCAGCACGTGTTGCTAGCAACACTGGTGTTTTTCTTTTTTTCTGGACTCGATCTCGTCGGGGCGTACTTCATGTGGTTTACTGAGAACTTAGCCAGCTCGCCACCTGGTCCTGATTGGCTACAGTGGTGGGCTGGCTGGGGACAGATCGCCACCAACGTGGTGGGAGTTACCTGGGTGCCTCAACATGCTGTCGCCACCTGGCTCGGTCTGGGCTTGGTGCTGGCTGAACGCCGTCTGGCAGTGCGATACGGAGGCATACTGCTCGTCACCATCGCAATGTGGTCGCCATTCGCCGCCATCTCCCTCGCCCCGTTCTACCTCCAGGCACTATGCCGAGAAGGCTGGCGTTCCGCCCTCACCGTGCCTAACCTCGCCATCGCTCCGCTGCTGTTCGTGCCCCTGTGCCTCTATCTCAGCAGCGATGCAGGACAGATACCCTTTTCCCTGGTAACATCGCCAAACGCAACGCTAGGGCAAGCATCCTTACTCAGCATCGCACTGTTCGTTTTGCTCGAATTCGGTCTGGTCGCGGCGATCCTCTACACGTCGTACAGCAGGGATAGACAAGCAGACAAAAGCCTGCTGGTTATCGCCTCGCTATCCCTCGTCGCCCTCGTCCCTTTTAGTTTCGGACACAACAACGACTCACTGATGCGCGGCAGTATCGCAGCCACCAGCGTGCTGGCACTGCTATGTGGCCGCGTGCTACTGGATGGCCGTCACACCCCGCGTGCGATCTACACCAGAGTTCTGCTCGTCGCTTACCTCATCGTCGCGGCGATGCCCGTGGTCGCAGCCTTTGCCGTCGGAGTCGACCGCCGCGAGCAGCGCGTTTCCAAGCAGCGTCGCTTCTCTCCCGACTCCTTACTTATCACCAATGACTGGATGCGCGTCCAATACCTGGCACGATCGCAAGCACAGAAAGCAAAGCTATTTTTGCGCAAGCGAGAATAGCCCCGTGGGGACAGCCAGACTTGAACTGGCACGAGGCGACACGCCTCAGGGGATTTTAAGTCCCCTGTGTCTACCGATTCCACCATGTCCCCAAAACGCACATGGTGTTATCATAAAGAGTGAGAACTGGAAAGCATGCTTCCCGCCACGCGGGTCGTAAAGGGGCGGCGGCTTGCAGAAGCAAAAACACACGGAGGCAAAGATGCTGAAAACGCCCTTCACCATCCTGCTACTAGCTTTGCTGGTCATCACCCTCCCCGCAGCAGCTGAGCAGCACACCAGCAAGAGCAACCAGACGACCGCGGAAGGTGATCCAGAGACTACAGAGGAGGAAGATATCGGTGACGATGCTGGCTTAATCACCGACGAGTTCAGCTACATGTACCTGTTCGATCAGCATTATGGGATTATTGCGGGCTTCGGCAAGAGCTCCCCCAGCTATCTCATGCACCTGGAAGGTTTAATGTTCCTGCACGAGAGAATATCCATCTCCATGTTGATCGGTTACGGCATAGAACAGAAATTCAACAGCGATGAACACAAACACACCGCCGATACCCTGTCGTTGACGGTAAAATCACGCTACTATCTACCGCTATTGCCTCTCAGCATCAACGGCAGTTGTGGTTACGTGTTCTGGGATGGCAAAATCGGGGCTAACGACAGCCGCAGCAAACTAAATTACAAGAGCTACGAAACCTACCTCGGCGTATCGCTGAGTGCCTATTACTTCTGGAAAACAGGAATATACCTGGAGTCGGTAATCTACGGTTTCGGTATCGGCAAGGCTTTTGGACTGAAAGGCGAAGCCGACCGATACGAGGACATCATTACCGAGACGATAGAGGATAGCGAGCACTACGGTATCTTCGGCGGAGGCTTGCTTAACCTCGCCGTAGGCTATATGTTCTAGCACTATAAAATTATCATCGACATCAGGCCTGATGTCGAGTAACATCGCTCGACAATGATCTGCGGTTTTCAGAGATTGATGACGCACGCTGTTACACCAGCTCACTGCGTGAGCTGCAGTTTGCCGAGGTTATGCCGATGCTGGAACTGACACGCACTAAGCTGCTGCGCGGGAAGCCTGTACGTTACCTCGTGTTTGGCGGCGGCTGCCTGTTGCTGGTGCTGTGCGTCGCTTACCTCTACCAAGCGGTGCTGCTGCCTTTCGCACTTGCGGCACTGCTCTACTTTCTGCTGAGCTCGCCCGTCGATTATTTGAGTCAATACCGCGTTCCACGCAACCTCGTCATCATAACTATCATCTGTGTGGCATTGCTGGTGATCGTGCTGGTATCGATTTATTTTTTGCCAATTTTTTATGCGCAGATGCTAAATGTCCTACAATCCATTCCTGACGCATTGCTGCGTATTCGTGAACATTGGATTCCTGTGTTGAAGAAGCATATCTTAACTCTTGATTTTGTCGATGCTACGCAACTAGATCTCTGGTTGGCAGAACTGAACATCATTCCGCAGGTCACCGCGGGCGTGCGTCAAACCATCAAAGGCATCTGGATGTCGACCCCTGGTTTTTTCAGCACGATTGTCAATGCTGTTCTCGTACCTGTGATTACCTTCTTCTTGCTCAGCGAGAAAGGCTCACTGCGTCAAAAGATAAAAAACGTGATTCCGCGGGATCTCTTTCCCCACATCAACACGGCATTGACCAACACCAGCAGTACGCTGCGTTCGGTACTAAAGGGGCAAGCTATCGTCGCCGCTATCCTTGCCTTGCTCTATATCGTCGGTTTGACCTTAGTCGGACTTAAAGCAGCGCTGGCGATCGGCTTGGTCGCGGGTATTTGCCGTATCGTGCCCTACTTCGACATTATTGTCGGCGGTTTGCTGAGCGCATTGGTCATCATCTCCGATTTCGATGGCTGGGGGCAGGTGTTCGGTGTTATGGGGGTATTCGTGGTCGTGCAAGCGGTGGACGGCATGTTTATCACGCCGCGTATTATGGGTAATAAGGCTGGTCTGCACCCCCTGCTGGTCATCCTGTCCGTGCTCAGCTTCGGTCAGCTGTTTGGTTTCTGGGGTGTGCTGTTCGCCATTCCCGTGATCGCGGTGTTTAGAGTTATTGCTAGCCAGGTTATCCCCCTCTACCAAAAATCAAAGCTCTACAATCCTGAAAGCTAGGCACGTGATGAAAAAATCTGCCCGCCCATAACGACAGGAAATAAAATTTGCGTTAGAATGGGAGGGGGTTTGCACGATGTACAAAGGGGTGCGATGTGAAAGGATGTGCGGGTTATTTGCTGTCGGTGTGTTTTTCAGGTCTACTGTCGCTTACTCTGCTAACTCACTGCGGCTATGAGGACAATAACGCACAGGATAAGGGAGATACCCAGGATAGGGATGAGGCAACAGACCATGCCACACCCTCGTCTCCTTCTTCAACGTCGCCGCCTACGCCAGAACGCACGGTGCGACCTGAGCATAGGTTTACTCCCGCACAAATCACCGCGGGTTTGCCTTTTAGCTTCGAGCTCGCGTGGCAGGGTAGGCCATATCTGCTGAGTCTGGATAACTGCGGCGCTGGTGTGCTGCTGTTGCAGGGGATGTGGCCTGAGGTGCGCGATGTTACTAACCATATCAGGGGGGAGGACGGTGCACAGTTGCATAGCTTGGTAATTACCAACGATAGGGGCGATCCCACCATCCCTGCAGGTTGTCGCCTCAAGGCTACCGTCGCACGCGGTACGGACGACGAACAGAGCGTTTATATAGTACCTGACCTCAAAGCAGGGGCACTTACCGTCAGCAACGCCAGTATCGGTACTAATACGGTCGCGCTTACCGCAGAGGGTATGCCCCACACGGATACTTCGGGATTAGCGATAGCCAAAAAGACCACCTTCATCGCCGACGGGGAGGCTTACAGCAGGTATACTCTGGTCGCTATCTCCCATCCCTTCAATAACGCGGTGGTTGACGGAAGAGTAGAGAGCGGGGTTACCCTGTACGCTCCCCCGCCAGGCATCGCGTTGCCTACCGATGTGGTGACCGCGTTCGAGGTGGGTGATTACCTGATCAGTGTAGCCAACTTTCGCTTGAATTTACTGGCACTGTCCATCGATTTTGTGCACGTGAGCACCATCACCGCTACAAAGCGGTAGGCAGAGACAATCACTCAGTCGATGAGGTAGCGGTAAGAGACGGTGATGGTTGCCTGGTCGGGGGGGACGTAGCCCCGATCGAACCTCAGCCGCCTATCTTCCATGTCGATCGTATATTGCGACATGCTCAATTCCTCGCCGTCGACGACGACCTGTACTGCCCCGCTCGGTGCTTGTGAGAGGGTGAAAACATCGTCCAGTGCTGTGTGCACGTTCTGTGAAATTTTCTGTAGCGTGCTGGCGTAGCTCTTGGCGCTAACACTGCCGTAGGCGGCAAAGATGCTGAGCACGGTCGGATCTCCGCTCACTCCGATTCTCCACTTGCCAGGGCTGGGGAGAAGGCCGTACACTTTGGCCTCACCCTTAGGTCTGATGCTGTCGAGATGGGCGCGGAGATCACCACTTCTCGTGCACGGTGATTTTTGGTAGCATATGGGGCGTTCGTCGCCGACGATCACTACTGCAACCGTCGAGTCTTCTCTGAGCCAAGTAGTATCTGTGTTTCTGCACATACCTCCCTCGAGACCCTTAATCGCTTGGTGAAAATAGAGTTCTTGAGCACTGCCCTCTACGCCAAGTCTTATCGCGTCTCTGTAGGAGCGTTCGTAATCGATAGTGTCCCTGGTTAGCGGTGCGCTCACACAGTCCCTTTCATCCGTGCTGATAACGGCAATCTGCCAGTCGCTGCCCCTGATATGCGCCAGCAGGTCAGGCAAATTGCTCGCCAACTGATCCTGCTCGTTTGCCATCGATGCGGAGTTGTCGATGACCAGTAAAATGTCGAGCACTCCCTTCTGGCTTTGGTTGAACTCGTCCCGCTGCTCGGCGTAGCTGCCTATTCCTTCCGCCATGACGCTCTTCCCAGCATCCTCGCTGTTGAGCAGCCTTCTTCCCCCCTCTACATCTGCACCTCTCGCCTCAGCACTGCTCACCTGCGCGTGCCCTTCGTGTCCTCCCGTAAAACTGGTCTGCATACTGCCACATCCACAGATACACAGGGCAAAAATCATCCTACGCATCGCTGCCACCCCTCCCACCGCCTATCGGCAGGAGTTACCGAACACCTGAGGCATACTATGCTTTTTTTGTAAAAACACCTTATTTCAGCATGATAGGGCGTAGCTTAGGCGATGCGATAGCGGTAAGGGGCGGTGATGGTTGCCTGAGTGAGGTAAGCCGCGCGCACGTCTGTCAGCCAAGACTAGGCGGTATGGACAGAGGTATCATCGTCAGCCGCGAGGGTTTCGACCTGTTCGTCGTAGGTACGCGGCTGATTATCAGCGCGTCGGGATAAAATCATCTGCATCTTCGTCTCCCACAGATGGGAGAAAAGGGCAACGACGAGCACCAGGGTAGTGACGAAAAAATCGGTGGTAATGACCGCCGTAATCCCGAGGACACACAGTGATAGGAGGGTTAGCTGCTGTAAGCGCGCCAGCAGACGCGGCTGCCACGACATGATGGTGAGTGCGGTGTTGACATGGCCACGCCAGTTGTATTTGGACACACCTCCTCGCCGCGGCCTGCGATCCGCCATCAGGGTAGCGCGGCTGAAGTGCGAAGCGTTGAGCATCGCACCGAGATAATCGATGTAGTGCACCGCGGCGACGTAAGCGAGTACCTGCGGGCGCATGATGCAGAACTGGTTGGCACGAGCGCTGTTGCCTGTGCCCAGCCACATCAGAGCCTGAAAGGCCGCGTAGCAGAGACGAAATGCCCAGGGTTCACTGCGTTTGCCGCGCAAGGCGAAGACGATCTCATGCTGGTCGGCTAGCACCACCATAGCGGCGAGGAAACGGGGATCGTCCTGGCCATCCGCATCCATCACCAGCGTCAAGCGCGGCGACCACTGGCAGGCCAGCTGGCAACCTTTGAGCACTGCCAAGCCATGACCGTGCCGCCGCGGCAGTCTGACTAGAGTCAGACTCACTCCTGGTGCGTGTTGAGCACGAAACCAGTCTTTGAGCAGTACGACACCGTTGTCCTGCGAATAATCATCGACGATCAACAGTGCGATGCGCGACAACGAAGCTATCTGAGTGAGTGCCGCGCACAACTCCTGCACGACTGCGACGAGGCTCGCCTCCTCGTTGCAGACTGGCAGCACGGCACAGAGATCGATTTTGTCAGGCGGCGGCATGATGGTGTACTGTTCTCGACTTGTCCCTTCATTGTAACATCGATCGATAACACCCTCAAACGAGGCGTTGTTGCAAACGTGTTTGCCGAAAGACTTCGTGGTCACGGCGGGCACTGCTTTTAAACACCTCGGCGCTGCCGATAACGATCATTTTCTTTTTCGCCCGCGTAATGGCGGTATAGACGAGGTTGCGGTTGAGCAGGCGTGTGTGTGACCTGATAACAGGCATGATGGCGGTCTCGAATTCACTGCCTTGCGCTTTGTGGACGCTGATGGCGTAGGCGAGTTTAAGTTCGCCGTAGTGTTTGCTAGCGTAGACGACCAGTTTGCCTTGGAAATCGATGCTCATACTGTCTTTGCCGACCCCACCCACATACCCGATGTCACCGTTGTAGACGTTGAGAGTGTAGTTGTTGACAGTCTGGATAACTTTATCTCGCACCTGCAGTTTATCGCTTTCCTCCTCGCCGTGACGTAACCAACGGCGGATCTCACGGTTGAGATGGTCGATACCCAGCTCGCCATGATAGGTAGGGGCGAGTACCTGCGCGTGCGGGAATTTTTGCAGCCAGTGTTTGATCTGTGCCAAAATGCCCGCGTTGTCCTGTTCCTCACAAAACACAAACTCCCGCCCGCCGATATAACCCTGTACCTTCCCCCGTATAATGAGGTGGGCATTGTGCACTATCTGCGATGTCTGGCTCTGACGAAAGATGCGTTGCAAACGCACCGCAGGCAGTGCGGGGGACTGGAGTAGATCGTGCAAAAAATTCCCCGCCCCCACAGCGGGTAACTGGTTGACATCGCCGACCAACAACATGTGGGTGTGGCCATCACAGGCGGCGAGAATAGCCGCGGCGAGGGCGATGTCGAGCATAGAGGCTTCATCGACGATCAGCAGGTCAGCCGCAAGGCGGTGCTGAGCGTTGCGGTTAAAGTTTTCGTGCTGCGGTTGCCATTCGAGGAGACGATGGATAGTCTTCGCCTCTGCCCCTGTCAGTGCCGCGAGCCGACACGCAGCACGCCCTGTGGGAGCACACAGAGCACACTGCAGGTTAAGTGCTTGCGCCAACTCGACAACCAGCTGCACCGTGCTGGTCTTGCCCGTGCCCGATGCTCCTGTCAACACCACCAGGCGATGGCGAAAAAGCTTCTGTACCGCTTGTACCTGCTCGTCGGACAACCGTGCACGCTTCGCCGCCAGCAGCTGCGGCAACTCACGTCCCATCGCGTGTGCTTGCGTAGGCGTGGCTAACATCGTCTTGATATACTGCGCCGTGCTGACCTCTGACATATAGGTGGCAGCACGGTAGTGGGCAACCTGTCCGTCGTGATTAATCTTTTCGCAGACAAGAAAATTCTCCTCTTGGGCTTGGCGGCGGGCTGCGAGGAAAGCAGGGTGGAGCTCGGCTCGCGCTATTTTGAGATTTTTCTCCAGCTGTTGCAGCAACTGTCCTTCCGTCAAAAAACAATGCCCGCGCTCTTCGCCTTTTTGCAAAAAATAGTGTAGCGCCCCCCGTAAACGCTGGGTTGCCAGAGGTGCGATGCCGAGGGAGGCACCGATCTTGTCCGCGGTTAAAAAACCCAAACCGTGCACGGTGAAGGGCAACCGATAGGGATCATGCTGTACGACCTGCGGAGCTTGCTCACCGAATTGGCGGTAAATTTTCTGTGCCAGATGTAGAGGGATACCATAATCACCGAGCGTAGCGAGTATCTCCGCATGCTCGTGATGCTCTTGCCACTGGGCGAGTAAGTTGTAGAGCACCTTGCGACTGATACCCTTAATCTTTAACAAACGTTGCGGTTCATCTCGCAAAATTTTTAGGGTCTGTTGACCGAGGACGGCGGTTATCTTGCGGGCGGTGCTTTTGCCGATGCCACGAAAATTGCCGCAGCTGAGATACCGCTCGATACCCTCGACTGTGCGCGGCAAGGAGGGGCGCAACGTTGCGACTTGCAGCTGTCGCCCGTAACGGGCGTGTTCCTGCCAGTTCCCGCTGACCACAAAACTCTCATGGGGAGTAAGCGACGGCATCACGCCACAGATGATGATCTCGCCATCTTCGTGCGTGGCCGCGGCCACCGTCCAACCGTTGTCGGGATTGCGGAAAATTACCTTCCTGACCTCGACGGTTATTTTTTCCCTGTCATCGCGGGGAGCAGCTGTGGTAGGAGCGTGGTCGTGATCATTCATTGTGCTACAATGATTAGTGGTGGCAGTTCAAACCCTCAGCCACGCGTTCTCCGCTCAGCTCCAGCTGTCTGGCATGCGTGCACCCCTGTAGTCGCGAGCAGAGGGCGTATCGACGAGGTGCGTGAACCGCAGTATCTATGAGCAACGATCTTACGAGCAGGAGGTAGTCAGTGCAAGTACGATTTTCCTTCAAGCAAATTCCATCGTCGGAACGACTTAAAACTTACACCGAGCAAAAAGTGCGGAAGATGATTGAAAAATTCGTCACCAAACCTATCGAGGCACACATTACCTTCTCCACCGATCGTCACTTGCAGAACACCCACTGTGCGGTGAGCGGGGGAGACGGGTTCAATATCCAAGCGGAAGCTTCCTGCGAAGATGTTTATGGCTCGGTCGATAATCTGATGGACAAACTACAGGTGCAGCTCAAACGTCAGAAAGAAAAGATCAAAGACCATAGGACGAGCAAAAGCCTCAAGGAGGTATTGCCTGACTTAAAAACGGGCAGTACCGACTGAGGGCTGTCAGCTTTCCCGACAGCATCCCAAGCCGCGTGCGTGTCTTATCGTCGTGAACTCGGGTTCTGGGGCAGTACCCCGTCTCTCTCTGATGTTATCAACTTCTGCCTTGCACAACACGGCTGTCTGGCGTATGCACCTGCCTGTTGCCCATGTGTCGCAGGTAAGGCGTGCAGTCCACGGATATTGACAATCCCGACTACTATCATCGTGTTGTCGATTGTCAGTGGGCTTGCCCTGCCCACACCGATGTGCCCGCGTACATACGTCTCATCGCGCTCGGTCGTTATGCCGACTCGTATCTACTCAACCGTGCCTCCAATGTTTTTCCTGCTATTCTCGGTCGTACCTGCGATCGCCCGTGCGAGCCAGCGTGTCGCCGTACTCGTATCGATGGCAAACCTGTCGCCATCTGCCGTTTGAAACGGGTTGCCGCGGATCTTAAGGGCGACATCAAAGCGCGGTTACCGCAAATTCCCAGGCGCAAGAACGGCAAGAAAATCGCGCTCATCGGCGCGGGGGCGGCCTCGTTGACGGTCGCTAACGATCTGATGCCGCTGGGTTATCAGTGCCACCTCTTTGAAAAATTCTCCACCGCAGGTGGCTTGATGCGCACTAACATTCCCGCTTTCCGTCTGCCCGCAGAAGTTCTGCAGGAGGAGCTGGATATGATCATCGACATGGGTGTGACTGTGCACTACAACTGCGAGATAAAAAGTCTGCAACATTTTCTCGCCAGGCAGGGCTTCGATGCGGTGTTTATCGGTAGCGGTGCACCTAAGGGCAAAGACTTGCAGATCGCGGGTCGCCAAGCGGCGAGTGCCAACATTCACATCGGAATTGAATGGCTCGAATCCGTAGCCTTCGGGCACACGCGCAGTATCGGGCAGAATGTTGTCATCATCGGGGCGGGGAATACTGCGATGGACTGCTGCCGCACGGCCAAACGTATCGGAGGCAGCAACGTCTCCGTCGTGGCCCGCAAACCACGCCATCTGCTCAAAGCCTCGCAATGGGAACTTGACGATGCCGAGGAGGAGCAGGTCGCACTGTTGTTGAACCATGTTCCGCAGGCTTTTCTGCTCGATAACGGCAAACTGTGCGGCACTGCGTGGGAAAAAGTCGCGTGGCGCGAAGATGCACGCGGCAAACTTACGGCGCGCAAAGTCGGCACCGCGGAAATTCCCTGCGACGATGTCATTCTTGCCATCGGGCAGGAGAACGCGTTTCCGTGGATTGAACGTGATATCGGTATCGACTTCGACAAGTGGGATGTGCCTGTTGTCGATCGCCAAACTTTGCAAAGCACTCGTGAGGGTATTTTTTTCGGTGGCGACGCGGCCTTCGGGCCTGAGAACATCATCACTGCCGTTGCCCACGGACATGCCGCGGCAATTTCCATCCATCAGTACTGCCACGGTAAGTCGATCGCACAACGCCCGCCGCACGGCGCAAACCTCTACGCCATGAAAATGGGCATGCACCAGTGGAGCTACAGCAACGACTACAGCCCGCAGCCGCGCCAACAGATGGTGCATGTAGAGCTTCAGCAGCGTTTGCAGCAACTCACCACCGAAGTTGAACTCGGTTTCAGCGCCGCACAAACCCGTGAGGAACTGGAACGCTGTCTCAACTGCGATATCCAAACCCACTTCACTGCATCGCAGTGTATCGAATGCGATGCCTGTATCGATATTTGCCCGCTGCACTGTTTGACCATCACCGACAATGCTGACGAAGAGACACTGCGTACTAGACTTACCGCCCCTGCTACTAATCGCGACCAAAGCCTGTATGTCTCGGCGGAATTACCGCAGACTAAACGGGTAATGGTGAAAGACGAAAACCTCTGCATCCACTGCGGCCTGTGCTCCGAACGCTGCCCGACCGCGGCGTGGGACATGCAGAAATTTGCACTGATCATCCCCTATGCGAGCTAGTACAAGATTTTATGTAGCGGTCGAGTAGGGATAAGTCGCCTGAGCACAGACAGTGTGTCATTCTTGCCGTCATTTGCACGGCAAATGACAAAAGTATATTGACGCGGTCGCTTGCTTTGGCTAGATTGGTATTGTCCCACTGTGAGATACTGTGCCTGCCTCGGCTAACATAGCTGTTCTGCTCGCGCTGCTGGTGTCTGCCTGCCAGCCACGTAACCCTGTCGTGCGGTTGCAGAAAGAACTCGACCGTTTTCCCGAATACGCCATCATCCTCAACGATATGCGCAGTGAGGGCAATTTCTTTACCGACTACTACCACCAATACAAAATAGTCACCAACCGAGCCGAAGATACCGCGGCACACGAGCAAGTTTTGGGCGATTGGCAACGTGTCAGTACTAGTTTTTACCGCCGCCACTTTAACGATCTCGGTATGGTACTCGCCGCCAAGACTGTCGGCGGCGCTAAGTCAAACATCCCCCAGCCGCCTGGCTACCAATACATCGGCAACCAACGCTACGGACGTTGGGTGGAGCGCGACGGGATGAGCTTTTGGGAGTTTTACGGCAAGTATGCCCTCATCAGCAGTGTCTTCGGGATGCTGCACCGCCCCTACTATCGCCGCGACTACGATGTTTTTCGTGACCACCAGCGCCGCGGGCGATCATATTACGGCACCCGTAACGAATTCGGCTCACGCGGCACGGAGACCCGCAAACGCCATGCTAATTTTTTTCAACGCCGCCAACGCCGTGAAAACTTGCGACGACAAGCCTTCAGTCGGCGGGTTAGCGGTCGTGCCACGCGCAGCCATAGCAGTGGCTTTCGGCGCGGTGGGTGGGGATTTGGCAAATGAGTTTTGACGATATCTTGACCGCCCTGGTGTTGATCGTCGTCGTCATGGCTATCATCCTTGTCGCTAAGAAAGCTTGGGATGTCTGCCATCGTCGCATTAAGTTACGCCACGAGCTGGTCACCAACGATAATCCCGCTGTCGCACTCGCGCTGTGTGGCTACCTGTTCGGCACTGTCTTCGCGATCGCGGGAATCATGAGCGGCGAAGACCTCCCTCTTGTCGATGAAATTATCGACCTCGTTCTTTATGGTCTATTGGCCATCGTTCTGCTCAACATCTCGTCCTTCATTAGCGATCGCCTCGTCTTTCACCGTTTCGACAGCAACAAAGAACTGGTCGATGACCGCAACATCGGTCTCGGCGCGGTCGAAGGCGCGTTTGCAGCCGCCTCAGGCCTCGTGCTCTACGGTGCGTTGCTCGGCGAAGGTGGTGGCATTATCACAGCCTTGGTTTTCTGGTCACTTGGACAATGCGCCTTTCTCCTGTTCGCCTATCTCTACAATCTGATCACCCCGTTCGATTTTGTTGCCGAAATTGAGAAAAATAACCACGCGGTCGCCTTCGCCTTTGCGGGTTTACTGCTGGCTGCGGCTAACCTAATCCGCGCCGCAATCGCTTTTGATTTTGTATCGTGGACGGAAAACTTACAGGACTTCGCCCTGATTTTTGCCCTCGGTATCCTGCTCTTCCCTCTGATGCGTTTCGTCACCGACAAGTGCCTCCTGCCTTCCGCCAGTCTTACCCACGAGCTGGTCGCACAGGATAAACCCAACCTGGGAGTCGGTCTGCTCGAAGCTTCAACCTACATCATCGCCTCGCTGATTATCAGCTGGGTCGTGTAACGCGTGCTCGACCACCGCCAGCAACGTATCCTCAAGCTCAGCATCTTCTGCACGGGGATCACAGGGATTACTGCCGAATACATCATGGCGACCCTTGCCAGCTGGTGTCTCGGTGACGCGGTCACACAATGGACATTGGTTATTTCCCTGATGTTGTTCGCCATGGGTGTCGGCAGTCGCCTCAGTCGCAGTTACGATAACCATCTCTTCGACACTTTCATCCATATTGAATTTACCCTCGCTCTGCTCGTCTCTTTGAGCGTCATCGCTACCTATGCTCTGTTTGGGATTACCGCACATCTCGCCTTCTTTATCTATCTCCTCGCCTTTTTCATCGGCCTGCTCATCGGGCTTGAATTGCCTCTGGCAACGCGCCTTAACGCACCCAACGAAAATTTAAAAACTAACCTCAGCACCATGTTGAGTAAAGACTACTTCGGTGCGCTTGTCGGTGGTATCTTCTTCGCCTTCCTCGCCTTGCCACATCTCGGTTTGCCACGCAGCGCGGCTATCGTCGGAGCTGTCAACTGTGTCGCAGCCCTGCTACTCGGTATACACAGTTTCGCCAAACTACAACGTCGCAAAACTTTCATCGTCTGTGGCAGTGCCGTCGTTGCCGTGGTTGCCGCAGCTTTTCTGCACGGCGATACCCTGGTGTTGCACAGCGAACAACGCCGCTATCGTGACAAGATAGTGCTCAGTGCCACGACACGTTACCAAAAGATAGTCGTTACGGCATTTCGTGACCATCACTGGCTTTACCTCGACGGCAACCTTCAGTTTACTACCATCGATGAGTACCGTTACCACGAACCTCTCGTGCACCCCGCCATGTTGCTTGCCGAGCCTGCACGTAAAATACTGGTACTCGGTGGCGGGGACGGACTGGCGGCGAGAGAAATTTTGCGCCACCCGAAACTACAACATCTGACCGTCGTCGATATCGATCCTCGCATGACCGAGCTGGCCAGCACCCACCCCGCCTTCGTAGCCATCAACGCGGCTGCTTTCCGCCATCCCAAAGTTAACATCATCAACACCGATGCCTTCACCTTTTTACAGACAGACACCTCGCAATACGATGTTATCATCGCTGACTTTCCCGACCCGCGCTCGGCTGATTTGGCGAGACTCTACAGTCGCCAATTTTTTCTCTCTGTTTTTCGTCGCTTGCGTCCTGACGGGGTCTTCGTCACCCAAGCAGGCAGCCCCCTCTTCGCTCGTCGTGCCTTTCTTGCCGTGCTGAAAACCATCCGTACCCTCTATCCTGCCCTGCCGCTGCATACCAACATCGCCAGCATGGGCGATCGCGGTTGGGTGCTGTCGATCAAAAACAAACAATCCACCTCCGCACAACTACAGGCTAGCCTCGCGGCACTTAACTTCGCCCACCTACCCCTGCGCTACCTCGACCGCCACACGCTCAACACCATGCTCGGCGCACAGGGCAAACACTTCTACGCGGACTACAACAACATCCAGGTCAACAGCCTGAGCCGCCTATCACTACACAGCTACTACCGCAAAGGAAAATGGGAACTGTACTAAGGTATCCGTTGTTTAGGGGGCAACTCCAGTTAGGACGCGATCCCTAGCCTGCGATTGGCCAGTTGCACGTACTGCGCATCGATTTCGTAACCGACGAAGTGTCGCCGTGCTTCTCGTGCGGCGACAGCCGTGCTGCCCGCACCCATGAAGGGGTCGAGCACGATGTCACCAGCGTATGAGTAGAGGTGGATCAAGCGCGCGGGCAGTTCGAGAGGAAAAGGGGCGGGATGCCCAACCCGCTTGGCACTTGCCGCGTTGAAACGCCAGATGCTCTTGGTGCATGCCATAAAACTATCACGTCCGATCGTGTTCTGCCGTGTCGGATAGCGCTGGAAGGAATTTTTGCAAAATATCAGGATGTATTCGTGCACATCGCGTAGGGTAGGGTTGCTCGCCGATCGCCAGCTTCCCCACGCACAGGATGCTCCCGCACTTGCGCCTTTGTCCCAAATCACCTCGCCTCGCATCAAAAATCCGCACCGCTGGGCGATATCCACGATGTAAGCGTGCAGGGGGATGTAGGGCGACCGCCCGACGTTGGCGATGTTGACACAGGCACGTCCACCCGCCACCAGAACTCTATAAGTTTCTGCCATCACCGCTTCTAACAGTTGCTGGTATTCGGTGAGGTCGAGATCACTGTCGTAGTCTTTTCCTACGTTGTAGGGTGGTGAAGTAATCATGAGATGCACCGAGTTGTCGGGAAGATGCTTCATATCACGGCTATCGTGCTGGTAAATCAGATCCAGCTGGTGGGGAGGTGATTCTCGCGGCGCTGGGAGTGCACTATGTTTTTTGTGTGTGCCGTACATACGCCGACCGTAGAAAGCACTGGCATCATGCCCCTCTCGCTTAGGTGTGCCGAAGGAGGTTGTCTTGCTCATGACGACAGCTCAGCGGTAGTGTAAATCAACCTGCAGGGCAAAGTGGTCGCTGTAGCCCGCTTCTTCAGCTTCGGTGGCTTGGAAGTTGTAGCGTCGAGGGACGTTGTTGATGGTTGAGCCAAGGAGAAATTCGCCAGGCTTTTTGTAAGTAAAAGTCTTCGTCAGCCAAGGGTGAGCAAGCACACGAAAACTACCCACATCTAGTTCAAGCCCTTTGTTGTCACGCAGATTTTTGTTGTAAAAAATACGATCGAGATTGTTCCACCTCATCTGGGGCGGAAAAAAATACGTGCCCGTAGGAGCAGCGAGGCGTTTTTTCCAGGCGATGTTTCTGTCGTTCATGAAGGCGTGCTGGGCATCGTTGAGGAGACCGTCAAACAGCTCCCGAAACGGATGAGGGTGGTCGGCGGCGATGACATTGAAATCTCCTATGACGACGATGTTGACGCGTTGTGCCCGCCGCTGCTGATCTCTGATTAACTCAATCGCCCGCCGTGCCGCAACCATGCGTGCCTGACTCGGTGAACGTTGTGATGGCCAGTGCATGACGTAGACGATAAGCCGCTCGTGGCGGGAGGCAAGGCGAAATTCCACCTCCAGCAGGTCGCGGGTCGGAGTGGGTAGATGCTGGCCTGTGCGCAGACGGTAGGTGCGGTGTTGCCGATACGTGAACCTCCTGTTGTTGCCGTTGTAAAGCAGGGCAACGTTGATGCCACGCGGATCGCTGCCGTCGGTGATAAGGTAGTGGGAGTAGCCGAGCTGCGCCGCCAGTGACTTGAGCACCCGTGCGTTTTCGACCTCACACAGGCCGAGAATGTCTGGTCGTCTGCCGTGCAGTACTACCTTGCGAATCTGAGCAAGCTTGATAGCTAACTTCTGCTCATTCCAATCTGTTTCCAGACAGCGTTTGCGGTAGTGCTCACTTCGTATAAGCTCACAACCTGCCTGCTTGCCAGGGTGCGAGTGCGGCAAAAAGTCCCAGTCTCTCTTGCCCTCATCGTGGATGGTATCGAATAGGTTTTCGACATTGTAGAACATCACCCGCAGCGAGTCTCGCCTCTCCGCAGGCGAGGGAGACGACACCGACCTTACCGCTGATGCAGCCAGGAAGAACGACAGCAGAAACAGAAGCATCGCGTACACCCTCAACAACTGCCAGATATCAACCGCGTGCTATCTCACTACGGGCGAAAAAATAATCGATCTCAAACCGTGCCGTCTCCGCACTGTCAGAACCGTGCACGGTATTCTCACCGATACTCTTCCCGTATCTAGCCCTGATTGTGCCTTCCTCTGCCTGAGCGGGATCGGTTGCTCCCATGATGCGACGATAACGAGCGATAGCGTCTTCGCCTTCCAACACACCGATAACCACAGGAGCAGAGCTCATATAGGCGACCAACTCCCGAAAAAACGGGCGCTGCCGATGCACGTAGTAGAAACCTTCTGCTTCCCGCGGCGACAGACGGCACATCTTGACCGCCACTACGGACAGTCCTTGCTCCTCGCAACATCCGAGAATGCGCCAGGTGAGCTGGCGGGAAACGCCATCAGGCTTGATGATCGACAACGTCTGCTCTACCACTCCGCATCCTCCTCAGACACAGTCGTTAGGTTGTTTATTTTGCTTTAGTTCTTTGTAAGACCACGCCGCCCGTGATTTTTTCACACACACCCTCGGGTAGGTAGATCCACTCGTTAGGGTCGTTGTCTTTGGCGGCTTTGCCAGAGCAGGCATGGCCGTTAGCCCCACAGTCGTTTTGGCCTTTCTTGACAATGCCCTTGCACTTGACGATCGTGCTGTCCTTTTTCGCCCACGAGGGGGCACCCCACACCACACCACTGACAACCAACCCCGCGCCGACCAACGCGGAGGATACGACTTGCAACAGCTTCATCTCATCTCCTTCTACTTGTAAAAGACCACTACCACCGCCGCGGGTCATCACACAACCCACTCCTCTGCATAAGCTAAGGCATTGCTCACAGAAAATCTATATCTTTTTAGGTGGTGTAAGGCATTTGTCACTCGTGTAGCTCGGAAAGAGAAAAGCACCCGTAATGATGGGTGCTTCTGCGGGAAAGCTGCACGCACAAATCTAAACGCCTCGCTCAGAAGGCGGTGTTTGTTTGCAAAATCTCCTTCAAGCAACGGTTCATGAAATTCTTGGATACCCAGAACGCTTCTGCCAACTGGGTAACTATGTCTTTGGCAACATCGACGTTCGCCAACTCTTTACGCACGAGGTTGGCTGGTACGAGTAGCCGCGCCGCGAAGAGGTTGCCCGTCACCTCCAGTGCATGTGGGGCATAGGCACTGAAGTCTTCGTTGTCAAAGCGTCTGACATCGAGAAAGTGTGCGGCCATCGCTTTGGCGATGCAGTAACGCATGTAGGGTTGCACTTCCATGCCTGCCTGATAAGTGATGGTGGTTATTCCCCCGCCGTCACGCTTTGCACCGATGAGTGCTCGGTTGAGTTTTTCGTATTCTGCATCACCCACTAGGCGAAGATCGGGGTAGCCTGCTACAATCTCTGGCAAGTAGAGAGGAACTTCGGTGAGGTTGATCTTGCGGTGTACCGCCACGACAGCTGTGTCGATTTCCTCCAGCGCGGGGTCGAAGTAACGGCGAAATTCGTCCTCTCGATCTTTACTCCAAGTACCAGCATGACGGCGGTAATAGTCCTTCTTGGCAGAGTCCAGGACACCAGCACTTATCGCAAAAGCACCGTAACCCTGGTACTCGTTGAAAGCTTCGTGGTAACCGAGATCACCTGCGGCAACATCGACGATAAGCTTCTCGTCAACGCCGAGATGGTCAGCTATCGACTTGACTGCCTGAATGGAACGAATGTTTTTTTTGCCATTCTTCCAGTGACTGCAATCGGCAGGATCAAAACCAAGAATCTGCCCGACATCCTGATCGATCACCCGAATCCCACCGAACTTGTGATCGAGTACCAGCCGACAGAACTGGAAAAGACCAGCGGAATTAGGATACCTTGCCTTGCCTGCACTAACTTTAGCCATGCTCTCCATACGACACACCCCTCCCTTTCAAAGCACCAGACGCACAGCGCCTGACGACCCGAGCCTAAAAAAGAAAAAAAGACATTTCTGCCCGCCATCTTAGCAAACACTCTGCTAAACGTCAACAGCTAGTTTGGAAAAAATTAACTCAGGTGTTGTCACCTCTGTAGATGCCCCCGTACCTGTGTCCGTCGGCACTTTCGGAACTTGACAGCCTCGCGCTATTTGCATTACACCCGAGTCCACGCTACCGCGGGTGACGGGCTCATAGCTCAATGGTTAGAGCACCTGGCTCATAACCAGGCAGTTCAAGGTTCGAGTCCTTGTGAGCCCACTTGAGGCGGACGAGGCGACCTGCCACCCAAGCACCCAAACAGTTGTCTAATACCATCTAGGGCTGATAACTGACAGTTAGCACACTGCTTTGGTAATCCTCACGCAGAGAAGAGAAGGTGGAAGCGTTGTGAGGAAAATAGGCGATCAAGCGCGCCGCGGGATCGCCTCCTTTGCTCAACGCTACCCTGCCTACTCCCCCTTTAGGGATCAGAGTGCTGTCGGGCATGCCCCAAAAACCCATTCCATCTATCGTCGGGGTGATGGTGTGCCACACCCGTTCGTGGTCAGTGAGATAATCGGGATCAGCAATCCCCTCTAGAGCGAGACGGATACGCAAATTTCCCTCGGTATCGGTGACAACATCGCGCAATCGTGCCGCAACTACCATCAGTGTTGCCTGATTATAGACGTTGAGCGGTAAAAGCGAGATAACTGCTTCGGTATAATTACTGGGTGTGCCCCTCACCTCGTGCGCCTTGCGAATGGCACGCATCTTGTGCGCATCGGTGAGAAAAGAAAGAAACATGTTGTCATCACGCAACGAGCCGTTACGAATCGAATCTACCGTGTCACCGAGCAGCTCTTGTTCAGCTACACCATCGCCATCAGCATCGAACTGCACCGACAACCCGCAGTAGTTCCAGGTCGTGCGCGGATGGTAAACCTTAGCCGCGAACTGCAGCACCAGCTCTTTTTGCTCGTCAACCACCTGTTCGATGACACGATAGCCAGCCGATTGCAAATCACAGGTGCGGTCTTCTCGACGCAGAGGGTCACGACGCACGCCTGTCGTCATCCTTGCGTCACGATCGAGCAGATTGAAAAACAATACCTCACCACCGATCACACCCTCGTTAACAAGCTCGACATCTACCAGTGCTCGATAAGCATCATCTTCCGCACTTGCGTTAACGATCGCCCGCTGTGCCTTCACCCGTGACAACCGTTGCACTCCCAGCAACAGCGGTAGCCGTGCCACCACCCGCCCGTCGTTGCGTGCTTCGATATAACCATCGAGATTGGCGTAAGGCCGCGGCAATCCCTCGGCAGTGACTAAAAGTTCGAAGTCAACCTGCTGCTGTGCTCCCGCCGCCAGAGTGATTTGGCTGGGCATGGTGAAAGCCATCCCAGACACTACGTCGGCGTGTAGGGTAAGGGTGGTTGCTTCTTCGGCGAGATTTTGGAGCACAAAATGTCCCGCCATTTTTTTGTTGGTGGAGACAAGCACACGTCCCAACGATAAAGTCGCGGGTTGAAAGATAACCTCAGCCGTGACCGCATTCCAGGCATCGACACGCCCACCACCTTGCTGGTACGTTCGATAGCGATTACCAGCAGGTGAGCGCATGAGTTTGGTATTGGCAATCAGCATGCTCTTGATCTGCGCGGGGCTAGCCGTGGGGCGGTACTGACGCAGCAAAGCCACCACGCCGCTGATATGCGGTGCAGACATCGACGTGCCACTGGCGCGGATACCACGAACACCACGCCCCGAGAAAGCGGAAGTAATCGACACCCCAGGTGCAGCAATCTCTGGTTTGAGCAGCGAATCGAAACTGCGCGGCCCGTGAGAAGAAAAACTGGCCAGCGAATCGATCAGCTCCCTTTTCTCTAAAAAAATTTCCGCCTTGAAAGTTACCCTGACGACACCTCCCTGCATGGCTGTCTTGATCTTTTCGCCAACACGCTTGCCGATCATTACCGCAGGAATTTCATATTTTGCCGCGCCTCCCATAGGTATGGGGGCACCATCGACGTTGTTGACCATCACCACCCCTACTGCACCCGCGGCAACCGCACGGTTGATCTTGGCGACGAAAGTGATGAGACCGCGGTCGATAAGTGCCACCTTACCCCGCAACTGCTCTTGCTGTTCAGTGGTCAGGTCTTGCGCGGCAATCCCGATGTGATAAAGAGGAGCAACCAGCTCGCCTACCCTCGCGATTGGCTTGGCCATCGGACTTTCTACCGCCTCCGCGACCAAATTCAAATCATCGTTGCCGTTAAACTTGATCGCTGGCATCTTCCAGTTGTGTTCAGCATCGTCGACCGATGCCGCGACCGAAATAGCATCCTCCGCGGTGGAAGGCTCACTGACGATGTAGTCGTGTGCTCCTAAATTGCCTGCCGAGGCAACCACCACCATCCCGCCTCGCAGCGCGTTGCCGATTGCATCGACATAGAGAGAGTTGGGGGCACCGAAACCCGAACCGAGCGAAAGATTAGCCACCTGGGCACGGTCACCGAGATCGAAATCCCCATTAGGATCGAGGGCATATTCCAGGGCACGGATGATCACCGTGTCGCTCGTCGAACCGTCGGCAAACACCTTGATCGCCATCAGCTGGGCATCGGGTGCAACGCCATCGTGGGTGTTCACCCCATCGCCGATTCCCGCGACAATCCCCGCCACGTGCGTGCCGTGCATCCCTTCGTCGAGGGGGTCAGGGTCACCGTGAGGGATGTGCTTCTCGATCGCACCCTCGCTGGGATCATAGCTATCTCCCACAAGATCGATACCCGCGATGACTTTACGAGTTGGAAACGTGTCAGGCTCAATCACCGCCGCATCGTTGTTCCGATAATCGGCAATCACCCCCGCACCGCCGAAGGCCTGATGTGTATAATCGATACCCGTGTCGATGATCGCCACCCTTATGCCTTCACCCCGCACAGGCACAGGCACACCGTCACGGTTGGAGGTACGTAACTTCTCGTGCACGATGCGACTACCGATGAAGGCGGCCGAGTCGGCCGTCAGCAACTCACCCTCCTCGTCGTTCTCGTTGTCTGGATGCACCGCAAGACGGATACGTGGCGGGTCGAAGATAGTCTCGTTGGAGACCGCCTTCACCCCGTCGAGTGCCTCAACCTCATCCCTGAGTGCGTCGGGAGCGACGATAGCGAGCGCATTGAGCACCAGGCGATAACGATAAAGTACCACCAGCTCATCCGATAAGGCTCGTAACGCGGTGATGACCCGCTCCTGCTCCGCCAGCAACGCCTCTTTGCGCGTGGGATCAATTATCTCACGGCCATCGGCGGTAACCTTGAGCGTGCGCAGTAACGGCTCACCCTCCAACCTCACGATCGCCACAAACTTCGTCCAAGTCTGCGGACGATTGCTGAATGCTGCAACTTCGCCCCTCGGCAAAGGCTGACAAGCAGCCAACACCACCCCCACGAGCACAGATAATAAACACACCCGCCCCACTGACGACACGCTCATCGCTTCCTCCCCCAGGTTCTGCTAACACTTCGTTTTTTCTGCAACTTTTATATCATTATTCGCACCACAGGCAAAGCTTTTTTTCTTAAAAATTTTTTCCTTGCTTTTTTGTTAAAATACCCTAGACGCAGGGTAATATTCCTTTGTTGTTCTGTGCACATTCGTCGGCGCGGTTGATTAGTTATTTTTCTGGAGACCGATAAGTGGTATACGCGGCGCTGAGGGGGGCAAGCACATCTCTTGCCGTGGCGTTCGTATTCATTAGAAAAGAAATAACCGTGAGCGTTTACAGTAAAAACAGGTATCTTTCTTTTCTGCATCGACTGCTTTTCCCGTGGTTGAAGATGAAGATCGTGCCGCGTGATTTCAGCACCTATCAGGCGGACAGCAGTGTTTGCTATATCTTGCGTCGTCGTTCCTTCTACGATTTGCTGGTGCTTGAACAGGTCTGTCGCAAGAAAAAACTGCTGCGGCCGCGCCTTCACCCTCATCACCTTGCCCATACGTATGGCGGAGGATATCTGTGTCTCGATGGGCATGAGAAACCACCTCGCAGTCAAGCTGTGTTGCGTGACATGATCGCACAGCAGCGACGTGACCGCGCACGGGAGGTGCGTTTAATCCCCGTCTCGGTGTTCTGGGGGCGTAACCCAGGCCGCAAGGAGAGTTCGTTTTTGCGCGCGTTTTTCAGCGATGCGGAAAGCCTCAACCCCTTACGCCGCTTCCTTATTATGATGGTGCAGGGACGTGACATTCTGGTTAACTTCGGCAAATCGATTTCGCTGCAAGAGTTTGTGCGCGAAGAGGCTAGCCCTGAGCAGCTCAGCCGCAAACTCAGTCGTGTGCTACGGGTGCATTTTCGTACGCAAAAAAACGCGGCCCTAGGGCCTCAGCTTTACCGCCGCAGTCAGGTGATTGAGTTTTTACTCAGCTCTCACAACGTGCGCAGCGTCATTGCCAGTGAAGCACAGAAGCGCGGCACGGCGGTGGCGCGTGTCACCAAAACCGCGCGCAAAAATCTCGAATCCATTTGTTCCGATCTTTCTCCACGAGTCGTGTTGCTTTTTTATTTGTTTCTCAACTGGTTTTTTCGCAAAATTTTTACTGCCATCGAAGTGCGTCGTTCGCCTGCCTTGGCGGAAGTTGCCCGTACTTCAGAACTTATCTATTTACCCTGTCACCGCAGTCATATCGACTATTTGCTGCTGAGCTATGTGCTTTATCGGGAGGGCTTGATGGTGCCGCACTTCGGCAGTGGTGACAATCTTGATTTTCTCATTATCGGCACACTCTTTCGCAAAGCGGGGGCTTTTTTTCTCCGACGTAAATTTCGTGGCAACCGTCTCTATACCGTGTTGTTTAGCGAGTATATGCACTATTTGGTGAGTAAAGGTTATCCCTTGTGTTTTTTCCCTGAAGGCACACGTAGTCGCAATGGTTTGTTGTTAGAGCCGAAGACAGGCATGTTGGCTATGATCGCACAGAGTTATGAGCGCAACGATTATCGCAAAATTGCGCTTGTGCCTGTCTATATAGGCTACGATTGTTTGATGGAAGCGCAGTCGTTCGGCGGTGAGTTACGAGGCACGACTAAAGTTAAGCACGAATCGTTGATGGAAATGTTTCGTGCTCGCAAAGTGTTAAGTTCTTCTCTCGGCAAAGCGTATGTGTCTTTCGGTGAACCGCTGTCGTTGGGTAAGTATCTTGCCGCGGGGAAAAAACGTGGTCAAGCTTTCCACTCCACTATTTCTTCGCTTGCTCATACGATGATGGAGGGTATTGCCGACCATACCGTCGTTACCCCTGTATCGTTGGCTGCCATTATTTTGTTGGCGAAACCACAGAAGTCGATTGCTGTCATGGAATTCAGCGGCTTGTACCGTGTTTTGCGTGCGCTCAGCGAGCAGTTGCGCTGGGCAAGCCACGTCCAGTTTCCCGATCTTGAACCTTCAGCTCTGCTCCATTTGGTGCAGGACATGCCTCAGATAAAATGGTTCAAGCACGAAAGCGGCGACATTCTTTATCTTGATGATCACAACGACCCTGTGTTGCTTTATGCCGCAAGCAACATTGCCGCGGTGTTTTTAATTCCTGCTTTGATTGCCAGATTGTTTCGCAATTTTCAGCGTATTGCCCCGCGTGATTTGGTCGCAACGATTTGTAATTACTACCGTTTGATGCGAGGGGAGTTTTTTCTAAAATGGGATGGTGAGATCGAGCGGGTGGTTGAGGAAACGCTGGCCAAAATGCTGGAATTCAAACTCTTGCATGGCAGTTCGCATCTGTCGCCCCCTGCCTTGGCGGATGATAACTTTTTGTTGCTGCACAACCTCGGTTGTTTCACGGACAAAATTTTTGAACGCTATGCTGTATTGGTAACTTTATTGGCTGCTTATCAGGAGCAGGCGCGGGTGCCACGGCAAGAGCTAGAACGGCAATATAGTTTGTTATTGCAGCGGATCGCGATTCTAAAAGGGCGCAATGTTCCCTATTATAGGCAGGAGCGCAGCGTTAGCTATCAGATAGAAAATTTCAAAAAAATGATGTTGCTGAATGAAGGCGAAGACGGAATGATGGGTATCTCGCCACGTCTTAAGGGTATGGCACGTGGTTGTGCTGAGGCATTAGGGAGAGACATTGGGCAGAGCATTAAAAAAATTGCCGTATCGTCGTGAGCAAGAAACGTCCTATCTCTCGCAAAAACTGGGCGGCAGACGAGCTGCGAGAAAATTTTACCGCTCCTGAAAGCGAGTGGCTGTGTATAGTGCAAGGTGCATTTGCCGCCCGTGTTGTCGAGGTGCATAAGGGCTTTGCTTTTGTGTCGCCTGAAAAGAAGTGGCACGATATTGCTTTGCATGATGTGTGGTTAGGGACGATTCCCAAACGTTTTTTGCTGGCGAAAAAGTCTAACCGCAAGTTGTTGGCTGTCGGCGATCGGGTATGGTGCGAGCCCGATACTCACACACCGCAGGAGTTGCCTCATTGTCGTATTGTGCGCAACGCTCCGCGCCGTAATGTGTTGGCGCGGCTTGATTCTTTGCAGCAAGCGCGGTCACATGTTATTGCTAGTAACATCGATCATCTTATCATTACCTCGGCATTTGTCACTCCGCCACTCGATTTTACTTTGATCGATCGCTATCTTGTTTTCGCTGCGCAGCAAAACATGCAGCCGTTGCTTGTCTTCAACAAATCGGATCTGCTCGATGATGTGCAACGCAAAGCACTGCTGCCCCGTCTCGATAATTATCGCCATCTCGGTTATCGGGTGTTGGTAGTGCAGGCTGCGGTTACTGATTTTCGTGCTCAGGAAGATCTGGTGATTTTACAAAAAATTTTAGCACAGGGTATGGCAGTTTTTACCGGTAACTCTGGGGTAGGCAAGTCTTCACTGGTTAATCTGTTTTCGCCGTCACTGCCGCAAGCTGTGGCGGAAGAGTTTACTCACGGCGGGCAACACACGACCACCTATGCCAGTCTTTTGCGTTTACAGACGGGGGGTTATGTAATCGATACACCAGGGATCAAAAAGTTTGCCCTCGGAGAAATCGCCGCGGCACAGTTGGGGAGTTTCTTCGTCGAATTTGCTGCCCATACCGACAGATGCCGCTATCGCTCTTGTCAGCACGATCAAGAACCTGTTTGCGGGGTGAAGACGGCGGTTGAGACAGGCGACATCTGCCCTGCACGTTATGCCTCTTATCTCACGTTGTTGGCACAAACCACGTGTTGACTGCCCACCTCCATCTACATGCTTTGCAAAGCGGTGGCAACTATTGCGTACCCTCCTTAGGGGGTGTAGTTCACTCCTCTTTGGAACTCAGGAGGTGTGCGTCTTTTGTCTGTCAACGAAGCGTTTCCCTCAGGGGCATGCGATGGCGGTAATAATATAATCAGTCGTGCCTTTAGGTGCTTTGACCGACACCTGTGCGTCGCACTTTTTGCCGATAATGGCACGACCGATGGGAGAATTGATGGAGATGCGGTGCTGGGTAATGTCGGCTTCGAGATCACCGACCAGTTGCAGAGTTTTGGTATTGCCGCTCTCCTCCTCCATCAGCGTTACCAGTGCACCGAAACGCACCACGTCGAGATCTTGCGAGCGCAACCCGACCACCTTGCAACGTGCCAACTGATCCTCCAACAACGAGATTCGTCCTTCGATGAAGCCTTGTCGCTCTTTCGCCGCGTGGTACTCAGCATTTTCTTTCAGATCGCCATGCCCCCTCGCTTCGGCGATCGCACTGATGATACGCGGACGCTCGACGCTGCGCAACTGCTGCAACTCGCGGCGCAGCCGCTCCCTACCCCCTTTGGTTACGGGGATGGCCTCTTCCATCTCCTCCCTCCTTCTGCAGACCTGCTACAGCCCTGCGCTGCACAAGTCAAGTTTGCTTTGCCAGACAAGGGTAAGCATGCCTAGCGGGGCAGGTAAATTCCACCCAGCACACCTTCGCGCACGGTAGGCTCACCTCGGACGACGAAACTGCATTTGATGCCACGAAAGTCTTTGAACCATCGCTGTTGCTTGAAAAGCGCCAGAAGCTCGCGACAGGTGCGGTTTAAGTCGCGTCCTGACAGAGCTTTTGCGATCTGCAAGCGCAACAGGATACCGATACCATCAGGCGTGAGAATGGTGTTGACGAAGAGCACCTCATGCTTGCTGGCAACTTGGGTAATTTGTGCCCGCCACTGTGCTGTCGGCATCGTTTGCTGCTGAGCCTTGTGTAGGACAAGGCGTTGCGGGAAACGCAGAAAGGGGCTGTCTTGCAGGAGTTTTTGCGTGATATCAAACAGTGCCCAAGCCAACATCGGGGTGTGTTGCGCTTGCATGGCTTTGCCGAGCCAGTCGTTGAAATCAAGACCGAGATGCGTCCACTGGCGAGTATGCAGCGCGCCGATGACCCACTTCCCGCGCACCATAACCAGCGGCACGACGATACGACCGAGTTCTTTCTTGCCCACTACCGATAGCCACAAAAAGTATTGCAGTTCGTAGCCGTACAGGGGTTTGAGATACAGTGTGTCCGCCGCGCAGTGCAGTTCGTCCACCGTCTGTGCGGGACGTAGCTCCCAGAGACGGGTAACATTGATCGTCAACGGGGTGCGGTAGATGAAACGCAGACGTTGGAAAAATACACCGAGATCAACCGTTTTGCTGCGTTGCAGACGAGGGTGCAGCAGTGCCTGCAAGGCCTTGCTGTCCTCTTTCTTGATCGCCGTGAGTGTCGCCGTGATCAGTTTGTTGACCGCGGGATCAACTGCGCTGAAAGAAGTCATGCTGCTGTTAGCTAGCGGGCGACACGTTCTGGTTACGGGAGTAGGGGTGGTCACGGGTTCTGGCGCGGCCGCGTCCACCCTGACTGCCCCGACACACAGCAGGAGGAAGTACCGTGCACTAGCCGCAGAGGTCATAATCGATTTCCCCACTGGTGCGCAGCGTGCAGCTGCCGTCATTTTCTGCGTCGTATTGCTGCGGTGGTGCTTCGCACCAGTCGTTGCGGACGAGAAAATCTATTGTGCGCGGGTAGAGCAGACATTCGGCGGCAAACACTTTGTCCTGCACGGCATCCACACTACCGCAGGCTGAAATATCGACGACAATCTGTGAGATGACGCGCCCTTCATCGTAACCATCGGTGACTAGATGCACGGTTGCCCCTGACTGTTTGCATCCTGCTGCGAACACTTTCTCGTGTACATGCCGACCGAACATGCCTTTGCCGCCAAACGATGGTAGCAGCGAGGGATGAATACTGATCGTACGTGCCGCGAACGCGGGGATGTCGGGGAAATGGCGGGTGAAACCAGCCAGCACGACGGCATCGACCGCGAGGTGTTTGAGCCAGTTGTTCATTGTGGTGACGGTCTCAATGCGGTCGAAGTTGAGTACCGATGCGGGTAAACCCTCGTCGTAGGCGTATTTCAAGCCTGCGGCGTAGGGTGACGAAGAAAAAACTCCGCAGATGGTGTAGCCATGCTCCGCCTGGCAGGCCAGGAGGTTCTGCAAAGAACGTCCTCGCCCTGAAATTCCCACTACGATCTTGCTCATATCATGCACAACTACCCTCCTTCATCGTGAATACATGTGGTTTGCGATCTACTATTCCGTGCCAAAATGACCAGGCATCCGCGGTGCGTCGTCCTGCCAGCTGCAAATGTGTCACAACCACCATCCCTCCGCCTGTGTTGACACACAGCGATTTTGTGTGGCGTTCGCAGGTGAATGCACCGCAGGACGTTGACGGTGCTGTTGCGGGACGGGGGGATGCCATCTCTTTCAGGATAACACGCCGCCCCTGAAAAAAGGTAAAAGTTTCAGGCCATCCATAACAGGCTAGAAACTGCTGATAAATTGCACTTGCCTTGCTTTGCCAGGCGACCAACCCATCCTTCTTGCCAACCTTCCTGCATCGGCTCACCTGTCGCGGGTCTTGAGGAGTGCCGTGAAAATCTGGATCACGCAGTAGTTTGAAGGTTGTCGGTAGCAGTTCCGCACCTGTGCGAAACAGCAGCGCGGTCAGGTCACGGTGATGGGTGTGGGCGGGCAGAGCCAACGCCTGCTGCACGATGATATTGCCTGCATCGACCTCACGCACCGTGAAGCAGATGGTCACACCGCTGGCTGTCGCTCCTTCCCGCACTGCGGCGACTACGGGGGCAGCACCGCGCCAGCGCGGCAACAGCGAGGGGTGAATGTTGATAACTGCACGCGTGGGGATGGCAAGGAATTCGGCGGTGAGGATTTGCCCGTACGCGGCGGTCAGAATTACGTCTGGCTGTAGGGCGCGCAACTGCGCCATGAATGCGGGAGCACTGGCTTGCTGAGGCTGGTAGCAGGCTATGCGCTGTGCTTTGGCAAAGAGTGAGACGGGGCTTTCAACCTCTCTCAAGCCGCGCTGTCCACGTCGTAGCTGGCTGACCACCCCGATCAGGGTGATAGCGCCGCGTTGCTGTAATAGTTGGAGCTTTTCCACTACCGTGATCACTTCAGGCGGCGACCCCATGAACAGCACTCGCATCGACATTCCCTCGTCCACACACGCCCCACCGTCAAGTGTCGTGCATGTACCAAAAAAACAGAAATCAGGGGCTGGCCTAGCGCAACGCTATCCCCTTTCTGTCACGGTGTCAAGTTTTATTGCCCGCCATTGTTCAGCACACTTTGTTTTGGGCAAGTTTTCTGCTAGAATGGCTGTTCGGGTAAGAGAGGGTAATGCGGTGAGCGACAAGGATTTTCCCACCCCCGAGCAGGTGCAGAGGGAGTTTGAGCGTTTTGTCAAGGAACGTTTTGGTGGCAGGGTGCAGATTTTCGCCCAACAGATGGAGCGGGCGGGCGGTGACGACGATGAGGACGAAGACGAGGACGAGGAGGAGCAGGAAAGCACCAGCTTTTCCTTCAACCTCAAGCCAAAGGACATCAAAGCGCATCTCGATCGTTATGTCATCAGACAGGACGAAGCCAAGAAGGCGTTGGCAATTGCAGTTTGCGACCATTACAACCATGTGCAGGAAGATCTACGCCGCAAGGATTACGAGTACTACAAGCAGAACATCATGATTCTGGGGCCGACGGGGGTGGGCAAGACCTATCTTATCAGGCAGATTGCGCGCTTGATCGGCATTCCTTTCGTGAAGGCGGATGCTACGCGTTTCACTGAGACGGGTTATGTGGGGGCAAACGTCGAGGATCTCGTGCGTGATCTCGTTTCGCAGGCGAACAACGATGTGCACACCGCACAGTATGGTATCGTTTACATCGATGAGATCGATAAACTTGCGTCGGCTTTAAGCGGCTACGGGCGAGACATCAGCGGTCGCGGTGTGCAGATCGGTTTGTTGAAACTGATGGAGGAGACCGAGATAGATCTGCGGGCGGGGAACGATGTTGCCTCGCAGATGCAGGCGATGATGGAGTTTCAGCGCAAGGGTAAGGTGGAGAAGCAAGTAATCAACACCCGCCACATTTTGTTCGTAGTCAGTGGTGCGTTCAACGAGCTGAAAGATCCGATCAAGACTCGTCTCAACAAAAACAGCATCGGCTTCAAGACGGAAGATCATCGTCATGGCGACGATGATCTGTTGAGTTTGGCGACGACGCAGGATTTCATCGATTTTGGTTTCGAGCCAGAGTTTATCGGTCGTATTCCTATCAGGGTCAGTTGTTGTAACCTTTCCAGCGGTGATCTTTACGATGTGCTAAAGTATTCGGAAGGCTCGATTATCAAGCAGTATCAGCGTAATTTTCGTGCTTACGGGATCGATGCCACCTTCACCGACAAGGCTTTGCAGCGTATTGCGGAGCGTGCCTATCAAGAGAAAACAGGTGCACGTGGGATCATGACGGTCTGTGAAGATATCTTGCGTGATTTTAAGTTTGAGCTTCCCTCAACGGACATCGATCGCTTCGTCATCACTCCCGCGGTGTGCAATAACCCCCAGGCGGAGTTGCGCAAACTGCTGAAAAAACGTGCGGCCCGAAAAATGCCGCTCATCCGTCCCAGTGTTGAGGGTTAGTGGCCTCGCCTTCTTCGTGTAGTTGTTGTTTTTGTACCGCTTGTGAGCATTTTGACTTCGGCGTAGCATGGATAGTAACGGGCTTTGTGCTATGCGATGGGGTGGAGAACGGTGGGCAAGCATATCTTTACCTATGCTGATCCTGTCCCTGAACGTCATCTCACAGAGATATGTCAGGTACTGGAAAAGGGTGGGGTGGTGGCGTATCCGACCGATGTCAATTGGGCACTCGGTTGCGATGCCAGTAGTACTAGGGCGGTAGGAAAAATGCGGCGCATCAAGCGTGTTCACCCGAAAAGCCAGCCTTTCAGCCTCATCTGTGCTGGTATGTCGATGGCAAGCAAGGTTGCCAACATCGATAACCGTGCCTATAAGGTGCTGAAAAAGCTTTTGCCTGGTGCGTACACTGTCATCCTCAAGAGCAATCGTTCTTTGGCGCGCCAGATCAAAGACAAGCGCCTCAACGTAGGTATTCGCATTCCGCGCTGTGCCGTATTGAGTGCGATCACGGCGCGTTTAGACAGGCCGTTAGCGACGACCTCCATGCTGACAGACGGTGATCAGGAGTTGCGTTTCGGCTATGAAATTCAAGAAAAATATGGACATGCGCTTGATTTAGTCATCGATCTCGGCACAGAAATCAGTCCCGCAGAAACGACGATCATTGATCTTACCACCGAGATACCTTTAGTTGTGCGCAAGGGTGTCGGAGATGTCGATGTGGGTTTTTGAGACAGTAGATCTCGGCATCATTGACTGGCCTGCTGCACTACGAGCACAGCTTGTCTATGCTCAACGTGCGGTGCAGGGCGAATATTTTTTATTACTTGCCGAGCACCCACCCGTGTTGACACTGGGACGCAACGCTGACCCTCGCAACATCAAGATAAGCGTTGCGGAAGCGGCGCGGCGTGGCATTGCCGTACATAGCAGTGAGCGAGGCGGGGATGTGACGGCTCACGTGTGGGGGCAGATCGTCCTGTACCCGATTTTGCGCCTCGCCAAGCCGCGGGGAGTACGTGCTTACATCGAGGCGTTGGAGCAGACCGCGATGCGGGTGTTGCAGCGTTACGGAATTGCGGCGCGGGTGCGACGAGGTCTGCCAGGGGTGTGGGTGGGGAAGGAGAAGATCGCTTTCATCGGTATTCGTATCAAGAATCGTGTTACCCAGCATGGGTTGGCACTGAACGTCAACAATGACCTGGACTTGTTTGAGCTTATCGTTCCCTGTGGTTTACCCGCGGTCTCAGTAACTTCCATGCGCAAGTTGTTGGGACGGGAACTGCCCCTGACAGAGGTGAAGAACAGTCTGCGTGCTTGTTTCGTGGCGGTGTTGGCAGAAGCAAACGTGCCTGTGTTAGAATAGAAGGAATGGGTTTGCACGAGGAGACCATGACTGACAATGTCGCCTATGCTACGGGGCTAGCGACGTGTTGCCTACAGACGGTGGCTATTCACGGCAAGCATAACACGATGATGACTTGCCCCACCTGTGCGAAGATCATCAAATCCTTTCGTGATGCCCCTGCATTTCGCAACTACCGCCAATTCTGTCTGTCGCAGGGGCGCAAGTTTGCCGAGGCAGAAGAGGCAAGCTACCACCTCATCGCTTTCGATCGCCCTGTTTAATCTTTACCTAATTTTTTCGTTGCGCGGCTAAAATTTACGCCCATTACGCCGACAACGCTGACAGGACGCGGCTTGTCGTACGTGTGAGTCATGGCAGAGAAGTGGTATATCGTTGAACAGTTTGGCAAGGTCGGGCCTTTTTCGCTGCAAGACATGTTGAGTAGCGTGGAGAGGGGGGATTACGATTACTCGATCACGGTGGAGTCGGCAACCACGCAACAACGCACTACCCTTACCGAGCTTATCGCCAAGAAGAAAAAAGCACGTCGCGCCAAGAAGAAACGCGCTGATGCAGATGCAACTCGCATCGTGCCAAGTGAGAGACGACGCAATCTCGAAGTCATCGGCTCACCTTCTGCTGAGGGTAATGTATCTCCCGAGCCGAACCGCAGAGGAAAAACCACCGCTGAGCATGCCAGTAGTCTCAGCCACACGAACAGGAGATACCGTCTTCCGCGTGACAACAGCAGATCGCTGTTAGTGATACCAGCCATGCTCGCGGGTGGTGTCGTCTCGTTGGCATTGTTTTACGGGGTGCAAAAACTCACCGTCGCAGGTGAAGGAGGTTCAGAGACAACCGCCAATATCGTTGACTTACCGCTTGACCCAGAGGAATTTACCCCTATCGACACTTATGAGACAGAAAAAGGTGGGGGAAGGAAACCCAAGGCCCTAGACATCAAAACGGCGCGCAGGAAGAGCAACCAAGTCGTGTTGCTCGGCCCTCTGTCCTTCAGCAAATCAGAACTTTATCGCTGTCGTGTCAAATGCAAAATTGAGTTCAAGGACACCCGTGGCAGCCATATTACGGGGGTGTTTTTTGCTCAAGCCTTCAAGAACGAGTTGTTAAAACGCACGCGCCGTGTGCTGGTTAAAGGGCGGATTTCCGCTGATGGCAGGGAGTTGTATTTGCAAAGCATCAGCCCCTAGTGCCATGATTTTTGTCACGAGAACGAGTTCACCGCAGTGTCCACAACTCTTCCTTCACCCTAAAGGCGTGTAGGATGTGGCGAGCGAGAGCGAAACACCAATCACTGAGGCGATTGAGATAGGCGATCAGTTCTGGACGCAGCGGGTAATCCCCCCGCAGCAAAACACACAGTTTACGTTCCGCCCGCCGACAGACAGTACGACAGATATGCACCCGCGACACAAGCACATGACCACGGGGGAGAACGAAATTGCGCAACGGCGGCAACGGTGCGATGAACGCGTCGATCTCCGCCTCCAAGCGCTCTATGTCAGCCGCAACAAGCTCTTGCCTCTTCCCCCGCATGCGTGGCAGGGCGGCGATCTCCGTACCGAGCTTGAACAACTCATGCTGAATGCGCTGCAACGACACGAGCGGCTCCCTCCACGCCCACTCGTCGTGCACCTGCAAGCTGTCATGCAGCAGACCGACGTGGGCATTCAACTCATCGACCGTGCCATACGCACAGACAAGTGCATCATCCTTGCCCACCCGTGTGCCTGTTGCCAGTGCCGTCTTGCCCTCATCACCGCCACGGGTATACAGGGGTGGTTGCTTCGCCATCGCTACCGACCAGTCGCCACGCACGTGAGCACAACAGTCCTCCAAATTACAGTACCGTCAGACACCGAGATAGAACGACAACCCTAACACCAGCGAGAACACATGATGGCCATGCTCGAGAGCAGCCTCGATGTCGGCGACCATCTTCTCCTTGTCGTTCCCGTATTCCTCCAGCAATTCGCTATCACGCGGCTCGCCGTCCAGCTTGAAGGAACTGCTGATGGTCAGCGGGGAGATGATCGCGGTGACACCCAGCCCCAGTCCGTATACACCCATCGAGAAGTCTTTGCGCGCGGAAAAGCGCACGGAAGCTACGCTCGCGCTAGATTTACCCACAAAGGCATCTTCTGTCACTATTTTTTCCACCACTACTCTGTCACTCACCGTTTCATCCCTCATGCGCGTCGTGTCGATACTGACACTGGACATGGTAAACTCTCCCCCTAGCGCGAGCCTGAGATCGAAATCGGGAACATGCAGAAGAAAAAAGTCAAGCCAGAAGTTTATCTCATGGCTCTTATACTCCGAAGAATAGTGTTCGTCCGATCCCTCTTTAAGAATGTCGACGGTAGCGCGCGGTGACGTGTTGATGAGCGTCCAGCGTCCCCCCATCGCAATCGACATCGTCGGTGTGATGAATATTTCGCCCTCCGCCCCACCGCTGCCCCACGGAAACCTGCGTGCTAGCCAGCTCTCTATCTGGTCATTTTCGGCGACTCTTGCATCAGACAGGGGTAGAAAAGGACCATCTGTGTTTTCGCCTTCCTCGATAGTGTTGAGATAATTGAACTGTGAACGCGCCATGAGACCAGGAGTATAGAGAAGGCGAAAGATAAAGCTGTGACCGCCAGCAGCACCACCTCTACCGCCACCGCCGTCGACCTCGTGGGTCATGCCCTTCTTCAAGCGGCGGAAGCGTTTCTTGCTCTTGACCCTGACGTAAGACTTGTCTTCCTTCACCTTCACCACCTTGCCGCACGCTCGCTTGCGGCCGCTGGCACTGTAAAAGCACACCTTATCGCCCTTGCTGACATCGCTATCGTCGATGACCACAACACGGCGCTTATTCAGCAACTTGGTAATCGCTGCCTGAACCTCGCTGCTGAAAAAAATAAGTAACACAAATGCCGCAAGCCTCATCCTGAAGTACTCCCCGCAACGGGCTTACCGTTTTGCAATCGTTCCCTGTCGCCAGTCATGTGCGTCTACCAACCACGATGCAGACACTGTACCAAAAATATCTACCCTCTGCGTCGAGTGCAACTGCACCAGCATGGTATAGTCACCCGCTGGTAATTGTTGCAAAAACTCGCCATCCAGCTCCATCCTTCCATCCTTGGGGTCGGCAAAACACTCACCTTGTGCCCCCTTATCGTCACCAGTGAAGGAAATACTGAGGCGCATTTTAGGGGTGGGGTTGGCGATTTTCCACCGCACCTCGACAGGTGCGTTCACCTTGCCAAGTCTCCGCTGCGTCATCAGAGTACCGACGAGGGCGAAGTCGCCATGTCCCCCATCGATGCTCACCGCACGCAACCGTGCGGGCGGCTTGAGCGTGAACAGCGTCTCTATCTCGGCAAGCACGTAGCGGAAATCCCATTCCTGCTCGTCGGCAAAATCTTCGTAGTTTAAACGCACATAGTTTGCGTCGTGAGCATGATACCGTGCCGATGCCTCCCCAAAGCCAACGGTCGCTAGCTCGGTAATACCGAATGGCACCGCAGCATGCTTGAAAACCTCGTCCCCACCAGACGTAGCCCGACAACCAGACACAGTCGCGGCGTGCTCGGGCATAGGCATGCCCTCAACTTGCACCACCTCCGCAGTCATCAGAGGAACGTTGAGCTTGAGGCGGAAATCATGCTCCCCCCGCCGCACTCCCCGCCAGGTGTAGGTGCGTTGACTGGCCTCGCCCCCTTCAGGGCGCAGATGCAACACGAGCTCCTGCCTACGGGCGGGGTCAAGTTTCCCCAACTGTGCCTGCCACGTGCTCTTGCTCGCCGCAGGCTTGTTGCACGCATAGCTGGTATTATCCATCACGACATCACATTGCAACGCGAGCTCGGAACGAAAAGCAAAAGTTACCGCCCCATCCACCGAGATAAACTGCACGCTACTATCGAGCGCATCCCCCCGCCTGCTCTGTACTTTGCAGTTGCTCATAAACAACGAAAAAATAAACAAAACCAAATATAAACAACCGCCATCGCCAGCCGTACAAAAGGCCAAACACCTCCTCCATCGCCCATCATCAAGACAAACAAGTGCTGGTTATATTTTAACAAACCGTAGAGCTGTTGCAAAATCTGCGAGTGCCAAAGGTTTGGTTGTCGGTATCAACGCGATACTTTTGCTACGCCGCTTTGAACACAACCTTTGTATGGTATTGTAATAATTAAAATTCGTATATTGACAATGTTTATGTGTGTAGATGCCCCCGTAAAAAACGCTAGAGTCTCCATGTTTCTTTGTGCTACCTTGCTAATTAGTTATTTGATTTGGGGAGATAGGTTTGTGGCTGGAGAGCAAAGGGGAATGCGGGGTAGGCATCTGCAGGCTGGCCATCCACATGATGCCATCTTTCAAAAGATCTACAAAAATAAAGAATTTGTGCAAGAAATTGTGGCGCTAAGCTTCACCGAGGCAGAGTTAGAGGTGTTAGACTTAACTAGGGTGCGCATCGATGAGAGCGAAGCGAGGGATATTGCAGGCAAGAGTCGCCGCCCTGATCTTGTCGTCTCTGTCGATCTCAAAGGCGATGCAGGTGAGCCGCCGCTAACCATCTGCATAGTTTTTGAGTTCAAGGCGCATAGGGTAAACGATGTTCTTCTACAGATCAAGGAGTACCACACGGAACTGTGTCGTCGCACAGGTGGCATCGTCATTCCTATCGTTTTGCTGTGTTGCGAGGACGAGAATTTCGCTCCTCCTAGTGACTACAACAGTTGGGTGTTCAGGAATAGGAGGGGGGAGATACCTGCGGCGGTGCAGTCGCTGTAACATCTCAATCCTAATTTTTTCTGTAAAATCATAAATCTGCACAAACTGTCGGACAGTGTTTTGCGTCGGGCTGAATCTACGGGGGTAGTTATCGAGGCTATTCGCCGTTTTTGGCGTGCGACGGAAGAAGATGTGGCGTTGCTGTTGCGGAAAGCGCGTGAGATTCCAGCTGTGCACAGGGGTATTGTGATGATTCCGCTAACGGACTACTATGAATATACCGATGGGGGGTTTGGGAGGGGTGAGTTTGATCGCATTGAGCGGGAGTATTGGCCAGGTCTACGTGAGGAGGAGAGACTTATGCCCACGATAGAATTCAGTCTTGACAAGGCGGAGAGGCGTGGTGTTGAGCGTGGTCTCAGGCAGGGTATCGAACAGGGTATCGAACAGGGCATCGAACAGGGTATCGAACGGGGCATCGAACGGGGCATCGAACAAGGTATTGAACGGGGCATCGAGCAAGGTATTGAACAGGGCATCGAACAGGGCATCGAGCGGAAGCAGCGGGATGTTATCGCTCGGATGCTGGCGAAAGGTATGCCTGACGAGCAGATCTGTGATGTTATACAGCTCAGCGGAGAAGAGCTGGCCGACATTAAGCGCACTCTCAACCGTGGCTAGCGAACAACGTGCTGACTGCCCACCCCCATCTACATGCTTTGCAAAGCGGTGGCAACTATTGCGTACCCTTCATTTTTGGGGGTAAAACGCAATTTTTGTCCAATTTTAATGACAAGCCCCGCTTTTTTTACATCGTGAGGGAAAAACATCAGATTACTCTTGGCGAGATTTTGCCCCGCAATACTTAACCAGCCAACCCGCTGCGGATCATACCAAGTAACCGTGCCGACAAACTCCTGCAGGGTAGCTTTGCTATCGATAACCAATGCTCCTGCACTTTTGATCGTCGTCAACGCTTTTCTACAGGCAGTAGTCTTGCTATCCCCATCACGAGTAAAAACATACAGCATGTGCTGAGCCCGTGTGCTGGCAACGTAAAACAAACTAGACATAATAGGATGCTCAATGGGTAACTGATATTCACTGAGGTTAACCAAAATAGCAATACGACTCTCCAAGCCCTTGAAAGCCTGAATAGTTGCCAACAATAAACTACCCTGCGGTTGCTCCGCCAACCCCGTTTTGCCCCGCTGCTGCCGTAAACGAAAACGATGTAAAGGCAAACCCGCCACCTCTCGTACACCCCTGAACAAAGATACATTAGCATTTGGTTCTCGCCCTGACAAAATAGCAATCTCATGGGGTTTTACCATCTCTTGCTTAACAAGATAGGTGATCAGCTTTTGCAATTGCGCTAAAAAATCTTGTTGCTGCCGATAAACAAACAAACGTGGCTCGTAGCCAAGTCGGCCACAGTGACTTTGTAAAATGGAATCACCAGTTCTAAATGCACGTGCAAAGGTGGCAATTTCACGGGTAGTACGGTAATTATGAACGAGAGGAAAATAAGGTGCAGGGATAGGCAACACCACATCAGGATCAAATTTTTCTTGTTTACCACCCGAACCAAAAATCCCCTGACTGCGATCGAAGAACAAATAAAAACGTGCCTCACGCCCTTGCAATAGCTCCCGCAACGCTTGCCACCAAAAGGGCTGCACGTCCTGTGCTTCATCACAAATTAAAACATCATAAAAATTTTTTTGCTGGCGAATTTTTTTCTCTAAGGTTTCAGGAGCAGCAAATTGCATCCAATCTTCACGGCTACCTCTATGCGTATCGGGCGGTATAAGCATGTTCACACCAAAAGAAGTCGCCAATTCAAGATAAGTGTTAACCTGTGCAGTATCAGCAAGTTCTGCTTTTATTGCCAGACTTTGCAGCGGGTTAGACGATAGTAGCAACACTTTTTGCCCGACATTACTAAAATGTCGTGCTAACAAAACAGCTAACATACTCTTCCCTGTGCCTGCTTCGCCCTCAATACCAAGCCAACGACTGCTGCTCAACGGCGTAACTAAAGTTTCGTGAATAGTATCGAGATCACGCAAACGTAAATCGTGACTATCGATGTAATCACGCACATAAAGACGAGAGGTGAAAGTTGTCCCCAGCAAAAATTTAGTAAGTTTCTTTCCGACGTCACTAAAAGTGCGAAATTTTTCAGGAATTGACCGCTGCATAATGGTGAGTAGTGATTTTTCAAGACTTTCATAACGTTGACGACCGATGACAATCGCTGGCTCAATGGCAGCGCTGACAGGTAACTCATCCTCATGCACAGAAGGAAAACATACCGCATGACAGACAGGTACACGCAAACGCTGTTGTTTCAACTGCAACAAAAACCTGCTCTTCCAGACTAAGGCTTGCTGAAACGGATTTTTAATTGGAAACAATTCATCAAAACGATTTAGGGAGAAAAATTTGCCCTCTGTATGCCGTATCCGACCCCCCTTAACTTCAACCACCACAATGCCATACCGTGGATGATAGAGCACAAAATCCATTTCATTGTCGAGCATCCCCCTGCCTTCTTCGAGGGCCGCAAGGTTACAGGAATAGTATATTTGCCAATGTCTGGAAAATTTTTTGCATTTACGGTAAAAGTTTTCTTCCGCTCTGCTCTGAAACACTACCCGTGTTCTGTTTATGTCTGGCATTACCTGTGCCATCTCTTTCCCCCCCACCGCGTATCGGCAGACGGAGTTTCTCGCTGTAGTGTTTCCAGGTGGGAGGGTAGGCGATGTGGTTAAGTTGTTTTTTTTAATTCTTGTAAACCCTTAGCCAGCAGAGCCAATGCTTCCTGCGTGTACCGCTCGGGCGCGGTGCAGCTAAGCCTGATATGCCTCTCCACACCAAAAGACTCGCCAGGGACGACGATCAGTTTGTGTTTGTCGAACAGCCATTCCGAGAAAGCGAGCGCTGTAGGGCAAGAGGTGCGTGTCAACCAGGCAGGCAGCTGCGGAAAAGTATAGAACGCTCCTTGGGCAGGTGTAAAAACCAACTCTGGTAACATGTCACGCAGCCACTGTTGCAGTTTTTGTAATTTTGTGGCGATGGTGTCAATCATCTCCTGCATCAAGGTTTTACCTTGTGTCAAAGCGAAGATAGCCGCGCTCTCGGTGAAGGAAGGCAAGCAGGTGGTGGAGTGGCTTTGGAGTTTTCTGATGTTGGCGATAATATCTTTGTTGCCTAGAGCATAACCGACACGCCAGCCAGTCATGGCAAAACCTTTGGAGAGGCCATTGATGAGGATGGTGCGGTCTCGCAACTGGGGGCAGACGTTTAGGATAGAATAGTGCCGCCGTTCGTTGTTGAAGTTGAGGTATTCGTAAATCTCATCGCTGATAATCCACCAGTTTTGGCTCTGTAGATAAGCACCCAGTTCCTCGTAAGCAGCGCGACTCGGCACATGCCCTGTGGGGTTGTGGGGAAAATTCAACACTATCGCTCTAGTGCGCGGTGTCGCCCAACGCGCTAATTGCTCGACACGAGGCAAGGGCTGTGTAGCATCGTAAGGCACAACCACCGCCTTCGCCTCGCATATTTTAGCTTGTTCGAGATAACTAACCCAATGCGGTGCAAGGAGGATAACCTCATCGCCGCGAGCGAGAATCGACAGGAAACTGTGCAGGAGCACCTCCTTCGTGCCACAACCGCAGACAACTTCATCTTCTCTGTAGTCGAGTTGGTTCTCACGCTTGTATTTGGCTACCACTGCACGCCGCAACTCAGCCGTTCCTCCCGCGGTGGAATAGTAGACATGCCCCGTAGCCATCGTTGCCATCGCCCTCTGCACGATTGCAGAGGGAGTCGGTATCCCTGGCTCTCCTTGTGCGAGGCTGTGGAAACCAATTCCCTGGGCACGCAAGGCGCGCGCCTTGGTGTTTAAGCCGATGGTCAGAGACGGACGCAACGCCGACATGCGCGGGGCAAGATGCATGATACAACAACTCCCTGTCGTCGAGAGGAGAGTCGCAGAGCCTGTGTAGCGGGAACCCACCTTCGACTAGGTGGGTGTCTCGGCTGACGCTTTAGGCTTCCTCCTAGCCTGCAGATGACTACTGAAGATCGTACCCATCGCAGGCGGCGGCTCGCTCACCACGCAGACACCAGACTCCCAATAAATACGTATCGGTTCCAACGTATGGACATGCTCTGCAACTCGGCCGTATTGTAGCTCACGTGTCGTCGTGTGTCCACGCTTTTTTAGGCTAGCTCAGAGACGAGCTACGCCAGAATGGCGTGGTAGTTTTGTAGAGGGAGGCGGCTCAAAAATTAACCAGCCCATATCGGTCGGCAAATTTTTCGTTCATGCTGCGGTCGATTAGCGATGGTTTGAGCATTGAAAGGCTGACGTAGCCTGTGTCGACGGCGACACAGTCGGTACCTGGGGTTTTGTCGTCGAAACCGCCAAAAGTCCAGCCCATCCAGTAGTAGGGGATGTTACGGGGGTTAGGGGCTTGGTAGAATTTTTTTTCGTAGTGACGTGTGCCGAGGGTAGCGAAGCGCATGCCTTTGATTTTATCGACAGGCAGATTGGGAATGTTGACGTTGAGGACGCGCCCTGCTGGCACGTGGGGGGCGAATTTTTGCAGCGCACGGCGTAGTACTGTTTCTGCACTGTCGAAGTGGTACGGTGGCAAGCCACACAGTGACAAGGCGATGGCAGGCAGATCGTTCATGGCAGCCTCGATCGCCGCGGCGACTGTGCCTGAATAAATGGTGTCTTGACCGAGATTTGCCCCGTGGTTGACCCCGCTGATGACGAGGTCGGGTTTCGTGCCTGCGAGCAGTTCGTGCAGGGCAAACTTGATGCAATCAGCGGGTGTGCCGCCGAGTGCGTAGACATGTTCCCGTATCTTGCGCAGGCGCAAGGGCTCGTCTTTGGTAATGGAATGGCTTTTGCCCGACTGCTCGGTGAAGGGGGCAACGGCGAGAAAGTCACCGCGCGCCTCGGCCACGGCAACGGCGGTGGTGAGACCCTCGGCATTGATGCCATCGTCGTTGGTCAGTAAAATTTTCAATCGACAGCTTCTCCCAGGGCAGGGAGGATGTTGTCGAAGTGCGTGATTATCACGTAGGGAGATACTATGGTGTGCAAATTGCCTTCCGAGTCTATGTATGCCACTATCATAAGTTCGTAGAAATTGCTGTCGTACACTGCCACTACCAGACCATGCCAAAACTTTTTGTCCTTGTCGTGGCTGGTGAGCATTACCTGTCGATGTTCGTCGTGGTGTGCATCTATGCGAATCCCGCGCACTTGGTCGGTTTTGGCAGTCATGATGCTGCCGTCGTAGAGGTCGATGCTAACTTCATCGGACGCGAGAGCATCGGCAACGTAGCCCACATAGTCACGCCCTCCGCTGACAAAATGCACGTGCCGCCCCACTATCTCCTCGGGACTGCGCACATATTGCTGTTGCAGTGCGACTCCTCGCAAAGCTGTTCCACCTCCGCAGGATAGGTGGGAGGTGCACATGAGCAGCGCGAGACCTGCGCCTGCGATAAGTTTTTGCCTTGAGACGTGACTGCCCTGTCCTTTGACGACGAACTGTGTCAATTTCTGCGTTACCTTTGTGAGGCGTTTCCGCCCTTTGGCGAGCTGGAGATTGCCTTGTTTGCCGTAACCTGTGTCTGCTGTGCTGCTCAACAGCAAAGAAGCAAGCGCCAGAACACAGCTTCCTATGCGCATATCTTCCTCCTTAATCTACGTGCAATAACTACCCGCTGGGGGGGCGGGTCTAAATCATCGTGCCTGTGGTGTCAAGTTTTGTCGTTGTTGTTGCCAGGTAAAACGAATATAGGGAGCATCGTCTTCGGAGTATAATTCTTCTCGTGCGCCGAAGAGGTTAGTTTTGTGGGTAATTTTTACGGCTTGGATACCGTTAGTGTAGACGGCGATGACCGTACCGTCGTAGTGCGTAAAGCCCGCCATTTCGCTAGGCAGCGTTACCTCTTGTCCGACATCGGGATGGTCGTCGATGAGATAGCCTGCAACGTCGTCGGGAGCGGCGGTGCGTTCGTATCTGTGGCCGTAGCCACGCACTGTCACCGAGTGTTTTTCTACCGTGACAACTTCGGCAAGCATAGGCTGGTAGCCGAATGCGACGGGTTTAAGGATGTAGACATGCTGGCGAACGATCGGTGGTTCATTCTCTTCTTCCGTGGCAGTAAACTCACGTTGCGCGGTGAGCACGGCTGTACTGATAGCTTCGGCTTGCATCGCACTGCTGGGGTTGAACAGGCCAATTTCGTAGAGAGCGGGTTTCACTACCGCACACGAGAGTGTGGTGCAGGCAAATGCGGTCGTGAGCAGTAGTTGTTGGAGGAGAGGGTAGCCTGCGGTCTTGAACCCCCCCGCCTGGATGACACGGGCGATGATGCGCTTGTTGGTGCAGCTGTGTGCCCGTGCTGTCTCCGTGCCGTGGAGGGCAAGGACGGCGTAGAGCAGTAGGGCGGGGGTTATTTTGTTGCGCATCGTGTCGATCTCCCGTGCGGTTAGGTTCTTGTTCCCGTGCCCTTGTACAGCAGAAAAACATCGAGGCAGAACAACGACGCAGCGAAAGCGGCGAGGATCGCGAAACCAGCGTAAGCACTTAGGTCGCTGACACCGAGAAAACCGTAACGGAAGCCGTTTACCATGTAGAGGATGGGGTTAGCAAGGGAAACTTTCTGCCAGATTTCTGGCAAGGTACTGATGCTGTAGAACACGCCGCCGAGGTAGGTCAAGGGGACAAGGATGAAGGTAGGTATGATGGAGATATCATCGAATTTCTTGGCGAACAGGGCGTTGAGGAAACCGCCGAGCGAAAAGGTTAGGGCTGTTAGGACGGAGAAGGCGATGATGATGAACCAGCTGTGGACTTGTAGTTTGGTGAATAGCAGGGAGATGATGCAGACGGTTGTGCCTGTCAGCAAGCCGCGAAAGATGCCACCACCTGCGAAGCCGAGCACGATGCAGAAGTTGTTGATGGGGGCAACCATCAGCTCTTCGATGCTTTTCTGGAATTTGAGGCTGAAGAAGGATGAGCAGACGTTGATATATGAGTTGGAGATGATGCTCATCATAATCAGCCCTGGGGTGATGAACTGCATATAGGAGAAACCTTCTGCCATGCTGATTTTGTCGCCGATCAGCTTGCCGAAGACGATAAAATACAGTGCCATGGTGATGGCGGGGGGGATGATCGACTGACTCCAGATACGGATGATGCGCACACATTCTTTGTGTAGTAGGGTGTAGAGAGCGATGCACTGCCGTTTGAATCCCATCGGCTATTGTCTCGTGGTAAGGTTGAGGAACAGTTGTTCGATACGGTTGGTTTTATTGGTGATGTTTTTAATCTTGATGCCTGCGGCACTTAGTTTGTTGAGGGCATCGCCGAGCATTTCGACGGCGGTGATGTTTATTTCTAGTGTGTGATCGTCTATTTTGGCAATTTTGTATGTGTCCGTGCCGTTGGGTAAGGGGTGGGTATCCTGTGGGGTGAAGCGGTTTGCAACGGTGACGAGGAACGATTGGGTGCGCAGTTTAGCCAACAGGGCGTTGAGGGGTGAGTCTTCAACGATATGTCCTTTGTCGATGATGGCGACGTGGTCGCACAGCTTTTCTACTTCTTCGAGGTAGTGGGTGGTGAGGATGATGGTTGTGCCGCGGTCGTTCAGCTCTTTCAGTAGCTCCCACATTTGGTATCTTATCTCAATATCTGCTCCTGCTGAGGGTTCATCGAGAATCAGCAGGCGAGGGTGGTTGACGAGGGCGCGTGCTAGCATCAAGCGACGTTTCATGCCGCCTGATAGGCTACGGGATGTGGAGCGGCGCTTGTACCATAGTTTGAGTTTTTTCAGTACTTCGGCACTGCGTTGTCGTGCTTCATGACGAGACAGACCGAAGTAGCCCGCTTGATTTTTTACCACGTCGCCAACTTTTTCGAAGATGTTGAAGTTAAATTCTTGCGGCACGACTCCTATCATCTCCTTCACTTGCGTGCGGTCACGGTCGAGATCGTGTCCGAAGACGCTTATCTTTCCTGCGGTGCGGGTGACGAGGCTGGTGATAATACCGATGGTGGTTGATTTGCCCGCCCCGTTAGGGCCGAGGAGAGCGAAGAAACTCCCCTCGGCGATGGTAAAACTCACGTCTTGCAGAGCGATGGTGTCGGGGGTGTAAACCTTAGTGAGTCCTTCAACCTTGAGTGCTGGTGGTTTCTTCAAAGGTAGTTTTTTCTGGTCAAGTTACGGGCTGAGGTCATCGAGAAAGCTAAACCCGCCATCCTCTGGCAGCACCGCGACGTTGATCAGCAGTGTCTCTCTCACGTTTCTTACCGACTGACCGCTGTTGACGTATACTATCTCGTCGATCTCGATGATGTAGAAGCCGTTGTCGTAGACCTCTTTTACCTCGCCGTATTTATCGACATCGTGGCCGTTGCGTTCGCCGTAAACGAGCACCTCGGCATCGAGGTCAGGATGGTCAGGGATGACTCTGCCTGTCATGTGTTCGAGCAACACGGTCTTGCCGTAACCATCGTCGATCTCGATCAGTAGTTGACTGTCGTAGGTTAGCTCCCAGTAGCCTTCGTAGCGCTGGTTGTCGATATAGAAGGTGACGTATTGTCCTGCGGCATTGTCGCCAGGGTCAACGTACTCGGTGTCGGTAATGTCGAGGATAGACCTGCGCTCGGCGCATCCCGTCATCGCTAAGCTGCTGCACAAGACGAGGCCAGCAGCAGCGATTGCCGCAGCCTGCGGGGGTATTTTTTTCCTCAGGGCGGTGCTTACTTTCTCTTGCAGCGGTGGCAGCTTGAAGCTGCGGAGCGTCTCGCGCCAGGCTTGCAGCTTAGGGACAGGAGCAGCACTGGCAGCGGCCATAACCAGCATATGTACCAGCAGCACGACAAGCAACACGTTTCGCATCACGGAGTCCTTTATGAAGAGCGGTTAACCCGACGACGCGACCGTCTAACCTCAGCCGAGACAGTTTGTCAATTGTTTTTTCCATTATTTTCTTCCTCCCACGCCCATACTTACTATAACCAAGAGTTTGTCAGTTGTAGTGAAGAGGGAGGGGATAGTGCGAGGCGGTGGCAACATCTACAGGAGGGCGAATGCCCCTATAGGTGAACTCAGGCCTTCGGCGGTGTTGTAGTAGGGGATATTCTTCTGCAAACGATCGTAAGCCTTGCGCACTACGCGAGCTTCCTTGTGTTTGTTGGCGCGTTGGTAGGCGGCTACCAACAAACGGTGGGCGGTGAAGGATTGCGGGTTGTTGCTGATGTGGTGGCGTAAGTCGGCAGTTGCGGCATCGTGTTTCCCAGTGTTGATTTTTATTTCAGCCCTGAGGAGGAAAAGCCAATTTTTGTGCGCAGATGTAATTGTTATGCGTTCTAATTTACGCATATGGTTGGTTAGCTGAGTGGATTGTTTTCCTCTCAACAGCATGAGGGCATAGGCATAATTGGTTTCCCAGCTGTCGTGCAAGAGCATACTGCGTGAGATGAGCTTGGTAGAGTGAGTATAATCACCACTTCTTCCGATTCTGTTCAGCGTGGCTACGCCCATAAAAAAACAGTAGAAATAATCTTCCCCATAATTAATTGCATATTTTTTTATGTTTTTTATCAGGGAGCGATTACGAGAGTTAGCCATGCCTAATCTTATCTTCCAACGCTCGAGAAACCGCATGGATTCCTTTGCTGATGTGCCCCAGGTGTCTCGCTGATTCTTACTCACTTTGTTGAGCACTGCATGTAAAGCTCCGCTGTGACCGATACGGATGCTTTCAGTGCCGACGATGCGTAGGGAGTCGAAGTTGTTATACAGGTGTACTAAACTACTTTTGCTGGAGATAGTTTGCCATGCCAGACGTTTGCTTTTCTCTGTCAGTTTAAGACGAGCAAGAAAATGCACCCACCACGAAGCTGCGGCGTGTTCGTCGCTCAATTCTAAAGTTGTCAAGCGCAGTAATTCCTCGGCATTTTTCCGGTTGCCATGGAGGTAGATGTGACGCATTAGCGTTTCGTAAACATAGCTCAGGGCAACACGGCGATTGCTGCGTCCTCCCACTGTATTCGCTTTGTTAAGGTAGCTGTCAGAGACGGTGTAGGTTTTGTCGCGTAAGGCAAGCAACAGCCAGGCGATAGCACTGTAAGAGTTATTCTCATGAGCAACACTCGGGACAAGATCGAAAGTGATGTTGCCTGATTTATACAGATGTAGAAGTGCCTGTGCAAGACAAGGAAAAAAACTGCTGCCTCCCCCGACATGCTGGCACTTGTTTTTTAAAAAGCTAGTGACTTCGCTAAATTGCTTTCTTTTCAGGAGTAAAATAGTGTACAACAAAAGCGACTCGTCGTGAAGTTTGTCTATATTCTTGTGTAGCAAACCGTAGCTGCCCACATAATCGCCGCGCAGATAATGGCACTCAGCCGTGGCAAACTGCACCTCGAATTCCAACTCCAGTATGTTTTGTTCCTTCGTCTGTGACCTAAGAGCACGACAGCTGACCTCTGCTAACGATGTCGGCTGTACGACATACGTACTATCTTTGATATCACTAACTGCCGTGATCTCACTTTTATTTTTGGCACGTTCTATTTTTCCTGTCACTAGCTGGTGGGTTTCATCTAGCAGCCGATAGAAATATATGTCGATAAAGCTGCGATGCTCGTAGGAAAGAAACAACAGCATAGCGGGGAGCAGGACGATTGACATCTTAAAAAACCATGGGCTGTTCACTTTTTTTGTTCTGTAATGAACAGCATGGCTTCTTGCGCGCCGTGAGCGACGCGCAGATGAGCTCTTTCTTCTTTTTTTCACGTTGTGCAGCTTGTGATCAGTGGCTCTGTGTTTGTCGGTCGCTGCCCTTAACCTTTTCGTGTGATGGTCCTTGTCTGTTTTTTTCTTCTCTGGCGCAGGGAAGGCAGCCTGGTGGTTGCGCGATAATTGCTGTGTCGCATCTATCCTACCTTGCGACTCGTTATGAGGAGAATGTGCGTCGATGGCAGTGGTGTCATCATCTGGCAGTTGCGCCACACCCCCAGGGCGTGGCGGTCTAGGCAAATTTTTCTTGCTGTTCTTACCCATCGCCACTTACGCACAGATTACTCTCCACTCCCCTTATCGTGCAACAAAATGAAAACCTTTACCTTAGTGCGCATGTTTTTGTGGATGCCCTCTTGTACTGCAGGCAAGACTGAGTTCGTGGCATGAATTCAGCGCGGTTGCAAAGGCGAGAAAATTTCTGTCTGTAGCTCATACCATCCCGTTTCGACGAGCAGTGTGGTTCGTGCAAAAGTCTTTTGGGTCGCTCTGAATTCAGCCAAACTAGCTGGTAACCACAGTGTTAAACCCGCAGCCTGTGTGCCGTAGCCAAACCCGCGGCTGTAGAAATAACGTTCGTGCTTGTGAGGGTCGTTGGCAGCGGGCTTGAGTAATATTTGAGCAAGAGCAGCTTGCACCTCACGGCTAGCACGATGCACAGTACTGTCTCTGGTGGTCAGAGTTTGCAGGTGGGCAAGAAAAGTTTTTACATCGCGATTGGCGGGAGCAAATTGATGGGCATTATTGGCCGCGGCCAAAATTAACAAAGGGTGCAAAAACGGATCGCGGCGGATAAACATGCGCAACGAGTGTGTTAACCTTTGCAGACTCTGCCGCAAACTCCAGTAATCACGGCGAGCAATTTCCGCCGTAACCACTGTATTCATCGTCGCCCACGTGTCGCGCTCGTAGTAGTGACGCAAATACAAATGCGGAATTTCATTCGCTAACCAATATGCCCCGTCTGCTCCTGCACCGCTGGTTTGAGCTAGTTGTAGACGTTGTGGATGGGTAATCAGATACTGTAAAATCTCTCGATAAGGCCAGCCGTTAGTTTGCTCGCGATTAGCCGAGCCGATGATGAAACGAGCACGCTGGCGCAGTTCATAGATAACCTCCAAGGCTTGCATGAGACAAGCATCGGAAGCATAGATGTCGATTTTGCGCCCGTGCAAGTGCGTATACTGCAAGTACTCCAGCGCAGTGCTGAGCTGAGCGATAGACAGATGCGAGCCAGAACTGTAATCGGGAGCAATGCCACCTGCATAGCCTTTGCCGTGACTCCAGATGATTACCATGTAGTGCCGTGCGGGGTAATGTTTAACCCCGAAAGCGAGGAAATCGATCAGTGTTTGCATCTTTCCGCTGTCTTGTTCAGGTAAGGTGGCAATGTGCGACACGGCAAAATCTTCCGCACGTCGCACATGGTAACGTCGGCTACCCGTGTCGTCATCAGTGTCTTGTTGCACAACAATATCGACTGCAGGTGAAGATCCGACCGTCATCATTTCTTTGAGATCGGTAAACGTATGCGGAGCAAGATCGTTATCGCCGTTCATATAGACGAGTACCGTCCACTGTTTGAGGCAAGCGGTACGCACAGGTGGTGCAACCTGCTGACAAAGAGGGCGTGCCTGCACCCCCTGATTATACAACACACCGAGCAGCGAGAGCAGCCACAACGACAAAATCACCTCGCCAGCTCCACCAAACCGTAGATAAGCAGCTCTAACGGTGTGCCATCCATGCGCACCGACAGGTCAGACAGTTCTGCAAGACGACCGAGCATGGCTTTGTTAAACGAACGCACGTTGCGCGTTGTGACAAATTCACGCACGGTCGCTTTGGGGTCGATGAGGCGTGAGATAGTGCTGTCGATGGTGTTTTGAGGGCGGGAGCTGCGTTTCTTCGTCCACAGAAAATCAGGATGATAGTTGCTGTACCACTCACCGCCAACGATGTTATTCTGCGCATCGAGTTCAAGATCATACCAATAGGTAACTTTGCTCAAACTATCGGGGTAAGGTTCACCTGATCGTGGTTCAGTTTCTACCACATAGGTGACCTCCATCTGAACGACGACAATTTTTTTAGCTTTGCCGTTCTGACGAAAATCTTTAAAAGTGTCTTGCCATTGTTCGTTTATGGGCATGATGCTTTCTGCCAGTGTGCCCACTTTTTCCGTGCGTGGGTGATAATACCGTGCGCGATAGGCGTAAACGGGCTGATTCCAGACCTCGGCATCGAAAGTTGCGTCCATGATAAACGATTCGTCGTAACGTCCAATTTTGTTTGTGATAACTGTGTGCCACGTGCCAGGGTTAGTGTCGAAACACTCAGCGTCTAGCACTCGGCCTGTTTTTTCGTCTATCCTGATACGCTTTGCATCGTCGTCGTTTTCAGGAGATTCTTGGGCATTGCAACGCCCGCCGATAAAAAGCCCATCCCACGATGACGATGCAGCCCACTTTAACGACAGCAACGCCCGTAAATCATCGGGATAAAAATTAATCGTTGTCTTCCCCTCTGTGTCTCGCACCGCAATACTCTGTGCAGGACGGGGTGAGGCATAGGAAGCTACCGCCCAACCGTGGCAGATTCCCATCCACATCGCAACTGAACCGTTTTCATCCATATATCTGCGCCCTCGTTCCTTGACATACTGGGTAAGTTTAAAATCTTCGCTACCCACCAGCAGGTCGTATTTTTCTGCAGGCGAATACATGTCCAGCATTTTTTGATGTTTATCGACGACGAGAGGTTGTAGTCTCAGCAGGTCGGCAGGTTGTGTATAGTAGCTGATAACTCTTTCGTAGGAGACACCCTCGTCTTTGCTGCTCTCTTCGGCCAGCAGTGCGTTGAAATCTGGGTCACCGTAGCGTAGCGAAACACCTCCTGTAGCTATCGGCCAGTAATAAGCTGACCACGGTTTGTAGGTGAGTTTGCCCGCGGGGGGCAAGCGCATGATGTTGGTTTCCACCTCTACCCCCTCTTCGAAAAGGTAGTGCGGATCGTCGTGTGCCTCCCAACCTTGTTTGCCTTCGCCCAGAATCTGCTGGTCGATGGCATGCTTGATTGCCGCGTTGTGTACCCGAAAGGCGCGGGTATGCTTTGGCCACTGTCGCCCATCGTCGATCTTCGTACCATCTGGTCGATATTTATGCGGTTTTTGGTTCATCACTTGGTGCGGGTTTTGGCGCAATGTGCGCAAAAAATCCCTACCTTCATCGGCGAGCAACTGTGCGCTGCTGCCCAACAGCAAAGCAACTAGCACCCCTTGCATGGCAACCCTCCCCAGTACTGTTTGTTAGCATTCAGGCCGACCCTTGTAGCCGCGACAAAGGACATTTGTAAAGCGTTATTTCCTTGCCTGTGCGAGGTACGAGGAGATTGCCGCGTAGGGTGCGCACTTGCCCCACCATAATTTCTGGGCAAGCCGTGCCTGTTCGATAAGCATCGGCAACCCGTCTTGGCACTTGTAACGTCGTGCTCGTGCCTCGTAGTAAAGTGCCGAAGGTTGTGAATAGACGAGATCGACGAAGGTGCCACGAAAATTTTCCAGCGCAGGACAAAAGTGTCGCAGATCATCACCGTGCAGAGGTGCGGAAGTTGCCTGCACGAGTAGTTGCGGAGCAGCAGTGTTCGTTATCACACGCTGCAGCTGAGCAAGACCGAAGTCAGCGAAGCTGAGCTGACAACGCCCCGCATTGATCGCGGTCAGCAAGCGGTCGTGATCTGCACGACGACGCAAAACGACAACTCTCGGCAGAGGGCGGCGGCAAAAAAAATCCAACAAGGCAGCACATGCTCCGCCATTCCCCAGAATTATGGCAGTGTGCAAAGCAGCGCGGTCACAGCCTGTGTGTGCTAATGCCTGCCAAAAACCCTCGCCATCCGTCGATGTTGCCGACAGGGTGTTATCTTCGTCACGGTAAAGTAGATTGACGCTAGGGATAGGGGTCGAGAACAAACGGGCGACACTCCGCTTGAAAGGAGTGGTGATGTTTACGCCGTGAAAGTTGCTGGCTCGCAAAAAACGTAGTGTGTCAGCCAAGACAGCAGTCTCGGTAAGTTGCAGAGGCACATAAACACTGTTCAAATGCAAGTAGCGCGCGGCAAAGTTAGCTATCGTGGGTGACAGAGTAAATTCAATGTTACGCCCTAACACGCCCAACAGTTGTGTCTTTCCATCTATCCGCATACCACCTAACCTCCCCCCATTACGCCGCAAAATCAGGCCTTCTGTCGCTCAAAAAATTAAATTAAGCGCCCTACCCACGGAACTCAAGAAAGCTTTGCGGCGGTTGTCACTGGATGAGTAGTCTCTGTGAGCAGGGGCAGGATTTTACGCAGTGCATTATTGTCGGTGGGGTAGTGGCGCGTGTCGATGCGACTAACCGCGCGCACTCCTTGCACCGACGAGGACAGAAAGGCGGCGACAAAGTCGGATGTTTCTGTATGATGGATGGTACGGCTAATAACTGCGATGTCGTTAGCCGTGAGTATTTTGTCAACTTGTTGGGCGGTAATACCCACCAGCAGTCCTGCTTCGGGATGGGGGGTGTGGCAGACGAGTTGTCCCTCGCTGAACGCAACAAAAAAAATGTTAGCGGTCGCTGCTTCTGCAACATGGCCGTGCTCGTTCAACCACAGCACGTCATCGTAGCCAGCTTTTTGTGCGTCTTGCACTGCGACGATGGTCTCGAGATAGCTGGGTGTCTTCGCCCCCAACAGGGAGGTGTTTTCGCGCCTCATGGTCTGCAAAGCACAGCCTGAGTGCGCGGTGGCGGGTGGCAGTTTGAGGCAGTAGATAATTTTTTGCACGGCGACGGCAGGACGTACCATGCCGAGTCCCGTTCCCGCGGACACCGTCAGACGCAGATAACTGCGCCCCGTCGGCAAGCGCATCGCCATCGCATGTAGTTCGGCACACAGCTCCGCCTGTGTCCAGGGCAAGGGCAGGCGGATCAACGCAGCCGAACGATATAAACGCGCGACGTGTTCACGGCAGAAGAGCGGGCGGCCTTCGCTACCCGCCATGACTTCAACCAAGCCGTCACCATGCAAGTAGATACGATCGAATACCGAGACACGCGCTTCCTTCGCCTCCCAGACCACCCCGTTAAGCGAGACGTAGCCTTCGTCAGACACAAAACCGTGCAAACCAGAATACCTCCGTCGCCAGTATAACATCTCATGCTCGCTAAGCAAGGAGTGTAGTACACGGTCTACCATCTAACCCAGGCAGGCATAATTTTGTTTTTACTAGGTCAGGCTGGAAAGAGAACGCCGAGCAGCAGTGTCGCGACCAGCGCCAGAGCACAGATAGCGGTTGTGGCTCTCGCTCTACGCAGTTGCGGTAACACGCTGCTGCTGGGACGAGCCAGCAGCGGTGAAGACTCCCGCACAGGTGGCGCACTAGCGGGCACGAAATACATATGCAAAATGACACGCAAATAATAATAAAAAGAAATCGCCGAGCCGATAACACCGATAACGACTAGGCTGTACAGCTCCGCAGCCAAGCCCGCCTTGAACACAAAAAATTTTGCAAAGAACCCCAGCGTCGGTGGTATTCCCGCAAAAGCAAACATGAACACGGTAAGAGCTGCTGCACCGTAAGGATGACTCTCAGCCAAGGCAGTCAAATCTTCAAGTTGCAGATCAGTGCGAGTATCGTCTTCCAAGCACATGAGCAAAGCGAACGTGCCGACGGAAATGATACAGTAAGCAACGATATAATAGAGAGCGCTGTCGAGCATCTCCACTTCAGCCTTCGTGCCCAGTGCGATAAGTGCGATGGCAAGATAACCACCGTGTGCGATGGAAGAATAAGCTAGCATGCGCTTGAGGCTGTTTTGCACCAGCGCCATAATGTTGCCGACCAACATCGACAACGCGGCAAACAAAGTCAACACGGGCAACCAAAAATCGTTCAGAGTCGTGATGTTATGCAAAAAACGCACCGCCAACAAAACTACCACAGCTTTAGCCGTCGTCGCCATGAACGCCGTCACCGCAGTCGGTGCACCCTCATAAGCATCGGGGGTCCAGAGATGGCACGGCACCAGAGCAAGCTTGAATGCTAGCCCCACAACAGCAAACAAACTGCCGACGAGAGCAAGGTTGCTAGTCGCAGGCAGCTTAGCCAGCATGGCATTGAGGTCAAGCGTGCCCGTCGCCGCGTAAAGAAAAGCAAAACCAAAAAGCAACATCGCGGCAGCAAACGAACCGAGCACGAAGTATTTTATCGCCGCCTCCTGTGCTGCTTGCGATTGCCTGATGTAGCCGATTAAGGCATACGTGCCGAGCGAAAAAATTTCCAACCCCACAAAGATAGTGAGCAAATTATGACTCGACACCATCACCAACATGCCGCTAACAGTGATGAGAAAAATAGCACAGACATCACCCCGTAAAAACTGCCTCTGCAAATGCGACTCTTTGCTAAACCACAAAATACAAAGAGCTATCGTCAACACGACAACTTGCCCAAAACGAGCAAGATTATCAACCACATACGCACCATCAAACACTTGATAGTCAGGTGAAGGCAACAGAAAACACGATACCAACGCGGCGACGATGAAGGCCAGTGTGCACATAAAAATTACAGCAGGATGACGCAAAATTTTACTGACCGCACACAGTAACAATAACAACGCGCCCGCCAGTAAAGCAAGGATAGGCAATGTGTACACGTAAAAAGACAAACCGAGTACAGGGATGTTCATTTACCTCGCTCCCCTAGCCGTGCGTTCGTGTCGGTAAGCTGGTAGTGTAAGAAATTACGCGCCAAGTGCTGAAGCGATGGTTTAGTTTTTTGCAGAAAAACTTCAGGCACTATGCCTGTCAACACGATAAGGATAATCAAAGGCAAGAGATAAGCAACCTCAAGTCTGCTGAGATCTTGCACCTCAGCGTTTTTGCACGGACCGAATAGTAAACGACGGCAGAGTGAGAGCATGTAAATTGCCCCGAGAAGCACGCCGCAGGATGCGCACACCGCGACGAAAGGCTGGGCTTGAAACGCACCGAGCAGAATATAAAATTCACCCACAAAACCACCTGTCCCTGGCAAGCCGATGGCACCGAGTGTCGCGATAATCAGCAGTGTCGCAAAAATCGGCATGGAACTGGCCAGACCTCCATAATCAGCGATCATGCGGGTATGACAACGTGTATAGATTGTCCCGAGGAGAAAGAACAATGCACCCGTACTGAGACCGTGATTGATCATTTGGTACAGTGCTCCCGTCAACGCGACCTCCGACAGTTGTCCCCCACTTAAGTTGAGTGAAACCACTCCTACCACGACAAAACCGAGGTGCGAGACGGACGAGTAGGCGATCATTTTTTTAGCATCCTGCTGTGCCCAAGCAGTCAACGCTCCGTAAATAATACCGATAACCCCAAAACCGAGCAGAAAGGGAGCGAAGTCGATTACCGCATACGGAAAAAGCGGAATGGCAAAACGCATTAAACCGTAGATACCGAGTTTCAGCAGCACTGCCGCTAGCACTACCGAGCCGACCGTAGGTGCTTCGGTGTGAGCATCGGGTAACCAAGTGTGAAACGGCCACAGAGGTATTTTGATGGCAAAGGCTAGCAAAAAACCGAGAAACAACAGGTACTGCCACATGTGTGTTTCACGCACTCGATAGAGGTCGAGGAGATTGGCGGAAAATACACCGCTGTCTTGGTAGTGCAAGCCGTAGAGCACGAGTGCCGCAACGAGCATGAATAACGAGCCGCTGGCGGTGTAGATAAAAAACTTCGTCGTAGCATAGAGTTTGTTTTTCCCTCCCCACATGCCGATAATGAAATACATCGGAATGAGCATTACTTCCCAGAAAACGTAGAACAACAACAGATCAAAGGCAAGCAACGAGCCGAGCATCCCACTGGTCAGGAACATCAGTAAGGCAAGTAACGCACGTGGATTGTGTTGCCCGTGCCATAAACTGAGCACCAGCAGCGGGGTAAGTAAGGCAGTGAGCATGACAAGTAATAAACTCAAACCATCGACGGCGACGAAATAACTTATCCCGTAGGCGGGAAACCAGCTGTATTTTTCCACAAACTGCAATGCTGCACTCGTGCCGTCGAACTGCTGGTAAAGGTAAAGCGAGCCTGCAAAAATTAACAGCGAGATGAAGAGGGCAAAGACTTTCGCCGCGCGCACGTTGCGCAGCAAGACAATCCCCAGCACGCCGCTGGCGGGAAGGATGACCGCGAGGATAGTCAACAGGTACGTGTCAACGAAAGCAGGCAACATCCTGCCCCTCACCACAGCAAAATGACTGCTGCACTTGCCAAACCTAGCACAAAGAACAGGGCATGGCGATGCAGATTGCCGCTCATCTTGTAACTGGCAGCGGCGGCGGCAAACAAGGTCACCTGCCCCAGTCCGTTAACGAGACCGTCGAGTGTCTTGGTATCGAGTACCCGATGTGCGAAGAGTGCGAGGTTACGGGCGGGCACAACGAAGATGGCATGGTAGAGTTCATCCAGCCAGTACTTGTTAAATGACGACAGGTATAGCGGGCGCAACAGCCGCGCCGCCAGCTGGGCACGACTGCCGTAACCGTGCCGATACAGCGCGCAGGCAGAGATCGCGGCGACGAGCATCGTCAGGGTGGAGATACCCATTAAGGTCAACTCCAGCGTGTGGTCGTGTGCAGTATGCCCTTCGCGAACGATGATAGGAGCGAGGTAATGATGCAGAAAATTATCTCCACCGAGTACCGTAGGAATACCGAGTGCGCCTGCTGTCGCACTCAACAGCGCGAGTACGGCGAGCGGCAGCCACATACTGCTACTGGTTTCTCGTGCCTCACGACTATGCTGATGCCGCGGTTCGCCGAGAAAAGTGAGACAGAAGAGGCGTACCATGTAAAAGGCGGTGCAAAAAGCCGCGCTCGCTCCTATGCCCCATAACATAGGGCTATGCAGATAGGTGAGGTAGAGAATCTCGTCTTTCGAAAAAAAACCTGCCAGCCCAGGAAAGCCGATGATGGCCAGTACACCGATGAGGGAACAGACGGAGGTAATTCTCAGGCGTGACCAGAGTCCCCCCAGCTGGCGCATGTCTTGTGTGTGATGGGTAGCGATGATGACACTGCCTGCGGCGAGAAAGAGCAATGCCTTGAAGCAGGCGTGGGTGACGAGATGAAAGATGGCCGCACTGTAAGCACCCACCCCGCAAGCCATGACCATGAAGCCGAGTTGGCTGACGGTTGAGTAGGCGAGCACTTTTTTGATGTCGTGCTGGGTAATGGCGATGCTGGCGGCTAGCAGTGCGGTCAGTGCTCCGATCGCGGCGACAATCTCCAGCACCGCAGGGGCATGGACATACATAAAGTTGAGGCGGACGAGCATGAAGATACCCGCGGTCACCATGGTGGCGGCGTGAATCAAGGCAGAAACAGGGGTCGGCCCTGCCATCGCATCGGGCAGCCAGACGTGCAACGGCAGTTGTGCAGATTTGCCACACGCTCCGATGAAGAGGCAGAGGGTGATGATTGTGATTGCCTTTTGTTGCAGAACTGCGTCAGTTGCGCTGAGCTGTTGTTGCAGAGCTGTGAAGGAGACTGTGCCGAAGGTGCGGAAGGTTAGAAAGATGGCGAGCAGAAAACCGATATCGCCAATACGGTTGACGATGAAGGCTTTCATGCCTGCTTTGGCGTTGTTTTGTTCTTTGAACCAGTAACCGATAAGCAGATAGCTGCACAGCCCGACCCCTTCCCAGCCGACGAACATGACCAGTAAATTTTCGCTCATAATCAGGAGCAGCATCATGAAAACGAAGAGATTGAGGTAGCAGAAGAAACGGCTGGTGCGTTTTTCCGCGTGCATGTAGCCACCCGCAAAAATGTGGATAAGCGTGCCGATGCCTGTCACCACCAGCAACATGAGCAGAGAGAGTTGGTCGAGACGCAGTGCGAGCGGAGCCGAGAAGTTGCCAGCTTGTAACCAATTGTAAGCGACGAGGACCTCGGTTTCGGCACTGCCGCCCAAAAAATCAGCACACAGTGTAAGTGTGGCGACGAATGCCGCGAGGAGGGGCAGCACTCCCGTAAGATGCGAGAGACGCGGCGACACTTGCCGTAACAGTAAGCCATTGACGATAGCACCGAGCAGCGGGAGAAGGATGATAACGAAGAGCAGGGGCAAGGTTGTTATCCTCGTAGTAGTCGGTAAAATTCGCTCTGAAGGGTGCCGAATTTGCGGTACAGGGCGATGACCATCGCCAACCCCACGGCAGCCTCGCAGGCGGCGATGGTAATGACGAAGAATACCATCACCTGTCCGTCAAGATGGTTGAATTCACGCGCGGCCGCGACGAAGACGAGGTTAACCGAGTTTAGCATCAGCTCGATAGCCATCAGCACGATGATGATATTCTTGCGCAGCAACAGGCCTACCACGCCACAGAGAAACATTACGAGGGCGAGGCAGTAGTAGTGTTCGGCACTCATGAGTTGTCGCTCGGCGCGGGTTTTTTGGCGATGACGACGCTGGCAATCATGGCTAGCAAGATTAAAAAGGAAGCGAGTTCGAACGGCCACAGGTAAGAGGTGAACAGCAGCATAGCTACTGCGGTGGTATTGCTGGCAGTGCTCGCTTCGCCAGCTGGCACTACGTGGTCGAGCGAGGAGGGCAGAAGTCGCAACCCGATGAAACCGAAAACCGCGAGTGCGACGAGCAGGGCAAAGGTTTCAGGCAGACGCAGGCGGCGTTTGTGGGACGAGGGATCGACGTTGAGCAGCATGATGACGAACAGGAAGAGCACGAGAATCGCACCTGCGTAAACGAGCAGTTGGATGGCGGCGACGAAGTGTGCGTGCAACGAGGCATAGACACATGCCAGCAGAAAGAGGTCGAGGACGAGGAATAGGGCACTGACGATAGCAGAGCGTGCCGTAACCACCATGAGTGAGGCAATCAGAATTAAAACTGCCAGCGGATAAAAGACCAGCGATGCTGTCATGTGTTCTCTGCCGATGCCAATGTGCGAGGGGAATATAAGCGCGCCGTTCTATCGTAGCAAGAGTTAGTTTGTCGGTAGCCGCTGCTGTGGTGGTGTCGTTGTTCAGGTGACGGTAACTTTTTGTGCTGCGGCGGCGATTTTGGCGCACAACTTGTTCACGGTGTTTGTTGTGCTGAAAGGCGACATGATGAAGGATTTCAAGCCGAGGATGGGTTCGCCGTAAGCGGTGTGGCGGTAGCAGCTGGTGAAGGACAGCATACAACCGTCGTCACCTGCCAACACCTCGGCACGCAGGTGCATGAAGATGTTGTAGTTGTAGGCGTTGTGTCTGTGTAGTTTGTCTTTTTGTTGTCGGTCGTGACATTCTCGGTCGTAGAGACGGGCAGCATTTTCACCTGGGGGATAGAGGCGGAAGACGGTAACGAGACCGACGTTGGCGGGGTTGAGAATTACCACTTCCGTTTGTGTGGTGAGCTGCGCGCGGGTCAGGCGGGTCATGTCCACCAAATGTGCCAGCAGGGTTTGCAGGCCGATCTTACCGAGAAAGCGCAGGGTCGCGAAGGCAGCCATCACTCCTACCCCACCGCGAGAGGTTTCGAGGGTATACTTGCCTGGAGTATAGTCGCCGTATTGGAAGAGGTAGGGCATTAGTTGGGAGGGGCGCGACAGCAGGGCGATGTCGTTCTCGTCTTTAAACAGCACTGCGCTGGAGGTGATGGGGGTGAAGGCGGACTTGTGAAAATCGAATCCTATGCTGTCCGCGAGGTGGAGATGACGGATGGACTGTCGTGCTTTCTTTAGCATTGCCAGAGTTGGCGGCGGGAAAGCGAGTGGATTGCGTTGGAAGTCGTAGTCGTTGAAGACCGACCAAGCCCAGCCGATCACGGCATCGGCGTGAAGGTGAATACGGTAGGGCAGGTTGAATTCCTTTCCTAGTTCGTCACGCAACTGGGCGATACCTGCGAGGTCGTCGATCCCGAAAGCATCGGTCGTGCCCATAGTGGCTACGATGCCTATTATCTTGACACCTTTCTGGAGGCTCTGGCGCATTGCGGTACGCAGAGCGGTGAGGCACAGTGCGTTGCTGGTATCGCAGTTGACCGAGATGACATTATCTGTGCCGATCCCCAGCCAGCTGGCTGTGTTGTAGCGGCAGTAGTGACTGGCGGTGCTACCGACTATGGCCACATCTTCGCGGATACCTTTGTCGCCCACTGCGGGGATAGCTTTGCTCAGACCGACTTTCAGGCCGTAGAGGGTTGTGCCTGTACCTCCGAAGGTAAACACCCCACTGCTCCGCTCCGCGTCGTAACCGACCAGATGTGACAGCATGGCACAGACTTCGACTTCGGCGAGGGCGATACCTTGGCTGTATTCGTCCCACCCTACACTGGAGTTATGCAGTGCACCGATCAGTCCTCCCAGCAGCGATGGCATGTTCGGCGGGGGGACGATATTGCGTTGTGTGCAGGGGTGGATAGGCATAATCTGGCCTTCGCAGTGTGCGACTAGTTGCTTACAGACGGCGGCGAAGCTTAAGTCATGTTGGTTGATGGTTGTTTGCCGTGCGGCTCGATAGTCACGCGGGCTGTACTTGCCGAGCACGGGGGTACTGCCCTTCTTGGTGTCGAGTTGTTGGAGAGTTTCGGTGATATGTCGTGCCAGCGAGCTGTCGTGTGCATGGTCGGCGACAGGACTGGGGAAAGCGTGTTGCACTCTCTTTAGTACTTCTAGATACGATGACACGCAGACCTCCTCACCCGCAGATACGGCGGGGCGGATTGTAGCAGCGATGCTGCGCAACGACAAGTGTTGAGTTAGAATAGAAACATGCTAGCCGATCGTATTGTGCGTCGTATCTTTGAGTCCCCACCTCAGCGGGGCTTTGCCCGTCATCTTCTCTGTGCGGTCGGTGATCATCTTGAGCGTTTGCCGTTACGGGATTGCGACAGTCGTGCTTTGTTACGTGCACTGGCACGATGGCGTTGGCAGCTGCCCAGTTCTGTTTATCATCATGAGCAGTTGCCGCGCCCGTTGCATCTTATCTCTTCTTCTCCGCTGCGTTTGCGTCATCATCTGGAGGAGCATCTGTTGGCAAGTGTGCTCGACTGGAGTTGCGACACGTTTTGGGACAATTCTGTTAAGGCACAGAGGCGTGATGTCATCGCCTTCAGTTCGCTGGCGATGTTGCAGATTATCGCCCAGTGTGCCACCAGTGCGCAGTTGTTCCTTGTCAGCACTGCCTCTCCGCTTTTGGTTTATGGCTTGATTGGGGTGAAAATGTTCAGCAGTGGGGTGTTTAGCGTTGCCGCTTATCGTCGTTTCTTGCAGGCGCGGGGACAAGCGCAGGCCGTGTCTTATGGTTTTCCTGCCTTTGGGAGCAGGGACATTGTGGCGTTGTTTGTGCTTACCTCTCGTCAGTCGTTGTTTACGCCTAGCAACCCACTCAATCGCTGCTTGACTCTGTGCCCCGATGCGGCGCAAATTCCGCAATTTCTGCATAACCCGCCTGTCTCCGATGACAATATCTGGCAACGACGCGACGAAGATGACATCATCGACATGGCCGCAGAACTGCTCGATTGAGAGGGTTTAGAGCTGGCTTCGAGACATTCTCAGAACAGCACGAGCAATGCCAGGGTTTATAAAAAATATGTTTCACTTTCTGTAAAAATTTTTTATACCGAGCTGGAATACCTTGTGAGTTGTGCTGATGAAGTTCCTGTGTGCGGGGATTTTGTTGTTTCTGTTATTGCCAGGCGGGCGTGTCGTTGCCGCGGCTGGGTTACCGCAGCTGTGGGCGCGGTCGTATGGCAATGTACAGAGTCAGGATTTTGGTTTGCTGCATGCGTTTTGGGCGCAGGCGATGGTCGGTGTGCCTGAGGGACATCGTTTTCTCGCTGAACTTGAGGGTAAGGGGTATGTGTTACCGCAGGTAGGGGTTGCTATTTTTGAGGAGGGTGTCTCGCTCGATATGGTGCGGTCGCAGGTACGTGTTGGTGCTGAGCTGCTCGCTGTTCTTGAGAAGGAGGTTGCTGATTATGAGGAGATGTTGCGTGGGGGCGTTGCTGCTTGGCACGCGGAGGACTACGACGAGATTCTCGCCGCTTGGCAGCGACTCAAATTGGGCGCGGGGGAGGATAGGGAGCATGCCACGGCGGTTGTCGGTCTGCTGAGCGGCGAGTCACCTGTCGGGGTCAGCCGTCAGGGGGTGATTGTTGCTGAGGTGGAGCGGGTTTACGATGATGACGGTGAGGGGCCGATCTACGTTCATCTTGCAAGCAACGTGCAAGGCAAGTTGGAGATTGTCAATCTGTCGGTAGCGTTCACGCAGGAGCAGACCGCGCGGGAGTTTTTGGCTTGTGCTGCTACGCATAACGATCTGTTGTTTGTGGCTGCGGCGGGCAATGATTTTCCCACTCCTATGTATGGGGGGTGGGGGGAAACGAGCTTGATAACTGTCGGGAGTTGTGCTCCGACGGGGTATTTCAGTTATTTCAGCAGGGCGGGCGAGCATCTGACGATTTCTGCTCCGAGCGATGACTATATTTTGAGCGTTGCGGCGGGTACGGGCGAGTTCAAGCTTTTCGGTGGTACGAGTGGGGCAGCACCACTGGTTAGCGGCGCGCTTGCTGACGTTATCAGCATCATTCCTGATCTCGCACCAGACGAAGCCGTTCACATGCTGCGGAAGACGGCCATTCCCACTACCATCAATGCCTTGCGGGAAGGGCATGGTGTGTTGAACTATTATAAGCTGCTGCGTGTGGCGGCGAGAATACATCGTTTGGCGGCGGGCGAGAAGCAAAAAATTCGCCAGTTGCTTTATGATGATGACGTGTATGATTTTAGCGACGAGGCTAACCAATTGCGGGAAGGGGTGCAGGCCGACGATGGCGAGCGAGCGTTCTTTAGTTGGCGCACAGCTTTTTTTCTCAACCCTGACGACATGGCGACGCGTCGTCTGTTGGCAGAGATGTATCGGCAGGCGGGTTACGAGGCTGAAGCGTTGTTTTACGATGATCCCGCCGTGTCGCAGCAGGATGCACGGGTACAAACTTTTGTCAAGTATCGTCGCCTGTTAACAGATATGGCGGAGACCGAGATTTACGACGCGGGGCAGGGTGGGTTTACGGAAAAGTTCCGTGACTACCTTGCCCTGGCCTGGCGTAATCCGCAAAGTGCCGAGTTGTTGGAGGTACTCTTGCGTCGTCTTTCCCTCGCCCAGCTGCAGGCAGCGGGCTACAGTGGCGATCTCGCCCAGGATTTGCAGGTTGACCCTGCCGCACTAGCGATGGAGAAGCTGCATCTGTTCAATGTGCTCAAGCATCACCAACAAAGACTCAATCGCCAACGTTAGAAAGCTACTTTACGAAACCTTTGCTAATATTTAGTGCTGCAATTATAACTACTTGCCATAATAATATTGATTCTTGGCATAATAATGATATAAATGCGCTTGTTTTTCTTTGTTTTATGAGGAGGAATAACAATGTACACACTAAAATCGGGTTTGACCCGTAGTCTCATCTTGCTGGCTTTGGCCGTCGGGTTGCTGGGCTATCAGTTTCCGCCGTCCGAGACGCTATCTTCTGGCAGGGGGTATTCGGCGAGGGAGTTCGGCTCCATTGACAGCATCAGCGATGCTGTCGCTTCTGTCGCCAAGAGAGCGAAGAAGGCGTTGGTGCTTGTCACTGTGACGCATCTAGGGGTAGCGGGTAGAGTTTGGAGGGGCGGGGGATCTGGTTTTTTTGTTGATCTTGACAACGGTTATATTGTCACCAATGCCCATGTCGTCGATGACCCCGAGTATTACAACACGAAAGGCAAGCGTATTGTGGCGACCTTAGCGAACGGGGAGGAGCGTGAAGCCATCGTCACAGGTACGGACGAAAGCACTGACATTGCTGTTCTTCAGGTTAAAAACTTCAGCCGCGCGGGACTTGGTCGTTTGACGCTTGGCAACAGTGCTGATTTACGCACGGGTGATTTTGTTGTGGCGCTCGGTGCACCGCACGGTTTAGAGGACAGTGTTTCTTTTGGTATTGTCTCGGGTCTGCGGCGTGGTAACTTGGGCGGTGTTACCGCCTTGGGGAATTATATTCAGACTGACGCGGCTATCAACCCTGGCAACAGCGGGGGGCCTTTGCTTAACATGCAGGGAGAAGTAGTGGGAGTCAATACAGTGAAATATGGTGGAAGCGATAACTTGGGCTTCGCGGTGCCTGCTGAAATTGTGAAGAAGGTTATGCCGCAGTTGGTAGAGAAGGGAAAATTTGAACGCAGTTATCTCGGTGTTATGACGCAGAAGCTTGACGCGGGTCTGCGTGACTCTTTCGGTGTAGAGTACGGTGAAGGTGGAGTTATTATCACTGCAGTGATGGCGTTTAGTCCCGCGGCACAGGCGGGTTTGCAGGTGGGGGATATCATTGTTGCGGTTGAGGGGCAAAAGGTCCACATGCCGTCTGAGCTGGATAACGCGGTAGCTTTCATCCCACCAGGCAAGGTGATTGAGGTGGATTATCTCAAATATGGTTGGCAAAGATCAAGCGTTGAGGTCAAGCTTGCCGCGTACACACCGAAAAAAACGGAAGAGACCACTACTCTGTGGGGCTTAAAAATTAAAGAGTCGATACATGAATCTGGTAAGAGCAATCTTGTCGTGGTCGAAAGCGACAACATCAAGTCCAATGTGCGCCGCATGGATACAATTGTCGCGGTAGATAACATAGAAATACAAAGACTTACTCAGTTAAAAAACTACCTCCAAGACAAGAGGGAGGTAGTTCTCTATCTCAAGCGCAGCGAACAATTCATGTTTGTCACCTTGCACAAGCAGTGACATAGGTCAGCATTCCGTAACGTTAACAGCCAGACCGCCGCGGGAGGTTTCCTTGTATTTGCTGCGCATGTCGAGACCTGTTTGTTTCATCGTTTTAATCGCATCGTCGAGTGAAACCCTGTGCTTACCACTGCCTTGCCGCGCGAGACGACTGGCATTGATGGCCTTGACCGCCCCCATCGCATTGCGTTCGATACAGGGAATTTGCACCAATCCACCGATCGGGTCACAAGTTAAACCAAGATTGTGCTCGATAGCAATCTCAGCTGCTTCCTCGACCTGCTGCACCGTACCACCTGACACTGCTGTCAAGCCTGCCGCAGCCATCGAACAGGCTGTCCCCACCTCTCCTTGACAACCGACTTCGGCCCCCGATAACGAGGCGTTCAGCTTGTAAAGCAAACCGATACTGCCTGCTGTGAGCAGTAAATGTTTTTTACCCTCCAGATTTGCCCCGTGACAAAATTTTTCATAGTAGCCAAGCACGGCAGGGATAATGCCAGCTGCGCCGTTAGTCGGTGCAGCCACTACCCGCTCGCCGCTAGCGTTCTCTTCGTTGACAGCGATGGCGTACATGTTAACCCAATCGAGCGGGCTGAGGGTAAAGCTCTCTTCTTGCCTTCCTCGTAAACGTCGATACAGTTCAGGGGCACGTCGTCGTACCCGCAATTTGCCAGGCAGATACCCTTCGCGCTGCATGCCGCATGCGATGGTGGACTGCATAACTGCAAGCACTTTCTCTAATTGGGTATCGATATACCGCGGCGAATGCAAAGCACGCTCGTTAGCCAGTGCTATTTCCGCCACCGTGCAGGTGTGCTGTGTACAGTGCACCAGCAATTCTGCGGCACTGGTATAGGGGTAGGGCTGGGTCGGAGATACAGGGGAAGCTTCGCCTTCCTGCATCACGACACCGCCACCCGTCGAGCGGTAGGTTTTTGTGCCACAGACATTTCCCTGACCGTCGTAAGCAGTGAAAATCATCGTGTTATGAGATTTTTTTTTGCAGTCAAAGTGCAGATCGGTTTTGGTGTCGAAGTTTATTTCCTGCCCTGCCGCGAGTTTTAGTTTTTTAGTGCGTACTACCGTATCGTAGTAACGGCGCAGATAATCAGGAGCTACCGTCTGTGGTTCCGCACCGTGCAAGCCGAGCACGAGTGCCTTGTCTGTGCCATGCCCACGTCCCGTGTAGGCAAGTGAACCGTGCAGGGTTATTTGCACCCGTGCGCTACGAGCAAGTTTACCTGCAGCGCGCAGATGCTGCCCAAAGCGTCGCGCCGCCCGCATCGGGGCGACAGTGTGGGAAGCCGAAGGGCCGATTCCAATGGTGAAAAGGTCAAGAATACTCATCAGTCGCAGTAAGGATAGAACTGTAGCAACGCAACCGCACCATGCAGAAAGAATTCATGCTCACCGCCGCGTAAACCACAGGTGTCGGCAAGATGCACGAGTTCGTCGACGCGGTAAAAACCTGCAACGCTGCGGGGGAGATATCGATAAGCGGCTCGGTCGCTGAACAGAGCAGCGATACGAGGCAACATCTGGCGGGTGTAGAGATTGAAAAACGGGGCGAAAAACCCGCGCTCTAGATTGAAAAATTCGAGCACTAACAGCTGACCGTTTTTTTTCAGTACCCGCCTAAACTCCCGCAGTGCTTGTGGTGGATCGCTGACATTACGCAAACCGAAGGCGATCGTAACGACATCGAAGGAGTTAGCGGGGAAAGACAACGACGTAGCCGACATGAGGTGGAGATCGGCAGTGTCGGAAAGTTTAACCTCTGCCCTGCTCAGCATGGCGGGTGCAATGTCTATCCCTGTGCAGTGGGGTGGGTGGCGCTTGCCCTGCCTGCACGCGACGATGACATCACCTGTGCCTGTGGCGACATCGAGCAGTTTGAGCCCCGCACGGTCGGGGACACGCCGAGCTAGTCTGCGTCGCCAACGCTTGTCTTGCCGCATACTCAGCAGATGGTTGAGAAAATCATAACGCGGGGCGATGCGGTTGAACAGTGCCGCGGTGGTGAGATCTTTATCTAGCAACGGTCTTGCTCACGTGCCAAGCAGTCGATAACACAGGGTGGCACGATGCCATCGAGGTTGCCTCCCGCACGGTGTATTTCTTTCACCGCCGTCGACGAGATATGGCTGAAATGGTTGTCCGCCACGACGAACATGGTGACAACCTGTGGGGCAAACTGTTTGTTGATGGCGACCATCGCCTGCTCAGGAGCGAAGTCGAGCAGGGAACGCATGCCGCGCAAGATAACTTTTGCTTTGAGACGCACCGCGTAGGTCGCGGTCATGCCATCGTAAAGCTCACAACGCACGGAGAGAAAAGCGCGGCAGCTCTCTTGCACCAAACGGAGACGAGTTGCAGCTGGCAACAACGTACCCGCCCGACTGGTGCTAACGCCGACCACAACTTGCGGAAAAACGGCGGCAGCCTTAGCGATAACACTGACATGTCCGCAGGTTATGGGATCAAACGTGCCTGGGTAGAGAACGATATCCCGCACCGCTCACTCCTCGCGTAACAGTTCGATTGCGGTGTTACCACAGCGCTTGTATTTCTGCACCGCTTCTTGGCACACACGCAGCTGCACCATAATCTCATCCTCAAAAATAGTACCTGCTGGCCTGTTTTAGGGGTGGAAGTTGCGCAGCTTGAAGCCCTGGGAACAGATGAGTTTGCTCATGCCTCGCATTGCCTTGATAACAATCAAGCCCTTGCGCAGAGCGTGACTGACAACCGCCTCCTCGTTGTTGCCCGCCTTCACGTACAACTTCTTGAGTTTCTCATCAAAAGTCTCGCTTCTTTCGTCAGCCATTGCCAAATCCTCTCACACTAAAGGACACGTACCCTCGTAACACAGGTTTTACCTCTCGGTCTAGCTTCACTATCCGCATATCGTTCAGCAGAACGGTTCACTCCTTGCGGAGCAGTTCGACCGCGGTGTTACCGTAGTGCTTGCGTTTTTGCACTATCCAGCCTGGGCAGATGAGCGGTCTAGCTCGCACCTGTTGTTGTGCCGCGGCGATGGCGAGGTAGCTGCCCTCACCCACTCGCAGGCGGCGAGGCAAAATTTCCCGCCACCTCATCGCTATCCACGGAGGATCAGCCCAGACGAACACCTGTTCGTTGGTGGCAAAGTGACGCACAAAGTATGCGACAGGCTGTGTTAGAATTTTCACTGCACTGCTGTCGGGGAACGAGTTATTTTTCTGGAGCTGGGCGAGGTTAGCACGCAAGGTACGCACAGCCTGTCTGTTACGTTCAACGAAAAGACAGCCTGCCGCCCCTTCCGCTAAGGCCAGCATCCCCACTGCGCCGCTGCCAGCGAAGAGATCGATGCACAGATGCCCTGCCAGCCACGGGCGCAGCATATCGGCCAACGCTTGCCGCACGATGTTTTTTGTCGGTCGCACCCCCGCGGCACATTTGAGTTGCATTCGTCCTGTTCTGCCGTTCACCTTTATCGCCATCACCTCGCCCTCACCACGTCAGGGTTAGCAGCAGTGACGTGAACAAAATGTTAACCAAGCCGAGTGGCAGGAGAAACTTCCAGCCCAAGGCCATGAGGCGGTCGTAGCGGAAACGTGGCAACGTCCAACGCACCCACACGAACAACCACATGAAGAAGGCGGCTTTAAGCAACAACATTCCGCTGCCGATGAGGGTAGCGATAATGCCGCCGAAGGTTGTCAGCAGGAAGGCATGTGAGACGAAGGGCACTTGCCAGCCACCGAAGAACAGGGTAGCGGCGAGACAGGCGAGGACGAACATAGCCACATACTCGGCGAGAAAAAAAGCCGCGAACTTGGTCGAGCCATATTCGGTGTGAAAACCCGCCACCAACTCGGCTTCGCCCTCCGCCATGTCGAAGGGGGCACGGTTAGTCTCGGCGAACATGCAGACGAGGAAGATGACAAACGACAGCGGAGCTTTGCAGACACCCCAAAGGGTGCTCTGCGCCTGCACGATTGCATGCAGATCGAATGTGCCATAAACGAGCACGACGGGAATTAACGACAAGCCGAGGGGAATTTCGTAACTGATCATCTGTGCCGAAGCTCGCAACGAACCGAGTAACGCGTACTTGCTGTTCGCCGCCCAGCCCGCCACTGCAATACTGTATACGCCGAGACTGGAAATCGCGAGAATGTAGAGGAAGCCAACATCGAGTTGCACCACGGACAGAGGGGTAGTCAAGCCCGCCACGTTGAGCGGGGGGCCGAAAGGTATTGCCGCGGCGATGAGAAAAGCAGGAATGACACCGAGCAACGGTGCAAGTTGAAACAACTGTTTGTGAGCGCCTGCAGGCACGATCTCTTCCTTGAAAATCAACTTGATAGCATCGGCAAGACTCTGCAGCAGTCCCCACAAACGCCAGCGGAAGAGACCGACACGGTTAGGCCCGCGCCGTCGCTGCATCAGGGCGGGGCCGCGCCGTTCCACCCAAATCATGAGCGGTGGTACTTGCACGAGCAACACGGTGAGTAGGATAATTTTCCCCAACACCAGTGCTGGTTCGATGAGCTCAGCGGTTATTCCCATTCCAACGCCCCGCTCTTAAGTACATAGACGTAACCGAAAATCAGCACGAGAAGAAAAATAAACATCTCCACAATGCCGAACCAGCCCAAAGCATGGAAGACCTTCGCCCATAAAAACAAAAACACCGCTTCGACATCGAAGAGGATAAACAGCAGTGCGGTGACGTAATACTTGATGCTCATCTTCTCCCGCCGTCCGCCACGTGACACTGCCGTCGGCACTCCACACTCGTAGGCTTCGGTCTTGACCGCAGAGGGGCGGCGCGGGCCGACAAAACGCGACAGAACGTTCAGGGTGATGCCGACTGCACCCGCAACGACAAAGAACAACAGAATAGGTAAGTATGGGTTCACTATACGCTCACCAGAATTGCGCGGGCATTATAGCTGTCGGGCGTGGCAGACGCAAGCACTGCCCCTCGAGTACAGCGTAGCGAAGAAGCTTGCAAGTGTTCCTGTCTTTCCTGTACAGGTCGGGGCAGGGGAGGTTATCGGGTGGATTACGCCATTGGCTGGTGACAGCGTAGGCATAACCCCTATCGGGGGTTGTGGTGAGTTCGGGGCATTGTTGCCTAAGTCGATAATTTTGGTTGCGTGTGGTGGGGGCCATTATCCGATAGCCACTGTATTCTGTGCGGCAATTCATCGCCAAAACGTGCACCTACACAGTCAACCATCAAGTCTCTAACGAGACCACCATCAACGCCGCATGTCGAGCACGCCCAGCTGATTACCTCACGATCGTGGCAATCCATGGCAAACACAACCTCGAGACACTCCCCGTTATCGCACTGGATTCTGAAAGTATCCGAACACCATCGAGTGTTGCTCCTCAACGTAGCCACCTTACCTTCGTGAACCCTTGTTGGCCTCGACGCATGCCTTCTCAACAGAAGATTATTGCGCTTCATGATCCTGTAAACACGTTTATGATTGACCGCTGAAACAGCAAGGTCTCGTCGCAGCATGGCAGTCACCCGACGATACCCATAGGTGACCTTCGTGCGGATGATCGCTAAAATACGCCGCAGAACGCTGCTGTCGCTCTTTTTCTGCCGCGAGAGCCTCTCCGAGTTACCCCTCATCTGCTTGTAGTAGTTAGACCTCGATGCCCCTAAAGCACGACAAATAGCCTTCACTGGAAACCTTCCACCCCTTGCAATGGTTTGTACGAAATCAACTTTTTTTTTCTGGCCACGAGCGAGACCGACATGCCTGGTTGATAGGTTTCCATGACTATGGCCTGCTTTTCCGCTGGCCCCCACATCCGCCTTTTCCTGGTTAGAGAAAGCGGAACATCACCTTGCCGTTGCTCTGCAACAACGGCCGCTCCCTCTCTATCGGGTGCCTCCGAACTTACGAAACGATCACTAACCATAACTGAACTCCTCTACGTGAATTGTTAGAAGCCGATAGGGTGTCCGCTTTTTACGGGGGCATCTACACATGGAAGTTGGAAGCATGTAGCAAGGTTCTTGATATTTACAAAATAAAAAGTGAAGCGGCTTATATCTGGACATCAATGTTGCATAGAGTTCTTCCCAACAACACGGAGAGAGTGGTTGAATGTTTTGCCAAGATTGTTAAAGGCTCGGATATAAACAACCTATATGTCAATAAACAGGAGGCTAGGGCTATCCTGATGGCTGGGTTAGGAAGCAGTGATAAGAACACTAAACAGCTGGCCAAGCAAGTCAGGCAGCGACTGTTCGATGGAGGTCAGTTAGACACATCATATATGGAGAATGATTAGCTACTCCTATGGTTGGAGTAGAAGTGGTATGAGTGATAAATCAGCGACGGGTGTGGTTAACGTAACACAAGCTGCCATGCTGCTGACAGGCAGGATCATTAAAACTGGCTCTTGATCACATATGTCAGTAGGAACTTGCTGAATTATGTGCTAATGTAATGCGGGACAAAGATATGGTTAAATGTTTTGTTATTTCAGTGTGTTAGGTTTTTTGTGTTGAGATTTCTACGGTTTTTACCGACCCTTGGTGAAGGAGGGATGATTAGCGTCGAAGGGCTTCATGGCAAGGGACAGGAAATCACCGAGTACCGCCCGTAGGAAAGCCGCTGTTCCACGTGAAAGGGTGCAAGAAATCTGCGACGACTTTTCCCGTTTTGGCTTTCATTATCAGGCTGATGACAGAAGACAGAACCCTCGTCGGCTTGAGAAATACAACCCTCTCCCTTTCCCCCCTAATGGGTTGAAGTTTACAGACAGGTCTAGCGATTGAATTTTTAAAATTGTTGTTGATGCCCAGTTGGAATGAACTATTAGCAAAATTGCGTAAGAACGGTGAGACCACTGTTGATTCTCTTCGGCGTGAGTACCTCGACAAGCTCCACAAATATAGAAAGCGCAACGTCATAGCATACTATTCTGGTTGGTTACAAAAGGGTGTTGTCAATGTGGGTGTTGAGATTAATGACCAAGATAAGAATGCTTTCATGGCTACGATGTATCAACTTGACAGGAATCTTGGTCTTGATTTGATTCTTCACACCCCTGGCGGCCAAGTTTCAACAACGGAATCTCTTGGCAACTACTTTCGTAACATGTTTGATAATTTTGATATAGAGGTGTTTATCCCTCAAATAGCTATGTCAGCGGGGACAATGATAGCTTGTGCCTCTAAAGCCATTCACATGGGGAAGCAATCAAGTATCGGCCCCATTGACCCTCAAATAGACTTACTGAGTGCAGGAAATATCATAAGGGGCTTCAAGAGAGCCTCAGATATGGTGAAGGAAAATCCTTCGGCAGCCCATTTGTGGCAACCTATCATGGCAAAATATGACCTGACCACTCTAGTAGGGTGCGAGGAATCAATTTTTTGGGTTGAAGAGATGGTGTATGAATGGTTAAAAACTGGCATGTTCTCTGAAGAACCCGACGGCGAAGAAAAGGCGAAACAGGCTACAGCAAATTTGTTGCATCAAAAGACAAGTAAGCCTCATGATAAGTCAAGTAGGCCACACGATAGGCAGCTTAGTAGCGTGTCTGCTAGAAAAGCTGGTCTTAGGGTCAAGAATCTTGAAGATGATAACGAGCTGCAGGATTTGGTTCTAACTGTTCACCATGCCTATATGATTACTTTTGCACAAACTCCTGCGGTAAAGATTGTTGAAAACCACAAAGGTATAGCTATGATCACCCAGCAACAACCACCTTTACCCAGCGGCTAGTTGATAGCCACATCGGACAACTAGGGTGTGTCGCCGTTTTGTATGGTATACAGCTGTCCGGTGGCAATAATTTAATCCTAATTGCCGAAGGGAGGTGATTACATTGGCGATGAATTTAGATGAGCGGGTTAAGCGTTTGGAGGACGATGTTCTTGCTATCCTACAGAGTGCTAATTGTGTGGTTTTGCCAGAAATACGCCACAGGCTTGACAAGTTGGAAGAACTCATCGGTGCCCTGAAGCAGTCGTTACCAAAGGGCAACCAGTAGGCAGCGGTTAACTGCTAACCCATCCCGCAGTACGGGCACAAATCATCAGTTTTCGGGGGTTCTGTTCTGTGCCCTCTGCGGCAGAGCATGCCACCTAGATAAATGGGTGTTAGTATGCACATAGTGCGGCTGCGAGTGGATGAATGGCTAATAAGGCTGCTAATCACAACCAAAGCCTGTGTGCCACAGCTAGGCAGATGCCCTTATCTGCCCCTTCCGTTGTGCCACATAAACCCCCTCTCTTTTGAGAATGGCGGTGACCGTGTGGTAGTCCCACCCCTTACCTTGCCGCCGTGTGGGTATCTTCATGGTATTCAAGAACATACCGATGGCAGCGATGCTTACCCCTTCGGCGTGCATCTGCTTGATGGTAGCGATGGTGCGCGACTCACCATTGTGATCTATGATCTTGCCACTGACGCGCCGCTTGCCATAAGTTAGAGAACGCGAACTGTAGCGTTCTGACCGCTTGCGCAGAGGTATTTTGTGCTTCAATAGCTGGTTTCGGATGTGCGTTTTTGAGCAAGAAAACTCCCTAGCAATTTCAAGCATGGAGAGCCGATTTTCGAGATATTTTTGTTTGAGTAAATCTTCGGGAATGGGCAAGTAAGCAATACAAGCAATTGATTTGATTAAAATTTTTGGATTGAGCAAAAATCTTGTCTCTTGACAATCAGGGGGTCCCGCATGGGGAGCGACCTGCTGCGATCACGCTAGCACACCTGGTGGGGCCGCGTTTCAATCCACGCTCCCGCATGGGGAGCGACTACCCAATAACGATAACCACCATAGCGCAGCTCAGTTTCAATCCACGCTCCCGCATAGGGAGCGACACTGGCTCAATGCCCAGTGTTTTGTTGCGGGGCTGTTTCAATCCACGCTCCCGCATGGGGAGCGACTACTGGAGTCGCCTGAGCTAAGTCACGCACCATCAGTTTCAATCCACGCTCCCGCATGGGGAGCGACAGCGCTGGATTAATTGTTACTGATGCGGCAGGACTGTTTCAATCCACGCTCCCGCATGGGGAGCGACCTGCTGCGATCACGCTAGCACACCTGGTGGGGCCGCGTTTCAATCCACGCTCCCGCATGGGGAGCGACCAATTTTTCCTATAGACATGTTCCCCCTTGAAACCGTTTCAATCCACGCTCCCGCATGGGGAGCGACGTAGCTAATACAGTAACACCCAAATTGGCTATCGCTGTTTCAATCCACGCTCCCGCATGGGGAGCGACCATCATTGGGCCACGTGCGCTTGCAGGAGGAGATGGTTTCAATCCACGCTCCCGCATGGGGAGCGACAGACTATCCGCCACAAGGCGACGGATATTAACATGTTTCAATCCACGCTCCCGCATGGGGAGCGACCCACACTTTCTTGCCGAGATATATAGTGCACCGCAGTTTCAATCCACGCTCCCGCATGGGGAGCGACTTTAACTCACCATAACCCGCTCACGGAGTGATCGTGTTTCAATCCACGCTCCCGCATGGGGAGCGACAACTGATGACCGCCCGTACGCGGAAAATAGTGTCGTTTCAATCCACGCTCCCGCATGGGGAGCGACCGGCGCATTAATAGACATCGCTACCGGCAACGCACGTTTCAATCCACGCTCCCGCATGGGGAGCGACCGCGGGAAACAAGAAACCCAACAAGAGCAAGAGTGTTTCAATCCACGCTCCCGCATGGGGAGCGACTAGTTTCAACAAAAAAGTGAGAAAAGTGCTAAGGTGTTTCAATCCACGCTCCCGCATGGGGAGCGACTGCCCTGTCACGTACGTGTAAGACACTGTCTTGCGGTTTCAATCCACGCTCCCGCATGGGGAGCGACGGCGAGGGTATGACGTGACGTAACCCTCAGCTCGCGTTTCAATCCACGCTCCCGCATGGGGAGCGACTTTACCCAAACGAGTAAGTTAGAGGAGTCGCAGTGTTTCAATCCACGCTCCCGCATGGGGAGCGACCCCCCTCGCACACCGTACATTGCCGCGCCGGTATCGTTTCAATCCACGCTCCCGCATGGGGAGCGACCAGGGCGCAATGTGGTGTAGTTATTATCTTAACACGTTTCAATCCACGCTCCCGCATGGGGAGCGACCCGCAGCGAGACTCAGCCTATCCTCGCCGACCAAGTTTCAATCCACGCTCCCGCATGGGGAGCGACATGAGACCATGTTCTGCGGTACCCGCGGATGCGGTGTTTCAATCCACGCTCCCGCATGGGGAGCGACTGTACAGGAGAGGGTACGGGGGCTGTCTGCCAGTGTTTCAATCCACGCTCCCGCATGGGGAGCGACCAAAACCTCGAGAAGTAGAGCCCCTGGGAGTTTATGTTTCAATCCACGCTCCCGCATGGGGAGCGACCTACTGCCGCAACAGCAGCAGCATCTACCTCCAAAGTTTCAATCCACGCTCCCGCATGGGGAGCGACTAGTTTCAACAAAAAAGTGAGAAAAGTGCTAAGGTGTTTCAATCCACGCTCCCGCATGGGGAGCGACTGCCCTGTCACGTACGTGTAAGACACTGTCTTGCGGTTTCAATCCACGCTCCCGCATGGGGAGCGACGGCGAGGGTATGACGTGACGTAACCCTCAGCTCGCGTTTCAATCCACGCTCCCGCATGGGGAGCGACTTTATCTTCTCCAAAATGATATAATTAATTATAAGTTTCAATCCACGCTCCCGCATGGGGAGCGACATGGGGACGTTTTTAGGGAGGGAAAGGTAGATGGTTTCAATCCACGCTCCCGCATGGGGAGCGACCCAAATGACTCCAGAGTCATTAGACATGGTGGAACGTTTCAATCCACGCTCCCGCATGGGGAGCGACACACATGCCTATCATAAGTCCTTGATATTATTAGGTTTCAATCCACGCTCCCGCATGGGGAGCGACTTCATAAGAGTAACATCAGAATTTAAAAGAGGAAATCAGCTCCAGCCCGCTAACATAACAAAAACTAAGCACCCACTCGCCAAAAATAAGAAACCTCACTCCATACCCCCTAAAAGACAGATAGTTACACACCCGCTAACCACAAGGGGTTTTGTGAGAACGCAAGGTTAGCACCTAACTCGACAGTCAATATACAGATAACAAATCACAGCACTGTTGATGAAGAATGTCAAATGTGAGAGGGCACAACTACACCGCGAGAATATCATGTAACGGGTTGGGAACTCCCTTCACCCCAAAGTGCTCCACCTTATTTTTCCCCTTCTTGCCCAAGTGATAAAAACGTAAACTATCTTTGTCAGCATCAAATATGTTCAATAACTTGCCCCGCAAGGCAGTATACTGAGCTGGATCTACTTCACATTCAAAAACAGAGTTCTGCACCCTAACTCCGTAATCAAGACAAGCCTTCGCTATGTTGCGCAATCGACGCTGCCCATCTCTTGTAACAACACTGACATCGTAAGCGATCAATACTAGCACCTATTTCACCAAATAAGGAGGATAAAACTCTAAATCACCCCGCAAATACCTCGCCAACAACAAAGCCTGACAATGCGGAAGCAACCCAATAGGAACTTTTTCCCGCAAATACGGATGCATGATCTCACTCTTTTTCCTCTCCTGATACGCAGCAAGGAAAGACTTTTTGCCCCGCTCAGTGAACCGCACCGCACCACTACCCTCGGTAATAAAATCTGTCTTCCCAAGCTGTTTGCGATTAATCAATGTCAACACTAAACGATCCGCCCAAGATGACCGAAACTCCTCAAGCAAATCCAACGCAAGACTGACCCTGCCTGGTCTATCCCTGTGCAAAAAACCTACATAAGGATCAAGACCAACACCAGCCAAAGCTGACACGCACTCCTGTGTCAATAAAGAATAAGCAAATGACAACATAGCATTGACAGGATCAGTCGGCGGCCTCCTCACCCGCAAGCCAAAAACAAAATCAGCACCTTTCAATAATCGATTAAAAACTGAAAAATAAACAGTTGCAGCCTCACCTTCAATACCCCTCACCTCACCATGACTACTCGCACGCTCAGTACTTCGGCAACTGAAATACAAATGCCTGACCGCATCTATCAGTATCTCGTCCTCACCATAATTACGTATCTCACGTTGCAAAACAGCTCGTGCATTGGCAATTTTAGCCGCAACAATCAAACGCGCCACCGACAATGCCTGCTCCTCATCGTCAGCCTGACGATACTGCGTCCTGCGCAATAAAACATTGCCCGCTGTCTTCCCCTGTACACGCGCTAAAAACCTCCCATACTCGGTAAAAAATACTACGCCAATACCTGCCTCGACGCAATATCCCATCAGAGGCGGCGACATCGACACCCGCCCAAAACAAAAAATATTAGCAATATTCAAAGAAGGAAACTGCCCTAACTTCTCATCACCATCTTTGACAACAATCGTTTTCCTCTCTTTGCGTATATAACTACCCTGCGTATTGACATATAAGCTGTTAAGAAGTTTTTTCACTTCCTGAATAATTCCTTGATATAAGCTTTTGAACCATCTCTGGCAAAAGTATAAGGCTTGCAAATATCATTCAGAGAACAACCGCGACACCTCGCCTTCTCTTTCGTAGGTGCTGGGGTCCTCCCACTCTCCCAAACCAGATGCGCAGCAGAAATTGTCTCACGCGTTAGCCGCCGCAGCTCCTCATCAATGCAAATCCTCTCTCGTTGACGTGTCTGCCAATACCAAATCGCACCCTCTGTTACCTCTATGCCTTGCATTTCCTCAAGACACAAAGCCTGCGCGCACAACTGTACCCGATCCCAATCCTCAACCTTAGGCTTGCCACGTTTATACTCGACAGGAAAATAACGTTTCGTACCATCCGCCCGCGCTTCAATTTCCAGCAGATCCATCTTGCCGATAAGAGCATGTGCATAAGAAACCAACGCCACCCCGCGCTCATAACGCAGCCGCCCCCGCTGTTCCATTTCGCCACTATCCGCCCGTACATGCAAGATACGACCTTCTGCCGTGAAGCGATTCTCTTCCCATACCTGCTCGATGTATATTAAGGCGAACTGTCGTGAACAATAAGCGTAATGTTGCAGCGCAGATATGGGAAGCATGTTCTCCAATCTATAGCAACTCCATCAACTCCACCCCTTCAGGTGGCTCTGCCGTAACGATTGTATAGTCGGAAAACATGCGCACTGGTACAGTAGTGTCGTTGCGCCTCGCCTGAATCAAATCAAACAACTTATGCGCAGGAGCATTGCCCATTTCGCAGCTGTGCTTAAAAACAAAAAGTTTACGTGCTGCCATCTCGCCACGCGCCGCGGAACGATCGTGCTCAAACATATTTTGCAACGCTTCCCAAAACAACTGCAAATCATCCTCTGAAAATCCCGTGCTCCCCGCCAGCTTTGCTGACACGTAGCCGTGCACACGATATAAACCATACGGCACTATATGCTTACGCCCCATCGTGCGCTCCTTCTCCAAATCCTTCTCGTTCGTCACCGCCATGCGGGTAATAGAAACTTCTTGCGGAATAATAGGATCAAGAGATGCAGCAAAAGCAAACTGTACCGGCCCTCGCACCTGCCCGCAGTTAACCTCCGTTGTCATGACCGCACCAAACGTACGAATATCAAAAAAATTTGCACACATCCACGCAGTTAATTCTTTAGCCTGCTCAGTATCCTTGGGCAGTTTTTTTTCCCTTGATTCAATACCCTTAGCTTCATAAGCCTTCTGGTGCTGAAGATTCAGCACCGCCTTTTCCGTCACATAAATTTCATTGCCCTGCCCCCCGCGCATCGCTACATAATTACGAATCTTACGTTTTAAACACACATCGGTAACCAACCCCCTGCTTGTCTCGGGATCGATGCGCGGCATATTGCCCGCATCAGGATCGCCGTTAGGATTGCCGTTAGTGACATCGAAAAAATAGACGAACTCATAGCGATTAGAAATTGCAGCCATCTTAATTGCTCCCCTTATGATAAAAATTAAAAGATTTACCGTATCCTCTGGAATAACCGCCCACGAAACAGACCATCTAACTAGCCTGCTGATACTCTCTCATGTCTGTCTCAGAATCTTCTTTCTTTCTGAAACGCTGTGCGCGCTGCTGATAGTAACCGATAGCAAATTTTCCCTGATCCTCAATACCTAAAGTTTTGGGAAATTCAGTCTCAAGTGCCGAGATAATCTCCCCGACACGCCTATCAATGCTCACCGCAATACCCTTACTGCTATCTTCCTTGCCCAACTTTGCCTGATGGTGCTGATACTTTCTGAACAAAGTCGGAAATGTCGCGGCAGGAGTTGCCGATGCAGAGCCATAGTACTGACTGGTCACACTAGTCCCCGAACCCTTGATAGCCTGCCCTTGTGCGTTTTCAAATTCAGCAAACAATCTCCCCAAAAGATACCCGACGTTTTTCTCGTTTTTGTCTAAAGCCACTGGAATTTTCTCCTTGTTAAGTTTGCGATGTAAACGTGCTATCACTGCCTTACATAAGGCAACACGCAGTCCAGATATATCACCATCAGTACGCATACGCATGACAATGCTCGTTAACATACTGTACGGATAAACACGGCCTGTAATAATTGCCCGCATTATCTCCCCCGCTAAATGTGGCGACACATCCTTGCTGTCGTGCTTGCCTTTACGAGAAGGTGCAGTCTCTGTAACCAATCGCCAAACAGAAGGCGGTGTTTTCCACGCCGCCGGTTTTAATTCTAAATCTTTGTAGTGCTGCGCGATTTTTTCCACAAAAAAATCTAACCTACCCGTCTGCCAAAACCGTACCGATAAGCGCCCAGCATTAGGTGACAGACCGAGCACAAAAATCTGCGTCGATGGATCGACCTTTAGCTTGAGATCTTGTAACGGACGACCAGCGGCTACCGCGTCAAGCGTTGCCTGTAGCGCCGTACTCTCCTGAACATCGCTGGGAGGATTCAGCAAAGCACTGAGAAAATCTTCGCTACTATCTGCCCCTGCATGATCATCGGCACGCGCCCAAAATACCGTGGTAGCATCGCCGATCCGCAACGAACGCTTATTCTCACGCCGCAACAAATAATTGAGCGCCTTAGTGTACTGATCAGCGACTTCCTCGGAGACAGGGGCATTGTAACTCTGTGTCTTAGCGAAAGAAATAAAGGACTCGTTGTTGAAGGAGACAATATTCCCCCCAGTAGGCTGTGCCCCAGCAACCCCTTTAATCGGCGGATGCAGCCTGGCTAATGAGGCATCCTCTCCTGTCACCAAACAAATACCCCTAACACTAGTTCCCCTTTCTTGCCTCAACCATAACTCCTTGCACGCGGGACGCTCGTGCAAATACTGCTGCGCATCGCCGTCCAACTTAAAAACAACATTGGTATCGAGAATATCTTCATTAGCATTAAAAGGAGGCAACTGATGAAACTTATCTGGCGACCAACTTTGTAAAAAATTGCGCAGCGCTACTAACCCCTCATCATCTGCATCTCCGATTATCTCTAGCGTTTTTTGTACAAATGCCGTGTGCAAAGCGTGCGCTCGTTTTTTCTTTTTCTCCTCTCCTGTCACACCTAACACATAGCTCGTGTTATCCCAAAGGAAGGATGGTGCGATATTAACTGCCCTCTTTGTCGCGGTGGGTACTGCCAAGAGCTTTGGGCGCGGTTTCTTGCCCCTGATGTCTCTAATATCTTGCAGATCGACGACTTCACCGTCTTCAGTTAACACAAGCGCATAGCTGATCTTTGCCTTGCTGAACCCCTTTGGCGATACTTTTTCTTGCTCAGACAAGCGCTGGTAGTAATCGTGCAAGGCAGCAATAATCATGCCCTCACCTCCGCCGTGTCGCAACGGGGCACGGCAACTATGCCATCGCTCATCTTGGCGCGGAAAAATCTCGGCGACAAATCCGCGGTAAAATCAATGTCGTGCAGCATAAAGCCTAAATCTTGCTCACCGCTAAGCGACGAGCGCGGGCACTCCCCTTCTAGCAACGCAAAGTTAGCGGGAAACTCACGTGTGCCAAGATATGGGGTATGAAAACATTGCCCCCGACTAGCGCGACGCTTGAATATATCGAGGTGCTTCCCTTCGCTGTCATCGCTGCCTGCCTTATCTGTTAATTCAAAGTGAGCTTCGATGACGTAGTGTACATCACGCAGCACCGTTGCCGCACGCTGTTGGCGGTTTTTACCGTCATCGACACAATAGTGTAGACCCGCAAGGGTGTTGTTTTTCATCGCGGTTTTGACATTTCTGGCAGAAATTTTATCCGCAACCTCATTCCTTCGCAACGACTCAAACTTTATCGGGTGCAACACATGCAGCCGAGCGATTATCCAGCGAATTGCAGGTTTCCAGTGAATCGCTTCGAGAATGCCACGCGCCGCCGACGGGGTAATCACATCGTAAGATACCCGCTCAACTTTCATTTCAGGGCGAGTAAAACATGCCCGCTCACCCCACACTCGCAACTTGACACCATACCCCATCGTTATATTCCTTGCTAAGATTGAAGCTCAAAGAAAAGCAGAACCTGCCACCAAATACGCAGGCTTTTAACAGTTTAAACCGTAGTCAGGATGATAGAGACTGTCATCAACTAAGCGCACAAACTGCTTAGCGAATTTTTGCTCAGCGACAATTTCCAGCGCCCCTGCTCCATACATTTTATTGTAAGCAGACTCAGGTATCTGCACAAGATAGGACTGAAGTTGCCGAGCAATTTCACCACAAGACTCAGCATCTGTTAGTTTAGCCAGCAATTTTTTCGCATCATCGTCGTAAGGAACGATGATCGGTTTTTGATAGTCATCGATAATTTTGAAGTTTTTATCGATTGTTTCAAAAGGTAACGAATGTAATTGGCTAGCAACTATGTCTTGCAGGATACCTTCGGCATCGAGTTCATCCTCGCCCTTCTGCCAATACAGTTGCCTGAAATAAGCTTCGATCGACTCTGAGGCAAGCGGATCTCCGCCGTGGCGTAAAACTTCTCTTGTCACTTGCGCAAACTGCTTCAGTTCCGAGGGCGGTGGCCATTTTTCGTCGGGAGCAAAAACGATTACCTCACTGTCTGTCGCGGCACGCTTGCCCTCACGATTACAACGTCCCGCTGCTTGAGCGATAGAATCAAGCCCTGCCTCGGCGCGCAAAACGGTGGGAAAGTCGATGTCAACCCCCGCCTCTACCAGCGATGTAGCGATAAGACGACAAGGCTTGCCTGTCTGCAAAGCCTGGCGGATTTCTGCCAGCACAGTGCGCCGATGTCGGGCACACATCAGTGTCGTTAACAACCTAACGCCTTCGACACCGTGCAGACGGTCAACTATTGCACGCGCGTGTCGTCTGTTGTTCACGATACACAACACCTGTGCTCTCGCGTTGATTTGCGCGATCAGTTCGTCGTCCGACCAATTGCCCCCACAGTTGCGGATAGTAACACGTTTGAAAAATTTAAACAGCGCCTCTCGTTCAGGAGCAAGTTCACGCACCTGTTCAAAACCATCGCGGAAACTCGGTGCATGCAACGCGGGTTGTGTCGCGGTGCATAACACGATACTGGTACGGTAATTCAAAACCAACTCCCGCAGCGCCGCGACACAGGGACGCAAAACAGGAAGCGGAATTGTTTGTGCTTCGTCCAAAATAATTACACTGCTGGATATGTTGTGTATTTTTCTGCAGCTAGAAGGACGGGCCGAAAACAAGCTCTCAAAGAACTGCACTGCCGTGGTCACGATGATCGGCGCATCCCAGTTTTCCATCGCCAATTTAAATTTTTCTTTCCCTTGGTAACGATCTCTTGATAAGCGCTCGTCATCGATGATAAAACCGCTATGATGCTCCAATACCGCATCCGCTCCTAAGGCTTGGCGGAAAACACCTGCCGTTTGCTCGATAATATTGGTGTAGGGAATGACATAGATGACGCGACGCAGTCCGTGCTTAAGTGCATGATCGAGGGCGAACGCTAGCGATGTCAATGTCTTTCCTCCCCCTGTCGGTACAGTTAAGGAGAACATGCCGAGCTCGTCGGCCGCGTGGCTACAGGCAGTGCGCAGAATTTTGTTTCGCCAAACGTTCAGCTCCCCCGCGGTTTGTTGGCGAAAATTTTGCAGATAGGTATGCAATGCCGCGCGCAAATTTCCTATGCTGGGAAACGAACCGCGTGCGGTTGTTCGCCCTTCTTGTGCTTGCTGAAAAAATTTTTCCGTATCTAGGCGGTCGGCATCGATGAGACAAGAAAACAACATGCGGATCAGGAAAGCGTATTGAAAACCTTCCTGACCCTTACGAGAGTGCATATTTTTGCTCAGACATTGCTGCAGTGCTGAGGCATCGGCCAGCGTTATTTCTTCTTGCCAGACAGGCGACAACTCAGGCAGTGCTTTTCTGTCGTCCGCTAGCCGCTCCGCAAGGGCACGGCGTTTGCCGTCGTAGCCCTCGCCATTAGCCAGCCCTGTATGGTGTCCCGCAATGGCATAGGCGATGAAGTAGCCCAGCTTTTTATAGTGTTGCACCGCCTCCCGCGCTCCGTGTGTCGAGTGATCGACACGGGCGGGATCGCCTCGCAGTCTGTCTTGGAAGGCGCGACTGTACTTGCCAAGATCGTGCAACAAACCCGCCTGCTGGGCTAAGACCTCCATCCCTGTACCGAAGAAAGCCGCGCACTGGCTCGCCAGCTCACCTGTCTCGCGGAGATGGTCGGCCAGCGTGTGCCACTTGTCCTCGTCGGTGTTGTTCAGCGCATGTGCGTAAAAAATTGTCATGCGTTACTCCTGTAGTGTGTCCATTATCCGTAATAGAGGGTGCGTTTAGCAATCATGTCATCAGTTTTAGGGGTGCTTACATATCGACTGCAATGCTACAATATTTCCCGCAAAAAGTGAATGTAAAAGCCGTACCACAACGGACATATGGCCTGACCCTCCCCGAAGAACACCCCAATCGCCGTGTATCAGTATAGCCCTGTCGTCGTCCTTATCGCAGATAGCCCACACGCGTGAGGCGATAGATTTAGTTTGATGCCATATGCCCATGCATTGCTGCGACCGCAGAAGCAGTGCCCAGATCAGCACCGAGGCAGTAGGGATGCCACGGGATAACCACCACGGCAGACGATTGACCAACACCCGCTCACGACCCAACCCATCAACCTGAAAATCGTTGTGACAGTCTCAGCTGCATCGATGCTTTCTATATTGAGGTTAGGTGCGTCATCAATTGCTTGTTCGGTTAAATCAATTGTTTTGTCTATAGTATCAGCAATTTCTTGGTTAAAAGCATCAATACCGATTTCAATCTCCACATCTTTACCTTCTAACTCAAATTTACTTTTGTAAACCTTATTGTTAGCATCTGATAAGTTAATTTTTGCTTCCTCTGCTTGGCGACGCAAAATACTTCTTGTCTTATCATTGGCACTATCAAAATCACTTATACCTAAATCTTTTGCAAACTTCTCGGCGATCTTTTTGTCAATATCATCACCACCAAGACGCGGGTTGCCAGCGATGGAAGTAACTTTAAATATTCTTTGTTTTTTCTCCAGCTTAGCCGTAACAATAGACACGTCCATTGTGCCACCACCAAAGTCATACATCAAGTAGTTCACACCTCTCTTTAACTTCTTAACATCTAATTCTGCCGCACCTTGAGCAAAGGCAGCTGCGGTTGGTTCACCGACAACACCGAGTCGCTTAAATGCTTTGAGGTTAGTGGGCAGACCCGCAAAGTTCCACTGCTTGCCGTTTTCAAACGACAATAGCTTAGCCAGCCAACGTAGCGGTCGCTTACTGTTATCCATGCCTAATTTTTGCAGCAGGTTAGTAAAGCCTGCCGCGCCTAAGGCCGAAAGAAATTTCAGCTTGCCATACTCAGCACTGCTACCGCTGATAAAACTGTGCAAATAGTGGCTGTCCCAGTAAGTTTGTATGCTATCACTCAAAGCCAATACTGCATCAGGATATTCAACGGCAAAGCTTTCTACATACAGCAAAGTTTCTCGGTAAACCTCACGGTCATAGCTATCGAACAGACGCTTAAGCAGTTTGACTTCTGTCACCAACGGCTTTGACTGAGCGGTGTAGCGAGCCAAATACTCATCCACCAATGCTTTTTCCCGTGTTACCTCAGCATGATAGACAGCGTCATCTTGTGCCCGCACAACCGTTGATAGTAGCAGTATAGCAACAAACACTACACGTATCATAATCCACCCCCCTCGCCAAAGTTAGTTGTCTTGTCAGCCGTTTGATAAAAATTACGCACCACACTTTCGAGAGTCTTCTGGCTGCTTCCTGATGACAGGCTTTCAGCGACAGCTTCGCCGAGTGCACGTTGGCCGATCATGACGGTGAAAAAACCGCCGATATAGTCCATGTTGACAGCTTTCCAGTTATGCTGAAACTTGGAAGGCTGACTGTGTCTCTTGACAAACTCCTCTAATAGCTCGCACACCGCTTTGTTCATGTTCTTCAAGCTGTGCCAGTGCGGGGTTGATATAGGTGCTGACTATATCGTCGTGACTCAGAGTCACAAGTTTATGCTGCTCAAGCTTTGCCGTCGGCAACAGTCTGGCAAAGTGCTTGTGTAGTTCTTGGAAAAAAACTTGACGACTAATATGATAGTCTTGTTGATGTAGCACGGCATCGAGTGATTCCTGCACTTCGCCGCTGAAATCCATCACAAAATTGCGGTTGTTCTGCTATAGCTCGCAATGCCCCGAAGCGGCTACGCAGCATAGACTGTTGCAAGGAATGATACTGGTATCGCTACCGTCAATTTTGACAGGCATGGCTTGCAAATTTTTTGTAAGTTGTATCGGCAAAATCAGATGTTCAGCCAGCAACATATAACGGCGCATGTCTTCAACATCTTTAACGGCAAGCACATACTTCTGTGCTTGATTGAGCAGTGCATAGATTTTTTCTGCCAGTGCTGGCGTGGTAAACGTAGTTAGCTGCGGGTGTGCCGCGGCAAGTTGTTCATACAGCGACCAATTGGCGATAAGCGGTTTCTGTAACCCTTCTGCAGGAATTTGCAAGTGTGGCATTGTTGTAAGTAAGGCATGCTGCAGATAGGTCTCCTGCTGCTCTTGGTGCATGCGAGTAATAATGCGTTGCCGCAAATCTAAAACATCGTAACCTGCTTGGGGTAGCAGTGTGCTGCTATCAGTATCACCACGATGGAAAGCATTGCGTGCAAGTTGTTGGTAAAGGGTCGTGTAAACAAGATACTTCACCGCTTGCAGATGGCTGTTGTCGTTAGCATTATGGGCGATGGTGGCGATTTGCACACCATCGAAAATTTTTCAAATAACCATGTGTATGTTCTTCGTTTTTCAAAACATCTCTTATTTCATCAAAATACTTGCTGCGATCACAACCTTTGGGAGTAACTCGCCACTTGTCCTTGTCGGTGTTGTCCAATGAATGTGCATAAAAGATTTGCATGCGTTACTCCCGCAGTGTGTTTGCTAGCCGTAATAGAGAGTGCGTTCACCGATAGGCTGGACGGGACGGCAGTTGTGGGGGTAGATGGCACTGAAAGCGTCGATCTGCGTTGCAGACAGCGAGAGTGTCTCGTGCATCACCACCCAAGCCACTCCTTCTGTACAGGGCGGGGTGGTGAGCGAACCCCGATACCGCCATGTCGTGCGGCCCGCGGGGAGCAGCGACTCCAGATTCAGCTTGCCAGACACCGTGTGTGCCACCGCGGGTACAGGGGGGAGATGCGCCCACAGCGGCGACAGTGCCACGTTCACCTCACCCGCGGTGAACAGAACTGCCACCACCGCCAGCGCTCCCGCGTCGCTACGGTGCACCAAGTGCATCTCCAGCGGCAATTGCACACCGTCGAAGGTATGCTCACTGCCACGGTGAAAGTGAAACTGCTGCAGTGCGTAGCGTCTCCCATCGAGATCAATACTGCTCCCGCGGTCAGCGTTCACTTGGATAGTGTGCCCTGTATTCGCGATGTTAAGATGGGTCTGCCGATAGTCGAACACGAGCGGGGGTAGGTCAGCTCTTCGACCGTTGGTTAGGTCGATAGGGGACTGTTCCTTCCCTAACGCACACAGGCTGAACGCGGGGGCTAAGGTTTCCCAGCGTGCGGGGCCGTTGTGCGTTGCGTAGCCCCAGGACACTGCGGCTGTGTGTGCTTCGGAGGCGCGTGTTGCGTCTTCCCGCGGTGCTTGTCTACGTCCCCTCTGCTCACGCATTGTACCTGTTCCTACCTCTGAGCTCGCGCGTAACGTGACCCTCTCCTCGACGCGGTGCGTCTGTCGCGCACTTTTTGGCACGCGATGAAGGTCGCGTAGGTAGTAAGTTTGGGCCATTTGGCGTTTTTGACCAGCACTAGTTTGTCTCCCACTTGTCGGTGCTGGCAGTATATGGGGTTGACAAGTGCCCTCCCCAGCGTCTTTCTGGAAACACATCTTTCCTTGCGGACCAACTTGCTGCGGCCGCGTGCGTCGAAGACCCGTGTTGCGGTCGTCCAACACACCCCCCGCTGCATACCGAGTTTAGCCAGCGCGGCGAGGGAGTAGTCGCCTGTCTGGTAGAGGGCGAAACATTCGCTGATAAACGCCCCTACTTTCGCCTGCACCGCAAGGTTAGCCTTGCCGAACTTGGAACGGACGTTGACGTAGCCGACGGGGGCACGTGCGTTTAGGTAGCCCTCTTTCACTCTGGTGTGCAATCCCTTCTTGATTTCGGTTCTGAGGTTGTCGATATACCACTTGGCCAGCACCACTCCCAGATAGAAGCGTAGCTTTTCGCTCGGTGACGAGTGTTTGTCCACCACGAGGTTATCTCGCACGAAATGAAAGCGCACACCCGACTCGATCAGATCTTCGATCAGCACCGCGGCACGCAAGCCGCGGCAAGCACGGTCTATCTTATCACAAATGACGTTCTTAATCCCCCGCGTAACCACATAGCTGAGCATCGCGAAGAACTGTCTGCGATCGAACTCGCGGGTGGCCGATTCACTCACCGCCCATGACTGCACGCTTTTGAGACATGCGGCTTTCTTGTAAGCCTCGGCCTGGTGTGCCTGTGCGGCGAGGGAGTAACCGTTGCGTTGTTCGGCGGACGAGACTCGCCAAAAATCTACCGCAAGATTGTCCGGTGTGTGCTGCACCATGGGAGGAAGCTGTATAGGGGCAAAGTTTTTACGCACGTTGTTGAGCAAGATGTCTGCGATCTTCGCCTTTTCTCGGTCGGGGAGTTTTTTCACCACATCACCCGCGGTGCCACGAGACTCGCTGCTCCACCGTGTTATCCTGTGCATCTGGGAGGGAAAAGACTCGTGCGTGGAGATGTGCCAGCACGTAGCCATCGCGGAAGCGCACCAGCTTCCATTTCTTTTCTCCTCTGTTGAAATGCAGCCAGTCGAGCCCAGGGTAGTATCGCCCGTAGGTCACGTAAAGCTGGCGACGGGTATCGCTGATGGTGCGCAGGACGTTCATGTTCAAGCACTCGGCATAACGCGGCGAGCGCCGATGCAGTTGGCTCTCACCGTAAACTAGGGTGATAATCTGCTGGCGGTTTAGCTGATGGTTAGGTGCGGCCAGAAAGGCTTTGAGTAAGGCAAGGCGACGGCCGCGACGATGAAAGACCAGTTCCTTGCCATCGCAGTAGAAACGACCGTCTCTGCTCCACAGAGCGGGTAGCTTCAGGAAAACTTTGCTCACACCATAAGTGTCGGTGGTGGCAACTGCATTGTGCCCTGCGACGGACGCGTGTGACGGTTTCGTAAACATGTTTTTTTCTCCTCAGTGAAGTAGGTTGTTTTGCCCAGAGAAACAGAGGTGCAAGGTGGTTGCTATGCCTTTTTGCCCCTCACCCGTGAACCGCAATAACAGCAAGCAACGCGGCGGATAAAAAAATTTTAGCCCTGAGGAGAATTTTCCATTTTTGGAAGATTCGCAATTGACAGGGGTGCCACATGGCGGTCGTCGAGGGGTTGCTTGCACACGGTACCGCACTTGACTACGCATCTGCTGCGAGTGCTTCAGGCGGGATCGAGTGGCTTATCCTGTGTAGAAGGAGGTGGTGCGTCTTGCTGCGGCATGTGCTACCGCGGGTTTTGTTCCCGCCGCGATGGCGGCTTGTTCCCACCCCGCACTACTGCCAATGATTAATGCTTGTCCGTCTGTTGAGGCGGCGAAGGTGGTGGCATCCAGCTTGGGTTTGCTCGGATAGGCAAGGTAGCGTGCTAACCCCATAAAAGCCAACTCCCAGCCGACACCTACCGCACCTGGCCCATATTCATCCCAGTGCGGCGAAAGATGCCCCGTGTGTTTTAGTGCCAACCGCACCGTGCCTGCTTGTTGCACACCACAATGTATTTCCACCCAGCTCAGGTCCTCACCAAATTCCCAGGTAAGTGCAAGATGCGACGGGCGGGTGCAGGCCGTGATTTCACCGCTGGCATTGCCTTCCAGCTGGTAACGACCACCGCGCTTGAGTTCACCACTGAGCGGCAGAAACCAGCGCGGAACATGGTTGCTATCAGTCATTGCACGCCACAAGTCTCCAGCCGTTACCGCATAGTTGCGAGCAATAGCAACCGCCGCCGCTGGCTGTCCTGCGCGTTCCAACCGAGACACGGTGCGCTCCACCGCACCGAGTTGACCTTCGATATCAAAGTCCACCCTCCACCTCTAATTTTTAATTTCACTAATTCCAGAACGAAAAGAAAGAATGGCTGCATCGTGCTACTCTCCCACAGTTAAGACTGCAGTACCATCGCCGCTGACAGGCTTAACTTCCGTGTTCGGAATGGGAACGGGTGTTTCCCTGCCGCCATCGACACAGCCAAAGAGGAAGTGGTAGGTATTTTTCAGTCAGACGGTGTTTGCGTTGCAGTCTGTCATGCCACAAGGTGGCAGCGCGTGCCACCTGCATAAAGAGTGAACGAAAGATTAAGCCTCACGGCCGATTAGTACTGGTCAGCTCCATGCATTACTGCACTTCCACACCCAGCCTATCAATGTCCTTGTCTTGAACTGGCCTTCAGGGTTTGCACCGAGAAATCTAATCTTGGAGAAGGCTTCCCACTTAGATGCTTTCAGCGGTTATCCCTTCCACACATAGCTACCCAGCGATGCATCTGGCGATACAACTGGTGCACCAGAGGTGTGTCCAACCCGGTCCTCTCGTACTAAGGTCAGAGCTCCTCAAATTTCTTACGCCCACAGCAGATAGAGACCAAACTGTCTCACGACGTTCTAAACCCAGCTCGCGTACCACTTTAATTGGCGAACAGCCAAACCCTTGGGACCTGCTTCAGCCCCAGGATGTGATGAGCCGACATCGAGGTGCCAAACCTCCTCGTCGATGTGGACTCTTGGAGGAGATCAGCCTGTTATCCCCGGAGTACCTTTTATCCGTTGAGCGATGGCCTTTCCATACAGAGCCACCGGGTCACTAAGACCTGCTTTCGCACCTGTTCGAGTTGTAACTCTCACAGTCAAGCCCCCTTATGCCTTTGCACTCTACGAGCGATTTCCATCCGCTCTGAGGGGACCTTTGCGCGCCTCCGTTACCTTTTGGGAGGCGACCGCCCCAGTCAAACTATCAGCCAGACATTGTCCCTAACCCGGATAACGGATCGAGGTTAGATACCCAGATTCATCAGGGTGGTATTTCACCGGTGACTCCATGCCTGCTGACGCAAACACTTCACAGTCTCCCACCTATCCTACACAAACCAACCCGAATACCAATGCCAAGTTATAGTAAAGGTTCACGGGGTCTTTTCGTCTTGCTGCGGGTAGACAGCATTTTCACTGCCGCTTCAATTTCGCTGAGCATCAGGCCGAGACAGCGGGGAAATCGTTACGCCATTCGTGCAGGTCGGAACTTACCCGACAAGGAATTTCGCTACCTTAGGACCGTTATAGTTACGGCCGCCGTTTACTGGGGCTTCGATTCAAAGCTTCACCCGAAAGCTAACCTCTCCTCTTAACCTTCCAGCACCGGGCAGGCGTCACACCCTATACTTCCTCTCACGAGTTTGCAGAGTGCTATGTTTTTGATAAACAGTCGTTCCCCCCTCTTCTCTGCAACCAGACTACGCTCCAGACGCGAGGCCTCTCACGCTGCTGGCACACCTTATCCCGAAGTTACGGTGTCAATTTGCCGAGTTCCTTAGCCTGATTTCACTCACACGCCTCGGGATTCTCTCCCTGCCCACCTGTGTCGGTTTGCGGTACGGCTTCGTCAGTTTCAACACTTAGCGGCTTTTCTCGGAAGCATGGGATAACCGACTTCAGGGCCGAAGCCCACGTCGTAACCTCTCAGGCTTGATCCTCCGGACTTACCTAGAAGACCACCCTACAGGCTTGAACCAGAAATCCAGTAACTGGATCGGCTGCCCTTCTCCACCCCCGCATCGCTCCGCTGACAAAGTACAGGAATATTAACCTGTCATCCATCGACTACGCCTTTCGGCCTCGCCTTAGGTGCCGACTAACCCTGGGCGGATCGCCCTTTCCCAGGAACCCTTGGGCTTCCGGCGAGCAAGATTTTCACTTGCTTTATCGCTACTTATGCTAGCATATGCACTTGCAGTTCCTCCAGCATCCCTCGCGGAACACCTTCGTCGGTTGCTGCAACGCTCCTCTACCACTCACCGAGACCGAAATCCCGACAAGTCCATAGCTTCGGTGTCGCACTTAAGCCCCGTTACATCTTCCGCGCAATAACACTCGACCAGTGAGCTGTTACGCTTTCTTTAAAGGATGGCTGCTTCTAAGCCAACCTCCTGGCTGTCTGTGCATTGTCACATCGTTTTCCACTTAGTGCGAGCTTAGGGACCTTAGCTAATGGTCTGGGCTCTTTCCCTCTCGACTATGAAACTTCTCTCCCATAGTCTGTCTCCTATGCTTAACCATAACGGTATTCGGAGTTTGACTGGGTTTGGTAACCTGGTAAGGCCCCTAGCCCAATCAGTGCTCTACCCCCGTCAGGAAACACATAAGGCCATACCTAAATATGTTTCGAGGAGAACCAGCTATCACCTGGTTTGATTAGCCTTTCACTCCGATCCACAGGTCATCCCAAGTTTTTTCAACAACTACGGGTTCGGTCCTCCACTGGGAATTACCCCATCTTCAACCTGCCCATGGATAGATCACCAGGTTTCGGGTCTAATGCATGCGACTAGATCGCCCTCTTCAGACTCGCTCTCGCTACGGCTACAGTGCTAAACACCTTAACCTCGCCGCACACATTAACTCACTAGCTCATTATGCAAAAGGCACGCCGTCACTTGCGCTCCGACTGCTTGTAAGCAGATGGTTTCAGGTCTATTTCACTCCCCTCAGCGGGGTTCTTTTCACCTTTCCCTCACGGTACTGCTGCACTATCGGTCACTGGGTAGTATTTAGCCTTGGAGGATGGTCCCCCCAGATTCAAACAGGATAATTCGTGTCCCGTCCTACTTGGGAACGGCTCTACCACCTGCGCGGGTTTTCGTGTACGGGGCTGTCACCCTCTACGACAACGCTTCCCAGCGTCTTCCACTAACCCATACAGGGGCATTACGAGCCGCCCCGCAACCCCCCGCGGTAAACCACGGGGTTTAGGCTGTATCGATTTCGCTCGCCGCTACTCTCGATATCTCGGTTGATTTCTTTTCCTGCGGGTACTTAGATGTTTCAGTTCCCCGCGTTAGCCTCGCCAGGCTATTTTGTTCACCTGACGATACCCTTAAAAGGGTGGGTTCTCCCATTCGGATACCTTCGGATCAAAGCCTTTAGGCGACTACCCGAAGCTTTTCGCAGCCTAACACGTCCTTCCTCGCCTCCCAGTGCCCAGGCATCCACCATCTGCCCTAAGTAGCTTAACCATTCGCTCAAACTCTTTATCAGGCAAAAACACCCTGCCAAGAACAAACCCGACAGGACATGCTTGAAAACACTGTCATGTACACACCTACACCACCGCACACATACCACGCACGGCTTCGCCAAGCATGCACACTGAAAAATATCTACCACTATGCAATTGTCAATAAGCCGACAACCGAATAGCACCGAGCGGGATCACAAACAAGGGTGGTCAAACATTCTCATCGGCATTCAAATCCTTTTAGAAAGGAGGTGATCCAGCCGCAGGTTCCCCTACGGCTACCTTGTTACGACTTCACCCCAATCGCAACCACGGCCTTGGTACGCTGCCTCCCGAAGGTTAGCTTACGTGCTTCTGGCTATGACTACTCTCGTGGTGTGACGGGCGGTGTGTACAAGGCCTGGGAACGTATTCACCGCAGCGTGCTGATCTGCGATTACTAGCGATTCCAACTTCATGGAGTCGAATTGCAGACTCCAATCCGGACTGAGACAGTGTTTTACCGATTTGCTCCACCTCACGGCTTTGCATCAGTCTGTTTCTGCCATTGTAGTACGTGTGTAGCCCTGGGCATAAGGGCCATGAGGACTTGACGTCGTCCCCGCCTTCCTCCGATTGACACCGGCAGTCACTTTAGAGTGCTCAACTTAATGTTAGCAACTAAAGACAAGGGTTGCGCTCGTTGCGAGACTTAACCCAACATCTTACGACACGAGCTGACGACAGCCATGCAGCACCTATCACCCTGTCCCCGAAGGGAAAACCCCATTTCTGAGGCGGTCAGGGGATGTTAAGCCCAGGTAAGGTTCTGCGCGTTGCTTCGAATTAAACCACATACTCCACCGCTTGTGCAGGCCCCCGTCAATTCCTTTGAGTTTTAGCCTTGCGACCGTACTCCCCAGGCGGGATACTTAACGCGTTAGCTCCGCCACCCAGAGGTTTAACACCCCAGACAGCAAGTATCCATCGTTTACCGCGTGGACTACCAGGGTATCTAATCCTGTTTGCTCCCCACGCTTTCGCGATTCAGCGTCAATGCACTGCCAGGTAGCCGCCTTCGCCACGAGTGTTCCTCCTGATATCTACGAATTTCACTTCTACACCAGGAATTCCGCTACCCTCTCAGGCATTCAAGATCAGCAGTTTCGACTGCAATTCCAAAGTTAAGCTCTGGGCTTTCACAATCGACTTGCTGACCCGCCTGCTCGCACTCTACGCCCAGTTATTCCGAACAACGCTCGCACTCTCCGTATTACCGCGGCTGCTGGCACGGAGTTAGCCAGTGCTTCTTCTACCGGTACCGTCAAGCACTGAGACTATTCGCCCCAATACCCTTCTTCCCAGCCGAAAGAGCTTTACAACTCGAAAGCCTTCTTCACTCACGCGGCGTTGCTGCATCAGGCTTGCGCCCATTGTGCAAGATTCCCCACTGCTGCCTCCCGTAGGAGTCTGGGCCGTGTCTCAGTCCCAGTGTGGCTGACCATCCTCTCAGACCAGCTACCCATCGCAGCCTTGGCAGGCCTTTACCCTGCCAACAAGCTAATGGGACATAGGCCGATTCACAGGCGGTAGCTTACAAGTAGAGGCCACCTTTTGCTCTCACGAGATCATGGGGTATTAGCCACAGTTTCCCGTGGTTGTCCCCCTCCTGTGAGTACGTTCCTATGTATTACTCACCCGTTCGCCACTCTACTCACCCCGAAGGGCTTTCACGTTCGACTTGCATGTGTTAGGCACGCCGCCAGCGTTCGTTCTGAGCCAGGATCAAACTCTAAAATTTAAATTGACCACAGAGGCACAGAAGCCTCTGCTAGGTTTTACGAATCAATGACTCGGTGATCGCCCCTCACGGAGCAACCTGCACCCTTAACCGATCCTTAAACTCGCCACTATTCAGTTGTCAAAAAACCACCGCCGCAGGCAACACCCAAAAGCCTTACCTCCAGGCGGCGACGGGGACTATATAGATGTGGAGGGGGGGTGTCAAGGGGTGTTTGTAATATTTTTCCACTAAATGCACCAGATGATACCAGTCGTTGGTTGTAGATGCCCTCGTAGAAAACGGACACCCCATCGTGCCACAGCTGCGCTAGCGAGCATGCCGAAAGCCAACACCGTCAACACAACCCTAATCCACTTAATCTGGTATTCCTTGCTGCATGCTGTTTTCTCTCCCAGAACACCACTGCACGGCTACTCCAGCCGTGCAACCACAAAACCTTCCTCCTTCAGCCTGTGCAAGAAGTTGCTATAGCCATCAGAAAAGCCCAACACCTCAGCGAGGTCAGCATAGATGAAGCAACTCTCACCCTGCCCGCAGTGTTGGCTGATCTCGGCGAGCAGTGCCTCAATGCGAACATGGATATCCAGATTAAAATCAAGCCTCGCCATCTTTTTCATCTTGTCAAGATCACCATCGACGTAGGCCAAATGCAACCTAAACTCGTGTTCAAGTTGATCTATGATATTTAGCTTTGGTCTGGTTGACACGCCCGTATAGGGAGCGGAAATAATTTTTTTGTCACCTGCCTTTGCCCAGACAAGCAGCTGTCCCTTTATCGGCAGCAAGTTAAAAAGATAAGCTAACTCTGACCTGAACAGTGCTGCCATAGCGGCAAAGTAATCGTCTTTCATCTTACGACCGCTGTGAATAAACGTGCTTATTCGTGTCAATTCTGCATCGATACTGCTCAAACCCAAGTCATCAAATATGCTTAGCGAAGAGTTGCCTACACTAGCAAAAAGCCGATGTTCGTTGCCATCTGCAGCAATAATCCTCCATAGCAATGGCTTGGCAGCACTACCTTGTGCATATGCTACTTCACTTGCCAGCTTGCGCACGGCATCCCTCATAGATGGCTGGTAGCGAAGTACTTCCCTAAGTTTTTCTTTATCCCACGTATTTGTAGTTATTAGGGAGGACAGCAGCTCTTCATGCCTATACCTTGGTATTTTCTCTGGTTTGTGCCGTAGTATCTTCGTAATTTTAGTGCTTGCTGGCATGTCGGTCGGATGGGCGTCAACTCCTCTAGCGAGGGCCGCGTATTGTGCAATCCTGTTATGCAGCCCCCCCAAGGCGACTGCGGTGCGATAGTCGACCTGATTTGTTATGCGAGTGAGTTTTTGATAAGCATCTCCGTCAGGAAAATGTAGATGAATACGACGAAGGTGTTCTAGTTCCGCAAACTCACTGTTACCAAGTGATGCTTGCAAATATCGACCGCCACCCTCTCCCACATCGCCAACGTTAGCTAACGTTATTAGCTTGTCGAAAATTTTCTGCAATTCTTCATCGCCATCTAGAGCAATAATCGGTGCAATCACTACCTCAATCTGCTCTGGGGTAATTTTTTCCAACCGAGAGATAAAATCGAGATCAATGCGATACTCCCTATATACTTGCGCATCGCTAAACTGCTCCTCATCAGACTGCCCTAGATGCTCACGAAAATGTTTCCATAATCCTTGCCATCCCTTACTGGGCAAAAAAGCATGACCACCATCAATGGCAATGGCCCGCCCCTTGATAGGGAAAAGCGTGTTTTGAGCATTGTCGTAATCGCTATCATGTCCTAGCAACCGTAATGTATTGATTGCCGCAGAATTAGAAACACTGCGCCCATCGCCGCTTTTCCTTCGCATTATCTTAATGTCAGTCGCACTCGGTGCGTTTTCAATGAACAGCTGCATTGAGCCAATTTCGTCACCAATCGTGCGCATTACCGTAATGGGAAAGACATGCGTGCCAAGTAACTTATCGAGACGATACATCGCCTCCTCGTGTGCAGCATGACTTACCTTGTAAACGCCACGCAAGCCATTAGCGAATGACACCAGGCGTGCTCCAGATGTCCCTAGGCTGGTGCGTTCCACGCTGACTATTTTTTCAGTCGTCAATGTGTCCGCAAGAAGCTGCTCTAGCTTTGCAGCTTGGTCAAGCATACCTGTTTCTTGTAATTGCCAAATAATTTCTTGTAAATTACCAACCTGGATAAGTTCCTTGTCAACTGCAGTAGTGATAGCCAGTGCCGCGATGCTGTCAGTGAACTTATCTGCCAACTTGTTGAGTCGAAGCTGGCCACCCAGTGCTGTCAAAATTTCCGCAGCGAGTGGTGACGCACCGCGCACTGCACCATCAGCCAATCCAGTTCTGCTATGCATGACAAGCACAGCAAAAAATAACACAAAGGCAATGACACTGCGAAAAGCTCCCCGCCTCATGACAACAACTCCAAATATATAAGTTACCGCATAAATAAGAAAACTATGCAAACATCTGTCATTTGTCTACAATTATTTAAATTTTTGTAAAAAAATACATGAGACTCAGGTACTGAAGGATTCCGTGCTGTAGATGCCCCCGCAGGGGTCTGGGCCGTGTCTCAGTCCCAGCGTAGCTGACCATCCTCTCAGACCAGCTCCCCGTGCAAAGTCACTCCGCCAATGCCAACATCTGCTTGATCTTAGGGGCATGCTTGTCCTCACAAAACGGCAACATCGCATCGCCGAGCGTACCGCCGATCGATAACTTGTTGCGGCTGAGTACCGCCGCCGCAATAAGTTTGCCCAACTCACGCACACTGTACATCGCTTGCACAGGCGGGACAACGATGCTACTGCGTACCTGCAACGGCTGCTGACACAAAGCCACCAACTGTGCTGCAATGCTGCTGATATGAGCAAGCCTCACCTGAGAACGAAAATCAGGCAAAAAACACAAGCCAGGAAAACGCATCAGACGCAAAAAAACCTTCACCAAACGATCGTGACGACCCGCACCACTCCAAGTCAACGGACACCTGACAATCAATTTCTCCCTGATCGCAGAATTGAGCACGTGGTGTTCAGCGATGTACTTTTCCCGCAAAAAAGGCTGCCGCGCCCCCCGACCCGCACCACGAGCACTGAGAAAAATCACCCGCGGCGTGCCCGCCCGCTCCATGCCATGCAAAAGATTGCGCAACGCACGGATATTGGGAGTGAAAACATGCCGCACATCCTGAGCAGCACAAACATCCTCCCGCGGGCCGACGAAACTATCACTCCACGCCAGATGCACCACCGTATCCACCCCACGCAAGGGAGCAGCCAGCAACTCCGCAGAACGCAAATCAGAAAAAAATGGCATCACCCTCTCGTGCGGATCAGGCAGACGATGCCGATACATACAGACAGTAACACGCTCACTCTGTGCCAACTTGCGCACCAGATGATGCCCGATAAACCCCGCACTGCCAGTTACCAACACCGCCACCACCGACTCCCATCCCTACACCTAACCATTATAACACATGTCAGCACTGCTTCTGTGCCAACTCATCGTTGGTACAGTTAAAATTTACAACGCGTGCCGCGGCCGATAACCATCCATCCATGAGGCGAAATGTGGGGCGAGAGGATAGAGATGACAACTATGCCTAAACTCACCGCGCTCCGTATCGAGATACTCGCTCCGTAACACGATTGTCACCAACGCCGACACATGTTGTCGCATCTGCTGCCGAGGTAACGAAATAACCGTACCCCGCAGCGGTAGCGCAGTCATGCGCCACCTGTTGCAAATACTCCCAGCACGTGCCGATTCAGGGTTGATCACACCCCGCACCATCGCAAAGCTAAGCTTACGATACATGTCCTGCCCGCAGACGAGCTTGTCTTCCACAATACTCGCACGCCCTGAAGCACCCACACAACTGAAGGCAAAGTGCATCTGTCGCGTCGGCAAATACGGATTGTTACTTACCGCGGGCTGGTAGAGAAAAGGAGAGGATGGTAACACCTGCGCCCCTCTAGCAATCCAGGTCGTCAATGCTAGCCCTCGCACACCGGTACTCAACGGCAACCCCACACTCGTGTTGATAACACGAGCATCATCCCGAAACTTGCTGACCCTGAACAAGAAACGATTGGCATGCCGATCAGCCGCCAGCGTCTCAGGCAACTGCTTCTCTATCTGCACCCGCACTAGATGCTCGGCACCGAGCTGACCAAACAGATCGACAACACCGCCCTCACTCCAGTCATAATCGCTATGGGGATCTTGCTCAAAACGCTGCCCGTTCAATACCAAAGCCTTGATCATCACCTGACAACCGACACCACCCTTAGGGAGACGCAGCTCGAACTGGCGCACATCCGTGACCGTAAACTCAGGCGCGCTGAGCGCAGGCCGCTTACAACGCAACGCCAACACCGCCTCCTTAACCTTAAACACATCGGCAGTATGACTGAGGTAACCTAAAACCACCTCATCTGCCACAGGAGGCTGCTGTTCGGGTGCCGCGCGCTTTTTACCACAACCGACTGCAATTATTAGCATTGAAAAATATAGAAACCTCAACTTATCCTCCTGATTAATTTTAGTTCGTGCATTGTATAATAAAAATTTACTGCTGTCAATATTATCATATGATTTTAATACAGGCTGTGTAGTTAAGCACCATAGTTGACTTTGGCAAAATGAAATTGTATGATACCCCCCATCGATACGGGTGTGAAGGAGGGTATATGCTTGTTTTTACTGGAAAAACTATTATCAGAGGAGGATTAGTGCTCGTACTCGGTCTGGGACTGCTGTCATCCCAGGCTGGTGCTCTGCACAGATATAAGGGTGAAATAATTGCCAATTTTGCTATTTCCGCACAGCGCGCAGGGGTTGACCGCACACTGGTCGCGGCTTTCGTCGCTATTTTTGAGCCACAGCTCGATTTTCGCGGTTTACAGCGCGGCGACCGCTGGCGCTTCGTCCTCAAAAACAGACGAGAGGGGATTGTCGCAGCAGAATACCTGTCGCGGCGCGGCCACAGATTGCAAGCAGTGCGCTACAAAATTGCAGGGCGCAAAGCCCGCTACTATTCCCCCACCAGCAACCACAGCTTGCAGCGCGCCTTTCTGCGCAGCCCCGTCGAAGGAGGACGCATCACATCGACCTTCTCCCGCCGCGGCCGTTTCCACCCGCTCCTGAAAGTCGTTGTCCCGCACTTCGGAGTCGATTACAGCGCACGTATCGGCACAAAAGTAGTAAGCGTTGCCGACGGGATCGTCGCCCGCGCGACGTACAATCGCATCAACGGCTGGTACGTCAAACTATTCCACCACCCCTTCTACCACACCGCCTACTGCCACCTGCAAAAAATCGCCCCGCGGGTGAAAAACGGCGCGACCGTCAAACAAGGCGATGTCATCGGCTACGTCGGAACATCGGGACGAGCAACAGGGCCACACCTGCACTTCGCCTTCTACAAACGCGCCCGCTACGCCGACCCGCTTCGCCAGCAATCTCCCCCCAAAACTTCCGTTCCCCAACTCTATCGGAAGGACTTTCAACGCCACGCACGCAACTGGATAGCCCAATTACCCCCCTACGCGACAGACATCTAGCCTGCTGCCGCGCGGGGAAGCACTCAAGAGGCAAGACACGCACAACCCTAGGCGAGCAGCACATCTTTGATATGCGGGAACTTTTCTTGCAACACAGGCACGACGCTGTTGAAAATCGCAGCTTGGCTGGAGGGACAGCCTGAACAGCCGCCAAGCATTTTCAGTGTCAATACACCATCACGATACGCCACCGCTTCGCAACTCGCCGCGTGTAGCTTCAGCTGCACGGCTAGCTCGGTGGCGAGGCAGTGTTTGATTTGCTCCAATTCATTCACGTCAACCCCAGTGTGCAATAAGCTGGTCGATCGCCAGCCCCCCAAACAACAGTAGAATATAATAGCAGGAAAAACTGAACAAAGCCATCTCATTACTCCGTCCCCCACGCAAGAGCAGTGCTTGCCGCAAAAACCAGACGGTAAGGGCAAGACCAGCGATGAAAAACAACAGCGAGCAGTCGCTCACCGCATAGAAAACAACCAGCACAGGCAGTAGTGCACACACATAAACGACGATAAGGTCTTGCGTCTTGCGCACCCCGTGCACAACAGGATACATGGGTACCGATGCACGGCGATAATCCTCGCAGTAGCGGATTGCCAGTGCCCAGAAATGTGGCGGGGTCCAAAGAAAGATTACCAAAAACAACAGCCACGCCGACCAGCTCAGGCTGCCCGTCACCGCTGCCCATCCGATCAGCGGCCCCACCGCTCCCGCCGCCCCGCCGATGACGATGTTTTGGGGAGTCGTCGGTTTCAGCACGAGCGTGTAAAACAAGGCATAGAAGGCGATGCCGCTCAAGGCCAACAGTGCCGCCAGCAAGGTCGTCCCCCACGCCAGCACCGCCAGCGCAGTCGCCCCCAATGACAGTGCAAACAGCAGGGCACGCGGGCGACTGATGTGCCCCGCAGCCAGCGGTCGTTTACGCGTGCGTGCCATGCGCTGGTCGAGACGTGCCTCGAAGAGGTGATTGAATACACTCGCCGATGCCGCAGCCAGCACCGTCCCCAACAGTGCTCCGACAAATACCCGCAGTTCAAAGCTACCTGCAAAAGCCATTAACACCGAGGGAATCGAGGTCACCAAAATCAGCAGCACAATGGTAGGCTTAGTCAGTTGCAAGTAACTCAACACGTTACTCCCCCTTCACCCGTTGTGCGTCTTCTCCGCCGCTGTAGCAGCACAAAATACTCACAAGTTGCTGCGAACAGCAGCACATAGATGGTCACACCTAACACAAAGTGCAACCAACGCATAACATCACTCAGCCCCGTGGCGACGGTCAGCAACCCCAGCACCACCTGTGCAGCCAGCAACCACACACCTCCCCGACCAGCGAGCCGCGTCAACGGCGGCAACAGTGCATAACGCCGAGTGGCGAGATAGAAATACACCGCAAGCAGCGACACGACAACGCCCCAAATACGGTGCAGCATGTGCCAAACTTGCGCCGTTATCTGCGGCCACTCCCACGTCCCCGTGCAGGTAAAGAGGGCGGGACAAGCATAGCCACCATAGCTGGCGGCGACGATGCTGCCGAGTGCCAGCTGCAAAACCAACAACACGGTCAACAGAGGGAGGAGATAACACCCGCAACGTGGCAAACACAGGAGTTGAAGTTTTTGCAGGTCGATGTCGCACAGACGCAAGCTGATTTTGAACCAGACGAAAAACGACAACAGCAAAACGGCGGTGAGAAAATGCAGATTAACGACGGTAGGATCGAGCAGTTTTGTTACCGTCAACGCCCCCAGCACCACTTGCCAGAGAAAGATGAAGAGCATAATCGTCAACTGCACACGTTGCCGACTGTGCCACATGCCGTAAACAAACCACACAACATAGAGAAAAGTTAACAACGCCAGCAGGCGGTGTAACCATTCCCAAAAGATGGGAACACTCAAAGTCGGTAACAGTTTGCCGTGACAGAGAGGCCAGTCAGGGCAGGCAAGCCCCGCCTCGCGAATACGCACATACGCCCCGACGAAGATTAGAAGCAAGCAGAGCGCGATGACTACGTTCAGACGCGGTGCGACCACGTGCACAGTGCGAGTTTTTTTCATGGTCAATAGACAACGATCCCCAGCCAGATGGGAAAAAACACGCAGAGAAAGAATAGCAGCGGAAACACCACCATCAGCAGCACCAGACTGAGCCAGCCACACGCCTCCTTCGTCGTTTTTCCCTGTCCGACGGGTCGGTCAGAATTCATCACAGCCCTCTTCCACCAAAATCTGCCAAAGTGTGCGACAAAAACAGCATCACAGATCAATACAACCGCGAAAAACATACTGGGCAGGGCCAGCAGCGATCATGTGTTTCGTTAACGGTGTTTTTTTGGCTAGCAACAGACCGCCGAGCATCTTTATCTTCAACCATTTTCCCGTGACAGGCGTGTGTGTGTCCGCCTCCTGTGCAGCAAACACCGCCGCGGCGATGGCACATGCGCCCGTGCCACAGGCGGCGGTCTCACCCACCCCGCGTTCGTAGCTGCGCGCGTTGAAAACCTTACCGTGTTTGCCTTTTTTCGGCCAGGCGAGATGTACGTTGATCCCCTCATAGTTAGCAAAACGTTGGAGGTATGCACCCAGCTCAGCGAAGGAACGCGGCCGAGAGAGAAAAAAAATGGCGTGTTTGTTAGCAATTTCGCAGGCGGCAAAGCTACCCTCTAATTGCGGCATGCCGAGTTCCCGTGCAGCCTCCCGCACGAGGCATACAAAATCATCATACCAGTCGAGTTGCGCATTTACCCGTGCAACACCCATATCGGTAGCCACCAACATCTGCTGGGGAGAAGGAGAAAACAGAGAGCAGGTCACGGCACGCCCGCCGAGAAAAATTTCCAGCGTATGGCTGGCATTTTGGCGGAAGTGTGCCATCGCGGCACAGCGCAAGCCGTTGCCACAGTTGCGGGCGAACGAACCGTCCTTGTTGATAACCCAGACCATGTATTTTTCACTCGCACAGACGAGAACTACGCCATCTGCACCGACTCCCGATCCGTTTCTGGCACACAGCTGTCGCACGTTCTTGGTCAGCAGACGCATCGTGGCGATGAGCGTCTCCGTCGTGGCCGAGACAAGCAAAAAATCGTTGAGACAGCCCTGCCATTTTTCGAAAAACACCTCAGTGGTAGATGCAGACATTGATCGCTTCCTTTTCGAGGTTTTCCTTCATCCACACGGTGGTGTTGAGCAGATCGTCAGCTGTCTCAGTGCCTGTTGCCAAACAGAACTCGCGCCGCGCAGCTGTCAGCATCGCCTCCCGCACGATCTGCAACAACATCTCCGCCGCGACCTGGGGTGCGACCAGTTGCGGGGCGAGATAGAGACCCGCACGGTGCGGTCGCCACAGTTGCAGCGCCGCCACGAAGGTTTGTACGGTAGCACGTACAACTTGCTGCGCATCAGCAGGCGCAGGGACAAGATAGGTGTAACGCGGCGGGTGGCAGTCGGTGTTGGATAGCATGACCGCCTCGTCCTCGTCCAACCCTTGTTGTGCGGCGATAGCGAAAATCTTCTGATAGTCCGCCAGTGTCAGCAGTTCCTGCGACCGCACCGTGCCGCGGCGAAACAACCCGCTCCAGAAATAACACGCGCTGTCCTCCCCCACCGTCGTGATCTGCAAGACCGCGGGGGCGTTATCCGTCCGCCCCGTGTCAGTCGCTAAGGTCACGTGCAACTCCGTGCAACACTCCGTTCACAAAAGCCTTCGAGCCGCTGCTGCCATAGCGACCCGCCAGTGTGACCGCTTCGGCGATGACTACCTTGAAGGGCGTAGCCAGAGCAGTCAACTCGTAAGTGCCGACCCGCAACAGCGCTCGCTCCACCCGTGCCATACGGGTAACTTTCCAATTGGACGCGCATACGGCGATAAGTCTATCAATTTCTTCCACATTTTTTAAGGTGCCGAGGCAAAGCTTTTCACAAAAAATATCGTCACCCCGTGAACGAAAGTGATGCGTAAAGCGATGATAATCGTCTTCGTCGCAGAACATCTCGCCACGCGCATCGCAGCGATAGATATATTTGAGCGCCGTCTCGCGCGCGTGACTACGGGCTCTCATTATGCCAACTCCTGCAGCGTCGCGACCATCGCCAATGCTGTCTGTGCTGCACTTACGCCCTTGTTGACCCTCCCCGTCATACCACAGCGTGCCTGTGCTTGTGCCAGGCTTTCCACCGCCAACACCTCGAAGATAAGCGGTGTGCAGTGGTCAACACTCAACTGCAGCAAGACACGGGTAACCTCTGTGGCAAGCAAATCGAAGTGTTTGGTCTCGCCGCGAATGATTGCCCCGAGACAGATGACCGCATCGTATTTTGCTTTACGCAAGACAGTAGCGACGACGACGGGAATTTCAAACGCACCAGGTACCCAGAGGGATTTCAGGGTAGCAGCGGGAGACTCAGCTTGCAGATGTGTGCAACAACCATGATGTAGCGCGTGCGTAATCTGGTAGTTAAATTTACTGGTGACGATCAAGATATGCATGCTTTGTTCACCTGAGGGTAATCTTGTGCCGCGGTGCCTTGTAGTACACGCACGATGTCCTCGACGTACAACAGCGGGAAGCGATGGCGGCGGGACAAGTTTTCCAGCTGGGGACGGCGTGCCATCGTGCCATCGTCGTTCATAATCTCACAGATAACTGCACCAGGCGATAGGCCCGCCATCAGCACGAGATCGCTAGCTCCTTCGGTATGCCCCCGTCGTTCCTGCACTCCCCCCGCCGCAGCGCGGAGAGGGAAGATATGGCCTGGGGAGACGAGATCGTCGGCACTGCTGTCCTGCCGACAGGCGACGGCGATGGTGTGGGCGCGGTCGTGCGCCGAGATGCCCGTGCCGATACCGTGCCGTGCATCGATGCTGATGGTGAACGCTGTGCCGCGCGGATTGCTCGCACAGCTACCGTGTGGCATCCGCGGTAAACCGAGCCGCGCGACCACGACGGGGGGCAGACTCAAGCAGATCAAACCGCGTCCCTCTTTGCTCATAAAATTTATTTTGCTCGCGTCTGTCCGTGCTGCAGCACAGACCAGATCGCCCTCGTTTTCCCGCTCCTCATCATCAGCTAGCACGATTATGCGCCCCTCCCTGAGCGCTGAGAGGGCTGCACCAACCCGCGCCGCAGCGCCACCGTCCATCACTGCCCAGCACTCCCTAAATTAAACAGGGGGAGCAAAGCCGATACAGACACTTTTGTCAAGGCTAGTGAGGAGTGGCTTGCCTTGCCAAAAACGGCGTACGTGCTAGAATGACCGCGAGCAGATAGCAAGGTGGTACGTTGGCAGGCACGGGCTTGGCGACAGTTTTTGTTCTGGGCGCGGGTAATTTCGGCACGTCGCTGAGCGCTCATCTCGGTAAGTTGGGGCATGAGGTGCTGCTGTGGGATCGCGCGCGGGAGATCGTGCAGGCCATCGCAGAGACGGGCAGAAATAGCCGCTACTTGAGTGATTTGCAGTTGCCCGCGACGGTGACCGCGACCACCCAGCTGGAAGACGTGACCCGTGCCGAGCTGTTACTGTTGGCCGTGCCGTCGCACGCGCTGCGGGAGGTGCTGGGGCGGTTGCAATCTTTGTTAGCACCGCAGCAGTTGATCGTCGGCACTGCGAAGGGGCTGGAGTTGGAGAGTGGCTTATTCCCCCGCCAAATCGTGGGTGACGTGCTAGGCGAGGATTACGCCGCGGCGATGGCGGTACTGTCGGGGCCGAGCTTCGCCCGCGAGCTGGCGGATGGTCAGCCGACCTGTGTTTCCGCGGCGGGGTACGACCGAGCACGTCTGCTGCGCACACAAGAGATTTTCCATGCACCGCATCTACGTGTCTACACCGCTGACGACCCTATGGGACTAGAGGTAGCGGGAGCTTTCAAGAATGTCATCGCCATCGCGGTAGGTGCTTGTGCTGGTCTCGGCTATGGTGCAAACAGCCGTGCAGCACTGACGACACGTGGTCTGGCCGAGATGATGCGTCTGGGACACACACTCGGTGCTAACCCGCTGACCTTCAACGGTCTCGGTGGTGTCGGTGATTTATTTCTGACCTGCTCGTCGCCGCAGAGTCGCAACTACTCATTAGGACACCATCTCGGCCGCGGGCTGAGTCCCCGCGCGGCACAACGACAGATAAAGTCGGTGGCAGAGGGTATTCTGACCAGCAAAGCCCTGCATTTTTTAGCCCAAAAGCAAGGCGTGTCCACCCCGATAGTCGACGAAGTTTACTACGTCCTCTACCACGATAAACCCATCGGCGCTGCCGTCAACGACCTCATCAGCCGCGACGCACGCCCAGAGCGTGATGATTTTCATCGAAAGTATGCCGCCTCCCCCTAGGAGGGTCTCCCAATGCCTGCACGGAAAGGCGTAAAAGCCCCTCTGTAGAGGCAGGTGTCTCCCGAAAATAACTTAAGAAAAAAAAGCTACCGCCGATAGGTGCGCGGGGTACAAGCATAGCAGACACAAGGGTAGTGATGGGGCGATACACAAAGAAAACTTTATTAACACAAGGAGTTATGATGACTGTGCTGTCAGCAGTGGCGACAGTCGGTTGTGTTCCCAGCACAGATGATACACAGACGAAATTCATCTCTCTCCCTCAGCGGTATGGTGGATATGTGGAAAATTCTTTTTTAATTAATAAACTTGATAGTAGAAGATGGAACATTTTTTACGGTTTTGAGGACAACAATAGTTGTGGTAATAGTATTAAAAAAAATAAGTTGGAGAGGACGGTAACAAAGTCATTACGGGTGTGGCTATCTCCTTTGCAAGAGTTGGATGACGAAAATATAACCAGGAAGGTGAACAATATCCAACTTTCATTCTTCAAAAGAGATACCGAATCTACGGATAAGATTGTTAGGGAGAAAGCAGAACACGTTATTGTATTCAACAACGATGAAAAAGAGAATGCAACAATAACAGTTGTATTTTACTGTAAGCAAGGTAGAGCGTACGTTAGAGTGCCTTATTATTCTCTCAGAGAAAACATTACTCACTCTTTTATAAATATACACATGTTTAAGAAGCACGATGACGAGGGTGCCGAACACTCCATGGGGGAATATTCTAAATCCACTTTGCATCACGAGATGGGGCATGCCTTCGGACTAGGTGATACTTATATCGAGCGTTTGGAAGTCGATGAGAGTGGTGGGTACTGGAGGTACAATCTCAGCGAAGGCGGTTCGCCAGAAACAGTGGGCAAACAACCTCTCTCGGTGATGAGTCATCCCAGAATAGCTGCTCTCGATGATAGGGGTAAATTTGTGCTTACCACAGATGATCGTGAAGGAATAAAATGGCTCTATCGTTATTACCATGGGTATGCTGGAGGCGAATATGTGGTCGGGTTGAATGACTGTCCCGCAGGATTCCTGTACGAGTCTAGCACGAGTGGCTGTGCTCCAGAAAATGCCATCCTTTTTGAACTTGAACGTGGCACTGCAGGTACCATCAAAAGATTGATGGCTATAATCAGGGCGGAGGATCTCTTGTCTTCTGCCATTAGAGGCAGAAGTTTACCAGCGGTCAATAATTTGTTTAGAGAAATGAGAGACATATATACCCCCGAGCAGCTAAGAGAAGTCATAACTAGAGGTGATGATTTTGGTGTTACGCCTTTGCACGAAGCTGCCTGGCAAGATTATCTACATGAGGGCAATTTTTATGAACCGTTTGCCGATGCCGCCATGGCAGAGGAGATTGACAAAGACATTGAAGACCATTTTGGCGTGACCCCGCGCACAATTATTGCGTGGAAACAATCTCCTAACAATAACTTTTCTTATTTCGTTAGCAAGGATATCTTGACTGATCTGCGTGACGCGGTGAGAGAAGGGGATGAGCCTGAGGCAAAAAAAGCTTTGCAGGCACTGCGAGACATGAATGTCATGAGGATAAACGCTGGCTACTACTACGGAGGCAAGTCTTCTCTCCTCATGGTGGCCGCGTGGCATGGACATGCAGAGGTGGCGGCACTGCTCCTTGCCCAACCTGACATTGCGGTAAATGAGAAGAATATATACGGACTCACAGCTCTGATGCAAGCAGCCGTGAAAGGGCGTGCGGCAGTAGTGGCACTGCTCCTTGCCCATCCTGACATGGCAGTGGATGAAAAGGATGCAGGCGGACGCACGGCCCTGATGCACGCAACAGCGCGCGGACACACAGAGGTGGTAACACTGTTAGAGGATGTGCTATCACGGGCTCGCTGAGATCGACACGTTCTGTAGGGCGGTGTTTTTCTCCATCGTGGTCTCTAGTAGATTTTAGGATGCAGTTGTGCCAGCACGTAATCTTCCTTGAAACGCAACAGTTGCCAGTCTTTTGTTTCTCGGTTGAAAGGTAACCAGTCGATGCCAGGGTGAAGGTGGGCGAAAGAAACATAGAGCTGACGACGCGTATCACTGATGGTACGTAGCATGTTCATGTTCAGACATGCGATGAAGCGGGCGGAGCGTCGCTTCCCTTGCCCTTCGCCGTAAACCCGTGCGATAACCTGCGCGCGCGGCAAACGATAACCCTTTGTGGCCAAAAAGGCTTTGAGTAAAGCCAGTTTTCTGCCTGCCTGACGAAAACTCAAAGCCTCGCCATCGCAGTAAAAATAGTGCCCCCGCAGCCATAACGACGGTATCTGCACGCCATGACGGGAGGCGGAGGAGGGTGGCATGACAGATTCAAGCAGAGTCGCAGCTGCTGTCGCTAGTCTCACTGCTCCCCGCACCTCATTCTTGCTCATGCTATGCTCCGTAAAGTGATCGCTGCCGACTAGAAGAGCATACCGTGCGACAAATTGCTACCACCTGCAGCCAAAAATCATCAAACACAGACGGGGAGAGGATTTTCTCGCCTCATTTTTTTGCTCACGGCGGATGAATTTTCCACTTCTGGTAGATTTAGCCTGCATGCCACGCAAAATAATGTTGCCTCAGACGTGTAGATGACCGCGGGTGCGGGAAAAAATTTGCGAGTTTCTTTAGGCTCAAAAACGCCACACTCCGAAGTTACTCGGCACATCGTGTGTTGCGGTGCTGGCGGCTAGCCCGCGGGCGAGCATGGCGCGGGTGTGGCGTGGGTCGATAATACCGTCATCCCACAGACGAGCGGTAGCGTAATAGGCGGAGCTTTCCGTTTCATATTTGGCCAGGATCGGCTGTTTAATTTTTTCCGCCGCGGCGGAGCTTAAAGTTTCGCCTTTTTTGCGCAACTGTGCGGCCTTCACCGTTGCTAACACCGCCGCTGCCTGTTCACCACCCATCACCGCGATGCGTGCATTTGGCCACATGAACATCAGGGTGGGATTGAAGGCGCGTCCGCACATACCGTAGTTACCCGCGCCGTAACTGCCGCCGATGACGACGGTAAATTTCGGCACGTCAGCATTGGCGACGGCATGCACCATTTTTGCGCCATCTTTGGCGATACCTCCATGCTCGTATTTTTTCCCCACCATGTAGCCTGAAATGTTCTGTAAAAAAATCAGCGGAATGTGTTCTTGGCAACATAGACTGATAAAATGTGTCGCCTTCAGGGCACTTTCCGAAAACAAAATTCCGGCGTTGGCGATAATGCCGACCTGGTAACCCTCTAGGTGTGCAAAGCCGCAAACTAAAGTCATACCATAATTTTTTTTAAATTCTAAAAACTGCGAAGCATCGACCAACCGTGCGATTATCTCTCGTACGTCAAACTCTTGCCGTGCATCTGCGGGCACGATGCCGAGCAACTGCTCGCTATCGTAAAGGGGCGCTTGGGCTGTCGCGGCGGTGTTCCTCGACGACTGTGGGTGTAGGCTAGCCACCATGCAGCGCAAAATGTGAATAGCATGTTCATCGTTATCAGCCAGATGATCGGCTACACCGCTGATGCGTGTATGTACATCTGCACCGCCCAGTTCTTCCGCACTGACCTCTTCGCCCGTCGCAGCTTTGACCAGTGGCGGCCCCGCGAGAAATATTGTGCCCCGTCCTTTGACGATAACAGCTTGGTCAGACATCGCGGGTATATACGCGCCGCCTGCGGTACAAGAGCCGAATACTGCCGACAACTGGGGAATACGCAAAGCACTCATGCGTGCTTGATTGAGAAAAATACGACCGAAATGGTCGCGATCGGGAAACACTTCCGCCTGCAAGGGCAGAAACGCCCCCCCCGAATCGACCAGATATAGGCAAGGCAAGCGATTACGCTGCGCAATTTCCTGTGCTCGCAAGTGTTTTTTGACCGTGATGGGATAATACGTTCCACCCTTGACGCTGAAATCGTTGGCCACAACCATACAAGGGCGATTATGAATCAGACCGATACCCGTAATAATACCGCCCGCGGGCACGTCATGGTCATAAAGCTGGTAGCCAGCAAGGGGTGAAAGCTCTAGCAGCTCGCTACCTGTATCGAGCAACAGAGCGATGCGCTCCCGTACGGGCAACTTATCCCGCTGCCGCGCCGTCGTCGCGGACGGCTTAAGGCGCTGTTGCAACCGTTCGACAAGTTGCGTGTGGTAACGGTAACGCTGCCGATAATCAGCAGATGTGGTATCGATGGTGCTCCGCAGCTGCACAATACCCTTTCTCCCTGACTTGCGGGCGCAGCATAGCGCATGCGTGCCGTCAGGACAAGAGAGGAGGTAAGGAGGGCATTAACCTCGATTACCGCCCAGCCCCATGTCGGTCTGCTGTTTCTTGAGAGCGGTTTTTGCGTTATGATCCCCCCCGTCATGGGATTGCGCAGTATCAAAATCGGCAATGCCAGCGGTTATTGGGGTGATGACCCCGATGCCCTGCGGCGGCAAGTAACGGGCGGTGCACTCGATTATATCAGCATGGATTTTCTCGCCGAAGTTACCATGTCTATCATGCAAAAGCAGAAGAACCGCGATCCGCAGCGTGGTTATGCGACGGACTTCATCACCATGCTCGAGCCTGTACTGACGGAGTTAGTCGACAAAAAAATCTGTGTCATCAGCAATGCAGGCGGCGTTAACCCCATCGCCTGTGCCGATGCCATTGCGGCTTTAGCCACCGCCGCGGGGGTAAGACTCAAGATTGCCATTGTGCATGGCGATGGCATTCTCGCACAAGTACAGGCTTTGCACGCCCAGGGTGTGTCTTTCCGTAACATGGAAGATGGCCGACCGTTCGCACATATTGCCGATAGGTTAGAAGCTGCCAATGTTTATTTCGGTGCCCAGCCAGTGTTAGCCGCCCTGCGGGATAAGCCTGACATCGTGGTTTGCGGGCGGGTTACGGACACAGGGCTGACCTTAGCAGCATTGATGCACGAACTCGAGTGGTCACCGCAGGATTGGGATAGGCTTGCCGCGGGGGTGATTGCAGGGCATTTGCTGGAATGTGGTTGTCAAGTAACAGGGGGGAACTTTACCGATTGGCACTTGGTCGGCAACTTCAGGGCGATGGGCTATCCTATCGTGGAAATGTTCGCCGATGGCACGTTTGTGGTAACCAAGCATCCTGACAGCGGTGGTCTCGTATCGGTCGATACGGTGCGTGAGCAACTTGTTTATGAGATGGGCGACCCCCACAACTACATCACGCCTGATGTCATCTGCGATTTCAGCACGCTGGAGTTAGAGCAGCAGGAGGGTAACCGTGTGTTGGTCAGTCGTGCCCGTGGTCGGCCGCCCACAGCTACGCATAAGGTGTCGATGTGCTACCGTGATGGCTTTAAAGCTAGTGGCAGCATCGTTGTCAGCGGGCCGCACGCCTTGGCCAAGGCACGCAAATTTGCGGAGATTTTTCAACAACGTATCGCCACCGATGTGGACGCATGGGAGGAAATGTTAATCGAGTATGGCGGGCAGGATGCTTGCCATCGTTCGCTCGCAGCCGCACACGAGGGTGATGAAATTTTGCTGCGCTTGAGTGCACGTGCAACGACACGGGAAAAGTTACAAAAGTTTGTCAAGTTAGTGCCTGCTTTGATTTTAAGCGGCCCGCCTGGGGTGGCCATCGTCGGTGCCGCGCCGCGTGTGCAGGAAATTATCAGCTACTGGCCTGCGTTATTACCCAAAGATGCCGTGCCTGCTAAGCTTACTGTGCATGGCAAACAGGGCGATACCGTACTTGCCATCACACCTGTGCCTGTCAGCGTTACCCCCTCTTTCCCCGCCCCGCAGATTGCCATCCGAGTGCAGGTTGAAGACGCACCGCCTGTGGCGGGGCAATGTGTGCCGCTCGCTCGTCTTTGTTTGGCACGCAGCGGGGATAAGAGCGATGCGGCCAACATCGGGGTACTGGCGCGCAGTGCGGCAGCCTACGCCTTTCTCGATCGCTATCTCACCGCACAGCGGGTGAAGAATTATTTTCGTGATCTCTGTCACGGCGAAGTCAAACGCTATGCTTTGCCGCGCTGGCGCGGTTTCAATTTCGTGCTCAGCCGCGCACTCGGTGGCGGCGGCACGAAATCGCTGCGCATCGACCCGCAGGGCAAAACATTGGCACAAGCACTGCTACGCCAGGAAGTGTGCGTGCCACCAGAAGTAATGGGCAGTACCGACGCAAGCACTAAACCGAGAGTTAGTCAGGCACTACCAAAGAGATAGGAACTAACTAGCGCTTCTCTGGCCATCAAGACACATGCCTATCGTCGTGGCTGCGGGGGGTTGGGGTGGTTGCTTGCGTCAGTTTTGCTTGCGTGCTAGCGTGTGGCTGTCGGTCGCACGGGGGTGAGATGACACGCGCGTTGTTGTTGGTCTTAGCACTGTCGTTCCATTTGGTAAGCATTGTTGTCGTTTGCATTTTCGTCGGTGATTATCTCGATCGCCGCGCACCGCTGGCTGCGCTTTCCTGGTTGGCGATTACCTTTGTGGTCGGTATTTTGTTGATTGCACAGAATTATTACGTTTTTTTTAGGTACATGCTACGGCAAGAAAAAAAGGGTCGAGATGACGACGATAGCTAGTCTAGGAGCGGGTTTTCTGCTCTTTGGCCTCGATATGTTGTTGCTTGTCCTGTTGTTCCGTCGTCTGTGGCGTGCGGGGACACGGCTGGGCGGTTGTCGGCTGTTCTTGCTGTTGAGCTTGTGCAAGTTGCCGCTGCTCGGTGGAGGGGTGTATCTCGTGCTGGTCGTCTGGCGTGCCGAACTGCTCACCTTTGTGCTCGGCGCACTGGCTGCACTGTTGTCGGTTAGCGGGACGTTGATCGTGCGAGAGGTACGAACGCCTAGACCGTCCAAGACCTAAAACCGAGCATCGTCTTGGGAACAAACGAGGTGTGCATGACAGGTGGTGCTGTTTATCGTTTAGCAGCTCCTGCTCGCAAGGCATTGACGGCGTGAGCAGTGCTGTGTGCGGTGTGCTGAGGCAAGCTTTGTTGCAGTTGTTGCTGCACGCGTTGTAGGATGATGCGTTTGAGTTCGACATGCAGTGTGCGGCAAAAGGCATCGACAACCTGCTGCACTTCGTTTTTTATCTGTGCTGCTACTTTACCGCCTTCGGCAGCAAGCAGGGCCGCTTCTTGTTCGGCATCGGCAAGTGTCTGGGCTTCCAGGGCGGGTAACTCTTGGTTGAGGCGGGTGCGCTCTCTTTGTGCTTCTGCTTCCAGTGCTGTCAGTTCGGCGGCCTTAGCACTGGCAGCACGGGCACGGTGCAAAAAATCCTCGTGCTGGCTATGAGCAAAGCGCTGCAACGGCTGGCGAATGAAGTAAAGGAGCACCGCGAGGAACGTAAAAAAGTTAATAAACGGAAACAACATACCGCTTAAAAACTCAACGCCTTGCATGCTGCCTCTCGTTAGCTGGCAACAGGAGGTCTAGCATTTCCTGGCTGATACTGCCGACTGCGCTGTCGAGGTCAGCTTGTGCTGCCGCGAATTCTTGCCGCAGGCTGGCTTTCGCTGCTTTGATGGCGGCCTCCGCTTCCCGCGTAGCCGCGACGATCAACTCCTCGCGGCGGGCACGTGCCTGTTCGTATTTTTTGCGTCGCAACTGGGCGAGGGCGCTGAGTCTGCTTCTGCGTTGCTCTCGCAATTCGTGCAATTCTTTCTCCAACGCAGCAGCGCGTGCCGCCGCGGCCGCTTGCTTACGCTCGGTATATTCGAGCCGCTTGGCTTTCAGTTCTAGGTAGGGTTCTATCAGCAGTTTTTTGATAACGACGGTGTTGGCGATAAAAATACCAGCCTGCACCAACAACACCCGCGGCACGGGCACGAGATTGAAATCCGCCATGCTAGCCTCCCCAGCAGCAGGGTTTACTATCACCCGACAAGCGTTTGTGCAAGATTATTGTGTTCCGCTCACCTAACGGCATACTAGCCGTAGATGCCCCCCTGAAAAATAGATACTTAATTGTGGGCAAGCGGACGGTGTGGTTAACGATGTTTACGTGGTGTCCTGCACTCAGCAGGACACCACACCCCTTAACCATCGACAGATGCCGACAGCACCATGCCTCGGAGCAAAAAACGTGCCACAAGCTAACCACCCTGTCATACAGGTAGTGACGAGTCTCGCTACCCTTCGCCATGTCTCGTATCTGTCCTACATGGGACACTGCTGTTCCATGCCAGGACGAAAAATCGTGGAGGCAGGGACAGTGAGGCGATGTCCACCTGTGGCTCAGCGACATGGAGCTGACGGCATCGCACGTGTCCGCTTTTTACGGGGGCATCTACACTTAGCGAAGCACCGCGAATGGCAAAAAAACTATTTCCGATGAGGACAGTCTTTCTTCTGGCAGTGTCCATAAAGCACGTGGTGGTGCGAGGACAATTTAAAGCCATGCTGTTGAGCGATTTCAAGCTGTTGTTGCTCGATGACGGGATGGCAAAACTCGGTCACAGTATGACAATCGAGGCAAACGAGATGATCATGATGATCGTTAGGGTCGATAATTTCAAACACCGAACGCCCATCGGTGAAACTGCACTGCTCGACCAAACCCGCGTCCTTGAGAAGATTGAGAGTGCGATAGACGGTGGCAATGCTGGCACGTGAACCAGCCTTTTTCATCAAAACATGCAACTCCTCCGCGCTGAGATGAGGACGAGCAGTGAGAAAAAACTCCACCACCTCCCGTCGCGTCCCCGTCTGCTTGAGGCCACGTGCCGAGAGATAAGCTTCGAGCTTATCCCAGAACCAGGCGAACCTTTCCATGCTCCACACCATACCAGCAGACGCTAACGCCTGTCAAAATTTGCCCGCTTGCCGCGACGCTCAGCGACATCGATCACCTGCGGTTGCCAGAGCTTGTTCTTCGCACTACTAAAACGCCGCGCCAGACGCTTTGTCCAAGCCGCCGTGTAGCGGTTGTTGAGATTGGTACGCACGGCCTGGCGAGTGGCCGCGATAGCCTGTACCAGCCAAGCCAAACCACGATACCCAAGCAACCGTTGATCGATACGTCTAATCGTCGCCAGCTTAGTGGGGTTACTGCTCGTGCTCAATCCTGTCGGTAAATTACTGTAATTACTAATAAAATCAATATAAAAACCATCTTGCAACAAATTGCGCTCGACCACCTGTTGCGGTGATCGCCAGTGGTGTAAACCGATAACAGGCATCTCCGCTAGCGTGTAGTATTTAAAAAGCTTGACGAAATATTTTAAAATTTTAAAATCATCAGGTAAGAAAATTGCGTCGAATTTGCGTAATTGCCGATAGACAACCTCCGTCTTGCCTTCCGCCGCAGTAGCGATCGTTTCTTCTCGCACCTTAAACAAACGCCGCACCGCACGGCTCATCGAATCAAAATCGTCGCGCTGATAAGAAGCGACGTTAAAACGCAATCCCGCGGCAGAGGCATAGCGTTTGATATGACGCGGCACATCGTTATCATCCGTGCTGTTAAGCATAGCGATGCGCTTAAAACCACGTCTACGCATTTCAGATACCGCCTTGCGCACGAGATGACGAAAATCAGGAAAAATAGAATGCATTAAATAAGGATCATTACTACGACGTGGGGCAAGATAAAGAATAGGAACATGATAATCCTGACAGATGGTCATAAAATTACGTATCTTAACACGCGGTAAATCAGTAATAACTCCATGCAGTTGTCGCTTATGAAGAGCACGAGTCAAACGAGAGACTTGATGTTTACCATGCAACACTCGCAGGCGTAAATTAGCTCGTTCAGTACCCTGCTGAAGAAAAATCTTAAACCCATAACTAAGATCACGGTAGTGAGAATAAGGTTTTGAAAGCACAATAGCGATGTTTTTTGCCTGGGGTGGAATATGGAGATCACGATCGCTAACATCGCCATCAAAGTTAGCACCGTGTTGGATATCTTTGGCAATGTGATAAAACTTGAGCGAGGAAGCACGTGGGTGCGCACAACTGCACAGCAATAAAATAAAAACACCCCACCGCGTCAGTTCCATTTGAAAAATCCCCTAAAATCACGGTTCTTACTCAATGCCTCATAGGGCGAATAATGCCTGGTCGGTACTTTTCCGACAGGGAAAAACATCCTGACCCCTCTCTTGTTATCGAGTGTGCCATAACGCGGATTAACACGTGCGGCTATCAGCCCGCGCGGCACAGCAAAACCACGGCGCGTCTGCGGAGGAGTAACTGCTTGCATAAACTTCGCCCACAAAGGCAAAGCTACTGTCGCCCCGTATGTGCGCCGAGAATTCTGCGAAAAGTCGTCCTTACCCACCCACACGACGGTGACCCGCTCCCTGCTGTAACCACAAAACCAATTGTCTTTTGCCTCATCGGATGTGCCCGTCTTGCCCGCAGCCCACCGATGCATGTTACGATAACGGCGGGCCGTGCCGTGTCTAAAAACATCCTGCATCGCAGCAGTCATCATGTAACTTACCTGAGCACTGAGCACATTCGCCTGTCTCTCCTTCCTAGACGGAGCGGTGTAAAGCACCTCACCATGACGATCGGTAATTTTTCTTATCGCGATCTGTGCCGTGCGAATCCCCAAGTTAGCAAACACCGCATAAGCGGTAGCCATTTCCGTCATGCGTACATCCGAACTGCCCAGCGCGGTCCCCGCCTCTTCCTTCAACGGGCTGGTGATACCAAAGCGCTGCGCATGCGCGATGATACGCTTGATGCCAAATTTTTTGGTGAGATCAATAACAGGTAGATTCAACGATTTGTAAAAAGAACGATAGAGCGTCGTTTCCTTGATAAATTCACTGCGCTGCTCACGAGGACGATAGGCATCGATAGAAATAGGGGCGAGCAGACTAACATCGTTCCACGCCATGCCATGTGACAAAGCATAGGAATAAACGATCGGTTTGAAAGCAGACCCAGAAGGTCGTAAGGCTTGCACAGTGCGATTAAACTTCGAACGCCGATAATCTTTACCACCGACCATCGTTAAAATTTCTCCACTGCGCGGATCGATACTCAACAGCGCAGCTTCCATCTCCGCAGCTTCTTTGTATTTGGTAATTTTATCAATATCAGCAATAATCTCCGTTGCCTGCCGCTGATGCGATAAATCAAGAGTCGTATGAATACGTAACCCTTGATCCCCAATCGTTGGCCAGCTGAGAATAGATGCAGCTCTCTTGATAACATAATCGACAAAATGTGGAGCAATTTCTATCCGCGGTGCACGGTAAAGTTGGAATTTAAGATCTTGCCGTGCAGCATCGTGCATTTGCTGGTTGTCAATCTTACCGCTGGCTGCCATCGCCTGTAAGACCTGTAACTGCCGCTGCCGCGCGGCGCGAGGAAAACGCATAGGATCATACTTGCCTGGCGCACGAAACAAACCAGCAATCATTGCCGCTTCCGCCACAGTTAACTGCTGCACTTTCTTGCCAAAATAACGCCGCGCCGCCGCACCGACACCATAGGAACGATTGCCGAGAAAGAAGTTGTTAAGATAGATATCGAGAATTTTTTCTTTCGACAAAATACGTTCTAGTTCGATGGCAAGAAAAATTTCTTTTATTTTGCGCCGTAAAGTTCTTTTGCTAGTCAAACTGTAGTTTTTGATTACCTGCTGTGTAATAGTGCTCGCTCCTTGTTTGATGCCACCTGCTTTTAGGTTATGCCAGAAAGCGCGCAACATCGCCTTGCTATCAATACCATTGTGGTTAAAAAAATTGCGATCTTCGCTAGCCAGCACTGCATCGATAATTAGCGCAGGCATTTTTTCCCACGGCACATAGATGCGATAGCGAGAAAAAACCTCCGCTATCACCTGTCCATCACGGGCGTACACCAAGGTGTTATCACGCTGCGTATGGTCAATAACACTGTCTAGTGCTTGGGCATGATTGAAGTCAACAATGTCTGTAATCCAAACCACGCATACACTCAGCACGATTCCCGCGAACAGTGACAGAGCAACCAAATAACGCATGTTCAAATAACTTCCGCATTGTTGCGGGAAGACCATCGGCGCATGCGCTTAAATGCTTAGTCTCTGATGATAACAATTTTTGTGCTATTACAGCTGTGCAGGGGTTGGCACACCTTTTTGCCTATCGGTCGAGCCAAACCCGCCCTGCCGTTGTGTCGCGGGTTGTGGCAAACAGACTAAACGATGGCTGAGCGCCACCACCATCTGCGCGATACGATCACCCGCGGTGATACGAAAAGTCTCGCGACCACAGTTGTAGAGTAAAACCTTGATTTCGCCACGATAATCGGCATCGATCGTGCCTACTCCGTTCAGCAGGGTAATACCGTGTCGTGCTGCCAACCCTGATCTTGCCCTGAGGGTAATTTCGGGCACGTAGCCCTCAGGCACCTGTTCCCAAGCAACTGCGGTTATGTAGACACCCGTGCGCACTGCTGAGCTTTGCGTAGGGGCAAGTACCGCGTCCACGCACGCACACAGATCAGCGGCAGCACTGTGAGCGGTCATGTAAGCAGGCGGGAAGCGTTTATCATAACGTAAAGTGAACACGTCCGTTAACTCCTATTCGGCAAAATGACAAGCGACTTGTGTCCCTTCGACGTTACGCAGGACTGGAGCTTGCACACGGCATATCTGTTGTACCCGTGGGCAGCGGGTGTGAAACGCACAGCCGCGCGGTGGGTCGAAGGGTGAGGGTATCTCCCCTTTCACCGCGGGTGGTTTAGGTCGAGTACCGAGAGCGATACGTGCCGTGCTATCCAGCAGTGCCTGTGTGTAGGGATGGCGTGGTCGGGCGAAGACAGCCGCGGCACGACCGTATTCCGCCACCTTGCCGAAATACATGACGAGAATATCGTCCGAGATGTGGCTGACCACCGCGAGATCATGGGCGATAACGACGTAGCTCAGCTGGTAGTCACGCTGTAAAGCCATCAACAAGTTAATGATCTGCGCTTGCACCGAGATGTCGAGTGCTGACACAGGCTCGTCGCAGATAACTATTTGGGGGCGCATGATGATGGCTCGTGCAATCCCGATGCGTTGCCGCTGTCCGCCGCTAAACATATGCGGGTAGCGATGCCAGTAGACACTTGTCAAGCCTACTTGTGTCAATACTTCCTGCGCACGTTGCCGACACTCTTGCCGCGACAAAGCAGAATTGACTATTAACGGCTCGGCAACGATGTCGAGCGCTTTGCGGCGTGGATTGAGCGAGCCGTGGCAGTCTTGAAAAATCATCTGTATACTGCGTCGAAACTCGGCAAGATTGATTGCCGAGTATGGTTTAGCGTGCAGGTAGAGTTTACCTGCACTGACGTTTTCGATCTGCATCAGCATCTTGGCTATAGTTGATTTGCCGCACCCTGATTCTCCGATGATACCGAGGGTACGTTGCCGTGCCAGGGTAAAGCTGACATCGTTGACCACGGTGATTTCTTTGCGCACGTGGGTATAGTGTTTGACGAGATGGCGTGCTTCGAGACAGGGTGTTGCCTCTATGACAGGGGGTAGTGGCATTTTACGGGTCGCTTGTGGGTTAAATCGTAGGGGGGTTTTGTGCGGCGGCACAACTCTGTCGCATACCGACAGCGTGGGTGAAAGGCACAACCGCTGATGTTATCGTAGATGCTCGGCACATGTCCTGCGATGGTCGGTAATTCTGCGCCACGTGTTGTTGTCACTGCGGGCAGAGTGTCGAGCAGGGCTTTCGTATAGGGGTGCCGCGGGGTGAGCAGAACTTCTTTGGTGTTGCCGCTTTCCACTGTTTCACCAGCGTAGACGACGATGATGGAGTTACAGTGTTCGAAGACAACGTTGAGGTCATGGGTGATAAGTATCATGCTCATTGCTTTTTGCTGTTGTAATTCAGCTAGCAAGGCGAGGATTTGTTTACTGATGGTAACGTCGAGGGCGGTGGTCGGCTCGTCGGCGATCAGTAGTTTGGGTTGACAGGCGAGGGCGATAGCGACCATCACCCGTTGTGCCATCCCTCCTGACAGTTCGTGTGGATAGCTGTGCAGGCGTTTTTCTGCGGCGGGAATACCTACCTGTTGTAGTAGTGCGATCGCTTTTGCGCGGTAGGCAGCACGTGAGGCTTGTGGTTGGTGCACGCGCAGGGTTTCCTGCAATTGGTAACTGACGGTGAAGCAGGGATCGAGGCTGCTCATCGGATTTTGCATGATCATGGCAATCCCTACCCCGCGCAAGTGGGTGCGACGACTGCGATGCAGGGCGAGTAGATTGGCTTGTTGAAAGTTTAAACGCTGGGCGCGGAGCGTGGCATTGTTGGGCAGGAGGTCGATAATAGCGAGGCTAGCGATACTTTTGCCCGACCCTGATTCACCCACGATACCGAGCGTGTCACCTTCGGCCACGTTGAAGCTAAAGTCTTTGACTGCGCACACCTTGCCGAGATTAGTACAAAACTCGACTGCCAGTTGTTTCACTTCCAACAAGGCCATTGTTTATAGTTGCCGTAGTTTGGAGTCGAGACAATCACGTAGCATGTCGCCGACCAGGTTGAAGGCCACCACGACGATGAGCACGCAGCAGCCAGGGAGAATTACCAGCCATGGTTCGCTGGCGATGTAGGGGCGGGCATCTGCCAGCATTGTGCCCCATTCGGGGGTGGGGGGTTGTGCTCCCAGTCCGAGAAAGCCCAGCGCGGCGATGTTGAGGATACCGTCGCTGAAGGCCAGGGTTGCTTGTACCGTTATCGGAGCGATGCAGTTAGGCAGGATATCGACACAGGCGATGCGCACGTGTCCCGCTCCGTAGCTGCGTGCACAGACGACGTAGTCCTTGACTTTCTCTGCCATGACACTGGCACGCACTAAGCGCACAAAATACGGCACGGACACGACACTGATGGCGATGACGGTGTTAAAGAGGCTTGTGCCTAGAATACTGACCACGACGATAGCCAGTAGGATACTGGGCAAGCTCAGCACGATATCGGTGATACGCATGATAACGATATCGGTCATCCCGCCGAGGTAGCCTGCGCATAGACCGATGGAGACACCGCAGATGGTTGAGGTTAGGACGATAAACAGCCCTAGCATCACCGACACTCTTGCACCGTGGAGGAGACGGCTGAAAATATCTCGCCCGACATCGTCTGTGCCTAGCCAAAATTGTCCGCTCGGCTTCAGGAGGATAGCTTCGGTAAAGATGTGGTTCGGGTTATGAGGGCTGATAAAGTCGGCGCAGAGAGCGATGAGAAAAAAAAAGGCGATGATCGTCAGTCCTAGTAATGCTCCTTTGCTGCGGGAAAAATTACGCCAGAACTCTCGTAGGGGTGATGGTGGTGTGATGGTAGTGTTCATGAAATGCGCAGCCGCGGGTTGATAAGTGCGTAGATGACATCGATGCTGAGGTTGATGATAACGATTAGAGTACCGATCAGCAGGACACCGCCTTGAATGACGGGGTAGTCGCGGGCGGTGATGCTGTGCAAGATCCATTTACCGATTCCGGGCCAGGAGAAGATAGTTTCGGTCAGGATTGCTCCTGCCACCAGGGTGCTGACCAGCAGACCGATGACGGTGACGATGGGGATAAAGGCGTTGCGCAGCCCGTGAATCCAGTACACGGCAAACTTCGACAGGCCTTTGGCGCGTGCGGCGAGCATATAGTCTTCGCCGATAATTTCTAGCATACTCGCACGGGTGATACGGGCGATCAGGGCTAGGGGTATTGTGCCCATCGCCACGGCGGGTAGGATTAGGTGGCGCATGGCATCGCGGAACAGCTCGCCGCGATCTTCGCTCACTAGCAGTGTATCGATAAGCATGAAGCCAGTCACCGAGGGGACATCGTAGATCATGCCGATTCGTCCTGAGACGGGGGTCAGTTCTAGCCAGACCGAGAAGGTGATGATGAGGAGCAGTCCCCACCAGAAAATCGGCATCGAATAACCGAGCAGGGAGGTGAACATGACGCTGTAGTCGAGCAGGCCGTTACGGTTGAGGGCTGCCAGCATCCCTAGGGGGATACCCAGCACGATCCCGAACAGCATTGCCATCAGTGCTAATTCCAGTGTGGCGGGGAAGCGGGAGAAAAATTCGTGCAGCACGCTGGTTTTGGAGACGATCGAGTCGCCGAGATTGCCTTGCAGGGCGTTGCTGAGGAAGGCAAGGTATTGCTGTGGCAGGGGTAGGTGCAGACCGAGGGTGCGCTGCATGTGAGCGTAGGTTTCTGGGCTTGCGTATCGCTCTCCTAGCAGCAGCAGGACGGGATCGCCTGGTACCAGTCTGATCAAGCTGAAGGAGATCAGCGAGATACCCCACAGCGTGATAACGAACACAACGACGCGTTTCAGCAGGTAACGTGCCATGCACAGTTCTCTTGTCCGTTTTTACACGACTGGTGGTCGCTTACCATAGCGCGGCGTGTCTGGCAATGATAGTGGGCCTAGCCTAAAGTCTACGTCTCTTGTGCCGCAGGTCGACAAGCACCACCAACTGAGATGGAAACAGCAGTAGATGGAAACGTAGAACAGTGTGATGATAATAATGCTGGTACAGACGGCACTCAGTGTACAATCGTTGCTACCGATAGTGAAAAATGCACTGTGGTGGTTAAAAGCGGAGATGTAAGTGTCATGAAAAGTTTGGATTTGTCGTAATTATTGATCTGCGCAAAGAAAAGGAGGAGGAGCGCATGCCTCCTCCTCGTGTTTGGCAAGGACTCCCCTAACCCGCTGCTCCAGTTACGTCGATTGTTTCCGTTACTTCACTGCCGCTCTCATCGTTAATTGATGCAGCTACGGTGCAAGTGTACGTTGAGCTGTCTGCTAGTTCGTTGCTGCTATCATCAAGCGTGATACTAGCGGTGTACTCCCCGTTAGTACCAGTGCCCATGTTTACAACTCCTCCAACTCCTGCATCAATGTTGCTGTTGTCCACACAAGACCAAGACACACTTAAATCATCACCTTCTATACTCCCTGTAACCATAACCTTGGCCCATACTACTGTTCCTTCAGTGACTGCACCAGCATCAGCAGCACGCTCACCACCAATAGCGTCGCTGCCATTGTCGTCGTGGATAGCCAAAGTCAGGGTAGGAGTTCCATCATCCCCGTCGCTCGCAGCCTTAATTTCAAACTCAACTTCCTTTGCCTCTATCTTCTCACCGCCGAGGGTGGCTGAGGCATTAGCTGTGCATTCTACCGCAGTGCCGTGATCGCCGAGATCAATGTCACCAAAATCCGCTTTACCAGCCTTAGCCTTCATCTTTTTTTCAACAGCTTCTTCATCTCCACACGCGACAGTCAGGGTTACTTCAGCAGTTTTGTCAGCATCAGCATCACTAGCGATGCTGACTGTAATGGCTGCACTTTCACCGCCATCTCCCATGGTGACATCACCGATTGTGCCGATAGCCAGGCTAGGCCCACTATCATTAGTTTCTGTCCCTTCTTTGTTGTCATCATCCTCTGTATCACAGCCGCTCAGAGCTACAGCAGCCGCGATGACCCACACCATCCTCAAGAACCAAACTCTAAACGACATGATCTCTCCTCCGAAAAACAATTGTCTAAAATGTAAACATCATACTGAGTATCTAACCACACAACCGAGCTGCGCGCTACCCCTATTCTCTCAAAAAGCGAAAAAAAATCCAACCTTGGGCGCAAAAAATATTTCTAAAATCTTCTTTGTGTCTGCTGAGGGAAGAATTTAAAAAACTGCAAGAGAATGGCTGCAAAAACAAAAAACAGACTGCGAATGCCTCCCACTGCGTATGTTTGCATAATCGATAGCAGAGCCCGTCAGTTTGCTGCTCAGATCTTTTTGCATGGACAAGATCGCGGTCAGCGGTAATGTAGCGCACCGTGCTGATTGTGAGCGCATCACCACCGAATGTGTGCGGGCGCGTCCGCCGTAAAATTTCACCCCATCGAGGAACGTGCCCGTGGTCATCCCCGTCGCCCGCGCCACGAACGATTGATCGACGAGGTGCGTAAGCGGGGGCGTCGGATTTTTCTGATCGGCGATGGTGATACCCATCGTCGCGGGCTACGGGCTTGCCACGGCCAATCCTTGACTCGGACATCGAGCGTCCCTGCTCGGTGTTGGCGGTGCACCTGAGGGTGTGTTGGCTGCCGCTGCCTTGCGGTGTATGAACGGCGATTTTCAGGGACGCTTGATTTTCGGCAGGAGGAGGAGGAAGCCCGTGCCCGCGACATGGGTATCGCCGATCCCGCTCGGGTTTACAAAATCGACGAGCTTGCTTCTGGCAACGTTATGTTTTGTGCGACGGGGGTGACCACGGGCACGTTCCTCGATGGGGTGAAATTTTACGGCGGACGCGCCCGCACACATTCGGTGGTGATGCGCTCACAATCAGGCACGGTGCGCTACATTACCGCTGAGCACGACTTGACCCGCAAAAAGATCTGAGCAGCAAACTGACGGGCTCTGCTATCGATTATGCAAACATACGCAGTGGGAGGCATTCGCAGTCTGCCTTTTTGTTTTTGCAGCCATTCTCTTCGGCACGTTTTTTAAATTCTTCCCTCAGCAGACACAAAGAAGATTTTAGCTCAAATATTTTTTGCGCACCAAGGTTGGATTTTTTTTCGCTTTTTGAGAGAATAGGGGTAGCGCGCAGCTCGGTTGTGTGGTTAGATACTCAGTATGATGTTTACATTTTAGACAATTGTTTTTCGGAGGAGAGATCATGTCGTTTAGAGTTTGGTTCTTGAGGATGGTGTGGGTCATCGCGGCTGCTGTAGCTCTGAGCGGCTGTGATACAGAGGATGATGACAACAAAGAAGGGACAGAAACTAATGACAGTGGGCCTAGCCTGATGGTCGCTTTTGACCCAGCAACCCCTGAAGCTGGAGCAGAAGCTACAGTCGTAGTAACTGTCAAAGATGGTGAAGCCGATGACAAGATCAATATCGGCGTTATGTGCGGCAAGAGCGAAACACTGGCCGCGCAAGATTATGAAGTTAAAGACAACAAAGCGACCAGCGCTCAGTTTGGTGTTCCTGAGGCTGGAGGGGCAAAGATAACCTGCACCGCGACTGCTTCAGGTAAAGTTGGGGATAAAGACCTAAGCGAAGAAAAGTCTTTCGACATCGACGTGGCTGGCAGCAATGAGGAGGAAGCCGCTGCTCCGACACTACGATTTCAACCTGATTCTACTAGTGAGCTAGATGCATTAGAACCAGGTGCGACTGAAACTCCGGAGATTAGTGTTGAAATCATCGACGATGCAGGCAGGGTAGATGGTGATAGTACTTTAGATGTGACCCTATCTCTAACCTGCGGTGTAGATGAAATTGACCTCAACGGCAACAACACCCCTGGCAATGCCGCAATAATAGCAGCGGTGGCGGGTGTGGCAACTTTCCCCCCTATGTCGAACCTGAAGGAATTCACCGCTGGTAAATGTACTCTGAAGGCCGAAGTCGGCACTGAGGGCCAACCAGATTATCGCGTAAAAGAGTATGAGCTTACCATCGTCGCCCCCACCGCCTAACAAACTGGAGAGAGGAGGCACACGGCCTCCTCTCTCCGTCATGCCCACATAGAGAGCGAAGCCTCCGCGGGTTTTTAGCCTAGCATTTTGTTTTCTCGCCATCGCTTCTGTATAATGATCCCGATGCGAGGAGGTGCGGGTGGCAAACGAGCGTGTCTGCCCACTGCGTTATCAGCAACCCTGTTGTCGGGGCACGGGTTACGTGGTGCGGCCTGAAGGAGGTGTGGCACAAGCCGAGCGCTGTGTATGCGTTTTGCGTTGCCCGCTGTGCGTAGGCAGCAACCTACTCCCCATCGAGGGCGTAAGCCGAGTTTGTAAACGCCCCCCTCCAGGAGAAGTGATCGCCCGCTTCAACCGTGCCGCCATCCCCGCCCGCTTCGCCAACGCTACTCTGGATAACTTCACCAACTTGAACGACGACATGTCGCGCCACCTCAAGGCAATGCGAAATTGGCTACAAACCTTTCGTCCCGCTACCAGCAGAGGATTAATGCTGTCAGGGCCAGTCGGAGTGGGTAAGACGCACCTGCTAGTGGCACTGACCCGCGAACTGATAAAGAAAAACATCGACGTTAAATTCATCGATTTTTTTCAACTGCTGTCGATCTTGCGAGACGGTTTCGCCAGCGACCGCTCGGAATTGAGCACACTCGAACCACTGATGGCCGTCGACGTGCTGGCCATCGACGAAATCGGTAAAGGACGCAACAGTGAATGGGAAAAAAATATCCTCGACCAACTTATCATGGGACGCTACAACCGCAACCGTACCGTGATCGCCTCAACCAACTACCGCCTGACCCTGCCCAGAACAGTCAAACGAGGATCATTCAACGTGCCCCTCGACACAGGAGAAGAGAGAGAACGCCCCCCCGACTACAGCCTGAAAGAATTACGCACGACGATCGGTGAACGCACCTACTCACGCCTAGTGGAAATCACGGATTTTTACGAACTGCACGGTAACGATTTTCGGCAGCTGCGATGATGCTGCGCCGCTGCCTGCTGCCCGAACTCAGCAACCACAAAGCACGCTCCCCCTTCATGGGACTCACCCGCAGCGAAACCCAGGCGACAGCCGACCACACCTGGTTCAACTGCTGCGCAGGCACAGGACAACAAACCACACCCGCAGGCATTAAACTCTGCCCCCTCGCACAACACTTGACAAAATTACAAACACTACTCGATCTCTACCAACGCGGCTGGGGGACAGGACATAAACAATTCCTCTACGCCGTGCTCAGCAAGATCGACCTACAAAAACTCGCCGCCCTCAACGAAGGAGCACAGGTGAGCGGACGACTGCTGACCTCCACAAACACCACCACCCCAGGGACACTGTGGCCATTAGCCGTCGCCGCTGCCTGGCGGTTCAATTTCCCCGTGCACTTCATCACCCTGCACACCGCCAGCAAAGACAACCTACTACCATCCCGCCACCTCCCCAACACCCTGATACTAGTCGAAAACCACCTCCCCCCCTGGCACCCCGACACCATGCTCGACTGCGAAGTAATCGTCAACTACTGCTACAATACCACCACCCCCCTGTGGTTCGATTTTGTGCGCAGCAAAGCCCCCCCCACCCCGACCGCAGCCAACGCCATGCTAGCCAGCCTGCGCCAGCGCGTCGCGCGTCTGCGACGAGGTAGCCCCCTACCCTACTTCAGCCCCGAAGGACGAGCGAAACTGCGCGCCATGGGCATGATCTAGCGCGACCTCCCCCACGGCCATGACAAGCCTGACACACCGAAATTAAACCGTGAGCCACCAGGCGTACATAGTTCGAGAGAACCTCCGAGACCGCGAGAATCGGCTCTGACCTGAAAATCGCACAGCGTAGCCCACTGACAGGGGCTATGGACATGCGTTTGGTGTCCGAGTGGCACACAGTACGAGTAGTAGAGTTGAGGATCGAAAGTTGCCGTGTAGCCTCGGTCACAGTAACACCGCCCGAAGGGATTACCATCTTTGTACGTGCCTCTCCCTCTCTCCCATCGATGCGTGGGGCCAGGGCTGAGGGCATGCTCCTCGCAACGAATGCGCTCGTATTCACGCTTCGGAATCGGGGGGGAATGCCCTCCCAATCCGGTTTCTACCGACACCATGCCCCCTTCAATTATTATCGTTTCCTTACCTATGCGGGGGTCCAACGAGTCGCGCCGACAGATGATCGGTTGCTGAAACTCCCCGAAATGGACGCCGCCAGAAGCTTGACACTTCCCGCCAATAAACCTCATACCCTGCAGTACGCATCTCAGCTCTTCTGACGACTCTGGTATCGTCGTGACGAAGTCATCTCCCAAATCGAGACACGAACCCCGAAACCACACTCCTTGGCGGCAGTTACAACGCCCCCCGTTATAACTTACGCCGTAGAGATCTCGGCACATGAGCTCCATCCCAGCTTCGGCGACTGGCCCTAGGCAACCACCGAAGCTGGGATGGAACAAGGATAGCGGGTCGTCGCACACACAAACACCGTGGTCCTGCCCGTGAAATGTTGCTCCCGTGCCACACATCATCTTGGTATGATGCCACACGATAGGCTCGCATTGCCCCGTCAAGGCATTGAACTGTCGCTCGCCATCGCACGAGCAGAATCCAGCATGATTCCACTTCGCCATTGCTCGTTGGCAGGCGCTTTGCAGTTGCGGCGCGCCGAACCCCTGCCGATTACCAGACTGCACGCCGCAGGGTGCATGCATATTGCTACTGTCATATATACTGCCGTTAGCACACAGGCACGTGCCGTCGGCTTGCAAGCGTGCGCCGCCGTAGCATTGCTTGTCGTGCTGGCACTGAAAATCATAAGCACCCGCGCCACTAGGTACTACTTTGCGATAGCCATGCTTACATACACACTCGTCACCTACCCAAACTGTGTTGCTGATTTTCCGACAGGCACTTCGTTGTCCTCCGTCGCCTTTCCCTCCGTCTGGGCAACTGCTGCTCAGCACTGCTGACAGCACTACCGTAGCGAGTGATACCGTCGTCCGAACTGCCACTGCACACCTCATAACACCAGTCACCTGCGCTGTCGGCGAAAATGAGGCACAGCCTTAGTTTTATCTTGCAGGGAGGAAAACTATGCCTGAGGGGTGTCGGATGCGGCCAGGTCTACCCGACTGCGGCGACTAAAATCAGTGGGGATCGAGATACCAGCCCTCGTCGATACGACGTTCGTGAATCGTCGTCCAGGCAAGACCCGCAAAGAGCTTGCCGATACGGTTGAGATCAGGATCGTCCATGTCCGCCTCGGCTCTGATAACGATGTTCAGCTGATCGAGACCACGCGCCTTGGAACGAATGTTGTCGATGTCCTTCTTGGCCGCAGCCAACGTGTCGTAGAAAACTACGCCATACTTTTTGGGGCCGACCACGTCAGTCGAGGCCCATTTTTTTCTTCAAGTCGGCCAACGACGCACTGCCCGCCGCCGACGCACCGCGCAGCGTATCATCTATCTCCTGCTCGACAGTGGTCACACTAGCCCCCACATCGCCGTAAGCCTCGGCCAACGACTCCTCCTCAACAACACGAGTTTTCATCTTCTCTAACATCGCAATAGTCGAGCTCGAATCCACCCCCGACAACTGCTGATTGATCTTGCGCATCGACTGCGCCGTGCGCGCCCTAGCCTTTAAAGTGAGCAACTCGTTTTCATACTTGCGAATCGTCTGATGCAACTTGTTAACCTTCCCCTGCAACTGCTCCGCCGCCCGCTGCTGATTGGTATGCTGCGTCTCCAGCGTATTGCAACGTTCGAGATACTCCTTCTGCTTGCTAAGTGCCTCCGCCGCTAACGGCTCGGCCTTGTCCGCCGCCAACTCACCCTCCTTCATGCGAGTCAACAACAACATCGCCTTGCGCTCGAAATCCTCCGCCGCCCGCCGCTGGTCACCAGCATCACGCTGCATGCGAATACACTCCGCCTTCACCTGCGCCAAACTGCGCATCGATAACTCCAAATCCTTGCGCAAATCCCGCAAACCCTGCTCGGTCATCTTGATCGGATCCTCCAGCTTGTCGATCAAAGCATGCCCCTCCGACTTCGCCACGCCGAAAAGACGCGTAAAGAAACCAGCCATCACCACCTCCACTAATGTTTGGAAAATGCAATTAACTCGGCACTTACCTCCGCTAAACCAAGCGACAGTGCCTTAATCGAACCCTCCAACTCGTTGAGATCGAGGTTCTGCAACTGCAACGTGTCACGGAAATAAACCCGCTTCCCCTCCTCGTCGAGCACAAACGCACCGTGCACCAGCACACGATTCATCTGCAGCAAACGACCGTAAAAATGCACCAGCCCCTGCGAAGGCACATCCATAATAAACTGCTCAAGAATAACAATCGGGTCCTCGACATCGATCACGAGATTGTTAATGCCATTATCCTCATCCTGCACTACAAACAAGTCATCATCAGGAACTTCCCTAACAATCGCAATCCCCAACTCATTGAGATAACCCTTGACCTTAATAAAACCAGCCGTATCCATCACCGTCCTCCGCCTATTAAAGCAAGCATACCCCCAACAATAACATAAAGATACAGAAAAAACAGCCCTACCCTTCCCCCACAATAAATTTATCGCCAGAGAAAAAACTTTACCTGGCTGGCTAGTCAGTTTACACTAGTAAGTAGGAATAAGCATTGCACTATTGAAAGCGGTGGCGAACAACGTGGCTGGCGTGTGGGCGGGTTTCAATTTCACGGCGGGGGTATGTTATGTCGCTAGAGTGAGGATAGCGCAGGGCGATACTCTTGTCATCGTGCGGGTTGTGTAGTATGATGGTGGGTAGACAATAAGTCACAGCAGTGCTCAGCCCCCGCCGCATGAGGATCAGGTTACGTGTGTTCTGTTGCTCGCTGACTGTGCGAGCAATGTTCAACCTCTGGAAGGGAGATAACTGGTATGTCCTGCGCGAAATTTCTTTCCTGCCTCCTTGGCCTCGGCATTGCCTCTGCTGCTTTCGCCTTCGTAGGCTCTCATCGCGACGACCAAGGTGACCGCAAGCGCTATCTCGACGAACGGGTCGTCGTGCGGCCGCAGCTGCATACGAGCACACGACTGACGGATAAGCGTGCGGGAGGCGCAACGATCAGCATACAGCGCGATCGCCTAAGCGGTGTGCCACGCCTGCTGTCGGGAGCAGATCTCGGTCACTTCGTGGGACTGCAGGGCGAGGACAACGCTTCCTACCTGAACATCATGCGCCGCTATGTCGCTGCAGGACACACGTTGTTGGGAGTTACTTTCGATGATCTACAGCTGGTGGACGATGCAACCTTCATCAACCACGACACAGCCTTCTATAAATTCGATGTCTACCGCGACGATTTGCTCGTCGAAGACGCGACACTGTTGTTTCGCTTTCGTTATGGACGCTTGGTGCAGGTGGTGAACCGCACCTTCGCCGAGGCACAGATTGCCGACAACACAACTCCCGCGCTGAGCGACAGGCGTTTGCGGCAGTCACTAGAGAGTGAGCTGGGCACGAACAAATACACCGCCCATGGCTACGCCTGGCGAGTAGTCGCGGGCGACACAGGCTACGAGTTACTGAAGGTGCGCACCTTCCAACAGGAACTAGGCGAAGGCCGTCGCGTGCAAGTCGACCCTCGCAGTGGACGAGTGTTCGAGGTTGCACCGAGTAGGTTCTTCAGCCGCGCAGGCTTCACAACCGCGGGGCGCGCGGACGAGCCCGATCTGGTGCGGGGCTACGCACGGGCGAGTATCCATCCGCGCTGGTACGAGGAAGAGATGGTGTTCAAGCCGTTGTCCGAGATTATCATCGGCCTGGCCATGCCTCAAAACACTGTGGAAGAATCGCTCCCCGCAGCAGTAATGACCGATGTCGAAGGACGTTACCGTATTGCCGCAACGGCTCTCCCCAAAATTAGCAGTATCACAGGAGCTAAGGTACGCATCTTCAACCGCACAGGCCCGCGGGTCGCGGTCGACGGCATCAAAAGAGGAGACTTTTGGCAGACACAGGTCAGTCAGCAGGAAGGCGTACTTCCCTCGCAGGATAAGATCGTCGCACAGTCGATGGTTTTTCATCACACCGATCGTATTTTTCGCCTTGCCGCTCAATACATCTCCACCCCCTGGTTCGATGAGCCGTTACCCGCACATACCAATCTCTCCAACTCTTGCAACGCACATTGGGATTCACGGGCAGGAACGGTCAACTTCTACTCTGGTAACGACCAATGTGCCAATACAGGGCTGATTTCCGATATTGTTTATCACGAGTGGGGACACGGCCTCGATGCCAAGACAGGCGGAATCAAGGATGGTGCGTACTCGGAAGGCTTCGGCGACATCATGTCGATGCTGATCACCAAGTCGCCGATCATCGGGATCGGTTTCGGTTTGGACGGGCGTGTGGTGCGCAACCTCGACCCAGACAAGATCTACCCACAAGACGCTAAAGGAGGGGTGCATGCCGAGGGAATGGTAATTGGCAGCACGTTCTGGGATCTGTTTAACAAATTCAAAGAGTACTACTCCGAAGACGAAGCGCTGGCGATTCTGCGCAAGTACGCTTTCCAGATGATTTTTACGGCCGAGAAATATACGGATGTTTACGATGCACTGTTGGTCATCGACGATGACGATGCTGATTTGAACAACGGCACACCTAACCTCTGTATTATCAACGAACCGTTTGCCCAACACGGGTTGACCACCTTACAGCGCAGTTGCTTGGTGATCAGCTTCGTGCGTAACGATGTGCAAGAGCTACACGGTAACGACAACCGTGTCATCGAGCCAGGCGAGAGAATCGAGCTGACCCCCTGGGTGGAAAACCTCACCGCAGGGTTGCTGCACGACCTGCGCGGCACCGCCAGCACCACTAACAGCTACATCAACTGGAAAAACTCCCAGGCCGAGTGGGACGAGGTAGCCGCGGGAGAGAAAGCACCGAGCTCACGGTCGATCGTCTTTACCGTCGATGCCGATGCTGTCTGCGGAGAGGAATTCAATATCGATCTCGATTTTAGGATCGGCAAACGCAAGAAACATTTTTCAGAAAACTTTCGCATCGGCCGTTCCGCAGGACAGAAAGCACTCTATCAAGGGGTCGGCTTGCCTTTGGAGATCCCCGATCTGGAAATGGTCGAAGCTGAAGTGATGGTCGATGGCCTCGACTGGCGGGAAGACACACCCATTCACGCCGCGCAGCTCAAATTTGAGCTGCAGCACACCTATCACGGCGACCTCAACATCAGTTTGATCGCTCCCGATGGCGAAGAAGTGCTGACCAAAAAAATGCAAGGACGCGGGCGCGGCATGCTGTCTTTCGACGAAGACATCAGCGATCTCCTGCAAGCGCGAGTAGGCTACGGCGAATGGCGTTTGCGCATTAGCGATCTCAGACGACTCGATCGCGGCATGCTGCACGACTTTTCCCTGACCCTCACACCCCGCAAATTCGTCTGCAACCCCGCCTGACATGATACAAGATGGGGAAGATATTTTTTTCTCTTTGACCAGACTCTCCCACGCCTCCCCCCCGTCTGCGCTAACCGTATCTTGCCAGCTGAGCTTCATCCCCCACGAAAATACAGATAAAGGTTGGCAACCTGTGACCGATACGTCAGCACAGGTGGGTAACCTTCGCATAGAGTAGGCTGCGTGTCTTTTTTTGCCGTCCTGCTGGCTGTCAGTGCTTTCTCGGTCGCGTCCGTCGCCGCACACGGCGAGGTATCCCGCGGCGATCGGGAGCTACAAAACTGGCTAGGCACGCTCAGACACGCTTCCAGCCCACGTGCTCTCACTCCCGATGACCCCGCCCACGCTATCGGCGCACAGGCGACCGTAGCCGCATATCTGACCTTGCGAGGCACACACGAACTAGCCGTCAAGGAAAACCTAAGCGCTACCTTCTTGCGAAAATTACAGCAGCAAGAGGTCGTGCACCCTATCACACCATATTTCTTAGAAGAAGTGTCCGATTTAGAAAAATTTCAAAATCATTTCGCCTTGGGTAATTTGACCAGAATATTTTCTACCCGCAGTTGTCCCGCCCGCCGCCTTTTACGTGCCTCGCTGGCCAGCAAAGAAACCCTTACCGCCCACGAATTACATGAGGTGATACCTTGGATTGCGTCTTTTCAGACGCGTAAATTTAAGTACTATACTTTTACGAAAATTTTACGCATTCTGCATAAAAACAAAACAAAACTTCCTTCCGAACTTGTCCCTTATCTACATGAATTTCCTAATCTTAAAATTGCTTTTCAGGGTGTCATGCCACGACTGACAGTAACCGATGCAGCACGCATCAAATATTTTCTGCACGACAGGAAGTGTGCCTCTGCCTATACGGTTTTGCGTCGGAGCAAACTACAGTTGCCGAAGTTTAAAAAGTTGGCACGACAGATAGGTAAATGCTACCGTCGTCATCGTCGTTTTAGCCAGCTTAAATTTTGGCGTAGCCTGCAGGGCTTAATGCGCAAAAAATATCAGTTTGCGGGCTGGGCCGCGGCCACGATAAGAATGGCGGAATTGCACCGTTATCGCGACCGTTTTCAGCAGGCTATTTCTTTGCTGCAGCAGGTGCGCCGCGCGGCGAAACAGCACGCCGCTCGTCCTGAGCTTGACGAAGCGTTATTCGCCTTAGCACAGGTGAAAGAACACCAGCGGCAAACCGATGTGGCACGTCGTCTCTATCGTCAGCATATCGCACAATTTCCGCATAGTCGGCGGCACAAGACGGCTTTGCGAGCACTGGCGTTGCTGTTGCTCAGTGAGGCGCGGTGGGAACAGGCCGAGTCTGTATTGCTGCGTTTGCGCCAGCGTCAGGAAGCCTTGCCGCGTGATATGCGACGGGAAAGTTTGCTGGGCTTCGCACTGTTGTGGCAAGGGCGGGCAGCATTGGAAATGGGCGACCACGAACGGGCAAAGGCCGCTTGGCTACGCTTGCAACGGGAGTTTTTTTCCAGTTATCAGGGGGCGCTGGCACACCACCTGCTGGAAAAATTAACCGGAGACACCATTCCCGTCGCACCGCGGTCGCAGGCGGTTTTCGAAGAACGTATGCTATATGATCCCTTCGATCGGCAGACACAGGTGCAGGTAGCACGCGTGCTGTATCTGTTGCGTCTGGGCATGAACAAGGAAGCGACCTGTGAAATAAAAGAACAGCCCGCGACAGGCAATGCCCAGCTGTATGTCAAAGCACTGTTGCTGCATGCCGCAGGCGATTGGGCGACATCGATCAAGACCTTCACCGCCATCGACAGAAGTTATCGTGAATTGCTTCCGAGAGGTAGCGAAAAAATTCTTTTCCCCAAACGCTTCGAAGAAGAAGTTTTTACTTACACCAGTAGGGTAAACATCGATCCCTTTTTAGCGTTAGCGTTGATTAGACAGGAGAGCGTTTTCAATCCAAGGGCACGCTCGTCGGCCGACGCACGTGGCTTGATGCAAATTATGCCACGCACAGCACGCTACGAGGTACAGCGTCTGAAGGCCTCATACATCTCTACCCAAGAAAAAAAACGCATCAAGCGCGCCGTGCACCGCTCCAAAAACAACCTCTTCGATGTGTCCACCAACGTTTTGCTCGGGGTGCACTACTTGCACCGCCTGTTCAATAAATACAACAACACGGTGCATACCCTGTCTTCCTATAACGCAGGCATGACACCTGTTAATCGCTGGCTAAAAACCTTTTCCGACAACAACGACCCTATGCTCTTCATCGATAAAATTCCGTGGCGAGAGACACATAACTACGTCAAGCTCGTTCTGCGCAATTATTTTTATTACAAGCGCTGGTACGCACAAGAAGAACACCCCCACCACGACCACCTCGCGCCCGTCGTGAAGGCTGCTTTGCAACATCATCGTTAGCGGGTGCGGACGGAGTCGGCCCGCCTTTAGTGACTTTCAAGACGGCGAGGCAGTTGCACCGATACGGGCGACGATGGCAGAGGTCGAGTGTCCCTGGAGCAAAGGAATGGTGGTGACTACGCCCCCCTGTCGCCGCACAATGCTCGCTCCTGCAATGTCCTGTGCCTGCCAATCGGCACCTTTGACCAACACGTGCGGGTTGAGGCGCGCGATCAGAGCTGCAGGGGTGTCTTCCTCGAACCAACTGACGAGATCGACACAGCTGAGTGCTGCGATGAGACGCAAGCGTGCTGGGAGTGCCACGATAGGGCGGGTACTACCTTTAAGGCGGGAGACAGAGCGATCGGAGTTGAGTGCGACAACCAGTACATCGCCACGAGCACGAGCTTTTTCCAGAAAAGTCACGTGCCCCGCGTGCAAAATATCGAAGCAGCCATTCGTGAAAACAACACAACCGCTGCGCGCGGCAAGTGCCGTAGCAAGCTGCTGAGGATCGACAATCTTGTGTGCACTGCTGTGACTCTCGGCCGCCCTGAGTGCTCGCTTGAGTTCTGCTGCGGTCACCGCCTGCGTGCCACGTTTCTCAACCACCAGCCCTGCGCCGTGACTAGCGATCTCCAGGGCGTGTGGCACGGGCACAGCACAACCCGCCGCCAATGCCATCAATGCCGCGACGGTATCTCCCGCTCCAGAAACGTCGAAAACTTCCCGCGCCCGAGTGCGTTGCCACACAGGTGTTTGCGTCGGTGCACGCGGCACGTAGACCATGCCGTCTTTGCCCATAGTTACCAACACGTCCCGCAGGTGAGGGTAGCGGCGTTGCAGGGCACGTCCGAGCCGTGCCCCGTCGTCTTCCTGGGCAGCTGGGGTATCGAGAGCACGACGTGCTTCAAGCAGGTTAGGGGTGATGAGATCGGCAGCGGCGTAGGGCTGGAAATCACATCCGTAGGGATCGACTACTACCTTACTGCCGCGACGGTGAGCGAGGGCGATCAGGCGTGCACTCAAAGCAGGCGGCAGCGTGCCTTTGCCATAGTCGCTGAGCAGCAGCACTGCGAAACGCAGCCGCACTGCCAACGCATACAGTTGTTCCTGTTCAGCATCGCGAAGTGCCTGAATTCGCTCATGATCGACACGCAACATCTGTTGATTTTGAGCATAAATTCTCGTTTTCCTTATCGTTGTACGATGTGCGCTGGACACGAGATAAGCGCTGCTGATGCCGTCCTGTTCCAACACCTCCCGCAGCTGTGCTCCTACTTCGTCATCGCCAACGATGGCACAGAGGTACGCCTTGCCCCCTGTCAGCTGCACGTTGCGGGCCGCGTTGGCCGCCCCGCCCGCCATGCGGCGGCGTGCGACAACTCGTTGCACGGGCACGGGAGCCTCGGGAGATATGCGATTAACCTCTCCATCGAGACACTCGTCGAGCATCACATCGCCTACTACCAGCACGGTGGTGGGAGTTTGCTCCCACGGCAAGCGCATAACAAGACCTCCGTTACAGTCAGGCCTCATAGCACATTAGCCATTTTTTCCCAAACAACCCGCATCATTTATCCGCCCGCGGCAGGCTATGTCACCGCGGACGAAAGCGGGAAAATATCGACACCCCTTAATGTTTCCCCCGCGCTTACCGACACGGGGCGGGAAGGCCGCGGGCAGATATCGGAACGAGACGGCATGCGGGTAGAAAAAATCAAGCGCATCGTCGCAGACGGCGATCTAGAACGAGCGCAGGAGGCTTTGGATACATTGTTGGATCTCGGCCCCAACAATGTCGAGGCTTTAAAATTGCAAGCTGCTCTGCTCAAGATACAGGGCAAATTGGATGACGAGCGACAGCTGTGGGTTAGAATTCACGAGTTGGATGCAGATGACCTCGACACCCTGCGTTTTTTGCAGAAAAAGCAGGTGGAGGAACGAGAATTTTTTTATTTTACCGATGAGCTGCCAGAGGGGCGTAGATTTCTTGCTTACCCTAAAAAAATGGCGGTAGCCTCGCTTATCGGGTTGTTTGGTTGTACGCTGTTTCTCGTCATTGCGCACTCTGTCCGTATGCACCTCCCTCTAGGTGGGCAGGGGATCGTGCTGCTGACCTTCGCGGTCTGTGTGCTGTTGCCCTGGGTATTGATCATTCATCGTTTTTTGACAGGGTTGGTGTCGATCGCTGTTACCGCGGCTGACATTCGTATCAAGTCTCGCTGGCAAACACTTGCCTATCGCTGGGACGAACTGCATCAGGTATGTCTTGCCCACCAACACGATGCTGCACGCGAACAGTTGTTGTTGATAATTGTCCCGCGCCGCGCCGCACTGCCTGCGATAGAAGTTGACCTAAGCGATGGCAGTTCCAGTCTCTGTGCGCGTTCCTATCTGATTGCGGAGATTAAACGTGCCTGCCACAAACTCGAACACACCCCGCGTGAGCAACTGCATCTCGGCGCAAGAAAGCGCTTGGTTTTCTAACCCAGCATCACCCCGCGACGGGTATCAACCGTGCGGACTAACGAGGAGTGGGCGAACAACGAGGGAGGGGCGCGAGTCAGCGTTCAAATACCAGCCAAGTCCTGGTCGGACTCCTCGTCACTGAAACGATCACGCAACTTCTCAATCACGCGGCTCAGCTCACATGCCTCCGCCTGACAGCCATAAATCTTCTGAATGCGCTGAATGTCACCCTTCGAAACGCCGCGGCTGGTCAAACCCGTGCCGATCAACAGCGAAGGATTCATCGCCGAATACATGTCCACGTCCTCGTCAATGTGACTTAAACCCAAAAGATGCCCCAACTCATGCAAGGCGAGCGATTCCATATCGACAACCTCCTTGCTCTCCTCATCGTCATATTGCAAAGTCAAACTGTCGCCGAACACGTAGAAGGCACTGTTGAACCTTATGTCAGCAGTTCTGATCGCCTCCAAGCCGCCGCTCTCGTTTTCCCAAATCGTCGTGGCTAACACGACCTCAGACTTGCCCGTCTTCCCCCAATCCCTGTCGAGATAGTGACCGTTGACAGAATCAGACAAAGACGTATACAGGTCATTGAACGTGTCGCCCTGAACCTCCTTGTGCACACCGCGAAACTCAAACAACTGTTTGCCTACCGCAATCTCCCATGTCTTGACGGCGCGCAAAATGCCCTGTAACTGCTCCTGCGACGTAAGACTGAAAGTGCTTTCAAAACCAGAACCAACCCGAAAAGGAATCGGCAACTGCCGCCACCCCGCAGCGGCATGTATGCCATAAAATTCCGAATCAGGGTCCGTGGCATCATAAGGCAACTCCTGCTGCGTGTCCTCGTCCAGCGAAACCTTGTAAAACTGCAAGCCACAAGAAATAAAGTTGACGAAAAAAATGACAACACATACCAATAACGAAAAATATTTTAGCGCCACACTAAACACAATAACCCCTCAGCCTCACGCCTACGGTTCGGCAAAATAAGGCGGTTGCTTTAGCTAAAAGGTAAAAACTTAGTTATTATTTAATGATTTAAGAAAGTTATGTCGGTAGCTTGTCGTGTGATGCGGTGCATGATCGTCTTGTCAAGGGCTTGCAAGGAGCGGCGCGGGTTGTGCGCAAACAGGGCGGGCAGTTTGTCGGAAAGCAACAGCAGGAGAAAATCGACATCGGGACAGTGTGCCAGCCATTTTTGGATAAGGTGATAGTCGTGTGCAGAAAGGAAAGAGCCGCGGTTTTTGTGGGCGAGCACAAATTCCGTGACAAGTTGCGCAGGGGACAGATCGTCGTCGTGCATGACTAGGGCGGCAGAGTGCGTAGACGTTCTGGCCACAGCTGGCGTGGCAGGCTGTCGCTGTGGCCGTGGCAGATCAGGTCGGCAAGACACTTACCTGCCTGAAACCCCCAGCTCAAGCCGTTACCCATGTAGCCTGTGGCGAGCAGAACGCGCTCGTTGCCGTACATCGGCCCGATGATCGGGAGCTCATCACAAGGTCGTACACCGATAAGCGGCACTGTGTGCATGCAGTGCAGGGGAGCGATGGCAGGCAGGAATTTCTGAAACCGTTGCTGTAGATAGGCGGTAATTTTTTCGTCGGCGCGCGGCTTGGCATCACCCGTGCCTGCCAGCCGTCGTAAAAAACGCGCCCCGCCGAGACGAATTTCCTCATCCGAGACGACCACCGCCCATTCGTGCCCGTGATTGGCCGTCAACACCAACCCCGTTGCCAGTCGGTGGCTTTCGGCACGATAACTGCTCCACTGGTCGCGGTAGGGAATCACGATTTCCTCCAACTCTGGCATCAGAGTTACCAGGTGATGATGAGCAGCTAAGACCACCAGCTCGCAGTGCAGTTTACCTTCAGTGCACTGCAGGACACAGCTCTTGTCACGTTGCCAAACCAACCTCTCAACCGCCGTGGCTAGCCATCTAGACGTGCTGAGTTCTCGCAAGCGCTGGCACAACAAACTTGCATCGAGGTGACCAGCACCGAGACCATCGTCCTGTAGCGCAGCTACCGCTTGAGGATTGCAAGCCAACAGGCTGGTGGCCTCTTCTGCCGCGACCGCGAGGTTGCGCGCGGCGAACCCCGTGCGTTGGAACAGTGCCACTGCCTTTTGTGATTCGATCAGCTCATTGGGTGACACGATGAGACGCAAATGCGGGGCGAGTTGGAGAGCGATACGCTGCTGAGCACAAAAATCACGGAGGTTCTGTTTCGCCAGTTGCGAGAAACGATAGATCGCCGCGGCACTATCAAGTCCGTAACCGTGTGCAACTCTGGTGATATTGTCGAGCAGCGAGCCGAGCACAAAGCCAGCCGTGTGTTCAGAGACAGGGGGGCGCAGGGGATCGCACAACACCACCACGTCCTCAATCCCTGCCCGACCGAGATGGTAAGCGGTCGCTAGCCCCGTGATGCCCGCGCCGATGATGGCAACCTGACAGTCACGCACAGTGTTGGCTCGCGTCGACAGCCGAAACTCCTTAATTTTTGCACCGCGCTGGTATACCCTATACCGCGAGGTTGTGGCAGCGCTAAATTTGCAGGCACACCAGGTACACTTGTGTTGTTATACTGTGAAGGGGATTAATTTGACCGTGGTGTTGAAATCCGACGACGATATCGCCACGATGCGTAGCAGTTGCAAACTAGCGGCAGCGACCCTGCGCATGATCGCCTCGTACGTGCGGGCGGGGGTGAGCACGCTGGAATTGAACGACATCTGCCACGACTTCACGCTCGAACACGGCGCAGTGCCTGCCCCGCTGCATTACAAGGGTTTTCCCAAATCGATCTGCACTTCCATCAACGAAGTCATCTGTCACGGCATTCCGCACGCCGAGCAGCGACTCAAAGATGGTGACATCATCAATATCGATGTTACTCCTATTGTCGATGGTTATCACGGCGACAGCTCGGTGACTTTCATCGTCGGCGAAGCCGCCACCGCAAGTCGTGAAGCACGTTTGGTGACACAATGTGCGCGCGAGTGTCTCTACCGTGCTATCGAGGTGGTCAAGGTAGGTAAACATATCGGCGATATCGGTGCGACCATCCTCGCACATGCCGACAGTTACGGGTTCAGCGTCGTGCGGGATTTCGTCGGGCACGGCATCGGCAAAACGTTTCACGAAGAACCGCAGATACCTCATTTTGGCGTGAAAGGAAATGGCCTGCGCCTGTGCGAAGGAATGGTTTTTACCATCGAGCCGATGATTAACGTCGGCACGTGGAAAGCATGTTTGCTCGACGATGGGTGGACGGCGGTGACGGTAGATGGCAAGCTGTCCGCTCAGTTCGAACATACGATCGCCATTTTGAGCGATGGCAGTGTTGAAATTTTGACCGCAGATAACGAAATACCCCCGAGTGACCATGCAGCAGGTAATTGAGCACAGCTGGCAACAGCATCGACGCGTGTTCGACGCTTTGCAGGACTTGTTGCCACAGCTTGCACCGCTGGCGCAGGCCTGTATCACGACGCTGGCGGGGGGGGGCAAAATTGTGTGGATGGGCAACGGCGGCAGTGCCGCAGATTGCCAGCATCTTGCCGCCGAGCTGGTGGGGCGTTTCCACAGTGAGCGACAACCTCTGCCATCGCTAGCCCTGACCGTCGATACCTCTATCCTTACTGCAGTGGCCAATGATTTTGGCTACGAGGAAATTTTTTCCCGCCAAATCAAAGCCCTGAGTGGCAAAAACGATCTCGTTTGTGGCATTTCGACTTCTGGACGCAGCGTCAACGTGTTGCGTGGTTTGCGTGCGGCACGCGAGCTGGGGGCGACGACCGCGGCATTGGTCGGCGAGCGGGGGTTGGCGGGTGACGTGGATTACTGCTTAGCCGTGCCCTCGGCTACGACTCCACGTATCCAGGAATGTCACCTTTTTATCGGACACACACTGTGCGAGTGTATCGATATGCATTGGCGGGAGAAATAAATGCAGGTGGAGGTGAGTCGACGTGCCCGTTATTGGGCACAGGCCGCGGTATTCGATGCTGCGACACGGGAGGAAGTCGCGAAACTGTTGCAAGCGAACGACACGCAGGAACTGCGGGAGCGTTTCGGAGCGGAGTTGGAGTTCGGCACGGGTGGCATGCGTGGCTTGGTGGGAGCGGGGACAGCGCGGCTCAACGTCTACAATATCCGTAAAGCCTCCTGTGCGTTAGGCAAGTATCTGCGCAGCCAGTTTCCTGACGTGGACTTGTGTGTGGCTGTCGCCTACGATACGCGTTACCACTCGCGTCTTTTTGCCGAGACGACGTGCGCAACGCTCGCAGCTCTCGGTATTCGCACGCTGCTGACACAAGAGCCTTGCCCTGTGCCGACGTTGTCGTTTATGGTGCGGCACTTCCGCTGTCATGCGGGTGTCTGTGTCACCGCCAGCCACAACCCTCCCGCTTACAACGGTTTCAAAGTCTACTGGCAGCACGGCGGGCAAGTCGTCCCGCCGCACGACGATGGTATCGTCGCCGCATTCGAAAAAATCAGCGACTACGGCAGTATCGCCCTGTTGCCCTACCCAGAGGCACGGCGGCAGCAGTTGACCAGCACGATCGACGACAGCATCGATGACTTGCACAGTGCTGGTTTGGCGGCTCTGGCGCGGGGCGACGATCGCGAGGTGCGGGCAGTCTATTCGCCTCTGCATGGCACGGGCGCACGTCCCGTAATGCGGGCGTTGGCTCGACTTGGTTACCGCGATGTACAGATGGTGACTGCACAATGTGATGCGGATGCAGGTTTCTCTACTGTTGCCTCTCCCAACCCTGAAGATCCTCGCGCGTTGCAGTTGGCGGTGCAGTTGGCGCAAAAGACCGATGCGGAATTGGTGCTGGCTACCGATCCCGACTGCGATCGTCTCGGCGTAATGGTTCGGGAAGACGGAGAATTTCGGCGGGTAGATGGCAATCAGTTGTTGGTGCTGGCTGTGGAGTATGTGTTGTCGTCGGCGCAGGCCACGGGAACATTGCGTGCCGATGATTTGGTGGTGCGCACTGTCGTGACCAGCGAGTTGGTCGATAGCATCGCGGCCCGCTACGGTGTGCACTGCGAAACGACACTGACGGGGTTCAAATGGGTCGGACAGTTGATTGAAGATTACGAGACGGGGAAAAAACGACCGTATCGGCGCTTTTTATTGGGTGGCGAAGAGAGTTTCGGGCTTATGTATGGTCGTGACGTGCGAGATAAGGACGGGATCGCAGCTTGCTGTTTAGCGATGAAAATGACGGCTCATTTCAAAACACAGGGAATGGGGTGGTTCGAGGTGTTGGACAAAATCTACCTGCGTCACGGGGTATACCATCACGAACTGCTTTCCTTCACCCTACTCGGTCTCGACGGCAGAGCGAAGATGGCCGAGTTGCTCACTCAGTTACGTCGCACTCCGACCTGCATCGCACCGTTGCCTGTGCAGCAAGTTATCGACTATAGCACGGGCGCAGTGTGTGCCTTGCCTGCAACCGATATGTTGCGCTTCGTACTCGCCGATGGGACGCAGATTAGCGTGCGTCCCTCTGGCACTGAACCGAAAATAAAGTTCTACCTCGCCCTCAAGCAGCCTGTGCCCGCTGCGGCTGCCTTGCCACATAGCAAGCGTGCCTGCGCCACACGTGCCCATGAGCTAAAGCGGCACCTACAGACATTGTGCGAGTGTACGGGAAAGAAACGCTAGAGTCCCTGCGTTTTTTTGTGTTACATCGCTGTCTGACCGCCGTGTCTGGCGTGGGGAGGTGTCTGTGACCATCGACTTGCAACAGCTGCACCGCGTGCAGCGGGATTATTTTGCTCGTGGTGTTACTCGTGCCTATGCTTTTCGGCACCGCGCCCTGACGACCTTGCAAGCTGCCTTGTGTCAGTACCACCGTGACATTACTGCGGCCCTCCATGCTGACCTGCGCAAGCCTGCTTTTGAAGCGGTGATGGGTGAAATCGATATCACTCAACAGGAGTTAGCCTATACTCGTCGGCATCTCAAACGCTGGATGGCGTGTCGCCGCGTTCGCACCCCGTTGTTGCACTTCCCTTCTCGCAGCTACACGCAATACGAGCCGCGCGGTAGTGTACTCATCATTTCTCCCTGGAATTATCCGCTGCAGCTAGCGTTATCGCCTTTGATCGCCGCGCTTGCCGCAGGCAATTGTGTGGTGTTGAAGCCATCCGAGCATGCCACCCAGACCAGTGCTTTGTTGCAGCGCATGTTGTCCTCCTGTTTCCCGCCTGAGCATGTACAGGTTGTCGAGGGGGGTATCGAGACGAGCGATGTGCTGCTCGGTATGCCTTTCGATCATATTTTTTTCATCGGCAGTCACACGGTGGGCAAGATTGTCATGGCCAAAGCTGCTCGCCATCTCGTTTCGGTGACGCTCGAGCTCGGTGGCAAAAGCCCCTGCATCGTCGATCGGGATGTGCCTTTGCGGGATACGGCACGTCGCATTGTCTGGGCGAAGTTTTTCAACAGTGGGCAGAGTTGTATCGCGCCCGACTACTTGCTCGTGCACACCGACAGCAAAGATGCGCTGCTTGCCGCACTGTGCCGCACCATCATCGCTTTCTACGGCGAGCGACCGCAGCGGAGCACGAGTTTGGCGCGTATCATCAACCGCCAACACTGTGAGCGACTCATCTCTTACCTGTCAGAGGGCAAAGTCATCCACGGTGGGCAATATGATCTCAACGATAATTTCATCGCCCCGACCCTGCTGGACGATTGTCGTCTCGACAGCCGCATCATGCGGGAAGAAATTTTCGGCCCCTTGCTGCCTATCTTTACTTTCCAGGACAACGCACAGCTTGCGGCTATCGTCTCTCGAAATGACAACCCGCTGGCACTGTACCTCTACAGCCGCGACAAGCGGCGCATCAGCTATGTCACCCGCAACATCGCCTTCGGCTCTGGCTGCATCAACGATGCGTTAATTCAGTACGGTATCATGGGGCTACCCTTTGGCGGCAAGGGCAACAGCGGTTTGGGCAAGTGTCACGGCAAACACGGTTTCGCGGCTTTCTCGCACCAAAAAAGCATCACCCACCGTGCCTTCGGTTTTGATCAAGCGCTACGCTTTCCCCCCTACAGCAAAAACCTCCGTCTCCTCAAACTCCTACTACGCCTTGGCCGTCCTTCTCTGTAGGGAGGAGGTGTGTTTTTGCTCTATTTTTGTGGCTGGACATGTCGACCTTTATCAAAATCTCGGCAGATTTTAGGATGACCGTGCACCGTCGATCACTGGGGCCTGAATTGCGTCACCTGCTCGCGGACGCAGATGGTACGCTTGCTGGGTTATGTCAACATGAGTTGGAAGACACCCTCACCGCGTGCCTGCAACGGCGCAAACCGCGACATCTCATCGCCCTCGTTGCGGAGTTGATCGACCTACGTCTACCTTTGTCAGCGCTGCAACTGCTGGGAACACAGGCACGAGAACAGGCGGACGACTTTACGTTATCTTTCTGGCAAGGAGCGGCAAACATGGCTGAGGGTGACTGGTTAGCGGCAAAAAAAAACTTCTATGCTGCCCATTGCTTACGTCCTGACGAAATCGCCGTGCACGATAACCTTGCCGCCATCCTGCGTGCGGAAGGCAATACACAGGCAGCTCAGCAGTGGCTGCGGGCGGGCTTGCAGATCGATAGCAATGCAGTGCAACTGTGGTCAGCAACACACCGCTTATGTTCAGCGAAAACATTGCTAGCATTGGCAGAAGAACTGCAGGCATGGCGTGGTGCTAGCCTCTACGCACAGCTGACAGGTGACCTTACTGCGGCCTTAGCCATCTACCGACGGGTGTTTGCAGGTGGTGAACGCAGCGGCGAGTTCCTGATCGAGTTCAGCGGCGCACTCGGTCGACAAGGCTGCTATGCCGAGCTAGGTGCGTTAGCCTGGCAAGTGCTGGGACAGGGATCATGGCCCTGGCAGGTATACGAACACTTCGCACAGGCTTTCACCCGACTCAACAATCAGCGACAAGCACAACGCTGTACTACGTTGGCGCAGAATGCCCGCGCCCATTCATACACACCCTAGCTGGTCTCCGCTTTGTTTCGCCTGTGTGCAGAACTGCCAGGAGAGGAGCGGGAGCTTGAAAGGGGGTGCACTTTCGTTATAAAATACGCCTTTGAGTGCGACTGGGGGCATCTACACATGCCTGTAACCGACAGCCCCGTGCTGAGGACGAATTTCCGCCGCGTGCAGGCTAAGATCTCCTCGTTGTGCTCCGCCGCCGAGCGCTCTCCACCCCGTCTGCTGGTGGCCAGCAAGGGTCGCCCCGCGGCGAGCATCGCGTCCTTGCACGCTCAGGGGCAACGGGAGTTCGGGGAGAATTTCACTCACGAGCTGGAACAAAAAGCGCAACAGTTACAACATATCGCTATCACATGGGTCTACATCGGGGTGCTGCAATCGAACAAAATCATGCGTCTCGTGCGTCTCTGCGCTGAAATCCAGTCGCTCGCCTCGCACAAACACGCCCGCTATACCGATCGTTACGCCGCACGGTATGGCAAGCGGCCGTACCCCGTCTATCTGGCCGTCAACATCGGCAACGAACCGCAGAAACAAGGGTTCACCGCCGCGGCGGTCGCCGCTGCCGCACAGGAGATAGCCAAGACCTGCCCTAACCTGCAAATCGAAGGCATCATGGCCGTGCCTCCGAGCAGTTATAGCGACAGTTCCTACCCCCAACCACCCCCCGCCTACCGCGAACTGCGTCGGCTTGCATCCTGCTGCGGGCGTGGTAAACTCTCGCTAGGCATGAGTGCCGATCTCGCCCTCGCCCTGCACGCAGGCACGGATTGCGTGCGTATCGGGCGGGACATTTTCGGGGATGGCTAACAGCACCTAGACAGGAGAAGAGCGTGGGACACATGATCAACGGCTTGGCGTTCGTGCTCGACCTTATTTTCAACCTCGTACAACTGCTGGTGATTGCATCGATAATTATCAGCTGGGTCAATGCCGACCCCTACAACCCTATCGTCCGCACTATCACCAGTGTTACCGAGCCGCTCTATCGCCCCCTGCGCCGTCTGACAAGCCGTATCCCTGGGCCGCTCGACTTCGCACCGCTGCTGCTGATTCTGATTGTTGTTTTTTTGCAGAAGAGTCTGATACCATACTTAGTAGAGCTAAGCAGGAGCTTGAACGACCACAGGGAAGTGATTGACCAGTTTCGGCGCTGAGTAATGAACCTCGCAATAAAACTACTGGTGCTTGTCGTGGCCGCGTGTTTGTTCTGGGTGACCGCGGTGCACTCGCACGAGGCTTACAAACGTCCCGATCACGAGGTGCAAGAGCCACCGCTGATAAACCTCTCGGCACGCGTCATCTCCGTGTTGTTTTTGGGTTTCAAACAAATCTACGATGATTTTCTCAGCATCTGGGCGGTGCACTATCTCGCCAGCCCCAACCCTTCCATCTACGATCTCGACGCACTGGAGCGGATGCTCCACAAGATCGCCCGATCCCGACAACGGCGGGAGACAACCTACATTTTTTCCTGTTTTGTGCTGTCGCAACTCGGTCGCCCGCAAGCCTGTCCTCCTATTCTCGAACTGGGCATGGAAGTGCTGCCGAACAGCTGGCGTATCCCACTGACACTGGGCTTTATCTATACCGAAGACCTTAACGACCCGCGCAAAGCCGCCATCTACTACAACGTTTGCTCGACACGGGAGTATTCGCCCAGCTATATCAAGGGTGTGGCACGCAAACTAGCTCAGCGCGGTGGCACAACCCTGGAAGCATTGGACCACTCGGTAGCCGAAGTGCTCGGTATTTCGAAAGAATCGGAGCTATATAAGATTCTCAAAAGAAAATACAAAGATGACGAAGATGAGGCTGAAAGCAGATAGTGTTGAAAGGGGGGAAGGGTTGGATTCACAATTTTTAGCAGCTACCAACGTGACCAAGACTTATCGCGCGGGGGCGTTCAAAAGCAAAGTTGCCGTGCTCGACGGCCTGACGATTGCCTTTCCATTGCACAAATGCACGGGCTTATTCGGTCACAACGGTGCGGGCAAGACAACTTTGATCCGCTTGATTTTCGGCATCAGCAATCCCACTAAAGGGCATATCACCCTCGATGGCACCGATATTGCGCAGATGGATCGCAGTCGTATCGGCTACATGCCCGAAGTCGACAAGACCGCCAACGTGCTCACGCCCTGGGAAATTCTTGTAAACCACTGTGCGATCTTTCGGGTCGACAACCCCAAAGAAAAAACAACCGCGGCACTGCGGCGGGTAGGCCTATTAGCGAGCAAAGACAAAAAGTCACGAGAGTTGTCTAAAGGTATGGGGCGACGGCTAGCATTTGCCCAGGCTGTTATTCACGAGCCGCAGTTTTTAGTGCTGGACGAGCCGTTTGCAGGACTTGACCCGTTGGGACGAGCGGAGATGCACGGCTGGATCAACATGCAGAAAGACAAAGGCACAACCATCATCCTCTGCTCCCACGAGCTGAAGGAAGCGTATGCTCTCTGCGACGAGTTCAACATCATCAGAAAGGGACGGCTGGTCTACTCAACCCTCCACGCTGATCACGACTGCGCACAACTGCAGCACGCCTGCGTACTCAAAGTACGTGCGGTAACGGTCGCGGACCTAGAGCAGTTGTGTCAGAACAAGCGACTTCCCGCCTGGCAGGAGGTAACGCAAGAAGCAGAACAGGTCAGCATGCATTTTACCGCCTACGAACAGATACCCTCCTGGTTGACCGCCTTAAGTGATGCTGGCCACCAGATCGCCGCGTTCAGCGATGGCGGCGAGCAAATCGGCACACGGAACGACTTGTTGAAACTTTTCGATCTGGGAGAGAAAGTGGCATGAAGTCTATCAGTATTATCGCTAGAGAAACATTCGTGTTGTTGCGGCGGGACAAGATATTTCTGCCCATGGTAGTGGTGGGTCTATGCTTGGTGTTTTTCTCCAGCATGATGCAAAGCTCCAGTGCCGACGAATTGGTGAAAGTCATGTTCAATATGGGCGCAGCAGGGTTTTTTTTCACTGGTATTATCATCTGTCTGTTGTGGGGGATCAAATCCATCTGCGAATCCCGCCGTGACGGCTCGATTGAGTTACAGCTGGCTGCCCCCGTCACCCGCAGCCAATGGTTGATCGGCAAATACCTCGGCTTGTGTTGTTCGCTGTTGCTGGTCGGGATAATTTTATTAGCCGCATTTCAACTCATGCTTTACCTCGATTTCAAAGACATCATGACCTGGAGACAGGTGTTGGTGTTCGTCTACCTGTTTATCGGCTGGCTGGTCTTCGCAGCCATCTGCACCCTTTTTGCCACCTTTTGTAATACTCCCGCGGCAACTTTCACCAGCTTCTGCGTTTGGGTAACAGGAATGCTTAGCGGTGTTATCGTCGCCACCATTCCGCCGCACAGTGAAGATTCCGCACTCGAATCATCCGTCAAGGTAATCGCCGCGTTCTGGGATTTTCAACGTTTCAACCTCGTCGATCACGCGGTCGAATACTGGGGTATCGATACGTTCCCGCCACCTGCCGATCTACTGTGGTTCGCGGCTTACGGTGTTGCCGTAGTGGTCTTGCTGTTATCGGCAGCAACGATGATTTTCAGTTATCGAGATTTGGTGTAGCGGTGTGGCACAGTGCTGACGTAGAACAAGAAACACACGTCAAGCGCGAAAAGGCCAAAGCCAAACAGCTGCGCCGCACGCGTTGGTGGACGCAGAAACGCACCGCAGCCCGTTGTTATTACTGCCACACCGCCCTCTTACCCACACAGGTGACGATGGATCATGTCGTCGCCCTCAGCCGCGGCGGGTGCTCCGTTAAAAACAACATCGTCACCGCCTGCCGCTCCTGCAACCAAAACAAAAAAGACCGCCACTTCGTCGATTATTTTTTATCCTAGTTTAAGCGAACACCCTTGCCTATTGACAACGAAAGAAGAAGACTTACGTTGAGCTTGGAAACGGTTTTGTTAACTTTCTGGGGAGATAGGATAATGTTAGTACCTAGTAGCTTTTTTGAAAAAAATCTTTTCGATCATTGGTTCGATCGTTGGCACGGCGACGAGGTGACGAGCTTCGTGCCCAAAGCTGGTATTGCCGAGCGGGAACGGGAGTTCGCCCTGAGCCTCGACTTGCCTGGCTTCAAGAAAAACGAGTTGGGTGTCGAGGTGAAAGACGATCAGCTGATCGTCAGGGGTGAGCGCCGCAAAAACGAAAACCACAAGGACGGCGGCTATCAGCGGGAAGAGCGTGTCTTCGGTGCTTTCGAGCGCAGATTCGTGTTACCGCAGAGTGTGGCACGCGACAAAATTGCGGTCAACTACAGCGACGGTGTCTTGCAGGTAACGCTGCCTAAGCAGGCGGAAGCGGCTGCACGTCGCCTTGAAATAAGTGGTTGAGCGTGCCGTCTACCGCGATGCCGATGTCGATGCGGCTCGCTTGCAAGACAAGTGCGTGTCCATCGTCGGCTATGGCAATCAGGGGCGTGCCCAGGCGTTGAACTTGCGAGACAGCAGGGTACGGGTGACGGTCGGTTTGCGGCCTGGCAGTGCACAGCGATCTGCTGCCCAAGCCGACGGACTGGCCGTCACCGACATCGCGACCGCGGTGCACGCAGGCGATGTGGTGATGTTGCTTGTCCCCGACGAGGTGATGGGCGAGCTCTACGCACAGGAGATCCGTTCCCACCTCAAGCCCACGGCTACCCTGGGTTTCGCGCATGGTTTTGCGGTGCACTATCGTCTCCTCGTGCCGCAAGGTGCGGTGTTTATGGTCGCCCCCAAAGGCACGGGAGCGGCATTGCGTCAGTGTTATCGTGCTGGCACGGGCTTGCCCGCGTACGTCGCGGTGCGCGACGACGAAGATCACGACACGTTGGCATTGGCGTTGGCGTACGCGCAGGCGATCGGTTGCACGAAACGGGGAGTCTTCCGCACGACTTTCCAGGAAGAGACCGAGAGCGATTTGTTCAGCGAACAGGCAGTGCTCTGCGGCGCGCTGGGCTTGTTGCTGCGGCAAGCCTTTGAGGTATTGGTGGCAGCTGGCTACGATCCCCAGTTGGCCTACTTCGAGTGCGTCACCGAAGCTAAACTAGTATGTGACCTGCTAGTCGAGGAAGGTTTTGCCAACTTCGGGAAGAAAATCTCTAACACCGCCGAACTGGGTGGCTATTTGGCAGGGGAAAAAATTATCGACCGCCGACAGCTAAAAACAAACATGCAGCAAGTGCTGCACAACATCCAAAGCGGCAAGTTTGCGCGTGACTTCATCGCCGACTACAAAAATAACTTCCGCCAGCTCAACAAGTACCGCGCCACCCTACAAAACCACCCGATCGATAAGGCAGGAAATGCCGTGCGGCAGGTGACTCAGCTTTAGCCACGGATAAGTCTGCCGATGCTGGTAAACAACCAGCGGGCATGCAGCTGTGCGGCGGGTGCAGCCCCCCCTGGTGCAAGAAGAGCGATCAAGCCGATGATCGTTCGTTATGGCGGTGGCGTTGCTCAAGATTCGTTGCCATCGTGTTGAGTTTGGTAGCCAGCCGCTGCAGCTCGTCCCTCTTGCGCAACGACACCCTACTGCTGTAGTCACCATCAGCCACCTGATCGACAAATTTCTCGATCGATACCAGCGGCCCGTAGTAGCGGTGGGTGAGTTTAAAGACCATCGCCATGGTCAGCAACATAAACAACAGGAACAAAGCTGAAACTTTTATGATATTGGCAAAAAACACGTCGTTGGTGACCATCTCCCACTGCAGGTTGGGGTCGACAACCTCAAAAATGCTCATGACATGCTGATACTGTTGCCAGAACGAGGACATGAACAGATAACCAGCACAGACGATGAAAACGAAGGTTGTAATGATAATATAGACCCCGATCTTAAACTGCTTGAAAGGCTCTATGACCGTGTTTCTGAGCTTTCTATCCTTTCTCGCCACAGCTTGCCACCTCGCACATAATTTACCACTCCTCCACCTCCATTCTATCTGAGTTCGTCTTTTTCCGACAGCCAAAGATCCGAAAAACCATCCACAACTCGTGGGGAATGACAGAGATAGAATTACCTCTTGCCCCGCATGGCAAGATCTGCCATAATGCCGCCTCCACGGTGTACAGGGGCACGATGCACGGCTCGAGACATAAGCGTAAACACCCCAAAGGCCGCAGGAAGGTCGGGCGCAAAAAGAGACGCATGATGCGCAAGCGCCGTGAACTGCGTACCTGATTAGTTTTCCCACAATATCGGTATGTTACCTGTTATTGGTGATTGCTCTTTGCGTTCCCGTGCTGCGAGCGGTAAGCTGGTAGTGTAGGCCAAATTGTTTCGTTACGGTCGCTGGTGCGGGTCTTTGCAACCTGATCTGTGGGGGAGGAGGTTACTATGCTTGATTTTGTCCAAGCACTGACAGGCCTCGTTGCTGGGGGGGATAGCGGCGCACAGTGGGAAGTCAGTGAGATCGCACGGGTATGTGATTGTCCTTGTCATCAGGTGTTTGAGTACTTGAGCATCGCATTGGGTGATGACCTAGATGTGCGCGAGCCGCTTACACGCAACATGCTTCTACAGGCACTGGTTATCTTGAAGGAAAAGACCCGTCCCCAATTCATGCTCCAACAAAAAAAACTGCTGGCACGACAAGAGAAAGCATGCAAGGGCTACCAGCGCATTATGAAGAAAGTGAGGACTGCACAGCAAAATGGCGAGTGGCGCAAAGCGTACCGCTCGCTCGGTTACTTCGCACGCGGCAATGCCGACAACTTACCCACCGATTTGCGGCTGACGATTTATAACGACTGCTTGCGGCTCGGCATCAAGGCACGCACTAACCTGCAAGACCTCGGCAGTTGGTTACGTGCCGTGGTAGAAGCGACGCTGCGGGATGCCAGTGAAGAGACACTGCATGATGCGTTTGATTTTATCGACACCTATCAAGGTGAATTTCTGTGCGACACTAGCGGCACAGGTGGCAAGCTTCTCCGCAATATCGTTACCCCTCTGCGAGAAAAAGCATCGAGCTGTGATCTCGCCCTCCCTCCGCTGCTCGCCAGCTAACACACCTACAATACCAGCATCATCCCAGCCTCCCGAAGTCACGACGATGCGCACGCACCGTTGAAATAAAATTACCTGTATTACTAATAATTTGTTAAAAATATATTGATTTTTGAGATAAAATCATTTATAACTCGATGGATGATTAGAAATGCTACCTAGTAGGGATCCTCAGTAAGGAGAATGTTATGAAAATTTTGGCTTTGTTTACAGTCTTGCTGTCTGTGTCGGGTTGCCCCTCGCGCGACAGAGATGGGGAAGTGGACACTCGCATCACGCTCAAAAAGTTTAACGACGGCTTGGGAATGATGGAGATCGGCTACAATTCCGATACCGAGGGGGCACGCTTCCAGTGTAAAGTCAAGCTGACTGGTGGCAACGACACGCGTAACGATCAAAGCTGGGGCGCGTGCGAGGGCAATCCGCTGCAGATTCCTATGGCGATAGGCGAGCGGCTGGAGTTGCAGGTGCGGGCGATTACAGCTGACAACCGTGTCGATGTTACACCATCGACGGTCACCTACGTGCACGGGGCTAACCCAGGCGGTTCGCACACTCTGAACACGTTGCCAACACCACCCGTGTTACAAGTCGGTATTGCGCACGAGTTTCAAGTGCCGCAAGGGATGCACATCACACAGTACGCTACCAACAACAACTATCAAGGAGTTGGTATCGAGCTGGTGCGCCTGCAACAGGGACAGGATGCCAATTACCTCGGCAGCTACCCCTTGCAAGCACTAGGCGGTAACGGTTGCAGCACCTTTTCGCAGGCTATCGTGTCGCTGAGCAGCCCAGGGGCAAGGACTTACAGGTACTGTCAGTCTTTTCTCGACGCGGGAGATTACTTCAACATGTTCAGCGGCAACTACGCCCGTAACCACATCGAAGTGGCCTCCGACGGTTATGCCAGCGAAATGCAACCTGGCAGCAGGCCACAGTCACGCTTGTTGGTGCAGACTTACGGCCCGCAAGAAGAAAATATGATCAGGAATAGGTTCAACGATCTGTGCCACCCTTCACGGGCAATCGGCCCCGAAAGCCGCTTTGCTTCCCTTCCTATGATAGAGGACTTTTGGTTGGCAAAGGGAGGGTTGACCGTGCGTGATACCCACGTCTGCACGGTGAAGCTCGGCGGTCTGCACGGAGGCTTGTTTAAAGTCGGTGGTTTTACCGCCCTGACCCCCGTCAACAACATCCATCACAGGGTCGGTTGTAGCGCAGGCAGCTGCGGCAGCTACGCCAAGTTCATCTCGGTGGTCTACATGGAACGTGTCGCGGGTGGCAATGGCATCGACCAAGAATTCGCACGCAACTTCCAGAAAACCCTGGTCTCCTCCCTGAGAAGGAACAGACCCCTATAGACATAGGAGTTGTCCACCCTCCCTTGGGCAACTTCTACGGCGACGTATCACGACCTTACCGTGGTACGTCGCCTTGGCGCATGCCGATCCCTGTCCGAGGCCACGCGGCAACGTTGCTGGCAACGTGCTTCCCCACCATGTCGCTTTCGAAATTCACCCGCTGTCGAGGCACGAGTGCCGCGAGGTTAGTCCGCTGACAAGTGGCGGGAATCAAACAAACCGTCATCGCCTGCCCGTGCGAGGCATCGTTCTGCACGGTGGTGATCGTTAAGCTAACCCCATTCAGGGCGACCGCGGCACGGGGGAATATCTGGGTCTCATACCCCTCTGGCACCGCGAGAGTGAGGTCAAGACCACGCGCAGGTGTGCCGTCCACACCCAGCACCTCGGCCACAGCATCGACGTGACCGCTAACCAAATGACCATGGACACGATCCCCCAGACACAACGGCAACTCGACGTTGAGCAGTTGCCCCCGTGCGAAGGTGGCAAAGGTAGTACACCGACGGGTGGCGTGGCTGAGGTCGAAAGACACCCGCTCCGCCTCGCAGGCAACGACGGTCAGACAGCAGCCATCCAGTGCCACACTATCACCATCCCGCAACCGTTCACCGAACGCGGCGACCGACAGACGCACCCCGCCATCGGCGCACTGCACGAGATCCACGACGGAGGTAGTGTGGGTAATCAGACCCGTGAACATCTTCACACTTTGCGCAAGACAGTCGCCCCCCAGGTCAACCCAGAACCGACGACGACAAGCAGAATAGTGTCACCCTGACGCAAACGCTCCCAATTTTGAGATAACACATCAGGTGCACCCGCCGCCCCCTGATTGCCATAGTCAACGACGTTACAGAGATGCTGCGTGGTACGTAAACCGAGTTTGCTGAGCACCGCCTGCAACATACGGTGGTTGGCCTGATGCCCGATAAAATAATCGATGTTGTCGATGGTCAAGGCATTGCGTTGGAGGATAGCCCGCGCGGCAGCGATGGTTTTGGAGATGGCAAACTTCTGCACCGCCTTGCCCTGCTGCGCCAACGTGCCGCCATCGGGAATAACCACCTTGTCACAGGCAGCAGGGTGCGAATAGACTTCCGTGTCGATTACCGCCAAGCCCCGTCCCCCGCTCTCTACTACAGCACAAGCACTGCCGTCACCGAACAACACACAACTGCCGCGATCACGGTAATCCATGCGCAGTGAATAACGTTCTGGATTACAGATTAACACCTTGCGACTGCGATCGACAGCCAACATCCGTCGGGCAAAGTGCAGATCGACAACGAACGAACTGCAAGCCGAATTGATGTCCACCGCCACACCCTTCAATCCCAATTTGGCGGCGATGACACAAGCATTGGCAGGGATGTCCCAATCGGGCACCGACGTACCGCAGATGACCAGCCATTCACCCCGCCAGGTCTTTACCCTTTTTCTCTTCTGCAAACAGCTAAAAGCAGCCGCCGCGCAACTCGCAATGTCCCACTCACAGCCGCCTGTGCGCATGGCAGTGATGGCCTGCGGTGTGTCTTTCAGAGTGCGAATCTGTGCAGGGCTGAGCACCGAGCGGCGCGTCTTGATCCCCGTACGTGCCTCGATCCAGGCACTCGCAGAACCGATATCGAGGGTAGCAAAAAAATCGTTGTCGATAACATGCGGAGGAAACCAATGCCCCATCGCCGTTATCACCGCATGCGGTTCAGCAATCATCAGCCTGCAAACATACCTCCGTTGACATGCAAGGTTGTGCCCGTGATGTACTGCGTTGCAGGAGAGGCGAGGAACGCCACCGCCTGTGCCACGTCCTGCGGCTTACCGAACTTTTGCAGCGGAATACGTTCTTTGATGGCAGCGATAATGTCATCCGAGAGGCGCGCCGTCATGTCGCTATCGATCAAGCCTGGGGCAACACAGTTGCAGAGGATGTTGAACTGTGCCAAGTCCTGCGCAATGCTTAAGGTAAAGCCTGTGATCGCACTCTTGGTGGCAGCATAAAGACCCTGCCCGAAATTTCCCGTATGCCCGACTACCGAGGTGATGTTGATGATACGCCCCCACTTGCTCTTAATCATCATGCGCGCCACCAGCTTGGACAACAGAAAAGTGGGACGCAGATTGACCGCGATCAATGTCTGGAAGTCCTCCGCCTTCGCAAAAGGCAGAATCTGATCCTTCACCGTGCCCGCGTTGTTGACCAACACGTCGATACGTCCGAGTTCGCCTTTCACGCGCTTGACGAGCTCTTCAGCCGCGTTCTCCTGTGCGAGGTCAGCTCGGTAGGCCTCCGCCCCCGTCAGTTCGTTGCACAGGGCACGGGCCAACTGTTCGTCACGCCGATAGTGCACGGCAAGGCGGTAACCGTCACGGTGCAAAGCCGCCGCACAGGCCGCCCCTATACCTCGTGACGCGCCTGTCACCAATGCCACCCGCGGTGTGTTTTGTTCTGTCATCTTGTCTCCTTAACTCCACGCCCCCACCACCGTCCAGGAGTATAACACAGGTGGTTATTTTTTTGGCAAGGGCTGTTTTTTAGGCAAGTAGAGTGATACACTGCCGCGACGCGATGGCGATTATGGGTGGTGTATGCATTTTGAGACGATCGAAAACTGGGTGAAAGAAAGTGCGCAGCTGGTGGGAGCCGCGCAGGTCAGGTGGTGCGACGGTTCGCGACAGGAGTACGATAATCTCATCACGATGATGCTCCAGGACGGTTCATTGTTGCCGCTGCATGAGAAATACCGCAACTGCTATCTGCATCGCTCGCATCCCAGCGACGTGGCACGCACCGAGCAGCAGACTTTTGTCTGTCCTCGTAACCGTGACGACGCAGGCCCCAACAACAACTGGCTCGACCCTCAGCAGGCACACGCCAAGATGGACGCGCTATTCCGCAATTGTATGCACAAGCGGACGATGTATGTCGTTCCCTACTGTATGGGGCCGCTCGCGTCGCCCTACGCGGGGCTGGGTATCGAGATTACCGACAGTCCTTATGTCGTGGCTAACATGCACATCATGACGCGCATGGGGGAGCAGGCGTTGGCGCGTATCAAGCGAGGCGAACAGCAGGTCGTTCGTGGCCTACACTCGGTCGCTGACCTCGACCCGCAGAGACGCTTCATCATGCATTTCCCCGAAGAACTGTTGATCAAGAGTGTCGGTTCTGGTTACGGCGGCAATGCCCTGTTGGGCAAGAAGTGCCACGCGCTGCGGATTGCCAGCAATCAAGCACATCAGCACGGTTGGTTGGCGGAACACATGCTGATCGCGGGTATCGAGCACAAAGGCGAGACACACTACATCGCCGCGGCTTTCCCCTCCGCGTGTGGCAAGACCAATCTCGCCATGTTGATTCCGCCTGCCAAGTACCAGAAGGACTACAAGGTGTGGACGGTCGGCGATGATATCGCCTGGATGCATGTCGGTGATGACGGTCGTCTGTGGGCGATCAATCCCGAAGCGGGGTTTTTCGGGGTGGTGCCAGGCACGAATGAGCACAGCAATCCCAACGCTCTGCGGATGCTCGACCGCGACACGATTTTCACCAACGTCGCCCTTACTGCCGACAACGAGCCGTGGTGGGAGGGCAAACTCAGCGGACAGCCGCACATCAATTGGAAAGGCGAGCCGCACCACCGCGGTCAAGGGCCTGCGGCACATCCCAACTCCCGCTTCACCGTCTCCGCCAAACAGTGTCCCAGTTATTCGCCTGCGGCGGAAGAGGCGTGCGGTGTGCCGCTCAGTGCGATTATTTTCGGCGGGCGGCGTTCGACTCTTAACCCTCTTGTGGTGGAGTCGTTTGATTGGGCACATGGTGTTTACATGGGGGCGACGCTGTCTTCCGAAACGACTGCTGCGGCGACGGGCAGGGTGGGTGTGGTGCGGCGTGACCCGATGGCGATGTTGCCGTTTTGCGGCTACAACATGGGCGATTACTGGTCGCACTGGTTGAGTATGCAGCAGCGTGCTACCCAGTTACCGCGCATTTTCCAGGCCAATTGGTTTCGGCGTGATAGTGACGGAAAATTTCTCTGGCCTGGTTTCGGCGACAATTTGCGTGTTTTGCAATGGGTGATCGCTCGTTGCAAAAATCGGGTCGATGCTACCAGCACTCCTATCGGGTATTTGCCTAAGATCGCCGACATCGACTGTGACGGCTTGGATTTATCCGAAGCTACCAAGCGTTCTTTGTTTGCTATCGACAAGCATGGTTGGCAAGCTGAGCTGGCGGCTATCTTCAACTACTTCGAGACTTTCGGCACGCATGTGCCACAGGCGTTCGCCGCGCAAATGCAACGTATTCGTACCCAACTTCGCTAGGGGCACGGCACTAAACGTTTTCCGTTGTGCCACCGATAGGGGTGGTGGACGGCGTGGTGTGTCGGAATGGGTAAAGCGGACAGCCTCAACATTATCACCGACGAGCGGGCTTTGGATAGGGATGACTTCTCTTTATGCGGGGATTATTCTGCGATAGGTATCGATAGCTCTCTCAATCGTTTCTACGTTACCTATGATCGTGTTTTGTTTCGTAAATTACCTGAAGTAATTCAAACGATTCTCGAAGCTAACGGGTTTGTGCACAATTTTGAAAACATGCTTTCCTGTCTTGAACGTCTGTGTTTCGGGGTGCGCAGCGAGGAGAGCAAAGACAGTGTGCGCCGCGGCTCGCCTTGTCTGGTAATCCGTTTTCCCGATAAGAAAAAAATCGGGGCATTGCTTAACAATTTCTACAAAGAAGTCAACAAGTACGAAGACATTATCGCTAGTTATCAAGCTGACAATCTGGCGAGCAATAAAAAAAATCGCCGTGAATTAGAAATTGCGCTAGAGAAACTGCGCACAGAAAACGCTGAACTGAAGAAAGAAAAAACCGCACTGCAACAAACGGTAGCTTATCTGCGTTCAGCGCACGAGCACGCTCTTACCGCGGGCAATTCCCTGCCAGTCGATTTGTCCTTTGCACGCGCCAAAGAAATAATTGCTGAAGATCGATGTGTGCTGTTAAGATGTCGCAACAAAAGCTATCGTGTGCCGTTAAGTATGTTCGATGTTTTGCCTGAGAAAGAGCAGATGTGTCTAGTTTTGTTCGCTAAGCATAACAAAATTAGCAGAGTTTTTATCTATGGTGAAGGTGGTACAATTATTCCTAAAAGCCTGTGTATTGTGCTACATATTAAGGGTGATCGTCTTAAATTACGTGATTGTCTGAGCCGTCGTGTTTATCTTTTTACCCTCAGGAGTGATCGGGAAAGGAAGCGGTTAGGGAAGGTGGGACGGGGGAGCAGTGTCATTGCCTCTTTGTATAATGGGTATGTTTTTGATCTTGTGATGTTGACTCCTATGGTTAATAGTTTGTTTGAGGATTTGATGCACGAGCGTGTTATGCGGGCGGGAATCGACTTACAGCACGGCGGCGATGATGATGAGCAAGGGGCATAGGCATGGAGAAGCTGCGCGCGAGGACATACTTAAAATCGCCGAGCAAACGCTTCGACCCGCTTGCTTTGTTGATCAGTGTAGCGGGTCTGGGTTTTGTTTTTTTTGTAGCTAACCGTGTTGGTGCAACGGCACAGGTGTTTGACGTACGTAGTGCAATTATAGTAGTAGGGGGCACGTTTTTTGTTTTGTTATTTCAATTTGATTTTACTTCGGCTTTTATTTCTCTCAAAATAATTCTTAAATCTTTATGGGGAACACCTGATCGGCCTGTGTTAAAGATTTTACGGCAGCTAGACACTGCGATCATCAACGATTATGGTCTTGATAAGTTGCGCAAAGGCGAGAGGTTGACGGGTGAGTTGCTCAACGACATCGTGTATATGTATCACAAAGGTTTGCTTTACGAAGAGATAGACACCTTTGTTACCACGAGAATTTCCGACGCGTATTTGCATCGGGAGCTAGCGGTATCGTTGCTCAACAAGGCGGCAACGATTGCTCCTGCTCTCGGTTTGTTCGGCACGGTGTTGGGTTTAATTGGGGTTTTGCGTTCTCTCAATACCCCTGAGGGGATCGGGGCATCGATGTCGCTTGCTTTGTTGACTACGGTGTATGGCACGGGTTTAGGCTCACTGGTGTTCACGCCTTTATCGGGTCGTATCGAGCATCACAATGTTATTTATCTAGAAGCACACCGCCAATTACTTAACAAAATTGCTTTGTTACTGAAAAGGTCGGAGCGGCGTATGAGTAGGGCACGCTTGAAGGAAGTAAATGCCTATGAAATTGAGTGATCTAAAAAAAATCAGTCAAGAAAACAAAGCGAATGTGTTTTATCTTAGTTTTAGCGACTTGATGGTATTGTTGTGTGTTTTTTTCATCATGTTGATAAGCATCAGTAAAATTGAAACTTTTTCTTTTGAGCAAATAAAAACTTCCTTCACGGGTTCAACCCGCGGCACACTTGCGGAGCTGGGTAAAAAGCTCAGGGGCATGACAAGACGTGAGGGGGTAAAAATCAGTCTTGATAAAGATGGTTTGCGCCTCAATCTTGAAGTTGCGGCACTTTTTAAAACAGCGAGTGCCACTTTAAAAAAAAATGCTTTGCGTAAAATCGACCCGCTGTTACATGAGATAAGAAAAACTGACTATACTGTTGATGTTGAGGGGCATACCGATGATCGTAATCTTTACTATGTCAAAAAAGATAGCAGTATTGAAACTAACTGGTCACTGAGTGGCAGGCGTGCCAGCACTGTCGTGCTTTATATGATGCGCAAAGGTTTTGCTAAAAAAAGGCTGCGAGTAGTTGGATATGCGAGCAATAAGCCGATAGCTAGTGTAGCTAGGAAAGCTGGGCGTGCGCTGGCCCGTGCCCGCGCCCAGAATAGGCGGGTGTCGTTGTTGGTTAAGTAGGTACTACGATGAAGAATATAATTGCGCAAAAAATTCCCCCTGCGGGTTTAAGCAAACGCTGCAATCGTGCCAACAAATTTAAGATAACTCGCAGCAAGGATGGTTTTGGGTTTCACGTCTATGTGCTTGAGAATACTGCACGGCGAGAAAAAATTAACATCAGTCGTTTTATTTTCGATCGTTTTCGTAGCGCTCTTAAGACGGTTGAAAAATCATGGCAAAGACGTGAGTTTCCACCCGAGGCAAAAGTTTTCTATCGTTCAGAAGTACATTTTATCATCAGCCAAAAATTAAATGAAAAACATCAATATCTCATTCAGGAAATAGATCACAAGGGTGACACGGCAGGTTACATGTCGTTTGATATCGATGCTGTTGAGGCACTCACTAAGCTTCTTTATCATCACAAATTATTTCATCCCAATGATTTACTTAATCGTTTAATTGGGTATCACAAAATTTTCCGTTTTAGTTTTGCGGAGAGTACCGATAGTATTACCAGCAAGCTGGTCATCAAAAACGATTTGTTGTGTTCGGTAGAGGGCTACAAGAAAAAGCTCAAACCGCGTTTTGCCAGCAAAATTGTTCCTTTTCTAGGGGGCAGTGCTCCGTCTACGTCGCCTGCGATGGATCTTGCTAAGGTTAAGCAGCAGAATTTTTTCAAGTCTCGTCTGGCAGAGAAGGCGGTAGCTCATAATGCGGCAGTCAATTACGACCAGCTTTTTGAGCCTGAGGAAAAAGTTGTTGAACCTAAAAGCGAACGAACGAGTAAGCTCAATGAGCAGCGTATTTTATTACCTCTTCACGCTCAGGATGTTAAAAACTTCACTGAAGTGCCTTTTATTTGTGAGTTTACAACAGGTGATTTCAGTGATTTTTTGCAGTTTGTTGGCCGCGAGCGGCACGGTGAGTTTTTGTTAGGCTTTGAGATAATCGACTGTCTTTTTAAGCAGTCGGGGAGTATGAAAACTTTTAAATTTCCTCTCTATTATATGAAGGTAACTTTGAAGGAGTCTGGCAAGGAAATTATCATTGAGCCAGTTGAAGACGGAGTTTTTTATCTCAATCACCTTGCTCTTGCTAACCTTATCGAAAAATTTTCTAAAAATAAATCTGCTGACAACATCAATAAATTTTTCAAAACTTTGCTGGCACAGTACATGACTGTCGATGAAAAGCCGACACGTGTTTATCTATCCCGTATGCTGCCTATAAATGAAGAAATTTTTGCATTGGTGCGTAAGATTCTCTTCGGTACACCTGAGGAGCGGGGTAAGGGTGGTATTCTTTTCAATCTCACTACGATAGGGGCGGAGATTGATCTCGATAGTGTTTATCTCTATCGTTCAGCGAAAGTGCAGGCATTGATGGCATTAAGTCTTGAGCATGATTTGGATGAAATTTTGACTATTGCCTACGAGCATCCGCAGCGTTTCTATCACTCTAATCTGGGTAATTTTCTTTCTCCCGAAACATATGTGCCTGTCAGGGGAATTTTTTCTGAGCGAGCATGGGTGCCTAAGGCCTTACCAAAAAGTTTCAGCACTTTGTTGAAAAAACTTGATGAGCATAATTTTCTGTTGCTTGAGGGACCGCCTGGCACGGGGAAGACGCATTCAATTTTAAAGCTGTTGATTCACTGTATATGTATTAACAAAAAAATTCTCGTTGTCAGCGACCAGCATAGTGCCATTCATGCGTTGCTTGAGCCGCTGAAGGAGTTTGCTCACCAGGGCAGTAGTGATACGCAGAACATCGCCAACATTATTGCCCAGAGTATTAAGGTCATAGACCACATACCCGCAAGGGATAGTTCGCTTTCGGCATGGGCAAGCAGCTTGAAAAAAATGTTGACCACCAACAAGTTGATCGAGCATCTTAGCGAAGATCCTCCTAATTATAATGTGCAAATAAAGCAAATAGATAATGACATGCAGGCACTGAAGGAGAAACTGCAAGAAACAATAAAGCAAAATTTGTCGCCTCGCAACTATCACGAGTCTACCGCTAAGGATATTGAAAGTATCATAAATTTTATTCGTTTTTGTGGGTATAGCCGCCGGAGCGGAAAAAACAGGGAGCGTAACACTTGGAACAGAAAGTTAGTTACGGAATTCATGGCGATGCGCAAAAAGCTGCTCAAATTTGGGAGCTTGTACCGCTTTTTTCGTTTTACTAACTCATTATCTGAGTACAATCAAGAAATGTTGATGACCCGTGAGTTTATCAACAAAATGCTCAAGATCAAACCGAAGAATGTGTGCAAGCTTAACCTGGTTTACGAGAGAAAGCTTGACAATGCGGTCACTGCTTATTTTTTAAAAGAGTGGCAACGTTCTTTCCCTGTCCGCAAATCTGGATTAGCACGTGCTTTGCGTTATTTTACTGCGCTGATACGGCATCCATTGACAGGACGTTTGAAGAAAATACGTCGTATTTTAAACAATCAGCTTGCCTTATTGCAGAGTGCTGATAGCAAAGTGATTTTTCAGATGAATAAAATTCACCATTACCTGCGTGCTCGGAAAGAGCAAGCATCGTGCTTAGCTTATGATATTTTTGTTAAAAATGAGGGCAAAGTTGCTAAACGTAAGCAAAAACATACAGAGACGGCGCAGGATATTTTGCAAGTTATGGAGCAGCGGCAAGACGAGCGTGATCGTCTCGTCAAGATGCGTTTTTTACTTAATCTTACTAATATTGCCAGTAAAGCCCAGCATTCTGCGGGAGATGGAAAACCCGACCCTTTGACTACTATTGCCGCTTTGTGCGATAATCTTGGCAGCTATGATGCGTTGGAGATGGCTTTGCCTGTCTTGAATGATTTGAAAGAAAAGCTGATGGAAATATTTCCTATTTGGATATGTCGCAAGCAAGCCGTGCCGTTCCTTTTTCCTTGTGCAGAAAATATTTTTGATCTAGTCATCGTCGATGAAGCCACTCAATGTCGTGTCGATGATGCTTTACCTTTGTTGTTTCGTGCCTCTAAACTGTTGGTAGTAGGTGATGATAAACAAACAGTACTGGCAAAAAATTCTGCCCTTGATGACTATTTATTTCAGGAGTTTGGGCTTGATGAGCACTTGCGAAAAACACAGGGACAGGGGTTAAAAGGTGGTGGTTCGCATATTTTTGGCTTGATTAAACAAATCAAGCAAGCGTCTCTTATGCTTGACGAGCATTACCGTTGTCCGCCAGAAATTATTGCCTACTCAAACCACTATGTTTATCATAACGACTTAAAAATGATGCAATGGGGTACTCGTGATGCTGTTGTCGTTGATTATAGTGAAGAGCATGCCGAAAAAATAACACGTCAAACACGCGGTATCTATAAAGGTATTGAGACCGATATGGTTGATCGCTTTCTGCTGTTTGTCGAAAATACGATTAAAAAAATTGAGCAAGAAAAAAACATAAAAATAAATGTCGAAAAAAATGTGGCATTATGCTATTTTTTGCTAAAAAATGAACCCTACCTTAAAGCCAAGAAGGGTGAGCTTTTGCGTCGTCTCAATAGAGGAGAGGACATTCTTGATGGTGCGGGAGCGGCGTTGCAAGGGAAGGAACGTGATTACATTTTTTATCTGTGGGACATCAATCGCAGTAACATGATGGCTTTTCGACAAGGCGATGAGGAAGACAAGCGTAAGGGTGAGTTGAATGTATTGATGAGTCGCCCTAAAAAGCGGGCCTATCACTATTTGCATAAAAGTTTTGCCAGTTTAAAACACAACAGGGCTACGATCAGCGATTATTTGTGGAAAGCTTATCGTCAGCAGCAACGTGTCAAAGAACGCAAAACTTTTGTGCCCCGTGCCCAGAATCCTACTCCTAGCTTTACCCCCTGGCGCAGATACAGCGGGCAGTTGATTGAAAAAATTCTTGCCGAGAATATCAAAAAAGCCGACTTGCAAGTGCACTACAGTGTTAATATCGGTGACCCTGCTTACTGTATCGATTTGGTGCTGGAGGCGGGCAAGCACAGTATCGGTATTATCGATATCAGTCGTTTTATGGAAGAAAGCAAACCTGCCGAGAGTATGATCGCTTATTATTTTCAAATCAAGCGCGCGACACCTAAGATTATCCCTTGGTTTACATTTATTAGCGACATCGCCAGCTGTCGTGACCGCGAACTGCGCGTCTTGGCAAAGACGATTGAGCGGCTCAGCTAAAAACAAACACCCTACCGATAACCTTCTTGTAAAGCATCGAGTTGTGCCGCACCAGGGCATAGCTGGCTGTGCGTAAGCTGTGCCAGCGGTGTCGGAGGCAGAGAATTGATAGCACTTAAATCCTCGCGATCGCGTTCAGCATAAAGCAGACCAGTTACCACACCCCGTGCTTTTTGCAGATAGGCGTGTGCCGCATGGCGGTCGCTCACATCGTAGTCGTCGGCAAGGTTGTGAATCGTCAGCCGCGCACCGTCGTGCAACGGAATCGTTTGACTCGTTCCCGCCGCAATCTGTGCCGCGATCTCCGCACGGGGGGGCACGAAACTAGCCTTCGTTACCGCGTCGTAGTTTTTCCGCGTGTACATATAGCTTTTAGTCGACTCACGGTGGTCGTTGAAGGTCACACATGGCGAAATTACATCCACCAACGCAAAACCACGTTGCTTCAGCCCGCCCTTCAACAAGGTTACCAGTTGAGCACGATCACCAGAAAAACCACGTGCCACATAAGGTGCACCGAGCAGCAAAGCTAACGCAACCGCATCGATCGCCGCGTAAGGGTTGCTCTCCCCTGTGCGGGAACGCGTCGTCGTATCCGCCGCGGCCGAAAACTGCCCCTTAGTCAACCCGTACACCCCGTTGTTCTCGATGATGTAGAGCATGTCGACGTTGCGCCGTATGGCGTGACACAACTGCCCCAACCCGATCGACAGCGAATCACCATCGCCCGATACGCCGATGTAGCACATGTCGGAACGTGCTACCGCAGCGCCCGTGGCAATAGACGGCATGCGCCCATGCACAGCATTGATCCCATGCGCACCACGCAAAAAGTAGGCGGTCGACTTCGACGAACAGCCGATGCCGCTCAGTTTAGCCACCTTCTCCGCGGCAACGTCGAGATCAAACAAACTTTGCACCAACGCCGCAGTTATCGAGTCATGCCCACAGCCCGCACACAAAGTCGAAGCGACACCCTCGTAATCACGCACCGTCAGACCGAGCCTGTTACGCGGCAGTTGCGGGTGTCGCAGCTGCGGTTTACGTATCGAAGTCAACTAACAACCCGAAAGTTACCAGATCTGCGTGACTCTACCGCTTCATACACACCACGCCAAGTACTTTCCGTCCTCAAGATACAAACTGCCTTCTCATCTCACTTTGTTTGGACTTGACAGAGACACGGAGGCATGTTCCTACAGCAATCGGCGTTATTGTCACTACCGATCAACTGGAGGTTATCATGCGACTGGCTCTACTGTTGTTGATGTGTTCTACCCTCTTCGCCTCTGCCGATGTGGCTAAGTTGTCTCGTTTCGCCCGACAGGTAGCTGCGAGCGCAACTGCCGTGGGGGTGGCGTGCAGTGCGATGTTGTGCACCGTCGGTGTGGCATCGGCAAAAGATGTTCCGAAATATTGGCAAGGCTACCACTGGGATGCATCGCAATACCACGTTGCGCAACTGAAAAAGCTCGCCTTGACGGGATACCGCGGGGCGCAGCAGCACACCGCACCAGGTGGTGGGGTGGAATTGGAATTCATACTCAGAGACTCAGGAGGAGATCTTTTTGAAGGCCACCCTGACAGTGCGTCCTGGGGGTATCTGCACACGCAGGCTGTCCACGACGGCGAGGATTGGCATTTTCCACGTCTGCACGTTTACCTCATGTACGATTACGGTGTGCCTTACCCTATGTCCTACGCCGATGGACAGGCTATCAAAGCAGAGATTTCGCAGTGGGGCTACAGCTATTACGATTTTCGTGCCCACCGCTTGGCTAACGACGAGACGGAGGGATTCGTTACTCACCATCTCCATCTGTGGAGTCTGGGGTTGCTGCCCATGTTCAGAAGCAGTTTCGGTTTAGGTGATCTGGGGGTGGTGGAAACGGGTAGCTTTGCACAGTCAGACCTAACTGCCTGGGCGGGGGATGAAGCTGATTTCCACGCGGTTCTCTGGCATCACGGATCGCTCGAATTTCGCTTCCGCTCGTTCTGGGGTGACCTGCAATTCGATATCGCTAGCGATTATCCCCTCCTTTACTATGCGACATCAAAAGAACCTCCGCCACCCATCGATTTTGGTATCAAGGTCGAACAACTGCGCTCCCTTTTCGGTGACATAGATTTGCCCGATGCAGGAGACGGTGGCTTCACCGCCATCTGGGAAGCAGTCACGGCAGACATAGTACTGACACTTTTTAGCGGCGAGCGGCGCGAAGGCAGCCTGAGCATCGCTCTCGAAGGGTCGGTCTACCGTCAACGTATCGACGGCGAAATAGACGGTGGCAAGTCGTTTTCCCAAAACGTGCGGGGAAGACGCATCACGGGAAAAATAATCACCCTCTGGCACTGAACAGGGCGAGCTAAGTTTTTTTTGCTGCGGTGGTGTTCGCTACTGTAACAGGGCGAGAATATCGTCGCTGGTCTTCTTGGCATCGCCAAACAGCATCTGGGTGTTGTCGCGGAAAAATAGCGGATTGTCGACCCCCGCATAACCACTCGCCATACTGCGTTTCAACACCACAACCTTCTTGGCATCCCAAGCTTGCAACACAGGCATACCATAAATCGCACTGCTGCGGTCGGAAATCGCGCCAGGGTTAACGATGTCGTTTGCACCTACTACCAACACCGCATCGGTGCGGGGAAAGGCAGCATTGATATCATCCATTTCCTCCACAATACTGTAAGGCACACCCGCCTCGGCCAACAAGACATTCATATGCCCAGGCAAACGTCCCGCCACAGGGTGAATGGCAAAACGCACATCAACCCCGTTGTCGGTCAAGCGGGAACTTATCTCCTTGATACTGTGCTGTGCCTGCGCTACCGCCATCCCGTAGCCAGGCACGATGATGACCTTGCTAGCACTCTGCAATAGAGCCGCAGTCGTCCCCACGTCGGTGATGAGATATTTCCTGTTATCTACGTCAGCCGTTGCCGTCCCCTGCTTACCGCCAAAACCACCGAGAACGACACTGAAGAAAGAACGGTTCATCGCCCGACACATGATGTAGCTGAGAATTGCCCCGCTGCTACCGACCAACGCCCCCGCGACGATGAGCAGATCGTTGACCAGCATGAAACCTGTCGCCGCAGCCGCCCAACCAGAGTAGCTGTTCAGCATCGAGACCACCACAGGCATGTCCGCACCGCCGATCGCGACCACGAGATGCGCTCCAAAAACAAAGGCCAGCAGGCAAGCCAGCAACAGTGGCAAGACATTGCCACCACCGACAAAAAAATAGCCGCAGACAATTATCAGACTTAACATCAGCAGGTTCAAAACATGTCGAGCAGGAAGCAGCAGCGGCCGACCATCGAGCGTTCCCTGTAATTTAGCCCACGCCACTACCGAGCCTGTAAAAGTCAACGCACCGACAAACACACCGACAAACACCTCGCCGCGATGCACCGCGTGTGCCATCTGTTCTCCAGTAGTTACGCGTTGGGTAACATGATCGCTGATACCGATCAACACCGCCGCTAAGCCGACAAAACTGTGCAAAATCGCTATCAATTGTGGCATCGCAGTCATCTCGACACGGCGGGCAACGTAGATACCGACCGTGCCCCCTATGACGAGCAGCACCGTAATCAGCCCCAGCCCCCCCTCGCCCGCGCACAACGTAGCCACGATCGCCAACAAAATACCGATCGTACCGCACAACGCGCCGCGGCGCGCCGTATGGTGCGCACTCAACCCACCGAGACTCAAGATGAAGAGCACCGCCACGAGCAGGTAGGAAACGGTTAGCAGATTGTCGCTCATTTTAACCTTACTTGCGAAACATCTTCAGCATGCGCCAGGTGACAAAAAACCCTCCCGCCACATTCACCGTCGCCATCAACACCGCGGCGACCGCAAGCAGCGAGGCGATGTTCCAGTGCGGCGGTTGTAGTTCCAGCATCGCACCGAGCACGATGATACCGCTGATAGCGTTGGTAACACTCATTAATGGCGTGTGCAGCGCGGGAGTGACATTCCACACCACCTGCCACCCGACAAAACACGCCAGCACAAACACCGTCAGACGTTCGATGAAGGCAGGTGGAGCAAAACTGCCCAAGCCGTACAAACACGCCACCGCAGCAACCCAGCCCAACCACACGTAGGCATCGTGACGACGGGGGGTAGCCTGTACGGTGCGTGTCGCCTTTGAGGGTGTGGCCGCGGGTGATGGTCGCGGCACGACATCCACAACCTGCGGCGTTGGCCAGCGGATCGTGCCTTGCTGGCAAAGCAGGGCAGCCGAGATGATTTTGTTGTCGAGATCGAAGGTGAGTTCCCGCTTGCCTTCGTCCGTCAGCAACTTCAGCAGTTGTAATAAATTGTTGCTGTAAAACATGCTTGCCTGCTTCGCCAGCTGACTAGGCAAATCGGTGAAACCCGCGATCTTTACTCCTCGATGCTCGATTACCTCGTCCGCGACCGTCAACTCACAGTTGCCGCCCATCTCCGCGGCGAGATCGAAAATCACACTGCCTGCAGCCATACTCTCGACCATCGGGCGAGTAATCAACACGGGTGCGGGGCGACCTGGCACTAGTGCCGTGGTTATCGCAATCGCAGTACGAGGCATGCGTGTCGCGAGCAACCGCATTTCACTCGCCACGTAATCTGCGCTCATCTGCTTGCCATAACCACCTTCTCCCGCACCTTCTTCGTCGCTGTCGAGAGCGAGAAAACGCCCGCCCACGCTACGTACCTGTTCGGCCGCGGCAGCACGCGTATCGAAAGCATACACCTCTGCACCGAGACTGCGTGCCGCACTGATAGCGCTCAACCCCGCAACACCAGCACCGATAACCAACACCTCGGCGGGGTCGCTACGCCCTGCGGAAGTTATCTGCCCAGGCAAAAACCCCCCGTACATGTCAGCCGCGGCAACGACCGCCTTGTAGCCTGCGATGTTGGCCATCGTGCTCATGGCATCCATACTCTGTGCGATCGAAATACGCGGGATGCAGTCCATCGCCACCACCGAAAGCTGTCGCTGCGCGGCGGTTGCTAGCAAATCCTGATTGTCGTGCGGTTTGAAAAAGCCGATCAGCGCGGCATGTGTACGCATCTGCTGGAGTTCCGCAGCAGATGGAGGCGCGACTTTGAGGATGACATGCGCTTCACGCCAGACGCTATCGTCGCTGAGCACTGCCCCCTGTGCCTCATAGTCGGCATCGGCAAAACCAGCCGCGTGCCCCGTGCCCCGTGCCACCCGCACCTCATTACCCCAGCTGCGCAACACGCATGCAACCCGCGGGGTGAGGGCAGTGCGCCTTTCACGCACCCCACCCTCGACAGGAACACCGATAATCATGTCGTGCTCATGGGTTTATTGCTTCGCTACTTCACGACTTGGTGGCATTGAGTGCAGCATCACGATCGTCATAGACGGGTAGAAATCTGGTCAGCCCACTGATGTCGAGAATTCTTTGCACGTTGCTGTTCACCGAACACAGCACCACCTTGCCGCCTTTGGTTCTCGTCTTCTTGGCAACGTAGAGCAGCACCCGTAACCCTGCGCTGGAAATGTAGACTAGGTCTGAAAAATCAAAGACCACCTTGACAAAATCACTCTCCAGCACGTCGGTAGCGCGCTCGTTGACGGCATTAACCATAGAAGCATCGAGATGCCCTTCGATGGCAAAAACCATCGTGTCGCCTATTTCCTCGATCTTGATGCCAACTTTCGTATCCATACACCTGACCTCACTAAAATCCCGATGTTAGTTCAAACAGACAGTTTCCACAAGCCGCGCGGCCACCCGATACGGATCGGCGTTAGCACCAGGACGACGATCTTCAAAGTATCCATACCCCTGCTGCGAAGTGGCAAGAGGAATGCGAATCGATGCCCCGCGATCCAACACCCCTGACTTAAACTGATCGATGTGGCAGGTTTCGTGTAAGCCTGTCAAGCGCTCTTCGAGACGATCGCCGTAATCACGAATGTGCTTGGCGTGGTTGTCCTTCAAATTTTCCACCGCAGCCTTGATGGCTACCAGACCGTTTTCACGGTCGCGTGTCGCGGCAGTGGAGAAGTTGGTGTGCATCCCAGCACCGTTCCAGTCACCAGGCATAGGCTTGTTGCTGAAAGAAACAATGGCATCGTGTCGCTCGGCGACGCGCTCCAACAGATAACGTGCGATCCACAACTGATCGGAGATGGTCAGAGGATCAACCGCTTCGCCTTCGATCCCACGATAGCCGATCTGAAACTCCCACTGCGCAGGCATTACCTCGGCATTGATACCGTAAAAGGCGAGATCAGCTTGCCGACAGACCTGGAGATGATGCTCGACGATCTGTCGTCCGAAAACACGGTTCGTGCCCAGACCGCAGTAAAACGGCCCCTGCGGTTCAGGAAAACCGCCCTTACTTGGCCAACCCCACGGACGACTGTACTCAAAGAAAGTATACTCTTGCTCGAAGCCGATCCATGGCTCAGCCGCCTCAGCACTGTTCAGCACCTTAGCCAACTCGTGGCGGGTGTTCGTGATGTGCGGTGTGTCGTCGGAGTTGTAAACCTCCGCGACCACCAGATAGTGATTGCCCTCCATCTCCCGCAGGGGGTTAGGGCAGAAAAAAACAGGTTTTAAGACACAGTCAGAATGTGAGCCGTGCGACTGCCAAGTCGAAGAACCGTCGAATGCCCACTCAGGTAAGTCACTTAAACTTTCTACTTTCTCGGTAGGCAGAATCTTGCTCTTGGAGCGCAGTCCCTGCGTCGGTCGCCCTCCATCGAGCCACATATACTCTGCCGTCGCCAGCAGCCTACCACTCTTCGCCATAACTGAACCCTCCCTTAACTCACTACACAGCAGACTAACCTAAGACGTAACGGTACACGCTAAAATGCCACGGGTCAACAGAGTTTTTTTTCGTCTTCTCGTCGGGAAATGGCAAAGGAAGTTGCCCTCAGATACGTGATGCAGTAGAACATCATGATGTGCTAACGGGGAGTAGCATGCCCTCTGCAATCGAACTGGTCGCGCCCGCGGGCAGCATGGACAAACTCAAGGTTGCCCTGCGCTATGGTGCAGATGCCGTCTATCTCGGCGGACGCAGTTTCAACTTGCGTGCCCGCTCCAGCAATTTTTCGCTCGCCCAGTTGGAGGAGGCGGCCGCTTATGTGCACGCGCACGGCAAACGTATCTTCGTCGCCCTGAACATCATCGCGCACCAACGGGAACTGCGAGCACTGCCTGCCTTCATTCAGCACCTCGACCGTCTCGCGGTGGACGGAGTGATCGTCTCCGATCTCGGCGTGTTGGAGCTGGTGCGAGAGAACTCCTCCCTCGCAGTGCACGTGAGTACACAGGCAAGCGTTACCAACTGGCGCAGTGCCCGTATGTGGCAGCGTCTCGGCGCAAAACGCTGCGTATTGGCACGGGAGCTGAGCCTGAAGGAAATCCGCACCATCAAAGACAAGTTACCTGAAATGGAGTTGGAAGTGTTCGTGCACGGGGCGATGTGCATGACCTACTCGGGTCGCTGTAACCTCAGCAGCTACTTCGCCGATCGCGACGGTAACCGTGGTGCGTGCTCCAACACCTGCCGTTGGCAGTACCACCTCGTCGAAGAAAAACGCCCTGGCGAATACTTCCCCGTCTACGAAGACGAGAGTGGTTCTTACCTCTACAACTCCAAAGACCTCTGCACGATCGAGTTTCTCGACAAGATTATCGCCGCGGGCGTGACCGCACTGAAAATCGAAGGACGCATGAAGAGCTTACTCTATTGCGGAATCACCACCCGCACCTACCGCGCCGCCCGCGACCGCTGCCTGCAAGCTGCACCCTACCAGGTCGATCCTACCTGGCTGACACAACTACGTTCGCTCAGCCATCGTGGCTACACGGGAGGGTTTTTCCACGGCAAACTCGACCGCGATTTCCAAAACCGTATGGGAGGCTACACCGCCACTCACAAATACGTCGGCCATGTCGAGACCTGCAGCGCCGACAACTGGCTACACCTCACCGTGCACGAAAAAATCGTGTGCGGCGATCAGCTGGAGATCATTCCGCCGCACGGGGACAGCACTACCTTCACCATCACCGCCATGCAGAACGCGGAGAACAACACCCCCCTCGCCGTCGCACAACCCAACACGACCGTCAAGCTGTCCGCTCCCCGCGCCTATCAGCCCCTCGACCTAGTGCGGAAAAGCATCAACGCCCATCCTGCTGTATCAAACACGCCGCTACCTCATCCAAGCAGTGTGCTAAAGCAAAATCTTTCTCCGTGATCCCCCCCGCCTCGTGCGTTGCCAGCGTCACCGCGACACGGTTGTAGCAATTGCTCCAGTCAGGGTGGTGATCATGCCGCTCGGCATGCAGCGCCGCAGCAGTCATGAACGCAAAAGCACGCTGAAAATCCCGAAACTCAAAAGCTTTCTTCAGACAATCACCCTCCTGCCGCCATCCTTCGAACTCCTCCAACCGCACCACAACATCGTCCTGGGATAACTTCATCGCTTTCTCCTAAAAAGCCTACCATAGCACGGCAGATGGGCACAGGCTTGAGTTAATTAAAAAAATGTTTCTCGCACCGCTAAGGTAAGCTCTCCTCGATAGCTCGTTGGCCTCCGCCGCCGAAAAGCTTGTCCAGCTGTCCCGCAGAAAGCACCATAAACCACAATCCGTCCGCACCGAGTTTGATGTTTTCCGCTGGTACGATACCAGCATCCATGAACTTAATTGCACCATCATCCAGTTTGGCCGCCACCTGGCCATCTTTCCTGAGCTTGTAATTAAATTTCATGCCCTTTTGTTTAAAGTTTTTAGAATATCCAGCAGCCGTATCAAGTAACTCCGAATGTTTCCAAGCTTCAATATTTTTAATTTTTACTCTCTTTACGCTGTCTTTTAATCCATCGATATTCTTTCTGAAAGATTCTTCGATACCGCTTAGTTTACCCGTAAGCTGCCCCGCTTGAACATTGCGCAGTCCCTTGGCCCTTCCACTCGCTTCTTTCCATCCCCTAGCGATGACCTCCCTAGCCTTAGCCACGATGCCTGGTTTTTTGCGCCGTATTGCGTTGTACAATCTGTCCGTATTATCCAATTTCGCCCGCGTTGCGGCCATCTCTTTTTCATTTCCACCCTTGATGGCTTCTTTCCACTTTTCTTTGCGTTGTGCACGAATATCCTTAATTTTTGTCATCCTTTCCCTCCACGCTCCCATATTCTGCTTTCTCGCAGCTTGCCAAATTCTGGCCTTTTCAGCGCTATTCTTGAGGCTAGCCTTGATATTCGATGCTGTGTAGGCAGAGCGTGCCACACGGGGAGAGGTGATGATGCTACGCGCGGGACCTACCCCTACCGTGGCGAAGATACCTTCCCAAATAGCACTGCGTTTTGCATCTTTCCACTCCTGCATCGTGTTGGCAAGCTCACCAACAGCCTCCCGTCCGCCGCTGTAGATCGATTTTTCCAGCATGGCATAGTCGCTCTTCTCATGCAAATAGTCGCTGACATAGCCTATCGCAGAAAAAGCACCTATGGCCAATGAGGCAAGCATCAGTGCCGAAGCCAACACCGACGTTGCCGCCCCCGCGGGGGGAAATAACCACAACACCGCCGCGGCAACCCCCAACGCCCCACTAGCACCGACAAGGATGCTAAGTGCTCCTTGCCAGAAGGCATCGGCTTTTTTCCTATCAAAAACGTCATCGTGTGCGGTGACAAGCGCAGCTGCCAGTTCATCTGCCTTGTCTGGATGTTCGGTAACAATCGGTGCCGCGGTATAAAAGTAGTTGCGCAGTAACTCAGCGCGAAAATTATCTGCTCGGTAATTTTTTTGAATATCCTCCATGCCCTTGATGACAGATTCCTTGAGATCCTTCACCCCCGCAGGGATAAGCTTGATGTAGTTTTCGTTAAATTTATCCAACTTGATCGCATAGCCAGGACAAACCTTATGGAGACCAGTCTCTTCCATAATTTTGCGTGTGGTCAGTAAAACAAAAATATCAGCATCCTTAAAAAGGTCAGCAGCACCCCCTAAAAGGTCAGCACCCTCTTCATCACCCTCTCCACAAGAGGTAGTTAGCCTGCGGTAAAATTCACTTAGACTATCTTCACAGGCAAACCCTTCTGCTTTCCGTTTAGATAGAAATGTATTCATGCAGGTAAGATGTGCACTAAGAGGACCGTGGACTGTGGAGATCCGGTGGTACACATTTATCGGAACATCTTGTTCTGCTAAGGCATTTTTCGCATCGTTAAACCTATCGGTAATTTCTCTAATGTGATCTTGCACCTCAGACGGAAGTTCACTCACCAGATTACTGTATCGTGTTTGCATGTCATTACTGGCGAAATGTCCATCTGAAGCGAACGTATGCTGGTATTGTAGAAACTTAACCGCGGCGTTGCCCATCGCCTCTTTCAGCAACAGAAGATCGATGCCCGCCTCCCCAGTGCTCTCCTCAGGCGTGACGCGGTTGTTGACGCTAGGATCGAGGAAGACACCTAAAACGGCAGGAATAACGACGTGCTTGTCCCTGTCTGCATGGTCAGCATCCATGGTCTGCGCTTTCATCGTAGCCAAATCTTTATTTTTTTTCAGCCCCCCATACATCGCATCGTAGCCTTTGAGCATCTTAAGTCTGATGAGAAAATCATCGATGTAACTATTTATTTTTTCATCGTTTGTTTTATGCAGCACACCATTTTCGCCCTTTGCCATCTCCTCTTGATAAAATTCTTCTGCTTTTCCCAGTACTTCCCTATATTCCTGCTCATCAGGCCAGGAATGTTGGTTATCCTTGGACAGATTAGCGATGCTCTGTGCGATGGCACTCACCTTTACCCTCAGATTGTCCGCACAAGCCAAGTCGGTGGCGGAAAAGATAACCCCCTCCTCTGCATCATGGGTAAGCTCGTTGGTGACGATAGGCTTGGCAGGGTTAGGGCAGACAGGTTTGCCCTGGCTGTCGATGAGGTTTAATTTAATCATGTCGATCAAGATCCCATCATCGGCGAGCGTCGCACTATTGTTGGTATCTGGCGCGGTGAACTCAAGCGCCTCGCCATTGGCAAGAAATTGTAAGTCAACACCTGCTACTTGGCTATGCTGAGTGAGGTGTGACGAGAGCGCCAGCACAATCTCGCCCTCATCCCCCGAGAAGGAAGAAGCATGTATCTCCAAATCAAGCAGCGCCCACGGGGTCTCGCTGAGTCCCCCTGCGCGCAACGCATCGTAATCGACATCCGTGTATCTACAGCTGCATACAAGCAAAAAAGCAAACGGTACTAGCCTTCCACAACTGGACACCACTCCTCCCCTCTCAAAAAGAACGCAGCGACGCGATCGGATAGCCAAAACTTTTTCTTTAGTCCTCGGTTAACAGCCGTTCACTTAAACTTGCCACCCAAGAGTTTGCTACGGAGGGGAGGCTTGACAACGCCCCCGCAGAAAGGGTACTGGGGTTTGGCATGTGGCGGTTATTGGTACTGGTACTGTACGGGCAGGCGTGGTCGGCAGGTGCGGAGCCGTGGCTGGCGATCAGATTTGCCCAGAACTGCGCGGGCTGCCACGCCCCAGGGCGGATTAACTTGCCCCCTAAAGACCGTCGTTGCACTCTGTCGTGTCAAGGATGCCATATCAACCCCAGCGGCGGCGGGTTACGCAGTTTCTACGGTAAATGGAACGAAGATCGTTGGCTGCGTTCTTTCGTGGTGGAAGCCCTACGCCCCGCCTCTTCGTTCGCCCCCACTAACCAACAACTCTATCATTCGGTCCTGTCACCGACAGAGAGCAATAAGAAGATGATTCGTCAGCAAGGACACCCCTTAGTCGTTGCCCCGCGACAGCTGTTGGTAGACGAAGAACCCTATGCCCGCGACGGGCTGGAGTTTAAAACAGCGCAGAGTGATTTTCAGTTTTTGCAACAAATTCCACAACAAGACCCCTACCGCCTGCACGATGCCAGCAAGGTGGATGGTGGTGCGGAGCTGCGCTACCAGTATTTGAACAAACTGAACAAGTCAGACGCTAAAACACTGTCGTTCATGATGTCGGGCGATATCGGCCTGCGTTGGCGACCACGACATCGTAATCTACACCTCGTTTACGAGGGGCGCATGTTGGGCAATCCCCACGTGGACGAGCTCAGCCAACACATAGAGAAAGCTTGGACACGCAGTCTCTACGTGCTGATCGATAACCTGCCGTTCAATGTTTACGTCATGTATGGGCTATATCGTCCGCTGTTCGGCGGCAACCCTATGCCCGATCACCGTGCTTTGCCGCAACGCCTGACTGCCGAAGCTTTGCAGGGTGGTAGTGCCTACACTTTGCAATATCAAGCCTTAAGCATCGGCACCGCCCCCAACGTGCCGTATGCCAACCTGCACGTTATCACAGGACGCAACTTACGCTTCACCCCCGACGAGGACGATACTACCCGCGGGGTAGCGGCTAATGTCGGTCTACGTTTCGTGACACTCGGCATCAATACCACCTATTCCTTCTGGTTCACCCGCGATAAGCACAACACCCAGCGCTCGTTGCTGCACTCCGCCTCCCTCGGCATGCAGCTGTGGCGCATAACAGCAATCTTGGAAGCACTACAACTGCACCGCAAAAACCCCGCCAGCAAAGATACGGGCAGCGTAATCAGCTTCGATGCCCACACCCAGCTCTGGCGACAGTTCTACCTGACAACGCAATACTCGTGGGCAAATGTTGCTCCCGATCTCACCGCTGGCCAAGCGCAACAATATCGTGTCGGCCTACGTGCTTTCCTCCTCGCTGGTATCGATGTCAGTCTTAACTACGAATACGATCGTTACCGACCCAAAGGGGAAAGAACCGACCATACCCACTCCCTCTCCTCACAAATACATCTATACCTTTAAGCTGAAAGGCGACACCAGCCACCTGCACACCGCAACTGCGCGGCAGTGCTACGCACACAACCACCCGCCGCCAGCGCACCCTCCCCGCAAACCTGTCCCGATGCTCTTCTGCTCGCGGTGGTAGCAAGGCGACGCGTAGGATGTCAAGTATAGTTTTGACTCGTACGAATAGCCGCCAATCAGCCAGCAGCCACACCTGCGACGGCCTGTGCCTTGTTGGGGAAAATCTTAAGAATTCTCGTGAAACCAGAAATTTCAAAGACATGCGCGACGTTGCTCTGCAATGCGAAGAAACCCAGCTTCTTGTCCTTGCTGGGAGCCTGCTTGGCAAACTGCAACACCGCCCGTAAACCCGCACTGCTGATAAAATCCAAGCCCGAACAATCGAACAGGATGCTCTTCTCCTCGCGCGACAACAGATCCTCCAGCTGTGATTGAAAATCGACACTCTCGGCATAACTAACCCGCCCGCTGAGGTGCACAAACAGACAATCACCCCCACTGGAGACTTTCACGGAAAGCCCGCTCTCTTGGTTCATCAGGCCAATCCCCCCTATCGGTTCTCCACCACCCCCCACGCAGGGGACATCGCGGGCAACGTAGCACAAAAAAAGACAAGCAGAAACAAAAAAGTATTCAGCTACTCCGCTTCTCTAATCCGTACTTCTCTACCTTCATGATCAGACCAGCGCGACTGATACCGAGCTCGCGGGCAAGACGGGACTTATTCCAACGCGTGCGTTCCAGCCCGTCTCCGATCATCTGTCGCTCCAGTTCTTCCAACGCGTCCTTGAGCTTGCCATGTACACGATAGCCGCTGAATTTATCAGGTAGTACCTCCTTGATGCGCGGGGAGAGGAAGGTCGCCATGATTTCTTTATCCCGTCCCGACAATACGCATAGACGCTCAATTTCATTTTCCAGTTCCCGCACGTTACCAGGCCAATCGTGGTTGAGTAGCTTTTCCATGCAATCCTTGTCCACAACCTTGACCTCCCCCTTAGGTTTGGTCTTGCGAGCATTATGCTGGAGAAAATGATCGATCAACAGCGGGATATCCTCCCGCCGTTCGCGCAAGGCAGGCACGGTGACGTTGATGACGTTGAGACGATAATAGAGATCCTCTCGAAATTCATCTTTGCGCACCATCGCCGCTAAGTCCTTGTTGGTCGCGGCGAGAATTCTGACATTGCTGTGCTTCTGCTGTGTGCTGCCGACAGGCGTGTATGTGCCCTCCTGCAACACCCGCAGCATCTTGACCTGCATGGCCGTAGAGGTGTCGCCGATTTCATCGAGAAACAGCGTGCCGCGATCCGCTTCCTCGAACAACCCTTTACGATCCTTGACCGCACCTGTAAACGCACCCTTGATGTGGCCAAACAATTCCGATTCGAGCAGATTCTCGTTGAACGCACCGCAGTTGACCACGACAAAGCTGTTGTCTCGCCGTGCCGAATTGTAGTGAATAGCACGTGCAATCAGCTCTTTCCCCGTGCCGTTCTCCCCCTGAATCAAAATCGTCGCTTCGGACTCGCATACCCGTTCCAACACCTGATACAAATCCTGCATCGGAGACGATTTGCCGACCATGCGATCAAAATTGTACCGCTGCTCCAACTCCTTGTGCAAACGCTCCACCTTCTGCTTCTCCGTCGACAGATCCCGCTGCACCAACAGGATCTCGGCCACCACCAGATTGATCAGTTCCGTCAAATACTGTAGCTCCTTTTTGCTAAGAACGGTCAGGGAATCAACATATTTCTGATGCTCCGCGGCTGAATCGGGAAAATTCACCCGCAGGTAGGCCGCGATCGCTTCCCGCTGCTCCGCAGCACTGCTCTCATGCACGAAACCATCCGCAAACACACAGCCCATGTATTTTTTGCCGATCCGAATGGGTACTGACAAGGCCGAAAAACCCGCGTGACAGCGAGAAATCTTGGCGGTCTCGCTATTTGTCGTCGCTACCGTCGTCTGCTGTGCCGTGCCGCGGCAACCGTGAAAGCCCTTGTTGTCCTGAGTGATAGTCTTGCAGATCATATTGGTAGGGTTGAAAAATTTTCCCTCGGGCACACCCCTCAGCAAACCCTTGTGATCGGTGAAATTTATCTGAATACTCCACCAGCGGCTGACCAAATCGCGCAGACGCTGAATGACGAGAATCTTGTCAAATTCCTCCCACCGCACACTCTTCGACATGGACTTCTCTCCACCCACAAGCGATAATCTAAGCACCCAGCTCTACCTTCGGCAGAAGTCGCGATTTTATGATGCTCCTTTTGTTGCCGATCCTGCTGTTCGGCACAGATACCTCGGCTACCCCCGCAGCGCCGCGCTGGCTGGCTTTTGGCGATCTGCGCGGTCACGTCGAGTCGTGCGGCTGCGATCCCCGCACCGACCTCGGCGGTCTGAACCGCCTGCACTATTTTTTGCAACTTGAAAAAAAAGTAAATAAACCCTTTCTTCTCTTCAATCTCGGCAACAACCTCAATACCCCTCCTCATCCTCTCAAAGATCGCACCATCGTACAATTCATCGCTCAGCTCCGCCCGACCGCCGCCCTGCTCAACAGACGCGAGCTCGCCCGTCTCGACCTTCTCGCCCAGCAGAAACCCCTCGCCCCCTGGCTGCTCAGCAACCACAGGGCGAACAAACACTGGTGGCACAAGGTTATCATCACCCCCACCGCGGTGCTACTCGGCTACACCTACCACCCCGCGTTGACACGGCAGGTGCGACGTTTCGATCGGAAAATGGCAGACACCTGGCGAAAAATTATCCACCGACAACGCGGGAAACACAGCTACCTGCTGTTCGCAGGGACACCGCAAGACTTGCAGGTCATCGTGCGGGCGGTGAACTTCAACACAGTTATCGCTTCCAATACCAGTGCTGACGATGCACCGATCACGCATCAAGAAAAACTACATCCGCAACGTCTCGTGCTCAACGCGGGCACACGCCAGATACACATGACACCCCTAGCGGGGCAAGGGGTGTTGCGGGGCGGAGAGATGTTGAGCAACGCGGTCACTGCAGATTTCAGCAAAATTTTTGGCAGAGCTAAGAAAAAATTTTTTGACCCCGACCGCAACCCGCCGCTGGCAAAAATGTTCCGTGCGACACGGGTTTCGTGGCTCGATCGTGCCTACGCCGATGAGAGTGCGGCATTCTGGCAGGCCTACCAGCGGGCGGTGCAAAAAGACTTTGCCGCGCAGGAGCAAAAGGGTCGCAAACTGCTAGCCAAAAGCAATTTTATCGGGGCGGCCGCGTGCAGGGGCTGTCATCAACAACAGTATCAGGTGTGGAAAAATTCCGCCCATGCACACGCACTGCAGACCTTGCAAAACAAAAACAAAGCACAAGACGGCGAGTGCGTAGCCTGCCACAGCGTGGGTTTCGGTGCGGGTGGGTACGTATCGCTGCGTCTCAGCCCCCATCTCGCGGGAGTGCAGTGCGAGAACTGTCACGGTGCGCGCCAGGCACATATCCTCGACCCGTCACACCCGACCAAAACGAAGACCAGCTTCACCTGCCGCAAATGCCATCACCCGCCCCACACAGCTGAGTTCAACCAAGACACCTATTGGCAGAAAATAAAGCACTAGATTCGCAACCTCACCCCCGACACGTTTTTGAAAGCAGTCACGCATATCTTCTGAAGAACAGAGAACGACGCAGGCGTGGCCGAGCACTGCTTCAAGCGGGATTGAGCAGTCCGTTCACCTTTTCCTGCCAAGGGCGAAGGTAGTAGCCGCGCAGAAAGGTACGTAGGCCGCGGTTGCGGATATGCACGGAGGTGGCACGGCGTAAGAAGCGATAAAAAAAAGTTGCGGCGTGATCGTTAGCCTGGGCGTAGACAGCATCGGCAAGCGGATGAGGCTCGTCGCAAATTTTTTGCAGCAGCGGAGGCAGGTGGCAGCTGCCCGTCTGACGATAGAGCAGATCGGCACAGATAAGAATCTTGTCAATTTCCCCCTGTAACTCAAGCTCAAGACGAGGTAAGGCGATGCCGCGGGCGGTTTTATTGAGGAGCAGATGAAAGTGGCTGATTTCTTCGATCAACACACAGAAGCTGTGGAGGTTAGCATTGCTCAAGCACTGCCACGGATCATGGATGGTTAAATTACGCACCACCTGTGCATCGAAATATACCGCGATGAACACATCTTTGCCCCACCTGTCATCGAGCCACACCGCCCCCGCCGCCCGCCATTCGGGATAATGCTCCGCCCCCGCAAGCGCGGCACGCAGTTGCTCGCGAGTAACGAGATAGTCACCGACCGTGGCAAGGCGGCGAAAACCATAGTAAGACGCAATACGCCGCTCAACATGCGCAATGTTTTGTAGCAGCAAGGGGTTCATTGTGGCGTGCGGGTGTCGGTTTTTACAGGATCGATACCGAGTTCGAGCAGTGTTTGCAGCAGACGTTGGGAGTTGCTGCGCGTCCAGCGATCGTACGTGGCCAGGATATCAACCGCACGACTCTGGGCGGGAATGACGGCAACCTCCGCGACCAATTCAACCAACGAGGCGAAATCATGCGCGAGCTTTTCAAAGACCTGACGCGCACCGCTGTGCATACATGCGGCGGTCTTGTGGTAAGCAGTCGAGCCGATCGCGATGTAGTAATCGACATCGATGACCCGCCGATTGAACGACTCCTGAAAAAACCCCCCCACATAAAGACTCAGGTCACCGAGAACTCTGAAACGAGTCAACCGTTCGTGGACAGGAGCTTCCAGCGTTTCCTTCAAGAACAACGCCAGGGACGTATCGAGCTGCTGCAGGTGCGGAGAACGCTGATCAGGCTGAATGAAATCACACAGTAAGGTGACGAGGTAGACTTCCACGTCGCTGTCGATAGTTACAGCACTCTTCGCCTGCGCGGCGGCAATCTTCTCCTGAAAAAACTGCTGTGGAGCAATGCCCAGATCGACCTTCTTGATCATCGCCACCCCCTCGGTCCGTGCTTCGGTGTATCCGACACGGATGTTTAGCAGTTTTGCCCTTTTTTCTGTATAGTGGTCGTGTTCACAGAGTGGAGATGGCCGTATGCCCGCGCAGGGACACACGACCGCGCTGAGCTTAGAGGAGCTGGTGCACCTTGCCAACAAAGTCGGCATGGAACTCGTAGAAGCAAAAAAAACCTGTGATCGCCTTGAGTTGATGAAACCCATCGTCCGCGCCCGCATCATGCAACGCCTCGACAACGGAGAGGTTTCCGAAACCAAATTACGTCGCCTGATGGAAAGCGACACGGAATATGCTGCCTACATCGACAGATTGATCGATGCGCGGGCTTGGCTCGAGAAAGTGCGCATTCGCTACGAATCCTACAAAAACCTCTTCGAGGCACGGCGCAGCATGCTCAGCTACCGTAAAGCCGAAATGCGCCTGCTGTAGCACCCGAACACACATCGTTTTGTTTTTACTTTAAATTTATTTTGTGTTTTGCTTCTCATCTGTATGCAACCAGACGAAGTTTTGGGATGGCGAAGAAGTTCGTGCGGTGCAGTCCTCCTACGAGGCCTCCCCGCGGCGGCTTCTGTTGTATAATAGGAGTTAGGGAGATTTTGCGGGGAGGGCGTGATGCGTTTGCTTATGCTGTTGCTGTTGTCCTGCCAGACGACACCATCTCGGCATGTCGTGACGGGCAACGAGTTTGCCAAAGATGGCCTGCTGAAAGAGGCGGTCGGTTCTTATCGGGAGGCGTTGCGGGAAAATCCCCACAACTGGACTGCGCACCGCAATCTCGGTCTGTTGCTGGTCAAGACAGGCAAGTACGATCGGGCAATCTCCCACCTACGCAAAAGTCTACCGCGCTTTCGGCGTGATTTCGACACCAACTTTCATCTCGGTGAAGCATATCGGGCGAAGGAAAAATACGCGGAAGCAATTTTCCGCTATCGTTTTGCGCTCGGTATTCAGCCTGATGCACCTGAGGCGCTGAAATCGCTGGGCTGGACTTACTACCGTATCAATCTGCTCGGCGAAGCCAAGCAGATGATCAACAGGTTGCTTACCATCGACCGTGCCGACCATCACGGCGCGATTATCTTGGCACGCATCTACCTCAAGCAACGAGATTTTCAAAAAAGCCTGACGGTCATCAGTAATTACCGAGAGGTAGCCGACCAGAACACTCTGCCCTATTTTTACAGTATCGAGGGCGATGTTCATCTGGAAATGAACAAAATCAAATCCGCCGCAGGTCTTTACCTCACCGCATTGAAAAGCAACCCACTGTTGCCTGGCGCTCTGCTGGGGATGGGCAAGATTTTTCTTCTGCGAGGGCAGAACAAAAAAGCCATCCGCTACCTCGAACGTGCCGCACGCCTGCGCCCGCGGCAGACACAGGTGCATCTGATGTTGGGCAAGGCGTTCGAGCCATCCGATGTGCGCCTCGCGCTGAAACATTACCAAATTTTCCGCCGCCTCGCCCGCAGCCAGCCCGAGTCTCCCGCACAGGTTGCCGCGGTCAACGACAAGATTGCCGCCTTACGCAAAGCTGCGCGCTAAACTGCGTGGCCACGACTCTCTCTCTCTAAAGCATGCGGCTGTTCCAACGCTTGGAGATGGCATGCGGAAAGGCGAAGCAGTCCAGCACACGGCTGACGACGAAGTCGACGAGCTCCACCATCGTGCGCGGTCGGTGGTAGAAGGCGGGCGAGGCGGGCACGAGCTGAGCCCCCGCCGCGGCGAGACGCTGCATGTTATCGAGATGCAAGCTGTTGAGCGGAGTTTCGCGCGGCACCATGATCAGCTGTTTCTTTTGTTTCAGCACCACATCGCACACCCGTTCGAGCAGGGTGGTAGAGAAACCGTGACTGACACGGCTGAGCGTACCCATCGAGCAGGGGATAACGATGGCGACATCGGGAGCGTTCGAGCCACTCGCCACAGGGGCAAAAAAATCATCGTTGGCGAACAGCCTGAGACGAGGATGTTTGTCGGCGGCTAAAATTTTGCGCAAAGAAAATTCGTGCTCGTTTTTGCGCAGCTCATGCTCGACGACTTGCCGCCCACTGTCGGTGACGATGAGGTAGACCCGTGCGAGTTGTGCCGTCAGCACTTGCAAGAGACGCTCGGCGTAAATCGCCCCCGATGCTCCTGTGATGCCAACTAAAATGCGCGGCTTCGACATGTGCTCATCCCCACCAAAAATCCACCGCGGTGAAAAACAGAAAACTCAGGCTAACCGCGGCGTTGGTGTGAAAAAAAATCCGTGCCATCTGTACTGACAGACTGTCTGTGGCCAGTGCTCTGGCCAGCAGCACCTGTTCGATGCCGAGCAGCGCGGCGCAGCAGAGAACTCCCAGCCAGTACCAGAAACCCGCCGCCGTCAGCAACCCCGTCACCCCGAGACCCAGCACGACGAGCACGAAACAAGCGCGGCTCAACCACACCGCAACACTCATGCCGTAGCGGGCGGGGACACTATGCAATGCTTGTCGGCGATCACAGTGACGATCGCGCAAAGCATAAATGATGTCAAATCCCGCCACCCACATCATCACGCTGCCACCGAGGGTAAGTGCCGCAAACGAAACCTCGTTCCCGCAGGCGACCAACACCGCGGCAGGAGTAATACCCAGACACAAGCCCAAATACCAATGGCATAGACTGGTAAAACGTTTAGTGAGCGGGTAACAACCGAGGAGGAAGACGACTGGGAAACTAAAAAAAAAGTGGTGCGCCCGAGCACTGCACAACAGCAGACGAACGACAACGCACTCACCACCGACCAGCACAGTGCCTGCTGCCACGACAATCTGCCCGCGGGTATCATGCGCGCGGCAGTGCGGGGATTGGCGGCATCGAGACGATGGTCGAGGACACGATTCATGCCCATCGCATAACTACGCGCGGTGACGAAACAAGCCAGAATAAGCAGCAGGGTCAACCCGCTCACCCCCTGTGGCGGAGTGAGCAGGAGCATAGCCGCGGCAAACGGCAAGGCAAACACACTGTGAGCGACTTTGATGTCGCGTAAAAAAAATATCAGACCACGCATCCCACCGTCCCTGCGGTGAGATAAGCACAAGCACACACACTGGTCAAGCGTTCGTCACGACATCACTCACTGCGTGCGACGCACATACTCCCGCATCATAGCGAGCACGGAATGCTCGATGCTCTCCTTCTCCTCCTTGGTAAGCTTTTTGTCTTCTCCTGCTTGGCGGGCAGAAGACTCCATCCCCATAGCAAGAAGACCACCTGCCGCGGCTACACCGATAACTACTTTCGCTTTGACTACTCCTGGCACGCTCCCCTGCTCAGGAGGAGTCGCCGCTTCCGCGATACCCATACCGACCACAGCTAGCACTGCTCCGATAACCGCACCTTTGGCAGCACTCTTGGTGTAATCAGCGACAGCTAGGAAGAGTTGCTCCATCTTGTGCCCTAAAGTTCCTTCCCGACGAAATTGCTCGATACGTTCTCGCAGGAGTGTTAGCTGCTCGAAAGCTAACCCCTGTGCGATCAAGGTGGTCGTGCCATCCCAGCGTCCCCTGTCGTCTAGCACAGCCTTCTGAGTCGTGCCGTTGCTTTCGATGGTCGCGAGATGCAACATGCCCTCGCTAACTCCGATGTCGAGCAGTCTGGTGTTGCAATCGACCAGTATCTCACGGTGCTCCGTACGCACAGATCTGGGAATTTTCAGCAAAAATCTCCTTGCACCCTTTCCGCCACTCTTCGCACAGGTAAGGTAGCTTGCCTCCAAGTAGTGCGCCGCCTTGACATCGATCATCACCATTTGTCTGTCTTCGCAGTCGAGTGATTTGGTTTCATACGCAAAGAAGCCATCAGCAATCGCTGTCTCTGGCCACCATCGGGGGTCTTTCAACACAGAACCGCAGCGTTTGGCGAAAGTTTTCCGTGCCTCCTTACGTTCCCGTTCCCTCTCCTTTACCAGTTTTTCACGGTCTTTACGTAACTCTCGCTCACTTTTTCCACCCCCATGCGCGTGGAGTGCTTTTTCTCCCCCAACATCGGGGCGCGTCAAGCATGACACGGCAAACAAAATAGCTACGAAAACGAATCGCATCCCTGTTCTCCATCACTATTGCACACACACCACCTCGGCCTCACCGCCGTCATCGACACTAGTTTCGCTCAGCTTGAACGCGTAACAGACGTAAGAGGGCAAAGCTTGCCCCCTCGCGCTGCCGAGGTCTCGTTTTCCGCTAAATTGCCGAAGACTTCTGCCGATGCTCCACAGCGAGGATGGTGACGCGGGGTGGATGGCGTGTGGAATTTGCTAGTGGCACTTGTCGTGGGCACAGCGCTGCTGAGCGGTGCATGTCGTGCACGGCGAGAGATCTCCCGACCTGGCTATATTGTGGGCCCGACCAACGACATCGAACGTCTACCTGAGATAGAAATAGAAGAGATCGATGTTCCTCCGAAGGTGTTGCGGAAAGCGATCAAGGCCTCGGTCCTCACCGTCACAGTACAGGGTGACGGGAAACGTAAATACTGCTCTGGCTCGTTAATCGGGGGACGCAGCGCGGGGGATACACCTCGTATCATCACCAATCACCACTGTTTCGCTGAGAAACGCAAAGGTTCAGACCGCTCGCTGCCCCACATAATCCCTGAGGCATGTGAAAATACTACGGTTTACTTCAGCTTCGAAGACGATGATGAGGACAGTAAGCCATTGTCACGCAAATGCAGACGCGGCTCCTTGGTCACTAATTTCGACGCGGATTTTGCTCTCTTTAGCCTCGACAAGCCGCTGCCCGCAGAATACGAGCCTTTTGAAATCTGGGACGGAAAAGTGCCACCTAACCGCCCCGCCTTCATCATCCACCACCCCAGTGCGAAGGAAAGCCGACAAGGCGGAGAAAGTGAAGCGATGTTGCGAGAGGAGGGTGTGTACCTCCCTAAGAAGGCTATAACCGTCAAGAATTGTAGGGTGTTAGGACCCTTCGATAAGAATTTTTGGTCGCTCAATCCCAATCTGAGCGTCGGCTTGAAGCACACCTGCGACCTAGTGCAAGGGTCGAGCGGCTCGGGGCTGATCGATGTCACCAGTGGCAAGCTACTGGGAGTGAATTGGGGTGGTATTACCCTGACCATCAATAAAAGCGAACACAAGCATAACGTCGCATCCGCCGCGCAGTTTTTGCGCCAATTTGTCGCTAGCCACGACGTTACTGCCCCCCCTATGCCACCGCAAGCACGGGACAGTATCGCCTGCGCTCACATCGCGGGACACACTGCCACAGACAAGCTGCTGCTGTTCCTGCTCTTCATTCCTCCTCTCGTGGCGGCACGGCAACGCAGCGACGGCAGTAAGCGCATGTGGGCGAAACGATGACAGCCGCGTGCCTAAAAAACAGACTCCCTATCACTCACGCGGCAGATGACAAGAAAACGCCCGTCCCAGCTTGCGCCTCTCGCGCTGCAAAGCAGAGACGGCAGGTAGCAGTTCACGTTGGCGTGGCTCATCGGCACGACGCAGGTCTCTTTGGAGGAGCAGAATCTGCTCGGTCAATTTTTTCTTCTTATGCAGTCGTATCAGGGTAGCCAGTGCTTGCTGATGGTCGGTATCATACAGCGCGGGGCTGTTGCGCACTTGGGTGAGTGTCTCTCTGACTGCAGTGGTCAGCTCGTCTTCCGCCAGGGCGTTGTTTGTGCAGTTAGGCGTACCGCGCTGCAAATTAGCCAGCATTGCAGCCACTAGCGTTTGCCAAGGTACAGCGAGTTCCAGTTCTTGCTGCACGAATGTCTGCAGGACATCGACTGCGAGCGTCTGCGGAACCGCGTAATACAGGTGGCCGATGAATTCCAACATCCACATCGACACAGGCCTGGTTGCGTGTCGTGGTACTGCGGGAGGCTTGCTGCGGATCCTACGCCAGCCTTTTTCGATAACATCACGCGCGATGCCACTATGTTCAGCGATCTGCGCGATCAATGTGCCACGCTGCATGTCGTCTTCGATGGCACGCAACAGGGGAAAAATTTCCTCCCGCAGTAGGTTAGGGTAATGACGTGCATCTCGATCACGCAGCTTACCGATGATACTGAACTCGACCACATCCTCGGCCGTCGCGAGCAGCTGTTGCAACGCTTCCTTGCCTTTTTCCTGCAGCAAACTGTCGGGGTCGTGCCCGCTGGCCAGCTGCGCCGCCCTGAGGCTGAGGTGCGGGAAAGCGAACGCCAGCGGCAAGGCATGCCGTGCTGCCTCCAACCCCGCGCGATCACCATCGAAGAGCAGAATCGCGGTATCGATATGTCGTTGCAATAGACGCATCTGTGCCGCGGTCAGCGCCGTCCCCATACAGGCGACACAGTGCTCGATACCCTCCCGCCGCAAGGCCAACCAGTCGAAGTAGCCCTCGACCACGATGACCGTCCTGTGTGCAGCAATCGCTGGCGCGGCATGCCACAAACCGAACAGCACCCGTGCCTTGTGGAAAAGCTCGTTCTCGCGGCTGTTCAGATACTTGATACGGTTGTTGGGATCGAGCGTACGTCCTCCAAAACCGATCACCCGCCCACGCCCATCGTGGAGAGGAAACATGATGCGATGGCGAAAAAAATCACCCTTGGCGGTCAGGAGGGATGCAGCGACCGCGATTGTCCGTGCCACGCCTTGCTGGCGCAGATATGCTTGCAGGGCAGCGCCTGTGGACGGAGCGTAGCCGAGTTTGCCGTGCTCAATCTCGGCCTCACTCACACCGCGCTGCTGCAGATAGGCTAAGGCCTGCCGTCCCGCGGCAGTCTTGAGGTTACGGTGGAAGAAATCCCGTGCTTTGAGCAGCACCTCGTGCATAGCTTGGCGGGGAGCGGTTTTCTGCTTGTTATGCCGCAGGCTGGCGGTATCAACGCCGTACTTCGCACCGAGAAAATGCACCGCATCAAGAAAATTACTGCCGCTGGTCTGGCGGACAAAATCGATTGCATCACCGCTGGCCTTACAACCGAAGCAGAAGTAGCGGTCGTCGAACACGGTGAAACTCGGCGTTTTTTCCTCGTGGAAAGGGCACAGACCGAGGTAGCGTCCTCCCGTTTTTTTCAAAGCGACCGTCTGACCGATCAACGCGGTTAGCGGCGTTTTCTCGCGGATAGCATTTTTTATTTCAGCGAAGCCCACCCTGGTGTTATATCCCAGGGGGAGCGGTGTTTGCAATTCATCTATACCCTTTGCCGTCAGGAGTAACGTCTATGCCTTCGTTTGATTTTGTGGCCGAAGTTGATCTGCAGTCAGTCGATGACGCGGTCAATCAGGTGGCGCGAGAAATTGCGCAACGCTTTGATTTCCGCAACAGCTGCGCCGAGATCGACTTCAAGCGTCAGGAAAAAAAGATCTATCTAGTTGCAGACGACACCTACAAGTTGCGCGCCATGCACCAGTTGTTGGCGCAAAAACTGGCCAGAAGCAATGTCGATATCCGCTGCTTGACCTACAGCAAAGAGGAGATGGGTTCACACGGAGTGCTCAAGCAATACGCCACCCTCAAGGATGGCTTGAGCAAGGAGGAGGCCAAGCAGATTACCAAGTTGCTCAAAGAGACTCGCATGAAGATGCAAACGCAACTGCAGGACAACCAACTGCGGGTGAGCGGGAAAAAAATCGATGACCTGCAAACCGCCATCAAACTGGTCGAAGAGGCGAAACTCGCCTTCCCTGTGCGTGCCATCAATATGCGCAGTTAACGGCGGACACGGAGGGAGAAGGTGCGAAAAATCATCATCGCTAACTGGAAAATGCACAAGTTGCGAGGCGACATCGTCCCGTATTGCCACGCCTTGTCGCACGCCAACCTCGACAAGGTGGATGTTTACCTCGCCCCGCCGTTTCCGCTGCTCGTCGAAACCGTCGCCGCGGCGAAAACAAGCGGGATCGGCGTGCTGGCACAGAATGTGCACGCGGCGACAGCAGGGGCATTCACGGGCGAAATATCCGCCGCCATGCTCGTCGATGCGGGAGCACAGGGGGCGATTGTCGGGCATAGTGAACGCCGTACGCAACACGGCGAAAACGATGCCGCGGTGGCTCACAAGGTGCAAGCTTGCCTGCGAGCTAACCTCCTGCCCGTTCTGTGCCTGGGGGAATCGGGCACACAACGAGCGCGAGGAGAAACGCAAGCGGTCTTGCGGCGACAGCTAAACTGTGTGCTGTCACAGGTGCAGAATACGTCTTTGTGGGTCGCCTACGAGCCTGTTTGGGCGATCGGCAGCGGCACAAGCGCCAGTACCACACAAGTGCAGGAAGCACACCGCTTCCTCAAGGAGTGCGGCGCAGACAACGGTTGTCAGCTACGCATACTTTACGGCGGCAGCGTTAAACCGCAGAACGCAGGAGAACTGATGTCCTCACCCGCAGTAGACGGGGTGCTCGTCGGCGGTGCGTCGCTGCACGCCGAGCAGCTGGTGACCATCATCAACTCAGCCGCGTAGAGAGCACACCCAGCTAGGTCGGTACCGCAATCACCACAGACAAACAAATCGCACCATATCCCCTTCAGTCCACCGCGGATGCTGCCGTGATTTTGCGCATAAGTCTGCCGATCGTCCTGTCGTAAACAGTGAAAAACATGCCGTCCTTGACGGCATGTTTTTCCATCTGCCTGAGCTTGTTAATTTTCTCATTGATGCCAGCAATATCTACCCCCGCAACTCCCTTCAGCTTCTCCAGCTCCTCGATTTCATCCTTCAACTCAGCCCTAAAGCTCTCGGCACTCAGGGAATGTTCCTTGCACGCACGCATCACCCCAGGAGCCACCCCGCAAAGAGTCACGATCGTGCTCACCGTCAACAGCAGATAAATCATCCTTATCATTACCAATACCCCTTGATACTACAGAATGTAACCGAATTATCCCAGAATACATTAATAACTTATGTATGTCAATATTTTTATTAAAAAATAAAATTTTTCAACCACAATCGATAAAATTCGCCCTTCCCCGCGGCACAAACTTCCTTTCTCCGCTCCGCCCTGCTCTCCGTACCCCCAGATGCAGGGAAAACTGCCTGAGCACCGACCCTTATCACCCCTGATCACGTGACTACCCATGTCCCTACTCAGCACGTTCTCCCGCACCATCATGCTCGCAACGATCGGCGGCGAGTCACACAACCACGCTCCGCACAGTACGGCAAACACACCCCCCCACCGCGGAAGACGAAACACCCCGCACAGAGAGATCGGTCTCAGCGCTAACTTCGTAGCAGGAGCGACTCGTGCCAGTCTCCGAACAAATATGCTCTGTGCCTTGCCACATGCCTCGTTAACCAGAACACCTAGCCATCATCAGGGGATAGAGAAAAAAATAGCGGCATCGTGAGGAGATGAAGAGAATGGGATGCAGGGTGCGCAGCTGCTCAGGCTGCTTCTCGATCGGTTGCGGTGTTACGCGGCAATACTGGCCTACTCCGCTGGGTAACTTCCCGCTCGCGCGCGTGCTCAGCAGCTTCCGTCTTTGTGTTGCCAACCTCATCGCTCTCGCCGCGGTGTGCAGCACTCAAGTAGCCTTGCTGCGGGTAAGTCACGATCTGCCCCACCTCGATGCGGTCGGGGTTGGCGATGTGTCCGTTGTATCTCCAGATAATTACCCAGTGGCTGAAATCACCGTAAACCCGTGCGGCAATCCCTGACAACGAATCCCCCGCTTGCACCACAACCTCTGCCCGCGGTTGATTTTCGTACTGCTGTGCGAAGGCAGCCGACTGCTCTGTGTACTGGTAGTAGACCAGATTGCCAGGAAAAATCAGGTGAGGGTTGGAGAACCCTGACCACCTAGCGAGATCACGCCATTTTGATTTGTCGCCATAGATGCTCTGGGCGATGTCGCCGAGAGTATCACCCTTCTTGACCACGTAAGTGAGCTTCGCCCCCATCTCAGGCAAACTCGACCCTTCCACCGCCGCAGGAGATGCAGCTCCCGCTCCCGCCAGGTCGCCGTCTGTCCCCGCCACGACAGCGGGAAAATCGCCTGCGGTCTCCGTTATTTCATCGCCGCCGACCGCAACGTTGCTCGCCTCAGGCAACTGATTGTCGAGCGGGGCAATCGCCTCGTTTTCATCGATAACACTTCGAATCGCGTCTTGGCTCTGATCGGCAGTCAAATCAGGATCAGCTCCAGCTTCCGCCAACACATTACCCTCGTCATTATCAGCGATGTCGGCAACGTTATCACCCGTAGCATCAACCTCAGCCAAATTACCTTCGGTGGGGAGCACCCCCTCCAGGTTATCGTTACCCCCTACTACCGCCTGGTTCTCACCGCCTGGATCGACACCGACGGTGAGATTGTTGCTGCCGAGGTCATCTTCACCCCCTGCAAGGGCAATCTGGTTATCGGCATACGCCTCCTGCCCCGCAGTGGCGTTACCCACCGCAGTCTCCTCCACCGCAACCTCGAGGTTCTCCTCGTCACCCTGCGAACTGGCACAAGATACTCCCAGCCCGCATACCAGCACCATACTGGCAAGCAAGGCCCTCGCCGAAGAAGATGGAAGAGTTAACTGTTTCACGACAACTCCGATTTGCTTTTCTCACTGTCTGACCTACAATCGGGTAGTGACTGACTGGACTTTAACCTAGATGCAAAAAAAATTATCCCCACCACCTCCTCCCCACCGTGCCGTGCTTAAAAACGAGTTATTGCAAATGCTTATACCCGATAAAGCGCGTGTCTGTATCGATGCTACCTTCGGTGCGGGCGATCACAGCCGAGCTGTCTTGGCACAGATGGGAGGCAGAGGAGTGCTGATCGGCATAGATCGCGATGAACGCGCCATCGCCGCGGCACGGGTTAACTTCGCTGCCACACTGCACTCCCAACGTCTGCACCTGCAACAGGCCAGCTTCTCACATCTACCCTCCCTCATCACCTCCCTCGGCTTGCAAGGGAAGGTCGATTGCCTCTACGCCGATCTCGGCTGCTCCACCACGCAGATGCTCGACCCCCGCCGCGGCTTCTCCCTACAACACGATGGCGAACTGGACATGCGCCTGAGTCAAGAGACACAACAGCTGACCGCGGCCACACTGGTCAACACCTCCTCGCAGGAAGAGCTGGCGCACATCTTGCGCACCTACGGCGAAGAACCACATGCCACCCGCATCGCTCGCCACCTCGTACAGGTACGCACTCATGCACCTATCACCCGCACCAAGCAGCTGGCCGCACTGGTCGCCACCTGCACCAGCCATCGCCACCACCGCCTGCACCCTGCCACCCGTGTTTTTCAGGCACTGCGCATCGCCGTCAACGACGAGCTGGAGGAACTACAGCAACTGCTCGCCACGGAAACTTTTGCCCTACTACGCCCAGGGGGATGCCTGGCGATTATCTCCTTCCATTCGCTCGAAGACCGCCTCGTTAAGCACCGTTTCCGCAAACTAGCGGGGCTATCTGCCCCAGACCCCGCCACACGGCATCTGCCTGTCCCCACTCGTCTCGCTTCCCCTCTCGCCGCAATCATTAAACCTTTTCCAGTGCAACCACACGCACAGGAAATCTATAATAACAAGAGGGCACGCAGTGCGAAATTACGCGGGATCACAAAACTCAGTTGAAGGTATCTTGAAAGACTATCAGCTGTTAGCTCTGTTCGCCATCTTTTTCGCCTTGGCACTCGCACGCACACATGTGCGCAACCACGCGACACTGCTCGGCTATGAGATCGGACGCTTGAAAAAACAGGAGGTCACTTTGCTGGAGCAGCGCAGCCACCTGAAGGTGCAGCTGGCGCGTCTTACGGCGCGCGAACAATTACTGGCACTGACACGACCTTGAAACCGCCCACCCGCCCTGCAGTGCACTACCGCCCTGGACGTTTCGTCCACCCGCGGGCACGCCTGCTGCACAAACTACTCTGCCTCGGCTTCGCCCTCATCGCCGTGAAAACCGTCGTGCTCACCGTCTACTCCGATCACCGCCGTATCCTCGACAACATGGCAGACCGCCAGTACAACGAGGAACTCGACCTAGCTCCGTGGCGAGGCACGATCTACGATCGCCGTGCCTTCCCGCTGGCCTTGAGTGTGCGTCGCCCCAGTCTTGCCGTCAACCCGCGCCTCTTCGCTCCCACCGCACCGCAACGACGTGCGTTAGTGACCCACCTCAGTCACACGCCCCGCAGTCTCGCCGCCCTCGCGGCACGACGTAGTTATTTCGCTTGGCTACAGCGCAAAGTACCGCCCGCAGTGGCGGCAAAAATTATCGCCCTCGACATCAAGGGCTTGTATCAGATCACCGAGCCGTACCGCTACTACCCCCTCGCGGAAAAATTCGCCCCTCTCATCGGCTACGTCGGAATCGACAACACTGGCCTGCTCGGTATCGAACAACAGTTCGAGCAACAACTGCACGGCAAACGCACCGCGCTGCGTCTGATTAAGGATGCCCGCCACCAGCCTGTATTCCATTCACCCCAGCATGCAACTCCTACCACCAGCGGTGCTACCCTGCACCTGACTCTAGACCGTGTCATCCAGGAAATAAGTGTGGAAGAATTGACTCTGGGCATCGAACGGGCTCGCGCTCGCAAAGGGTTTGTCATCGTCGCCGACCCGCACAGCGGGCGCATCCTCGCCCTTGCCAACCACCCGTCCTTCAACCCCAACAAACCGCGCCACATCAATACACGCCACCTACACAACACCGCCGCGGCAACGCTGTACGAACCAGGCTCGATCGTCAAGCCGTTGGTCATCGCCGCAGCCCTGGAGCGGGGTTTGACCTCCCTATCGGACTTGCACTACTGCGAGCGCGGGCGATTAGAGGTCGGCAACACCGCCATCCGCGATGACAAACCCTACGCCGCCCTGACCACTGAGGATGTGCTCACCTATTCCAGCAACATCTGCGTCTACAAAGTCGCACAGTTGCTGGGCGCGGAAAACCTCTACCAGCTGTACCGTGATTTCGGCATCGGCACCGCTATCAACAACATGTCGCTGCCTGGTCAAGCTCGCGGCCGCATCGATCACTTCAGCAGATGGTCTGCAATCAGGTTTGCTAACATCTCTTTCGGGCAGGGTTTTGCCACCAGCGGTATCGAGCTGGTAACCGCCTTCAATAGCATCGCGAACGGTGGCAAACTGATGCAACCGCAGTTGCTCACTCGTATCGAAGACGGCGAAGGCAAGACGATCAGCGCCAAAACCCCCCAGATGGTCGCCCGCGTCCTGCAACCAGAGATCGCCCGTCAATTGCGCCATGCCCTCGGTCGTGTCGTCGCCCACGGCACAGGGAAGCTTGCGGCTCTCCCGCACTATCGTGTCGGTGGCAAAACCAGCACTGCCGAGGTATTCGACCGCCAGCTCAACCGCTACTCCGAGACACGTCGCATCGCGGGTTTTATCGGCTTCGCACCTCTCGTCGATCCGCACGTCACCATCTACGTGTCGTTATTCGAGCCCCACAACACCCCTCGTTACGGCGGCAAATGGGCGGCCCCTGTCTTCGCCCGCATTGCCAGCCGCATCTTGCGCTATCTGAATGTCAGGCCCGAGGTCGCACTGCTGGAGTGAAAATTATGCCCACCCTTGCTCACCCCTATCGCTTTCGTTTACAACGGGCGGGGAGCTATTGAGAAAATGGCCGCGGTAAACTTCCCACCCCCCCCACCTCTGACGGTCGGCGAGATCGTCACTCACTTGCGAGATGCAGGTGAGTTGCGTGGGGACAACATGGCACGCTTCCCTGCCGCCACCGCGACCCGCGGCGGCCAGCTGTGTGTGGACACACGGCGATTGCAGACGGGGGACATATTTATCGCACTCAGGGGACGAACTCACGACGGCAATGTCTTCCTGGAACGAGCTGTTGCGGGCGGTGCTTGCCTCCTCATCAGCGATCGGGCAGGTATTGCTGCTGAGGCAAGAAAGTTCCCCGTGCCGCTGCTGGTGGTCGGCAATGCGCGCCGTAGTTGGGCTTGGTTGTGTGCCGCGGCACACGCTCATCCCCAGCAACATCTCAGTATTATTGGCATAACGGGCACAAATGGCAAAACCAGCACGGCGACTATGCTCGCGCAGCTGCTTACGCAGCGTAGGCACAAGACAGTGCTCAGCGGCAGCAACGGCATCTTCTGTGATCACCAACTACTGTGCTCCAATCCTTTGACCACGCCTGATCCAGACTTGCTCTTCAAAATTCTCGCTTGGTCTCAGGCACAGGGGGTACGCTATGTCGTGTTGGAAGTCTCTTCGCATGCCCTGGCTCTGCACAAGATCACCCCGCTGCGTTGTCAAGCAGTTATTTTCACGAGTTTTTCTGACGATCATGGTGACTTTCACCCCACGCGACAGGACTACTTCGCCAGCAAGTGGAGCTTGATCACGGCAAATTGTGCCTGTGCACAGCTGTTGATCATCTCGCAACAGGTGATGGCACAGGCGCGGCGTTACGGACTGAGTGTCACCCATCCTCAGCTGTGGCTCTACGATTATGCGCAAGCTAAGCACCAGCCTATGCACACGCCTAATCATCCGCGTATGCAGGTTAACATCCTTAAATCACACAACTTAACTGCTGAGCTGGCGGTGGTGATGAACGGGCAACAACGTCTCGGTCAGCTGAACTTTTTTGCCCCCCATCTCGCTTTGAACTTCGCCGCGGCGCTGCTGGCGGCAGAAAATTTACTGTCCGTCAGGATCGCGACGGCGGATTGGCGGAAGGTAAAGGTCGGTGCGGGACGCATGGAAATTATCCACAAAAGCCCTTTAGTGATCGTTGATTACGCTCACACTCCGGAGGCCTTGCGCGCCAGTCTTGCCGCGCTGTCCTTCGCTACCCCGCGCTGGGTGGTGTTCGGCTGTGGGGGGAAGCGCGACCGCAACAAGCGCGCCGCGATGGGCGAGGTAGCGGCACAGTTTGCCGACCACATCGTTCTGACAGCCGACAATCCACGCGACGAGGAGGTCACCGCGATCACGGCAGAGATCCTGCAGGGGATCGCGGCGCACCGCGGCAAGGTTACCGTGCAACCTGAGCGCCGTGCCGCTATTACCTATGCCATTCATGCCGCCCGTGCGTGCCCACGCGCAGCGGTGCTCATCGCAGGCAAGGGAGCGGAAAAATACCAGGAGGTGGCAGGCAGACTTTTACCCTTCGACGACCGTCAGGTGTGTCGCACCATCCTGTCGCGGGGTGCCAGGAGACAGTAGCTGTAGTGTCGGTATGTCGAAGCTAGCCAGATTCATGCAACAATGCTCGGTTACTCAGATAAGCATCTATAATGAAATAACTTTTACCCGTGTACCGCGTTCACTGAGCTACACAACTCACTGGCCTTTCCGCGCTCGAACCCCTAACATCGATCTCAACGTTAACTTTGATTGTGGAGGACATTTGCCATGAGAAAAACGATTTGGGGAGTGCTAGCATCGGTCGCACTGCTCGCTTGCGCGGAGCGATACCCCGCACAAGTGCGAGGTATCGACGACATCGATACCATCAGAGTCAGGTGTGTGACAGGCACCTCGGAGGAAGTCACCCTGCCCGATCTACAGGCGGGGCGAGTCTGTACCGCACGCACGTTCATGAACTTCTGCCGCGCCCGTTTCCGTGCCGAAACGAGCGAGGAGCAGAAGGAGCACATCCGTCACACGGTGGCCGTCCTACGCCAACACGTCGGCGGCGACACCTGCAAGGAAAGCTTCGAGAGGCTGCGCAAGCTGACCTTCATCGCTTTGCAAGAGCGAGACATCGTCGATGTTTCTCCCTTCATGGGGTTGAGTAGCTTGCGGCATCTCGATCTATCGGGTAACGCGATCACCGACATCACACCGCTGCAAAGCTTGCCGCAGCTCGTGGTGTTGGCGGTCAACGCTAACCGTCTGACGAAACTGCCCGTCCTCGACATGCGGAAACTGCGTCGTCTCTACCTGAGCCACAACTCTATCACCGACCTCCAAGGGTTGCGCGGCATGCCCAATCTGCGGCGGCTGACACTCGACAACACCACCCACGACGTTGCCGATTACGAGGGGATCGCGAGCCTCGAAGGACTACAACATCTGAAACGACTCGACCACCTCGAAGTGGCGGGAGTACAGCTGCGCAGTGCCGCACAGGTCGAGGAACTAACCCTGCTGCGCACCCTCAACCTGCGCCACAACAACTTGGCACAGATGCCATCGCTCGCAGTCGGCAAGTACCTGAAGGAAGTAGACTTCAGCCACAACCAGCTGACGGCGATCGATTTCATCACCACCAACCGCACCTTGCAGAAAATCAACTTCAGCCACAACCAAATCGAACAGCTGACCGCCCTGCACAACAAACCCCACCTGCAGCAAGCATTGTTCAGCACCAACCGCATCACCGACATCTCGCCGTTGCGTGCCCTGTACGATCTGGAAACGGTTGACTTCCGCGGCAATGCGGTAAGCGATCTCACCCCCCTACAACGCCTGCATCAGTTATCGTTCACGGGGGTCGAATTCGCCGACAACCCCGTCGTTGCTGACCACAGCACGGCCACCTGTCCCGTCGAAGCTGTGTCCAGTGCACTGCGGGACTACTGCCGTCGCCTCGTGCACAGCACACGAGACAACTGATCAGGTCACGCCCTTCCCTCGGTATCCCCCTCTCATCCTGAACGGGGGATACCGCCGTATTACCGCTGGAGGAGAGCAGCGACGGAAATAGGACAGATAGGCAAGATCAACTCTTTGATCGCAGCCGAGAGAGTCCTTATCTCCAACTGCGCACCTTCGTGATCGCGCAGCTTGATGAAGTTAACCACCGCTTCCAGCGAAGCCGTCCAAATCAAGGTGTTCATAAACGCAAGCGGCAACACCATCCGCGCCTGTTCACGGCAAACACCCAACCCGATCAGCTGCTGATACGCGGCGAAACTGCGTTCAAGACTATCCTCGTACACCCGCAATGCCTCCGTGTTGTCTCCCACCTGTGCGTGCTGCTGCGAAGCTTGCAAGTTCTTGCCGTGCTGTGGACGAAAACTCTTGACCTGATGAAACTTAGGCTCGTGTTGCACATAACGCCCTGAAATCTCGTTCCACACCGTAGCCGCTTCCCGAAACTCGCCGCTGGTATAAGCACACCCAACCTGGTGCTTGTAGAGTTGGCGACAGACAACCTCGGAAACGTGGATACGAAAACTGAACTGCACATGCCGAAAAGGACTCATGTGCTTGTGCTCGGCGAGATAACGAATCAAACGCTGGTCAGTGCCGTCGAGACAATCCTTCTGCTTGCCGAAAGATACCCGCGCCGCATTGACCACCGCGAGGTCACCCTTGCCCATGTAATCGATCAACTCGACGTAACCATCGTCGACAGGAAGACGACGCAGCAACGACGCAGCAACCTTTCCCACAAGTCACCCCAACTTCCACGAAAAGCTGGATTGTTACACAGAAACCCAGAGGTTGCAACGCACGGAATTATCTCCCAGGGGGTTGACAGCGACGATTTTGGCATTAAGTTTCGCCCGTTGGACGAGTAACAGCAGTAGCACCCACGGGGAGTAGAGAAATGAGCAAAATTATCGGTATCGACCTCGGCACGACCAACTCGGTGGTCGCGGTCATGGAACAAGGTGAAGCAAAGATAATTCCCAACGCAGAAGGGGAACGCACCACGCCGAGCGTGGTCGCCTACGCGAAAAATAACGAAGTGCTGGTCGGATCAACCGCACGCCGCCAGGCGGTGACCAACCCCCACAACACCGTCTACTCCTCGAAGCGTTTCATCGGCAACAACTACAACGAGGCAGGCGCAGAAATTAAACGCGTGCCCTACGAAGTGACGCGCGGCAGCCAAGGCGAAGCGGTTTTCGTTCTACACGGCAAAAAATGCAGCCCCCAAGAAATCGCCGCCAAAGTGCTCGGCAAACTCAAAAACGCGGCGGAAGACTACCTCGGCAGTCCCGTGCGCGAGGCAGTGATTACCGTGCCAGCCTACTTCAACGACAGCCAGCGCCAAGCCACCAAAGACGCAGGACGCATCGCTGGACTAGAAGTAAAACGCATCGTCGCCGAACCGACCGCAGCCGCACTCGCCTACGGGCTCGACAAAAAGAAAAATGAAAAGATCGCCGTGTTCGACTTCGGTGGCGGCACATTCGATATCTCGATTCTCGAAGTCGGCGACAGCGTCGTCGAAGTGCTAGCGACCAAAGGCGACACCCACCTCGGCGGCGACAATATCGACGAGCAGCTGATCGCGTATTTTTGTGAAACCTTCAAGCACGACACAGGTATCGATATCGCCAACGATCCCATGGCGATGCAGCGTCTCAAAGAAGCCGCCGAGAAAGCCAAGATCGAGTTGTCCACCACCCAAACAACGGAGGTCAACTTACCGTTCTTGACCGCCGACCAGTCTGGCCCCAAGCACATGCATATCAACCTCACCCGCGCTAAATTCGAGCAGTTGGTAGGGAATATAGTAACGAGAACGATCACCCCCTGCCGTGACGTACTGCAAGCCGCAGGGGTGACTGTCAGCGAAATCAGCGAGGTTGTGCTGGTCGGTGGCTCGACCCGCATTCCCCTGGTACAAAGCAAAGTCAAAGAATTTTTCCAGCGAGAACCAAATCGCTCCGTCAACCCCGACGAAGTCGTGGCGGTCGGTGCCGCCGTGCAAGCAGGTATTCTCGGCGGCGACATCAAAGACGTGCTGCTACTCGACGTTACCCCGATCTCCTACGGGATCGAGACACTCGGCGGTGTCTTTACCCGCCTGATCGAAGGCAACACAACAATCCCCACGAAAAAAGCACAGGTCTTCTCCACCGCCGCCGATAACCAGCCGTCGGTCGAAATCGTCGTCCTGCAAGGAGAAAGACAGATGGCCGCGGATAACAAACAGATCGGCAGATTCAACCTCACCGAAATTCCTCCCGCCCCACGCGGCACGCCCCAAATCGAGGTTGCCTTCGATATCGATGCCAACGGTATCATCAACGTCTCCGCCAAAGATCTCGGGACAGGACGCGAACAGAAAATCGTTATCGAGTCTTCCACACGCCTCTCCGACGAAGAAATCGCCCGCATGAAGAAAGACGCAGAGGTCCACGCCGAAGCCGACCGCCAGAAAAAAGAACTGGTCGAATGCCGCAATGAACTCGACTCGCTCGTCTTTCAGGCAGAGAAGTTGCTGCGTGAAAACGGGGAGAAAATTGCCGCGGCGACAAAAAGTGAGCTGGAGAACGAAATCAACACAGCAAAAAGCAAGTTAACCTCCACAGCGGTAACCACGCTGAAGGAAGCAAAAACCGCCCTGGAGAAGAAAATACACCAGCTGTCCGATCAGATTTACAAGCAGGCGACCGACAACAATGCCGCCTCTCCCCAAACAGGAACGACCGCAGAGACTGCCAGCAGCGGCGACAAGCCGCCGCAAGGAGATGTGGTCGATGCCGAATTCGAGGAAGGATCGCCACCACAGCAGTAAAACTAGCCACCCGCGCCCTCACCCATCGACTGAGGACACCGCAACTTTAAGTCTTACCCCGACTAGGATTTTTCTTTACGTGATTCCTCAGTTCCTTGAGTGGCAGCCAAACACGTTCAGATTTAACGCTGTGGCAAAAAAGCCACCACAGGGTGATGTTTACTTTGCTACTGTCCTGCAACGTTGTCATCCCCTTGTGTTGTTTTTGCAGGTGTTGCAACCTCTTGTAAATGGCATCGCACCACGCATAGCGAGCCAGAAAATCACGCCAATCGCTACTGGTTTCGAAACAGGCAAGCGGACGGGCAGCGACAATCGGATACAGCTGCCAGGCATTGCGGGTGTAGCTCGGCACCACCAACACCCCACAGGTGGTATCGAGCAGTGAAGTCAGCGGTGTCGGCAACTCAATCGCTTGCAGACGATCGATATCCCCCTGCTCCGTCTGCGTGAGGAAGATCGACTTGAGAAATGCGGTGAATTTGTTGGCGCGCTTTTTTTCTATTTCGGCACGGCGACGCGACAGTTCGCCGCGCAATAAAAATTCCACCAACACCGCCTGCGTCGGCGATAAGTGCAAACCATCCCGCCCCACCTTGTGGGAAAAAATTGCCGCAACCTGGCGTATCACCCGCCAATACTCCTGCTTGCTGGTCAGCGGGCCGAAGGCGTGCGTCGCCGCGACGGGAACTTCACCGACCGCAACCCTTACGCCGTTGCGGTGCGGTTGCAGAAAGATAGTAGCGAGGTCGCGTTGGTAGCCGAGACAGCTCTTGACGAAATGCTCACCCTCGCTGACCCGCTGCTCCCACAACATGGCGGCATAGAGATTGGGGAACGGCTGCGTGCGCAGACTGCTCGCCTGTAGGATATTGCGTAATACGGTGCGAGGCAAATCCCGATACTGACTGAGGGCACGCACATCGCGGGCGAGGTTCGCATAGCTGGCCTTGAAAATAAGCTTGCGCTCACGATCGAACAAGCGCACCACACCAGGGCAAGCAGGCATGTCTTGCAGAGTTTTGCTGCCGATCGCCCAACCGAGCTTCGTGCACGAATCGATGTCGCCCTGCAATCTGATCGCCTCGCTGATCGTCTCGATGTCACGTTCGCGCAGGACACGCAACAGCTGCGTGAACAGAGCCACCGTCGTTTCGGCATCGCCCTCGGCACGATGTGCCGACGATACCTCCACCCCCAGATGTTTGGCACTGCCCTGTAGAGTCTTGTCGGGTGCGGCAGGGAAAAGTTTGGTAGTCAGCAAATGCGTGCAAAGATAGAAGTTTTTGATTTGCTTGCGGCAGACCTGAAGCGCAAAATGCTTGATGAACTTCATATCGCCGCCACAATTGTGGCTGACCAGAACACGATCGCCGATGAAGGTGAGCACAGCTGGCATGACCTCCTCGATCGACGGTGCGTCCTTGACCATCTTATCGTTTAACCCCGTCATCTTGCGCACAAGCGGCGGGATGGGGATGCGCGGATTGACCAGCGTGTAGTAGCGGTCGCTGACCTTACCGTGCTGGTAGTTGAGGGCACAGAGCTCGGTGATGCCGTTTTTCAGTGCATTACCGCCCGTCGTTTCGATATCGAACACGGTGTAGCAGCCCGCACTGAGCGCCTTGTCTATCTGGGCACGACAACGGGTAGAATAGCTCCCGTCTCTGCTGCGCCTGCCTCTGCTGCTGGGTGGAGTGACCATGCCTGACTTCTTGAACTACGCACCTCCTTATGATAATGCCACCGCTCGGCAGTTAATCCAACAAGATAATGAGGACAAGCGATGCCAGATTTTCAGCTTAACGAGGAGCAACGAGCCTTGCAGCATGCCGCACGGGAATTCGCCCAGCGTGAGATGATGCCCTGTGCCGCGACTTACGATGAATCGATGGACTATCCCTGGCCGATCGTCGAGAAAGCCTTCGCCCAGGGACTGATGAACGTCTTCGTGCCCGAAACACACGGTGGTCTCGGCCTCTCGCATCTCGATGTCGCCTTGATCGTCGAACAGCTCGCCTACGGCTGTTCAGGGATGGCGACGGCACTGACGGCCAACGAACTCGCCCTCTCGCCGCTGACTCTAGCGGGTAACGCCGCACAAATCAAAAAATTCACCGCCCTGCTGCTGGAGAAACCGCGCGTCGCGGCCTATTGCGTCACCGAGCCCGACGCAGGTAGCGATGTTGCCGCCATCACCACCACCGCCAGAAAAGACGGCGACAGCTATATCCTCAACGGCGAAAAAATGTGGATCACCAATGCTTCCGTCGCCAGTTGGTATTTTGTCCTCGCCACCCTCGACCGCCAGCGCGGCGCAAAGGGGATGGTTTGTTTTGTGCTCCCCCGCGATCTGGACGGTATCACGCCAGGCAAGAAAGAAATAAACATGGGACAACGCTGCTCCGATACCCGCGCCGTCACCTTCAAGGAGGTGAAAGTACCCGCCGCCTTCCGTCTCGGCGAAGAGGGCGAGGGTTTCAAGATCGCCATGCGTGCTTTCGACAAGTCCCGCCCGATGGTCGCCGCCCTCGCGACAGGAGTTGCACAGTGCGCCTTCGACCACGCCCTGCGCTACGCACAAGAACGCCATGCCTTCGGCAAACCGATCTTCGCCCATCAAGCGGTGGCTTTCATGCTGGCAGACATGGCCACCGAGATCGAAGCCGCCCGTCTGCTGACCTGGCGAGCAGCACAGTTGCTCGACCAGAAAAAGCGCGCGACGAAGGAGGCCTCGATGGCGAAGTTGTTCGCCTCGGCAACCGCAGTCAAGACCACCGAACATGCGGTGCAAATCTACGGCGGTTACGGCTATAACCGCGAGTACCCTGTGGAAAAACTCTATCGCGATGCGAAAATTTTTCAAATTTACGAGGGCACTTCCCAAATGCAAAAATTGATCATCTCACGTCACCTAGTACCACAGTGACCGCAAGACAGGGTCATCCTTGCCGCGTGCGATAGATTAGGTGCTAATCCGTAATTAGAGCAAAAAACAAAAAACATTCAAGCATTTCAAAAAACCACCGATAGCCTCCATGAACTTTTGGGGAAGAGGATGAAAAATGATGCTAAGCGATTGCTCTCCCTGTGGATGCTAGCACTCTGCCTCGCCTGCGGGGGAGATGATCTGGAGTCAGGCTCTAAGTTCATCAGCAAGACACAGCGAGATCGTGATGGGCATCCTAGCGGCAGCGATATCCACAGGTGTTATTATCGCGGCAACACAGTGGTCTGTGGCTTGCATGGCAACGCCTATCTGATCAACAAAGTGCATGAAAAAGACCACCCCAACAGTTCTTCCGACGCACGCGACCCGCCTTACCTCGATATGACGGTCGAGGTGCAGGTCGGGTGGTGGGCGACTAAGCATGAAGATTGCGATAACCCTTGTATGACCGATGACAAAGTCACGGCGGGAGAATCTCCTGATCCTACCACATGCACAAGCACTGACGAGGGGGCCGATCCCGCCAGCCCCGACGACGATACTGTAACTGAACATGACTGCACATGGCATTCCTGTCTGGGGGGAGTGAATGCCACCGAGGTGGTCAACGCGGCCATCGACAAGTGGCTCGCCCCACTGCGAACACCGTACAGCAGCACCGAGAACCCGATCATCAGTGGCGGTTATATCGACAACACTGACCCCAAGGATGTGGCAGATCTGACAGTCAATTTTGCCTGCTCGCACTCTTCTCTTGCTTCAAAGATCCCCTGCCCGATCAGCTGCACGCGCTACCGAAATGCCTCCGGCGGCTACACCACTATCCCTAGCAGCGACGGTAGTTGCGACAAGGATAGCAGCGGAGCCTGCGCGCACAATCAGCCTGTCATCCAGCTCGGCGATGGCCGTTTACCCAAAGAGAATCACCGCGATACCTTGGGTGAGCACGACAAACTCAATTTGCTCCATGAGATCGGGCATGCCTTCGGCCTCGCCGACACCCACGACGGAGGAGTAAGGATCGGCAAACAGCCGCGGGCGATCATGGCATGGGAGCGGATCGGGGAGCGGGGCAATAACGATTTGTTGCTCGGTAAAGACGACAAGGCAGGGGTGCAGTGGTTGTACGAGCACCATCGGCGCGGGCAACGCGAGCGTGACTGTCATTTCGACGAGTATGAGTACAACAGTAACACGGGACAGGAGGGTTGCGAGCCGCGCTATGTGTTGATCGTCACCCTGAAAAACCGCAACCACGGAGAGGCGGTGGTGATCATCGATACTGACCCTAACCTCGACATCAACGAAGTCGAGGAGGAAACGGGCAACTCAGCCTTGCACTACGCCATCATCGAGCATGCTAATCCTATCAACACGGATGCGGATACGGCGGGCTACCTGCTGGTCATTCAGGAATTGCTGGACTATGCAGGCATTAACCTTAACCTCAAGGATAAGACGACGGGCCGGACTCCTCTGCATCTGGCGGTACAGTTCAACCAGCAACGTATCGTCATTCTTCTTCTCGCCGCCGCGGGCATCTTGGTACAAACAGCAGATGACAAGCAGCAGACAGCCTTGCATTACGCCGCGAGCTTGGGTCACACGCATCTAATCAGTGCGATGCTGGCGAGTTTTGGCAGCCACGTAGAGGCACAGGACAGCGACGGCAAGACGGCGTTGCATCTGGCGGCAGCAAACGGACATGCCGACACCGTGAGTTTTTTCAGTGCCTACACGGGTGGCGGGATTGCTGCGCTAGCGGGGACGGAGGATAACGATGGCAACACGGCGTTACATCTGGCGGCGGAAAATGGGCGCACGGATGTGGTGGCAGTGATTTTGCGCGCCGACCGCGGCAGGACGTTCTTAAACAGCACTAACGACCGTGATGAAACCCCGCTGCATCTGGCGGCAAAGTTCGGTCGTGACGATGTGGTGGCGAGTTTGTTGCGACAGACAGATGTCGATATCAATCGGCAAGATGTCCAAGGCAACACGCCTTTGCACCTCGCCGCACTGCATAACCGCCCTGCCGTCGTGCGTTTACTGCTCAACAAGAGCGGGATCGACACCACGATCAGCAACGGCAACGACAAGACAGCACGTGACGAAGCGGTCAGTCACCGCCATACCGATGTTATCGACGTTTTCGATGGTGGCGATACCCTCTATGGCACGAGTTCTGCGGAACGGCTCATCCAGGCCTTGAAGGTAGGTAACATCGACCCAGACGAGTACTGCACCGCAGGCGATAGCGATTGCCGCCAGAAGTCGGCCTTAACGATTATGCGTACCGATCAAAACCTCGATGTCAATTACACCGAGCCTAGCACAGGCAACACGGCACTGCACTACGCAGTACAGGGGGACGACCCTGTCGGCGCGGCCCGCGGCCCGTACGAGACGGTCGTCGATCTCCTCGTGCGCCGCACTTTGCTCAACCCCAACCTCAAGAACACCAACGGCGCGACCCCACTACATCTTGCCGTGCGGCATGCAAAACTGGAAACGGTAAGGCTGTTGCTGGGCAATCGCCGCCTCGACGCTAATCTTACCAACAATGTCGGCGAAACTGCCCTACACATCGCTGTCGATCTTGCCCATGAAAACATTCTCGCGGAGTTGCTGCGTTACCGTAGCGGCACAGTCGATGTCAATCTACAGGACGACACGGGACGTACACCGTTGCATATCGCTGCCGAGCAGCGCAATCCTGAGGTTGTTCAGATGTTGGTCGATGACCGCCGTGTCGATGTTAACCTCCGTACCCGCACCCACGACGAGACTGCCTTGCACATTGCGGCTGAGTTCGACAACGACGAGGTTGTCGAGGTATTGCTGCGCGATGCTGACATCGATGTCAATCTACAGGATGCGACAGGTTCGACGGCCTTGCATAGCGCGGCTCATCACGGCAGTACGGCGGTGGTGACGCTGCTACTCGACGTGCCTAATATCGACCTGACTATTCTCGATAACCAGCAGCTCAGTGCTTATGGGCGCGCCGAAGCCAGCGGTTCGAATGATGTGGTGGAAATTTTTGACAACCTGGACAGGGGCGACGATGTTGTTTTCCGCGGCACGCTGATGGAGGAGTTGCGTGACAAGGGTAGCGGCGAAGATGTGGAAGATGTGGCTCTCGACATTCTCAATGACGACGAAGACGATCTCGACGTTAATGAAAGAGACCGTCGCAGTGGCAAGACTCCGCTGCATTATGCGGTCGAGTACGAGTATGCTCGTTTGCTTGCCGCTCTGTTGGCGCATCCTGACCTCCAGATTAATTTAAAAGACGGGGAGGGCGAGACTGCTTTGCATCACGCGGTGCGTTTACAGCAGGCCAGCACGGTTACCGATTTGTTGCGGCATCGTGCTATCGAGGTCAATGCCACTGATAGAGATGGCGATACTGCTCTGTTGCTCGCGGTGCGGGAGCAGGAACAGGCGATAGTTACCTTGCTAGCGCGGCATCGTGACATCGATGCGAACCGCAAAGACAGGGCGGGTGATACACCTCTGCTGCTGGCGGTGAAAAGCAAGAACGCTAATCTCGTGGGTATTTTGTTGCGTACTGCAGGCGTGGAGGTCAATTTGAAGGACGGTGATGGTGACGCTCCTCTGCACATCGCGATACGGGGCAGCGACACTCCTGTGGTGACACAGCTCGCCGCCGTCGCGGCCATCGAGGCCAACCACAAAAACGCTGACGGCGACACGGCGCTGCACATTGCAGCTCGCAACAAAAAGAGCGGTCTGGTGCGCACCCTGCTGAGCATTGCGGGTATCGATGTCGATGTGAAGGATCGCGGCAACAAGACTGCCCTTCATCTGGCGGTGGCTAAGCGCGATGCGGCTACGGTCACTCATCTGCTCGAGCATAGCAGTATTGACGTTAACGCGGTGGTAACGGGGGTTGAGGGTCGCACGGCGCTGCATCTCGCCATCGCGCAGCACATTGCGACCGACGAAGATTATAGTCGGGTCATCGATCTGTTGTTGGGGCATCTCGACATCGACGTTAACGTCAAGAACAGCCATCAGGAGAGTTTGCTGCTGCTGACGGTCAAGGAGGAGGAGACCGCGCTAATTACCAAACTGTTGGCGCATGCGAACATCGAGGTTAACAGCAGCAACAGTCGGCAGAAAACTTCTTTGATGTTCGCGGCCGAGCGCGGCTCGCTTAACATTGTGCATCAGTTGTTGGCGCATCGCGACATCGATGTCAATGTGCAGGACAACAAGCGTTTCACTGCTTTGCATTTTGCCGCGCATCACGGGCAGGTTGCTGTCGTGCGTGCGTTGCTGGCACATGCTGGTATCGACACTGCACTCAGAGACAGATGGAATTTAACTCCTCGCAAACGAGCGAAGGCTAGGGGACATACTGGGGTGGTGGCGGTGTTCGACGAGTATGAGGCAGGTAATGTCGGCAGTGCGGTAACTTTGTTGGCTGAGTTGGCGCGGGGCGATAGCGAGGAGAGTGTGCTGACTATTATCGCGGCTAAGCGGGGCAACGTTGCCGTCAATGCTGTGGATGATAGCAATGCTTACACGGCACTGCACTATGCGGCGCGACGCGGTTATCTACGGGTAGTGAACGCTCTGTTGGATTACGACGCTATCGAGGTCAACGCAGCCAGTGCAGGGCTGGAGCGCCCCTTACATCTTGCCGCACGTGGGGGTCATGAGCGTGTTGTGCGTGCATTACTGGCGCACGGGAGGATTCAGATCAATGTCCGTGACAGTCGGGGGGTTACACCCTTGCATCGTGCGGTCGTCGGCGAGAATAATGCCCTGGTGCAGGCGTTGTTGGGGCATACGGGCATTCGTCCTACGCTCGCTACTAACAACGGCTACACGGCACTGCATTGGGCGGCGCAGCTCGGTTATGACGGTGTTGTGCGTCTCTTGCTCAACAAGCAGCCTCGGCTCATCAACATCAAGACGGTGCGGGGGCGCACGGCACTTTATTATGCCGCCTGGTTTGGGCACACGTCCACTGTGCAGCAGCTGCTCAGGGAAACGGCTGTCAACGTGAATGCGCGCGACGAGGATGGCGATACTGCTTTGCATAAGGTCGCGGCGTACGATCGTCTTGCCGTCGCTCGTTTGTTGCTCGAGGCGGGAGCGAGCACGCAGATTAGCAATAAGAAGCGTGAGAGGGCGCGTGATATCGCGGAGGAGAGGGGATACGTGGAGATAGTGGCACTTATCGATAGTTATTGACGACGCGGGGAGGAAGCATGCCGTTACGAATCTTGGCCATCGCCGTCATGTTTTGCGGTACTGTCACTTGTGGTGATGATTTGCTCGATCTCAACGAGGCACAGATGCGCATCATTGCCAAGCAGTTGCGTGACGGTGCCAGCAGCGGTGCGATGCGGTGTGGGGAAGCGGCGCGTCGGACTGTGCATGCTGATCTGCATCTATCGCCTGCGCAGCGTGAGGGGTTGGGGGAGTTCAGGTGTCTCCCGTTGCCCACTCGCTTTACTTGTCGGGCGGAGCTATGTGTGTGTAGTACTGACGGCGAACAGGACGATGACGGCGACTATGATGTCGACTGCACGCACACGGAGGACGGCAAGACCACTAGGGAAGCGTTTAAGTTTAGCGCTGAGGAGGTTGCTGTTTTTGACTCTGAGACTGCGCCACCTGATACTACACCGCCTGCTGGCACCCCGTCGGGCACTGCTTCGTCCACTGCCAATCCTGTTGTCTGTGCGGCGGAGGGTGAGGAGACTCTACGTTATGGTGAGTCTGTGTTGCAGTTGGCGACCGATCATCCTGTGTTGGTCAGCGATGAGGATCTTGCTGGTTTGGTTTGCAGCAGCAGCGAGCGGGGTGGGGAGCGTGTTCTTCGTTGTGAGGGCAGTGTTTGCGAGTGCACGGCGACGTTCAGGGTCGATGTCGTCCCTGTGTCTGCCCGTTGTGTCGAGCTCTCCCTCTAGGTGGGGGGGTGTCATTCGTTGTAACGTTCTGCGAAGGCGGCGACTCGCAGGACGTTGTGTAGTTTGACATCGGGGCGGCGGTAGTAGTGGGGAAATCCCTCGTAGCTGATGAAGCGCACTCCGACATCGTCGCCGTGGCTGCCGACGACTAGGCCATGGAAGTTGTTGTGGCGAAAGTGGCGGTCGATGAGAATGACCACATGTCCGTGCCATTTATTTCCGTCGTAGGTGCCGTAGACGAGCATGTCGCCTATTTTGGCTCGGTCGATAGTGATGTTGTAGTAGCCGTTGTTTTTTTTCACTTTGCGCATGATGCTGGTCGGTTGGTATTTCTTGTAGTAGGCACCCAGGTCTTGAAAAATTTTCATGGTGAAGTTGGAGCAGTCCACTCCTCGCAACCAGTTACGTCCCCCCCAGCGGTAGGGTGTTCCTTGTCTGATCATGGCGAGATAGAGCAGGGTATTGTGGTGGATGTTGTTCGATCTGTAGCGGTCGAAGAGGTTGTCATCCATTGTAACGATCAGTTGGGTGTGCTCTTCGTGTTCCAGTGTGTTTGTTGCGGCTAAAAAATCGTCTATCCCTCTTTCGCCGTGTCCTCGAGCACTGACACCTGTTGTCAGCAGTGCGCACCCGAGCGCGGCTGCGTATCGCCACATGGTAAGGGTTCTTCCCCGTAAAGCGGTTACCTAACGCCTATACTAACCGCGTGGGACTGACGGGTCAACTAGCATGGATGATTGTGGCGCAAGTCAAGACACAGCCCTGGCACAATTGCCCGCCCTCTTCCGCGGCAAGGTAGCGCTCGACCACATTTTTAGGAAATTATATCAAATACTTGCAGAAAATGTTGACTATAAGCACGAAAAGCGACATAATTTACCTGTCATGATCAATAGAACAGTCAAGCCTTCTAAATTCCAGAGTTTTTTCTTGTTCGGGGCACGTGGAACGGGTAAATCTACCTTGCTACGGCGGTTACTGTCAGTACGTGAGCATTTCTGGGTTGGCTTGCTGGAAGCAGAGACAGAGGCACGTTATCTCAACGCACCGCAGTTGTTATTGCAAGATTGGCAGAAAGCCAGTGCCAAACAACGGCAGAACAACTGGGTAGTTATCGACGAAGTGCAGAAGGCACCGCGTCTCCTTGATGTGGTACATCTTGCCATAGAGAGGCATGGCATCAATTTCGCCATGACTGGCTCCAGTGCGCGCAAATTGCGGCGTGGTGCGGCTAATTTACTGGCGGGGCGGGCCGTCACCTTTGCCCTATATCCCTTTAGTGCGCGAGAGCTTGGTTTGCAGTTTGATCTCGATGATGCCCTTAATTTTGGGATGTTACCACGTGCTGTGGCTTTGCGCGACGAAAGTACCGAACGCAAGCGTTTTCTACATAGCTACGTCAATACCTATTTGCGTGAGGAGGTGCAAGCCGAAGGCTTCCTGCGTAAGTTTGCTCCCTTTCGTAGTTTTTTACAAATTGCTGCCAGTGCTAGTGCCACAGTCCTGAACATATCTTTGCTGGCGCGCCAAACTGGTGTCGATAAGAGTACCGTGCAAAGATATTTCAGTATTCTGGAAGACACCTTGATCGGTTTTTACTTGCCTGCTTTTAGTCGTAGCACTCGCATGGCTTATACCAAGCATCCCAAGTTTTATTTTTTTGATACAGGTGTTGCACGAGCCGCGTCATTGTCTCTCGATACCTATCTACGCCCAGCTACCTATGAATTCGGACGCTTTTTTGAACATTTTGTCGTGTTGGAAATTATCAAAGAAAACTCTGCACACGAAAAGGGCTACGAGTTTTTTTGCTTCCGCACCGATAGGGGGGCAGAGATCGATATCATTGCCAATAAAGGCAGGCAGACACTGGCGATCGAAATCAAATCCACTCCCACACCAGACATCACTGCCATCCGTAAACTCGCCCGCTTAAGCAAGAGCATTGCCAACTGCCAGCCATGTATTTTTTGTCGCACCACAACACCTTCCCTAGTTGAAGGTGTGCACGTTATGCCTTGGCAGCAGGGGATTGCGGAATTTTTCAGCTGCTGAACTGCCGATAGAGAGAAAGCAGGGGGTATAGTTCACTCTTCTTTTTTCAGTTCACCCCAGGTGGTAGTTTGTTTGTCTTTTGCCACGACAGGCATAGCTTTGGGATGGGCGGCGATGAGTGCGGCGATGCGTGCCAGACCGAGCTGGCGGGCGAGGTCTAGTGCGCTGTGCCCGTCTATACCGCATCACCCTGCGTATAGCCACACTCACTGTTCCCCCCGCCGTGCCTGTGCCAAGAAAGCATGATAACGCGGCAGCGCCAAGGCTCCCAAAATGCCGATAATCGCCACCGCGACCATCAACTCCACCAAACTTAAACCCGCCTTCGTCCGCACCACTTCCCTTTTTTTGGCTAAAAACAAAACTCCCCCAGGCGAACTCCATCGGCGTTTTTTTTCGCTTTAGTTATGTTGCAAAAACCCTAAAATTACAATTGTCTGTCTGCAATATTGAGGGAGAGAGGGGGGAAGAAGAAATGGGGCAGCTACACATTGATCGTGCGCCAAATCAGCCAGATATTGTCTTTCTTGCAATATATTTATTGTGAATGTGTTCTATATGGTATGGGGCGTTCTTTGCGATCGGTTCGTTAAGATCTACCGTTACGTCGTAGAATTCTGCCGATGCCTGGTGTCCCGCATCACGATATATCGCCGCTAACGTCTTCCTGGTTTTTTCGTCAGTGCTGTCGAGAAAGAATGCCAAGCGCAGTTTTTTAAAAGCTTCTGTTTCGTTGCTCGCCAGTAACTTTTGTGCCTCTCTTCGTAATTTCGTTGCTTCTTTACTAAAGTCAAAGAGACTCTCTCCATCATAGAGCTTCTCGCTACTGCTAAGCAGTGCAGTCCTTTGAGTAGAGTCAAGCTCGTGAAAGCCTGCGTCACGCAACCTTGCGGCAACCCGCAGCATTTTGTAGTGATTGAGCACCCCCGCGCCATCGACCTGGCTGGTACTGTGGATGCTCGTGCGGGTAGCAGTTTTTTGCAGCATGATAACCGCTTCATCCCGACTCAGATCTGGAAGGATACTCATGGTGTCGGCAAGCGCACCAGTGACCATCGGGGTTGCTCCACTCGTACCACCGAAGCGAGTAAGCGTACCTCCTATCTCAGACACTTGGAAAGTATCAGCAGGTGCAAGCACGATTACTTTTTCCGATACTTGCGAAAATTCGCTAGGAAAACCCCCAGGATCAGCACTGCCTACCGTGATAATTTCGTCTCCGAGATTAGCAATTATCTTATCATCACCAGAGAGTGGAAAGTCATTGCCGACACCCTTAATGAAAATAGTTTTACGAAGACCGACCTCTTCCTTTGCTTTAGCAATATCTTCCAACCCCACTCCAAGTCCCCCCAGCGATACGTTGACGAGATCGGGTTCTACTGCGAGGCTATTTTCCGAAAATGTTGTTTCCTCCCGTAATGAAAAAATATCAGATCCTCGGTTATCAGCTCGCACATGAGTTACTTTTCCCCTGGAAGACACTCCCACAGGAGCTTCCCCCAATATAATACCAAGTACCTTCGCAGCATGATTGTCATTGCCATTATTTCGAAAATAGTTATCCATTATGTCCGACCAGTTACTATCGACAGACAGATCGTCGTGCATTCTTGAACGCATTGTTTCACTCATCACACTAGGAGGCGTAAAGCCTCCGTCTATGATGGCTATATTAGAATCAACCAAGTCAAGTTTCTTTCCTATCTTCTCCATCAGCATTCTTGCCTCAGGTGTTCCAGTTGCTTCTTGTGCCCAAAAAACGTTAAGCCGCGAAGAAAACTTCGGTAATCCCAAGTTATGCGGAGGACGCAGTCCTAGTCTGGCGATACTTCGCTCATAAGTGTATCTATCTTCATACTCAATTATGCCGTAGTCCTTGCTGTACAGGTTCAGTATTTTTTCACGGTCAAGACTTTGTACTACACCTTCACCTTTTCCTACAGTTTTTCCAGCCTTCCCTAGTGCCTCTTTTTCTCGTGCCGCTTTTTCTAGTGCTTCTTCCAGTGCCTTGTTTTTGGCGGCTTTACGTTTACCGATAACCACCGCCGTCACCGCTACCACAACCGTTGCGACAATCAGCGCGACGGACTTCCAGCGGGCGCGCTGATCTTCCTCCGCTTCACTGTCCGCAGCAAAACCTGGAGTAACCGATAACGACACCGTGAGAATAACTGCAATTAGCCTCTTACAAAGCACCATAGAAAGCCTCCTTACTCGTCTTACCAAGGGCGACTACCAAGGGTGATTGTAACATACAATTATTATTAATTTCAACCTGTTTACGTTATTTTATATAGTACTCGTAATAATTTTACCCCTAACCATGAGTAGGGGCACAACAGCGGTGTCGTAGCAAAGACTTAACAATTGCCATCACATCTATGCACAGCAGCGAAAAGCCGTCTGGTGGGGAGTATGCCAGCTAGCATAGCCGCTGATCCCGTTTCAACACAACCACCCGTCTACCCCCTCTTATCCTTCAGACCACGCTTGAGCAGTTGCAGTTCTTTCTTGGATAGTCCAGTGATGCGGATGATTTTCGCTTCAGGCTCATCTTCCTCGAGCATCTTCATCGCGATGTCGCGTCGCTCCTCGCCCTTCCCCTCGGCTTTGCCCTCGCCGTGCGTCCGCACTTGCCACTCCCCCTCACATCGTCGCTGAGCCACAGGCGGACATCGCCTCTGGCAACGAGTGCCTTGTTATACTTGCCCCAATTCCTGACCTGGTACGCGGTACCGTTTCTCACCGCCGAACTCCACGTGATGGGTTTTTGATTTTTTCATCGTATCATGAATGCTGCGGCCGTGCCTTATTCTCGTCTGATTTCTTTTGCCAAACTGACTCGTAGTGCCTGAATATACACCGACTTAGGCAACAATGCCACGGGACTCAGGAACAACGTTGTTTAGGGGTGAAGCTGCTTTGCTGCGTCTACGTAACTGCGAATATATAGGTGCAGTCCTTCTACCATATTAGTAGCTAGCTGCGGGTCGAAAAGTGGGTGAAAGATCGCTTCGAGTTGTGCCGTTGTGATGCTGTCTAAACGAGCAATAAAATCAGCATCGGTGTAAAATGCTTTACTATTTTCACGCAACTCCTCAAAGTGCCGACCATACAGGCCTTGGTCGACACGGGGATAATCAAAAGCTTGTTCTGAGTCAATACTTATAAGTCTTCCGGCAATAGGATTAATCTTATTATCGTAGTAACCAGATCGGTCGCGGTCCCCTGTCAATAAAAAGAAAGTCCTGTTTCTGGTCGTAATGTGGTGGGTTTCAGAGGAGATGTCTTTGCCAATCAGTTCGAGATAACTCTTGTATTGTTTGTGGAAGTCGTCACCCATACCGTTGATGAACAACTGCACTGCTCCTTTGTAATTACCTATCTTTAGTGGCACCGTGATAGGGAAAACATGCAGGCCCAGCAACTGGTCTAATCTGTATGCTGCAATTTCCCGTTGTGGCCAAGCAACAAGACGTTCTTCTGGTGAGTGAGTACTTTTATATACTCCCTTCAAACCACTGCTGAATTCAAGCAACAGAGGTTTAGTAAATCCTCCAGGCAAGGTATCTTTGCTAATTATTTTATCGTTCATCAGCACATCTTCTATTATTTTTTTCATCGCCGTAGCTTCAGAGGTGAACCCACGCTCAGCTAATTTCCAGATAACTTCCTGTAGATTACCGAGTTTTACCAAAGCAGTTAACTCGCTGTTGATCGTTGTGCTGTTAATGATTGTAGATATTTTCTCAGCCAGCTCAGGAGCATATTTCACTTCAGGCAGACCGTCAGTTAAATTCTTGGTGACATCGTATATGTTGTGCCAATATTCAAGAGAGTGCTTATGCTCATCCTCAAGTTTATGTATAGCTGAGTACTTTGGATATTTTTTGTCAAAATCAGTGTTGATTTTACGAATATGATCTTCGCGAATTTGCCACTCACTATGATGATACAGTCCCTTTATCTTATCAATTTGTGCGTCTCGCTGTGTGATTGCCGTTGCTATTTCTTCAGATGAGTGGGAGTCAGGATATTGCTGGTGGATTGCTGCTAATTTTTTGGCTTTTTCAATTTCTAAAGCCGCTACCCTTCCCTCGTAGATACCACGTAAATCTGCGACACTCATTTTTTTGCCATCTTGCGCTTCTAGTTGTAAAGCCTTACCGTGTTCAATAGTTGAGGTATGTTTTCTGACCAGCGCCGCGGTGTACTCTTTGGCTTCGCGTATTTTTTCAGCCTTACGTGCCGCTTCCTCCAGCGCAAGTGCTTCTTTTTTACGTGCCGCTTCCTCCAGCGCAAGTGCTTCCTTTTCTTCAGCTATGCGTATTTTTTCAGCCTTACGTGCCGCTTCCTCCAGCGCAAGTGCTTCTTTTTTACGTGCCGCTTCCTCCAGCGCAAGTGCTTCCTTTTCTTCAGCTATGCGTATTTTTTCAGCCCTACGTGCCGCTTTTTCTAGTGCTTCTTTTTCTCGTGCCGCTTTTTCTAGTGCTTCTTTCAGTAACTTACTCTTAGCGGCTTTACGTTTACCGATAACCACCGCCGTCACCGCTACCACAACCGTTGCGACAATCAGTGCAACGGACTTCAAGGGGGCGCGTGGATCTTCCTCTGCTTCACTGTCCGCAGCAAAACCTGGAGTAACCGATAACGACACCGTAAGGACAAATACAATTAGCTTGGTCATGATCTGCCTTCCCATTTTAATTTCAGGGAAAATAACAACCTAGGAGAGATTGTACTTCATAGAACGATTAATAGCAACCTATTTATATTGTTTTATATGGTATTTTAATAATTAATTACGAATATAAACATAGTGCCCGTTTAAAGCCGCACCCCCAAACAACTGTCAGTCATGAAATATTGTGTGCGGGCCGCTAGCCCTTGCTCGTCACGGGTTGGAGATGCAGTGTGCTCGCCCCGATCCGAATCCGATCGCGGCTTGTAACCCTGCGCAAGCCGCTGATTTTTTTGTCGTTGACGAAAGTGCCGGTGCGAGAATTGTGGTCTTTAATAAAGACTTCGCCGCGGCTGTTAATTCTGATCAAGAGATGACGGCTGGAGATGGCAGGGTCACGGTTAAAGTTGCCGATGACGCTGTCGCGGCCGAGCCAGGTTTCTTCACGATCGAGACTCAGCACCTCGCTGCTGAGGTCGGGGTAAGTGGCTTTGATCTTCAGGACATAGGTACGGCGGTTTTCTCCCAACATGGTCTCCAGCATGGTGCGTTGCCCTGAGCTGCGCCGTACCCGATACTTGTCAAACAGCGGTATCGACGAAGCTTTATGGGCTGCAACGAGTTGGAAACAGAACTTCGTCTTGCCAAGACGAATGATGTCCTGCGCGGCGAGAGGTGCTTTGACGACCTTGTCGTCGTTGAGATACGTGCCGTTGGTGGAGTTCATGTCGAAGATAAAATACGTCCCGTCGATGTCTTGGATCTGACAATGGCTGGCTGAAACCTCCGAGTCATCGACGATAATATCTGCCTTCTCGCGCCCGATGATGGTCGAGGGATGTTTAAGCTTGACGGTAAACGACGGAGTGCCTCGCCGCGGGAAAAACTCAATGACACCACGCATAGGATCCGATTTAGGTTGACTCATTTTAGCTCATGACAATATTATCGCATACGTCCATGTTACCCATACCGAGGCGATGATGCAAAGGGAGGACACCGTAGACGCGACAAAGGTGGAGTTTTCGCAGCTGGTGCTGAGTCTCTGCTCCCTCGCCCTGCGTAGTCTGGGTGAGGTATCCGACAGCAACGAAGGTAGGGTCGATCTGCCCACCGCGTGCTATAACATCGCTATCCTCACCATGCTGAGGGACAAGACACGCGGCAACCTCAGCGACGAAGAACAGCAACAACTCGACGAGCTGCTCTCCGACCTGCAGCTGAAATACGCGGCAGCCGCTGATTCCGATGGGGCATAGCTGAGCGGTAAGGGATGGGGATAAGGATCGCGATTTGTTTTTTGTCGCACACATGTAGTGTTCGTCCGATGGGGCATAGCCAAGCGGTAAGGCACCGGGTTTTGATCCCGACATGCGCAGGTTCGAATCCTGCTGCCCCAGTTAGCGTAGGAATTCAAGACAGCGAGATACCCGCGCACACACAGGGGCGGTGGTGAGTAAGGCTGACATCGTCGTCGGAGCGCAGTGGGGCGATGAAGGCAAGGGCAAGTGGGTGCACCGCCGCGCCTGTGATTACGACTTGGTCGTGCGTTTTCAGGGAGGCAACAACGCAGGACACACCGTCTATCATCGGGGGCAAAAGGTTGTGTTGCACCACCTGCCCGCGGCGATACTCTACCCGCAAGTCGCCTGTGCCTTGACCGCAGACATGGTTATCGACCCCATCGCCCTCGCCCAAGAACTCCACACCCTGGCAAGGCACGTGCACATCACACCCGCACGTCTGTGGGTTTCGCAGGCAGCACACGTCGTAACCCCGTGGCATATTCGGCAGGATCAAGAGCGCGAACGCACCCAGACTAGACCGATCGGCACTACAGGTCGCGGCATCGGCCCCACCTACAGCACGCGTGCCTTACGCTGCGGTCTGCGTATGGCAGACTATATCGATACGACGCAACGCAAGACATGGGTCACCCAAATGCAGCCCGAACCGCACTTCGCCGCCAGCCAACACGACGACCACATGGCCTGGGAGCGTTTCGCACAAGCGGCGGACTTCCTACGTCCCTACGTCTGCGCCGCAGAAGCACAGGTGCGACAAAAAATCCGTGCTCACGCCGCGGTGCTGTGCGAAGGCGCACAAGGGGTGTTACTCGACCTCAGCTGCGGCACGTATCCCTACGTCACCGCCAGCTCGACACTGGCGGCGGCAGCCTTGTGCAGTATCGGTTTGCCCCCCCACGCCTGCGGAAAAATTTACGGTATCGCCAAAGCTTACCTGACCCGCGTCGGCAACGGCCCCTTCCCCTCCGAGCTGCACGGCGACACCGCGGCACAGCTGCGCACACGCGGTGCGGAGTTTGGTGCGACAACCCAGCGAGCACGGCGTGTCGGCTGGCTCGATTGCCTGGCCTTGCGCTATGCACAGGAACTGAACGGTTTCGACGGCCTCGTGCTGAACAAGCTCGATGTTCTCTCGGGTCTACCCGCCGTCAAGCTGTGTGTCGCTTACGAACACCCTGAGTTGGGGCAACTGCTTGAATTTCCTTGTGACTATCGTATACTAGAGAAATGCCGGCCCGTTTGGGAAGAATACGAAGGGTGGGCGACAAACATCCCAACACGGGGGCACATTACTGCCCTACCACCCGCGGCAGCGGTTTTCGTGCGCCGCATCGAAGAGGTCGCCCGATGCACGCTTATCGGGGTGGGGACGGGTGTCGCGGCGGAGGATTTTCTGGTACGGTGATCTTTTTGTAAAAACAAACCTCTACGGAGACACGCTTTGGCCGCCCCTAAAAGTCTCGTCATCGTCGAGTCGCCCGCGAAAGCGCGCACCATCAACAGATATCTCGGTCGGCAATACATCGTTAAATCCAGCGTCGGGCACGTGCGTGACCTACCTGCCAGCGGTAGAGGAGGCAAAAAAAAGACCGCCGCGCAGAAAAAAACCACGTCCAAAAGATCCTCCCACGACACGCTGCTCAACCGCTTGGCGGTCGATCCCGACAACAACTGGCGAGCCTATTACGAAATCCTGCCAGGCAAGGAGAAAGTACTGAAGGAATTGCAAGCACTGGCCAAAACCGCCGATGCCATCTACCTCGCCACCGACCTCGACCGCGAAGGAGAAGCGATCGCCTGGCACCTGTGCGAAGCGATCGGCGGCGCAGAAGAACGTTATCGGCGTGTAACCTTCAGCGAAATCACCCGCAAAGCGGTGCAAGAGGCTTTCGCCCGCCCGCAAACAATCAACATGGATCGCGTCAACGCCCAACAGGCACGGCGTTTCCTCGATCGGGTCGTCGGCTACATGGTATCGCCCCTATTGTGGAAAAAAATCGCCCGCGGTCTGTCGGCGGGGCGCGTGCAGTCGGTCGCCGTCAAGTTAATCGCTCAACGCGAGAAGGCGATTAATGCCTTCCAAATCGAAGAATTCTGGGAAGTTTTTTGCCATCTTAACGACCGCAGCCCGCTCAAAGCGCAGGTCGTCAAGGAACACGACAGGCCGTTCCGTCCCACGACCAAAGACAGCTGTGCACAGAAAGGCGCACGCCTGCGACAGTGCCGCTTCATCGTCAAAGCCTGTGAGAAGAAAGCCGCCCAGTCGCGACCACCCGCGCCCTTGATTACTTCCACCCTACAGCAAGCGGCAAGCACCAGACTCGGTTTTGGCGTGCGCAAGACGATGATGTTTGCTCAACGCCTCTACGAAGCAGGACACATCACCTACATGCGTACCGACTCGACCAACGTCAGCAAAGACGCTATCGCTGCCTGCCGCACCTACCTCAAACGCACCTGCGCCGCGCCGTATTTGCCTCCCCAACCCAACGTCTACGCCAGTGGCAAGGGTGCACAGGAGGCACACGAGGCCATCCGCCCCACGGAGGTAGGGCTCGCACCCTCAGACTTTGTCTTCAAGGAGGCAGAAGCGGTGCGTCTGTACGATTTGATCTGGCGTTATTTCGTTGCCAGCCAGATGACCCGCGCCGAATTCGACACGACGACAGTCACCATCGCGGCAGGGGAATTTGAGCTAAAAGTACGCGGCCGTATCCTGAAATTCGACGGCTACCAGAAGATATTGCCCCCTGTCAGCAAAGAAAACGATGTGGTCTTGCCAGTGTTACACGCGGGCGAAGAGCTGAAGCTACTCGATATCGAAGCAAACCAACGTTTCACCCGTCCACCACCGCGCTACTCGGAAGCGGCACTGGTCAAAGAACTGGAAAAGAGCGGGATCGGACGACCGTCGACCTACGCGAGCATTATCTCCACCATTCAGGAGCGCGGTTACGTAAGGATAGAGAAGAAACGCTTTTACCTGCTGAAGATGGGTGACATCGTCACCAGTCGCTTGGAAGAAAATTTCCAGCGACTGATGGATTTCGGTTTTACCGCCAGTATGGAAGAGGAGCTGGACGCTATCGCGGGAGGACGAGCACAATGGTTGCAGGTGCTGGACGATTTTTACGGCGATTTTAGTGCCACCCTGCAGGCAGCGGAAAAAAACATGCGCCCCAACACCCCCACCGAGGTCAAACTCAAGTGTAAGTGCGGACGCAACATGATGATCAGAAATGCCTCGACAGGGGTGTTTTTGAGTTGTTCGGGCTACCAGCTGCCGCCGCAAGAACGCTGCAAAGAAACCATCAATCTCGTCGCAGGCGAAGAGACGGCCAGCGATGATGGAGTGAAAGAACTGCAAGCACGGCATCGCTGCCCCGATTGTGCGACGGCGATGACTGCCTACCTGATCGATGCCCAACGACGTTTGCACATCTGCGCCAACAATCCCGACTGCCCCGCATACGAGATCGAGCACGGCAGTTTCAAAATCAAAGGCTACGACGGCCCCATCATCGCTTGCGACAAATGCGGTCAGGACATGCAGTTGAAAACAGGACGCTTCGGTAAGTATTTTTCTTGCACCACCTACCCCGCGTGCAAGAATACCCGCAAGCTATTGCGCAACGGCGAAGCCGCCCCCCCCCGTGCCGACCCCGTGCCCATGCCAGAGTTGCCGTGCGAGAAGTCGGACGGCCATTTTGTCCTGCGTGACGGAGCATCGGGACTTTTCCTCGCCTCGAGCGACTACCCACGCTCACGAGAGACACGCACCCCACTGGTCGAAGACCTGCAGCGACACGCCAGCGAAATCGATCCGAAATTCAAATTTTTGCTGGAAGCACCGACAACGGACAGCGAAGGCAACAAGGTGGCAATCAAATTCAGCCGCAAAACACGCAGCTACTATCTCGTCGGGATGGTGATACAAGAACGCAGCAAAGGTCAACGCACTCACAAACCGAGTGCATGGTCTGCCAGCTGGATCGACGGCAAGTGGCAGGAGCGAAAATGAGCCGTGCGGCCCATTTCCTCGTGCCGAGCCCCGCGGCGGTTACGAAGCGTGAATGGCTTCCAACATGGCGTTGAGTTCGCGTTTCTGCGTGGTGCGCAACGCGGTTTTCTTGTGAATCAGGTAGGTGATCGATTTCTTCGCATTGGACGTTATGTTGGCATACTCGCGGTTGTCGAGTTCGCCAAAACGCTTGATCATCTTGTCGTAGACCACATCGCGATCGATCTTCGCCCCCGTCGACCACGTGCCTTTCTTGATCGCGTTAACTGTCAACGCCACGAGACGACTGAACCGCGCCCCCTCCGTGCCGCTGTTGCGGCGACCACCGCGCCGTCCCCTTCCTTTAAGATGAACGAGCAATTCGTCATACGAATACGAGAGACTCGATTCGACCTCCTTCCTCCCCAGTGGTGTGTTCTGCACCGATGACCAGACGATGTTAAGAACATCACCCGATCGTAGTTCAACAGCTGCCATGACTTCCTCCCCCTAACAGGATATTAAAGAAAACTAAACAACCAGACGGAACTGCCTATCGACAACAGACACTCCCGCAACCAACACAGACGTGCTTTCACAAGCACCCAAACGCCCCTGCACCTGACAATTTTCTGTGGGCGTGTGTAATAGTTACATAGACAACTGTCAATAGCGGACTAGGGATTTTTTATTTTTTGTGCGTTATCTTCCAAACGGAGCAGCAGCTCTTGTTCACTGATAAGCGGAATATTAAGCCTACGCGCCGCTTTCACCTTGCTGGAGGTCGATGCAGGATCGGCCGTGACGACCGCGCTGGTCTGCGACGAGACCGATGTGGCAAGGGTAGCTCCATATCTCTCCAGCAACTCTCGATAGAAGACACGAGACTGTGACAATGCCCCACTGATGACATACTTCCCCCCGCGCGAGCTGCTGCTCTGTGCGGCGGGGGAGGGTGCGACCTCTATTCCGACCGCGAACAGTTCGTCGAGCAGGGTGCGTTGTGCCTGCAACCCCTGAGCTATCTGTTGGGCTGATTTGGCTGCGAAACCATCGACAGCACTGATTTCTGCGGCACTGAGGGCGAACAGTGCCTCGATCGTCGGCGCAATCCGCAACAGGGCACGCCAGGTCGCCCGCCCCCCGCCGCGAATTCCCAGACCGCTGAGCAGCCGTTCGGGAGGCAGCCGTTTGCTGGCGGTGATGGCCGCGTGCAGTTTGCTGGCCATCCGCTCCCCTGTCAACGGCACTCGCAACAGGTCATCCCGTGTCAGGCGATAGAGGTCGGGAATTACCTCGACCAGCCCCATCGCCATCATCGCCGCGAGACGCTTCTCGCTCAGGTCTCTGATCTCGGCACACTTTACCCAGTTGAGTACCCTGCGCAGCTGCTGAGCGGGGCAGGTGCGGTTTCCACACCATAAGCGTACCCCATCGTCGCTGAGTCGTGCGGCACAGGAGGGGCAGGTAGTAGGGATCACCAACTCACCTTCACCCTCGCCCATGACGGAGATAAATTTGGGGATGACTTCACCAGAACGCACGATCTTTATCTCACTACCCCGCTTGAGCTGGTAGAGTTTGACACAAGCGACGTTGTGCAAGGTGACACGACGAATGGAGGCGTTGTGCAAAAAGACTGGCCCTATCTCCGCCACCGGAGTAACGATGCCGAAGCGCGACGTGTCCCAGACGATGTGGTTAATTTTTGCCACCGCCGTCTCCCCCTGCCACTTGAACGCCATACGGCCGCGCGGATGGTGGGCGGTGCTGCCCAGGGCGCGGGCGTAGGCGAGGGAGTTGTAGGAAAACACCGCCCCATCGAGGGGTAATTCGTCTGCGGCACTCTTCTCGCACACCTGTTCGAGATAAGCCGCAACCGCCAACGCGGAAGCTAGCAGTTGTGGTTCTGGCAGGTCAAAACCGAGTTTCTGCAAAATATCTAGTTTAGCCATTTCCGTAGCTGGCAAGACACCCTCATCGTAGTAGAGCAGGTCGCAGGCCATGAAGCTGAAGTAGCGCATAAGTTGATGGTGCTCCTTGCGTCCCAGCAGTCCCGCCACCACGTTGCGCGGACTGAGTGGCCGAGGTAGTGCCAAAGCTTCCATGGCCGCGGCTAGGGCATAGAAACTGGCGGTCTCACAGTATAGCTCGCCGCGTATCTCTAGATGGCGGGTGTCGTCGATGGTGGGGGGAATTGCCTCTACGTATATGCTTTTGGCGGTAACGTTTTCGCCGCGCTGTCCGTCGCCGCGGGTTTTGGCGACCAGCAACTTGCCCTGCTGGTAGACGAGGCTGAGGCTGTTGCCGTCTATTTTCAGTGCGCCGACAACTTCCCGTGTCCCCACCCAGCTGTATAGTTCGCTGCGGCTGTAGGTTTTTTGCAACGACAGCATCGGTACCACGTGCACGGCTTTCGCTGCCGCCGCGACGACGACCCCCGCCTGCTGCAAGAGCGGATGATCGGGAGCGAGTTGTCGCAATTCTTCTTCACGCGCATCGTACTCAAAATCGCTGAGCTGCGGCTCGCCTCGTGCATAGGCAAGACGATGCGCCTCGATCTCAGCTGCCAGCTGTGCGATCTCGTTTTTCACCGACACTCTCCCTCGCTCTTCAGTGTAGCACAGCCACGGTTAGCGACAACATCCCTTGTGCAACGTAACTCCTTGCGCTAGGATTATCCCCTTTCACCGCGAGCGTGGCGACCGCAGTGCGCACGTCAGATGGTTATCTTGCTATACCTTTGGCTACGGGCGTGGGAGAGAAGGACTGCCAGCTGCTGCAATTGCTAAACGCTGAGTTCGCTCCCGCCGACATGTCGGTCTCCGTGCACGCAGGCAGTGCTACGCTGCGGTTGCGAGCCATCGACATCGGTAGACTGCGGCAGGCGGTCGCCGAATTGTCCGCGCAAGCGGAGAGCGGGGTACTCGCCGCGCTGCTCGCTGCGGTCGAGAACATCAAGAGCTATGGCATGCGGGCAGGCAAACGTTATTTCGTCAACTACGCCGACGAACGCAAAGTCGTGCACCGCGGTGCCAAAGAACTGCGGCGCGGCAAGCATTACTACGCCAACGATCATGCTTACGCGGGAAACAACCGCCGTCCGCCGCATCACCTTATCGACAAAATCATCACCGCCGACGCGGCAGAAGTACTCCCCGACTTGCCCGACAACTGTGTCGATTTGGTCTTTACTTCTCCCCCCTACAACTTTGGTTTGGACTACAGCAAAAGCGACGACGACATGCGCTGGGAAGAGTATTTTCAAAAACTCTTCGCTATCTTTGATGAATGTATCAGAGTGTTGAAATTCGGCGGGCGGATCGTGGTCAATGTACAACCGCTGTTTTCCGACTATATTCCCAGCCACCACATTATCAGTTCTTTTTTTATGCGGCGGCGTTTAATTTGGAAGGGCGAATTACTGTGGGAAAAGAACAACTACAACTGCAAGTACACCGCGTGGGGAAGTTGGAAAAGCCCCGCCAGTCCCTACCTGAAGTACACGTGGGAGTTTGTGGAGATATTCGCCAAAGGCTCTTTGCGGAGCGACGGCAGCAAAGACGATGCGGATATCAGTGCTGAGGAGTTCAAGCGCTGGGTCAATGCCAAGTGGAGCATCGCCCCTGAGCGTAACATGCAGGACTACGGTCATCCCGCGATGTTTCCCGAAGAGCTCGCGACGCGAGTGCTCAAGCTTTTTAGTTTTGCCCACAGTTTTGTTCTCGATCCTTTCGTCGGTGTCGGCACTACGGCGGTGGCGGCACGAAAACTACAGCGCCACTATCTCGGCATCGACATCTCGCCGCAATACTGTCGCACAGCCACCGCCCGACTTCAGGGGCGACTGACTAAATAGCGCAAACTTTGCAGCAGCAGGGTGCGATCGTGCACCAGCACTTCTCGGTAGGGATTTTGTAGTAGTTGGAAAACTTCTTCTTGCTGCGTGCTGATTTCTGCCAGTTTTTCCAACACGATCTCCTGTTCGGCAAGTTTTAGTGAACTCAGCAGGACGACAGCCCCACTGCCAAGAATAACGACGGCGGGGATGCCCGTGCGCAGGGTGCGGCTGAGCAGGCGCGTGCGTCCCAGCTTAACGAACAGCCCGTTCCAAGCTTCCACTATTTTGCTCGCTGTCTCGCCTAAGATCCCCACAGGGCGGCTATCGAATATTTTTTGCAACAATCCCCGTCGTGCTCGCCAGATTTTACGCCCTCCGCTCCCCTCCCTGATCCCACGTCCTCCCTCGTTAACGAGGTGGGTGTCGAAGTCGAACCCGTCCCAGCGTGAGGGGGGGATTACGGCGGTGCGGGAAAATCTCCCCACGGCGTGTTTCAAGGTCGCGGGGGCGGAAGTAGCGGTCGCGACGATTGCCGCGGCCAGTAGGCTGGTACGCTGTCCTGCTGCTTCCTCTCGCAAAGTGTGTTCCTCATCGTGCAGTCGTTTACGATTGCTCTCGATCAGAGCGAGAGGGAAGTAGCGTCCGCCGAGCAAGTCCTCACACACCGAGCTGGCGACAGAACAGAGACGAAACCTCGCCACCCGCTCGTCGTCACGTTGCACGTACTCAGCTTGTAAACGCAGCTCTTCTTCGCCACGCAGCCCCGCGGTGACCTCGCCCTGCCCCAGCAGCAGATCGCGCCGCGCCAGAGCTACATACTCGGCCAGCAGGCGTTCGTCACGCGTGCCGAGGGGCAAGAATTTAAGCCCTATCCGCCGTCCCCAAGTGCGGAGATAGGCCGCACCCAGACCTGCGCGCAGGCTGTGGTTGTGCCGACTGGGGAGGGCGATGATGATGCCGCGCTGCTGATGGGCGTATTCCTCGCCGTATTCGGCTCTGCTCATGCCAAAACCGAGTGCCCAATCTCTGTGGCGGCTCTTGGTGTAGGTGAAGGGGCCGCCGAGATAGTTCATGCGGTAACGATAGTTGCCCCACCGCCAGGTAAACAATGCCCCCGCACCGTAGCCAGCCTCTGCTTCCAGTGCGGTCTGTAGCCAGTGACGACCATTGTTCGCATAGCAGTATTCCACTGCAATGTCGCCTCCGAAGGCGGCGACCAAGCCCAGCCCCAATCGTCCCGCGACGCTGTAGCAAGTGGTGGTCGGCTTAACGAAACGGTACAGCAGGGTGCGTACCCGATCGCCGTGTGCGCTGGTATAAGCGGTGATGAAACGTGCTTGTGCGTGGCGCGCAACTTGTTCTCGTGCCGTGTCACGCCGATAGGCTTGGCAACGCTGTAGCTGTGCTGCGGCCGCGAGAGGTGTGTTGAAGTTGAGGGGTGCGAGGATTTCCGCCGCCACCCGCGTGCCAGCCAGTCCTCCCACCTGCCGCTCGACCAGTGCCCGCACACAATCGAGCACGAGAACGTACACGTGCTCCTCGCGCATCTGTGTCTCTGCCTCGCCCTGCCACAAACTCGCCGCTGCCAGCTGCAACTCCCGCACATCGTCGGTGCCGAACAGCACCCGCAGGTCATCGCTGACCTGCACCTGGTGTTCATCAGCCTCAGCCGCACCCGCTCCCGTCACCAGCAACAGCAATAACACCGACCGCAACCTCATACAAAACCACCCCCGCTTCCGTCGGATAACTATCGATTACAGCTAGGCAGGGGACACTACCACTCGCTTCCTTCACCTGTCAAACGGGAGTTACAAGGAACAGAGGGAGAAGACATCTCCTGTGTAACTATTCATAATAAAAATGTTTTTTTATTATTTTTGTGAAAATACCACAATGTTTCACGTGAAACATCGCGACATTAGGGAGAAACTGGAGAAGGGACGATGCGGTACGTCTTCGTCATGAGCTAGATGTTGCACGTGGAACATCTCCTGTGGATAACAGGGGAGTTTTCGCGAACAAAAGTTCTATTTCGTCGTGTAAAGCGGGCAAAAAGATATTTTTACGGGCTGAATTGAACTTTTTTCAGAAAAAACGATTTATTTTGCTAACAAACGTATATTTTTAGCAAAAAACTACTCATTTTAGTCGAAAACGAGCAAAAATGCTCAGATCTGATCCTAAAAATTAAATTCTGCCGCGCTATCTACGTATTTTGTGACACGTGAAACACACACCTGTGGATAACTGTGGATAACTTACCATGCGGCTGGAGCGAAGATGTTTCACGTGAAACATTTTCACGACATGACAAATTTAGATAATTTTACAAGTAATAACAGATACTTATATGTATCAGGGGCGAGGCATGCGGCTGAATCAGCGCGGGGCGAGCATCTGTTCTGGTTGCACCCAGGCATCGAACTGTGCCGCGGTGGCATATCCTAGTTGTTGCGCCGCTTGCTTGAGTGTCAAACCTTGTTCGTAAGCGGTTTTGGCTACCAGTGCCGCCTTGTCGTAGCCGATATGGGGATTGAGGGCAGTGACCAGCATCAGGGAGTTGTGCAGATGGTGTCGCAGGGTTGCGCGGTCAGGCTCGATCCCCGCGAGGCAGTTGGAGTTGAAACTATCCATGCTGTCCGTCAGCAGCTGGATCGACTCCAGCACGTTGTGCAGTATGACGGGCTTGAAGACATTGAGTTGCAACTGCCCCTGACTGCCCGCAATGGCCACCGCGGTGTCGTTACCCATTACCTGTGCACAGACCATCGTCAAGGCTTCACACTGCGTCGGATTGACTTTGCCTGGCATGATCGAGCTGCCTGGCTCGTTGGCTGGCAGGCGCAGTTCGCCGATACCACCCCGCGGCCCGCTGCCGAGCAGACGAATGTCGGAGGCCAGCTTCATGCAGGCGACGGCGACGAGTTTCAGTGCCGCACTGACATTGACCAGAGCATCGTGGGCGGCGAGCAGATGAAACTTGTCCGCCGCACTGACGAAAGGGTACTTACTCAAGCGAGCGATGTGGGCGGCAACCTTCACGTCATAGCCACGCGGTGCGTTAAGCCCCGTGCCCACCGCGGTACCGCCGAGCGGGATGGCATAGAGCCGCCCCCCCGCATACTCGACCACCTGTACGGCTTCATCGAGCTGCGCCTGCCACGCACCGAACTCCTGTCCGAGTGTCAGAGGTGTCGCATCCATGCCATGCGTGCGTCCGAGCTTAACGATGTCCTCGTAAGCGGCACTTTTTTGCGCCAACGTCGCCCGCAACCTCCGCAGCGACGGTAGTAGTTTTTCCTGCAAGTCATGTACGGTAGCGACATGCATGACGGTGGGGAAACTGTCGTTAGAAGACTGCGACTTGTTAACATCGTCGTTGGGGTGAATCGGATTTTTGCTGCCTAACACACCACCGCTGATTTCTATCGCACGGTTGGCAATAACCTCGTTGACATTCATGTTGGTCTGCGTGCCACTACCTGTCTGCCAGACGACGAGAGGAAAATGCTCGTGCAACTCACCTGCCATGATCTCATCGCAGGCCTTGACGATCAAATCACGCTTGCGGTGCGGCAACACACCGAGCTCACAATTAGCGAGGGCGGCGGCTTTTTTGACTAGAGCAAACGCGCGGATAACCGCAGGGGTAAATTTTTGTGAGCCGATACGAAAATTGCGCAAAGAACGCTGTGTCTGCGCACCCCAATAGCGATCGCGGGGCACCCCCACCGAACCCATCGCATCCTGTTCAAGACGAAAGCTGCCCATCCTGTGCGGTTTCTCCGTTCAGCTTGACTTGCTTGATAAACGGTAACTTTTTCAAATCAGGTGGTTCTTCGTCAAACTCTTCGATGCAGATGACGTTGTGATAGGGGATGTGCAGGCGGTTAGTCTTGGCGAAGCGCCGCCGTGCACTGTCCTCATCGGGCAGAATGATATGGCGACGATGGTCGTTAAACACCAGACCCTCGATCGCAATCATGCCGAAATACTCGCTCGCCCGCACGGTGGAGGCAACGACCGTGACGGGGTGCTCGGCATTTTTCTCCAAGAACTTCACTCGGTAGCGACGACGATTCTCGACCATCACTCTCCCGCAACGTTAAGCACACATACCGCACCCCACCGACGATCAGAGATTGCGCCGAATTGTCGTGATCAGATCGCTCACATCCTCGGAAGACAGTTTGCCGCCCTTAGACCACGCGACATTGCCGCTCTTGTCAAAAACTAAAATATGGTAGGAATTATCCGTCAACCCCCACGCCTTGACCAGCGCCTTGATCTGATCCTTGACATAGGTGGTGTGCGAAAACTCCTCCTGCTTCGCCTTGAGACGCTTGGTGATAAGAAAATTGGGAATCCAAGTCGCCGCCATGTTGATAATTCCCACCGAATTGTAATGGTCGAGCGGGAAAGACTCCTTCTTGAGTGCCTGCTCAACATGCTCGTTTAGCTTCTGCTCATCAGGATCGACATAGAACACCGTGTGCACTTTGCCCGTAAGCTCGCTGCTCCTCCACGCCGTACCATCGACACGCCCGCCGTTCCCGCCTTCCAGTACGATCGCAGGAGCCTGCCGCCCCACCACCAAACCTCGTGCCGAGCCAGCAGCCGCCATCACCGCCACCAACACCAGCACAAAATCTTTAAAAAACATTGAAATTACCCTCACCAGAAAATAATAATGACCTCCTGCTACAATGGGTGGCGGCTTTTGTAAACAGCTGATTGCACAGATGACGGGAAAGAGCTAGATTTTTTGCGTTTGATGCCGCAATGACCTATAACTTGCGCGCACGACGGCTAAGTTGTCACCCGCAGTCGTTCGATTAGCAGATGGCGACACTACTCGGAATTGACCCTAGGAGCACGCGCTTGAAGGCAAAAACATCCGCCAGAGACAAGGGGAAGGACAGGACGGCGGTGACCAAGCTGGCCACAACATCACCCCCCACCGCCGCTCGTCCTAACCCCAAAAACGTAGCCCGCAACAAAGTGGAAAGTTTTTACCGCACGCTCGAATCGGCACGTGGAAAACGACTGCTCATCTGTATCAAAGGTTACCCCGACCCCGACGTTATCGGCAGCAGCCTCTGCCTGCGATGGATCGGCTCATTCTTCGACATCGAAGCGACCATCGTGCATTTTGAGGAAATCTCACACCACGAAAACCGTGCCCTCGTCAAGAAACTCGACATCGAACTGGTGGAATGGAGCCAAGGCTTCGATGTCTCACCCTACGACCACTACGCCATCAACGACTCCCAAAGTACCGATATGCCCATCGAGCTGCCACCATCCTGCTCACTGCTGGTCTTCGTCGACCACCACAAGAATATCGGCAGTGCCAACGGCGGTTTCGTCGACATACGTGAAGCAGCTGGCTCAACCTCCGCCATCTACACCGAATACGTGATGGAAGGGAGAATCAGCTTTCAGGGCAACAGTGCCGAAGAAACCAAGGTCGCGACCGCCCTGATGCACGGCATTCGCTCGGACACCGACGATTTCGTCAACGCCACCGCCCTCGATTTTCGCGCCAGCGAATACCTCGCCAGCCACGTCGATAAAGACCTGCTGGCTATCATCTCCCGCCAGTCCATTCCCGCCAAAACCATGGACTTGACGCAAGTTGCACTGCAACGCAAGGATATCCGCGGCACCTACCTGTTCTCTGGAGTCGGGTTCGTGCGCGACGAAGACCGTGACGGTATCGGGCAGTGCGCTGACTACCTCCTGCACCGCGAAGGAATCGAAACCGTCGTCGTTTTCGGCGTTATGCGCGGCTACGTCGACGGCTCGCTACGCACCAAATCACATACCCTCGATCCCGACAAATGGATCAAAGATGTCTTCGGACAAGACGGACGCGGCTCGTGGTACGGCGGCGGACGTAAAGACAAAGGAGGATTTCAAATTCCACTCGGCATCTTCAGCAAGTGCCACGACAAAGAACTGCTGTGGATTTTAATCAAAAAGACAATCGACGACCTCTTCTACCAGAAAATCGGAGTCGAAGGTAAAGGTACGCTAGACAGTGATCTGTCACAAAGTAAAGTCTGAACGGGAGTACCATGGAAGCATCAAAATTCAACGAAAACATTGAAACAGTCAAGCAGCTGATCGGCAACCTGGTCGATGACCCTGACCGTGAAGGTCTACTAGACACCCCCCGACGCGTCGCAAAATTCTGGGAACACATGACCGCAGGTTATCGCGAAGACCCCCAGCGGGTAGTTAGCAGTGCTATCTACCACGTCGAACACGAAGACATGGTGGTCGTGCGCGATATCGAAATCTACAGCTTGTGCGAGCACCACATGCTGCCCTTCTTCGGGAAATGCCACGTCGGCTACATCCCCGACGGCAAGATTATCGGCCTGTCCAAAATTCCCCGCCTCATCGACATCTTCAGCCGCCGTCTACAAGTGCAGGAACGCATGGGAGACGAAATCGGCCAATCCCTAACCCACGCTGTCCAGCCTAAAGGCGTAGGCGTGATCATCGAAGCACACCACCTGTGCATGAAAATGCGCGGCGTGCAAAAACAAAACTCCTTCACCGTCACCAGCTCAATGCGAGGCTGCTTTCGCAGCGATCTCGGCGTGCGCAACGAATTTATTTCCTTCGTCAAGACTTGACCGCCTGCCCCGAACCTGTTACGCCAGCGGCGGAGAGAATAATCGGCAGGCGTGTCCTGTCCCGCGCCACGGCAACCGCACCGAGACAGACAATGCTCGACGCTACCGCCAGACAACAACTTGACCGCACCGTGCATTTCATCTCGCTCGGCTGTGCCCGCAACCTCGTCGATTCTGAAGTCATGATGGGACAACTGCTCGCCCACGGCTGGCAATTCACCCCCTCTGCCACCCACGCCGATGCCGTGGTTGTCAATACCTGCGGCTTCATCGACAGCGCAGTCAAAGAAAGCATCGACCGCATCATCGAAGTGGGCACGAACAAACCTGCCCATCAAAAACTGATCGTCGCTGGCTGCCTGACACAAAGATACAAACACCGACTCAAAGAAGGATTGCCCGAAGTCGACCTCTTCATCGGCACAGACCAATTCCACCGCATCGCCGAATTTCTCAACGCCCCCCCGCTGCGAGATAAAGTACACGCCGCCCGCAATAACTACATCTACTCCGCCGATGCCCCGCGCATCAATACACTGGCACGCGGAAGTGCCTACGTCAAAGTTTCCGAAGGCTGCCAACATCGCTGCAGCTTCTGTATCATCCCCGCCATTCGCGGCCCGCTGCGCTCCCGCCCCATCTCCGACATCGTGTGCGAGACCGAACAGCTCGTCGCCCAAGGTGTGATCGAAATCATCCTCATCGCCCAAGACCTCGCCGCTTTCGGCAGAGAACACGGCGACCACGACCTGCTGGCACTGCTACAAGCACTCGCAGCCGTGCCAGGCTTACGCTGGATTCGCCCGCTCTACATCTATCCCGAACATATCTCGGACGCATTCCTAGACTTTTTCGCCCACGAAGACAAAATCGTCAAATACCTCGACATCCCCGTGCAACACGCTAACGACCGTATCCTACGCCTGATGCGGCGTGCTGTCGACCGCCGCGGGTTGGAGAAAATCCTCCAGCGGGTGCGGCGACACGTTCCCCGAGTCGCACTGCGCACCTCCGTAATGGTCGGTTTCCCCAGCGAACAAGAGAACGATTTTCACGAGCTGCTCGATTTCATCGCAACACAAGAATTCGACCACCTCGGCTGCTTCACCTACGCACGTGAACAAAATACCGCTGCCGCACGCCTACCAGGACAAATCGCAGCACCCATCAAACAACAACGCCAACGGCAAATAATGACCCTGCAACGAAAAATCTCCCGACAAAAACTGCAACACCAAATCGGCACAATACAAGACGTGCTGCTGGAAAGAAAAGCTAGCGAACACTATATCGGACGCACCGCCGCACAAGCACCCGAAGTCGACGGAGTCGTCTACGTCACAGGCGAAACAAAAATACCGCCCTGCGGTAACCTCATCCGCGCGCAAATTAACGCCGCATCAACCTACGACCTAATCGCCACCGCAGAGGGGAGCGAGACACGAGGCGCTGCCCCATATCCCGCCAACTTTTTGAAAGAAATGGGATCAAAAACTAAATAATGTCAGAAGTATAGATGGCAACAGAAACAGCTGAGGGAGATGCAGAATGAAAATTTTGAGCCTGCTACTCGCATTAACCCTGTCGGCACAATCCCAGGGACAAACACAACAACTCGCACGGCAACATCTGCCTCCCTGGAGCAAAAAACTGATAAGTGTCGCCATCGCCAGTGGCCTACTGCTATCATCACCAGTGATGGCACAGGAACTACCGCTGAACGCTCAGTTCACCACAACCACCCGCGCCGAACACCTGTCCGTGCTCAACCTCATGTTTATCTCCAACGGAAGACAACGCTCGGGCTACTTCGCTTATGTCGGACAAGACCCACAGAATCGCGCCCTCCTCCTCGGCTTGCGACTCAGTGTCACCATCATTCCCTTCGTCGAGGCTGAACTGGTTATCAACGCTGACGGAGCAGAGACACTGATCTTCAACCACGAAGGTCTCGCCCTGCGCACCGCAGCAGTGGAGGAAAAACAAGCGTTCCTGCGCCCCGATGTCGAGCTGGCGAGACTCTACGATATGACCCTGCTCGCCCTAGACGGACTCACGACACAAGACTACCATGCCGTGCAAGTGGGGGCTTTTCCGCCCACAACAACACCGCTAGACATCGTCGTCTATCGCACCGACCTACTGCTAGATCCTGGTAAAGACGTGGACTGGGTGGCAGTATACAGCAACGCACCGCTCGCACAAGAAAAGTGCGTGGCTACCAGCTTCACGCCAGAGCTGTGGTCGGCAAACGGCAACTGTACTACGGGTAGATTTGCTGTGTCGACAACCGCACCGATCTTCACCGCCGACGACGGCGAACTGGTCGCTTTTGCCTTCTCCGCTACAGAGATGATAGTCATCCCTCCAGAAGTACAAACATACGTGCAAGAAGCACTCGCCATCAACTCTACCCAGAAACTCTCCACCACCTGGGGAGCGATCAAGAAAAGAGGAGCACACTGATGCGCTGGCTGTTGATATTGACAATTCTAGGGAGCGGAACACAAACGACACAGGCACGCAACTTGGAGATGTGGCGTAGCAGCTGGCGACAAGTAACCGCTGGTGCAGCACTCATGCTCGCCCTGCCACTGTCCAGCACGGCCGTGTGGGCACAGAATAGGGGAGGAGAAAATGCCCCTGACAGACAACAAAGCCCCCTGCCAAGAGAAACACGTTGGCACAAAGTTTTTGCAAGATCACCCGCCGAGTTTCGCTCCGTGATGAACTTGCAAATGGTCACCCCCCACAGCCGTCGCCTAGTCGGACACCTGATCTACCTGGGACAGGATCGTAACGATGAGGCCATGTTCATCACCATGCACAGCTCCCCCACACTCTACGCACCAGCGAACGGAGAGACCGAGCAAAATACTCTCTACTACATACTACAGGACTGGGACGGGACGGTATGGGAAGATGTTAGCCTCGAACTCATCCACCTCTTCCCCACTACCGCACTCGATTTCTACGGTCTCTCGCTGCTCAAAATCACAGGACTCACACAGCACGAACTTACCCCCGTGCAACTGGCAGGATTTCCCTACCAAACATCACCACTGAACCAACTCGGTTACTTCGCTGACGACGCTGCATCCTCGCCCGAACTGGCCGCAGCCAACGCCGAGCACGACGACAACGCCATCGCTCACGCGGAACTGTCTCTCTACTGGCAACGCTGTCAAGCAGGCACGTTCGATCACGAAACACAACTGGGAACAAACACCTGCGCCTCCTTCCCTACCTCCACGACACAAGGAGAAGCCATTTTCAATGCGCTGACACTGAAAGCCGTCGGCTTCTACCTGATCAAAGCTGCCCCAGATCCTACCCATGTCGTTGTTCACAAACGTATGGTGCTGGGCTTCGCACCCGCAGTACGTGCTCAAGTAGAGGCACTGGTGAGCGTCAGCCCCCGCCACAAACTGCCGCTTACCTGGGGAACACTAAAAGATACACAACAGTAAAAATGACTCCCACCGCACAACTCGCCGCCACCGTGCGGCAAGCACGCTTGCTTTTCCTCGGCTGCGTGCCGTTGGTGCGCTCACGGCGGTTCGCCGCATTCCAACGCTGGCTGAAAAAAAAACAACACGCCGACATGTCCTACTTGGAAAAAAACCGCGACCTACGCGCCGACCCACGCCTACTCGGTGCAGGCTTGCGTGCCGCAATCATCATCGCCCTGCCCTACGGTCGCGGCGATCGCCTACACACAACAACTCCACGCGTAGCTCAGTATGCACGACAATCCGATTACCACCGCATCATCAGAAAACGAGCGCAACAGATCATAGCCACACTGCAACTAGAACCGTATCGAATAGTAGTAGACACCGCACCGATCTTGGAACGCGAACTGGCTGAACGAGGAGGATACGGCTTCATCGGCAAAAACACCTGCTTCATCAGCCCCACCCACGGTAGCTACCTGCTACTCGGCGCAATTCTAGTACCCACACACGCCTGGGCACGAGCAGTCACACCCCCCGACCCCACCACACGCACCACACATGGCGGCTGCGGTAGCTGTCAACGTTGTCAAGTCCACTGCCCCACAGGAGCGCTGGACGAAGCCTACCGACTCGATGCGCGCAAATGCCTGTCGTGGCTAACAATCGAAAACAAGGGCGAAATTCCGTCACAATACTGGCAGTTTCTGTCCAACTACTACTACGGCTGCGACCTCTGCCAAATCGTCTGCCCCTACAACCGCGGCAAACACAACAGCACCGAAACACAACTCCAACTACCGCCCCTAGAAAAAGTCGCCTGCATGACACAACGCGAGTACGAACACTACTTCGGCGGCACCACCCTGACGAGGGCAAAACGCGCTGGCCTGATGCGCAATGCCCTGATCGCCATGTACGTGCGCCAACACCCACGCCTCAAACACTGCCTCGCATCGCTGGCACAACGCCCAGACCTGCCCCAACACGATGCCTGGCAAAAAACCTGGCGCAAAATCAACGCCCTGTTGTCCGAGTCAGAATCAAATAAGGTATAACGATGGTGATACTTTTTAGGGGAGCAGATCAGCGAGGTATTTGCAGAGTCAAAACAATCGCCCGCGCCACAGCTCGAGTAGAAAAGTTTGCCAATGCACAAGGTGAAATACGCCGTGTTTGCGGTTCATGCGATCTTGACTAACCAGGTAGAATTTTTGGAATACGCCCTCCTCGGACAATGCCCGCAAACCCTTGAGATCCCTTGTGGAGGTGTTGGTGGCAGCTTTGACTTCGATCGCAAGTTCCTTCCCAACAAGAAAGTCAACCTCATGCCCATAGCGAGAACGCCAGAAATGCAGCTCTGTCATGTGCTTGCGTGTGTAAGACAGATAGGCACGCAATTCCATCAAGATAAACAGCTCGAAACTTTTCCCATAGAGAGTTGTCATGCGTTCGGTGTGTTCTATGCCAGCCAGCACACGTGCCACACCTGGATCGAAAAGATAAAATTTTGCGGTCGCGGTGGCCTTCCTGCTGCGTGATGCTCGCCAGGGCGGCAGTGTTATCCCCAATAAGGTATCCTCCAAAACCTGCACATACTCTCTGACGGTAGATGCCGCGACCTGACAGTCACGGCTGAGCCCGTTGTAGTTAATCAACTCGCAGTTTGCTAGCGCCATCGTGCGCAAGAAGCGGGTGAAGGGCGGCAGCTGCCGCACAATGCCCTCCTCACGAATTTCTTCTTTCAGGTAAACGGAAATGTAGGCGTTGAGTTCTTCATCTGGATCTTTCCCTGCATAGACGGCTGGCAAACCACCGTAGTGAAGATAACGATCTAAATCGAAGACATCTATCTCGGCAGACGTGAGAGGAAGAAGCTGTGCTAACCACGCACGACCCGCCAACAGGTTAGTCCCGCCACGCCGTAACTTACGCATGCTGCTGCCAGTGAGCAAAAAACGCACCCCACCCCTCTCGATCAAACGATGCACACTGTTAAGCAACTGAGGTAGGCGCTGAATCTCATCGATGGCTACAATCCCCTGCTTCGCACGTACCACCGTCGCCTCTAGACGCTCAGGCTCGGCAGCAAATTCAAGCAAAACCCTCTCATCGAGCAAATCGATAAGAATCGCCTGATCACGCAGCTGTTGCGCAATGAGGGTAGACTTGCCTACCGCCCGCGGGCCGAAGAGAAAGAACGATTTCTTCGCCAACAACCGCGGCAGGCTGAGGTAACGTGCAATCATCATACTATGCCTATTCTTACCCAATTTTGCCGCGAAATAAACACCCCTATCGTTAATTTTACCGAAAAAATAGCGATAGAGTTGTGCGTTTGCAGGGTGAGGGGTAGATTCCCCTCTAAACCTCCTCGCCTTCGACCTTGTCGACACGGGTGAAACCCGCCACTTTCTCGCCGTCATCGATATTCATAATCCGTACACCTTGCGTGACACGGCCGATAACTCCCACCTCGCTGACGTTGAAACGAGTAATCTTGCCCGCCGAAGTGATGATCACCAAATCATCGCTGTCCTCCACCAACGTCACGCCGACAACAGGGCCGTTACGTTTCGTGACCTTGATGGTATAAACACCCTTGCCACCCCGTGACTGCTGACGATACTCGTCCAACGTCGTGCGTTTGCCATAACCGTTCTCGCACACAGAGAAAACCGTTCCCCTGCCACTGATGACCTCCATGCCAATGGCATAGTCACCATCTTCGCCAAAACGCATGCCCGTCACACCGCGCGAAGCACGCATCATCGGGCGCACACCACACTGATCGAAACGAATCGCCTTCCCCAGCCGCGAAGCAACCAGTACCTGATCGCCTTCCTCAACCAACGCACACTTGATCAACGTATCGCCCTTGTCGAGCTTCAACCCGATAATCCCCGTCGCCCGCACGTTGGCATAGGCCGTCAATAACGTCTTTTTGACCATGCCCTTCGTGGTGCAAGACAACACATAAGTATCCTCCGTAAACTCACGCACGGGCAACACCGAGACGATCTTCTCGCCCCTCTTCAGCCCGATCATATTAGCGAAGTGCTTGCCTTTGGCGCGCAAATTTCCCTCAGGCATCGAAAACACCCGCAGGTTGTAAACCCGCCCCTCATTGCTGAAACATAACAGATGACAGTGGTTAGTAGTCTGGAACAAATCCTTGACGACATCCTCCTCCCTCGTCAGAATGCCGCTCTTGCCCTTGCCCCCCCGCCGCTGCGCCCGCACCTGCGCCAACGGAGTGCGTTTCGCATAGCCACCGAAGGTGATCGTCAACACCACCTCCTCGTCAGCCACCAAACTCTCCATGGTCAACTCGTCGGCCTTCTCCCCGATAACCTCCGTGCGCCGCTCGTCACCATACTTCTCCCGAATCTCCGCCAACTCATCCTTGATAACCTGCACCACCCGCTGGGGATCATCGAGAATACCCTGATAATCCGCAATCTGCCGCAAAGTCTCCTCATACTCGGCGATAATCCGCTCCCGCTCCAAGCCCGTCAGCCGCGCCAAACGCATGTCGAGAATCGCCTTCGCCTGCACCTCCGACAACTCGAACTCCGCTATCAACCGCACCTGCGCAGCAGCCGAATCCGCCGCGGCCTTGATGACCCCCACCACCGCATCGATGTTCTCCGTCGCTACCTTCAACCCCTCCAGCAAATGACACCTTTCCCGCGCCTTGCGCAACAAATAAGCCGTGCGTCGCACCACCACTTCTTGACGATGCAGATAAAACTCATGCAATAAACGTTTTAAATTCAACAGTTGCGGCACACCGCCGACCAAAGCCACCATGTTAATACCGAAACTCGACTGCAACGGAGTCATCTTGTACAGCTTATTGAGGACAACATTAGGAATCTCACCCTTCTTCAACTCAACGACAATACGCACCTCCTCCTTCGCTGACTCGTCACGCAAATCAGCAATGCCATCGAGCTTCTTCTCCCGCACTAAATCAGCCATCCGCTCGATCATACGCGCCTTGTTAACCTGAAACGGGATCTCGCTGATAATAATCTGACTCCTATTCCGCACCTCCTCGATCTCAGCCCGCCCCCGCACCAACACCGTCCCCCGCCCCGTGTCATACGCCGCACGCACGCCCTCCACACCGTGAATTATCCCGCGCGTCGGAAAATCAGGTGCCTGAATATGCTGCATCAACTCCGATGTCGTGACCTCAGGATCGTCGATCAACGCCGACAAACCGTCGATGACCTCACCGAGATTGTGCGGTGGCATGTTGGTCGCCATCCCTACCGCAATCCCCGACGTGCCGTTGACTAACAACTGCGGCAAACGAGCAGGCAACACCCGCGGCTCCCGCTCCTTGCTGTCGTAATTGGGCACAAACTCCACCGTCTCCCGCTCGATATCGCTGAGCAAAAACTCAGTCACACTCTGCATCCGACACTCGGTGTAACGCATCGCCGCAGGTGGATCGCCGTCGATCGAACCAAAATTGCCCTGTCCATCGACGATGGGATAACGCAAAGAAAACTCCTGCGCCATCCGCACCAGCGCATCATACACCGCCGCGTCGCCATGCGGATGAAAACGACCGATAACATCACCGACCACACGCGCCGATTTCAAATAAGGACGATGATAAAAATTCTTCAGCTGATACATCGCATACAAAATACGTCGATGCACAGGCTTCAACCCATCACGCACATCAGGTAACGCACGCGCCACAATCACACTCATCGCGTAATCGAGAAACGAACTACGCATCTCCTGCTCTATCGACGACTGCACTTCCGTCTGCATTACCCTGCTCCGCTAACCTTTTGCCGCTTTCTCGCTCCGCTAACCTTTTGCCGCTTCCTCGCTCCGCTAACCTTTTGCCGCTTTCTCGCTCCGCTAACCTTTTGCCGCTTTCTCGCTCCGCTAACCTTTTGCCGCTTCCTCGCTCCGCTAACCTTTTGCCGCTTTCTCGCTCCGCTAACCTTTTGCCGCTTTCTCGCTCCGCTAACCTTTTGCCGCTTTCTCGCTCCGCTAACCTTTTGCCGCTTCCTCGCTCCGCTAACCTTTTGCCGCTTTCTCGCTCCGCTAACCTTTTGCCGCTTTCTCGCTCCGCTAACCTTTTGCCGCTTTCTCGCTCCGCTAACCTTTTGCCGCTTTCTCGCTCCGCTATATATCCAAATTTCTCACGTTCAGAGCGTTGTCGGCGATAAACTCACGCCGCGGCTCAACATCGCTGCCCATCAAAATGCTGAAGAGACGATCCGCCTCGATCGCACTCTCGATATTGACCTGCAACAGGGTGCGCTTGTCCACCAACATCGTCGTCTCCTCCAACTGTTCAGGGTTCATCTCCCCCAAACCCTTGTAGCGCTGCACCTGCGCTCCCTTACGTCCCCGCTGCAAGATAAACTCCTTCAGCTCCTTCACACTGCCCGCCTTCTCGAGTACCTCGCCCGCACTGCCCTCGACACAAGACAACGGTGCACGCACCGTGGCTGCGAGCTTGGCCACCACCCGTTTCATCTCCACCACCGCAGGCGAGGTGAAAAAAGACGCATCGATGGTAAAACTCTTAGGTATATCACCCACCCGCGTGCGCAACAACAACTGATAGCGACCACTCCCCTCATCGTAATGCGCCGCGGCCGTCACCGTGCCGAAATGCTGCTCCAGCTCCTGACAAAGAGCCTTCGCCCTCTTCTCGTCAGCCACCGCCTCGACCGTGCAATGCTCGTGACTGACCAGATACTCGACCACCGCCGCCTCGCGCCGCCGTGCCGCAATACGCAACAAGTCCTCGTAGCGTTCCTGAGTGTTGAAGGCAGCCTTCAGCGTGAGACGATCGATACGCTGATCTTCCACATCGACGATCGTCAAACCCTCCAACCCGATATCGCCAAGAAAATCAGCCAACTCATGATCATCCTTCAAATATCGCTGGGTCTTGCCTTTTTGGTACTTGTAAAGCGGCGGTTGGGCAATATACAGATAGCCTCGTTCGATAACTTCCATCATGTTGCGGTAAAAAAAAGTCAAAATCAAAGTGCGGATATGCGAACCATCGACATCGGCATCGGTCATCAAAATTATCTTGTGGTAGCGAATTTTAGCGATGTCAAAGTCATCCTTGCCGATACCTGTGCCGATCGCCTTGATCAACAACTTGATCTCGGTCGAAGAGAGCATCTGATCGAAACGTGCCTTCTCGACGTTAAGAATCTTGCCCCGCAACGGCAGCACTGCCTGATATTTGCGGTTGCGTGCCTGCTTGGCCGAACCACCCGCCGAATCGCCCTCCACCAAAAACAATTCACACAAGGCAGGATCTTTCTCCTGACAATCAGCCATCTTGCCAGGCAATCCAGCAAAATCCATCGCCCCTTTACGCCGCGTCAACTCCCGTGCCTTGCGTGCCGCGACCCGTGCCCGTGCCGCGTCGATGATCTTTCGCAACACCTTCTTCAAGACATCGGGGTTCTCCTCAAAATAAGCGCTCAACTCCGCCTGCACGATGGTTTCTACCCACGAACGCACCTCTGGGTTGCCCAGCTTCGTCTTCGTCTGCCCCTGAAATTCTGGGTCCTTGATCCGTACCGAAACCACTGCCGTCAAACCTTCTCGAATATCATCACCTGTGATCTGATCGTTAAACCCCTTCAATTGCGGAGAATTTTCCGCTAAGTTGTTGACCACCCGCGTCACCGCCCCCTTGAAACCCGTCAGGTGCGTGCCACCCTCCCCCGTCGCAATGTTGTTGACATAAGAAAAAATGTTTTCCTTATAGCCATCCGTCCAATTCAGGGCACACTCCACCACCGCTTGCAGATCACGGCCGCCGTTTTTCTCCTGCCGAGAGATGTAAAGCGGCTTGGAGTGTAAACTAACCCGCCCCTTGCTCAAAAACGCACAGAAAGAAACAAGCCCACCTTCGTAACAAAACTCCGCCCGCTGCTCATGCAGCTCATCACACAAGTCGATGCGCAAACCCTGGGTGAGAAAAGCCAACTCCCGAAATCGCCGTGCCAACACCTCGAAGCTGATCAGAGCATCCTCGGCAAATATCGTGCGGTCAGGCTTGAACTTGGTAAACGTGCCGCGCCGCTCCGTCTTCCCCACCACTCCGACCGCCCCCTGTGGATCGCCACAACGATAGCTCTGCCGATAAGTCTGGCCGTCGCGATAAACCTCAACCTCACACTCCGCCGCTAAAGCATTGACCACCGAAGCACCGACACCGTGCAAGCCACCTGAAAACGAAAACGCCGCGTCATCGAATTTACCGCCCGCGTGCAAAGTCGTCATCACCACTTCCAACGCTGACTTTTTCTCAGTGCGATGCTCACCGACAGGAATTCCCCGCCCGTTGTCGAGAACACTGACGAAACCATCACGGTGCAATGTAACCACGATGCGATCACAAAAACCCGCCATCGCCTCATCGACCGAGTTATCGACAATCTCGTAGATGAGATGGTGTAATCCATCGGCCGAAGTCGAGCCGATATACATGCCTGGACGTTTGCGAACAGCCTCCAGACCTTCAAGAATCTTAATGTTTTCAGCACTATAACGTGCCGTCTGCATGGGTGGAGTGGGAATATTCAACGTTCTTCCTGTATCGGTGGTATCACATGCCGCGAACGACAAGCAGGCAACTCAATCTCTGGCTCAATGGTGAGCGTACTGTCACCACCCTGAAAACTGATCCACACATTGTCGCTGACCATCGTCGCCAAAATATCGAGGATAAACTTGCCGTTCATGTCTATCTTGTAAGTTTTAGCCAAGCTGTTCTGCAACGCCAATACCTCCTGACACTCGGAACTGCTGTGTGCGCTCACCACCAGCCTGTCCTTGGCAAACTGCATACGCACCACCCGTGTGCTGTCCGCGGCCAACAACGCCCGCCTAATAACCGTCTGCAAGGCGGTGCGCGCCACCTTACTCCGCAATCTCTTTTCCACCACAGGCAGATGACTGGAATACTGTGGATAATCGACCGCCGCCAGCCTGACAAACACCTGCCGCCGCTCGCTTGCCGCGGCCAAAATCGTCTTGTCCTGTATCACATAGAGAGCAAGTTCCTCGCCCTCATCACCGCACATACGTGCCAACTCGTGCAAACCACGCCGTGGCAAACACACCGTGTTGGGAAAACGCTGGTAGTCGTCTTCAGCCCTTATCTCGCAATAGGATAGACGCACACCGTCAGTACCTACCAGACGCAGATAACCCTCCTCTGTCTGGTGAAAACAACCCACCGTGGCAAAAGAACGGCTCGATTCGGTGACAATACTCGGCAACACCTGCTCGATCATGTAGGAAAGCTCAACCACTCCGAAATGCAGTTTCTTTTCCTCCTGCAAGACAAACGGTTCAGGCCACACCCCATCCTCGATCAGCGGAATCTTGAAATAAAATTCAGCCGCCGTTCCCGCCGTTACCACCAAAGCCTTGGCGTTCGTCTCCAGCTGAATCGCACCATCAGGCAACTCCCGCACCACATCCGAGAACAGCCGCGACGGAACAAAACACTCACCTGCCGCGGCGACCTCGCCATCGATACGGTGATAAATCGACAATAACCAATCCGATGCGGTCAATAATATCTGACCTTCGCCACTAGTTTTCACCGCCGTCCAGGAAAATACCTTGTCCGCAAGACAAGCCTGCATTCCCGCGGTGGCGCGGTGAAGTTGATGTTTGGAAGTCTGAATCTTCATCGTATCTCTTCTTCTTCAATAGATTAACTTAGATAAATATAAAGTAGTAGAAGTAATCGCTGTGGATAACTGTGTGAATAGCCGCAACACCTTGTCAGCTAAGAACTCCACCCCCATCCTACCCTGTTGATAAGCGGTGGATAACACTTGCATAGCCTGTGCATGAACCTCCCCCTTCTCTACCCCTCTCGCATCTATCCACAGGTTATCAAGAGCTTCTGCACAGACATATTCACAGGTTATCCACAGGATGGTGTTCATAATTTACGCCCCAGGAGACGTTCGAGTGATTCGAGGTGGGTGCGAAGATCGAGGTCATCGGCGAGGTTTGCTTCGATCTTACGGCAGGCATAGATGACGGTCGTGTGGTCTTTGCCGCCGAATTTTGCCCCGATTTCGGGGAAGGAAGCGTTGCCCACGGTGCGGGACAGGTACATGGCGATCTGGCGTGGCACGCTGAAGACACGGTTGCGCTTTTTGGATTTGAGATCGTTCGGCCTGAGTTTGAAGTATTTGGCAACGGTTTTCAGGATGTCTTCGACTCCGATTTCGTTCTGGGGCTCGTTGAAAACATTACGAAAAATGTCTTTGGTGGTATCGATGTCCATCGGCCGACCTTGTAAAGCGGAGAAGGCCGCGATGCGGTGCAGTGCTCCTTCCAGCTCGCGCACATTGTGGCTGGCGTGGTTAGCGATGTACTCCGCCACCTCGCGTCGCAGAGGGATACCCAGTTGTTCGGCTTTGTTGAGGAGAATGGCGATGCGATGTTCGGTGTCGGGGGGCTGAATGTCGGCGATCAGTCCCCAGCGGAAACGGTTGCGCAGGCGGTCTTCGATGTCGGAGATGTCCTGCGGATATTGGTCGGAGGTCAAGACGATTTGTTTCTTGGCTTCGTGCAGCGAGTTGAAGGTGTGGAAAAACTCTTCCTGCGTCGCCTTCTTGCCTGAAATGAACTGAATGTCATCGACCAGAAACACATCACAGCAGCGATATTTTTGGCGGAAGTCCCACATTTTGTTGAAACGCAAACAGTAGATCATCTCGTTCATGAAGCGTTCGCTGGAGATGTAGGTTACGACAGCATCCTGCCGTGACTTGCGGACACTGTTGCCGACCGCGTTGAGCAGGTGTGTTTTGCCCAACCCTGTATGGCCGTAGATGAAGAGGGGATTGTAGTTCAGCCCTGGACTTTCGGAGACGTTCAGGCAGGAGGCGAGGGCGAACTGATTGCTAGGCCCACGGACGAAATTGTCGAACGTGTAGGCGACGCTTAGGGAGCTTTGTTCGCTGAGCGAGCGGGACAAGGGGAGATGAGGGGGTGGCTCGTCGTTCTCCTGCGTTTCGTCTTGCGAGAGGATGCTTAACTTGAGATGGAGATCGTGGAAGCCCAGTCCGTTCTTGCACTGCTCTAGAGTATGTAGATGGTTGCGGGTGAAGCTCTGGTAGAAAACCATATCGGGGACGGTGATGGTGAGAACATCGTCCTTGATGCGCACCGACTGTAGCGGTTTAAGCCAGACGGCGTATTCTTCGTCGCCGATAACGGTGCGCATTTCGTCCTTAATCGTTTCCCAGACAGCATTAGCGGTGCTCCTGTCCGAGCGTGCAGGGGAGGCATGATCAGAACCGACAGCTTGTCGTCGGTAGTCCTGTTGTTGATAGTCGCTGTTCATCGCTAGACAGACCGCCACCGCGGCGCACGCGGCTTGCTAGATTTCCGTATGAAGGCAACATCCTAGCACGGCTTGCCATCCCTCGACAAGGTGAGTTTGTAATCAGTGCTTGAGGTCAGCACCGCTGCAGGCGGGTTGGCCGTCCTTGTCGCCACAGATGACACAGGTGTCGTACTCAAACCACCTGCTTCTTGCCGCATCTACCGTGCCTGACTTGGAGAAAATGCCGAAGCAGCGGCAGGCACTGCTACGGCAGGTGACGACCGCCCAATCACGCACCTCCCCAGCATACCAAGTGGCTTCTTCAGGTGCGGGGGCGAAAGGCTCGATGTCCAAGCGGCAGGTGTTGCCGTCGATGTGGAGATCCTTGTCGGTCTGTTGTTGGAAGATGTCTTCCAGCTGCTGGGAGTAGAGGGCAGTGAGGTTGTTCTGCGCACTGTGACAACGACCGTGAGAGGGCTCTAGCGGGAGTTTAGGGTCGGGGAGACGGTAGTTGAAGAGCTGGAAATCCTCGCCGCGCTGCGGTCGTTGTCTCGACGTGCCCGCGGCTTTGCGTACACACAGACCGACACCGAAATCTGCATCAGGCCCAGGGTGAGTGGGAATCACCGTGATGCAATGACATTGAGGTGTAGCCGCCGCGGTGCAGGTCAGTGCGGCGGTGTAGTCAGAGGGGTATGCCTGCTCCATGCCTCGCTTGGTAGGGTCGCTATTTTCGTTGCTGAGCCACGGCTCGTCGGCGTTGTCAGTATCGTTGCCGAACCAGTTGAGGGTGCACGTCCCCTTGATGTGAGGGTTATGAGCCTCTCCCTCGAACTCGCGACGCTCTCCCTGCGGGTACTTGAATTCCCCGCTCCACACACCGTCAACTTCACCCGCCACGATAGCCGCCTCCACCGCACTGAGACGACTCGATAGCCAGCAATCAGGCCAACCACCTGGCGAGGTTCGCTTGTTGCCGCGGGCATCGTTAAACTCCTGGGGAGGAGCTGGTTGAGTCAATGGTTCGCTGCTGGTGAAGGTGACCTGACGATTGGCACAGGTCGACAGCGACAAGCTGAGCAACAGAAATAAAGCCACGTGACACACAAAGACCCCCCACGTACACTACGAATTTCACCTACCATTATCACATACGGCAGCGGGGATAGCAAAAGCGAACGACAGCGCACGGGTGGATGTAGCTACGAAGGCATGCTCTTGCTTGGATGCATTGTTGTCTGGTCATCCACGCTATGCCATGCAACACTAGGGAGTTGTTAAAATGATAGAATCAAAACGGCGACACGCCTTACTCAAGTAGTGCTGACATATCGATCTCGCCCTCTATCAGTTTGGGGAGGAGAGTGTCACGTAGGTGGGCAAGATTTTTTGATTCTTGATCGAAATTTTTAACGAAAAAACTGTTCATCACAGTTTCAAAAACAGATATAATGGCACGTTCAGGAACTAAAATTTCGAGGCTTTTCATACTATTGCCCGTGATTTCTTTGAACGTGCTTCCCGTAGCAACAGCTTTCATCTTGTCAACATTAGCCTTAGACCACGAATACAAAAAATGACTTCCAAGACAACCTCTCGGAACTAGTGCTTTGAAACCCTGATTTGTGCATAGATTTTTCTCTGAGAAGGCAATATACCCGATAGGTGCTCTTGATGAAATAACCACTGCTCCTTTGGGCATCAGTTTAGCACTAGATTTTTTCAAGCCTAGTTCGGTTATATCTGTTGCACCACAAGGAATATGTCTCCAACCCCGCGGTATCGCCCCCATCCCACTCTCCTCAAACTCATCAGGAAATAGCGAAGCAGTATGGGTGAGTGTGTCACGTTCGGTGCTACTCATGCTTGCAAGCCTTTTTGTGAGTGCCTCATCCATTGCCGAGAAATTTTCTACGAACTCGCGTGGACTGCACAGGGCAGCTATTACTGCCATCGCCGCCCGTTCCATAGGCAAGCCTGCCTCATGTGCTAACTGCTTGGCATGCACAGGGTCAAAATCGACAAGCCACGACTTGAAGATGGCCTCAGCCATGTTTTCGAGGGTGGTGTTGATGCTTTTGTTTAATTCTATTTTGTCGTCAAGCACACCCAACGAAGTAGAGATAGCTTCCTGTTGCTTTATCGGTGGCAATTTGACTCGTATTGTTTTGAATTTGTTAGTGGGAACTCTTTGTCTTCCTGAACTGCCTGTCATTTGTGCAATAGCGTATGGTTTAACCTGATGAGAAACTATCAGGTAGTAAACAAAATCAGGATGAGTGATCTTATCTTTGTTCCTCATCACAATAAATTCGGTAGAACCGTGTGCGGGGAGTTGACCTTTTGCTTTGAAACGGCTTATTTTCCCGTTTTCCAAACACGGAGTTATCCTAGCCATAAGGGTATCTCCATCGACAAAACGTGAACCACCCCCGTTAAAAATTTTTGTCTGTGTTGTTGCAACAATTTTATTTTCAGGCACTAACATCTGCATATCAACACGAGGGTATAGTTCGCCTCTTAGGATTTTCACAGTTGGATTGATTTCTACCGCATCGTCAAGATACACCTCCTGCCAGCCACGGCGATAAAAAATCACGCCTTCGGTGTCGATATGTTCTTTGAAGGGCGGGTGGTCGATGGTGTGGTAGTTGACGACATCGCATAAGAAAGGCAACTCGCTGTCGTCGAGGTCACTGCTGATGTTGACTGCGGTCTTAAACGTAACATCTTTACCCTTGATGGCGAGGTCGATATCAGATGCCACACCATAGTTTCCCATCGCCCGTGAGCCGAAAATAAGTCCACGACTGACCTCTGGGTATTTTTGCAAGATTGCCGTAATTTCTGCCAGCTGTGCCTCACTCAATCCGAAGCGCACTCGTCATACTCCTGCTTGAAATAACTGCGCATGTCACGCAGCACAGGGAAAAATTTTTCACAGGCAAAGTGCAATACATCTTGTAAAATCTCACCGCTGTAGACATGTGCCGCTTTGTTCCTGAATGTCAATGCCTCTATCCATACCTCGCCATCACGAATGTAGCCGTCTTTGTAGGCTCGGCGGATAAGTTGTTTTGAGGTGTAGGTCGTGTCGCCGTTTTCTTGCAGATAGTCAGAGAGCACATCTTTAGCCAGCTGAAAAGTAAACTCAAAGTGCTTTATTACACCAGTTTTTTCCAGATCAGACAGCTTATCGACATGCTCGACACCACTCTTGATAGCCGCAGCAAAGTGCAGGTACGCCTTGTCAAAATTTTCAAATCGCTGTTGCCAGCGTGCTTTCTTCTCAGCCATGCTCGTTATCCCTCACTCAATCCGAAGCGCACTCGTCATACTCCTGCTTGAAATAACTGCGCATGTCACGCAGCACAGGGAAAAATTTTTCGCGGGCAAAGTGAAAAACTTTTTCCATGATTTCTTCTTTGTAAATATGCACAGCATCGTTGCGAGCTTCTAACGCCTTAATCCACACCTCACCGTCGCGGATATAGCCCTCTTGAAAAGATTTTCTGAGAACATACTTAGGGCCTCTGATTTCATCTTGGGGAAAACCAACGTGCAGTAGGTAATCCCTGAGGACGTTCCTTGCCAGTTCAAAAGCAAGCTCAAAACGCTTCACAAGGGTTTCTTTCAGGACGTTTTTATCTCCCCCCGTGGCATTGACGATGCCCTTGCTGACTGCATCCGTGCCATCCCAACTAACAGCCGCAGCAAAGCGCAGGTACGCCTTGTCAAAATTTTCAAATCGCTGTTGCCAGCGTGCTTTCTTCTCAGCCATAACAACACCTATTATAGATCAAAACCCAGTCCCCGCATATTTTTTTTAATTTTTTGCTCCAGTGTGTGGCTTTTAGCAAAGTTTTCGGCGAGATCACTGGTCAGTTGCTGCATCTTTTCTGCAAAGGGCATGCCATTATCTTCGCGCTTGGCTAGGCCGACATACAAGCCAGGGGTAAGCACATACTTGTGGACGGCGATTTCCTCAAGCTTAACGGATTTGCAAAAACCCGCCCTGTCCTTATAGTCGCCATCCTTATTACGCCAGTGGCGATAAGTGTCCGCGATGGCGTTGATGTCATCAGGTTGCAAGGCACGTTGCGCACGACTAAGCATCGTGCCGTATTCTCTCGCATCAATGAACAACACCTCGTGTGGGCGGGCACGTTTGCCGTCTTTGCCCGACTTGTCTTTCGCCAAAATCCAGATACAGGCAGGTATTTGGGTATTGAAAAACAATTGCGGAGGCAAGGCAATCATGCAGTCAACGAGATCAGCAGTGACGATATTTTGCCTGATTACGCCTTCGTTGTTGGTTTTGGATGACAACGAGCCGTTCGCCAACACGATGCCTGCGTAGCCACGCGGCGAGAGATGATGGATCATGTGTTGCAGCCACGCAAAGTTAGCGTTGTTGCGGGGGGGAAGGCCGTATCGCCAACGCTTATCGTTTTCTAACCTGCCTCTACCCCAATCACTGACGTTGAAGGGCGGATTGGCCATAATAAAGTCAGCCTGCAAGTCAGGATGTTGATTGTGATGAAAGGTGTCGGCGTGTTGCTTACCGAAATTGAACTCTATGCCACGAATAGCCATATTCATGGCGGATAACCGCCACGTAGCGGGGTTGGACTCCTGCCCAAAAAGAGAGATTTGTTGTTTGGCTGCGTCAACGTGCTGCTTGTCGGCGTGCTCCTCGATAAATTTTTCACTCGACACAAAAAAACCGCCTGACCCCATAGCAGGATCATAAACCCGCCCTGCGTAAGGCTCAAGACAGGCAACGATCAGGTTGACCACTGACTTGGGTGTGTAAAACTGACCACCCTTCTTGCCTTCCGCCGAAGCAAACTGACCGAGAAAATACTCGTAGACATGACCGAGAACGTCGCGTGCCTCCTGATTGGAGTTGTGAAAACCGATGGTGGCAACCAAATCGACTAACTCACCCAGCCTGATGTCAGCTTGCCGTCGGGCAAAATCCTTCGGCAACACGTTCTTCAGACGGGGATTTTCCTTCTCCATACTGATCATCGCAGCGTCGATGATTTTGCCAATGTCGGGTTGCTTAGCGCGATCCTGAATGCTTCCCCACCTCGCTGTAATCGGTACCCAGAAAATATTTTTTTCCTTGTAATAATCCAGCTTTTCAAGTTCTGCGTCGATATCCTCGTCCTCGCAGTAATACTCATCATTAGGATTAGATAGACACCTATGCAATTCCTCACGGAAAGCAACAAAACTGTCCGACACATACTTCAGGAAAATCAAGCCAAGTACAACATGCTTATATTCTGCCGCATCGACGCTGTTCCTGAGCTTGTCAGCCGCCTGCCACAGCTTCTTCTCCAACTCCTTGAGCTGTCGATCATCAGCACCCACGCTCGTTTGTTCCTCGCTAGCTAAATTGCGGCATATCATGCCACACTTGCACCCCAAATTCCAGTGCTCGCTTATGCCCTATCGACTAGTGGTAGGCTTGTTGGCACTTGCCATCTCGGCAGATAAGCATCAGACCTGCTTCGGTCATCGCCCCGCGCTCCCCCTGCTCTTCGCCCGATTTGTAAAAGAGGATGTAGCTACGACAGGAAGTATCCTCGTCCTCACAGGTGACTACCGCCCAGTCGCGAATTTCATCGCCATACCAGTCCTTCTCATCGTCACGCGGACTGAACGGGGCAACATCGACACGGCAGCGGTCGCCATTACTGACCGTGACATAGCCGTCTTCGTCTTGCCGCGCCGCAACCTCACCTCGCTTTCCCGCCAGTACGCGGCTGACGTTATCGTTAGATCTGTCGCAAGCGCCGTTGGCAGGCTGGCTGCCGAGACGCGCAGGATTGCGCACGTTGTAAATCACCAGACGACCCGTGTCCGCTTCCCGCACGCAGTTTCCCACGATGAAAGGCACATCGTCATGCGGGTCATGCGGGTCACCGATAGGATCGGCGGAAAGGATAGTCATGCAGGTGCAGTCAGGAGTCGTATCGGCGGTGCAGGTAACGACGGAATCGTAATTCTCATCGACCCCCACCTCCATTCGTGCGACCCACGGCTCGTCGGGATTGTCCTGCCCAAACCAGCTTATCACACAATCACCATCGGTGATCGGATTGGCCGATTTGCCGCGAAAATTCTGCCGCCCCGCCTCCTCCGTGAAATCAGCAGCGTGCCTTTTTACCACCGCCTCCGTGCTGCTGAGACGAGACGATAACCAGCAGGCAGGCCATTCCTGGGGTGCGGGGATAGACACGACCTCCTCCTCGACAAGCGAGTTCTCCGCAGCATCCATTCTCGCAGTGGCAGGCTGTGCCTCTGCCTCTTTCGGTAGGGGGGCAGACTGCTCCCGCACCAGCGCAGAGAGCGGAGCGCTGTCGTTCGCACAACCACCCGACATGACAACCACCAACCCCACCAGCATTCCCCTAGATGCCGTAAACACACCTCCCCCCGTAACTCAACGTGCCGCGGTATCGGCGGCCACGAGTAGTACCTTAGGATGCTCGCTGAGATAAGTTAGGGAGGGTTCTAGGGCATAGTTGCCAGAATGCTGGTGGCGGCTTCCTGCAGTGCGTCCCAGAAACTAGCGGCGGGGGTATAGCTCTGTCGTTCGCTCGCGTACAGCGCGCCGCTAAGCATAAGGTTGTCGGTGAGACCGAAGTCTTCGATCGCATGTGCGTAGTTGTCGCGGTCGGGAACGGAGGAACGATCGACGAGATAGCCCGCGGCGAACTTACGAACCTTCTCGATGTAAGTCGTGTGGGCATCGGAGTCAAGGTGTTGGTCATCGAACACGGTCGTCGGGCGTTGGTCGGCAGTGCCGTAAGTTTCCGCCAGATTATAGTAAGCGAAGAGAGGCTTGCGCAGGGCATACATGTAGCCCATCTCGAAAGCGGTACCGACATCAGCACTCGGGCCGCGAAAACGCGAGATATTAGCGACAATGAGGTCGGCTTTGCTCATCGCACCGACATTGGCCGCAAAAATGCGCATGGCAGTGGCAGTATCGTCCGCATAATGAGCGATCGGGGTATCCAACGGGTAGAGACCGACGAAGTGAAAATCTTCCTGTGCCAATACCTCGGTGTTAAAACGTGCGATCGCAGCATGCTTATCCTTACCTCTCGCGACAGGGTCAGGACAAAAGACCTCTGGGCCGGCGAGGTAGACTTTGTACGCTTTACCATTAGTGCAGTTCATATCGCCCTCCTCCGTCGCAGAGCTGAGATGACGCTGAACAACACGCCGAGCACCAGGCAAGCGATGACCGTGCTGAGCAGTGCGGGCTGCACGCTCTTGTGCTTGACCAACAGAACGATGAACAACAGCAGCGTGGTGCCGACCTCGTTCCAAATACGCAGCTGGCGTGAAGTAAAACGATAGCGCCCGCGTGCCTGTGCCCTGATCAGTGCTTGACAGCAAAAATGGTAAGCGAGCAACAGCAGAATGAGCACCATCTTAAGCATAAACCACGGCAGATGATGGACGTTGACACGTAGCATGAGTGCGATCCCCAGCACTACCGTCGCCAGCATCGCAGGGGTGGTGATCCCCAACCACAACCGCCGTTTCATGATCACGTACTGGTCGTGGAGAAGATTACGTTCCATCTCAGGACGTGTCTGTGCCTCCTGGGCATAGATGAGCAGTCGCCCGCTGTAGAGCAAACCCGCAAACCAGCAAACGACAGCGATGATATGAAAAGCGAGTAGATTCGCCTGTAGCATCGATGCTCCTCAACTGAGCGCGACCACACGTAGCACAGCTGTGCAGAAATTAAAACTTGCAAGATATAACGGCAGTCGCTACACTGCGGCGCTTCGGTCGACGGCGGTGTCGACGCGTGGTTTTTCGTCTAACACATAGTAGGGAGGGATTGGTTATGCGAGCTTTTTTCTGTCTTCCTGTCGTTGCCGTGTTGAGCGGTGCTGCGGCGGCTTTTGCCGCAGACCTACCGCCTGTCGATGACCTGCCACCTACCTCTCATGATAACCCACAGCAAGGCACTGTGGAGGTGCAACTGCTGAGCGCAGCGACGCATCTGGCCATGGAGACGAGCGATTTTCACAACGACGTGACGGAGGAAGCGGGCTACAAACGTACGCAAATTCCCGCGGCACGGTTAGCTAGCATGAGTAACAGATTGATGCAGGCAATCGAGGAAGATTCGGAATGTGTACGGCTCAGGGTGCTGATAGAAAGTGTCAAACACCGCTACACTGTGCTGCAGCGCTCTTTCAATAGCGATCATACCATCTGGAAGGTGGCACGTGTCGGCTGGTCTTTCAACAGCTTGACCGAGTCCTACCGCATCTTCCAAGCTGTCAGCGGCAAGTACCTGACCACGAGAGAATGCTATCTTTATCCACGAGAACGTTGGTGAAGAAGGTAGCTCTGATTGTCTCAGGAGGCGTGCCCGCGTCCGCCGCCCAGGCCGCGGGTGCTGGTCTTCCTGCGACGGTTAACTTCTATCGGTGGCTGGTGGTCGAACAGGGGGGGCTCGCCTCCGTGTGGTTGCCGACTGCCAGTGCCGCACTTGTCTTGCTGGTCTGTCTGTCGTTGGGGTTGTCCTATCGTGTCCGAGTGACACGCCTGCTAGCAAGTGATGCGGGTCTTGTGCCGACTGCACGCTTTTCGCTCGTCAGCGCAGTCGATGCGCTGCTTGATTTTGTGCACGGTTTGGCACGGGATGCGTGTGGAGAAAAATACTTCGCCTCCTTCTTTCCGCTGCTCGCCTCGTTTTTTCTCTTCATCCTCGTCTGCAATCTTTCTGGCCTCGTGCCAGGCTTGCCGCCCGCGACGGAAAGTATGAGCACGACCGTCGCCCTAGGCTTGATCGCCTTCTTAACCTACAACTACGCAGGCTGGCGTGAGCACGGCGTGTCCTACGCCAAACAGTTTTTCGGCCCGTTGCTGTTCATCGCCCCGCTGTTTTTCGTCATCGAAATCTTCAGCCACTTTTCGCGCCCCATATCGTTGTCGCTGCGCTTGATGGTTAACATTTTCGCCGACCACCTGCTGCTCAATGTCTTTACGGGGTTGACGTACCTGCTTGTGCCCGCGGCACTGCTGTTTTTTGGACTGCTGGTGGCGTGTTTGCAGAGTTTTGTCTTTACATTGCTGACCAGTATCTATATCTCAATGGCGGTCTCGCACGACCATTGACGCTGAATAAATAATCGTTGGGGGTGGAGATGGGTTCTGTGTTCTTTGTCAGGCTCGTGACGGTGTTGATGTTGGGGAGTGGTGGAGCAGTCGCCTACGCCGCAGAGGACAGTGCGGTGCCCAGCAGCGGCTTGATCGCTATCGGTGCAGCGCTGGCGATCGGATTGGCAACCTTCGGAGCCGCCTCGGCGCAAGGAAGAACCGCATCGGCTGCAATGGAAGGCATCGCCCGCAACCCGACCGCCAAGGATCAGGTGTTCATGCCGTTTATCATCTCATTGGCATTGATGGAATTCCACGCCCTGCTCGGCTTCGTCATCTCCTTTTACTGGACGTTCTTCAAGTGACTGTGACCGACCCTGATTGAAATTGGAGAGGCATGGATCGACGGGCAAAGGCGTACTGGGACGAGTATTACACCCAGCACCGTTTCGCGAGAGGGAAGGCACCGTCGTCGTTCTTGCGGGAAATGTTGCCGCGTCTGCGAAAAGGGCGGGTGCTCGATATCGCCATGGGGGAAGGAGCGAATGCGGTTTATCTGGCGCAGAAGGGGTGCGAGGTCGAGGGTTTTGACCTCTCCGAGGTGGCCTGTCAGCGGGCGGTGGAGCTGGCTCGTGCTACAGGTGTAGAGCTGCAGGTCAAATGCACCGATATGGATCTCTATCTGTTCGGTATCATGCAGTACGATACGATCGTCATGAGTTTTTTCAAACCTGCAGTGTTGCGCTATTACCCAGAAATAGTCAAAGCTCTGAAGCAAGGAGGCACTCTGCTGGTAGAATCTTACCTAGTGGGTGCGATGCCTGCCGCCATTCCGCGTGAGGAGGGCTATCGCAATTTTTATTTCAACAGCAACGAGTTTTTACCTCACTTGAAGGGCATGCGTTTACTTCACTACTGCGAAACAAAAATCGACGGCGAAGAGCGTGTCCAGTGTTTTGCTCGCAAACCAGTCGATCGAGATGCGGTTAAGTATAATTTGTTTGATATGCACAGTGTCAAAGAACAGCAATCTCCCTCTCGTCAGTTGGAGCTGGCGGAAGAGCTTTTCAAAAAAAATTGAAACATCGTCTCCTTGCTAGTCTGCAAAACCCTCGGATCAAGGCGTTGTTCAAGCTGCGGCGTGCCCAGAAGATAAAACGCACCCAGCGTTTCTGTGTCGAGGGTGCGCGTGAGATCGAGCAGGCGCGTAGGCGCTTCGTGTTGCTCGAGTTGTATGTGCAGGAAGAGACGTTAAGCGCACAGGCGCATGCTGTTGTGGCTGCCTGCACCGAGGTGTCACCTTATGCCTTGACCGCCTCTGTCTATGCCAAGCTTGCGTTGCGGGAGAACAAAGACGGTTTGTTGGCGGTGTTTGCGGCGCGGGAGTTGCCTTTGTCGGAACTGCGCTTGACGGATTGTCCTCTGCTCGTTGTCTGCCAGGAATTGCAAAAGCCTGGCAATCTCGGTGCTATGATGCGCACGGCACTGGCTGTCGGGGTCGATGCCTTGCTTGCTGTCGAGCAGAAGATGCATATCTGTCACCCCAATGTTATTCGTGCTAGTCTCGGCTATGTTTTCACTTTGCCCATCGCTTTGGCAAGTAGTGCTGCGGTGGTGGAGTTTTTGCGGGCACACAACATCAGCATTACGGTCGCGGATGGTTCGCAGTCGGGACTTCCGTATACCGCTTACGATTTCACGGCCCCGACAGCTATTGTGTTTGGCAGCGAGGCGGAAGGGCTGAGCCCCTTCTGGCGTACGGGTGCTGTGACGCGCTTACATATTCCCATGTGTGCGGCGGTCGATGCTTTAAATGTCTCTGTGTGCGGAGGGATAATCCTGTATGAAGCACGGCGACAGAGGAACGAGAGTGGCACTAAACCGAGATGCGAGGGAGTTCAGGATTGATGCGACTGACGATGTCGTAATGGATGGTATGCGACCACTCGGCGAGTTGTTCGGCGGTAACCTGGGCCTTACCGTCTTGCCCGATAAGCACCGCGGTGTCACCCACCTTGACCGCGGGCAGGTGGGAAACATCGACGATCATCATGTTCATGCAGATGCGACCGAGCACCGCGCAATGCGTGCCTTTGATGAGCACGTAGCTGTTGGCACTGCCTGCCTGCCGCGGGTAGCCGTCGTAGTAGCCGACAGGCAGCACCGCAATCTTCACTTCTCGTGCGCTTTTCCACGTACAGCCGTAACCGACGTAACTGTCCGCAGGCAAGGTCTTTACGGTGGTGATATGTGTCTTCCAAGTCAGGGCGGGGCGTAGCACGATCATCTCGGTGTTGAGCTTGAAATAGGACAGCTGCACGAGCTTGGAAGGCCAAAAACCGTAGAGAGAAATGCCGACCCGACACATGTCGAAACGGCTGCGCGGCAACACTAACGCGGCGGCACTCGACGCGATATGCCGTGTGACTCGGTAGCCTCTTGCCTTGAAAGCCGCGTCCACCTCGTCGCTGAGTGCCAACTGGCGTTCGGCATAGCTCTGCTCGAGCACGTCCTCGACGTTCGCGAAGTGCGAGCTAAGTCCGACAATGCGTTGCTTGTGTGCCGCGGTCTTCTCCAACACCTGCGGCAAGTCGCTGAGGTTGAAACCTTGCCGTCCTAAACCTGTGTCGAACTTAAGGTGCAGATGGCGTGGCACGTCGTTTTGCAGGCAACGTGCCAGCAACGCAAAATTACCGACCGTCAACTCGATCACGGGGTGAAGTTCGTGCAAACGCAGAGTGCGTGGCAAGGCGACACCCATCACGATAATGCGCTGCCAAAACCCGTATCGCAGCAGATGGTGAGCTTCGGCGATACTGTGCACGCAGGCGGTGAGTCGTCGCTGTTGGAGGAAAGCCTCACACACCTGTTCGTAACCGTGTCCATAGGCGTTGCCCTTCAAGACCAGTGCGACACAGCTGTCACCGACCTCAGACTGTAGCGTGCGCAAATTGTCCCGCAAAGCCCCGCTATCGATCTCGAGATAACTTACGTGGGGCATGGTCATAGAGCGGTCTCCTGCGCTATGGATGGCAGTGTGCTGTTGCCTTGCCCACGACGATCTGTTAGGTTGCTCCGTCTCGCGTGCTCCATCCCCTTATTATCGCAGATACAGGTGTGGATAGCGAGTGCATTAGGGAACAAGGACGAGGGCAAGATGAAGCGGACGTACCAACCTCATTGTAAGAGTCGGGCACGCACCCACGGTTTTCGTGCCCGCAGCCGCACCCCTGGGGGGCGCAATGTGCTGCGGGCGAGACGTGCCAAAGGCCGCAAGCGCGTCGGCATACAAGCCTACAAGAAATGATCCGTGTGAGCTGCAAGTTTCCCGCGTCCAGCAGACTGAAGAAACGCCGTGAATTCAGTGCGGTGCTCACCAACGGTCGTTCTCGTGCAGGGCGCACGGCGGTCGTTTATGCTCACCCCTCCACGGCGACGGAGCATCGTCTTGGCCTCATCGTTTCACGCCGCGTGGGTGGTGCGGTGGTGCGTAATCGTTTTAAGCGCAGTGTGCGCGAGCAGTTTCGCCAGCAGTGCGGTGCGTTTCAGGGGATTCCAGCACTCGATTTTGTCGTCATCGCCAAACGTCGTGCCGCAGACATGCCGCGGTGCGTGCCAGCTGATTTGCACGGTCTCTTGCGTGCCTTCGTCCAGCAGTTGACCAGGGGCTGAAGACGTGCTGTGCTCCGCCCTGTGTACGCTTATCGAGGTTTATCGATACTGTTGTTCACCGTTGCTGGGAACACGCTGTCGTTTCTACCCTAGCTGTTCGGAATATGCACTGCGTTGTCTACAACGCAAAGGCTTGTTAGTTGCCTTGGGAAAAAGTTTGTGGCGTATTTTGCGTTGCCAACCCTTCAGTCGGGGAGGAGTTGATTTGCCGTGAAGATGGATAAGGGTTCGTTGCTGGCGATACTGGTGTGTATGGTGTTTTATATTATTTATTCGCACTATCTTGCCAACAAGTACCCGCCACCACCACACCGCGCAGACGAACAGCGAGTTTCACCCTCGACAACGGATACCCTTCCTCCCGCAGCGGAGAGGGAGCAACGCATCGTCGCGGCGGACGAGCGCGAGGCACGGCGCGATTATCGGACTTTGAGCGAGGAACAGCAGACTTTTAGGAATGAGGAGATCGTCTGGCGTTTTGATCCGCGGGTGGGGGGATTCACCACCGTGGCGCTGCAGCATTATCGTCAAGATCTTGTCTCGGACGCACCGTTGGTCGATTTGGCGCGTGAACCGTTGTTCATTCAGGGGCTGGTAACGACGCAGGTGCTGCGCGGGCGTGGTTACCTGCAGGCACGGCGGGAAGGGCGCACTTTGTTCACCTGGTATGAGCACGATGATTGGCGCGTTACGCACGAATTCGGTTTCCCTGAACGCGGTTATGGTCTCGACATGGTGTTACGTTTCAAGAACATCGCCGCGCGGGGGCGAGAATTGCGTGCTGCCCTGCTGTTTGCGCAGCGCGTTGTGCATGCGTCTCAGGATGCCTCTTTTCTGCAGGTTATCCCGCAGGAACACGCCCAGATCATCACCAAGTTGCGCCACAACATCGATCGCCACAACCTGAAAGACTACTGTGCTGACTCGGACGAGGAGTTGCGCACTCCCAACAGTGCACTCGAGCTGTTAGGGCTGGATCATCACTACTTCTTGGCGGTGTTGCTGACCGACATGACACGAGCGCACTTCAGCGCGCAGCCGTTGGCACGTACTTCCGATGCTTGTGACATCGCACTGTTGGCTTGGCAAAAGCAAGGTCTGGTAGGGTCACAGGATCAGGTGGCTTTCTCGTTGCGGGCGTACTTCGGGCCTAAGATGCTGGAGGATATGGAGAGCTACGACCAGCGTCTGGAGGGCACGCTCGACTTTGGCTGGGTCGGTGTCATAAGTTTGCCGCTGCTGGAGGCTCTCAAGTGGTTGTATAAGTTCGTGGGCAACTATGGCATTGCTATCATTCTGCTAACTGTCTTTATCAAAATGCTCTTCTATCCGTTGACCCGCAGTTCGGTACGTTCGATGCAGGGGATGAAAAAATTGCAGCCACAGATGACCGCCATTCGTGCACGTTACAAGGATGACCGCACGCGTCAACAGCAGGAATTGATGAAGTTCATGAGTGCCAACAAGGTCAATCCGATGAAGGGCTGTCTGCCGATCTTGCCGCAAATTCCTGTTTTCTTCGCTTTCTATCGGGTGTTATCGACATCGATTGAATTGCGACACGCACCGTTTTTCGCCTGGGTAAGCGATCTGTCGGCCAAAGATCCCTACTACGTTACTCCTCTGTTGCTGGGGTTATGCATGTTCGCCCAGCAGAAACTTACCCCGATGGCGGGTATGGACAAAAATCAACAAAGGATTATGATGCTCATGCCCGCGGTGTTCACTCTCATGATGTTGTCGTTGCCGTCGGGCATGGTAATCTACATGTTGGCGAATACGGTTGTCTCCATTTTGCAACAACAGTGGCTCAATCGTAAGTTTGCCTGAAGGAGGGCTATGGTGGTGACTGACAAGGGTACGGCAGAGTACGGTGATGCACGTAACCCGCTGCATGTCGAGGCGAAAACCGTTGAGTTGGCGTTGATCAAGGCTGGCACTGCGCTCGGTGTGCCACGCGGTCAGATAGATTATCGGGTACTGGGGAAGAACCGCAGTATCGCCGCGCTGTTCTCACGCAAAGTGGAGCTGGCGGTGTGGAGACGCACTGCCGCTGAGTCGGACAGCACCGCTGAGCTCACTCCTGCCCTGGAACGGGAGGTGATCGCCGAGCTGGTTGACCACTGCCGCGCTCTCTGTACTCTGATCAGGAGCACGGAGGTTGTGGTAACCGCCCGTCGTGAGGGACAGCGCTTGATCCTCGACATCGATGATGACTGGCTGCTAACGGAGACGACCCGCTACCCCAAGATTATCGAGGCGTTGGAACATCTGCTCAGGAAAAAACCTCGTCATCTTCAGCGCGGTTTGCCTTTCCGCATTTTCGTCGATGTCAAGCAGTATCGTATGACCAGAGAGGCTGAGGTCGTGCAGCGGGCGACAGATCTCGCCGCGCGGGTGGTTGCTGGTCAACGCCCGCTTACCATGACTTGTCGAAGTGCCAACGAGCGTCGTGTCGTTCACCTCGCTCTCGACGAAGACCAGCGTATCTACACGAAGTCCGTCGGCCGCGGTTTTGAGCGCAGGCTGGTGATCCTGCCCGCTGCCGCCCGCCGCGAGCATTAGGTTCTGTTGTCTGCTGGGGGGATGTGGGTGGTAGAAAGAAAGTAAAATTTCCTGAAGTTTATGTTGACGCAGTCAAACGGTGTTTTGTACCCTGCGCGTGTTTTTTCACCTATCACTGATTCTCGGGAGGGTTTTGCGATGAGGAGGGTATCTGGTTGGCGGGGCATGTGTGTCTGGTTGGCGGTGGCGATTTTGCTGGTCGCAGCGGCCTCAGCCGAGGCTGGTCAGCTGCGTCTCGGGGAGGTGGTCAAGCGGGTCATTCCCCAGCTCGGCCAGCAGTTGTCGCGGGTGGCGGTTGACGGTAAGGTTGCGGTCACGGCAGTTTGTGTTATGGCCGCGTGTGCGATTAATTTTACCTCGCCCGCTGAGGTGGTGGCGGCTGAAGAAAGTCCTGGGATCAATTTCTCGCACTCGGTAGGCATAGGGGTTTATCACGAGAGTGGCGAGAATATCGGCACGCTGCGTTTCGGGGCAAGAGCTGAAGTCGGTAGTTTCCGTGCTTATCTGACCACTGCGTTTCGTGGGGATCACAGGACGACGAAAGGCATCGACAATATTGGGGTCAAGACGCGCGGTTTCGGGGGGGCGAGGATGTTGTTGTTCGACTACGGTGAGGGCGACATGTCCTATGGTTACCTGAATGCGGATGTCTTTGTCGGGGGCACGAGGGTGCATTTCCGCAATGCGCATAGCTATTTGCTGCATTATCACAAGGGGCCTGTGCAGATCGCGGGGCTAGGCTATGAGTATGTTGACAACAATCTTGATGCGCTTAACAAGCCAGACGAGAGTGGTGATCCTGTGCGCTCGCATGGTGTTGCCCTCTATCGTGCGGGGATAAACTATCCGCTCACGGATCTGCTGGCTACCCGCGAGGTGCTTGCGATCGACCTCAAGCTCAACTCGGCGATGCATCTCGGTGACATCGGCCCCGCTAAGCTCGGCGAAACTTGGCAGGGTGAATTAAACGACTGGGTGGGCGATGATGCTGATCTCGATCATCTGCTCTACCACACTGCTGGTGGTAGCATCCGAGTCAGCCTTGCCGACGGTCGTATCAAGCTTAACTTCGGAGGTGCGGTGCAGCATACCATCGACGGTAATATCCAGCGACCTGGCGGGGAGGAGGGTGATTTCGACATTATCAATACCACCCTGGCGGTGGGAGGGGAGGCTGATATTCTTCCTGCACACGGTATTTCACTGCGGGCGCGGTTCGAACGCTTCGATCAGTCTGTCGAGGCCGATCTCGATGGCAACAGTTATGACCACGATGCTAGCGGCACGAGACTACGTGCGGTGATGAGAAAATCTTTCTGAGCACAGAAGGTGATGGAAGGGGTGGCACGATTTTTATGTCTGTGCTCCCCTTCTCTTCGGCCGCGCTTGTCGGTGCATGTGTCGGAAGGGGGTTATTTCTTTTCATTTTTTTTCAGCCGATAGGTCCTCAACACCGATTTGTTAGTTTCCGCGCGTCGCTTGCGCTGTCTTTCCTGGTTACGACGATTTGCCAGCATTGCCTGCTCTAGTTCGTTCTTCGCTGAGTTTTTTTTGCCGCGTTCCTGGTGGGAAAAGTCGATCGAGATGACCGTCCCTTTTTTGCGATCGCTTTCATCAGTCCCAGTACCAAAAATCATAACTGTCTCCGCCTCTGCTGTTAGTCCACAGTGCTATCCACCGTCCACGCCATAGATAAAGCAAATTATGTTCCATTAACATGCATTTGCTGATAGATATTGTAATCATTTGTTGTTTTTTATTAATTTTGTTTTTCAAATAGCAAAACAGGCAAGATATTTGTCAAAATATTAGACATTGTTATTGAATTTTAGACAAAGGCTGTTCAGGGGGACGCATGTTTTTCTTCCCTGTGGGGGCAGAATCAGCTAAAATTTCGGGGTGGTATGTCCGATCGGCGGAGTGCGGGGGCGGCGGTTGAATTGTGCGGGAGGTGGTGACGATGGAAGCTCCAATGAGGGAACTGGTTGAATATATTGCAAAATCGCTGGTGGATGAGGTTGGCAGGATTGAGATAAAGGAGGTATGTGGTAGCCAGACCAACATCATCGAGCTGAAGGTCGCCAAGGAGGACATCGGCAAGGTGATCGGTCGGCAGGGGCGTACTGCTGACGCAATTCGCACCATCCTCAAGTGTGCGGCGGCCAAACTTTCCAAACGCTACATATTGCAGATTATTGACGATGGCGAGTAGCGGGGCCGTCGTTGCCCCTGTATCAGCACGGACACTGCAAAAATCACCGCTGCCTCAGGCGCTCGTTTTTGACACGAGGCTGTGGACATGCTAAGCTGACTGGTAGGTACGTGTATATGTCGGGCCTGTTCTAACCTTAAAGCATAGAGGAATGTGCAATGTCAAAACAACGCAAGTTAACCAACAGTGTCGGTGCGCCAGTACCTGACAACAGTCACTCTATGACCGCGGGGCCGCGCGGTCCGATGTTGTTGCAGGATACCTGGTTTTTGGAGAAAATGGCGCACTTCGATCGCGAGGTTATTCCCGAACGGCGTATGCATGCGAAGGGTTCGGGTGCATACGGCATGTTCACTGTCAGCGAGGATATTACCCAGTACACCCAGGCGAAGTTGTTCTCCACGGTCGGCAAGCAGACCGAGGTCTTCGTGCGTTTCTCCACCGTGGCGGGGGAGCGCGGCGCTGCCGATGCGGAGCGTGATATCCGTGGTTTTGCCATCAAGTTCTACACCGAGCAAGGTAATTGGGATCTGGTGGGCAACAACACCCCTGTCTTCTTTCTGAAGGATCCGTTGCGCTTTCCCGATCTGAACCATGCGGTTAAGCGCGATCCGAAAAGCAACCTGCGCTGCCCCACCAGCAACTGGGATTTTTGGACTTCGTTGCCAGAGGCACTGCATCAGATTACCATTACGATGAGCGAACGCGGTATCCCCTACTCTTATCGGCACATGAACGGATATGGCAGTCATACCTTCAGCTTGATCGATGCGGCTAACCAGCGGGTTTGGGTTAAGTTTCATCTCAAGACACAGCAGGGTATTCGTAACCTCAGCGATCAGGACGCGGCGGAGCTTATCGGCCGTGACCGAGAGAGCCATCAGCGGGATCTTTTCAACAGCATTGTGCAGAACGATTTTCCCCAGTGGAAGATGAAGATTCAGGTGATGAGCGAGGAAGAGGCGCACAACTGTCCCTTCAACCCGTTCGATCTTACCAAAGTCTGGCCACACAAGGACTACCCATTAATCGATGTCGGCGTGTTAGAGCTTAACCGCAACCCTCAGAACTACTTTGCCGAAGTTGAACAGGCCGCCTTTGATCCCGCACATGTTGTGCCTGGTATCGGTTTTTCACCCGACAAGATGCTCCAAGGGCGGCTCTTTTCTTATGGCGATGCCCAGCGCTATCGTTTAGGAGTCAACCACAATACGACTGCCGTCAACCGCGCCCGCTGCCCCGTGCATAGCTATCATCGTGATGGGGCGATGCGCACGGACGACAACTATGGGGCAACCCCTGGCTACGAACCGAGTTCACACCACAGCTGGGAGGAGCACAAAGAATTGCGGGAGCCACCCCTGCCACTGAGCGGAGCCGTCGATCGCTGGAATCACTACGAGAGCGAGCAAGATCACTTCACTCAGCCTGGCAATCTGTTTCGTCTGATGACCGCGCAACAGCAACGGGTGTTGTTCGAGAACACCGCCCGCTCCTTGCAAGGGACACCGACAGAGATAAAACTTCGCCACCTCAGGCACTGTCTCCAGGCTGATCCCGACTACGGGAAAGGTGTTGCTAACGCCCTTGAAATCCCCTGGCAGGAGGTGAAGGCAAGCTACTAGAGCGACGGGTCTTCTTAAAAAAAAGCTGGCTGGATGTGGGGCACTGCCACACATCGTTGTTCTTTCTTGTGTTAGCTTGCCGAGAAGGTTTGGGGTGGCGCTGTCCTCGTGGGTGCGAGACTGACGCGGACCTGCTGTGCACTCTACAGTAGTTTCATATCCGAGATCGACTCCGACGGTAGTGTCCCTGAATACTGGAAGTCTTTGGTAGGCATAACATCGTTGCGCACCGTGCCTGGTCTGAAGGCTTGGTGGTAGACCTCACAGTTAGCGTGGTCGAAGGTGTGCGCGAAAGGGTAGTGGGGGCAGACGTAGTGCACATTGGCACGCATCTTCAAACCGCACCTGTCGTAGAATACCAGCTTACGATCGTCTGACTTCCCCTCCGCTTGTCCATGACGGATAAAATGCGGACACCGACCACCAACCATAGTCAAAGTTCCCCCCCAGGCTGAAGCAAAAAATACTGTATTGAGCTTTAGTGTCATGCTACCATGAACGTGAGGTCTCAGCCAACAAAAAATGCTCGCAAAACTTAAAAAAAATTTGCGGTCGATTTTTATGACGCGGAAATTTGCCGTTTATGCGCTGTTTTTTGTCGTCTCTCAGCTTCTTTACCAAATCGGTATCGGAGCGGTAGAGCAGCCCTTCTTCGACGAGGAACACTACGTGCCCGCGGCACGCGCTTTCATCACGCAGCGTACCAACATCATTCCCGAACACCCGCCGCTCGGCATCGCCTTGATCGCGGCTTCCGTCACACTCGGTGGTGATCGTCCTTTCGGCTGGCGACTCGGCAGTGCTGTGAGCGGCTCGTTGTTGCTGCTGGGATTGTTAGCCCTGTGCTTCGCCTGTGGTATGCGCCGTGCGCGAGTCATCTACGTCGGACTACTAGCACTGTGTAGCTGTTTTATTTTTATTCATGCCCGCATCGCCACATTAGACATCTATCTGTGCACCCTCAGTGTCTGGGCGCTGGCACTGGTGGTGCACGCCCTCTTCGCCGCACGGCCACGGCACAAAAAAATCCTGCTCGCCAGCTCGGCGTTTTTGTGGGGCGCAGCCACCTGCATCAAGTGGATCGCGTTGACAGGTTTTACCATCTGCCTCGCCTATCTGCTGCTGCTGAAAGCGGTGAAAAGCTTTACTTTCCACACCGCTACCAATCCCCGTAGCTGGCATAGCCCACGCTACCTGCAGGGAGTTGACAGCGCAGTACTGCTACTTTTTCCGCCGCTGTTTTTTCTGCTCGGCTACACGCTTCCCTACCTTGCGCTGGCTGATCGGAATGTCCTTGCCGCCATCCACACCGTCTGGGAATTGCAACAAAGCGTGCCTGCTGACCATCCCTACCTGAGCAGCATGTGGCAGTGGCCGCTTATGCTGCGCCCTCTATGGTACGAATACCTCGAGCACGGCAAGGTTGTGCTGCAAGCAGTGTTCTGTCTCGGCAACCCCTTTCTGCTGCTGTTAGGGCTAGGCACACTAGGCTGGTCATTGCGCAATTGGTTACGACACGGCTCTATGCTATCCTTCATCTGTGTCACGTTCTACAGCGCGTTCTTTTTTTTCTGGCTGCTTATCGAACGCAAAGTGTCTTACCACTACTACTATTTTCCCTCCGCGCTGTTCTTGCTTCTGTCCAGCGGCGAATGTTTCAGCACCTATCTCGGGGCAAAAAAACGCATCCTCGCCTGGCTGGTGCTGGCTGTGGCAGCGGCGTTTTTTATGTTTTACTACCCGCTGATCTCTGGATGGCGGTTGCCCCTTTTACCCTACTTTGACATCTGGGTTTGGTTCGATGCGTGGGTTTAGCCTGCTTAAAAAGATCTCCCCCTTCACACAGCTCTGCGGATTTTTTTTCCTCAGCTCGCTGCGGCTCTACGCAGTAGGAATCGACAACTTTGCCGCAATCTATTTCGACGAACTGACAAACGTGCCCGCGGCACGCAAATTACTGGACGAGGGCATCAACCCCATCGCCTGGCATCCACCTCTCCATAACTTCTTCATCGTCATCAGCATGCAACTGTTCGGCGATAACCCCTGGGGCTGGCGCGGCTTGAGCATCCTCGCGGGGGCATTGCTGGTGGTGGGACTGCTGCATATCTGCTTTCGCGGTGGGCTCAATCTCACCCGCACCGCCTACGTCGGCTGCCTGGCCTTAAGTAGCCATTTTATTTACGTGCACGCGCGCATCGCTAAAGCTGATATCTTCTTTTGTGCCCTAGCCATCTGGGCGTTGGCACTGCTGTTGCACGCCTACACGATTACAACGGTGCGACACAAGCAAATGCTGCTCGCTAGCTCTGCCCTGCTGTGGGGGCTTGCCTCGTCGGTCAAGTGGCTAGCCCTGATCGGTTTTGTGCCGTGCATCGGACACTTCCTGCTGCTGCAAGTTCGCCCCGCCCCGCGGTCGGCACAGGGCACTTTATTACATTGGCACAGCAGCACACTGCTGGCTCCGCTCGCCGCCTGGCAAGTGTGTGGTATTTACACCGCCGCCTATCTGGGCGGCTATCTCCTGCCCTATCTGTTCGTTGCTAAGGCTAATTTCCTGGCTGATTTGAAAACGATTTGGCAACTACAGCATGCAATACCTGTGGAACATAACTACCAGAGCAGCGCGTGGCAGTGGCCGCTCATGCTGCGACCCATCTGGTACGGCTATCGCGACGCGGGCGAAGGCTTAACCCGCGCCGTGTTCTGCCTCGGCAACCCCTTCCTGATGATCGGTGGGCTGTTATCGCTGCTGTACTCAGGCTGGCACTGGTATCGCACGGGATCACTGCTCGCCTGCCTGTGCGTTATCTTCTACACAGGTTTTTACGGTTTCTGGTTTCTCACCGCGCGCGGCGCGGCCTTCCACTACTATTACTTCCCTCCTCTCCTGTTCCTGCTGCTGTCGCTGGGAGAAAACGGCAGCGCCCTGTGGACTAGCCGCCGCGGCTGGGCGGTGGTCATTCTCGCCGTTGCAGTGCTGTTCTTCATCTATTACCTGCCCGTCTTAACGGGCATCGCCCTGCCTATTACCCCCTACCTGCGTTACTGGAGCTGGTTTGTCAGCTGGACTTAGCGCAAATCGACTCCATCAAAGCGATCGCTGCCCATCGGATCGATGCGAAAGTTTTTGACCTGCCGACTCATGCCGCGGAAAATTTTAGCGTGGGCGATCGTCACCCACGGCACTTCGTTTTTGAATAACTGCTGTGCCGCACGATAGTGTACGGCACGGGCCGCGGCATCGGTGGTCTCAGCCGCCTTTTTCACCAGCTCGCTGAATCTTTTGTTACACCAGTTGGCGCGGTTAGCCCCTGCCTTCACCGCCGCACAGCTCAATAATGTGTGCAGAAAATTGTCGGGATCACCGTTATCCCCCGACCAACCGAGCTGCAGCAACTGATGCTCCCCGTCGCGCGATTTGGACAGATAAGTCGGCCAATCATAGGTAACCAGCTTGACCTTAATCCCCACCGCGGCGAGATCCGCCTGCATCAATACGCCCAACTTCTTGCCATCGGGCATGTAAGGACGCTGCACAGGCAAAGTCCATAACTCGGTGCTGAAACCCTTCGCATAACCAGCCTGTGTGAGGAGTTGGCGGGCAAGCTTAGGGTCGTAAGGATAGTCCTCGATCTGTTCGTTGTAGCCGAGCACACTGGGTGGCATGGGGTTTTTGGCCACTACCGCCGTGTCTCTATACACCGTTTTCACATAATGGGCGCGGTTTAAAGCGTGATGAACTGCCTTGCGTATGAGCACGTTGTCGAAAGGCTTCTTCTTGACGTTGAAGGCGAGATAAGCGACGTTCAGACCTTCCTTCTCCATCAGGCGCAGCTTAGCATTCTTCCTTATGGCGGGCAAGTCCTGCACCGCAGGATAAGCGATGAGATGGCATTCACGTGTTTTAAGTTTTTGGAAACGCACGTTGTTATCGACGGTAATACTAAAGATGAGTTGGTCGAGCGGTGACTTGCCGTTGAAATAATCAGGATAGGCGGCGAAACGCACCTGCGCATCCTTGTTATATTTGCGAAAAACAAACGGCCCCGTACCGATCGGCTGACGATCGAGCTTCTCCGGTGTCTCGGCCGCTAACATGCGGTCAGCGTACTCTTGGGAGAGGATGGAGGCGAAATCCATCGCCATGTTTGCCAAAAATGGCGTGTAATTGCGCGTTAACACAAACTTCACCTGATAGTCGTTGACCTTGATGATGTCGCCGATGATCTTCGCCATCTCCATCGCCTCAAAATACTCGTAACGCCCGCCACTGACCTTGTGCCACGGGTGGTTTTTGCGTCGCTGACGATTGAAGGAGAAAAGCACGTCATCGGCATTGAACGGCCGCGTAGGCTTGTGGAACGCATTACTGTGCCACTTAACCCCCTTGCGCAGAGCGAACGTCCAAGTCATTTTGGCAGCATCGTAAGACCAACTCACCGCCAGACCAGGAACGAGACGAGTCGTCCCGCGCTCAAATTCCACCAGACGACTGTAAACCGTGCGAGAACTGGCGTTGAAGGTTGTGCCATCCGATGCCAACTGGGGATTAAAAGTCGAAGGACTGCCTTCCGAACAGTAAACGAAAGTTTTCTTCGTCGCGAGAGCCTGCGACGACCAACAAGCTGACAACAACATAAGCACACGTAACAGCATCCCCAAATCCTCGCCCAGTCAGCAAAACAAACGGCACACCCTAGCACCACAAACATACCCACACAACAAAAAAGATGCTGAGCAAGCAGTTGTGGCTTTAGATAAGGTAAACATGTTTTTTAATAACACTCAAGAGCGCGCTGCACAGGGGAAGAGAATGAAAATTAATCGTTTTTTTTGTGCTATCGGGCGGATTTGCGCTTGTAATTGCCCTGTTTGCGGGGTAGATTCTAGTAAATCAAGTTTCTTCATTTCGTTAATTTTTTGACACAGGAAGGTAGCTATGAACCGTCAGCAGTTGATTGAAGCGATCGCAGATGAGACAGAACAAACCAAAGCCGACACCAACAGGTTCTTGGATGCGTTCATCGACACCGTGCAACGCAACATGCGTAGAGAAGAAGTGAAGCTCGTCGGCTTCGGCACCTTCAAAACCGCACGGCGTAAGGCGCGCACGGGTCGCAACCCCCAGACAGGCGAAGAAATCAAAATCAAGGCCAGGACTGTCCCAGTGTTTCGCCCTGGTGCACAGTTGCGAGAATTCGTACAGCGCGGCAAGTAATTTTCGACTCTAGTTGTTACACCTCGGACTAGAGATGGCGACACCCTGACACCGCTCTCGGCTCGGGGTGTGCCCATATGCAGGAGTGCGGCGCGGACGGAGAGAGGGGGGAGGAGTTGTTTTTAGCCTGACATGTGTGGTACACACTCCCGCCTGTTGTCGGAGAGATAGATCGTTGTATGTTGTTCTGATCTGGTTGCTCGCCCTGCCCGCACTCGCCTCGCCACTTACGGGCAAACAGGTGTACGCCTTCTGCGCGGTCTGTCACGGCGAACGGGGGGAAGGCAACCGTACCCTCGGGGCACCGCGACTGGCTGGGATGGAGGAGTGGTACGTGCGCGAACAGCTGCTTAAATTTCAACAAGGCGTGCGCGGTACTCACCCCGAGGACATTGCGGGTATGCGTATGCGTCCCATGGCACGTCACCTGAAGAACGAGGCACAGGTTAAGGCAGTCGCCGCTTACATCAACGCCCTGCCCGTAGTTAAGAACGAGGTGACCGTGAAAGGCAGCTGGGTGAAAGGTGAGGTGCACTACAAACTGTGCATTGCCTGCCACGGTGCGGACGGGAAGGGCAATAAGCAACTGAAAGCACCGAGTCTGGTCGATCGCAGCGACTGGTATCTACTGACGCAAATGCGTAACTACAAAACTGGGGTGCGAGGGAACGATCCTAAACGCGATCCCGTCGGCATGACAATGCGTCCGATTACAATGACTCTCGACGAACAGGCGATGGTCGATGTCGTGTCCTACATCTCGGGGTTGCGCTGACCAAGGAGTTGGGTTAATGCCTATCTTCAACGCGAACGATGCCGACGGTTTTGCTCGGCTGGTTTTTTACGTTATTCTGGCCAGTGTGGCAGCCTATGTGCTGACGGTGGTGCTTTTTATTCTCTGAATAGTAGGTAGTAGTGGAACTGATTATCACACGAGCCTCCTCCTTCGCTGCCGATATCGATATGGTCATTGTCTTGATCGCGGTGCTGGCTGGTTTTTGGTTTGTGCTAGCCGAGGCGGTGCTGTTCTACTTTATATTCAAATATCGCCACCGCGAGGGTGCGAAAGCACAGTACATCACAGGGACAAAGAAAGAAGAGAGAAAGTGGCTGCACTGGCCACACAACCTCATCATCGTCTGCGATCTGGTCATCATCTTCTTCGCCATCAGGGTTTGGTACGACATCAAGCAAGACTTGCCGCCACCAGAGGAAATCGTGCAGGTCATTGGGCGACAGTGGTCGTGGCAATTCGTGCATCCAGGCCTCGACAAGCAACTGGGCACAGAGGACGATGTCGCCACCGTCGATGAACTGCGGGTCAAGGTGGGAGTGACATACCACTTCAAACTGGAGTCGCGTGACGTGCTGCATAGTTTCTCCGTTCCCGTGTTTCGTCTCAAGCAGGATGCAGTGCCAGGACGGGTCATCACAGGCTGGTTCAAGCCAACTAGAGTAGGCGCATATGACATCCAATGCGCTGAAATGTGCGGTATGGGGCACGGGTTAATGCACGCACGGCTGGTCGTCGAGGACGAAAAATCACATAACGCATGGTTGCAAGATAAGGCATGAGCGCAGAGACACAGAATTTTTGGCAGAAATATATCTTTTCTACCGACCATAAAGTCATCGGCATGCAGTATATGTTTACGGGCATGGTCATGGCACTCATCGGCGGCTACTTCGCCTACGCCTTCCGTATGCAGTTAGCCTTCCCAGGCACGGAGGTGTTTGGCTTTGGCACAGTCTCACCACATGAATATAATTCGCTGGTTACCAATCACGGCACGATTATGATCTTTTGGGTGGCGATGCCTGTGCTGTTGGCGACGTTTGGTAATTTTTTGATTCCGCTGATGATCGGCTGTGATGACATGGTCTTTCCACGCTTGAATCGCCTTTCGTATCAGGTATTTCTGCTCAGTGCTCTTGTGCTCATCGCATCTTTCTTTGTTGCGGGTGGTGGTTTTGGCGGGGCTTGGACGGCTTATCCGCCTCTGTCGGCGCAAGCTAAGTATAACATGACACAGTACGGTGCGACGTTGTGGTTGGTGGCGGTGGCGCTGGAGTTCGTCGCCTTCTTGCTCGGTGGCATTAACTTCATCACAACCCTGATGAATGCGCGGGCGAAAGGCATGAAAATGTATGACATTCCTATCGTGTTGTGGATGATAGTCTTGGCCAGTATTCTGTTCATGGCCTCGGTCGGCCCGTTGATCGCAGGGGCGGTGATGCTGCTCTTTGACCAAACCTTGGGGACGGGGTTCTTCGACCCTGCACAGGGTGGTGATCCGATTTTGTGGCAGCACCTGTTTTGGTTTTTTGGGCACCCCGAAGTCTATGTGGTGCTGTTACCCGCTATGGGCATTGTGGCGGAGGTGATTACGGTTTTTTCCCGCAAGAAACTCTTCGCTTACAAGACGGTGCTGTATACCGCTTTTGCTACAGGGGTGTTGAGTTTCTTCGTTTGGGCACACCATCAGTTCGTCGCGGGGATCGACCCTCGCATGGCTAACGTGTTTGCCGTGACGACGTTGCTGATTTCTATTCCTATTGCCGAGATGTTGTTTGTTTACATCGCGACGTTGTACGGCGGCTCTATCCGTTTGACTGCCGCGATGCTGTTCGCCTTGTCATTTCTCGCGGCGTTCCTGATCGGAGGAGTAACGGGAATTTTTCTCGGTGCGAGCGGGGCGGATATTTATTTTCACGACACTTACTTCGTGGTGGCACATTTTCACTACACGTTTTTCCCCATCGCCATTCTGGCGGTGTTTGCGGGTCTCTACTACTGGTTTCCCAAAATGTTCGGGCGGCACATGTCAGAGACGCTGGGTAAAATCCATTTTTGGGGCACGTTTATTCCTTTCAACGTTATTTTCTTGCCCTTGTTTTTTCTCGGTGCGGCGGGGCAACACCGACGGATCTACAGCTACGAGTTGTTCAGCGAGCTGAACAGTGCTGATTTTCAGAATCTGCGGGTGTTGGCTACCGTCGCCTTGATTGTGATGCTAGTCTTCCAACTGCCGTTTCTCTATAATTTTTTCGTCAGCATGTTTCGGGGCAAGGTAGCCGATGCCAATCCGTGGCAAGCTAATACTCTGGAGTGGCTTGCCCCATCACCGCCACCACATGGCAACTTCAAAACCCTACCAGAGGTCTACCGCCCGCCGTACGAGTACAGCGTGCCTGGACGGGAGCGAGATTTTTGGCCGCAGCACGAAAAACCCGCGAGTGAGGGGAAAGCGTGAGCACGGTGCCGATTGCAACGGCTCGCAGTGCAACAGGCATACCTACGGGACGGTTGGCGGTGTGGTGGGTAATCGGCTCGGAGATCGTTATCTTCGGCGGTTTACTCGCTTGCTATCTGTTGTTGCGTAGTCTCTACCCGCATTGGGGGGAGAGTGCTGCCCATACTAGCACACTGGCGGGGGGGATTAACACCTTCGTGTTGCTGACCTCTAGCCTGTTCATCGTGCTGGCACACCACGCGGCGGAGCGGAGACAGCACGTAAAGTCGTTTTTTTACATCTGGTTAACCATCGGTGGTGGTCTGACGTTTCTGCTTATCAAAGCCTTCGAGTGGGGTTATGAAATTGCGCAGGGCTATACGATTACCGCCAATCTTTTTTGGTCGTACTACTATACCGCGGCGGGTATCCACGCCAGCCACGTCATCGTAGGTATGATTATCATGGCGATTATTTCGTTCGACGTGCTGCGTCAACGCCACTTGCCGCGAGTTGAATTGATCGGTATCTACTGGCACTTCGTCGATATCGTGTGGATATTTTTGTTTCCCTTGCTTTACATTGCGAAATGAGATGAGCGAACACACTCCCGCTACACACTACGTTAAGATTTGGGCAGTGCTTTTGGTTCTGTTGGTGGTCAGTATTCTTGGCCCCATGTTGGAGGTGAAAATCCTCACATTGATAACAGCCTTCGGGATTGCCATTGTCAAAGCGTTGCTGGTCGCGGCCTACTTTATGCACCTGAACATCGAGAAACGCTATGTTTGGTATCTACTGGTGACGATGCTCTTGATGGTCGGGTTGTTTTTTGCAGGCACAGCTTCCGACATCATGAAGCCCGATGGCCGCAACTGGATCAACCGCGCGGCACAGGAGCTGCAAGCGCCCACCTCTCCGAGCCCACAACGATAGGCACGTGGGCTCAGCCTTCCTTGCAACTGAAACGGTTACATGTCGGATCATCTCAGTCGTGCGAGAACATGCGGTGAATAAAACTGTCGTGCTTGCGGTTGGGGTCGTTGCTGAGGGCGGCGAACTTTTCCAGCAGCTCACGTTGTTCTCGTTTAAGTCTACGCGGCACTACTATCTTCAGGGCTACGACCAAGTCTCCGCGACGGGTACTGCCCAACACGGGCACACCGTGACCGCGCACTCTTATCTGGTCGCCATGCTGTGTACCCGCGGGCACGGTTATGCTCTCGTTCCCGTTCAAGGTCATCACCTGCAATTTGCAGCCGAGGGCGGCGTGGGCGATGCCGATTTCTTCGTTGACCAGCAGGTCATGGTCATGGCGCTGGTAACGTTTACTGGCATTGACGCGCACCAGCACGTAGAGATCGCCGTTGTTCGCACCGCCATGACCACCGTCACCAGCACCACCGACACGCAGACGCATACCGTCGTCGATGCCCGCGGGTATCTTAACCGCGATGTTTTTTTCCTCCGCACTGCGTCCCTGACCCCGACAGCGCGTACATGGGTCGCGGATGACCGTTCCCGATCCGCTACACACACTGCAAGGGGTAGCGATGCTGAAAAACCCCTGCGATCTGCGCATCTGCCCGCTGCCGCGACACTGTGCACAGGTGGTAGGTTGCGAGCCTTCCCGACAGCGTGTGCCCTTGCAGCGCGTGCAGGTAACCTGACGGCGATAGGAGACTTTTTTTTGCATTCCGAACATCGCGTCACGAAAATCAATGCGCAATTCATATTCGAGATCAGCCCCTTTCCTCGCCGCATTGCTGCGTGCTCGCCGCTGCCCGAATGCCGTACCGAACGACGACCCAAAAAAATCCTCGAAAATATCGCTGAAGCTGGAAAAAACGTCGCCGACATCCTGAAACCCTTGCCCCGACATGCCCGCATGCCCAAACTGGTCGTAGCGGGCGCGTTTATCGCGATCGCTCAGCACCTCGTAAGCTTCTGCACACTGCTTGAACAGTTCCTCCGCCTGAGGACTGGAATTACGGTCGGGGTGGTACTCGAGTGCCTTCTTGCGATAGGCCGACTTGATGGTGTGCGCATCGGCGCTGCGGTCAACGCCCAGTAACTCGTAGTAATCACGCTTGCTCATCTCAACCCGCCCTCACTCGTACTCGTGTTGCCGCGCTGGATACACACCATCTTTTACCTCACCGACGAAATTTTGCACGGCATTTTGCACCCGTGCCGCGAGATTCTCGTATTTTTTCAAAAAGCGGGGAGCGAAATCAGCATCACAACCGAGCATATCGTGCAACACCAATACCTGCCCATCACACCCTCCCCCCGCACCGATACCGATCACGGGGATAGCCAACTCAGCGCTGATCTCCGTTGCCAACACCGTGGGCACAAGTTCTAGCACCAACGCAAAAACACCCGCGGTCTGCAACGCCTGTGCGTCATCTCGTAACCGCTGTGCCGCTTCCGTTCCGCGTCCTTGCACAACATGGCCACCGATACGATGCGTGCTTTGCGGTGTAAAACCCAAGTGCCCCATTACCGCCACCCCACCAGCGACCAATGCTTGCACCTGCGGACAGATGTTACGTCCACCTTCCAACTTGACAGCCTTTGCGCCTGCCTGCACCAGACGGCGTGCATTACGCAATGTCTCCTTGATCTCGCCGTGATAGGTGAGAAACGGCATGTCGGCACACAACAGCGGGACAGTTAAGCCCCGTGCCACCGCCCGTACGTGATGCACCATGTCGCAGAGTCGCACCTGTGTCGTATCCCGATAACCGAGCATAACACTGCCCAAACTGTCGCCCACCAGCACGACATCGATACCGCTCTGTGCGAGTAAGCGTGCAAACGTGTAGTCGTAGCAGGTCAGCATGGTTATCTTCACCCCATCACGCTTGTGTGATGCGAGTGTTCTGACATTCACCGCCCGTGTAGTCACGATGCCTTCCCCCGTAACAGCGCGGCGGTGGTGGAATGTGAACAATGCTGAAAATCACCGCGCTGCCCGTTAAACAGCACCTCCCCGCCCTGTTCCGCCGCCCGCGGCCCCAGCTCAACGATCCAATCGGCACAGTCGATGAGCTGTAGGTGATGGTCGATGATGATCACCGTATGCCCCGCGGCCATCAGCAGCTCGACCTGCCGCAAAAACACCGCTAAATCCCTATCGGAGAGTCCCGCCGAAGGCTCGTCGAAGATTACCACCGTCGCCTCCTGCTCCGCCAGAAACATTTTTGCCAGCCGCAAACGCTGCATCTCCCCCCCTGATAAGGTGTTCAATGCTCGTCCTAGCGTCAGATAGCCGAGTCCTAGGGCAATGCCTTGTTCCAACACCGCCGTCATGTCCGCCTGCCAGCGCAGAAAGTCCCGTGCTTCCGCCAAAGTCATCGCCAGCACCGCACTGATGTTTTTGTTGTGCAGACGCACGCGCAACACCTCGTCTCGAAACCGCTGCCCGCGACAGGCAGGGCACTGCTCCTTCACCGTGCCGAGGTGAGCGAGATCATTCTCCCGAAATCCCAGCCCCGCGCAAGCTGCACAGCGTCCCTGCGCGGTGTTGAAGCTGAACCAGGCCTTGCCGAAGCCACGCCGTCGTGCCGCGGCGAGAGCGGCAAATCTTTCACGTAACTGCGTGAAAACGCCGATAAAAGTGGCAACACTGGCACGTCTGTTCTTCGTGCTCAAACCCTGATTGAGCATCATGACGGCCCCGATGCGACCTGTGCAGACAAGCCGCTTTGCGTGTGGCGCAAGGCCAGGAGGCACTGGCTGTCCCAGTCGCTCAGCAAGGAGAGGGTAGAGCGTGTGTTGCACCAAGCTTGATTTCCCACAACCGCTGACACCGCAGACGCAAGTCAGCCGCTGTAACGGTATGTTGACCGTAATGTTCTTCAGGTTATGCGTTCGCACCCCCGCGACGGTGATGAATTTAAGGTCAGATCGTGTCGTGTCAAGACGGGGGCGTGTGATTACAACCCGTGGCACACGCCATCCGCGAGGTGCGCCTGCGTAGACGATTCGCCCCCCTCGCGTCCCCGCGGCGGGGCCGACGACGATGAGATGGTCAGCCTGCTGCACGAAGTAGCGGTCATGTTCGACCACGACGATCGTGTTGCCGCGTTGCTGCAACTCCCGCAATAGCTTAAACATGCTACGGCTATCGGCAGCATGTAACCCGCTGGTCGGTTCATCGAGGCAGTAGAGCGTATCGATCAGCTCCGTGCCCAGGCACAATGCCAATCTTGCCCGCTGTAACTCACCCTGCGACATCGTCACGGCATTGCGTGCCAGCGTCAGATAGCCGATCTGCAAACGCGGTAAATAACGCAAACGTTGCTGTAATTCCTCGTAAATCCCGCTGTTCGTGTCATGCGCGGCTCGCTGCGCAGGCGCACCGTGCGTGTCTAGCCATCGCTGCAAAGCTTGCACCGTCATCCGCTGTAGTGCGGCGAAGGTCTCGCCGTAGAGACGGTAAGCGCGATGGCGAGGGTGCAAGCATTCGCCCGCACACGTGGGACATTGCACCCCCTGACAGTCGGGACACGCACCGAGAGGGTGATAGCGAGAAAAATGTTGCGGCACAGGAGGGTCGATGGCTAGCTGACAGGCGAGACACTCGTCGTTGCTAGTGAGGGCAAAACTATTCCCTTTATCGTCGTGCACATACACACGGCCGCGGCTGAGACGATAGCTAGTACTGACCGCCTCCTGTAGCCGCGTCTGATTGCTTGCGTCGGCACGCACCCGCGCCGTAACGACGTAATAGGCATCGCTGGCGGCGGGGTCGGGGGCCGTGATGCGCGTGCCCTGGGCATCGATCAGGCGTGGCAACCCCTGTTCCCGCAAATGTGTCAGCAGCAGCTGCCGATCGCCGCGGTGATAGCGCAGCGGGGCGGCGATGACGACGTTGGTGGCGGGGGTGCTACGGTTGACGATGATGTTTGCCGCCATCGCAGGCGAGGCAGGCGTGAGCAGTTGCCCGCAGCGGTAGCAGTGTAGTGTGGCATGTTGGCAGAACAGCAAGCGCAAGAGGTCGCTGACTTCGGTCAACGAACCGAGGGTGGAGCGCGGGTCTTTTTTGTTGAACTGCTGTCTCACCGCAATCGAAGGCGGTAGGTTGTGCGCCGCGGTGAGGCGTGCGTCGCACTGCAAACGCAACGCCTGCCCTTCCTGTCGCGAGAGGCTGGTGGTGAAACGCCGCTGTGCTTCTTGATGCAGGGTGGAGAAGACCAGCGAGCTTTTGCCCGACCCCGACACACCTGTCACGCAGGTGAGGCGGTGCATGGGTATCTGCACCGAAATGTTCTGGCAGTTGTTGGTGCGCACACCGTGCAACTGCATGCCAGTATTCTCAGACACATGCCTCCGCAGTAACTGCTCCGTCCCGCAAAAGTTATGGCCGCGCGGATAGCCGCCAAGTGTGCGACCTCCGAGCCACACCCCCGCCCATGCTACCAACAAAACCCATCACGGTCAAAGAGTCGGGGCTGAAGCAGCGCAGCAGTGGTGTGCTCTTGTTTTGCGGGTTAGGTTTGGGGTTAAATGTAGTTACGAGGCATGTGGGTGGACTGCCGAAATTTGCCGTGAGGGAAGTGGTTTATGCTTTACAAAACTATCCTGACTTTCGTATGTTTTCTCGCCTCTTTGGTTGTGTTGTTTTACTTCACCATGCGGGGTGAGGGGGGGGGTATTTTTTCCGCGCTGAGCCGCGACGAGGGCGGGCCGCAGCCAGTTTTTTATCGCAGCATCGGCGGGGGACTGGAGGAACGCAGGCGGGTTGAGCCCGCTAAGCGGGTGGCGCGAGTTTACACGCTGGAGCTGACGACGGCGCATTCAAAGGGAGAGGCCGATCTGCTGATTGCTAAGCTCTTGAAAAACGAGGTCAGGGCGTTTTACAGTGAAGTTAAGCGCGGGGGGGCGACTATCTGGAGTGTTCGCAAAGGAGTCTTTGCGTCATTGCGGGACGCGCGCACCGCGTCGCAGGCGTTGTTGGCCGAGCGGAAGCTGAAGAACAAAGTGATCGAACTTAATTGAGTCAGTAGTGAATAGAGAACAGTCACGCCGCGCTGCGGCTAGTGCGCAGCGCGTGCTGGTGGGGGGAGTCAATTCGCCCGTGCGTTCTTTCGCGGCGGTGGGTGGCGAGCCGCTGTTCGTCGTGCGAGGGCGAGGAGCGTATTTGGAAGACGGCGATGGCAACCGTTATCTCGATTATGTATGCAGTTATGGCGCAACGTTGCTCGGACATGCGCACCCTGAGATAGTGGCGTGCGTGGCGCGGGTGGCGCGGGATGGCCTGAGTTTCGGAGCTCCGACGGAAGGGGAGACACAGCTGGCGGAGAAGTTGCAAACAGCGTTGCCGTCGTTGCAGAGGGTGCGTTTTGTCAACAGCGGTACGGAAGCCTGCATGACGGCTTTGCGGTTAGCGCGTGGTTTTACAGGGCGCGCTAAGGTTATCAAATTCAGCGGCTGTTATCACGGGCATGCGGATCTGTTGCTAGTGCAAGCAGGGTCAGGGGCGTTGACTCACGGGACGGCGAGCAGTGCGGGGGTGCCCGCCGCTGTCGTGCAGGATACGTTGGTCGTGTCTTACAACGATGCGGTGCGATTGGAGCAAGTTTTGGTGCAGCACGCGGGTGAGGTTGCTGCGGTGATCATCGAGCCGATCGTGGGTAACTGCGGGTTCATTCGGCCGCGGGACGGGTATCTCGCTGCGGTGCGGGAGTTGTGTACGCAGCATGGGGTGCTGTTGATAGGTGACGAGGTGATGACGGGTTTTCGCGTCGCCTGGGGTGGTGTGCAGACTCTGACGGGGGTTGTCCCTGATCTGACGGTGGTGGGCAAAGTTGTCGGTGGTGGTTTGCCGCTGGCGGCGGTGGGTGGTAGGGAGGACATTATGCAGATGCTTGCCCCTTGCGGCTCGGTCTATCAAGCGGGAACACTGGCGGGTAATCCGCTGGCGGTCGCCTGTGGTCTGAAGACGCTGACGATTCTCGCACACACTCAGCCCTATGCGCAGCTAGGGGCGTTAACGCAGAGGCTGACCCGTGGGGCCACGGCGTTGGCGCGGGAATACGGTGTGCCGTTGACGGCAGATGCCGAGGGTGGTATGTTCGGGTTGTTTTTCACGCCAGAGAGAGTGTATGACCGCGAGCAGGCGCAAGCCAGTGACCAGCAGTTGTTTCGGCGTTTTTTTCACTCGCTGCTGGAGCAGGGGGTGAACTTTGCCCCGTCGTCCTTTGAGGCTGGGTTCGTTTCGACTGCGCATCGGGAGACGGACATCGACAGCACGTTGCGCAAGTTTGAGCTTTTCCTGAAGACAGAGACGCAGTGAACGACGGCAAACTGGCGGTTGGCTGGGTAGACTACTGGAATCTGCTGCCCATGCGGCTGGAGTTGCAGCGGCGGTGGGGTGAGGAACTGCGGCTGGTCTGTGGCACGCCACGGCGCATCAACCGTTGTCTATTAGCGCACGAGGTGGCGGTTGCACCCGCGTCGAGTGTCTGTTTGCTCAACGACGTGCAGCTCGACATGGCATTGCCGCTGGGTGTGGCCTGCGATGGGGAGGTGCGCAGCGTCTATCTCGGTTTCGCTGCTGAACAGCAGGAGTTGCGGGAAGCGATCGTCGCCCGTACGGCAGCTTTGGCACGTGCTTGCCGTGCGGCGGTGGCGGTGCACGGGCGTGATTTGCGGGGGATGGCGCGTGCTGTCCGCACTCAGGCGGCGGCCAGTCCTCTGTCTGTGCCTCTGCCGCTGTTCAAGCTCTCGCCGTACTCGGCTACCAGCAATGCCCTCCTGCATGTCCTCTATCAGTTGTGGTTTGGGGAAGAAAACTACCGTTATTTTGCCGAGCACGTGCCTTACGAGCAAGATGCGCAGGTGCAGCTGGTGATCGGTGATGAGGCTTTGCAAGCAGTGGCAAGGTTCTCGGCTACTCTTGATTTGGGTAAAATGTGGCAAGACCTGACAGGTCTGCCGTTTGTGTTCGCCGTCTGGCAGGCACACGTCCCGTTGTCGGAGACCTGGCGACGGCGGCTGTTGCAGGCTGCTGAGCTAGCCGCCGCTCGTATGCGGGTTGAACCGAGCGACTACCTCGCCCAAATCGATAACCACAGTGCCATCGATTTCGCCGATTACTGGCGACACATCTATTATACGCTGCGCGCCCGAGAGCTGAAGAGCCTCTACTTGTTCCTCAACCTCTATCGTCTGCTAACTTCCCGACACGCAGCCGACGAGTCCATTTCTACCCGTCTTGTGCGCTGGGAGGAGCAGGCCAGTTACGCTTCCTAGGCCGATAGTGGTCGGTCTGCTCAATAGGTGCGTCTTGCCAACGCTTCGATGTAGTGTGCGAAGGCGCTGTCGGTCAACCGTGCGCGGCGTAAGTTGCGACGGACGTGTGTCATCTGTTTTGCTGCCACTGCTCGTGCTTCCGCCGCGGACATCAGGGTAAGCCAGCTTGCTCCCTGCCGTTCAGCGTCGAGAAGGTCGTCGATAATCTGAAACACCATCCCGATACGCAAACCTAGCCTGACAAAGCGCATGGCGTGTTCGGAGGCAGCGATGATTGCTCCGCCGCCACAAGCTGCGGCGAGCAACCAGCCTGTCTTGGCGCGTTGCACCGCGCACAGTTCGAGGAGAGTAGGACGGCGGAGGTGCAGATCACGGTGCTGTCCATAGATCATGCCGCGACTGCCGATGGCACGAGCGAAGAGAGTTGTAAGCTGGAGACGAGCTGCGGTAGGCAAAGGTTTTTCCGCGGCATCGACACACCTGTCTGCACTTAACAGATGGAAGGCATCGCTGAGCAGAGCATCGCCTGCTAGCAGTGCCTCCGCGGGGCTGAATTTTTTGTGCACGGTCGCGCAGCCACGACGGACATCATCGTTGTCCATGCAGGGCAAATCATCGTGAATTAAGCTCCAGGTGTGTAGCAGTTCAATCGCTAGTGCGGGACGCAGAGCGGTGCGTGGGTCACCTCCCAGTGCTTGCACACTCAGCAACAGCAACAACGGTCGCACTCGTTTGCCGTTCCCGAGCAGTGCGTAACGCAGCGCGGCATCGAGTATCGCGGGGCGACGGTAGCGAGTCGCGCAATAGGCCTGCAGGTACGCTAAAAACACCTCTCGGCACTGCGTTTGCGTGTTCATGGTGACAGGTGTGAGTTAACACGGACAGCCACGTGGCGCTCTCCGCACCCTAAACGGAGGAGGGGGTGGTTGACCGCTCCTCCTGTTCAGCGAGAGCGGTTGCAGGCTTGAGTAACTGCTGGAGCTGCGCGGTGCGCTTCTCTTTCGCCTGCTTGCGCTGGGCACTCTCCGCCTCTTTGCGTCGTGTGCGCTGTGCGCGCATCGCCTCCTTGTAGCGCTGGTAAGCGGCTCGGCGACGCGCTTTGAGGATTTCTTTAGTCGGTAACGTGTCGTCGTAGGTCATCGGTATCTCCGTCGGTGGTTACGTGCCCTCGATTATACACAAACAACCACCGACTACCAAACTTTCTCGGCAACTGTGAGGCCGCGCACCTAGCGTCGTGGGCTTGGGGGGGGGGGGGAGTGCTGGCGGCGTAGGTCTTGAAGGGGTTGCTCGTGTCACACACAGGCTTGCTTTTATCTGTAAAATCAGAAAAGCAAAGAAAAAGCAAAAAAGTCTTGTGCAGAAAAAAAAAAAAACGGTTAAAGGGTCTTTCATGCCATGGTTGGTGTTTTTAATTTTCAATTTTGGAGGTTTGTGATGAGACTTTGGTCGATGATGATGGTGGTGGCAGGTGTGCTGTGCTCGCTAGACGCGCTTGCGGGGGTGGTTACCAACTGCTTGGCGTGCGGCGGTGGTGCGCGCGACGCTTCTTGCTACGAAGGGGAAGGGGTGATGGTCTACAATGATGCGCTTGATGAGAAGATCGAGTATGATGTCACGATGAAATTGACCGCCCTCGCGGATGGCAGAGATTTGTTTGAGTATAGCTACGTCGTCGCTGGCCGCGTTACCAGCCAGAGTATTATCCTCGAGGGGGGGAGCGACGCTATCCAAGGAATTCTTGTGCCTGCGAGTGAGGGTAGGCGCGGTGATCTAGCTTCTTACGTCGAGACTGGTTGGGGACTGGAGCGCGAGTATGATAAGTTGCAGCAGGAGGAAGGCACTGCGAAAAAACGCACCGTGCTGCTTAACTATCTTGACACGAATGGTAACCGAGTTAGCCACCACATCCTCCTTCGTCACAGGGCTAGTGATGGAGTGTTGGTGCTAGATTCCACTGGCACGGTCGGAAGTGATCGTGATGGTGCGATCTTCGCCTGGGAGGACACGTTGGAGCAGATGACCGCGTGCTCGTCAGCTGGCTAGCTAGAATCAGGTAAGTCAGTAAAGATCGTAACTGAACAGGCAGTTACGGTCTTTCTGGCTTGTCGCTGTAGATGCAGTTGAGTCATAGCGAGAAACGGGCAAGTTCTACTGCGGGGCGAGTTCCGCCTCCAGTGCCGCCGTGCCGATACGTTCGGTGGGCAGCTCGCTGGCCAGCCCTGCAATCCGCACATTTTTCCAGCTAAACATAACAGTGCCCCCGTTGCCTACCACCCACGGAACTCAGGAGTCTGATGTAGGTTTTCTTTTTTTCTCATTTATGGGGGTGCGGGGGTGTAGTTCACTCCTCTTTTTTCAGTTCACCCCAGGTGGTGGTTTGTTTGCCTTTTGCCGCGACAGGCATAGCCTTGGGGTGGGCGGCGATGAGGGCGGCGATACGTGCCAGTTTGAGTTGGTGGGCGAGGTCGAGGGCGCTATGCCCGTCTGCGTTTTTGAGGAAGGGTTTGATGTCCTGGTGTGCGATGAGCTTAGTCACTAACTCCTCGAAGCGGTTTAACACCGCGTGGTGCAGGGCGGTCAGGCCGTCTTTATCTTGGGCGTTGATATCGAGGTTAGGATCGTCCTTGAGCACCTCGCCGGCCCAGTGTTCCTGCCCTTGCTTGATTTCAAAGATCAGCGGATACTTGGGGCGGCAACCCAGGGGTGTTTCCTCCAGTTCGTATGCGGGGAAGAAACAGTTCTCTAGCGGCAGTCCCTCGTGCCTGTGTTTATAGAGCCAGACGATACCGTCGATATCGTCTTTGCCGAGGCTGGCAATCCCGTCGAGTGCAGCACCTCCTCCTCCCCACCAGCCCGCAGGACGTATGTGTCCACTCATTACGGAAGCGGGCTGCGTGCCCTTAGTGCCAGCTAAACCACCTGCACTGCGGCCTAGCTTGCCCAGCTTCCACTCCATGTCGTAGGTGTCGGCAAGACCGAAAGAGTGCCCCATTTCGTGGATAAGGGTGCTCATAAAGCGTTTATCCACCTTCATGCCTCGACGCATGTCGATGGCAGGGCGAAGGCCGCCGACGGCACTGGAAATACCTTCCTCACAGTGGAAGGTGATCCCTAGATCTTCGTCATGAGGACGTAAAAAAGCGACGCGCTGAGAGCGGAAATCGGCAACGATCGGCTTGTCGCTGTAGTCACGCAACGGCTGCAACCAGGTACGCAAGGCCTTGCCGATGGCGGCGGTAAGTGCCTCGTCGTTATTCTTTTCCTCGGGCAGACAATTGTCACCGTAGGTATAAGCGATGTTCAGGTGCGGCGCATGCACCTTATCGATCAGCCTATTAAGCTGGAAGTCGGGAATAACATGATCAGTGGTTATGAACTTCTTGTCCGCGGGAGGCGGCGGACGCAGAATGCAGGAAGTGAGGAGCACAAAAGAAAGGATGGTTAGCAGTTGCATCATGGTTCTCCTTGTATTACTGCCCAAAATAAAGAAGTGGAGCAATGTTGCAGCAGTTATCGTTCGATGCGCATGCCACTTTCTGACTATCCTCTAGGCATTCAGGAGACATGTATACTTGCTCAAGTTCGGTCTTGATATCTGTTACGAAAGTCCTAACACTCTCATCATCTGCTGCTGTATTCAGCAAATTGTTCCCAATCCTATCGAAACACGCACATTTGTCTCCTTCTGTCAGTGTAGCACCTAGATTAGATCCGAGACATCCAATTCGCTTTTTTGCGTCTATTATCATATCTGCTCTTGGGCATAGCTGATTGCCAGTGCAATTTGATGTTCCATCACCCTCACCGCTCTCGCCATGCATACGCGCGGCACTATAGGCGTTGACGATACAGTCTTTGTAAAGTTCATATGTTTGCGGCGTTGATGGTGGGGTTGGGGGAGGTTCTGTAGCAGGCACATTGCAAATACAGTTGAAGGAGAGGGGTCTATTATTCACTTGATTTTTCTCTAGGGTGTGACCATTGCCACCACCTTCGCATCCATGTGTTGCGGCATCGACAGTTATCGGCAACTGTAGAGAAGGAGTAGGGCTATCGTCACTATTTCTGTACGATATACACTGCCCCACACAGGTACATGCAATGTACGGCGAATCGCCCGTCGACGAGAAGTAACCCCCCTTTTTACTTTCACAGTGACTCGTTACCTCCGCAACTTCAGTATTTATGGCGGGAACATCGCCCCCACTATAATCAGCTGGGTAGCTAACGCTATTACAGACAGGATCAGGCGGTGTCTCTGGCGGTGTCGGTGTCTCTGGCGGAGGTGGAGAGCCGCTGTATTTGCAACTCCCCGTACACGTATCAGTGTCGAAACTCCAGCTCATACTAGCCCCGCTGCAGGTGCAGCCGCCACTGCCCCAAGCGCCGCTAGCTTTGGTGCATGCAGTTTTCTCATCATCGGAAAGACACACGCACTCGCCTGTAGAACCAACCCCGAACACAGACAGCGCCTTGTTGAGCAGGCTGAGTGAAGTAAGAGCAGAGAAGTTCCATACCTTCTTGGGATCAGAGCAAGTGCACTTGCACCTATTATCGTTCCAGGTTGCCTCACTCACGTTGCCGCATGCGTTTTTCTCATTACCAGTACTATCAGGGCACTGACACGTACAATTACTCGAATTGTATACTCTGTTCACGTATGTCGTCCCATCGCTGCTGTTGCAATTGCAGCCACTACCATATGTAGCCCTTTCCTGACAGCTGCCGCCCGTCCTCCCATCCAAACAGGCATTCTCACACTCTCCCACTTCCACCGCCGGCCCCCCTGAGCATTCTTCAGTTTTAGTAGGTCTGCAGCAGCCCGCACCTGAGGCATCGGTTGCCTCACCCGTCCACGTGCCACCGAGGAGTGTGCAGGCAGATTTCTCTATAGCCGCTACCACTCTGAGCGGCGTGGCAGGGTCGCTATCATGATCCCAGCAACACTGCGTTACTATGTTGCATTCAGTTTCTGGTGGCTCACAACCAGTACATCCCTTAGTTTCGGTAGCAAGGCACTCACTAATAACCCCCACGCCTTCAGAGCAAGGATCGGCACTACTGACACCAGCACAGGGATCACTGCAGGTTCTGCTGCGCATTTCGTAGCAGTACATAGGATCACTCGAATCTGTTACAAAAGCATTTCTTGCACAGGCACTCCATTCACCCCAGTCCCGACAATTGGCAGCACAATTGACTGGTTTCTCGCCGCAGACAACTCGGCTAAATTCAGTATGCTCATCGGGACAACTGAAGCCATCTTGACAGCCATCTGGGTTATTTGGATGTGGTTCCCAATCTGCAGTAGCATTCCCTGTTTGCGTTACCTCCTTACAGGTGTAATCTTCACTGAGAGGATTCCAAGTTATCTCGGCACTCATCACCTTGCACACACAAATACATTCAGTCCTGGTGTCACCTTCTCTGCACGGACATTCGGTGGTAGTGCACTCAGCGATAGGCTTTAATCCTTCTTTAGTGCGGATGATGGTTTCTGTCTCTTCTGGGCATGTTGTTCCTGGTGGGAGAGTACCAATAGGTGTGCAAGTGGTAGTGGTAGTTTTTGTCTCCGTGTAATTTTTGCATTCACATACGTCTGCTGGCTTTTCTGCTGCTATCCATCCCCCTTCATTACTCACGCAATCACACCGCCATGGTGGTGTTGGCGTTGGCGTTGGCGTTGGCGTTGGCGTTGGCGTTGGTGGCGTTGGTGGCGTTGGCGTTGGTGTTATGCAAACCTTCGTCCCTATAACTGTTACCCGCCTATTTCGTGCCTCTCTTGGACAGGGAGGCCATCCTCTACAGGTTCTCGTCTGTGGTTCATATTCATATCTCGATTCGCCCTCACAAGCGTTGGGATCTGTCCTACTATCACTCACCGCAGGCTGCCAAGGAGTACATCCGCATCTCCTACAGCAGCCCTTATTAGGGGCACTATCATTGAACGTCCCCCACCACCCGTTGCAGGTTAAGCTAAATGTATTAGCCACCTCGGTATTACCATCACAGCACTGTGTTGTCGGATCACATGGTGGCGGAGGCGGTGGTGGCGGCGTTGGTGGTGGCGGAGGTGGTGCCCCTAAGCCTGCGGGGCAGTACTTGGTGATGTTGCGGCAGACCGTGGGCTTGGCATCGCGCAACGCCATCCTCACCGCATCACCCCGCGTATAGTCACACTCCTCGCTCCCCCCGCCATGACAATCGGGATAAATATACCTGCCCTCAGCATCGGCATAGGCAAAGGCAACCGCAACATTACCAGGACGCAACTGATAAAAATAACGTAACTGTCCACAGGCTTGCGGACGGAAACCCAAACGGTTATTCAACCCCTGATCGCGATCATCGGCGTAGTCCCCACAATCACCCCTAATACCGCTCCCACTCTTGTAACCGATACCACCATCAGGGGCGAGCAACGCGGAGCCACTGTAGTATCTGAAGTGCTCGATCTTATACACCGCCTGCAGACTAGCCAGATGGGCGAGATTGCTCTTCGCCTCCCCCCGCCGTGCCTGCGCCAAGAAAGCATGATAACGCGGCAGCGCCAAGGCGACCAAAATGCCGATAACCGCCACCGCGACCATCAACTCCACCAAACTTAAACCCGCCTTCGTCCGCACCACTTCCCTTTTTTTGGCTAAAAACAAAACTTTCCCGCGCGAACATCATCGGCGTTTTTTTTTCACTTTAGTTACGTTGCCAAAACCCCCAAATTACAGTTGTCTACCTGCAATATTGCGGGAGAGAGGGAAGATGGGGCGCTGCCCCATACCACGCTGACTTTTTGCAAACAGTGGAAGGTGATCCCTAGATCTTCGTCATGAGGACGTAAAAAAGCGACGCGCCGATAGAGGAAATCGGCGACGATCGGCTTGTCGCTGTGGTCGCGCAACGGTTGTAACCAGGTACGCAAGGCCTTGCCGATGGCGGCGGTAACTGCCTCGTCGTTATTCTTTTCCTCGGGCAGACAATCATCGCCGTAGGTATAAGCGATGTCCAGGTGCGGCGCATGCAACTTATCGATCAGCCTATTAAGCTGGAAGTCGGGAATAACATGATCAGCGGTTATGAACTTCTTGTCCGCGGGAGGCGGCGGCATCGTTGGCGGAGGAGGGGAAGTACAGCTACATGTGAATGCATGGGTCTTCCCCATCACCTGAGTAGATGCAAATGTGTTTGCCCCTTGTCCTCCTGGTCTGCAGTATTCCTGTGCGGAGCTAAGCAAAATATCCTGCCCCAGATCTACACCATCGTGCGTGTAGGTTGCACACTTACGAAGACAGTCGCAATAAAAATTTGGCGTATTGCCAGAGAAAATAAAACCACCTCCGTTATCACCGCATTCTTTTCGTGCCTCTTCAAGCTTTTTTCCTGCCTCGTAATGTGAGCATATATTCTCCTTCAGTTCTTCATCCGTTGTCTCGCAAGGATTGGACACACCAGCAGGGCAATCTCGTTCCAGCACGGACGCACTTTGGTCGGTGCGAATAGGAAAGCAAACGTTAGAGTCACCTTCTTTGCAGGGGTTGTTGCACGATACGCTGACAACCTGCTGTTGTTTGCATGTACCATCAGCTAGCTTCATGCAAGCGCTCCAGTTGCTACTGTTTGGTACGGGTGTTGGTGGCGAGCAGTCTAAAGCGTATTACGGCGCGCGAGGAATATTTTTATTCGGTGTAAAACTCCTGCTTGAAGGTGTTGAAGGCGGCAACGATCTGCAGGTAGCGGTTAGGCTTCCCTTTGGCCAGACGGGGAACTTTCATGTAGAGGCGGGTTTTCACATCGAGGTTGTTATCGTCTCGCTTGACGGCGTGCACGTACTCGTATTCGATGCCGTCGAATACTTTCGGGGTGAAATCGTGCAGATTTTCCACCTGCAAGCTGTCCCGCAGCCGCACGAGACTAGCCTTGCTGAAGTCATGAGCACGGAGTTCTGTGGTTGTGTTGGGCGCGATGTGGATGATGCTTCCGCTATCGTCTTGTTTGCAGAGGATCATCGTCTGTCCTGCGTTTGACCAACCCCCGTAGCTGAATAGGGCATAGCCCTCGTGATAATCCTCGCTCTTCATAACCTTGGCGAAGAAATCTTCCTGCGTACGAGCCTGTATACGTGCTTTGCCACTGTCGTTAACTTGCCACGTGTCGTGAGCTTTCCGTTGCGGAACAGCTTGGTCGGCGTTACTCACCCTTGCGGGTGTCGGGACGGAGGGATTGAAGTTGCTTTCGCAGGTGTGCGACATGCCGAGCAAGGGCAGCAGTAGCAAAAATTTTAGCATTGCCATCGTCCTATCCTTCGTGGTCAACGGTCTGAGGCATGATCCATGCCTCGCGAGGCCGATCTTCTACTTCTTTTCGTCGGCAAGGTCACTTAGAATACTTAAAATAAAGTAATTATGAAGGAGGAAAAAGTTGCCCACGCAGACACGGATCGAACGTGAACTTGCTAATTTTAGATCTAATATCAATCAGTTATCTTCTTTAGGCTATCGTGTGCATAGGGAGATCGTAGATGGCTATCTCATCGAGCCACGCGCTGGCGGGGAGCTTTTATTGACTTTGATGGCGTTGACGCATGGCGATGAAGTGGCTGGCTTAGCGGTATTGAACGAGGTGGTTGCGTTTCTGCGGGCGGGGTTTGTACCTCTGCGGGGGGGGGTGGCGTTGTTGTTGGGCAATTGTCCTGCGGCTCTGCGTGGCAAGCGCTATGTGCAGCGTGATTTGAACCGCAGTTTTGCGGGGCAGAGCGGTGCGGTGGCGGTGGATGAAGAGCAGCGGGCACGAAGTTTGGCAACTGTTTTGCGGCGCACGAAATTTTTCATCGATTTCCATCAAACTACGGAACGAAGCACGGGTAGTTTTGCCATCTTTCCTTTTCAAAAGCGCAGCTTGGCCTTCGCCCAGCTGGTGCAGCGCGAGCGTCCTGTGGTGACGAGATTTGGCGGTAGTTTTTCACAAGATGGCATGTGCAGCGATGAGTTCGTGCAGAGGCGGGGGAATGTCGGTATTACCATTGAATTAGGAAGGAAGGGGTTTGACCCCGCCCAGATTGCACAAGGTGTGTTGGTGGCTTTGCGGGCATTGCGCTGCGTCTACGAGGAGGTAAATTTAGCTGAGGTGGCAATAACCACACCGCTTTTTACTTTTGGGCAGGTGATCACTTACCCTGTAAGTGGTGAGGCGCGGCTAGTCGAAGGGTTGTATAATTTAAAGAAAGTTATGCGGGGGCAGCACTTGGCAGTTGTCGATGGTAAGACGATAGCGGCAGAAAATGACGGCGTGGTACTTTTCCCCAAGTATGAGTTCGATCGACAACGTCCACCACACGAGTTGTGCCACGTTTTGCAGGCGGTGGAGGTAAAAAACATTCCTGACAGCTGATTTTGGACAAGATTAGAGATGTTTTAGTGTTGATTGGAAAAAATTTTTCGCTAAAGCCTGAAAAGCGTTTCCTATACTGTGTGATACTGTGTTATGGTTATACCTCGAGTTAGTTAACTAGGAGGAGTTCGAAATGCCGAGAGGAGTTTACGACAGAAGCAAGATCAGACGTAGGAAGTCTGCGGTTGCTGGCAGGGCTGCCAGCAAGAAAAAGCTGGGTCGCCCCGCGAAGAAGGTAGTCAAGAAGAAGCGTGCTCCCTGGGGTTCGAAGAGTGGCACGAAGAAGAAGGTAGTCAAGAAGAAGCGTGCTCCCTGGGGTTCGAAGAGTGGCACGAAGAAGAAGGTAGTCAAGAAGAAGCGTGCTCCCTGGGGTTCGAAGAGTGGCACGAAGAAGAAGGTAGTCAAGAAGAAGCGTGCTCCCTGGGGTTCGAAGAGTGGCACGAAGAAGAAGGTAGTCAAGAAGAAGCGTGCTCCCTGGGGTTCGAAGAGTGGCACGAAGAAGAAGGTAGTCAAGAAGAAGCGTGCTCCCTGGGGTTCGAAGAGTGGCACGAAGAAGAAGGTAGTCAAGAAGAAGCGTGCTCCCTGGGGTTCGAAGAGTGGCACGAAGAAGAAGGTAGTCAAGAAGAAGCGTGCTCCCTGGGGTTCGAAGAGTGGCACGAAAGTTTCTGCCAAACCAGCGGGCAAGAGGCGTGCTCGTTCAACTAAGACAGCAGCTACCCCCGCAGTAGACGAAATCAAGGAGTTGCCTTCACTCGACCTCGATCTTGGCGATGATGATGATGATGACGATGACGATGATTTCGACCTTGATTTCGACGACGATGATGGTGATGATGGTGATGATGGTGATGATGGTGATGATGGTGATGATGGTGATGATGACTTTTGGACGCAGGATGAAGTCGATTCAGGAGAAGATGACCCTGATGAAAAATTACTTGCCGAAGAAAAAGATTATTCGTCTTCCGATGACGGAGCCGAGTATGGCACAAGCATCGTTACCGACGAAGATCTTGCTGGCCGTGACAACTAACTAAGGGTGGTGGTGATAAGGGCGGGAGCGAGAAAGCGACAAACAGGCCTGGCGGAGCGGAGCGGAGCGAGAAAGCGGCAAACAGGCCCGGCGGAGCGAGAAAGCGACAAACAGGCCTGGCGGAGCGAGAAAGCGACAAACAGTCTTGGCACTGCCCTTTGCGAGGTTACCGTCATGAAGAAGATCGCCATCTGCACCGGAGGTGGGGACTGCCCTGGACTAAACGCCGTGATAAGGGCAGTGGTCAAGTCGGCGAAGGGTGTCTACGGCTGGCGGGTATACGGCATCATCGAGAGCATCAACGGGCTGCTGTCTTCGCCTCCCAAATGTCGTGAACTGTCTATGGAGGATGTTACCTACATCCTGACGCAGGGAGGTACGATCCTATCTACCTCTAACCGCGGCTCGCCCTTCTCCGACGATGAGGAAGGGCGAGCAAACATGGCACGTTGCAAAGATAGTTTCCGCTGTCTCGACCTCGATGCCCTGGTTATCGTGGGAGGTGAAGGATCACAATACATGGCCACACTGCTGCTGAAAGCAGGCCTGCCTGTCGTAGGTGTACCCAAGACAATCGACCGTGACCTGCCAGGCACAGACGAAACAGTAGGATTTCACACCGCGGTCGAGATCGCGGCCGATGCCGCGGTGCGTTTACAGACTACAGCAGAATCACATGACCGCATCATGATTCTTGAGGTTATGGGGAGGCACACGGGACATATAGCCCTGCACGCGGGTTTGTCGGGGGCGGCTAACGTAATCCTCATCCCAGAAATTCCGTTCGAGTACCCAGAAATAATCAGCAAAATCGAGGAACGCAAAGCGTTGGGACGTTTCTTTAGCCTCATCGTAGTCGCCGAAGGCGCACATGAGAAAGACGGCGATCAAATGTACCGCATGTCCGCCGACGGGCGTAAATTACTAGGGGGTATTTCAGCGCAAATCTCAGCGCGGCTCTTCGCCGATACAGGGATCGAAACGAGAGTAACGGTATTGGGGCACACACAGCGGGGTGGGACACCCTCACCCTACGACCGCAATATCGGCACGCTGTTTGGCTGCCATGCGGTTGAATTGATCAAACGCGGTGAGTTTGGTCGGCTGGTCTGCATGCGGGCAGGCAAAGTAACTGATACTGGCTACGACATTGCTGCGCGCGGTAGCTTTGCGCCACTGCCTCTGGACAGTGACTATATCAGAAGCGCAGAAGCTATCGGCACCTGCCTGGGTCGCAAACTCGCTTTCCGCGCTGACGCATAAGTTTTTTGTCATTTGCGTTGTGCGTTGTGTGTTTGCCGCTTTCTGGTGAAGAATGCGCATAGTTTGTTGTGGTTATTTGATTGTTTTTTTCCTTTGCGTGGTCGCCATGTTGCGGCAGTACCGACGTGAGCTGGCTGGCTTTGTGCGGTTGCAAATTGACTTGGCACACACGCCGACGGAGGCTGTGCGCGCTTTTTGTGCGACAGAGCGTGAGGTAGTAGCACTTGCCTTGCAATGTCGGCGAAGCATCGCGACACGGCAGCGTGATGATGTTTGCGAGATTGCTGACGGCTTGTCCCAAAACACACGGCGATACTATTATTTGCAGCTCGACTGCCAACTGCACAGTGAGTGGCTGCATGTGCCGTTGCCTAAGTTAAAGCGTGTCATCTTCAGCTGATACTGTGCGCTTGCCTAGGAGTTACGTTTGTTCTTGTCGGTGTCTTGTGCTACATTGGTAGGCGTGGGGGGTGTTGGGTTTGTTATGAGCGAAACAGAGCGTATTCTACAGAAAGTCGCTGAAATGCAGGTGGAAAACGCCCGCCAGCTGAAGGAACAGCGCGAAAAGGATGAACGCCGTCAGGAAGAGGCTGATCGCCGTCAGGAAGAGGCTGATCGCCGTCAGAAAGAGGCTGAACGCCGTCAGGAAGAGGTCGATCGTCAGCTGAAAAAATTGGCTAAATCCATCAAGGCCTTGCGCAGGCACGTCGGTGGTCAGGATAATCGCTGGAGCAGGATAGTCGAATCACTGGTAGCAGGTGATCTGCACAATCTCCTTGCCAACATTCTGCTGGTGGAGGTGCGCAGCGCGACACGGGTGAAGAACACCTATCAGGGGCGGATGTGGGAAATTGACGTGCTGGCGGAGAACGGTGATGTCGCTGTCCCTGTTGAAGTCAAGACAACACTGAAGAAAGACGACATCGATCACTTTATTGCGCGCATCCTTACTAGATTCACGGTTCTCATCCCTTCGCATAAAAATAGCAGGGTCTATGGTGCAATCGCTTTCGTAAAGGCAGACGGTAACGAAGCGGATGTTGTTAACTACGCCCTACAAAAGGGCTTGATCGTCATCAAAGCCATGCGCGGCACAAACCACGTCGTCAACCCTGCAGACAGTGAGCTACGCAATTTCAATATCAGCAACTGAGCGCAAAAACGACCACATAGCGCACTTGCCCAGCATTATCGCCTAAGTCGATAATTTTGATTGCGTGTGGTTTAGCGGTCTAGGTTAAGACGGCAGTGGCATTAGGCATGCCTAATGCGGCCGCGCCTTATTCTCGTCTGGTTTCTTTAAAATGGGGGGAAATCAGCGGGGTCTCCCTCGTCACTGCGAAGAAGACCCCGACATGCTCAGGCTCAGACCGCCTAACGTGAAATTAGTAGAGATTTGATAGCATTAGATTTGGATAAGACTGTGCATGCAGAAGAAAGTAAAAAACGGGAGTGAGAAAATATCTTGCAGCGGTAGAGCCTGAGAAAACTGTTAACGACACGATCAACTCCATTCGTCGATACCATCACGGGGGCAGCGAAAGACCCGCAGACAAGAGCACCTGCTGCGAGAAAGAACTGACGCGATACCCAGTCCCTACATGGCTACAACAGTAAACCAGGGTTGTCAATAAGTAAAAATAACTTGGCCATGTGGCCAAGTTATTTTTGGGATGTTCATTGCCACCCGACGTAAAAAATACCTTGTAATCTTATACTATTGCCTTAAAACATAGACAATGAGAAAATTTTTTGTGTTGTTACAGTTTTTTCCCAGAAAATTTTTGCAAATTTTTCGCCCACGGTAATTTTATTCTCCTGCCGTTGCGGTATAATCTAAAGTGGTCAGGGGGGTTATTTTGTATAACATGCTGTTTTTATGAATATTATTTCGTTTTGGCGCACGAAGATCATCCCTCTGCTGAAGGGCAGGGACAGTCCTGAGCGGATTGCTCTCGGTGTAGCCGTCGGTACGTTTGTCGGTTTGACTCCGACGGTAGGGGTGCAGATGGCGATGGTGGTGTTGATCGCTGCCATTCCCAAGTTCGGGTTCAACGTGCCTATCGCCTGTGCGATGGTGTGGATATCCAACCCTTTTACTATGATTCCGTTGTATTACGGTATGTATTGGTTGGGGGTGCTGTTGCTCGGTCGACGGGAAATACATTTCGCACAGTTTGAGGCTACGGTGCAGGCGTTGATAGATTCGATCGGGAGCGGTGAAAGCTTGCTGGAATCCGCTTGGCGAGGGTTGACGGGCATGTTCAGTGTCGGCATGCACATCGCCGTGCCGATGTGGATAGGGGGAACGGTGTTGGGTATCGCGGCCGCAGTCCCCGCCTACGCCATCGCCTTGCGTTGGGTGCGTCGTCGCCGTGCCGCTCGTGCTCAGTCTCCGTAGCTTGAATTTGCTTTGCCGCTGTGTTATCGTCGCCCCCCTGTTGAAGGCGAGGAAGATGTTTGGTACGCTGCTGTGTTTTCTGCTCGATAGTCTTGCACGGTGTTTTTGCCGTCCGTGCTCGTGCCACGCCTTCTGAGACAGAAACCCAGCCGAAAATCCTTATCGTCCCTAATCAGCAAGAGATGTTGGTGCTCGATCGCTATCACCGTGCTTTCGATGCCGATGACATGACCGCCAATGCGGTCTATGCTCTGCGCAGTACAAAAATGCTGGAATTGCTGCACACCCGTCAAGAACTCAAACGCTTTATCGGCGGCACGGCGCGCGCGCGTGAGTTAGCGATGGATAAAAATTTAACTTTTCAGTTTCGCCCTCGCACCTGCCATCTTTACCTTGAAAACTGCGACCCTCAGAGCATGAGTGCTGGTGCAGAAGCATTTAGTAATGGCGGGAGATTTAGTGACAACGGTTTGGCTGCGTTCGTGCGCAGTCCGCTTTATGAACTGCATAAGGTAATTTTCGATCTCTACACACGAGAGTTTACTTATGACGAGGATGAGCGGGTTAAATTAGTTTTCGGTCTCATTCAGCTCAGTGCCTTATTGAGCAAGCTTGACCGTTACATTCGTTGGTTTGCTCGTGATGTATGGCGCTACAAAGATATCTTACCTCAGGACGAATGTACTGCCACAGAAACATCCTACGTCAGCTATAAGCATATTGGGCGCAAAAACTGCCAAGCCAAGCTGCAGGCGGAAAGCGACAAAATTATTACGACATTATCGTGGTATCGGAGCATGATTATCGATCAGTATCGTCTCCTTATCACACGGGTGCGCTACGACTCACGCAGCGATTATCTCTATAAACTTATCTATCGGCGACTGGAAAAAATTGGTTTTCCTTCTCGCCGACAAAGACTCCAACCTGTCCCTAATTATCGGCGTTTGTCATGGCCTGCTGACTTTGAGCGGCAGTTGCATGAAGCTCTTGCTGGTCTGTCGAAAAATCGCGAGCTGCGTCGTGTCTATCCTGCTATCAACAATTACATTGATTTGGCGATGTTGCAAGCGTTGCAGGCGAACACCGCCATGTTGCACGAGTTAGGCGACGAGATTCATTTCGAGCCACACAAAAGCAATAGTTTGCGTTCGCTGACCCGTGATACTAAGCTTTGGCAGCGTACCCGACAACAGTTCGGTTATCTATCGCCTGTGATTGATTTTGTGCAGGTAGAAAAAGACTTTCAAGCACGAGCACACGCGGTGGCACAGCAGCACCTACGCCAGCGTAAGTTTAGCGATTATACCGTCTGGGGCTTGGGAGGAGTAGGGTTGCTCGCGTCGTTCAATCTCCCCCCTTTGTGGCAGAAGAATCCTCGCTTTGCCACTCTCGTCTGGCTGGCAGGTGGCTTGTTGTTTACGGGGCAAGAGTTGCGCGACTTGTTGCGGAGCAAGGATGTGAGCGATACCATAGCGCGCAGTTATTTTGGCAATAGCAGGGATCAACACAGCTTAGAAGAAATGCAGGCTGCCTTGCAGCTTAGAGAACGTAATATGTCTGGTTTTATCTTCAGTGCTTTATTGTTGGGAATAGATTTGTTTTTGCTCAACAAATTCACCAATGTTTTCGGCAAACTATATGATCGCACCTTCGGCGGTAAAAGTCCGTTGGCAGTGTCTTTGCGCAATCGTGTCGAACGTATTTCGCATCGTATGCGCCGCAGTGTTGGCAACAAGGCACAGGTCTTCAAAGCTGTCATGATGGGCGAGAATATCAAATTTTTTAGCCGTAACCCTCATATCGATCGGGCTTTGCGGCGTTTGAGCCTTGAGTGGCGAATCCCGCGGCGAGTGCTTGACAAGACACTGTTTAAGATTGTTCCCAAAGAAAAACTTGCTGAAGCCATCAGGAAGCGTACCACTGATGGGCATTTTGTTCCTTACCTCGCCTCGTCAACGATCGTTTCACTAGCACACCTTACCCTTGCCGAATGGCGTTTGTACGGCAACGATCTCAAATACAACATCGATCGGGTGGCGGTTGACTATATTTCCAGTATTTTTTTCTCGTTTATGTTAAGTTGGATCAATTTTGGCGAACAACAGCAAACTATTTTTGCGGGAATTTTTAAGAAAACTCGTGCCAATCAAGGGTATTTGACTCTACGAGAACGAGCAAAAATTTTTAAAACGCAATTTCATCGTACGCTAGGTGTCGGTTTCATCGGCACATTCCCCGCCGTATCGTTGATCGAACTTAACCAGCTGCGCACAGGCAAGAAAACTGGCCAAGAGGCTTTACGCAATATCATCGGCATGTCAATATTTGGCGCGGCCTATATTTCGACACTGTCTAACCTCAGGGTGCAGTTTTTGCGCGAGGTAAGTCATGCCATCGACGGACACAAAGGTCTGATGATCGTGCTGCACAATTTCAACAGTTCGTTCGGACAATGGGCGTGGGTGAAGACTAAAGATGCCAGCGGGGCTTACAAAAGAGGTGCAGTATGGGGTAAAGAGGAGTATTATCTGGTGAAGCGGGCACAGACACCGCCCCAGAGGAGTTATCTATTTGATTTTATGAACAAAAGCCAGCATCCAGCCTCGAGCCTGCAATTGCCCCAGCGTCTTGAGCAACACTATCGCTGATAATTTTCGTATGTTATGGCACGTACTCTCACATCGCTAATCGTCTCTCTGCTCATCAACGGGGCGGTGGCCGCCGACCGCGACACCCAGGAGCAGATCTCACGAGATGCGTTGCTGGATCGCTATGCCCACATTTTTGCGGCGCGGACGATGTTTGACGAACAGCAGGTGATCGCACTGGAGGAGGACACGCGGCGTTATTTCTACGAGCAGGAGGTGGCGGGAACATCGAGCAAGGACCTGAATTTAGCTCGTTTACACAGTAAGTTACTGCTTTATCTAAATTTTTTCCAAATCAATATCAAGGCACGTGGCTACCAGCTGTCGGGGTGGAACTACTACCGTCTGTTGCTAGATGCCCTGCGTGTAGTCGATCACCGCTATTTGACCGCACCTACGGGAAAGGCACGGCACTACCACCGCCTGTTGCAGGAAAACGTCACCGCGCATATGTGGCGTGCAGTGCGCACGTATCAGGAACATTTTCCGTTTCTGCACTGGGATTTTTGTGCTCGGGTGGCCGCGAGCTGCCCGCAGCAGAGCCCCGCGACGAGTTGGGAGACACGCACACAGGTGGTGGCCGTCTTGAATATCGCCATCGACCGTCTCAATCGCCATGTCAGGCGTTTGCAGCTGCTCGCCAAGTCACGCTCCCTGTTCGATGATAGGGGCACTTATCAGCAAGCGGTGCAAAATTATCTGCGTACCTACGAAGAACTGCTCGCCAAGCCCTATGGTGGCCTGTTGCTGATGATTTCCGAACAACAGCAGCGCAAATTGCTAGCCACACCCGCACTGTTCGGCAACTATACGCTGGTACAGATCGACAAAGTCGATAGCCAGACAGTGCAGGATCTGTTCGCCGCCATCGCCGCACTGTTTGCTGCACGGATGGAAAAACTTAACTCCCTGTATGACAGCGATGACAGGAAAGCACTGCTGAGTTTTGTGATCAAATACCATCGGCAAGCGCTCGCGGAATTTCTGATTAAAAACCCGCGTTTTTTCAACATTATCAACTACTATCTTGATTTGGTGAACAGCGAGTACGAGGAACACCAGCGCCGCGCCGCGGCGGTGCGGCGTGACAGTGGTTTTATGGTGGCGGGCGGGGTGGGGCTCGGCTATGCTGCCTTGCATCATTTTTTGCGTTTCAGCAAAGGACAGGTGTTGTACTTCGTCGCGCTGATGGGAGGAGCTGCAGCTACCGCTTATGCCGCCTTGCAGCAAAGGTCATTTCTCGATCTCTTTGCTGTGCGAGAGCAGGTGCACGGGATGCACAATTCGCTGATTATGCGCCAATCACATGACCTGCTGCATTTTCTGCATCAGCTGAGACAACTAGCACAGGTGCGCCGCGCCGCCTGGTGGCAAGGTGGCATGCTGACTGTGTACGCGCTATTCTTTGCGCGCCATCTCCGCAAAGCCCGACATCTGCAACAGCAGAAAAACTTGCACCGCCGCGGTGCCAGTTTGCTGAAGGGGAACAAAAGTGACGTTGTCATCTACCGTGGCTTTGATCTGCGTGCTATCGGCAAGACGATGGATGATCATCGTGATTTGCTCTGGTTGTCTAGCACGGAACGCATACAGTTGGCCGAAGAACTGTTCGGCAACTACCGCCCTTTCCGCCAGTGGCGCAAACAGGTGGGCAGAGATATGAGTAACCTCGATGACCAGCAGATTGAGGCTTTGCGGGACGTAAGCCATAAACTAAAACATATCTTTGCCCCCAACGAGGACAATGTGGCAGAAATCGCCGCGCAGGTCGGTACGGGCTACGCTGAGAAAACTATTAAAGATGACTTGGATAAGATCACCTTTTTCATTCATCATTTGTTCGATGTGGGTGCACACCGACACGGCATTCCCCCCTCTCGCTGAGCGGCCATAGGCTGGTGTTAGCAAAGTTTTTTCTAAAAGTTATGTCCTCCCCCGCCGATGGCGCGGTACAGGAGGGGAGGAGCGGTACATATGCAAAAAGTCGTCGGCTTACTATCGCTACTGTTGTTGTCTACCACCTGTAAGCTCATTGAGGATAGAGATGCCAGCAATCTCACTTCCTTTCGGCGCAACGCGAACGGCGATGTCACGGTCGCGATCGGCATTTTTATGAACAGGTATCCCTCGGTTATCGATGGGGAATTTTTTCCTTATGAGCTTTATAAGGGAGAGGTTGCCGAGCTTGCAGAGGGTGAGTTCAAAGGGTTTGCCGCGGATGTTATCACGGGTAAACATCCCTTCGAGGGGTTTAAAAATCCCGCCGCGCTGGAAAAAGCTAAAGCACGCTCGCCACAAGATCCCTACCACTTCGATGGTTACTACCTTAAAATTATGGTGGTGGACGATGCTATCGCCCCGTTGCCTGACGAGGTAGACCTCCATCGCGGCTTTTTCCCGCACAATTTCTACTGCTCCGCAGGACAGGAAAGTGTCGAAATCAAGGGAGACGATCGTGCCCTCGGGAATCCTCAAGGCGACCACGTGCTCGGCTCACCCAACTGGACCGCGCGGGCCGCACGCACGATCACTTTTTGTAAAGCCAAAGAAGTCAACGGCCCCTATGCGGGGCGAGATTTTTATTACACACGGGTAAGTTTATTCGCTGAAGATGCTAATCGCATCAATGAACTACTCGACGATAGTCTAGATTTAGGTAGTGAGTTTGCCAAACACGATTCCCAGTACCATGAAACGATCTCAGCACTCGCTAAATTTCGCCACCGAGAGGGAGGTGAGACTTTTAGTGAGACTGCCACCGTCATTAATCTCAATCACAACGTCGTTCCCGCGGTGTTAGAGTTGCACGAACTGTTGCGACAAAACAGCACCGTCGATCTCTCCGCCATCGTTGACAGCACCGACAAAGTGCAGCACTATCTGCATGACAACCGCAATCGTGCCCACGATGCCAACTGGCAAGTGTTGTTGCTAGCGCAGCGCAAATGGTTGGCAATTCGTATGATCATTGAGGATATGAGAAGACAGGCTAATAACAAGGCGGAACAATTACGCGCGGCTGTTTTTACCTCACTGGAAGTAGCAGATGTAAGAGACATGTTGCCGATGACCACAAAACTTGCTGAGTATCGCAGCGCGGCCGATTATATTAACGCGCTGCGCCACAGTCCCGCGGCAACGGTAGATGACCAGGGGGAAAAAGATATTTTCTTCGGTGCTACTTCTCATCAACATTTCAATCGTCTCATCTATCACATAGCTATCGCCTCTACCGCACGCCAGTGGGAAAGTAGTCGTAGGCTTTACAGAGGAGAGGGGACGGATAGTATCCTTATTGCATGCAGCCAGCATTGCCCTGAGCAAGAAAAAGAAGGTGTAAGGGAAATAATCACTAAGGCGGAAGAAAAGCACGCAGGGTTGCAACCTTTTGCAAAAAAAGAGGTGCACGATGCGTGGATGAAATATGTCTCTGCGGTCAATACGATCTATCCTGATGCTGCCAGAGGAGCACGCGCTGAATTCAAGAAAAAATATGTTGTTGTGGGCAACGCGATTGATTACGAGAACAGCAGTTCCGCGTACAAAGACGCTTATCAACGTTATGCACGCCGCTACGACCTTGTCTTTGCCGAGCCACACGGTTTGCTGATGGGAACGGAAGCCTTCTTGGGACAGATGGGTGAGAAAAGACAGCCCGAAAACGTACATATCTTTAAGAGCAACGGCCAACTACAATACGATTGGATAATGCATCCCTATGTGCAGTATAACACTATCGATACAGCCCTCACTGAAATGCGCGAAGGTATTTATAAGCAGGCGGTAGCACTACACAAGTTGGCGCAGGAGATTCATCAACACACACCTGACGCTGAGCAACAGATAACATTAACTGCTAAATTTGCTGAACATTATCAGATTATCCCCCTTGCCAAAGCCTTGCTGATAAGGCCTGACTATGCTGTGCGGATGAACGCGGTTTTCAAAAAACACACCCGCTTTCGGGTCGATCATTTTTTACGTGATTGGGGCTTCCCTGCCGTGAGTATCGCGGCGACGGTGGCCGCGTTAGCACTTTCTATCCCTACTGTAGGCGGTTCTTTACCTGCTTTACCTGCCCTCTTGCCTGGCGTTTTGTACGGGACCGGCACCGCGGCAGGCTTGCTGGCCAGTGCCGCCCAGTTTCAGTATGGCAGAGTGGTGCAACAACGGGCTGAGAGCTCGTTGTTTGCCGACAATTTCGGGACAAACTTCGATGAATATTATCGCGCTCGCCAAGAATACCGTGCCGCACAGCGAGCTCTTCATTTTGACCTGGCATTGACGGTCTTCGATGCGGCTGAGTTTGTGAAATTTGCCTATCGCGTGGGCAAGTCGGCGCGACAGATTAAGGCTATGACAAGCTTTTTAGGCGACGATGTGGCAAAGGGATATCGCGAGGTTTTCAAGAAACTCAAATACTGCTCCGCCCCTGAGTGTCGCAGATTTATCCACTCAGTGCCCTTACTGACGGCTAAAGCTGATAATGCCGCACTGAGACGAGTTTTGGATAGCTTGAAAGAACACACGGGCGATATTAAAAAATTCAAAGAGGCAGTAAGAAGCCTTTGGATGGGCAACAATGTCGATGGTGCATTCGATGTAGTGATCAGAACAGAGTTCATCGACGATGTCCTGCGTGCCCGCTTTTTCCCGCTCACCGACATCAGAATACCGTTTGTTCAGCCTAAATTGCGGGGCATGCCTGAGGTGAAAAGAGTAGCACTGTCTCAGCTACTCGACGATAATGCGGTAAAAGGCATGAGGGATAGCGAAGTTCTCGATCTTTTTGGTGCACTAGTGTACGGCAGAAAACATGATAAAAAATTTATCGCCTTTAGTCGCAATCCAGCATCAAAGAGTAAGTTGCTGGGGAAAAAGCTCGGTCTGGATAACAAGGAGTTAAAAAAACTGTATGAAGGCGACGAAGAGCTGGCAGGACTAATAAAGAATAAGGACAAGAAAGAGATAAAGAAATGGCTAGAAAAGAAGAGAGAAGAGCTGAAGGCTGGCAACGCACGTCTTATTCCGAACGAACTTACGGACGGAGATGTAGAAACCATCATCGCCCTGCATAAAAACAAGGAGCGCGTGACCTTATTGAAAGCCAATTTTGCACAGATGCTCGGCAAGGTGGCTAAGGTTGATAAGCTTACGTTGGAGGGTACGGGTAGGGCTGTGTCTGGAGAAACGAGTAATATGGTGCCAGGTCTCGTGTCTCGCTCTCCCAGTCGTTTGCTGGGCATACTGGGCATACAGAAGGATGCCGTCGAGCAAGTTGCCAACAATCGCAAGTGGAGTAATATTCTTGCGGCCAATGACGACGTAAAAAGGGATTTGCTAGGCGAATTAGTTAGGGGAGATGATGGCAAGGCCTTCAGACAGGGAGGAAAGTTACAGGAACTGCTTGAAAAAATAAATGATCTCTCTGTCCAGGCATTTGACTCCTACCAAAGAAGATAGACAGAGTGGTCGCTTGCCTTTTATGAGAAAGTAACGTAGGGTCGCGGGGTAAGTGAGTTTCGACAGGAGGATTTTGCCGCATGGGCGGTGGTCTGTCTGCTAACGAAGAGAATTTCAATGAGCGTCGCATCTTCCCGCGTTTTTCCCCCCAGAGGCCCGTACAGGTTACCCTCAACTCGCTCGGTGCAGATGAGGTCTACGGCCAGCTCACCTGTCTCGACATCAGCGAGACAGGCTTGAAGCTCAGCTGCCCTGCGCACCGTAGGCTACCGTTTCGCGACAACTCCTTGCTAGAGGTGCGTCTCCCTGTACCTAATGAGAACAAACACATCACCTTCCTCACTCGCATACAACGGATGCAGGAGTTGGACGAGCAGCGGCTGTACGCCTTGCGCATCGTGCAGATCGGCGTGCGCGACAGAGAGCTCCTGCGTCACCTGTTGCATTCCCGTGCGGTTTTTGTCAGTCACTAGGGGGCGCGCGCAGTGGGTTTTCCTCGATATAACGGGGGCTAAACTCGCATTGCAGAGTGTTTTTGATGCCGAGCAGTAGCCTGTCGATCGCATCCATCTTCCTGGTATCATGCCAGGCATCGTTGACCAGGTAGGGGTAGTTGTCGAGGTAGGTTTGTTCAGGCAACCCCCATTCCAACACCACCTTCTTGGCCTTGTTGAAGTAGGTCTTGTTGATCCCCCACACCTGCGCGAGCGCCTTCCAGGCCCCGTCGCCCACGAGAAACCACGAGGCGAAAAAGCCGACCGCACCACCTCCCGTCACCCAAGCCAGTAAGCGATCCTTCCTCGAGCTACTCTTGGCTATCTTCTCACGTGCCATGCGCAGACTATATTTTACAAACTGTTCCAGCCCCGTGAACAGTTTCCAGGCCTTGATGCCGAATTTGACACTGGCAAACGCAAGTACTGTACCTCCCGCAACTATCACGCCCTTACCTACCCAGCGCAGCGTAGCCTTCGTGCGTGCTGCCTCTGCCTCAGGCTGGGTGAAATACACAGCCGCATCGCCGTCAGCATCGACGAAGGGATTGTAGCATATTTCCGAATTTGTCAGCAATGCTTCGACGTTATCTGCATGAAACAACGCGGCTCGATCACAGAGGAGAAACTGCCACACCCGCTCCTTCTTGCCTGCAAGCTCGATTTCGCTCTGCACCAAGCCCAGTGCCTTGTGGTAGTCTGCCACCGCCCGCATAGTGGCGTGTGGTGTGCCGCAACTGCTACACATGACCCACAACGCCAGCAACATGCTGGCTTTAATCAGCTTTATCTCATAAGGGATCACGATACGTTTTCGCTCCATATCATGTGATGATTATATCATTAGAATAATTTTAATACAATATATTAATTTAATCTGCTCAAATTGATCGATGTGTTTTCTTTGACCTGTACGTTGTCTTCGATTCTGATCCCGCCGCAGGGGCGCAGAGCGGCGATTAGGGGGTGGTTAAGTTTGGGGTTGTTCCGCTGTCGGTCGAGCAGCATGGGGATGAAGTAGAGTCCTGGCTCGATGGTGATGACTTCATCGACGGCTAGTTTGCCTCTGAAGCGCAGGTTGGCGAAAACCTGTAGCAATGGTTTAGCGTAGGGGCAGGGCAGGCGTTCGCCTCCGACATCGTGCACTTGAAGCCCCAGCAGGTGTCCGAGACCGTGCGGGAAAAAGATTTGGCTCAGTCCCGTAGCGATTGCTTCGTCGCAGCTCACGTCTTGCAGCAGTTGGCTTGTGATCAGCAGGGTGGCGATTTTTTCGTGAGCTTGGTAGTTGAGGTCGTAGAAGGGCACCCCGCTTTTTACTGCACCGCACAGCTCTCGTTGGATACGTTCCATCTCTTGCAACAGTTCTCTGAAGAGCGGATGGGCATCTTCGTGTACCCACGTGCGGCTCACGTCGGATACGTAGCCCTGCACTGTCGCACCGCAGTCGGCGAGCAACACCTTGCCATTACGCACGTCTCTGCGTTTGTGTTGATAGTGCAGGATGGCTGCTTTTTCGTCGAGGGCGATGATCGTGATGTAAGGCAGATCACATTCTCGTTGCTGGGTTGCTTGGAGGTAAGCGTGATGCAGATCGAGTTCAGAAGCGCCCGCGGCGAAACGTTCCTGTAGGCGAGCGTGGCCGCGCCGCGCGATGTGGTTGGCGGCGGTGATGCAGGCGATTTCGTAGGCACTTTTGCGGACGCGGTTAGCGTCCAGTTTTTGTTGCAAGGCGGGGGGGTTGAGGGAGATGTGCGCTGGTCGCCAGACGCTATCGGGGCCGATCCAAGCGGCGTTTTGGCAGGAGCGTAAGACTGGTTTGACATCATCGATGGGGGCAATACGAAAGCAATGTGCCCAGTCTGTGTCGAGGTTGGTCTCGGTATCTACCCAGTAGCTGGGTTTGTCGTCCACGTAGAGCTGTGGCGGCTCGTCGCCGTTCAGCAGCAGCACATGTCCTTTGGTGCGCAGCGGACACCAGTGGGCGAAATGTGGCGTTGGCTTGAAGGGCAGATACTGGTCGTCGGCGAAGTACCGCTGCACGTCTCCTGCGTAGATAGCAAGCGTGTCATACTTCTCCGCGTTCAGCACTGCGGCAGTCATCTGACGTAGTCGCTCGATGTGGGCTGGCAGTAGTCGTGTCTCGGGCAAGCTAATCTCCCTGAGGTCGGTTGAAAACTATAGCATTTCTGAGCCTCAAAGTGTAGCATACGGCCTCGTCTTCTTGCCCGACGAGGTGGAGGGATTTCCGTGAACAATTCGCCGATGGCGATATTTGCTGGTATCAGAACTTATCTGACGGGCTTGCGCTGGCTGCGGCGGCATGCTCGTTATCTCTTCATTCTGTTTATTCCCGCTCTGTTGGGTTTGTTAAGTTTAATTCTCATCATGAACTTATTTTTCAGCAATTTTTTCTCGATCATGGACGGTATTATGTTTGCGCGTCCTGATACCTGGCTACTCCTGCCACTCTACTATGCGTTGTATTGGTTACTGGCCGCGGTATTGTTTCTGCTGGGTTTCGTACCGCCGCTACTGATCAGCAGTGTGCTTGCGTCGCCGTTCTATGAGATCGTGTCCTGTGCGGTGGAACGGGATCGTTCAGGCAAGGTGATAGAAATTTCGTGGCGACAGTCTCTGTTGCTGATCGTCGAGGAGGCCAAGAAGGCGGGTTTCATTCTGTTGTTGACGTTATTAGCCATGCTTATCCCTGGGCTGAATGTACTGGCTTTGTTTGTGCCCGCGTTCTTGCTCGGCTGGGATTTTTGCGATTATCCCTTGGCACGGCGAGGTTGGAGTTTTAAGCGGCGGTTACGTTTTACTTTCAAAAATTTTTGGCGGGTGACGGGGTTGGGGTTGTGGCTTATTATCCCCGCGGTGCAGTTTATCCTTGCACCGTTAGCGGTTGCGGGAGGAACGCTCCTAACCATCGACGCGTTGAACAGCGGTGCTGATGAAAACGATAACGAACTTAACGCGGAGGATAGTTGTGAACAAGGAGACAGCCGCGGCGCAGAGTAAAGCGCTCAGCCATGCGGTAACCACCATCGAGAAACAGTTCGGCAAGGGATCGATCATGCGTTTGGGCGATACCTTGCACAACGAAGACATCGATGTAATCCCGACGGGGTCGCTGTCTTTGGACATCGCACTGGGCGTGGGGGGCATTCCCCGCGGGCGTATCATTGAGATTTTCGGGCCTGAATCGAGTGGCAAGACGACGTTGACGCTGCATATCGTCGCGGAGGCACAGAAAAAGGGCGGCGTGGCTGCGTTTGTCGATGCCGAGCACGCACTCGACATCGGTTATGCCAAGAAAATCGGGATCGATCTCGAAGCTCTGCTGGTGTCACAACCAGATACGGGTGAACAAGCGTTGGAGATCGTCGATATGCTGGTCAATTCGGGCTCGGTCGATTTGATCGTTATCGATTCGGTTGCCGCGTTGACTCCCAAAGCTGAAATCGAAGGCAACATGGGCGATCATCACGTCGGTCTGCAGGCACGTCTGATGTCGCAGGCGTTGCGCAAATTGACGGCGACGGTCGCGCGCTCGAGCTGTACGATTATCTTCATCAATCAGATTCGCATGAAGATCGGAGTGATGTTCGGTAACCCAGAGACAACCACGGGTGGCAACGCGTTGAAATTTTACACCAGTGTGCGTCTCGACATTCGCCGCATCGGGGCGATCAAGCAAGGCGATGAGTTACTTGGCAACCGTACGCGGGTGAAGGTGGTCAAGAACAAAGTCGCCACACCGTTTCGGGAGGCGCAGTTCGACATAACTTTTGGGAAAGGTATTTCCACCCTCGGTGATGTGATCGATTTAGCTGTGGCCAAGGATATCATCGTCAAAAGCGGCCCGTGGTTTTCTTACGGAGAGCAGAAGATGGGGCAGGGACGGGAGAACGCCAAGAAGTTTCTCGAAGAGCATACCGCCCTGCTGCGTAAAATCAGCGATGCGGTACGCAAGACTTACGGGATTGCTCCTGTCAAAAAGAAGGACATACCGCGTTCTGGGGACAAAAAAGACAGGGTGTTGAATTAGGGACAGGGCCGCGGTGCGGAAGGGTTGCACACTTGCTTGGGAGGAAGAAGTCGCTATGCTGCTAGTAGGCGGGCGTGGTTGTCCTGCCCTTTAGGAGGGGTGGTAAGGTGCTGCGCGGTTGCTTTGTTTGCCACTGATGGGAGATCGACAGATGAAAAAATTCCTCACGCCTTTGATAATTTCGGCAGTAGTCGTCGCTTTGTTGCTGGTGGTACGCTGGTACACGGGGCAACATGATGAGCATGCGGGGCACGATCATCCTGAGGGTGTGGAGCATAGTGAGCAGGTCGAGACTAGCGAGCAGCCGCCAGCAACAGGTGGTAAGATAGTCGTCGCCGTCCCCAACTGGCCATCTGCGCGGGCGCGGGCTAATGTCTTGAAAGTGGTGATGGAGAACAATTTTGGGGTCGAGGTGGAGTTGCAGAACAGCACCAACCCCGTGATTTTTGCGGGCATGGATAGTGGGGCGATGCATGTTCACCCCGAGGGGTGGCTACCCAACCATGAAAATCTGCACAAGAAGTACGTGGACGAGAACAAGACAGTGCTGCAAGGAGGAGTTTCGGCCACGGCGAATCAGGCTATCTGCACCACGAAAGACACGGCACAACGCACAGGCATTGTCAGGCTGGAGGAGCTGGGGAAGCCTGAGATGGCCGCCAAATTCGATACGGACGGCGATGGCAAAGGCGAGATGTGGATCGGTGCAACGGGCTGGGCCTCCACTAACGTCGAAAAAATTCGCGCCAAGTCTTACGGCTATGACCAGACGATGCAGTTGCAGGAGATGGATGAGACCCTAGCCTTAGCGGGCATAGATGCCGCGCTTGCCAAGCAGAGCAACATCGTCTTCTACTGCTATTCGCCGCACCATATCTTCATGTTGCATGATTTGCAGAAACTACGGGAAGACCCGCACGATCCCGCACAGTGGGAGATCTTGCAGCCCACCGACGATCCCGATTGGTTACAAAAGTCACGTGCCACTACCGCGTGGAAACCCGCGGCGATACATGTGTACTATGCCGCGTCATTGACAGAAACCCACCCTGCGGTGGTGAAAATGCTGAACAAGGTCAGCATCGACAACGAGACAACCACCAAAATGATGCATGCTCTGGTTGTGGACAAAACTCCTGCTGACAAGTTTGCCCAGACGTGGGTGCAGCAAAACGCCGCTCTTGTCGATAGTTGGCTACATTGAGTTTGTCACGTAGGAGGGAGCGACAGCACGACCATCGCCCTGTGAGTCAGGAGTAGGCATGCACATCAAGTTGTGGGGGACGCGCGGCTCACTGCCGCGTGCCTTGACACATCAGGAGTTGAAACATACCCTGCAACGTTTGTTATCCCGTGCGCGCACACGGGGTATCGAAGACATCGCGGCGTTGCAGGCGCTGCTCGCTGACGATAGCGATGCACCGTTGACCTACGGGGGTAACACCACTTGCACTGAGATACGTTACCGCGAGGAAAGCTATGTCGTCGATCTCGGCACAGGGTTGGTTTCCTTCGGCAAGGCGCAGCGCAACGCGGGCAACAGGAAATTCACCTTTCTGCTCAGCCACCTACATTGGGATCACATTCTTGGTTTGCCTTTCTTCCCTCAGATATACGAGAGGGGTTGTGAGATAGACATTTACCATGTCCACGAGCATGCCCCTGAGCATCTGCGGATCAAGTTCAATGGGGTCAATTTCCCTGTGCGTTGGGAAGAGCTCGGTGCGAGCATCACCTTCCATCGCTTGGAGCTGCGTCGGCCATACAAGTTCGATGATTTAACCGTGACTCCTTTCCAGCTCGACCACCCAGGCGGCTCGTATGGTTATCGTTTTGACAGTCCTACTGCTGCGGTTGGTATTGCTGTTGACAACGAGCTTAAGCGCCGCACTGCGGAGGAGTTGGGTGAGGATCGACCCCTCTACCAAGCTCTCGACGCACTGTTATTCGACAGCCAGTATGATTTGAACGAGATGGCAAAAAAATACGACTGGGGGCACTCCAGCCCCCCGCTCGGCATCGACCTTGCCTTTCAGGAAATGATTAAGACTTTGGTTATGGTGCACCACAGCCCCGCGGCGGATGATCAAAGTTTGCGAGACAAGTTTAATCGTGCGCGCCAGTATGCTGCAAAGATTTACCCCCAGCATCGGCAACGCTGGGAGCGGGTACAGGTGGGAGGGCCGCGTCTTATTTCTGGTTATGATGGACTTGAGTTTAACATTTCCCGTGCGTCCTAGTTGGTGCTGTGTGGTGTCGCTGGTCGTTAGTACTGCCGCGGCCCACGCGGAGCTTGCCCTCGATGTAGAGCGGCACGTTTTGCCGCGCACTGCGGAATTTCGTGAGGTACAGGTCACGCTGACTGTGGACGATGTGCTGCCCAGCGATTACGCCAAGAAAGAAAGTGAAAAAGACGAGTGGGAACGTTTGCATCTCACTTTACCCGACAGCGAGGATGCTGATCTACCTCTCTACAACGCGGCTGATCTAACTGCGACGACAGGTTTCCACCGCCACTTTTGGTATGAGGCGGTGGAAAGAAAAAAACTTCGCAACCGCAGTGGCAACCTCACTGTCACCTGGCGTTTCGTGCTCAAGGCGCGTGGCACACACAAACTGAGTGATTTGCTGCAAGGTACACCTCCTGAACTGCGGCTTGCCGTCTCTTACCATCGTTGGGAGGGCGAAGAGTACGGCGAGGCACTGCTCGCACGCGTGCATGCTTTTCCGCGTCTTGACGGTGTTCCTGCCGAAGCGCCTCAACAGGTCAGGCTAACACCTCGCCATCATCGTATCCATATCGACTGGCAGGTGCCTGAAAGTGTCGAGTACACTAATGCACAGGGTAAATTCTCTCCCGTAGGAGTGCTTGCCATCGTTGCCGCACCGCTGTCCACGCCTATCGACATGCGTATGGCGGCGATGGTGTTCCGCCCTGCTGCCGAGGGCGGTGACGTGCCGCTTGACACGGGATGCCAGCTGCTCCCAGATTGTCAGCTCGATTGCGGTGATGACGATAGCATCTACTTTGATTTTGAGAAAATTAAAAAAATCAGCGGGTTAGAAAAATCACAAACCATGCGGGGAGGCACAGGTCTCATCGCCGATCTCAAACCTAGCGAGGTTTATCGTGTCTTGCTGCAGTACTATCCTGCGGGCGTGCGACGTAGCGCGTGTCTCACCGCACAGTCTATCGAAAACAAGACGCTGCTGGAGCTGAACGAAGCCGACACGGCGGAGCGGGGTGATTTGCGTTGTTTCATCGCTACTGCCGCGTGGGGCACGTCTCGTGCCGTCGCTGAGTTGCGGTGGTGGCGGGACAATTTCCTTCTCACTAACAGCTGGGGGCGAGCGGTCACTGCCTTTTATTACCAGCACTCCCCTCCTATCGCGGCACTCGTTGCTGAACACGAGTTGCTTCGTGCTCTGGTACGTATCCTGTTGCTCGTGCCTCTTGCTTTCGTGTTGCTGTGCAAATATTCGCTGTTATTTGCTAGCTGTGCAGGGTTATTTATGTCCATGATTCTGTTGTGTCACCGCCTTGGGAGATCGCGGTGGGTGTTGCACCGTTTGCAACTGTAGATGTCCCGCTACCACAGCGATTCACCGAACGGGCGGCTGTTCTTACGCCAGACCAACCACAGTGCCACCCCGAAGAGCAACAACTGCGGTAACCACACCGCCTGTGCGGGTGAAAATAAACCACGATGAGCGATAAACTCACAAGCCGAGCTAAAACTGAAACAAGCAACAACCGTCAACGCCACGTAAAGCAGGGTGAGATTGCGACGGCGACGCACGAAACGCGTCCCCAACAACATGCCGAACACCGCAAACGTTAAGGTTAACAACGGCTGTCCTAGACGCCGCGACAACAATAACCGCTCCCGCACCCGCGACGACGCACCACCATCTCCCTGCAAATACTCCCACAGCGCCACAGGATAGAGACGACGAGCATCGAAACTGAGCTTGTGCCCCAACAGATGCTGCTGCACAATGCGCACCAGGTCAAGATACCAACGTTTGAATTGCAGCACAGTATTGTCCGTGTGGATGACCCCATGCTCAAAAACAAGCTGCAGATTGCCCGTCGCCACCGCACCCTCCAACCGTGCCGTGCGTGCGGTGATAACAAAATCAGTGCGCGACTCTTCCCGCGGTGCGAGCATGACATTGTGATAGTGCCCCGCTACGCCTGTTTGCCGCTTGCTAGCTCCACTCCGCTGCACATGCAGAATGTAGCCAGGGATGGTGCGCAAGAATACCCCTTCCTGCAGCTGTTGATCGATGTTAGCCACCCTCTCGTAAGCTTTACGCTGGGAGAAAACCAGCAACTCCCGTCGTCCCCACGGATCGAGGTAGAGTGCCGCGACGAGTGTCAGTAGATAAAACAACCCCGCAACGCCCAACACAGGGTACAAAACTTTCGCCAGCGAATGGCCCGCCGCCAACAACGCAGTCAATTCGCCGCTGCGGTTGAGACGTTCGCAGGCGAGCATGGTGGCGAACAACAGCGTGGTGGGAATGGTCACGGGCGCAGTGGAAACGACCTCAAACAACACGGGCAGCAGAATATTTTCTAGACTGACACCGAGACGAAATAACATCTCGGACAGACGCAACAGCTGCGAAATAAACACCACCGTGTTCACCACCACAAACGCCGTGACGAACTGAGTGAAAATCTCTCTGGCGACGTAACGCGCGAGCATCTGGATTTAAATGATGTCCACGTTCCGCCTACCCCACAGCGTGTGCAGCGCGCAGACAGAGATGCCACTGCTGGTAGGTTTTGTTGAATTCTATTTTAGCGATCTTCAGGTCAGCTCTGAGCTGTACCAAACGGGCACGCGACTGGTGGTGTAAGCTGCGACGCAGGGTCCGATACTCACGGCTCAGCTCCTTCAGCCGCTCTTGCGCCAACTCCACCTTGCCACGCAGCTGGTCGAGACGTTCGCTCAGCGCAGGGCTGGTAACCTTGACACTCTTGCGTTTCAGCGCCATCTTGGCTACCAAGATTTGCGGGCGAGGCACACGTCGCAGACTATATGCCTGCCCAAACAAGGCTAACAAACCGATCAGCCATTTGGTCGGATCCCACTGATACCAACGCACGCCATTGCGGTAATCAAACTGAAAACAATGGTGAAAGTTGTGGTAACCCTCGCCGTTAGTGAGCAGTGCCATGACGAAGTTGTCGCGCGCCGAATTGTTCTCGTTGTAGGGCTGTGTGCCCCACATATGGCACAGCGAGTTGATAAAAAAAGTACTGTGATGGACGAAGACGATACGAGTTACCGCACCAAAAACAAAACCACCACTCAGACCGTGCCACACACCGAGATCGCTCCACAGAGCCATAATCAGCATGGGGAAAAGAAACCCCGAAAAAATCGCCACGGGAATGTAATAGCGGTGTTGCCACACAATCCAACGGTCTTTCTGCAAATCACCGACCATCTCCGTGGCCAACGTCATCTGATAAAACAACCAGCCGATGTGGGCAAAAACAAAACCACGCTTGATGTTGTAAGGGTCACGCCCCGTATCGACGTGGCGGTGATGAATCCGATGGTCGGCCGCCCACTTCAAAGCCGAGCCCTGAAACGCACCCGCCCCGAAAAACAAAAAAAGGTTCTTCAGCCAACCACGTGCCCGAAACGCACGATGTGCCAAAAGACGATGATAGCCCGCCGTGATACTGACACTGGAAGCGAAGGAAAAGAAAACAAACAACACCACCAGCTGCCAAGTCACCTCCCAGTAGAGACAAAAAGCGACGAGCGCGACGAGCGCGAGTGCAGGGGTAATAAGCAAAAACAACGCTACAGGCCAGTCGATACGGGAAGTTTTGTCACCAGACAACACAGCACACCCTCGTCCGCGGCTCAGAACCGCGTCGGTTACGTCAATTATACACCAGTGCTGTGCACTTGCACAGCACGCACACCCTTCTACCGTTACCAGAACGTGAAGGCAAGTTTGCTGCTTGCTAAAAATTCCCCTCTATCATACCCTGACCTGGATTGGGGATACATGCGTAGTGCTTTACCGCGAAGGCAGGAGAGCCGCCGTTATCGGAGTGCCGTGCGATTTGGGGGCTGGTATCAGAGGTGCGAACATGGGGCCTGCCTCGCTGCGAGTCAGCGAGCTGAAACAGCAGATCGAATGCCTCGGCTACGAAGTCAGAGATTACGGCAATGTGGGCGTGCCGATACGCGAGGGCTTGCCCAGCACCTCCACCCGTGCCCGCTATGTCACGGAAATCGCCGCCGTGTGCAAGCAGGTCTCCGTTAAAGTCGAGCAGGCTCTGGGTGAGAAGCGTATCCCTCTCGTGTTAGGCGGTGATCACAGTCTCGCCATCGGTTCGGTGCGCGGTGTCGGGAGGTTTTTTCAGCCCCGCAAAATCGGTCTCGTCTGGATAGATGCCCATGCCGATCTCAACACCCCCGACATTACCGAGACCGCCAACGTGCACGGCATGCCGCTCTCGGTGTTGATGGGCGAAGGTGACCCGCAGCTGGCAGCCGACGACAAGTTCAAGCTCGATCCCACCAACATCGCTCTCGTCGGTATTCGTACCCTCGACCCCGAGGAAGCCAAACTCTGCCTCGACTGCGGTATCAAATACTTCACCATGCGCGCCATCGACGAGCGCGGCTTGGCAACGATCATGCGTGAGGCGATCACCGTCGCAACACGCGGCACAGAAGCGGTACATGTCTCCTTCGATCTCGACGCGATCGATCCTGCCCACGCCCCTGGCGTGAGCACCGCGGTGAGCGGCGGACTGACCTACCGCGAGGCGCACCTTGCCATGGAGATGCTGCACGAAAGCGGTAAAGTATGCTCCTTCGACCTCGTCGAGCTAAACCCCCGACGCGATGTTGCCAACAAAACCGCTCAGCTCGGCGTTGAACTGATACAATCTATCCTCGGCAAGACTATTTTGTGACCCAAGCGCGTTTTAGCATCACCGCCAGCGACGGCGCAGCCCGTACAGGACGGTTAACCCTCGCCCACGGCACGGTGAACACGCCGCTGTTCATGCCCGTAGGCACCTCAGGCACCGTCAAAACACTCGTCCCCGCCGATCTCGATCGACTCGGTGTGGAGATCATGCTGGCGAACACCTACCACCTTGCCCTCCGCCCAGGCGTGGATACCATCGCCGCCTGTGGCGGCCTGCACCGTTTTTGCAGCTGGCCAAAACCAATTCTCACCGACAGCGGCGGGTTTCAAATCTACAGCCTCGCGGCGCGACGGCATGTCGAAGACGCGGGAGTAACCTTTCGCAGCCACCTCGACGGACGCAAGTTTTTTTTCACCCCCGCCCAGGTGACAAGACTGCAAGAAACTTTCGGCAGCGATATCCACATGGTGCTCGACGAATGTCCCCCTTACGACGCGAGCAAACAAGACATTGCCCGCGCCGTGCGACGTTCGTTGCAGTGGGCGGCCGCGGGGCGCGGCGCACGCCACAACCCCGTGCTGTGCCAGTTCGGTATCGTACAAGGTGGCATATATGACGATTTACGGCGTGAAAGCGTGCGCGGTCTGGAGGAACTGGAATTCGAAGGTTACGCTATCGGGGGAGTCGCAGTCGGTGAACCTGTGGCCGAGACACGCCGCGTTACGGCTCTCTGCTGTGAACTGCTGCCAGCCTCGCAACCCCGCTACCTGATGGGGGTAGGCACGCCGCTCGATTTGCTGGCCAGCGTCGCCTGTGGCGTAGACCTGTTCGATTGCGTCCTGCCCACCCGTAACGGACGTAACGGCACGGTTTTCACCAGCACAGGACGGCTTAACATTAAAAACGCCCGATATCAGCACCACGACAACCCGCTCGATGCCCGATGTGCCTGCTACACCTGCCGCACCTTCAGCCGTGCATTTTTGCGCCATCTATTCAAAAGCGGGGAAATCACCGCGCTGCGCCTGCTGAGTCTGCACAACTTGCATTTTTATTGCAACTTAATGCGCCGCATACACACCGCCATCACGGAAAAAAAATTCACCCAGCTGTGGGCTGCACAACGGGAAATTTTTGCGGAAAAAAAACTTGCCACGCAGCCCAATTTTGCTTAACATCCTCACCCCCTTGCCGTCACGCTGCCTATTTAAAACAGCACCGCATAAAGTAACTGCCAGAAAGGAAGCTCCGTCATGCGTGCGTGTTACGACACAGCATGCTCGCCGTCACCGCGCGGTCTGTGTGCCTCTTTGCTGAATAAATCGAGCATCTTCATTACCGCTGACGAGCGTCTGCGTCGCACCTTACGACTGCTGCCTGATGCCCCCGAACACTGCCATAGCGAGCGACATGTGCTTATTCAAGGAGCTGCGGGAGTAGGCAAGAGAACATTGGCACTGCACTGCTGGCGCATGATGCAAGCACCTGTTCTGTTGACCGAGAAGTGTCATCTTATCCACAGCAGTGCGCAGTTGCGGAAATGCCTACGGGAAGCACACAACGGCGATCTACTGCTCAACGACATCGACCAGCTACCCCCCGTTTTGCTGGCTGAGTTACCCGTGTTGCTGGCGAAAAATCGCCCTGTGCGTGTCGTCGCGACCACAACGCAGGTAACACCCTTGCCTGCTCTACGCAATTTTCTGTCCCTCTACGTTCCTCCCCTCGCACATCGGCACGGCGATACTTTTGCGTTGGCAAAGTTTCTGCTCCGACACAGGTTGCAGCAAGACACCAGCTCGCGTTTGTTGCACACGATATTGCAACGTAGAACCTTCGTGCGTACCAATGATCTATACATTTTTTTAGTGAGCCTTTGCTTTGTCGCAGCACGTCTAGGGAAGAACCAACTCGACCACACCGTTGTCAGCGAAACCCTATCTCTTTCCGACGAGGAACAGTTTGAAAATTATTTTACGTACCTTGCTGGCAGCAGTAGTTTGTGTGAACTGGTGGCCGATTACGGCCTGAAGGACACGTGCCAACTGTTGGAACGTGTTTGCATCAGCAACGCCCTGACGGCAACACGCCACAACATTACCCTGGCAGGAAAACTACTGCGCGTGCCGACAACCACCCTGTTCAACAAGATACGGGCGATAACTAGCGATGCCCTGTCTAAACCGCGGTGAAGTGGCAGGAGATCCCCCTGCATAACGGACACCCTAGTCAGCGAAGAAAACTATGTTTTCGCCCTGCTCGGTAAGGTGATAGCGATCCCGCAACACCCTGCGGGCATAACTGCGGGAGTTTTTTATTTTGCTGATTTCGTCGGCGAGTTCCCTGTTCTCGGCTGCGAGTTGCGCAAGCTGTTGACGCAATACCGCGGCACTGTGCGCAAGACGATACCTGTCGGTCAGCGAACTGCGCCCCCGCACAATACCCACGCCGAGCACAACGATGCCGAAAATTAGTAACAAACGCAAGATACACCTCATGCTATCATTGTACACAGGATGTGAGACAGCCGTCACGCTAAAAGTCTTGCAGGAAATCTCCCCAGCCAGGCGAACACCTCCGTGACCCTTCATCGCCTTTTGCCGACGAGGCTAACTTGTGTGTCACACTCGTGCAGCTGAATTCAATCCACCGCTGGCCGAACGGGGCAGACGGGGGTAGCGGAGGGAGCGAGTTGGGCGATTTTTGTCAGTGCAGTCATGGTCTTCTCGCTGCTGAGGTGCGTGTTGGTAAGGCTGTGGTGATCGCCGAGCAAGTCGCTGAGTGCACTGTCCTCGCGATCACGGTTATGCCACCGCGCCAACAGACCGCCGAGGCGGTCGCTGCCGACGGGGATACCGACCACGAACATGCTGTTGAAGGCCGCGAGATAGCCGACCAGGCAGACCGCGGCCCTCACCTTACTCGCACAGGTTTTGCTGAACAACTTGGCGAAGCTACGCGCAGGCTTGCCGTCCATCAGTGATCTGTTAATACGGTGTAGCGGGTTGTGTTTACCCCTAGCCACCGTCTTACGGACCAACTCATCCGAAAGGTGCTCGGACTCGGCAATCGCATGCAAGGCTTCCCACGTCTGTCTTCTCAGAGAACGATCGCCCTCCGAGAAGCTTTTGACGACGTACTTGGAGGCATTGGCGACGATAACCCCGTTGCCACGATGCAGCAGCGAATCGACCAGAACAATAGTTGAGATGACACCCGCACCCCCCACGAGGGGGAAAATCCAGTGACGGCTGGAAGTATAGAGTTCTTGCAAAGCTCGGTCTTTGTGAAACTGCTGCCACAAAGTGTCGAGAGGAATATAGTTGCTGCTAACCAGCTGCGCTTCCGACAAGGCTCGCTGTAAATCATCCCGACGATGTAGCCTGAGCTTATTTTCAGACACAACCTGGTAAAAACAACTGCCGTACTGCGCAAAATCTTCCCGTGCAATCGGTGCCTGCAGTTTCTCGCCCCGTCGTTGCCCAGTCAAAGACGCGGTATGACTCAACATATAGACATAGCCTTTGTCACTGCGGCTCTGGTACGACTGCAACCTAGCCGCTTCACGACCAGCACAGGCGAACAAGAACATAACGACAAAAACAATCGGACAAGCTCGCATCAGTAAAACCTCCCGCTCTGTTCATCGATGTACTTGCTGGCGAGCTCGCGGGGCGGAGGACAAGCACGGGTGCCCTTCGCACTCAATTTAGCCATCCTCTTCTGTAGCTTGTGCATATCGTCTGGCTTCAGCGGCGTAAAAGTGCGAAAATTATCCCAGTCACCGACGAGGTCTAGTAACCTGTTCTGCTCCTGCTCACGATGCAGAAAAGCATTAGCCTTGTTGGTCGAGAAATAAGCTAGAGGCACCGCGGCCGCCAGAATGCCGCCTGCCGCGCTGGTGACGAAGATTACGCAGGCAACCGCAATTTCAGCTCGGCACAGACGTTTCACCAGCGGCACAAACTCTTTGCCCGCTCTTTGCTTCAGTGCCCAAAGAGGATTGAGGTTGACCGTACGTCCGAAAATTTTCGCATCGCGGCCGACGTAGATGAACCTGCCGAATAACTCCTCCAGCTTGTGCTCCGCCCGCCCAGACTTGACAAAAAACTGCACCCTGTCTTGATGCAACATCGCCTCACGCAAGCCTCTGGTATTACCACGTTTGCGCAGCAGATCTTCGAGCTCAGCAACGCTTTTGATCTTATGCTTGTCGAAATCACTCTTCTGGAGTCCACCAGCCTCTGCCATCTCACGAAGATGATCGTCGCTCTGCACATATTTTTCCGCCAGCTTAAGCGCCTCCGCTTGCGCATCGTGGGTAACGATGTCGAATAACCCGTTGAGCACGACGAATGTGCCCCCGATCGCCGCATAGTTCCAGTACCAAGGCATGCGATGACCGTAGAGATCACGAAAATCTTTGAGTTCGTCATAAACCCGCGTCAGCGGCACATACTTCTGTTCCTCACGCAGCGGTTGCGCCTCAGCCAACATCGCCCGCAACGCCGTCGGTGTGTGCGCCGTCAACGGATGATCGCTCTGCACCTTGTACAAACACTGCCCCACGTGCCCGAGCATCTCCCGTGCAATAGTCAACTCCCCATCCGTCAGCACCGCACCAGGCTGGAAGGGATTTTGCCCGCCCCGCTCATCGAGGATATCGTAGTGCGTAAACAGGTACGTGCGCGTCCCACGCTGATCACGGCTCTGAAACCCCTCCACCTCGGCTGCAGACGGTCTGTCACAGGCAATTACCACCGACAGAAGAGAGATAAGACTTAAAAACAACAACGTAACATCCTTACTCAATACAGCCACTATTAATATCGATACATAGATACTATGACAAAGTCAACATAAAATTTATAAATGAGTGCTTTATGTCAAGTGTCGCCTTGCGGATTAAAGCTATCGATATGCATCGATCACCGCATCCGTGTGGATTTTTCCTCCCAAATATCGAGGGCGTGCTGGTAGTTGTCACGGGACATATAGTGTAGCCGCGAGACGATTGTCCCGTGGACAGGGTGGTGTTCCTGTAGGTAGCCGACGGTGCGTGCCGCGCTACGTTTTAGCAAACCATGTGCTGCGCAGTTGTTAAAAGGTTTGCACACGGTGGTAGTGAACAAGTGCCGATGTCCTTGTGCTGAAATTGTCTCGAGCGTCGCTTTCAGCAGTTGTGGCAAGGCGTAGCGGTAGCGTGGTAATATCGCGAGCTGTTCAAAGTAAGCAATTTTGTCATGCACAATACTATCGATGGCGATGTTAAAATCAATGCGGTCTTTTTTTTGCCACAACTCTGACTGGCGCAGCACGGCATCAGGTAAACATATCGCGTATCCGACTAAAGAAGTGTGCCGCTCCGATCCCCGTCTCTTTCGCTCTTCCTGCTGTAACACCTTGACAACAGCCGTCTCTATCCAGCGACGGTAGAGTTCACGCGACGAGCCGAGAATAAAACCTCCGCCTCGCCCTCCTTCTGCGGGGTGTAGGTTTTGCTTGATGGCCGTGATTCTATCTATATCCGAGGAGAGAGTGGCAGTGCGTACTGCACAGCTAGACAGATCGGTGTGTGCCATGCTGCTGCTCCGCGTCGATCAGTGTCGGGCCGCGCAACTGTTGCAGGACAGCTTGCAATAAGCCGAGGGTTGGTTCTTTGCTGGCACGGGGTAAGTGTCTATGCGCGGGGAGTGAATACCAGGGGAGCGAGGGTCTCAGATGATGCACACGATGCTCGTTAAAATTCAATAACCACCAGGCAGAGAGAAACTGCCGTCGTATAGAGCGGGCGTTGTCTCCCACCCGTGTCCCGATCGACGTGCGGTAGTGATAGATGTACATTAAAACCGAATAAATCCAGGCAAAACATAGCAGGGGGAAGCCACAGAAATACAACCAAGCTTCCCCACCTCCGACAAGTCCCACGGCAACGTGCAGCGCAATACCCGCGCTGAAGATCACCAGTGCATGCAGTTGTTTGCGCCAGGTCCAGCCTCGAAATGCAGGTGAGATGCGTCTCGCGAGGTGCGGCGGGATGACCAGCAGAATAAGAATCGACACCAACGAATGGACAAAGAAACCACCTCCGAACACTGCCACGTACCACAGCAGGTACGACCACCAACGTTGCACGTGGGAAAATTTCTTACCGATGATGTATATATCGAGTGCGGAAGTGCGCACGTCGCGGCGGTTATGCCCGTGATGAAAAAAATGTATCTGGCGGAAAACCGATACGGGCACGAGGATGGGGAGCAAAAACAGCTGCCCGATAACATCGTTCAGCCACAACGAGCGCGGCCATAACTTGCGATGCGAAGCCTCGTGTCCGACCATATAGAGGCGCTGTACCCAAAACCCCAACAGCAACACGGGTAACCACACGGCGACCTGGCCGCGCAGCTGCGCAATCGCCGCGAGTAAAAGCACGGTGACTAGCGAGGATTCGCTCAACAGCCACAACGTATAAAACACATGGCGCGGGTGCTCACCAGCGACAGCCGCCTTCCCCACAATCCCCCAAAATCGAAAAGTTAAATATGTTAACCACGGTGTGAGGGTCTCATATCTCACCGTTTTTTTTTTTTGCAACTATTTTTTTACTTTTTCCTGAGCTCCGCGGATAAATCGCTCAACAAGTAACGCTGGCAGCGTGGGGGCACATGGTGGGCGGTGTCTGTGATGCCACCCACCACGTGCCAGAGAAAGACGTGGGGCGAGGGGAAAACACGAGCTTACATCATGCCGCCCATGCCACCCATACCGCCCATGCCACCCATACCGCCCGCGGCGGGGCCGTGTCCACCACCAGCTGGAGCAGCAGCATTCTTGTCTTCAGGCTTGTCCGCAATCATCGCCTCGGTGGTCAGTAAGAGACTGGCAACGGAAGCGGCATTGGTGATGGCCGCTTTCGTCACTTTAGTGGGGTCGATAATACCCGCCTTGAACATGTCCTCGTACTCCTCCGTCATGGCGTTGAGACCCTCGTTCTCAGCCGCTTTCCTGACCACATCGACCACGACGGCAGGCTCGATACCTGAGTTGAGCGCGATCTGTCGTAACGGTTCTTCGACGGCACGCCTGATAATCTGTACCCCGAACTGCTGTTCTTCGGTGTCAGTTTTGAGACTCTCCAGCTTAGGCTGAGCACGCAGTAACGCCACCCCACCACCAGCGACAATACCATCCTCGACCGCCGCTCTGGTTGAATTAAGTGCGTCCTCAACCCGCGCCTTCTTCTCCTTCATTTCGGTTTCAGTGGCTGCGCCGACCTTGACCACCGCCACACCACCGACCAGTTTCGCCAGACGCTCTTGCAGTTTCTCACGATCATAATCGGAAGTAGTGTTGTCGATCTCATTCTTGATCTGCCCAACCCGTGCGTCGATATCCGCCTTGTTGCCCTTACCATCGACGATGGTAGTGTTCTCCTTATTGATGGTGATGGTCTTGGCCGTGCCCAGCTGCTCGATCGACATGTTTTCCAACTTATGACCGAGATCCTCGCTGACCACCGTGCCGCCAGTGAGAATGGCAATGTCCTCCAACATCGCTTTGCGACGATCGCCGAAACCTGGTGCTTTGACCGCAGCACACTTGAGCGTGCCTCGCAAACGGTTGACAACCAAAGTCGCCAACGCCTCACCGTCGATGTCCTCGGCGATAATGACAAACGGCTTGCTGGCCTGCGCAATTTTCTCCAAAATAGGCAACAAATCCTTCATGTTAGAGATCTTTTTCTCGTGCAAAAGGATGTAAGCATCCTCCAACACCGCCTCCATACGCTCGGAATCAGTGACGAAATAAGGCGAGAGATAACCCCGATCGAACTGCATACCCTCGACCACATCGAGTGTAGTCTCCATGCTCTTGGCTTCATCGACAGTGATCACACCATCACGACCGACCCTGTCCATCGCATCGGCGAGAATCTTGCCGATCTCAGGATCGTTGTTAGCAGAAATAGTACCGACCTGCGCGATCTCCCCACGGTCCTTGGTCGGACGTGAAACCTTGCTCAACTCCGCAATGACGGTCTTCACCGCGCAATCTATTCCCTTCTTAAGCTCCATCGGGTTGTGCCCCGCGGCGACGAGCTTCGCACCCTCACGATAGATAGACTGCGCCAAGACAGTCGCCGTGGTTGTGCCATCACCCGCATGATCAGAAGTCTGGGACGCGACCTCCTTCACCATCTGTGCGCCCATGTTCTCAAACTTGTCCTCAACTTCCACTTCCTTGGCCACACTCACACCGTCCTTGGTAATCGTCGGTGAACCAAACGACTTGTCGATAACAACATTGCGCCCCTTGGGACCCAGCGTCACCTTAACCGCATCGGCCAAAATATTGACCCCACTCAAAACCTTACGGCGAGCCTCCTCGCCAAAACTAATCATCTTCGCTGACATCGCTAAATTCCTTTCCCCTAATGGATACTGTAAGATAAACTACTCGATAACACCTAGAATATCATCCTCCCGCAGGATAAGATGCTCTTCGCCATCGATCTTAACCTCCGAACCAGAGTATTTGCTGAACAGAATACGATCACCAACATCTACCTCTGGCTTTCTTACCTTGCCGTCATCGAGAACCTTGCCGTTGCCGATAGCAACCACCTTTCCCTCCATAGGCTTCTCTTTGGCATTATCAGGGATAATTATCCCCCCCGCTGTCCTCTCCTCGCCCTCAACTCTAGACACGAGGATACGATCCTGCAAAGGCCTGATCTTCATCGCACAAAACCTCCTTGATGAATGAAAAAACGCGCACCCGCGATGCCTAACACCGCATACCTCAGGACAACGAGCAATGCGCCGAGACACACAGAAACCGCCCGCTGACCGACAAGGGTGAAAATAATCACACCCCTGAATTTGTCAAGAGGGGTAAAGCATTTTATTCTATTTTTAGCACATTATAAACTTGACCACCGCGTCAATATCTGCTAGCTGACGGCGGCAGTGTGGTGGTCGGGAAAAAACTGGTGTCCGATGTAAGCACGAGAACACGACGATCGCGAGCCCCGCGCCTGCGTGTAGGCCCCCGAGAAGGTGGGCTGCACCTCAAAGACTCGGTGTTGTCGCTCGATGTTTACGGCACAGCCAAACTTTCGTTCGTCTCCTCTGCCAAAACAACCTTGAAAACTCTGGACGCACACCGCGTTATCGCGACCGAAGAAACCATCCACATCATCGAGGCACTGCGGAAAAAAAAACCTAACGCCCTGACCTGCCAATACCATCGCCCCTTCTCGATCGGCGACTTACGACTCGAACTGCTACCCTCTGGCTCGCTGGTAGGCAGCGCCATGTTGCGCGTGGAAACCCAAGGCAGGACTCTCCTCTACGCTCCCGCCCTACAGACTGCCCCCGTGCCCCACGTGCGTCCGCTGCACCTGAAACGGGCACACATCTTGCTCCTCGGCACTCACCACGCCAACCCGCACCACACCCTCCCTGACCGCACGCAGGAACGGAAACGACTGGCTGCGGCTCTCACCGACAGCACACGACGAGTTAAGATTTTCTGCACCAGTATCGGCACCGCACAAGAAGTTACCGAACTGGCCACCACCCAGCAACTGACAGTAGCCGTGCACCCCACCGTCGCCGCGGTCAACCGCATCTACCAAAACTTCGCCATCGGACTGGGCAAATACCGCGTCTTCAACAGAAAAAGAGACAACTGGCAAGTCGCCATCCTACCCTGCTCACTGGCGAACTGCCCACGCACCCGCCGTATCGATGCACTGACCTTCTACCTCCACGACACCTACCCACCGCCCCCCATCATCGCACCACCAGACAACTATTTTTACCTCAGCCGCACGTGCAGCGGCGTAGAACTACGACAAGTTATCGCCAGGGTGCGCCCGCGAGAAATCTTCACCTTCGGCGACCACGCCAAAGCCTACTGCGCCGCACTGCGCCCCTTCTGTGCGCATGTCAGGCCGTTGTACGCAGGCAACCAACCGACGCTGTTCTGAACAAGTCAGCTCAGCGATAACAGCGGATGTTCGAGATACGCGACTAGGGTGGCAAGGAATTGCGCCCCGACCGCACCGTCGATAAGACGATGGTCACACGACAGAGTGAGGGCAACACGCTGCTGCACGCCGAGCTGACCATCGTGAAGCACCCGCGGCACAGCTCGTGCTACCCCTACCGCCAAAATGGCCGCTTGCGGAGGGTTGATGATGGCACAAAATTCCTCGATACCATACATGCCGAGATTGGAAATGGTAAACGTGCCCCCACGGTACGCATCGGGAGACAGACGACCGCACTTCGCCTGTGCTACCAACGTTTTGCTCGCCGCACCCAAGGCGGTCAGACTCAACCGCTCACTGTGTGCAATCACAGGCGTGACCAAACCCTCAGGCAAGGCGACCGCGAGCGCAAGATTGACCGTGTGATGCTGGATAATTTCCCGCCCCTCAGCCCACGCAGTGTTGACTTGCGGGTGTTGTTGCAACGCTTTGACCGTCATGAAAGCAACGATGTCGTTGAAGCTCAACTTCTGTTCAGGGGTTAAGGTAGCATTCAACTGCTGCCGTCCCTGTAACACAGGCGTAACATCGGCCGAAGTCTTAAGATAGTAGTGCGGAATATCGTGCTTAGCCTGTTGCAAGCGTTTCGCAATCGCCTTGCGCATCTGCGAAAGAGGCACACGTGTCGCAACCTGCGAGGATGGTGCAGCAGACACACCCGCCGTGTCGAGATCACGAGCGACGATACGCCCCCGCGGGCCTGAACCACGCACCTGCTGCAGCGCTATGCCCCGCGCCGCAGCCAATCGCCGCGCCAACGGCGAGGCCATGATGCGCTCTCCCGCCTGCACCCGCTCCTGTACTGGGAGCGCTTCAGGAGTAGCTGGCGGTGACGGTGTCTCCTGCTCCGTGCCAGTGTCTCCGAGCAGTGCCGCATCGACCTGTTCACCCTGCTCACCGAGCACCGCAATGGGCTCGCCGAGAGCAGCACTCTGTCCCGCCGCGAGGAGAATACGCAGCAGGTGGCCACTTTCAGGTGACTGGTACTCCATCGTCGCCTTATCGGTTTCAATTTCAACCAGTGCCTCACCCTCCTCGACAGCTTCGCCTTCTTGTTTGAGCCAGTTAGCGATTCCGCCTTCCTCCATCGTGTCGCTGAGACGAGGCATTTTGATGATAATACCACCCATCAGGCTGTGACCTCCCGCACAGCACGCACTATCTTAGCCAGCGACGGCAAAGCCGCGGCCTCGAGGTGCTCTGCGTAAGGAATGGGGACAAACTCACCGCTGACTCGTGTCACAGGAGCATCGAGAGCGTCGAAACACTCCTCCTGCACACGTGCTGCGATCTGCGCCCCTACCGCCGCAAAACCAGGAGCTTCTTCAACGACGACAAGCCGATGCGTCTTGCGCACCGAAGCAAAGATGAGCTGCTCGTCCAACGGTTGCAGCGTCATGGGATCGATGATCTCCACATCGATGCCTGACAATTTCTCCCCCGCTTGCAAACACAAGGGTAGCATTTTACCCCACGCCACAAGCGTTACATCCCGCCCTTGCCGTTTGACCTCGCCTTTCCCGATAGGAATGAGGTACTCGGTGTCGGGAACTTCGCCCTTATGGCCATACATGCTCTCGCTTTCAAGAAAAATAACCGCGTCGTCGTTGCGAATAGCCGACTTGAGCAATCCTTTGGCATCGTAGGGAGTTGCGATAGCGACGACGATCAGGCCAGGCACATGGGTCAGAAACGGTTCAACGTACTGCGAGTGTGTTGCACCCAACATGTGGGCAATACCGTTCGGCCCGCGCAAGACGAGGGGAAAACTAAACTGTCCCCCCGACATATAGCGCACCTTAGCCGCGCTGTGCAGAATCTGATCGAAGGCTTGAATCCCGAAATTCCACGTCATCATCTCGATAATCGGCCGCAAACCAGCCATCGCCGCACCGATACCTAGTCCCGTGAAACCCACCTCCGAGATGGGAGCATCGATGACACGCTGTACTCCAAATTCAGCCAGCATGCCTTTCGACACCTTGTACGCACCGTCGTATTCGGCTACTTCTTCCCCCAACAGAAACACATCGGGATCGCGCCGCATCTCCTCGCACATCGCTTGCCGCAGAGCTTCTCGTATCGTCACCACCGCCATCTCAACGTCCCAACTTGCTGGTGTAAATGTCCGTATAAATTTCTGCAACGGGCAGGGTTGCCGCGGCATCCGCGCTTTTTTCGATGTCTTGTATCTGTCGCTTAATTTCTGCAGCGATACTCTGTTGTTCCTGTTCGCGCATAATGCCCGTGCTACGCAACTGCTGACCGAGTTTAGCGATCGGGTCATTTTGTTGGTAGTGCACCAATTCTTCCTTGCTGCGGTAAGTGCCAGGGTCAGACACCGAATGCCCGCGATAGCGGTAGGTCAGAGCTTCGAGCAGGAACGGTTTTTTCTGTTCCCGCACCCGTGCGGCGATCGTCCGTGTTAGCAGGTAAGTACTGATGACATCCATGCCGTCCACCTGTGCGGCGGGCATGGCAAAACCTGCGGCTCGCTCGTAGAGGTTGTCGAGGGCGGTGGTGCGTTTGATGTCCGTCCCCATTCCGTAGCGGTTGTTCTCGACGACGAGCAGCAACGGTAAACGCCAGATCACCGCCATATTCATCGTCTCCATGACTTGACCTTGGTTCAGTGCCGCATCGCCGAGGTAGCAAACGACGATATCGTCTTCGTTGCGGTAGTTGATTTTGAAGGCGATGCCTGCTGCTAGCGGAACTTGTCCGCCTACGATACCATGCCCGCCGAAAAAACGCCGTGCCGCGCTGAACATGTGCATCGAGCCGCCTTTGCCGCGGCAACAGCCAGTTGCCTTGCCGAACATTTCCGCCATCACGGACAGTGGCGGTATACCTTTGGCGATAGCTTGTGTGTGCGAACGATAACCAGAGATAACGTAATCCGTTTCCCGCAACACGGCTTGCACCCCGACACAGACGGCTTCTTGCCCGATATGCAGATGGCAGAAGCCTGAAAACTTGCCCTGCGTGTAGGCGACCTGTACCCGTTCTTCAAAACGGCGGTAGAACAGCATAGCGCGGTAAAACGCCACCGCTAACTCGCGGTTATCGGTGAGGAACTGTGCGTGTGAATTTGCCGTAGTCACCCTTCAGCCGTGCTTAAGCGGTTCACCGTGAGAACTGGGCGTTGCCTCAACCGCGCCAGGTTGAAAATACCAGAGCAGCATTTACCCCTCCAAATCCGAAAGAATTCGACAACGCATGCTCCACCCTACGTTCCTCGGCGCGTGCAGGGATGTAGTTAAGAGGGCAATGTTCGTCTGGGTTATCGAGGTTGATAGTCGGCGGCATGACACCGTCGCGAATAGCCAGCACGGTAAAGACCGCCTCGATTCCGCCTGCGGCACCGAGGCAGTGTCCCGTCACGCTTTTGGTCGAGGAGATGCGTAATGCCTTGGCATGCTCGCCGAACAGAGCCGCGATTGCTTCGCTTTCGTAACGATCGTTGAGTGGAGTCGATGTGCCGTGGGCGTTGATGTAGGTAACTTGTGCGGGGTTGAGGTGTGCTTCTTGCAGGGCGAGCTGCATGCAGTCGTGCATGCCTTCGCCGTGCGGGCGGGGGGCGGTGATGTGCCAAGCGTCGCCGCTGTTGCCATAACCGCATATCTCCACGATAACCCTTGCTCCCCGCGCTTGGGCGTGTTCCAGTGCTTCCAACACCAGCACACCCGCACCCTCGCCCGTCACGAAACCGTCACGATCGCGATCGAAGGGACGAGATGCCGCGGTCGGGTCGTCGTTGCGGGTAGATAGTGCTTTCATGTTGGCGAAGGAGGCGATCCCGAGAGGACTGATAGCTGCCTCCGCACCTCCGCAGATCATAACATCGCTGTAGCCGTACTTGATGGCACGAAAAGCCTCGCCGATACCGTGATTGCCACTGGCGCAGGCGGCGGTAGGGGCGAGGTTAACTCCTTGCAGGTTGTAGTACTTGGCGACAACCCCTGTCGCCATATTGGGTACGGTGTAGGGGATGAAGAAGGGGGAAACGCGCTTCTGCCCGTGTGTATCGAGGTTGATGGTGTTTTTCTCAATTTCGTCCAGCGCTCCTAATCCGACTCCTATGGCACAGCCAGAGCGTTTGGGAGTGGAGAACAAGCCACTGCCTGCCATCGTCACCGCTTCGTGGGCGGCGATCATCGCCAGCTTGATGTAGCGACTGACACGGCGCGCCTCCTTGGCATCTACCACTCCCTCGAGATGCGGGTTGGGGTCGCCGACCTCGCCTGCGATGCGCACGTTGAGGTGCGAGGCATCGAACAACGAAATGGTCGCGATGCCTGAACTACCAGCCAAGGCATTGCGCCACGCTTCCTCAACACCAGTTCCGACAGGGGCAACTATACCTACCCCCGTGACCACTACCCGTCGCAACCCTTCCCTCCGCGCCTTTCCCGAGCAGGCGGTACTCCTACACCAACGGCGACAATTTTGCCACCGTTTTGTTACGCACACCCCTGCCTTAGTCCGTAGGAGGTGCGATGGTAGGTGCCCCTACCCGTGCGGAAGCGCGGGAGTCGAGCGCTCCCTATCCCCGTCCTGCCCCGACTCGGCTTGTACGCCACCCTTCTCTTCCACCAGCGAGATCAACAACCGCTTGATCGCTTCGTAATTCTCCTGCGAAGCTTCTTGATCCTGTAAGCGGTGACTGTACTCCGCCCCTGACAACTCGTTGAGCATGATCTGATAATAATGGCGTTCCTTGCGCTGCAAGATCCCACTGCTCGTGACCAGCATAGCCACCGTGCCCAGCACCAATAAACCTTTCTTGATTTTGCCATGTGCGGGGATCTGCGGTAAGATATCGTGACTCTTGAGCTTCTCCACCACCTTCATGATAAGCTTGGAATGCCTGCCCGACAGACCGAAGAACGAGAACACCGCCCCCGTGTTCAAACCATCGCTCAACCCATCCAACACCCTCGCAATCCCCTGCTCCTTGCGTAGCCGTGCGGCTACCCCTTTCTTGCTCGCCCGCAACTGCTCACGACTCAACTCGGCAGCAACCAACTCCTGACAACCACGCGGCGGCTCGTCTTTCGCACCCGTAACCGTACGCTCCCTGTACACCTCCCGCACCGTGACAAACCTGTCGTAAGAAGCACACTCCAACAACACAAAACGATGCGCACGTGCCACACCCGCCTCCGCCCCGCGTCCGACCAAACCCATAACCGCCGCGGTGTTCTCATTGATCAACCAACGCACACCCGCCGTCGGCTCCCCCGCACATGCACACACTAGCGCCAGCAACAACACTCTACACACCACCATCGCCCTCTCCCTCATCGCTAAGGTTACCGAAGATCACCGCTTGCAGTTCTGGTATTTTTACTTTACGGTCATGCACAAAGTGTGCTTAAAATGTGCTGCGGCAAGCGGACTGCTGACTTAACTGCCCGCAACTGCAATGATATTTTTTTTGGCCACTTGGCCATAGGTGTCTACAGATTAGACACATGGCGTATTTTTTTACAGACTTAGATACTCTAACATGCGGGTCTTTTTTTGCGCCTTTTGTGTTGTTTTTTAATTCTGTTTTATGTGACAACGAAGTTAGTTTTTAATTTTTTAACTGTCAAAAATTTCTACACTCAGAAGGGATGCGATGGAGTTTCGCGAGTATCACAACGACAGTCTGTTGCGTGCCGCTGAGGGGCGGCACACCCCGCGCCTTCCCGTATGGTTGATGCGGCAGGCAGGACGTTACGACCCTCGCTATCTGCGTCTGAAAAAAGAGAGCGGTATGACGCTGTACCAGCTGTTCCGCCATCCGCGTTTGGCCGCGGAAATTTCGCTGCTGCCGCGTGCTCTGGGGGTCGATGCTATTATTTTTTTCCAAGATATCCTGACCCTGCTCTCACCGATGGGAGCGGATTTTATCTTCGACCACGGGCCGCGTCTCCCCCGTCCTCTGCCCGACTACCTTGCTCTCAAGCCCTGCGATGTCGCGACTGAGCTCGGTTTCGTCGGCGACACTCTCGATCTGCTCGCTAAAGAACTAGCGGGCGAGCTGCCTGTGCTCGGTTTTGCAGGTGCACCTTTGACCTTAGCGGCTTTCCTGCTCGAGGGTGGTAGCCCGCGTCACGGTGCCCCTCACCTCATGCAGGCCATCCGTGACGAACCGCAGCGCATACGTGCCTTGCTGCAAAAACTCACCTCAGCCACCTGCGATTACCTCAACTATCAGATTGAGCACGGTGTCGCGGGGGTACAGCTGTTCGAATCGATCGCTCACCTGCTGTCTCCCCAAATCTACGAAGACTTCGCTTTGCCCTGTCATCAAGAAATTTTCGCTGCGCTCGACCCTAGTGCTATCAGCATTATGTTTGCCAGAGATTTTCACGACCTGCACCTTGTCCGCCGTTCTGGGGCGAAGGTGCTCAGTTTACCTCACGGCACGAGCATCGCGGCCGCCCGCCGCACGTTGGGCAGCGAAACCATCGTCCAGGGCAACGTCAGCAACCATCTACTTCTCGCAGGCAAGCCTCCGGAGGTAAAAAAAGCGGTGCAAGACTGCATCACCGCGGGGGGAAAACGCGGGCATATTCTCAACCTCAGTCATGGGGTGTTGCCAGGCACGCCATATGATAACGTCCGCTGTTTTGTGCAGACGGCGCGGGAGTGTTGACAATCTCTTGCACCACCGTGGCAGCAAACTCGGCGTTGCCGACGCACTCTACCCGCCATCGCATGCCTGAGTGGTGCGGAAATTGCCAGACGGTGCGTGTCCCCTGCAACAGGGTGGCGGGAATTGCCAATGCTGCCAATCCGCCGCGCAGACCTGTGCCACGTGCTTTGCCCAGAGCCTCCTTGATCGTCCAGAGTTTGGCGAACAGGCGTACCCTGTCATCACTGCCTGACCGCGCCAAGGCGGCGCGTTCGGGTGCGGTGAACACCGTCTGCGAGACCGACAGGCGGGCGAGGTAACGCGACACCTCGTCGTGCGCCTCCACATCGACACCCAGCTGCCCTGCGGGGGCGACGGCGAGGAGACCGTGTCTGCCACTGTGACTGAGGTTGAAGCTGAACGGCGCGGGCACTGCGTCTATGCGAGCATGTGGTTTGCCGTGCTGCGCGGTACGGAAAGCAAGTCGTTCGTTCTGGCAGGCGAGCTGTGCGCAGAGCACGTAGCGCAATGCGGCACGGCACAAGGCAAAACGCCGCCGTGCCCCCAGATGCAGGTAGGTACGCCAACGTTCCCGCTCCTCGGCATCGAGCCAAGCCAAGGCGGCCAACTCACTTTGCCCCTGGGGACGCAAATCGATATGCAAAACCGTCGCCGTGCCAACGGTGCAGAGGTAACGCAACTGCACGGGGCATGGACGCGTCGGTTGCCGTACGGGGAAGGGGAGATGAGGAGGAGGCATGCAGCACTCGTGCGGTAATTCCCAGCCACTACGCGGGCAGTCAGTAAAGCACGCCATCAAGCACACGGCAAGAGGCTTGCAAAATAGTTATTTGTGAGGTAAGGCGGTGGCTGTTCACCTGAGCTCCTGTGGTTTACATCCCATGTTTGACGTGCTTGTCAATACCGTAAAACTTCTCGCTGTCTCCACTGTCATGGTGGCAGCGTTGCTGTTGGTCAACATCGCCTTACTGCTCAACGGTTTGACGTTGTTGTTCTCCCGTCATCTCTTTCAGCAATTGGGTGCGAGTATCCCGCAGGTGTGGTGTTGTTTTTGTCTGTTCTGTCTCAAAAAATATCTCAACTTTAGTTTTACCTGTGACACCCCTGATCTCAGTCGCATTGCGCGGGCTCTGGTGGCTGGCAATCACCAGAGCATGCTCGACATCGCGGTGCTCTATTGTCTGGCTGACAAATTCGGAAAGGGGCGGCATCCTCGCTGGCTGGGCAAAAATGCTCTCAAGTACACTCCCTTGCTCGGTTGGGGAGCGCTTTTGTCGGGGACGATGATCTTTCTGCGTCGCGATTGGGCACGTGATCGGGAGGGACTGCAGGCCAGCTTGTGCACGTTGGTCAAGGCACAGCATCCTTTTTGGCTGTGTATTTTCCCCGAAGGAACCCGCCTTACGCCAGCCAAGCGGGAAGCCTCACAGCACTATGCCCGTAGCAAGAACTACCCTGTCTTGCACAAGGTGCTCCTCCCTCGTCCGAAGGGGTTCACCGCCGCGGTGCAGGGTTTGCGTGCCGACATCGACGCGGTGCTCGATGTCAGTATCTGCTATTCGCAGCGGCCACCTTTCATCGCCTCTGTCGTGCGCGGCGAGCGGATCGCGATAGTTGTGCACGCAAGAATTTTACCGCCGACATCGTTACCGCGTGACGCGGTGGGTCTCAAGCGACATCTGTTTGACATTTATCGCCACAAAGATAAGTACCTGCGGGCGCAGGAGAAGAGTGCATGAGCGGTTGGCGTTATCTTCTCGTGTGTGTGCTTGTCGCACCGCGCACGGCGTTGTTTGCGGGCACGCTGGGCAGCTTCGATGGAGCACGTAATCTGCCTGGCTATATTGAATTGCAGCGTCGCAACGATGCGGTCTACAAGCTGGTAGTTACCCCAGGCCATGATTCCGATGGTGTTGAGCGGCGCACGGCCTCGCGTATTTTGCACGAGGACTATCTGCGGGACGATGGTACGATCGACGCAGAGGCGATCGCGGCCAAAATTCTGTTTATCAAGCGGCATGAAAACATCGCTTTTCTTACCTACTGTGCTGACAGGTTGCCGACCCACGCTACGCATGTGCAGTGGTGCCAGCATCGTGCCGAGGAAAAAATTTTGTCGAAGTGGCGGAAGAAAAAACTGGCGCGCGCTTATCGCTTTGCCCGCGCGGAATTACAGCGTGCACAAGCACTCGCCGCGGTGGTGAATGCCAGCAATATAAATCACCCGCGCAGTCAGGCTTTTCTGGAACATCTGTTCCAGGGGCTAGAAACGTTTGCCAGCATCAACGAACAAGACCCTGGCAACGCCGACTTACTCAACATTGTGCGCCACACGCCGCACTATATGAGCCGCATGCGTATCGGCAACCCCGACGAGGCTGCCAATCTTCTTATTCCTGCTACTTTGCAGGAAAAGTATCCCCAGCTGCGTCGGCAAGTTTTCTTCGCTCCTCGGCAACTGCGGGAATATGCGGAGCGGGGTGAAATCGACATCGCCGCACTCGATCCGCCCGATTCGGGTTTTTGGCGTAAACCGCATGCGGTGCGGAGTTTCGACACTAGCGATTACAATGGGATGACGGGGTTTCCGCCTGCTGTCACCGATTCGCAACGGGAGATTGCCGTTACTCTCGACTGGGATGGTAAGTCCACGGGTTTGACCCCTAAGATGCGGGTGCGTTACGGGGGGTGGCAGTGGAAGATGAAGTATTTGAGCACGGCGGCTAGGTTGCAGCACGCTGCTAACCCGATCGATTTGGTGGCTTATTGGAAACAGGCTGCTTCCGAAGTCAACACCGAGACGGTAGTCAATAACCTTGCTGCCGCGCTCGGTTTTACTGTCGATCCGACTTTTTTTAAAGCGCGTGTGCGGCTTTATCTGCCGCTCGCTGATCCCCGTGATGCGGTGGAGTTTGAGCGGCAGCGTCAGCGTTTGTTGCACGTGCAGCGGCGGTGGGCGAATCGTCCGCAGCGGGCGCTGGCAGATGTCCAGCGTGACGCAAAAGGGCATTGGTACATTCGCCTGCGCTCGGTATCGCTGGAGCGGCGCGGGCATCCTGATCACGATCTCAGCGTGGGTAGTTTTGTCAAGGGGGCTTTCAGTCGTCCGTTGAAACGGGAGTTCCGTGCTTTTGCTCTGTTCTCGGCCTGGGTCGCGGATACCGACACCAAGGATGACAACGCCAATCTCGTGTTAGTCGGCAATCGTCAGCAGGGTTACCAGGTTACCTTTAGTGCTGCTGACATGGGCGCTTCGCTGGGTGGTCTTTTCGGCAAAGATGCGCCGAATTTCTTCGCACGCGATCTCGTCGAACGTGTTCGTCGCAAGCCCGACGGCACGATTTACGAAGTTGTGCTCAACTACCGCAACACTGCGGGCAATCGTGCCCACGATGTGATCAGTATCAACGATGCCAAGTGGATGACGCGGCTCATCGCGCAGTTATCGCCCGCGCAGATCACGCGAGCCTTGCGGGCAGCGGGCTACTCGCCGTTATTGTGCGAATACTTCACTCAGATTATGCTGCGTCGCCGCGACCAGTTGCTCGCTACCTTCTTTGGTGCGCAGGAGCAGACGAATGTCGATGCGGCGGGTAATCGTTTTGTGCTGCGCCCTGAAAGCAAGATGGTCGATCCCGACAACTATGCTGTGGCGGGCTACGAGCAGTTTTTTCGGCGCGGTTATCTGCATGATCCGCAGGGGCTGGTATCGGACAACCCCAGTGATTTTGTGCGTCGCTATTACGATCGTGATCTCAAACATGCTACCCGCGGCACGTTACAGCATGCCTTAGGGGAGACGCTTCGTGCGCAGGGGAAGATTGCTGCCTTAGCTTTGTGGAGTAAAAGTTTACAGAAGTTACCTGTCACCAATCGCACTTTCGGCTTGCCTTTGCTCGACGGTGATTTTTGTCGACGGGCGTGTTTTTACGATGGTTTGCGGGTTGGCATTACTGATTTTATTCCGCACCGTGTCGTACTCAAAAACCCTTTGGATGATGGAGATAGTCCGTGGTTAGTGGCAGATGTCTATCGCTTCGGTTTTTTGCTTGGCGCTGACATCGGGGATGATTTTCCTGCCCGTTTCGGTATCGCGGTCGAACTTGCTGACAACCTGCCACAGGCACGGTATCAGCGTGTTTATGAACTTATCAAGGTCAGGCCTATTGCTGATTATGCTGATAGTGTCAAAAACTTACACGAGCTTATGCCTCCACAAATTTTGCATCATCGCCGTATCGATGCTCAGATGATCGATAACTTGCGGGTGGGTGAGGCACTTATTGTCAGCACCTATCTCAGTCGGGTGTTAGAACTGCGGGTGGGCAGTTTTGATATCTTCTCGCGTCCGTTGTTGAGGACAGGTTTTGATCTCGATCGTGTCACGGTGAGTCGGAAAGCGGTATTCAGAAAAGACGACGGCGGTTATCTGTTGCAGTTTGCGGATTTGCGGGCGACCAAGTTCGCTTTGGGGGTAGAGGGAGAATTTTTGCTGCAAGATTTTCCCGTGGCGCGTATGGAGATAGAAAAGTTATCTAAAACGGATTTACTCTATGAATTTACTGCCCCGCAACGTGCGCTTGTCGAGGAGAATGTCGGCAGAGTTTCACCTTCCGACAGCATTGCGGGGATGGCTATTGTGCGGCGTGTGATGGCAAACAGCAAGACTAAATTCGGACAGCTGTTGTCCTTGGCGAAGCTTTTTTTCAACGAGATGGATGTTTCTAGCATCATCGTTACTGATCGTGCTCAGCGTCGTGAGTTGCACGTGGCGACGGTGAGCGATAGACGTAGTGACCGCGCGATTGTGCCATTGCTGAAGTCTGCTCGCAAGACGCTGAGGAGTTTCATCGCTGCTGACGAGCGGGTGTATGTCAAGCTCGACATGCACTACGATAGTTTTCTTACTAAACGCGCACAGTTTGCTTGGGTCTATCACAACATGTTGCCGTTATTGGGCAAGCAGTTCATTCTTTTTACGCCTGCTGAGGTACGGTATTATCTCGATGTCTTTGCTTTTCGGGGCGAGGTCTATGTGTTGCCTGAGGGGGTGCGCAGTGTTATGGCATGGCATGATCTGTCTCGTCAGGATTTTTGTGTGCGTTATGCCCGTGCGGCGGGCAAAAACCATCCGCACCGCTGGTGTCGCAGGCTGTATGACGGCGGGCTGGGGATCAGCAGCGGACGTGGGCGGATCGTGATGACGGAAGAGCGGCGTTTCCGCAATTTTCGTGCCCGTTATCTCAAGACGGTGCGGGTGTGGCAACAGCCGCTGACGGCGGAAAACAGCAGTGCACAGCGGTGTGCGAGAGCGCAGGCCGTTGCTGAGTTGTTCGCGGCGGGTAACTTTCAGCCTGCGGTCTGGCAGATGTTACAGGCGATGGCGGGGGAGGAGAACATCTATCGTGATGCGGTGCTCACCTCTCGCACGGGCGCTTTCCCTGCCCAGAGCAAGAGACTGCGGATGCCCGCTTCGCTGCGTGGCGGCGCGGCGGCGACGACACCGCAGGTTTTTGCCGATCTCGTGACGGCGGTCACCATCGTCAGCGACCCGCTGTTCGGCGAGTTACGGAGGGCTTTTTATGCCCCGCGAGGCGACGACATCGTGCCCACGTTAGTCGGTTACTAGCCTGCTCGCGGTATCCTGTTCTATCTCTCAACAGCTTTTCGCAGCAGAACACCAGCTTTGAAGACGGGCGTTCTACGCGCGGGGATTTTTATCCTGAGTCCCGCGGGTAAATTAGCATTGTTGCCTAAGTCGGTGTGTTTTCAGGCACTACAAAAAGGGAAGATAGACAAAACACCGCAAAATCAGGCCTTCCGTCGCTCAAAAAATTAAATTAAGCGCCCTACCCGCGGAACTCAGGGAGCGGCGTTTCCGCAATTTTCGTGCCCGTTATCTCAAGACGGTGCGGGTGTGGCAACAGCCGCTGACGGCGGAAAACAGCAGTGCACAGCGGCGTGCGAGAGCGCAGGCCGTTGCTGAGTTGTTCGCGGCGGGTAACTTTCAGCCTGCGGTCTGGCAGATGTTACAGGCGATGGCGGGGGAGGAGAACATCTATCGTGATGCGGTGCTCACCTCTCGCACGGGCGCTTTCCCTGCCCAGAGCAAGAGACTGCGGATGCCCGCTTCGCGGCGCGGCCTGCTTGCCGCCTCCTCTCTTCGTCTCTACATCGGGCGGCACCTCGGCATTGCTCTTCGCCCGCGGTAATCATGTCCTATCTCTCAACAGCTTTTCGCAGCAGAGCACCAGCTTTGAAGACGGGCGCTCTACGCGCGGGGATTTTTATTTCCGCTCCTGTCTGGGGATTGCGTCCGCTGCGTGCCTTACGTCTAGCGACACTGAAAGTGCCGAAACCTACCAGCCGCACTCCGTCCTTCTTTTTCATGTTTTTGCTGACCACATCGATGAATGACGAGACAAAACCTTCTACGGTATTCTTGCTTTGCCCTGTCATGTCGGCGATTTCTTCCACCAGTTCCTTACGGTTCATGCCGATACCTCTGCTGCATGGTTACTCAACGTTTACATCATACCACAACCGTTGCGTTGCGCCACAAGACGAATTTCGCAGAAACGAGAAAAAAGCCGCGTGGCGCAGCGCCTCACGGCTTTTCTAGATGAAGGAGAGTCGGGTCTACCGATCGAGCTTCCTCAACTGGCTTGTTTCTCAGCAGCTTCTTTTGTTTTTTCTGCACCTTTTTTGAAGGTTTGCTTGATCTTGGCGATCAGCTTACCGATCGTTCCGCTGTAGACGGTGAAGAAACGGCCACTCTTGGCGCTTTCGATCTTCTCGTTGATCTTGGCGATCTTCTCGTCGATCTTGGCTGTATCCGCACCCTCGGTAGCTTTAGCCGCCTTCAAGTCTTGTAGCTTATCGATGTCTTTTTGGAGCATCTTTTTGACTCCATCTTCACTCATGAAGTGTTTACGGCATGCACGCTTAGCACCAGGCACAACCGTGCAGAGGGTAACGACCACGATCGCGGCACCGACAACGTACTTCGTCGTCGAGCTACCTTCGCCTTCCGATTGCGAGCCTAACGACTCGCCCTGAGGGGCAGTACCACACGCGCCTACCAGCATCGTTGCCAACAGTAAAGAGAGCATCCTTTTCATAACTAAATCCTTTCTTGCATTATAGAAAACGAACACGACTTCCGTGCTTGTATACCGAACAAGTCATCTTGTCAACACTTTGTTAAAGATATTAAATCCTTCAATAATATTAACAAAATGAGCGCGGCGGCACGCAGGTGGAGGAGTCCTACAACGGCGGCGGCTCACCCGCACGGTAACGAAGGACGGAACGACGACCCCTCCCATGATGACTCCCTTCGCCAACACCAGCAACCAACCTGCCCTTGCCGCAGCGAGGGCGGGACTCTTCTACGCACGAAAGGCGAGTATGTAAAGGCAAAAATTACTTTTTGATGTGCACCCTTGCATTTTTTTCACCTCCCACATATACGGCAGCTGTCAGGGGGTGGAGTGCGATCTTTTCCTTATGCGGTCGATGCTGTTGTCGTGGCGGGTGCGGGCGGTGCTTTGGGGCAGGCTGTCGTGCGGTACCTTTTGGATGCGGGGCGGCGGGTGCATGCGGTTTATCGACGGCACGTATCTGTGCCCTCCCATCCTCGTCTCACCACCCATACCTGTGACTTAGGGGATGGGAAGGCGGTGCAGGAGTTGTTTGCTCATCTCGCCGCACGGCATGCGGATGTTGCCGCGGTGGTGAATGCTGCGGGTGGTTTCGTGGGGGCGAAGACCGCCGCCTGTGCGGACGAGGATCTCGATTTTTTGCTCACTGCCAATTACAAGAGTGCGTTTTTTCTGACAAAATACGCGTTGCCACACCTGTGTGCGCAACGCGCAGGGCGTATCGTGCTCATCTCGGCTGCGGCGACGTGGCGCGGTGGCGAGATCGGGATGGGTGCTTATCTCGCCAGCAAAGCCGCTCTCAACGCATTGCTGGCGAGCACGGCGCTTGAGTTACGGGGCAGCAGGGTGACTATCAACGCTGTCGCTCCGACCATCATCGACACCCCCAGCAACCGCCGCGCGCTGCCGCAGGCGGACACCTCTACCTGGGTGAGCACGACAGCGCTCAACAGGGTTATCTCCCTGCTGCTATCCGAGCAGGGAGGAGACATCAACGGCGCGCTCATCCCCGTGCTGTAGTAAAGCTGAAAGTAAATGGGCACGAGGGATATGTGACGGGAGGTTCACTCAACCGTCAATCGTCGTCGCTTTCCCCGCTCCGTGCGGTGTCTGCGTGTTTCTCCTGGTAGGAGGCCGCGAACTCGCCGATTTCGCCCCGCAAAGCGCTATCGAAGGCATCACGCAGTGTTGTGATACTCAGTTTGTCCTTGCGGCTAGTGACGAACATGTCGGGAATGGACATCAGGAGAGGAATCTTGACATTCTGTGCGTAGTAATTGGCTTTAAACGATTCCGAACCGAACCATCCCCAGGCTTTGAGGTTGTTCCATCCCGCGATTGCCATGATGGTGTAGCCTGTGAGGCGGGGTAGGGCACGATTGAGCGACTGGATAAAATTCGGGTGGGTTTTATCAGCACCAGCCTGAAGAGTGCTCTTGATGCCAGCTAACACTTGCTTAGGGGACAGTCTGCCACCAAAAATTTTCTTGAGCACTTCTAGCACGTTCTTGCTGAGTCCCTTGATAATCCCTGAAAGGGTCATCTGGGTGACCATGAAGCCACCTACTACGGCGAGTGCGGTAAGCACGATACGATTACGGCGCTCGATCAACTTGCCCGCAATATCGACAGGAAACGCCCGTCGCACTTCCAACACTGGGATGAAGAGGCTCTCCAAGTCGGCTATGGTATAGTACTCACGATCGCCGAGATACTCGCAGGTATGGCTGGCAGAATCACAGTACTTGAAGTAGTAGCCTCGTGACAGTGCCAGCGGGTTCGCCGCACCCTTGACACTCCCCGAAATAGACGAGAGCAGGTCTTTTTGCTGAAGGTGCTTGTTGAGTGGGATGTAGCCTATCTTGAGATGGCGCGTGTCGTTATGTTGCCAGATGACACTCTCGCCCGTCGTGTTCATCGCCCAACGTAACCCGTAAAGACGGTGCGAGCAGTAGCGGCTGTTGCACACGATCCCCTGCAAATTAAAATCCAGGCCAGAGTACGCACCCATCGGCACAGCAGACCCCTGCGGGTGCGCGGGCGTGCTGGCCAACATTGTGCACGTAAGCACCACCCCCAGCCAAACCATCCCAGCCATCTTTATCACCTCCGTTAGCCTCTCGCCGCGCCGCACCGTAGCACCACGTTGACAAGGATGTCAATTTTTATTACACGTTCGGCCGTGAGAGGGTTTTAATTTGTGTACAGAGGTAGAAGATGAGAGTTAGTGGGTTGATGCTCCTCGTTGCATCGTTTGTGGGGGGTTGTGGAGTGAATGAGGCACGGACTAAATCGCTGACGGATATGAAATCGGTGCTGTTGTACCAGCATGTCGAAGCCGATCGTTTTCGGCTGCTCGCGTGCCCGTATGCAGTGGATCTGGACGTTGCCCGTGATTGCAGCAATGCGTTTTTCACTCCCGCGGGCGCTGAGTATTACTTCACGGGGATACCACAACAGCCTTGGGTGTTCGCTCCGTCGCAAGCGACGGTGAAGAGTATCCTGACCGTGCCTGTTGTCATCGGCGGGGCTGTGTTGAGTTGGGTGGCACTGCGGAAGTTGCTCACCAAAATCAGGGTCGATACCGCTAAAAAAGAGCTCAGGGGCGGCAGATCGTCAGCGAAGAACAGCGACGACGCGACGCAGGCAGCGGGCAGGCAAGCGACAAAACGCACTGCCGAACTTACGGATAGATCCTATCGTGTGCTAGTTGAGGAAATTGAGGAATCCATTACAGACTACCCCGAAAAATTTAGACGAAGCATGCAAGGAGTGAGACTGCGCAGACCGAGGAAACCCCTAACGGAGCACGAGGTTAAGACGGTCGCCGACATAAATACGGATTTGGAACGGGAGAGAGCGTTCGTCGCCGAGCAGTTTGCCCTTGTCACCCAGGCGATGGAGGAATCCGAGCTTTACGAGACGCTTTTCGCGGGACAGCGGTGGTGGAAAAGACCGAAAGAACCCGCTAGCATTTTCAAAAAATTCGAGGAGATGTACGACAAAACGATTACCGAAACGCTAGGCAGAGAAAATACTCTCATAGGAAAAGAGAGAGTGGTTGAATTCAGGCAAGCCGATGCATTCGTCGGAAAGATACGCCAGGTGAACGATAAGTTCCTTACCGAGGATGGCCAATTTATCGATAAGTTTACGCAGTTGGTGGCACGCCCCGATGTGCGCGACACGATACGTGCCAATCGCAGCAATTTCAGGAGACAGGTGGCAGACACGATAGAAAGGGATGTGGAGGAGCGTTCCGCAACAATCGCCGCGCTGGCGGACGAATCAGCCCGTCGCGCGGGAAACGTGCGGGACTATCTGCTCGCCGCACTCGGCGGTCTGCTGGCGGGCTCGTATTTGCCCGACAAAATTCCCCCCCTCGAAAAACATTTCTTCACCGCGCGGGAGTGGCAAAAGCTCTTTGCGCGCGATGACAACTTCAAGAAACCCATGCGTATCACCGACAGCTACACCGTCGTCAAAAAACTGACCCGCTACCTAAAGCGCAAAGGCGAAGAGGTTGTAATCAACGAGCAGGTTTTCTTCGGCCTGAAGAATTAGCCAGTTCCTCGGCAAGCCCCTAGGCTGCACACCATGTGCAGCCTAGTCCTCTCTGTTTTCCGTCTCCTCTTCCTTTTCTTCTTCGTCAGCCGCAGCTCCCCCCATCTTCTCGCGCACAAACCGCTCAGCCCAGCGCACATGGTCTTTGCTGAGCAGTAACCAGACCAGTCCGTAGATAGCTAACCCTTTGCCCGCCCAGGGAGCGATGGCTCTGAGGGTGCTTACCTCGTAGGTCTTGCGGTGAAAATTGGAAGCCATCAAAGTGGTCGCAATGCCTAGCCCGAGCAACGTCACAGGTTTGATGAAACTGTTCAGCTTATTGGAAAACGGTGGATTGAGCATGGCAAAATGCAGAAGATGCTCCGCCTCCTCTGCGCTGACGGTGTAATGCTCGCCGCGGGCAACAAGTTCAGCTAAACGACGATAGCTCGCTCTCTGTGCCACGCGATCGTCGTTGTTCGCCATCTGTGCGACAATTCCCAGATAGGGAATCAGTGCTGCCGCGGGGAGACGATCCCCTTCATGTATGTGCAACTCCGCTTCGATCTTCGCTACGGTCTCGACGAGAGCTGCGGGTGTCTCCTCGACCACATCACGATAGATCGCGATCAAGGCATCATAGCCCGCTTGTAATCCCGCGGCATCGTTCTGCACGAGTGCCCTTTTCAACTGCACCTTGGCTTGCATGAGCATATCGTTGCGGCTTCCGTGTTTTGCTTCGCGCAGATGCTCGGCGGAATAGAGGGCTGTCCACGGCCACCCGAACGCCCACATTGCCCAAGTGAAGTAAAAAATCCACTGGTAGAAGGCAGCTTTGGTTTTGACCTTGACCAGCAAGCGGCGTGCGAGCATGTTGTAGGCAAAACCAGCCTGCATCATCACTACCACCACCCGCAATGTATCCATGTATCTGCGTCCGTAATCGACGTTTCTGAGGTCGATGGCGTTCGCCCCCAAATCAGCAACACTGCCGAAGAAGGACTCGTGGCTATCCTGGCCCGCGACCAATAGCTCTTCCAGCGGTCGATAGTTGCTTTCTTCGATTCTCTGCAACATCTGAAAGACCAGGGAGGTTGATCCTTGTGCCGAAACACTATAAGCGTGGATCTGACTTGCCAGCACCTCCGTATGCTGTCGATGCCAGTAGGGTGGTCGTTTTCCAGACATAAACAACTGGCCGATGTCTTCAGCATTGCCGCCCGCTTTCGTCCTAGCTCCGATTGTCCCTTCGATAAACACAACGGTAAGAAAGTCAGTCCAGAATTGATGCCACACCATCGAAGAAACAAAATCATCGGGGTCGACTACCTGCAGGAAGGTTGTTTCGTCGACGGCCAGGTTAGCGACCCCTTTGCCCAGCTGAGCTACCGCGTTTTTCGCTCCCAACTGTACCCGACGCGCAATATTTTCGTGATACGCGAGGGTGAAGACCTGTGGGGTGGTTTTTTGTAAATAATGGTAAACTCGTGTGCGACTAACAGTGCGCAAGTCGGAGAAGATACCGCGGCGATACAGTTGGTAGACTTCCTCCTCCAAACCGACTGCCAGTTTCTTCCATTTGTCCTTAAACTGCGAGCTGTCTATGATGGCGGTGAGCTCCTGCATGTCGAGCCGCGGCGTGTTGTGCAGGTGCTGGCCAACGATGTGCGCAGCCATTTCCCAGCCAAGTCCTTGTGCCCTGACACGCTGCTGTTGCATGGCCGCGATCGCTTTGCGACGGACGGCCTCACTGTCCGCCTCGCTGTCGAAAGGGTCGCGAAAACCGACGGTAATGTTCTCAGCCGCGGACAGACCAACACTCTTGCCGACCGCGGAATCACCGTTCACGGTAGCAAACGGCGACACCTGTGCCGCTAACGCGGGGATCAAGGTTGTCTGCCCTGTCCAGTTGGCAAGGTGGTGCCACAGAGGGAGTGCGACGAAAGCGTAGGCTCTGATTCCCATCAGGGTGAGTTGCTTTTTGAAGTCCCAGTCCTGTCCCGTTGCGCGGGTCGCAAGGTGCGAGATCATTCCTACCACAGGGATAAGTGCCACGCCCGCGGCCATGGCAATGACGGCACGTTTGCGTGCCCCTACCCTGATTCTGTCGTAGAGCTTCCTGGCCGTACCGTTTAGGTCGTCACGGACGGGCAAATCCTTTTCACGCAGAAACAAGGGAGTTTTTTCTTTCAACAATTGTGGCAGCGTCATACCAGTCTTTAGCATCCAAGCCGCACCGCCCGCAGCCACGAGAGTGGATAGACCCAGCAGGTTAGCCGCCAACCTCTGTAAATCACCGCTCTGTAAGTACTCATACCTAAATTTTTCTACCTTCGATCGCCAAGGAGATACAACCTGCCCGTTCAGGTCTACTTCGGCCACCAACTGTGGTTCGTGCCACAAACGTTCGTAGTCGTTTTCTCGCAGAATTTTTTCCAGTTCCGCAATCTGGCTGGACGCGGCCGCGGTATCGAGCGTCTTCAAAGCCGCAATTTTGTTGATGACCAGCTGGCGCATATCCTTCGTATAAAGTTTGCTGAGCATAATCCAGACATCGCTCAAGTCACCTTTGCGCAGTCCTTCTTTGAGTTGCTCAAGTTTATTCTGTGCCGTAACATCTTTGAAAATAATTTTATATTTGGCATTGACGCTCTTTTCTAAACCCTTGATGGTGTTCTCCGCCTGCATTTTGAGCAACAGATAGTCACGTTGCCAGCTGGCGTAGGTAAACTCATCACGATAGTTATTCGTGCGAATATCGTTGAGAATCATGCGCTGCATGCGTTCGGCGTTCATGCTTTGTATCACCCGCGCGGTCTCCGCCGACACGCTCTGGCGGTAGGCAGCTAATTTTTCCGCATCGAGTTGCTGTCCTTGCTTTTGTTCAGCCGCTACCGCGCCACCTAGAGGTGGCGGTTTATCGCTGCGCAGAGCATAGGCAAGACTACCCAGCAAGTGATTGCCGTTATTAATTTCGGTGACAACAAAATCACGGGTCAACATATCTATTAATACGCGCCGTGTGTCCTTCTTCTGCCACAGCACAATATCTCCCGCGGTAAACCGACGCGGGTCTGCAACAGGATGCAATCCGCCCTCCTCATCCGCAACGTGAGTGAAAGGGCGGAAACCGCGGGTAACGAAGTTCAACTGCAAACCAGCCAGGTGTGCGGGAATGACAGAAGCTGACAGGCGATGTACAGGCACGGGGGCTTTGAATAACTCGCGACGTGCGAACGATAAATCAACCGCATAGATGTTGCTCTCGACATCTATCACCACCAACAACTCAGCATCGTAGGCGATGACGGCGGGCTTAATACTCTCTATGACATGTGTCCCACGCTTGTAGCGGAAAGCGAGTGCACCATCTGTTGTAGTAAAAATTTCCACTTTGTTGGGCTGCGGAATAATTCTAGGTAACCCGCCGCTGATACCCGCTAAATGATAGCGATCAACTCGGTCACCACCCTTAGCCGTCACCAACAGATACTGTTGAGTGAGGTGAAAAGGATCGGGAATATCCTGCGGACGGTCGTGCTCATCCGCCTGCTCCAACTCGCTGGCTAACTCCTCCAACTCCGCGAAAGACTGCTGTAGTCGCGGGTCGTCGGCCACCACCGCCCGCATGTCTGGCAGTATCGGGGTCAACGCCTGCTGACGAGGAAACTCCCGCGCTGCCGTCGCACCGAAAAGATGAAGAGGAAACGCCAGCTGCACCGCAACTGACACAACCAAAATATTACGGGGGAAAAACTTGGAGGCCAACATTCTAAAAACTCCATTAAACTCAAAAGTGCCTTATAACATTAAAACTTACATGGAGTAAACAATTTTATAACATTTTGTGCGCCTACAGCTGTAACGCACCATCACTACACTATTTTTATGGGGTGCGGACGGTGTTGCATAACGACGTAGAACAACAAAAAAACACAACGCATGTGGTCTCGGCGTACTGTGTTCGTGTATACTAATCGGTAGATAAGGAGGGGGATGCGATGTTACGATGGTTGGTGTGGTCGTGGTTAGCGTTGTTCGTGTGGTCGGGGTGTGACTCTTCTCCGCGTGAGCGCGAGCAGACGGAACGCCCTGCGCTCAGTACGTTCGAGGCGCAACTGCGGCCTGACAGTAGTCACGGCGATGAACACGATGATGAGGAAGACTCGGAAGGGTGCGAAGAAAATGACGATAGCGGTGACGTGCCACCGTGCGATGCCGAGACGGCACTGGTGGCTTTCAGAGCGAACATCCAGCCGTCAATCGACAAGTCCTGCCACAAGTGCCACGCGTTCGCCGCGGGCGGGTTGACGATGCACAAGGAGGAAGATGATACCGTCGCGGGGCAAAACCGCGCCAACTTGAAGGCGAGTGCCGAGAGTGCGAGTGCCGCGCAGCTGTTTCTCAAGATCAGCGATCAGAGCAGTGCGGGACATGGTGGCGGTGATCAGTCCGATCCTGAAAAGGGCAACCTGACGTTAGCGAAGATTGAAGCTTGGCTCGCGGCTGAGGTCGGCTGCGATTGATGAGGGTGCGGTGAGCAAAGTGCGGGTGCGAGTTGCGCCTTCTCCGACGGGTGACCCGCATGTCGGGTACGCTTTCACCGCACTGTTTAATTTTCTCTACGCGCGCAGCAGGGGCGGTGAGTTTATCTTTCGCCTTGAAGACACCGACCGTGCACGGTTGCGGCGGGGAAGTGCCACACACCTGCTGGAAAGCCTGCGTTGGTTGGGACTTGATTACGACGAAGGCCCTGACAAGGGGGGGGCACACGCTCCCTATCGCCAGTCGGAACGCTTGCCACTTTATCGCCGCAGTATTGAGACGTTGCTGCAGCGCGGGCGTGCCTACCGTTGTTTTTGTCCCCCTACACGTCTCGAGAATTTGCGTACTCGACAACGTCAGCAGCAACAAACCCCGCGTTACGACCGCCATTGCCGTGACCTAGCCCCTGAGCTTGGAGCTCACCAAATACGGAAGGGCATCCCGTCGGTGGTCAGACTGAAGATGCCTCTCGCGGGTGAAACGGTGTTTCACGATGAGTTGCGCGGGGCGATAAGTATCGCCAACGACCAACTCGACGATGCCGTATTGCTAAAATCCGACGGTTACCCTGTCTATCATCTTGCCAGCGTCGTCGATGACCACGCCATGCAGATCAGCCACGTCATTCGTGCCGAAGAATGGCTATCTTCTACGCCGAAACACATCGTGCTCTACGAAGCACTAGGCTTCACGCCGCCGCGTTTCTTACATTTGCCTATTTTGCGTAACCGCGATCACTCTAAAATTTCTAAACGCAAAAACCCCGTCTCCCTGCGTTTGTTCGCCCAACTCGGTATCTTACCCGCAGCACTTGCCAACTACCTTGCTCTCATCGGCGGCAGTATTGCCCACACAAGTGAAGTGTTCACACGCGCGACGATGATCGAAGCTTTCAACCCACAACGTCTTAACCTCGGTGGCCCCGTGTTCGATATGCAAAAACTGCTGTGGTTCAACCAGCAGTATATGCAAAACCTCAGTGCCGACGAATTCGTGCAACACGTGCGAGAGGAGATGCTCAGCGAAGCTAAACTACGCCGTATCTACCCGCTGCTACGCACCCGATTAGAGAATTTTGCCCAATTTTTTGCCAAAGCCGCGTTTTTTTTCGATGGGGAGCAGAACTACCGACAGCAGTTGGATACTCTGCGCCCGCGTGCAGACCTACCCCAGGTGCTGACTGCCCTGTGTGAGCGACTGGAAAACCTTACCGCCTGGACACAGAGCGGCATCAAGACACAGCTACAGGCAGTGCAGCAAGAAAGTGGTTGCAAGACTAAGGAGCTGTACCTACCGCTGCGCTTGTTGGTAACGGGCAGCACGAGTTCGCCCGAACTCCTGCCCGTACTCGAACTGCTCGGTCGCGAACTGGTCACCTACCGTCTGAGGTGCTTCCTTAACCGCTAGCTGCGCTTGCTCACACCACTTACAATGTTCTCGCACCTGCGCACATTTTTTTGTGCGCGCGGCTTTTGTTTTTTGCTGGATGGTGGTAGAGTTACACCAGCGTTATCGGATTACCATGAAGGGGAAGAGCGGGTGAGGATAGTCACAGCCGCCGTGCTGCTGGTGGTGCTGCAGAGCAACTGCGAGGAAAAAGACGGCAAGAAACAACCGCTCGCCAAGGCTGCGACAAGCGCACAGGACGTGTCCAGCTACACGCTGAAACTTGACGGTATCGGTGCGGACATCGCGGCGGGGACACCCATCGTCGCCCACGTGCAGATAAAAAAAGACGGCAACGTGCTGCGCGGGGGGAAAGTCGAAGTTACCTTGGGAATCACCTGTGGCAAGAAGAGACACCGCATGCAGCAGATGGTAGACAACGAAGGAAAGATAACCTTCGCCGCGCTTGTCCCCGATAACAGTTGGATAGGTGACTGCCTTGCCCTCGCGAGCGCACGGGCGGACGGCCAAGACCTGAGAGACAGCAAACCCTTCGTCGTCAGCAGTGCGAAGTTACCGCCACTCGTCGCTGGGTTGGAGTACGCAGTAAGCGCATTACGGGACGAAAATGGCGATGTCTACAACGGCTTTCTGTCGTTGCACAACTGCCAGGGGGGGCGACTGTTGGCCATCACCAACGATAGCAACGATCCGATCTTCGCAGGTAGTAGCGATGGAGTCGCGATCAACAGTAAAAAAACCTGGCAATATGTCATCGTAGGTGCTCCACCCACAACCTGTCAACTCATGCTGGCTAGCTCCGCAGGCGGAACGAGACACGAAATCAGAGACATCACTTCACCGCCCGCCGCGGACAACGTGGCATACGGCAAGGTCACCGCCCTGCAGGAGAAAAAGACTAAACTGGTAATAGTCACCGCGCAGGTCAAGGATGGCAGTCTCTACGTTTACGATACGACAAAAGATATCTGGCAAAGCGTCACCGCGGTAAAATGGGGTGACAAGACATCCACCGACATCAGCTGGACAGCGCGCCGCAACGATAACCGTGCCCTGCTCAAAATCGCACAGGGGAGCAAGAACTGGTGGTATCTCGCCACGCAATAACCGTACCCTCCCGCCAGCCATGACGATCGGGAATAAGTAACGGTTGCAGCGAAAACGAAAAGCAGGTAGATTGCGGGTACTGCTAACGTCGGTATCAGACAGTGCACACGCTCTCCCTGCTACATCTCGGTAGAACTGCTGAGGATTGCGTCCGTGTCGCCGCGGCTCTGCAAGATGGGGCAAGGGGCTATCGGGTGCAGACCACCAGCGGTAGTGAGATAAATTGGCTACAGTGCTCCCTGCGCACCGCGATTCCCGACCTCGTTTTGCTGGACATCGCCGACGATGCGTCGCCTGCACAACTTCTCCTGAACATCACGCGTAACTATCCGCAGGTGGTGTTGGTCGTGCGTGCCAGTCACGACGACCCGCAGCTGATCACCACCTGCTTACGAAGTGGCGCGGATGATTTTCTGTCGCGCAGTTGTGCCGCGGCAGAAATCGGGAAACGGCTAGTGCATGTCTGGCTCTGTCGCCGCGCCGCCACCGCACGCAGTTTTCCCTACGCAGTCGGTGCGACGATGCAGACGGTTGCCGCCCAGCTGCTGAAGGTGCTGCACTCCGCCGTCGCCGCAGTGCATGTCCAGGGTGAGTCAGGCACGGGGAAGGAGGTCGTTGCCAGCATCGTGCGTGACATCATCGCCCCGCGCCCGTTGGTGACGATTAACTGCGCTGCTATCCCCCCCGCTTTGATCGGCAGCGAACTGTTCGGCCATCGTAAAGGCTCGTTTACAGGAGCGATACGAGACCACCGCGGTTACGTGGAACAGGCTAACGGTGGCTGGCTGTTCCTCGACGAAATCGCGAGCCTCGAACTCAGTACCCAAGCAGCGCTGCTGCGGGTGCTGGAAAATCACGAGGTCGTGCGCGTGGGTGAAACGAAACCGCGGCGAGTCGATATCGGTATTCTTTCCGCCAGCAACGTACCGATCACCAGCCTCGTGCATGCAGGTAAATTCCGCCTCGATCTCTGGCAACGTTTATGCGAGATGGAGATAGAACTGCCACCGCTGCGGGCGCGGCGCGGTGAAATTACCCCGTTGATAAACTACTTCCTGCACACCATGCGAGGCGGTCCTTGGCGCATCGCCCCCGAGGCACTACAGGTGTTGGCGGCTTACGGCTGGTGCGCAGGGAACGTGCGGCAACTCCGCAACTGCTTGCGGACGATGACCATCTCCCCGCAGGATGGCACACTTACTCCCGCATCTATCCCCGCACGCATTTGGGCACAACCACAGAGAACGACCATCACCGACCAGGAGCTGGCTATCGAGCTGCGCAACGCCTTTCGTGGTCGTTTCAACGTCACTTACGAGATGTTAAGCCACATGTTGTTGCTGGAGTGTGTCAAAGAAAACTTCCATTACCGCGGCCGCTGCGGAGTGAGGGAGTTTGCCGTAAACTTCAACATCCCTCCCAGCACAGCCTCACGTCGCTTGCGGCTGCTGGTGGAACAACACCTGATCAGTTACACAGAGCTGGCGGAACTGATCGCGATAGACACTCCGATCACGAAAAATGCTGTTACCCAATGTCACAACTACCGCAGTGAAAAAACAGCACCTGCCGATCCGCACGTAAGCGCGTATGGAGATGGCGGCATTGTTGTTGCTAAGCCACCCTGGGTATGATAACGGTGCCGCCATAGTCGGCAGTTGCAATACGGATCGGGTGCTGTGCATGAACACGCTGGCCGCGGCGAAAACTTGAAGCAGTTTATTCTCAGGGTCAAGGATTTGCAGAAGCATTTTCCTATCAAGGGCGGTCTGTTCAACCGTCAGGTAGGGGTGATTCGCGCCGTCGATGGTGTATCTTTTGATCTCGAGAAGAGCAAAACGCTCGGTATCGTCGGTGAATCGGGCTGTGGCAAGTCGACGCTGGCACGGCTTATCAACCGCCTCAGCGAGCCGACAGGGGGTGAAGTCCATTTCCGTGACGATGATATCTTGACCTGGCGAGGAAGGGCGCTGCGGCGGTTTCGCCGCAAGATTCAGGTCGTCTTCCAAGATCCCTATGCCTCGCTTAACCCGCGCTTTTCGATGTTCGACATTATCGAAGAACCGCTGCGGATCAACAAGATCGGCACCAAACGGACACGGCGCGAGCAGGTACGGGAGCTGATCGAGAAAAGTGGCTTGGCTTGGGATTATCGCCATCGCTATCCGCACGAATTTTCTGGCGGGCAGCGTCAGCGGATCGGCATTGCCCGTGCCTTGGCCTTGCGTCCAGAAATTCTCATCTGCGATGAACCCGTATCGGCTCTCGATGTTTCGGTGCAGGCGCAGATATTGAACCTGCTGATGGACTTGCAGGATGAGTTCAAGTTGACCGTGCTGTTCATTTCACACGATCTGTCGGTGGTCAGTAAAGTCAGCGATCAGGTGATTGTGTTGTATTTTGGCAAAATTGTCGAAATAGCACCCTGTTCTCGTATTTTTAAAAAACAACTGCACCCTTATGCCCGAGCACTGTTTGCCGCGATCCCCAAAGCCAGCCCCCACGAGCGGAAAGAACGCACTTTGTTGAGTGTCGAGCCGCCTTCACACCGTAATTTCCCTTCAGGTTGTCGTTTCCATCCGCGCTGTCCGCACGCGATGGACATCTGCAAAAAAACCGAGCCACCGCTGAAAAACAGCGGCGAGGATGATGCTCACCGTGTTGCTTGCCATTTATTTTGAGGAGATGGTGGCATGAATGCCTACTTTATCCGTCGTCTATTGTTAATGATCCCTACTCTGTGGGGTATCACGCTGGTGACGTTTTTTATCGTGCAAATTCTGCCAGGCGGCCCCGTTGAGCAGGCGTTATCGGCCTTGCGTTTTGGAGGAGGTGGCGAGATGGCAGAGGGCGGTGCGTCCGCGTCGGCGGCGCGGATTGAAGAAGAGTATGTCGAGGCACTCAAGAAACACTATGGCTTCGATAAACCGCTACCTGTGCGCTATTACAATTGGCTGAAAGACCTGTTGGTGCTTGATTTTGGTGAGTCCTATTACTACGAAGAGCCTGTCATCGATGTCATCGCAGCGCGTTTTCCGGTCTCGATTATTTTCGGGATCGCTTCGCTGCTGATCACGTATTTGATTTGCGTACCGCTCGGTATTATCAAGGCACTGCGCCATCAGCAGTTTTTTGATTATGCATCGTCGGTGGTGATTTTCGCGGGCTACGCAATCCCTGGCTTTGCCTTGTTGATTCTGCTTATCGTGTTGTTCTGTGGTGGCAGTTACTACGACATATTTCCTATGCAGGGGTTGACTTCGGAGAATTTTTCCGAGTTGTCTTTCTTGGGCAAGGTTAAAGATCTGTTCATGCACATGTTATTGCCGTTGACGGCTTACGTGGTGGGCATGTTTGCCTTCACTACAATGCTGATGAAGAATTCGTTGGTCGAGCAGATCACTGCCGATTATGTGCGCACCGCTTATGCAAAGGGGTTATCGGGACGGGTGGTGATCGTCAAGCATGCGTTGCGCAACGCTTTGATCCCTATCGCGACGGGTTTTAGCGAATTTGTGTCGTTTTTTTTCGCAGGCTCGATTTTGATCGAAAAAATCTCTGGTCTGGATGGTTTCGGTGCCCTCGGTTATGAGTCGTTGCTCAATCGTGATTACCCCGTCGCACTGGGCATTATCGTGATTACCAGCGTCACCATCATGGTGGGCAACATCCTCTCTGATTTTGCCTACACGGTCATCGATCCGCGCATTGATTTTAAATAGAGGTGATAAACAGTGGCTGTTTTAAATCCTATTTTCAAAAAACGGTGGGAAAATTTTAAAAAGATAAGGCGAGGCTACTATTCACTCATAATTTTGGTCGTAACTTATTTAATTTCGCTGGGAGCAGAGTTGTGGGTTAACAACAAGCCGCTCGTAGTTTATTACAACGGGACGTATTACTATCCCGTATTTTTTTTCTACTCGGGCAAAACTTTTGGGGAGGACTACATCGCGGAAGCACAGTATAAAGAAATCCGTGAGCAGCCCGCCTTTCGGGATAAGGCCGCTAACGTCATGCTGTTTCCTTTTATTCCTTACGGCTACAACGAATCGGATGACAACCTCGGAGCACCACCGCCGACAGTTCCCGACAGCAAACACTGGCTAGGCACAGACGATCGCGGCCGTGATCTGTTGACGCGCTTGATCTATGGATATCGGGTGTCGCTGAGCTTTGCCTTGATAATTTTAGTGCTGAGCACCATCATCGGGGTAGCTATCGGCGCGGTGCAAGGCTATGTAGGGGGAGCGCTGGATCTCATCTGCCAGCGTGTTATCGAGGTAATTTCGGCCTTACCGTTCTTGTATCTGCTGATCTTGCTGGCTTCGATTTTCGATCCTTCGATCACGTTGCTGGTCGTTGTTTTCTGCGCCTTCCGTTGGATTGGATTGTCGTACTTCATGCGGGCGGAGTTTTTGCGGGGGCGCAAAATAGAATACGTCGAGGCAGCGCGCTCGATCGGTGTTTCACGCACAGGAATTATGGCACGGCACATCCTGCCGAATACGATTACGCCGATCATTACCCTAGCACCGTTCTCTGTCGCCGCGTCGATCGGTTTGCTATCTTCCCTCGATTTTCTCGGTTTCGGTGTCCCCGCCCCGACCGCAAGCTGGGGTGAAATACTATCGCAGGCCCATGCCAACCTCACCTCCTACCACCTGTCGGTGTTTCCGCTGCTCTGTCTGTTCGGAACACTGTTATTGGTCAGCTTTGTCGGCGAAGCGGTGCGTGAAGCTTTCGATCCGAAAGCCTACTTCCGCTATCAGGGGTAGAACTTAGCCTGTGATGAAAATAGGGTGTGTGATGGTTCTAGTTTTTTTTCTTCAGCAGCGAAGGGTGAAAGTCAGCGCAGGGGGGTAAGTTCAGTGCGGTGAGCACCGAGGCGGCGACGTTGGCCAGCGTGGGATTAGATAGCTCGCCCAGGCGGTAGTCTCGTGCATGCGGAGTGTAGAAGTAAAACGGCACGGCACTTAGCGTGTGGGAAGTTTTGGGCACTTGCTCGCCTTGTGTGTTTTGCTCATACATCTCGTCGCAGTTACCGTGATCAGCGGTGACGATGAGGTTAGTGTTATGTTGTTGACAGGCCTTGATAAGACGACCGAGCATCAGGTCGATGACATCGACCGCGACCACCGCCGCATTAAAATCACCGCTATGTCCGACCATATCCCCGTTGGCAAAATTTATCCGAGCAAAATCAAAACTATCCGTTTCCATCTCGGCAATAGTTGCCGTCGTGATTTCCAGTGCCTTCATCCAGGGGTGGCGATCAAAGTTTAAGTTTTTGTGGGAGGGAATACGCAGATACTTTTCTAACTGAGGGTCGAGATAGCCAGAGCGGTTGCCGTTCCAGAAGAAGGTAACATGTCCATATTTTTGGCTTTCGCTGCAAGCAAACTGCCGCACCTGGTGTGGCAGCAGGTAGCTGGTCAAGGTCTTGTCGATACGGGGTGGTGTTACCAGATAATGTTGTGGAATGCGGCGGTCGCCATCATATTCCATCATGCCTGCAAAAAAAACGTCGGGATATTTTGGGCGCGTAAATTTAGTAAATTTCTCGGACGTGAAAGCCTGTGCTACCTGCGTGGCACGATCGCCGCGAAAATTAAAAAAAATAACGCTGTCGCCGTCGGTAATCTTGTTGTGTGTGCCTTTGATTCGAAACGGCGGCAGGAATTGATCGTCGGTGTCTTGCTCCGCCCGTAGGGTAGCGAGACCTTCCGTCGCGGAGGCGAAAACACGCCCTTTACCAAGTACGTGCAGTTCCCAGCCGCGCTTGACGATTTCCCAATTCGCTTCGTAACGATCCATGGTAATCTGCATCCGCCCGCCACAGGAAGCTAGTTGCGCGTCGAAGTCGCCCAGTTGTTGTAGATGTTGTTGTAGACGGCTGACGTAGAGTTCTGCCGACTTGGCGGGCACGTCACGTCCGTCGAGAATAGCGTGCACACGGGCACGGGGCACGCCGTCCTGTTTTGCTTGGGTCAATAAGGCGTGCAGGTGGCGTTGATGGGCATGGACGTTGCCATCGGAGAGCAAGCCGATGAAGTGCAACGTGCCGCGGTGGGTGATGACATTCTTCACCGCCGACCGCCAGCTACGTCCCTTGTACAGCGTCCCGTGTGCAATTGCGTTATCGACAAGCTTCGCCCCCTGATCGAACGTTCGCCCTGCCCCCAGCGTTGTGTGTCCCACCTCACTGTTGCCGAGATCGTCCGCGGCGGGCAGGCCGATCCATGTGCCGTGTGCTTTCAGGGTCGTGAACAAGCCGTGTTGCCGCAAATAAGTAAGCGAAGGCGTGTGGGCCGCGTGCACTGCGTTGCCGTGCGTCTGCTCTCGGTGTCCCACACCGTCGAGAATTACCAGGAGAAGTTTCTCCGCCATCGCCTCACCCCCCGCCTGACTTTGTAACACGAAAGTATACGGAGCGCATCAGCAGATCCAGATGCTAGTGTAGATGCCCCCGTAAAAATGAGAAATTTACTTGCGGAGCTCAGGAGGAGCGAGGCCGTGTTTCTGCAACCATTCCGTGTCGAGAAACTTGCTCAGGTAATTGCGCACCCCGTCAGGCAAAATAATGACACAGTTTTGTCCCGCCTGCAGACGTTTGGCCTGACGCAAGGCCGCGGCCAGCGCTGAGCCACTTGAGCCGCCGACAAGCAAACCCTCGTCACGAATGAGCTGCGCCGCGAGAGTGAAAGCTTCCGCATCGGTAGTTTTTTCCCAGGCATCTATGTGCTGCTGCGAAAGCACCTGCGGGATGAAATCGTAACCGATACCCTCGACATGGTAGGGACAGACTTCTTCCCCTCCACCGAGAATCGAGCCGACAGGATCAACGCCCACGATAAACACATGCGGACAAGCCTCTTTCATGCACCGCGCGATGCCGCTGAGCGTACCTCCCGTACCCGCCCCCATTACCACCATATCAACCTTGCCATCGAGATCGGCAAGAATCTCCTGTGCGGTATACTCATAATGAGTGCGCGGGTTACTGGGGTTGCTGTACTGATCGAGAATGTGCGCATCAGAACGTGCAGCTTCCAGCCTTTTAGCCACACCGATATGACTGTCAGGTGAAGCGGAAGGCTCTTCGGTAGGCGTGCGAATAATCTCTGCACCGAGAGCCGCAAGAATAACCTGCTTCTCTCTACTCATTTTTTCAGGCATGGTGATAATAACCCGATAGCCACGCACCGCACCTACTAAGGCAAGACCAATACCCATGTTGCCACTGCTTGCCTCAATCAACGTATCGCCTGGCTTAATGCGCCCCTCCCGCTCGGCGGTAAGTACCATCTGCAAGGCAATACGATCCTTTACCGAACCACCTGGATTCATAAATTCACACTTACCCAGTAACCGACAGGGTAAATCCTTACCCACGCGGCGTAGCTCCACCAAAGGGGTTTTGCCTATCGCAGCGAGAATAGAATCACACAACATATTATTTCTTTCTGTAGTTACGCAGGCAAAGCCCCTGGTCACTCATCGCTTCCAAACCGCTTTGCTGCTGGTTGACGCTAGCCTTTGTATCTGTAAAAATAAGGGTAAGACCCCTTTTTCTACACGTTGTCACTATACCAAACTGTTATCGAATTTGAAACACCCAGCGATGGGGTAGTAACGTAACGCAGAAACACTTGAGGTGCTAGGTGTTTGATATACTAGGCAAGTCAATCGTCGCTATTGATATTGGCTCATCTTCAGTAAAAATTGTTGAAGTAGGTGGCTTCCGCAAAACGGCAGTAAAAGGCTTCGGCTTAGAGGTTTTACCAGCCCACACTGTAGAAGACGGGACGATCCTTGATGGGAGAACTCTTGAGACAACGATCAGAAATTTAATCAATAAACTTAAGATAACAACCTTCGGCAACAATGCAGGTATATCGGTCGGCGGCAGAACAGCCATTATTAAAGCAGTTAATCTGTCTAAACCACAAACCGACCCCGATTTTTATGAGTACCTCTACCACGAAGCTGAACAGCACTTGCAATACGATGTTTCCGAACTATACATTGACTGGGTAATACTACCTAACATCCGCGGCAATAAAGGCAGCTCTGTGTTGCTGGTAGGGGCGAAACGTGATGTTGTCGAAGAACACAGAAGCATAGTGCATAAAGTCGGTCTCAAAGTTTCTATCATAGACTGTGACGTACTAGCAGCTATCAATATTGTCGCTAGAAATGTTACAGAGCCAATGCGAGACCTTGTCGTAATTGTTGACGTTGGCTACTTATCGACACAAGTATCCTTACTTATCGATGGGAGCTTTGTTTTTACCAGAGAAGTTTCAGTCGGTGGGAACAGTTACTCAGTCAAAATGGCAGAACTGTTGGGACTTGATCTAGATGGTGCCGAAGCATTGAAAATTACTGTGAGTAGCGGTGATCGTGCCGCCCCTGAAGAGTGCGAAAATATTATCAATGAAATAAACGCTAGCTTCGTGTCTGAAATCAACGAAACTATCAGTTATTATTTTAGAAGCGGAGAAACAAATTTGGATATAATGAAACCAGCAAAAGTCTGTCTCTTAGGGGGCGGCTCAAGGACTGCCGGTCTTGATGTCGCGCTGAAAGATGCTTTGCAGACATCTGTCGAACATATCGATCCTTTTCGAGGAGTCAGAGTCAACCGCGATGTCTCTGCTCCGCAGTTTATAGCAAAGCAAGGACATTTATTTGGCGTAGCTATGGGGCTTGCTGCGCGTAAACTTGACGATAAAGCCGCAAAGAAAGCCGCCTAAGGCTATAAAAAATTGTTTAGGGTTCTTTATTTATTACAGTAGGTAACTATGTTGTTTTCATTAAAACAGAACCTAAACACACCCTAGCTTATGCTACGTGTTAACCTTGGCAGCAGTGGTGAAAGTGATGAGAAACACGTAAGTTACTGGTATCTCTTTGATTTAATTGTGTTAATCGTAGTAGTCCTAGCAGGATATTTGGGCATTCAACAGTATATGGTTATTGCTAAAGCTGGCATTGGGGTGATCGAAAGTGAGACACGTAGTATTCGTGACAGTATTGCTAAGTTGCAACAGTCGATAGGCAGGTACGACACCATTGAATCAGACATAAAACAATTGAATAATAAGTTACAGGCAATAAAAGCAATCACAGTATCTGCTTTTGAAAAATACAAACTTATTATCGTTCTTGAACACTTGCAGATTCTGCAACCAAGTGGCGTGTGGTATAACTCACTACAAGTTAAGGAAAACAATGTAAGCATAAAGGGGGCGGCGTTCAATAATATCTTAGTAGCAGAATTTCTGACCGCCTTGGAATCAACCAAAACACAAGAGGTTGATCCTGTTGATTTACGCACCTTCATTTACTTCGAATCCTCACGCTTACTTGGCACTACAGCTGCGCAAGTTTCGTTGGGCGGTGAAGGAGGGAACATGAGTTCAGTTAATTTTGGTGTTGAAGTTGGATTTCAATCACAATCTTACGAGCAAGTTAAAGATGAAAATAGCAAAGAGCTGGCGGTAAGAGATGTTCGATGAGGCTAAAGAAAATTACAAAGAGATGAACTATAAGAAAAGGGCAGTTATTATGATAGTAGTTGGCCTCCTCCCTGCCGCGTACATGTACTACGATGAGGGCAGCACTTTGCAAAAAAAATTGGAGGAGGCTCAACAAGCCAAAGTAGCTGAACAAAAAAAATATCAGGTCGCAAAAAATAAGAAGGAAAACCTCCCTTTGCTGGAAGAAAAATTTAATAAAGTCACCGAGCAATTGCGTGAAGCGCAGGAAACACTACCCAATAAAATTTACATGGAAGATATTTTGCACACTACGGCAAGCATTGCAAAAGAAACTGGGATAAGGTTTAAATCGTTCAAGCCAGGGTCAGAGACCGTGGTAAAAGGGGTATACCAGTACGCAGAAGTTCCTATTGCTCTCGATTTTACTGCTAAATACAGCCAGGTCATGACTTTCTTTGACAACATAGCTAACATGGAGAAAATAACGCACTTACGCAACATCACCTTGGGTGCGCAGCGGAAAAAAGGTGGGACAATTGGTGGTGTGTTAGTTGATACAAAGGCTGAACTGGTGGTGTTCAGGTCGCTATAAATGGAGTAGATTAGGGATGCAGCTTGGATTGCCGATAAAAAAATACTGCTTTGTTGTGATAGGGTGCGCCATATTTTGTCCTTCATCTTCGTCTGCATCACCAGATTTCAGTCCGCAGTTTAGGTGGAATCAGGAGGGCATTACCGTCGCTGATAACCATGAGCAGACAAACACGCAAAACAACCAGGCTGTAGAGCAATCATCACCCCAAGAAAATAAAAATGCTGGTGCCGACAAAAGTGCTAGCACAGACAAAGATGCTAGTAGCGACAAGACAATTGAAATTTTGGAATCTAGCATCCAAATTGATGATATTATCGAGCCGTCTGCAAGTTATCGCTATTCATCTTTTAATAAACGAGATCCCTTCGCTTATCCAGATCGTGAAGAAATATTCGACGATGAGTTTGCCATAAGTAAACTTCAACACCACGATGTATCATCTCTGAAATTGGTCGGCGTATGGCGCTTGTCAACGGGGATATCCAAAGCGCTCATTCTCACACCTGCCGGGGAAGGAGTGGTTGCGGTAATCGGTGATCCTATAGGCCAAAACAATGGTGAGGTTATGGAAATAGGCCGCAATAAAATAATCATCAGAGAATTCCTTATGACTACTGACGGAACACGACAATTTAACGATATGGACATGTTTTTAGAAGATTATTTTGAGCCTTCCAGTGTTGGTGGTTTAGAAGTAATATCAGGTTCTGATAGTGACACGCCTCTGGAAGAGGAGCTTAACAGATTGCTACGAGAGGAAGCCCCTTCCGCTGCCCAGCCAGCTCAGGCACCCGTGTCGGTGTCAGACGCACCCGCGACCACGCTTAACACACCAGCCCCCGCTGCTACCGAGGTGCCAGCAAGCACTGACGCGCCCGTAAGTCCAGATGCACCTTCTCAATCACAGGGGGCACCGTGAAAAGTAAATTAACTTTTATTCTCGCGATCACTCTATTGCCATCATGCTCTGCCGCCCAAACAGAAGAAGATGCCGCATTGCAAAGCACAGTTGATGCCGCGATAATCAACGCACAAGATATCGACAGTGATGAGCAGGATGTTGACCAGCTTGTACAACAACAAGATTTTGATGAACAACAAGAAGAGAACAACATTGTAATAGAAAACAACCAAGACATAAGCGATGAGCAAGGCGCTATCGATGAGTTTGATGAAATAGTTGGACAACAGAATAACGATAATTTCAACCTCGAAGAAAACGAGTTCAATCAACAGGGTATTGCTCAGCAAGAAGATATTTTTGGACAACAGTTCCAGCAAAGTAACGAGCAAATGCTGCTTAACGAAGATATGCCCGAGGCACCAGCTGATGAACAGGCACTGGTTGAAGTTGACACGGAAGGGAGTGACACAGCTGTTGAAGTTGACACGGAAGGGAGTGACACAACAGCAAGCACAGGAGTTGTGCATTGGATAGGTTACGTTTACAAAGCAGAAGAGACCTTAGTGAATATCGAAATTGTTACCAAGAACAATCCCAAGTTTGATATTTACCAGGAAATAAATCGTGCCAAGCAGAAAGAAATAGTTGTGCGTTACTATAACACAAGACTGCGAAAAAAAATGCAACGAGATATCGATGCCAGTGAGTTCAGATCGCCTGTTGCCTATATCCGTACCCGTCAAGGCAAAGAAGAAGGAGTTGTCGAGGTAGTGCTAACGATAAGAGATGAGGTTGAAACTAAATACCTTGCAAAAGAAAACAGCTTGTTGCTTTCTTTTCCTATTCCTAAACGCTATTTTGGCAACGATGAGGTAGCTGTCGAGCCATCCGAACAGGCAATTGATCTGTCAAGTCCATTGATCATCGTGCAAATGGAGGACAGCAAGCCTCCTCGTCTCGGTAAAGTACTCGGCTATGTATTCAATCGAGAAGTTTTTAAGGAAGTCGATGTTGATAGCATGCAAACATTGCCTGCGGAGCCAATTTCTTTTGGCAATACTGTTGAGAACGCAGCAATAGAAGAGGACAGCAACAATACTACTCTAACCGCTGAGAACAGCATAAATAACACTAACGACGATAATTATGAGCAGCAAAATCAACAAGAAGATTTTCAAGAAAACTTCCAGGAAAACTTCCAAGAGAACGATAATTATGAGCAGCAAAATCAACAAGAAAACTTCCAAGAAAACTTCCAAGAGAACCAACAGGAAAACTTCCAAGAGAACGATAATGAGGAAAGTGCAGCCTTCCATGAGGCAATTTTTCTGCATGTCGGTCAAGATGCAGCCGATGATTTCAGCACCCCTAACAGTTTATCAAACGACACCACTGATGCTGAGGGTCTTCCTGTAGAAACTAATAACGCCACACCACCTGATGCCGCGGTGAATGCCTTACCAGAAACAGGGCAGGTGACTGGTAACACCCAAGAGATGGGGCAAATAAATGCCAATAATATTAACAACAGTGTAGCTTCAGAAGAGGCTTTACTCGATGAAGACAGTTTGCTTGCACCTCTGCATGGGGTTGAAACGGTTGGGAAAGAAAGTGCTGAAGAAGATATCGCTGTTTCAGAGGCAAAGGCAGTGCGTATGGTATTTCGTGATGCACCATTGTCAGAGGTATTGCACGCCATAAGAGTTGAAACAGGCACTAATTTTATTTTTACCCCTAACATCGGCTCACGCAGAATTTTTCTCAATCTTTCTAATGTTCCTTGGGATGAAGCATTGCGAGCCCTGTTGGAAGTTAATAATCTGGGAATGGTTAAGATCGGTGATAATCTCGTGCGTATCGATACCTTATCCGCAATCGAAGCTTATAAAAAACAGGTGCAGAGTTTGCAAATTCAAGAGGGACGACTGCAGGCAACTAAGATAATGATTATTAAGCTTTCACATGCCAAAGCAGGAGAAATGCAAGGGATGATAAAAAACTTATTGGCTAAGGTGATCAGTGAAGATGAGCGCATAAGAGTTGAAGTTGATGGACGCACAAATTCACTGTTGATTGAAGCTCTGCCGCAGGATTTAGCCAAAATTCGTGTCTTAATCGATCGCCTCGATTATCGTGCCCCGCAGGTAAAAATCGCGTCACGTATTGTTGAAATTCTCGATAACACTGCCACAGGCTTTGGTATCAGCTGGTCAGGGCCGATCAATTATGATCAATCACGTGGGCTTGGTTTTGGCAGTTTGATCTTTCCCAATTTTGCCACGGCGAGCTTTGCCATCGACGGTGGTGGCGGAGGGTTAACAGGCGGTGATAATCATGGGGCTAGTTTTGGAGTGCATTTTGGCAGCCTTAACGATTCGGTGGCTTTGGATTTACGTTTGAACATGAGTGAAATTCAAGGCAGAACAGAGACGTTACAAACTAACAACGTGATCGTGCAGGATGGTGGAACGGCAAGCATCTCAACAGGCACTAGCGATCATTTTATTTTGCAAGGAGGCGGTGATCAGGGTGGTTCCGTGCAGACAGTAAGCTATAATGTTAGTTTGAGTGTCTCACCCACTATTACTGCTGACAATTCGGTTGAAATGACTATCAACATCAGTAGCAATACACCCACAACATCGGGTGCTGGACAAACATCTAGTTCTAATAGGTCAATCAACACTTCGCTGCTGCGGCAGAGTGGCGAAACTCTTGCCATCGGTGGTCTCTATACAATGAATAAAACGAAGGGGCATGGTGGAGTTCCCCTTCTTTCTGCCATTCCTATCCTCGGTGCACTGTTCAGATCCTACAGCAAAGCTGAATCGCGGCGTGAGCTGCTCTTCCTTGTTACTCCGACTATTCTGCATTCTGGCAAGGCAGGTGATGATGACGATGATTTTGGCGAGCAGGGCAACACTAATTTTGGCAACAATATGCAGGCAAACAATCAATTCCAAGAAAGTAATCAGTTTCAAGAAGGTAACCAATTACAAGAAGAGCAAAATTTCAATATCGATGATATCGATGCCGAAAACCCTAGCAACGCTGAGTGGCAAGCTAACAATAATCAATTTCAACAACAACCAGGACAACAAGGCAATCAGCAAGGTTTTGGGCAAAACAGCCAACAATTCAACGATGAGGAATTCAATAATGCACAACTAAATAACGAAGATTTCAACAATGCGCAACTTAATGATGAGGATCTCAATGATGAAGAAACGCAAGATGTTGAAGAGATAGACTTAAACGAAGAACAGAACGATGATGACCAGGAAGAAAATGCGTTTACTATAGATCAGCAACAGAATCTCGGTAACCAGTTTTAGATTAGCTAGTGATGTTTTAGGTTATAATTTAATAACTCAAACACGGTAAGAAAATGTTTTTTTTGAGAAAAATTACTCGTGGTGCAGCACTGGCCTTTGCCACCATGTGCCTAAGCACTTGTGCGGGTAAAGTCGAAGGGCCAGCTGATTGCCCTATCGATTGTAGTAACGCCATCAACGCGGTGAGCAACACGGTAATTACGCCGCTTATCCCCAGTGTAACAGTCAATTGTCAGGGCTCAACTGTGCCCAAAGTTGTGGAATTACTATTTACTATCGAAGCGCCCAGCGGTGAGAGTGAGGTGAATCCAACCACAACCACGGGGGCTATCTCTCGTCCCAGTATTAGTTTTCGTCCCGTGTTCAACGGCAGCTATGATCCTAGTAAAACTAGCCTTCCTAACCAGGAACCTCAGTACAAAGGCATCCAAACGCCAAAAAATCAGTGGTGTAGCAGTACTTGTGGGGTGGCCAGAATAGATGTCTGGCCGCAATGCGAAGAGGGAACTACGCTCACACATACGATGATGGTCATTTCAGGGCCTATCGCTTCACCTCCCATAAATATCTCCATGGTTGATACCACAGAGGAGGGCTGAGTTATGCAGGCATTGCCATCATCGGCATATTACCTAACCATCCTCGATAACTTCCCGTTGTTGCAATCAGATCGAGTATTGTTGGAACGTTTTCGCCGCAATCCTGAGGGTCGTGGTTTTTTATCGGTGGCAGAGTTACTTAAGGCGTGTAATTTTCCTGCCGAAAGTCTTGAACTTTTGCAGAGTGGGGTCGCCGCACACCCTCGTTTTAGTGCGGCACGTGTCGTGTTGGCCAAAGAATTTTTTCAACGTGGCATGATCTGTGAGGCACTATCTATTATTGAAGAGTCGCCTGTCAACCTCAAAACCAATATCATGGCACAGAAAATAAAATTGAAAGCACTGCTGTTATTGCAGCATGAGAAAGAATTTTGCGCGGTGCTTGATTTTCTGAGTGCGGATCGTGCTCTTGATGATGAGTGTGAGCAGCTCGCGCGTCTATTCCATCGTGATGGTTTTGGGCAAGCGTCGTCAGCCTTTGCGGCACGTCTTGTTACTGAAGGTGTGCCTGTCAACACCACTCCACCGTCTGTGCCTGTTACGCCCCCAAACTCATCTCCCCCCCCGCCAGAGCTTGGCAATTACTGGATCATGCCTGTCGATGAAATTTTTTTTCGTCCTACGGCTAACCGAGATGGGAGAGTTGCTGAGCTTGAGACAAAAGCAATGGCACAAGTTTACGAGGATCAAGGCAATTATAGTAAAGCTTTGCAAATTTATCGATGTTTGTTAGCAAAGTTGCCGCACAATGAATTTTTAAGACATAAGGTAATCGAATTGGCACAGCTAGCTAAGCAACATAAACATCACCATCTGGTGCTCGATGCAGCCACTATTTCTAGAATAGAACAACTAGATAAAATTGATTTTAAACTAAAAAAATGTCGTGATTTTTTGCAGAAATTGCCATGAACAAAATAATCGTTGCCAACGGTGTTAACCTAGATCTCTGCGGACAGCGTGATGCCGAGCTGTACAGCAAGTTTACCCTTCTGCAACTTGAAAGTTATTTGCGGCAGCATGCAACGAGACTGTGCCCTTTGTTCAATTGCCATGATTGTGAATTAGTTTTTTTGCAAACTAATTGTGAACATGAATTTCTCGCAGCAATATCAAAATCATGGTGCGGTGCATTGCTCAACCCAGGGGCTTGGACACATACCAGCCTTGCTCTCGGTGATCGTCTAGCTGCTTTATCGCTGAAGTTCGTGGAAGTACACATCTCTCCGTTAGCAAGGAGAGCGACGCGGCGTGCGCGTTCCTACAGTGCTCCTTATGCTATTGGAGTAGTGAATGGTTTTGGTATTGATTCATATCTTGTTGCGCTTGTCGGTTTACTCAGTCACTTGCAGAGAGTAGCGTGAAGATTGATATTAAACAGCTATCGTCCGCTTATCAGGAAAATTTTAAAAAAAGTGAGGTAATTCTTTCTTTTCATGATTTTTTGCAACGTCTTGCTGCCCAGCCTCGTCGCTTGCTAAGAAATTCTGCTCAATACTTGCTAGATACTTTTGATCATTTTGGACGCGAGGAAAGCGATGTTGACAACAAATTTCGTCTGCGCCTCTTCGATCTTTCTACTCCCAACTGTCCTACGATCATCGGCTGCGAGGAAGTGCAACACTCTATTTATGAAGCGGTACATACTTTTTGCACACAAGGACAGATCAATAAACTCATCATGTTACATGGCCCCAACGGGGCTGCCAAGACTTCTATGATTGAAACAATTGCGGAAGCTATGTATCGCTATTCAACTCGTGAGGAAGGCTGTGTTTATCGCTTTAATTGGATTTTTCCTCAAGATCCTGACAAGGTTGCATGGTTGAAAGGAGAAAGTCGTCCCATCGGATTTAACGACGAAGAGCCACATCGTGCTAAAGCAAATTCCTACGCTGACCTTAACGATGATCAGATAAGTTGCAAAATTCCTTCCGAGTTTAAAGAAAATCCTCTTTACCTTTTACCGATGCCACAACGAGCGCAAATTATCAAACAGTGGCTGGCTGAGAGTGAGAATATTCCTGTTGAAGAAGTTGAATTGCCACCCCATGTGTTGTTGTCAGGTCTCTCGAAACGTAACCAGCTTATCTTTGAAAACCTCCTCAATGGCTATAACGGTAGCCTTAACGAAGTTTATCGCCACGTGCAGGTTGAGCGGTTTTATTTTTCTAAACAATATCGAGTAGGTATTGCAACTGTTGAACCGCAGATGTCTATCGATGCCCATGAAAAACAACTAACGATGGAACGTTATGTTGCAAGTCTACCGTCAGTGTTACAAAATTTTCGTTTGCATGAATCGTTTGGTGAGCTTGTGGAAGCAAACAGAGGATTTTTAGAATTTTCTGACTTGCTGAAGCGTCCTCTAGAAACTTTCAAGTACTTGTTATCGACCATTGAAAAATCTATCTTAAATCTACAAGCAAGCACTATCCCTCTTGACTTGGTTTTTTTTGCCACCAGCAACGAAAAACATCTCGATGCTTTCAAAACCAATCCTGATTTCAGTTCCTTTCGTGAACGTTTCAATCTTATCACTGTTCCCTATCTTTTAAGCCCCTCTCGTGAAAAACAAATTTACCAGCGTGATTTAGAAATGCTTAGTAATACATTTAAAATTGCCCCTCATGCCATTGAAATGTTGTGCCTATGGGGCGTGATGACAAGACTGAAACAACCTGACACAAAAAATTACGACAAACAACATCACGACTTGCTTGCACGTCTCGATCCCCGCAACAAAGTTAGATTGTATGAACAGGATAAGCTCGATGAAAAATTTACCGCCACCGAAGCTGCTTCCTTACGAGGATTACGTAAAAAAATAAAAAATGAAACCCAAGGCTCAATTGTTTTTGAAGGCCGCTTCGGCATCTCGCCACGAGAAATGAAATCCGTCATCTATCGCGCCGCACAGCATGCCCAACAGAAAATGCTGACCGCGGTGGAAATTTTTACTGAACTGGAACGTATGGTCAAGGAGCGTAGTGTCTATGAGTTTTTACAGTTTGAGCCGCGTGAAAAATATCACGATGCCGAGTTTTTTCTTACTGTAGTTAAAGATGAGTTCTGCCACATCTTTTATCACCAACTGCTAGAAGCAATGACCCTGATCGATCATCAGGCCTACGCTAGGCTTATCGCCAGCTACGTTGAAAATGTTGCAGGCGACATCAAAAAAGAAAAAATTCTTGACCGCACGACAGGGGAAACAAACCCACCTTCGCAGCACATTATGAGTAATGTTGAAAAAATTATTGGCGTAAAAGATAATCAACGCCGTCATCGCGAGTCAGTCTTGAATAGGCTGGCTGCTTTCAAGCTAGATCATCCTGATAAAAAGGTTAATCTACAAGAAATTTTTAGTGATTTTGTCGAAAAAATTCGCACTTACTACTTTAAGGAGAACGAAAAACAGGTTGAATCAAACTTCAAGGCAATGCTATCACTCCCCCCAGACAAACATAGCCTGACAAAGGAAGAAGCTGAACTAGCGGCAGCAACTTTTTCCAACCTCAAAGAGAAATATGGCTACTGCGAAGAGATGGTGCTCACACAGCTTAAGTTTTTAATTAAGCGTATGAAAAAATGATTTTTTGTTAAGAAAGAGGACACGCTAATTTCAGCTTATAGAAAGGATTTGATAGAATAGAGATAGAGATTGTCTGACGAGAGTATGCCCGTGCCCGCACGAGCCGACATCGCTTTCGAATTGTTAGAACTATGCGAAGCTTTGTTAGTGAATATCGAGCAGCAGCTGCTCTATTATCGTGCCAGCGTTTACAAAGAAGAAACCGCCCGCAACGTCGAAGCTGGTGTTGTCAGGTTGCAAAATATCTTAGAAATGTTTAATGACAACACGTTACTTGAACCGCTGGCAGATTATCGTGCGCTGCAATTGCACGATCTTAAACTCACCCCTGGAGAATGTTCCTTCTCTCGCAAGGTATCGTTGCTAGTAGTTGCGGCCCGCGGGCAACTGCGCCTTTATCGTCGAGCCATGCCGCCTGACGTTGATCTACGTTCCCAAATCCAACATAAACGTCAACAGGTGCTGTCTCTCTGTCGGCAAGGCTCACGGCAATGGAGCTTTTTTCGCTCTCTATAGCGTGCAGCTTTTCCGCAAATTGCTGTTCTGAAAGCGATAGAGTGTCCGCTTTTTACGGGGGCATCTACAGATGTGCGTAAGCGTGTGCTAATGCCCTCGCGATACACTTGCTCGATGGTGGCGCTAGTGCGCAATTCGGCCTTGTGGTCGATGATCTTGCCGCCGACCCGACGCGTGCCGTAAGCTAGCCTAGAGCCGCGGTATTCGAATCGCTCCGAGTATGCTGCAGCGAGCTCGCCGCACTAGCAGGGTCTTGCGAAGATATTTACCGTGCGGCGGAGAAAGAACCATCCACCGCACACCGACAAACGTCGAGAATTAATGGGGGCGATGCACGAACACACGTTTGAAGTCTTCCATCCAAGTGAACTTCAGCCCCTCGGCTTCAGTCCCCATCGATCCTGTGGAAGCAAGCCGAAAGTTGCCGTGCTCATCCGTATAACTGCGATAATGCTGCAAGCCATAATGCCCATTGCCCGCCTTGTAGTCTAAATACATAGAACTACCTACCGAATACCCCCAACCGCTTTTGTGATAGGCAGTAAGATCGACCACCTCATGCTCAGCAACCGCACTCTCACGCTCCTCGTTCGGCACATAAATACTAAAGAAACCATTGTCCTCAACCTGTGCGACGAAATGCGGATGCCTCTCATACGTGTCAAACATAACGCGATGCTGAAAGAGAATAGCATGATTGCCGAGATTGCGCATCGTCAGCGAAATAAGAAAAGAATCTTTTCTGCCCCTAGGAGCGGTGGCCATCGTACCCTCGCCATGCCAATAAATAAAACCCTCAGGCTTGCCCGCGTTCTCCTCCGCAGCAAACTCAGTCAAAGAAAATGAAAAAACTGGCCAAGACCACAACATAATCAAAACAGTAGCTAAAAACTTCATACCAAAACCCTCCCAAAAAAGAAAATGACAACATAACGCAGTGTACAAGATAGCACCACATCTCGCAACGCACAACCATGATTAAGCTAAAATTGTGCGCCGCCCCTCAGGGCATAGAGACGATAACAGAGCGCAGTCTTTCTTCGGCCGCGAGCCACTGCGCGGCACTGCGGGCATCGATGTGAAACTGGCTAAAAAGCTCACGCAACATCACCTGGCGGCGGTTGAAATGTGCATGACGGATAGGCAACGGTTGGTGCAGCTGAGCGAGCGTCCGCCCGCGGTAAGCCTGAGGACCACCGAGCATGCCGATAGAAAAAGCCAGCTGACCCGCAAGCAAGCGAGCATGGTCGTGTCGAAAGAAGAAATGACCTATGATAGGATCGCACTCCGCACGCTGATAAAACTCGGTGATAACGGCGGTAATTTTCTCCGCGCCGAGCCTGTGATAAACGTTCATGCGCCGTGCGGCAAAATATCGCCCAGCTTGCCGTCGCGATGCAGACGCATGACAATATCACACCCACCGATGAACTCCCCCTTGACGTAAAGCTGAGGCACCGTCGGCCAGTTAGTGAAAACCTTGATCCCCTCGCGCAGATCCTCGTCGGACAACACATCGACATCATGAAACACCACCCGATGCTCACGCAAAACCTGCACTACCTGCGCGGAAAATCCACACTGCGGCTCATCCTTCGTGCCCTTCATGAACAACACCGTGTCATGGCTGGCAATAGTATCCCGAATCTGCCGCTCGATATCCGTGTGCATATCATCTCCCCTCACTTATCCACCGCCCGCGATGGTAGACGTACCGCGCAGAAATGGCAAGAAGATTGCAAAAGTTTTACCTCCGTGATAGCGTGAAGATGGCCGCGTTGTTCGTCAGCACCTGACAGGCGGCGTTTCACGACGACAGAGCAAGAGGTGAGCTGTGCCCCAGAGAACGACAGGGAGAAGAAGAGATAAAATAAATCACGTCGGTTACCTGTGTGAAGCACACGAGAAGATTCTGTTGGTAATCGACATCCTCCTCAGAGATAAACCAGACAGCAGTATCATCTTCTGCAACACAGGCGAGTGCGTCACCTTCGTGCGCAAGTACCTACAACGCTGCGGCTTCATCGTCCCCGCAGCACGCCCACAACGCAGCGTAGTCGTGGCCAGCGACGAGGCGGCGCGCGGCGTACAGCAACGCTACCACTGCGTCATCAATTTCGACATGCCCTTCGCCGTGCGCAACTACACCGCTCGCCTGGATCTGCTGGCACGCAACACAGGAGGACCTTGCATCAGCTTCCTGTGCGACCACTACAGCGACTTCGCCCCCCCCATAATCGCCCGCTACCGTCTGCAATGCAGCTGGCCCGCCGCCAACTTCAACAACTACCACCTCCCCGACCGCCAAGCGGTGAAGAATTGGTTGGCACTGAGCGACAACAGGAAACAAGCACATGACCAAGAACGAACGCACCACAAAGGACGACAGGCTAGCAAATCGCCCCAACCTAGAGTAAGTTACGCGAGCAGAAAGGCTAACCAGATAGTCGCGGCGAAATCGCGGCGCAAATCAGTATGGGAAAGGATTCTTTCATTTTTGACAAAGTAGAAAAGGATGCTTAACTACTTAGCAAAATTACGCCAACATCGCCAGCAGGCCGAGACTATCGGTCTCTCGGATAAGGTGCTCAGGAAGTTTCTCGCTGTCGACAAACAGCTAGGACGGGCGATCGTGATGGCGTACGAAAACAGCCAGAGCGAGCTGTGGCAAGATTTTGTGCGGCATGCACCACCCTCGGAGGTGGAACAAGTGCGCTACGCCCAGGCACGGCTGTTTAACTTTTACGTAGACGAGACCGTCAACCCCTATATCCCCCTCGGTGCCGCGGGGCCGTGGGTAGTAACTGCTTTCGGGGCGGTGTTGCACGATTCGGGGGGCTACGGCATGCTCGGTTTCGGGCATTGCGTTCCCACAACACAAAAAATTCTCGGCGCAAACCACATCATGGCTAACGTCATGACCGCCAGCCCCAGCCATCGTCGTATCTGTGCCGCACTCGACGCGGAAATAGGACATACCCGCCCAACACAGACCCATATTTATGGACGTTACATGTTCCTCAACTCTGGCTCGGAAGCGGTCTCGTTGGCCGCCCGCATCGTCGACGTGAACACCAAGAACCGCATTACCGACCGCCACCGACAGGTGGCTTCGTTGAGTGTGGCACACAGTTTTCACGGTCGCACCGAACGTCCCGCCCGACTGTCGGACAGCAGCCGTCCTGCCTATCGCCAGCACCTGCACAGCTTCGCCGCCCTCGACGATGTTATTACGCTCCCGCATAACGATGGACAAGGTTTGCGACAAGCATTCGAGCAAGCCACACGCACCAAAACATTCATCGACGCAGTATACCTCGAGCCGATCAGCGGCGAAGGCGATACAGGTCGTGCCATGTCGCCAGAGTTTTACAGCCTAGCACGAGAACTGACGAGCACACACGGTGCACTGTTAGTTATCGACTCGGTGCAAGCAGGAATCCGTTGCCACGGGGTGTTGAGCGTGGTCGATTACCCTGGTTTTCAGGAACTGCCTCCGCCCGACATCGAAACCTTCTCCAAATCTATCCACATGGGGCACACACCCCTGTCGGTAATCGCCGTGTCGGCCAAGACCGCGGCTTTCCTCCCGCACGGCGTATACGGGAACAGCTTGGGTGCCAATCCTCGCGCTCTGGAAGTCGGCTGCCACACGCTAGCGCTGTTGACCCCAGAACTGCGTCGTAACATCGTGGCGCGCGGCGCAGAATTTCTTCAGCAATTCGACAAGCTACGTAACGAATTCCCGCACCTCATCACACATGTGCAAGGCACAGGCTTGCTGCTCTGCCTCGGCATTAACCCTGCCCTCGCCGTTGTCGGTGCAGACGGTCTGGAGATGCGGCTGCGTAAACAAGGACTGGGAGTAATTCATGCAGGCAGAAACCTGCTGCGCTTCTCACCCGTGTTCAACATTACTTCCGAAGAAATTTCCCTGATCGTCAGCGTGCTCAGGTCGGTGCTGCGTAAAATCTGAAACCACCCCAGCGCAATCCCGCCACACTTCCTCTAATTGAGATGACAGGCCGACAGATGTCCGTCACCCACGTCCTTGAGGCGTGGTTCGTGCTGGTAACACCTGTCGATCGCCTTAGGGCAGCGCGTGTTAAAACGACAACCACGCGGCGGCCGTGTCGGGTCGGGGAGGTCGTTACGCAACAAAATCCGCTGCCGCTGCCGTTCGTGTCGAGGGTCGGGATGAGGCACAGCACTGAGCAGTGCTTGCGTGTAAGGATGTTGTGGCTGGCGAAATAACTCATCGCACTCCGCCAACTCGACAATCTTACCGAGATACATCACCGCAATGTCATGCGAAATATGCTTCACCGCCGACAGATCGTGCGAGATAAACAAGTAAGAAAGGCTGAACTCCTTCTTTAAATCGACGAGCAAATTTAAAATTTGCGACTGGATCGAAACATCTAACGCCGAAACAGGCTCATCGCAAATGATGAGCTGGGGTTTTAAGGCCAATGCCCTAGCAATAGCGATACGTTGGCGCTGCCCGCCAGAAAATTCGTGTGGATAACGACGAATAAATTTGCGCGCCAAAGACACACTATCCATCAATTCCAACACATTGCGCGTGATGATACGGCGGTCTTTGCGTCCCCACGCGGTGTATAGTGGCTCGGCGATAATATCAAACACCGTCATCCGTGGGTTAAGCGAGGCATACGGGTCTTGGAAAATCATCTGAAAACCCGCACGCTTTTGTTTGAGCTCGTTAACCCCCATCGTCGCTATATCCTCGCCGTCGATGACGACCTGTCCGCTGACAGGATGATACAGACGGATGATGCCACGTCCCAAGGTCGATTTCCCGCACCCAGACTCGCCTACCAAACCGAGCGTCTTGCCCGCTTGTAGCTCGAACGACACGCCATCGACCGCCTTCAACACCGCTACACAGCGCGGTAAGATAACACCCCGATAGATAGGGAAATGCACCCGCAAGTCTTTAACCTGTAACAACACGCTCACGCTGCACACTCCAGTAACATTTAGCCGTATGCCGTGCCGCAGCACGCTTGACCACAGGCAACGGACGGTCTTCGCCACATACAGGCTGACGATGTGGGCAGCGCGGCGCAAACACACAACCCTGGTGCAGCTTTACCAAATCAGGCGGCGAACCCGTGATCGAAGGCAACTCCTCATGCTCGACATCCAGCCGCGGGAGCGATGCCAACAAACCGATCGTATAAGGATGCAAAGGGCGATAGAAAATATCGTCGGCATCACCCTCCTCGACTTTATTGCCCGCATACATGATCAACACCCGATCGCTCAGACGTGCGATGACACCGAGATCGTGGGTAATGATAATGACCGACATCTTTATCTCACGCTGTAACTTGACCAACAGATCGAGGATCTGCGCCTGAATAGTCACGTCGAGCGCGGTGGTCGGCTCGTCGGCGATCAACACATCAGGGTCGGTGATCAAAGCCATCGCAATCATTACCCGCTGCCGCATACCACCTGAAAACTGATGCGGGTAATCATGAATGCGTTTTTCCGCGTGAGGGATACCGACCAGGTTCATACACTCGAGCGCACGTGCTAGCCGTTGAGAAAGACTCAGATCGGTATGGGTCGCCAACACCTCCGTGAGTTGAGTGGAGATGCGTAGGTAAGGGTTGAGCGAAGTCATCGGATCTTGAAAAATCATGGCGATCTTTTTACCTCGCACACGGCGCAACTGCGCTTCACTCATCTGGAGCAAGTCGTCGCCGCGATACAGTGCCCGCCCCGCCACGATACGACCTGGCGGTTGAGGAATCAAGCCGAGCAGCGAACAGACCGCGACCGATTTGCCCGAGCCCGATTCTCCCACGATACCCAGCGTCATGCCCATCTCCAGTGCAAAACTGAGATCATCGACTGCCTTCACCACGCCTTCACGCGTATAAAAGTAGGTCTTTAAGTTTTTGACCTCCAGTACCGCCATCAGTGTTTACTCACCTTGGGGTCGAGAGCATCACGTAACCCATCACCGATGAAATTTAACGCCAGCAAAGTTAACACCAACGTCGAGCAAGGAAAAATCAACATCCAGGGGTAGACTTCCATCGCGGCAACCCCATCGTTGATCAATGTGCCCCAACTCGACATCGGTTCTTGTACTCCAAGACCGAGAAAACTTAAGAACGCTTCTTCGAGGATTACCGCGGGAATTGTCAAGGTCGTGTAGATAATCACGGGACCCATCACATTCGGCACTAGATGGCGAAAGATAATGGCCAGATTACCCACCCCGATAGCGCGGGCAGCATCGACATACTCCATGCGTTTCAAGGAAATCACCTGCCCTCGCACGATCCGTGCCATCGATAACCACTGGATAGCCCCGAGCGCAATAAACATCACATAGATATTGCGCCCTGCCATGACCATCAAAATAATCACAAACAACATGAAGGGCATCGCGTACAGAATTTCCAGCAGACGCTGCATAACATAATCAGTACGCCCCCCACTAAAACCAGAGACTGCTCCGTAGGCAATGCCGATCACGACGCTGACGAAAGCGGCCAACACACCGATCGCTAACGATACCCGCGCCCCGTAAAGCGTGCGGGTGAATAAATCACGGCCGAGATCATCCGTGCCAAACCAATGGACGGTATCGGGAGGAACTGCACCGAGAATAAGGTCGGTCTCTTCGTAAGAAAACTGCGCCAGCAGCGGGGCAAAGAGCGCAGCCGCCGCTTGCAGGAGCAAATAGAAAAACGACACCACCGCCACTTTGTTTTTTTTTAGGCGATAGTAGCTGTCCATCCATAGGCTGATGCCTTTTTCTTCTTTTGACCTACCTGAGCAGGTGGTGTCAGTCATGCCGCACCCGTGGGTCGAGATAGACATAAGCGATATCGACCAGCAGGTTCATAATCAGCAACATCGTCGCGTACAGGAGCGCAGTGCCGATAACTAGAGTATAATCACGGTTCAAGGCTGATTGCACGAAAAACCGCCCCAAACCAGGGATGTTGAAGATCGTCTCCACTACCAGTGAGCCGCACACGATACCACTCATCGCTAACCCCCCGAAAGTAGTGGCAGGCAACACACCCCCCTTAAACGAATGGCGAAAAAAAATCTTAGCCGCGGACAAACCTTTGGCTTTCGCGGTCTTGATAAAGTCTTGGTGCAAAATATCGAGAAAGCCGACCCGCACCAGCCGCGAAAAATAGGCCGCATACATGATCCCGAGCGTTAACGCAGGCAATACCCTGTCCTTCGCCTCTTCCCAGCCAGAGGTGTTGAACCAACCCAGCCACAGGGAGAACACCAGTACCAGCAACGGCCCGATAACGAACGAAGGCATGCAGACACCGAACAACGACATCCCCATAGGCACATAATCGCGGAGCGAATTGGGTTTACTCGCGGCTAACATACCCGAGGTCAAACCGATCAACAGGGCGAACACGAAGCCCAGTAAACCGAGTTGTGCCGAGACAGGCAAGGTTTCGATGATAATTTCATTGACCGAGCGGTTAGCGTAACGAAAGGAAGGGCCGAGATCGCCACGCACCAGACCCGCGAGGTAGTAGCCGTACTGCACCAGCAAGGGTTTATCGAGATGGTACTTGGCTTGAATGTTTTTGAGAATATCGGGAGAGATCGCCTTATCCGTATCGAACGGCCCGCCTGGAGCACACCTGACCATGAAGAAGGTGATGGTTGCCAGTATCCACAATACGGGCAACATCCCCACTACTCTTCTGAAGGCATACTTCAGCAATGATCAACCCGAAGTAAGGGTTATTTGGCGATCGCGTAGTACTTGAGCAGAATACGATCGGAGACATTGCCCGCCCAGTTCTGCAATTTACCATCGACACTATACATCTTCACCTTCGGCGAAATAAGACTGTTGTTAGTGTAAAAATATATCGGCATGATCGCCATCTCTTCCATCAAAATATCCTCCGCCTGACGAAAGTACTGGAGACGTTTGGCATGCACCTTTTCTGCCGCCGCCATCTTGATATACTTGTCGTAGCCCTTATGAGAAAAACCTAGATCATTGTTGCCACCTCCTGTGACGTACATGTCGAGGAAGGTATTAGGGTCGGGGTAATCACCGATCCAACCAGCACGTGAGATACTGTAGTTGAGATCTCTGACCGTGTTTAAGAAAACTTTCCACTCTTGGTTGAGGATGCCGATCTCGATGCCGAGATGTTTTTTCCACATCTGCTGAATAGCGACGGCGATCTTCTTATGTCCTTCGCTGGTGTTGTAGAGCAGGTCGATTTTGGGAAACCCTTTTCCGTCAGGATAACCCGCCTCCTTCAGCAAACGCTGTGCGGTGGCGATGTCCTGCTTACTGGGCGAATCATTGATGAAGGTGCGCGGATAGGTATAGCCCGCCGTGTCAGGAGGTACAAACGACCACGCGGGGATCTGATCGCCTTTGGCAATCCTGTCAACGATTAGACGACGATCGATTGTCAGCGCCAACGCCCGTCGCACCCGCTTATCGTCGGTGGGTTTCTTGGTGACGTTGAAACGGTAGTAATAAGTGCCCAACATCGGGGATGATCGGTACACGGCGTTTTGGGGGTCGCGCTGCTTGAGTTTTTTGTAGTGCGGAATCTTGAGCGACGGCACAGTACCAGTCATGTGCAGTTGCCCGCTGAGGAAAGCCTTCTCCTCGGTGTTTTCGTTTTCAATCGGCATGAAGTAAGCGGCGGTTATCTTCACCCTGTCCTTATCCCAATAGTGCTCGTTGGGGACGAGCTTGATGTGTTTGTTCAGCCGCCACTCGGCAAGCTTGAACGGACCGTTGCTGACCATTTTGCCTTCCTTCGTCCACTCCTTCTGGTGTTTTGCGATAACATGGCGTGGCACGGGGTAGAGGGTGTGAAACGAGGTCAAGTTAAGAAAATACGGAGTCGGTTGTGCGAGGGTCACTACCAGCGTGTGTGCGTCCCGTGCGACGACACCTAGTTGCTGTGCGTCTTTGAGTTTCCCTTTATTGTAGGCCTCGCCATTTTTGATGTAGTAGAGCTGATAGGCGTACTCTGAGGCGGTCTCGGGGGCGAGGGTACGTCGCCACGAGTAGACGAAATCGTGTGCGTCGAGCTTCCTGCCATCCGACCACTTGAGGTTTTTACGCAGTTTGAAGGTGTAGACCTTGCCATCAGCAGAAATCTGCCACGACTCCGCCGCCCCTGGCAGCGGCTGCAGCGTGAACGGATCGTAAGAACACAGCCCCTCAAACAGATTGTCCTCGATGTGCGATTCGGGCACTCCCGTGGAAGTGGCAGGATCGAGTTCGCGTGGCTCAGTACCGTTGCCGATGCGGATCTCTTGCTTGTCGGCGAGATTCACTGCTGTGGCAGACAGGGTGAACGATAGGCAGATGAGCAGAGTACTGAGGGTAACAAGTAATCCTTTCACGGCAAATCCTCTCCAGATCAAGGTTGACAGGTCGAGCCTTTTACGGACAGTAGAGCGAGGAACAACTGCCCTCGCCAAACCATCGAGTATAGTCGAGGTCGTTGTTCTCCGCAAGTAGCAGGTGACAACATGTACAAATATCGCCTCCGTCTGGCCTACGATGGCACCGATTTCTGTGGCTGGCAACGGCAGCCGCACGGTAATAGCGTGCAACAAACAATCAGCAGTGCACTCGGTAAGATTCTCGCGGGGGACACGGTACGACTGCTCGCCGCGGGGCGTACCGACCGTGGGGTACATGCAGAAGGACAGGTGGCGGTGTTCGACAGCGCACGGGTGCTCGATCCTTTGAGAGTACAGCGCAGTCTCAATGCCATGCTCGCGCCGCGCATTTGCGTGCGTGCCTGTGACACAGTGCCCGCACACTTTCACCCGATCTACGACGCACAAGCAAAAATCTATCGCTATCGTGTGCGCACCACCCCCCAACATTGCCCCTTCACCTGTGCCTACGAATGGCATGTACCCCGCCCGCTCGCCGTGTCTGCCATGCGCCGTGCCGCCGCACCGCTGGTGGGTAAACATGACTTCACTTCGTTCTGTGCCACCGATAGCCACGCCCGCACTAAGGTACGCACCCTGCACGAACTGCGCGTTGTGCACGATGCGGAAACGATCGAGCTGTGGTTCACAGGTGATGGGTTTTTGAAACAGATGGTGCGCACCATCACAGGCACGCTGGTCGCTATCGGCTCAGGACGAGCACTCGACTGCGCCGCCATCCTACAACGCCGTGCCCGCCAGGCCGCCGCAGCTACCGCCCCCGCCCGCGGCTTGACCCTGATGCAAGTGGTGTATCGTGGGTGCGTGTAACGCATTATCATTATTAACAAAGATAAAATATTGACATAAAATTTAAAACTCTATACAAGGGGCGTGGATGATATTTGGAGGTAACGATGAAAATTGTTGTGTTGCTCATTGCGGTAGGGTTGGCTTTAGGTGGTGTAGTCGAGGCTAAACGTCTTAAAAGCACTCCCATCACGGACAAAGCTGTGCGAGACTTAATGCGCGCGCAAGCGTCACCCGTGCTCGCTGCTTTGCGGGAAGGGAACGTGGTTGTCGCCGCGGTAGGTGCTGCCTCTTCTCTTCGATCTGGCTTCGCTTTACACCCGCTGCCCGTCATCGGTGACAGGCAGAGTATCATCGATACTTTGAAGACAGTAGTGAACAGACGGGAGGACAATATCGGTTACGTCTTTGTGCCCACGGCAAGCGGTGGCATAGAGCAATACGAATATTCTTATTACACCAGCACCCTCCTCGAATGGGTGGAAATTGCAGGTGAAAAGATAAACATACCACTCACACCTGCTGATGTTTTGTTGCTATCTGATAGTTATACACTAAAAGGAGTGAAAGATGCTTTACGGGAAAACCACTTCTACATGGAGCATTACGACTGGTATGGAAAAGCATCGGTGCGTTACTTAAAAGAGCTGAACGAGTTGCGTGCTGAGTCAGAGAGCGAGTTCCCCGCGCGGTTACGGAATAGATTGCACCGTCATATGCGCGGCGAGAAAGTTCTCACCGCTGCAGATTTAAGAAAAATTGATGCTCTTATCGAACCTAGTCATTTTAAACAGTGGCGAAGATGGCAGGCTAGCTTAGCGGCGCTAAAAGCAGAGCTGACGGCAGAGACGTTGCTGGATGGCCTGCTGAGCGGCAAGCTGGCGAGAGACAATTTTACCGCCGCGCAAGTCGAGATGGCTGAGCGCATCGTAAGGCTGAAGAACGCCAAAATTGCCAACATAAAAAAGACCATCGAGGGTGGCTTAAACCGTGGAGATAGCATTATTATCGACGATGCAAAGATTCTCGCTTACTTCAAAAAACATCAAGACACATTGCGGCACAAAGGCATCGTGATCGCGGTGATGGCAAAGGAATTTATCCCCGATAGTGAGACCCTCGACCTTGACGAAAACTATGTGATCGCTGTCGGTGTCCGATTGGGGAAGAGAATAGGCATTATGAAGAAAAACTTAGCAAATGATACCGAACACTTCATACATAAAATCATCCCCGCACAAAGTCATATCGATGGCAAGTCAACCGCTGTCTACACCCTGCGCGATCCTGATATTAACGACAAAATACTTACCTACTTCGAAGAACACCGCGCCGCGCTGCGGGGAGAGGGCATTGCGATCACGGCGATGGCCAAAGAACTCGGCCTTAGGAGCGGGAACATGTTGGGGGCGATAATAAGAGCTATGCGGCAAGACCTCAAACACGATAAGGAACACCTTATCAACAGGATTATCTCACAACGAAAGTCGCGTGGAGATGAAACGATCTCCTTCTACCGCTTGCCTTGATACTGCCACGCCGCGCACACCACCTGCACAGCCTGTCTCAACGCAGCAGCAGTGCACGAATGCCCTCGATCACTAAGCGCGGCTCGTAGATTGCGGGAGCGAGATACGGCATGGCATACCGCCCTAACCCGCCGCTGATGACGATTGTCGGTCTATGCAGGCGGGTGGCTAGATGGCGGATATACTCGACCTGACTGTGCAAGATACCGCGCGCAATCGCCGCGGCGGTCGTGCGACCGCAGGCGGGGCTGGCCGTGCTGAAGAGCTGGCGTGGGGCTAGTTCGGTGTAATCACACAAGGCTTGTCGCGCAGTTTCAAGACCAGGCAAGATATAGCCGCCCTCGTGGTAACCTGCCTTCACAACATCGATAGTGGTTGCCGTGCCGAAGTTAACCACCAAGCCTGTCTCGTGGCGGCGAGTGGCAAGGTAAGCTTCGAGTGCCGCGAGACGATCGCAACCGAGTTGCTCAACAGCATAGGCGGAGCGCACCCGAAAGGGCCTGTGGTGCAGTGCTACCACTTCTAAATCCTGCCGTACCGCTTGTTCTCGCAACAGAGCACAGTGTGCATGATTGACCACCGCAGCGTAAATCACCCACTTGCCTTCACCGTCCAACAAGGCACGCAGTGCACGCAAGGCGGCCGCGAGATCGCGCACGCGCGGCGGGGAAGTTACCTCCCGCACGATCTTATCGTGCTTGAACAACACCAGCTTGAGGGTAGAGTTGCCCACATCGGCGACCAGCAAAGGGCTGCGCGCTGGTTGTTGATAAGCGAGACGATAAGCGGGTGATGAAGATAACAGTTCTTCCGTCTTTCCTGTCCGTAAACTCATGAGCCGCAAGTACCCCCACGCGTGCGGTTGACGCAAAAAAAATTCTGTGTCGCGCCGCCACAGTTCGGGCGCGGCAGAAGTAAAACGCTCCTGACGGGCGAGAGCCGCATCTTCTGTCAGCGACTCAGCCAGCTGTGCGGTACAATAGTGCGCCAGTTGTTCGCCATACACCGCGACATCGCCTTCATCGCCGCTGATTTCTCGCATACTGGTCGCCTGTGCTTGCAATTCCAGCGGCACAACATTGACGTTGAGACCGATGCCGATAATGACATAACGCCACCGTTCACCCTGCCACGCCCCTTCGCACAGGATACCGCCGAGTTTTTTCCCGTGGTAAAGAATATCATTCGGCCATTTGCAACTCGCAACAATCCCTTGCGTCTGTAGCCACTCACAGACCAGTGCGGCCACCAACAATGCGAGCCCGTGCCGCAGACGAGGCTGTATCGCTAACGAGAGGTAGAGGTTGCCGCGCGGACTCAACCACACCCGTCCTCCCTGCCCTTTCCCCGCACTCTGCACGGCAGCTAACACAGCAAAGGGCAACGCACGCCCCTGCTGTACTTCTTGCCAGGCTAACGCTACCGTCGAAACCGTATGCTCGACACGTATTATCGATAATGTACGTTGTCGCTCACTCGCTCGGATACCTTTCCTCCCCCCAGGTAAAGGTAAGCGCTAGTCGATGATCCTTGCCGCGCAACTCGCGATCGTTGCAGTCTTTCGGGCTAATAGTCACCTCAGGTCTGGCGGAATCTTTGTCAGAGCCTAAGTTGAGGAACAGGGGGTCTTCTTCGGTGACCACACACAGGTGCTGTGCCCGAACAATGCCCTTGCTCACGCGCAGCTCGGCACTGTGCTGGTAGTCAAACCACCATCCTCTGGGGCGCTTGAAGGTGCATTTAAGTTTTATCTCACCCAGATCACGCACCGTTTTATCCCCGCTACCACACAACGATCTGTAGTCAGTGTTACCCGACACCGTAAGATTTTTTACAAAAGTGAAACCAGCGGAGCACCCCTTGATCTCGCAGCTCAATTCGACCGCAGCCCCTCCTGTATACAGACAAGCGTGGCACTGCGCATGAACATTGATGTCGCTCAATGCACGCTCGTCGCGCAAGGCGGGGGGCTGAACGGTTAATGTTCCTCCTTCGGTGCCCGAATCATGCGTGATACCGTCTGTATCGCTGTTGTCGGTTGGATCTGCATCAGGATCAGAACGCTCAGAGTCAGAGGGTGGGGGAGATTCCTCATAAGACATCCCCGTGTTGCCAGCTCCTACACCTACTACCAGCGGCACGTCAGTGTGAGTTGGCGTAGGTGTCCCATCGGCATCAGGCTCCTCGATCCCGCGGGATGACTGGAGGCAGGAACTCAGGATGCACAAAAAACATAGACAGCGCATCATCGTTGTTTTGGCGCGAAAGTTATTTTGATGTACTGATTTTGCGTGGTACACGCGGCGAGTGTATCTGTCGCAGCTTCTGCGTTAGCAGCGACACATATCCCAGGCGGTCGCCACTTATGGCTATCATCCCCGTCATCATAATATGTATCTGTCATTGTTATACCATCATGAGCACAGCTGAATACTGCGGAAAAAGACCCTACCGTGCCATTAAAAGCAGTGTAGCTGTTAGATACATCAACAAGTGCACTACCATCAGCAAATTTTTCTCCAGTGCCCCCCGCACTACAGGTCACTTCTCCATCCAACTTCCATTCGGCCATGATCTTCACCTCAGACAGATTGGTGTTCTTGTCAATGCCACCGATAACGCACTCACCCTCGTCAAAACAGGTTGAAGAAATTTCGACATCATCTCTGCGACAAGCGAATGTTTTCAGGTCATCTCCCTCTCCCGCGACGAGAGACCAGTCTTCCTCTGCAACACAGGCGGAGGCGAACTGCTGCACGATAGAAGCCCTACCTCCTTGAGAAGCTCCACCTCCTTGCGACGCATATCCGCCCCCATTGTCTGGCGCATAGCAATACTTACCACCGTCGTCTCTCCGCCACAGCAAGGTCATCTTACCTAAGGGCACGCTCCGCCGCAAGCAAGTGTAGGTGTTTTCCTCTAACCGAAAAGACACGTGCAGATCAGAGAATTGCAACATACCCGTGATCTCCTGTTCTGTGTGCAGCGCTACTTGGTGCAGGATATAGGGGATGGCTGTCGCTTGGTGACAGTTTGTATCTTGACAGAGCTTGACCGCGGTTTTGCTAACGTCTGTGGCATCAAAGACCACATCGCCCACCTGCAAAACTTCTTTTGCTTGCTGTACCGACTCTTCCTGCAAACAGCTGACATGCAACAACAGCAGCGCGATCATCCAGCTGTACATAGCCGCAAGCCCCCTTCTTGTTGCTCGAGCGTACCCTCGTGAGTGCTTACATCTAGCGGCGGGGTTTTAGCTTGCAATAGTGCTTGTTTGAGTACCGCGGGGTTTACACCCCGTGGCCACCGCAAGACCTCCGTCAGCGGGGTCGCGGTACAATAACTCTCTCCCCCTACCGCAAAAGCCAATAGCAAGTTAGTCTCCGTGCCGATGGCTTGCGGTGTTGTGCTGAAAGCTTGCGGCGTAGCGGCAGCAAAAATACCGTCAGCACTGTAAGCCTTGCTTACCAGCATCAGCATCGGCACACCCTGCGCGGAAAGGCGCAACACCTGCGGCTGGTAGCCATGCGCATCGTGCTGCAAAACATGATAAAACCTCTCCCCCTGTGCGACAACCTGATCGCCAGCACTAGACGCATCTTGCTTGTGTTCCTTATTGTACACCGTGGGGGCTCGCTGGCGCGGCTTACCGGTGCAAGCAAACAACGACAGGGCGATAACGAACAGTAGACCGTGCCACATTGCTTATCTCTTAACTTTAATGTTAATTTTCAGCACCGTTGTCCGTACCTATTTATTTTTCTAGACACGCACGGATACCACCAGGATCCGTGGTTTGCAGCGCAAGAACCTCCGACGCTTCATCAATCCGCGGGCCGCTATCGCCATCGCCATTGGCGGTCATGCGTTCTTTAAACACGGTGATGAAGTCAGCAAACTCGCTTGCCTGCTGCACACACTCACGCACCTTGCCATCGAGACATTTTTCGTTGTTGTTGTCAGCGCCTTCCACCAAGCAAGAGGCGCGCAGCTCCACCTTACTATCATTACTATCGTTCGTCTCGCTGAGATCGCAGGCAAAATCCTTCCCCTCCAGAAAGATAAACCTACTCTCACCATCCCCAGTTGCTGTGACACAGTGCTTAGCCAGCTGGCGCACATAATCATTTGTGCCTTCTTCGACAAAACAATCGGGATTGTCTTTTGTTAGTGCACTGATGGTATGTTGTGCACCGAGATGGACATCGTACAGATGACAGGTGAAGATAAGATTGCTGCTATCACTAGCTTTTTTCCACGCCAAGACGATATGCTCGAAGCTAAGAGACGGGTTGAGCTGCACACTCCTACCTTGCAACTGTAAATTTTGTACCTCATGTCCCTCATATTCTAGGGCATATATTAGCGCGGGCATCGCCTCATCCCTCCAACGTGGCACATCTTGCATCACCTTTGCTCCTGCAAGCTCCATCTGCAGATAGATACGCCTGTCCCCGCTTACACCAGACGCGAGGTCAGCTGTCGTATCGCTTGGCGGTTGACAGGCGATCAGCGACAACAGCACCCCTACCCGCATTATTGGCCGCATTCCGCCACCTCCATAACTGTCCTGCCCTGCTCGTAGCGGTGATTTATCTCCGTAGTAGCACAGTAAGTTTTTCTATCAAACTCGAAGCTTAACTCGACAGGAATTTTCACCGCCGAGAGCCCCATCTTACTCTTGGTGAAATCTTCCCCGAAGTCGAACACCAGTGACTGACCTTCTCCACCGTAGGTTAATCTGCCAAGTTGTACCTCTTCAACGTGCCCAAAGGTGAAGTTAAGGCGCACCCCCTGCCATTTTTTGTTGGGCAGATCATGATTCACCGCGGGCACTGTGCCGATATCAACCTCCTCCTGCGTGTCCCCACCAATCGTCTGTCCTACCCGCTCCAGAGCCATCTCAAGAACACTATGCCGTTGCCGTTGTGCAGCATTAGCCTGACCTGCTCTTATCTGTGCGTAGAGTCGCTCACTTTCTGCTTTTAACCCTGCCACCTCTTGTTGCGCTGCGGCGGTATCTTGTTGTGTGATTCTCCTGACGATCGCCCCCGCGTCGTCATGATAGCTGACCGCGTTTTCCTCCCTGAGACAGGTGCCTGTGACAGGGTCTGGATGTGCGCAAGTAACGCCCTGCTTCTCCTTGGCGCAGCCGCTGACTAGCAGTGCCACTGCAAATAATTTTCCTGCCACACCTATCCCCACAGCAAAAACCCCCGCCTCCGAGCCACGCATCGGTGCATTGGGACATTGACTTTAGCTTTTTAAAAAATTTCCGCGGTATCGCCCCTGACCCTTGCCCTAAATCGGCTGGGGACGCGTCAGGTAAAGTAAAAATCCGCCGACGAGTGCCACACCACCCCAGATAACTAGCAGTCCACGCAGGCCTTCCCGTTGCAAAAAAACTGTTATTGCCATAACATCATCTACTGTCCGCTCGATGCTCGCCATTTCTTCGACATTGAGCTTGCGATCATCCTGTGTTTCTTTGCCTAGCTCGGTAAACTTGGCCAACAGTACCTCGCGGATCTCTCCCGCGGGCGTGTCCTTGAGACTATGAGCTGCACCTGCCAGTGCGAGCATCACAAGATTGAACAGGACAAACAACAACAGGACAATTTTTCCCAGCGCATCTCTGCCAGTCTGCATATCAGTCCTCCTCGAGTAAACACACCCATCACTGTCAAATCATAGTCGCGACCTGAGTTCTGTACTATTATGACATGTTCTTAGCCACAAGGGACAACCTTCTTCTACGCGGCAAAATTTTCCTCCCCTGACCTCCGCACTCACGACGCTAGGCACGCGTTTTTTGTCTGTATGCGGTGAGGCGTTCCCCCTCAACAAAGACGAACAACACTGCTATAATGAGCGCGGGGGTGGAGTATGCCCAGGAGCGACACAGGTTACACGGCGCGGCTGCGTGTTGCACTCGTCTCCTTGCTGTGCGATGACAACAAGCTGTATCGACAATTGCTCGCACTTGTGCCGCTGGCGGTGGTGCAACTCGGCGTATTGCCCGCGTTGACGTGCGGCTATGTTGTCGGCAATGTGTTTACCGTCTGGGTAGTACTCAATGCTGTGTTATTGCGCCTCCCGAAAGCATTGCTGCTTGCCATGCTTTCGGGACTGCTGCTGGAGACACACAACACTGCACCTCGTGGTCTGTATCTGTGTGCCTATGGCACGCTTGTCGTAGCTCTGCACCTGGTCAAGGGTCTGGTGACTTGGAATAGGGGAGGTGCATGGCTCGCCGTGCTCGTGACCGCGGAACTGTGGTTGCTGGTGTTGGAGAACGCCGCCGTAGCGATACCGCTGACCGATATGTGGTCGCACCACAGCAGATACCTGTTGCGTCTCGTGGGCACTTGTCTGATAGGCTACGCACTGTACAAGTACAGCGCGATGACAACGCACAAAATTCGTTAGATGCTGAAGACACTGCCACCCTCCGCGGTCATTGGGGAACGTAAATTCAAGCTTGCCGCGTTGGCGGTATTGGCGGTCGCCCTTATCTTGGTGATAAGGCTGTGGTACGTGCAGATTTACCGCGGTGCTTATTACAGTCGTATCGCCGAGCACAATCGCATGCGCAAAATCGCCATCCCCGCGCCGCGCGGTCTTATCTACGATCGGCACGGTCGTCTGCTCCTCGGCAACCGCCCTTCTTTCAACCTGCTTTATGTTCCGCAGGACGCACGGCAACGGGAACACACTTTGCAGCTGCTGGCCGAACTGGTGCAGGTGCCTGCTACCGCTTTGGCACAGCGCATTGCGGCGGGACGTGGTCGACCAGCGTTTCTACCTCTCGTGCTCAAACGTGATCTCTCGCAGCACGAGGTAGCGCTGCTGAACATCAACCGCATGTACTTGCCAGGCATCGACACAGGCATGTTTCCCCAGCGCCACTATCCCGAAGGCTCGCCCGCCCATCTGCTCGGCTATCTCGGACAGAACGATGCCGACACCTTGCGCACCTATCGTCGTCGCTACCCGCGCAAAAACTATCAGCCTGGCGATCTTGTCGGCAAACAGGGATTGGAACTGCGTTGGGAATCCTATCTGCGTGGGATACGGGGCTACGAAGTCGTGCAGGTCGATGCCTTCGGGCGGCGTGTCCCGCGCACCCGACGGCTCGACTTGCGTTTGCCGCGCCAAGCGGCTGTGCCAGGGGCAAACCTCGAACTGACGCTCGACTACGAGTTACAGCGGAGTGTCGCCGCGGCCTTCAAAGACAAGCAGGGGGCGGTGATTGCCATCAACCCTCGCAACGGTGCGATTCTTGCGCTGTTAAGTATGCCACAGTTCGACCCACGGATGTATCTCCGTAGGCTATCGCAGCAACGCTGGCAGGCACTGTTGGCTAATCCCTTTCATCCGCTGCTCGATAAAACGACGGGAGGTGAATACGCCCCAGGTAGTATCTACAAAGTCGTCACTGCCCTCGCCGCGCTGGGCGATAGGATTATCACACCGCAAACCCAGTTTGCGTGCCGCGGCAGACTTGCGGTAGGACGGGATACTTTCCACTGCCACCAAAGACGAGGGCATGGTGTAGTCAACCTCAAGCAGGCACTGGTACGGTCATGCGATGTGTTTTTTTATCATCTCGGCCTGACTTTAGGAGTCGATCGTATCGCCCACTATGCTCACCGTTTCGCTTTAGGGCGCAAGCTCGGTCTCAATCTCAACGCCGAACGGCAGGGTTTGATTCCCACCCGTGCGTGGAAACGAAGACGGCACGGGCATAAGTGGCAGCGGGGAGAGAACACAGGCATTGCCATCGGACAGAGTTATAATCTGCTCACACCCCTGCAGATGGTCAGCCTCTACGCGGCCATCGCGAACGGCGGTAAGATTTGGCGACCCTGGTTGGTACGGCGGATCGTCGATCACTACGGTAAACCTCTCGCACACTATGAGGCAAGCCTACTGCAACACAGCGGCAACGATGCCCGACACTTACAACTGCTCAGAAACTATCTACGTGCTGTCGTCACTGATCCGCAAGGCACAGGACGGCGTGCTGACCTCGCGGGGGTGGAGATTGCGGGCAAGACAGGCTCAGTGCAGACAATCAGCCTACACAGGTACCAGAAAAACGCTGAGGTCAGCACTAAATGGCGCGAGCATGCCATCTTTGCCGCCTTCTCTCCGCAGGAGAATGCCGACATCGCCGTTATCGTCGTCAGCGAAAACGATCGCATCGGAGGCGGAGGCACGGCCGCGGCACCGATCGCCGCGCAAATCATCGCCGTCTGGCGACAACTACAACGCAACAAACGCACCGCGCAACGGTAGAGAGGGGCTCACGCAGAAAGTTACCGCCTTAAAGCCCCTAGGCGACGGTGCGGGAGGACGCGGATTGCACGCGGGTAGCGACGAATCCCTGATAGATGTCCTGCCCATCACGGATGTTTTCTTGTTCCGCTGCAACTGCGTCTGACTGCACTAGATACTTCAGCACCGCCTGTCGCGGGTAGCGGATACGACAAGCTTCGAGAATCAAATAACAATCATATAGCATTTGATGTGCGCTCGCATAGCGTTTGGAAGCTTCATAGCTGAGTGCTTTTCTGAGCATTTTGACCAGCAGTCGCCGTATTTTGTTGTCGGAGCAGGGAACGTCGAATGTGATGCGCCGCATGAGAGAAGAAACCAGCTTGCGATCTTTGCTCGCGGTTACGGCTCGTCGTCCGTTGATCAGTTCGTAGAGGATCAAACCTACGCAATAGGTATCGGAGGCGTAGCCGAGAGCACTGCTGTCGATATGTTCGGGGGAGTAGTAGCCTGGTGTGCCGATGAGGTAATTTTTGTGATTTTCATACTTGCTCGATAAACCGAAATCAGTCAACACGATACGCCCTGTGCGTTCCACCAAAAAATTACCCGCCGACAGGTCGTAGTGCATAAAATCACGCACGTGCAGATGATCGAGGCCCTGTAAAATCTGAAAAACGATGGACAGTGCCACCAACGGCGGCAGTTCCCCGTGGCGTTTGATGAACTCCATCCCCGACCAGCCGTCGATGAATTCGGTCGCGATGTAGCAACGCGGTGGCTTGAAACAACTGTCGTAATAACGCACGATGTTGCGATGCTGCAAACTGGAGTGCACAATTATTTCCTGATGAAACTTGCCGATGAACTTTCTGTTGCAGTAGAGACTGTCGCGGATAACCTTCAACGCGACGGTAACGTGGTTGCGAAGATGCACCGCCCTGAACACCTGCCCCAACCCGCCCACTCCGATTTCGGAGATAATGCGATAGTCACCGATTACCGTTCCTGTCTTCAGCGAACGCATGCTGCCTCAGCTCCGTATCCGTCCCCACGGCATAGCTGTCCATCGGCGCGTTGGCAAAAACCTCTAAGGGCGACGAGCGAGAAATTCCTGCAACGTGCGTGGGTAGTCGGTGATAAAACCATCGACCCCCGCCCGTAACAATCTTTCCCACTCCTGCGGGCTGTTGACGGTATACGCCACGACACGCTTGCCCGCAAATTGTAACCAAGCCACACGGCGCGGGGTCAGGAGGGAAGCGGGCGCGGGCACGATGTCGGTGATGAGGGCAATTTCTTGCCACAGAGACATTTTCTTGAGCATGCCAACGATACGCAGATCGGCGGATTGCAGATTGATACGATGACTCAAACCGCTGTCTGCAACAACAGCAAGCACCGCCCGCACGAAGGTGGGTAACTTACGCCAGCTGACTCGCTTGAGTTCAAACATCAGCTCGACCTGAGCAGCGTGCCCCGCAATGATCTCCAGTACTTCCCGCAGCGTAAGGATATGGTGTGGGACCGCGCGCTGAGCGGGGAAACGCGGGTTGACTCGCACACCGCAGCGCAGTGCCTTGATCTCCGCCAGCGACAACGCCGCGACAGACAGAGCCGCGGGTATGGTACTGCCATCCCGTCGTACACACAGATGGGGGTCGATGTGGGCATCGTGATAGACGACAGGGACCTCATCGGCGCTGAGACGCAGGTCTAATTCGATAAAATCCACCCCGAGGGCTAGACTATGCGCTATCGCCGCGGGGCTGGCTTGGGGAAAATCCCCCATGCCAGCACGGTGACTCATGACGAGCGGCGTAGCCTGCAACCCGCCACCCAACAGGCACAAAAACAGTACACCGCGTCCCATGATATAAAGCATCCTCGTTGCACGACAGCCTATAATAGAGTATCGTCGCGCCAGCGCGGCTGTGTGTAAATCAGTTTTGCCCGACCGTTCTTTGGTGATCACGCAAAAATCCAGTTAAGATGTTGGAATTGTGAAACTATTATTTAAACTGATCGCTACTTGCCCCACCGAGAGCAGAACATTACTGGCGGAAGAGCTGCGGCAGATGGGGGCGACTGACATCATGGCAGATTTTCGTTCCGTCTACTTCAGTGCCGATGTGTCCGTGTACTACGAAGTGCATCTCCGCTTGCGCACCGCTAGCGGTCTCTTCCGTATCCTCAAGACGGTGCGTGCCCCGACGGAAGAAATGCTGAGCAATCAGAGTGCACGCATCGCGTGGCCACAGCTGTTCGATGGTGAGCATTCATTCCGCGTCGATGGTATCGATGCCGATCGTAGCGGATGCGGGATGGCGGGTAACGTCATCAGTAAAAAAATAAAAGAAGGTATCTTGCGCAGCTTTCGCCAGAAAAATAGCCCCCCGCCCGCGGTCGCGCTGAAAAACCCGCGGGTGTTAGTTATCGGCTACAACCAACGTTACAAGTGCACCATCAGTGTCGATACCGCGGGTCAGAGCCTGCACAAGCGCGGCTACCGCGGTGCAGGCACACATCCCGCCCCGCTGAAGGAAACGCTAGCCGCGGCCATCTTGCAGCAGATCGGCTATCGCGGGCGCAAACCGCTGCTCGATATGATGTGCGGCAGCGGCACTATCGCCATCGAAGCGGCGATGATCGCTTTACGGCAGGCTCCGCTGCTACAACGCCCCGCGGGGGTGTTCGGCTTCGAGCGGTTATTGGATTTCAACCCTGAGCTATGGCGTGCGACGAGGGAACGACTGCAACGCGAGACTCGCCCCAAGCTCAGTGCTCCGATTTTCGCGTCGGACATCGAAGACAACTACGTACAATTGGCACGTGCCAATGCTGCCCGTGCGGGCGTGGCGCAGTTCATCGCATTCTCCACCTGCCCTTTCGCCGAAGTGCGGGTGGATTGTGCTCCTGGCATCGTTATCGCCAACCTTCCCTACGGCGATCGCATGGCTGCGGGAGACGGTTTGACGGAGTTGTATGGCAGGATGGGCGACTTCCTGAAACGCAATTTCTCTGGCTGGGAGGCCGTGCTGATTACCGCGACCTACAGTCCGTGGCGCAGTATAGGCCTCCATCCGCGCAAAAAATTCAAGTTTTTCAACGGCAAGATAGAAATCACCGTGCTGGTCTTTGAGCTTTACGCGGGCAGTCGCAGGAGAATCGTTCGTAGCTAGGCAGAATCCTGTTCCGTAGTGCTGCCCTCGCTGCCACTGAGGGGCAGTTCGACGACGAACTCCGTGCCCTCGGCAAGACGTTCCAGTCTGATCACACCGCGGTGTTTGGCCACGATGTCGTGCGAGAGTGATAGACCGAGCCCCGTGCCTTTGTCGGTGGGTTTGGTGGTGAAGAAGGGGTCGAAGACCTTCTTCACGAGTTTTTCAGGGATACCCAAACCGTTGTCTCGTACCCTGATCTCCGCCAGCGGAGAGTGGTCATCGCCTGTTTTTTTGGTTGTTACCCAAACTGTCGGGCGGTAGTCGCTACCTGCCTCGCCCCTGAGTCTTTTTTCGTCTACCGCATCACAGGCGTTGGTCACCAGATTGAGGATAACACGCGAGATGTCCTGCGGATTTATCCTAACTTTGTCGATGCGCTCATCGTAAGATTTTTTGATGTCAACGTTAAACTCCTTGCTCGATGTGCGTTTCCCCTGATAGGCGAGATTGATCGTGCTATCGAGGAAACGGCTGAAGACAACCTCCTCGGTCGCTCCCGAATCCCCGCCCCGTGAATGCTGCAACATACCTTTCACGATATCGTTAGCACGCTGCCCGTGGAAGTTGATCTTCTCCATATTGCCGTAGAGATCACGCAGCACCTCCTCGATGAAGGACTTGTTTGCGGGAGGTAACTTGTCCCCTGCCTCAGTGACCTCACGGGAAATATCTTCCAGTAACTCTCGTGATACGAGCGAAAAGTTAGTGATGAAATTCAGCGGATTCTTGATCTCGTGGGCAATACCAGAGGTTAGCTGCCCTAGCGATGCGAGTTTCTCCTGCATAATCATCTGCTGCTGTGCGTTTCTGAGCTTGAGGATGGTGCTCTCCAACGCGACATTTTTTTCTTGGTTTTCTTTGGCCAGACGCTCGACCAGTTCCAGCTTCTGTGCTTCGTAGGCATGCTGGCGAAATACCTCCAGCGAGCGACTCATGTCGGTGATCTCGTCGTTGCCGCGAATGGTTAGCGGGGTACGCAAATTGCCTTGCGATAGCGTAATCATGGTATTCGATAGGTTCTTGATTCTGCCAATTAAATTTTTGCGCACCAGAAAATTACCCACCAGAACGGCGATAATTACTGAAATGATGTTGAGGGCAAAGAACTCGTTACGGCGATGCATTATCGCTTGAGCGAAAATATCCGAAGTGCCGCTGCTCGCATTTTGAATGCCGCTGATTAGTTTCTCGGTTTGTTGCGACAGTCCTCCGACGATGCTGTCATTGCCAGCTAGATAAGCGCTCTGACGAGCTTCTTCCTGAAACACGGCTTCCATCATCTGGAACAAACCACCTTCGGGGTCATTGTCGTTGTCGGCATCACCTAACCCCAAAGATCTGATAACCTCGTAGCTTCCGCGTGCTTGCTGTTGCAGCTCACCGTCGGTAATGTGCAACAGCATATGTGCACAGGTATCGACTGCGGCACGAAAACGTTCTCGCAGAGGCTGAATCAGGTCGCCGTTACTGACCTGCACCGTTTCACCGAGCAGGTTGGCCGCACGTTGTGACTGCGAGCGCAGCGTCATCAAACTACGGTAGTAGCTGACCGCATCGCCGCGCAAACGCCGCGCAGGAGGAACAGGCCGCGGTTGGTTAATTGTCTTCCAGCCTGTGTTGAGGAAGAAGGTCTGGTTGTCGATTCCCATGAGGAGAAAATTGTCTAGGGTTCGTGCTTCTTGTAATGCTTTCTCGGTGGCTGCTTTTATCTTCCTGCGGATACCGATGGTGGTGTAGACGGACTTTTCCAGCAATGCCAAGTTGTTGAGCAGATCTGCGGAAAAACCCTTGAACTTGGTGAGCACGGCGACGTTGCTATCCGCATCGGGGTTGATCTTTGCTAGTTCTTGCAGTTCCTCATCGAGACGCTCGGCATGTGTATCGACGGTGGCTCTTACTGCACGTACCTCCCCCTCCGAGGTTGCACTGCGCAAGCGTGCCGCGGCATTCGCGAGGGCAACGCTTTCCTGCCCCATGCCGATGGCGATAGAAAGTTCAGGAATATGGTGACCAGTGATGTTTTTTTGAATGTCGTTCATCTGCAGCAACGACACTCGTCCCAGCAAACTGGTCAGCATGATCAGGGCGACGAACACGCCGAGGATCACGTACAGTTGCAACCCGATTGAAAATCTGAATTTTTTCTTTTCACCCAAAATCAGCTGTCCTCCCTCCTCGCCTTACTTCACTTTTTTTTGCGCAGCCCGACAAGGCGGCGCACTGGCGTTATCTTACCGCGATAAACACGGGTCAGAAAGACGCTATCCGAACCTTGATTGTCCTCCTTGTCGTAGGTAAGCTGCAAGTCATCGATAGCAAACGTGGTTAACGTATGTTTGAAAGATTGCAAAAAACTGCTGTGATCGACATCCGCCCCCGCCTTCTCTAGAGCCGCGCTCACCAGACGGCCGACGACGTAGCCCTCCAACGAGATAAAACCAGGCTTCGCCTTGGGGGCGACTGCCTGCAGTGCCTTACGGTAGTTGGCTACCAGCGGGCTGCGTAGGTTGTCGGGGGGTGGCACGACCTGTGTTACATACACGCGTGAGCGGTTTTTTTGCAGTTGGGCGGCCATCGGCGTAACCCCCGTGAACGACACGGCCATGAACACCGTCGTGCGCATACCTATCTTGTTAGCCCACTTGATGAAGGTGGCGACGGGCAGGTACGAACCGATGGAGATGATCGCCTGTGGCTTGCCGCGTTTGATGTCGAGCAAAGCGGTTTTGACGGCGAGTGTATTGCGGCGATAAGAACCAGACGAGACGAGTTCGGTGCCCTTGACCTCCTTCACCGCAGCCTGTACCCCGCGCAATCCGTCCAAACCGTACGAATCGTTCTGATAGAGCACGGCGATGCGCCTGATGTTTAAATCCTTGCGCAATCTGATCACCATCTCTTTGGTCTCTTGGGCGTAGGAAGCACGCACGTTAATCACCGTGTTCACATGCGACGTGCGCAGGAAGGAAGCACCCGTGAACGGGCCGATGTAGAGCAGGGCGGTTTTAGCGACAATCGGCAACGCCGCTTTAGAAGTCGGTGTGCCCACACCTCCGACTAGGGTAAAAACTTTTTCTTTCTTGATCAACTCGTGGATATTGGTGATCGTCTGTTCTGGTTCGTAGCCGTCGTCTTTGCTAATCAGACGTAGCTTGCGTCCGTGTACACCACCGTCAGCATTCACCGCTTCGAAGGCGGCGAGAATACCGAGCCGCATATTGATGCCCAACCCTTTGGCGACACCCGTCAGTGCGGCTGTCTGCCCGATCAAAATCTCGCTATCGCTGATGCCTTGGCGAGGGTCGATCGTCATGCCCTCGCCCGTCTCCCCCCGCGCGGGGAGGACTACCAAAAACCACAGGACTGCCACACGCCAAACCGTCACCGTCGTGCCCCCAGGTAACGTAACGACAGATAGGTAAGATCATCGAATTGCTGCACACCCGCGGCGAATTCTAGCACTTTACGGTAAACATGCTCATCGTGTTCTGGTAGCGACCTGCCCGCCTGACCTGCTAGCTCAGCGATCAGTCGTTCTTCGCCATATTCCTCGCCGTCGGCGTTCATCGCTTCGGTAACACCGTCGGTGTAGACAAAAATGGTATCCTGTGGCTGCATGACGGTACTCCGCTCGGAAAATTTCTCCCCCTCCGAGATACCGAGGGGGACATCCTCGGTAAGCGGCAGCAGTTTGCACTTCCCGTCGCGGTCGATGAAGATAGGCGGCGTATGTCCTGCGTTGGTGTAGACCATTTCGCCTGAGGCGGTGTTCAAGATACCGAGAAAGATGGTGATGAACATGCAGTTTTCGTTGTTTTCGCAGCACTTCTCGTTGATTTTGCTGAGCAGCTCACCTGTGGAGATACTCAAACCCGAAGCCATGCCCCTGATCAGGGCCTGATTGGCCATCGCAAACAACGAGGCGGGAACACCTTTGCCCGACACATCCGCGACCAGAAAGGCGGTGTGTTCCGTGTCGAGTTGGAAAAAATCATAAAAATCCCCCCCCACCTCCTTCGCGGGGGTCATGAAAGCGTGGATGTCGCAACTTTTGTGGACGTTGAAGCCGTGCGGCAGAATGGATTTCTGAATCTTGTGTGCGAGGTTCAGTTCCTTCTTCAGCACCAGCAGGTCGTCGCGGGAACGCAGCGCTTCCCGTGTCTGATTGAGATTGCGATAGCTGCGCTGGATAGTCAGCTCCATATCCTGAAAATTGATCGGTTTGGTGATAAAGTCGAACGCTCCGTTGTTCATCGCCGTGCGAATATTGTCGATATCGCTGTAAGCGGAGACGACAATCGTGCGCAGGTCGAAACCCTCCTCGCCGATCTTCTGCAAGAGTGTCAACCCGTCCATCTTGGGCATATTGATGTCGGACAACACGATGTCGATGATTGAGTGGTTCTCACGCAACACCTCCAGCGCCTCTTCCCCGTTGCGGCTGAAGGTAAATTCCCACTCCTTGCGATGCACTTTGCGGCGGAATTTCTGCATGATGAGGGTTTCGACATCGACCTCGTCATCCACCACCAGAATCTTTACCATGGCTGCTTCTCCAATTTAAACGCTGGTTCTCTTGCTCAACGTGACCTTGTTGTGGCCGTTTTTTAACTGTTCATAGGCCAGCCCATCGGTTAAATTTTTGACCAGGTGAATACCCACCCCACCGACGGGGCGGTCTTCCAGGTCGGACTGAAAATAGACTCCACTCTCCGTTTCAACGATGTTGAACGGGATCGCGTTGTCCTCGACGGTGGCGACGATCATGCCGTCTTCACCGCCGCTGAGGGCGATGTCGATCTCGATAGCCCTCTTATCCCCCCCCTGACCGTGCTTGAAAATATTGACAACCACCTCTTCGAGGCAGATCTTGAGATCGAAGTAGACCTTGTAGTCGAGATCGTGTGTGTCACGAAATCCGTCCAGCGCTTCCATGAACGAGTCCAGCTCCTCCTTTCGTCTGAGCTTGAACAGCAGGTCATTTTTTTGTTTCATTATTTTCCCAACTCCTTTATCTAATAGTATAAGGACTCTTCTGGTACGGTTGCCTGACGAACTAGCGGTCAGCTTATGAAAATGTCACATGTGAGTTAGGAAAGCAAGCGCACATTTCTTCTAACCGCAGGAGGGTTGGTGTCTAAACGTAAACATGAGGGGGCAGTAGTCGTGGCTAAATTGAGAAGCGTAATGCAGTCGTTAGTCGTGTTGTTGGTAGGCTGGGGGGGAGTTTCCGGTTTCGCGCTGGCGGCTGACCCTGCGGCGGTGTCTCCTCAAACCCAATATATCCTGAATAACCTGCTGCTGTTCTTTTCCGCCGCCCTGGTGATGTGGATGGCCGCGGGTTTTTGCATGCTGGAGAGCGGGCTGGTGCGGGCGAAAAGCACCGCTATCGTGTGCCTGAAAAACCTGATGCTCTACGCGGTGGCATGTCTGGCGTATTTTATCGTCGGTTACAACATTATGTACGCGGAGTTTGGCATTTTCGTGTCGCCAGAGGCGTTCGAATTGGGGCTGATCAGCTCCCCTGAGAATGCCGCCCACCTGTCGGCAACCATTGGCCGCAGCACGTTTTCGATGACAGAGGTGTTTTTTCAGATGGTGTTCGTCGCCACCACCGCATCGATCGTTTCAGGTTCGTTGGCCGAACGTGTACGGCTGTGGTCTTTTTTGATCTTCGTTTTCATCCTGTCGGCGATCGTCTATCCGATCATCGGGGAATGGACGTGGGGCGGCGGTTGGTTAAGCGATATGGGCTTCAAAGACTTTGCGGGCTCGACGATCGTCCACTCGGTCGGTGGTTGGGCGGCGTTAGCTGGTGTTCTGCTCATCGGACCGCGGGTCGGAAAGTTCAAGTCCGACGGCACCGTCATGCCCACGCCCGCATCTAACGTGCCGCTGGCAACGCTGGGAACCTTCATTCTCTGGCTCGGCTGGCTCGGCTTTAACGGCGGGTCGCAATTGGCACTCGGCAGTGCCGCCGATGCCGCCGCCGTCGGGCTGGTACTCTTCAACACCAACATCGCGGCCGCAGGGGGAGTGGTCACCGCAATGTTGCTCGGTGTCGTTATCCACAACCGCGTGCAGGTGCTGTGGATTTTGAACGGTGCAATCAGCGGCTTGGTTGCCATCACCGCGGGGCCTGACATCACCAACCCCATCTACGCGCTGATCATCGGAGCTATCGGGGGATTGGTGGCAACTCTGTCCGTGCCTGTGTTTGAAAAACTTAAAATAGACGATGTCGTCGGGGCAATCCCCGCTCACCTCGTCGCGGGTATCTGGGGCACACTGGCGGTGGGGATTTTTTCCGATGACGCGACGGTGATCAACCAACTGATCGGGGTCGCCGCGATCGGCGGTTTTGTCTTCGCCTGCAGTCTCGTCGTCTGGGCGGTGCTGAAATATACGCTGGGCTTGCGCGTCTCCAAAGATAGCGAGTTTCTCGGTCAGGACATCATGGAACTCGGCATCGAAGCTTATCCAGAGTTCCTGAGCCTCGAAGGTATCCAGTCGGAAGCGGAAGGGACTGTGGACGACAAGAAGAAGTAGCTCCGAGCCACCTCCCGCTAGAGGGATGGTGGGGAAAGCTGCAAGGCGCGAGGATTGACGACAAAACCAAACTCGTCGGCTAATGCTCGCAGGATTACGCCGATGTCGTGCACAGGATGTGCCGCCGCGAAGTCGTCGTCAACGACGAAGATTTGATGCCAATAGCGGCTGAGCTGTCGCTCGGCATAACCCCAGATAGATTTGTCGATAGCACTGAGGATGGCGGCACCTAGCCCGCCGCCACCCAGAGCGTACATACTGGCATTGCGCCGTGCCTCGGCCGTGGTTTGCAGCAGTTCAACCGACAGACGCAGCGCATCGTCCTCGTTGGCAAGCAACTCAGCCTGCTTGCTGACGAACTCGCTATTCACCTGTTTGACGAGACGATAGTATTCACTGGCATCCTTTCCCATCAAAACGGTAGACTTGGCATATAGCTCTTCATAGCGCGGGAGACCTTCGCCGTAAGCCTGTGCGGCCTCATGCAACTCTCGCGCCAGAACTTTCATCTCAGCCAGCGACTTCCCTTCGGCAGTCACCGCGGCGATAAGCTCTCGGTAGCGTTTCTTATGTGCAAAAAAACTTTCAGTGAACGTGCCCTCCTCACCGAACCCCATGCTGCCATTATGCTCTATGATTTCCTTCTCCAACTTCCCCAAACGAGCCTCCACCTTGTCCGTCGGCATGGTTCTAATCTCTTCGAGAATGCGCTTGCTATCCCCCAGCGTTTTCAGTTCAACGGCATTTTCAAACACCTTGGTCAGAGCACCGAAGGCCTCCACTTCTGCCCGTATCGCCTCGCTGCCTGTGCTGTGTGCGATTCTAGCAAAAATCTCCGTGGTGCGCATGCGCCACGCGGCACGATAGAACAGCATACCACTGCTACCCATCCCATCATCGATAAGCTTGCGGGTAAATTTACCCTCGGCAAAATCTTTGAGCTCCAGACCAGTATCCTCCCTCTTTGCCAGCCGCATAATCTTCCATCTCCCCGCCAGCCTCCCGACCAAAGCCAACGGCACGACCGCCAAGGCCGCGATCGCCGCATGCTTGACGTAACCCTCGTACTTGCTGGCAAAATCGCGGCGAAAATCGTTCGGCCAAAAGACAACCTCAGCACGGTCACCGTCGCGTAGAGCCACCCGACAATGATCGTCGTCGGCAAGCAACTGCGGCGAGTAGACCGCCACCCGCTTGCACACCAGCAGACGATAGGCACGCATGTCATCATCCCTGTGAATCGGCACGAGACCCAACGTGAGCGTGGCATCGCTGATCGCATGCACCTCGCCGTGCAGCGGCCGTATCAGCGCTTTGCAAGCTATGCCGATAACCGCGATGCAACACAAGCCGCCCTGCCACAATAAATTGCGCATTACCAGCCCTCCCCCCACGCCGCCGCTATGCAAAAAATCTGCTCATTCCACAATTTTCAATGACATCAGAGACCTACATGCCTTTTAGGCCAATACCTAAAGATGTACTCATACAGAAATATATCAGAAAACGCCTCTCAATACGAGCTATCGCCTATCAATTTTCTTGTTCAAAAACATACGTCAGAGGCCTGCTCCTCAACCACAAAATCCCCTTGAGAAAGACGAGTAGCAAGCCCACAAGGTCAATCCGAGCAGGAAAGGCGAGCGACAAGGCGGTAATGAAGGCATGAGGGCGAGTTGAGGAAGTTGTCTAGCCCCATCTTCAACCTCTAGGAGCATCTCATAGGCCGCGGGCGGGGGTATTGGCATCTAGCGATCTGTAGTGCCTATTCCTGTCTAGATCAAGCCGCCTTGCGAGGCGATCTCTTAGCCACTGACAGCCTGAGGTCTGTAGATGCCCCCGTTATTTTTGGCTGTTTCTCTTATCTTATCATCATCGTAGCCTTTATCAGCAATGACGTTGCCAGCTTGAGGCAAATTCTCAAGCAATTCTTCGGCCATCACAGCGTCATGCACCTGCCCTTCGGTAATGACAAAATCAACAGGTCGAGCCATATTGTCTGCTACCATACTAATCTTCGTCGTGTGGCCACCAACTGACTTGCCAATAGCGGCCTCTTCACCTTTGCGAGCACCACTGCTGTGTTGATGTGCCTTGACGATCGTAGCGTCTATGGACACGCTGCCCAGATCACAATGTACCAGATAGCTGTCAAAGACAGATTGCAGCTTACCGCTCTTTCCTCAGTCCGTAAAGCGTTTGTGCAGTGCTCGCCAGTCGCCGTATTTTTCAGGCACACATCGCCACGGACACCCTGACTTTAGCTTAAATAAAATACCACGCACAGTCAGATGCAGCCTCTTCTTGCGATACACGCCCGCCTCCAACAGTTTGTTTTTAAGTATTGACCATTGTTCATCTGTGAGTATAATGCCTCTCATGGGTGAACCTCTGGAAATTATTGTTGTATCTTTCCATATGATGCAGGTTTGCCCTACTAATTACAAGTGATTAGCACACACAAAAAATCATTAAACAAAACGGCGACACGCCCTAGATAAATCACTTTCAACAATTTTATGATGCAGCACCTTTCTTTCTGCAAAAATTTCATCTTCTCTCTCCGCGAGAATTTTTTTATTGCGCCGCACTAAATAAGGGCTGTCTGGTCTCCATTGCTGCAAATGTTCACTTAAATAAAATTTTGGATCAAGCAATTGCACAAGACTGTTGAACTGCTCTTGATCGCCAGTAAAGGGAGTTGCTGATAGCATTAATAACGCTGGACTGTTGTAAACAATTTGTTCTGCTAGCTCACGCAGCCTCTTTGTGGCTTTGTTTTTATCTCGCACAAAATGATGACATTCATCAATAACGATACAATCCCAACTTATATTTTGCAACGGCTTTAAATTTTCCCACCGCTTAACGAAATCACGCGACACAATTACCCGTTCCACCACCTGCCACGGATTTTTTACGCCTCTGCTGCTTAAACGTTCCCGTGTGCCACGACCATATACTTCAAATGCTAAACCAAATCGCTCGTAAAGTTCTGTTTGCCACTTTTCGCAAAGATGTTGCGGGATAATAATTAACACCCGTTCAGCCCGCCTACGCCGTGTTAGCTCAGCCAGAATTATCGCGGCCTCGGTAGGCTTGCCTAGTCCAACGTCATCACAAGCAATAGACGCGGGAACGGCAACGCATCAACCACCCTACGCCATGGCTCAAATTGCCACGGCTTAACCTCAATAGCACAACGCCTCGCCGTCTGTGGCTCTTTAGAATCCCTTCTGTCGGCTAACACCCTCTCCTTGCGCATTGCTAAAAACGGCTGATAAAGTTCCCGCCGCTGCACTTTTGCTTTATGCACAGCTGGAATTGCTCCCTCATGCGGTGGCAACACACGCAAGGTACTTGACTCAAGTTGCGGAATTGCCCACACACCTGCACTACTTCTTCGGCATAATTTGCCCCTTGCCGCAAAAGCTCAAGCTGCCAAAAATCCCTCTCTGCCTTCACAAAACGCCACACTCCACCACGACACTCAACTAATTGCCCTGGTGCTGGTTTGCTAACCATAACTGAACTCCTCTACGTGATTGTTAGAAGCCGATAGGGTGTCCGCTTTTTACGGGGGCATCTACAAACTCCCTGTATTTGTGTACATAAGCACCATCGACCGTTTAGTGTGCTCGCTTTAGCTCCATCTCCCCACGTGCCAAAACTTCGGGTTAAACTGGGGGGTAATTTGTAACAATCTGTTTTTTTATCACAATCTGCTATCTGGAGGACAAGAGAGGCTGTTGTCTACCCGCTAGGGGTGCGTTTTTGTCTCAAAATTTTCTTGTTGGCGGTCAAGACCGGTAATGTCTGTCCTGCAAAATCTCCATCGTGCGTGACCAGTGTCAACCCTTGACTAAGACACAACTTAGCAAATATTTGGTCATTGAAATCAAACTTACCTGTGGCGTAGCTTGCAAATAAACTACGATGTTGCAGTTGCGAAAAGCCGCTTTCCAATACCTGACACATGCTCGTGATTTTCTTGGCAGCAATGGCAATTTGTTTAGCCACTGGCTTGAAGTACTCGCTCTGACGATAAGTTTTAAAACTATTGCTGGGTGCGGTGTTTTTCCACTTTGTTCTCGCATAGGTATTGACAAACTCAGAGATGACCAGAACATCGGTAAACAGCTGGCTTTTGGCTGTCAGCATGCTGTTAAACGCTGCTGAATACACTTCCTGCATTCTGTCGCCCTTGGTCTCTCTTGGAGAATAAATATAGAGCCATATATTGGCATCTAGGAACAGCTGTTCGGAGTCAGTGAACTTGTAGTTGTTTATGTTATGTGGTGGCAAACTCAACCCTCTTCAGCCGCCTTGACCGCTTGTCTGTGTTTCTCTGGGTCTTTGAAATACTGCTTGGCATTCTCAACAACAGCATCTATCAGTTCCTTGTCGTCGGGTTCAATGTCAGTATAGCTTAGGCGTGCCTCGATATCTTCTGCGGTAAACTCGCCATACAGACAACCTATCGCACGGTTCAGGAAGGCAGAAGTCAATATGGTCACATTGAGGAGCGAGAGATTGACATAGTAGCCCGCGTTAAAAGCCTCGACAATACGCTCGTAGAGCCTATCTCCGTCGCGAGTAGCTACGCACATAGGGCTGCCTACCACCGAGATCACTGAAACCTTGACTTCGTTTGCCATGACCTACCTCACCAAAAAATCAACTAGTACCCGACCAAAACATGACAATACCCACTATCCAACGACGTTAACCTCTAGGCTCACCACTGTGCCAGGCAAGGTAAATGCCAAAGACGCATCATTTACTCGCCCCCCGCGCTTTTCCCAATAACCATTACCCGATACGGTTCTAACACACCCTGCGTTGGAATCAAAGAAGCGATTGAGGTGCTGCAGCCCCATTCCTCCAGGTGCCCCTTGCCTAGTGGTATTTCCCTCCACCGCCCACCTGATTGCGTCAACTGCCGTTATGTCTTCTCGCCGAAAGTTCTTCACGCTCTGGTGTATGCCGATGCCCATGTCTGCTACGGTGAAGACGAGGCTCTTCTTTTTGAGGAAGAACTGCCCGCAGCTGAAAACATCCAGCTGTGTGTGGGCGTGCTGGGAGACGTTGTTGAAAATTTCCGAGACGTTCTTGGTGAAGTCCTTCTGCGCCTTGCCCTCCATGCTAACGACTTTGGGGTGGCGCAGCAACTCATTGAATACATAACTCGAAAAAGCGACTTCGTTCTCAGTAGCAAATCTGCGATATGCGATAGTGGTGTCCCAGTTGTCCGCAACTTTCTCTCCTCCGTGATAGGAAAGGAAGCCGTTTCTCATCAGAATATATTCGAGTTTGTCATCCGCAGTCACAAACTTAAATTGGTTTAGCCTTTGTTCTAGTAGGCAGACAATCCCGCCTAGCGGTGCGCACATATCGGCATCAATCCATTTAGTTCTCCGCATATCAATAACGATGTTGCTGGGTGAGCAGGCATGAACCCGTGCATACAAGCAAGCTAACGCCTCAAATCCATCTTGATTATGACCTATACTAGGCAAAGTAAGTGTAAACGTTTGCACCCTTGTGTCCTCAGCCATCTGTGTCGACGGATTCAAACAACTGGCACTCCATTTGTCAACCCCTACAATTAGCACTTTAACACCGCCATCTATTCGCCGATGCGCCCTCTGAAGGAGGGGTATAGGTGCGGGCGACAGCGCAAACAATGCACTGCAAGGCTTTGAGATCCATAGCAGTTTTGTTGACCCTGAAACACTGCTTGGTATTGCTCACAGCGATAATTTTCACAGCATTCAAGCTACATACTGCAATGAACACATGCGAGCCTGGCGCGATTTTTACCGTGAGCTAGACCAAAAAAGCAAAAGATACTTTAACAAAAACAAACTAAAAGAACTCTATGACCAATGGTTTATCAAAACAATTGCTTATTTTGGCTACCAAGATTTTAAACTACAATCAGAGGGCTTTATTTTTCCTGTCATCGACGGTTTATTCAAGCAAAATTTTCACCAGCACGGCAATCGTATCGGGGCATTGCTGCTGTACCCCATGAACGCATTGGTTGAAGATCAGTTCTTTCGTATTCTCAAGTATGCTAAGGGCACGGGTATCAGAGCAGGAATTTACAACGGCACATTTAAAAATCCCTCCCGCTCTTTTCGTGAGAGGATAAACAAAAAAATACAAGGTGAAATTGATCCTGACATAAACCCTGACAGTGTATATGTTGATCCTACTAAGCCTGAAACTGTGCCGCACATTTTATTAACTAACTACAAGATGCTTGAATATATGCTGCTACGTTCTTCCGATCAATCTCTGTTTAAAGACATTGACCTACAGTATCTTGTGCTCGACGAAGCACATATCTATACAGGCACACTTGGCTTAGAGATAGCTTGTCTGCTAGCCCGCTTGCGAGTGCATCTCGATACAGGAGGTGAGAATTTTCTGCCTATTGCTACTTCGGCAACCTTAGTGCAAAAGCCATCACAAAGCGATGAAGCTAGCAATGGCAAGCAAGATAACAAAATGCGAGACTTCTTTACGCAACTGTTTGGTAAAGAATTCCCTGACAATAACAATTGGTTGCTTGAAGATGAGTATCAAGAGCTAGAAGATTATCAACAAGAGGCTTTTGCTAGATTTTTACAGGTGCGGTCGGCTGATATAGGTGCAGAGTTGAAGAAAAGTTTTCCTGATTCATTGCTCAGCTTAGCGAAGCTGTTCTTTGCTATCAACTTAGAAGATACTGTGCCTAAAGGCAGCCAAGAAGCATACGAGCAGTGGGGTAAACTTATCTTTCCTCACGTTGAGCAGATGGCACGAGCATTGCCGAAAATTTTGCTAGATGATAATAGAGCTACTGTTATCAAGTGGCAAGATGCTATTGAGAAGTTTCACCGCGTATTACAAGGCTCGGCATCGCACCTAGAAGCTTTGCTGATACTGGCTAGCCATGCGTTTGTGGGAAATTTTAAATTTCCAACCTTAGGGCTGCGGGTGCATGTTTTCACTAAACCTGAACCATGTGTTTACTGGAGTCTTGATAAGCAAAGGCTAGCACGTCAGCCACAGGGTGATATGCTTGATTCCGTTTCCTGTCGCAACTGTGGGCATCAAGCCTGGGCAGCACTCTATGAACCGCTTAACGAAGATGGCGGCACTTCTGGCAGGCTGTTACCCTTGCCAGATTTCTACGAAGAACATGACTATGCTAGTGGGCAAGAATTTGTCGTTTTTCATAACGTTGATGATATCGACGAAACTAGGGCGTGTCGCCGTTTTGATTCTATTATTTTAACAACTCCCTAGTGTTGCATGGCATAGCGTGGATGACCAGACAACAATGCATCCAAGTAAAAGCATGCCTTCGTAGTTTCTTTTCAGCTTTTCATATCGTGTGGCAATAGACCTGAAGTGTTTTAGCCTTGCAAATAAATTCTCAACCTTAGGCCTGAGTTTATATGCTTCTTTACAGAAAGACTCGTTCTTTTTACTAGAATTACTCCTTCTTGGTATGACAGGATTGCCCAGATCACAATGTAGCAAATAGCTATCAAAGACAGATTGCAGCTTACCGCTCTTTACCCAGGCCGTAAAGCGTTTGTGCAGTGCTCGCCAGTCGCCGTATTTTTCAGGCACACATCGCCACGGACACCCTGACTTTAGCTTAAAAAAATACCATGCACAGTCAGATGCAGCCTCTTCTTGCGATACACGCCCGCCTCCAACAGTTTGTTTTTAAGTATTGACCATTGTTCATCTGTGAATATAATGCCTCTCATAGGTAAATCTCTGGAAATTATTGTTATGTCTTTCCATATGATGCAGGTTTGCCCTATTAATTACAAGTGATTAGCACACACAAAAAATTATTAAACGAAACGGCGACACACCCTAGCAAAAACAACATTAAGCCTGTATTTAAGGAAATGGTAGAAAGCAACATGTTCAGTGTAAAGTTAAGTGTCAACGAGCAAGAAGTCTCTAACTACGAACCGTTTATTCCCACAGTATTTGGCAAGGGACAAGCAATTACCTTGACTATGCCACTTGGTGTGGTGCTACCTTATCTTACCAAGAGAGATGTCAGTGACGAAGATTTCTACACCACTTTTGGAGAATTTTTTATCAGAGCTACCCATCGTGTTTTACGTCTATGCAAGCGCGGTAATAGTTTGAAAATAGTGCTTGATAAGATCCATGCCCGTGCTGCAGCTGGCAGTGATAAGCAATATGATAAGGTAGATGTTATGCTGCTTGACACCGAAGAAGGTGGTAGCGGGATAATAGAGTTGATATGGGGTTATTGGGATGACATTTTGATAGAGGCAAAACGGCTTGTTGAGAAGGATTGCTGCAAGAACGCTTGTTATCACTGTGTGTGGAGCTATGACAATCAGAAGTTACATAATTTGATCAACAAAAGTATCTTTGCCTGCCAAAAAGCTCGTGCCACAGTTAGATTATGCTTTGCTCAAGGAGATTGTAAGTTCTTTTGAAAAAGTTGCGTCACGGGTTGAGTTGCAAATCACAAAAAGCGAGCATAGACAGGTGAAGAGAAATACAGCTGCTTCAAGATTGCGTTCAAGTCCTGTGTCCGTGAACTCCCTCCCCGACAAAGAGACATCATTTCTGCTCGCTATGAGAATAACAAAACGATTACAGAGATCGCCGCTGATATGAGGATTAGCAGGCAAGCAGTGTTCAAAAGCATGAAAATTGCTCTGTCAAAATTGAAGGAAAGTTTGACCAGCGGCACGATACAAAGACGGGTTATCGCGGTGAAAGAACTGCTGCCTCTGACATTGACAAAAGGTTGATAAGAGGTTGACACTTTCAGCAGATAGTTAGGTTTCTCCAATTAGTGGCAAACACCGCAGTTATCAAAGGAGTTGCAGCATACACATAGATTTATGGCGACAAGAAATAACAGATAATGAGGTTGACATATCCCCTTCTTAATTGAAGTCGATTCAAAAGTTGGAACATTGAACTTGGCTATTGAATTCGATGCCACGCACAAAAGCCATCGCAGCCATAGGTGCAAGCTCAATGCCTATTATGTCCAAGATAAAATTGACAGAGTGCTTTATGTGTGTGCGAGCAAATACATTTTGCACACCCTACTTAAGCTAGATGCGGAGGCAGCCGAACGACATGCGTGCCAGTCTAAATTTTACTTCGCCTTGTTTAACGATGTCACTGAAGCAAAAAACGAAATGACATTTAAAAATACGCACGGGGACATCTACACATGCAAAGCAGAAAAACGTTGCTATTGGGGTGGTTGCAAGGAAAATTGTAGAAATCGACACGAGCCTAGCAAAGGTGGCCAGTCAGCGGGAAAGCATCGACAAACGCTTAAGCTTCTTGCTTGAGGGTGACGATCTGGAGATGGCACAATCGTTCAGAGACGAGTATGGCAAGCAGTTTATGAGTTTGAGGGACAAGGAACGGGAGCTTGACAGCACGAAGAGAGAACTTCAACTGCTGCACAAACACCTCTTGGAGGCTCGCCCTTCCCCGCAAAGCTGGAGGGTTGGATCTTGCTAGCGAGGCTATCAGCCACATTAAGAAGGATGATTTGACCTCGCTCAAGTCTGTATACCGAAGGATGTTTGAGAAAATTATTATCCGTCCACTGGAGGGCAAGAAAGTTCAACTGGAGTTCATTTTCAAAGATGCGATCACACCACCTAGCGGGGGTGTGGTCATGTTTTGCACAGCGGTGGGCAGCCCTCCCCCCAACTGTTGCCTTCCCCAGACCACACTCCCCTATTCTACGGCCTCAATACCGATAAAGCAAAACGGTTGCAAACCCTGGTCATTGCGCTATAACACGGGGGTGCACCAGCACCCGTAGCTCAGTCGGATAGAGCAGCAGGCTTCGAACCTGAAGGTCGGGCGTTCGAATCGCTCCGGGTGCGCTCTGCATATCGGCACGCGGAATCCGTCCTCGCCAGTATTCGGCGGGGACGGGTTGTTGAAGACGAATTGCAAGCGGACTTCTGCTTCGTCCACGCGTCTAACGGTAATCTTTGCAAATATCCGCCGATAGGTAGACCTAAGCTGTAGATGCCCCCGTAAAAAGCGGACACCCTATCGGCTTCTAACAGGGGAACACTGCAAGTGTTTTGAAAAATGGGGCATCGTAGAATTATAATCAATTTGTATAAATCATACTGTTGTCTATTTTTATGTTTTCTTAAAATTGTTTCCTTAAAAAATTAGAAACAAAATTAAATTAACTAAAACAAGTGGCCGATGTCAGAGATGAAATCAGGTTGTTACTATGTAGGTGTAATATGGCTCGAAGGGCAAAAGAGTTACGTCTCACCCAGCTTGAGGAGTTTTTGGGCAAGGTTGATGCCTGTGGGGCAAAATTTTCTCAACGACAAAAGAAGGAGATAGGTAAGTTCTTCCTTGAAGATGTCATGGGCTTTACCAAGGGTGAATTTGTGTCCTGTAAACAGGGCAAAGAAACACCTGATTTTGAACCTCGCAGTGAAGATTTGTGCCCATGGGCGTTGTTTATCACTGATAAAGCTGGTGAAGAATTCCATGTTGTTATCACCAACGGCAAAGAACTTTGTGTCTTCGGTTTTAATCACGAGGTAGCTAGGGCGTGTCGCCGTTTCGTTTAATAATTTTTTGTGTGTGCTAATCACTTGTAATTAGTAGGGCAAGCCTGTATCACATGGAAAGATATGACAATAATTTCCGGAGGTTTACCCACGGGAGGCATTATACTCACAGATGAACAATGGTCAATACTTAAGTGCAGCTGCCGCATACCGCGAATTGCGGGGGTTGATAGCATGTGGCAGGCTGATTGATTTGGGCTAACAGATTCTCGCGTGGGAGAGGCGGGGTAGCGACACCTTCGCTACCCCGCGATACAACAATGAGGACTATGGAGGATGTTATGTATAGGCTTTTAGTGCTAACAGTATTTCAGGTGGCGCATGGTTGCGCCACAATGTTCGTCCAGACGAGCGACCGTATTACGGTTCGGAGCGAAACAAAGAGGGCGGAACTGTATCTCAACGACCGCTACCTCGGGTAGGGGCACGCCAGCGTGCGCGTGCCGAAGTATGGCGATTATGTGTTAACAGTAAAGAAGCGGGGGTGTGGAAGCATCAGCCGTCACATTGACAAGCAGTATTACCTAGGTTGGTTTTTTGCTGGGAATTGTTTATTCAGCTTCTGCTTGGGAATTTTAGTTGATCTGATGACAGGTGCGTGGATAGGACTGCATCAAAACAACTATGTCCTAGACCCAAACTGCGATGACGGCTAGTTTTAGGAGGGCGTAAATGTTTGACGTGCGTATGACAATTTTTGTGTGGCTCTTTTGTTTAACTCCGTCCTCTTGTGGGACGGAGGATCCAAGAAGTCTTCTACCAGGATTGCAGGAAACTGAAAGCCAAACAAGCAAAGAAAACCTCAATACAAAACGGAAAATGCAAGAAGAGCAAGAAGAACAGGAAGAGCAGGAAGAGGAAAAAATTGTTGCATGCTATGGCAAATGTTATACCCGCGAGGAATTTATCGACTATTGCATGGAAGCGTTCTGCGACAGTGACGGTTGTTTTTCGCTACCCGCCTGTCAGGGGCCTGCTGGTTGGGAAGAATCGCCGTCGCTAGCTATGTGCGAATACCATCAATGCCGGTTAGGAGGCTGCGATTATTGGGGACGAGAATGTGTACCTCGGAGTGATCCCCAACAAAAACAACCGTCATTAGAATTGTGCAAATACCACCAGTGCGAATTGGATGGTTGTGACCATTGGGGGGATTGTGTGCCTCGGAGTGAGTGAAAAATGAAAGCCAGCCCGAAAATATCCCTACTTCACTGGGAGAAATCCGTGTGTATGAATTAGTAGAGGCAGGTATGGTACTGATCACACGCGATAGCCAGTGCCTGGTTTATGCTGCAAAACAGGGGGCGTTGGGAGATTACAAAATCTCTACTGGAGCAGATGTCCCCGCACACGTACAGAATGCGGTTGCCGGGGCATGGGCATTACGTCAAAGGGCGTGCTAATTTCTTTCCTCGCCCCCACGACAGCCTAATCCACCGCGATGGCAGACATAGATAACTGTCCCTATACCCGCTATACCTATCCACAACACGGTATTGTTGCGCCTGCCGAGGCGTTTCTTTATTCCCTCTGCGATTAGTTTGACCGTCCGCTGGTCGCTCCCCATGCGGGAAGCCCTGAGTTCCGTGGGTAGGGCGCTTAATTTAATTTTTTGGGCGACGGAAGGCCTGATTTTGCGGTGTTTTGTCAGTCTTCCTTTTTGTAGTGCCTGACCAACTTTTTCTATTGGCAGAGGTTGTGGGGGGTGCTACGATGAGGGCATGTTTGTACGTAAGAAAACATCCCCCAGATCTAGCAGCATTGCAGTGCAAATCGTCGAGAACAGGCGGACGGGGAGGAAAAAAAATGACACACCCAAACAGAAAGTCCTGCGACACGTCGGCACTGCTGAGCATCCCCGCGCACTATACCAGATCTTCTCGCCTTCGCCGCAACGATCATGCAGCGCATGGAGCATGACAGCTCCCCCCTCTTCAGCGATCAGCCGTTCACTCCTTCGTCCCACAAGGGGCGACGCAACGAAGATTTTGTCGATAAGATATATCGCGTGCTGGATCAGCTGGACAGCGGTAGAGTCAAAGATCTGATCCGCAGAGCAACGCTGGGCATTATGCAGGAGAAGGTCAGTGTTTGTTTTACGATGTTACCACGCTACATTGGGATGGCATCAGCGGGTATATTACCAATTCCAAGCAGCCCGAGGGGAAGGTAATAGCCTCTTACCGTCGCCTGTGGGAAATCGAAGAAGCTTTTCGCATTTCCAAACACGATCTCAAAATGCGTCCCATATTCCACCGCAAAGGCGATCGTATCAGGGCACATCAAGACAGGAGAGCTGTGCGGCACGCCTAACATAAAAGACTCCCCGCGGGCCAAAAACCTCTGCCGCATCGTCGGACTGAAATGCTCCTCTGCACCCTTTAAGCTCTAAATTACTGCGCAAAACTTGCGCACATGTAGTGCCCTACACAGGAAGCACATCCCTGTAATTACAGTATGTTGGGAAATTTACCCGCGGAACTCAGGACAACATCGATGTTTCAGTTGCTAGGTGACAGGGTATACTAGGGCGTGTCGCCGTTTTGATTCTATTATTTTAACAACTCCCTAGTGTTGCGTGGCATAGCGTGGATGACCAGACAACAATGCATCCAAGTAAGAGCATGCCTTCGTAGTTTCTTTTCAGCTTTTCATATCGTGTGGCAATAGACCTGAAGTGTTTTAGCCTTGCAAATAAATTCTCAACCTTAGGCCTGAGTTTATATGCTTCTTTACAGAAAGACTCGTTCTTTTTACTAGAATTACTCCTTCTTGGTATGACAGGATTGCCCCCGTTATTTTTGGTTATTTCTCTTATCTTATCATCATCGTAGCATTTATCAGCTCGGTAATGACAAAATCAACAGGTCGAGCCATACTGTCTGCTACCATACTAAAATGACGTTGCCAGCTTGAGGCAAATTCTCAAGCAATTCTTCGGCCATCACAGCGTCATGCACCTGCCCTTCGGTAATGACAAAATCAACAGGTCGAGCCATACTGTCTGCTACCATACTAATCTTCGTCGTGTGGCCACCAACTGACTTGCCAATAGCGGCCTCTTCGCCTTTGCGAGTGGAGTTGCTCCCAAAAAGCGGACAGTCTACCCAGCCTGTTGAAACTCCATGTACATCCTAGGTGACATCATGCCAAGTGCTTTGTGTGGTGCAACGTTGTTGTATTCATCAAACCAGACATGCAATTTTTGCTTGACCACATCTGCTGAACTCAAGTTACTGACATAGGCATAGTCTCGTTTAAAAGTTTTCACGAACGCCTCCGCCATACCATTGCTTGCGGGGCTGTATGGTCTCGTAGTACAAACATCAAAGCCCAGATACTTGGCAAACGTTGTCGTCTGCCTAGCAACGTAACAGGGCCATTATCCGATAGCCACTGTATTCTGTGCGGCAATTCATCGCCAAAACGTGCACCTACACAGTCAACCATCAAGTCTCTAACGAGACCACCATCAACGCCGCATGTCGAGCACGCCCAGCTGATTACCTCACGATCGTGGCAATCCATGGCAAACACAACCTCGAGACACTCCCCGTTATCGCACTGGATTCTGAAAGTATCCGAACACCATCGAGTGTTGCTCCTCAACGTGGCCACCTTACCTTCGTGAACCCTTGTTGGCCTCGACGCATGCCTTCTCAACAGAAGATTATTGCGCTTCATGATCCTGTAAACACGTTTATGATTGACCGCTGAAACAGCAAGGTCTCGTCGCAGCATGGCAGTCACCCGACGATACCCATAGGTGACCTTCGTGCGGATGATCGCTAAAATACGCCGCAGAACGCTGCTGTCGCTCTTTTTCTGCCGCGAGAGCCTCTCCGAGTTACCCCTCATCTGCTTGTAGTAGTTAGACCTCGATGCCCCTAAAGCACGACAAATAGCCTTCACTGGAAACCTTCCACCCCTTGCAATGGTTTGTACGAAATCAACTTTTTTTTTCTGGCCACGAGCGAGACCGACATGCCTGGTTGATAGGTTTCCATGACTATGGCCTGCTTTTCCGCTGGCCCCCACATCCGCCTTTTCCTGGTTAGAGAAAGCGGAACATCACCTTGCCGTTGCTCTGCAACAACGGCCGCTCCCTCTCTATCGGGTGCCTCCGAACTTACGAAACGATCACTAACCATAACTGAACTCCTCTACGTGAATTGTTAGAAGCCGATAGGGTGTCCGCTTTTTACGGGGGCATCTACAGCGAGCACCGCTGCTGTGTTGATGTGCCTTGACGATCGTAGCGTCTATGGACACGTTGCCCAGATCACAATGTACCAGATAGCTGTCAAAGACAGATTGCAGCTTACCGCTCTTTCCTCAGTCCGTAAAGCGTTTGTGCAGTGCTCGCCAGTCGCCGTATTTTTCAGGCACACATCGCCACGGACACCCTGACTTTAGCTTAAAAAATACCACGCACAGTCAGACGCAGCCTCTTCTTGCGATACACGCCCGCCTCCAACAGTTTGTTTTTAAGTATTGACCATTGTTCATCTGTGAGTACAATGCCTCTCATGGGCAGACCTCTGGAAATTATTGTCATGTCTTTCCATATGATGCAGGTTTGCCCTACTAATTACAAGTGATTAGCACACACAAAAAATTATTAAACGAAACGGCGACACGCCCTAGTCAGGCCTTCTAAAGGCATTATCTTGGCATCACCAACTCCAACATCTATATGAACTCCTATACGTGATTGTGAGAAACCGATAGGGTGTCCGTTTTTTACGGGAGCATCTGCACGATGTCGCGGTAGATATGGCGGTAATCGTTTTCGTCGTCAATCGAACCGAGATAATCTACCAAGCGTTGTCCGCCACCGTCGATGGCGTAGTTTTCAAAATCCGACCAATCTACTCGTATCTTCATCGTCTTTTCCCTAAGTTCAGCATATCTTTCGTGATACATACCAACAGTTGAATCCGCGGGAATCAGTAAAGGTTTGAGTTCTGTTGCCGATGCCCTTTCGGATCGGAAAACATAGTCCGGATACGGATATCGAAACAGATCACCATCCGTAGATGTTAAGCCGTAGAGACGATAACGGCGTTCAAGGGTAGCGCGTTGACCGTGCAGATAACCTAAATCTCGCAAAATTTGTTCAATATCGGGCATGGTGCACAGATGGCTGACCACACAGAGCGTTGAGGGTAGTGAGGCGAGAACTACGACAACCAGGAACGCATCTTCTCTGAGCCAAGATTGGCCACATTTCACTTTGCTAGCAGCATCGTAGGAATGTGTTGAAATTAAACCGTTTTTCATTTTCCGGTATTGGACGAACAGCTTACCGTCTATGTCTAGCCGGACGGCACCGTCTGCTAGCTCTACATAGCTGAAATCACGACCTGATTGATCAGTGTAGTTGCTCGTCCCCGGTTCGGGAAGTGTCGCCTTCAAACTCAAATCAGAAGTATGAAAATCGGTCAGCGCGGTCGTTATCCTGTTCAGAGGGCGTTGGTAATATCCGCCCGGCACACCGCGGCCGGGACCATGATACTTGCCGTCTCTTGCTAGGAGGCGTTCTAGGATCGTCTGTTCAAAAGCTGCTTCTAGTGCGGTCACCGGATCTGGGGTCGAGTTTTTGGTAATGACGGGTTGAATGCAGTAATCACCGATCAACGCGATTTGGTAGTTGCTACCTGCAATCTGATCGGGTAGTTCTCTCAGCAAAGCGAGCATTTTTTCTGTCTGCTTTTTATCTCTCTGGGCGTAAAGACCCTGCGGGCTATAGCGATGTTGTAAAGAAGGGTCGACAACTAGCAACACGTCTAGCGGGGGTAACTCAACTTGAGCTGTTGCCTCTTGAGCTGTTGCCTCTTGAGCTGTTGCCTCTTGAGCTGTTGCCTCTTGAGCTGCTGCCTCTTGAGCTGCTGTTTTCTGGTCAGTGACCAGTCCACTCACTTGACACGCGATCGCAGCCGATAACAAACCGGTACCGACCAATCTCGATTTCATAATCCCATCCCCAATCATTGTTTACCCCCAAGGTCGATTTGGTTATCGGTCGTATTTTGTATTTTTTTAGTTTTTTCTGAGTTCCGTGGCATTGTTGTCTGTGTAGATGCCCCCGCAAAAAGCGGACACCCTATCGGCTTTTAACAATCACGTAGAGGAGTTCAGTTATGGTTAGTGATCGTTCCGCATCTGGATGTGTTGCAAGGCACGTTCAAGCAGAGTGAATTTGCTGCCGACTTGACCCAAGTTGGGCATGGCACAGCCACACCTGAGTATAGCGAAGCACAAAAATTGCTAGGTTTGTGCATGCCCAACCATACTATTGCTAACTACGAGGATGTGCTAAAGAGTTGCGTCTCACTCATCTTGAGGAGTTATACTCGTGGGCTTTGTTCGTCACAAACAAAGAAGATTTGCGAGAAGAGTATGACCAAAGAGCTAGCTCTTACCTACATCCTGATAAGGCTGGAACCTGTATCACTACTGAAAAGAATTATCAAGATGGCCTGCCCACCAAAGGGATTATCTGCTGATTTCTTTGCAGGGTGTGCCAGTACTATTAGTGCAGCACATGAACTTAATTACAAGTGGCTTGGCTGCGATGTCTCTAAAGATGCTATTGCTGTTATTCGCAAGCGTATGGTCAAAGAGCATAAACTGAGAGTTGACGTAATCAGGGTTGGTACTTTGTCTAGAAAAGAAATCTATAAGCTTAGTCCCTTTGAGTTTGAAAAGAAAATGGTATCATTATTGCAAAAAGCTTTGCTAAAACTGCTTATGAAGAGGTTGATCGCTTATTTAATGAAGAAAGGTTGTCAATTGATCTTGTTCCTAGCGACGACATCATACGAGATGCGGCATAGACCCAAAACCCTCAAACCAAAATACTTTTAGTATAGACAATGCCTTTCTTGCCCCAAAAAGTAACAGGTGGGTCGATAACTTTAACAATCTCAACATGCCAACCCCATTTTGGTTTCTTCCATGCCCAGGGTGAGTTTTTATCTGTGCGGTGGTAATGATAATCGGCATAGAAAGTTTTGCGGTTGGGGTATTTTAAGCACTTGGTGAATTTGATGATAGCTGTAGCACGAGACTTGAACTTACCTCTTTGGCCTGGGGTTTCGATAAGTAGCATCTCCTTGTTAAGATAATGTGGTGGGAGAGGATAAGTGCGAGTTTCAATGATTTTTTTGCCTGCAATGATTTCTCTGGAGATAGGCCATTGAATGTTGATACCTGTGTAGGTTTTTTTAGTCATGATGGTTGAGGGGGCGATGCAAAGTGCTTTTGTCGTAAGGCTTGAGGCACTTGTTGTTAGTGTGTTTCATGCGCACATCCCAAGTTATATCACGCGCGGTTTTGGTTTTAGCAAACTTCTCGACGCGATCTATGGCATTGCAACAATCCTTCTTATTAGACCACAGGTCTTGATCTTGCCAAAAATGACTTTCGCCATTGCCGATGTAACAGGTGGTGAATTGCATGCCTCTTTGTTTACACTTGGCATGAATGCGTTCATAGTAGGCTCTGATCTCGGCATCGCTATAGTGAAAGTCTCGTGATTTTTTCTCGGTGAAGATCGCCGTCTTTTTAGTATCGTCGCGGTAAAATTCTCGCAAATTTCGCCCGCTAGCCTTTTCTATTTGATTGAGAGAAAAACTCGAAAGTCTGACGATACCCGCTAAAATCGCTGGCACGCCGTGTTCAGCAACAGCATCAACTATCTCAAAACTGGAATAGTGGAAAGGCTCAGGCATATTGTTACGATCAAAGTTAGGATCAGTGAAATAACCATCGGGATAGATAGGAAAGAAGGGGTTAAGCCTTGCCGTTGTCCAAAAGCCATTGCGCACCAGCTTTTGTAAAGCCAGCAATCGCCGCTTAGCGCTGGGTGCACCTGGCTCTATCTGACGGTTCATGGCATCGTCAATCGAAGCAATACTCATCTGTATTGAACAAAGATCAGCACGTAGCAACTGCATATATTCATCGTGGGCAATCAAATCGGAACGCGTAAAGATGATATAAGGATAATCGTAGTAGTTGAGAATTTTGAGCAGTTCTTGTGTGACTTGGTATTTCTTATCTATAAACATGAAAGAATCAGACATCGAGCCGATGCGCAGTGGCACACGCATCTTAAGCATTTCTCGCCAGCGAGACATGTTATCGGTCTCAAAGGCATAGTAAAAAGTTTTCCAGATTTCAGTAATATCGACAGGCATGGGGAAAGGACGATTCCAGTAGGCATGCACGGTAAGTTCAGCCTTGGCATAGCAGTAGACACAGTTGTGAATACAGCCCCGCCCATAAGTATCGACTTCAAAAGCATAGAGGCATTGCTGGCAAGTGTTGTGACTGTTGACCAGCTTAAAGGGACTTTGAAACACCACCCCGCCGCGTGGTGGACGAGCCGCAAACCTAGTTTCTAGCCGTTTATAGATCTCAAAATCGAATTCACAAGGATAGTTAGACAGCTTGGCAAGCTTCGTTGCTCGCTCAGCAATCCTATCGAACTTGGGTGTCGCAGGCTGTGGCGGCCTGTCCACACGAGGGAAGGGGATAACATTACTGACACTGCTGGGGGTAAGCGTATCCATAACGATACCAACGTATGCCTCAACAGCCCCTGCTGTCAAGGAGAGGGGAGTTGTATAGGTATATTATCTCCAGTATGGAGCATAACTAGCTGACATTAATAGATTTATACACAGACGTAAAAAGCGGACACCCTATCGGCTTCTAACAATCACGTAGAGGAGTTCAGGTACAACTTACCTGTTCAAATAGTTTATTTTTCTGCGTAAGATATGCTCACCCACTGGTGTCGAGTTTCTCGGTAGGGCTGCACCGTGTCAGGAAGGAGCGGGACGCATTGACGGAAGTTTTGCACCGCGCACTGCAGACGAAGACTCTTACCCATGTTTACGCGTCCTGCGGATTTTTGCCGCAATCCCAGCCACGCTACCGCTTCACCCACCTGCCCGCGGCGCGTAGCGTTTTCGACCTGGCCAGCCTCACGAAGGCGTTGGTAACCCTCCCCCTCTATACACACGCAGCACTGTCGGGAAAACTGTCCTTCGCATCTCCCGTCGCCTCTTTGCTACAAGACAGCGAGCACGAGCTGTGCGACGCACTGGCACAGCTACGTATCGCTGACCTACTCGCCCATCGCAGCGGGTTACCCGCGTGGCGCAATTTCTGGATCGGAATGCTGGGGAAAACACAGACCCTCACCACAGCAGACACCATCGCGCTGCTCAATCGCAGTGCAACCCACCTGCAGAACAGGCAACCACACTACAGCGATCTCAATTATATCCTGGCGGGTATCTGCTTGGAAATTTGGCAAAAAAAATCGCTCGCTACCCTATTCAGCGAATTTTACCGCACTCAGCTGCATTATGCCCCCCGCCTTTGTTTCGGTTTCTGTCCCGTTGCCCGTGAACGCACCGTGCCCAGTGCCTATTGCCAGATCAGAAAACGTCTCTTGCAAGGCGAGGTACATGACGAAAATTGCGCTGCGCACGGCGGCGTAAGTGGACATGCAGGCCTCTTCGCGAGCGGCGATGATCTCGTCGCCTATCTGCGCACACTGTTCACCCACGCAGTCGGTCGAGAAATTTTGCGCCACAACAAAAACCTGCTCGCTAGCACTACCTCCCCTCAGCTGCTGGGTATGCAGCGCGGGGCGAACGGCGTACTGTCCGCACAAGGCACGCTGCTCGGACATCTCGGTTTCACAGGTGTTTCTTTTTGGCTCGACCTGCGGCAAGACAGCTATCAGGTGTTGCTGAGCAACCGCACGATCAACGCACGCCTCGTCCCCCACTTCCATACCCTCCGCCAACAAGTGTACCGCACACTGCAGGAAAAATTGGCTGACAGTTCAGCCGCCACTAAATAACTAAATTTATTGATAAAAAAATGAATAACCTAACGAGTAGGCTAAAATTTACCGATGGAAGGGTGCTGGCGGTTAAGCGAGTGTGCGAACATGAGACAACGTGTAGTAACTCTTATCCTCGTCGTTTTAGCAGTAGTGGCTTGTGGTGAGGATACACAACATTCGACTCCATCGTTTATCTCCAACGACCACCACTTCGGTGAGGGTAATCAGTATGTGCGCATGTTCACCGAGCATGTGCACGACGAAACCTGGCACATAACCTACACGGCGGAAGTGGAACGAGATTTTGAAGCGGCGCTTACTATCGCTTTGCAGACCTGGTTGCAACCTCTACGTGAGATAGAGCTGAATAGAGATATCGTCGATGATTTCGAATTTTATCGCAGCAACGCTATCGATACGCTCGGCACTAACACCATCGCCTGGGACGATGTTCTCTTCAGATCTCGGTTTACTGCAGGCAGCGGTGGCGACAAAGCGGGACTTTACGAATCAACATACTTTCCACCACAAGGGGTTTTTTTCCCACCGATACCCGACCTACCCCGCGACTTACCACTGCTCACCGTGTTCGAGGTCGATGAAACTGCCACCGATATTACCACGGATTCCTACTTCATGTTCGTCCTCATGCACGAGGTGGGACACGGTTTCGGTTTAGCCGACACCTACGCAAGTTTCAACGCTGACGGCACTGTAAATAGACAGGGCAATCAACCTGTATCGGTGATGGCAGGTGACTACGTAGCATTCGCTTACCCGCCCATCCTCGCCGCGGACGAAAGAGTAGAACTGGCTAGCGATGACATCAGAGGCTTGCTGTGGACGTACAAACGCGTCACGGGAGATGTCGATGACATAACCGACTGCGGCGAAGACTACGAATACGAGAACTCGCCGCGCGGCTGCATCCCCAGCACGCCTCCCGAACCTCCGCCCCCTGAACCACCGCCTCCCGAACCTCCGACTCCCGAACCTCCGCCTCCCGAACCACCGCCTCCCGAGCCTCCGACTCCCGAGCCTCCGACTCCCGAGCCTCCGACTCCCGAGCCTCCGACTCCCGAACCACCGACCACTTGTGCCGCTAACCCTTGTGCTGACACTTGCTTGGTAGGGTGCATCTATCGCAGCTGCGGTCGCAGTTACGCCAACCCCGACACACGCTACCGCACTTCCTGCTATAGCAAGAATACCCGACAGTGGTGTGGCAGTGCGGGGCGAGGACGCAACGATGTTTGCCGCAAAAAACTACCCGCACAAGAACCACCATCCACCAAACCACGCCCACCTGCCAGCGACGACAGACATGCCGTCCAGTGCTGTGAGGAGGAGTTCAGTTGCACCGCCTGGCCTGGCAGGGCAGACATCTTTCTATGTCGCGCGGCCCAGGAAGATGAGATACTGCCCATTCACCCGTCACCCTGCTGCCAACCCTATGCCTACGAGTGCGACAGCTGGCCAGGGCGAGCGAGTGCCGCGCTATGTTTTGGTCTCTGAAAAATTGCTGCCCACGACCGCCTTGTCAGTGCGGCACCGCGATGCCTGTAGCCCCCCATATCCGCAGAGGGACACGTAACTTGTCGCATACGGCACGCATGTCCTGTGCTGGCGCGGGGACGGCGATGACCTCCGTAGCGCGTCCTAACAACAAGCGACACCAGGCACAGGTGCGCAGCCACTCCACTGCGGTAGTGTGTGGCGCGGCGAGCACCCACACGCGCGGAGGTTGCTCCCCCTCTCGCCAAGATAGCAGACGTGTCATAAGCTGCCCTCGCTGTTCCATGTCGTCAAAGTTTTCCACCTGCAACGTCGCTACGGTGCTGACCTCGGCAGTACAGTTGCGCAAGCTGGTTGCACACAAGTTGTCGCGCCGCAGACGCACGGCCAAGTCCAGCAAGCTGCTGAGTGCGAGTTCTCTGAGGTGTGCTTGTTCGATAGGCAGATTGCATGGAGCAGGTTGGGTGGTAACACGCAAAGACTCGTAGAGCGAATCGCGTTCCACCGCCGTCTTCCCAGCCGCCGCGATCATTGCCGTTAGGCGTTGTTCAGGCAAAACTCTGCCTGCACGTCCCCCCGCCATGTGCGAAATTTTTTCGTCTTCCACCGTGCCGTCAAGATCGTTCGCTCCCCCATGCAAGGCGAGCTGGGCAATTTCCGCCCCTAGCATTACCCAATAAGCCTTGATGTGGCGAAAGTTGTGCAGCAACAAGCGTGCGATGGCCACAGTTTTCAAGTCATCGCCCCCACACGTGTAGTTGTCGATGCCCATGTCGTTGCCTTGCGGTTGAAAGGCCAGCGGAATAAAAACGTTGAACCCTCCTGTCTCCTCTTGTAGCGTGCGCAGCCGCAGCATGTGGTCGACCCGCTGGGTGTAGGTTTCGATGTGGCCGTACAGCATGGTGGCATTGGAGCGCAGACCTAATCTGTGCGCGGTGCGGTGCACATGCAGCCAGGTCTCAGCATCGACTTTTGTGTCGCAAATTTTGCTACGCACTTCGGGGTGGAAAATTTCCGCCCCTCCGCCAGGCAACGATCCTAACCCCGCGGCCTGCAAATCACGCAACACCTTCTCGATGCTCTTGCGTCCTCGCCGTGCCATCCATTCCACTTCGACCGCGGTGTAGGCTTTGATGTGCAGGGCGGGGGCTGCTTGTTTGACTGCTGCCACCAAGTTAAGCATGTCGTCGTAACGCCAGCGCGGGTGCAGACCGCCGACGAGGTGCACCTCGGTCGCTCCCTGTGCTGATGCCTGTTGTGCGCGCCGTTTAATTTCGTCTTGCGACAGGGCGAACGCACCTTCCTCGTTAGGTTTACGAGAGAAAGAGCAGAACTTGCAGCGCAACACACAGATGTTGGTAGGATTGATGTGACGGTTGACGTTGTAGTAAACCTGCTCACCGTTGCGCATGCGGTTAATTTCATCGGCTAAACGCATAACTGCGAGCAACTCGGCTTGTTCGAATAAATAAACTGCCTCTTCTCGCGTCAATATCCCTCCCGCGCGCAGTTTAGCGGTGATCGCGGACGTTTCTAACCTAGGCTGGCCATGCCACAGAAACTCCAGACCTTGCCTCGTTCTGTCATCGAGTTGCAGGGTCTGAGCGTTGACATAGCGTGCGATATAGACATCGCCCAAGGTGGTGTCGAGGCGCGTCGCAGCTTTCTCCGTCGCGGCGCGCACAGTTTCTTGGCGATGTGCCAATCCGTACTCGATACTGGTTCGCAACAAGGCCGTGATCCGCTGTCGTGTGCCCCATGGCAGGCGTTGCGCGATGACGTTGACCCCCAAGGGTAGGGGCAATTCATACCGTTCTTGCCATACCGCACCGAGATCGAGCAGACATGTCAGACCGTGCTGGGCGTAGGTGAGCTGTAGTTCATGAATGACCACCCCCGCCTCGGCTTCGCCTTCCAACACCGCGGCTACGATATGCAGAGAAGGCCGTGGCAGCGCGTCAAATTCGGGCAAGATGCGCCGCAAGGCCAGGTAGGCTGTGGTCTGCAGGCCTGGCACGGCGACACGTTTGCCGCGCAGCTGTCGCCAATCGGATTTATTCTTTTTGGCGATGACGATCGGCCCCGTAGTTTCAGCCACGCTTGTGCCGACATCGAGCAATTGGTAATGATGCGAGACACGGGGGTAAGACGCAGCGCTGATTGCACTGACATCGAATGTGCCTTGCACGGCCCTGTCGTTAAGTTCCTGAATGTCGCCGCGGTAGAAAGTAAACACGAAGTTTTCCCACGCGATTTTTTGGTTTTCCAGTGCCCACAGCATGAAAGCATCATCGCTGTCTGCGCTGTAGGCAATGCTGAGATGTTTGGGGTCAGAGGATGATCTCATGTACACGCTCCGTGCCGTAGAGGTTTTTGATTTTGTGCAGCTGTGTCTGTGCTTGTAGGGGGTGTAACAACGACAACACACACCCTCCACCCCCCGCTCCTGTCGATTTGGCCGCGGGGACACCCAGGGCTTTGACGGTTTCGATAATCTCAATCAAGTGTGCAGTGGTAATGCCCGCGGCACGCAGCATCACGTCTACCTTGTTCATCGCGAGTGCTACGGGTTCGAGTTTACCCCGTGTCAAGGCGCTAGCGACGGTGCGGGCATGTTGCGAAAATTTTCTCAAACTGCCTCGCTCCCGCTGAAACCACGGCAAGGCACGGTTAATCATCGCGAGGGTTGAAGCACGCACCCCGCTGTCGATCAGCACAAACCGCCACGGGTGACGACCGCCTGCGAGGGGGGTGATGTTTATCCTGTAGGGGGCGTGATTTTTCTGAAAGAGAAGCGGTGCTGCACATGCGGCGACGGCGGTGTCCAGCCCTGAAGGGCTACCGTGAAAACGCAGTTCGAGGTAGTTAGCCAGCCGTGCGACTTGCAGGTCGGTTAGTTTGCGTCCTGCCCAGCCGCCCAGCAAACGAATCAGAGCCACACTCAAAGCTGCCGATGACCCGAGACCCGCGCCGATCAGCGAGTTGGAGCGAAACTTGATGGCTAGGGGGAACGGGTTAATTTGTAAAACTTTAAACGCATCGCACACGACATCCTTCAGGTGTTGTAGACGTTGGCGGCTGAGCGGTAGCGAGCCGAGCTGGAGACGGCAATCTGGTCGGTGACTGGGGGTCATGGTCAACTCGGTGACCAGCGATTTAACGGGGATCGCGACTGCTTGTGCTCCGTAGACGACGGCATGTTCGCCGACGATGATCGCTTTGCCACAAGCTGCGTGCCTTGTCCGTGTTGCCGCGGTGGAGGGGCTGACGTTAGCGGCGGTGTTGGGGTCGTTCATTGTGGCGCTCCGTTCAAAAGCGGCCCGCGACCGATACGGTCGGTGATCATTCCGTAGTGCGGGTATGCGCTACGGATGGCTGTGACAACGCGCTCCGCCGTGTCGGCCGCGCACAACACGTGCACGCTCGCACCCGCATCGACAGTGAAGTATGCCACAAAATCTCCGCGTTGCCGAGCTTGTCGTAGCCAAGTCATGAAGGCGAGGGTCTCTTTGTCGGCGTAGAACAGTGGCGGGGTACTGGTGCTCATTATGTGCTGAAACTCCATCGCCTCTTGCTCAACCAAACTGCCGAGTTGTGCTACGTCATGGCAGGCCAAGGCTGCCAGCAGGGCGCGCTGGCGCTCCTGCAACCCCGCGACGCGCAGGGCGAACAGCGGGCTACTGTGTGCTCGCACGTGCCCCGCACTCGAACTCACTGCCTTCGTTGCCTGTGCGGGGGTTACGATAATATCACATAAACGCAGATAATTCTCGTCTTCAAGTTGGTAAACACGTTGTCGGGTGGGTGCTGTGCTGCGCTGCCAGTGCACCAGTCCTCCCCAGAAACTGCGGCACGCACTGCCCGATCCTTGCCGTGCTAGGGCTGCAATCCGTGGGCGTGTCCAACCTGCCGTGGCCAAACCCGTCCAGCTGTGTCGCCCTGTCCAGCAAGCGAGTGCTGCCAAGGTCAGAGCTGCCATGCCGCTAGCACTGCTGGCGATACCGCAGGCGAGCGGGAAGGTGTTGTGGGTTGTGACGCGCAATTTCTGTGTGAAACCACCTGTGGTGCGCAAAAAATCGAGTTGCCTGAAAATTTTTGCGCCGTGCGGGGCGGTGCTGGGTAAACGTTCCCCTTGCAGATAGACGACATCATCGTCGCCGTCACTCGCTTGCGCTGTCGTAACAGTACGGCAGTGTGTCAAGGTCATTGAGATGGAGTCGTTGCTCGGCCATTGCTGCACAGGGTCGTCCTTGCCCCAATACTTGAGCAAAGCTATGTTGGCGGGTGCCTCCGCGGTGATAGGATTAGCTGTGAGTCCGTGTGTTGCCATGCCCCTATGCTACCATCAGGGGGAGGACGTGCCCAACTAAATAAATATCCCTTTGTTTTTTGTCGCTTGCCGCTTCCTAGCTCCGCCAGGCTTGTTTGCCGCTTCCTAGCTCCTTGCCGCTTCCTAGCTCCTTGCCGCTTCCTAGCTCCGCCAGGCTTGCTTGTAATATCCTGAATTTACAATGAAAAACATCAAAGAAGAGATCTCCATGTTGCGTAAGATAAACGTCTGGCTTGACTTTTCTATAAAATAATGTTACAAGAGACCCACAAGGCAGAGAGGGGTGTGATATTCTTTCGGGTTTTATGTGACATGGGCGGTTCTTATGTTCCTGGCTTTGGGGTAGCGCTAGTTTTGGAGGCGGGCGTTGATGGAGTTTAAGGTCGGTGATAAGGCGGTGTTCCCCGCCCACGGGGTGGGGGTGGTGAAGAGTGTGGAGTCGCGTGAGATCGGTGGCTCGAAGCAGGACTTTTACGTGTTGCACATCGTTTCTTCGGGAGCGCGCTTGATGGTGCCCGTCACAGGTTGTTCGCGTGCGGGGATGCGCGGTCTGGTATCAGACGAGGGCATCAAGGGCATCTACGATATCTTGAAGACAAGAAGAAAAATCAATCAAACCACGTGGAATCGGCGTTTTCGGGAGTACAACGACAAGCTACGCACGGGGGCGGTTAACGATGTGGCCGAAGTTTATCGTGATCTGCACTACCTGAAGTCCGACAAGGATTTATCGTGGGGCGAGAAACGCATGCTTGAACGTGCACGGGAGTTGGTGGTCAGCGAGATAAGCGCGGCCAGCAACCGTGCAACGGTCGAAGTCGAAGAAGAAATAGATCAAGTCTTGCTCGTCTAGCAAGCTTGTTAGCTGTAATTTTTCCCTCTGACAAGCCTTGAACATTACCAACGTCATGGCCGCCAGCATCGACGGCCACATCGCCGCTGCCCCCGCCGAGAAAGACCCTGAGCGCGTCGCCAGCGGTTTCGTTACCCCCGCCGACCAGCAGCACGTGCGCGAGGAGCTGTCACGCAGTGATGCCGTAGTGCTCGGTGCTGATACCGTGCGGGCATCACCCCGCTTGCTTTCCTGCCGCAACGAGCGCGGGCGTTACCCGATCTGGGTGGTGCTGACGACGCGCGGTATCGTGCGAACTTCACCTTTCTGGAAACTACACCACATCGAACGCTGGTTAATCGCCCCGTCCCAGACGGTAGTGCATGACACGACCAACACCCGCACCTTCGTCTGTCCGCGGCAGGATGCGGCCTCCTTCGTCGTGACACAACTGCGCCAACACGATTGTCACAGAGTAATATTGTTCGGCGGCGGTGCAATCAACCATCTCTTCTACCGCCAACAACTCGTCGATGAGCTGAGCCTGACCATCGCACCGACTATCGTCGCCCGTGACGACGCACCACGTCTCGTCAAACCCTCACTACCCGCCGCGGTACGTCTGCAACTGCTCGCCGTGCGCCGTGTCGATGATCATCTGTTTCTGCGCTATCGCGTGCTGTGCTGATGGCGATGCCAGTTTACATCGCAGGCGGCGGCATAGTGAGCGCAGCGGGTGCAGGACTGGCAGCTAACTGGCAGGCACTGCGACGCGGGCGCGCTTGTTTCACCTGGCATGAAGACAGGTGGCAAGGCCTCCTACCACCAGAAGCAGAAGAGGAAGTGAGTCGCATGCGCCACACCAAATTGTTCAGCAAAGCCGATCGTGTGACACTGCTGGCTGCGGTGGCGACCGCACAGCTGCTGGACATCCTGCCCCCAGAACGCAGCCAACTGGCGGTTATGGCGGCTTCGGCACGAGGCGCGACAGAGCTACTGGAACAAGAACACACCCGTTTTCTACAATACGGCACAACTTCCGTCACCGCCAGTCCTCACACCACCGCGGGTATGCTCGCCGCCCATCTCAGCAGCTTCATCGCCAGTACAGGTTTAAGTTGCACACTCTCCGCCACCTGTGCCAGCGGCATGCACGCGCTCGGCAACGCCCTCTTCTACCTCAGGGGCGGCGGCAGCAAACAGGTATTGTGTGTCGCCAGCGAAGCTCCGCTCACCCCTTTCGTCATGCACATGCTGCGTGCCGCACGCGTGCTCAGCGATGCACCCCGCACCCAAAATTTCCCTCAGCGTCCGCTGCATCAGGAGCGTGACGGCCTGGTGCTGGCAGAAGGAGCGGCAGCACTGTACCTGTCATGCACAGCGCACCCTCAGGCAGTGCGATTGGCTGGCTACGGCGCGGCACACGAGCAGGGTGTATCGCTGACAGGCATTAGCGACAACGGAGACGGCTTAGCGCTAGCCATCACCCGTGCCCTGCAAGATGCTCAGCTGCGTCCCTCCGACATAGACTTGATCATCGGGCACGGTGCAGCAACAAGGCGCGGTGACGCGGCTGAACTGCGCGGTCTGGAAAAAGTTTTCGCGGCACACCTACCACCCCTGCGTTTCCACAAATGGTGTGTCGGACACACCCTAGGCAGCTCGACACTGCTCTCGGTGGTGCTTGCCTGCCAGCAGATGCAAACGGGCGAACACTTCGCCCTGCCCTATCTGCCTCCTGCGGCACACCCAGCCCTGCACGCTACCCCTCCCTCCCCACCCCAGCATGTGCTCGTGTGCGGACTGGGTTTCGGAGGTAACTGTGCAGCACTGGTGCTGGCGGGCGATGCCACAAACAAAATTGCATTACCGCCACGTTCGTGCGAGAATAAGACACATGACTAGCCCACACGATAACCCCGCCCTAAACCCGACCGACAACAAGCGCAAACTGCCGCTGTCCCGTGACAAACGCGCCCAAAAACTGCGTAAACTCAAGCAACAGATCGAGGACGGTACTTACCGCGTAGACTCCGATGCCGTCGCGGAGAAAATAGCTTGCAAACACTTTTCCGCTGACGACAAGGATCAGCATTGACCGCACGAGAACAGCGACGGTCGGCTGACGAGACTTAACCTCAGTGCGAAAAAGTTTCGTAGACAGGTGTATGGTGGGTTGCTTTTTGCTTATGACGTTGTTAGGCTGCGCCCTGTCTTAAGGTGAAAGGACAGGCGGTAGCGTGGCTTTATCAGGCGAAGACAGAAGCTCTATCATCGGCAAATTTCAGCGGCGAACTTACGACACGGCTTCGCCCGCGGTGCAGATAGCGCTGCTGACAGCCAGATTGCAGTACCTGAACGAGCATTTCAAGAAACACGCACGCGACCACCATTCCCGTCGCGGCCTGCTGAAGATGGTAGGTAAGAGGCGACGGTTGTTGGCGTATTTGCGTCGCACGGACAGCGAACGTTATCGTGCCGTGCTGTCCGAGTTGGGCTTGCGCAAGTAGCGGTCGCGGCTGGTAGTGGCGTTTCTCCTCGACAAGCAACAAACACACATGGAGGTCTTAAGGTGTCAGGTGTTATCGAAAAAGTAGAGGTTGGCGACAGACAGATCGAAATTGAAGCGGAGAAGTTCGCTTGCCAAGCCGACGGTGCAGTGATGGTCACAGGTGGTGGCACACAGGTATTAGTCACCGCGTGTGGCGAGGACGAAGATGCAGACAACGATTTTTTTCCATTGACGGTCGATTATATCGAAAAATATTATTCTGCAGGGCGCATCCCTGGCGGCTACAACAAACGTGAAGCACGTCCTTCATCGTTGGAGATGGTGACGGCAAGAGTCATCGACCGCACGCTGCGTCCCAACTTTCCGCAGGGGTTCATGCGCAACACACAGGTTATCTGCACCGTGTTGTCGTTCGATCCCGCCTACGATCCCGCGGTGCTGTCGCTGCTCGGTGCTAGTACCGCCCTGACCATCAGCGGCATCCCCTTCCTAGAACCTGTAGCGGGTTTGCGGATCGGGGTAAATGACGCGGGTGAGTTCACTATTTTCCCCCGCGCAGAGGAAATGAAAACCCTCGATCTCTTCCTGTCAGCCAAAGAGAAGGCACTGGTGATGGTGGAAGCCACGGCTAACTTTCTCGACGAACAAAAAATTCTGGATGCGATGAGCTTCGGACACGATACCCTGCAACCGCTGTTGACCGCCCAGCAGCGACTGCGAGAGCGCTGCGGCAAAGAAAAACAACAGTTCTCCGCTCCAGAGAGCGATGCGCAACTGAAAAACGAGATCAAAGCACAACACTTCGATGCCATCGTTGCCGCCCTGCAGATCAAAGAGAAGACGGCACGGCGTAAAAAACTGAAGATGGTTAAAAAAGACCTTCTCGCCGCTTACGAAGAAAATGCACGCCGCGCGGCAGCGGCTGAAGTTTACGAGGAGCTGGTCTACGAACACGTGCGCAGCTTGATTCTGCGGGAAAAAACCCGCATCGATGGGCGTGCCCCCGCCGACATTCGCCCCCTCAGCTGCGAGGTCGGTGTGTTGAAAACGCCGCACGGCTCAGCACTGTTCACCCGCGGCGAAACACAAGCATTGGCAACCGTGACCCTCGGTTCTGGCGATGACGAACAGCGCTATGAGACACTCAACTCACAAAACAGTAGCCGTCACTTCATGCTACACTACAACTTTCCGCCCTTCAGTGTCGGCGAAACACGGCGCTTGATGGGATTGAGCCGTCGCGAGATCGGACATGGCTATCTCGCCGAACGCGCCCTCTCCCACGTTATCCCCGACCAAAGCGACTTCGGCTATACCGTGCGCGTGGTCTCGGATGTGCTCGCCTCGAACGGCAGTTCTTCGATGGCTTCCGTCTGTGCAGGCACGATGGCCCTGCTCTGTGCTGGTGTACCGATCAAACGACATGTCGCAGGCGTGGCGATGGGGCTGGTCAGCGATGGCGATGAACCCGTGGTGCTGTCCGATATTCTCGGCGATGAAGATCATCTCGGTGACATGGACTTCAAAGTCTGCGGCGACGAACAAGGGATCAGTGCCTTACAGATGGATATCAAGATCGCGGGACTCAACCGCGAAACACTGCGCAAAGCACTCGCCCAAGCACGCCAGGGACGCTTGACCATTCTGCGCAAATTGCAGGAAACCATCAGCAAGCCGCGTGACCTGCCGCTGAACGCACCGCGCATCATGTCCATCAAGATCAACGAGAGCAAAATTCGTGACCTCATCGGCCCTGGCGGTAAAATGATCAAAAAACTCACGGCCGAAACTGGTACTAAAATAGACATCGAAGACAACGGCGTAGTTAGAGTCGCATCACCTGATCTCGCACGTGCCGAAGCTGCCAAGACGATGATCCTCGCCATCGTCACCGATCCAGAAATCGGCAGCGTGCATCTCGGCACAGTGAAAAAGACAACCGAATTCGGCGCGTTCGTTGAAATCAAGCCAGGAGTGGAAGGCCTGTGCCACATTTCCCAACTCGAAGACCGCCGTGTCGAAAAAGTTACCGACGTTATCAAAGAAGGTGATGAGGTGATGGTTAAGGTGATCGAAATAGATCGGCAAGGCCGCTTGAAACTCAGCCGCAAAGAAGCCTTTGGGCAAAATCCCGTGTCCTGACCCGCGCACCTACCCGCTGGCCCGCGTTCGGAGAGATGGCTGAGTGGTCGAAAGCGCACGCTTGGAAAGCGTGTGTGCCTCCAGGGGCACCGAGGGTTCAAATCCCTCTCTCTCCGCTCACGTTTTGGCAGGGTTCTTGCATTCCTTCTGCCGTGAGGTAGAAATACCTCCCGCTGAGATCATCTGTGGAGAGCTGTTCATGGTCAAGAAGTTCCTCGTTATCGTGTTTTGTGCAGCCCTTAACGGCGACTGTTCCCCTCCCCGACGCAAACTCCTCTTCGACCCTCCGACCGAACAGGAGCAGGTTTTCAGACCAGACGTAAGCGGAGTGCGGATAGTGGGACTCGGCGAGAGCTTCAGTGCCACTCTCCCCCAAGACCCGCAGGCAGAACTGGCCTGGGAAGTCAGCTGGGACAAGAAAATGCTCACAGGCTCGCAACGGCAAGAAACGATGTGCCTCAGCGACAACGATGACAGCTGTCTAAAAGTTATCAAGTACGAGTTCAAAGCCATGCAAGCGGGTGAAGCGCTGGTCGAGTTTAAACTCAAAGAAGAGGACAACCTCATCACGTCCTTCACCAGTCGCGTTGTCGTCGTCGAATAGTACACAAAAATCTTTAGAGAGACACTGAACCAGTGTGCCCTCAGCGCGCGATGCTATAACGCATATCGAGGCACATACCTGCTGGTAATTTACTATTGATAAAAACTGTGCGGGCATCTTTCTTTTTGTTTACCTGTAGATTAGCATGACTAACATGCCCTGTTCGCCCTGAACGGCTCGGATTCCAAGCAACTTCGGCATCTAAATACTCGCCGCTAAACACCATCGCCCATCCCTCAAGAGCACGGTAACCGCGCAAGAAAAAATTACTACGCAACACAGAGGCAAGGTCACGTGACATTTCTTGCAACGGCAGAGTAAAATCCTCGCTACGCAGTGAAGCATAGCGATGGATAATCTTTTCCCCTGCAGCATTTTGCCAGGCAACAAGGGCACTGCCCTCACCGTCTGTATCGAGCAAAGCGTAGACACGGTTGTTGTTGCCCACCTCCAACATTTTCTCCACGTTAGTGCGTGTCTCTGAGGCGAGATCGGCATCTGTGACAATGACAAAGGCACGTACACTATCTTCGTTGTCGCTTTTAGTTTTGGTTATCTGTGTTAAATCGGTTACTGCTTGGGCGAATTTTTTTTCGTAATCAAAACTGTTCTTGTATTTAGTAATAATTGCACGCGGGTAATTTTGTGCATGCAAAGTTGTGACAGCTACGCTCCAATTGCTGTTGATGACATGTTTCAGCATCGCTGCTAGCGAGGTCGATAGTTTCTGGCGAGTTCTCGTCAGTGTCGCACTGTCATCGACTAAAAAAACAATCTCTACCCGATCACTAGCAGTTACATCGGCATAAAGCGACTCAGTATAAATTTTCGTGGCTACGTTAGGCAGGGGAGCGCTGCTGCTTAATGATAACTGCCTACGGCTTTCGGCATTCCCTGTTGTATAAATGTAGGGAATGTCTCCATCTTCGTCAAGGTAGGCATCATCATCTCCGCACGCGACCAACAACCCCAGTATGAGCATGATATGTGGCACGCTGTTTTTGCTCCTAAGTGAACTAAACTACTCGCGATTATGTCATCGGCACAGACAGATGAAATTTTAGTTTTCTCGCGTTGAAAAATTTTTTATCAGAGTAAAAAAATCAAGGCTGATGGCTATAGGTAACGACAATTTTGTTGGTATTAGGTGGCAAGGCAGTTAGAATAAATAGTTTCTTGCCTACTATGCCGTATTCGTTTTTGCTCAGTATTTTTTCACTATCATCATCGTGAAAGATAACAACTTCCGAGGCTTCATCATCGTGCAGTCTTTTGAGCTGATACTTATATTGCACAATGTCGCTCAGATCGCTGGAGATGGCCTTGAGAGTTGTGTCATAGTTATCTGTATTGTATGGTTCGTGGCGAGTAAAGATGGTTTCCCCACTTTCGTCTTGCCAGGCAATAAATTTATCGTTTTCGTTCTCGTCTAGAAACCCGTATACTTTCGCAGTTTTGTGAGGAATTCTAATTAGACTCAGAAAATCGTAAAGATCTTGTATCTCGCAGCCCGCACTTGCACCGCCGATACTCACATCGCATTGGTGATCTTCGTCGGTAATGATCAGGATACCGAGAGCAGAATTTTCGCGCACGAGGTAGCGGGGATGGTCATCGTCGCAGGTGTTGTCGTCGGTTATCACAGGCATGCCGCGCAGACCTCTGATAGCCATGAAGATTGCCTGTTCGGAGTTGGATGGTTTAATGGCATCTATTGCTTGGCGATAGACATCTTGGTAGTTAGAGGTTTGGGCTGTTATAATGGCGGCAAAGCAGCTTGTCATGTCGGTGCTGGTAATGCCTATCTGCCAATCTCGTGCCTTGATGTTTTCGAGCAAAGGTAGGAGTTTACGGGCAACTTCGGCTTTTTGCCCCCGCATCGAGTCAGAGCCATCGATGATGAGCAGAATATCGAGCTTATCTGTCGCAGAAATGTCAGGGATAAAGGTCTCTTGGTACAACTCCCCGCTCAGGTTATCGGCATTGAGATTACTGATAAATTTAGTTTGTTTGGCGCAGGAAAGCAGCAGTGTAGCTGACAACAGTAGGCAAATTTCTCTCATCTCCACCTCGCAGACAAACTCCAGCCGCGGGGTCGGCACATAGTTGGCAAAAATTTAGTTTCATCAAGCTTTGCAGACTGATAACTTAAGGTAACTATTGTTTAAGACGATATGACAGCCAACACGGACGCGGATAGGTAGGCGATGATCTACTACTTCGGCTATGGCTCAAATATGAACATGACCTCTTTGCAGGCCAAGGGAGTTGAGCCGAGTTTCTCCGATCCCGCTGTTTTGCAAGATTGGGAACTGGCATTCAATGTCTGTGATTTTTTTCGCATAGAGGGTGGCACAGGCAACATTCGTCGCGCCGCAGGCAAGGAAGTACACGGGGTAGTGCATAGTTGTCATGCCGATAGTTTGCGTCGTCTCGATGAGCTAGAAGCTTATGGCATATCTTATGACCGTATCGCAGTAGATGTTACCAGTTATGATGGGCAACGCCACAAGGCTTTCGCTTACGTAGGTTTGTGTGACAGAATGAAGGATGGTCTGCAGCCTTCACATCGCTACCTCAACATCATGATTGAGGGAGCGAGAAAGATGGAGTTGGAAGATGCTTACATCAACAAGCTGAAACGCATAGAAGTTAGGCCCGCACCAAATTACGGCCCTTTTAATTTTTCTAAAAAAAACAACAAAGTGTTCAGCGCGGCGGAGCTGGCACAGTTACCGCACCATACAGCTTTGGCGGGGGCGGTGTTTAACATGCAAAACGCACGGGAAGAGCATGCTTATCTGAAAAAATTTTTTAGCGGCAAAGATATGACAGTTTTTTTTCTCAAGCGTATGGACATAAGTAGTGGCGAAGAAACCCTTGAACATGCAACAGCAGTTGGGTTATCCAACTTACAAAAGCGCTATCTCAATGCTTATCTGCATGAATTCAAACGTGAATATGAATTCATTGGCTGTATGAATTATCGTATAGATCTTTCCTATCGCTCACCGACACCGCGCCTCGATCTTAGCAATCCGAGTCGTTCTGCGTCATCACGGGTGATTTTACAAACAGCCGAGCTTGTCAATGACATTTTGGGGCATGAAAATCTTGGTTTTTTGTCGAGTGATCGTGGCCTGATACCAGGCAAAGCTTTTCCTGAGCGTTTACCGCATTATTTTGATGCTTGGGAGGAAATTACTGAAAACCTTCCTATGCATTATACTTCTCTACGCTTACGTCATGTTGTTGATGCAATGCCTGTTTTGCGTGCTGATGATAGTAAACTCGATGGCAATTGTCTCATACGTGCTTGTGCTTTATTGTCGATGTTGTCGCATGCTTATTGGTATGTGCGTCGTTATCCACCCGCACATGGCTTGCCTGTGCAATTGCGTAAACCGTGGGAAACAGTGCAACAGCGTTTGCGTCGCCCTGTTGGCGTGCTACACTATATCGATCTTATCGTATATAATTGGCAGTTCAAGCAAAAAGATCGCGAAGATAATTTTGATTTAAGTAATCTTGATTTACTTTTTCCTACTGTCAACAACCCTTCTGAGCAAATTTTTTATCTTACTCAGTTAGAAATACTGGCACACTGTTCTCCTATTGTGCCAGCTATTGTGAGAGCACAGGAAGCCATCGTCCAAAATGAGCTCGAGGCTTTGAAAGATTCTTTACGCACTATTATTATTTGTTTAAAAAAAATCGTGCGCAAATCTTTGTTCAACATTGATCCTAATCGCTACAGCAAAAATTATGTTAATCATGTTGTATGGGCAAAAACAGTCGCGCCTTTTGCGGTGCCTTTTCGTGCCAAAGCGCTGGGAGCAAGTGGCACATCTTCCCCGATTTTTAATATTCTCGACACGTTCTTTGGACGCATGCACCATAAAACTTTTCTCGGCAAAGAGATAAAAGCACTACGGGAAACTTATCCCGTCTTCTGGCAAAAATTTATTGAAGCGGTGTCACAGATTTCTTTGCGTGATTACGTTCATCGTATCGATGATCCTACCCTCACTAATCTTGTCAGTGAAGCTGTTGATATCTATGCTGGGGAGCATGGTTTTCTCGGTCGGCATCGCATGAAAGTTTTTGGTTACTTGGAGATGGCATTTAAAGTTGGTAGAGATGTAACTATCGGAGGCTTTGCAGGCAAATTCAAGGATCGAGAGCATGAGCACGTCGATGCTCAATTGGAGTGGTCACGACTTGAGCGTTTAGAAACGTTTCCTCGTGATTGTTATTTTGGCTACATAAAAGCTGTCGGACAGACACACAACAATGCCACCGCGAATGTGAAACATGTTGTCATCGATGTAGAAGGTCTCGGTGTGCGTTATGAGCCAGGCGATCGCTGTTTAATTTTACCTGAACATAGTGAGGAAATAATTGCTGCGACTATGCGAGCATTACAAGCTAAGGAAAAGGAGAAAAAAATAATTCTCTCGGAAGAGTGGCGAAAGGCTATCAAGTTGCGTTATGGCTATGCTAAGGCACAAGAACTACCGCTAGAAGTTTTTCTGCGTTTTGCCCAGCTGCGCCCTGTATCTTTACGTATTGCACATGCTCTGTATACTGTAAGTAACAGTAATTTTTTGCGCAAGGAAATAAGCGCTCAGACTACGGCACGCTTTGAGGTCTGGGATGTGCTCAAGATGTTGAGCAGCGACGGGTTTGATGTGCGTAGACTGCTCGATAGCAAGCCCGATGATCCTGCCTACCTTGCACAGGTTTTGCCCCCTGAAAATTTTAGAAACTACACGATCGCTTCTGCCATGGATGCCAGTGAGGGCGATAGTGCACATGAAATTCATCTCACGGTGGGGGTTGTTAGTTATGAAAATAATGGCAGGAAGTGTGTGGGCACTGGTTCCGGTTTTTTAGCTCGCAGTCTCGGCCGTGATGATCCGATTTCGTTTAGAATCGAGCATCCACCGCGTTTTAGTTTACCTGCTGATCCCCGCACGCCTATCATGATGATTGCAGGGGGGACGGGGGTAGGGGCATTTCGTTCTTTTATTTTTGAGCGCATGCGAGACCCACAGGCGGGCGAGACTTGGTTGTTATTTTTTACGCAATCACCAGAATATTTTTACTATCAAGATGATCTCTTACATGCTTTGAGCAATGATTTTCTTAAATTATTTGTCAAATTTTCTGCTGCCGATATTGCCGTAGATGTAGAAAAGAGTGCTGGAGAAGGTCGCAAATTTTTCTATAAAAAGAGCAAGCGTGGGCGGGTGGAAGATTTTTTTGCTGCCAAGAAACATCGTGAAATCTTTTGGAATTTTCTTCAGCAGGATAAACCAGCCCCCCAGGTGTATATTTGCGGGCGGACGCGTTTTGCTAGAGATGTGCATAAAGCGTTACAGGCTTTGTTTTATCGCGGCCTGCGCGGGAGCGAGCAAGCACGTCGTAAAGAGGCCTTGCACATGCTGGGAAGGCTGTTTGCCAGTGGTGGCTTTAAGCAAGAAACTTTTACCAATGCCATTCCCGTGTCCAATAAAGAAAAGCTTATCAAGGTTTCAGAACTCGCACAGAAAAACGATTCGGAGGGGGAGTGCTGGTTGGCCATCGACAATGGTGTTTATGATCTCACAGAATTTCAACATATTCATCCTGGTGGTCATACTATTTTGCGCAGCTATTATGGTCTTGATGCTAGTAAAGGTTATTGGCGCGCACATCGCCGCCTTGATGTCGATACGATGCGTGAAATATATCGCCTCGGCCGTCTATACCTACCTAATTTTGCCAACAAAAATGTGCATGGTGTATCATTACGTAGTATCTATGGCTCGTGGACAGCAGCACTTTATACTTTGGTCGAGATGGAAAATAGTTTCATGATTGATGTCTCACTGCAAAATTGTAGTCTTGTTGCGACTCAAGCAGCAGAGTTACAAACACCTTACAAAACAGAAAAGGCTATTGACACACATATACGTTTTTTGGAAAATTTTCTTTCACCACTAACTAGTGTCATTATCCCATCATTGTGGAAAACCACCTCGCTACTCAGCAACAGCAAAAAAATGCACAGTGAGATACGGAGAAAGATATCTTTGCTCAATAACTACACTGCTGCACATACGTGTAGTGAGATCCCACAGCTTTTGCAAAACAGACTAGACACGTTGGTATCTGCGTCCGTAAGCGGTGAGTTACAGCAACTCAATCTCCATCGTTTAACTGCTACTCTTGATTTTTTTACTGCTCTTGACCAAAAAACCCTTGCTGAACTAAAACAGCAGCTGACAGCAGGCACAGCATTGTTTGAAAATAATTTAACTGAAGTCGATGAACACATGCTAGCTATACGAAAAATTTTTCTTAGCATGGTAGCGATAGTGCAGAATTTTTGGAAAAATATGGCTACACATTGTAAAAAAGCAGGATGGTTGACGAAAGATAGTGTCTTGATAAAAAACAGATGGGATAAAAAACAGGGTATGCGTGCTAGCGCGGTAGTGAGTTGGCTCTTAGGTGATGCGCTATATTTAAATTCTACCGAAGAGTTGATAGTGGCACTTGTCGGGCAACTTGAACCTCTAGTCAAGATTAATCGTATCAGTCTTGACATTCACACCGTGCATCCCGAAGTATTTGTAAAAAATTTAATTTGGAAACGGAATGATGGCATCGAAGCGACTTTGTTATCACATGATCAGATAAAATCGCAACTGTTCAGACAAAGTCCTGTCGCCAAAATATACAACGGCTCAGGCACGATAAGGATAAAAACTGCTCGCGACCCCTCAACATTTCCTTTGCTTCAGGAGTTGATGAAGCAGGGCTGCACCGACTATATTATTTTCCCCATGCGGTATACTCGTGGCGGTCGCTCCTATATTTCTTATACCACTGAGCAACCAGATGGTTTTAGCGATGCGGAAATAGAAGTTTTGGAGCAGGTATGCCCTGCCTTAGCGCGTCGTTTAGAAATTGAATTCTGTCATTTTTCTATTCACAGTTTACTGCAAATTTATCTCGGTAAGTTAGCCGCTTCACGGGTACTGAGAGGTGAATTTAAGCGGGGATATGGAGAAACCATCGAGCCAGCTATTTGGTTATGTGATCTGCGTAATTATACAAGTATGGCGATGAGTTGTGATGAACACAAAGTAGCTGCGGCACTTGATTTGTTTTTTGAATTGGCTGCGGACACAATTGCACAACACAATGGTGATATTTTAAAATTCATGGGTGATTCCATGTTGGTAATTTTTGATGATAAAAATAAGAAAGAATCTTGTCGCAAAGCATTCAATGCCTCGCTCATGATGTTGGCTAAGTTAAATAAACAAACGGCAACGGAGACCAAAGTTAGCATCGCGATGCATGTGGGCAGTGCTATTTTCGGCAATGTAGGTGGTTGCGGACGGTTGGATTTCACTATCGTAGGCAAGGAAGTAAATTACACCAGCCGTCTTGAGCCGTGGTGCAAAGCACTAGGTGTGCCTTTAATTATGAGTGATAAGTTCGTCAAAACCGCCGAACTCAACAATACACGTTATCTCGGTAAGTTCAGCTTGAAAGGCTTCCCCACCCTTGCGCCACTCTACACCGTTATTTAAATGGCATCCCTACCGCGCAAAGAAACATGCAGTTTTTGCAGTGCCACGAAAGCGTAGTGCGAAGTGGCCATCAGCTCACGACCAGGCACGAAGATATACCTCTGCTGCTTAACCGCCCGCATGTGCTTCCAACCTGAGGTTCTGTTCAAACGTGCGATGGCCGCTTGTCGTCGGTAGATGCCCGTCGGAATGACGATAACATCTGGTTGGAGGGTGGCTAAAATTTCCGCGCTGAGCACACGGAAGCCACGAATTTTCCGCTGCGCGGCAAGGTTTATCCCCCCCGCCGCGGTGACAAGTGCATCGAACAACGTGCCTCGCCCCATCACCGTATTGTCGGCAAAAAAATTCAACACCCGCGGTCGCCGCCGAGGACGGCTGGTCACGATGTGCACCAACGTCTCCCGCAACTGTTTAATCAGTATCCGAGCACGAGGTTGTGCACCTACCCTCTTGCCGAGCTGCGCGATGTTCGCTAAAATGTGCTCCAGCCGTGTGGCTTTTTTTAATACCAGGGTGGCGATGCCCAGATGTTGCGCGAGATTGACGAACTCAGGACGGTTGAACACCGAGTAGATGATCAGATCAGGACGCAGACTGATGACATGCTCGACACTGGTCGCACGCAGCGTCGCAGGCAAGCGCGGTAGGTGATGGATGTTGCTGTGCAGCTTGTTTTTCGCTAGAGCAGAGACCGCCCGCAAACGCGGTGTGTCGCCGATGAGCGCGACGAGAATTTCGTCGGCAGTCAACGCGGTCGAGACGACACGCTGTGGTATGGTGGCGGACAAGACACCGCTCAGGCAACAAAGGAACAGCATGAATACACGGTGCGCAGCACACGGCAGAGTTTTTTTTGCTAAGGCAGCAACCAGCATGCGCACAGTCTATCGCAGGCACGTGCCACGAGCAACGGCGGAGGGCAGACGATGATCGCAGTGCGTGGTCTTGCCAAGTACTACGGGGCTTACCAGGCCATCACGGCACTCGACTTTACCGTCGCACGCGGTGAGATCATCGGTCTGCTCGGTCTTAACGGGGCAGGCAAAAGCACTGTGCTGAAAATTCTCGGTGCATTTCTCGTCCCCTCCGCGGGCTATGCCGAGGTTGCAGGCTGCTCGATCGCCGACAATCCCCGCGGGGTGCGAAGGGCTATCGGATTTCTCCCCGACAGTCCTCCCCTCTATCGGGAGATGAGTGTCGCAGCCTTTCTTGCCTACGTGCTGCGTCTGAAAGTCGGCTACATCGGTCGTGCCGCTTTGGAACGCCACCGCGATGAGGCCCTCGACCGTACGGCCTTGAACAGCGAACGCCACCGTCTTCTCGGCGAACTGTCGCACGGTTTCGCCCAGCGAGTAGGGATTGCCCAAGCCATCATTCACAAACCACCCGTGCTCATTCTCGATGAACCCATCAACGGTCTCGACCCCGTGCAGATCGTCGAAATGCGTGACCTGATCTTATCTTTCCGCCATGAGCACACGGTGATCCTCTCCAGCCATATCCTGTCAGAAATTACCCGCACCTGTGATCGTATTCTCATTCTCGATCGAGGACGACTGATCGCACAAGGCACAGAGGCAGAGTTGGCGAAAAAGATGCGTCGCAGCAAAACCATCACCGCCCACACCGCCCAAGACCCGCAGACAGCGGTCGCGACCCTCCACAAACTCGACGGGGTGGAAGAGATTAACGTGCAAAAAAGTGTGCACCGCGGATACGAGATAACCCTACGCACCGCTGCCGACGTGCGTGCTCAGGCAGCAAAACAACTGGTAGTCCACGATCTGCTCGCCCTCAACACCGCCGAGGCAGGACTTGAGTCACTGTTCGTGCAGCTAGTCGGCGGCAAGGAACGAGCAGACAAGGTAGGCGAGAAAGCGAGGGAGAATGATACGGGGTAGGTTGATCGTCAAGCGAGAGCTGCTGGCCTTCTTCGGTACGTGGAGCGGCTACATTATCGTGGCCCTGGCCTTGCTGATCGAAGGCTTGCTGTTCAATGCTTTTGCACTCGGTAACAAACCGAAATTTTCTGCGGAAGTGTTGTCGGCGTTTTTTTATTTTTCCAGCGGGATCACAATGGTGGCAGCACTTTTTCTCGCCATGCGTCTGATCGCCGAAGAAAGACAAGCAGGCACGATCGTGCTGTTCTTCACCTCGCCGCTGTCCGAGCGGGAACTGATTTACGGTAAATTTCTCTCGGCCTTTATCTTCCTCACCATCATGCACGTTATCTCGCTTTACATGCCTATATTGATTCTCATCAACGGGAAGATTTCGTTGGGGCATCTCGCCGCGGGGTACCTCGGCTTGAGTTTAATCGGGGCCGCGACCCTCGCCCTCGCCCTTTTCTGTTCCACCATCGCTGCTGGTCAACTGATCGCGGGCATTATGGCCACTTGTTTGCTGGTGACGATGCTGATCATGTGGATATTGTCAGGTGTCGTTGAAGAACCATTCAAGGGACTGTTCTCCTACTTGGCACTGCACAACGACCACTTCAACCCCTTCAGCAAGGGTCTGGTTAACAGCAAGCATATCGTTTACTACCTGAGCGTGATGGTCTTTTTTCTCGAAGCCAGCGTGCGCGTGCTCAAAGTGCGGAGGTGGCAAGGATGAATTGGCTGCGGCTGCTCTCGGTGATTGTCGGAACACTGCTCTACTACGTAGCCATGCGTTACTTCGCTAGCAGTGATTATTTCTGGCATATGCTCGATACAGGCTTAGTGCTTGTCGGTAGCGGGTTGTTATTTACGTGGCTGCATCTGCGTCGTTGCCAGCGCCAAGGCTTGCAAGGTGAGGCACACAGCTACCGCTACACGTTGGTCTGGCAAGGCCTGCTGCTTTTTGCTCTGCTCACCCATGTGGCCTACTTTTGGCTGACCGAAGACGCACCGCAGATAGATACCCTGCTCAAGAAAGTGCTGTTGGTATTGTGGCTACTGTCCTTGATCGTCGCCTTGAGCATTGCCATCGGTATGGAGACAAGCTTGCACGCGAACGGGCGGGGGCGTTTTGGCGAGCCGCCGCGCGTGCTAAAATCAGGCCTAGGTTGGTCGCTGGTGGGGATCATGCTGGCCATCTTGCTCAACATCAACTACCTCGCAGTAGAGCACAACCACGTCTCCGATTGGAGTTACCTCAAAGTCACCTCCGTCAGTAACACCACACGGGCGATGGTTGACGATCTCGAGCAACCACTGGAGGTCTACGCTTTCCTCACGCAAGACGACGAGGTCTATCCCTTCGTCAACGAATATCTCGCATCGTTGGCCGCGACGAGCAAAAATATCACCGTCAAGATACTCGACAAGGACATCAGCCCTGTGCGGGCAGAAACCTTTCGCGTGCACCGCAACGGCAACCTTGTCCTGACCCACGCGCAGGAAACCACCGCTGAAACCACCGCTAAGACCAGCTCGCCGCCCTACGAAAAAATATATCTCGGCACGGAGCTGCGCATCGCCCGTGCCAAGTTGCGCGGGATGGATGCCTGGCTGCAAAAGGCATTGCTCCAACTTTTATCCGATCCGCGCAAAGTTTACTTTACGCGTGGCCACGGCGAATTTACTTGGGACTATCAACGTGACCCACGCCGTGCATTGCGAGTCATGCGTTCGCTGTTGAAAAAACAAAACTTTCGTTTGCGTGAGCTAGGACTCGCTAAGGGTAGCGGGCGTGCCTTGCCTGACGATGTCGGTTTAGTGATTGTGGCAGGGCCGACGGACGCTTTCCTGCGCGAAGAAGTGAATGCCCTCCGCACCTACCTCGCCGCAGGTGGTAAGGCGATGGTGTTGCTCGATGTCGAACGTGCTACAGGCTTAGCGAGCACCACACTCGACACCTACCCGCTGCTAAATTTTTTGCGTGACGAGGTAGGCTTGCAGTTTAGGGCGGAGGTGTTGGCCAACGACCGCAGCTATGTGGTTGCAACGAAAAGCAAAACCGATCGCTGGTTTCTGTTCAGCAATAACTTTACCACCCACGCAGCGGTAGCGACGATGGCAGATTACGATGAGCAGGTGGCGGTATTGTTTTTTCAAAGCGGCTACTTCACCGTACAGGGTGGCAACGGAGAGTGGCAGACACAAGCCGCGATGAAAACTTTACCCAGCACCTTTGTCGATAAAAATAAAAACTTTACTTTCGATAAAGACAGCGAAACACGTGCGTCTTTCGATATCTGTGCCGCGGCGGAGTGGCGAGAAAAGGGCGGCCGCATCTTCGCGTGTGCCGATGCCACCTTAGCCGCCGATCTATTCATGCAGGGGGCGGGGAACAAACTGCTGTTCATCGACAGCTTACAGTGGTTGATGGGCGACAAGTATCGTGGCGGTACGTCGTCCGAAGAAGACGAAAAAATTATCCACAGCCGCGAGGAAGACTTGGCGGTATTCTACAGCACTATCGTCGCGGTGCCCTTACTGCTGTTGGGCGCGGGCACGTTGGCAACTAGACGCAGAAAGAGGCGAGCATGAGCAGGGAGTACGTCGTCTACATGTCGTTGTTGGTGTTGAGTCTCGTCGCCGCGTACCTGTCCTCGATCGCCGACAAGACGGTGGGTGAACGAGCGAAGATAACGGTCTTCAGCGTAGCGGCCGCGGACCTCGAGGAGGGGCACTACTACACGGAAGAGAGGGATTTTAGTCTACTGCGAGCCAGCGACGGTCAGCGTTTAATCGTCAGGCAAGTGCAACGCAGTAAACACAAAAGAAACGACGCGGTTGAGAGCGTGCCACAGGAAACCAAATCTATCTTTCTTGCCAAGGAGGATTTTGCTGCGGTGTTTGCTGATTTTACGCCATTGCTAGCTAAACGCAACTTGGGCAAGGCGACTGAGATCGATCTAGAGGTGTTCGGGCTACAGGAGGGTGTGCGAGCACGGCTGGTATTGAAAACGAAGGCTAAGCATATCGAGTTGCAGGTGGGCAAGAAGAGCTATGGCAGTGCGGAGTTTTACGTGCAATATGATGGCACGGTGTATCTCGTCGTCGGGCGCAGTCTTGATAAAATTGCCCGTGCACGGGCACTGTTGTTTGAGGAGCGGTTGTTGGCGGTTGCCTTCACCGATGGAATGACGGCGGAGCTGCAAGCCGATGGTAACAGGATGATAGCAGAACTGCAGGGCACGTTGGCGGAGTTACGGCACGGACGAGCACACGGCCCCGACGATGGCAAGTGGTTGGTAGACGGGAAGGAACAGCAGCAGTTTGCTAATTGGCTGCGACGCTTGCGGGCGATGGAGGTGATGGCCTATCGCGAGCAGTTACCCGCGGCGGCTAAAGAACTGATGGTGCTTACCTTGCGACAAGACGATGATGAGCTAGAGAGCTTACGCTTTTGGCATTGGCAGACTGCGGCGAAGGCAGATGTCTACTGTGTGCGCAGTAAATCCAGCGGCGATCTTTATGCCGAGTTGCCCGCGGGGCGCATGACGCAGTTACGTCATGATCTGCACCGTGGTGTGTTTATGCAGGCAGCGCGGTAGGGTGGAAATCGACCAGTCTAGTGTCGGGATGGGCAATCTTGCTACTGCTGCCGAAAACGTGCACGGTAATCAGCCCCGCCTTCACCGCGGCAGCTTCAGCGTGGTTGCTCGCTTGCGCGTAGGCTAAACAACCGAAGATACGCTTACCCTCGCAGCGAGGCAAAAGAATATGCGGTGACGATGCTTGCCAGCGCGGGAAATTGTGCAAATACTTGGCAACGAATCTACCCACATCCTCGTGGCTTAGGGTTACCTTAGTCTCGATAACGACGATGTCGCGTTTGCCGCTGGCAATAATGTCGATTTCACCCAACTCCTCCTTCCCGTCTGTCTGTACCTGTACCTCGACGTTGGGCACGAGATGGGTGACATCGAGGTCGGCGTATCCTTCTAGGGTGTCGATGATACCAGATTCGATGGCGAACTCAGCCAACTTCCCCAACTTGCGGGAAAGCTCTCCCATCTTGACGGCCCACTCGCGACGGTCAGCTTCCCGTTTAGCCTCGTAATCCTTGCGGTCAGCTTCCCGTTCCGCCACACGTGCCTTGCGCTCGGCATCCAGAGCAGCTTCGAAACGATCGAGCTTTTCTTCCAATGACAGAGGTTTTTTTTTCTTGTCATCCATCGGTGTTCCTCCCTCACGCGCGCTGCTTTGCTCATACACGGACTAGAGCAGCACGAAGTCGACGTGTCCTTTGCCGACTGGCTTGAGGTTGATTCTGATTAACAGAGGGCGACCGTCTTTGTCGAAGTCACATTGCCCGAACGGAAAATTGCCTAACCTGGGGGCGGAAGCACTGAGCTTAAAGGAAAACTCAACCCTGCGATATCGCACCACCTTCCTGTGCGTGTCGTCCACCGCCGCGGACAGCGAGAACCTCTCTTTGTGACCGAGCATATCGAACTCATAGTTGAAATAACGTGGCTCGTAGAGACGTAGCAGAGTCTTCGCCAACAAAAGCCTGGCTTGTTTCAAGGTGGACACATGCATGACTATTTCCTTGAATACATCCCCGCGCCCTTGACCGTCTTTGCCACGCACCCTGAACGATGGCACTGAAGGCTGCGGATCACGCTTTAGCCGAGGGTTAACACTGCGATAGATAGCGACCGCCTGTGCGTAGAGTGTTGCACTGTCAAAATCTCTCTTTACCGCGGCGCGCAGCGCATCTCGTCGGTAGATAACACTCTCCCTGAGAGCCGCCGTTCTCGCATCGATCTCTTTACGTACCGCCGTGAGGTTAGTGCGCAGCTGCTTGCCCGCAAACGACACTTGGCTATACTGGCTCAACCTGTCAAACCCATAATCACCGCTGTCGATGACATGCAACTTGCTGAAGGAAGGATAAACCGCCTTCCCCGCAGTCATCAGCTGACGTTCAAGCTGAGCAATCCCCCACAACAGATCGTCGCTAGCCTTAAGCGTCCGCCTGTGGACACGAGCAAGATGGCGAAGATACAGCGGCAACGTAAACATGTTGTAGACAGGCGACTGGTGCGGTGCCGTGTAAGAACGGTCAAGCCTGTACACCTCACTGTTCCCACCGAAGGCAATATTTACATCCGTATTGATCTTACCCCTTACCACGATGCCATCATCGGCGGGCGAGGATTGCAAATGCAGCTGCCCCACCTCCCCTCGTGCAAGACGCACCTCAGCTAACCCTTCGACGGCAACAAAATTGATGCTGTATGCATAACGCAGCTTCTCGGCCGTAGACTTTTTTTCCGCAAAAGGATTGGGGAAATCCTTGCACGCAGCCCACCAAACCGACACGGCACCGACAAAAGACAACACCACAACCGCATGCACGACAACCAACCCTCCGCCTGACCTCTACCACTAATATACCGCCACCCGTGGCGGTATGCTATACTTGAATAAGTGAAACACCTAGACGCGGGAACTTCCGTGCTAACCGCTGCTACGCACCACGCCTGCTTCGCTGCACTGCTGTGTCTGATGCCGACGGCAGCTGGTGCCGCACAGCCACCCACACCCGTTAAACAACCGCCCTTCCCCCTCAACAACCCTGACTGCTTCTCCTACCGCACCAGCTTGCCTGGCCAAAAATTTTATTTTGACAGTAAAAATATAATTTACTCCCTAGTCAATACAGGAATTAGATCCAAAATTAATTTTGAAATTCCACTGTACAAGCATATCGTTATAAAAATTAACATGAACGATAATAATCTCATAATTATCAAAGAGTTAACCGCCGACATGCCCGCGGGAGTGTTGTTTTTTCCTTTTGGCAATCCGCCGAATGATTGGTCAGGGGTGTTGTTCGAGGGGAGTGCACACGAATGTCGTTATGGCAAAGCACGCTTCTTCCGCAGTTCTCCGCACCGCAACAAAAAAATATCCGCGTATGAGAAAACCATCGCGCTGGTGTCTTCGACGAAGAATCCTCGTCCTTTCGACTTAGGTTCACGATACATGATGAGCATGGATGTGCGGCGTTTACAGTTTCGTAGATTGCGCCGCAACGTGCCGTTAGGGGAAGTGCCGATTTATAGCGATGAGCGACGACGGTTGTTCTTCACGTTCGCCGAGAGTCCCAGTTTTCGTGGTATCATCGACCGTTCGACGCTCAGCGAGCGACGACTAGCGTTCCCCCCAGGCAGTCGTGTGCTACAACAGCGCAGTGCCTTTGCCCTCAGTTCCGTCAATCGTGCCACCAACACCATGGAGATCGAAGAATACCCCAAGTGGTCAGGGGCAAAAGCACGTAAGAAACGCTACCGTTTGCAACTGCCCAGTTTTTACAGTTTGGTCGAATCACAGGTAGTGGTCGATATGAGGAAAAAAATAGTAGCCATCGGTGGTGCCAGCTTGCTAGCCAAACGTAAATGGCGCAAAGTTTTTTTCATCGACTACCGTCGCGGCAAACAACTGGCAGTGCTTAACGTCGAGGAACACCTCCTCGCTGATAGCGTGGCGGTCGATCCTTTCGGACTGTACATGGCGATCAACGTCGTGCGTGAAACAGACGGTAAAACCGCTTACCTTGCCCTTTTCGATCTCTCTAAACGCAAGTTGCGGAAGGTCGCGCTGCGCCCCGTAGCACGTCGCAAGAACACACAACCCCCGCGCCGCTAGGCGGCATCGAATAAGCCCGCTTAGCTGCAACATACCGCTATCACCTCAGCTTGCGCACTCCTCGGCAAGCATCTACAACTGTTACCCGCACCTCAATCCGTACGCGGGAAAGGGGCGAGACGCGCCGCTGACTTGTCCTCTTCGTGATACTCAGCTTCACCGTGCAACTGCCATACATCGTGGACTGCCTTCCCCGCGAGAATGTTGTCTACCGTCAACATCGCAGTCAGCATCGAGTGGTCTTGATTGTTGTAACGATGCATCCCATTGCGCCCCACGAGATGTAGGGTAGGGTAGGTAGTCGCCAGTGCATCACGAATAACAGCGACATGCTGAGCGTAATGGTGATCGTAGACAGGGTAAGCTTTGGGTTGCCGCACGACGAACCCATCGTGCACATCACCACGCGCGGCCAAGCCTAGCGTGACCAGCTCAGCCGTAGCAAAGGTGATCAGGTCGCGGTCTGTCCTGCTCCACAGCTCATCTCCGACAGCGACAAAATATTCTAGACCGTAGCAGTTGCGCCGTGCGTCGGGAATCATCTCTGGCGACCAAGCCTTCATGTTCTGAATACGCCCGACCTGTACCTGTGGGTCATGCACATAAATCCAGTTATCGTCGAAAGTTTGGCGGTCGGTCGCGATCAAGGCAACGACCATGAAGTCGCGATAACGCAGTGCCTGTGCGGCAGCCACCACCTCATCGTCGAGGTGAGGAGTGAGCATCGCGACCAGTTCCTGCATGGCTAGCGAAGAGATTACGCGCGCTCCCTGATAGTGCTGTTCTCTCCCCTCCGCGTCCCGTGTGCTTACTTCCCATCTGCCATGCTCGTGACGTAAGGCGACGACGCGCCGCCCCAGACATACCTGTCCCCCCTGTGCAGTAATTTTTTCCCCCATCCGTTCCCACATCATGCCACAGCCACGACGGGGATAGTGGAACGCATCGATCAAGGTTGTGTGCACCGTCTCACCTTTACGTCCTAACAGAGCATCACGTATTGCCGCCCGCAGCGAAAAATCCTTAATCCGTTGCGCCGCCCAATCCGCAGAGATAGCAGAGCATGGCATCCCCCACACTTTCTCGGTGTAGGACTGAAAAAAAATACGGTACAGACGGCGACCGAAACGATTGCAGATGAACTGTTCGAAGTTTGTCGGGTGCTTGTGCGGTCGCAATAGTGCCCCCAAATAGGATAGTACACAGCTGGTGGCGGCAAACATGCCGAGATTGCGCAGCGCATTGCTGGCTCGCAGAGGGTAGTCGAAGAAACGCCCGTCGTAGTAAATACGAGACTTACGGCGGCGGTGGATGAAATCCGCGCCGAGTAGCGCGTGCCACAACTCGTTGACCCGCTCCGATTTGGTGAAGAAGCGATGCCCGCCGATGTCGAGCCTAAACCCCTCATGCACAACAGTGCGGGCGATCCCGCCAAGATGACGCGGCTCGGCCTCTAGCACGATAACAGGCAAGCCCTGCGCACTCAGCTGATACGCCGCGGTCAGCCCCGCGGGGCCGCCGCCCAAACAGATGGTTGTCGGTTGTCGCGATGGCAAGTGCCTAGCCTAACAAAGATCACTAGCCTATCATTATAGCAAAAATCAACCATACCACCTATAGAGCACTCGTCCTGAGTTCTGTGGATGGAGTGCTTAATTTAATTTTTTGGGCAACAGAAGGCCTGATTTTGCGGTGTTTTATCCCGCATCGCAGGACACTAAGTGGCAGGTGTTGGTGAACAACAAGGCTGTCGTTATCGTGTGGTCGGGGTATAGTTTATGCACGGCATGGCGGTAGTTTTTGAGTTGCTGTGCGTAGACACCTAGGTCATCAGGTCGCACCCCCGTCTTGTAATCGATCAGTTGCAAGCGCTGCTGAGGGTAGCAAATCAGCAGGTCAATTACCCCGTTGATCAAACGACCTTCAGCGAGACAGACGATGGGCATTTCCGCTCTGCTCCATAAAGCGTCACACCACAACTCTTGCCATACGGAAGAAGCAAGCAATGTCTGTAGCGTGCGCTCAGCCTTCTGGCGCAGCGACGCACGCTCCTCGCCCAACTCCGCCGCTAATTCATCCCAATAACCCCCAGTCAGCGGAGCAGCCCGCTTGACATGCTGCTCAAGTGCCTTGTGCAAATAAATACCATAGACCCGTGCCGCAGGAGAATACTCCTGCGACTCAACACCGAATCCACGCCGCTGATGCGGCAACAAAATACGCACCTCTTGCGACAAACTATCACGATGCACACGTGCACATGATTCCACGCCACCCTTCACATCTGAGTGCAAGGAGCGAGCTAGCAAGCGAGCGTTACTAAAAGCAGCTTTGCTTTCTCGCTCCGCTCCGCTTCGCAGGGTGATTATTTCCCCCTCATCCCCTGCTGCGCCGCGCCAGTCCAAATCGCTGTCTTTGACTGCGGTGACGATGCGAGTTAAAAAACCCGCGTCTTTGCTCGTTCGTTTCGGGGTGCGGCCGCAGATGAGCAGATAGTGCTCGGCACGTGTTAAGGCCACATACAGCAAGCGTAACGACTCGGCAGCATTTTCTTTGTCGTGTTGTGCGTAGATAGCGTCTAGTTCGCTTTCTTGCGGGCGTGCGGTGGTTTTGCCGCTGTAGATAACACGATCGTTTGTTTTCAGCCAGTAGTTGTCACGCTGTGGCCATTTTTCCTGTGCTTGCACCAAGATGACATATTTAAATTGCAGCCCCTTCGCTTTATGAATCGTCATCAGAGTTACCGCGTCGGCAGGTGTGGCAGCACCGCCCACACCGTCATGTTGCGCCTGTGTTGCCAGCCGCACATGCAGCGCGCCCCACGTGTGGCAACCCTCCCGTTCCGCCGCCGCGAGTAAGTCGATAAAACGCACGATGTTTTGGAGTGCTTGCCGCCCGACAAACTCATCGCCATGCTGTCGATAGGCACGCCAAGCATCGAGACGTTGCAGGGCATACAGTAGCAGACGGCAGGGAGTCGTCTTAGCGCGCAGCTTGCACAGCTCCTGCAACGCCTGCACCTGGTGTGGGTAACGTGCCGCTAAAGCTTGCAAGATGTGAGAACTGCGATAAACGCGCCGCTCGTCCTGTTGTGCAGCATAAGTGTGCAGCAGTTCTGGTGCGGGGACAGCACAGAGCGGGCTGCGCAACACCGTCAGCAGGGCTTGCTGGTCTTGCGGTAACGCTAACCATTTGCACAAAGCTGACAAGTCACGACTCGTCGAGGCGGCGAAAAACCCCTGCTCCTCATAACACACACCGTTCAACCCCTCCCCGAGCAAAGCCGCACGAAAAACATCGGCATGAGTGCCATTGCGATACAAAATGCAGACATCACGAGCTTGCAGATGTGGTTTGCCCCGCAAAGTTTGCGCGATGTGCTGTGCCACATAGGCTGCCTCTTCGCTAACCTCTGTAGTGGTAAGCGATGCCAACACGACCGTGCCATAATCACCTACTCGCTGAGTGCCTGGTGCAGGTCGATGAGGCAAAAAATCAGGCAAGGCAAGAGCGGGGAAGATGACGTTGAAGAATTGCAACAAGTGCGCGGCAGAGCGATAATTGACCGTCAGCGGATAGTGATGCGGGGTGAATTTAGCGAGGTCGGCACTGGCAGTCGCCATAATTTTCGCCTCTGCGCCGCGAAAAGCATAGATGGATTGTTTGGGGTCACCGACGATGAACACCGTTGCCTGCAGCCCTTGCCGTGCCGCCACACAGTTTTCGCCTGCCAGCAGTTCCGTACTCAGCTGACGAAAAATATCCCACTGCGGCATGCTGGTATCTTGAAACTCATCGAGAAGAAGGTGCGCGATGCGCTGCTGCAAGTAAAACAACAGACCTGCATCACGTGCCAGCAGTTCCTGCACAAGAGTTGTCAAATCCTGAAAATCAAGCATGTGCTGATTTTTTTTCAATGCTCGATATATCTCCCGCCAGCGTTGCCACAACGCAAAATAGGTCGTGCCGCGGGCATTGAGATGCTGCAACTGGTCGGCTTGGCGGCGCGTGCGAAACGCTCGGTCGAGTTCGTCGAGCTGCGCTTTCAGTCGTTTGCGGATATCGGGCGGAAGCAGACGGCGGTTAATTTTTTTGCGTGTCAAGACACCGCATCGGGACAATTCGGCCTGTGTCGTCGCCGCCGCACAACCAGCAAAAGCTGGCGACAAAGCAGCCAAACGTTGTGCTGTCGTCTTCCACGACGGTGCGGCAGGCACGGTCAGATGACGCAGAGAAACATTCCCGCGGGTGGACAGTGCCATGACGTTGCGGCGCACAGCAGCAGTGCCTTCTTCCCGCACAATCTGCTGCGCCCAGGCGGGAACAGCCCGCCATAGTCGCTGCCAGCTGCGTTCTCGCAGCTCGGCGGCTTCGGCGGCGGCGACAATCTTAAACGGGCGCGGCACAGCGGCAAACCCCTGTCCCGCGAGGCTCGCCAGCCACTCGCTACAGACACTGTCGATGGTGGCGATGTTGAGTTTTTGTGATTGACTGAGAATAACATTACTCACCTGCACGGCTGCACGCGGCGGCCGCACCCGCAGTCGTGCCGCCTGGGGCAACGCTTCGTGATAACCGCACTGTGCGGTGTCAAACGCTCGCTGTGCTTCCCTATCGGTCGCTAGCTCGGCGGCGGCGGCGATTACCCTAGTGCGCATCTCCGCAGCCGCTTTGCGAGTGAAGGTGATGGTTAAAATTTCATGTGGTGCGGCATGTGCCCCGACCAAAAACAAAAACCGCCGACTCAGCTGCCATGTCTTGCCTGCACCTGCCGCAGCACTGACTATGCAGCTGTGATAGGGATTTTGCGGCGCGCTCAACCTTCCGTTCCTCTGTCTCTCTGTGGGACGGCACGGGAACAACGCACCAGCTTCCTCGCTGGTAACAGACTAGACCAGCCCACGTAAACGTTCCAGCACCTGTGCGGGTGCGGTGGCGTAGGACCCAAAGGACATCGTGTGTGTGCCTCGTCCTTGCGTCACGGAGCGTAGGCTAGTGGCGTAGCCGAACAGTTCTGCCAGCGGTGCATGGCAGGTCAGAGCTTGCAGATGCCCCCGCATTTCGATACTGGTAACCCTGGCACGGCGGCTGTTAAAATCAGCGATAACGTTGGAGACATAGGCTTCAGGCACCGAGACAGCGACGGTCATAATAGGCTCCAGCAAACGCGACTCGCCTTCCCGCAACAGCCGTCGCATGAGCATGCTGGCGGCGATAGTAAAGGCACTTTCGTCAGAAAAATCGGGGTGGAAGCTACCGCCCGTTACCTGTACCCGCACACCGATAACAGGGTAACCCGCCAGTGCTCCTGCCTGTAAGGTGCTCTTGATTCCTGTCGCGATAGCGGCGTGAAACCGTGCGGGCAGTGTTTCTGGGTCGACCTCGTAAACGATTTCCAGTTCTCGGTCAGAGGCAACGGGGGTCAGAAGCAACTGCACATGGGCATACTTGTTCAATCCCGCTCCCTCACGCTGGTATTTTTCTTCCCCTGTGACCGACTGGGCGAGTGTCTCCCGATAGGCAACTTGCGGTGTGCCTGTATTGACCGACAGTTTGAATTCACGCCGCAAACGATCGACGATAACTTCCAGATGCAGCTCACCCATGCCGCTGATTATATTCTGCCCCGTTTCCTTGTCGATACGAAAAGCGAAGGACGGGTCTTCTGTCTTCAGGCGCTCCAGCACCTGTAACAAGCGACTGTTGTCGGCACTCGTCTCTGGCTCAATTGCGACCGAGATGACCGTCTCTGGAAAAGACACCGATTCGTAGCGGATGGGGTGGGCGGGATCGCACAGCGTATCACCCGTATACACGTCTTTCAGTCCGTTGATGGCGTAAATCTGCCCCGCGCTGCCTTCGCGCACTTCTTGGCGAGTGTTGGAGTGCATGCGCAAGATTTTCTGCACTCGTTCCTTCCTGCCGCTGCGACTGTTCAACACCACCCGCCCCGCCTGAAAACGCCCCGAATAGACGCGCAGGTACATCAGTTGCCCCGCGAACGGGTCGGAAATTATCTTGAAGATAAGGGCCGAAAACGGTGCGGCGACCGTGCGTTCCCGTGTCAATTTTGTCTCGCGGGTATCGGCGCTGTAACCTTCGACGCGCGGGGTGTCGAGCGGTGAGGGCAGATAAGCGAGCACCGCGTCGAGCAACTGTTGTACGCCTTTGTTTTTGAAGGCACTGCCACACAGAACAGGGACGACGCGCAGTGCGAGTACCGCCTGGCGCACCGCTTGTTGCAGGTAAACGGCGGAAATTTCCTGTCCTTCGATGAAACGCTCCATCAGTTCGTCATCGTGTTCACAGAGGGCTTCGATCAGGCGTTCTCGTCGGTCCTTGATGTTGGGCACAAGGGCATCGGGTACGGGTAGAATTTGAAAATCTACCCCTAGCCCCGTGTCGTCTTCTCGCCAGACATAGGCTTGTTCGGTGATTAAATCGACTACTCCTGTGAACGCGTCTTCTTTACCGAGGGGGTACTGTACGACAAGAGGATTGGCGTTGAGTTTCTGGCGAATGGAGGTGACTGCGGCGTTGAAATCCGCTCCGATACGATCCATCTTGTTGATGAATACCACCCTCGGAATACGGTAGCGGTCAGCTTGATACCAGACCGTCTCCGACTGCGGCTCAACCCCCGCGACCGAATCAAACACGGCTATTACTCCATCGAGCACTCGCAACGAGCGTTCAACCTCGATAGTGAAATCGACATGCCCTGGTGTGTCGATGATGTTGATCTGGTGGTCTTTCCAAAAACAAGTCGTCGCCGCGGCGGTGATGGTGATCCCGCGCTCCTGTTCCTGCACCATCCAATCCATCGTCGCCGAGCCGTCGTGCACCTCGCCGATCTTATGAATCTTACCGCTGTAATAGAGGATACGCTCGGTGGTGGTGGTTTTCCCCGCGTCGATATGCGCCATCAAACCGATGTTGCGCATATTCTCCTGCCGTCTGTTACGCTCGCTCATCGCCGCGCCGTTACCTGGGATAAAGAGTTTTGCCTGCTATTCTAACACGACCTTGACCGCAACGCAGCAGCAAAAACACAACTCTGTGGAAGGGAGGAAAGACTCGTGTGTCACCAGCGGTAGTGAGCAAAGGCCTTGTTGGCCTCCGCCATTTTGTGTACTTCTTCCTTCTTTTTGATCGTCGGCCCGCGCCGATGTGCGGCATCGATCAGCTCGGCGGAGAGTTTTTCCATGATACTGCGTCCCGCACGTTTGCGGGCGAAACCGATCAACCACCTGATAGCCAGAGCACGGCGACGATCGGGCTTTACTTCGATAGGAATCTGGTAGTTCGAGCCACCTACCCGCCGTGATTTAACTTCCAGCACGGGTTTAGCGTTCTCTACGGCGGTTTCGAACAACTGCAACGGAGTTTGAAACCCTTCTCCACCGCGCGCTGCGATCAGATCGAGTGCACCGTAAAAAGCCTTCTCCGCACAGGATTTTTTGCCATCCAGCATCATGCAGTTGATGAACTTCGCCACCAACTCCTGCTTGTACTTGGGATCGGGGAGAATCTCACGTTTGTCCGCTACCCTGCGTCGTGCCATGTGTGCTAACCCTTCGCACGTTTTGTGCCGTATTTACTGCGTCCGCGCTTGCGTTTCTCCACTCCCGAGGTGTCCATCGACCCGCGCACGACGTGATAGCGTACCCCTGGCAAGTCCTTGACCTTACCGCCGCGAATCAGCACCACCGAGTGTTCTTGCAAGTTGTGGCCTTCGCCACCGATGTAGGAGGTCACCTCAGTGCCGTTCGACAGGCGTACCCTCGCCACTTTACGCAGCGCCGAATTCGGCTTCTTGGGTGTGGTGGTGTAGACGCGCACGCACACCCCCCGTCTTTGCGGGCAGCGCTCCAGCGCGGGACACTTGGCACGTGCTTTCAGCTGTTTGCGCCCCTTGCTGATAATCTGACTGATGGTCGGCACTGACTGTCTCTCATCGGCTAACAGACGCAGGTGTTTACTAGAGTGGGACGCAAGTTGCAACAGATTTTTTCAGTGCTCTTCCCTTGTCGGTGTGGGTGCTACTCCGTGTCATCCCAGGCGATGATGACCTTACCGCTCTTACCGCAGCGCATCTGCTCGAACGCGGTGCGGAATTCTCGTCGCGGGTAACGATGTGTGATAACGGGGGCGATGTCAAGACCGCTCTGCAACATGCTGGTCACTTTGTACCAAGTGTCGAACATTTTGCGTCCGAAGATGCCGCGCATAGTGATCCCTTTGAGAATGATGTCGTTCCAATCGACGGAGAAAGGTTGCTTGAAGATACCCAGCAACGCCACCTTTGCTCCGTGTTTCAGACAACCGAGCATCTGCCGTAGTGCGTCTGCGTTGCCAGACATCTCGCAACCGATATCGAAGCCCTCCTGCATGCCGAGCTGTTGCATGACCGTTTGCATCTCAACCTGCGCGGCGTTTACGGCCTGTGTTGCCCCCATTTTTTTCGCTAACTGCAAACGTTCGGGGTTGATATCGGTGGTGACGACATGGCGTGCCCCGACGTGACGAGCGATGGCGGTGACCATCAAGCCGATCGGCCCCGCTCCCGTTACCAGTACGTCCTCTCCGACGAGATCGAATTCCAGTGCGGTGTGCGCGGCGTTACCGAGCGGATCGTAGATGGCTGCGACCTCCGCGTCGATTCCCGTGCCGATACGGTACACGTTCTGACGGGGCAAAAGGATGAAGTCGGCAAACGCCCCAGCCCGCTCCACCCCTACTCCGCACGGGCGGATACAGAGATGCCGCTTGCCCGCCAGACAATTACGACAACGCGCACAGGTGATGTGTCCTTCGCCCGTGACCAACTGTCCTACCGTGAGGTCATCGATGCCTGTACCACACGCCGCAACCTTGCCGACGAACTCATGCCCCACGACCAGCGGGATAGGCAGGGTTTTCTGTGCCCACGCGTCCCAATTCCAGATGTGAATATCCGTGCCACAGATGGCGACCTTGCACACCTTGATCAACACTTCCTGTGCCGCAGGTAAGCCAGGCAGCGGGACTTCCCGCAACTGCAAACCCACCTCGGCTCGCTCCTTCACCAACGCTTGCATTTTCCGCATCTCATCCCAGCTCAACGGTGAACTGGGACAGGCTAGTGAAGCTCACAGAGTATGTCAAGCGACCGCTTTCTCTTCGTCGTGGGTGCGAGGTCATGCTGGCTACGGTATGCCCGTGAGGACTGTCTTCTGGCGCGCAGAAAGGTCAGGTAATCCCGCGAAAGCCGCTAAAGGGTAGCGGGGTGGCTTTTGGAAAGGATTAGCGATAAAGCTTGTATAGGTCATATAACGATAGAGCAGAATATGCCGCATACCTTTCTGGAGACGGCTACCGTAGTGAAAACAACGTGAGGTATCGACGAACACCGCAGTACCTTTGCGGCCTGTAATACTCACGACAGCCGTGTCGGGATCGAGCAAGCTATACATGTCTGCATCGGGAATACGACGACGGTTGTGCCAGTTGTAGCGCAGCTTACGCCGTACTCGCTGCGAGAGGGGCGCGGGAATGAGACACAGAGGGCCGTTGTCAGCATTAATATCGTCGAGAAAGATAAACACCTTGATCTGGTAAGTGTCTGAATGATCGAGATGCCAGAGCTGACTACCCTTTCTCGGGGCAGTGCCCGCGGGCAACGAGCGCCAGATAAAGATATAGGGCAGCACGGGAATGTGTCCTAAATAATGGGCAACAGGGACGACAAGCTCGTCGGACAAACCGTAGCGCAGGATGGCACGCTGTGCGATCAGATCATGGGGCAGCAGAATACTGCGCAGAAACCCGTTACCTTCCAGAGAATAATCCACCGCAACATCTCGCTGAGCGACGATCTGCACAGCACTCTCGATAGCCCGTGTCCGCAACTCAGAGGTCGGTGGCAGAACGAGGTAACCACGCGCACCGATACTATGCTTCGTCTCGGGCAAAGCGGACAGTAGCCGCTTGCCCGCGGCTATCCTCGACCGACAAAACGAATACGCCGCGAGCTTATAAAGCCCGCGGCGTAGATTACCCTGAAAGAAATGATTGCCAGGACTGCGACGCAGACTATCCAGCAACGACAAGTGCGCTACTCGTTACCAGTGTAGTCACACCCGCCTGCACAGTACTGAGTGTAGCTACCCGCGTAGACACTGCCAAGCTCCTCAACGCTGGTGACGGGCGAACTCGGCAGCACGAGATGTTTCGTCGTCTCACTGTCCTTCACCAAATTGATCGTCTTGCCTTCGGGCACAGGAATCCCCGCCTTGCGCAACTCAGCGGCGGGATCACCATCGACCTGTCGGGCAAAGCCAGCATCGCCATGGTAGCGCGCCACAAACTCTACCCATTTTTGATTCGTTTCCGAAGTAGCCATAACACACCCTCCTTAAAAAAATTAAAAAAAACAGGAAAAAGCCCTCTCTTCCCTGTCACGGGGAGGAGAGCCACACAGCCCAGCCCTCCGTGATCCCTACTCACGAGAGTACTCAGCCCTATAACACGTAGTCTACCACACCCGCCCCGCGACAATCTAGGAGAACCCCTGACCCGCAGACAAACGGCGGCATCTACACAGCCTAACCTCCGCCACACTCCCTATCGTAAGGTTCAAGGCGGTATTTTACCCAAACACGCAACAAACTGCTATTAAAAATAAAATCGCGGGTGTTTTTAAATGAGGAAGCGGCAACTAACCCGCCTCGAAGGTAATGCCGAGTGCGTAGCTGCGGCGGCTGAAGTCGGGGCCGCGTGAGCGCAAGAGCTCCGCCCGCCTCAGTTGCAGGGACAGGTAGACATTGGTGATGTCGAAGCCGCGCTGCAAGGCTCGCATAGCCCTTTTCTCCAGCCCGCGCAGCGAAACACCTATCCCTGCCTGCATCACCCCGTACGGATGCCAGGCCCTGTTGAGGAGAGGGGAGTCGTTCTCCATATCGCCGCTACCGACACGCAACTCCTGCCCGTAAAGATACTCCAGCCCGATGCCGAGATCGAGGCTGACCCATTCTCCCAGCGGTTTGAGGGCGGTGAGCAGGAGTACCCGTGCAGGCACGAAAGTTAGGCGTGTTTCTTCCTCCTCATCACGCCTGACCGTCCCCCCTTCGACACGTGCCGCCACTCCTCCGTCCTGATACCAGTCAAGCCCGAAACCCACCCCGAGCGCAAATACCCTAGTATACACAGGTAGATAAGCCGCGGCCGCAACCCCTAGACACCAACTCGTGCCGCGATAAAGCTTCCCGTAGTGCTGCAATTCCCCCGTGAACGTCGGCTTCTGCACGACAAAACCAACCCGCTGCACATGCTGGGCAAAGAGAGCGAAGAACGGTTGCCGCACAGCCTCAACCCGCGTCGCCCACAGCATAAGCAACACTAGCCCTAAGTTGCGCATCGTCTCTGTGCCAAAATTTTCGTCAGAATTTGCACCGCGTTGGTTGCCGCACCCTTCTTAAGGTTGTTGGCGATGATAAAACACTGCACCCAACGACTGCGTTCCTCACCGTAGGGCAGACGTACCCGCGTCACCCATACCCGTGATGACGCGGCCACACGACGTGGGGTCGGCAGCTGGGCGTGATCGTCAGCACTGGCCAACTCCAAGCCCTCCTGATCCCACAAGCATGCCAACGCTTCCGCACGGGTCACCTCCCGTTCCAGCTCGACCGTCACCGCCTCGCTGTGTCCGTGATAGACGGGGACACGCACCGTCGTGGCACGCACCCGCAGGCGCGGCAGCGCAAGGATACGGCGCGTCTCAGCAACCACCTTCACCTCTTCAAAACAGTGCCCCGCGGCATCGAAACGATCGATCGCCGCCAGCACGTTGCCCGCAATCCGCTGTGCAAATACCTGCGGCCGCGCCCGTTCGTCGTGCAACTGCTGCTGCAACTCCGCCACCGCCCTCTGCCCCGCTCCCGATACCGCCTGATAGGTAGCGACATCGACCGCTTGCAAGCCAAACTCACGCCGCAAAGCCGCCAACACCACCACCAACTGAATAGTCGCACAGTTGGGATTGGCCACGATGCGACACACCGTGTTATCCAGTAACGCCGCGTTGACCTCGGGCACGACCAACGGCACGTCGGTATCCATCCTGAACGCACTGCTGTTATCGACGAGTATAGCATTTTTCGCCGCCAGCTGTCTGCCATAGCGCCGCGCAAAATCCCCTCCCGCGCTCAGCAGCACGGCATCAAAACCCTCACAACAGGAAGGACGGGCAAACGCACGCACGCGCAACTGCCGTGCGCCAAAAGATAACCGCTGCCCTTCCGAACGCGACGAAGCGAAAGCAGTCACATGTCGAAACCCCGCCGCGGCGAGGTCGAGCAACATCTGCTGTCCCACCGCTCCCGTAGCTCCGATCACCGCAACACGTGCGGTCTGGTGTACCTCAGTCGCCATCGTCATCACCTGTATGCGGGAAAAGATCGTCATCGATCGCGAGTTTTTTCCAACCGCACAACCACTCGAGCAACCCGCTCAAACCATAACAAACACCGAGCACAAACGCCCACACCGCAGGACGATAGGCGATAACACCGAGCACGATGATCGCCAGCACGAGCAGCTTGAAGGGTTTGATCGCCCTGATGTCGAGTGACTTGTGCGAGCGATAGGCGACGTTAGAGACCATCGCGAGCGACAACACCAGTGTCAAAACCAAACAACTGTAGTTGATCGTCAGTGGCGCGGTGATGAACCCCGCTAGCTGCGACAAAAATAACAAAGGGGCATCGCCACTGCTTTGCAAATCCGCGATGAAGATAACATAACCTGCCAAAATCAACGCGGCCATCGGAATGGGCAGACCCGTAAAATCGTGTGAACTCTTGCCCTGATAACTGGCGACATTAAAACGCGCCAAACGCAATGCACCACAGGCGAGATAAATAAAACAAGCAATCCAGCCGATACGATCCATGCTGTGCAGGCTGTACTGAAAAATTAAAAAAGATGGCGCAACCCCGAACGACACCAAGTCACACAACGAGTCGAGCTGAATACCGAACGAGCTGTGCGTCTTGGTCATTTTTGCCACCCGCCCATCGAGCACATCGAAGACCGCCGCGAGGAAGATCGCATAGGTTGCCATTTCAAACTCGCCTTTCAGCGACTTGATGACGGCATAAAAACCCCAAAACAAATTGCACGCGGTCAGCAGATTAGGCAAGACGTAGGCGGCAGTGCTGATCTTCATGACTTTTTTCCCCCATAGGGTCGTTTGCCGTACCGCGGGCGTGGCCATTCCTGTGCCCGTACCGTTACCATACGCGTCGCCTGCCAGACTAGAGCCTGCAACGCGTAAGCGAGCAATTCATCCGTGCTGATGGCGGTAGCTCGCACTCCCCACTGTGCGGTTAAACGCGGCCACGGGCGGGCAACTAGCACCTGTGCCTGACCAGCGTGCGGCAGGGGTGCAGGCAGATTGACGGGGGACAGTTTCACCTCGCACCCATCTTGTGCGGCGTAAGCAACCACACCACTATCGGCAGTGATGGCGTGGTAGACATACACGGCAGTGCCGCGTGTCGTCGCCCACCACGCAGCGATGGCTGACAGCGAGGAGATGCCGAGCAGTTGTGAGGGAGACGCGGCCAGACCGCAAGCGAAGGCAATCCCAATACGAATGCCCGTGAACGAACCAGGCCCGATGGCAACAACTATGCGGGTCAGCAGCGGTGTACGTGCTAGCATACGCTGCGTTTCTACCGCCAGCACGCTTTCGGCAGCACGTCTCTGGGGGCAGATGAATTTAGCGACGATAGGGGGGGAATCAGCATGCCATCGCGCAGTTGCCAAGGCCACCCCGCCAAGACTGGTATCGATGATCAGGATCTGCTGCAAGCTGCGACCCCTAGCGAGTGAGCAGAGACATCACTACCGCAAGCAGTCGACAGTCGTCCCCTGCCACGGCGATGAAAAAAGGTTCGTTCAGTCAAAAAAATCTGCCACACTCTTCAAAAACGTCTGCCAGTAGCGGCTCAGGTCGTTGTAAAACGCCAGCACAATGAGACACATGACCATGACGAAGCCGATTTTCTGGTAATTTTCCACCGTGCTTAAACTCAGCCGTTTGCGACGCACACACTCCATCCCCACCATCACCAACTGTCCGCCGTCGAGTACAGGAATGGGGAACAGGTTGATTAAACCCAGATTGATGCTGATAATAGCCATCGTCATGCAAAAAATTTTCCACCCTGCTTTTGCTGAATCACCCGCCACCTTCGCAATCATGATCGGCCCGCCGAGCGCCTTCAAGGGCACATCGCCCGTAAACAATCCAACCAAAGAAGATAGCACGAGAGCTGACTTGTCGAAGGTCTCTTGCACGCCGAAGACGAGGGCAGGAAACAAGCTGTAGCGTTCGATGATGGGAGGAGGGCGAAACATCGTGCCCACGAAAGTCGCGGGCAAGGTGTAGACTTTTGCCGCACCCTCGATGCGCTGGGTGATCTGCTCTTCGAGTTGCACGTCGAGTCGTCGCACGATGCCGTTTCTGATAACGGTGAACACCGCGGTCGCATCGCGTTGGGCACGCAAGGCTGCACCGAGATCATAAACATCATCGAGATGCCGCTCACCTACCGCGACGAGATGGTCATCAGGGTGCAAGGCGGTGGCAGGCGGTTGCACGCTAGCAAGCGTCAGCAGTGCCGAAGCGATACCGAGACTGGCGAGCGACATGTCAGGTTGCGGGAGAAGCGAGACTGTTTGTGCTTCACCCGCCCGCAACAGGTGCAGGGAGACGGTAGTCTGTGGCGGTAGTGTGGCAAAAAACTCCCGTAGCTGCGTGAAGGTAGTGATCGTGGTTTTCTCGTCCCCTACCTGCGCGGCAACAATCTCATCACCGCGTCGCAAGCCTTGCTGTGCGGCAGGCGTGACAGGACGAGGGACTGCGACGATCGCTTTCTCGTAATCGAGCCCTACGCCTGCCATGCCTCGCCCGTCCTCCTCCGCAGGCACGAGGGTAAGGTGTAGTGTTTGTCGTTGGCGGTGCACGGTCAGTGACAAGCGTTGGTGAGGCGCAGCCATGATATGATCGCGCAGTTCGTCCCAGCGAGTTATCGCCTCTCCATCGATCGCGACGACACGGTCGCCTGCCTGCAGACCGCTGTTTGCCGCGGGACTATCAGGTCGTACCGTGCCGACGACGGACGGGGCATGCTCCAGACCTGCCAAGCCGAGAAGGGTGTAAATCACCACCGCCAGCAGAAAATTGGCGGCGGGGCCTGCCGCGATGGTCAGGGTACGGCGTGTCTTGGAGGCAAGATGCATTTCCTTCCCGCGGTGGATTTCCGCCACCTCTTCGTGGGGCAATGCCCCTGCGAATTTGACGTAACCACCCAGCGGTAACCACGCTACCTGATAGGTAGTACCCCTATGGTGGTAAGCGCACAGCCGCGGCCCGAAACCGATGGAAAACGTCTCCACCCCGATTCCGCATAGTCTACCGACGATGAAATGACCCAGTTCATGCACAAAAATCAGCACGGCGATCAAAAAAACAATAGCGAGTAGCGGGTGCGAGAGCAGTTGCATGTGTTTCAGCTCAGCCAGTCGAGCCACAGCAGCAGTGCGGGGGCGGTGAGCAGTACACCGTCGACGCAATCGAGCAAGCCACCGTGACCAGGCAAGAGAGAACCAGAATCACTTACCCGTGCGAAACGCTTATAGAGCGATTCGAGCAGATCTCCTGCGGAGGCTAACAACGCACCGCCGATGCCGACGAGGGGATACATGTAGAAGCTAAGTCCCCAGCCGAGGAAGGGGGCGAAAGCGGACACCACTACCGCGCCGCTGCACAGGGCGCACAGCGTGCCTTCAATCGTCTTGCGCGGCGAGACGATTTTCGCCAATGCTCGCTTCCCAAAAGCTTTCCCGCCAAAATAAGCTGCCGCATCCGCTACCCAGACGAGGGTAAGCAACAGCACCAAAGCACTTGGGCGGTGCGGAGCTTGCAACAGTTGCCAGACACATATCCACGGCAAGGCGGCGCAGCAGAAGCTGACCACGATACCGACTAGAGAGCCCATTTTGCGTTCGATACTTCCTCGCACCGCGGCCGCGGGCAGCAGCAGAGCAACGATAGCCATGACGAGCAGCTGCGGGGTAGGGTAGACGGTGAAGACGAGCAAAAAGACGAAGGTGAACAGTGCCAGAAGCAGCGGTAGACCGACCGTCGCACCACGACGGGCAATCTCGATGTCCGTTTGGGGGTGACCGATAGCTTGCAGCGGTGGAATAAGCAACATGCCAAGCTCAAAGGCGCAGAGGGCAGCGACTGAGGCCACCAACAGTGCCAACAACCACACGGGGGCAAAGACAATCGCCACCGCCAGCAGCGGGCAGGCGACGAGGGCGGTGATAATACGAGTGGTAGTCACAGGGCACACGCTCCGCGGGTGGACAAGGAAGGGGCCTGTTCGAGACCGTAACGACGCTCTCGTCGTCGATAGGCATCGATAGCACGCATGAAAGATTCCTCACGAAATTGTGGCCACATCTCGTCGGTAAAGTAAAATTCCGTGTAGGCCAGCTGCCACAGCAGAAAATTGGAAACTCGCTGTTCCCCGCTGGTTCTAATCAAAAGATCGGGATCAGGCAAGCCTGCTGTCTGGAGGTTGTCATCGATCAGCTGCGGGGAGACATCGTGGCTCTGCAGTTCGCCACGTTCGACGCGCTGGGCGATCGTGCGGCAGGCACGGGCAATTTCGCTGCGGCCGAGGTAGTTTAGGGCGACGTTAAGGGTCATACCGTTGCATTTTTGCAGAAACAAACGGGTCTCGGTAAGCAATTGTTGCGTGCGCGCGGGCAAGCTGGTGATGTTGCCGATAGTGCGTAGATGCACGTCGTTGCGACGCAACTCGGCACGTTCCTTGACGAGGTAACGGTTGAGCAGCATCATGATAAAGTCGAGTTCCTCCTGGGAACGCAGAAGGTTATCTTCGCTCAAGGTGAACAGTGTCAGCACCTCGATCCCTAGTTCACCCGCACGACGAATGATGGCACGGGCACTTTCCACCCCCACTTGGTGACCACGGTAGCGGGGCGCACCACGCGCCGTCGCCCAGCGACCGTTGCCGTCCATGATGATCGCTACATGTCGGGGGATTGCCATTACCTGCCTATTCGGCTGTCGCCTGCTTAGGGCACGACAGACGAGGAAAAAACTGCGACCGAAAAATACGCCGTCGCCCGTACGCTGACGCTACCTCCCTATCTTGCTGGTCGGCGCGGATTGGGTGATTTTATCCTGCAGGGTCAGCAGGGCGGCGAGCACCGCTTCGGGGGTGGGGGGACAACCCGCGACGTAAACATCGACAGGGATAATACGATCGACCCCCTGCAGAACGTGGTAAGCACGATAAAACCCCCCGCTGGAAGCACAAGCACCCATCGCCATCACCCACTTGGGTTCGGCCATCTGGTCGTAGACCCGCTTGATGACAGGGGCCATCTTCTCGGTAATCGTGCCCGCGACGATCAACAGATCGGCCTGCCGCGGCGAAAACCGCACCGCCTCCGCTCCGAAACGGGCGATGTCGTAACGCGGCCCGACCACCGCCATATACTCGATGCCGCAGCAAGCTGTGCCGAAAGGATATGGCCACAGGGAGTTCTTGCGCCCCCAGGCAACCAGTTCCTTGAGTTTGGTGGTGAACAGCAGTTCGCCGCCTGCTTTTTTCATAACCCCCGACCTCCACCCCCATTATCGGCAGCGAAGCACTTTTAAGCAAGTTTTTTCTCCTCGCCACGGCAGCGGTGCCTCGCCAGTATCGTTATTCTCGTATCACGCACACACATCACTGCTGGGCACAGGGAATAGTGCCTTTGCGCGTTTGGGCGTAGAAACAGTAGGTGCGCAGACGCGTAACCTTGCCCTCGGAACAGAAAGGGTTGATAACCTGTCCCTGCATCCATTCCTTATCTTTGTCGGAAGTTTCTTTGTGGTCGATGGCAAAGTATTTCTCATAAGTCCAGCGTTTTCTGTTTTGGTTGTCCATCCACGTGTCCTCCGTGCCGCTTTTGAACAACCAGCCTTGCCACGCACAGCCGATACCCACACCATCACTCGCTGGGGTCGGCGCAGCACTAAACGGATAGATAAGTACATTTTCTCTCTGGCTACCAGCATCCTTCTCTCCCGCAAACCCTGCCTGCAGGTAGGTAACGCGTTCGTTGTCGCAGTAGACGTTGATCGCGGTAAAAAGTTCGTTACCTCCATCCGTATCCAGGTATTCGTTGTGGTGCTTGTTCTTTTCAAACAGCCAGCCTTGCCAACCGTGACAAAAAACTCCCTCCCGCCCCGTCAGGGTGTCGATGCGGTGCGCATAATCTGGTGGTCGATGTTCTCTAAAGCGCCAAGCCATTTGCTGTGGTTTATGCATTCCTTGTCCAGAACGCATCCACGAGATAGCGATCAAGACCCGATCTTTATCGCAGTACACGTTGGGCATGACCCAGAGTTCTTTCCTGCTGGTGTCGAAGTACTGTTTCCAGTTTGTCGCCCCAGGATGGTATAACCACCCGCCAGGCGGCAAGGGTTTATCGAACGCCTGGCGCGTCTCGCCTGCATCGAGGCATTCGATACGTCGCTGGGCGTGCTGGTTTAATCTCTCGACAAAGGACTGTTTGTTAATCTGCGCCCCCTTCATGAAGCCTATAGACCTATCTCCCAAGCGATACTCCGTGTCATGGCTGGCTTTTATCGCTGCTGCTTTTTCGTGTCGCTGTGCGGGTTGATACCGAGGAAGCAACTGAACGCCATTGCCTGCGATAAACAGAGCGCTGCACAACAGTGCGCTGTTGCCTAATTGTCGAAACATGATCCTTCCTTTGCGCGTTGAAAGGCGGCGTTATCGAGCAGTTGCTGACGTTGAAAGACCACGCTCCTGTCGGGCTCTAACGTCCTTGTCTGGGTATCGGCAAAGATCGTCTTACTGAGCCCATCGGTGAACCGTAACACCAGCTTAACGGTAGCAAGGGCTACTGCCTGCCTCCCATCGTTAGTAATGTCTATATAGCTCATGCTGTTTCGTTGGCAGCTGTCGGGGTAGGGAATTGAGCGCGGCACGGGGGCGATGATACCGCGCCATGCCTCTAGAGGTATCGGTTGTGCGCCAGCACTGGTAACGTAATGCTTTTGTCCGTCGCCGAATTCGACGGTGAAGTCTACCGCCTCAGGCTTAGTGTGCAGCTCGATCGACAACTCGCCTGGATTGATACAGCGGATGGCAAGGCAATCGGAGCCATCCTGACCGTTGATGGCGCGCCGCAGACTCTCGTAGTTATTGCGCTCCAGTACCATCCTTTTGTTGTGATCCTCTACGCACAGCAGTTCGGTGATCACCGCATCTTTGTTTTCAGGTGCCGCAAGTGCGCAGGGCACATCACCACCAGCTGGTGCACTGTTGGCCGCTGACGACAGGAAATGAATACATAAAATGACGCTATTTCTCATCCCCACGCACCCCGCACGGCTCTTATCGGCAAACTGGGCAGACGTTTTAGTAAAAAAAAATGTGGTCGTGCCGATAAGGCGGGGGGAGGTGTGGGGATGCGCGGTTGTTTGGGGTGTTATCTGTGGGTGAATGTGCTGGCTGGCTGTCAGGTGGTACAGTCACAGGGCAAGCGTGCCGAGGCTACCCGCACCTTTGCCGAGTTGAGCCTGCAGGAGAAATATACCTACCTGCGTGCGGTGCTGAAGGCACAAGAGCAAGCTATTCGTGCAACGCGCATCGCACGGGTGAAAAGCCATCGCGAGCAGTTGACCCATCGGGTTGATTTACAGGCGGTGATGATCGACAACGGGGTCGACCGCCCGCAGCTGATTCGCCTGAGCTGGAGTCCTGTGCAGGCGGATAGCATCGAGTTGTTACGCTGCCAAGCAAAAGACATCGCCGCAGACAAGACGGTAGCGCCTGACACAACAGTGGTTGCAGCTGGCTATGATTTCGATCATCTGCTAAGTAAGCCTAACGACTACGGGTTTCTGAGTTGTCGGCGTGTCTACGGGGAAATAAAAAATGGCACGAGCATTGTCGATTACTTGGCAGAGAATGAATTCAGCTACAACTATTTCCTGCGTCCTTGTTTTAAAAACTATGTCCTTACCGCTCCCGCGACAGATGCCAGTAAAGATGAGGAGTGTGGCGAGGAGAAGATAGTCGCAGCCGAAAACCAACAAAATGACACCGACACAGCAGAGCAAACGAAGCTGGTATTCAGATATTGCCCAACCGCGGCGCGGCAAGTGTGCTCGAAAATAGTGAGTAAAGCTAACGGCGACAACAGCCCTCCGCTCTCTTTCAATCGAGGTATGCCTAGGCTCCCTACCCATTTATCTGCTGAGCTGAAGCGATTAACAGAAAAAATTGACCATCATGAAAATAAAGTGTGGGAATTGAGCGGTGGGGTGCTTGGAAAAATTTTAAATAATCCCATATCTCAAGACACTGCAAAACATGGGGGAATGCAAGCTGAGCTTAGCGGATTATATGAAGAGCATAAGGATGATATGGTCACACGCATGGACAGAGCTGAAGAGATGCGGGGAAATATTGAAATGTTAGCTGATAATATGCAAGCATCTGTCAATAGTTCTATCGATGATTATGTCAGGATAGCCAATCAGCAACAACTGCCAGAGAGCCTCGGACTAGAGTTGTCGTTTGGTAAAAATAATTGCTATGGTGACTATAAGGAGGTGAAGGAACAATTCTCGGTGGAGCGTCAGATCGAGCAGGGGCGCGCCGCACGCCGCAGTACATATACCGCGGTAGTAGACTCTGAGGAAACAAGGCAGCAGGAAGAGCAGTTAAGGGAAGGGGCAGAAGAGTTAAAGGGATATGAGGATGCTGTAGTGGGTTTGGCGGTGGGCGGATGTCTCGTTAGCTCCTTGGCTGAAGTTGGTAAGCTGGTAAATTTAAATCCTTTAAAAAAAGGTTTTTTATCCCAAAAAATGCCTGAGGGTTTTAGCAGTCCAGATTGGAATCTAGCCGCGGTAAATGTTGTTACGAGTTTAATACCTATGGAGAACTCGCAGCTCAATAAACCTGACAGCATCACTGCTTTTGTCGATGCTCTGCATGGCATTTTTGCTGGGGCTGATACCTACGTCAAAAATCATTGTAAAGCTTGTTTAGATTATATAGCTGAGCTTAGGTATCACACCCGACAAATTCGTTATCTTCAGGAACGGCTAGCAACACTGAATGTGGAGATAGACGAGGAACTTAGGAAAAAAGGAGCTATTGATGATCCTCATGCGCCGTGATGTTTTTTTTTGCTATGTCTCGGCAGTTGTCAAGTGAGTGTCGATGACGCACACAAAGATTCCGCTACCTTGACGGCTATCGAGCAGACAGAATATGAGCGCCATCTCAGTGCCATCAATGCTTGTTTGCAGAGTGGCGGGGGAAGGGCTATGTCTGGGCAAGATCTCGCCGCGGCACGGCAGGCCTTACGGCGTGAACGACGGCTGCGCGGCGAAGCGGAAGAGATTCAACCTATCGCTTACGGCAGGATCTGTGCCAACTACACGAGTGGCACACTGGAAAGCGAACAGGTGCGTCGTTGCCGCTACCAGCTAGGTATTTATCCTATCACCGCGCTAAAATACTGTATCCAAGATGCTAGAGAGAGTGCCGCCATCATAAAAAAGCAGGTGCGGCATGCTTGCCAAAAGGCAAAAGATGCTGCTGAAAAGCTTTCTGAAAATCTCATAAAGGAACGGCGACTTAAGATGATACCAAATTACCTGCAACTCGAAGGACAAGAGTGTGGAGGATAGTGATGTCGAGGCGACGTGCATTAGTTTTGTTACTGTGGTTGTGTGCCTGTGCTGCGCCTGTCGCACGGGAAGGTCGCCGTGTGCCGCGTGGCTGGACACTCGATAGCAGTAAACAGGACATAGCTGCTGTTAATGTTAGGGAACAGAAAGCTTTCGGCGAAGGGAAGACAATTAAGGTAGACAATTACAGCAGCGAAAGTCTTACTACCGCAGCGACTTTAAGCCCCAACGATGGCAAGGAGCAATTGCGCGCGCTGGTCGCAGCATACAACAAACTGAAATGTAAAGACACCGCCTTAGAAGCTGCACTCAACGAATATCAAGACTGGCATTGTCTCGCGACACGCCGCATAGTCGAGAAACTAGAGGTGCATGTTTCGACATCCATCGGCGCAATGCGTGCTGCAGAGCACTGGCCACTTTTCCGCGTGAAGTTAGGCACTTCTGGCCAGAATGATTTTGGCAAAGTGCCCGCGGTCGATGGTGGCACGATCGTTTTTAGAACAACTTTCGCGCTAGACGAAGCAGAACCTACCCACGGCTACAACATGCAGGAGGTGGTAAAGCAGATTACTTTTGAGTTGACAAATGCCGCCGCTTTTACCGCGCTGAAGGAACGTTTCGGAAGAGAGTTTTGTGCCGATGGCAGCTGGTTTAGTGGTTGCGGAGCGGGACAGAGTAAAACGCAGCAAAGAAGCTACTATATCGCGACAAATACGGTAATCATCGATCGGGTGGAGGTGTACTTGTATTTTGTCGATGATGAGCGCCCCTACAAGGTATTCGCCTCGGACACTTCGTCGGCTAAACCGCTAGCTCGTTTAGATCAGATTAACCAGCATTATAGCATCGCTAATTTTAAGAACAATCCGCACTGGCTACTGCACTACCATTCACGAAGATGCAAGTCGTGGGGCGATAAGAATCACGACGGCTCGGATTTTGGCAAATATGTATGGGATAATTACATTGCGAAAGAAAACCCAAATACCATCGATGTTTACACACAACTTACCTGTGCAGGGACGAGCCATATGCCCGTTTACGTCGATCCCGAAATTCCTGCTATAGATAACATAAGTAAAGACGACGCGGTGGCAGCATGGGTAGAAGAGAACGCCAGCAGTTTCAAGCCCTCTGCCAACCGCCGCGAGCCCGAGTGTCAGATACGCACCGCAAAAGTGATCGTACAAGAAGCCGAAGATCAGAACAAGTGCGGTGTTACGGAGGAACAGGAACTGCAAGTGCCTTCTGATCTTGACAGTTGGACGGCGGAACGTTTGAAAAGCAAGGCAGTTGATATGCAAAAAGCAAACAACGAGCTTGAGATAAGTGCCGAGGGAAAAATTACGGATTTAAATGCTATCACGGGTAACGGTTGTTTTTATGAACAACCGCTGTTAGCTGGCATACAGGTTGAGATTACGGGGCAGAGGCTGGTCAATGTCGGAGGGCGGCTGATGACGAGGAAGAGAGCCGAAGAATGTATTTTCAAGCGAGGAAGCCAACTGGGGGAGCCTCGCGACAATCCTCTCTATATTAACTTAGGTCTGCACGAATTATCTTATCCCATCATTATCGCAGACAGTGGCGAGGTGGAAAACGGCAAGTTTTCCTACACTGGTGAGGGGAAACTGCATATCGGGGAGGGGTATACCGAAAAATTTGCTTTGCGTGATGTTCTCTTTCTCCATCTCGCCAGACAACAAAATAGCAGTGTGTTTGTGAAAGAAAGGGTTATCGAAACAACCGATAGAGACGGTTTTTTGTCTAACACCAGTGGGGTAGATTTATTATCTACCTCAGTCGAGTATGGCGTTGTCGCGGTACATAGCATCGAGCTGATTTTTAATGGCAGCACTATCTATAAAGTCGGCAGTCCCTATACTGATAGTCAGTGGGCAGGTTTAAATGATGATAGAGGGCGATGTGATTTTAGCACCTCAGATGTGTTAGAGTCGCTGTTTATCTTAACTGACAGCAACAGTGCTTGGAGCGATTATGGGCTACGCAGCAATGCCGCGTGGGTTAAGTGGCGTGATGAGGTTGATCATTGTGCGGTGAAGGAAACAGAATAGTGCACCTTCTGCTCACCCTAGTGCTAGTACTGAGCGGCTGTAAGTGGCAGGGAGAGGAGGCAACTGTTGCTGCGGCTAAAAAAGCACAGGACATCGGCAGTGTGGTCAGCGATATCTCGGGCGAGTATGTGTGCCCGCAAAAAATAGATGTTGCGGACATGTATGTTGATTTTCTCGGTGCGGGGGTGCAGACGACACGGAGTGGACGTTTTGTGCGTCTCTTTTTCAATGCCTACCTGTGTCGTGATTATCTGGAGATAATGCGTTGTAAAGAGGAGAAACGCAAAGGACTAACGTGCAGTGATGGAACAAGCCTTTTCGTCCCTCAGGGTTCTGTGCAGGACAGACAAGCTATGCTGAACAGTCCGCATGGGAGTACCGTAAACCGTGCACGTTTGCGTGATTGCTGGAACAGCATTGCTCAAGCTACTGCCAGCAACAGCTGTGTGCTGCTGGGAGGATACGACGATGGAGGAGAGGGACGAACGGGGCGCATCTATGCCGCCGAGCATTTTATCGACGCTACTGCTCCTGCAGGGCAGGAGTTTTTTTATCTCGCCCGTGTCTGTGTACATGCCGATCGCGCCGATGAGCTTACTTCGGGGAACGATACTTGCAGTCAGCGATTGCATGTTTCCAACGTAGTTAGCGGTTTGGAGCAGGATGAAATCGACAACGCCGTGCTGGCAGCACGGGAGAAGGTGGCCGCCCTGGCGGCGCGTTTGAACCACATGACGGAGAGGGCGTACAGAATAACTTTAAAATTCAGTGAGGTATTGGATAAACAGCAAGAAAATGAGATCGCCAGGGAGCGCAGCAAACGTTTTCGGCAAGGTATTGCGGTGATTGCGGGGATGGCTGTGGGAGCGATGGGGGCGGTATATACGGGGGGTAGTATCAGCTCGCTCAGCTCTGGACTCGATGCAGGACAAGCGTTGGGAGCGGCCTTTGCCGATGTTATTGTTTTCGCCAACGACTACCCCAAGACATGCACGGAATGCTTACAGCTGCAGGCTGAGTTGATAGAAGTCGTCGGTGATTACAGGGGCGTTAACTTTGACCCGTTTAACCAGGAGGGTGCACGAACGGCTGTGGACGCAGCCGCCCCGCTAGTAGGAGGACCAGAAAGCCGAGCGATAGCGGATAGCATTGCGGGAGCTACGTATCATCAAGTTCTGGTACGATATGAAGATGCCATCAGCGAGTTAGCTGGTCTGTTGGAAGAAAAACAGCGTCATGATGCAGAGGGGAGATTGTCTGACGCAGATGGCCAGGGAGGGCCGCTATAGTGATGCGTTTTATGTGCAGCTGGTTGCTATTGCTTGCTTGCCAAGAGAAGCTGGTAGCACCTGATTATACGCAACAGGGTGTCTCTGCTGAGGCGCAGGCACTTGCCCCGCTTTTCGATCCAGACAAGTTACCCAACATCTTGGGGGAAAAAAACGCCTATCTAGAAGCAAAGTTTGCGGAATCAGACAGCATGGTGCCTAAGGTAGATATCGATTTAAGCGCTGGCAAAACGAACTTCTATGAGATTCAACGTTGCCCCGCAGGGGTTGCCTTAAAGACGGCCGCGGGAGATGATCCTTTAACCCATAGCTATGCGTCGGAGACGCAGAAGCGTCAGGACTATCTCTATGTGTGGGGCAAGGCGGCGGCGGGTGCATGCACGTTGTTGGAGGGGATACACATCTCTACACCTTTTGTCGATGATTTTGGGACAGAACAAGGTGATAACCTTGCTAGTTTTTTCTATCTTGTGCGTCCTTGTTTGTTTGGCAATAATTCTATTTATCGTGGCCGTCGCGTTTGCAGTCATGCCTTTGCCCGCACGGAAGTTATCGCAGGCTATGTCAACCCGATCGTCTCCGCGCAACATGATAATAGAGCGAAGCTGGCGCAGCGGCGGACGCGTTTGGAGCATCGCATGGCGCAGATGGCCAGTGTGGTGCGAGAAAAGGCGTATTATCTTTCGCAGTGCGAAGTGCGTGAGGCGAAGAAGAATGCCCTCAAGCGCCGTCTGGCAGGTATAGCTAAAGTTTATCTGACCGCCACCGCTATAACGACCGCGGCGATCCTCTCTGGGGGCACAGCGGCCTTCTTGGCGGGCACGGCGACCATTCAACTCGGCGATAAGCTGTTTGCTGGTGTCAGCAATGCGACGTTGCACTGCCCTACCGCTGCCTACGACAAGCGTATCAGGGCATTGCGCGATGATGCGGAGGAGACTGCCCAGAGAATTGGGGAGCTGCGGGAAGCACTAGGAGAAATAGCTCCAGCAGGAAAAGAGCCACCCCCTGTCGATGAAGCCGTGCAAGTAGTGGGCGTGAACGAGGCATGTCAGGCAGAGGGGCTAGGCGCGCACTGCCTAGCAGATGGTACTTAAGTTTTTGGGCTGTAGTTACCGACGCGGAGGTAGCGTTAACTTACAGGGAAGGAGGCAAGGATGCCAGGTATCAGGGTGCGGCAGGGTGAAACGGTAGAGCAGGCATGGCGCTTTTTCAAGAAGCAGACGGAGGCCGCGGGTATCTTGGGTGAAATTAGGAAACGCCAATCATATGACAAGCCTTCGGTAAGATTGAAAAAAAAACGTATCGCAGCACAAAAACGAGCACGACGGCAACTGCCGCGGTTCTAGCGAGGGAAGTTGTGTATAAGATGTCTCTACATTTGAGGGTGTAGGGGCAGCACCCCGTGTTCTCTTCCTCTCGTCGGGGTAGTGCTGGGTCTGCACGCTTGTCAAGTGCGTCGGAGTTGCGCTATACGGTTGTCCGTTGCCCCAGAGAGGAGCTAGTATCGATGTCTCGTCCCCAAAATACTGCCGCCACTAGGCATGACTATCGCTGTGGTGAAATCGCCGCGCTGTATGCGTTGCCCTTCACTTCTCTACTCAGGCAGGCACAGGAGGTGCACCACCGTCATCACGATGCCGCTCAGGTGCAGCTCTGTTCGTTGTTGTCGATCAAGACGGGTGGTTGCCGTGAGGATTGCGGTTATTGTCCTCAGAGTGCACACCACGGTGCTGAACTGCAAGCTGAGCCGTTGCTCGATCTGGTCACCATCACCGCCGCGGCACGGCGTGCGCAGCAGCGCGGGGCGACACGTTTTTGTATGGGGGCAGCATGGCGTTCGCCGCCTGGCCGTGGCAAGGTTTTTGCACGGCTGTTGGAAGCAGCTAGTGCGGTCAAGGCACTCGGTCTACAGGTGTGCATGACTCTCGGTATGCTCGATGCCGAGCAAGCGCGGCAACTCAAGCGCGCGGGTGTCTATGCCTACAACCACAATCTCGATACCTCCCCGCGTTATTATCCTCAGGTGATCTCGACCCGCACCTATGCCGATCGTCTTGCAACTTTGCGCCACGTACGGGCAGCGGGCATGACTGTTTGCTGTGGCGGCATCGTCGGTATGGGTGAGGAGCGAGATGATCGTGTCGCACTGCTGCAACAGCTGAACCATCTCGATCCGCACCCTGAAAGCGTGCCCATCAACCTGCTTGTGCGGGTGGAGGGTACTCCGCTGGCCAAAGCTAGAGACCTCGACATCTTTGAACTGGTGCGCACCGTCGCTGTTGCGCGTATTGTCATGCCGCACAGTCGCGTGCGTCTTTCTGCGGGACGTACTCAGATGAGCGACGAGGCGCAGGCACTGTGTTTTCTGGCGGGGGCTAATTCTATTTTTATGGGCGAGAAGCTGCTCACCACCGCTAATCCAGAGGTCGATGCTGATTTGCAACTGCTGCAACGTCTTGGGTTGCAGCCGCTTGTTGCCCGCGCATGAGCGCGCTTGCACGACTCCAGCAAGCGGTTACCACCCAACTCCAGCAGCGCGCCGCCTGCCAGCAATTGCGCACCCTTGTGGTCAACCGCTTCGCCCACACGGGCTGGCTTGATCTCAACCACAATGACTATCTCGGTTTGCGCACCAACCGCAGCTGGCAAGCACGAGTTTGGCAACGCTGCCGTATGCTGCCCGTCGGTGCAGGCGGAAGCAGGCTGTTGGGGGGGGAGTTTGTTGTTTTTCAAGAACTCGAACAGCAGTTCGCACAGTTCAAGCATGCGCCACGTGCGCTGTTCTTTCCCTCTGGTTATGCCGCCAACTCCTCCTGTGTGTCTGCTTTAGCTAGGGCCTTGCCACAGGCGCAGTTTTTTTCCGACCAGCTTAACCATGCCAGTCTGATCGACGGTTTTCGTCTGGCAAAAATTCCGCCGACCCAAAAACACATTTATCCTCACCTCGATTACAGTGCGCTGGAGCAGGCATTGGCTGTATCACGTGCCGAGGTGAATGTTATCGTCACCGAATCGTTGTTCAGTATGGATGGCGACATTTGTGACTTGGCGCGGTTATGTGCATTGGCACAACGTTATCGTGGGGTGCTGGTGGTTGACGAAGCTCATGCGGTTGGGGTGCGTGGTGACGACGGCTCAGGCTTGATCGCTGAGCATCACCTCGATCACGGCCAGCTCATCTCGGTCAATACCTGCGGTAAAGCCCTCGGCAGCAGCGGCGCGTTTGTCTGCGGGCCAGATTGGTTTATCGACTACCTCATCAACACCGCGCGCCATTTTATCTACACCACCGCGCCGTCACCGTGGCTGGCTGTTGCTCTGCAAGCGGCACTCGCCTATGTGCAAGAAAATCCTCAACCCCGCCAACACCTCACCGCCATCGCCCAAACGGTGCGGGAAAGACTGCGTGCAGCTGGTTTTGACATCGGCACCGCCTGTGCGCATATCATCCCCCTGCTGACTGCGGATGCGAAACAGGCATTGCGCGGGGCGAAGCAGTTGGTGGCGGCAAAAATCAGCGTCGGGGCAATTCGCCCCCCTACCGTCCCTGTGCCGCGCTTGCGCCTGTCACTACATGTTGCCCTAGACGAAGGGCAAGTGGCAAGACTGCTGACTGCCCTAGACAAGACACGCTTGACTTTGCAGACAGTTTAAAGTACCCCTCGCGGGGTCAGGCTTCTCGGTAGTGTAATAGGTTTTACAAGGAGTGTAGGTATGTCTGTTGTTAGGGCTATTGCCCTGTTGACGGTGTTGGTCGCTGGCGGTGAGGCGGTGGCGCGCGGTGTCAGGACACTCCTCGACCAGCGCAAGTTTCTGGTTGAGGGGCTAGCCACGACGATTGCCGAGAGACTCTGCACCGATAGTCGGTACTTGGGGAAGTTTATAGAGCTGATTTTTCAGCAAAAACGCGGGTATATGCTGCGTCTGGACGAGCACGATTTCGTGCGTCATATTGAGATGCATGTCCCCACGTTGCCAAACGAAGAATTCGTTGTTCGGCTGATGAGTGTGGTTGCCAGGCTGTCAGACGCGCAGGGTTTTGAGGATGACGCTGAGACACTTCGCTACGAAACTGCCGACTACTTGGCCGCTCACCGAGCAAAACTCGTATTCGATGGTCTTGTCAGTTACTTCGAGGTTAAATTTGATGTCCTTTCTTTTTTAGGCTTAGACTTTCATCGTTTGCGTGCGTATCGGCGCATGCGAGATCTGCGACAAACTGTCAGGGAGACGTATCTGCATACTCTCCACGATCGAGAGCTGGAAAGCTTGGCCAGTGCGTTGGGGCGGGACGATCTACTGCTGTTGGCGACGGCAGCACCGTCACATTCCGCCACTCGATAGGCGGACGCAGATCACGGTCGTCGTGCCGCAGCGCCGTCTTCAGCCCGCATGCAGGCAGGAGGATTGCACTAAAAATTAAACGCCACACTGGTTTGCACTAGGTAGTTTTGTTTCTGTCCCTCAGCAGAGGTCTTCCACGCCTTGCCAGGGATAGCGACAGCCGCGGCGAGACCGAGCTCCAGTTCTTGCTCAATGCGGTAAGTGTACTTGAGATCGACCTCGTAGCCGAGGTTTTTGCCGTAATAGCCGATCGGCTTGGTGTCCTTGCCCTTGTAATACTCCTTCGCGGTACTATCGATGCCCTTCTGCAACTGTCCCGTGATAAGTTTTACTTCGATATCACCCCAGATGAAATTTTCGTAACGGTAGCCGAGCGCAAACAAATAGACGTTGACCAGCTGGTACGGGTCGAACACCCCTGCCACCCGCAAGTCGGCATGTCCAGCATGTGCCGCGTTGAAAAAAATCAACGCAGGATTGAAGTTCTGATGCAAAGCCAGCGCCTTGACATCGCTGTTGCGATTGCTCATCGCCAACTTTTTCCGCATCGCTTCATCTTCCTCCTCCTGCTCCGACAAATCACGGTAATAACCATCGGCATCGCCAGGTGTGATTACGTAATCAAACAACAGCGTGTGCCGCTGTTGCGGTTGTTGCAAGTTTTGGGTTTTGTCAACCGCAGTGCCGCTTTGATGAAACTCCCAAGCCAGATTACCCGCTACCGCAATAGCATTCAGCCTATTACGTACCTCCTGCCCGATATCACCACGTTTACCCCCCCACAAATGCCACGAAGGATCGGCAGACTTACCCAATCTGAACAAGAACTCAGTGTGAGCACTGAACCCCCGATAAAAAAGAGCCATATAAAGATCAAAAAACTTGACACTGATATCGCTGTTCTCCGCAAAAATACTGGCGAAATAACCACCCGTCACCCGTGTAAAGCCAGAGTTGTTTGCCGCCTCACGATTGTCATACTCGAGGGTAAAAAATATCTGATGAACATCATCATCAGCACTTGTCGCCCCAAAATTACGTCCTGAAGGATCTTCCTGCTGAGTAGGGAAATGGGCTGGCACCGAGACGTGCGTGCCTGTCTCCACCAATCTGTCGTAGCCGACTGAAAAACCTAACACCTGATTTTTTTGCACATTGACGTGACAGGTAACACCATCGAACACCGACTGCTGCACAGCAAACGGTTGCCGCCCGCTATCGAGAAACATGCCCAGCCCCCAGTCACGCCCCCTACGACCGATCTCTAGCAAGCAGTACTCAAAACCATAGCGCACATATGCCTGCGTGATACGCGGCAACAACTGTTCGTAAGCAGGTGCACCGATGTCTTGATGTTCGCCAACACAATCGCCTGGCGGTAACAAAACGCCATTTTCCTGATCGTAACGGCGTGCACACTGCCGTGGCTGTGCTCGATCGCCCAACAAGGCCGTGCGCGGCTCGGGAAAAAGACGCAGCTCCAAAAACATACTCAAACGATCGTTGTGGCGTACCTCACCCAACAGACTGAACGACTGCCGCACCGCCCGATAGCGTTTATCGCTGAACGCAGAGCGACTGCGCATATCACCGAGCAACCCGTAGTGCCCCGCAGCATCGAGAAAAACTCCGTAACTCGCAGTCGCCATCAGCGACACCACCCCCAGCAAAACCGCAACCACTACCACACGCATTTACTTCTCTCCTCATCCTGTGAACGAGCGACCATATACTTAGAACTGCCACAAACTGACCTTCGCCGCTAGTGCTACCACCCCACGCCTGCCGACAACAGGGCTCACAGTCAGCCGCGCCGCGACCGTAGCGGGATCGAGCACCAGATCCAACTGTCGCAGCGGCGAGGTATTGTGCGACCACGGCTCCTCGATGAACAGCGGCGAAAATACCAAGAACGAGCCGACCGCGATGCCGCCGAGAAAACCGATCGCCGCCCCACGCGCTACGTAATCCAAGTTGTCGCCTGGCTCAGCGGCAAAAGCCAGCAATGCCGCGCCGAACGCCGCACCGATGACCGTGCTGTATCCCGAAATCACCAACAGATTGCGAAAACGCTCATCGCCCGTCTCAGCGTGGGCGGTCACCGCACCTGCCAGAAATAACAACGCTACCAACAAACGTACACGTCTCACCACAAACTCCCCCCAGGTGTGATACCCGATAGCCAGATCGCGCAGAGCTAGCACATCCACCTGCTTTGTGCTACTGTTTTCAGAGAATCTGACTCAAGAACAGTTTGCTGCGTTCGTGTTGCGGATTGGCGAAAAACTCCTCTGGCGTGTTCTGCTCGACAATTTCACCTTTGTCCATAAAGATAACCCTGTCGGCGACCATATTGGCGAAGTTCATCTCGTGTGTCACCACGATCATGGTGATCCCTCCCCGCGCTAATTCCATCATCACTTCCAGCACCTCCTTGATCATCTCGGGATCGAGTGCCGAGGTCGGTTCGTCGAACAGCAGCAGACTGGGATTCATGCACAGCGAGCGGGCAATCGCTACCCGCTGCTGTTGCCCGCCTGACAACTGACTGGGGTATTTGTTAGCCTGTTCCTCGATGTGTACCCGCTTTAAGTTCAGCAACGCGGCCTTCTCAGCTTGCACACGGGGTGTTTTTTTTACCCAGATGGGGCCGAGCGTTAAGTTTGACAACACGTTCAGATGCGGAAAAAGGTTAAACTGCTGGAAGACCATCCCCACATCGGCTCGAACCCTCTCGATAGCACGGATGTCGTTGCTCAGCAGCGTGCCCCCCACCACAATACGTCCCTTGTCATGTACCTCTAGACGATTGATACAACGAATAAGCGTCGACTTACCCGAGCCCGAAGGGCCGCAGATGACCACTGTTTCACCCTTATGCACCGACAGCGAGATGCCGCGCAGAGCGTGAAAACCTGCAAACCACTTGTGCAAACCATTGATCTTGACCGCAATCTCAGCGCTCAACTTCTTGGGCGGGCGAGCGCCCGTGCGGGAAGATGCGGCTTTCTCGGATGATTTTTGCTGCACTGTGCTCCTCCTCAGCAACTCAGACCTTCAGCCCCCGCTCCAAACGCGAGCTGGAGAAGCTGATGAAATAACAGAAAACAAAATAAATTAAAGCCGCAAAAATATAGCCCTCGACCGTAAACCCCAACCATTCCGCATCCTGCAACGATGCTTGGGTGGTAAACATCATGTCGCTCAACGAAATGATAAAGACCAGCGAAGTGTCTTTGAAGAGACCGATAAAGGTGTTCACCGTCGGAGCGATGACGGTTTTCAACGCCTGAGGTAAAATCACCAGCACCATCTTCTTGCTATAACTTAAACCGATCGCGTCCGCCGCCTCATACTGTCCTTTCGCCAAAGATTGCAAGCCACCCCGCACCACCTCCGCCATGTAGGCCGAAGCAAACATGATAATCGCCACCTGGGCACGCACCACCTTGCTGATAGTCACACCCTCAGGCAGAAACAACGGGAACATCACCGCGGCCATGAACAACAGACTGATCAGGGGAACACCGCGAATAACCTCGATGTAAAGTACACTCAAGGCACGGATGATCGGCATCTCACTGCGACGCGCCAACGCCAACACGATGCCGATAGGATACGAAGCAGCGATCCCCAGAAAAGCCAATGCCAAGGTCAGCGGCAATCCCCCCCACTCCTCCATCTCGACATACGGCAAACCTAAAAAACCACCCCACATCAGCAATGCCGCCCCCAAAGGCAACACCACCCAGGCCATAGTGAGGTACTTCGACCAGAAGCATTTGAACTGCGTTAACAGCGACAGCAAAAAGAAGATGACGACGAACGACTGCGGTCGCCACTGCTCCTCGTAAGGATAGTGCCCAAATAACACGTAACGCGCTTTTTCTAGCACGTATGCCCAACAAGCCCCATCGTGTTGGCGGCAAACCTCGGCCTCGCCATCCCACACCGCGCGCAAAACAGCCCAGTCGAAAAAACTCCACAACAGCTTCGCCGCCACCGCCAACAGGACAAACGTTAACACGATGCTGAACGGGCTGGAGAAGAAATTTTTTTTGAACCAATCCCACACGCGGTTGTGTTGTAAATCGATCATCTTTCCACCAGCCGTGTCATGTGATTATACCAGTTCATGAACAGCGAAGTTATCAAACTGAACGAGAGATAGACAAAAACAATGACCATGATACACTCGATGGCCTGCCCCGTTTGATTCATCGCCGTGTTAGCAACGTTGACGAGATCTGGGTAACCGATCGCCACTGCCAACGATGAGTTTTTGGTTAAATTGAGCATCTGACTGGTCATCGGCGGGATAATCACCCGCACCGCTTGCGGCAACACTACCAGCTGCAACACTTGGCCACGACTTAAACCCAACGAGGCAGCCGCTTCCTTTTGCCCTTTCTTCACTGACTCGATCCCCGCCCGCACAATCTCGGCGTTGAACGCCCCCGTATACAGCACCAATCCCAACAACAGGGCGGAAAATTCAGGTGTGAGGGCCAAACCTCCTTCGAAGTTAAACCCCTGCAACACAGGAATATCGATGGCTAAGGACGCACCGCCACTCAACCACACGACAAACGGCGGAGCGACCAGCAGGGCCGCGGCAACACGATAGAAAGGAAACAACTGCCCCGTCCGCTGCTGTCGCAACTTCTGCCAACGATAGAGAAAAACCGCCACCACTCCCCCGCACAGCAATGCCAGCAACGCCCACCAATGCGAGGCCTGCCATGCTGGGATAGGAAAAAACAAACCTCGCTGAGTGAAATAAACCCCTGGCAGGGGGTTTAAAGCATTGCGAATGGCAGGCAAGAACTCGGTAAGCAGCGCGTACCAAAAAAATAACTGCAACAACAGCGGAATGTTACGCAACGTATTGACATAAATACGCGCCAGGCGCGCTAACAAGAGATTGGGCGAAAGACTGGTGATGCCGACCAACGTACCCCAGATGACGGCAAAGAAGTTGCCCAACAAAGCCACCAGCAGCGTGTTCAACAGCCCCGCCAGCAGTGCCGCGGCGAAAGTGCTCTCGGCTGAATACTCGGTAAGCGTTTCACCGATCTCGAAGGCCGCCTCCCGTTCCAAAAAACCGAAACCAGAGGCGATGTTTTGTTTTTGGAGAGAGTTGCTGGCGATGTCGATCATCGCCGCAAAAAACACGACGACCGCGACCAGCACGAGCACCTGAAAGGTATATTTGCGTTTCGTGACATCACGCCACAGGGAAGAGATGCCCACCGCCCTGCCGCTGGCATCGTGCTGCATGACCACGCCTCTCGCCGTTCAGTCTGTCAAAATAAAGCGCGCGCCCTCTTAACAAAAAAAAATGGGCAGCGCAAGGAAACACTGCCCGCAGAACAAAAGTAATTGTTTATTTCAGAGGAGGGGCGTACATCAGGCCGTTCTTGCCGTTCGTCCACAGGGCATTCAAGCCGCGGGCAAGCTGCAATGGCGTGTCCTTGCCGACATTGCGGGCGAAAGATTCACCGTAGTTGCCCACCTGCTTGATGATGTTGAAGGCCCAGGCTTCGTTGAGACCGATAGCTTTGCCGTTACCTTTGATAACCCCCAACAGCCGCTGAACATCTGGGTCGCCGCTCTTCTTCATGCGATTGACATTGCGAGAAGTGATGCCCATTTCTTCCGCGGCGATCATCGCATAGACAGTCCATTTGACGATATCCAACCACTCGTCATCACCGTGCCTGACCGCGGGTGCGAGCGGCTCTTTGGAAATAATGTCAGGAAGAATGACCAGATCACTAGGCTTTTTGGTTTTGCTGCGTTGCGCGGCAAGACCAGAAGCATCGGTCGAATAAACGTCACAACGCCCCGCCATGAACGCCTTGAACAACTCGTTGTTGTTTTCCATCACCACTGGCTTGTACTTCATCTTGTGTTTACGGAAATAATCCGACAAGTTGCGTTCGTTGGTCGTTCCCTGCACGACACAGATAGCCGCACCGTTCAAACCACGGGCATTTTTGACCCCCAGTGCCTTGCGTACCAAGAACCCCTGACCGTCGTAGTAGTTGACAGGGGCGAAGTTTAAACCCAGTGCCGTATCGCGAGAGAGCGTGTGCGTGGTATTGCGGGTCAAAACATCGACCTCGCCCGACTGCAGAGCGGTGAAACGCTGTTGCGCACTGAGCCCGACCACCTTGATCTTCTTGCTGTCGCCGAAGACCGCGGCAGCGAAAGCATGACAGGTATCGACATCAAGACCCTTCCAATTCCCCTTGCTGTCAGGAGCTGAAAAACCTGGCAAACCAGTGCTGACACCACAGCGCACATGACCACGCTTCTTGATGGCATCGAGTGTCTTGCCTGCATAAGCCGCGACCGATAGCACCGCCCCGACAAGCGCAATGAACACAACAAAAGCTCTCATAGATACCTCCCTAAATCAGTAAGACAGAAAAACACCGCCACACCCTGAGGCTGACTCTCTGAGCCCCAACACAAGCACCGAGGCGTAACGAGCAAAAAAATACCCACCCCTTCAAGATGGAACTCTTGCCTGAGTGTAACATATCAGCAAGGGGAGTGTCACAGATTTTTTGTTTTGGCGACAACACACGGTTTCTCTGGCTGGCTGCTGCCAGTTATGTGCTTGTTGTCTTGCCTCCAGTTCCTTTTCCCCCTAAGGTAAAGCGGTACTTTTGCCGATACCGCGGGTGTTGTGGGAGGCTTTGTGCGTGGGGGAAGGTTATGGCTGGTGGCGGCCATGTGGTCGTGCATGGATCTCGATGGGCAAGACCCCGCGGCGGGGGCGAAGTTCATCACCTTTGTGCAGTCTCTCGATCACATTAATGTGGCAATGTCGCTGTTGCGCAAGCTACATGACGACACTCTGACGATCAGGTATGGCTTTGCCCCTGCGTGTAGAGGTAAGTACAGCAACGCGCAGGTCGAGGCGGATACCACGAAGGTCATGCGTCTGTGGCTACAGCCGTTGCGTGATTGGTCGGAACGTCCTGCTAGTGACCCTATCGTCGATAGCTTCGTTTATTTGCGCAGCACAGGAGGCGAGTGGAAAACTAGCTCTGGGGGCCGACGCTACTACAAACTCAGGGGGCCTGAAGGAAAAGCTGCTGACAGCGATCTAGACATTACCTTCTACTGCAGCCGCGGCAGGTCGTTCATCTTTTTTGCCGCTACCCCGCCCAGAATTCATCTCTATGATGAGGGTGACAAGTATTCACTTGCCACCCTAGCACACGAGGTAGGACACGCTTTGGGGCTCAGCGACACCTATGTGGAGTACAGAAGAACCGACAGCGGCAAGCTCGTCGAGGCTGACTCCAGTGTCGTTATCCGCTACAATCGCAGCGACTGTGGTTCGCAAGCGATGGTCGGTTGTCAACCGTTGTCTCTGATGAACAAGCTTGTTTGGCTGATCGAGGACGACAGCAAACCACATCTCGGTGCAGACGATATTGAGGGGATAAAATGGCTTTACCGCTATGTTTTTGATGAAGGAGCGGAGGGTTGCCCGCGCGGCTTTATCTCCGAGCTAACCACACGTGGTTGTGTTCCTGAAAATCCGCTCGCTTTTGCCTTGCAACAGGGTGACATCGACAACGCCATCGAGCTGTTGAGCGAGCGCGGCTTGGCCATCGATTCTCAGGACGAGAAGGGTAACACCGTTATGCACTACGCAGCACAACGCGCCGCCAGCCACGGCGGGCATTTTTATCGCAAAGGACTCGAGAATGGCGCATCGCCTGACATAAGAAACAGGCACGACACGACACCGCGTGAGCTGCTTTTCCCCGCCATCGAAACAGCCGTGAAGAACGGTGAGTTGTATATCGCGGCGGATCTTATCTCCCTGGCCATCAGCGATTGAATGCTACTCGGCGGCGAGCAGGGCGGCTATGTGGGTGCGTTTTTTGGCCACGGCGGTGTCGTGTGCGGTTTGGTTATATCTGTTGCGCAAGCTCTTGTCGATGCCTCTCTGTTGCAATAACAGCTCTACTCCGCCGTAATCACCTGTCCGCGCGGCAAGATGCAGGGCGGTATAACCCGCCTCGTTTTGTTTGTTGATATCGATGACACCTTGTGCCAGTAAAAACTTCAGCATGGCAGTGTTTTTCTGCCGTGCCGCCGCCCAGTGCAGCAAGGTTGAGCCGTTGTCGTCCAGTGTGCTGAAATCAATGCCTTCCGCCAAGCGTGTCCGCATGGCATGGCTAGCTAGGCTCAGTCCGCCTCGTGCCTCAGCATCGTTCTCTTGTCCTGGGGAAGCCCCCACTTTTGCAGGTATTTCAGACTCTTGTTGGTCGGAGGAATCATCATCGGAGTGCATGATGTGCGTCTTTCCGTCCTCGTGCCTTCCTTTGTCACAGGAGGAGATCACTCCGCCTAAGGACAACACCATGAGCCATGTTCGTAGCACGTTCTTCTCTCCACTCCAGGCGCTGCTACGATCGGCAAGTTCAGCGCGAAAGTTTAGTGTTCCGTAGCAGGTTTTTTGTTCTGGGTGCGGGGTGGAATGAAATAAATTTATTTTTACTGACAGGTTACGAAGAGGGGCACAGTTCTTCCTCGATACGGAGCAGTTGGTTATACTTGCACAATCGTTCGCTGCGGCACAGCGATCCGCTTTTAATCATGTCGCTGCCTACGGCAACGGCAAGGTCGGCGATGGTGGTGTCTTCGGTTTCCCCTGAGCGGTGTGAGATGATGGTGGCATAGCCGATGTTTATCGCGGTGGCGACGGTAGCTAGCGTTTCGCTCAGTGTGCCGATCTGGTTGGGTTTGATCAGAATAGTGTTCGCGGCGTTTTTCTCTTTCCCTCGCAACAAGCGTTCGCGGTCGGTGACGAACAGGTCATCGCCCACTACCTTCACTCGTGCTCCGATTTGTGCGGTTAGCGAGGCGAATCCTTCCCAATCCTCTTGATCGCATCCGTCTTCGATGGCGACGAGGGGGTATTCTTCGCTCAACGCGACGAGATGGGAGACCATTGCGGTGCGGTCTAGCTGGCGCTTTTGCAGGTGATACCTGCCGTCTCGATAAATTTCCGATGCGGCGACATCAAGGGCTAAGCTGACCTCACGCTGCGGATCGTAGCCTGCTGTGGTGATGGCTTCCTGCACGAGATCGAGCGCTTGTTCTTCGCTGTCGAGTTGCGGGGCAAAACCACCTTCGTCACCGACCGTGGTAGCTAGTTTATTTTTTTGCAGAATTTTTTTGAGGGTGTGAAAAATCTCCGCGGCGGCTTGCAGGGAAGTAGCGAAGTCAGGCATACCGTGTGGCACGAGCATGAATTCTTGGAAGGCGAGGTTGTTGTCGGCGTGTGCTCCGCCGTTGAGCACGTTGATCATTGGCACGGGCAGGCGTGTCGCACGTGCTCCGCCGAGGTAGCGATACAGCGGTAGTTGGCAGGTACGAGCGGCGGCGTGGGCACAGGCTAGCGACACTCCTAGCATGGCGTTAGCACCGAGTTTTTGTTTGTTAGTGGTGCCGTCTAACTCCAGCAGGATTGAGTCGATGGCCTGTTGTCGGAGCACGTCGTGACCGTGCAGTGCGGGGGCGATCAGCTCGCGCACGCTTTGCACGGCCTTCAGGACACCTTTGCCATGGTAACGGGCGACGTTGTCATCGCGCAATTCGTGTGCCTCGCAACGCCCTGTGGAAGCTCCTGAGGGTACTGCGGCGCGTCCTTTCACTCCGTCAGCGGTGATAATTTCAACTTCTACGGTAGGATTACCGCGTGAGTCGATAATCTCGCGGGCGACGGTGTGGGCAATGGTGCTCATGGTGTCTTCCGTGTGCGGTGGTGCAGAAAGACGTGCAGTAGCTGCACGGCTGCGGGGGTCATCCCGCTGATGCGTGCTGCTTGTCCGAGGGTGGTGGGTTTGATGTGGGTAAGTTTTTCCACAAATTCGCGCCGCAGACCCGTGACGGCAGCGAATTCAAATCCTGACGGGATATGCACTCGTTCCAAGTCGTCGAGCAGTTTCATGTGGCGTGCGTCGCGTTTGATGTAGCCCTCGTAACGAATTTCGATCTCGGCACTGCGCAAGGTACGGGGGGTAAAGTCGCGCAATTGCGGCATTAGGGCAAGCATTTCTTGTTGACTCACCTCAGGTCGTTTCCAGTAATCGCATGCTGTGCCTCGTCCGTCGGGGAGTGTGGTGCGTTGGAGCTGCGCGAGGCAATTCTGCAGTGCGGTACGGCGGTGCAGGAAGCGTTTCTCCGTGTCGGCGGTGACTAGTCCCAGTTCGATGCCGAGCGGGGTGAGGCGTAGGTCGGCGTTGTCTTCTCGCAGGTGTAGACGGTGTTCGGCACGGGAGGTAAACATACGGTATGGTTCGTTCGTCCCTTTGGTGACGAGGTCGTCGATCATCACGCCGATGTACGCTTGAGTGCGTGATAAGACGAGTGGTTCTCGACCTTGGCAGCTGCGAGTTGCGTTGATGCCTGCTATCAAGCCTTGTGCTGCAGCTTCTTCGTAGCCAGTTGTGCCGTTAATTTGTCCCGCGAGGTAGAGGTGGGCGATGCGTTTTGTGGCAAGACTGGGGTAGAGTTCTTGAGGGTTGATGAAGTCGTATTCGATGGCATAGCCCGCTCGGATTATCTCGGCTTTTTGCAGGCCTGCGACGGAACGCACGAAGGCTACTTGTGCTGCAAGTGGCAGTGAGGTTGAGATACCGTTAGGGTAGACTTCGCAGGTGTCGTAGCCGTGTGGTTCGAGAAATATTTGGTGTGCTTGGCGGTCGGGGAACTTGACTACTTTATCCTCGATCGAGGGGCAGTAGCGCGGCCCGACGCTGTTGATTGCACCGCTGTAGAGAGGTGATTGGTCGAGATGGCGGTTGATGATGGTGTGGGTGTCAGGGTTGGTGGCGGTAATGTGGCAGGGTAACAAGGGTTGGGTAATTTTTCCCGTGCTAAAGCTGAAGGGGATGATGTCGTCGTCGGAGTCCTGTCGCGTTAGTTGGCTGTAGTCGATACTGCGGGCATCGAGACGTGGCGTTGTGCCTGTTTTCAGTCGCCCGACGGCGAAACCGTAGTGGGGGAAGAAAGCAGCTAGGGTTACGGCGGCGGCATCGCCCGCCCGTCCTGCCGTGATGCGTGTGTTACCGATGTGCATGAGTCCGTTCAGGAATGTGCCGCTGGTGATGATGATGCGTTGTGCGTAGCATGTGCCGAAGATTTTGCTGTTCACCCCTTGCACTTTGTCGTCGGCGATGAGTAATTCTTCAACGCTGTCCTGTCGCAGATGCAGGTTGGTCTGTTGTTCCAGTGTTTTTTTCATGTAGCGTTGGTAAAGTCCCATATCTGCTTGCGCTCGTGATGACCACACCGCGAAACCGCGGCTACGGTTGAGTACTCGGAATTGGATACCTGTGTGATCGATTGCCTTGCCCATTTCCCCCCCGAGCGCGTCGATCTCTTTGACTAGATGCCCCTTCGCGGTGCCGCCGATGGCGGGGTTGCAGCTCATGGCGGCGATACGGTCGACTGAATGTGTGATCAGCAATGTTTTTGCTCCCAGCCGTGCCGCGGCCAGTGCCGCTTCGCATCCTGCGTGTCCTGCGCCGATGACGATGATGTTGAATTCGTGTTTCATGTTGTGAGCCTTTTGTGCGGCACTGGGATTTTTTGTCGCTTTCTCGCTTCTGCCGCTTCGCATCCTGCGTGTCCTGCGCCGATGACGATGATGTTGAATTCGTGTTTCATGTTGTGAGCCTTTTGTGCGGCACTGGGATTTTTTGTCGCTTTCTCGCTTCTGCCGCTTCGCATCCTGCGTGTCCTGCGCCGATGACGATGATGTTGAATTCGTGTTTCATGTTGTGAGCCTTTTGTGCGGCACTGGGATTTTTTGTCGCTTTCTCGCTTCTGCCGCTTCGCATCCTGCGTGTCCTGCGCCGATGACGATGATGTTGAATTCGTGTTTCATGTTGTGAGCCTTTTGTGCGGCACTGGGGTTTTTTGTCGCTTTCTCGCTTCGCTCAGGCTTGTTCGCCGCTTTCTCGCTCCTGCCGAGTTTTTGATCCAACTTTTTTCAAAAAGTTGGCGGGGTATGGGGCAGCACCCCATCTTCCCTTCCTCCCCCCTCATAGCATGTTGTGGTTGGTTTTGGTTTAGTTTTCGCTAAGAAAGTGTTACGACGGGCTGTTTTTGTTGTCGTGTGGCGATGGTAACTAGAAAGGGGCTGGCGTTTGTTTGCTGACATGGAGCGGATGGGGCATGAGCAGGTTGTTTATTGTTTTGATCACACTACAGGTTTGCGCGCCTTGATCGGTATTCATAGTACGGTACTCGGCCCTGCTTTGGGTGGGTGTCGCATGTGGAATTATGCCAACGAACATGAGGCGGTGCGGGATGTTTTACGTTTAGCGCGGGGCATGACCTACAAGGCGGCTTTAGCGGGCTTGGCTTTAGGGGGTGGTAAGTCGGTAATTTTTGGTGACCCCGCCAGCGGTAAGAGTGAGGCGTTGTTGCGTAGTTTTGGCAGGTATGTGCGTAGTCTTGGAGGTAGATACATCACCGCGCAGGATGTTAGTATCAGCAATGCCGATCTGTTGCACATCCGCAAGGAAACCGAACACGTCGTCGGGTTGCCTGTAGAGATGGGGGGCACGGGCGATCCGTCTCCGATGACCGCTTTGGGTGTTTTCAATGGAATCAAGGCCGCGGTCGCACATCGTTTACGGAGGGACAGCTTGCGCGGTGTGCGGGTGGCAGTGCAGGGTTGTGGCAATGTAGGGGCGAAGCTTTGTCATCTGCTGCACAACGAGGGAGCTGAGCTGTATATCGGCGATCTCGATGAGGCTAAAACCGCCCCGTTGGTAGCGAGTTGCGGGGCGAAGGTGTTGGACAACGAGGCGTTGCTGCGGGCTGAAGTCGATGTGTTTGCACCTTGTGCGCTCGGTGCAGTTTTGCACCGCGCTAGCATCGTGCAGTTGCGTGCCAAGATTGTGGCAGGAGGTGCGAACAATCAGCTGGCCGACGAACGGGTGCATGATGAGATGTTGCGGACACGCCATATTCTTTACGCCCCCGATTATGTTATCAACGCGGGTGGGTTGATTAGCGTTTCGTATGAAATCAAAAAACTGGCGGGCACCGCTGCCGAGAAAACCAAAGCCATTTACGACACGCTGCTGGAGATTTTTCACCGTGCTGAACAGCAGGGAGAAGGCACGGGAAAAACAGCCAACCGTATCGCCGAGGAACGGGTGCGTCGTCATGCCCGTGCAGCCTGCAACTAGCCACTGTACACAGCACGCCTCGTCCCGTGCGTCACACCCGCAGATGGTGGCTCTTGACCCGTATCAGGCCGAATTCGTTGAAGTTGACCAGTACATCGATGGTGTCAAACGATTCTTCAATGCTGGTAATGCGTCCCATGCCATAGGTGGGGTGGACGATCTGCATGCCGACAGCGAAACGGCGCGGCTGGGCACGGTTAGTCGCAGGAGGTCGCCGCGCAGTTGCTTGCTCGTTTTGCAAACAGGGTGCGGGGATGTCAGCCATGAAACGTGAGGGCGAATTGCTACTCCAGGTTTGGAAAACACGGCGACTGGCGGCACAAGTAAGGGTGAGTTTTTGGCGTGCACGAGTCATACCCACGTAGAGCAAACGGCGTTCTTCTTCCAATTCAGCACGGGAAGCGATGCTGTTGCGGTGCGGGATAAGCCCTTCCTCCACCCCTGCGATGTAGACACGGTTGAACTCCAAGCCTTTTGCAGCATGCAAGGTCATCAGCGAAACGCTAGCATCGTTCTGACATAACTCATCACCGACGAGTGCCACCGACTGTAACCAGCTGTCGAGCGTGGCTTCAGGGTAACGGCTGGCAAAATCACGCAATGCCGTATCCAGCTCCATAACGTTTTCTTTTTTTTCGGTGGCTTGGTCGCGATATTTTTTGTCAAGATATTCGAGATAAGCAACCGTGCGCAAAAAAATCGCCAAGGTCGCGGCTAGTTCGCCAGCACGCAGCGCTTTTTGTAATGCGTTGAAGGTCGTCACAAAAGGTTTCAGCTTGCCTGCCAGTTTAGGAAAGTTGTCTCGCACCAGGTTGCGTGCTTGCTGTAACAGCGATTGTTTGGCTGCCGCAGCTTGTTGTTCAATAATCTCCAACGAGCGTTGCCCGATACCAGAGCGAGGGGCATTGATTACCCGTTTGAAACTGGCAGCATCGCTTTCGTTAACAACCAACCGCAGCCAAGCGATGATGTCTTTAATTTCGATGCGATCATAAAAACGCAAGCTACCGTATATCTGGTAGTTGACGTGTCGTCGTCGCAAAGTGTCTTCTAGCAAGCGTGATTGGCTGTTGGTGCGATAAAAAATCGCGACTTCTCGCCACGGAAATTTATCCTGTTCGTTAACCAGACTATCGACGATGGTATGTGCCTCCATCTCAGCATCGGCATCGCGTTTAAATTCAATCAAACTACCCGCATCGTTAGCCGTCCAAATTTCTTTGTCCACCCGCGTTGCATTCCTGGCGATGAGTGCCCCCGCGGCTTTAATAATCGTTGCTGAACTACGGTAATTGCGGTTAAGAATAATTTTTTTGGCTTGCGGATAAACTTCTTGAAACTGCAAAATTTTGTGGGGACTTGCCCCTCGCCAACTGTAAATAGACTGATCATCATCACCGACCACGAACAAGTTGCGATGTTTGGCGGCCAGCAGTTGAATTAACTCAAACTGACATTGGTTGATGTCTTGGTATTCATCGACAAGAATATAGCGGCAACGATTTTGTAAATTTTCCCGCACCGTTGCGTTGCGCCGTAACAAAAAGACTACATGCAAAATTAAATCACCGAAATCAACGGCATGGCAAGAACGCAGATAGTGCTGATAGGCGAGGTAAATGTTGAAGCCACCGCTGGCAATGAGTTTAGGATAGAGGCGTGCCACCTTGTCGTTTTCGTCGGCAAAAACGCCGTTTATCTTTGCTTGTGAGATTGCCCATTGGTAGCTAGCTACTGAGTTATCGTCGTCGAGCGGAATGTGTAGGCGGTTAAGCACTGTCTTTAGTGCTGCACTGCTGTCGCGCTGATCGTAGATTAAAAAATTACTAGGCAAACCCAGTTCACCAGCAAATTCTCGCAACCAACGCGCACAGGCCGAGTGGAAGGTCGCTACCACACTCTTGCGCGCCTGTGGCGACAGACGCTCGACCCGCTGCCGCATTTCGTCGGCCGCCCGATTGGTGAAAGTCACCGCCAGGATATGCCGCGGAGCAACACCTTGGTCGATCAAGGCAGCAATACGTGCCGTGATGATGCGGGTCTTGCCACTGCCAGCCCCTGCGAAGACGACCGCCTGTCCGTCGCGATGCTGCACCGCCTCCTGTTGCGTTTCGTTAAGGGTCAAGACGCTCATTATAGTGCCGTCAGATACTCTGCGCCAAGGTAAGTTATCTGCCAGTGCCGTCAGATACCCTGCGCCAAGGTAAGTTATCTGCCAGTGCCGTCAGATACCCTGCGCCAAGGTAAGTTATCTGCCAGTGCCGTCAGATACCCTGCGCCAAGGTAAGTTATCTGCCAGTGCCGTCAGATACCCTGCGCCAAGGTAAGTTATCTGCCAGTGCCGTCAGATACCCTGCGCCAAGGTAAGTTATCTGCCAGTGCCGTCAGATACCCTGCGCCAAGGTAAGTTATCTGCCAGTGCCGTCAGATACCCTGCGCCAAGGTAAGTTATCTGCCAGTGCCGTCAGATACCCTGCGCCAAGGTAAGTTATCTGCCAGTGCCGTCAGATACCCTGCGCCAAGGTAAGTTATCTGCCAGTGCCGTCAGATACCCTGCGCCAAGGTAAGTTATCTGCCAGTGCCGTCAGATACCCTGCGCCAAGGTAAGTTATCTGCCTACGGAAGTCAACCTGTCCCCGTTTCAGGTCAATGCACCCACCGTCTGCCGCGGCGAGAGACGGAGGTGCGGTCGATTGCGACGAGCAAACCGACCGCGCAACTGTTAGCGAGCAGAGACGAACCACCGCAGGAAAAAAACGGCAGTGGTGTTCCGACCACAGGAAACAGCCCTGCGATCATTGCCGTATTGACGGCGAATTCCACAAAAATTTTCGCGGTCAAGCCAACTGCTAACAGGGTGGCGAAAGAATCTTTGTTGGCACGGGCGGCGATCTGCAGACCGAGCCAGGCAAAGGCTGTGAACAGCAGCAAGATCAGTACTGTGCCGACAAAACCGTGTTCTTCAGCCAGCACTGCCAGAGCAAAGTCCGTGTGGCGAGCGGGAAGAAAGTGCAGTTGGCTCTGTGAACCTTGTAAGAAACCTTTGCCGAGCAAACCACCGCTGCCGATCGCGATCAACGCTTGTAAAGAGTTGTAGCCCGAACCGTGTGGATCGAGAGCAGGGTTGAGCAGATTGAGGACACGCAGTTTCTGGTAGTCGTGCAGCAAAAACTGCCAAGCTACCCAACTGCTCAGCAGGGCGATAACGACAGCAAGCAACACACTCTTTCGACGCAGCGGCACACAACACAACTGTGCACAGACGATGGCAAGGCAGATACCTGCCGTGCCGAGATCAGGTTGACGAAAGATTAGCAAACACAATAGCGCAACGCAAGCCAGCAACGGCCACAGGTCACGCAACCGCCAGCCTGCGACACGACGATGGAAAGCAAAAAACCTGGCAGTCAGCAGAATCAAAGCCAGCTTGGCAAACTCGGCAGGCTGAAAACGCAACACAGCAAGCGACAGCCAGCGCTGCGAACCACCCGCTTCATGGCCGATCGCCAACACCAACACGTGCAACAACAGAATCAGGGCATAGAGAGGGTAAGCCCAGGCTTGCAGGTGCTGTAGGGGCACAAACAAAGCACACAACCCGAAAGCTACACCCGCGGGGATGAGATACACCAGCTGTGTTTGCCAGAGGTTAGCGTTCGAGCCTGCACTGTAGAGATTGGTAATCCCCAGCACTAGCAACAGCGTAAAAAGTGTCGCCAGCTGCAACCCACGTGCGGCCAGCGGCGGAGCGCTACGCATACCTTCTCTCCCATATAAGGCAAGAGATACAAGATGATAGCGCACTAATCGCGAGCTGGCAACAAGTACCTCTCTGGCATATTTTTAAAATAATTGCTTGAAAAAATTTAAAGAACATGTATCATGTGGCGTGCTTTTTTGTTTTTTGTGTGGATATAGTATAGGGAAGGTTAACATGTTAGTATCAGGGGTTAGTTTCAAGAATCTGGTGGCGGTGGCGGTGTTGGCGCTGTCGTTGTCTTGCGGCACGCAGATGACGGGTGAGGTGCAGCGGGTAAATGATCCCGACAGAGCGCGCAAGGCGGTTTCGCTGAGTGAAGATGTCTGGCGTTGGGCGAGAGGCAACAAAGGCAAGGTGGTGATCGCGGCGGGAATTGTCGCGGTGCCGATTTTGTTTAATGTGTCGAAGAATTTTTTCGTATTCTCTAATCCGATGGTTGAGGCTGGTTATGTCGGTTATGTGTATAAAGAGCCTGTGAAGCTTTCTCACACTGAGGGTGGTTTCTATCGTACCATCGAGGGGCCAGCGCGACTAGGTTTGCGTTTTTCGCAAAACGAGTACAAGGTCATTCCGATCGACATTCGTTATCGCACTTATTCCGAGCGCTTTAAAATTCTCGCTGCTGACCAGTTGAATATTGAGTTTACCGCTCATGTACGTTTGCGGACGAAGCGTGATGAGGGTTCGATTCGTGAGGTGGTTGAAGTTTACGGTGGTTCAAATTGGTATCAGACTAACATCAAAGAACCTGTGCGCACGCAGGTACGCAAAGCGGTACAGGTTTACAGAAGCCCTGAGGTTAAGGAGCATCGTGCCACCATTGAAAGTAATGTGTTGCAAGAACTGCATGCTTTTCTTGCCGACAAGCCGTTTGAGGTGGATACTATTTCGGTCGGTAACATCGATTACCCCGATGTAGTTGAGAATGCAGTCGAGCGCAAGCTTGCCGCACAACAGAAGCTCGAAGAGCAGCGTATTCAAAAAGCCATCGCCAAGGAGAAGGCTGACATCAAGGTAATTCAGGCCGAAGGACAGGCAAAGGCACAAGAGATTGTCAGGCAGACTCTCACAGCGCTGTATATCAAGCACCAAGCGGTGAAAGCGATGGAAGAGTTGGCCAAGTCTCCTAACAAAGTCTTCATTTATATTCCTGTTGAAGATATGGCGATTCCGCTGGTCAAGACCGTCGAAGAAGGTTCGCAGTAATAATTTTTTCCTGAGTTCCGCAGGTAAATTAGCATTGTTGCGCCTAAGTCGATGTGTTTTCAGGCACTACGAGTCAGTTTGGCAGAAGAAATCAGACGAGAATAAGGCACGGCCGCAGCACCGATTATCGACTTAGGCAACGATGCTCAGTGATTCGGGTAACTAATTATAATTATTGTTTTTTATAATAACTTTCTTCCCACCACTCAAGAATACGAGTGGATATGCCGACAGGGTCGGGTGTGGTTTCTATGTATACCGCGGGAAGGAGAGCGAAGGTGCGTGTATATGTTTCTGTGTTGCTGTTTTGCTGTGTTGCCTGTCAAGGAGAGCCGCTGGTGTCAGGTGAGCGGTTCGAGATCAGTGCAGTGGAGGAGGAAGAAGAAGAGGTAGGTTACTGCGATGACGATGATGACGATGCTAGGGAACACGTGCTGACGGGGAAGATCGAGGTTTTTGGCCGTGATGGCACGTCAGAACACACGGGTGTGGTGGAGCGTTTTATCCTCACCGCAGCGCTGACTTGCAGCGATGACAAGCCTGCTAGCATCGCTTTGACACCCCAAGACGGTGGGGTAACTTATCTCGATGAGAGCGGTGCGCAGAGGGTTGCCGAGCTCAGCCTTGTCGGGCTCGATGCGCCGCTGAAGAAAGACCCTCCTGTTGTGCACGCTGACCATCGTCTGCACACGTGGTTTGCCCATGACCACACTAGGCGGGTAGTGCTGCAAAAAAGGGAGGAACTTGACGACATGTGGGCAGCTGATTTTCACGTGACGACCTATGTCCTGCACGACGCTGCCGCCGAGTTACATCTGTCACGGCAGTAGTGGTTTTATTATTGGCGCAGGTGCGCGTCGCGAGTGTTTATTGTGCAAAATCTGGCTCAGGGCATTCCTCAGCGACACAAGGTGTGAAGGTCAGCTTAGCGAAACCTGTCAGGCCACCACGTGGTTTTAAACTCATCCACATCTTCTTGATGTGGAGGTGATGATCGAAGTCAACTTTGCCCAGGGTGAATTCCTTTTTATGCTTCCTGGAAGTGGTGCGAGACTCATAACGCAAAGCGACATCGCCGCGTTTGCTGTCGTCCACATAAATAGTGAGATTGAGATGCTCTTGCACACCCGCCGAGTAGAAGAAAGGCATCGTAAAAGGTTCGTAAAATGCCAAGATGTCGTGGGCTAGCAGTAGCCGCGCTAACTTGAGACGTGCCAAGTTTTCTACCAGTACGCTAAAATCAGCATCCGCCGCGGCACGTGGTGCGAGATTGAGTTGCAACAGCTTTACCGCAGATGACTGACGTAGAGCAAGCACTGCACGATAAGCCGCATCCGCGGTGTTGAGTACCTCTTGATCGAGCTGTACACCACGCAGACGCTGCTTGTGAGCGATCCTTTTATTTGGCAAGATGAGATGCCGATGGGCGATGGCCTCCCTCACCGCACGGTAGTCAAAAAACCTAAGCCCCGCAAACTTGACCTCCGTCTGTGTGGCAAGGTTGTCGAACCCGTAGCCATCGCTGTCAGCCACATGCAGTCTGGCAAAACCCCGATACATGCTGCTGCCCAGCTCTACCAACGCCCGTTCGCTGGCAGCAACGGCAGACAACACCTCGGCTATCCGCGTGAGCACCCTGCGGCGCTCCGAAGCTAACCAACTGAGACGCAGAGGCATGGTGAAACCATTATACAATCCGTCATGTGTCACATAGTTCTCGTCCGCGAGATAAAAACGTACGGGCTCTGGATCGAGATACTTCCCCCCCTTCAAAGTCGGAGCGAGATAACCAGCAACGCTAAGCACACCCTCTTCCTCCTGCACACGCACGTGCATGTGTGCAATCTTCCCCTTTGCCGTCACTGCAATCGACCAACGAGTCGTGTGCAACAGTTCTGCACCTACGTCCATGCCTGTCTCGCTACGTAGCATAGGGGGTACTTGCCCCTCGCCTCCCGCGGCCCCCCGTGCGCCAGATGAGGCGATCCCTGCGCTTTGCACGGGAGGTAGGCAAGCAAGGCTCAACAACGCACCGCCGCACGCGGCAACCCTTACCCAGCGGTCGAGATGATGACGTTGTTCGCCCATCAGCCTGTGCAGACTATCCCGTACTAACTTCCCCCTACCTCCAGCACGCCACGATAGAGCCGTGTTTAAATGTAGCGCGACGCACAGCAACAACAAAGTTCTGACCACCCCACCTCCAGCACAACACATGCCAGTAAAAATAAAGAGGGGGCGATACTACACACACAAGACGATGAAGACAAGCGAGATTGCAGAGGAAGAGTCCGCCTACGGACGACAGACGACGTAGCCGCTAAGGCTGCTGAACCTGTCTCTGTTTTTCATAGAAATCGCCCGTGAAACCAGGCAGATAGCGTTTGATGAGATCCATCTCAGCCGTGATGGAAGGATTAGCGAGTGGTAGTAGCCGCAGAGCATCGGTCAACCACGCGCGGTGTTGACGCAAGTCAAGGGCGAAGGAATGAAACCGCAGCAGCGGCAACGCCATACTGTGAATGCCGACGAGATGCATCGTGCCGTTGTCATCGTGCCACCAGACAGGGCCGCCAGAATCACCGAAACCGATCCGCGCGCGAAAATTAGTGAATTCCAACAGATCTGAATGCTGGTAGTCTTTCTTGATAACTACCTCCGCCTTGCGCAAGACACCGCCCGCCTGTCCCAGACGACCCATACCATAGCCAGCCAGCGTGACCCGCCGCCCGCTGAGGTCGGTGGTGGGGGACGGAATGCGATAGGCTAACTCATAAGGTAGAGGCAAAGGTGATGCGAGTTGCAACAAAGCGATGTCCCTCAGCTGGGAACGGCGTGGCAGGAGAAAGAGCATGGTCTCCCACATCACGGCAAACGCTCTACCGCTGACAAAAGAGAACGAAGTGGCACTGCGCAGATAAGAGCCAGGTGCAATCCACGACACACCCGCACGGCTAGCATGCCAACTCCGCCCGTTCGCCAAAATTACCTTGTTGTGATAACCGACCGTGACGTGCGCTCGCCAGGCACCGACCATGCAGTGTGCCGCCAACAACACCTGATTGGGAGTGAGCAACGTGCCTGAACAGCGTGAGTAACGATACCCATCGCCAGCGCTGACCGACAGCGCTACATGCACCGTGTAACGGTTGAAAGGATCACTGCCATGTACCTCAACCCCACCCACCTGTACCTGTGCGGAGGGAGATGCACCGCAGGCGCTGAGCAACACAAACCCTGGCAGCAACACCGCTTTCATGGCGCGCTCTCTGTCTCTGCGTGGCAAGGCAAGGAATTTTCCGTCACCAACCACCCCAACACCTTCTCGACACGCGGCAGTGCATCGTCAGCACGATGTATGCCTGGGGACAGGATGGCATCGATGGTCGCAGCACTCTCCTTCGCAGCCACTGCTTCAGTAGCCAACACCGCCCCGACGAGAGATACACCCGCTGCACAGGTTAACACCGTGGCCCGCCGCAGTGCCACGTGCCGACTCGCTACCCAGGCGGTGAAAGTTGCCAAACACACGGTTGCAGTGGGAAACAGCGCATAGGCCGCAGCGGGAAACTTGTAGCTCGTATAAACAGACTCCGCCTCCACTGCACGGCGCAGGTCATCAGCTGCCACCGTTTGCGCCGTAAGCAACTGTGCGTCACCACGCACCTCTACGTCGAGTAAACCATCGGCCGCACTCGTGCCGATGGCAAAGTCCCTGCGATAAATGCAGTACTGCCCGTTTTTACGCTGTTCAGCAAAAACAACCGCCGCGGCCCCCGCATCGTTGTCGGTGACCACATACCCAGCACCACCAGGCGGATCGTCCGCACAAGCAAAGGCGGACAAGCACATCACCACATACCCAGCGCCACATCGCACGGCAGCCCTAGGAAAAAAACCCAAACGCCCCCTCAAAGCATTCCTCCACCAGTCCTGACAACCTGGGGCGCTTGTAGCAGAGGAGTGCGGCACTGGCAAGCGAAAACAAAAAACACACCCGTCGGGGGTGTAGAGAGGGCGAGCTGCGTTCAGATGCGAATACCCATCCCGCCCCACATGGTGAAAAAGTTATGGTAGCCATCAGGAGTTGCCAGGAGAGTAAAATTACGCAACTCAACCTTGATGAACATATGTTTCAGGAAATGATACTTCTGCCCTACACTGAAGCTGACAAACAATTCGGTACGATCTTCTGGTTCAGGTCGTCCTGCCGTTCCCCATAATTCTTTTTCATTCTCCCCAGCTCCAAAACTTTTCATATCCTCCTTCACATTACCATCGGCTTTTCGCGTAGTGTAGCGAGATGTCTTCCCAGTCTTAAGTTTCTTGCTCAGCGGATAATAGGTAGACGTACCCATCCCGCCACCAAAAGTCAGGAAAATATCCATGTGACTGGTGCGCGGCAAAAAAGAAAAAATCTGCTTGCCATAGACAGGTGACCAGACGGCACTGAGCGAGAACAGCTGACCTATCTCCGTGATGGCTATGTACGCGGGGCCAACATTGGCACTTGCCCCAGGTTGTCGAAGTGTTGCGCCAACATCGCCGAGCGCACCATCCGCACACTTGCCTGGCAACGACGGACCGTTTTGCGGACTAAAATCATTGTAAAAAGATTCGATACATAAACGCTCGGCACGATCTTGGTTCATCGCTACCGCAGCTTCCAAAGCCATGCCCCACGCTTCCGAAAAGTGATAGCTAACTCCACCGTGCACCATCATCGTGTTGACGAAGGAGTGATTCATGATTGCCCCGAAGTTGGCATTTACCTCGATGCGTTTTTGCTTGGGGAAAAGTTTGCGCAGCACAACAGCTTGACCCTCGGTCGCTTTACGGTAGGCTCGGTGCTTTTTCCCCCAAACTGGGACGGAAATACACAACAACACCGCCACCAAAGATAATCTGGTCGAGAAGGTTTCCAGCACGAGCACAACTCCAGCACCTGCCTACCATTTTAAGTTTATTCACGACATCATGCCAGCGGGACACTTGGCCATCTCGACCACTGCTCAACCAAAAAACCATATAAACAATGGTTTACAAACATTGCTAATAAAATTTTCACAACCCTCCGATGAGAGGGAGTGAAGGAAGTCGTTCAGCTGCAACGGAGGTGCCGTATGGTAGTGCGAATGTCGAAGCTGGAGAAGTCACTGGTCGAACTGGGGGCGGAGGTGTTCAAGCTCAGGCACGAGATGGCGGAGATGCGAGACTTTCACGCCTGTGTCGTTGCGACGCTGCACAGTCTGCGCTCCCTGCTGGAAGACAAGGGAGCGATCACTGTCGCCGACCTCGATGCCGCGGCAGCCGACGTTGGCTTGCTTAATCAAGGGCAAGAACTATGCGAACAGCAACTCGAAATCACCGCTCAAGAAGTTCTCACCCGTAAACGATTGTCACACTGAGCCACGCCTCTCTGCCTAGCCACGGAACTCAGGGGTGAGAGTTATTCACGTAACGCGGCGATCAGGGCGACTAACTCGGCACGGCTGTAATTCTTGAGCAGCACATTGGAGTTGTCGTCGGGCGAGGACTCTTTCTGCGCTAGCACCTTCTCCAGGGCATCGGCAGCCTTGCGTCGTGAGGACATGGCAAGGTCGGCGAAACGTGCCCACTTCTTGGCCAATTCGAGGTGTCGCCATGCACAGGAATGGTAGACACCCTGTGCGCAGTAAAAGTTCGCAATGGAGATAAAACTACCCGCGATGCGCCGCTCGCCCTGCTCGATCAACTGCTGTGCCTGCCGTGCTTCCGCACTGCGAGGGTACGCCGCCAACAGCGCACGCCACGCTGCAAGTGCTTGGTAAGTGTAGTTCTGCTCGCGATCGACTTCGGTCGGAGCCTCTACCCAGTGCGCTTGCCCGATTTGAAACATGGCGTAAGCACGACGAGGATGGCGCGGGCGTAGACGTACGAAACGCTGGTAGGCGAGCAAGGCCTCTGGATAACGCGCCAGCGCATAGAACGCATCAGCGATCAGTAGTTCAGCCTCAGCGGCCAGTTTGTTGTAGGGATAGCGCGACTTGAAACTACCGAGACGAGCAATAGCCAGCTCGTAATCCTGCCCCTCGAAACTTTCCCGCGCCGCAGCAAAGGCCGCCTCAGGATTGTGAGGATCGCCGTTTTTGGCAAAACAACCGCTCACGGTAAGATAAAAGATTAACAAAAACAAGTGCATGGCAACAAACAAGTAAGCATTCGCGTTACATCTGCCGATCTTACCAGTATCATAAAGGACGCGATCAGTAACCCTGTTTTTTGCGGGGAAGACGGATTGAGAGGAGAATACGGTGCGGCAAGCCATCGTCATCATCGCCCTGTCACTTGCCATCCACCTGCTACTGTGGATGATCTTCACCTCACTCGCCACCCCTCAGCGGCCGCTCACCCGTAAAGTGGCAACACCTACCGTCCTACAGGTGCAAGTCGTGCCAGCACCGCAAGCAAAACGTATCCTGGAGACTGAGCAGGAGGAAACCGAGCCACCGCTGCAGGCACGCTATCTCGGTCGCACCAACCATCGGGCTGAGGTTGCGACCAAAAAGCAAGCCGCCCCCCGCCGCCGTGCCGCTGTGGAGAAATTTGTGCCCCGCCGTAGCATCACCGCACCTCGTTCCGCCACGAACAAACGTGCGCTACCTAAACTGACCTACGCACAGTTTCTGCAACAATCTCACCGCAGACTCGCCAGCAACGTCGCTCAGGACTTTTTTATTCCCGATGACCTCGCCCGCGGCACCGCGATAGACATCAGCACCCGTGAATATCGTTATATCGGCTACTTCAGTAGCCTGCGGAAAGCGATCGAGTTGGCGTGGCACTACCCCGCCCAGGCGGCACGGCGCGGCCAGCAGGGCATCGTGCGCTTGCGGTTTGCGATCGCCGCCGACGGCTCAGCCTCGCGGATCAAAGTCATGCAATCGTCAGGCTACCGCCTACTCGATGTCGCCATCGTCGACGCTATCCGCCTCGCCTCGCCGTTCTCCCCCTTTCCTAAAGGGTTCGGACGCGCACAACTCACCATCACGGGCTCGTTTCACTACGTCTTGCGCGGCATCTAACCACCGCTGTTAAAACATTTTCTTATCTCGTCCAGGTCAGCCTGATCTACCGTGCCGTCGCCATTGACATCGGCACGATGGGCAGGGTCATAGGTTTGTGTGGGTCGAGCACCGAGCGATGATGCTGCCTTAGTTAGATCAAAAATATTGACAACACCATCGTTGGTGACATCGGTGTGCTTATAGCCGTTGAAGGTGACTTCGATACGCTTGCAACGCCGCGTCGTCCAGCTCGCATTAGCATCTCCACCGATGTACCGTATCCCTGCCTCGATATTGCAATCACTCGCACCCTTGCTGTCTCCGTTGCTGTATACCAGAAATTCCTGTCGATGCACCTCGCAATCCGTCGCCGCGTTAGGATTGGGCGTGAACTTGACATACTTCTCGCCCGTACTCGTCCTTGTGGTCATGATTCCTGTCTCGATAGTCACTAGACTAGAGAATTTTTCGTACTTCTCTACCTTCTCTTGCTTGGTTAGTGTACTGTCGAACGCGGGTACTGCTTCGATTTGCAGTGCGAGGTTGCCAAAGCGAACGTTGCTAGCTTTATTGAGGTTCTGGACGGATGTGCTGACAGACTGATCTTTGTGGGTAAGCTCGACCTCCCATGTGCTAGTATCGAGCAGGGGAATTTCGAGGGCGATCGTCGTTTTTATCCTAAAGCCGCTGTCCGTGTTACTGAAGGTGAATAGCCGCTCCCGTCGGTAGGGGCGGCCGTAATCGGTGCCGCTGCCTTTGCTCAGCTTGAAGTAAACCGCGGTACTTTTTCCCGCCGCGAGCGTGCCGCTAGCCAGGCTTTCCGCTGCGCTCACGGGCTGGTACGTGCCTGTCAGCCCTGATCTAAACTGCAACCATGCCGCAGCCTGCTCGCTTTTTACTTTCCAGCGCAGTGTCCCTTGCCCGATGTTACTAACGGTAACCGGATAGGCAATCACACTACCGCTGATAATGGTGAGGTTCTTGTTTAGCACTTTGAGCGCACCGACAGCTTTCGCCTGGGTGGCAGGCTGTTCATCATCGGGACTGGGGGTGGGTTGCTGCTTTTCCCACGTGTAGCGCGTTGCCACCAGCTGTCGCTCACTGTTGTCGCCCAAGCCGCGCAGACAAAGGGTCTTAGGCCCATTTGCACCGACGGTTAGCTCAAGTATCTTGTTTATCGGCTGTGCCGCGCGGTAGCTAACGTCAGAATCGGTAGCGATATCCGCACAGTCGTATTCTTTTTCCTGGATCAGCACATACTGGTAGTGGGTGGTGATATCATTGCCTACAATCTCGTTCACGAGCTTAGCGGCGGTGTCTATGGGTTGTGTTTCTAGATAAGCGTTCGGTAGCTTGTCGTCCGTGGCAGCACCATCGACCTTTGTCCAGCTGTAGCGTTTAGGGTCGTCTTGCACCTCGCCGTGCTCGTTTTTACCTCTGAGACAGAGAGTTTTCTCGCCGTTGCCGCCGATCTCGGGAACTGCCAGTTTGGTGTCAAGGGGTAGGAATTCCCCATAGTTAGCGGTGTCGCAGGCCGCGTCGGCATCGCGCAACAGGGCAAACTGGTACGCGGTCGCCGTGTCGTTGCCTGAGACCGTCGCCTCCACGCTATCGGCACTCGACTCGCCCGCAGGCAGCCCTTGCCCTGCCTCTACCCAGACCTCTGGCGCAGCCGACGGGTTTGCCTCGCCTCCCCCTCTGGATGGCTCCTCGGGGCGTTGAGTATCACAAGCAATCGCCAGCAAACCCACCAACCAAGGGATAATCCTCACGCTAACCTCCAGGCAGTGATCGTCGCTCCTCCATCGGTAAACTAAGTAAATAGTTTAATTTTCCTGTGTTGTTTTGCCTGTCAGGCTATTTTTAGATGTAAAAACAAATAGTTAATTGATAGGCGGGGCGTTGTTGCATAGGTCGGCGTATTCAACAAAGGCCGTGTCGCTTCCCTGTCATTTAGCGATTTTAAGTGACTTATCGCTTTCGATGCGCAGCACCTGACGGCGCACTGCGGTGTTTTTCGCTTTGGTGATGATCACGATGGAACTTAGGCCTTTAAAGCTGTAGACGTAAGGCACTGCGGGCTCGATCGCTAAATATCTGACACGTTCTGAGTTGCGATCGTAGACAGCAAGCTCAATCGCCGTCGGTGCGCTCCCCCCCAAGTTGTGGGTGGTCATCTTCAGCGACTGGGGTCTGTCGGTTGCTGACAGCGTAACGCGGGTGTCCAACGGCACATAAACCACCGCGGGTTGAGGCAAAGTCACTTCCGATCCACTGGGCAAGGTGTTGAGATTAAAGCCTTTTGCTGCCAGAATACTCGCATTTAGCAACAAAACTATGGGTAAGATAAAAACTCGCACTGAGCTTTATTCTCCCAACTTTACGGTCAAGTTTCAGCCGCGGCGTACGAATAGTATTTTACCATAGGGTGGGCATAAACAGCATGCTATTGGATGAAATTCTCAAACTTGCCCAGGACAACAGCGTCAGTGACGTTATCCTGAAGGCTGGCAGTGTGCCGATCATGCGTCACGCGGGAAAACTTTTACGCGTTGGCAACGCACAGAAAATTACCAACACGATCATATATCATATGGTCAGCCAAGTTTTGCCCAGTCATCTGGAACAGAAATTTTCTGCCGATGGCGATGTTGACTTTGCTTACCAAACAAACAGTGCTCGTTTCAGGGTTAACCTCTACAAGGAACAGCAGCGTCTCAGTCTGGTTTTGCGTCTCATCAAGGATGTAATTCCTGCAGCCGAAGAACTGATGCTGCCTCCTGTAATAGGTAGATTTGCGCAACATAGAAGAGGCTTGATTTTGGTGACAGGAGCGTCTGGAAGTGGGAAATCTACCACTGTTGCCTATATTTTGAACCTGATCAATCAACAATGCTCTTATCACATTGTTACCATTGAAGATCCCATCGAATACGTTTTTAAAGAAAAAAGTTGTACGATCAGTCAACGTGAAGTGGGCATCGACACGCCGTCATTCCAGAAAGCATTGAGATCTGTCTTACGGCAAGATCCCGATGTAATTTTTGTCGGTGAGCTGCGAGATAAAGAGACAATTGAGGTAGCGATGCAAGCTTCCGAAACAGGACATCTGGTCATATCAACCCTTCACACCTCAGGCTGCGTAGACACCGTGTCCAGGATTATGTCTTACTTCGAACCCAGCAAACACGCCAGTGTCAAGCTGACCCTGGCGCGCTGCCTGAACGGCATAATATCACAACGTCTCGTCACAGGCACACAAAACAATCTCGTCTGTGCTTTTGAAGTTATGCTTGCTAGCAGTTTTGTGCGTGAATGTATCTTGAGAAAAGACAATTTCGATGATATCGATAAAGCAATCAAAGAAGGTGCAGAAAAAAACGGTATGATAAGTTTCGACAACTCGCTCTTGCAACTCTACCAAAATCGTCATATTACAAGACAAGCAGCACTCTACGAAGCTGACTCCCCCGCTGACCTGGAACTAAAAATGCGTGGAGTTGGCTAGAAACTGTCAAGAAAGCCGCGTTTCTATCGTCGGGGCGGGCGGTAATTTTTTCCTTCAGATATGGTGAGATTGAGATTAAATTTAAAATCTTTACAATTTGCCGATAGGGGTAGTGTTGGTTTATTTATTTGACAGTTATGAATATGCGTTGTGCAATCCTCATGTTTTTGTTGGCATGCAATAAGTACGATGGTGGTGCGATTGGTTTTAGTGCTGATGCCGAGGTCATTCGCAGTGAGGAGCACACGGAAGTTTTTACCCCTGCAGTGGATAGGGGACGTAAGCTTGACATCTTGTTGGTGGTAGACAACTCTGGCTCGATGCTCGAAGAACAAGAGAACTTGGCAGGCAAGCTTGATAGCTTGCTGGAGAAGGTTAGCGGCAGTGATTGGCAAATTGCCATCACCACTACCGACACACGTGATTGTGTGGTTAAGATAATTACCCCTGCCAACAAGGATGAGTTTGCCACGACGGTGCGAGGGTTAGGCACGGACGGTAGCGGTGATGAGATGGCAGTGTGGCAGATATTACAGGCATTGCAAGGCAACTGTATTCGTGACGACAGCGGCGGTAGTGAGGAAACCATCTTGATGGAAAAGGCATTGCAGTTACGCACGGACGGCGTATTGTTCGCGGAAAATGATGAAATCAGGGCAATGCAGCTACCCCCTGGTCATGATGCCAGAGATGTCAGCAGTTGTGAACGACGACGCACTTGGTTGCGTAATGACTCGACACTCGCCATTTTGCTGGTCAGCGATGAGGATCACAACTGTAGCGAACACTACATGTGTGGCTTGACCGATCTTTACTTCTACCTCAATAGTATTCGCACTTTGCACGCTACGGCACGCCTTTACGGTCTACTCGACATCGATACCAAAGATGATGGTAAGGGTAGCGGTTGGGCAACCTTGCCTGGGGCACAAAAATTCTTGCAGTGGCAAGACGGTAACGGCGAATCGCTGTTCGACCACTATGCGTCGATTAACGACAATGATTACAGCGAGACATTGCAGAAAATTTCTCGCAGTATTTCTTCCGCCATGCAGAGTACTTTTATTTTGAAACACACGCATGACGGACGCAAATTTACCATCAAAGTCAGCTACGGCAACGACAGCAGAGTGCTGGCGGAAAACGAATACATACTCGACGATAAAACACTACGTATCGTCACCACTCTGCCTGCCAACACCTCCCGCATCGAGGTGCTATACACCCATAACCCCGATCGAGTGTGAAAAATAAACCGCACCCTAACCCTCGCAGCGACGACGATAGGCACGCAGTTTGGGAAGCTAAGCAGATACTTTAAACAACAAAACCACCTAACCTCTCCTGCATAAGGCGGAAAACTTCCGCCACCGCATCTGCTCCCTGTAGCTCAGAGGTATCAAGACACACGAGGCGTGCGTCACCTTTGTCACACAGTGCCTTGAAGTGTTGTTGAATGCGCTCGTGTTCGCTCTTTTGCTGTGGATCATAGCGCATGACAGTGTCGCGCGTGCTGCGCGCGGCAATACGTGCCTCGACCACCTCGTATTTGCTGACGAGCACGATAGTCAAATCAGGCACGATGCCAAAAGTAGTCAGTGCGATGACCTGTTCAACGGCCGCGGCAGGCAGTCCACCGAGACAGCCTTGGTAGACACGCGTGGAGTCGGCAAAACGATCGCATAGCACAATCCTGCCCGCACGCAGGGCAGGTGCAATGACCCGTTGCACATGCTGGGCGCGGGCGGCAGAAACCAGCATCAACTCGGCTTCCATCGTCAGCGTTTCGGTCGTGTCATGGTTACGAAAGATGGCACGCATACGATCGGCCAAGGGCGTACCGCCTGGCTCTCTAGAGCATATTACAGGCAAGCCGTGGGAGTGCAGGAAGTCCTTCAGTGCTTGCACGAGATAGGTTTTCCCCGTGCCTTCGCTGCCTTCTATGGTGATAAATTTGCCGTGCATCTCCATTCCAGATCCACCTGCGCCGCTTGTAACACACACGGCAGATTTTCTCTACTTCCTTCGCTCCCCGCTCAACTTTCAGGGTAAACTAGCCGACAGCAGCGCTGAGCAGCGTTTTTCTGAGCGGTGAGGAAGTGGTGATCGGGGCGCGTTACGTTCTCGGCAGTAGAATAGCCTCAGGTGGCATGGCAGAGATACACCTGGGCAAGCAAGTCAGCAAGGATGGCTTCGAGCGTCTCTGTGCGATCAAGCGTATTTTGCCGCATCTGTCTAGCAACCGCGATTTCATTGAAATGTTTCGTGATGAAGCACACATCTGCAAAAAACTCCAGCACACCAATATCGTACGCATCGAGGGGTTCGAGGAGATCGATGGCTCATTTGCCATCATCATGGAGCTTGTCGATGGCAGTGATTTGCGCTCTATTTTGTCAGCTTGTGAGCGTTCCAAATCTCGTTTAAGTGTGCCCATGGCGTTGTTCGTTAGCGCAGAAGCGGCACGTGGGTTGCACTACGCCCATACTAAACGTGATGATATGTCGCAAGCAGCGCTCGGCATCGTGCACCGTGATATTTCGCCACAAAATATAATGATTAGCTACGAAGGTGAGGTAAAAGTCACCGATTTTGGTATCGCCAAAGCTAAAAACAAAAATACAGAAACACAGACAGGCACAGTAAAAGGCAAGTATTCCTACATGAGTCCCGAACAAATTACGGCGCAAAAAACAGATCGCCGCTCGGATATTTTTTCGCTGGGCATTGTCTTGTGGGAAACACTGGCAATGCGCAAGTTGTTTCAAGCGGGCAACGATGTTACCACTATCGGCAGAGTGCGCAACTGCAAAATTACCACGTCACTATGCAAAGAAAACAAAAACGTTACACCAGAATTAGAAAAAATCATTCTCAAGTGTTTAGCTAAAGATCCCAAAGATCGTTATCAGACCGCAGACGAGATGGAAAAAGCAGTTCGTAAATTTCTCTATGCAAATTACTCTGACTTCAGTACTCACGTTCTCGGCAAATTCCTCAAAGGGTTGTTGAATAAAAAAAGAAAGCAAATGCGCAAAAGCTTGCAAACTATGCTTTCACAAAAATCTTCACCAGCTGCTGCAGAGATGAAATTAGCACTTGCTAAATCTAGACACACAGAGGAGAAACATGCCCCGCGCCTTCCCCCGCAAGCAGAAGACGGTAATGCTGCCCGTAAAATTGAGTTTGCACCACCAACGACTCTTTCTGACCCTGCCAAGCGCAAGAAAGGACACAGAGCAGTTGCTACACAGAGAGAGGCAAAGCCGTCGAATTATTTAGTTTTGAAAGAAGATCTTTCCAAATCGGTCAGAGAAAGTAAAAAAGAAGTGCTCACACCGCATGCCATCAGAGCACGGGGAAAAAGACGAGGACAACAGAAGAGCAGCAGCCTAAACATGTTGGTGGTTGCCAGTATCATATTTGTGGTTGGGATTATCGCTTATGTGGTAAAAAATAAACAGGACTTGCGCTTGTCACGCCCCAGCTACTTGGGGCTTAAACTCGACACAACACCCTCAAGAGTTAAAATCAGCATCGACGACAAACTCTACAAGAATGGAGCATACCAGAAGACACCGCTTGTTGTACAAACTACCGCGGGGAAACATCTAGTCAAAATTTTTAGGCAAGGCTATCGTCCGCGTAAATTCGAATATCGGGGTGGGGAAGGGCAAACAATTGGAAAAACGCTGGTGCTCGAACCAAGCACCAGAATGTCTGCAGTGCGGATCGTCAGCGAAAATGCTAGCAAGAAATATCTCCTCGATATTAATAACGGCTTTTTTGTCGGCGAATCACCAGCTCTCGTGCCTGATTTAGTTTACAACAAGAGACACTCCGTTCGCATCACACCCAAAGGTGGTGGACGCACGCAGCAGTTTGCCTGCAGCTTCGTGCCTACTTCCCGTTCCGTTAGCAGACCACATTTGCTGGTCATCAAGAGAGGACGCTGTGTCGGACGTACACATTAGAGCTTGTCACAGAGGAATGTTGCTGTGTTTTTTATACCGTACGGTGGTTTTTTTGTGGCGTAGCACATCGAGAGCTGCACACAGAGTAGTGCGTGTTTCGGAGGGAAAGATCACCGCATCGACAAAACCTTTTTGCGCCGCGATCCAGGGGTTAGAAAATTTTTCCCGATAGGCCGCAATCAGTTCTTGACGTTTGGCCTGTGGGTCGTCAGCCTGTGCGATTTCTTTTTTGAAAATTATATTGCATGCACCTTCTGACCCCATCACAGCGATTTCAGCATTAGGCCAAGCGCAGTTGAAGTCTCCCCCGATGTGTTTGGAACTCATGACATCGTAAGCACCGCCATAGGCTTTACGCACGATGACAGTCAGTTTGGGCACGCTTGCCTCGCAATAGGCATAGAGCAGTTTCGCCCCGTGACGGATGATGCCCTGATGTTCTTGTGCAACCCCTGGCAAGAAGCCTGGCACATCGACGAAAGTCAGGAGAGGTAGGTTGAAAAGGTCACAGAAACGTACGAAGCGGGCAGCTTTGACGGAAGCTTCGCTGTCGAGCACACCCGCCATGTGGTGCGGGTTGTTGCCGATGACACCGACCGCATTGCCTTGTAGACGGGCGAGAGCAATGATGATGTTGGGGGCATACTCCTCTTTTAACACAAACAACGAGTCGGGATCGACTACTCTGGCAATCAGCGTTTGCATATCGTAGGGTAGATGCGCAGCCTGAGGCACGAGCGTTTCCAAATCACGGGCATGGGCGCTGATGAGTGCGGGATCGAACTCCTGTATGCCCATAGGGGGCTTCTCGCCCGCGCGGGAAGGCAGATAGGAGAGCCAACGGCGCGCGGCGAGCATTACGTCAGTTTCCGCGCCGCAGCGCAAATCGCAGACTCCGCTCTCGCGAGTGTGGATGTGCGCGCCGCCGAGACCTGCGAAATCGATCTCTTCCCCTGTCACTTCCTTGATGACATCGGGGCCTGTGATAAACATGTGGCTGATACCATCGACCATAAAGATGGCATCGGTCATGGCTGGTGAGTAGACCGCCCCGCCCGCACACGGCCCGACGATCAACGACAACTGCGGTATCACCCCGCTAGCTTGCACGTTACGGTAAAAAATATCGGCGTAGCCTGCGAGGCTAGCGACCCCTTCATGGATACGTGCTCCACCCGAATCGTTGATACCGATCAGCGGAACACCATTGTTCATCGCTAGTTCCATGATTTTGCAAATCTTTTTCGCCATCGTTGCCGAAAGACTGCCGCCGAAAACGGTTGCGTCCTGAGCGAAGAGGCAGATGCTGCGCCCGTCAATGCGAGCGAAACCAGTAATGACCCCATCGCCTGCAACCTTCCTTTCCCCCATCCCGAAGTCTTGGCAGTCGTGTACGGCAAATTGGTCGAGCTCGACAAAGCTGTCGCGATCGACGAGCAACTCGATGCGCTCGCGTGCGCTGAGCTTTCCTTTGCGGTGCTGTGCGGCACAACGCATACCGCGGGTGGTTTGGGCACGCAAAGCGCTGAGTTTTTGCTGTTGGGCGTGCACGACTCTCCCTGTTATCGGTAGCGCGTGTGTGCGTGTAACACGATGCAAGCGTTATGTTAAGCCATAACATCTGCATGCAGGGTTACCCTGTCGATGCACCCAAAAAAGAAGCTGCCTAGCATCAGCAATCGTGCTAAAATCAGGGCATGAACAGTCGGCAACGTAAAGCGACAGTGATCGCGGTGGCCAGTCCTCGCCAGGGCATAGGCAAAAGCGTGGTGGCACTGAACCTCGCCGCATCCCTGACACTGGCGGAGAAACGAGTGCTGTTGGTCGTCGCTGACCCACGTCACACCGTGGCCCTACACACCCCCAAAAACACCACCCTCTACGAGGTACTACACGATAACATCGCGCTCAGCAGCGCCATCGCCCCCGCCGCCCTGCCACAACTCGAAGTCGTCCCCTCGTCACCCGCACTGTGGCGACTAGAGGCGGATCTGCTGTGTGTCAAAGACCGAGAACTGCGCATGCAGCAAACACTACTGACGGTATCCACAATGTACGACTTCTTGCTTATCGACTGCCCCTCCGCACTCGATCTGCTGGCCCTCAGTGCTCTGCTCGCCGCCGACAAAGTAATCATCCCCATCAATGCAACCACCTCCATGTGCGCAGAGGCAGAACAACTGCTGCGAGTGATAGCCAACCTGCGCCGCACCCTCCAACCCTCCCTAGGAGGGGTGCATCTAGTAGCCAACAAAGTAAACAAGCAAACAAACCACCACCACCAACCACCACTACAACTACTGGCAGTGCAAATTCCTACCAGCACAGACATCGCTACCGCCGCAGTGCTCGGCCTACCCACAGTTCTCCAAGCAGCGGATAGTGACGGGGCCACCGCCTTCCACCAACTAGCCAAAACACTACTAGCAACCGACACGACCACAGCACAGGAGCACAACCTGTGACCACTGACGACGACAGCCCCACGCTAGCACCCCAACAAAACCAACAACAGATATTCCTAGTAGCACTCACCAAACTCACACCAGGCCCCTACCAACCACGACTAAACTTCGACGACCAACGGCTGCAAGAGATGGCCACAAGCATTAAACACAACGGTGTACTACAACCCATAATCCTCACCCGCAAAGACGATTGCTACAACATCGTAGCAGGTGAACGACGTGTACGAGCGGCACGCCTAGCTGGCCTGCGCAGCATCCCCGCTATCATCAAAGACCTAAGCGCAGCCGAGATGCTGCGCGTCGGCCTGATCGAAAACATACAGCGCAGTGACCTCAACGCCATCGAAGAAGCAACCGCCTACCAAACACTGATCAGCGATTTCGGCCTGACACAAGGACAATGCGCCAAACAAATCGGCAAAGACCGCTCCTCCATCAGCAACGCCCTGCGCCTGCTAACCCTGCCACTGGAAATAAAAACCGACCTCACGCAACAACGCCTAAGTATGGGACACTGCCGCGCCCTGCTGTCGCTGCACAACACCGCCCTGATGCTGGAAGCACGCCAACTAATACTCAGAAAAAACCTCAGCGTGCGCCAAACCGAGCTCCTCTGTCGTAACCTACCGAGCAAAGATAAAAAAAACACCCGCAACAACACCGCCGAACTCAACCACCTGGCCGAAAGCCTGCGTACCCGACTCCAAACCCGCGTGCGCGTCTCTGGTTCTGGCAGCAAAGGACGAATCGAAATCTCCTACTTCTCCGCCGCCGAACTCGACCGCATCACCAGCCTAATGGGTTGCCACCAAAGAGAAAACTAAAAACTAGTAATCCCGACACGACAATGCTACAACGGCGCTTGCGCGAAGGCGCAGTCCCCGAACACAGGGGGAGGAGCAAGACGACGGTGATTTTTTCCCGCCAAGACCTGCAAGTCGAAGAATGGTCGGAGCTGCTGGCATTCCTGCCCATCCTCGTTTTCGTCGCTCTCGTCACACCCTTCCTGCTCGCAGGCTACACCCTAGGGTTTTGCCTGAGCAGACTCGGCCTGTTGGAAGACTAACGCACTCCAGAGCAAAAAAATATTGTGAAAATTTTGTCACTGTGCAAGAGTGGTCGCTCCTGTTTTTTTGTAACCCTATCACGGAGTATCGACATGCTACGAGCGCTACTGATGAGTACCTTGCTGCTGATGGCTGCAGCAAACGAGCAACCCTATGACTTCAGCACAGCGGATGCCCTCTTCGCACAGCGCGCCCCCACGGAGGAAGGGAAGGAAGCGATTCGACGCGCCCTGGCCGCCTACCACAGTGCTCTGGACACCGTCGAGGGTGACGATCTGCTGTACGCCGTCTCGCAAATCTCGCGTCTCTACATCTACGACGGAGACATGACCTACCCCGAAAGTGCCAAAAGAGAACGTATGCACATCTTCGACAACTGCCTCGCTACCTTGAAAGAATACCTCCACCCCGACGCAGTGGGGGAAACACCACAGTACTACTACTACAAAGTCTACTGCCTGGCACTGTGGGGTAAGGCGGCTGGGCCGCTGCGCGTCCTACTGCGTGCCCCCATCCTGAAACGCTCCATCAGTGCAGGCCTGAAGCTCGACACCCGCTACGAAGGCGGAGGACTGCGCCGCATGGTGGGAGCTATCTACCTGAACAACAAAGCACGCCCCATCGGTCTCTACAAACCAGCGGAAGCCCTACGACTGCTCGAAGAAGCGATTGCATCCGAAGGTGTCGCCGACCGCGCCTACCCCGAAATCCTCACGGGGGCTGATGTGTCCGAAAACTATTACCACTATGCCGAAGCACTGCTGAAAAACGGGCGCAAAGCAGAAGCGATAGATATTCTTGAACAGACAATCGCAGAATACGAAGAGCTGATCGAACTGGAGGCACTGCCTGTAGGTCGCGAGCCAGAGGCACGCTACTATCTCCAGAAACTACGCGATCGGCTAACTGGATACACGGCTGAAGAGTAAATGCCTAAACGGGACGCTAAGGGTAGCCGACGTGCACGAAAACACGTCGCATCGGCACGGTTACACGGAACATGGGAGGTGCGGGTAGTGAAATTTTTTCTCGCAACAACGCTGCTGCTGACAGCTGAGGCGTGGGCACTGGAAAACGCAAAAGTCCTGCCGCAAGGTGTACGACGTATCAACATCAAAAGCTTGACCACCGATTTAGCCCGCACCTACAACGACGAGGGGGATCTGGCCAGCCTCGCCCAACCGTTGGCGAAAGATATCACCTTTGAAAACGTGCTGAAGGGCAAACAGGGACTGGACAACACCAGACTGCGTGCCTTCCTGCACGAAAACAATATCCCCCACGAACAAGTACTCGGTTCGCTGAGTGCTGACCTTAAAGGAAGTATCTGGGTGATTGCACCAGTCGTCGCCTACGGTCTGACGGAGCGCGTTACCCTGGCGATAGCCGCCCCGTTCTACCTTGCACGTACCGAAGTCGCACTCGGCTACCGCGCTAACGAAACCAATGCCCAGAACTTCCTCAACCTTCTGAGCAGCCCACGATACAACCAAGTAGCCGCGGCACGCGAAGCCTACGATAGCCTCTCTGACGGCGTGGCAGCACTCAACGACAAACTGCTAGACAACGGTTACCGACAACTCGACTCTTGGGAAGACAAAGCATTCGGTGATATCACACTGGCAGTTAAAACCAGCATCGTCGGCGATGCCACCAGCGACCTACGCCTCGCCAACCTTACAGGTGTAGTAGTGCCTACAGGGAGAGTAGACGATCCTGACATACTGACCGACATCGCCTTCGGTGACGGTAGTTGGGACATCTTCGCGGGACTGATGTGTGACCAACAACTGACCGACAACGTCTTCCTTAACCAATTCGCCAAATTTACCTACCAAACGGAGACCGACCTTGTCGTGCGCACACCGACTGCCGACGAAGCCATCGCAGTGCCCAAGGAACGCCTGACCCTCAAGCCAGGCAACAAACTCGATCTCGGTGTCTCCGTGCAATGGGAATCAGAATCTGGCCTGGAAATGGGACTCGGCTACGAATTCAACCGCAAACAACAAGACAACTACCGAGCACGTGCTGCAGTGCAACAAGAGCTTGAAAAAGAAACATTGTCGCAAGCGAACAACCTCGAAGTTAAACTCGGTTTCAGCACCATCCCCGCTTTCAAACGTAAACGAATACCGATACCACTGGACATCAGCCTGCAATACAAACGAGTAATCGATAGTCCCCTACTGGCAGCTAACAGAAATACCCCTGCAACACAGTTGTTTACGCTCGATATGAACTTCTATTTTTAGGGAGCGAACAAAAAATGCGCTACACTTTATCAATACTGTTACTGTGCGGTTGTGGAGTGAACGTGCCACCACTGGCGCAACAGGAAATCATCAGCAACCTCACTAAACCCGCCTGGCCTGTCGCACAGGAAGGGCTTAACCTGACGGGTAACAACAACCGACTTAGCATGAAAGGGTCATTGCTGATCTGGGATGAACAGATAGACAGGGCCGACATCGAACGTCTTTCAAAAGTTTCTTTGCTCAAAAAACAACAGTCGGTTAACTACGAGCAGGTGTCGCAATACGTCGCTTCCGAACGGCAACGCCTGCAAGCGGCTCTCCCTCTGATCGACGCACAGCGGCGGAAAGTGCGCACCCTCACCTCCGCGGCCTACGCCCGTGCCCGTGCCGATAACCCTACTGAATGGCAACGCCGTCAGCGAGAGCAGTGGGACAAGGGATCTGCTTGGCTAGAGGCACGGATAACCGAGCTGACGACAAACGATCCCCACTGGTCGCGGGAGCATACCGATCAGATACTGCATAACTACTGCGAAGGTAAAATTTTTGCCTTCGCAGTTAGCGAAAACCTCCTGCGTCGCCGCTATACGCAACGCCCCACTGCCCACATCATGTGCGAAAACCACTACCGTGCTTTGTTCGCCGATAAACCAGCCTGCCAGCCCGCCGAGGATGACGCGGGTCGGGACTACTTTCAATGTATATGGCTACACGGGGTACTCGCTTCCACCTACTTCGCCGCATACTACGCCACAGTAGAAACACAGCAAGAAAGAATCACCGCGCTGCAGCAAATGCTTACCGACGAACCTCAAACACTCAAACAACTTATCCTGACCGCCTACGACAACCCCGCGCAACGGCGTCACCTAAAATTCTACCAGCGTTTAGGACGCATAGGTTTTGGAGAGCGCGCCATAACGATAAGTCCTGGCAAAAGGCAACCGTTTATCCTGCGAGTAGTGCACGCCGTCGAATCACCCGCCCAACTGGAAGACATCGTTAGTCTCGCGGCCGAACACCGCATCTTCAACACACCCGCAACCTCGCCTGACAGCGCAGCGCAGCGCAACATCTTGATAAGCGGACTACAGGCGGTAGCCAAGACGGTGGCAGGGGTCAGCGTCAGCGACTACCGCTTTAACCGCGACATCGCCGTGCCCCGCTTCGCCGCAGTCCAAGAAGGCAACTGTGTTACCACAGGTATTCTCTCGGAAGCGATGGAGTTTCTCTGCAACCTACGATCTGCGGAAGCCCTGCTGCCACAGCTGTTGCAAGAAGTACAGTTGCCCTTGCCCGCCGCTGACCAAAAGATAATCGCTCACACCCAGCAACGACTAACCGCGATGCAGCGAGAATATGACGATGCCCTCGCCGAACTTGAGAAACAAGACCTCGCCGCTTTCGATGTATACAGCCAAGCACTCGACACCGCCGTCAATACCGCACGCGGCCCTAATATGGCACAGGCACTGTTCACGGGATTGCAGTTGCAGATTGTCAAAGATGCGCAGCGATACGTCGTTAGTTTTAAATTACTGGAACGTAACGATAACTGGCTCACTGCCTGTATCGCACGCACTAGTGGCGAAGGAACGAGCTGCGGCACGTTGCCCACAGATCAAGGGCAGGATACCGAACTTTTCCGCGCCTCATACGTCGCTGAAGAAGGGCGACTTGACTTACGCTTCAATCTGCAACAACCCGCGCGACTCGGTTTTGCCTCTCTCAGCCGCGCGTCTGACGACCGCGAGCTAGATCGTGCTTCCTTCTGTGATCTGACCCAAGCGAAGTTTAAAGATTTGCAACTCGACATGGAGCTCTACGCCAATCGCTTTGCCTCCACCCTAGCGATAATCACTGGCAGTGGTAAGTTTCAGAACACCGACGACGAGACCGTCTACCGAGCCAGGGTAAGTTTTGCCAGGGAGTTGGATATTTAGATATTTAGCGCGTAATAACAAAGGTTATTGCCACGCTTCAGCAACGACTTACATCAATCTCCTGTATTTGCCCCCCAGCTTAAACAGCAGCTGGGTGATCTCCTGCAGCGTGGCGTGTTTCACCGTGTGCATCAACTCGGCAAAAATATTGTCGCCGCGTAAGACCGTCTCCTGTAATTTTTGTAGAGCAACCTGTGCCTCCTGTGTGTTGCGTTTCTTGAACGCGGCCAGGTCAGTGAGTCGTTGCTCCTTGGTGGCGGACGTGGCTCTGATCAGAGCGGTGGTAGCCCGTTGTTGTTTGACGGGGGTGTCGGTCAGAAAGGTGTTGACCCCTATGATCGGCACACTCCCCGTATGTTTAAGTTCCTCGTAGTGCAAGCTTTGTTCCTGAATTTTGCTGCGCTGATACTGTAGTTCCATCGCACCGAGCACCCCGCCGCGTTCGGCAAGACGTTCAAATTCTTGCAGTACCTGTGCCTCGACAAGATCGGTCAGATACTCTATAAAATACGAGCCCTGTAAAGCGTTTTCACACTGATTAATTCCTAGCTCGCGATTGATGATCAACTGAATCGCCATCGCCTGCCGCACACTCTCCTCCGTCGGTGTGGTCAAGGCTTCATCGAAGGCATTGGTATGCAGGGAGTTGCAGTTTTCGCACAGAGCCAACAACGCCTGCAAAGTAGTACGAACGTCGTTGAAAGTCATCTCCTGTGCATGCAACGAACGTCCTGAGGTCTGCACATGGTACTTTAGTTTACAACTGTCCTCGTTCGCCGCGTAAACATCACGCAGAGCAATCGCCCAGATACGACGTGCTACCCGCCCTAGCACACTGGATTCGGCATCAAGACTACTGCTGAAAAAAAACGACAGATTCGCGGCAAAGTCATCTACTCGCATGCCACGTGCTAAATAATACTCGAGATAGGTGAACCCATTGGCTAGCGTGAAGGCCAATTGCGTGACAGGATTCGCGCCCGCTTCGGCGATGTGAAACCCAGAGATAGAAATGCTGTAGTATTTTTTTATTTTTTGGGCAATAAAATATTCCTGTACATCGCCCAGCATGCGTAAAGCAAACTCGGTGGAAAAAATACAGGTGTTCTGTGCTTGATCTTCTTTCAAAATATCTGCTTGCACTGTGCCACGTACCGTTTGCAAAGTTTGCGTGGTAATTGCTTCGCATTCAGCCGCCGTGAGCTTTTTTGGGCCTGCGGCACGGTGTTTAGCGAGTTGCTGGGCGATAGCCGTGTTGAGGTACATAGCCAAAATTATCGGTGCGGGGCCGTTGATGGTCATGCTTACGCTGGTGTGTGGGGCACAGAGATCAAAGCCTGCATAAAGTTTTTGCATGTCGTCGAGAGTAGCTACCGAGACTCCCGATTCACCCACCTTGCCATAGATGTCGGGACGTAGATCAGGGTCACAGCCGTAAAGAGTTACACTGTCAAAGGCAGTGCTCAAACGTTTGGCGGGCGAAGCAGAAGACAAATAATGAAAACGTTTGTTGGTTTGTTGCGGGCTGCCCTCACCAGCAAACTGCCGTTGTGGATCTTCTTGCACGCGCCGCAAGGGCATAATACCAGCCGTATAGGGGAAACTGCCAGGCAAATTCTCTTTACGCAAATAGCGCCACAGATCGGCATCGTTACTGTGCCGCGGACGGGCGACTTTGGGCAGTTTGTTCTCCGTCAAAGAGACGAAATATGGCACTGCGGTGATGTTTTTACCGCGCACATTAAAACTCATTTCCTCTCTATCGTAATCAGCATTTTGCTTACACCATGCGGCGATGCTTGCCTGTATTGTAGCGGGCAACTGTGCTACGAGTTTTGCCTCCGCCTGCCTTAATTCAGCCCGCGCCTCGTCCGACAGCGCATTGTTGTCCTGTGCCATTCGCAAACTATCCCGCTCCTGCAACAAAACAGCCATGCGCTCGCTATCCCGATGATAGCTGCGTACCGCGGCGGCGATGTCATACAAGTACTGTTGCCGTGTGGCAGGTAAAAGCGGTGCGCGCTGTGTCGATTGTAAGACGGCAGGGCGATGTTTATACTCGTTTCGTGCGGGGAACAGCGTTGCACAGATGCGTCGATAGAGGCCACTCACGCCATCGTCGTTGAAACGGTTGGCAATCACGCCAAACACGGGGTAGTCATGTTCCCGTTGCTGCTGCCCCGCGTAACGACTGCGCCTTACCTGTGTGCGCACATCGCGCCAGGCATCGAGTGCCTGTGGCCGTTCGAATTTATTGATGGCGATGAAGTCAGCGTAATCGAGCATGTTGATTTTTTCCAACTGACTCTGTGCTCCGTATTCGGGGGTCATAACATAGAGGCTGTGATCGGAAACTTGCACGATATCGGCATTCCCCTGTCCGATACCGCTGGTTTCAACGACGATCAAATCGAAATCTCGCGCCCGCAAAAGTTGCACCGCTTCCCGCAAAAAGGTTATTATCTCACCCGTGCCATGCCGTGTGGCAAAGCTACGCACGAAGACCCGCGGGTCGCTGCCGCAATTAAAACGCAAGCGATCACCGAGCAGTGCTCCCCCTGTCTTGGATTTAGTCGGATCGATGCAGATGACCGCGATGTTGAAATTTTTAAAATCTGCTAAAAAGCGCGCTAAAATTTCGTCGCTGAGCGAGCTCTTGCCTGCACCACCGCTACCCGTGACTCCCAGCACAGGAGTTTTTTTCTCGTCAGGCTGTGTTGCCACCGACGATGACCAGGGCTGTCCTGCCTCGAGCAAGGTTAAAGCGCGCGGCAGATTGTCTTTTACCTGTGTGCTGAGATCGGTGTCGCAGGTTTGCAACATGTAGCCGATGATGCCGTCAAGTCCTGCTATCTGCCCATCTTCGGGACTGAAAATTTTGCTGATACCCTGCTGTTGTAAAGCAACGATCTCTTCAGGGGTAATGACCCCACCACCGCCGCCAAAAATCTTGATATGATCGCCTCCCTGCTCGTCGAGCAGTCGGCGCAGATAGACGAAAAACTCGTTGTGCCCACCCTGATAGCTGGATACCGCCACCCCGTGGACATCCTCACACCAGGCAGCACGAGCGATCTCGGTCGCGGCACGATCGTGTCCGAGATGAATAACCTCCGCACCACGATGTTGTAGTAAACGACGGAAAATATTGATGCTGGCATCGTGCCCATCGAACAGGGCGGTAGCCGTTACGAAACGCAGCTTATGACGCGGTACGTAAGCACGCAACTGCTGCCAGTCAATGCTTGCCATACACAACTCCCGCTACCACTCGCCGCCTTGTACAAAAACTTGCTAGCTTTTTCAAGATGTGATGCCCAGAAGTACCTACTCCTCCTAATCATCGTCGGGAGGCGGATCGACAACAATCGACCAAGCAAACGCAGTAGGTGTCTTTTGTGTAACGCCGTGCGCGTCCTTGCCGATAGCGCAGAGCAGATAAGAATCTTCCTGTAGATCACGATGGGTAATCGTCTGTGTGAGTGCGACGAAATCGCCGTAATCAGCGCTTTCACACCCCGAACTGCCGCCCGCAGCCGCATCACCTGCGAGCAAGGCATGCTTATACTCGACAGCCCCGTTTTGGCTGCTAACGACGACATCGATAGCATCACTGTCGTCCTCTATGCTCGGCAAATTTTCAAAACTAACACTGACCGCCTTACCGACCTGGGATTCAGCTGTTTGCGCGCTAGCATATTCTGAACCTGTGGACTGATAATCGCGTTCATCGGCGCGGCAAGCAAATAACAGTGACAGCAATACGCACGTTCTCACCATCTATTCCTTACTTATCTCCCAGGTCGAACGAGACAGGGCACACCTGGCTTTCGGAAAAAAATGAATGAAACTTTAGAAAAAGTTAACTTTTTCTTCTAAAGGTCATGCACTGCTGTGCCGATGCTTGCGTTGTATTGAGGGGAACGATCTTGCGACAGCTGATGTTCTTTACGATGTTCGCTAGCGCGCTGGTGGTCTGCACCGACAGACCGCGCGACGACAGCCAGAGAGATGGTGCGGATGAGGATAAAACCGCAGATAGCACGTCAGGGGCAGCACCGCAGGTGGTGTTTATCAATAAACCTGATGATTCTAGTGCTAGTCGGATTATCGTGGCAGTCATACACAGCAATTGGCGCACTAGGGAGTATGCTTATGCTCTTATCAAGGGTGAAGGTGATTGCAACAGTCCAGCTTACAGCAGCTGGCGAGAGTTCACCGTTCCCATCACGTTAACCCCTGAGATGCTCGGCGGATACGGCATCAAGACCTTGTGCGCCAAGGGTAGAGGATCTGATGGCAGCGAGCAAAAGATTCCTACACGGCATAGGTGGCAACTGCTGCCACCTGTAGATGCAGCTGCAGCCGCAGATGTTCCACCTGACGCTGATTCTAGCTCTGACACTGCGGCTACCTCTACCACGCCGCTACCCGCGTCCGCCGTGGTTACAACGACCCGCGGCTTGCGACTGTCGGACAACGTTTTGAAGTTTGCCAGTGCGAGCAGGGAGATAAAGACCGTCGCTCTGATGAACATCGGTAAAAGCCAGCTAGAATGGTCGGTTACGACTACTCAGGGGGGAGGATTACTGAGTGTACGCAAGGTTGCTGCTAGTGCCAAGGATGAACCCGATGATGGCAGTCATTGGCAAGCTATGGACACCTCGCGACCCCTCCCGTTGTCGGGAACGCTAGCCAGAGATAGTAGGGAGCAATATCTACAGTTTAAGTTGTCTGATTCGGATAAAACCGACTACGGGGGCAATCAAGCGACGACCATAGCAATCGGAGATGGTTCTGGCAGCAGTGTCGAGCTAACGGCACATATCCTCGTTCCTCAACTGAGGATTACGGGGAGCGGAAATAATATCGTCAAGAAGGTCAGTGACCAGGTCTGGCAGGTAAATTTAAGTCCCACGGTCAGGGAAGCCAGCCTGACCATAGCTAATGCTAAGGCACAGGGATCTCTTGATGATTTGTCATGGGATGTATTTCCCTATGCCTGGTTACCAGACTGGCTTGATTATGTTAAGAGTGCGGGCGATCTAACTATCTATCTCGAGGGTGATTGCAGGCTTTATCCCGCAGCTAGTGAAGACGATGAACTTACCCTAGTGATCGCTTCCAACAGCGACAGTACGGGAGTACAGGCGCGCAGTTTTGCTCTGACTCACGCACAGCAGGAGATTGTGTGGCAGGAGGAGGGAGGAGTTACCAAGAGCAAAAGAGCTGAGTGGCGCACCGACGACATCAGGTATGTGGTGGTGAAGTATGAAAACGAAAATAACACTCCTTGCCCCTAGAAATCACATAAACTGTAGGCACCTATACCGCGCCCCATCTCCTCCTTCTTTCCCTCAGGGGCAGATATACCCTCGTGCGGCATTGTCTCGGGATAAGCTACTGGCATCGAGCACACCGGTAGCACACACCGATGTGCCGTCTGTCTTCGTGTATTTAAGCCGCCAGGGAATTTGCAAAGCCATGGAGAGAGAAGTCCCGCCGTCTAGTAGCTCTGAGCTATGAACATCCATCCCTCGATACTTTTGCTCTTCCAGTTCCAGTTCTGCCCCTTCTTGCACTTTTTCGTTGGGATCGAAGACGACATGAGGTTTAAATCCTCCTTCCTGCACTTCGAGGTAGAGCGATACTGCCGCGGGAGCAGTACTGATGGCAGCATGGGGTTCACAACTGTTGCTGTCCCTTAATAACCCTTCCAACTGACATCTTTTGCCTTTTGTGTCCCGTACAATGCAGCCAGCATTATCACTTCTTTCCGCTGCTAATCCAACTACCTTACAACCTTCAGGCTGCGTCACGGAAACAAAAGAGCAGCCTTCGGCAAATTCTTTAATACTATACTCACCTTGGCAAACGGTTTTTGTGGTTAGATTGATACGACACGTGCCATCAGCATTCGTCCCGTGCATACATTCAGGCGGGGTACGTTTACGCCCCGATTTAATACAGCTTTCGGTCAACAATGTTAGTAGCAGCAATGTTGACAACCACACAAAACTAAATTTCATTGGATTTCTCCTCTCGGTAAAATTAATTAAATTTTCTCTATCTGATGATCAGTTCCAGAACAGGAAATTCTTTTCGCTACTCCTTCAATACGTGTCTCCAAATGCACAGGTCGTTTCCACAAGCGGAATAAATTTTTTAGTGTCTCCAAAGCAAAATCCTGCTTAAGATCCAGTTCTTTGTGTTCATGCACCAGCAACAGTTCACGACGATTGCGAAAGTTGCCGTCTTTGACAACGATAATTGGATTACCTACGTTAGTGAGTTGGTCGAGCAGTTTGCGTTTAACGTCGGAGAATTCACGTGACGAGATAACGTGCTTGTTACGATTGCGATCGTAATCGTAGACAAGCATTTTTTGTTCGTGACAAAAATCCTCGTCAAGATAGGCATCGATAAACGTTACATCGTTATGTACTCTTCTTATTTCAAAAAGTTTTTCTTTGCCTTGTTGAGTGTGTCTATTCCAAAACTTGCGCCTTTTTGGATCAGTGCAGTTGAGATAGTCAAGGCCAAAACGTCCTTCGTTCCAGCGTTTTTCGCAATGCCGTAGCAGCTCAACACCCAGCTTGTACGGATTAAGCTGCCCTGGCTGGCTGGCGACTACTCCCGCGTAATGATCGCAGTAGTCGATAATTTCCGCCGCGGATAGAGGATAGAGATTAGTCATCATCTTGCTGTGCCAATATGTCGCCCAGCCTTCGTTGAGGATTTTTGTCTGTGCTTGTGGGGCAAAATAATAAGCTTCAGCACGAATTATATCTAACAACTGCCATTCCCAATCTTTTAGCGGTGCATGGCAAAGCAAATAATTCAGTACGTCTCGTTCGTTAGTTTTAGAATCAAGCAAAGGGTCTTTGCTATGTTTTTCTTCCAATAATTTACGTTTACGAGCAATGTATTCTTTAGGATTAACGTACGTGTCCATGTAGGACTTGGCATCGAGTTTCAGTTCATCTTCGGTAATATGCAAATCTTCTGAGGTCTTTTCATTTTTCTTTTTAGCTTTTACTTTGAAAGGGGAGTAGATATCGATTAAATTTTCTAGCGACAGACAGCAGTCAAGCAGACTCTCGACCTTATCATGCCCAATATCGTTGATCAGTGAGCGTACAATCGTGCCGTGATTAGCCATTTGGTTAAGCATTTTGTCGTTAGTTTTACTGAACCAGTAATTTTTTTGAAAAAAATCACAATGTCCATAGACATGAGCGATCACTGTTTTTTGATAGACAAGATCGTTTGCCCGTAACAGATAGGCGTAGCAAGGGTTGTTATTGATGACCATCTCATAAATAATCGCCAAACCATAGGTATAGCTTTTAGCTAGGCGTTCGTATTCCATCCCGAAACGCCAATGTGGGTAGCGGGTTGGAAACCCCATGTAGGCTGCGATTGCGTTAAGTTGCTTGTAATCGACCAGCTCAAAGATAGTTGTGCACGGTTCAAGTCCTGCCTCACGAGCAGCTTGTTCGAGTTCTTGGGCAAAAAAATTAATTTCTTCAGTCAGCTTTGTATCAAAGCCCAGCATTAGCGTCCTCTGCCCAGAAAAATTTTCAGCGCAGCGATAATCGCATCACGATCTTTTATTTTGGCTAGTGCAACTCTCTCATTGTTAGGAAAACTTTTCTCCAGATCACGTAAAAACTGCCCCGACCCGTAACGTGACTCAACTTGCCCATAACTGAACAAGTTAGCATTGGGTAAAATATCGTTTTTCATAATATTAAGGCACTCCGTGGTATCGTTACCAGACCAGTTATCGCCATCAGAAAAATGAAACAGATAAACATTCCATATCTCGGTTGGATAATCTTTTTCCATAAGATTTACTGCCAGTTGGTAGGCAGAGCTAATCAATGTGCCTCCTGATTCGCGGGTACGATAGAAGGTTTCTTGATCTACTTCACGGGCGATCGCGTCGTGCACAACATAGCGTCGTTCTAAACCTGCGTATTGTCTGGTCAACCAAGTATCTAGCCAAAATGCGGTTAGGCGCACAATTTTTTTTTGTTCTTCGCCCATACTGCCAGAAACATCCATCATGTAAATCACGACCGCGTTTGTTTCGGGCTTAGAGACCGTTTTAAACGAGCGATAGCGTTTATCGTCTTTGACAGGAACAATCATGGGAGATTGTGCGTCATACGTACCACTGATAATTGCGCGTTTCAATGCTTCTCGGAACGTACGTTTGAAATGCCGCAACGACTCAGGCCCTTGCTTAAAAATACCTGTATACTTATGTTGCAAAGCCTCGATATTTTTTTCCCCCTTACCCCTGATACGCGGCAAGGCTAGCTCTTCACTGAGAATGTCGGCCAGTTCCTCCAGTGAAACTTCTACCTCAAGGGTTTTTTCCCCTTCGCCCTGACCAGCCTGCTGTTGTTCTCCTTGCGCTTGTCCTGGTAATGGATCACCGACTTCGCCTTCGCCCTGTCCTACGCCACGTTGTTGTGGGCCGAATTGAAACCTCGGTATATCTATACGGGGGAGAGGGATACTGATTGTCTTGCCCCCCTGCCTACCGAGCAAATCACCGCTAGTAATAAATTTGCGCAGTTCTTTTTTTATTTTACCACGCACAATCTTGTGGAAGCGATTTAAATCAGAATCCATCTTCATTACTATTTCTCTTGTTTAGTAACTCCACCGCGGGCGAAAATGCTGGCAACAAAATTCAGTGCATCGCTAGCACATATATCGCAGTAGTGATAGTTTTTAACCAAACGTCCTTTGACAACAGAAATTTTTTCTTGAGTTTCCTTGTCGACAACGTTGGAAACAAGAGTTGTCAGTTTGATAGTATCTCTTTGATCTTCAAATAACTTAAGTTCAAGTGCTTTGTGCAAACGCTCGTTGGTTTTATAGTCGAACGATCGTCCTTCGAGAGCTAAAGCACCTATATAGTTCATGATTTCACGCCGAAAATCATCTTTACGACTGTCGGGAATATCGATTTTTTCTTCGATCGAGCGCATGAGGCGTTCATCAGGCTCTTCGTCAGCACCTGTGAAAGGGTTTTTGACTTTCTCGTTTTGGATATAAGCTTTGAGGTTATCGATATAGTTGGCACATACTTTGGAGATAGCTGACTCATCGGCAGATATGGCGCGCTGCACCTCGTGTTTGACAGTGTCTTCGTATTCACGTTTCACCTCGGCAAGTAATTCAGTGTAACGCTTGCGATCTTCATCACTGCTTATCAACGAATGTTCTTTAAGCCCCGATTCGAGCTCGTTGAGCACAATGAAAGGGTTAATACAACCATTGCCCTTATCGATGACGAGGGCGTTAGAGATCTTATCTTGCACATAACGTGGACTAATACCCTCTAAGCCTTCCCGCTTAGCTTCTTTACGCAGTTCTTTGATATTGTCTTCCGTAAATTTTTGTGTGGTCTTGCCATCGTAGAGTTTTAGTTTTTGCATCATAGTCAAGTTAGCTTTACGAGGATCTTCGAGACGGGTAAGAATCGCCCACATCGCCGCCATTTTGATGGTGTGAGGGGCTATGTGGATGTGCGGGACAGAAACAGGATTGAAATCTTTCTCGTAAATCTTAATTTCTTCTTTTAATTTAGTAATATAAGGTATGTCGATTTTTACGGTGCGATCGCGCAGGGCTTCCATGAATTCGTTTTTCTGTAGCTTGCGATATTCGGCTTCGTTAGTGTGGCCGATGATAATTTCGTCGATGTCGGTCTGGGCAAATTTTTTCGGTTTAATCTTATGCTCTTGACTAGCGGTGAGTAAATCGTAGAGAAAGGCAACATCTAGTTTTAGTACCTCGATAAACTCAATCATGCCGCGGTTCGCAACATTGAACTCGCCATCGAAATTGAAAGCACGCGGGTCGGAATCCGAACCATATTGGGCAATTTTGCGGTAATTGATATCCCCTGTTAATTCAGTAGAGTCTTGATTTTTCTCATCTTTAGGTTGAAACGTGCCGATGCCAACACGATCCCTTTCCGAAAGGATAACCCGCCGTACGGTAACGTGATCGGTGATCAGTTTACGCCAATCGTTCTTGTAATGTTTCATCAATTCATTGAAAACATAGCGGCATGCGGGGCAGTTTTCCCCCTCGCTATACACTGCGCCGAGACGGTCGAGCGAGCTATTGAGACTAGCGATAACCTCAGCGCGTCTTTCTTTCGGTATCAGATGCAGCGGTTCTTCGTTGATGGGACAAGGCATGTCGTCTTCCATCTTCAGAATATCACCGAGATTATGCCACGTGTATGAGTATAAAGCACCGTTATCAGTACGTGAATATGATTCCAGCCCTTTTTTGAGCAGACGAGTAATAGTTGATTTAGATGAGCCGACGGGGCCGTGCAGTAGGATAACACGTTTTTCTGTGCCATAACGCTGTGCCCCTGCTTTGAAGACATTGACCAGCTTCATCAAGTGCACATCCAAGCCGAACACTGCATCTTTGCCGTCTTCGATAGGGTCATCGAAAAAATTGTAATGCGTGATAGATTTCTTATATTCCGTATAATTTTTCGTGCCATAGCCCATAATCATGTCGTAAATACGTTGGAAGGCGGTTCTAGCAATACTCGGATCTTTGCTCAGCATGCCGAGGTACTTTTCAAACGACCCTGTCCAGTTGAAGCTTTCGAACTGGTCGAGATGATCAGCCGCCGAAACCATGTCCATGAGCTTGAGTGCATCCATGCTTACCTACCCGTAGTTGTTAAGGTTGTGCAGAAAACCGCCGTCTCTCTCATCTTACCACATCCACCCTCTCCCAGTTAAAGGCGAGCAGCGGGGCGACAAAATAAGAAAAGGATCTTTCCTGTATGTTATCGAGGAAGTTAATAGGAGACGTAAATTTTTATCTCCCCCGACGTGTTGGGCGGGTAGTCGCCCTGGAAAGTTATTTTGCGCGCTGAGACGGTGTAATCTTTGCCCTTTTCTTTTTTCTCCCCCGCGACATACACTTCCCATATTTCTTTTCTGTAACCGACATATTCCAGTAGTTCTTCAATACTGACTTCGATCTCCTTCTGCGCAGTAAACGAGAGATAAGAAAGCTCCATATCTTGATCGTGATTTTGCCTGAGACCGTTGAGCATAGCGCAGCCGTTGGCGGTGGCATCGTCGTGCGTAAGCAAAACCTCGCCCTGCTCGATAACTAACTGCGCCGCGGTACAAGTATCACTGTCCCCTGTCAACTGCAGACTGTCAGGCACATAGTGCTCAGGCAAAGGGCGACGATCGCTCCGCAAACCACGCACAGTAAGCGTGGCAGTGATTGGCCGCCCGCGTTGAAAATCGCGGGAATTGAAAACAACATCGCCATTGTTGTGCGTACATGACACAGGAGAACAGCTAACACTTGTGATGGGGTAATTGCCCGCGTAGCGGAGAGGGTAACGCAATATATCGTGACCATAGTATCGATAGCTAACGGTGAACCTGGTATCATAGTCAGGTTCTTCGCCGCTATTGAAGACAATCCTATTAGGGTTTTTTTGCACGCGGTAACTGCTCTTATCATACCTAGCTATAGATACCGATCCTGCCACAACTTCACGGTCAGTAGCGAACGGAAATTCGCGTTGCTTGGGGTCATGTTGTTGCTTTTTTTGCCAACGGAGATGAGCGGTAGCACCCGCGGGAAAATTCGTCTTGACGTTCTGTATGGTCACCGTACTCCCGCTCACCGTATAGTGAGTGCCTTTAACCAGATTTTTTCCTCTTACTCGTACTTGCAGCGTGCTCAGGTCAGCTTGTGTGTCGATGGCGATGTCTGCGATATAAGCTTTCCTCTTACCTCGCGGTACATAGCTTACACGAATGCCATCGCCGCTCAGGTTGCTAAATATCAGTATCTTGTTATTGACTGTAAAACCGCTTGTCATGGGTTTGCCACCGACAGTGACGGACAGTGTGCTAAGATCAGGTACTTCAGTGAGCGTGAACTGATCTTGCAGCTTATCTCGAATGCCAGACGAGATCCCTGTTAGGGTGCTGTCATAGTTTTGGTCTAAAATACTCAGTATCCTGTCAAAGTTTCCTCGCTGGTAGTTATTGCTGAAAGGCTTGTAATTATCATTCCGCTGATAACACGGATTGGCATAATGACTTGATGTATACTCTCTTCCAAAGGCGTTACTATGATCACGCACCACTCCACAAGTCATTTCGGTATCAAAAATACCGAATAGTCTTGTGTGCGTGCGCAGCCCTCTGAAGTCAGCGATAAAATCAACCACCTGGTTGCCACAGCGAAACGAATTGCCGCCGCTGCTAGCGTCAGGAGCAGCTCGGTTAGTGCACTGATAATCTTCGTTGCTGATAATCACCGCTGCTAGTGTCGATTCAGGTCGTAGCCAGGTGGCACGACAGTTGACAGTTAGGCCTAGGGCGTATCGCGCTTTCTGCAGGGTTCTTTCGTTGGTATTGGGATTGTTGTTAGCCTTAGTTTTTAATGCAGTGAGTGCGGTTCCGTAGCTATGTTCATTATTTTTGGTGATGATACCGTAGTCGCGGCACATGTTGCTACCATCGACATCGATGATCTTGATCTGCCAGTTGCTGTTGTCGATGTGTCGTAATAGGCTGTTCAGTTTTGTGGCAAGACTCTCGTGCACTCTTATCATCGACCTTGAATCGTCGATAACCAGCAGCAGATCGAGCAGCCCCTTATCTCTGCTACGTGTGAAGGTATCTGTTCTAAGTCTACCTTCGCTGCCCGTCTGTCTGACTTGCTTGCTGTGCTCGCTACGAACCTCAGTGACTACTGTTTGTGCTTTAGAATCTTGCCTGCTTTCCATGACGACTATCTGCGCTTCCGTATCGTCTTGCGCCAGATTGAACTGCACGACAGCGCGCTCGCTAGCGGCAGGATTGAGGGTAAACAGCTGTGTGGTCAATGCCGTCGGCGGCAATCCCTCTGCCGAGAGCTCGCCGTCGGCGACAACATCGCCTGTGCCAGTTGTCGGCTGCTGCTCAGCCACCATAGCATCGAAATCCGTCTCGCTGCAGCTCAACACCATCAGTAACGACGCTATTTTCACTCCAGCTCGTACCATCTCAATCCTGCTGCGGAGAAGAGTCACCATACAGATCATCGATCATCTCCTCCAGATCGATCTCCTCAGATCTTGGCTCAGCAAGCTTGGGTCTTAGGGATACCTCAGGGGGCGGTTCAAGATCACCTTTAGCGCTTACTACGGTTGTTCGTGTCTCAGGGCAGCGGTGCACAGTAGCGATTTCGACTTGCTCTGTGTAGACACCATAACGTTCGAAGTGTACCTTCGGTTGTTTCTCAGCGTTAACTTTGCCGCTACAGTAGAAGTGCCCTGCTGCGGGTTGATACCCACAGGAGGTAACCCGCAGCACACTGCCATCGTCTCGTTTAATCAGGACACCCCGTCCTTTTGGAAGTTTACAGATGTTCACCGTGCCAGCCCCACCTCGGCAGTAGTGATTGAAAACATCGAATTCTGCCTTACAGACAGGTTTTGCTGCGAAGCCAGTGATGGCATTATCACTCTTCTCACAAAACGGTAAGATATTATCGTTAGTTTTCTTCGACTTGATCTTGTCGATCACCCGTACGAAGCGTCTTTGGACACGATTTTCGACGAGAACATCACGGTGATCGAACTCTGGCATCTCGCGTGAGTAATAGGGAAAGAAAGCTTTCTGCTTGCGAGCCATATGATGCCCCTGCAAGTAAAGCATCTTTTTGCTCGCATCGTAAGGATTCTCGGCATTGACTCCAGTGCTTAAGAAGCTTACCAGTGCTGCTATCATCGTAGGTCCACTAAGTGCTGCTATCGTAGGTCCACTATCTGTCACAGTGTGTCGGTGGCCGCTTGCATCTTCACAGACGAGACCCTGTCCTGCGTCTGCTGGACACTTAACACGGTGACTAGTACCGTCTTTCCCACCAGTATAGTAGGAAAACATCCAATTGTCTGATACCCGACCATCGTCGTATTTTGAGATGCACAGTACCTTAGCTTCACTTATTGCGTTCAGGTATTTTGTATGGGATTGTGGGTTTTTGTGATGAAGATGATGTTGGCGTGCTTGCTCCACGCTCTCTGCATCGAAAGCGACACAGTGGTTTATAGAGCCGTCTTCTCTTAGCTCAACAAACCTGGTATTCACCGTGTCACTCGGCGCATCGGTAGTGCTTTCGCCCCAAGTGAAGTTACTTCCGACCTGTCCGCTCACAAGTTTTTGCTCATCGGGACAGGTACTATCTTTTCTTCGTGGGATATTAACTCCATAACGCTCGAAGTATACCTTCATAGTGGAGTCAGCGTGCGTTAACTTGCCGCTACAGTAGAAATGTTTAGCCCCCGCCTGATACTCGCAGGTCGAAACACGCAACAGCTTGTTCTTAGCTTGCTCGCTCAGTATGCCACGACCTTTCAGTTTGCAGGCCTTGATTTTCCTTTCGTTGCGGACATTGCTCCCTCCCTGCTGAAATTTACAAAACCCACCGTAGGGGCTGAGCTCGTCGTGACATTCATTCACCTCCTCAAAACCAGAGACAGCTCCCTCGCGGACAACACACTCTGGCAAGATAGACATACCAGTCTTTTCTGAGACTAGGTTAGCGTTTTCGATAACCTTGGCGAACGCCTTCTGTTGACTACCGTCATCTTTCTTAACATTAACATACTCGTATTCCCCCCTCTCCTCACTGGGCAAAAATGCCAGTTGGTCACGGGTAAGTAGTATACTTCTGATTCCCAACATTTTCTTGCCTGCTCTATAACGACCTGCTCCGAAGGGGGATGCCGCGATACTGACAAGTTTTTCGACCACGCTCTTCTTGCCCGCACGGAAAGAGCTAGCGTCATCTATCTTGTACAGTATTCCTCCTGCACTACCCCTGCACGTAAATCTGTTCTCACTCTTATCCTCCCGACAAAAAACACGGTGGCTCCGCGCACCATCGAAATAAGAAAACAGATGGCGATCGATACGACGATAGTTTGGCCGACGCCACTTCTGATGACGGTTGTCGTGGTAGCGAGAGATGCACAGCACCTTTGCCTGCACCAGCTGAGCTAAAAACTCGTCGTGAGCGGTTGATCTGGCCTGGCGTTTTGCTTGGTTATGACGATCACGTTGCAGTGCATCGTAAGCCGTTACCAGCGCATCGTACTTTGACTTCAACCCACTATTTGCCCCCACTTCCAAAGCTACACACGCCTGTTTATCTTCCCTGTTCTCAAAGAGGCTCACAAACCTGTAGTTTACCGTCTTGGAAGGCCCTTCGAGAGTATGCTCGTGCCAAGTACTATGTCCCGTCGTTTGGTCAGCCTCCTGCACCCTGGCTGAAGGCATGACAGAACAAGACACCTGTACCAGCGTTGCCAGTGCGAAGAAAAAAATTTGTTGCCTCATGTCATCTCCAGGTGTGATTGCGAAACAACCTGCGTACCCCATCGGCTACGGCAGTCAGTTTCTTTAGTGATAAAGAAAAAATTTCCTGTGTTTATTTTAACTCGCTACTATCATTAAATAAATTATGCTAAAAATAACCTCCAGGGTGTCATGCTAAGCTTTACTTGCTCAGCAGCCGAGGTGATGGGCGGGCGGGGGTATGGGTGGTGAGCGGGCGGATGGCAAAACTTTTTCTCGGTCTCGCGATGTCGGTGAGCGGTTGCACCTGTGATGAACCGCGTCAGCGGCGTGTCTTCACCCATACCGAAGACATCGCCCTCTTCTCACTGGCCAATGCCAGCTATATTCCGCCACCGATCTTGCAGCGTGCCAACGCTGCCGCGGTGTTCATCATCAATCCTAGCGGCACGTGTTCAGGCACGTTAGTGAGTGTCGCAGGCAACAAAGAGGCCCAGATTATCACCAACGCCCACTGTTTTTATGACAAGCAGGGGCGTGGGGCACGTTGTCAGGAGACCGAAGTGGTGTTTGCGATGGAAAGTGAACGTCTACGAGTCAGGTGTCGTGCAGGAACTCTGCGTCTCAATCGCAGTGTCGATCTTGCCGTTTTCATGTTGCAAGACAAGCCTAAGTTGCCGTCACGTTTTCAGCCGCTGGCGATATGGCAGGGCAAGCTCCCCCATCAACGCGAGGCGTTCATCATCCATCATCCCACCGTACACGAAACAACACTGCGTAATCACACGGTTTTCGATAAGGCGGTGACGGGTCTCGACTGCTACGTACTCGGTCGTTTTCCCTGGTATCTGCGTATGGAGGCGGACATTTTTCTGCACGGCATATCGCATAGCTGTGATATAGCTAGCGGCTCAAGCGGGGCAGGGCTGATCGACTTTGCCACGGCTAAACTGCTCGGCGTAGTATGGGGCGATGTCGTGCTCAGCAACGAGGAGGAGGTACGCCTGCTTAACGGGGCAATTCACAGCCGTTATGTGCGTAGGTTTATCAACGCCGAGCCCCTCGACCCCCCACCCTGGTGGTGGCCTTTCGAGGACTAGCGTGGTGCTTTAGGAAAGAAAGCGTGGGGCGTTGCCCAGCGCATTTGTATGTACACGGAGATGAAAATGAGTTACTGTCTGGTCTATACGACATGCGCAGATTTTGCGGCAGCCGAGCTGATCGCCCAGCGCTTAGTAGAGGCTAAACTGGCGGCATGTGTCAACATTTTTCCCGCCATGACCTCTATCTATCGCTGGCAAGGAAAGATCGCACGGGAACAGGAAACAGCGGTCTTGATCAAAACAAAAACCGCACTGTTCACCGCGGTGGAAGAAAAAATCACATCCCTGCACAGCTACGACACCTGCTGTGTTATTCAGTTACCTCTTACCGCTGGTGCGGATAAATTTCTGCGCTGGATAGAGGCACAGGTCACTATACCCTGAGGCAACGTTTTTTGATTCTTTCTACCAGTGTCGTGCGCTTCAAGCCGAGCAGGCGTGCCGCGCGGTTTTTATTGTTGCCTGTACTCCGCAAGGCTTCGATGATGTATTGGTTTTCGAGATGTTGCACATGCTCGCTGAGTTTGAAGCCAGGATCGCCGAAGGCACTCGCACTCGCCCCGCGACGCGGCACGCGCAACGCAGGAGATGCGCTCGCTGATGGCGACGCGGGCAACTCAGGCGGGTGTCGGAACTCGGCGGGCAAATGCTCGCTGTGCAACTCACCTCCGCCCGTAGTGAGAATGAGACGCTCGACCAGGTTTTGCAGCTGACGCACATTGCCAGGCCAGCGATAGTCACGCAACAGGGCGACGGTGGTCGCGTGAAAGAAACACGGAGTCGCGGGTGCACAGCTGCGGTTGTAGATTTTTAAAAAGTGTAACAACAGGTCTTCGATGTCTTCTTTACGCTCTCGTAACGGGGGGATATGGACAGGCAAAGCGTTGAGACGATAGTAGAGGTCGAGCCTGAACTTTTCACCGTCCCGAATTGCCTCCTCCAAATCGATGTTGGTAGCCGCGATAATCCGCACATCCGCCGTCTTGGTCTCCGTGCCTCCTAGTCTGATGTATTTTTTTTCCTGCAACACCCGTAACAACTTCGATTGCAGGTGCAAGGTCATATCCCCGATCTCGTCGAGAAAGACCGTGCCACCCGTCGCTAACTCAAAATAGCCGCGGCGAGTACGATCCGCCCCTGTAAATGCCCCCTTCTCATGCCCGAACAGTTCTGATTCCAGCAAATTCTCTGGGATGGCACTGCAGTTGATGGCCAACATCCGCCGCTTGCGACGTGCCGAGAGCCGATGCACCGCCGCGGCGATCAATTCCTTGCCCGTACCGCTCTCGCCCTGGATCAGCACGCCGCTGTCAGAGGAAGCGATGCGTGTCACCAAATCCAACACTCGCTGTAACCCCGCACTGCACCCCACAATTTCTGGAAACAGATCACCCCGTGCTACCCTATCCTCCATGCGTTACCTCAGTGCTGCGCAGAAAAAGATACAACACGCGTGTCCTTCACCCATCGAACCCACCTCTGCTGGTCTCTATGTTGATGAAATATACTCTGGCAAGCGAAGAGAGATGCCGAAAGCAGCACCTGATTAGATTATAGCAAACCTACCGCCATCCACGCAACTACCCGACTGGGCACAGATTTTATCGATCATATCTTGCTGATTATATTTATTTTTTCTTAAAATACTTTACTTTTCTTTAAAAATGCTCTAAACTGCGGCTGTTATGAGGCAGGTATTTTTAGCTCTTCTATCACTGACAGTACTGCTGGGTTGCGGCGGTGGCTTTTTTGTCGCTAAGGTTAAGCAGTATTATTTTGCCATAGAGCCCGCGACAAGCGAAAATCGCGCTATTTTCAGCAAGTTATTTGAAGAGTTAAACGAGCGTTGCAATGCTCCATATCTCAATATCGTGCGCCGCGGTGCGTTGTCTGCCAGTGGCATATCAACGATCACCGTAAGTTCTGGTCTACGGAAAGTCGACAATAAACTGGGGTGGGGGCGTTGGATAAGAACTACCAAGCTGAACAGCCGTCGTGGTTTTCTCCAGCGACCGCATAAGGTGCGTAAAGACATCTACACGATGGAGCTAGAGTTCGATCGTGAATTCATGCAGGAACACGCCCGTGCGAGGAACGAAGCAAAATACTCGCGCTGGCGCACGCTATTCCTGCACGAGCTGGGGCATGGGTTTCAAATGGGTCACGACCCTGAACGCTCTTCGGTTATGTACAGTCGGATCACCAGCGGCTACAAGGATTACGATACGTTCTACGAAAGAGCTTATAACTTCTTGCGCAACTAGACCATCGCGGTAAGACTGGTGGCTATTCATCTGAGCCATGATGCCGCGTGCCTATCGTCGTGTTGTGCGAGCGGCACTATCTGATTTTGCTAAGCAAACTCTCGATGTGTGTCGCGTGTTCGATACTGGTATCGTAGAAAAACCGCAACTCAGGCACGCGTTTGACATCGAGTACTCGTGCCAGTCTGCGCCGCAGAAAACCGCCCGCTCCTTTCAGTGCTGCCAAGGTCGGACGATGATCGTTGCACAGCGTGCGGAAGTAGACCGTAGCGATCTGGAGGTCGGCACTGAGGTTGACGTGAGTGACGGTTACGTCTTGCAGACGCGGGTCGCGCAGTTCGGTGGTGAGGTTGATCGCGACGGTGTCCCTGATCTGATCGGCGAGTCGTATCGCACGCATGCATCACTCCCGCACGGCAGTGTGGTTTCGTTGTCGTGCCGTGCAATCTTCTGAACACTCTCTATAGCGAGGGTGTTGATTTTTCTTTGAGGTAAACTTCGATAACATCGCCCTCACGAACATCCTGACATCCTTCGATCCCGATTCCGCACTCGTAGCCGATCGCTACTTCCCGCACGTCCTCTTTAAAACGTTTCAAAGAACTGACCCGTCCGCGGTGTACAACCGTCGTATCACGCAACAGACGCAGATAGGCATCTCTGGTAATGCGGCCTGAGGTGACGGAAGAACCCGCAATTAGCCCGACACGCGGAATACTGATGGGGTTGCGCACCTCTGCCTGACCGATGACGACCTCGCTGACCTCTGGGGGCAGCAACCCCACCATCAGCAGACGCACCGCATCGATAATCTCGTAGATGACCGAGAAATAGCCGATCTCTACCCCCCGTCTACGGGCTAAATCCTCGATATTCTTGTGAGCACGTACGTTGAAGGCGATGATCGTCGCCTCAGAAGCAGAAGCTAGCGTAATGTCGGATTCGACCACTGCACCGACTGCTTGATGCATGATTTTATTCTCTACCTTGTCGGATTTAATATCCAGCAGTGCCCCTACCACCGCTTCTACCGAACCCTGCGTATCGGCTTTGACGATCAGCGGCAGCTGCGGAGTCTCCGCTTGGAGGGATTTACTGAGCAGTTCGTCGAGGGCATTGCTTTCTTCCTCTCCTTCTGTGACAGGTGGTGGTGCGTGCTCACGCTTGCTCTCGTCTCGGGCACGCTCGTTTTCGTCCCGATACCACGCGCTGATTTCCTTCGCAATCTTCTCCTTGCGTGTCGCGGTAAAGGGATCGCCGACCGCGGGGACTTGCGCAAAACCAGTCACTTGCACGGGAGTGGACACCTTCGCCTGCTGCAAGGGTTTGCCGCGATGATCGGCCATGGCACGTACCCGTGCGTAGCCTGATGCTGTCGCCACATAATCGCCGCGCTGCAGCGTACCGCTCTGCACAATTATTGTGGCCACTGCCCCGCGATGTTTATCGAGATGTGCTTCGATCACTGTTCCTGTCGGCGCATCTTCGTAATCGGCTTGCAGATCCATCACCTCTGCCTGCAGCAACGCGGCCTCCAACAAGGTGTCGATGCCGATGTTGTTCTTCGCTGAAACTTCCACACACTGCACTTCGCCGCCCCATTTTTCAACCTGCACACCACGTTCTGACAGTTCGCCGAAGATACGATCGAGGTTCTTGTCGGGCTTGTCGATTTTGTTCAAGGCCACGATGATCGGCACGTCGGCATTACGGGCGTGCTCGATCGACTCGACTGTCTGCGGCATAACGCCGTCATCGGCAGCCACGACAAGAATAACGATGTCGGTCACTTCGGCACCCCGCACCCGCATGGCACTGAACGCCTCGTGTCCTGGGGTGTCGATGAAAGTGACAGACTTGCCGCTCACGTCTACCGTGTAGGCCCCGATGTGTTGCGTGATGCCACCTGCTTCGCCTTCGGCAACGTTGGTTTTGCGCACTGCATCGAGAATAGATGTTTTGCCGTGATCGACGTGCCCCATCACTGTCACTACGGGAGGGCGTTCGCGCAGAGCAGCTGCTTCATTCCGCACTGGCAGTCCCAGAATGTCACGCAGGGTACGCAGATTACTCTGCACCTCGAAGTTGTAGGTGGTGGCAACCAGTGTCGCGGCATCGAAATCGATCTCGGTATCGACGTTTGCCTCAATGCCGTCTTCCGCCAATCGCTGGATAACTTCTTTCGCCTTGACGCGCAGCTGTCGTGCCAACGACCCTACGGTGATACTCTCCCCCATCCTGATGAGGCGATAGGCGGCCTTGGAGGTGGTGATGAGTGTTTTACGTAAATTTTTCTTACGTTTCAGGTCACGTTTTTTAACTGTACCTGTCGGTACATAGACGGTTTTTGTTACGGGAGCGGCGGGACGTGTGCTCGATTCTTCTGTATCCGCCATCGCATCGATATCGTCTTCCATGTTGCGGAGAATTTCACGGGTGCGTGCCGCGGTCGCCCGTCTACTCTTGCCTGCCGATTTAACCTTGCCATACGTCTCCGCCGTGACAGGTGTCTTGTCGGGTGTCACCTGCTCAGCCGCGGTGGACGGGGTGGTCTCAGCAGTTGGTTCGACGGGCACAGTCGTCGCCACGACAGGCTCGACAGTGGGCGGTGCTTTTTCCTCCTCAGTGACTGGTGCGGGGGGGGGGACTGTCGAGGCGGGTGAACTCGCCTCTGGCTCGAGAGCGGGTGTTTTGCTCCCCGCAGTCGCCGCGCTTTCGTCGCGTTTACGTCGCCGAATTAAAACCTTCGGGCGGACGGGCGCAGCGGTCTCTTTTTTGCGATAAGACACCTTAATCTTTTCGATCTGTGCAGGTGTCAGAGTACTCTGGTGGCTGACGACAACGATGTCGAGCGACTTCATGCGTTGCAGCAGGACCCTGCTTTCAACCTGCAACTCCTTCGCCAGCTGATGCACCCGCACCCTAGACATACCTCAATCCCTTCCGCGGTCACAGACCCCAGACACTCCCCGAACTTGCTAAGTGCTTGGTTTTTTTTCTTCAGACTGTTCTTGCATGTATCTGTCAGCGGCAATCTGCACCGTTCGAGCAATACCTAAGGGGATGTTGGCTTTCTCGGCCACTTCATCGGCTGAATCAGCGATAATGTCGCCGATGGTCGCGTACCCCGCATCAGCCAGTGCGGTCGCCTGAGCTTCCCCCACGCCTTTGAGTTTCAGAAACATTTCGACGCGCTCATCTTTGCCCGCGTCGTCTTTTTCCTTTGCTGCCAGTGCGGGGTCGAACACGGCGTTGGCCAGCAGTTCTTCTGTCTCCTCGTCCAACGGCTCGGCTGGTGCCGCCGCAGGTGTTGTTATGTCGGTCTGTGCCGCAGCCGCGATGATCCGTGCGGCTGTTTTTTCGTCGAGGTTGAGCAAACGCATCAGTGCGCTCGTCTCCAGCTCGGCCACGTCGGCAGGTGCTTTGATTCCTTCCCGCACCAGAATTTCCGCCTGCATTGCACCGAGCCCTTCCACTGTCCCCAGCGTATTTTTGACCTCATCGAGCTGTGATTTGAGTTTTGATTCGCTCTTAATGTCCAGCCGCCAACCCGTCATCTGTGCGGCGAGCGAGACATTCTGTCCTTTCTTCCCGATGGCTAGGGACAGCTGGTCGTCGGCAACGATCACCTCCATGTTGCGGTTCTCTTCATCCACGATAACTTTGGAAACGACCGCGGGGGCGAGGGCGTTGCATACCAGTCTGGCAGGATCCTTATCCCAAGGGATGATGTCGATTTTTTCACCGTTCAATTCCGAGACCACTGCCTGCACACGCATTCCTTTCAAGCCAACACAAGCGCCGACAGGATCGACGGAGTTGTCGCGGGAGTAGACGGCGATCTTGGAACGTCGGCCAGGGTCGCGTGCCGCGCTCTCGATGGAAACGATCCCGTCATAGATTTCTGTCACTTGCTGGGCGAACAGTGCGGTCATGAACTTGACGCAACCCCGCGACATGATGATCTGCGGGCCGCGTGAGGCACGGCGCACGTCCACGACGTAGCCTTGCACCCGATCTTTGACGCGATACTTCTCGTTAGGAATCTGTTCCCGCCAGGGGATGGTGGCTTCGGTGCGACCGAGATCGATGATGATGTCGTTTTTCTCGATGCGGCGCACGTGGCCGCTCATGATTTCATCGACGCGATCTTTGAACTCCTCGTATATCTGGGCACGCTCTGCGTCACGCACCTTCTGCACGATAATCTGCTTGGCCTGCTGAGCCGCGATACGTCCAAAGCCAGAGGTGTCGATCTTGATCCCCACCGAGTCGCCTAGCTCGGTGCTGTCGTCGTGACCTTTCGCCTCTTCGAGCGTGATTTCGGTCTCCTTGTCCGTAACCTCCTGTACCACCGTGCGAAACTGATACAACTCGATTTCGTTGCCCTCTTCGTCAAAGTGGGCTTCGAGATCGGCATTCAAGCCATAGTCTCGCCGCGCGGCATGAATCATCGCCTGTTCCAATGCGTCGACGATAATCGCCCGATCGATGTTCTTATCCTTGCTGACCGCGGCGATGACCCGCCCAAGATCTAGGTCAGCTTCGTTTGCTGTCGTCATAAATTGTTACCGCAGTCAGTTATCGCGCCCACTAGCCACGCGGCAGCACGAGTTAAGTTTGGCAGTTTCAGCCAGCGATAGCAACGATTAATCGCACCGCACGGCACTATAACAAAAGAGGGGGCAAATCTTCAATCAGCTTTGTCAAATTAAGTATAAATTAACCGCATAGGGGCGATGGACGAAGCTCCCCGGAACGGATTCGAACCGCTGACAGGGTGGTTAACAGCCACCTGCTCTACCACCTGAGCTACCGGGGATGGGGGTAACATAGAGGAGGGCATAGCCTCTGTCAAGTGTCTCGTCGGGTGTGTGCTGTGCCTTTAGGCGTTGCTTTTCTTGCCAACTGTGTTTACCTTGGGCCTGGGTGTGTTTGTTTTTCAACATGGAGAGCGATTTTGCCTGGCATTCATATCGGGTCTAACCAGCCGTTTGATTCTGCGCTGCGGTTTTTCAAAAAACAAGTCGAGAAGGCAGGGATTATCTCGGAATTAAAAAAACGCCGCCACTACGAGAAACCCTCGATGAGACTGAAGAAAAAATCCATCGCGGCGCGCAAGCGGGCACTCAAGAATATGCGTCGCTTTGGGTATCTGGATTGAGAGCACGGCATGATGCCAAGCACGGTCGCTGATAAAATCTAGGTTGCTCTCGCCAGCCAGGTGCCGTACCGAAGTGGCCTAACGGGGGGCATTGCAAATGCCTTCGTCGTCGGTTCGAATCCGACCGGCACCTCTTTTGTCGCGATATGCACGCTGAGTAGGGTTGTCGATGAAATTAAGAATCCTAATGGTCATCCTCCTCATCTCCGCCTACGCGTTCGCCGCGCCGTATATCACGGCGAACCGTATGCTGAAAGCATTGCGCCACCACGATGCAGAAACACTGCAGGAGTATATCGAATTTGACGCAGTGCGGCAGGGCGTGCGTCGGCAACTAAAACACGTACTGCAACAGCAAGTACCTGGGTTTTGGCGGAGAGTGATCCTGGATGCGATCGGAGCGGAGCAGAGAGAGATGAACGTCGCAGAGATAATCGATCACACGATCACCGCCGACAGCCTGACAAACTTCTTGCAGCGTCTCAAGGATCAAAGACAGCTCGATGTGCCGCAGGACTTGTTCGCCGATGTCTCTATGAGTTGGCGCGGTCTCGGACGTTTCGCAGTGACAATCAGACGCAACCGCGCCGTCGACTTTATTCTCGTGCGACGCGGGTTCGGCTGGCGACTGGTCGATGTCATCCTACCCCTGCCAGATCGTTGGCAAGGTCTACAGCGTTTGGGGATGTAGTCAGCAGGCGCTCAGAGAACACGCATGGCTAACACCTTCGGCAGACTATTTCGCATCACAACCTACGGCGAGTCACACGGCGAAGCAGTCGGGGTGGTGATCGACGGTTGCCCTCCCCGTATAAAAGTATCGCGGGAGATAGTGCAACACTGCCTCGATCAACGCCGCCCTGGACAACGTGCATTGACCTCGCCACGCCGCGAAGCAGATCGTGTCGAAATACTGTCAGGAATCGAACAGGAACATACCCTGGGTTCACCCATCGCCATGCTGGTGCGTAATCGCGATATGCGTCGGCGCGACTACCGAGCCGACGTGCTGCGCCCCTCACATGCCGACTTTACCTACCTGGCCAAGTACGGCATCAAAACAGCGAGCGGTGGCGGACGTGCCAGTGCACGTGAAACGGTGGGGAGAGTCGCCGCGGGCGCAGTCGCCCAGCAGGTGCTGCAAAAATTCGCCCCCCCACTCACCATCCTCTCCTGGGTTGATCGAGTCAAAGATATCCACTGCGATATTTCCCCCTCCCAAAGGCAAAAACTGACCGCCGCCAAGATTGCCCGAGACCCGCTTAACTGCCCCGACCCCGACAAGGCAGCCGCAATGCGCCAAGTCATCACACAGGCACGCGACGAAGGAGATAGTGTTGGCGGATGTGTCGCAACACTGATTAAAAACTGCCCCGTCGGTCTCGGCGAACCGCTGTTCGCTAAACTCGATGCCCAGCTCGCCCACGCCATGCTCACCCTTCCCGCCGCCAAAGGTTTCGAACTGGGGTCGGGTTTTCACGGCACAACCCTGTACGGCTCGCAACACAACGATGCCTTTCTCGCCCGCGCAGGACGAGTACACACCGCCAGCAACCACTCGGGCGGTGTGCAAGGCGGCATCAGCAACGGAGAAGATATTTATTTCCGCACCGCCTTCAAACCCGTCTCGACCATCTTTAAGACCCAACAAACGATAGATACCGCCCACCGCACCATCACCTACCAACCCCAGCAAGGTAGACACGACCCCTGCGTCCTCCCCCGTGCCGTGCCCATCGTCACCGCCATGACCGCACTGGTGCTCACCGATCACCTCCTACTACACCGCAGCGGGAAAAATTAACCCAAAAACAATTCTAATACCGTGTTGTTAGATATTTTTTATTTAAAAAAGTAATTGTTTTTTAAATAAAAAATCATTACTGCCGAATGTGCGTATGAAGTTACAGTCAAAGGGAGAGATGGCTATGTTTTACCGCGTAGTGTGGTTAGGGTGGTTGCTGTCTTGTGGCACGGCGCAGTTTAGCACCCCTGTACAAAATGACACCGATAACCACGATAACGGGGTCGCGTCAGCAGATAGCGAGATTGTGGTTTCGCCCCTGGAGGACAGCTATACCAGACGGGCACGGTTGTCTTGGCATTTCCCCTGCGAGGAAGGGCGCTCTCGTTCTTGGGGTGAGTATGACTTCACTGGGCAGGGTGTTTACCACAAAAATATGCACGCTACCCAGTCTCTGGAACTGACGGTTTCGGGGATACTGTGCGACACCGATTACTTGCCGCGCGATGTCGTGTTTGCCATCGACACCTCGGCCTCCATGCGCCACAACGACCCCGTGGCTCGCGATGGCAGCTGTGCGCGTTCACGGGCGATGGATCGCATGGTCGCCTACCTGACACACTTCGACAACGCCCGTGTAGGGCTGGTGACCTACAACAGCCGCGTCAGCGTCATGCACGACCATCTCGTCACATCGGCAAAATTCTACCACGACTACATGGCAATGCACGACCGTATGCAAGAGTTTTTGTGCTACGCCGACCTCTATACCAACTACCGTCGCGCCCTGCTGCAAACCGAAAAACTTCTAGAAACTGGTCGTACGGATAGTTTCCGCGAAATTTATTTCTTCTCAGACGGCGAGCCGCGCGAATCTATTTTTACGTTTGAAAACCCCGACGGCTTATACGTCGCCAAAAGATTGCGGGAAAACGCCACCATCGCCACCATCGGTCTCGGTAAAACAGGCATTCTCAAGCAGGACATCGCCAGTCGTGTCAACGGCGAACCGCTACATCGGCAAGCCGAGCAGCTGCGCGAACTTTTTCCCCTCTTACGTGAGTTAGTGCAAACCAAAAACATCGGTGCAGAACTTACCTACCGTTATCTCGGCACGGAGGAAGACTACACGATCGACATTCGCACCGCCACAGGCGCACGCGAGAACGACTTCTTCCAACTCGACCCGCTGTTGTTTAACATCGACGCGGACAACCCACAAAAAAACAAAGGCATCGCGATCGCTATAAAATACTGGGACAGCAACGGCAACACCTACCGTGCCCACAGCGAACTGCACTTCACCTTCGATTAGAGGCAGATAAGAAGGTGAGCTTGGTTTGTCATAACCACAGCAAACAACTGTCACCATAACTGAAGAAGCGATACTCTTTCCGCACCGCGGTGCGATACATGCGCATCGCCTCCCGTGTACCGAGCAAGGCACAGACCAGCAGGAAGAGAGTTGAGGAAGGATGATGAAAATTGGTCAGCAGTCCGTGGAGCAGTGGAGAGCGATATTTTTGCGCCTGCGGGTAGATGAAAAGATCGGTGGTCAACCAGTTCTCTGCACGGTGCTGTTCCTCGCCTCCCTGAAAAAAGTCCTCCAACGCACGCCACACGGTTGTACCCACCGCAACGATGGGGCGTTGCTGGGTTTGTGCACGGCGCAGAGCATGCAGAGTTGTCCGCGGGATGAGGTAGCGTTCTGGTAGTAGCACGTGCTCGGCGATATGAGGAGTACGCAGAGGCAGAAACGTACCCGCACTGACATGCAGAGTAAGGTAAACAGTTTCGATGCCAGACAATGCAAGTTGACGCAAACAAAGGTGTGAGAAATGTAGTCCCGCCGTAGGGGCAGCCACCGAACCGCTGATCGCGGCATAGACCGTCTGGTAAGTATGTAAATCGGCGGAAAGATGAGCAAGCTGTTCGTTATCTCGTTTGATGTAAGGCGGTAACGGCACACAAGCATACTGTGCCAGCCAGGTGCTGAGACTACCTGCATAAGAAAGGTGCAGGGTCAAGATTACGTGCCCTCCACGCACTCGTTGGGCAACAACCTGTACTCGCAAACCGTGCGCAAGTCGCAGGTCAGAACCGACAGGCAGTTTACGCACAGGCCGTGCGAGTGCCTCGCAGACGTAGAGGTGACCGCCTTGCTGCCTTGGTGCGCCCAGCAGCAGCAGCTCTCCCGCCGCATGTTTGATGCGGGCGGGGAACACCTTCGAGTTGTTCAGTACCAACAAAGTGCCGCGCGGCAAGAGCCGAGCAATATTGCGAAAACAACTGTGCTCAAGCCGCCCGTCGCGTGCCCGCACCAGCAGGCGAGTCGTACCGCGTCGGCGAGGAGTTTGAGCAATCAGCGGGGGAGGAATTTCCAGCTTCTCGACCGCATCTTCCGTCATGGCGGAGGTGTAGCGTGCTGCTGTGCCGTAGCGACGATATGAGGTGCGATTTCGGCGTGGGCGGCGAACAACGGCTGCCCTTCATGCGTGCCATCCCACAGCGATCGTCCCGCTTGCCCAGGACGCACAAAACAACGCCCGTGACGGTATCGGCGTTCAGCATGGCTACCCTGCTGAACGATTGTTTTGATGCTGCGTCGGTGACGTAGCAGGTTCTTTAGCTTTTGTACGTCGCGCACAACGACGAGAGGCAACACGAAATCTGCCCGCGGCAAGGCAAGTTCAAAATCGAGGTTGTCGATAGGCAGAATAGGGAACGCAGGACAGGCGGTGGAGCAAAACACCGCACCGAGATTTCTCACATAACGTATCCGCTCCGCCTCGGCCTGCGCACGACAGGTAGAGTTGAGACGTGCACCGTAGAAGACGTGAAAATTTTCTTCCAAAATTTTGATAAGTGAGGAAGTAATTTTTTGTTCAGGCTGCGGCACAATAAACAATACCTTGGAAGACAGACAACCGCGGCGAGAGAGGTGAAAAACATCGCGGCTGTGTGCTTGCGGAAACTTCAGCAGGTGGTCGAGACTGGCAACGGTAACGGTGTCGTGCGTGCCGAAACCAGCTAACGGCAAGGATGTACTCGCACGCAGATTCGCTAAGCTCTCATCACTGCCATAGCAGAGCAGCGCCTCGGTATCAGAGGGGATACACAAATCGGTGTGGGCGACGGTGGTGATCTCGATGCCCGCCTCCAAGCGTATATTGAGAAAATCGATAAAGCGGCGCAAACAGTCGAGGTTAGGGGGAAGCTTGACCAACACCCGCAAACGCAGCAACGTCGCGAAGATCAGCGGGTAGACACCTACCAACGAGTGGGTAGCAGGTAACACGAACAGCCAACTGCGCAACTGTCGCTGTGGCAAACTACGTGCCAGAGCACTCTCCAAATCGGCGGGGAATGCTCGCAGGACATCGCGCAAAGCGTCTCTGGCAACGTGTGGCGAGCCGAGCTCCGCTCCCAACCTAGCGACATAGCTCCTGCTGCTGAGAAAGTTTTTGCAGGCTTGTACCGATTGTTGCCTGCTGCTCGAAGATAACATTTTTCTGTAACTCCTCGTCAGTGGTGATTTAGAAGTTGGCGAAGTATCGAGCCGCACGTCGAGCGCACAGCCTCGCACGGGTGTATGTGGCACACGTCCTCGTAGACGCAGCAGTCCCTGCCCTGCGGTGCTTACCAAGTCCTCCGTGCAGAGTAACCACGGGTAGTCGACACGTAGCGGATCGTACACACACAGGCGACCCGTGCCGCGTCGCCTCACATCCGAACCATCACGGCTGACCAGTACCTGTACCCATACGGGGAAGGAGAAACGGTTGCGCAGACCGCAACGCCAGGCCTGTGCTGCCAACTCGCACATTCCGTATTCACTGCACAATCTATCTTCTGTGATGCCGAAGAGACGCAACAGCCGACGATGAAAAAGCTTTTCGTCGCGGATGCCAAAGCGTAGATTTTTCCATCCACCTGTCTCAATGACGATCGCGCGTGGCGGCAACGCAAGCAGCGCTCCCTCACATAGCAACTGCAACAGCTGTCTGCTCGTCGCCCATAAGAAAAACGGTCGTTCAGGGTCGAGATTAGCCACAAATTGGGGCAGTCCCGCTACCGACACGCGGGGCAGAGGCCAGAACTCTCCCAACCAGCGCAACATCGTCGCCAAACTAGAATCTGCGCAGCTGTGGTCGAGCAACGAAGCTCCCTGCGCACAGTCGCTATCCCTACCCCAATAACCATCGAGTACCGTCGCGAAGGTGGAGATAACCGCCATCTTGTAGAACAGCACTCCTTCGGGGGAAAAAAGCGATACCGCCCGCTGGGTAGCCGTAGTACCGCTGGACAGGTAGCGTGCGGCAATCTGGCTACCGCAAAAAAAACGGGCTGCATCGTGGCGGAAGAAAGCGATAGGCAGAGAGCGGTCAGTGACACAGGTGGAGAGCTTTCTCCACGGCCGTGCGTCGCGGAAAGCATCGTCGGTTTGCAACAACGCCCTCGCCAGTTCGGGATGACGCAGCTGGCGTTGCCCCTGCAGGCACGTCTTGAGTTTTGCCCTCACATCAGCCATCCTATACTCACAGACCGTTAGCGGGTTTTGAGCATCGTCGTGACGTTACTTCTTCTCGATGCCAAAAGTAAAGAATAGAGGTGATATGAGCGGCACGTTTGCGGTAAAATTGGAGCAGTTCGAGGGGCCGCTAGACCTGCTGCTACACCTGACAAAAGTCAATGAAATAGACATCTTCAAGGTCGATCTGCTGTATTTGGCACAACAGTATTTTGCCTTTTTGCGGCTGGTCGATTTTCGTGATCTGGCCGCGGCGGGCGACTTCCTGCACATCGCCGCGACATTGCTGGAAATCAAAAGCCGCAGGCTCATTCCCCGCGGACAGCCACATTCCGCTGAGCCCAGCTCGCTGACCGACACAGACGACTCGCAGCAAGAACTCAAGCAACGCCTGCTGGTCTATTACCACATTCAACAGGCAGCACAGTATCTTGGCGACCGTTATTTGCGTGATTTCAACTACGGCAACGAGGAATGGGCACGTTTACAGCAACAGCCTAGCTTTCAAGCACGCACGACAGCGCGTGGTGACCGTTGGATGTTGCCTGTGCTCTACGAACAGCTGCTTACCGCGGTAGCAGCACGACACGACCGTGTACCGCAAGCGAAATTGCAAAAGATCAAGATCGAGACTATCATGCAGAGGCTGTTGAAGAAACTACAACAGGTCGGGTTTGTCTCTTTTCAGGAATTTTACCCCCAGATCGGGTCGCGCTTCGAGTTGGCGGTCTATTTCATCGCCGCACTGGAATTAGCCCGTTGTGGGGAGCTGCTGCTGCACCAGGAAGAAACTGACGGTCTGCTGTGGCTGTATCTGCCTTCCGTAAGAGGACAGGAGAGTTGGCTACTTTGAGTTTACCAGCACGGATCGAGGCGGTTATTTTTGCTGCTCCACAACCGCTAACGGCAAAAGCAATATCCGCGGTGCTCGACGATAGCGAGGTCAGCGTCGAGCAGATAAACAAGGTGTGTCAACAGCTCAGCGAACATTACCGTGCACGCGGGGGCGGTTTCGAGCTGGTCGAAGACGGTGGGTATCGTTTTCAGACGGTGGCAAGTGCGGCAACGATGTTGCGCAGACTGGGCAAATCCTACACCCGTCCGCTGTCACGTGCCGCGCTGGAAACACTGGCGGTGGTCGCCTACCGCCAGCCCCTGACCCGCGCCGAGATCGAGTACGTGCGCGGAGTGGAAAGCGGCAATCTCGTCCGCACCCTGCTGGAACGCGAGTTGCTCGTCTGCGTCGGACGCAAGGACAGTGCAGGGAAACCGCTGTTGTTCGCAGTCGGGCCACAATTTCTGCGGGTGTTCGGTTTGCGCACGCGACAAGAACTGCCGCCGCTGGAATCTTTCCAGAGCAAAAATGAGACACGTCAGTTGGCAGAAGCAAAAATTCGTGCCCAGTCAACCCCGACCGTCGACACACTCGTCGGCGGTAAGGAAAGCAGTGAAGAAGACAACGCAGCAATGACGCAGCAGACAGAACGCGACGCCAGCACCACCGACGAGGCAGATGATGCGACTTAACCTGTGTTTGACGCGTCTCGGCGTTTGCCTGTCGCGGCGACAGGCGGATGTCCTGATTAAACAGGGTGTGGTGGCAGTCAATGGACGGGCAGTATGCGAGCCAGGCCAGCAGGTTGTACCACATACCGATGTGCTGCGTGTACACGGTGCGCCGTTGCGCTGGGATATGCCGCCGCTGGTCTACTGGCTACTGCACAAACCGTGCGGCACACTGGTATCACGACGCGGAGAACACAACAAGGAGACTATCTTTGCTCTGCCCTGTCTACGGCGTATTCGTTTTCCACTCTTCTACGTCGGGCGACTCGATTACCGCTCGGAGGGTTTGCTGTTGCTGACCAACGACGGCGAGCTGGCACACCGTCTCTGCCATCCATCTTTCGAAGTACAAAAAACCTACCAAGTGCTATTAGCACAACGTCTATCCCCCGTGCAGGAACAGCTGGCACGGCGCGGGGAACTGTTGGAGGATGGCAAGGTTCATTATTTGCAGCTACGTCGTCAACAGCGGGTGTTGCTGGGAAAATCGTACGGATTCTGGTATACGGTGAAGGTCAAGGAAGGGCGTAACCGTTTGGTCAGGCGCGTGTTCGCCGCGTTGGGAGTGAAGGTGATCCGTTTGCGGCGGGTCGCTTATGGCGGGTTGCATTTACCCGATGACTTGCCTCTCGCCCGATATCGTCAATTGACCGCCGCACAGATCGTGCATCTGAAGGCAACTGCAGGACTTAAGAAGGAGGACGGTAGAGCTTGAAACTGGCAACGCTAGACAACGGCACACGTGATGGCGAACTGATCGTCGTTTCGTCCGACAACCAACGATATGTAAAGGGAGATGAGATTGCCGCTACCCTACAGCAGGCACTCGATAATTGGGACGACACCGAACCACGCCTACGTGCCTTAGCAACCCGTCTGCACGAGGGTGAGGTTACAGGGCATAAACTTGAGGCAAAGGTTAGGCAGCGCCTGCTGTCGCCCCTGCCGCGGGCTTACGAATGGATCGATGCATCGGCCTACATCAACCACATCGTGCTGGTACGCAAAGCACGGGGGGCCGAACCACCACCCACCCTGCGCACCGATCCGCTCATCTATCAAGGAGGGTCTGGGTGTATGCTGTCGCCGACTGCGAACATCGAGATAATCGACCCCGACTTCGGCTATGATTTTGAAGCAGAAGTCTGTGTCGTACTCGGCGATACCCCGCAAGGTGTGTCTTGTGACGATGCTGAAGGCTATATTCGCCTCTTCATGCTGGCAAACGACATCTCGCTGCGTAACCTTATCCCTTCCGAGTTGCAAAAGGGATTTGGTTTTTTCGTCTCCAAACCTGCTAGTGCCTTTGCGCCGTTGGCGGTAACGGTGGACGAACTAGGCGAGTGCTGGCGGGACGGGCGGGTACACCTACCGCTCATCACAAAACTGAACGATGAAAAGTTTGGCGACCCTGACGCGGGGAAGGAGATGCACTTTTCCTTCCATGACCTGATTGCTCATATTACCCAAACCCGTGCTTTCAGCGCGGGGACAATCCTCGGCAGCGGCACAGTCTCTAACGCCGATCCTTCCCGCGGTTCTTCGTGTTTACAGGAACAACGGGTGCTGGAAAAAATAACCCACGGCACAATTAAAACCCCGTTTTTACAGGATGGTGACCGTCTAAAAATCCACATGCTCAATACTCAAGGAAGCAGTATTTTTGGAGAAATTGCCCAAACCTGTCGGCGAGTGCGCTGACACGGGGGCATCCACAGACCACTTGCTGATACCGCCGCTGGGGACAGCACCAGCCTGCCATCTCTCAAGGCTGTGGTGAGTTATAGCATCAGGGTCACAGGAAGTTTCCGCATCTCTTCTTCATTCGCCCACCGTCGGTTGCTGTGGCTGATAATCAACAACAACTCGGTGTGGTTGCCAGCTTGTCTGTACGTGCTCGAAAACTTTGGCGGAGATCAGCTCCAGCCCCGCACGGCTGGGATGAAAACAATCGGCAGCCAAGTGGCTCTTGTCAAAATCTGGTGCAAGCAAGGAGGTGGCGACCGTGACGCGGGGCTCGTTCATCGCGGTGGCCGCGGCATCGGCAGTATTGACTGTGTGCGCGAGCGTGACAATAGCGTTGTTGACAGCATCTAGCTCAGCTTGCAGTGTGTCGAACTCGCCCTCGTCGGTCACACCATCTAGGCGAGGGCAGAAACTCGCAGCTTTTCGCCGCTCAGGTGGAAGAGGCAGAAATGCTACCCCTCTAATCTGTTCACATGTATAGGTTGTGCCATCCCTGGTGAAGGCGGTATCCGTAGGGAGTGCTACCTCTCGGAACAAACGCACGATAGGCATCACAGGGACAATCAGCAGTTGGACGTTCGCACCACGGGCAAGAATATTCTCGCTTACCTTGCTCATTGCGGCGACCGTCTTGTCTTTGTCAAAATCAAGCGCACAAAAATCGTTGTTGCCGATCTCCAACACGTAGTGCGTAGTACTGGTGTCAGCACGAGCAAGTTGTCCTGCAATGTCGCCTTCCCTATCGGTAGCCGCACGCGCCCCTGAAACAGCGAGGTTATCGACACGGAATTGGCCGTGTTCTATACGACAAGCGAGTGATACACAGTGCTTGCCAGATGAAAACGCACCCTTGAAATTCTGTTTGTAATAAGCATCCACCGCAGCCCTATCCCGCTGCTCACCCGCCAGAAAAGTGGAAAAAAACTTGTGTTCGAGGGGCATATCCATCCCCATGTGCGTGTCGCCGAGCAGACCGACGGACACACTATCACCGAGCACCGTCAGATGGAAATCGACAAAACGCACCGCCACCTCATCTAACCGACCGTAATCATGTTCATGCTCATGTTCGTGTTCATGCTGGTGTTTGTGCTCATGTTCACCATCACCTGCCTCATGTTTGTGATGATGCTCACGTTCGTCGCACGCAGAGGCAAACAACAAAGGGCATGTTAGCGAGAGGAGCGCGATAACTTTCCTCATAACAGTCTCTCCATGATAGATTAAACCACTACAACGCAGACCATTGTAACCTGATGAAAATCTTTTGCCAAGTCATCACAGATCTTCTTATCTATCGTTTGCAGTGCAAACGACGGCAGAGAGGCACGCAGCTTGTCCTTTAGCTGGGTAAAGCCAGATAAGTCGCCTGTCACCAGGCACCCCTATCTGACCCTCTCGCATAAAAGAACACAGATTTTTGTGCTAAAATTAAATAAGCGACGCGGAGCTCACCCCTTGCATGACCATCGACGACTAGCTTTTCTGTTGATCTGTGCAGCACTCATGCTAACTGCCGTGGGCATCATCGAAATTTACGCGGCATCGGCAACACGAGCGATGGAACAGTTCGACGATCCGTACCTGTTCGTCCGCAAACATGTCCTAGTAGCGATGCTCTGCGTGCCGCTGGTGTTCCTGCTGCTCGCCTTGCCTCTCAAGTACCTGGCCGCGATCACCCTGCCACTGTACCTACTGACAGTCGTGGCCCTGAGCCTGCTTTTTGTCCCCGCCCTAGCCATCAAGGCAGGACTGGCAACTCGCTGGGTCAGTATCCTGGGTTTTAACTTTCAACCCGCCGAACTGGCGCGGCTGGCAGTCATCTTCTACCTCGCCCGCAACCTCAGCCGTCCCACCTGCAATCTGCAACAGGCACGCTATCTTTGCCAAAGCCTACTGCCCCCCGCCCTCATCTGCACACTGATCATGCTGCAGCCAGATTTTGGCACGGCCTTCTTGCTGGTAACAACCTGCTGCGCAATGCTGTTTGTCGCAGGACTCAGTCGTCGCTACCTCGCCCTATTCGGCGGAGCATTGCTGGTATTCGCAACTACAGCAATTGTCCTCGCACCCTACCGCTTCAAACGTCTGGCGAGCTTTATCGACCCCTGGTCACAGGTTTCAGAAGGCGGTTTCCAGATAATCCAAAGCTACCTCGCCTTCCAAAACGGCGGCCTGCTCGGTGCAGGCCTAGGCGAATCCAAACAAAAACTCTTCTACCTGCCTGAAGCACACACGGATTTCATCCTGTCAGTAATCGGTGAGGAACTCGGACTACTAGGAGTATTCTTCGTCGGAAGCCTGTTCTTCTACATCTGCTACCTCGGTTTCAAAATAGCCGCACTGGTGAGAGACCAATTTCACAAGTTTTTAGCCTTCGGCCTATCCTTCCTGATTACCTCACAAGCCCTGCTGAATATGGGGGTGGTAACAGGACTGCTACCCACCAAAGGCTTGCCCCTACCGTACGTCAGCAGCGGCTCATCAGCACTGCTGATTTTTTTCATCGTAGTCGGTGTGCTCGCCCGACTCGCCAAAACAATCATACCCGACACCGCATAGGAGAAGAATTGAAAGATATTCTCAAAAAACAAAAAATAAAAAAACGCTTCTTGACAAGAAAATTTTTGTTGTTTTTGACCTTACCCCTCATCTTCCTCGGTATCGGCTGGCTATGGTGGCGTGATGCAGAAACCACGACCACCCAAATCTTGTGGGCAACAGAAGTGAAAACAACCGATGCGTCCCCGCTGCCCCCACGCGTGAAGGAGTTCGTCATCACCACGGTAGGCCAATACCTGCACGACGGAGCACGGGCACGCTTGCAGGAAACCGCAGCCGCACTCGGAGCGGACGCACAGCTGGCAGCCGTGCAGATTATCAAAACCGCACACGATCGCGTTGTGGTCTATGTCGATGTCCGTCGCCCCATCTCGGTGGTGCGGGTCAACGGTAAGCTGCGCTACCTCAGTCGACAAGGCGATATCTACGGATCGGCACGTGCGATGGAGGTTTACCCAGCGCTAGAAGGTGTTCTCGACACAACACGAGAGTACGTTCGTGACGAAGACGGCTTGTACGTGCTGAGCGATACAGAACAAGCAAACGTGCGGCAGGCACTAGAACTACTGCAAATGACGATGCAGAACGGCTTCATCTGTGAGAAAATAATCTACGAGCAGTATCGTGGTTGGCAAGCCAAAATCGAAGATGTCGCCGCACGGGTTTTTTTCGGCCACGCACCGTTCGCCGCGAAATTGCAAAAACTGCAGGACATTCTAGCCTCGCTACGCGCTAAAAACACCCAAGCGGCACGTATCGAGCTGGACTATGAGGATAAGGCATTCGTGCAGCAGAAAAAAATATAGCAAAGGCGGAGCTGATGAGTGACATTTTTGCCCTGGATCTGGGGACAACCAAATTCTGTCTGGCTGCATACCAAGGAGGACGCAAACTCGATCTCTGTGTACTGCCCGCAGGTGGAGTGCACCGCGGCATGCTATCTGACTTCAATGCCGCCAAGTGGGTATTGTTAGAATTGATCGATGCGGCGGAAAGAAAATTCAACACCCGCATCCGCGCCGTGACCGTGGGCGTAACAGGCAACCATCTGCATCATTACCGCGCCTTTGCACAAACCAAAGTTACCACCCCGCGCCTGACTGCCACCACCCTGAAAACCCTGCAGGAAACAGCACGTGTCAGCGCACGCCGTGACAAACGGGAGATTCTGCACGTTATGCCGCTGCGCTACCGCATCGATCGACGGGAATGGTTGCGCAACCCCCTCGGTTTTAGCGGCGATAACCTCGAAGCGGAGTTTTTCACGATCGATTCAGATCGCCATTATCTCGCAGACCTGCTAAATCTCTGCAACGACACAGGCCTAGAGGTCAAAAAATTCTCCGCCGAGTCGATCGCCTCAGCCAGCGTGACGTTATCCGACAACGAGAAGGAAATGGGAGTCGCGCTCGTCGATATAGGAGGAGGCACAGCAGACGGTATCATCTTCATCAACGGTGTCCCCCACCACTCGTTTTCAATCGCCGTGGCAGGCAGTCTTGCCACCCAAGACCTGTCGTATGGCTTGAATATCTCACAACAAGACGCAGAGCTGGTGAAACAACACTTCGGGCTGGTGACCAGCGATTTAAAAAAGACCCTCGATCTGTTCGATCTCAACCAGAAAAAACTGCAAGTCTCCTGGCGTAACGTCTACCCCGTGCTCGCCCCACGCATCGACGAGTTTGCCCATCTGCTGCACAGCGAACTGCTACCTTTCCAGCGTTTGCTGCGCGGCGGGATAGCCCTGACAGGTGGTGGCTCACAACTACTCGACCTCGCTCCCTACCTGAAAGCCAGTCTGCAAATCAACACCTGGAAAATCGTACCCCGTATCGACATCGATGTCGGTAACAGCTTCGACCTCAAATACGCCACGGCACTCGGTCTGCTCAACCTCTGCATGGACGCAGACCGCCCGCGCCCCCACGACCAGCCGCCAGGTTACCTGCGCTCGTTCTTCGGCTGGATAAGAGAACTGTCACAGCCGTAACTAACTAGCCCACAGGGGCATCGACCTCCTCCCCACATAAAAAGCGCTTGCTTCTAGAACACATCTGCTGCTAGCATGGCACCCGCACACGTGGGAACTTAGCGAGAACGAAAAGTGGCGACCAAGAAGGCAGGTGGTGCGAGCAAGAACGGGCGAGACTCCAACGCCCAGCGACGCGGAGTCAAGGTGTTCGGTGGTGCGCACATCAAGACGGGCGGTATTATCGTGCGGCAAGTGGGCTGCACCTTCCACGCAGGGACTGGTGTCGGACGAGGCAAGGACTTTACCCTCTTCGCCCTGACGGACGGTAAGGTCACGTTCGAGCGTTTTGGCAAATCTGGCAAGCGAGTCACCGTCGTCAGTGCATGATCAGAAACCTCGTCGATACCATCAACATAGATGTCCACTCAGGTGCTGGCGGTAACGGTGTCGTCAGCTTTCATAAACTGAAAACCAAAAAGCGTGCCATCCCCGACGGCGGCAACGGCGGCAAAGGTGGCAATGTCTATTTCCGCGGACAGACAAGCCTCGACGATCTGCGCCACCTCAAGACCAACACCCTACGCGCCGCAGCTGGCAAAGACGGAGGCAAGGGGAGCAAAACAGGCGAAGACGGCGCACCCCTAATCGTCAACGTGCCGCTCGGCACACGCGTGCTCGATCGTACCCACGGCCACCTGCTACTAGAAATCAACACCACTGACCGCCAATTGCTGCTTACAGGCGGTAAGTCTGGCCACGGCAACACAGGCTCGCAACGCCACACCGCCACCCGCGGCGAAAAAGGCGACCAGCTCGCCATCACCCTCGACTACCGCCTGCCACTCGATGTCGGGATCGTCGGTCTTGCCAACACAGGCAAATCAACCCTACTCAGCCGTATCAGCTCCGCCCGCCCCCCGATCGAAGACTACCCGCTCACCACACGCTGGCCACAAATCGGTATCTGCGCTCCACACACCGATTTTTTCGACAACCCCCTGACAATAGTGGAAATTCCCGCCCTCACCAGCACGCAAGGGGAAAAATTCCTCAAACACTTACTGCGCGGCAAACTTATCATCTACTGCATCGCAACGAATAACCCACCTCTATCCACCCAATTCGCTGCGCTGCAACGCAGACTAACCACCTACAACGAAGCTTTACGCCACAAACAAGCATTGATCGTCACCTGTCACCACCCCACCCCAGCACCACCACACATCGTGTACGAAGGCAGACGCATAGAGGTCGTGCCTATGCCCGCCGACACCGATACCAGCAAGGCACTGCAACACAAAATTCTACAACTCTGGCGACAAGCACGTGAATAATCTCCCCGACCCCGATCTTATCATCTACGGCGGTACATTCGACCCACCGCACAACGGACACCTGCTCTGCGTCAAACTCGCCCAACAACGCTTCCCCTACGCCACAATACTAGTCTGCCCTGCCTACGTACCGCTACGCGATGCGACCTCTGTGCCCAAACAGACACGACTCGACTTCAAGACACGCCTGCAGCTGACACAGGCCGTGTTCGCCGCTGAGAAAATCACCATCTCCGACCTCGAAGCACACCTGCCACGCCCCACCCTGACCGCTAACACACTACAGACAGTGCGCAAAAAATTTCCCCGCCACCGCCTCGCACTGCTGCTGGGACAAGATCAATTCAGCACCTTGCGTGACTGGCAACGAGTAGAGGAGATAACCACCTGCTGTGATATTATCGTGGCACGACGCACCGCTGCCGCCCCCCTAGCAGACAGCGCGACACAACTAGCCCACCGCCTCACCACCGACCTTAGCTGGGACAGTCAACGACAACGTTACGCCGACAATAATTTTTCTGTCTATCTCTTAGCGGCAGAATGGCTTAATATCTCCAGCACCGCCGTGCGCCGACAGCTGCAACACAACACAGCTTTTTTGTCGGACGTGCCGACGGTAGTAGCGGATTTTTTTAGGAAAAATGAGTAACCGTTTGGAACTTAACCTGCCATCACCACCAGATCTCCCCTGGACATCCGTGCGCACACTGGCACTGGCACGTCTGGCCTGGCACGCCGCCCTGCAGCGCAAAGCAGAACAACCGCAGTTGCTCGACCTGCGCGGCCTGTCGGGCGTTTGCGATTACCAATTCGTCTGCAGCGGAGCTAACCCACGCCAAACAAAAGCAATTAGCTTGACAATCGCAGAACAGATATGGACTACCCACACCCTCCACCCACAAGCGATCGAAGGACAGCCACAAGGTGAATGGATTTCCATGGACTACGGACTGCTCATTATCCATATTTTTCGCCGTGAGGTGCGTTCTTACTATGAGTTTGATACACTCTGGCCGCAAGCCAGACACCTCAGTCTGCAATGACAACCCCAGTTGCCTGCTGTGCTACGACAACAGCAGTCGTATCTGTGCCTCCTGCCACGCGCAACTAGCACGGCAAGCGCTGCGCTACAGCTGTGCCATTACCCCGCACTTGCGCGCGATAGCACTCTACCCCTACGTCTCCCCTTGGCGCGAGCTCATCCTGCGCGTCAAAATCGTCGGCAGCCTGCGCGCGCGCAACGCCCTGCTGCGCCTGCTCGCCGACCTGCGCCAGCTGCCACGTCCACAAATCATCGTGCCCGCGCCATCGAGTCTCTGGAGTCGCCTACGCGGTAAACACGACTTGGCCTGGATGCTGGCACGGCATCTCGCCACACGGATGAAGATACCGCTCATCGAAGCACCGCTCTTTACCCACTGGCGACTGCGCAAACAAGCAAAGGCAAGACACGACGAAATACACCGTGCGCCACACCTGCCTGCCAGTCTGCGCCGCCTGATGTTGCCACGACTGACAGGGAAAAAAATTTTGCTCGTCGATGATGTCATCACTAGCGGGGCAACGATGCGGCACTTAGCGGCGCTGTTTCCCGACAACGAAGTCAGTGCCTTTGCCCTCTGTATGTCACCCAACAATAATTTTGTGCGTCACAGGAGATGGTCATGACTCCAATGCTGCAACAGTACTTCGCTCTGAAAAAAGAATGCGGCGAGGCAGTGCTGTTTTTTCGTATGGGAGATTTCTACGAAATTTTTGGTGATGATGCCCTAACCGTCGCTCCCCTGCTGAACATCTTACTGACCAACCGCAACCGCAATGAGAAGATGCCCTTCTGCGGCGTGCCACACCACAGCTACAGACCACACTGTCGCAAGCTGCTCGCCCACGGCTTCAAAGTCGCCCTCGCGGAACAGATTACCCACGCCACCGCAGCAGGTGAAGGCATTATCGGACGTGAAATCGTTAGAATTATCACCCCTGGCCTGCACAACGATCTCGACGACCTCGATGACGACAAACCCAACTATCTCGCATCGTTGTACGAAGACCCGCAGAGCAAACACTGGTCGGTACTGCTGGCGGACGTTTCGACGGGTGAATTGCGTCTCGGGACACTCGCCGATGCTGCACATGCCATCGATTTCGTGCGCAAAAACAACCCCCGTGAGATTCTCGCACGCCCGTTTCAACACCAGAAAATTAAAGAACACCTACCCGCTACCGCGATCCTGTTGAGCCCCCTACCAGAAAGCGTCATCGGCGATGACGAGCAGCGTGAACAGATTTTGCAAAAAACTTTTGCAACGACTATGCTCGCCCCCGTAGCGGAGGATACGACCACACGGGTCAACCTCGCCGCCTTCGCACTGTATCTGCAACAACACCGCTGCCCGACGGATAACTTCCTGCACCTTAAACCGCTGCACGACAAACAAGAGATGGATTTAGCAGCTAACGTCGTGCGTGATCTGGAGCTCTTCACCACCATCCAAACCCGTAGCACCAAAGGCAGCCTCTACCATGTGGTCAACCACACCCTGACCCCGATGGGAGCACGCCATTTGCGTTATGCACTGGCACACCCGCTGAGCGCACGTCGCCCCCTGCGAGCAAGACAAAAGGCGGTGGACGAGCTGGTAGCGTACGGCTACCAAGCTTTGCAAGACTTGCGTCAGCTGCTACAGGGATTTCCCGATCTCGAGCGCCTGAGCAATCACGTGCTCAACAGCAACGTGCAGCCCGCCCAGCTAGCGGCGGTGCTCACCGCACTGGACAAAGCCAGTGCCCTAGCCACCCAGCACAGCATACCCGCGCTGGACAAGGAGCAGCGCGGCATGCATGACATCCAGCAGCTGCTGCGCACCGCCCTCCTCGATCGCCCCGCCCGCTTGGGAGTGGGAACGGAAGTCTTCCGCCCCCAATACGATCAGGCGCTAGGACAACACCTTGCTCTAGCTGACAACGGCGAAGCAAAGATCGCCGCCTACGAACAAGAATTGAAAGACAACACTGGCATCGTCAGTTTGAAAATAAAAAAACATCGGCAGCTAGGACTGGTAATCGAAGTAAGCAGGGCACAGATGACGAAAGTGCCTGCAGACTTTGTGCTACGGCAGAGTATGGTCAACTGCCAGCGTTACGTGACCACCGCATTGGTCGCTCTCGACAACGCCCTCGACAATGCCCTCGCCCAGGCGGTCACAAGGGAAGAAGAACTGTATCGGCAGCTGTTGGCACAGTTGTGCAACCATCAGCAGACTTTGTTGCGGGTAAGCACCGCGGTCGCGAGCTTCGATTTGCATCAGAGCCACGCCTTCTTGGCGGTGAGAGAAAACTGGTGTCGCCCGCAACTTGCCGATGACATCGCCTTGCAAAGCTGTCGGCATCCCGTAGTGGAAAAACTGCTCGGAGAACACCGTTTTGTGCCCAACGACATTGCCCTAGCCACCGCTGCGAAGACGATGCTGATAACGGGGCCTAACATGGGCGGCAAATCAACCGTCATGCGACAGATCGCCCTGTGTGCCGTGTTGCACCAGAGCGGGGCGTACGTGCCCGCTGCCAGTGCCAGTATGCCATGCTTCGACAATATCTTTACACGTGTCGGCGCATCCGACAACATCACCGCGGGACAGTCTACCTTCATGGTGGAAATGCTGGAGACCGCTACGATTCTGCGTGCCGCATCGTCACGCAGCCTTGTCATCGTCGATGAGATAGGGCGAGGCACTTCCACCGCGGACGGCCTGGCATTGGCACAAGCAATTCTGGAAAGCCTAGCTCGCCTGCGCTGTTTCTGTCTGTTTTCCACGCATTTTCACGAGCTAGTCCCCGCCACCACCAAACTCAAAGGGATCAAGATCGCACACACCGAAGTGCAGCAAGACAGCACCTTCACGCATAAACTTATTCCTGGCTCGTGCAGCAATTCGTTCGGTATCGCAGTCGCTCGCCAAGCGGGTGTCCCTCCCCCCGTCTTGCAACGTGCCACCAAATTACTGCAACGAAACCGTGACACCCTCTTGCCTGCCACCGACGGTTATCTACCCAGCGCACCGCATCAGGACAACCAACTGCTCCAGATATTGGCACGTCGTTTCGATAAACTGAACATCTACCAGACTACCCCCCTGCAAGCTTTAAACCTCGTCAGTGACATCAAAGCCATGTTCAGCCGCACCTCGCAACAGCCGCTGCTACGCGATTGAGCGGCAAGTGGACGCGGGATGACCGATAGCTGCTCAGGATTTTTTAACTTTCACCGCACAGAGCAACACACCACCGCCGATGAACAGCATCGAGATAAAGGCGAGCGACAGGCGAGGATCGCCTGTCCAGTAGGCGACTTGCCCCATGAGAAGAGGGCCGATGATGGTGGCGAATTTGCCCATCATGTTGTAGAAGCCAAAAAACTGCGTCGCGTTTGCTTTCGGGATAAGGGAAGCGAACAGCGAGCGCGACAGACATTGCACCCCACCCTGCACCAGTCCGATGATGCACGCGAGGACATAAAACTCCAGTGCGGTGTCCATGAAATAGCCGTATATGGAGGTGGCGCAGTAGGTGGCCAGTGCGATCAGAATACCGATTTTGGCGTTCAAGCGAGCGGCGATCTTGCCGAACGCGAGTGCCGCGGGAAAACCGACAAACTGGGTGAGCAACAGCGCCGTGATGAGGTCTTTAGCTTCCAACCCGATCGACATACCGTAGTCGATGGCCATGACGATAATTGTATGCACCCCATCGATGTAAACCCAGTAACTGCATAAAAACAGCACGATAGTCTTGTGTTTGTTAATTTCTTTTATCGTCTGCCACAGCTGTCGCGATCCCTTGTGCAACGCGCTGCCGAGGGCGACCGCATCGGGGTTGCGATCCTTGACTGTTACGAACAGGGGCACGGCGAGCACCGTCCACCAGCACGCCACCAGAGGGAAAGCCATTTTCACTCCTACCACACCATCGGCAAGACCGAAGAAGTGAGGATACCTGAACATCATCACATTGAGGAGAAAGAGCAGCCCACCCCCCAGATAACCTAGGCTGTAGCCGAGGGCTGACACCCTATCCATATTCCTTTGCGTAGCAACGTCGATGATCATGGCATCGTAGAAGATGTTGCCTCCCAGGTAGCCGATCGTTCCCAATCCGTAGAGACATGCGGCAGTCAACCAATCACCCTCAGTGACGGTGAACAGCAGGGCGGTGGTAATTACACCGAGCAAAACAAAGATGGACAGAAACCCCTTCTTGGAGCTGGTGTTGTCGGCAATTGCCCCCAGTAGCGGCGCGAGGATAGCCACGATGAGTCCCGCGCCGGAGCTGGTCATACCCAGATGCAGGGTGGAAACGGTGACATCGCTGCCCGCATGCCAGTACTGTTTGAAAAAGATGGGGAAGAAACCTGCCATGACCGTCGTGGCGAAGGCCGAGTTTGCACAATCGTAGCATGCCCACGCGACTATCTGTTTGCGGGAGGAAGGCTCAGCCATGAGGGGGATTCCTTACGTGGAAGTAGTGTACTGTCTGCCATAAACCGAGAGGTGCTAGCTACTACAGCCGTGCCAGGTAGCCAAGAAAAAAAACATCCTGGGATAACTTCCCGTGCTAATTTGCTTCCCCTGCGGCTGGCTAATCTGTTATAATCACCTCGTCTCATGGGGGCGTAGTTAAGCTTTGGTTATAACGCCGGCCTGTCACGCCGGAGGCCGCGGGTTCGAGTCCCGTCGTCCCCGCTCTACCAGCGTACACACAGGATGTATCCTCACCTGAGTTTTCAGGTGAGGACGTGTTGTTGATGCAGGTACCCCCGTAACCTTTGTCGATAGAAAAAATTAGTCAGGCACTACAAAAGGAGAGTGGAGTTGCCTCATCCTTCTGGAGGGTGTATTGTCTGCTTTTCACAGGGCGGCGGATGCCTCTTTAACGAGAACTCTTGCCTATCTGTGGGGAGGCTGTTAGCCTTGACATTGACAATGGTTGTTGTCTGTGCTAGAGGTCGGGGTGCTTTTTTCCGATGGGATAGATAGGAGGTGCATAGTGAGCAAGATCAAAAATTTCAAGAACAGACAGGAGTTTGAGCGTGCCTTTCTGCCAGAATGGAAGGTAGTGGAGTTGAGAGAGACGGCCGATGCCTTCTCTGCCCTAAAGCGCGAATCTGATCAGAAGATTGCTGGTTTTGATCTCAAGTATCCCATTGGTGCTGGTCATACCATTTCCCCGCCCAAAAGCTACATTGGTTTAAAAACAGTCTGCTAGTTTGGCTGATATACATGCCTGGTTGGTCTGATACTATCAAGAGAATTACAGAGGGTGGCAACCCCCGCTTTGCACTCAGAAAGCATCTCGGCAAGCTTTCTGAAGTGCGCGGCGGCAGGAACGTAATTGTCTATTCTTTGGGCTTTATGCTGTCGTTGTTTCTACCAAACAACCTGTCGATTATGCCTTGAACGTGTTTGCTCAGTTTACGGCCTAAAAAGATAGCTCCAGCAACAAGTATCGCCGCCAACTCCACAAAAGCAGAGGCTTTTTTGATTTTTCCTTTTGATATTACTTTAGGTACTATATTTAATTTTTTTAGAGTTTCAAGGATTATTATTGTAGTTCTCTTACTAGTTTTAGAGATGGCCAGTAGATAGGCAATGATACTTTTGCTATCATCACTAGATCGGGCATCAGGTATACGATCAACGATTTTTTCGCTGCCCATAACCCTAGCCACCTCTTTCCTCTTTTCTTCTATCTGCTCACTGGTTAAAGCTTCCCCGACAAATAACTTGCAATCACGTGGCAGCGCTATCCCTAAATCATACCACCCATTGAAAGAGAACCCCAGCAATTTTGTGGTTTTCTCTGCTTTAGTGTTAGTATGGTGATAGATATTAAAATTTTGCAAACCAAACTAATACAGAGTGGATGCAAGGCTTGTATTGAGTGTTCTAGTGCTACGCATTCCTAGCCTCTTAAACATTCTTGTAAATCCCATGGCATTGATATCAAACCTATAACTATTTATCCCTTCACCAGCAACAAAAACCTTAAGTTTTCTATGTTCTTTCAGCAGACTGATAAAATAACTTGGATAGCTAACATTTTTTGATACTGGCTTAATAAGCTGTATCTTTGAACTGCCGTAGTTAAGTTTTCCCAAAAAGGAAAATTTTCTTCCTCTAGCTTTCACACTAACGACATAAAAACTACCCCTGCTTCTCCACCCTTTAACCACATGTGATCCGTATTCCATAAGACAAAGCCTGATACCTTCTGATTTACTAATCTGAATAAACCCTAGTAGGAAACTACCAGTAGTAGCAGAGTTAGAAAATGTCCCCCTGAAATCAGAAGTAATATAACGCTGTGGTAGTCTATCCCCAAACTCATCTGTATAGTTATCTAACTTCCAGACTCCACGTGTTACATAACGACTTTTCCCGTAGGTTGTTGAAATTGTCAGTGCCCCTAAAATCAGGGTAGCTGTGAAAAGGTAATTGCGCATTAATTTTGCCTCTTAAGTAAGATTATCTTCCCCTAGTACCATACTTGATGCTAGTCACAACACTTGATACGACGCAATTCTTGTGCCACACTAATATGCTGATAAATCAGGCAGTTATGGCTACAACTCTCGTAAAAAACTATACACTGTCTATTTATTGGCCTCCTAGTGTTACAGCGCATAGCATTGATGACCTGCAAACTCTCCGTAAGATGATGATCCACTTGTCTATAAGGTTTGGCGAAAAAGATTTGCTGGATTCGATCTTGAGAAAAACAACATCAAAACTATGTATGCAAAGAATTTAAAATCAGCAAAGAAAATTGTTTTGAAGCTGGAGAAAAACTCTGATGACTATATCATGTTGATCGACAACGAGTTGGGAGACAAGGAACTGACGGGGATTGATTTTGTCGAGCAAATGAAAATACATGCTCGATCTATCTTAGTTACATCCAGTGGCAATAGTGATTATGTGTATGAGAAATGCTCGCAGATTGGATTAACTATAGTGCCTAAGAAGAACTTTTTGATATTATCAGAAATTTGGTCAAGTGGGAAAATTCTAGCAACCAAGTAGTGCTAGACCGTGCACACAAGGCAATCACGATTTCGTGGCAAGAGACATGCGCACTCAACAAAGACCATCCTGAAGCCAAGAAGTTATTCAATCCCAAGCAACTGCCTGCCTTTCACGATCCCTTTGCAGGGGGCGGAGCAATTCCACTCGAAGCTAAGCGTCTCGGTCTGACAAGCTATGCCTCTGATCTCAATCCTATTGCTGTGCTAATCAACAAAGCTATGCTCGAACTGCCAAGTAAATTTCCGCCTGAACAACTTGCCCAAGACATCAAAAAATACGGCGAGCAATTACGTCAGCAAACACATAAAAAAATCGGTAAACTCTATCCACCTGTAGAAATTACTGTGGCAATGTGCAGAAAAAGACCAGACCTGCAAAAATATCGTGGGCAAAAGCTCACACCCATCGCCTACCTGTGGACACGCACGGTCAAAAGCCCTGACCCCGCTATCAGTCATATCGATGTGCCCTTAATGTCAACCTACATTCTCTCGACAAAAAAAGGTAAGGAAGTATACCTCGAACCCATCGTCAAGGGCACACACTATCAATTCACTATTCATAAAGGTGAACCACCACCTGAGGCAAAAAACGGAACAAAGGTCGGACGTGGTAATTTCCGCTGCTTAATCTCCAACACACCTATCAACGTCAAGTATGTACGCGAGCAAGGCATGGCAGGCAAGATGAACGCCGTGCTCACTGCTATAGTATGTGAAGGTGAACGCGAAAAAGTCTATCTCGGTAGTGCTGAACTGCAAGAACAAGCAGAATGGCAAGCTACTGAGAGCCTGCTGACAAAAAAATTATGCAAAAATTTCAGCAAGCTAGCCGACAAGTGGCAGCCACAACAACACATAGTTGGTAAAAGTGCCATAAATGTTTCGTTGTATGGTTTTAATCACTATGGCGATCTTTTCACAACAAGACAACTAGTTGCACTGGCAACATTTGCGGAACTATTGCAGGCATTGCACAAGAAACTAAGCACATCACATAGCAAAGACTATGCCGATGCCATCAATACCTACCTTGCTTTTGTAGTAGATAAATGTGCGGACTATTGGTTTTCGATCTGTATTTGGCGTTCATCTGGGCAGAAGATAAGTCACACATTTGGGAGGCAGGCGATTCCAATGTCCTGGGACTTCGCTGAGACTTGTCCCTTCTCTAATTCAACGGGCAACTGGACAGCGATGCTCGACTGGCTCTATAAAGCAGTCAACAATTTACCAGCTGGTGGTAAAGCCGTTGCTAAACAAGCAGATGCATTACAGCAAAACATTTCCAAACATAAAATCATCTCCACCGATCCACCCTATTATGATAATATCGGCTATGCTGACCTGTCAGATTTTTTCTATGTCTGGTTGCGGCCGCTACTCAAAGACACACACCCTGAATTATTTCGCACCTTGAGCGCACCGAAAGACGATGAGTTGATCGCTGCACCACATCGTCATGACAACAATAAGACAGAGGCTAACTGTTTTTTCAAAGATGGCATCAGTGCTGCGCTAAGAAATTTTCGTGTCCATGCTCACCCTGCTTTTCCTGTCGTTATCTACTATGCTTTTAAACAATCCGAAAGCAACGGCTGGGAAACATTTCTTGAAGCCATCATAAACTCTGGCTTTACCATCGGTGGCTCTTGGCCGATGCGTACTGAACGAACTGCAAGGCTTAGAAATATAAATTCCAACGCCCTCGCGTCATCAATTATTTTAGTGTGTAAGAAACGGCCAGCTTTAGGAACAACAATTTCTAAACGCGAGTGGCAGCGCGAGTTGCGTAAAGAGTTGCCTCGTGCCATAGCTGAAATGACGAGTGGCAACAATCCTATCGCCGCGGTAGATTTTGCCCAAGCCGCACTCGGCCCTGGTATGCAAATTTTCTCGCGCTACGAGGCGGTATTGTCACAAAACGGGGAAAAGATGAGCGTGATGGAAGCACTAAGGACGATCAACAATAAACTCGCCGACAGCGAAGTGTTTGATAAGGATACAGCTTTGATAGAAATTTGAGGAGCAAGTTATGAAAATTTATTTTGACGAAAAATCTGATGCCGTTTTCATTCGTCTCAATGAAAGCAAAGAAATTGCTGATTCTTGCGAGGTAGAGAAAGGTGTTGTGCTTGACTTCGACGATAACGGCGAAGTCATTGGCATTGAAATACTCAACGTCAAGAGACGTATTCCGTTGCAGCAATTGAAGGAACTCAAGTTCAAGATTGCCTAGCTCCTCTCTGCAGCCCTTCGGTATGCGGTAGCAGCCGCAGCAGATTGATTTTACCATGATCTTTCGGGTGCGCCGCAATGGTCGAGATTTTGATCTCTGGCCTGTTACTTTCACTGCTGCCGATGGTAGAAATGTTAATGCTGAGTTGCATTGTGATGATCGGGTGTTACTAAACTGCAGTGTGCAAAACGATCTTATCGAAATTGCCAATACCTGGGGCAAAGCCCTAGCTGCGCAACGGGTACAACACGGTTTGCACAAGAACAGCACGGCAGAAGACTTATGAAACTCACAGAGGTAAAGAAAGGCATTAGAGTTACTGGGCTTGAAGGCAACACAGCTGCGGAGATAGTAAGTGTTGATACGTTCAGTGACAATTTTATTAGTGTTGTTTACCGCAATGGCGAAGGTGTGTTGCGGGAACGAATATGGTAACGAGTTGAAAAGATCAAAACGTTTTCAGTTTGGCGAAAAAATTGGTGCACACACACGCCATCTATTGCTGATGACAGCAACTCCACATAATGGCAAGGAGGAAGATTTTCAACTGTTCCTCTCCCTGCTTGATAGTGATCGTTTTTATGGTAAGTTTCGTGATGGTGTGCATAGTGTCGATGTTAAGGACATTATGCGTCGCATGGTCAAGGAAGACTTGCTGAAATTTGATGGCACAAAACTTTTCCCTGAAAGAAGAGCTAACTCAGTCAAGTTTGAGCTATCAAAACTAGAAAGCATTCTCTATAGCGAAGTAACAGAATATGTTCAGCATGAAATGAACCGTGCTGATAGTCTCAATGAACAGAATAAGCGCAAAAACACCGTTGGCTTTGCTCTTACACTTTTGCAACGCAGGTTAGCATCGAGTCCACTTGCTATCTATCGCTCGCTACAACGACGTAAGTGCAGATTAGAAGAAAAAATTCGCGAAGGCGAATCAGTATTGCGTGGCAAAAGTTTTTACAAAGATATTTCTAGTGCCATGCTTGTGATACCTGCGGGCTTGTTGGCGAGGTTATCGGATAATCACGGCTTTACAGCTGATGCCGAAACACGCCAGCAGCTTGAAAAAATAGGTATGGATGCGGTAATGCAAAAAGAAATGGTTGCTGGTAATGAAGTGTTTGATGTTTCAAAGGAACATCCTCTTGGAACTTTCCTAGTTCGACATGTTACCAGAGAAGATGATGTCTCCTTCTTTCATTTTCGTGTGGGAATTTGAAGATGGATGACAAGCATATTCCCCACCCTCCAACTTCAATCAGCACCGATTGGATTGTCCCTTATTGCATCGATAGCATGAGAAATACTATGAGAAAATACGACACCAGTGTTCATGTATATCTCCAGTGGCATGCGTATTCCATCCCCCATATCAATTGACATCACGCCTCTTTCATCACCAGCAACTACGGACTCTTTCCCCTCTTTATAACCACTAATGACTGATGCGACGCAAAAGTTACTTTGCGGCTTACCGTTCTCCTTGAAAATAACAGGCCCGCCAGAAAATCCTGGATTATTGTGTCCGTCTAGCAAAATTTCCTTCTTTCTACATTGCAGAAAAAGCGAAACGGTAGCTCGTTTTATTAGGGGCAGGGTTGAACCCTATGTCCATGCCTAAGTTAAAACCCATTCCGTAAGGAAACCCCAAGAAGAACACATCCTGACCATAGGCAATCCCTGGTGAGCTTGAGGGAAATGGACATGGTGGAGACAGCTTTTCCTTGGGAGCCAAAACGCAAATATCCTCTCCTTCTGACACAAAGCCGACAAACTTTGCCACCAGAGGCATCCACCTACCCCTATGTAAAATTTCTACCTGCTGAAGATTATTCATATGAACAGAGTTTAGACAGTGCCTTGCTGTACAAAGGTATTGCTTATCATCAACATCTATTGTGAAGGCTGTAAAAGATGACACGGGGTTTTGAGACAGAATATCCTCCGAGCAAGATCTGTGAATTCTTTGTGTACCACGCTACGCAAAACCATTTTTTATCACCCTGAAAATAACACCCACCTAGTATGCCATCCTCCTGCATGAGGTGACTTAACTTGTGGCCTATATCTATGTCAAGCACTAAACAATAGTCGGCATACGTCGATGGTTGCAGTTCAGCACTAATAATCTGGAGATGCAAATACCACTTTGTAATACAGTTTAGCCACAGCTGGCATCTATCTAGGCATGTGGGCGGAGCAAAGCCGTTACTCGTCATATTCGGCAGCTTGTCGCAAAGAAAGAAGTTCCTCCTTGAGTGGTGGGCTGACTGCGCTGTCTGGTTCGGCAAGCACTAACATCTGATAGGCATCGAGAAATTCGCTTCTAAGACGGTGAAAAAAATGCAAAAAATGTCGCAAAAAGCCAATGCAGTCAAGCACTGCTATTTCTATTCCTCCGAGATGTTCATACTTGCTGCGGGCGTAGTCAGCTACACGTGTCTCGATAGTTTCTGTCGTAACAAAAATATAGTTATCAATTCGTGCTATGTGTGCAGAAATTTTTTTCACCGCTAAATCAATCTCCCCGTGGTGGTGTAGGCTGCTGCTATCACAGAACAGGCAAACGACTTGCATTGCGGCAAGCAAGGTGCTGGCTAATTAGAGTAATGATTTCTTCTGATGATAGTGACATACCATCCTTATGCTTACCCACTCTTGCTAACAATGAGTCCATGCGCATTTTTCTTTCGTCACGCATCTTGCACAACAGGCGGATCGTATCTGTCAAAATATCCTCTGCCGTTTCTCGTTCTAAAGCAACATCTTCAAGTAGTTTGAGTGTGTCACGATAAACCCTGCTTGGCTTGCCAACCAGAGTAACGCTTGTTGTCAGTGGACGATTGATGTTGCGCAAAGCAGGCGCAAGAAACGCAGTGGTAGGATTGCAGGGGAGGGCGTACTTATTGATAAACAACGTAATATATTGTTCATCATACATCCGTCCAGAAAAAGAGGAACTGCCGCCTATTTGTGTATACGGTTCACGCGGATCAATATGCTGACGGTCAATTTTACCCAACATGCAAGCCATCAATAACCATACACACGCTCTATTAGCCAAACACTCAGTGACATATTCTAGCCTTTGCAGGCTTGCAGCACTCTTTACCCGCGGCACAGCTGAGCTTCTACTCGTTTGCCTTTTGTGGCATGGTTTGTTTTTGGCGCAGACATGTGCTTGTGCCAATGTTTATTTGGGTAAAGACGATCGAGAAATGGACAATCGTAATTTGAAAAGGCAACCATCCCCTGTACAGAATTCAAAACATCGGCAAGGTCTCTGTGTTGAGCATCGCTCATCTCAAATCTATATGCCTTGGCATCGCCACGGGTTGCATGCACGTAGGGAGGATCGCAGTAAAACAGGGCCTCAGGGGAATCATAGAGCTTTATTACGTCAACAGCGGGGCGGTTCTCAATCTGCACCCGCAAAAGACGTTGTGCTATCTCAGGCAAAGAACTCACTCCACCCAACCAACGACTGACAACGCCGCTCATTCCTGCTCTACTGGTATTCTTACAATTCGCCCACCTACCAATCGAAGCGGTCTGCGCAAGCCCAGTTCTCACTTGTCTTGCCCTGACGTAAAATCGCCTAGCCCTCTCTAGCGGTGTAGCTTCTGGGTCGAGTATACAAGCTCGCCCGAATTCCTCACGAGAAAATGGAGTCAAGCCAATAACACGTGTTAGCTCTGCGTGATCATCCCTCAACATACGAAAAAAATTACAGACTTCTCCATCAAGATCATTGTAAGTTTCTACTGGCGAAGGCGGCTTGTTCAATAACACCGCCGCCGAACCAGCAAAAGGTTCACAATAATGGTGACACTCAGGCAATTGTGGCAATAACCAGTTGAGGTGCGAAAACTTCCCCCCATACCAGCCAAACAAGATCAGCTTCTTCTTGCCACCCAGCCCCGACAGTGGAGGCGGAGCAATCCGACACGATCTTCTGATTGGTTCTATGACATCAGGCATGCTGTATTTTTGCCACGTTCAGCCGTACATGTCGAGAAGTGATGGGGAGGACAGCTATTTGCTGTTCCATATGCCTGACTACAGTCAGGAGGATATCATCAGGATATTTCCCAAGAGCCATCCCTACGTTCTGCCGCTGCACTGCATTAGGGACTTGACCCGTGAGAAGGTGGCTAAATTTTTTCGCAGCACTCTGATATTGGAGATCGAGGAGAGAAGGCGGCTTTTGGAACTGGCGACTGATTGTTTCTCCAAATTCAATAGCGATTTTAGCTTATCTGTGCTAGAAGATATCGAGGTGGAAGCTATTAAAGAAGAAAAGGATAGACTTATGAACCAGCTCAAAATTGGCCGCGAAGGTTGGCTTGAAGAGGGCGAGCAAGCAGGCGTTTTCAAGGAACGGCACGAGGTGGCGTTGCGTATGCTGGAGGACGGCATGAGTATCGCCGCCATTTGTCGCATTACGAAGCTCAGCCGCAGTGTAGTCAACAGGCTAGAGCGAGAGGGCGGCGAGCTAGAAAACGTCAAAAAGCGTGGCAGGGCAAAGAAGCGCGCCTAAGCTGGCTAGCCTATGTAGGTGCCCCCGTAACCTTTGTCGATAGAAAAAATTAGTCAGGCACTACAGAAGGAGAGACAGATAAAACACCGCAAAATCAGGCCTTCTGTCGCTCAAAAATTAAATTAAGCGCCCTATCCACGGAACTCAGGATGTGCCCGCTCTCTTACCATGTGGTCAAGGGGCAAGAAGGGTGTGAGAGAAACCATTCGGGTTTACCATTCTCGCGACAAAGCAGGAGATATTCATGCAGACAAGGTTCTTAAGTTGTATCGTCTTTCTAAGTAGCTCTTTGTGGTCTACAAGCCTATATGCTTGTCTGACTTGTCCAGTATCAACGGGGGTAGATGCCCCCGTAAAGAAGGGACGATCAGACATTCCTTGCCTGCCGCGTAGTGAACGGACAAACACCCGCATAAAAATATTCCTTGCGAGCCGTAATACGCTTTAGACTGCTCGCCACCTGTGCCCGTAACTGCGGTTTGCACACCAACAGTGCCCGCACCTGCTCCACCCAACTAAAGCAACACTCCTCCTCCAATAAAAGATTGTTGCCATGCAACAATAAGTCGACCCCCGCCCGTACACCCGCGACGATAGCTGCTTGCGCACTAAAATGCCGCCGCAGCCCCCGCATCTGCAAATCATCGGTAAACAACAGCACCGTAGGACAACGCTCCCGTAGACGCACAATCGCAGGCTGTGAAATTGAAACAGGATACACACTATCCCACCGCTTGACATAACCATGACTCAAAAGCAAAGCCTCACCATGCAGTTCACGTGCGCAACGATAGAATAACGCCAACTGTGCGTCATCCAACACCAACTCCATCACCTCAGCGTGGGAATTGACCGCACTGCCACCGATACCAGGATAGTGCTTGGCACACAAACCCAGCCCAACCGCACGCGCTACCTGCCCGACCAAACATGCATTGTGCGCAATATCCTGTACCCGATCACTCCACGCCCGCTGTTGACCAGCGATGTCAGGGTTGGCACGGTTGCTGTTGATGTCGATGACAGGGGCAAGATTGTAGTGAATACCCAGTGTGCGCATTTCCACAAAGCTACGCTGGGTGCAACTGATCTTCTCGCGGTCAGACATGGCATTGAATGCCAGCGCAGACGGATACGGCTGAAAACCACACTCCTCCCGCAGCCTGCGTACACGCCCCCCCTCCTGATCGACGCAGATCAACGGCCGCGCCGACAAACTAGCCAACTCCCGACAGAGATGCCGCAATTGCTGCGGGCTACTGATGTTACGCCCTCGTCGGCGCGTCGCAACATCGTAATCGAAGAGCACCACGCCCCCTAAACCGTGCCTGCTGGCAAAAGTACGCAGCCAGGTAGGTAACTCCAATCCTCTAAAACCGAGCACAAACAATTCGCCGAGACGATCTAACACCGACACGATCCAAGCCAATAATCTTTAACCAGATAAAAATAGCTTATCTTATCTGGGTTGCATATTTCTAGGTTGGACTTTTGACAAAACTCCAACGGCAAGTATTGCAGGGAATTCCACACCCCACAGATGACCTCGACGGAAGGATACTCCTGGGGGACAAAATCATAGCCAGAGGGCAACTTAAGGTGATCCGCGACCAGATGTACCAGTTGATATGAGAATGCCTTGGAGGGAAAGACACGCAAACTCTCAGAACGCACCAGCACATTGGTCGTCTCATCGTCTTTGACGATATCCACCAACGCCTGCCCGCCACATTCAAGAGTAACCTGGTATTGGTTATCGATGGCAAAATAAACCGCCAGCCGCTCGTCGTTGTTGGGCTGACGTGCAACATGCACCGCCGCAGTCAATGTCACTATTTCGTCATATTTTATCCTTTGCCCTTCTTCACCTGCAACGCTACCACATACGAGGGCAGCAAGCACCAACGATACCCACGATGATAACACCTTCATATTCCCCTCCGACATTCAGTAGCTGTAGTAAGACGATTGAAAAAACACGAGCCGTCGTCAAGTTCAAATTGGCACGCTACCCTTTTCATAGTGTGACAACACAACTGCTTCGTCGACGACCAACTAAAACCCTTGTCACAGATAGGAGTGCTGTTCTGTAGCCGCGGTGGTGCTTGGAAAACAGGCATGACGACTTCAGGGACTTTACAGCCGCTGAAGATGTCATCGAAACATGCCACCACATGTGCGTTATTGACGTTGATGAACCGCCTGATCTTCTTCTCGATCGCATCGAGATAGTCATAATCAACCCGCTCGAAGTTGTGGGGACGATGTTTGATGAAAGTAATAGTGTTCAGAATCTCGATCGCCTGATCGTTGTTGCGTGCCAACTGCCGCACGATCAAGTCCTGCCGCAGCATCTTTGTCTCTCCCACCACCAGATTGATCGGCTCAACACCCGCATAGTTCTTCGAGATAAGCTCCAACGTGACGAAGTTTTTTTCGAGCAGCGACACAATGTTGGTAAACTCGCGGGCAAAATCAACCAAGCTCTTAATTTCGGGAATTCTTCCCCGCCCACCGCGACGGAAAATCTTCAATTGCGTCGAGCCCAACTCACTAAAGCTCGCCAGGCTGGAGTCGATGTCCGCTCCCGCCCGCCAGGTAAGACCGCTCGCCGCGACCGCGGCATCGAAGAGACGCTCCCGCGTCCGAGAGTGAAACTCAAACTCAAATAAGGCAAACAACTCCCCCCCTGTGCGCCGACCATAGATAAACTCATTGCCGCAGGCACGGACAAAATCCTCCGTGCGTCCCTCGCGGAGCAAATCGATGGCATTGGGTCGAAAGGTAAAACCATTCGCCAACAACAGCTGGTTGGCAACCCGCACATGTACCAGCAAATAACGCGATGCGCTGTTTTTATTGACACTGCGGGCAAAACTGACCCGTGCATCGACCTTGAAAAACACAGACGTTTTCAACATACCCGCCGCTGAAATGTTGAGATTTTCTCGCAACGCCGACTCGGAAGCGATCTCCAACACGCGAAATTCAGCATACTGCCCACGCTCCTCGCCACTTTGTGTACGCATCTCGGCAAGATCGACACAAAACCCTTTCGCCTCCCCGTCGACCGTACTCAATCCCTGCCCAGGCAATAGCGCCAAACTCGCGTCCTCGCCATGCACGTTCTTTTCAACCAGCACGGCGTTCACGTCCCCCCCCACCACCAATAGGCATACCAGCAACAACCTCCCCCGTATCACATACCCCTCCCCACCCTAAAATTAACCCAGCCCCAATAACCTAACAGATCACACCACAAAAAATGGCTGAGCTTTGCAGCTCAGCGAGCGCGGTAACAGCTAATTTGTTTTTAACTACAGGATGTTATCCAGTAACCAGCCTTGTGCGTAAGCTTTGGCGGGGACGCGACTTTGTCATGCTGCAAAGTTTTATTTGGCAAGCATCCACCTCAAGCTTAGGGTGACTAAAAAATGTCCGTGTGGCGGCTTATGCCACGAAAAGAAAAAAAATTTCTAAAGGCCGCGTGGCTTAGTGTCGAGAGGCGGCGTGAAGGGAGGTGTGTGGTGGTTGCGTGGCGAAGTATTTTTCTGGGTCCGCTGTGCTGCTTTACGTTGTATGGCGCTGCTTTAGGAAAGGATAAGCCCTCAGGGGGCGGTAAATCTGACTGGGGTGTGGTTGAGAGGGAACGCGGCTCAGACGACACGACGGTGGTGAGAGATGAGGATGAAAAGGCTGCCGACGAAACACCCGTGGCTGAACGGAAGGGCGATGCCTCCGCCGCTGAACCTTTCGGCGAGGAAAAACTAGACTACTCCCCGATCGTCGAGTCAGTTACCAAGCAAACTGTCGAGAAATTGGGACGCAAGTTAGTCGGAGGTGAAGGGCATGTTTGCTTGCGTTGTGAGGAGAAAAACCAGCTATCGGTGCAGGTGCTGGGGGTAAAAACCCTCGTCGGAGTTACTGGTATCGAGATGACGAGGCACGTCATGAGCCGCACCTCCGTGCGGGGGGGAGTTGGCTACGGTATCGGCGGTGTTACCTTGGGTGCCGCGATGCTGCACTATTTCCTTGAGGATAGCTGGCTACACCTATTGACGGGGATCAATGTCAGCATCAAAGGCAAACGCCACTTCGAAGGTCTGTGGGTGCTAATCGGTGTCGGCAGCAACTTCAGTACCCAAGTCGGCATCACTTACGGTGCGGAATTCGGGATGACAATGGCTGCACTGGAAAGCGTTTTTGGTAGCAACGCACGCCTATGTTTCGGAGTACTATCGCAGTCATCGTGTCGCGAAAGATGGCGCATTTTACCCTACATCACCCCGCTAAAAATCGGTTTCACCTTTTGAGCCACGGCAGTGCACGTGCGTAGATATACCGCTGTCCCTACAGATGCCCGCTTCCCGCACATCCTCCACCAACCCCGCACTCCCCTGTGTGACCGAGATCGCTGATCTGCCATCCCTTTTCGACCAGAGACTGTCGCGCTACTGCGGCACTGCTATCGTAGTACGAGTAGCCACCATCAAAATTCACCCCGCGCTGTCGGGTGGTAACAGCAATACGTACCAGTAAAGCACTGTAGACCGCCACGGGGAGAGAGACTCCGTCGAACATTCCGTCCATGCTTTCGACGTTGCCGAAATCCCAACGCGACAAACCGCGGGGTGGGTAGGTCATGCCCGCAAACATCTCTTGCATATTACGCACCTTTGCGATGTTCCAAGCCGAGACATCGGGGTGCGCGTGGTCGCTACGATAAAACATCGCCTCCAAGGAAAGAACACTGCTTGTGTCCCACGCACTGACATCGGGACTGGCTTGTCCTGTATTCTGAAACATCGCCGTCATGTGGCGTACTTGCGCGGTGTCCCAGGCACTGACATCGGGGTTCGCGGCCTGCGCACCATCGAACATGTACGACATGTCGGTCACCTGTGCCGTGTTCCACCGTGAGACATCGGGAGTCGCGACACGCGTTTGCGCAAACATGTGTGACATATCGGTTACCTGTGCCGTGTTCCACCGTGAGACATCGGGATCCGCGTGTAGTGCCCCTTCAAACATATCTCGCATGGTACGTACCTGCGCCGTGTTCCACCGTGAGACATCGGGGTTAGCCAACACCGCACCGCAAAACATGTGTCTCATGTTGCTCACCTGTGCCGTGTCCCACGCGCTAACGTCGGGGTCAGCCACGGATGCTTGTTGAAACATGCCCGCCAGAGTACGCACCCGCGCCGTGTCCCATCGGGAGACATCGGGGTTAGCGAGCAGCGCGTGGAAGAACATGGAGGACATGTCGGTAACCTGCCCCGTATCCCAGTTGCCGACTTCAGGCGTGACGTTGATCGCCGAGGCAAACATGTCCGCCATCGTCGTCACCGCCGCGGTATCACCGTCGCCGACGTAGCCGAGCAGATGACAACCAGCGAAAGCTGAACGCAAGTCCCGCCATCCCACCTCTCCGAGCTGGGGGACGGCAACAAGTCCACAGTGTTCCGCCTCCCACCACGCGACACTGCTGCGTAAGGCGGACAGGAGACCGTGCATCACCACCGTGTATGTGCCTGGCTGGTCGTAAGTATGGGCGGTGGCCTCGTCGGCGGCCGCGGTGATGGCCGAGGCCGTGCCGTCACCCCAGTCAACGGTAAAGTCATAGGTAAACCCGTGCGGCAAGATCAGCTCTAGTGTTCTACGGTCGCCGATTTCCCACACCGAGATGAACGGAGCTGCGCCGTTACTCAACACCACACCGTCGCTGCCTGTGCAGGCCAGCGTGAACGAAAAAAACAGCAGTGCCCGCACCCCTTACCCCCCATCGCTAAAATTTTGGCGGTAAATCTCCAACTGGGGGCGATGCTAGCACAGGCAGAGAGCAAACCAAAGTGAAAACAACTTAGCGATCGAGTTGTAATGCGATAAGAGTACGCGCCCTACACATGTGAGAGAGGGTGATGGATAGCATCGAGTTGCAGGATATCAGCGTTGCCTGCGTGGTAGGTACGAGACCCGACGAACGCTTACGCACTCAGGAGGTGCGCGTGTCGCTCGCGGCGTATGGTGATGTACGCAAAGCCGCGTCCAGCTGCCGTTTGCGCGATACCCTCGACTACGCCGCACTATACGCCGCGGTGCGCTTCATCCTCGGCACGTCCCGCTTCTCACTGCTAGAAACCGCCGCCGAAGCTATCGCTCGCTACCTGCTCAGCAGCAATCCTGAAACAGTGCAGGAAGCGACCGTCAGCATCGTTAAACCCCGCATCATGCCCGCACCAACCCTACCTCGCATCACCCTGACCCGCAGCGCGGACAGTATTTTTGTTATCGAACACCGCACCGCCTTCGGAGCGGTCGCGGTCGTGCAGGAAAACCGCACCTCAGGTATCTATCTGCTAACCCTCGCCGCCCACCAGAGCATCGCACCACACTGTCTCGATAACGGCAGTGAGCACACGATGACCCTTGCGGCAGGGCTTAACCTACAGGGGAAGTCCGTGCCCGCCTGCTACGCGGTCAGCTGGCCTGCCCACACTCCCCGCCGCTGGCAAAACACCACCGCACACCCACAACAGATCCTGTGCATCAACCGCCCTGCCTACAACCCTGCAGCTGTTAAACAACACCCCGCCACCACTGCCTTGCCCGCAGTCGAAGGCGAAATGCTCTACCCATACTGACCATGCATCTCCCGACCCTCAACGCCCTCCTTAATGCCACCGCCCTGCTTTTCCTCCTGCTGGGACGTATCGCCATCGCCCGTGACCGCCAACTTTTGCACCGAAACCTCATGCTGTGTGCCTTTGCTTTCTCCACCGCCTTCCTTGTCAGCTATCTCATCTATCACTACAGCAGTACACAAATGACCACCTTCGGAGGACAAGGCTGGCTACGCATTTTTTACTACAGCATCTTGTTCACACACATCCCCCTCGCCACCATCGTCGTGCCCGCAGCCGTCGCGGCACTCTACTACGCGTGGCGAAGACAATTCGCTCGCCATCGCCGTCTCGTGCGCTGGCTATGGCCTGTATGGGTGTACGTCTCGTTAAGCGGCGTAGTTATCTACCTGCTGCTGTACGTTTTCTAGTGAACACGAACAAGCCTGGGTAACACATCCGACGGCGGGTAATGAGAGAGTGCCCCGCTTGAGTCAGCGTTGCGCCTGTGATAAGGGGCGGGGGTGCAGAAGAAGGACAGCAGATGCAGAAAGCAGGCTGGTCGTTTTGGGTCGATCGCGGCGGCACGTTTACCGATTTTGTCGCTCTCTCCCCGCAGGGGCAGGTGCATGTGCACAAGATGCTGTCGGCGCAACACGGTGACCGCGATGTGGTGGCGGCAGGCATGCAAGCCATCAGCGGCGACGTGCGCTGCCACGAACTGCGGGTGGGCACAACTCTGGCCACCAACGCCCTACTAGAAGGGCGGGGAGCGCGCTGTGCGCTGCTCGTCACCCAGGGCTGGCGTGATGTGCTGAAAATCAGATACCAGAACCGCCCCGACATCTACAGCCTGTCACCGCACAAGACAAAACCGCTCTACACAGAAGTTGCAGAGATCACGGAACGCATCACCGCACGAGGCGACGTGCTCACCCCGTTACCCCGCGTTGAGGTACACACCGTGTTGGCACGCTGGCGTGCACAAGGGATAGCCGTGCTGGCGGTGAGTTTCCTGCACGCCTACCGCAACCCACGGCACGAATTGGTGGTGGCGGAAGTGGCGCGGGCACTCGGTTTCACCCACATCGCCTTAAGCCACCAAGTGTCGCCACGCATTCGCTATATCGCCCGCACCGAGACGACGACGATCGCCGCGAGCCTGACACCCTGTTTGCAACGTTACGCACAACAGTTGCAGGAAACGATATGCGCGGATGAACTGCTGTTCATGCAGTCGTGGGGTGGTTTGCGCCCCGCACAAGATTTGCACGGACATACCGCCTTGCTCTCAGGCCCCGCAGGCGGTGTCGTCGGGGCTGCCAAAATTTGCGCGGCATACGGTATCGAACACGCGATAACCTTCGACATGGGAGGGACATCGACCGACATCGCACTCTATGACGGAGATTACCGTCTGCGCCACGAAGGATTGTTGCAGGGTTTTCTGCTACAAACGCCGCGTCTCGCAATCCACACCGTCGCCGCAGGCGGTGGCTCGCTGCTAACCTGCGACCGCGCACGACAACTGGTCGGCCCTGCTTCTGCAGGTGCAGTGCCAGGCCCGATTTGCTACGGCAAAGGAGGAGAGTGCCTGACAGTGACCGACGCTAATCTGCTGCTGGGACGTATCCAAGCCGCGTTCTTTCCCCTCGTCTGTGGCACAACCCACGACCAACGCCTCGATCTGGCCGCAGTACAGCAAGCCTTTGCCCGCGCCGCGCAAACACAGGCATGCGACCCCTATCAGTTGGCGCAAGGGTTCGTAGACATTGCCGTGGAAAAAATGGCGTTAGCCGTGCGACAGGTGTGTATCGAAAGCGGCTACGACGGGCGACAATTTACCCTCTTCTGTTTCGGCGGTGCGGGGGCACAGCTGATCTGTGCGGTAGCCGATCACCTGAGCATCAGCAGGATAATCGTGCCCCCGCTCGCCAGCGTTTTGTCCGCCCTCGGTATCGGCTTGGCCGAGAAAAGCGAGCGCCGCACCCAACGCGTGCACCGCAGTTTGAGCAAACTCACGGCTGACGAACTCGGCGACATGTGCCGAGCACTGACAGACCAGATAACACTGCCCGCGGGAAACAGACACGATACCTTTACGCTGGAAATACGCTGCCACGACAGCGACCACCTTATCGACATCAAAGAGACACAACACGACAGCATCAGCCCCACGTTTCACCGCAGCTACCGCCAGCTGTTTGGAGTTGCAGCACGGGGCGATTTGCTGATCGAAAACATCTCCCTGGAAGCGAGACAACCGCGTCCTTACCCCACACAGCTCGGCGTTGCCCGCGGCGAGGCGAGGGAGAAAGAAAACACCGAGGTGCAGCTTTACTTGCCTGCGCAAGGCATGACCGCCGTGCCTCTTCTCAGTTCCGCCGCGGCAGGGGACGGCGATACCGTCACGGGACCAGCCTTGGTCGCGGATAAACACACGACGATTGTCATCGACGCGGGCTGGCAAGGCACGTTCTCTACCGCCCGCGGCTGGACGTTGACCCGTGCGAAGCGCCGCCAGCAATCCACCGCCCAGCTGACGACCACCGCGCTGGAAGTCTTCTACCAGAGGATGCACGCCATCGCGGTGGAGATGGGTTTCGTGCTCAAACACGCAGGCCACTCGGTAGCCATCAAAGAACGCTGCGACTACTCCTGTGCAATTTTTACCGCCTGCGGCGAGCTGTTGAGCAGCGCACCGCATATTCCCGTCCATCTCGGCTCGATGGGTGAATGCGTGCGACATCTGGTCGCCCAGGGGTACACCATAGAGGACGGCGATGCTTGGGTTACCAACCACCCTCGGCAGGGCGGCACGCACTTGCCCGACATTACCGTCATTACCCCTGTCTTCGTCGCCCAGCAGCTGGCGTTTTTTGTCGCCAGTCGCGGTCATCACGGTGATGTCGGAGGCATCGCCCCCAGCTCTATGCCGAGCAACAGCAAAACACTGGCCGAAGATGGCGTGGTCATTCCGCTGCGCAAAATCGTCGCCGCACACATGTTTCTGGAACAGGAGATCGCCGCGCTGCTGCAGCAACCACCCTATCCCGTGCGCAACCTAAACCAGAATCTGCACGACCTACGTGCCCAACTCGCCGCCAACACCCGCGGACAACAAGGGTTGGTAAAGCTAGCCGTCGAGCTAGGATTATCCCAGTCCTTGTCTCTTGCGGAAAAACTGCTGCACTATACAGCGACGAAGGTACAGCAGTTATTGAGCACACTCCCCGCCCAGCGAGCGACGGTAACGATGGACAGACAACGCTGGCTGACGGTGGCATTCAGTAAGCTCGCCGCACAACGTTTTCGGCTCGACTTTAGCGGCAGCTGCCCTGCCGACGCGGGCAACTTTAACACGCCCCCCGCGGTGGTGAAATCTGCCTGCCTGTACATTTTACGCTGTCTGCTCGCCGACGATGTGCCGCTCAACGATGGCTTGGGGCGCGCTCTGGAATACATTCTGCCCCCTCGCAGTATCGTCAATCCTCCCCCCGACGCGGCTGTGGTTGCGGGCAACGTCGAAACCAGCCAAGCACTGTGCGATCTGCTGTGCGAGGTATTCGGGGTATGTGCCCACGCACAAGGGACGATGAACAACTTCAGCATGGGCAACGCCGACTTCCAGTACTATGAAACCATCGGCGGAGGTGGTGGAGCTAACCGCGAGCAGCACGGACGCGATGCCAGCCAAGTGCATATGACCAACTCGTGCATCACCGACCCAGAGGTTATCGAGTTGCTCTATCCATTGCGGGTGCTCAGCAACACCATACGGCACGGCAGCGGAGGACAAGGGCAGCGACGGGGCGGCGATGGTATCGTGCGTTGTTTTGAGTTTTTGCAGGAAATGGAGGTCAACATCCTTTCGCAGCGCCGTACCACACAACCACAAGGCTTGGAGGGCGGGCAGGCAGGCGAGGCTGGATACAACCGCCTGTTGCGAGCCGACGGACGCACGGAGGAACTGGCGGGCGTAGCCACCTGTCGAGTACGGCGGGGCGATCGCATCGTCATCGCCACCCCAGGCGGTGGCGGCTACGGGCAGATCAACCGCTGAGACGCGACGACGAAGAAATCATCCGCAACCAACGGGCAAGGTCGCCATCGGGGGTCGAAGCACCCGATGTGAAAACCAAACCGAGCACATAGAGCATGACAAGGAGCACGAAGGCTCCGAAGATCGCGCGGTAGTTGTTTTTGAGAAAAGTAGCAAAGAAACCCATACCAGCCTGAAGCCTACCTGTGAAAACAGAGAAAGTAAAGCTTTTTTCCTCGCAACGTGTTGTGCTACCCTGAGGCGGGTTATCTTTGAAATTCTAGAGGGTCACACTGTATGCAGGTCAGCCGCAAACAGTTTCGGGGCTATTGTCAGCAGCAGGCGTTTACGTTTGCGGAGCGGGAGATCGAGTGTGGCTGGCGTTGTGATGTCGCGCACCGCGGCGAGCGGATTAATGTCAACTTCTACCTGACGGGCAAGGTGTTGATACAGGGCAAAGCCTGTGATCTGAAGACGAAAGTGGAAAAATTCTTCCACACCTCTCCCCCGCCCGCCCCTGTATCCTCGTCGCAGCAACGTTTTCAGCACATCGAGCACAGCGGAGTCGATGAGTCGGGTAAAGGCGATTATTTTGGCCCGCTGGCCATCAGCGGTGTGTACCTTCAGCGTGTTCAGCTCGCACAGGTGCGGAGATGGGGCGTACGGGATTCTAAACAACTGCGTACGCAGGAAATTATCAAACTAGCGGAACGTATCGAGCGGGAGTGTGTGCACCGTTCGCTGGTTTTTGCCCCGCCGCTTTACAATCAGCGCTACCAACAATTTAAAAATTTAAACAAACTGCTCGCCCAAGCGCATGCCAAAGTCATCATGGACTTGGTCGAGGCGACCGACTGCGCACAGGTCATCTCAGATAAATTCGCCGCGGCGCACCTCATTCCTTCGTATTTCGACAGTTCCGCACATATCGCCCTGACTCAGGTGACTCGTGCCGAACGTTACCCCGCGGTGGCCTGTGCCTCCATCCTCGCCCGTGCTAATTTTCTGCGTGGACTCGCCGCACTGTCACGACAACACGGGATAGTTTTTCTGCGCGGGGCAACAGGGAAAGTAAAAAGACAAGCTCGCACCTTCGCTCAACGACACGGCGAAGCACGTCTGGCAGAAGTTGCCAAAACACACTTCAAAATGTTTTAAGAGGGCATCTATGTGATGAAGCGTGACATGATTTTGCTGAGTGGCAATGCTAACCGCCCGCTGGCGGAAAAAATTGCTGACTATCTCGGCATCCCGCTTGCAAATGCTTTGGTGGGGCAGCATTGTGATGGCGAGACGAGGGTAGAGCTGCGCACCAACGTGCGCGGTGCCGATGTTTTTATCGTGCAACCGACCTGTCCACCTGTCAACCACCATATCATGGAGGCGGCTATCGTGGCCGATGCCTGTCGGCGTGCCTCGGCAGACTGTGTTACACTGGTCGCGCCCTACTTCGGCTACGCGCGGCAGGAGCGGAAGAATACCTCTCGTACCCCGATTACTGCTAAGTTGATCGCTGACCTGATCGAGGTGGCAGGCGTTAAGCGGGTGTTGACGCTGGAACTGCATGCCGCCGCGATACAGGGTTTTTTCAACATTCCCGTCGATCACTTGTTCATCAAACCAGTGTTTGCACAACATTATCGTGCATGTCGTAATCTAACCGTAGTTTCACCCGATGCGGGAGGGGTGGAGCGAGCGCGGGCGATGGCCAAACTGCTCGCGTGTGAGTTGGCGATTCTCGATAAACGGCGAGAAAATCCTAACGACAGCACCATCATGAGTATCGTCGGCAATGTTACTGGCAAGGACTGTTTGATTATCGATGATATTTGCGATACGGGCGGCTCGCTGCTCAGTGCGACCACCGCGCTGTTCGACAACGGCGCACAATCAGTACGAGCCGCCGTGACTCATGCAGTGTTGAGCGGCGATGCGGTTACCAGACTATCAGCCTCCCGCCTACAGGAATTGCTGGTATCGGATTCGATCTGCTTGTCTCCCACCGCGACTAGCGAAAAAAAGTTTGTCACCCGTTCGGTGGTCGAGTTGCTAGGCAAAGCGATCCGCTGTATTCATGACTCCGCCTCGATGAGCGAGCTCTTCATCTAGAACTCATAAAATTCGCCGCGTTGCTTTTTCGACAAAGATCGGCTAGACTCGAAGGTGATCCTGTTGTAAGCGGTGGTCTCTTTTCGGAATGGGTTTGCGCTGCGTGTGTTGCCCGCCGCGATTGCCGCGTTTGCTAGAAGGAGGGTGTCTTGTTGTGGTTGCGTGGCATCAGGTTCGTGTCGGTTTGGGTGGTATGGGTAGTGGTTGGGGGGCTGATTGTCAGCGGTCTTGACCGAGCTCTGTTGGCGCATGGCGGTGAACACACCGCCGTTGCGGAAGGATCGGAGCACGCGCAGGAGCCAGCGACACGCGACCGAGGGATGCTGATTATCTATGACGACGATGATCTACAGGTTCGTTATGGCGAATACAGCGAGACTGAATTCACCTTGGCATGGGCAGAGGGGCGCGGTGACGATTACCGTCGTGCAGCAATCGACTGGCAGGTCGTCGGCTCGCAGTTGCCCGCAGGCTTGGAACTGGCTGCGATCGGGGCTGTTGAACGCACGCGGGCAGTCGTCTTCGGCACCGCGCGGTTCGTCGGGCGATGGTGTTTCACCCTTGCCGCACGGTTTGGAGAACGGCGGACGAGTCGGCAGGTGTGTTTCTTCGCGGCCCATAACGGGCGGCTGAGTTATCCGCGCTTTTCTAGCTCCGCCCGTCTTGATCGTGCCCAAAGAGATCGTGCGTACCGTGACAAGATAAGGTTTGTGCGCGGGAATCGCCGCACGCGTGTTAGTGTTGCCTGGCATAACCTCCCTAGTTCACTACGGGTTACAACGCACAACCGACTCGGCTACGTCGAGTTAAGCGGCACGCCACGCGATCGTGACAGCCATGTTGTCCACGGTCGGTCTGTCTCCCAGGAGACTCCCCCACGGCTGGCGGAGTTGTTTACGGTCAAGGATGGATGGCGCTCGCGTTTTGCGGCACGTGGCCGCTATGCCTATCGTGTCACCGCGGTTTATCCCGACGGCGAAACTCGCGCCGCGGCCAACCCCAGCATCGCGGTGATGGCAGGCGAGGTGGTGTTCGCAACGATTACCTATGACAGGCGACCCTTTTACTTCAATGTCTTCCGTGCCACGGGGACCTACGGTGATGCACGTTTCATCACCCGTCTGACCCCACAGCCGTCTGGAACGGAATATCTGCTCGACAGCAATACTGTTCCGCCACGCACGCTGCGGGCAACGGGCAACTTTTACCTCATGCTCAAGTTGACCCACACCGACCGCACGGGTGAAGTGGTTAGTAATTGGCGGCAGTTTTCTTTGTTCATCGACACGGCGAGGGGGGAGACGAATCCTGGTCGCCGTTACCGCTGTCCCTCAGGCTACTACTACGACGCGGTTTTGCGGCATTGTGTGCAAGGTCGTGGTGCTCCGTGTCCGAGAGGCACGTATTACGAACCCGCCGATGACGCTTGTCGGAGTTATCCTACGCGTCGCTACTGCCCTACGGGCTATTATTTCGATCACTTTTTGCGGCGTTGTGTGCTCGACAATTACCCGCGCTGTCCGTGGAATTATCGTTGGGATTCATTTTATCATCGGTGTATGCCTGATCCCTACTGGTGTCCGCTGGGTTTTTCCTACGACTGGTGGTGGGGGCTTTGCCTGTTCACCGATCATCGCTGTGCACGTGGTTGGCACTACGACTACGGGGTTAAACGCTGTGTGCGCAATCACCGTGCCTGTGCTCCTGGTTATGGGTGGGATCGCCACACCCAGTCTTGCCAACGCAACCGCCGCAACTGCCAGGTGGGCTACCACTGGTCGGCACGCTTAAATCGTTGTGTCTATCACGGCAGTGTGCGGTGTCGTACTGGCTACCGTTACGATACCAGACGCAGAGAATGTGTCCGCATCGGTCGTGCCCGCCGCTGCCCGCGTGGCGAACACTGGAGTCCGAGACACGGACGTTGTATCGACAACAGCCGTCCGACCAGGAGACCGACGGCAAGACCGACCCGCACACCGACAAGACGACCGACGGCAAGGCCGACAAGACGACCGACGGCAAGGCCGACCCGCACACCGACAAGACGACCGACCGCGAGGCCGACCAGGAGACCGACGGCAAGACCGACGGCAAGACCGACCCGCACACCGACAAGACGACCGACCGCGAGGCCGACCCGCACACCGACGAGTTCGCACCGCGGAGGCGTGCAGTGAGGCAGCCGTTATCTGTGCGTAGGTGACGATGCGTCCGCGTCGTATTCTGCTGGTGGCAGTGGCGTGCTTATCGCTGGCGGTGTTGCTGGTTGCTGTGGGGGTGTGGAGGTTACAGCACTGGGGGTCTGCGGTGCGTAACTTGACGACGGGGCAGGTGGTATCTTTTCCCGCGGGCACTTCTTTGCGATCTTTAGCGCAGGCACTGGCACAGGCGGAGGTGGTTGATTCCGCCCTGCGGTTTCGTTTTTTCGTGCGCTGTTGTGCTGACTTCAGAAAATTTCAAGCGGGTAATTATCGCTTCAGGGGTGCAACAAGTCCCGCACAGGTTGTGGCACGTATCGTTGCGGGGGATGTTCATGTCGAGCTGCGGCTGCGTTTCGCCGTGCCAGAGGGGTTTACCCTCGCCAAGATCGTGATGCGTCTGGCTGAGCATGGACTCGGTACGCAGGCGGAGCTGCGGCAGTTGGCGCGTGACCGTGAGCTGCTTGCCGAGCTCAAGATAGCCGCAGACTCTCTGGAGGGTTATCTCTATCCTGCCACGTATAGTTTTTATCGGCGGATGCCGACGGCGCGGCAGGTATTCACGCGTATGGTGACAAAGTGGCGTGCGGTGTTGCCTGCGGATTACGAGCAGCGAGTGGCGGCAAAGGGCTTAACTCTGCACGAGGCGGTGACGATGGCTTCGTTGATTGAGTTGGAGACAGCGCACGACGATGAACGCGGCAAGATTTCCGAAGTTATCTGGCGACGACTCAAGGATCGCACTCCGTTGGCGATCGATGCTGCGGTCATCTATGGCATCGAGGACTACCGCGGCGATTTAAAACGCCGTCACTTGCGTGATGCTTCCAATCCCTGGAATACTCGTATTCACAGGGGGCTGCCGCCTACTCCCATCGGCTCACCGTCGCGTGCCTCGCTGCTGGCGGTGTTGCAGCCGACCGATGAAGGGCATTATTTCTACGTTCTGATTCCTGACGGCAGCAAGCGGCATCATTTTTCTCGTACCCTGCGCGAGCATAATCGCCATGTGCGTAAGCTAATACGGGCGGCACGCTGAACGCTCAGATACACAGCGAAGGGTTGTGCGGTGTTCTATCAGGTTGCGGTTGATGCCCAGGTAGATCGGCTCCACACCTATCGTCATCGTGAACACTTGTCGCGCGGCACACGCGTGTTAGTACCTTTCGGGTCGCGGCAGAATTACGGTGTGGTGCTCGACCCTGTGCCCGCCACCAACTTTCCCTACCGCGTCAAGGACATCGACAGAGTGCTGGAGCACGAGCCTTACTACTCGCCCACCATGCTTAAACTGGCGACATTTGTTAGCAACTATTATTTCTGTCCGCTGGGACGCGTGTTGGCACTGATTGCCCCTCGTTATCTCGCCAAGGGTAAGGTGAAACGGGACAACTGCGACACACCGCCTCGTGTCGTAAGCAGCGCCGCACCGACCCTGACTGCGGCACAGCGACTGGCCTTGCATGCCGTACAACGGTGCGGCAATCGCAAACCTGTGCTGTTGCACGGTGTGACCGATTCGGGCAAGACCGAGTTGTATCTGCACCTTATCGCGGCACTGCTCAGTGCTTCACCGACCGACCTTGCCCCGCAGTTTCTTGTCATGGTGCCTGAGATCGCTTTGACGGGGCAGATGGTGCGGGTATTCACGCAGCGGTTTCCTGCCCAGGTGGTGGTGGCACATTCTGCGCTCACCGTCTCACAACGCTGGCATGCCTATCGTTTGTTAAGTAGCGGGGAGCGGGCGATCTTGATCGGGGCGCGCTCCAGTATTTTTGCCCCTTTTGTCAATCTCAAGTTGATCGTCGTCGATGAGGAACATGATAGCAGTTACAAGCAAGGCTCACAACTCGCTTATCATGGGCGTGATCTCGCCGTCTATCGGGCGCAGTTGGAGCGGGCGCAAGTTGTGCTCGGCAGTGCGACACCGTCGTTGGAATCGTGGCACAACGCTGTGACGCACAAGTACCAGCTGGTCGCATTGCCGACCCGCATTCACCCGCACCCCCCTCGCGTGACGGTAGAGCGGATCAAGTCACAGGTGCGGCACGCGGACCTCACCGCCGTCGGTGAGGGGCAAGATGCCTGTGTTTTCAGTGCGGCGACCGCGACGCGCATCGCCGCTACCCTTGCTGCGGGACAGCAGGTGATCGTTATTATCAATCGCCGCGGCTTTTCGCACTATCTGCTCGCCAAAGACAAAGGCGATGTCGTCACTTGCAATAACTGCAGTGTCAGTCTGACTCTGCACAATAATTTGCAACTGCTCAAGTGTCACTACTGTGGCTATCGTGTCCCACTTGCCAAAGTGTTGGAGGAACGGGTGCGGGAAAACTTGCAGGTCTGTGGTTATGGCAGTGAGCGGGTTGAAAATACGCTACGACAAAAATTTCCCACCGCTATCATCGACCGTCTTGATTCCGACACTGTTGCACACAAGGGGCAGTTGGAGAAGGTGTTACAACGCTTCCGCCAGCGCGAGACCGACATCCTAGTCGGCACGCAGATGTTAGCGAAGGGGCATGATTTTCCCCATGTCGCCTTGCTGGTGATCCTGCATGCCGACCAGATGCTGGCGATGCCTGACTTTCGTGCTGCTGAGCGTCTGTTTCAATTGCTGGTGCAGGCGATGGGGCGTGCGGGGCGCAGCAACAACCCTAGCGAGGTGCTGGTGGAGACTGTTCGCCCGACCTTGCCTATTATGCAAGCGGCACTGGCACAAGATTATCATGCTTTCGCACACCACGAGCTCGCTTTTCGCCAGCAATTTCGCTACCCGCCCTTCACTCGCCTCGCTTGTCTCGAATTGAACAGCAGCGACGCGAAAAAATTACAGGCGACGACACTAAAGATCGGCGCTTTCTTCGCGGACAGCGGCGATCTACGTATTCGCGGCCCCGCCGACCCGCCGCTGCACAAAATCAACCGCCGCTACCGCAAAGTCATCTACTTCTGCGCTCGTGATGCGTGTGAGTTGCACGCCACGCTGCGCACTTGGCTACCACAACTGCAACGTTTGATACCCAGTGGCATCAGAACTATCGTCGATGTCGATCCCCAAACAACGTTGTAGGTATGGAGTTCAGGATAATTTTCCCCCCAGCGAGGTGAGCAGATCGCGAAAATCGGCAGGCGGTGGGACATCGAAAAGGCAGGCGACCTGCGAACGCGGGTGTTGAAAGGCAATTTTGCTGGCATGTAGCATCTGTGCGGGTAAGCTGTGCACCTCGGCACGCAGGCGGGGGGGAAACGCGTGGGGTAACATGGTCGGGCGATGGTAGAGGTTATCACCCAGCACGGGAGTGCCGAGGGCGACAGCATGCACTCTGATCTGGTGTGTACGTCCTGTGTTTAGCTTGATTTTGGCGAAGGTAAGGCGTTGTTGGAAGCGTTGCAGGACGAAGAATTCGCTGACCGCGTAGCGACAATGGCGGGCACGAACAGGGTGGGGATGTGATCGCATCCGCAAGCGTTGTTTGCGGTCACGGCTCAGGTATGACTGCACGTATGCGTAGTCACGGGGTAGGTTACCATCGAGCAGAGCAAGATACTCTTTATGTACTTGCCGTGCCTTGAACTGCGCCTGCAGCTGCGCTTGCACCTGGTGGTTGTGTGCCACCAACAACACTCCGCTCGTGTCTCGATCGAGACGATGCACAAGCTCCGCGCGCGGAGACGTGCTGCGCACACCAGCCAGCACTGCGTCGATGGTGTAGCCACGCGCTTTGTCGAGTACCAGCAGGTCAACATCTTGGGCGACGATGGTAAAGGGTGGGTGCGATATATCTTCTGCCTCTACTGATATCCTGCCAGTGCCACCACCCGTGCTACGGAAACGACAGCCAGCAAGAGACGGGTGTAGCACCTAAGCTAGCGCGTGTAAAGCGGAGCGCTTCAGCAAGTATGGCAACTACAGATGATCTTTATAAAAACCAAAAAAAACTTAGACAAAAAAAAAACAGTCGATCGTTTTGTCAGGGGGTGCTTTTAGTTTCTTGGTAAGGGGGGGTTCGTGCGGACGAGGGTAGCGGGTTTAAGTCTGGTGGAGTTGATGGTCGCGGTGACGGTCGTCGGCATTCTGGCGACACTAGCAATCCCTCGTTATCACGCTTTTTTGGTGCAAGCACGGCGGGGTGAGGCACGCAGCAATCTGCACCATATTGCCTCCCTGCAGGCGATGTTCAGGATCGAACATGGGCAATACTACTTCAGTGCTGCGCTGGCTACTAACGGGGTGGGTTACAAGGATGGTCTTGATGTTGTCGGCGATTGTACCGATTATAGCGACGATAGGGACGCGGGATTGGGGAATCGTCTTGGTTTTCGCCCCCAAAATTGCCGCGATCTTCGTTATGTCTATAAGGTACGTACGGGTGGTTATACCGCCGTCGCTTCGGCAGCCTCCGATGCGGATAGCAGGTACATCTACCCAGATTGTGAGGGTAGGGGTTGTTGGCGGTGTGGCTACAACAAGGGTGATGCTGTGCAACTTAACATAAACAGCGGTGATCCCGAAGTGTGTCGCAATATCACGGCGTATTGTCCCGATGGAGATGCTTGTGAGGGCGGAGGGGGTGGCTGCAGCTGTTTTACAAGTACGGTATGGGGCACAATGCCAGACACTAGTGAAGTTTGTACGGGCAATGATGTCGTTCAACACGGCACAGAAACTACGAGGTGTATAGGACACCCATCATGTGCGTCATCGTCGGTAAAGAGCGTAACGCGAACATTCGCGGGCACTAAAGATTGCGTCTGCGATTGCCCTACCACGTATCCTTGGCCTCCCTTCGATGCGAGCACTATATGTGTCGGTGAAGCTCATACCCAGACCGCTAACGATGTCCCTTGCACGGGTACTCCTAGACCACCAGCTACTACCTGTGGGACGGTAGATCTGAGGAACGTGGTGCTGGGCACGAAAAACTGCGACTCCTGCGACCCCTGCGTAAACTGTTGCAACGGCGATGACATCGATCACACCAAAACGATAATGGGAAGTCCTTGCGATCAAAGTGCTTGCTGTCCCTACAGTAAATCCAAAGAGTATTATACTTGCGCAGGCCTAGGGCAAAAATGGACTCCCTGTAACTGTACATGCTCTGAGGGGCGGGACTTATCCTGCATCATGGGGAATGGAACGCCTGGCTCACCAGGGCCGCATCGGAAATTTAACCCTATGAAGAAAACCAGCGATGGCAGCGTCGCTCACTATGCCTGCACATGTGTTTGCGATGGGGCAAAAGTCAGCGCAACTATCTGTGCAGCCAAAACAGGCAGTAATGGGCAGCCGATGGAATACGAAGAAGCCACCTGCAGCTGTGTAGATGCACCTGAACCTGAAGACGAATGTGCTGATGGCACAAGGGTAAGCAGTGCAAAATCCTATTGCATCGGACAAGCAGATAATCGGAAGTTTAGTAAGGGGACGAAGAACAGCGCAGGCAAATACGAGTGCGAATGCACCGAATATTGTCCAGGTAGCTCCACAACGGTCGCCACAGCGCAGGGGGATTGCAATATGCAATCTATGTCTATCTGCCCTGGTGATTCTAGCGACGCCGTCCGCTTTGACAGGTCATCATGTCGGTGCTCGCTGCCATCCTGCAAACGTCAGGCATGTGTCAGGGAGGGTTTTTCCAATGTGCTAGCCAACGCCGCTGTAACCTTTCATGCAGGAGGAACTAAGGATAAAGAAGAACGCCTCAGCAAAATCGCAGGGTGCTTTACCAACAACGGCACTTGTCCAGACAGTGGATCACACGAATACTCCAGTAGCTCCTCAAGTGACAGAAGATGTTTAGAAGGCTTTGATGATGCCTGGGAAGGAGGTGGAGACCGAGATAGGATGAGAACTCTACTTAGCAGCGGGAACTACGATTACACCAGAGACGGTTGTGACCGCGCTACGATTGTTGCGATACTAAATGCCATCAAGGATTACATAGACGGCATGAAGCCACAACGCAACTTTAATTGCGATGAAGGTACTGACATGATGAAGTATGAAGGTACTGATTATTAACTGGGGGGGGGGAGAGATGATGCGGCGGGTTTTGGTATATCTGTTCATGTTCGACTGTGTATCCTGTATCGTGCGTCCGCCGACTGCGGCTGAGAAGTTCATCGCGCTGCAGCATCAGAGAGGCAATCGGCCACGCATTCTGGTCGATATCGTCCACCATCCCCATTGGAACATCGGCTACAGTTACGGTGCTGACTGTGCAGCTGAGCAGCGCAACAACGATGATGTCTTGACCGAGACCATCACCGCCGTGCTCCAGATGTGGTTGCAGCCGCTACGAGAATACGAGAACAAGCAAGGAAAAATTGTCGCTGATTTCCGCTACTTTCTGGGGCGGCAACGGGACGCTAGCGACCTCTCCGTCGTTTTTCACTGTAACGATGAGAGCCCATCGACTGCATCTGTGCGTAGGGCGAGTCCACCGCTGATCGACCTGCGTGAGGGCGACCTGCGGGTCGATCGCGATTTTACGGGCACCCTGGCACATGAGATGGGGCATGCTTTCGGCTTAGCGGATACCTACATTCCTGGGAACAGAGATGGTGATCCGCTTCTGGACAAGGGTGCTTGGGATGGCACCAAAGGTACGCAGCCGAGTTCCATCATGATGACGCTCTCGGAAGGTCACAAGGATGGCGGGATAATCGGTAAAGATGATAAGAATGGTGTCATCTGGCTCTACAAGACAAGGCATGAGGGGTTGCCAGATGATGACTGTTTTTTCGACGACTATGAATTGGAACACGTGCCGCTCGGCTGCCGTCCTAAACATCCCCTGATCTTTGAGCTCAAACACGTGTCGGAGACTACTGCGAGAATTGTTATCCAAGATGATGAGCATCTCGATGTCAATGTCCGTGATGCGGAAGGGATGACTGCGCTACACTACGCGGTATTGTACAACTATCGGCGGGTGATAGAAGCACTACTCAGGCACAAGGACATCAAGCCATATCTGACCAACAGAAAGGGAAAAACACCCGCACAGCTAGCGAAAGACCTTGAGTACGACGAGCTTGCACAGCTCATCGCCGCCCACCCTAAAGCCTTGCCCGTCGCAGCACAGGGTAAAAAAACCATGCCGTGGGGAGAGTTGAAGCGCGGTGATCGTTAGTGTCAATAGGTATTCATCCTAGCAGTTGCCAGACGCACCCCGCGTCGCCCACCTACGATCCCGACCCGCGGCGACTGCGGGGAAGAAACCTTCAACGGCTGCCGCAACCCGTACCCTCACCGCCCTCAAGCTGCAGGCACCGCGCCTGCGCCAGAGACAGCCGAACACGGACACGCCTCCAGCTCACCGTGCGGAGCTGAACTCCCCACTTCACCCGACGACGACCAGAGAGCTGGTCGTCGGTCTCAGACTTGTAGGGTCGTGACTATCAGCGGAACTGAGGACCTGTGCTTCTTGGGCTGCGCTGATGGTTGGAGCGACGAGGCTTTTCTTCTGCTTCGTTTACCTTGATGTTGCGCCCATCGAGACTCGAACCGTCCATTTCAGCAATTGCCTTCTGCGCCGATTCTTCCTCTGCGAAGGTCACAAACCCGAAGCCCCTGGAACGACCCGTTTCACGATCAGTGATGATCCTGATGTCGTCAAGGTCGCCGAACTGCTCGAAAGCCTCCCGCAACCTCTCCTCGCTGGTGTTCCAGCTCAACCCGCCGATGAAAAGTTTCTTGTTCATGTTAGATCTAACTCGTCCGAAAATTAGCGATGATCCCTTATAACCAACTCAGGGAGATTAGCATACCAGAAAATCACTTTTCGTGCAGTTTATTTTTTTCTCCCCTCAGACCCGCGGCCACGTGTTGGCCGATGAGGCGTGCTGTATCCTGCTTGCTACCCGCATAACTATGTGATAAATCTGAAGAAAACAAATAGGCGTGATAATTTCCACCCTCCATCGCATCGCACGGATTGACCACCAGCAAGCTCGCCCGCGTCTCTTTCTGGCGGTCGAAATACGCGTCGATACCCATCTTCACGCCCCGTTCGGGATCGAAAGTAGCTGGTAATTTGAAAACTACCTTCACCTGCGAACGAGGTTGTAGCACGTGTATCAGCTTCGGCACAGGGAGAAGGCGTACCTGCAATTCCTCCCGTCGCGAAGAAATCTTGCCCGCCACCGTTGTCGCAGGAGCAAAATCCAACACGGCCGCGACCATTACCAGGGCGGCATCAGGTATCTCCTGCAACAACCGCTGTGCCTGCGCTCCCATCTCGGTGGGAGTGCTAACCTCGACTAGACTAGTGCAGACGACGGGACGATACGTGCTTACACCGCTGACGACATGAGTAGCAAAACCATGCCGATACAACTCCGTCGCGATTAACGAACCCATCTCACCGCGAGAAAAATTAGTGATGCCACGCACAGCATCGATAGGAGCGACAGTACTCCCGCTGACGATGACCGCCGCCCCGCGCTTCCCTCCGCCACGATAGCAGTGAGCGATTTTCTCCGCCAGCTGCTGAGGAGGAAGAAACTTATCCTTACCCTCCTCCCTACACGGGGCGATCACCGTCAGACGCTTCTCCAGCCGCGGGTAAACGTCCTGCAAAAAAGGATTAGCCGCCAGCGACTGATGCATGCAGGGATGCACCATAACTGGCTTGCCTTGACCGAGATAAGAAGCCGCTAACGACAACGCAGGTGCATCGCAAATCGCCGCAGCAATCTTGGCCAACAACGAGGCCGAACAAGGTGCGATAACCAGTGCATCGCCCTCAGCGACATGGTCGGCTGACGGACTCCAGTCAACGCCAACCTCCTCGCCACTCGCCCACGCACAGGCAGTAGGTGTGACAAAACGCCGCGCTTCCCGCGTCATCGTCACCCGCACCCGCGCCCCCAACCGCCGCACCGCCCTGATAGCTTTCACCACCTCCACGGCAGCAATCGAGCCACTCACCACCCACGCGAGACTCACGCCACGCAAAACTTGCGACAGCTCCCTGACCCCAGTGTCCCTCAACAGTTACTCCCCTACCCCCCTAAGCTTAGTCGCATAAGTGTATACCGAAGGAAAAGGCATGTGGGGAACTTTTTTTTCGGCTACAATAGTAGGTATGAGAGTTTTATCTTTTTGTGTTTTTTTGTCGGCCTGTCGTGCGACCGCATCGCTTGCACCGACGACGGCGGAAGATCTAGAGAAAGGGCCTGAGGTGCCGCTGCTCGACGTACCAGCATCCCTATGGTCGCCTGAACAGCGTCGGATCAGTGCTATCCACAACTACCTGATGGGTGAGTACACGTTGCTGCGGGGAGATGCGCGTGTTGCCCACGCGGCGTTCGAGCGTGCCTATGGCCTTGATCCCAACCCGTTTTTGGGCGGCAAAGCGATCTTCACGCTCGCTGAGCTCGGTCATACGACGGAAGCCCTGACCAAAGCAAAAAAAATGACCCTGTTGCATCCCAAAGATACCTATCTGCGTTTTCTGTACGGGCAGCTTTTGGTGCGTAGCGGTAGTTGGCAAGACGCTCAGCGACAGCTACAGCAGGCACTCGCCCTCGATGCTTTACATATCCCCAGTCATCATGCCTTGATCGACTTGCACCTGGCACAGCGACAGTGGCAGCAGGCATTGGTGGTGGCACAGCGGATGGTGCAGGCAATACCAAGCGCAGTGCATGGCTGGTCGAAGCTGAGTCGCATTCACCTGTTGTTGGAGCAGAAGCACGAGGCATTGCAGGCAGCACGCACGGCATTCGAGATGCAGAGCGCTAACCCCGCCACGATGTTGATCTATGCCTACACTCTGGCACTGAACGGTTCTTCGACAGAGGCAGTCTCCGTCTACGAACGTCTCTATCGCAGCAACACCACCAGCGTGCAATTTATTCACTACCTCGCTAGCCTGTATCGACAGTTGGGGGGGTTAGTGCAAGCACTGGCGTTATTGGACGCACTGGCGACAAACCACTCTCCCTACAGTGTGGGGGTGGCGGTGCAGCAGGTTGCTATCCTGTGGGAGTTGGAAGAAAACCAGCGTGCTCACACCATCCTGCAGCAGCTTTTACAGGAACATCCCAGCTCATCCCGCCTTATCTACCTCGCCGCGTTAAGCGAGGAACGGCTTGGTAACGACACCCAGGCAGTGCAGTACTATCGCCGCCTGATAGAGGACAGAGAACTGGGTCGAGCGGTGCGTTTCCGCCTAGCAGTTGTCTACGAACGCCAAAACGAATGGCAGTCAGCACAGTTAGAACTGCACCAGCTGATCGATATGGGCAAGACACGCTGGGAATTTTTTGCGTTCTTGGCCGACATCTACAACAAACAAAAAAACTACCGCGCCGCACTGCGCACCGCCGCACAAGGAGTGGCCAAACATCCTGAGGTCGTTCCCCTGCTCTTCGCCAAAGGTGTGTACCAAGAGAAGACAGGCGACATCGAGGGGTGTATGCAGACAATGCGCACGGTGATTGAACTCGACCCACGCCACAGTCATGCCCACAACTACCTCGGCTACCTGTTGGCCGAGCAGAACACGCAACTGCACGAAGCCCTGCGCCTTATCCTACGAGCACTTGAACTCAAACCCGATAACGGTTATTACCTCGACTCGTTGGCGTGGGTTTACTACCGTCTGGGTGATTATCAGAAGGCACATACGAGTATTGTGCAGGCAGTGCGGCTGCACCCCGATGAACCCGTCATTCTTGAGCACTACGCAGATATTTTGCTGAAGCTGGGGCGCGGTGTCGAAAGTCTGCACATCTACCGCAGAGCGTTGCAACATGCTGAGGAAGAAACCGCCCGTACCCGTATCAAAGCTAAACTCGAGCAGCTGGGCGAAAATTCTTGAGATGTGGCAAGCGGGAGGTAGGTTTTTTATCTGCGACGATATCTTTGCAGTGTTGCGCAGGCTCATGGTCACGTGTTTACTCCCGTCCGCATTCGCCGCCTGCCAGACAACCCCGCTCGTATACTTGCCTTCCAGCTTACAGCAAAAATTTTTCGGTGCGTGCGGTCATGAAGGCAGTGTTTCCTTCAAGTTGTCACGTAATGCGAACTATCTCTTTTCGGGTTTCATCGACTGGGATACGGCGAAGGGTCTGCACCTCAACGACATTATGGGTAGCACCCTCGCCCTGCTCAAACGAAGCAGCCAGGCGGATATTCAGTTACCGAACTCCATTATCAGAGTGAAAGTGGATGATGCAGGGCGAATTGTGGTCGGCGATGCCTTCACTGGCCTGTACCTGGGCGAATTGTACTGTCTGCTGGGCGGACGCGTGCCGCTGGCCTGGCACCAGGATGAAGTGACGAGCGCAGGACGCGATTATCTGCTGACAACCAGTGACTACGAACGGAGAATAATCACTACGGTAGGGGTACAGCGTTTTAAAGCGAAGTTGACACGCCGTATATGGTGGTTATTCTCGGCTGGCGAACTGGTAATCGGTAGCTATCGGCGACAGACAGGTTATCTGGCAGGGCGGGGTTTTCGGTTGCATTGGCAACAACAGTAAACAAACGCATAGTTTTGACGGGCGGTGGCACGGCAGGACACGTCATTCCTCATCTAGCCCTGTTGCCGTATTTGCAAGCACGGCGGTGGCAGGCAACTTACGTCGGCTCGACGCATGGCATCGAAAAACAACTCGCCGCTGCCGCGGGTATACCCTTCTGCGCGATCGCCAGCGGTAAGCTGCGGCGCTATTTTTCCCTCCGCAATGTCAGCGATGTGTTCAAGGTGTGCCTCGGTATCTGGCAAGCACTGTGGCTCTTGCTGTGGCTCAGACCTAAACTGGTGCTCAGCAAAGGCGGTTATGTCAGTGTGCCTGTGGTAATCGCCGCCGCACTGTTGCGCATCAGGATCGTCACCCACGAGTCGGATTTGTCCCCAGGTTTGGCCACAAAAATTATCGCACGCTTTGCTACGGAAGTATGGACAGCTTTCGACGAGACACAGATCGGAACACACAAAGCACAGCATGTCGGGATTCCTCTCCGCGACGAGCTGCATACGGGTGACGCGGCACGAGGACGGCAGTTGTGCGGATTCAAGACAGGGCGGCGTACGTTGCTGATTATGGGCGGCAGTCTCGGCTCACAACGGATCAACGATGTCGTAGCCAGCATCGCCGCGGAACTGGTGCGCGACTATCAGATAATTCACATTATCGGGGCGGGCAACCAACCCTCATTGACGCATTCGCGCTATCAGGTGTTTCCCTTTGTCAACCAGGATTTCACCCATCTACTGAGTTTGGCTGACGTGGTGATCAGCCGCGCAGGGGCGAATTCTATTTTTGAATTTCTGAAATTGTGCAAGCCGATGCTGCTTATCCCCCTCGCCGCGGGCAGTCGTGGCGACCAAATTGAAAATGCGGCCTATTTTGCACGCCAGGGTTTCGCCCACGTGCTGGCTGAGAAAGACTTGAGTGGGGCGAAGTTGCTGACTGCCATCACTGCACTTGAGCGTGCCGCCGCAGGCATCAAGGCTAAACAGCGCGAGTATCGCCTGCACGCAGACAACGCGGCGATTGTGACACGCCTGGAACGAGTACTGGCACGGTGAAAATAACGATAGTAGACCACTACGACAGTTTCACACACAACATCGATGCCTGGCTTCGCACAGTTGCACCACAAGTGCGGACTGAAATCGTTGCCTACGATGACCACCGTGCGTTATCCGCCTTACGGCGTGCGCCGTGTCCTCTGATATTGTCGGCAGGGCCACATTCCCCACAGGAGGCGCGGCCGACACACGACTTGCTGACCGCTTGTTACGGCAAAGTCGCGGTGCTCGGTATCTGCCTCGGTTTTCAAATTATCTGCGCCTGGCTGGGGTTGATGGTGCGGCACTCCCGCAATCCCCAGCACGGCAGACGACGCACGATTTACCGCTGTATGCAGGGGGGGGTGTTGGCTGATTTGCCCCTGACCTTCAGTGCTGCCGCCTACAATTCGCTGGCAGTGCCACGTCCAGCAACTGTGCCACCCCGCTGGCATGCCAGTGCAGTCAGTGCTGAAGACGAACTGCAGGCAATCGAGTCGCGGGGACGCGTGCCGATCTGTGGATTGCAGTTTCACCCTGAATCGTTCCTCGATCGCTACAGCACTCCCCTGTTACAGCGTTGGCTATGTCTGGCTGCCGCACCGCCCGACAACACGACGCATCCCCGCGGCTAGGACAGGCAAAATCAGCAGCAGCCACAGCATGCGGGGGAATGACGAGGCATGCGCAGCAAGCGTGCCACAGCGACTGAGGTGTTTCTTGGCATCGAAGACCTCCCCCGCCGCCTCCTCTGCGTTGTTATCGTCAGGCAAGTCGAGGTTAGTTTCGGCAACTGCGAAGTTGAGAGCACTGAATTGATCGATGACGGGGCACACAACCTCGGAGTCCGCCCCCGCGGCGAGCAGCAACTTCGCCATCTGTTCACCGTGCCCATGTTTTCCCTGTCGTGCGTAGTATAAGGCTGTCTTGCCATAACGGTCGCACGAGTCGATATCGAGACTGTTATCCTGCGACAACTCGTTAACCGCCTCCAGGTTTCCCTCTCTGACGGCGGCGATAAGAGGGAAGCGTGGCAAACAACCTTCCGTGCTCTCTTCCACTTTGTAATCGGTGGGGCAGGAATCGAGTGGCATACCCTCGTGTGCTTGCAGGTATAACCATTTGATCGCCTCTTCGTCGTCAGTGGTAAGGACAAGGTCTCCGTCACGCAAACCGACAATACTGGCAACCCCCATGATAGAATTGGGTTGTTCGCCCACCGTAAACTCCGAACCGCCTGTGCTTTGATTCACGCCTTTCCGATTGCTTTGCACGCTTTTATCCCGCTCCACATAAACATCGCTGAGGCCGAAAGCGTGTCCTACTTCGTGCAGCAACGTCGTCAGCATAAACATGTGCTCATCCGACATTTTGTCGTCGGGAAAAATTTCCCTCTGATCCCTCTCGGCGACTGGCCTGCAGTTCATGTCATCGTTGGGGGAACAGTCTGTGCCAGGCTTACGGTAGTGGAACATAAACACCTGCGGGACTGCGGCAAGCCACACGAAAGAACGCGGATAGGTGTCCCGCCCGACGGGCATCTTTCCCCCTTCGTGCATGCAGTTGAAGGTAACGCTGAGCAGCGCATCGCCACCCTGTTCACGTGCAACCTCTTGTGTGGCCCCCACACTGAGCAGAAGGTTGTGCGTGACAGGCACGGTATTCTTGCGCACCAAGTCGAACCTATCCACGATACCAGCATGGGTGGCACGCAAAGGCTGCAACCATAAGCGCAGTACCGCGCGCATGCTTTCCTTGAGTTGCTGCTCAAAATCATCTGTGTCGTCAACCACGCTACGGCAGCGGTCGTTGTCGGAAAAACCGTAGTGAATTACCCAAGACGATCGCTGCACAGCGTTAATGAGATACCAGGCAGGAATTTTGTGTGCGCGAAAACCGTGATGGGTTATGAACTTAGCCCGACCGACATTGCCATACTCACTGCAAGACAACCCCGCGCCAAGCAATAAGGGTGCTAAAAGCAGGTATCTGCACACCACCACCTCCCGAACCTCCCCGTAGCGTAACCATCGGTAAAATAAGGTGAATAGTTTAGTATTTTTTAAGTGACAAATTACGGAAATTTAGCTGGAGCTAGCTGCGTCACCCAGCATAATCTCCTGACTGCTGTCGACGATGTAGCTGATGGCTACGTCGTCGGTGACATCGATGATTTGCAGTGCGCCGATCTCCTGTGCTGCGTCGTATTTTGCCTGTAATAAGCCACCCCTGAACGCTCCACTTTTGAAAATTTTCAACACCTGATCTTTGCTGAAGTCGTTGCCGACATCTCCGACTAGGAAGGCAATATCACCCATCGCTCCCACCCGCTGTCCGTTATGGGTAAAGCTGATGATTTTCCCGCGGGCATTGCCACCTTCTGTCCCTGTCAGCGGGACTTTGCGAGACCGTGCCCGATATTCGACCACGAGGTCGCCCACCCGTGCCAGCGACACGGAGCTGAACACTTGTGCCTGTGCGATTCCCTTATCACCAGTAAAATCCTCAACTCTGATATTAGCAATAAAATCATAGCGATAGCCGTGATGTCGCAGGCCGTTAGACACTGACCCTCGATAGCGCAGCAGGGTGTAGACACGACCGCTCTCCAGTTCAGCCCCGCGCACGAAGCCGTAACGATCGTCCTGAATGCCATGTGCTTCGTCCTTACCGCCGACGATCTCTCCCACGGCTGCGATCTTTTCGGGCAGAATTAGGGCAGGCAGCTGCACCAGGGTTGCTTCGGCGACGACAGCGACGAAATCACGAAACAGTTCTCGTACCTCTGGTGGTACGACGATATCTTCGGGATTTAGCAACTCCAGATCCGATTCATCGTCGTCTTTGAACAGCTTCTCGGTCTCCTCCGCGACCAGTTCTTCGCTGGCCAGGTTTCCTTCGGGGGCGAGCTCCTCCAGCCCCACAATACCGATTGCGGGAGGGCGACTGGCATCGCCAGGGAAAAACTGCAACACGAAGTCAGGATAGACGAAGTGCGGGTTTTTGATCTTGTCGTTCATAGCCCATAACTTAGGCCAGTAAGCCGCTTCCGCGAGCAGTTGTGCGCAAATATCGTATAGCGTGTCTCCCAACTCGATGCGGTATTCGGCAGGTGCCTCTCCGCTGGCTAAATTTTTCAGCGTCCCTGGCAGGGGCGGTGCACCCGAAAATTCGTTCGGTGGCGGCACACCTTCGGCATCAGCCGCCGCGACATCGTATGTGCCCTCCGCCGCACTGGTGTTGTCTGTGGCGAACACAGCCTCATCATCTGCCGCGGCAAACTCGTCGCCTTCGTTCAGCAGCTGTGTGTCGGGATCATCAAATTGTCCGTTATCCGCCTGTTGGTCTTGATCACCGAACTGTTGGTCTTGATCACCGAACTGTTGGTCTTGATCACTGAACTGCTGGTCTTGATCACCGAACTGTTGGTCTTGGTCGCCGAACTGTTGGTCTTGATCACCGAACTGTTGGTTTTCGCCCTCTATCTGCTGGTCGTTGAGACTTTCCTCGTCGTCTAGTTCCTGTACGTCGATCGCTTGTTGATTTTCGGCGAGGTCGGTGGCGTTATCCGCTAGTATTTCCTGTTCCTCCCCAAGATCTTCGTCCTGCACTGCGGCGAGATTGGAGGCACAGGCGTGGTTCAACAGCGCCCAGAGCAGCGAGATGATGAAAGTGCGCATCGCGTCGTTCCTCAGACCCAAATTTACCTACCTATATCACTATTTTAGCATGCTCGGTGCTCGGAAATAATTGGAAAACACTGCCCAGCCCAGATCCTTGCCTGTCTGTCCTGCCAGCCACTGGTGGTAGCCGAGGGCAGCTATCATCGCAGCGTTGTCGGTGCAGAAGCGTGCGGCGGGAAACAGCACACGCTGTGTGCTGAAACGTGCCGAGAGCAGGGTGCGCAGGCGTTGATTGGCAGCTACTCCTCCTGCGACGATGATGTTCTGGGTGTGCGGGGGCAGGTGGTGGGCGATACCGTCCACCAGTTGGCGTAGGGCTTCTTCCTGAAAGGCGTAACACAGGTCGGCGGTCTCCTGTTCGCTCAGTTTACCTCCCGCTTTGCGCCAGAGATTGACCACGTGTGTCTTCAGCCCTGCGTAGCTGAAGTTGCTTGCTCCACGCATGACTCGGGGCATGGGATAATGTCCTGCTCGTCCTTGCGCCGCGGCTTGCTCGAGACGCGGCCCGCCAGGCCAGCCCAAGCCTAGCACTCTGGCAATTTTATCGAAGGCTTCGCCGCACGCGTCGTCGCAGGCGTAGGCGACGAGTTGAAAATCTAGCACTCCTCGCATGTGATAGAGGTTGGTATGTCCTCCCGACACGATCAGAGCCAGGCAGGGCAACAGCTGCTGAATTTTTTCGTCGATGCCTAGCAAAGCACCGAACAGGTGGGCATGCACGTGATTGACGGGCAGCAGCGGTTTGCCCGTCGCCACCGCCAAGCCTTTGGCGAAAGAGGCTCCGACGAGCAGCGACCCGACTAGACCAGGGCCTTGCGTCACGGCGATGGCATCCAGATCCTGCCGTCGTAATCCCGCTGTGTGCAGCGCTTCCTGCGCCAGCGTTGCGATCTGCGACAGGTGTGTTCTTGCCGCCAGTTCTGGTACAACCCCCCCGTAATCGGCGTGCAGCTGTGTCTGCGCGCTGAGGTGCTCCGCCAATACCTGCTGCCCATCGGCCACTACTGCCGCGGCACTGTCGTCACAGCTGCTCTCAATTCCCAAAACCAGCACGCACAGTCCTACCGTCTATGGTCGGTGCGTGGTTTTTCGATACCAACGCACGAAATCTTTGCCGTCGAAAGCTAGCAAACCGCCCGCTTCTTCATCCTCCACGGAGCTGGTGGGCATGTCTTGTGCGGCAAGAAACTGAACGAGGCGGTCGATCTCTTGCCTGTCGTAGTGAGGATAGTAAAAAATTTTGATGGTAAAGTCTGCGGTGATGTCTGCCACCGTTTGGTAAACATGATCGAGGTTGGTGATGACATGCACGATGCGTCCTGTGAGGCTCTGCATCTGGGGCGGTACGGAGGGAGCTATGGGTGTACGTGAAAAAACCACATCCTGCCAAACGGTATTGGTTCTGATAAAATTTCCCGTCCGCACGAAGCTACTATCGGGCAGGCTAAAAAAGCGTGTCGCTTCTTGGCTGCGCACGTAGCCGAAGATAACGGTGGCTAGCAGTGACAGTACGGTGGTCGTGTAAATCGGTCTTCGTTTGAGGCGTAACAGAGGGCGGGCAGGGTTAACACGCACCACCATGTAAGTTAGGGTAACGAACAGTACCGACAGGGCAAGACTGAATTTCAGTGCCGACAGCAGGTGATCCCACGAGTGGTAGACAAAAAACAACGCGTGTAGCAAGCAGGGGGTGAACAGCAGCAGGTAGCAGTTTGCGGCTTGGTAGCCACCCTCGGTCGCGTTTTGCCTTCGCAGGCATAAGCGCACGGCACAGTAGAAGGTGAAGTAGAGCAACGCCACCCCGCTCACACCGTAGCCCAGTTCAGGCCAGTGGAACATGCCGCTGGTCAGCGCTTCCATCCACAGGGTGAAGGTAGGAATATCGAGTCCCATGCGTGAGACGAGCTTTGTTCCCAGCATGCGGAACGAGCTGAAGTGCTGCACTTGGTATAGCCAAAAGGCGAGGGCGAGCAGTGAGGGGAGAAAAAAACCTCCACTGCTGCACAGAAACCTCCTACCTGTGAGCAGACTGCGAGGAAAAGCGATTTTGCCTTCGGCAAGTCTTAGCAGATAGACGACTGCAACGAAAAACACGAACAACCAGTCGGTCAGTGTGCCGTAGAAAGCCAGCAAAGCCTGTGCCGTTCGTGTTCTCCAGCTAACTGGACGGTCTTGTCGCCTCTGTTCCAGCAGAACGTACAGAGCGCAGGGCAGCAGCACCGCCTGATCGAAAGAATAGATCAGGTTGAACCAATAAAGGCTGTGGGCGTTGCTGTACTGCACGATGGCGGGCGTGCATGCCATCACGGTAGCGTTGAGTTCATCGCAGCCCGTACGACGCAACATGAGATAGACGATTGCCGCGAGCACCAGTACCAACAACAGGTGGTAGGCGTGGTTGTAGGAGATAATCAGGCGTAACTGCAGGGCGCGGTCGCGGCGCAGATCGGGTGCGAACAGTGCCAATGTCTCGATCATAACGTAGAGGGGAATGACCGCCCCTGGTGGGTAAGAACCGTAGTAGACGCGTTGGGCGAATGTCTGTGCTTCGATGGCGTGTGGTGTGTGGAAGAGGGCGAAGCGCAGACGCAGCGGATTTTCGTGCAGCCAGTTGTTGACGTGAATCAGGGCGTGTGCGGTCAGCCATTCGTACATGCTAGCACACCCGACGCATATCTTTAGTGAGTCCACCGAGTAGGTTGGCTGCGACCATGGGTAGCGTGCTTGCGCGCTATTGACGTACAGGCAGAGGGTGACGGTGATAATGACGAGAGCACTGCGTGCACGCATTACAGGGTGCTGGGGGTAGATGATTGTTGGGCGATTTTCGCCCAACTGTCGCGCAGGGTGACGGTACGGTTAAGCACGGGGGCGGAGGGGCAGGAGTCGGTATCGGGGTAGAAGTACCCGCAGCGTTCCAGCTGCCATACCTGAGGGGTGGTGAAGAGCCGCGGCTCGACTTGGGCGTTGTCGAGTACGGTAAGCGAGTGCGGGTTGAGGGGTGGCTCGTCGTCTTTGCTCCAACTCGGTGCGCACAGAAGGCGGTCGTAAAGTCGCACTTCGCAGCGTTGTGCGTCACAGGCGGCGATCCAGTGCACGATTCCTTTCACCTTCTCGCCATCGGCAGGTGGCTTGCCGTGTGCACTAGCGGGGTCGTAGGTGCAGTGTAGGGCAACGATGTCGCCCGCGGCATTACGTACCGCTTCGTGGCAGGTGATGACAAAAGCGTAGCGCAAACGGACGCGTCGCCCTGGTGCGAGACGAAAAAATTTGCGGGGCGGTTCCTCCCTGAAATCGCCGCGCTCGATGAAGATAGGAGTTGTGAAGGTGAGGGTGCGCGTGCCGAAACTTTCGTCTTGGGGGTGGTTGGGAACGGTGAGGGACAGGGGGTCTTGGCTCGTGAAGTTGGTGATGATCACGGGCAGGGGGTCGAGCACTCCCATGGTACGGGGGGCACGGCGGTTAAGGTCTTTGCGCAGTTCGTCTTCCAGTACGGAGAAGTCGATGTTGCTTTCTTTTTTGGTGACTCCGATACGGCGGCAGAAGTTTTGCAGTGCTACTGCGGTGTACCCGCGCCGTCGCAGTCCTGAAACAGTCGGTAAGCGTGGGTCATCCCAGCCCTGTACTTTGCCGCGGCTGACGAGATTGTTGAGGCGACGTTTGCTGGTAACGGTGTAGTTCAGCACCAAGCGGGCGAATTCGATTTGTTGGGGATGCGGGGGGGGACGCAGGGTTTGCACGAACCAGTCATAGAGGACGCGATTATCTTGAAATTCTAGGGTACAGAGCGAGTGGGTAATTTTCTCCTCCGCATCGCACAGACAGTGGGTGAAGTCGTATAGGGGATATACGTTCCAACGGTCTCCTGTGCGAGGGTGGGGAATTTTTTTGATACGGTAGATGGTCGGGTCGCGCAGGCTGATATTGGGTGAGGACATGTCGATTTTGGCGCGCAGCACCATCTGGCCTTCGTCGTAGTGTCCCTCTTGCATCGCGTGAAATAGGTGCAGGCTTTCGGTCGCAGGGCGGTTGCGCCACGGGCTGTCACGACCAGGGGTGGTGAGTGTGCCACGGTAATCTTTGCTCTGTTGCGGGGTAAGTTCACAGACGTAGGCTTTGCCCATTTCGATCAGGCGGCAGGCATCATCGAACAGTTGCGGGAAACAGTCCGAGGCATAGGTGATGGCATCCCAGCGGTAACCGAGCCACTGCACGTCCTGTTTGATGGCTGCGATATAGCGGGCGTATTCTTTTGCGGGATTAGTGTCATCAAAGCGCAGGTAACACTTGCCGTCGAACTCTTGTGCGATCTCAAAACCGAGGACGATCGCCTTGACGTGTCCGATATGCAGATAGCCGCTCGGTTCGGGCGGAAAACGGGTCGCCACACCTGCGACCTTGCCGCAGGCGAGATCGGCCGCGACGATGCGACGGATAAAATCTTGTGGAGCGGAGGGTGAGGGCAGGGTCATAAAACTACCTCACAATCGTTTATGCCACGCACGTCCTCGGTGACAGCATCCTTGGGGGGATTGTATAGTCCTAGCTCAGTCTCGTAAAGAACGGATACAAAAAACGGCGCTCAACGAGATGCGCGGGTGTCGATTGCCGAGAAGTTTCCCCGACAACTTTTTTGCTATAATTACCGTATGCCTGTGCTTTAGACTGGCCTGCCGCTGCGGAGCAACCCATGATGACCGCCGCACAACTCTGTCGTGAATTCGGCATCGCCCTCAGCGGCGGCGCAGCCACAGGGAAGAGTGCCGTGAGCAAATTGCTACACCACATGGGTTACACCGTCATAGATGCCGATATGCTGGCACGAGATGCCGTCACCCCTTCGTCACCTGCACTGGCCGAGATAGTCAACACCTTCGGCCCTGAAATACTCCACCAAGACCAGACCCTCAACCGCCCCCGCCTGCGCAAACTCATTTTCAACGACAAAACGGCACGCCAGACACTGGAAAATATCGTGCATCCCCGCATTCGTTTCCTGCTCACCGACAAACTACGGCAGGAAGGACTGCTAGCTAACCCACGCCTGTGGTTTCAAGAAGCCGCGCTGCTGGTTGAAACGGGTACTTACCGCCAATTCAAACAACTGTGGGTCACCCACTGTACCCCTGCAACCCAACTCGCCCGTCTCTGTGCACGCGATAACCTGTCGCCCGCACAGGCCTCCGCCATCATCGCCGCCCAACTGCCCAACAGTGCCAAACTCGCAGTCGCCGACCTGCGTATCGATACCGAGCAGGACACCGCGAGCATCGAGGAACTGCTCACCCAACAGCTACAAAAACTCAGCTAGGCGCAGCATCTCAATCACATAGTCGATAAAAATTTTCTTGTGGGTCGACGGAAGTTAGGTTTTTTTCCAGATACGACAGAAACGCCGCGGTGTTGGCGAAACCTTCCCGCGCTTCGAGACAGGCATAGACACGGGCAAATTTTTCCAGCTCAAAATTATACATTTTCGCGACCATCACCCGTGCGTTGTTCCACGCTCGCTGACCGACAAAATCGACCACCTGAAAAACGGGCTTGGCGGCCAGAAATTTTTTAAACACCTCCTGTTTTTTTTCTAAAACGTTATCTTTCTGTTGGTAAACCTCCTGCAAAGAACTTTTTAAAGCGCTCAGCCACTGCATATACTTACGGCGATCGACCCAATACTGTTGGCGGTATGCAATCTCCTGTCCTTCCCCTCGTCCTTGCAACCACGCGGCGGTCAGACGATCGGCGACAAATTCGGCAATGCTCTCGTTGAAAGCACTGGCATCTTGCAGCCAGAAAGTGCGGTGCACCAATTCGTGGAACAACAGATGTGCCAACGATGAACGTCGTCGTGTTAACATCGTGCTGTAGATAGGGTCGGAGAACCAGCCGAGACTCGAATAGGCATCGACATCAGAACGTGCCACATCAAATCCTTGTGCTACCAACTCGGCCGCTTTTGCCTCACGTTCCGCACGGTTAAAATAACCCCGATACGGTAACTCACCGACGACAGGATACCACCACTGTTTTAGTTCTAAACGATCGGCATACGCCGCGAAGACGACATAGGAGATGGCTTCTCGTTCGACCGCGACGTAGTGCGAATAAGCATCTTCCACCTGCAGACCTTCTCGTTTGGCGAAGGCAAGAATTTCCGCGGTCAGTTGTAATTTTTTTTTCAGTTCTGCGGGTGTATCTTGCGCGCCCAAAAGATCGTCGATGTCATCACGTGAGACGAGCAAGGCTGTTTGCTGATAGGCGAGTTTTAAAACGTAGCAACCCGACAGAACAAAGAGGCAGAGAAGCAACCCTCCCCGACCACACCACCGTCTGGCCAGGGAAGGGATAGGGCTAACGCTTTCTTTCACCCCATTATCCCTCCTTGCCAGCAGCGGACACCGCCACGATATAGATCTGCAAAGCATGCCCGTCGATGTCAAATTGTGCGGTGAAACGATGTTGGGAAGGTGCAGTCGTTAGCAAGTTCAGAGCGGTACTCAGCGTCTCGTGGCAGATATAGCTGTGCCAAGTGCGGATAGCTGCCGCTAATTCACCTTCGGCCTGCATCGCCACCACGATACGGTCAGAGACCTGCAAAGCGCATTCTTTACGAAATTTTTGCAAACGATTGACAACTTCCCGTGCTCGTCCCTCGGCGAGCAGAGCGGCGGTCAAGTTGGTATCCATCAATATCGTCACTTCCCCCGCACTGGCTGCAGCTGTGTTGTGGCGCGGGGTGCGTGTCAGTAAAAAATCATCGGCTGTCAACTGTTCGCCGTCCAGTGCGAACTTGTCCGCTAAGATCTGTTGCCAAAAACTACGCAGCTCTGTTTGTGAACGGTTAGCTTGTGCTAGTTTCTCTCGCAACCGCCGCAAACGTGCTCCTAACCGCGCCCCGAGTTTCTTCAGATTGGGTTTGATGTGGAGATCGACGTATTTTTCTTCTGCCGTGGAAAAATCGATGCGCTTGACGTTTAGCTCTGCCGCAATCAGCGCCGCAAAAGCATCGATGGCACTGGCATCGCTTTGTTTTGTGGTAATGACCAAGACAGAAGCTAGCGCTTGGCGTGTTTTGAGTTTTTTCTGGGCACGCAATTTGCGTCCGAGTTCGATGACCGTGCGCACCAGTGCCAGCTGTTCTTCCAGCTGCGGTTGTTGCTGAGCACTGTCGCGGCAGGGCATGTCACACAGGTGCACCGAAGCGGGGGCGGTGTGCAGGCCTGCCGTCAAACCACGGTAGATGCTCTCGCTGATGAAAGGTGCGAAGGGGGCGAGAACTTTGCTGAAATTGAGCAAGACGTAGTACAATGTGCGGAAGGCGGCCTCGTCGATGCTTGCTCCGCCTTCCCAAAACCGACGGCGGTTAAGGCGGATATACCAGTTAGTGAGCAAATCGATAAAAGCGACCAGGTGGGGCACGGTCTGATTGAGGTGGTAAGCCTCCATCTGGCGGTGCACGTCTTGCAGCAGCGTGTGCAGTTGTGAGACGATCCAGTTATCGAGTGCGTTCGTACTGTGCGGTACGGTGGTTAACAGTGCTGCAGACGGTTGCCAGTCTTCAGCGGCGGCATAAGTGGAGAGAAAACTCCACGCATTCCACAGCGGTAGCAGGATGGCACGGGTAGTTTCCACCACGCCTTGCTCGGCGAAACGCAAATCTTCGGCGCGCAGCAATGGCGAGTTCAGCAGGTAGAGGCGCACGCTATCTGCACCGTGCTTGTCCATCAAGCTATCGGGGGCGGTGTAGTTGCGATGTCTTTTGGACATTTTTTTGCCCTCAGCATCGAGAATCGTGCCATTGACGACAACATTCTTGAACGCGGGCTGGTCGAACAGGGCGGCGGCCAGCACATTCAAGGTGTAAAACCACCCGCGGGTTTGGTCGAGCCCTTCGGCGATAAAATCTGCTGGTGGCGGAGGTGTTTGCTGGGTAAAGGGGTAGTGCTGTTGTGCACAAGGCATCGAACCAGATTCGAACCAGCAGTCGAGCACTTCTTCCACCCGTGTCATCGGGGTATGGCACTGCGGGCAAGCGATGTGCAACTTATCGACGACGTGTTTATGCAGATCGGTAACCTGTGTGCCGCTGAGTTGTTCCAGTTCCGCCTGCGATCCGACTACGTGCATACCTGTGCAATCTGTTTGCCCGCACGTCCAGATAGGCAATGGCGTGCCCCAAAAACGATTGCGGCTGATGGCCCAATCTTGGGCGTTTTGCAGCCAATTGCGCACCCGTCCGTGTTGAAGGTGAGGGGGTATCCAGTTGATGTTTTCGTTGTGCGCACAGAGACGATCGCGGAATTTTGTCACCGCCACGTACCAAGCGGGCACTGCACGGTAGATCAGCGGTGCGTCGGTGCGTTCACAAAAAGGGTAACGGTGCACGACGGTATCGTGGCGCACGATATGGCCACGTTTTTTCAGGTCGGCGATGATCACCTTATCGGCATCCTTGCAGTAGAGATTAGCTAGTGCTGGAGCGACATGGCTGGCGAGAAAGCGACCCTCGTCGTCGAGGGGATCGAAAATATCGATCTCGTGGGCGCGGCAGACACGATAATCATCCTCGCCGAAGGCTGCTGCCATGTGCACGATACCCGTCCCTTCAGCGTCGCTGACGAAATCAGCCGCTAGTATTTGGAACGCATTGGCAGTTGCTGCGGCACAGTCGTACAGGGGACGATACTTGCGCCCGACGAGGGCGCGCCCCTGCATGCGTGCCTCGACTCGGTACGCATCGGCGTTGGGGTAAAATTGCTGGAGACGGGAGGCTGCCAGATAAAAGTTTTCGTTGCGCTGACGGTCGCTGATCTTCACGCAAGGCGTGTCAGGAGCGACCGCCACCGCGAGGTTAGATACCAGTGTCCAAGGGGTGGTCGTCCACACTAAAAACGACGCGTCTTCGTCTACCGCGCGCAGTTTGACGACGATGGCGGGGTCTTGCACGTCCTTGTAGTTTTGGTTAGCTTCGAAATTGGACAGCACCGCGGTGATGCGAGGTGAATAGGGTACGACCTTATGCCCGCGATAGAGTAAACCCTTGGCTGCTAGTGTTTTGCAGATGTGCCAGACCGACTCCATGAACGGTAAGTCCATGGTGCGGTACTGGTCATCCCAGTCAACCCAGCGTCCCAGACGGGTGATGGTGCGTTGCCAGGCATGTGTGTAGTGCGTAACCGATGCACGGCACAGACTGTTGAAGTGCGCAACACCCACCCGCAAGATGTCCTGTCGTCCTTTGAAGTTTTCTTGTTTTTCGACTTCGTATTCGACGGGCAGACCGTGACAGTCCCAGCCGAAACGGCGTGCGACGTAGTAGCCACGCATCGTCCAGTAACGCGGTACGACATCCTTGATCGTGTTGGCCAGAATATGTCCGTAATGAGGCATACCGTTGGCAAACGGCGGCCCGTCGTAGAACAGGTATGCTTGGCTGTCACGGCGCAGATCTTGCACCCGCTGGAACAACCGTTCTCGCTGCCAAAACTTGAGCACCTCCTCTTCCCGTGACGGAAAACTAACGGTGCTGGTGACTTTCTCCATGGCCTCTCCCGTCGTGCGAGGAAGGAGCGAACGCTGAACTATATAGCTTGTCAACTCTCTTCGGGCAAGCGTAGAGCAGGCGATCTGGCCTTATTACCGACTTAGGCGACAACGCAAGTTGAACCACACGATCCGACAAGCGACGGCAATACCGTCACGCCAGGTAATTTTTTTGCCTTCATCGCGGGTGCGAGGATAATATGAGATGGGAAATTCCTTGATCCGAATACCTCGCATACGTGCGAGGTTAGCGATAATCTCAACGTCGATGCTGAAGCGAGAGGAGGATAAACGCAAGTTTTTAAGCACTACGGCACGAAAAAACTTGTAGCACGTTGAAGCATCGGTGACACGCAGATCTGAGCATATATTACTCAGGAAGGTAATGGCACTATTCTTTAGGTAATGCCGCGTGCGGTGTACTTGGCAGGTAGCCTGATGGAAGCGCGAGCCAAAAGCAACGTCTAGTTGCTCTGCGATGATCGGCGCAATCAATTTAGGAATATCACGAAAATCGTATTCGAAATCGCAATCCTGAATACCGATAATATCACCACTGGCAGCAGCGATGCCTTTACGCACACAGCTGCCTTTGCCTTCGTTTTTGTCGTTAGTAATAATCTTATGGCAACTGCGAAAGGGAAAAGACCGCAAAAGTTCTAACGAGTTGTCACTGGACTTGTCATCGATAAAAATTAGCTCTAATTCTACACCATCTAAATGCCACTCGTCTATTTTTTGCAAAAATTTTAACAGATGCTGTGCTTCGCAGTAGATTGGAATTATCAGAGTTAAACATATTTGCTGTTTTTGTTTCATGGTCTTTTCGCTCTACCGTACAAGTGCACTGCCAACGGAGGTAATACCAGCAACAGCCAGAAAAGAGCAGCCGCATTGCCCTTAGCGGTGACAATGGCACAACCACTGTGTTCGCTGCGTTGTTTGTCACTATTGGGAGGCGATGTTTCGGTCAAGCGTGCTTGTGGTTGAAAACTTTCGCAATTGAGGTCATGCAGCATGCCCCGCTCATGAAATTCACGGATAATTGCACAGCTATGTTTTCCTTGTAACAGTGCTACATGCAGCAGCGTGAGGGCAAAGGCACGAAAATCACTATCCATTCCCAGTAGGGCAACGGTATCAAAAACAATCCGCAGCACCGTTGCGGCTGGTATATCCCACTGTGCATGCAAATCCCACAGCAAAGCTGAAATAACTTGTCCTTTGGTGTGTTGATTTTGACTGTCCTCAAGCTGTAAATCATTATCCGCAGTGCGTAGACACTGCCCTTCAACATAGCAAGCGGGCGATTCTGGCGGACATATCGACTCACCTAGACAGCTGTCTCCGCTAGCCGCGTAGGTAAAATAATCCGCCAGCCCCTCGTGCAGGGCAATTGCTTGCTTATGGCGTGCCTTTAGGGTGCGGTAAATAACGTGGTGGGCAAATTCGTGTGCTACGACATCAAAATCCAACGGCAGGTTTTGGAGCGTATAGTTGTCACCATCGGCGATTAAAATGCGTGCCCCCCTAGTTTTGTCAGCAGGCTCATAGCTGGCATTGTTGCTCAACCGCGGTGAACTTATGTTCTGTGCGTGCACAGACAGTTGTAGAGAGTAACGATCCTGCCATTGATAGCCCAGTCTCTGGAAAAATTCTAGCATACGATTTGCAAAAACGTAAGCGGCCAGTTCCGCATAGCGTTCATCGTCCGAAGAAAATCGGATCGCCTCACTCTTTACCTGCAATGGCTCTTTTCCGTGTGGCAGAGAATGAAAACAGCAGTTGCGTAAAAAACCAGCCGCGTTTGTATCTATCGACGTGGTCTCCCCCGCGGCGTTGATATTAGGGTAGTAAACGAAAGCTTCCCGCGTCGCGTGCAGGTCGTTGTTGCTGAGATGATAAACTTTGTGCGCATCAGCTTGGGCAAACCACCGCCGCGTACCGTGCTTGAGTTGCATCTCCCACACCAATTGTGGCTCACCAGCAACTATTTTCCAACAGTTTTTGGCACTGAGCAACTCCGTCTTAACTAACCTGTGAGGAAAATAGCGCTCAATTTCTGCCAGCACATCATCTAGAGCGGGCAAAACATCTGTTTCACCTAGCCCAAAACGGGTCACTAACTGAGGTAGCTTGCCGTTAATATAAAAAAAATCAGTGTGTTGCAGTGCATCGATAAAATAATCATGGCATAGTTGCTTCCCGTTAAGACTAAATTGCCAACGATAACTATCAATACCTCTGAAAGATTTTTTCGTAGCTCGTAAAGAGAGAAAAGGATGCAGTCTTTCTCGGTAAAGAAAATTTTCTAACTCGACAGCATCATGTAACCTACTATGTTCGGTTGCTGCATGAATTTCTAACTGTCCGTATTCGTATGGTGGTGTTGCCAAAAACGGCAGCTGTTGCTGGAAATAATTGGGGACAAAGGCTGAGGCTAACTCAGACATTGAGTAGGGAGATAATAAAAAAATAAAAAATAATTTTAAAATTTTCCGCATAACCTACCTTGGTTCTCTTGCTGCATTTATCGGGAGTAAGAGGGCCGATATGTAGTAGAGAAAGCTCCCGTTTATGAGAAATTTTTGCCGTTGCTGCGCAGTGTGTGGTACGATGGGGAGGTCTATCTAGTCCTAGCTAAGGGGTGGTTTTATGAAGTTTTGTCGGTGTATTGTGCTATTATTGCTAATGCAGAGTGGGGTAGTTTTAGCTGATAGTTCAGTTAGGAGAGATACTGAAGGTAGAATTGGTATGGGGCGTTATATTACGGGTGGTGTAGTGGGAACGACGTTGGGGTTTGGTATTGGGCATGCTATGCAGGAGCGGTATTGGCGTGATTATGGTTGGGTGTTTACGGTCGGGGGTGTGCTAACGACGCTTGCTCTTGTTGCCAGTGGGCTCAGTAGTAAGTGTCGTCGTGACGATTTTGATGCTTCTCGTAATGCTTCTGAAGGGGGTAATGCTGCGTGTGTAGCTCAAAAAGAGCGTGATGGAAGGCAAGTGTTAACGGTATGGGCACTGTTCAAAGCGATAGAGGCAGTGGCAGTATGGTGGCCTCGCAATGTGAGTTTTGACGCACTTGAGACGAAAGCTCACGAAGCGAATGATGACCGTATCCCTCGTCTTGGGTGCGTGGTTCTGGGGTAGTGCTGCCATGGGCATTGGCAACTACGCGGCGAGACATCTGCACTGGGGTTGTTATCCTTGTGCGTGTGTGCCACAATGATGGTGTTGGTTTGAGGAGAAGGTAGTGTCGGACAGGGACAACAGAGACGACCGTGTACCCACTGCGGCTGAGATAACGCAGCGTCTCGACCGTGTTGCCGCGCAGCAGGAGAAGACCGAGGTGCAGGTAGCTAAGAATTCTGCCGCACTGGGGGAACTGATCGAGCAGGGCAAGCGAGTCAACGAAAAGATCGACAAGCTGACCGAAAAGACCGACAGGCAAATCGCAAAAACTGACGAAAAGATCAACAAGCTGGCCGAAAAGACCAACGAAAAAATTGATAAGCTGACCGAAAAAACCGACAGGCAAATCGCAAAAACTGACGAAAAGATCAACAAGCTGGCTGAAAAAACTGACAGGCAAATCGCAAAAACTGACGAAAAGATCGGCAAGCTGGCCGAAAAAACTGACGAAAAGATCAACAAGCTGGCTGAAAAAACTGACAGGCAAATCGCAAAAACTGACGAAAAGATCAACAAGCTGGCTGAAAAAACTGACAGGCAAATCGCAAAAACTGACGAAAAAATTGACAAGCTGACCGAAAAAACCGACAGGCAAATCGCAAAGACGGAGAAGCTGGTGGGGAGGCTGGCGAAGCAGATCGGTGGTGTGGACAAAATTTTCGGTGACATGGCGGAATACGTATCCTTCACCAACTTGGAACGACTACTCCACGAGCAGGCTGGCATCGCCATCAAGGGTGTAACCAAGCGGTGGAGAATGACTCACGAGGGGCGTGGCTACGAATTCGATCTGATAGCACTCGGCACAGGTGTGGTAGTGGCCATCGAGGTCAAAACGACCTTACGTAGCGAGAACGTCGACAACTTCTCCTCCTCCATGCTGGAGTTTCCCGCGATTTTTCCTGAATACAGGCACAGTAACATCTACGGTGGCTTCGCCTACATGAAGGCTCAAGACGGTGCAGAGGACAGAGCACACAAGCATGGCATGCTCACTATCCGTGCCATCGGCGGGTCGACCTCACAGTTAGTCGGCTTCGACGAGGACACTTTGCGGAACTTCAAGCACTGAGTGCCGTATAGCTTTGAGCACAGCGGTTGTGATGCGATATAGGTGCGGGGTAGTTTTTCCGCAGAAGATCAGAGGTGAGTTGCTAACTAACAGCTGGGGGTGCAAGTGTCTTTATCAAGAGATGGGTTACTTACTACCATAAAAAAATTAAAGCAAGTGATCTTACAAGCAGAAGCGAACTCTAACTCACTCACGGAGATGGAGACGCGGCAAGGGCTTATCAATCCGCTGTTCAGGGGTCTCGGCTGGGATTTTTCTGACTTTACTGCGGTAAGGAGTGAGTTTCGTCATGCAAAATACAATGAAGTAGTTGACTATGCACTCTTCTGTGACAGCAACAGTGATGAGCCAGTACTACTGATTGAGGCGAAAATGTTAAATAGAAACCTTAATGATGTAAAAATTATCAAGCAGTTGTGCTCCTATCTGGGGCAGATCGGTGTACAGTGGGGAGTGTTAACTGATGGCAACAAGTATGTAATGTACAACACCAATGCTGGTCTTTCTTTCGAAGATCAGAAATTTCTTACTTTGCAAATCAAGACCGCCGACACCGAAGATGGTATTCCTAGTGAAGAACTAGTCGATAAATTGATTGCGCTGCTCAGCCACGATTCACTTAAAAACGGCGGAATCCAGAAATTTTACAAAGAACATGTTATCAATAGACATATAGAAGAGGCTATGTGGTCGCTGTTTTCCGAACCTTTCGACACGCTGGCTTTAGCGATCAAACGGGAATTCAAGCAAGAACGAGTTGCTGATCCAAGACTAAAAATAACCACACGGCAGATCATTGCCTATTTTGAATCGATGAAGGATGACGAAGGACGTATACCTCTCTCATTTGAAGAAGGAGCAGCCCCTGGCAGCGATAATTTGTTACAAGAAGTTGCTACCTTGTCACAACAAAAAAATGCCGATGCTGGCACAATTGTCCGTGCCAGTCGTGTTACCATTTTTGACTTACTGACTGAAAATCTTATCCAGGCTGGTGACAACTGGCGTTTCGAGTACAAAGGCGAGATTACGTGGGGGCGCATTACCGAAAACGGTGAAATTGCTGTCAATGGGATTTCCTACCCTAGTCCCTCAAAAGCTGGCAGCGCGATCAAAGGAAAAACTTCCTGCAACGGTTGGGTATCCTGGCGCTACAAGAACGAACGTGGAGAGTGGCGTAGAGTGCAAGCGTTGCGCGAACAGTATCGCAGTAAGCACGGATCTGAAGCTAAACACGGGAAGAAAGATGTTTCTCCTCCGCTATCGCGTACTGCGCTGATAGCATGATCGTGGCCTTAACTTATGCAACAATGCTGATTTACCTGCGGAACTCAGGACCAATTGTTGTAGCTTACGTTGCAAGGGGCGTGCATTGTCCTACACTACCCCAAACAAAAGACCCTGACTCTATGACGCTAGGCACGCGTTTTTTGTTGGTATGTGGAGGTTGTTTGCCCACAGTGTTGCTCAATCCTCCCGTACTGGTCGGGGGTATATGTAAGCCAGTCAAGTAAGTATCATCCAAACCAAAGGCGTGACCGATCTCGTGGGTAAGAGCCGACATAAGTCGGCTATTTACCGTTGTTCCCGCGCGTAAAAAAACCTCTGGTGGGTGCGTGCCGCGTAGAAACGCATTTGATCTCTCGTCGATACAGTCAGGAGAATCATCTGCGTCTGACTAAAGTCGGCGAGCAAAGATGCCGATGCGGTGCGCGAGGTGAGACTGCAAAGAACGACACAATGCAGCAATTTTTCCCGACTGCTCTCCTAACAACATGCTGCAAGTGCTTGCTGCTGGGCAACATCTTCGTCTTCTGTCGCCCGTCGCAACCCAGTTATGAGTACGCTGCGCGCAAAATTGAACTCGGCACATATCGTCTGCAACCGATGAAGAACGAAAAGTTGCAGGACTTGCCCCCCGAATACCGTCTCGTGTCGGTGCTGGATAGCGGTTATCTCATCAGCACCGACACGGGCTTGAGCTACGCTGTCGGTGCGACAGGCACGATAAACCTCCTCGACGAGCGCATTCCTGCTGCTACGGCGAGCGGCGCACACCCGCGCTACTTTGCTGCCGCAGACGATGCTGTCTGGTCGCTGCACGAGCAGCTACTAACACACAGCAAGGCGAGCGAGGGAAAAGAGATTATGGACACCGAGGTGCAGGTGTTGTGGTTTAGCCGCCAGCAGATTATGTTGTGGGGAAATTATAGACTGCATGATGGCAGTGTTACCAATGGCGTACAACTTTACAGTCTCGATAACAGCGATCGTCTACAACTCGCCGCAACCATCAACGAACCGCTGATAAGAACAGAAGTCCCCACCTTCAAAGGCGCGGAGAACTTTATCGCGGGGGGGGTGACGGGGCAGGATTTTTGGTTATGGACCTCAGAGGGAGGTTTGTTGCTCTTCCGTGCCGATCCTCTCAAGCAAGGGAACTATAAACTGGAGGACGATGCCGAGATTTCGTTGCCTCGTCTGACTCACACCGTGAAAGATATCGGCTTTGCCCTACAGATCAGTGCCGATGGTGAGATTGGATCGCCGCCCTATGTGTTGAGCGTCGTCGCAGGCGAAGGCGACCGCAGCGCGGTATATATCGCTGTTAAAAATCCCGCTGCAGACTAACGCTGAAGGTGTTGGTCTGTAGCACCGTGTCTTGCGGAGTGAATTCTTCCGCATATAACGTCAAACCGAATTGCTTGTAGACATTGATGTCATCGAGATGCAGCTTGATGTTTTCATGGTGGACAACGAACACAACGCCAGTGTCGGAGTTTATGTCTTTGCGTGCCGTCAATCCTGCTGTCCAGGTGCGCACGTGGGCATGTGGAAGTGCTGCACCCATAAACTGCGTGTCGGTAGCATAGCCTAGCCTGTCCCACAACGCATAACCGACGTGACCACCGACACTAAATTTCGCGGTGAGCGGTAGCTGTAGCTCGGCGGTAGGCAGCAGTGACAACACGGTATGAGAAGTAGAGAGATTGCTGAAACCAACCCTCTGCACCGCCAGCCCTAGACCTGGCAGCACCGTGTGTGTGTTCACATTGTAAAAAAATTTGACACCTGTAGAGATGTTGGCATAGGAAGAGTCGGCATGAATCCCGCCGACACCCAACGAGCCCGCCCGCCGATAAGCGAGATGATAGCCCAGCTGATAGTTTTCCTCGTGATAACGCAAAGCCAGCCCGCACTCGACCGCCAGCCCGAAATGACCGTACGAATTAGCCTCCCGTGTATTGCCATCGGCACGCAGATGCGGCACAAACGGATCGGCATTAGTCAGCGGCAAATACAGATCGTGAAAAGCAATCATGCCCGTGCCAAAATAGAGGCCTACGTCAACTGACTCCGACACCCGTTCAGTAATCGCCCCTTCGGCCTGTAACACACCAGAACAAAAAAGAAAAACAACAACAACGACGTATCGCAACATATCACACCACCTCAGATACAGCTTCAATTCTACAACAACAGTCAGCTCGGTTGCCAGAGCCAGTCGTTATATTCGGTGCAAGATACGTGCCTACCCATTTGTAAAATTATCATTGACACTATGGGTATTATGATGTATCGACGTCGGATCGTGTATAAAGTTATGGTATGAAATGCGATTTTTAATTGTTTTAGTGGTGCTTTCACTATCGTGTGGTGCTCGTGGGGCTGAGTCTGTGCGCACCGTTGTGTCCGACGAGCGGGGAGCTGTGCCACAGGAGAGACCGAAGATGAAGGCGACTACGCCCGCAGTGCTGTTTCTATCCTCCGCCGTGGTCACGGGGTGTTTCGTCTGGCTGGGCAAGCACTGTGGTCACAAGATCTACCGCCATATCGTCAGGAGACATTGGCGCGAAAAGGACTGGCGTGAGTATGTGCTATTCATTCGCAGAGTGCTTCTCCGCCAACCCTCGCATCCCCAGGTGTACAGGAAAAATCCCTATCAGGTGTTAGGTTTAGGCAATGATGCGAGGGCGAGCGACATTAAGAAGACATACCGCGATTTGGCGCGGCGCTATCACCCCGACAAAAACCCTGGTGACAGGGTCGCCGAAGAAAAATTTAAGGAGATTGCTGCTGCCTACGGAGAACTGCGAGGACAGGGGAGGGTGCGATGAACTGGTGCGTCGGTTTTATTATCTGCACATCGTTGGTGTCGTGTGGAACGTACGAACAACCACCTGGTAAGGTGCGCAATTATACTGATTTATCCAAACGGCAACTGTATGTTTTGCCTGGCAAAGACGAAGGTTTTTGTGTCTATGCCGACTACGGCGACGAAGATAAGGTGCTGATCACCGAACGAGGTGCACTCTCTGCGGAACAGCTAGGGCAGGCGTTGAGTTATATGAGTTACTGGTCACAGACAGCAAGTTCGTCATTGCCACAAGTGGCGACAGGGTACGCTATCGTCAGTTTTCTGAAGCAGACAACCGCGGCCTTCGAGAAGAAGAAGCTTAACAGAGTCAAACTTTTGCGTCTCATCGGTGCGGCTGCGCTGGTGATCGGAGCAGCCCATGCGGTCAATGGCTTGTACCGCATTGTCAAGGGAAACTACGAGGGTGAAAGCGCAGGAGCGATCACCGCACAGGTTTTCTTCGGCTTCATGCCTGTTAACTTTGTCATCGAAAACATGCAACGCCGCGGCCGTTTGGAGACATTGGCCAGCCCTCACGCACACAGCACGATAAGTGCGCGCAAGTTCGACAGAATTGTCAAAAAACTTGCCGAACAAAAGCCCGCTTTCCCTCATGCCGCTATCGAAGGTGGCAGAGTCGTCACCTCATGCGTATTGCCGCGTTAGTGTGCGACTGCGAGAGCACCCTCTCGCCAACAGCCACGATCCTGTGCATCGATCATGCCGTCATGGTCGTTGTCAAGGCCATCGAAGCATGAGTTGATAGAGTTGAGCCCTTCCGCGAAGATCCTGCGGCGCTGACTCTTGTTACTCAATGTGCGCCACAATTGGCTGAAATAAGCACCCAGTTCTTGAGCAAGTTGGCGGTTATGGCGGATGACTGCGGTGTTCTCGTCGTTACGAGTATTGCCCGATTTTGACCAATTCATCGAGCCGACGATGACACGGTTACGGGCAAGATCGCCATCAATGATCGCGGTCTTCATGTGCATTTTGCCGCCCCAGTTCTCGACCTTGACATTGACCCCGCAACGCCGCAAATCCCAGTAGGGTGAAGAAGGGTGGGCGTTAGCGACCGCATCGATGATAATCCTCACCCTCACCTCCCGCGCCGCCGCGGCACACAAAGCGTGCACGACAGTGCGCTCCGTAAGATAAAACATACCGATATCGACCGTCTGCCGCGCCGCGTTCAGCGCGGGGATAATGGCATGGTCGATGACATTGTCCTGCGGAGAAAACCACACGGAAACCTCGGTGCCATCACCGAACACCACCGTGCGTGTCCCCGCCTGCCGCAGCTTGGCTTTGCTGAAACGATGCTCCTCAAACATCTGGCGGAACTCATGGCTGAAGAGAGCCGCGACGGGTGGCGAAGTAAGCATCAGAGCGACATTAGCGTTGTACTCGGCCCCTACACCCGTATGGGAAAGATTCGCGGTCCCAAACCAAACCTGCCTGCTATCGGTGAGCGCGTACTTGTGATGCATAATTGTGCGCCGTGGATAACGCCCCGAATCGTTGAGGTCGATGACGATATTCGCTATCCCCAGGTAATGAGGCAACTTCGCAGTGCCTCGGTAGGTGAAGTTTTCTGGTAGCCAACTACCCACCGCACCGCGTTTTTGATCGACGACCGCCTGCACCTGCACCCCCCGTTGCCGCAACTGTGAGAGTGCCCGCAAAAGCCAGGGTTGCCGCGAAACACCATAAAAAGCGAGCGCAACCCTTTCCTTAGCCGCGAGCAAAAACTGCTCCAGCGCCTGCCCCATGGCGTTTTTCTCCGCCCCGACCGCACCCTGCTTCTTGCCTGTGATCCACGGGAAAATATCAGAGGTATGCAGATGAAAAACAAACGGCTCAGCGCTGAACACCCTGCCGCTAGTTTGGCCCGAAAGAGAAGAGGAGAACAGCACCAGTGCCATGATAAAACACCACAACCCCGCTCGCATCACAGATCCCTCGCCTAAACTGTTGAAGTCGCAAATAAGGAAGCCCTAGCAGGCAAACTATCAGGATGAACAAAAAAAATCCAGCCTTAATCGTGGGAAAATAGCCTAAAGATTTTTGGTAAAAATCATAAAACCGCACCCTGTTGGAGTTGCGAAGGAGGTTGCCCATCTTCGTATGTTTGGAAGAGAGGTAAAGGTTAGCGAAGAAACAGCCGACGGGGCTACGGCTAGGGTGTGGGTGGCATCCCTGACAAACGCGAGAGGACGTGATGAGGTGGGGAGCTAATAAAAATATGTTAAGACAAGGAATTATGGCGGTGGCGGTAGTCAGTTGCGTTCCCAGTGCAGACGATACGCAGGCAAAATTCATCACTATTGCACAGGTGCGCAATGGTGCGGCGGTGGGAGGCACGAGGGACACAGGTGATGGTTTTTTAATCAGTAAGCTGGGTCTTAGGAGGTGGAAAATTTTTTACGGTTTTGAGGACAACAATAATTGTGATGGTATTATTGATGAAGAGTTTGAGCGTAAGTTAAAGAACACGATATCGCGATCGCTACGGGCGTGGGTATCTCCTCTCTCTGAAGTCATCGTCGACGGAAATCCAATCGGTGTACCTCAGCTTAGATATGTCAAAAGAAGTACCGAGGCTACGGATGAAGACGTGGTTGGGAATAAAGCGATACACCGCATGATATTCAAAAACGGAGAAGAGCTTAAGCCTACGGCAATGGCAGTTATATTTTACTGCCGACGAGGTAGATCTTTTGCTAGACGGCCTTACATACATGGTCACTACTTTACACGTGTACACATGTTTCTAGGGAAGTTTGACGAACCATATTTGCGAGACACAAAACAATATCCTGACGGCAAGATTGCGCTGCTCAGAAGGAACTACCTGAGGCCGTTTGAGGAGGAAACTGACGAAGGTGTGTTTACCTCTTACTCGCAGGCCGTTTTACATCACGAGATCGGACATGTCTTTGGACTAGCTGACACCTTTGTCGACCTTGACAGAAGACCCTCCGATAACACGGGGGGCTCGCAAGATACGGTGGGAGAACAGCCGATCTCGGTGATGAGTCATAGCCGTATCACTGCTCTCGACGATGAAGGCGAGTTTGTGCTCACCGCAGATGATCGTGAAGGGATAAAATGGCTCTATCGTTACTATACTAAAAACGATGAAGGCAGTTATGGAGTTGAGCTGCGTGATTGCCCTGCGGGATTTTTGCACGAGTCTAGCACAGGAGGTTGTGCTCCAGAAAATATTATCCTTTTTGAGCTTGAACATGGCACTGCAAGCAGCATCGAAGAGTTGATGTATGAAATCCAGGCAGAGGATCTCTTATTCTCTGCCATTAGAGGTGGAAATTTGCTAGCACTCAATAATTTATTGAGGGAAATGAAGGAAAAATATAGCCCCGAGCAGCTAAGAGAAATCATAACTAGGAGTAATAGTTATCGCATTACGCCTTTGCACGAAGCCGCGTGGTATGGACATGCCGAGGTGGTAGCACTACTCCCCGCCCATCTCGACATGGCGGTGAATGAAAAGAGTGCATTCGGGCATACGGCTCTGATGTTCGCTGCCATGCATGGACATGCCGAGGTGGTAGCACTGCTCCTCACCCATCCCAACATAGCGGTAAGTGAGGAGGATACACAAGGACGTACGGCTCTGATGTTCGCCCTAAGGGGAGGGCATACGGAGGTGGTAGAGCTGTTGCGTGAATAATTGGGGGCTATTGCCACACAGGGGCAATCTTGTGCACGGTACGGTTGAGGCCGACAACGAACACGGGTTTGATGGCGTTGCGGTAACGGTCGATAGATATGCTGCCGACCAGACCGAGAAAATTGCGCGTGCCTGCCAGGTTGTTGCGCAGCGGGTAGGTGCGGGTCGAGCGTGCCCGTTGCACGGCATCGATCAACAGTGCGAGCGCATCGTATGCCATCGCCGCGAACTCACTCGGCTCACGCTGGTTTTGCAGCTTAAAGCGGGTGGTGAACTTAGCCGCAGCCAGCTGTGTATCGTCAGAAGAGAAATGAGTAGCGAAGAAATGGGTGTTTTTATTATCCCCAGCAACAGGGCTGTCTCGGTCATGCCAATCGCCAATACCGAGAAAGGTAGCGGTCATGCGCAAACGCCGCGCCTGTGCAATGATACGCTGTGCCACCTGTCGTGACGAAGGCAACAACACCACCTGAGGAGATTGCGCCGCCAGCTTGCGGAGCACTGCCCTGCTGGTTTTGTGGTTGAAAGTCAACTGTTCTATCACCGTGCCACCGTGACTCTGAAAATAGCGCCGAAATTGCGCAGCTACCGTCTCCACATGCGTAAAACCCTCCTCCAGCAAGATAGCCGCACGCCGCTTGTTTAGGTTATCGAGAGCGAAACGAGCTAACACAGTGCCCTGATAGTCACTGGTAACACAACTGCGAAAAATATATGGGCCGATTCTGGTGATTGAGGACGCAGTCGAAATAGGCACGATATGCAGACGCTGATGTTGTTGAGCGATTTTGGCAATAGCTAACGTTGCAGCACCGCTCAGCGCACCGATCAAGGCGTGGACATGATGTTCTTTGCTCAGACTCGTCGCCAAATCCGCCGCGACCTTCGCACTCGAGCCACTATCTCTAATGAGCAACTCCACCGCAGTGCGCACCGCACCGCGGTTATGCAACTCCTGCGCCGCAGCGATCTTCAGCCCCGCAACAGCATCGCTGCCATATGCAGCGAGAGAACCAGATAACGGAAAAATCACACCCACTTTCAATCGCCCCACATCCTTCGCGACAAGCGGCGCGGCCGAAAATAGAACAACAACCACGAGCACCCTCAGGATGATAAGCCTCGCGACATACATCACCTGTCTTCCTCTCCACAAAACCACACTGTCCTTGTAATTTTACGCCGTCACGCGCAACTAAGCAAGGGCACGTTCAATCGTCCTCGGCGACAATGCCCACGGCGGGGTGGGTTGGCACAAGGGGTTGATGCCGCAGCGGCGCAAGCTGTGCAGCAAGGGTAAGCGTGGCAGCGCGGCGATACTGTCCTCCGTGCCATCGATGTGGACGAAGAGATTGACCCCCGCATCTTCGTAGCGGTAACAGCCGACGGTAGCCGACCACTCACCGCGATCGAGGTAACCGTCGATCTCGTTCTCCGTCAGCGGGCGCATCAGCAGTTTTGCTGTCACCACTTGAGTGTGCAGCAAGGGAGGCGTGTGGGTGTGGTAGTAAAGACAAAAAGCGGAGTGCAAGGTGTGCTCACGTCCGCGCAGCAGGCGTAGGTGTTCACGCGCCTGCAGGGCATCGGTGGCTTTGTTAAGCATCTCACCGTCGAGGTCGAGTACCTGATCGCAACCGATAACCAGTGCTGTCGGGTGTGTCTCCCCTACCGCGCAGGCTTTTGCTGCAGCACGCTGTTGTGCTGTTGCCCTCGGGGTGGGAGGGGTGATGTCGTTTTCCGCGACTCCCGAGACGACCGCATCAAACTGCACGCCCGTTGCTTTTAACAGCTCACGCCGATAAGGTGAGGCGGAGGCGAGGATGAGTTTCTCAATCAACACGGACACGTTCCCCCAGTGACACAGGACTTCCAGCGTTCCACCCCTAACAAAGATTCCCCTCCTCCGCAACCGCACACAGGGTCGGCACTACCACGCGGCGGTGGGAGCGGTGGACATGAGTGATGAACTCGACAAATTGCGGCAAGAAATCGCCGCTATCGATGCACGTTTGCTCGCACTCATCGCCGCACGTTTGCGGCTTGCCCGTCGCGTGGGGCAACACAAACACCAGCAGCACATCGCCATAACTGACGGTGTGGTCGAGGAGCTCATTCTGCAACAGAACCTGCACACAGGACACGCTTTGCAGTTGCCTGCCTCGCTCGTGCGTAGTCTTACCGCACTGCTTATCACGTATGCCACTCGTGCCCAGCAAGAAGAGGGTGTGTTGTCTGCACAGGGCGGAAAACTTGCTAAAAAAAATCTCCGCACCGAGCTACGTCGTGCCCGCGACGCGCTTTCGCCCGCGCTGCGACAACAGTACAGCCAGGCCATCTGCGCTGCACTGGCAGGAGATTGCCAGTGTGCAGCTTTTCCGCAGGTTTTTTTCTACGCCGCCATCAACTCCGAGCCCGATCTCACTGCGCTGGCCGCACGGTGGTCGGCGACAAAAAAACTCGCCCTGCCTGTCGTTACAGGCAGTAGACTTGTTTTTTGTCGTTGGCACATAGACGATGAGTTGGTGCGGGGCGAGTGCGGTATACCTATCCCCCCCACTCGATACGTGCTCACCCCTACTGCCGACACGCTCGTGTTGCTGCCGTGCGTCGCACTCGATCACTACGGTAACCGTCTCGGCTACGGTGGCGGCCACTACGACCGCTTCCTCGCCGCGCACCCCGCCGTGTGCACGGTAGGGGTGTGCTATCGACGTTTTTTGTCAGCAAGCAGGCTGCCGACGTGTTCTCACGATCACCGTCTGCGTTACCTCGTGACCGAAACAGGGCTGCGCCGCGCTAAAATTGTTTAGAGCCGCACGATGGATGGGTTTTCACCAGCTGACAAAGTGTGGCCACAGTGCGAGGACGCTGGTTCTGCCGTTCGCCAACAGGCGAAGGTAGCGGTGCAGTCTAGCGGGCGGAGGTGATACCTGTACCTCTAGGCAACGGGTGATGTCGAAGGTAGCACGCAAGCAGTCCAAGAACCTGCCGTGTCCGTGGTCGTAACGATAAAGCGGGTATTTCTGTGCAGGATCGAGATCCGCGAGTTCCTTAGCTTTGGCAAAGGCGGCGTTAAGATCGCCGAGGGCATCGACTAACCCTACCGCGGCAGCTTGTTCCCCTGTAAACACGCGCCCGCCCGCCAGCTGTTCGACCTCGTCCATCTCTAGTTCCCGTCCTGCGGCAACCCGTTCTTTGAAGACGCGGTAAACTTCCTGCAAACTGTGTTGCACGATGCTCTGGTCAGCATCACTCATCGCGGTACGTAAGTTATAAAGATCCCGCCGCTCGGAAGCGGTAACGAGGTGAAAACTAACCCCGTACTTGTTCTCGAAGCCACCGAGGTTGGGGATTATACCCACCACACCGATCGATCCCGTGATGGTGGCAGGCTCGGCCAGCAGGTAGCTCCCCCCTGTCGCGAGGTAGTAGCCTCCCGATGCCGCGACCTCCCCCATCGACACCACGACGGGCTTGCGAGCCGTGAGACGGGTGACTGCCTTCCAGATCAATTCGGAAGCTAGTGCTGACCCGCCAGGACTGTCGATCCGCAACACGACTGCTCGCACCTCCTCGTTTGTGCGCATCCACTCCAGTTCAGAGATGATACGCCGCGGCAGCAAGATATCCCACTCGTTGCCCTCCATGAGAATCGTCCCCTCCGCCTCGACAAGACCGATCCCTCCGCCATCCTCAACGGCAGCGCGTTCGTCATCCGCCTCCGCCAGATAAACACGATAGGCGACGACCTGCCCTTCGTCCTGCTCCTCGCCACGCACCTCCTCCCGTGCGGCCAGCGCGGAGACGACAGCAGCACGATGCCCGATCCCGTCCACCAGACCGAGGGTCAAAGCACTCTCAGCGGTGAAAATGGAGCGTGCCAGCCAGCCCCTGACTTCGCGCTCCGTACGTCGTCTCCCGTCGGCGATGGTACTGACCAGGTAACGGCGCAGACTCTGCTCAAGACTGCCATACATCTCCAGCACGGCACGGCTGGGCTGGTTGCGCACAAACGGTTCGAAAGCCGATTTGTAGTCACCCGTCTGCACGACCTGCATCCCTATGCCGAGTTTCTTGAGTGCCTGGCCGAAGTAAGTGAGGTGCAGCACGGGGCCAGGAATTTCCACCGTCGTCACGGGGGTGATGATGATACGATCAGCGGCACTGGCGAGGAAATAGTGCTGGTTATCACCTGCGCTGAGCAGGCATACGACCTCCTTGTCGCTCGCCGCGACGAAGTCCGCCAGCAGTGTTCGCAGCACCGCAAAATCGACTAGGTTACCGCGCAGGTTCTCCTGCATGTCTAGGAGCACGGCCTTGATACGGCTGTCGTCACGCGCCAGTGTCAGTGCTCGTCGCACATCGGAAATCCACGTGTCCTGCACTCCCCAAGCCAAACGCGACCAGAGGAAGCGTTTTCCACCCGTATCCGCGCGCCAACGCCGCAGTCGTCCCCTGACATCGATGACCAGCACCGCATCCTCGTCCGCAGTCGCCGCGGGGGTAGTGCGAGCAGCGAAATCGAGCTGTGACACCCCGAACAGCAGTAAGCAGAACAAAAGGGTCGCTACCGCGCCCACCGCGAGCAGATAGGCACGCAGCAGTGCCAGCAATGCCCGTCCGAGCCTCGCCATCTATGTTTTCTTTATCTTCAGCAGTTCGATTTCAAAGATCAGTGTTGCATGAGGGCCGATCTTGCCTCCCGCGCCACGTTCTCCGTATCCGAGCTGGGAGGGCACGTAGAGCATCCACTTTGAACCGACGGGCATCAGTTGCAAGGCTTCCACCCAGCCTGCGATCACACGGGTGACGGGGAATTCCGCGGGTGTGCCGCGACTCCGTGAACTGTCGAATTCCGTGCCGTCGATCAACGTGCCCACGTAATGGGTAACCACCGTATCACCCTTCTGGGGAAGCGCACCCGTGCCCTTCACCAACACCTTGTACTGCAAACCGCTCTTCAGGGTAACCACCCCATCCTTCTCAGCATTGGCGGCAAGAAAGGCCTCGCCTGCCTTCTTGTTTTTTTCGCCTAATTTCCCCAACTCGGCCCTCTTCTTTTGTTGAAATTTTTCCAGTATACTCGTGATTTCCTTGTCCGTCAGCAACATGCTCTTGTCGCCGCGCAGAGCATGTTCGAATCCCGCCGCGGCTGCGGGGATATCGATATCGAGCTGTTGCCTGGACAGATTCTGCCCTGTCCGTACGCCGATTGCATAACTCGTCTTGCTCTTGTCGCTCTGTAGATTTTTTTTGACAAAGCCTGCCGCGTGGCTGGCGGTCGCGAGCAGCAGACACAGCGCGGTGACGGTGAGATGAAACATGGTAGACTCCCTAGCTTGTAACAAACAACATAAAACACCAGCATCTCACAGTTGCTAGGCAAAAGCTAGGGGAGTGTGCGCGCTGCTGGTTTGCGGGTAAAATAGTGAGTATGGATAACGAGGTAGAACTGCAACAGCGCTTTGTAACTTGGCTGGAGAACTGCCGCTTGCAGTTGGCGGTAGCGGACAGCAGAGATCTTCTGCGGGAGGAAATGGTTGCCCTCGCAGGCCTGCTGGCGATCCCGCGCCGTGTGGCGGGCACGGAGGCGCGGCTACGATCAGGAAAAACAGATGGCGGCTAAACCGCGGGTAGCGACCTCCGAGTCACGGGTCAATTTCGAGGCATTGTGGCGTTCCTGGCCTGACACGGAGCGGCACGACACACCGACACGCCCGCACTTATTGGGTGAGGAGCGAACACGTAAGCTGTTCGCTGACCGCCGCTATTTTCCCAACGTCATCGCCCGCCTCAGCAACGACCTGCCGCATCGCAGTGGGCGCAAGAGAGATGGAGGGCAAGCGCGGCTGACACGATCACCGCGCGGACGCAGCCGCCGCCAGCAGATCGCCGCCGAATTGGGGTTGGTCTTCTCTACCTGTACGCTGGCACAGGCACGGCGGGTCATCGCAGATTGCAACAGACTTGAAAAGCAAGCCCTCTTGGATGCTTTTTTCGGTTTACGGCATTGGCGCAACAGCAGGCTCGGGCAAGAGATCGCTCCCGTGTTGCACAGGAGCGGATTGTGAGTAGAACAGCTAGCGACAACACCTCTACCCTGCGCGCACCACGAGCAACTCGTCGGCAACGGAGCAGTTTGTTAACCAGCCTGCGCAAACAACCAGACACACGGGCGGCACTACGTCAGGAACAGGCGAGGCTGCGGAAACAAGCACAACGCTTGCGTCACCATCGGCTCTGGCTACAGCTACAGACTGACCTCGATCGTGTGCTACGCGACGGGCATGCGCAGAGCTAACCACACATCGAGCCACCTCCTTCCTCGCGATGGGAAGAAAAAACTCACAGAGTAGGCAATACTGGTGAGTGTGGCAAAAGCCGCCGCGTTAAGCTATGCTCATGAGCAGCGGGGGGGGGCGTGTGAATTCCATCCATCTATTGCCTGAGACACTGATCAACAAAATTAAAGCAGGGGAGATGATCGCACGCCCTGCGAACGCCCTCAAGGAGTTGTTGGAGAACGCCATCGATGCGGGTGCGACACGTATCACGATTGCACTGGAGAAAGGTGGCAGCACAGAGATCGTTGTCAGCGATAACGGCGCGGGTATCGCCCCCGACGATGTGCCACTGGCCATCAAACGTCATGCGACGAGCAAAATAAACTGCGCTGCTGACTTGGAAGCTCTGCACTCACTGGGGTTTCGCGGCGAGGCACTGGCCTCCATCGCCGAAGTCTCCCGCTTTACCCTGACCAGTGCCACCGCCACGGCAAAGATAGGTGCACGCCTGACCTATGACGGTAACACCGACGTGATGCCGTGGACCTGCACCACAGGAACAAGCGTTAGCGTCAAAGATATTTTTTACAACGTTCCCGCACGACGTAAATTTTTAAAAAATCCCGCCACCGAATACGCCCACTGCCACACCTGTGTACAGGCACTGGCAATCAGCCACCCACAGATCGAGTTCATCATGCGACACAACAACAAAGAACAACTACGCGTCGCGGCCATACCACAAGCGAAAGGTGAGGAAGCCTTGCGCTTGCGTGCTGCAGCACTGTTCGGCAAAGAGAACATCTCCCCCCTGCTGTACGCACAGGATAAGAACGAGATGGCAGAGGTGGCACTGCTGTTTTCACCGCCAGGCCACGATCGTGCCCATAATCGCCATATCTTCACCTTCGTCAACGCACGTTGGGTAAAAAGCACAACGCTCAGGTATGCTATCTTACGCGGTTACCACAGCCATCTGCTGAAAGGACGTTACCCGCTGGTGCTGGCCTACTTGCAGGTGCCCCCATCGCTGCTCGATGTCAACGTGCATCCGATGAAGCACGAGGTGCGTTTCCAATACGACAAGGATGTGCAGGAGCTGCTGGCTATAAACTTGCGCCGCCAACTGCGCACACCGACTTGGAGTACCACTCCCACTCCACACCTGACCACCTCACCGCTGTCCGTTGCCTCGCCTCCACCCGCAGCCGCGAGTTTCACCGCCACCCCGCGCCCAACTCCCCCGCACCCTCCTACCACCACCGCAGGGCGAGCAGCGCGGGTCTTCTACCCGCCCTCCCGCAGCACCGACACTAGCGCTGCTGCCGCAAAAAGCGGCACTCAGCCACCTGCAGGACAACTCGACTGGGCGACACTGATTTACATCGGCACGGCGGCACGCTGCTACCTACTGTTCGAAGATCGACAACGAAACCTAATCGTCATCGACCAACACGCCTTCCACGAGCGCATCATCTTCGAACAACTACAAGCCGAGCCACAGAAATTGACCCGTGGACAGCAACTGACCATCGCCGCAGCTTTAGCACTGACCGCCACCGAGGTCGCGGTCGTCAAGGCACGACAAGCAGAGTTTGACCGACTCGGCTTCACACTGGAAGCAGTAAGCGAGTGCGACGTACTGCTGCGAGGCGTGCCCGCCCTGCTACAACAACGAGATTACATCGGTGCAGTGCAGGCATTACTGGCGTTAGCACAACAGGATGCCACCCCATGGTTCGGGGAGTCCCTGTTGCACGATGTCGTTGCCACACTCGCCTGTCGTGCCGCGGTCAAAGCGGGCGACCTGCTGGAAACACCACGCCTGCAACAGCTGCTCGTCGCCGCCCGCGGCGTGGATTTTTACCACAACTGCCCACACGGGCGGCGCGTCATACGCATTTTCACCCCCCCACAAGTCGGTAGCTGGTTCGATAGATTTTAAGAAGGACAGTGATAGTAAATTTACCGCGCATAACTGGAATGTGGCTAGTGAGTGTGGTAGCATCTAAGCTGGATGTGATTAACATTGAGACACGAATGCGTATCGACACTACCACCGCCATCGTCAAGCGAGGCCTCGTGTGCGTAGCCAGCGCACTGCTCGCCCTCGTCGCTGTACTGGTCTTGGCACGTACCCTGCCCGCTGGTCTGCCGCAACATCTGCATGATTTTCAAGTAGAGATCGCAGGGGTTGATTACGGAGTCTTTGACCGCGTCGGTGGCATCGCACGAGTCGCGTTGGCAGGTGGGGAACAAAGCTACTACGAAGTTACTCTGGAGCGGCATTTTGTCGCACATCCTTCCCTTTCCTTCTGGGCGGAACGTCAACGCGCCAGGCATACCCATACATCAGACATCGCGTTGGTAACGCATGACCGTGGAGGCGAGCAACGCTACTTGCTCAAGCGTTGTCAGCCGCTGTCGTGGTCGGTTGAAGCGGCGAACACCGCCTCAGGCGGGTATCATGAAACTGTCGTGCTGGCCGTACAAGCTCTCGGTTCTTCCTAGTCTCTGTGCTGCGTTACTGTGCTGTAGCTGTGATTTGACTTCCTCCAGCGACGGTTGGTAACCTCGCGCGCCGTTACGGTGAGGGCGACGGCCATTTCTAGCGCACACAATCTCTACATCGTCTGCGGCGCGGGTGTTTCGGGCCGCGCCGCTACACGCTGGCTGCTGCATCACAAGCGGAAGGTGCTACTCTACGACGCAGATACCGTGCAGCTCGGCAACCCCGCGCTACGCAAGCTCGCGGCAGCGGCACGTTTGCAGGTCACGGCGCAACTTACCCGAGTGCTGTGTGCCTTGCCGCGTTGCACGATGTTCGTCGTCAGCCCTGGTATCGGCCGTGACCATCCTCTACTGGCGGCTGCGCGGGCACAGGGGGTAAACATTTGTTCCGAAGTTGCGCTCGGCTTGCCTGGTTATCGTGGCGAGATCGCCGCGGTGACTGGCACGAACGGGAAATCCACTGTCTGTGCCATGTTGCAGCACATCCTGCAACAACTGCCATTACCGAGTGCCTTGTGTGGCAACATCGGCACCGCGGTGAGCGAGGTGCTGCTACCTACTCGCCCCGTACCGCCGCGACTCGTCATCGAGTTATCCTCGTTTCAACTCGAACACACTCGCCTGCCTGCTCTGACAACCGCAATTTTTACTAACTTCGGTCCCTCCCACCTCGCCCGCCATGGCAGTGCAGATGCCTATTTTGCGCTGAAACAAAAACTTTTTGCTGCTCTTGCTCCCGAAGGGCTAGCTATCTGCGACACGAGCGTGCGTGCTAAACTGAAAACCTTGCCTGCCAATCTCACGGTCGTTACAAATTCTGCGTTAGAATTTTTGGCTGACGACAAAATTTTGCGCAGCTACCCTCTGCACGACAGATGTAATGCCATGATGGCATTGCTTGCGGCACAAAAATTCAGCGGTCTTCACCTCACCCAACTCGTGCCCCACTTGCGTACGTGGTGTGGACTACCCTACCGTTTACAGTTGGTCGGGTATCTCGCGGGGCAGCCAGTTATCAACGATTCCAAAGCGACCGACAGCGCAGCCACTCTTGCCGCACTGCGAGCGCAGCGTGAACCAGTACAGCTGATCTACGGTGGGACGACTGTGCAGGGACGGCAGCTGCTCACCCAACGCGCAAAAATCGCCGCTATGCATGTTTTTGGCACGGAACGTAGACAACTGTGTATGCAACTGCGCACACACTTCCCCGTTCGGTCATTCCCCAACCTTGCTGCGTTGCTCGCGCGCCTGCCACAGACATGTATGTCTACGCCGTTGTTGTTTTCACCTGCCTGTATCAGCCCACCAGAGTTTGTTGATTTCATGGCACGGGGAAAATTTTTTGATGCTGCGTTGCGGAAGATGGACGGATTCACCGCGGCTGCACATCTTCCCAAGACCGATGATACCCCACGTTGCGAGGCGAGATAAGAGTATGATGTTGTGGAGGGGAGAACGCGGCTTTAGGGGCTGTCGAGGCTTTTCATTCCAGCTCCCAACACGTGGAAGCCGTTGTCGACGTGAAGCAGTTCTCCACTGATTGCGGCGGCGTAGTCGCTGAGCAAGAACGCGGCCGCGTGCCCGACATCTTCGCGGTGCAGTTCGCGGGTGAGTGGGGTTGCGGCGGCGTTGTGTTTTTGCATAGTGCTGAAACCTGCGATTGCCGACGAGGCTAGGGTTTTCAGGGGGCCAGGGCTGAGGTTGTTGATCCTGATGCCGCGCGGCCCTAGTTCCGCCGCGAGGTAGCGCACGGCACAGTCGAGTGCCGCTTTGCACACACCCATCATGTTGTAGCCTGTGATGACTTTTTCTCCGCCGTAGTAGGTCAGGGTTACCAGCGCACCGCCAGCTGTCATCAGAGGTGCGGCGGCACGAGCCACCGCGATAAGGCTATAGGCGCTGATGTCTGCGGCGCGGCGGAATCCCGCCCGACTTGCGTCTAACGTCGCGCAACGAATGTCTTCCAGCGGAGCAAAGGCGATGGCATGCACCAAAAAATCCAGTTCGTGCCACTCTTCTTGCACTTGGGCAAAAAAACCTGCAATGCTGTCATCGCTACCCACGTCACAGGGAAACACGAAATGCGGCCGCAGGTGGTCGATCGCCCTGCCCACCCGCTGACGCATTTTGTCGCTGCCCGCCGCGTCAGGAAGATAAGAGAACCCCAACACAGCTCCTTCTCGCCGCGCCACTGCGGCGATACCCGCGGCCAGCGAGCGGGAGTTTGCCACTCCCATGACGATACCCTTTTTCTCCGTCAACATACCCATGCCCGTCTCCTGTGCAGCAATAAAAACCGACCCTCATCCTCTAGCACAAAACATCTTGGCACAGCTATAAAATTTGCAACTTTATGATAATATTAAATAAATAAATGGAGACCCCGTTTGCCCGCTCCTTTGAGCGATCCCCTAAACCCGCTATGATAGGTACGCGGCTTTGCGGCAAGGTCTGGTATAACTGCTAGCGATACTGCGAGGATAAGGGCGATACGCTTAATCATCATTAAATTCTTTGCTACTTAAAAAGGTACATAGTAGCTACAACATGACCGTTGTATCATATAAAAAATCAAAGTAAAGATATAAATTACATAATTTTATAAAATATTGGCACTTCCAGATTTCTGTGCAATAATGGGGGGGAGGTAAGGAGAGCAAATGAGGTTAAAACAGGCAAGAAGCAACCCTCAACGCATCGTCATCGTCGGGGCTTCCTCAGCCATAGCGCAAAATTGTGCGAGGATATGGGGAGGCAAAGAGGAAGTTGTAGAACTCATTTTGGTCGCGCGTAACGCCGCGCGCCTCAAACGCGTAGCCCGTGACTTACAAGTCCGCCACCCCCCACTTACGGGGGCAAACTGGTCGTCTATGTACCGAGAAAATGGCAATTTGTCCTGTGGATAATTAAAAAACTCCCCCGCTTTGTCTTTAACAGAATGAACATATAGAGCATCTACACTCATTTGGCTCCGAAAGTCTTCTTGCCACGCTGCTCACGGTCGGTTTGTAAAATTTTCCTCTCGATCAACAACAGATGCTCGTTAATTTTTTCTAGTTTGGCGGTCAAACTACTGAATTCTTGCTGAATACTATGATTTCGCTGTTGGCGCAGTCTTGCCTGCAAATCGGCTTGTTTCTGTAGGTCAGTCATGTTGTTAACGATAACCCCGATGAACAGGTTAAGCATAATCATCGTGCCGAGCAACACAAAAGAGACAAAAAACAACGGGGCGAGGAAAGGGTAGGCATGCGGTGCAACACACTGCGACAAAATATCACCATAGCCATACCGATCACAGCCATACATCGCAATATACATAATGTCTGTCCAGTCCTCGAGCGTGACAACACGAAACAACGACAGAAATGAGACGTAGAGATCGGCAAAATGGACAGGGTCATTGCCACCGAAAAGATGCACCCCCACCACCGCATAGATGTAAAAAAGGATGAACAGCAAAGCAGACACATAACCCATCGAAGGCACACTGCGCAACAACGCTCCGACAATGATTTGCAAACGCGGCAGGGCAGTAATCAAACGCAGCACCCGCAAAATGCGCACCAAACGCACGACATAGACAAACTTGGTGTCAAAAGGGAGAAAACATACCACGACAATAATAAAATCGAAGACATTCCAGCCATCACGAAAAAATCGCCCTGGCCGCCCGCCACAAGCAACGATCTTCACCACAATTTCCAGCGCGAAAATAGCGAGGATAAGCTGATCGACGGTCTGCAAAATAACCCGATAACGAGTGGCGAGCGACGGATAAGTCTCGATACCGATGACCACACCCGCAAAAACAATGGTGGCAATGATAAACCAGCGAAAAAATCCGTGTGCTACCACCTGAACACACACACCGACAAGATGAGATAAAAAGGTACGCAAAGCTAGCTTCCCCTTGCACAACACGATAACATGGACGATAATACCCGTTTTGTTCTGTGAGGTTAAGCCTAACTATGGCCGCGCTACGCCTGAGTTCCGTGGGTAGGGCGCTCAGTTAATTTTTTAAGCGACAGAAGGCCTGATTTTGCGGTGTTTTCCCCCTTTTGTAGTGCCTGACTAATTTTTTATTGCCAAAAGTTATGGGTGGCTGGCTTGTTCGCTAGCTTGCCGCGCGGAACGGTTTATCCTGTCCCCAAAATTTTAATACCGTTTGCTTGATGTTGTGAAAGCGTAAATTTTCTGCCTCTCGTGTCAGAATAGGCTTCCAGAGAGCAAAAGCTTGTTCCTCGTCACCTTCACAGTAAGTGAGCAAGCCACGCAGATAGCACACCTCATCATCATCGTCGCTCCCGCGGGCGAGACGTTGTAAATAACCACGTGCTACATCTACCCGCCCTTGCCGCAAACACGCATGCCCTAAAATACACAACGCTCTTTCGGTATTGATGAACGAACGCTTCAAGGACAGCTGGGCATACTCGATGGCAGTGGTCAGCTCCCTGTTTTGCCACACATAGCAATCAGCCAATTCAAGATAAATGTCACCTTGCAAGGCAGGGGTAAGGCCAGAACGTTGCAAGGCAAAATTGAACCACAAACAGGCAACCTCATGCTGCCAACACTCCTTGCCAAAAATACCCAACGCATAGTAGATTAAGGGACTGTCATAGTTCGTGTTCAGCAGTCGCGTAAAATCACGTAAAGCTTGATCAGGACTGAAAGCACAGGCAACCATCACCAAATTGCGTAATGATTCCTCCGTTCTCTGATACAGAAAATACAAGCGCGCCCGCGTGTAGGCAAGATAATATAATTTATGCGCAACAAGCTGTGTGGTTGCTTCCCAAAATTCTTTCCGGTCAAAGTCAAAACTTTCTTTTAAACTGGCGACGTTGTTGTCTAAATTTTTTATTTTTTTCTGCTCGTAATAGAGGTGAGTGAGATAGTAAATTTCTCCAATCAGCGATGAAACATGCCAGGGGTTGAGGTGCAACGCCTTCTTGATTACCTCGGCAGCACGCGTGAAATCATTGTGTGCGGCATAGCCTGCCGCCTGCAACGAGTAAAACTCAATCTGATGTTCAGGTGACAACCTCGCGGGATCTATTTCTGCCAGCACCGCCTGCCCTTGTGCGGCATCGTCGTTTTTTAACAGGAAGGCAGCCCAAGTAAGTTTTGCCGCGCTGCCATGTCTATCAAGCTCATACATGCGCTGTAGATGAGCACGAGCTTGCTTTTTGGACTTCATTGCAACGTAAAGCATACCCAGCTGACGATGCACTTCAGCATCGGCTGCGAAGCGCGTCTGCATAGACTGTAGCAAGTTGAGGAGATCGAGCCGATCGCTGGACAACTTCACCATCTGCTGCATTTTTTCCCGACAAGCGAGATAATCCTCAACATCCACCGCTTGCGTGCGCAAACGTGCGATAAGCAACCATAGTCTGAGGCTGTCGTCGTCAGGGTATCTCTCATACACCCGTTCGAAAAGCTTGACCGCGCGCTCGGCATGCCCTGCATTGAGGTAGAAACCACCGATTTCTCGCACGAGTTCATCGTCTGGTGCATGCTTTGATTTTTGCAAAAGTGCAGTATAGAGATCAAACACTCGATCGTGTAGAGCAAACTCTTTACACACCGCGACGACAAACAGCAATGCCTCATCGCTACAAGTAGGATCTTGGAGAAAGTTATCTATCTGTAAACATGCCTGCTCTTTGTCACGCTGAGCACGCTCGCTATCGCCACGTGCCGCGGCAATACGAGCACGGCTGAGGCGACGATAAAGCAAAATTTCGGGAGGACAAGTACGCTGCGATTCCAACCACCACTGCACGAGGCAATCGATCGCTTCCTGTGCTTCGTCGTATTTGCCCTGCGCCAAAAAATCTCCGCACAGACGACGATGCGTGTCAAAATTGCCGTAAACATTGTAGGGAGCAATCTGCTCAAACATATGAAAAAACGAATCACCCTCTTGCCACGCTTGCTTTTGATAGCAAATTTGACTCAGGCCAAAGTAACTCGGATACCAATCAGGATCGAGTTCAAGACTCTTTTCATAACTAGATATAGCTCGCTCATAATCACCCATACGTTCTTGATTGAAGGCAATGCCGTACCAGGCGAAAGCTGACTCGCCGTGCTTCTTGAGTAAAGCCCGACAACGTTTTATCAAAGCAGGAGGGGTATGCTGACCACCGAACTGCGCGATCATCACCTTGCCCGCTTCCCTCACTAAAGCGTTCTCCTGCCGCTGATAAAAACTGTGCAAATCATCCACCTCACCCAGCTTGACCTCCAACTCAACATAACGCAGATGAAGCAGCAAACTCGTCTCATGCTCCGTCAACAAACGGGTCAGAATTTCCTTCGCAGCCTCGTAATTGCGGATAAAAATCAACTTGTTAGCTTCTTCAAGCTCCCGCTGGAAATGCAGCCGCGGTGACGTGTTGCTCGTTTTTGACAAAGACATTTCTCCATAATACTAACCTAAAGATGTCTACTATCCTAAACATCGGCTTTACATTTATAAAGTTTAGCTTGGGAACTCTTTATTTGTGGGTAAACGTAAGCTGCGGTGGATTTGACATCGGTACGTGTTTATAAGAAAATTTGTACAGGCGTGTAAAGTTTTAAGCGAGATTTCCGACGCGGTCGGATGCCGTGTGGTTATGATGACTAATGAGTGGAGGGAGTTGAGTTATGCGTAGCGTGGGTTTGGTAGCAGTTTTGCTATTGTTTGTGGCTTGTAAGCCAGTGGCGAGAGCCCCCGTGTCTGAACTAGAAGCAGTCACGGATGGCAATTTGACCTTAGGTATGGTGGCGGCAGAATCTAGCAATGGAGCACAAGCTTATCGCTTGCTTCTCTGCCGCAAGTCAGCCTCGTATCCCCAGTGGATGTTGAACGATAACAACCGTTGTCGTCCCGCACTGTTGGATCATGCCGACAACGAGGTCGTTTTTATTCATGACGAGCTAGAGCGCGATTTTGCCACCAAGTATACTGGATACGGCAAGGGCTTTGTTGTCCCCGCCTTGATCGGTATCGGTGCGGTCGGGGCTCTTTTTGGGGGGGGAAGGTGGCTACTCAAGCATACTCCTGACAAATTAGCCAAGCCCGTCACAGATGTTTCGGGAAACGTTCGTAAAGCCATACTGGAAAACAACATTTCCAAGAAAATAACCGCTGCACCTGGCACCGCGGTAGCCTCGCTGCGGAAGCTCTCTGCTACCTACACTCCTAACTGGCTCGCAGTGCCGAATGCTAGGTATAGTACCCTTTATGCTGAAAATCAGGCTGGAAAGTGGAGCAGACTGCACAAAAGAGGTATCCTGAACGTGGAGTCAGCTCTGAAAGAGCAGAGAGGTATAAATGGGTTTTCTCATCGCCTTCATCAATTGGAACATGAAAACAAACTACTTAAGGCCTATGATAAGGCTAAGGATAAGAACAAATTCCTAGCTGGCCTCGGTGAGGTTGATGATGATTTCATCGAGAAAACCAATGCTATGCACTATAAATGGGGAGATACAAATAAACCGATGCCTGCACCTGCCTACTGGAATAGGTTGGCAAAAAGCAATAAAATGCAGAACATCAAAGACCTTAGGGTAAAGGCTGCTGATCCTGGTTTCAACCCTCAAACAAGGATTGCAGAGCTGGAGGGTGATCCCCAGGCAAACATCGTGCATATGGTGCAAACTAAAAGATTCACAAATGCCAAGAATATTGCTGACGCTAAAGCAGCACTTGTTCGGAGTAGGACAATTAGGCAATATACACCGTGGGGGATGAGTCGCGAAGGTTTCAGGAGTCTTACCCTACAAGGTGCTGCCGCGGGTGCGGCTGGTATCGCACTCGTCACCCTGACCGATCTCGACAAATCGGTATTTGGCTACGATGATCGGCAAGCGAGTGTGCATTGGAATCAAGTCTTTTCCGAAAGCATGCGGAGCGAGAAGCAAGTGAAGGATTTGCCTGGACTGCTGGAGACTTTTGCTGATTTTTTCGGCCACAAGGTCAACCAGCAAGCGCTGGCACTAGGCAGCTGAACGGAGCGAACAAGCGGCAACTTTTGCAAAGAGCAGGTCTTGTGCCTGCTCTTTTTTATATTTAGGAACAGATTGCTGCAAGTTTCAGCACAGGACGAGGTGAGGTGGTGATGGTGGACTCGGCACTAAGATATTGGCATGGTAGGGCTGAAGACGTATAATGGCGGGGTCGATAGGGGAGTTTGAAGGTGCAGAAGCTTACCTCTGCTGAGATCGCTGAGGCGTTTTTGCGGTTTTTTGTGCGGCGGGAACACCGCAGGATAGAGGGTGTCAGCCTACTGCCGCGCAATGATCCGACTCTCCTGTTCGTCAATGCAGGCATGGCCCCGCTCAAGGACTATTTTCTCGGTGTCGCCGTCCCGCCTTCGCCCCGCCTGTGCAATGTGCAACCTTGTTTGCGTACCACCGATATCGACGACGTGGGTGATCGCCATCACCTCACCTATTTCGAGATGCTCGGCAGCTGGTCGATCGGCGACTACTATCAAGAGAAGGCCATCGCACTAGCCTACGAACTGCTCGTCGAGGTGTTCCATTTCGACCCACAACGCCTGTACGTCACCGTTTTCAAGGGTGATAGCGAGTGGGGTTTGCCGCCCGACGAAGTTTCGGCCCGTGCGTGGGAGAAGCATGGTATCGCTACATCACGCATTGTGGCACTCGGCAAGGAGGATAATTTCTGGGGGCCAGCAGGCAAATTCGGCCCCTGCGGGCCTTGCACAGAAGTTTTTTACGATTGCGGCGAACAGTTTGGTGCAGCTTATCGACAGGGCGGTGAGTTCGACACTACGCGACGCTACGTGGAAATCTGGAACGCAGGTGTCTTTATCGAACTCAACAAAACCGAGCACGACGGCTTTCAACCGCTACCTCTGCGCAGCGTCGATACTGGCTCTGGTTTGGAGCGTATGGCGATGATTATGAACGGGCACGACGATGTCTACCAAACCGATACCCTGCGCCCTATCGTCGCCGCGCTCGCCGCCCACTATCCCGAACCGCGCCAGCAGCGTATCCTCAGCGACCATCTGCGTGCCGCGACGATGATTATGGCGGAAGGTAGCGTCCCCTCCAACAGCGGGGCTGGTTACGTGCTGCGACGTTTATTACGCAAGAGCATCGCGATTGCTTTGGCGGCGGGCGGTGACTGTGCTGTCTGCGAGGCAGCGATCGCTCAGGCGATAGCCACCATGCAAACACGCTACCCGCATTTGCGGCAAGCAGCTGATTTCATTCGCAGTCGTTGTCGGCGTGAGATCGCTGACTTTGAACCTGTCGTGCAGGCGGGGTTGCGCTTGCTAGACGGAAAGTTACAAAAGCTCAAGACCAGTGAAGTGCCAGCCAGTCACGTTTTTGAGTTAGTGGCAACCCACGGGTTACCACTCGAAATTATCCGTGTTTATCTCGCTCGCCGTGGTTTTCGTTTCAGCGACCGCGACTACGAGGGCGAGGTTAGCAAACATAAGCAAGTATCACGTGCGGGACAGAAGGAGCGCGGGGTGGACGAGTTATTGCGTTTGGTGCAGGGTGTGCCTGCGACAGAATTTCTCGGCTATCAGCAGTTGCAGGCGACGAGTGTGGTGCTTGCCCTGCTTGCCGATGAAGAAAAAACCAACAGCGTGCAGGGCGAGAGGGAGTTTTTTTTCGTCGTTGCCGCGACACCTTTTTATGCTGAAGCAGGCGGACAGGTGGGCGACAGCGGCACAGCCCAGACCACACAAGCAACCCTGCAAGTGCTCGACGTGCAAAAGAAAGACGACATCTACCTGCATCGAGCACGTTTAAGCGCAGGTACGGTGCGGGTAGGCGAGCAGTTTACCCTGACGGTGGACGGTGTGCGCCGCACTGCAATTCGCCGTAATCATTCGGTTACTCATCTTGTGCAGAGTGCCTTGCGCACCACCCTCGGCACACACATTACCCAAAAGGGTTCGTACGTCGATGAACACAAGTTTCGTTTTGATTTCCAGCACGACAAGGCGATGACAGCCGCACAATGCCAGGCTGTCGAAACGCAGGTCAACACGTGGATTTGGCAAAACCTCATCCGCACTACGGAGGTCTTGCCTTACCGCACCGCGATCGAAAAAGGCGCACTGTTTATGCCTGGCGAAAACTACCACGAAAAAGTGCGCACCGTCAGCTTTGGTGAGGCTTCGGTGGAACTGTGTGGGGGTACACATGTCGAGACGACAGGTGAAATCGGCCTGATGCAGATCATTTCTGAAGCCAGTATCGCGAAGGGTATACGCCGCATAGAGGGAGTAACGGGACAGGTTGCCTTGCGCGCCCAACAACAGACCGCGCAATTGTTGCAGCAGGCTTGCGAACTGCTGACCGTCGGACGTGATGGTTTGCTGGAACGCATTACCAAGCTCAAAGCCAAGCCGAGCAAAGTCGGGCAGGGGCGTAGACAGGCGACGCATATCCTCAGCTTCAAGACCGACAAGCGGCAGCACGATGCCTGCATTGCCCAACTCACGGGCGAGATCGAGGGCAAAGAACTCCGCACTATTTGCACAGCGAAACTTAACGGCAGTGCTGTCGCCGTGCTGCTCAACTTACAGGCAGATACCTATCGCATCGCGATCGCCGCGCAAGCCGAAGAACTCTCTGCCCGTGCTGTTCTCGCCGACTTTTTCAAGCATATCGACGGCCGCGGCGGCGGGAAGGATAACTTCGCACAGGGAGGCGGGAACAAAACCGCAACGCAAGACTACGCCGTCTTGCGGGACACGGTGCGGCAAGTGCTGGATGAACTGTACTGACCCCGTCAAGCAAAAAAATTACTTCGAACGACAAAAATCAGTCATCAGGCGCTCGTTTTAGAGGCATACTTGTCTCTATGCTAGCACTGGGCGAAATAGTCTATGCTTTCCTGCTGGTAACCTTGCTGCACAGCATCGTGCTGTGTGTCCAAGAACTAACCGCATTGCTGGCCGACAACGACGCGCTGTTCACCCAGGTGTATCGATGGCAACGTTGCGGACGCTTGCTGGCAGCACGGGAGAACCTGCGTGCCAGCGTCGCCACCATACACCATTATCGACCCGCATTGTCCGCCGCCAAGCGAGCACGACTCGCCGCGGCAGTGCATAATTTCCACAAAAACTACCCCCTTGCCAGCTGTGCTGAAGACATGCACAACATCGAAGTCTATCGACATGACAACGATCAACTTCCTGCCTTTTGGCCAAACTATGCCTTTCGCCGCCCGCCAACGCAACCATAGCGGCACCATCACCGTGCTGCTGCTGGGCAGTATGGCGCTGGCAAGCGTGTTGCTGTTGCTGCACCTCAGCGTGCTGAGTTTATGGCAGATCGACCACCAGTGGCAGCAGCTAGACGACGACGAACCCGCCTCGGAGCTGCTGTGCAGTTTCCCGTTACAAGAGTTGTTGCAGGATAATTTCGCCCCTGAGGCACTGCGCTTGCCCGCGACAGAACGCCTCTGTCTGTTGCCTGCTACCGACTACGGCGATCGCTGGCGAGAACACACCCGCCTAAACACCCTGCTCTGCGCCTTGCTCGCACACAGCGACATCGCTAATTTCCAAGCTTGGGGAAGAACATGCCACTGAAATTCGCTAATTACCCACCCCTGCTATCACACCTGCTGATGATCGTCTTCGGGATGGGATTGCACAACATTCTCACGCCCGCGTCACCCCCAAAACAAATACATCTGCGCCCACAGCGAGTCTACATCGTCGTTTCCAAAAAAATGCAGATTTACGGAAAACTACCGCGGCAAGAAGCACTGGCTTTTGCCATCAAAACAAAAGCACGTCCCCGCTGTGCCTTGCCCGCGCGGGGAGCACGCCTGCAACACCGCTACGAAAAAACCCTGCTCCTCAGCCTGACACAACGCCAGGCAACACGGATTATCCAGTACCTGCAGCAAGGGTCACTGGAAGGGGTGTTCGGGGCACGAGACCCACACGGTCTCGCCCTCCCCCAGTGCAAACCTAAACCTACCGTCACCTATCGGCTACCATAGAACTTCGGGGAGAGAGAAACACAATGCTCAAGGTTAAAAATTTTTACTGCCTGCCACTACTAATCCTCGCCACACTATCGTCGGCAGATACACAACGGCTGCTGTTGACCGTGGGAGAAAGCAAGATCGTGCCGCTGTTCGCAGGGCAGGACGTATCGGTGTCACGCAAAGGCATCGTCAAAGTCGTCCACCTCGACGGTAACCTGTTCGAGTTGATCGCTCTGAAAACAGGAGTGGTGTTGCTACAAGCGCGCGACAACCCCTCCCCGCGCCTGCTAGTCACCGTGCAGAAAGTCAGCAAACAAACCCGCAGTAACCACGCGGTCTGCCACGCGGCGGGAGTCATCTGCACCGACGCGGGCATCGGCGGCATCACCGACAACTTGCACACCTTCCTACAAGCACGTGTCAGCTGTGCCGAGCACTGCCTGTTCACCCTAACCCTGACCGACACCGCCATGCAGCGATGGCGAACAGAAGTGCAAAAACTACTCGGTAGCCAATACCTAGTAACAGAACACAGCCACCGACAGTTGGTGGCACGGGTTTTCTGCCGACAGCCGCAGGGACGACAAGCACGTAAACGTGCGGACGCACTGAGCGGCGGATACGTCAGCCGCGGTGTTCTGCAAGTAGTATGCACCAACCACTTCGACCTGTCGCAGTACCAGTTAACCGCCAAGATCGTGCTGCTGAAACACACCGACGCACAGGAGACGGGGTTTAACGACTTACAGCGCCTCTTATTCCTCCGCCCTGAACAGCTCGACTGGCAACAACTGCGCAACATCTCGCACATCATCGGCGAGCCTAAATTCACCCTCGTCAACGGCGCACAGGCAAAATTTGAGACGGGAGGAGAAATACAATACGTGGATTACGACCGACACCACAACAGACGGGTGAGCTGGAAATTTTACGGACTCTCCCTGCAAGTGCAACTCGACAAAATCAACCCCCAACAAGCACAGCTACAGCTTGATTTTGCCCTCAAAAACCCCGCCCAGGAGGGCAACAATCTCAACAGCAGTCGTTTCCACAGCACCGTGCTGTTGCAAGCGGCACAACCCAAAGCCGTCTCCGTCATCGGTTATCACAACACCGTAACCACGCGCCGCACTCTTCCGCTGCTCCACAAGCTGCCTATCGTCGGGCCGCTGTTCAACCACCGACAAAACGAACGAGCACAACACAAAATAATCATCTGGCTGCTGCTTACCCACGACAATGCCCACGCTAACCGCGATTTGCTGCGCCGTTTCCACACTTCACCACAAGACAGCGCTACGCTGTCCCACACGCCGTGAAAGCGATTGACAGGTTAACGGCACAAGCTTAACCTCAACCCCGCTCAGGTAGTGAGCGTGACGATGACAAGCGCAGATCCTTACCCCCGCGACGGAGGTCGTTTTCCAGTGAAACTGCAAGAGCGCGGTGTCGAATTCAGTTTTCCCAACTGCCGTAGCGGGGACCCGCTTATCTACGGCTTCAACCACCGCACGGGCGAAGCTTTTCTCTTCGATCTCGGTAGTCTGGAACGGATGGCACGCAAAAAACTGCTGAAAATCAGCAAAATTTTTGTCAGCCACACGCACATCGACCACTTCGTCGGTTTCGATCGCCTCTTGCGCGTCAACGTGCCACATCGCCGCGTGCTGGAATTCTGCGGGCCGCCTGGCATTGTCGCTAACATCCAAGGCAAGCTGGCGGGTTATGCTTGGAATTTACTTGCCCGTCATCAGATTCGTTTCGTCATCCACGAGCTGCAAGAACCCGCTGGCATTGCCTCCTACAAACTACAATTCGAAGACGGTTTCAAACTATACCCTTACGAAGATTTCCCCCATCCCGACGGCACGGTCACCACCTTCAAGGACGGGGCGCGGATCAAGGCAACGCTAGTCGATCACGGCATTCCCGTCGCCTCGTACCGTCTTTGTTTTCCGCCTAAATACCATGTGCGCAGCGAAGAACTCGCCAAGCACGATCTACGACCAGGCCCGTGGCTGAAACGATTACTCGCGGCACTCGATGACCGCCATGCCCCTGCCACGATGAAGGTAGAGGGCAAGACATACCGTCTTACGTGGCTAAAAGACAATTTACTGGACTGCTACCCTGAATTTTCCGTCAGCTACCTTACCGACTTGCGGTTTTGTTGGGAAAATCTCGTGGCGGTGAAAAAACTCCACCACAACACCGCACTGCTGTTCTGCGAATCCGCCTTCAGCGCGGCTGATTATCGGCGCGCGATACAAAAATCTCACCTCTCCACCCGTCAATGCGCACTGCTAGCCAGCTGGGTCGGTAGTCAGCGATTGGAAAATTTTCACTTTTCCAAAATCTATAGCCCCCGTACCCACACCTTACGCACAGAAGCTGTCCGTTACCTCACCCGCTACCGCCAATTGCCCTTTGCACAACTGTGTCGTCAGATTGAACGTGAGATCGCTCTCTGCCAGACTTGCTAACAGTCAGTGCCTCCTGAGTTCCGTGGGTAGGGTGCGCATTCCTATGACACGGCGTGTTGTGGTGGCGGAGCGGTGCGGGCAAGGCGGGTGTCTTTTTCAAGATCGACTCCGACAACCTTCGACACCCCTGGCTCCTGCATGGTAACGCCATAGAGATGGTCAAAACTTTCCATCGTCTTGCGGTTGTGGGTGACGATGATGAATTGAAAATCTTTTGCCAGTTCATGGAGCACACGGTTGAAACGAGCAACGTTGGCTTCATCGAGTGCGGCATCGACTTCATCAAGAAAACAAAACGGGGCAGGCTTGGTCTTGAGTAGAGCAAAAATAAGCGAGATGGCGGTTAAAGATTTTTCTCCTCCCGAGAAGAGATTGAGGCTTTGTTGTTTTTTCTTGCCTGGCAGTTGCACCATGATCTCTACACCAGCATTGAGCGGGTCGTCTGGTTTGTCTAGTACCAGTCCCGCCTGCCCGCCAGGGAAAAGGACGGGGAAGAGTTGGGCGAATTCTTGTGCCACTTGGGTAAAGGTAGCACGGAAACGCTGCACACTGCTAGCTTCTATCTCGGCACTGGCTTGACGTAAAAATGCAATGCTAGCACGCAATTCCTGCTGTTGTTGATTTACAAACTCGGCGCGAGCCTGCAGTTTTTCGTATTCGTCTAGTGCCAGCATGTTGACCGCACCGAGTGCCTCTATCTCGCCGCGCAGTTTTTCTTTGCGTCCTAGCAAGGTTTCTATTTTTTCCTCAGCCAGCGGATACTGGGCAGGATCGAAATCGTTGCAACCCTCTGCTTGTTCGTTAATATTGTGCAACACAGTTTCCAACTGCCCTTTAGTCACCGCTTTGAGCGAAATACTCTTGCGGGTTGAGCTCTGTTCTTTCTGATGGGCAACGATAACTTTCTCTATTCGCTGCAGCTCCTGCGTGAGTTTCTGCACCTCCTGTTTGCGTCCCCACAACAACTCACGCTGGCGTTCTTGCGCACGTACCAACTGCTCGATCTCCCGCACCTGTTGTGCGTGTTCGTGGTCAGCGCGTTCGAGATCGGCGGCCAGCAAATCGCGCTCGGCACAACGACGCAACACGCGGTTTTGCAAGGCGATACGGTGGTTGTGGCGTGTGGCGAGAACTTTAGCCCCCGCTTCCAGCTCGGTGTTTAGTTTGACCTGCTGCAACTGCCGTTCCTGACGGCGTTGATCGAGTGCGGTACGTTGACGACGATAGTTGTCGTAAGCTTCCTTGATCTGCACAAAATCGGCTTGCAACTCCATTTGTTCACGCGCTAACGTTTGTTGCGCCCTGTTCTCCGTAGCAATCTGTCGGTCGAGGGTAGTAAGTTCATTCTCTGTCGCCCTCGCTTTTGCCTGTAGATCGGCCAGCAGACTCTTCTCGTGTCCAAGTTTTTGGCTCGCGGCTTGGTAACCAAGCAGCATTTTTTCTACTTCACGGTTGGCTGTATTGAGCTTTGCTGTCACGGCCGCGATGTCTATCTGATAGGTACTTTTGCGTTCTGCACCACGATCGAGCTGAGCTTGAACACGAGTAAGCTTGTCACGAGCTTGCTCGACCTCCATCTTCAGAGCTTGCCGTGACTGTTGTCGTGAGATGATACCCTCTTTGCCTGCCTCAGCGGTGATCATCGCCATGCCTTGACCATCGATCCAGCTACCTTGCGGGGTGAATAACGTTACCGCCGCGGGTAGTTCCGTAAGCACGGTGGCGCGCAGGCTGAGATCGAGAGTGACAAAAGTAAAATCAAACAGGCGCGCCACCCGAGGCTTGACGGTGAGGTAAGTACGCAGTGGCTGCAAAGCGTGCTTGTTCTGCCACGCGGTAATTTGGGGGTCAATGTGTGTCGGCAGACAGGCCAGAACAACGACAGGGACACGACCTTCGCCACGCAGACTGCGGCTGAAACGGGTGAAGGCAGCAGCATCCTGCACGACCACACGTTCCGCCCACCGTTCGAGGCTCGCCCGCAAACGATCAGGCAGTTCCCGCATGTTGGTGTTGAAGGCGAGGTAATCGCTCAACAAACCGAGATGGTGCTGGTCACCGTAAGCACAGAAACGCTCTCGTTGGCGGGCGATCTCCGCAGCGACGCTGTCACAAGCTGCTTTACGGCGAAAATAAATTTCTTTTGCTTCATCACGCCGCATCGCGAGTGTTTCACTTTCCGCCTCGATCTGTTGGATGTCCGCTTCCAGCCGCTGTTTGCGTTGCAAGTCCGTGCCTAATCCCGCTTGCTTGGCACTCAAGGACTTGCGTAACTGTCGCTCCTGTTCAGTGAGAGTAGTGCAGGCAGCCGTGCGTGCGGCAAGCTGTGTCTGGAGCTCTTCTCGGTTGTGCATGGCTTTCTCTTTGCTGTGCAGCAGCAGTTTGAGGGCGACGGCACGCTCCTGCTGTAGTTTATGCAGACGTGCGATTTCGTTGTTGAACTCTTCTTCTTTCAGTACTGTCTCGGCTGCGTGGGCATCGAGTTGTTTTGTCTTGAGGGCGTGTTTGTCTAATTCAATGATGATAGCAGTTATTCTTTCCTGCACCGCGTCGTGCTCCTGCTGCAACTTGGCCAACTCCCGTTCAGCGTTGTTGCTCTCCTCTTCGTCTTCTTCAATATCGCGGTTTAACTCTTGCAAACGTTGTTGTGTGTTTTCTTTTTTGAGATCGGTCTTAACCAGTGTTTTTTCAAGTTCACGGCTGTTGTCTTGTAAACTATGCAGCTCGTTTTCCAGTGCGGTGAGTTGGGGGTCATGCTCGTTGAGTTCACGTTGCAGAGCGTTGCGGCGTTGTTGGCAAGCGGTCAATTCACGGTAAGCGTGCATCTCGGCTTTGGTTTCTTGCTGCAGAGCGGCTAAGATTGCTGCTAGTTTGGTGTGGGTTGTCTGGTATTGTTGGGCGATGATTTGTTTCTGCACCGTGTCGTAGGCATTGCTTAGGCTTTGGTGTTGCTTAGCCGCGGCAACTTGTGCCCCGAGTGATTTTTTTTGTTCGTGCAGTTCGGCTGCCAAGTCGTCCACTCGTAACAGGTTGGTGGCAGTGTTTTCGAGTTTTTTATCGGTTTCAGCTTTTCTTTTTTTGAAAATAATTGTTCCCGCAGCTTCTTCGATAATTTCACGAATGTCGCGCGGCCCCGCGCTCAGCACGCGTTCAACTTGCCCTTGTTGAATCATCGAGTAGCTTTTGCCACCTAGACCGCTGACGGTAAAAAAATCGACGATATCTTTGAGGCGGCAGGGGGTCTTGTTGATTAAGTACTCGCGTTGTCCATCGAGATAGATACGACGGGTGAGATTAATTTCACTGAGGTGGCGGTACTCGGGTACGGCGAGTGTGCTTGCACTGTTGTCGAAAGTCAGGCTGACTTCGGCCATGCCGAGGGCTTTGCGTTGCGCCGCCCCTGCAAAGATAACATCGGTGGCTTGTTCCCCGCGCAGCAGACGTGTGTTTTGTTCGCCCATTACCCAGCGTACCGCGTCGATAACGTTACTCTTCCCCGCCCCGTTAGGGCCGACGATACCGCTGATACGACGCACAAAATTGAAGGAGACACGATCGGCGAACGATTTGAATCCACAGACGGTGATTTTTTTCAGCAGCATGCAACAACTATTCAATACTTCGGAGGCAGACAAAATCCTTTTCAGGCTGGAGCTGGAAGATATGCACACGATTACCGTAGAATGAACCGACCACCACTGTGCCCCGTCGATTAGCGGCAAAACGGTAGTACGACGCGTCTCGCAGTTGTGAAGTACAGCTCTTTTGCCAAATCGGCTGGGTAAAAGTGCGGGCGGCGATACTGAAGAACACTTGGGCACGTGGCCAGTTGACAAAACCGCGAAAACTGTTAACCAGCAGTGTCTTGGTGGCATTTATCCGCAAAACCTCAATGTCGCCAGGGAAACGCAGCTCGCCATCGCCATCGGCACTGTGCACAACTTTGAACCGCAGCTTAGCGTGTTCGTCAATCGTTGCTTTGACGATGTTGTTGGAGGTGGAATCGACCGCCCCGCGTTGCGACAGGTAGAAGCTGTTCTCATCGTCAGGGTCGGGATGAGTGTCATAAAAATTAGTGCGGTAGGTTTTTTTGCTACTCGTCTCTTTGCTCTCTTGCCAGCGCGGATAGAAAAGCCAGTGCAGTTCGTCGCGGAGATCGTCCTCGCGGAGAGGAAATGCTTGTGGTTGCGCGTCACGCGCCGCAAAAATGTCATAGATGGCATACTGGAAGATGGGAAGGCCCTCTTGCCAAGCGTCGGGAACACCATCCGCACCATCTATCTCTTGTCCTTGTTCGTTGTGGGAGAGGCTGTCTTCGAGGGTTTCATCGTGGTAACGCAGACGGTTGATTGCGCTGACAAAGGCATACAACAGGCCACGTGATGGATCGAGGTGCAGAGCACGACGAGGGTGTTGGTAGGTACGCACGTGTTCGAGCGACAGGTCGTGGCTGTTGCCGATGAACAGTTCGCCTCGTGCACAGCTGATGAAAAAATAGGCAAAGTCCTTACGCATGACTGAGTTGAGAGGCATGCAGTCGATCGTCCACTTCTTGCGCAAACGCGGCTTGCTGGCCTCGTGGAGGTCGTAGAGTTGGACCGCGGCATCGTCGCGGGTAACGCTACGATCGAAAGTGACCAGCAGTCTGTCGTCTGCGACGCTGAGATTGCGCGCCATGCGAGGAATGGGGAGCGCGTGTAGCTTTTTGCCCTCGGCATCGAGCACGAGAATCGAGCCGCGGTTAAAGGTACGGTCGTAGTCGGCGTTGAGCACGTAGAAATAGCTACCATCATCGCTGACCGCCACATCCACAGGACTGGCGATCCGTTTACCCAGCGGAGGATAATTCTCCTCACGAGCACAGGTAGTTAGCGAAGTAAGGACGGATAACAGCAGCACCTTTAATAACAAGAGACATCCCCCAGCGACCGATGCGGGGCAGGCTATCACACGTCCACACCACGATGCAAGCTGAGCCGCGGGTGCGCCTTGAGCAACGGAGACGGTCTAGTTGGCCATGTTGGCCAGGTAGTCACGCAGGCGGCTGTTCATCAGTGCTTTGGAGACCCAAAAGGTATCCGTCAGCTGCGTGACTAGATCGAGTGTGCTGTCGAGGTTGTCCACCTCCTGACGCAACAGATGGTCGGGGATCAGCACCACCCCCGCGAAGATGTTGCTCTGTACATCGCGTACTTCCTGCGGCGCAGACTTGAGCCGTGCGGTGAGAGGATGTTGTGTTGCGCAGAGAAACTTGAACAGCTCTTTCACCAACAAAAACCTGAGGTAAGGTTTCATGTCGTCGTCACGATAACCGATAGTGCACGACATTCCCTGCCCCTCACCATCGTTGCTAACCTCGTAAGGCTCAGTCAAACCTGGCTTGAGCAGAAGGTTGATATGGGGAAAAAGATTGAAAACTTCAGGCACATATATGGGGGATTCGTTGAAACTCCCTAGTTGTAAAATATCCCGTGCGATGTGCGCTACCGCCGCACGATTGACATCAAACACCTCCTCGAAAGTCTTGACTCCACGCTCTGTTTGCCAACGAGCAGGATTTTTAAAAAACTCTTTCTTGAGATTCTCAAGCGGCTTCTCTTGTAAATTAAAATCACCATAGCCCCTAAACTCGAACACCGCTTCAGGCAAACTAATCCTCCCTGCGGCAATGCTGACCAGCAGATGCTCGTCGATACGCAGATGCTCGGCAAGACTGCGCAAGGTGGCTAACGCACGAATGTTCTTCTTGCCCTTCTTCCAGTGACTGCAATCAGCAGGATCGTAGCCCAAGATAGCACCGACATCCTGATCGATAACTTTGACATTGCCATCGTAGTGTATCTCTAGCGCCTCCTTACAGAAACGGAACAAGTTGGCAGAATGAGGATAGAGGTTTTCAGCGGTTTTCTTCATGGCGGAACGATCCCTTCGCAGCGATGAGGTAGCGGCGAACCGCCTGCAGGCAAGCCAGCCAACAGCAGATCACCCCCCGACGGTAAAACTTAGCCCTGTGTATAATTAGAAACGATTTTTGCAGGCTGTGCAAGATCCACAGATGTTTTTTTGCCTTGACCTGTTGCTGCTGCTATACTCAGGGGGCGAAGCGAGAAAACGACGAGGGTAACGTGAACGAGTCTTGGTTGCACACCATACCACCCTGGCAAGGGCTGGTGGATTTATACTGCGAGCGTACCGCCGATGGACTGCTGGCCGAGCCGTGGAACTTATTTTCTAACCTCGCTCTTTTTATCGCTTTTTTCGCGACCAGAAAACTTCATCCGCCAAGATGCACAAAGATATTTGCGCTCTTGCAATATTTGATTTTAGCGATTGCTATCGGCAGTTCGTTGTTTCACAGTTTCGCTCGCTTCTGGGCATTGTTTCTCGATGTCGGGCCGATAAGTCTGTTCATGGTCGTCTATGTTATCACGTGGTTGCGCGGTGTGCTGTGTCTCAAGATGGGTGCGACAGTTATCATCACCTTGTTGTTCGTAATTTTTACTGCCTTCCTGCGGGTGTTCAAGATTGAGTGGTTGAACAACTCGGAGTTTTATTTCAGTCCACTGCTGGTAATCGCTGTCTTTTACCTCGATCGTCTGCGCCGCGGTCGTGACGAAGCTGAGACTTACGGTATCGCACTTGTTTTTTTCGCCGCATCCTTGTTCTGTCGCATTATCGATGCCCATATCTGTGTTTATTTTCCGACGGGCACGCATTTTCTCTGGCACATCTTCAACGGCGGTTGCCTCTACTACGCTATGCGAGGTCTACATTTTGCCCTTGCCTCACGAGGAGGTGCTCAAGCTTGAAAGCCTTGCTTGTTTCTAACCACCCTACCTATCGGGCCGAGATAGCTGATCTAGACCCTCCTGTGTGGCAAGAAGGTCAGGTGTTGGTGCGGGTGCATTACTCAGCGCTCAACTACAAGGATGCGTTGGCGATTACGGGTAAGGGACGTATCGTGCGCAAGTTTCCTCTTATCGCGGGTATCGACCTGGCAGGTGAAGTGCTCGCGGCAGGCACTACTGCGTTGCACAAAGGAGCGGCAGTGCTGGCCACAGGTTGTGGTTTGGGCGAAGAACATAACGGGGGTTATTGTGAGCTAGCAGCCGTCGATGCTCGTCATGTCATCCCCCTACCCGCGTCTATGACCTTGCAGCAAGCCATCACTCTCGGGACAGCGGGGTTCACCGCCGCACTGTGCTATGAACAAATGGTACGCAACGCACAAACCCCAGAATTGGGCGAGCTTGTCATCACGGGAGCTTCAGGCGGCGTGGGCAGTATTGCCACCGCTATTTTCAGCCAGCACGGCTATCGAGTACTGGCGGTGAGCGACAAACAAGACCGTCAGGGGTGGTTGCGCAAGCTAGGTGCACAGGAAGTCTGGACAACGACACAACTACTGGCACACAATCCTGCACCGCTTGCTTCAGCGCGTTGGGGCGGAGCGATCGACAACCTCGGCGGCACGTACTTGACTGCCTTGCTCAAGGCAACAGCCCTGCACGGCAACGTTGCCTGCGTGGGACTAGCGGCCTCCGCCACCCTGCACAGCACCGTCTTTCCACACCTCCTGCGCGGCGTAAACCTACTCGGTATCAGCTCCAACAACTGCCCTCTACCCCAACGCCACCGTCTCTGGCAACGTCTTGCCGATGACCTGCGCCCCCACCGACCCGACCTGCTGGTCAGCGAGGAAATCACCCTCGCAGAACTGCCGACCACCGCCGAACGCATGCTGGCACGCCAAACACGAGGGCGCATTATCGTACGGCTGCCCTAGCCTTCCGCTTGCAGGAAAAAAGATCGGTCAGGAGGCGTTGAGCAAGGCAACTATTCTTTGTGCCCCGTCTGCCATATCGTGTGCGGCGACGATACGCAGCTGTGATCGTTGTAAAATTGCCTTCCCCTGCTCGACGTTTGTGCCTTCCAAACGTACCACCAGAGGCACTTTCAGCCGTAGTTCACGTGCCGCAGCTACCAAGCCGTTGGCGATCGTGTCGCAGCGCATGATGCCTCCGAAGATATTGACGAAGATACCTTGCACCGCTCTGTCCTGTAAAATTATACGAAAAGCATCGGTCACCTGTTCTTCGTTCGCTCCGCCTCCCACATCGAGGAAGTTAGCGGGCTCGCCGCCGTAGTGCTTGATAATATCCATCGTCGCCATCGCCAAACCCGCGCCGTTGACGAGACAACCGATCGATCCACTTAAACCGATATAACTGATGTTGCATTTGGAAGCCTCGACTTCACGCTCGTCCTCCTCGGCAAAATCACGCCACTCCTGTAACCTCTTCTGCCGAAAAAGGGCATTGCCATCGATAATAACCTTGCTGTCAAGCACGACCCAATCGTCGTCGACGACTGCCAACGGGTTAATCTCTAACAACGACAAGTCGTAGCGGCGGAAAACCCGATAGAGGTTCTCCACCAACGGGTGAAATTTGCCCGCAAGCGGCGTACCCGCCAAGCCCAGCCCGATCAGCAAACGATAGAGATAAAAACTCTTCAAGCCGATACGAGGATCGACATGCACCGTCAAAATCTGACCTGCGTCTTTAGCTGCGACTTCTTCGATGTCCATGCCGCCCTGCGTTGAAGCGACGATCGCGATGGCAGCACGCTCTCGGTCGATAAGCAGGGAGAGGTAAAACTCACGGGCAATATCCGCCCCCGCCTCGATGTACAGCCGCTGCACCTGCTGGCCGCGTGCTCCCGTCTGCGGTGTGACTAGCGTTTTGCCCAGCATTTCGCCCGCCACCGTGCGACACTCAGCAGGTGAGTTGACCAGCTTAACTCCGCCTGCCTTGCCGCGTCCACCTGCGTGAATCTGTGCCTTCACTACCGCACGATCGGTCTGTAGCCGCAGCATGGCAAACTCCGCCTCAATCGCCGACGTAACGGCATAACCACGCCCCACAGGAACACGATGGCGGCGTAGTAGGGCTTTGGCTTGGTACTCATGAATTTTCACCGTTTACCCCATGTGTGGGTAGCGATAAGTTGACAGCGGCTGCAACGTCTCCTTTATTGTGCGTGCCGACATCCACCGTGTCAAGTTGAGATAACTACCTGCCTTATCGTTAGTGCCTGAAGCACGCCCGCCGCCGAAAGGCTGTTGCCCGATAATCGCCCCTGTCGGTTTGTCGTTAATGTAAAAATTACCCGCCGTGTAACACAAGGCATCGCTGAGCCGTTGCACCGCACGCCGATCCTGTGCGAAGATCGCTCCCGTCAAGGCATAGGCAGCCGTGGTGTCGCACAGGGCAAGGGTGCGGTCGAGATCTTCATCCGCATAAACATAGACGGTCAAAACAGGGCCGAAAATTTCCTCCCGCATCGTCCGATAGTGTGGATCTTTCGTCAGTAGAATGGTCGGTGCGATGAAATAACCACGGCTATCATCACGACCACCACCGACGAGAACTTCCACCCCTTCGGCTCCCCGTGCGGCATCGATGTAAGCGGTAATTTTTTGGAAAGCTTTCGCATCGATGACCGCGGCGATAAAATTGCTAAAGTCAGCAGGGTTGCCCATTTTAATCTCGCGGGTACGAGCCACCAGATCGTCCTTGATGTCGTTCCACACCGAAACGGGAAGATAAGCACGCGAAGCGGCTGAGCATTTTTGCCCTTGATACTCAAACGCCCCCCGCACTAAGTGATTGATCAACGACTGACGATCGGCTGACGTGTGGGCAAAGACGAAGTCCTTGCCGCCCGTTTCACCGACGAGTCGCGGATAATTGCGATAATGCTGGATATTATTGCCGACCTGTGCCCACAGCCGACGGAAGACAGCGGTCGAGCCCGTGAAATGTAAACCGCTACAGTCTGGATGTGCCAACACCTTAGCGCTCACACGCGCCGCGTCGCCAGGCACGAAGTTGATGACTCCTGGCGGTAAACCCGCCTCACGCAACACCTCTAAACCAGTCCAGGCCGACAGTGCCGCCTGTTCCGCGGGTTTCCACACCACACAACAACCCATCAGGGCTGGGGCGGCGGCAAGGTTGATGGCCAGCGAAGTAAAATTGAAGGGCGACACGGCATAGACGAACCCTTCGAGACCACGATACTCGCTTCTGTTCCACACCCCAGGCACGGATAAGGGTTGCACCTCATAGATGTCTTGCAGGTAAGAGACATTGAAACGCAGGAAGTCGATTAGTTCACAAGCCGCATCGATCTCGGCTTGATACAGTGTCTTGCTCTGCCCCAGCATGGTGGTGGCATTAATCGCGGGGCGGTACTTGCCTTCCAGCAAATCCGCCGCCCGCAGGAACACTGCGGCACGCTGTTCCCACGGTAACCGCGACCATTCCTTCTGTGCCGTAACCGCCTGCGTGATCGCCTGAGCGATGTCCTCGTCATCGGCCAGACTACAGTTGGCGATGTGATGGGTATGGGCGTGCGGTGCGCAGATTTTGAACTGCTGGGTTTTCATTACGGTCCGTTCGCCGATCAACAGCGGTACGTCAGCCACGTGCTGACTGCGAGCCTTGAGTTCCTGACTGAGTGCCTCCCGTTCAGGTGATCCTGGCAGATAGTCCCGCACAGGATCGTTGATAGGCTCAGGGACGCTGGAAATAGCATTGCTCATCGGTTTATCACTCCGCAAGTTACAAAGCCCGCATAGTAACTACGAGGATGAAGAATAGCAATTAACAATCTCGCTAAGGAAGGTAAGCCCGCGAGCCTGACTCTGTGCGAGAAAACGAACTCACGGGTGGAATTCGCTCGTGTCGAGGTTGTGGAAGGAGACGTAGTTAGCGAGGAAAGCTAGTTCAATCGTAGCCATCGGCCCGTGACGGTTTTTCCCGATAATGACTTCTGCTTTGCCTGTGTCTTCCGAGTTCTTGTGGTAGTATTCGTCACGGTAGATAAACAGCACGAGGTCAGCATCTTGCTCCATCGAGCCTGATTCTCGCAGATCGCTCATGCGCGGGCGTTTGTCGGGGCGAGCATCGGGAGCGCGGTTGAGTTGGGCGAGTGAGATGACAGGAACGCTCAGTTCTTTTGCGAGAGACTTCAGACTGCGAGAGATTTCCGAAATTTCCCGCTCGCGATTTTCGTAACGGCTCTCGACATTGCGCCCCACCAGCTGCAGATAGTCGATAACGATGAGACCGAGACCGTGTTCACGTTTGAAACGCCGACAACGAGAGCGCAGTTCCATCATGGTGATTGCGGGTGTGTCGTCGATGTGCAGGGGAGCGGGCAAGTCATCTAGCTGTCGCATGCCTCGCATCAGCGTATCCTGTTCATCTTCGTTGAGGTTACCGCGTCGCATTTTGGCGGAGTCTATTTTCGCTTCCGATGCCAGCAAGCGCATTACCAGCTGGTTGCTCGACATTTCCAGCGAAAAGACTGCCGTGGGGGAGCCCTTACGTGCCGCCGCCATTGCCCAGTTCAGCGCTAATGCGGTCTTACCCATGCCAGGCCTCGCGGCGAGAATTATCAGATCGCTTGCCTGCCAGCCTCCTGTTACTGCGTCGATATCTTTGAAACCCGTGGACACACCTGTCAGTTTATCACCCATCCCGATGCGGGTTTCCAGCTCATCCATCACGGTACTGACGATGTCACCTGCGGGAATCAAACCACGTTGTTCTTGTTCTTCTGTCGCTTGCAGCAGTTCCTTTTCGATCTGCTCTAAAAATTCCTCATCTTCTCCGTCATAGTGCAGTGTTTTGTGAATAACGTCTTGACAGCTTTTGATTATTTTGCGCCGCACATGGCATTGTTTGACGATGTTGGCGTAGTGTTCGATGTGCAGTGTTACGGGGCAACTGTCCACTAATTCCGAGAGGTAGGCGACCGAAATTTTCCCCCGATAACCCGCCAACTCAGCGACCGTAATCACGTCCGCAGCGCGGCCCTCACTGTCCAGCTTGGTGATGACATTGTAGATTACTTGGTGTTTCTCGACAAAAAAGTGTTCTTGTCGCAGGATGTTGGAGATGTTGATGAAGATTGCTGGCTCGTTGAGGACTGCGCCGAGCACCGCCTTCTCGGCATCCACAGAGTGCGGTGGAACAGCCGCGCCCATGCCCCATCCTCCCTCAAGCTGCTACAACCCAGATTTTGAATTTAGCGATCAGTTGGGGGTGTAGCTTTACCTCTGCCTCGTAGATGCCTGTCTTCTTGATATCCTCGCCCAGCACGATGTTCTTGCGGGAAACTTCAATCCCTTCGGCTTTGAGTAGTTTTTCCAGTTCACCCGTCGTGACCGTGCCGAAGATACGCTCGCCCTCGCCAACCTGCCGTGCCACCGTCAGAGACAGTCTACCTAGCTGGGTGGCGGTGGTTTTTGCGGCGTTCAGCAGTTTATCTTGTTGCCGTGCAATAACCCGTCGGTGGTGTGCGTTGATGGCTTTGTTCCTTCTGCTGGCGAGCACCGCTAACCGTGAGGGCAGCAGGAAATTGCGGGCGTAGCCGCCTTTCACCGTCACCTCTGCACCGCTGCTACCGAGCTCAGCAACATCTTCGGTGAGAATTACTCGCATTCCTTCTTCTCCTTATCCTTGGTCTTCCAGCTTTGTGCTGTTTTCGTCGTGTGTTTGGTCGATAACACTCCCCTCAGGGAGCGGTGCGGGGTCATCGTGCCTCCTCTCTTCCTGTGGCGGAGGCGTGTCGTCGGTGGCCGTCATCTCCTCCGCTATGTCTGCCGACCCCTCGTCTGCTGAGCTCTCGTTCTCCACTACTTCGGCCACAGGAGGGGGGAGTTCTCCGACGGCTGTCTGGGACGGGGTTTCTTCCTCGCCAGTCTGTGTGGAAGACGGTGTGTTGCTGGTCTCGTCTGTGCTGGGGGGGGCGGACTCGGCTTGTGCTTGTGCAATGCGTTTCTGCTCGGCAGCCACTTCTTCTCGCACCGCGGCTGACTTGCGTTTCTCCATGCCGACGATGAGGTGGCGCAGCACCTTCTCGTCGAAACGCATTTGCTGTTCCATGTCCTTGACAATTTTGGGGTCGGCGGAAATATCATAGTTGACGAAGTAGCCGCGGAAACATCTCTTGATAGGATAGGAGAAACGTTTTGTTCTTACTGTATCCTTGCGCAGCACCGTGCCATCACGGGCAGCGATCTTGCCTTCGTAGTGCGTCAGCACTGCGGCCAAATCTTCTTCCGACAGATCGGGTCTGATGACTATCGTGAATTCGTAATCTCTCAACATCACACATCCTCCACTGGCAAGTCGTTCAAGCCTGTGATCTAGCAAAAATCTGCTGCAAACGCAGCAACACCTCCTCATACATCGTGGAGCGCAAAACTTCCAGCTCAGCGGGGCTGAATTCGCCCAGCACCCACTCATGCCCGTCCTTCTGCCGCGCCTGAGGCGGGGGAGCAACCCCTAACTTGATGCGCTGGAAGCTCTGACTCTGCAAGCAGTCGATGATGCTCTGCACGCCATTGTGTCCTCCGCTACTGCCTGCGGCTCTGCTTTTCACTTTTCCCGCGGCGATGTCGAGATCATCGTGCACAATCACTACGTCTTCGGGAGGGAGGCGGAAAAACCCCACCGCCGCGGCTACCGCTTGCCCGCTGTGGTTCATCCACGTCTGCGGCTTGAGCAAAAGACAGCGTGTGCCGTACAACTCACCCTGTGTCTGCAAGGCTTGCAGTTTTTTCTTCGTCTGCCACGCCCATCCGTGTGCCGTTGCCAGCAAGTCGAGACAGATAAAACCAGCGTTGTGCCTTGTCAGTGCGTAGCGCGGCGTGGGATTCCCCAGTCCGACCAGCAGCTTCACTGCTCATACATAATATCAGCGTGCAGTGGGGTGCGTTTTACCGCATCGATCTGCACCTCGTGCAACAAAGCGTTGTGTGTTGCACCGTCGAGCTGCAAGATGAAACGTCTGCCGCTTTGCCACACTTTAGCCAGCAGTTTGGGGTCAAGCTCGATCGCCGTGCTCTCACCTCGCTCCAGCACCACCGCGGGTAACTTGTCTGCTTGCCGCAACTTGCGAGCATAACCCTTGCCTGTTCCTTCTCGCCGCGTCGCGACGATCGTCATAAGCTCTGTTTTTCCGCTCTGTTCCATCCCTCTGCCCTCGTGCAACCTACACCCGCAGCAGGTCATAACCCATGACCACGATAGTTTTCAACGCTTTTCTGCCGCTCTGTGTAGTGTGAGCAAGTGTGAAACCGATACGTTTTTTTGTCTACTGTTTATCTTCGGAAGGTGGCTCTGTGACCTTGAAAACGTAAACTGCTCGGTCTTCGTAGATAATGTGCAGATTTGGGTCTTTGGCAATAATTCTACGTAAACCGTGAAATTGGCTCGTGCAAAGCCCGTAGTAAATTTTAAAATGATGGAAAAGAACGTCCGCGGTGCGCTCGGCGGTTCGTCCGTTAGCAACGCTCATCCAGGTGTGCCAGACTTGCGGTGACCAACTGTACATGAAGAGCGGGTCCATGAAAATCATGTAGCGGTTGTGGTGGTTGAAATAAAACAGCTCGGGAGAATCATCCCAGTCGCAGGTGAAGACAGTGCTGTCGGGGGGGGTGTTCTGCTGCAAAAATTCTGCGCCTTTCTCGTAACGTGAGGGTTTTACCCGTGAGAGGTCACGATGCATGTTGCGGTAGGAAAACACCCCGCTGATAGTTGCGGTGGCTGCGATGAGCGCCGTACAGATGGCGGTTTTGAGCTTTGTACGTGACCACAGGGCACGCCAGCTGAGTTCTGGCCAGCGGTCACGGCAGTAGCAGGCGCAGAAAAGCAGACCGACAGGGTAGGAGTATTCGACAAAGCGTTTAGAAACCATGGTCATGACGATGAAGGCCGCGGCCATCGCGAGCAGATGCTTGCTCTCGCGACTCGTTCTGCTCGGGTACAGCACCGCCAGATACAACGCCCCCATGAACGGCAGAAGCAGGGGGAGATTGTAGGTGAGAAAGTAACGCGTCGGCATCGGCTTGAGTTCTGAACCTTGAAAGAGATTGATGTCCCAAAACAACTGTTGCCATGCCAGTTCGAAGTTTTGCACGTAAAACACCACCAGATTGTTAGGGAAAAACGGCGAGATCAGTATCGAGACGAGCACCGCGAGCAACGGCACGACTAACGACCGCCAGCTAACTCTTTCCCGCATCAGTAACTGACCCGCACAAAAAATAATCCCCAACACCAGCGGCATGTGGATGGCCGTGTAGGATTGGGCATAGAGAAAGCTCAATATCGCCAGCAGTGTATAGCGTTGTCGCACCGTCGCGTGTACCATCCACAGCATGAAGGTCATCGACAACAGATGCGGACGCGGCAGATGCAAGCGAAACAGAAACACATCCCCCGCCACCAACAGCAAGACGACCCATAGGTAACGCAGAGGGACACGATGCAAGCGCAAGATAAGGTTGAAGCTGACGATAAAGAGTGCGGCAAACACTACCGCCGCGTGTTTCACACCTGTGACCAGGTCAGGGAAGAAGGTGAACGGAATCAACAGGACGTGGAAAAGAAATTCCTTGTCGGAAAAATTGTCTGTCCATAAGCTGAACTGTGCCCAGGGGAATTCTTGGAAAATACCCCGCTCACGCAACAACCACGCGTACTTGATGTGATAGTAGCCATCGTATCCAGCTATCCACGGGGTGGTAAACTGCTGATACCAGCAAAATAGCCACGCCAGGGAGAAAACCAGCAGTGTTTCCGCGGCGCAGAACCACTTACTCACCTCCCGCTCCGCAACGACGTGCGGACAGTTCCCGCTTGTGTCCGCCGCGTGTCTCTGCTACAACCGTCCCTGGTGTACGGGGAAAAAGGAGGTGTCAGCATGGCCAAATCAACTCGCCGTGAAGTTGTCAAGCTCGTCTCGACTGCGGGGACTGGGTACTATTATACGGCAAAGGTAAAGAAAGAAAAAGAAAAACTACTGATCAAGAAGTACGACCCCAAAATCCGTCGGCATGTTGATTTCAGACAAGCCAAGCTCACCAAATAAAAGCAGGTGGGATGGCAGGGCTTTTTTGTTGAAACTGTAACGGTGCGTTGTCGTCACTCCCCGCCGCGGGGCACGAGCTGGAAGACGCTCACGCCCGTGTTGCTCTCGTTTTTCTGTAGTTCACGCCGAATGCGTTCCAGAGCGAGTTCGGCGATGTTGCGGTAACCCGCGCGCAGCGCGGCGCTGTCAGGCGGCACGACGACGGGCGATTGCACCAACAAAAACTTCCTCCCGCTCTGCAATGCGGCGGCGGCCGTCGAAGCCGCACCTGCGAAAAAATCCAGCACGGTATCGCCTTCCTTCGAACCCAACGCGATCAAACGTCGAATCAATCCACTCGGTTTAGGATTTTCAAATACTGCCAGATCACCAAACAGCGTGCTCATCTCCTGCGAGCCTTGACTATTGAGCGGTGCGTCATGCCACAGAGTTGACCAGCTCACACCACGTTTAAGGTCACACAGAAAACGCTTTAACTGCGGACGACCATGCCCATCCTTGCCGAAATAAAGCGCGTCGTCTGCCAGCAAACGCGCCACCTTCGCCGCGTTGAAACGCCAGTTGCCTCGCCCCGCAGGGTAGTGTTGCTGTCCCGTATGTGGATTGACGATGGCATAATGAAGCGTAGGCACATACCGACCGCCCTTGATGTTAGCCATCAAATTGTCCGCCGCCCAGCGCCCTTTTGGGTGGTTATCGGGGTTACGGTAACGCGCTAACTGTGCTGCACTACGCGTCTTGCGGTGCAACTTAACCTGTGTGTGGTCTTTGGCAAAAACGAGAATGTACTCGTGTTGTGTGCCCAGCACGCGATCATTGGGTGGAGCACTGCGTTTCTTCCAGACGATCTGCGCGACGAAATTATCGCTACCAAAAATCTGCTCACACAACAACTTCAAAGTCGCCTGCTCATTATCGTCGATGCTGATGAAAATAACCCCGTCAGTCCGCAGCAAAGCACGTGCCAGAGATAGACGCGGATACATCAAGCTCAGCCAGCGAGCATGCCGCCGCTCACCACCATCGTGCGACTGAGCTTTACGCCGCCGCATACGGTAGTTATCGTGAAAAGTAAACCCCCGCCCCGTGTTGTAGGGCGGATCGATATAAACCATCTTTATCTGCCCAGCATGCGTTGCCTGCAACAACTTCAACGCTTCCAGATTTTCCCCCACGATAAACATATTACCGCTACCCTCGCCACCCAGCGATACTGTAGGGCAAGGCTGCAACTCGCTACACGGCGGTTGTCGCAGCTCTCGTTGACTGCGCTCCTGACCGCCCCAATACAATCCAAAACCTCCCCTCATCGTTCCGCTCCGCCAGACTTGTTTGCCGCTTGCTAGCTCCCGCTCCGCTTTCTGCCACAACGAAGGCTGGAAGGGAATGCCACATTTTGCTACAAGGGCGGGGCCGTGGTTGTGTTAGGATAGGGCTGATGTCGCAGGTTGTGGGGGTGAAAGACGAGTTCGAGCCGCAACGACAAGCGACACGTGTGCAGGAACAACGCATTCGGGTCGAACGAGTGCATCGCCGTTGGCGCAGGCCCGTGGTGGCACATGTGCTTGCTGTCGAAAAAGGCTTGTTGGCCGCCTTGCTGTTGCTGGTGTTGCCGTTGTTATTATTGGCACTGGTGCTAGCTACGGTGTTTTTTTTGTTCGTTTGCTGCTGCCGACTTAGCGGCAGTGTGCTGCGCGGCGGGCACGACAGCCGCTGAAACGACTTTACGTGGGCAGACTAGGCTTGTGTGTGACACCAGCGATCTCTTCAAATCCTCTCCACATGCTGACAAACGAGCCGCATGCCTCCCTCAATAGCTGTAATGTTTGATTTTTTCGCCTTTTTTGCCGATTTTTTGCATCGCCTCAATGCCGATTTCGAGATGCAGGTTGGTAAACTGCTGCGAGATGCGACGGTCACTTGCCGAGGTTTTTACTCCTTCGGGGGTGATGGGTCGGTCAGAGATCAACAGCAAGGCACCGCGAGCAATTTCGTTAACTAAACCGACGGTGAATAGCGTCGCGGTTTCCATGTCGATGGCGATCGCACGCAGCAGTTCGAGACGTTGTTTGAAAACGTTGTCGTGTTCCCATACTCGTCGGTTGGTGGTATAAACAACTCCCGTGCGGTACTCCAAGTTGCGCGTGACGAGGATTTCCGAGACAAACTTGTGTAGTTTAAATGACGGCAGCGCGGGCACTTCGGGGGGGACGTAATCGTTGGACGTGCCTTCCCCTCGAATAGCGGCGATAGGCAAGATAAAGTGACCGATCTCGGTGGTGCGTTTGATCCCTCCGCATTTTCCTAGAAACAGCACGCCTTTGGGCTTGATCGCGGCCAGCAAATCCATCACCGTCGCCGCGTTGGCCGACCCCATGCCGAAGTTGATGATCGTTAAGCCATTGCTGTTGGTGCAGGTCTGCATGGGTCGATCGCTGCCGTTGATGCCCACCTTGAATTTCCCCGAAAAAATGCGTACATATTCGGAAAAGTTAGTTAGTAACACATACTCGCCAAACTCTTCTAGTGCCGTGCCTGTGTAGCGCGGCAACCAATCTCGAATTATCGTCTCTTTAGTCAGCATAACACCCCCGCAGGGGTATATAACCGTGCAGAGGAGTTAAGGACAAGCGAGAAACACTCCCGTCTCGCTCTTGCCGCGGCGGAGCGATGGGGGTGTTCATTTTTCACGGGGGCATCTACACACCCCTCACGGCTGAATGCTGTGCAGTACCTTGTCTTTCAGCTGTGGGCAGGAAATGTGACGCGGATGATTGGTGACGTAAAAACGATGTAACTCAATGGTCTGCTGATGCCGATAGAAACGGGAGTGTTTCTCAATAGGCTCAAGCTGCGGAATTTGACGGCGGTTCTTCTTGATAATCTTCAACGCACTTTCACCGTCAGTAGGCATACGAATGATGTTGCGCAGATAAGACATGTACTCGAACTCCTCCTGCGTCTCACTAACGACGGCACGCACGCTATCAATCAAATGATGACGATCACTGTCAGCAGAAGTGACCTCGAAAATTCTCTTCCACAAGTTGCGCTTGTAAAATAAATCGTCGAGTACCACCATCGCTTCGGGGCTGGAAATCTTCTCCAACTCCGACAGAATATTATACTCATCAATGCGCAAGAAACGATCGAGATTAGCAGGAAGAACATACCTGATCTTACGTACCAAATTCTGTAACATCGCCTCCGCTGCGACAGGACTCTTGTGAAAGTAAATCTGGGTGTGCATCAAAATGCGCGCCTGCAAATAATCCTCACAGGCAGCCAGACCAGAAAACTTCAAACACAAGTGCATCTTGTCATCAGCATCGTCGTGATAGAGCGCAAGCGAATCAAGAATGCGGGCAAAATCGAACACCCCATAGGATACCCCGCACTCCCTCGAATCACGCAGCAAGTAATCCATGCGGTCGATATCAAGGTCGGAAGAAAGCAACTCCCGTCCCAACACATTAATCCCATAACGCTCGATTTCCGAGCCAGCATGCGGAGCGATGTCAGCACAGATAATAGAAGCAACATCTTGTGGATGCACACAAAGCTGCAGATGTTCGTGCTCGGCATAGATTTCTTGCAGAATCTTGTCGGCCAGAAGTACGGTAAACACCTCGTGATCAGGCATCGTACGCCGCGCTAAACGCAGATGCAAAAACTCCTGCAAATACGGAGGTAGATCAGGGTTGTGAGCAATAATGTCCTTAATCTGTGGTAATAGACGCTCGCCGCTATGCGAGAAAGGAGGATGCCCCACATCGTGCAACAATGCCGCTAGACGCAGCGCTTGTGCAATATAGGGAGAAGTGAACAACGCATCGAGCACCTCCAACGGCGGTAACAAACGACAGCTGTTGTTTTGTTCCAAAACACGATAATCAGGTAACACCGCAAGCATCTTCGCCAGCTGTTTCTGATTGTCATACAACTTACGCCACGTGGTGGCAGCAAGGTGCAACACACCTAACGAATGCTCGAAACGTGAGTGCGTCGCCCCAGGAAAAGCGAGATAAAGAAACGAAGTCTGGCGCACGCGCCGCAAACGCTGTAGAGCGGCATGGGAAATAACGAGGTTCTCCAACAACGACAAAACAATCGAGCCGTGCAGATTGTCCCTTATCTCAGCATGCACATCAAGCATCGCACTTCCCATAACTCATCGCCAGTAGGCATCCTTGGCCGCCACTACCGAGGGAAAACCCAGCACCTGCAACTCCGCAATCATCTCCTGCAGTAACTTGGCCACTACACCTGTCCCGTAATAAACAAAAGCGGTGTAAATTTCTACCGCACTCGCCCCTCGCATGATACGCTGCACAATATCGCTGCCACTCAAAACCCCCCCGCTAGCTATCAACGGCAACTCACCCCGCACCACCTGATAAGCTTGCTCCAGCTTCGCCACCGCAGGCAAAGCCAAACTGTGCCCACTCTCTCCCCCCTCGTAAGGTCTCACCACACGGCGAGTATCGGTCAACACCAGCCCGCCAAAACCCCGCTTCGCAGCACGGTCTACCAACGCTTGAAACTCCTGCCGTGCCATATCAGGGTCGAGTTTCAACCACAATTTAGACAACACCGTCTTGTCGGTCTCCGCAGCGATGGTGTCGAGGAAAACACGGTCAGCAGGAGAACGCCGTCCCACCTGTTGCGATGCGGAAACATTTAAAACGATGAAGTGTGCCAATTCCCTGAACGTGGCGATACCTTTCAGATAATCATAGACCGCCCCCACGGCGAGCGTGCGTCGATTGCTGCTGAGGTTAACCGCCAGCGGCACGAAATTGTCCCACCGCAAAGCTTGCAAACGCGCCGCAATTTTCTCCATCCCGTCGTTGGCACAGGCCGTGCGATCGAGCAAACCCAACTGCTGCGGCAACCGCACAACGCGCGGACGACTGCCAGTGCGCTGTGCAAGAGGAGTAACCGAGCCTACTTCCAGAAAGGCAAACCCAAGACGCGGCAAAAATGACAGACAAGCCGCATCGGGATCAAACCCCGCCCCTAAACCTATCGGATGTAATAACTCACCTACCCCCCGCAACTCGACCCGCAACGGGAAATGCTGCAATTCTGGCAAGGGATGACGCGGCACCCCCCATCCTCGCCGCAATGCCAGCTGCGTCAAGCGTTGTGCCGTCGTCGGCGGCAACAAACGCAACAGACGCGTCTGCCACCGCCCGCGCAGTTTACTTCTGGGCAATGATGTAGCAGATCCAGGCCTCACATTCTTCGCCTCGTGTGACAGGGGTAAAAATCCCGTTGCCCTCGCCCTCTTCGTCTGTGCCTTCCCAGTAGATCTTGGGGTCGTTGAACCCTACCTCCTGCAACAAATCACGCAACTCGGCTAGTGACCACATACGCCAGTCATAGGTGAAGACTCGCATGCGTTTTGTCTCCCCCTTGCGTTTAAAATGAATATGGAAAAGTGCATGATTAGTGACAGGGTCGAAACAGTCCTGATCCCAGAAATAACTATAGCCCAGCTCATCATCCTCCGTTTCCTCTTCGTTGGCCTCATAGCACCTGCTACCGCCGAAACAGTCGAGAAGCAAAATACCCCTGCGTTTCAGTGTTTTCAGACAACGTGTCAGATACTTTTTCAGGGTAGCACGCTCCTTGAAATAAAAATAACTGAAGTTGACCGCACAGATGATGTCCGCTGGCGCGGGGGCGCGCAACACGTCCGCCCGATAGGTAGTAACACGTGCCCGTTGTGCCGCAGTCATCTGGCCGAGGTAGTGCTGTTTGCCATACGCGAGCGGCTCGGCATCGAGATCGACCCCTACCGCATGATAGTCATGCCCCAACTTGACCCACTCACAGCATAGCGAGAACGTGGCACAAAAATCTTCTCGCAGAATTTTGGGATCATGACCGTTGTTCAGCTCACGATAACGATCACGAAAAAAACGCACGTCCGTTTCTGGTGACTGTACCGCCAGGCGATAGTAGCGATACTTGTCGAAAGGCTCGCGTTTCGACACTGCAGTGTACTCCCGTGTGGACAATACTGTCATTGTGACACAGTGTCGTAATTACTGCAACTTAATCGCCCAAATCGCGCCATCATCTGTTTCTAGCGAACGCACACGGTACCGCGTCAGGCAACCTTCCCCGCCCCCTAAACTCCGCGCCGCACACGAAAGATGTGTACAAGTAAGCTTGTGTTGCATACTCTACCTTTCGTTAATGGAGGTGATATGTCGGCAAGGCAGGACAGGGCAAGGCAAGAGACATGAGTTTGAGTTGCGGCATCGTCGGTCTCCCTAACGTCGGCAAATCCACCCTTTTCAATGCCTTGACCGCGGCGCAGGTGGAGGCGGCCAACTATCCCTTCTGCACCATTGACCCCAACGTCGGCACGGTGGCCGTGCCCGATGCGCGTCTGCAAGAAATTGCTACCTACATCGAGACCCGCAAGCTTGTGGCGACGACGGTCGCATTTCACGACATCGCAGGTTTAGTGCGAGGTGCGGCACGGGGGGAGGGGTTGGGGAACAAGTTTCTCGGCCATATCCGCAACGTCGATGCCATCGTGCACGTGTTGCGCTGTTTCAGTGCCGCAGATGTCGTGCATACCGAGACGAGCATCGATCCGCAACGAGATCTAGAAACGATCGAAGCGGAGCTGATTATTAGAGACCATGAGACCGTCACCACCGCATTGGCGAGGTATCGTAAACTCGCCAAGAGCAATAATAAACACGCGGTCGCTGCTCAACAGATACTGACGGAACTCGCACAACACTTGCAAAACCTGCACAGTGCGCGCACCTTCGTCCCCTCCAACCCCGACCAGGAACTGACCACAATCATGCGTGATCTGCACCTGTTGACCGCCAAGGCGGTGCTGTATGTCTGCAACGTCGATGAGGCAACGCTTACCACCACCTCCCCGCAAGTGCAACAAGTGCAGGACTACGCAGCCCCCACGCAAGCACAGGTAATCACCCTCTGTGCCCGCGTAGAAGCGGAGCTGGCACAGCTAGAGGCGGACGAACAGCACGAGTTTCTCGCCGCTCTCGGCCTGCAACGGTCAGGCTTGCAACGCATGATCGCTGCAGCCTACCGCCTGCTCGGACTACAGACCTATTTCACCGCGGGGGCGAAGGAAATCAAAGCCTGGACAATCAAGGCAGGGACACATGCCCCCGCCGCAGCAGGCAAAATTCACTCGGACTTTGCCCGCGGTTTTATCTGTGCCGAGGTCTTCACCCTACCCGACCTACGTCGAGCAGGCAGCAAAAACAAACTCAAAGAGATGGGGCTAACACGCACCGAAGGCAAGGACTATATCGTGCAAGATGGCGATATTATCGAATTTCGTTTTAACGTCTAAAAGGGATGTGCTTCCTGTGTTTTGAACAGGTAAGTTGTAGATCGCTTGAGGCTGGCTAGGGCAGTCCTTGCGGAAGTTTTCCGAGTACGAATTTGACAGAGGAGATAGTGCTTATCTATAATTTTAGATAGGAAAATTTACCCCAGCAAAGGAACGGTGCACGATGATTCTGGATACGGAGAACTTCAACCCCCCAGGAGCAAAAATAAAAATCGTAGGTATCGGCGGCGGCGGTGGCAACGCAGTCAATACTATGATTCAAAACAACTTACAGGGTATCGATTTCATCGTTATCAATACTGATCTGCAATCCCTGAAATATTCATTGGCACAACATAAAATTCAAATAGGAAAAGACCTGACCAAAGGTTTAGGTGCGGGGGCTAACCCCGACATCGGTCGTGATGCGGCTTTAGAGGATCGACATGAGTTGCAGGAAATGCTCAGCGATGCGGACATGATTTTTATTACTGCAGGCATGGGTGGTGGCACGGGCACGGGGGCAGCTTCGATTGTGGCACAGATTGCCAAGGAGTTGGGCACGTTGACGGTGGCGGTGGTTACAACTCCTTTTGATTTTGAGGGCAAGCGGCGCAAGCGCCATGCTGGTATCGGTATCGAGCGTTTGCGTGAACATGTCGATACGTTGATTACAATTCCCAATCAGCGTTTGTTGAATGTGGCTAGCGAGGACATTAGTTTGGTCGAGGCGTTTCGCATCGCCGATAATGTGTTGGTCAACGCGGTGCGGGGCATCAGCGACATCATTAATTTGCCAGGCACGATCAACGTTGATTTTGCTGACGTGAAAACTGTCATGTCGAGCATGGGACAAGCGATCATGGGTATCGGCGTGGCTGGCGGTAAAGAACGAGCGACGCAAGCTTCACGGCAAGCTATCTCCTCACCGCTGCTGGAAGAAATCAATATCGAGGGCGCGACGGGAATTCTGATCAATGTCACCGCGGGAGAAAACATCACCCTGCGCGAACTACACGAGGCCTGTGCGGTAGTGCAAAACGCAGCTCACGAGGACGCGAACATTATTTTCGGTGCGGTCATCGATGAAAACATGACCGATGAGATTCGAGTCACTGTCATCGCCACGGGTTTCCCTGTCGATCGTTGCGCGGACAACTCCGACCTTTCGCAGCCCTCTCCCCTGCAGAAACTCACGCGTGCTGGGGCAAGCGCTACTCCCCCGTCTCCCGCCCTGTCTCTAGAATCTCCTCGGACTAGCCCTAGGGCTGTCCCCGAACCACAACCACGGGTCCCCGCGCCTGAACCGCAGCCTGTGCCACCATCCCCTCCCCCCCCCGTGTCAGCACCGCAGCCTGTGGTAACCGCTTCCGCACCGACCCCTGCCGCACCACCGCCACAACCGTCATTCGACCTACAGGAGGACAGTGTGGGCAGTATCGCTGCGGACATCGACGGCCACATAGATGAGGCAATTCAGCTCGCAGCCGACCCCACGCAGGATCTCGATGTCCCTGCCTTCATGCGCAGCGGCCCCAAAGAACTGCCCAGCTGAACGATCGTATTGTCTGTCTTCCCCTTCTGTAGTGCCTGACTAACTTTTTCTGATAAGTTGCGTGCTTTTGGCTTCAGCAAGAAGCCTGGTGGTCGGAACGGGCGAGACAGTAATGGAGACTAGGAGAGTCGAACTCCTGACCTTTGGAATGCAAATCCAACGCTCTACCAACTGAGCTAAGTCCCCACGCTGAGATACAGTTATGCTATAATTGTAAGCGGAACACAAGGGGGCTAGGACGATGAAAAAGACCGCGGCGGTGTGCGGTTTATTTTTGCTCAGTGCCTGCGAAGGTATATGGATCGGCAGCAGAGGGGAAGGCGAGCATACTCTCAAACGCAGCTTCGCGACGACAGCGACGCAGAACCGTGTGCCTGTGCAGCTGTTGCTGGCAACCGCATGGCTTGAGTCACGCCTGACGACGAACACGGCGATGGTGATTTACGACGACGACACGCGTCTCGGTGCTCCTAACGCCCAGACAGCTTTGGGTATCCCACAGCACAAACTCGCTCCCTTCCGTGCCGAAGAGGAGGACTTGACGCAACTCCCCGCACAGCTCGCCGCCTACGCACGCATGCTGCGCGCCCACCTCGACGAACACAACATCGCCCTGGGGACAGACATCGACGACAAAAAACAGATGCTGGCCTGGGTGCAAGAACTAGCAAAGCTGCACCGCACAGGGGACAAATACCGTAACAACACCCGTGCCCTGTTCGCCCTAGAAATGCTAGCCGTGCTGAACCGCGGCTTTAGATGGCGTGATCCAGCTACGGGCGAAGAAATTGTGCTCCCTCCCCACCCCCAGCGGCTCGCCAGAATAAGCATCCCCTACCCCGCACAGCAGTTTTTCAACCTGCGTACCACCGCGGCACAACTTTACCAAGCACACTGGCTATTACCCACACGCCCGCAAGTGAAAAGAGGCGGAAACCACCCGCAACACATTCTGATCACACACTGCCCCTTCTCCGTCTCCGCCTGCCTGGAACTGCAAAACACCCCACCGACCGACAATAGCGTGATTCTGCAAGCACACTACATCATCCCCGCCAACGCCGACACTGTCGATTACCCTCTGCAAGTCGCCCCCCATGACCAACAATTGACCGTCACCGCACCCGATGGACAAGCAGAAGTGCACAAAGACAAAATTGTCATCATGCTGAGTGGCAATTCAGGACGCATCGTCAACAACGTCCGCCTCGCCGCCGACCCCACCTGGCAAAGCGGTTTTCAACTAGAGTGGCTTGGCTACATGGTCAAAGAACTCTGCCGCGCACATTTCGGTTTCACTAAAATTACGCAAATACAAAATTGTAGCAACCCCCAACACCACGACACACGAGTGACATTTCGCACCCACCAAACCACCCCCCAGGCCAACCACCGCTGGGGCGAAATCGCCGACTTCGATCGCAACATCTACACGACCTACCTGCAACAACCACAGCAACTACAAACACAGTTCGTGTGGCTCGACCAACGCACCAACGGCAAGTACAAGCGCGGCGAAACAATAAAACTCGCCCTGCCCAGCAACGGACGCAACTGGTACGTGCTGGAAAAACTCGTCCGCTGCCCCCACAACAACAAACTCCTCTACATTCCCGTGCTTCAAAGCGAAAACAACGCCCGCGGACAACAACAGTTTAGCGTAACATTCTACGACCGCGGCCCTAACAGTGACGGCACGCAGTTTTTGCGCGCGAAAGCCTTCAAACAGGATAAACTACAGGCCTGGGCAACAGGTAGCTTGCAAATCGCCGACTACGATCAAGAAGCTGACAGCATCTACTACCAGGGCTGTGACCCCTGACCTGTCACTTAACCCGAATATGTGATCGTTAGAAGCCGATAGGGTGTCCGCTTTTTACGGGGGCATCTACATGAGCCACAGGCGGACATCGCCTCTGGCAACGAGTGCCTTGTTATACTTGCTCCAATTCCCAACCTGGTAAGCTGTACCGTTTTTCACCGCCGAACTCCACACATCGACTTAGGCAACAATGCTGTTTTTTGAAGTAATTTCAATATATTATGAAGAACAGCAAAAATCAGTGATGATTTTCCACAGGATGTGTGAATAACTCGCTTTTCTCACCCGATAGTCTCGCTGATAACAACGCCTTCAGCGAATAGTTCAAAAGATGGGCAGCACCTGCCTTCTCTGTTTGCTCACGGGATAAGCGGGGGAAGGTAGCGAAAAATCTGCGAAGCGAGCAAAGGGCAAAAAATCAGATCGCGACCGTCAGTGCGAGGCTGACCGCTTGGCTGATGGTATTGCGCGGCCACGGACGGCGAAAACCATAGGAAAACGAAATCCTATCGTCGGTCAACATCAGGCCTGCGGCGAGCTCACCGCTCGTATCGGTCAGTGATTGCCCGTAAGCCGCGAGAACACGCACAACATCGTAGACCCGCACCGCGCACGAAGCAATAGCGAGACGCTCAGGCGTGCTCTGCTCCCGTTCGAACAGAGCAACACGTTCCCGCGCACGGTAATCGAGATGCACGGCAATGTCGCCACGCGGCGCAACGAGCCAAGCCGCTCCCACACGGATGGTGCGAGGAGCAAAATCTCTGACTTTGCGGTTCGCCAAATTGTTGACCGCCGCACCAAAACGCAGTGTCGGGGTAAGAGCGATCGCCGCACCGAGACCTACAGTGATGCCCATGCGCTTGTCGTGCGCGGTTGAGGCATAGCGATGCGTCGACGAAGTGAGGGCAGGCAAGCCATGCACATCTTCGCTGAACTGAAACCCCTCGACGTACTGCCCGCTTATCCCCAGCGCGATTTTGCCCAACATGCCAGAGAGAGCGACATTGCCGCGCCGCTTGACGGGTGAGTCGAGCTCGGTGTGCAAAAAACCATGCCCGTCAAATTTCTCGTGAAAGCCCGTGTAAAGCACACCCGCAGCAATCTTGGCGGTCTGGCCATCGACGACACCGATCTGATAAAAGCCACGCCCCGTGGCAGGCCAGCTGTAGCCGAGCGAGACACGGTAATCACGCACCAGTGCGATCATCGCGGGGTTCAACACCACCGCAGCCACGCCGTTGTCCGCCACCATCGCCGCGTGGCTCAAGCCGATGCTATAACCTCCGCCAGCCCGATATTCGTCGGGAATACCCACGGCACGCGCTCCCGTCACTTGCATGAACAACAGCGTTATCAGTAGCATGCGCATCGTTCACCTCCGTCGCTCAATTGGACTTAACCTCTTGTTTTCTAGTGTAGCCCGCAACGTTGCTGGTAACAACCTTGAGGGTGCTGTTCATCGACTCCAACGTTACAAACGAATCAGCTATCGATTTTACCTTGCCGATAATACCGCCACTGGTCACCACCTCTTCGCCCACCTTGAGGTTTTGCAGCAAGCGTTGGTGCTCACGAGTCTTCCTCGCTTGCGGACGAATGATGAAAAAATACATCACCACCAACAATCCCAGCGGCAAAATCAACACCTCCATGAACGAAGGGCCTGGCGGTGGCGCGGTGGCTTCCGCCCAGGCAGTGGCGGATAGGAAACTCCAGTTCATTTTTGTCCTCCTTGTTCGTCAACATCTATCACACCCCGTGCAGCGACAAATTCACGCAAATTCTTCAGCAGACGCACCTCTAGCTGCCGTGCTCGCTCCCGCGTCACACCGTAACGATCGGCAAGTGTTTGCAGCGTCAGAGGCGTATCGCTGAGCACTCGTTCGTCGAGCACCGCCAACTCACGGTCGTTGAGCGTCATCCTGAATTCGACCAACTCACGGCCGAATCTTTCCTGCAACTGCGCTAAGGCTACTACTTCCTCCAGGTCTTCACTAGCTCGCGGCAGCAGATTTAGCAAGCTACGATCGCTATCCTCATCTCCCGTCACCGCATCGAGGGAAACGTCGGGGTTACCGATCCGTTGCTGCATCTCAACTACGTCCTTCTCCTTGACTTGCAAGTTGGCAGCTATCATCTTGGGATCGACACGCTCGTACTCCTGCAGTAAACGTTCAGCTTCCTTACGCAAATTGAAGAACAGCTTACGCTGGGCACGTGTCGTGCCTATACGTACCTGACTGCGGTTATCCATGATAAACTTGAGAATGAAGGCTCTTATCCACCAAGCCGCGTAACTCGACAGTTTTACCCCCTTGTAAGGGTTGAATTTTTTCACCGCTTGCATCAAGCCGTAGTTACCCTCCTGAATCAGATCGAGCAGATGTATCTGCACTTGCCTGAAATCACCCGCAATTTTGACCACTAGACGCAGGTTGGCAGTAATCAAGCGGTGTGCCGCCTCGACATCGCCTTGCTCGAAGTGCGCTACCGCCAGCTGATGCTCCTCCTCCGCCGACAGCAGTGCATACCTGCTAATTTCACGCAGATACAACTGCAGCGGGGTCAGCTTGACCAGACTGCGGTTTTGTTTTGTCACTACAGGGAGATCGCGAACCATGTATACCCCTAATATAACAAGGGTCTCACTATACCCGAATTCATTCGCCGCGGCAACATGCCTCTGTCCTTATTATTATTTGTATTTTTAATTTTTGCTTTACAACCGTTGCTCTATTTCATTCGTTTATGTTAGTGGCAAAGTTCTTGTCGCAGCACCGTCAGTCAGGGTGCTTGCTCCACCAGCTCGATGAGCAAGCCGCCCGTAGAGTGAGGGTGAATAAAGATAACGCGGGTATCGTTGATACCCTGTTGCGGGGTGTCGGTGACGAACTGCACGCCTTTGTCGCGCAGTTCCGCGACTGCCCGCTCGATCCCGCGTACCCGAAAAGACAGGTGATGCACACCCCCGCCGCGTTGGGCGAGGAACTTCGCAACCACCGACGTAGGGGCGGAAGGGACGAGCAACTCCAACAACGGCACGTGCTCGTATCGTCCGTGTGTCGATGACCAGGAGACCGTATCGACGAGTTGGCTGGGAACACTCTCCTCGCCGTATGAACTGAGCTGCAGCGCGGCGGAAAAAAACCACCGTGTGCGGGCGGGGTCTTTAGAGACGACTCCGATGTGGTCAAGCCCAGCGATCCACGTACGCGGTGCGCTGTTACGCACCGATAGCATCGAGCATTTCTTTCAAATCCCGCCGCTGCCGATTGTCCAGCCGTTCCGCACCGCCTTTGTGGAGGCGTAGCAGGGAACGGCGCGCATTGGCGGTGATGTTGGTATACTCCCGCCTGTGCAAAGCTCGGTAGCGAGCCATCATGCGGTTGAATACCCTGTTGCGGTCGATACTCGCTCCTGTCGACCAATGTCCCTTCTGAATGGCATGGGTTGCCAGTGCCACGACGCGGCTGAAACGTGCCCCTTCCGTGCCCGAACCCCGTGTGCGACCATCACCAGCCGCTCGCAATCTCGCCAACAACTCGCCGTATGAGAAAGAAAAACTAGATTCAATCTCCTGTGCTCCTAACGGAGTCTGATGCAATGCCGACCACACGATATTAAGTGTATCGCCAGGCCTAAATGATACCGTAGCCATAACGTATCCCACCTCAAACCAATGCACGCACCGCCCCCCCGCGCACACGCCAGGTTAACAAAAACCACCTCCCATCGATAATGCTCACCGTTAATTGCATGTTAAACAGGCTTTGTCAATAAAATATAAATCTCTGGAATATGCACTTAGCGGATGACAAAAACACTGTTTGGCGTAGTATACTGTGATCACAGTGTATTTTCCGAATGGCGGAGTGAGATGTATCCGATGCTGGGGGTGGGGTATGGTTTCAGCGTGCCGACTTGGTATGTTTTGTTCGTGCTCGCCGCGTTGGCGGCTCTGTGGATGGTGATAAAGCTGCAACCGCGCACCTGTGTACACAGCACGAGCAAGGACATCATCAACCTCTATCTCATCTGTTACCTCAGCGGTTATCTGGGGGCACGGGGGTTATCGCTCTTCATCGACGACCCTTGCCGCGGCTGGGCAGCTTGTGCCGCGGGGCTCTTGAGCTTGGGGTCGTTGACCCTCTACGGTGGTGTAGGGCTGGCGTTCACGTGCGGACTGCTCTACGTAAGAGTAAAAAAACTGGCCTTGCGTGAGTTGCTCGACTGTTTTGTGCCCGCCCTGCTGCTTGCCGTGGCCATCGGACGCATCGGATGTTTCCTCAATGGTGATGACTACGGGAGTGTCACTACCAGCAGCTGGGGGGTGGTTTTCCCCAATCTCGGCGATGGGTTAGCCCGTTATCCGACACAATTGTTTGAAGCTTCCTTCTGCCTGTTATTGTGCATCGCCTGCTGTTGCGGTTACCGCCGTATCAAGGCACGGCTGGGGGTAGGGGCAACAGGCTTGAGCGGCGCGGGTGGCTATGCCCTGCTGCGTTTTATCAACGAATACTGGCGTGGCGACTACCGCGGCTGGGTGATCGAGCACGCACTCTCTACCTCGCAGTTCATCAGTATCATCGTCTTGGCCTGCGTGCTACCCCCGCTGCTACGCAGCTGCGTGGAGTCACTGCGTGCCGACGGGTAGTTTTCCTGTGTAAGGAGTGAACAGCAGGACGGCAACGCACAGTGTGTAGACAGCGGCCACGCAGTGCAGGTATTGAAATCACAGGGAAAATAAACAGGCACAGATCGTGCAACTACCCTACTAGCCGCACAACACATAGGCGGTCGCGGGGATGAACGTGGTTGTTCACTTTGGTCAGCTGTGCGCAGTTGGCCATCAATAAGTTCTTCCTGAATTGCTTATCAGTTGTAACTCATCCTTATTCTTTACCAATGCAACTGCTGCCATCCCCGCTTCTCCTCCCTAGCGCGCCGATTTTTACTTCCCAACCCGTGCTATCGGCTGTATAATCCCGCCTTTCGGGATGGTGCTAGGGTTGAGTAAGCAGAAAAGACCAGATTTGAGCAGAGTAGACGCTTTCCAGCGCACTTTCATGCAGCTCGCCAGCTGGGTGAAGCGCAATGCGCGGCAGATAGTTATCGTCGTCGCCCCACTGGTGGTCGTGGTAATCGCACTCATCGTCGGGAAAATCTATCTGCAATACCAAAAAGACAAACGCCTCGCGGCCCTCGCGACGATCAATCGTGTCTACACTGCTGAGCGGCAGGTGGCGGACGAGCAGCGCGACGCGTTGCAGAAAAAAATACAGGAGATCAGCAAGTCTGCCCCTGAGGCGGAGAAGGACGAGCCTGCCGCCGCGCAGCAGCTGGAGAAACAGCGCAAGGCGGTGCGCGCCGACCACAAGCGTTCGTTGGCGCGGTATCGTGATTTTTTTACCACCCATCAGTCATCTCCTGAAGGATGGGCGGCCGCCATGGCGGCGATCGGGATTGCTCTCGCCGACAAACAGCACGATACGGCCCGTGAACTGTTGACCGCCTTACTCAAACACTCGACCGACAGCGACTTTTATCAGGTGCAGGCACGTCTGCTGCATGTAAAGTTGCTAGAAGAGCAGGGCAGCCTCACGCAAGCCTTGACCGAGACCGAGCAGGTCTACCGCCTTGTCCCCGACGATTTCAAAGCCGATACCTTGCTGATCAAAGCTCGCTTGTTGTTAACACAGAAGCAGGACAGCGCGGCACGTGCCGTCTGCGAGCAAATTATCAAAGATTTTAGCGATAGCCGCGCGGCACACAAAGCCAGGGCGATCAAGGTGTTGTTGCGTTGAGAAGTGTGTTTGTAATTCTAGTATGTTGCATGTCATGGCCAGCTCTCGCGCCCGTGCCGCACGATCGTCGCCATCACGTACAGCGTTTTGTGCGTCATCCGCAACGGGTGCTGATGGTGAAGATGGCCGCGGCGCTCGATCGCAGCAAGCCCGTCGCGGCACTGAACAACGCGGGGGTAACCTTCGTCGCGGACAAAATCATCGGCAGCAGCGATCACGGGCGGATTGCGGCACGGACGCACACAGGCGAACAGCGCTGGTCTTTCCCCGCGGGCCAGCCACTGACCGTGCCGCCTGTCGCGATCGGCGACGCGCTGTATGTAGCACTACAATCGGGGAGAGTATTGAGCCTTGCCCATGATCACGGCAGCTTGCAGTGGGAAGCGCAGTTGAACAGCTACGTGTCACGACCGCTTGCCATCGCCGCGGCGACGATCGTCGCCGCCACAGCATCGCAGCATCTTTACGCCCTCGACGCGGCGAATGGCAAGACACACTGGCTTTACGACAGCGATAGCCGTGCCGATGTTACCGTGCACGGAGCTGCTCCGCCGCTGATCGTCGACAAAACCGTCTACTACGGCACGGCTGCGGGTGACATTGTCGCTCTTTCCTTGGCCAGCGGCAAGCTTCGCCAGCGTTGGTCACTGCCGCTGGCTGCGGGTCGCTTTCGCAGTATTGTCGGGCAACTGGCGCTGCCTACGCCCGACACGCTGGTGTTCACTGCTGCCACAGGGTTGGTCGGTGCGCTCGATCCTCGTAGTTCTAGCAAGCAGTTGCAGTGGCAGCGCAGGTTTTCTGCTCTCACCACTTCCGCGTGTCATGGCTATACTTGTTATCTCGGTCTCGCGCGCGGCGAAGTCGTTGCCCTCGACAACCGTGACGGTCGTGTGCATTGGCACAAAACACTCGGCTGGTCGCCAACTTTTATCGTCCCTCATCGTGACAAGCACCTCTATGTCAGCGGTAGCGATGGTTTCGTCGTTAAGCTACGCACTACGCATGGCAGTCGTGTCTGGCAGGAGAATCTCGGCAGTTCTATCTTCGCACCTCCTATCCTGCGTCATGGCATGATCTTTTGCAGTACCAGCATGCGCAATCTCTATGCCTTGCGGCTGTAGGCAATGGCTACCGACACCTTTGACGACGGCGAGATTGTTTGGCGAGCCGATCACGAACGTCAGCGGAACAGTGCTATGTATCGTTTCGCCACCTGGCTCGGGGCACGCTTTGCGGCGAGCGGCTACGATTTTCACGTCTACGATGATCTTCATCGCTTTTCGTTGGTAGAGGCTGCCTCGTTCTGGCGTGCCTGCGCGGATTTTTGTGCTTTTGTTTGGCAACGCGCCCCGAGCATGACCTATCGTGACGGTGACGGGAGTATGCGAGGGCGCGAATGGTTTCCCGATGCACGCTGCAACTACTGCCACAACCTCCTGCAACGCGGTGCTGACGACGATGTTGCCCTCTACAGTTATGTCGAGGGACAGGAGGGTATTGCCACTATCTCGCGGCGAGCACTGCGACGTGATGTGGCACGTTGTACCGCACTTTTGCGCAGTTTGGGGGTAAGGAAAGGTGATGTGGTCTGTGGTGTGTTGTCCAACGTGCCCGCGGCGGTGATCGCGGCACTTGCCAGCGCGGCGATCGGTGCGGTGTGGTCGTCATGTTCGCCTGATTTTGGGGAGCAAGGTATCGGTGATCGTTTAGAACAGATCGCGCCGCGCGTTATTTTTTACACTACTGCTTATGTTTACGGACGTAAGTATCACGATCGCCGTGCCGCAATGCGAGCGGTGTTGGCAAAATTTCCGCACAGCCACGCGGTCGCAGTCTCGCATCTCGACGACGATGACGGTGCGAGTGAGGGGTTAGTTTTCGCTGATTTGTTGGCACAGGCTGGTGCGGTGGAATTGTCTTACGCCGAAATGTCGTTTGCCGATCCGCTATTTATTTTGTTTTCTTCGGGCACCACAGGAGTACCTAAGTGCATTGTGCATAGCGGCGGAGGAACGTTGTTGCAGCATTTGAAAGAGCACGTGTTGCACGGTGATCTCACCTCTCGTGATCGGCTGATGTTTTACACCACGTGCGGGTGGATGATGTGGAATTGGCAGTTATCTGCGCTGGCGGCAGGTTGTGCGATAGGTCTGTACGAAGGTGCACCGCATCACCCGCGGGTGATGACGTTGTGGGAGGTCGCGGCGCGCAGTGCAAGTACCGCGGTCGGGATAAGTCCACGTTACCTTTCGCTCTGTGCGCAAAAAAAATCTTCCCGCCTGCCAGCTCTGCCTGCTCTGCACACTATTTTTTCCACGGGTGCACCGTTGCACAGCAATCACTATCGCTACGTTTACACCTGCATCAAAGCTGACGTGCATCTCGCCTCCATTGCGGGGGGCACGGATATTATTTCGTGTTTTGTGCTGGGCAATGTGCTGTTGCCTGTCAGGGCGGGTGAAATTCAGAGCAAGGGTTTGGGTATGGCGGTTGCCGCGTGGGATCGTGAGGGAAGGAGTGTGATCGCGACGCAGGGGGAGTTGGTATGCACTGCGCCCTTTGTTGCCATGCCGCGGGGTTTTTTGCACGACGAGGATGGCAGTCGTTTTCGTGCCGCTTATTTTAACTTCTTCGCGGGCAGCGATGTGTGGCGACACGGTGATTTTATTACCATCACTGCACACGGTGGTATTCGCATGCACGGTCGCTCAGATACCGTGCTAAATCCGTCTGGCATTCGTATCGGCACGGCGGAAATCTACCGTCAACTTGAACAGCTCGCTGAAGTTACCGATGCCGTGGCCGTCGATCATCAGCGTCATGACGATACGCGGATGGTGTTGTTCGTCGTGCTGGAGGCAAACAGGCAACTGGATGCCGTGTTGCAGCAGAAAATCAAGCAGACCATTGCTGCGGGTCTTACGCCGCGGCACGTGCCTCGCATTATCGTGCAGGCTCCTGACATCCCCTATACCGTCAACGGCAAAAAAATGGAATTAGCGGTAAAGCGTGCCTTGGCGGGTGAACCGATTGCCAATCACACGGCGATGGCCAACCCTGACGCGCTAGATTATTTCACCGCGCTCAGCAAAAATTTCGCATGATGTCAATTTCTCTTTCAAGTGCTAACTTCGGACTGAGCAGGCAGTAATTTATCATTGACAGCGATGTTGCTCCTTTAGTAGGAGCGCCACCGTGGGTCGTTTCGATGTTTTTTTGGCAAGGAGAATTTGTCATGGGGTATGTGAGGGGTTTGGTTTGTGTAGGTGCGATGTTGCTGGCGACGGCGGCCTTCGCAGAGAGCAATGATGGTGCTGCTGACTGAGGTCCGCTTGTTTCTTGGTGTGCCGCACGGGTTTCAAACGACGGGGGTGTGTGATGAGGTGTCGGCTGGTGTTGCTATGCACCCTGCTGGTGTCGCTTCGCCTAGCACTAGCCTGCAACGAGAGTAAGCTGGTGGGGGCTGGGCGACAGCCCGAGACTGACAAGGCGGGTGGCGGGGAAGCAGGTGAAACGGACGCTGCAGGTCACACCGACGGCCTGCCTGTCGGTAGGGAAGTCGTCGCGCGGGTAGGCAAGCTGTTCGACTTCTCGCTGGATTTGCGTGCTGCCACGTTACCCTCAGGCGTGGGGCGCGTGCAGCTACACGTCGTCGATGCTTCAGGCAGGGACTTGCCTGAAGCGATCATGAGATGGCGTGATCCTGAGATCGCACACCCCGCTTGGTCGCAGACGGTGGGCACACGGGTGGTGGTGGAGTTCGAGGAGGAACGGCAAGCGGCGCAGTTCGAGGATATTTTCTTGCGCACCGACCTGCCTAAGGGGGCGCAGTTGGTCGTCACTGCCATCACCGCCAACGAGGAACAAGAGGTACGCAAGCACCCGCTGCGTTCCGAGGCAGGCAAGTATGACATGCGGGTGGTTTACGCCGAGCCTGGGATTCGCGGTCATCCCGTCATCGAATTCAACTTCGCCCCAGGTATTCCCACCCGCCAGAAGGGCCGTTGGTATGTGGCGGAGCGTGCAGGCGAGAGCAACGTCGGTGGCTATGGTGTCACGGGGAGTTCTTTCTCGCATCTGCCGATACCGACTGTGAAACTCGTCGTCCGCCCCTCGGATGATCATTTCGATACGGATAACGAGTGCTATGTCGCATTGGTCAATATAGACAACAACGTTAAAGCTGATCACTTCGGCGAGTGTCTTTTGAGCACGGTGTCGCGGTGAACGGCATCATCTCCTGAACGGTGGTATGGAACGACGACCGCTATGGATCAGTCATCGTGGCTGTACGCGGGAGTTCGCCGAGAACACCCGTGCTGCTTTCGATGCTGCACGTGATGCGGGTTTTGATATCGTTGAGACCGATTTACGGGTTACCGCCGATGGTTATATCGTACTTTACCACGATCGCACGCTGGCCAAGCTGGGACGACCTGACTGGTGCGTTGAACGGGCGACGAAGGACGAGCTCAGCGCTCTGCGCTATCCTTGTGGAGCGAAGCTGATGTTTTTTGATGAGTTTATTGTGCGCTACCGTGAGTGGCGTTGGGTTTTCGATGTCAAGAAAGAGAGCGCGGTGCGCACTATCGCTCTGTTACGCACCTACGATCGTCGTCTGCTGGAAGAGAACGCTATCTTGCTGTGTGAGCGTGAGAAACATGAACGACGGTTGCGTGCTCTTTTCCCCGCCGCGGAGTTTCTTGCGCGCAAATCGCAGTGCTACTCGGTCGGTATCGCCATGTTGTTAGGTGCTGCACCGTTGCTAACTTTACCGTGCGGCAAGACCTATTCCGTCTCGGCGCATTTGTGCGGTTTGCCGTTGTTTCGGCGGGCAGTGTTCGCGCGTTATCACCGCAAGAAGGCGCGGGTGTTGGCTTATTTGCCCGTCAACGATGCGGAGACAAGGCAGGCGATAGCGGCGGGAGCGGACATGATTCTCACGGACTATGCGATCGTGTGAGGCTGGCTGATGAAAAATATCAAGATCATTTCCCTCATGTTCTTTGGTGCGGTGGTATTGCTGGCGATCGGCTATGCCCTGTTGGTGGGGGACAGGGCGAAGGTATACGTCGACGGCACGGTGGAGATAGCGCCCTCTCTGCAGGAAAAAGGGAAAGAGGAACGCACACTCTTTATCATTTTGCGGAATGCGAGAACGGACGATGTGCCTATTACGGTGATAGAGGCTGATCAAATCGTCGGCAACAAGCCACGTCGTCCTATTATGCCTTGGGGTGCGTATCGGGATAAGGTCAATTTTGCCCACAACAGTCGCTATAGTTTTACGATCACGAAGGATAACTTGCAGTTGATGGGTCAGCGGCAGAGCGACCCTCCCGCACGTCTCAACATCAAAGTGCGCCTAGATCATGACGGGCAGGGCGGTGCTGACCAAGCAGGTGATCTCATCGGATCACGGCAAGGGGTAGTTCTCGGCAGCAGGGATGTGCACATCGTCCTCGATCGCGCGATCAAGTAGGCTTCATCGACGTGTGATGGGGGTTTATCCTTACAAGGCACGGGAGAGATGTTGGACGGCAGCATAAAGCTTTCTTGGTCGTATCTGGTGGTATTCTGCTACATCTTATTTATTTAATATTATTATAAAATTGCAAATTTTATATTTTTCTATTGACTTAGCGGTCAAGTTTGATATTTATTGCCGTTGGGTTTGTTGTTTAATTTAATGAGGTATGCTATGAGGTTTTTTCTTACGACATTGGCGATGGTCTGTTTCTTGCTGCCGAGCGTGGTGCAGGCTCACCAGGAACAGGAGTTCTCACTCCGTGCGGTCAACGGGGCTGAGGGTGGTTACTGCGTGCTCAAGACCGACAGGCAGAGTGGTGAGGTCGAGCTGATTACCGCACAAGGAGCGCTGAACGAAGAGATGCTGGTAGAGGCATTTGTTGCAGCAAGCGTCGTTACTTGCCAGGCAAAGCCAAGAGTCCCAAGCCTAAGAGTAAGGCACTCGATCGAGGAGATAATTTGCACGGAAGAGTCGAGGTTGCTCTCCCTCCCATGGCCACTAGATAGAATAGAGAAAATAATAGTGAAGAAAGCAATAATGAAGAAACTCACCAGTGAGGAGGGAATCATTTTCGAGAAAAAAGGCAGAGGATGCATGGGCATAGGAGGATGGTTACCAGCATTAAGCGTGGGAACCTGGTTACCAGCATTAATCAGTGCTGATAAGGCAATACTTCTTGATTTGGGTTTGTTATATTATGAACAACGTAACTGGATAGCAGAAAGACTACAGAGTCAAGAACCCGCCTTCCCAAGTGGTTGCGACCACCTTATATAGTCCCCGCGGGGAAGAGCCGCACGAGCTCTTCCCCTTTATCAGTTGCCTCCGAACTTACGAAACGATCACTAACCATAACTGAGCTCCTCTGCGTGAATTGTTAGAAGCCGATAGGGTGTCCGCTTTTTACGGGGGCATCTACAACTTACAGCAGCTCAGCATAACGATGCGGGTCGCGCTGCCGCATCATGGTATAGGCTGTTGTGCAGATTTGCTCGGCATTAGGTTTGCTGTAGTAATCTCCATCCGAACCATACGGCGTACGATGCGGTGCGGCGGTCAACGTGCGTGGCGGTAGATCGAGCCAGTCATAACCACCCCCCGCTTCCAACACCTGCTGTAGCATGAAAGCAGAAGCCCCGCCAGGGACATCTTCGTCAACAAGTAACAGCGCATTGGTCTTGCGCAGCGATGCCACAACTGCTCCTCGCACGTCAAACGGCAACAGACACTGAGCATCGATTAACTCAACATCTATACCCAACTGTGCCAACATCTCGCACGCAGCCTGTGCGACGGCCACACAAGCACCGTAAGTCAACAAGGTCAAATCCTTGCCTGTACGCAATGTTTCCGCCACACCGAGTGGCACGGTAAATTCACCGAGATTGCACGGCAGTCGTTCCTTACAACGATAGCCGTTCAACACCTCGACCACAATGGCGGGGTCGTTCGCCCGTGCTAACGTGTTGTACATGCCCGCCGCTTGCGTCATGTTGCGTGGCACACAGACCTGCACACCACGCACCGCATGCACCACCATGCCCAGCATCGAACCAGTGTGCCAAATCCCTTCCAAACGATGGCCCTTAGTGCGGATAATAACAGGTGCACACTGCCCCCCCGCACTGCGGTAATGCAAGCACGCGAGATCGTCGGACAAAAGCTGCAGACAATAAAGCAAATAGTCGAGATACTGAATATCGACCAACGGTCGCAAACCACGCAACGCCGCACCGATACCCTGCCCCAGAATCGTCGCTTCCCGAATCCCCGTATCGGTCACTCGCATCTCGCCAAACTTTTCCTGCAAACCCTGAAAACAGAGATTGACCCCGCCGAGCTTGCCGATATCCTCCCCCAGAGCAAAAAAACGCGCATCACGCTGCAAGAGATTCTCAAAACAACGCAAAATAATTACCCGCCCATCAACCATCTCGCTGGTCTCGCTAAACACGGGCTTAACTTCTGGCACTGCTAACGCCGAACCGCGCGCACAATACAGATGCGTGCCATAACAATCTCGCAACTGGGAATCGTGCCGTCTATAATGAGCACGCAGCCTCGCTGCTACCTCACCGTCAGTATCCCGCAGTTGCAACAAAGTGCTGTGTAACGAACGGGCGAGATCACGCTGCGTCACCTGTGGCAAGGCTTGTAGCTGTCGGCTGGCAACGTCACACAACGCAGCAGGTAACTGCCGATATAGTTCCAACAACTCCCGCTTGCCCCGTTCGTGAGGGCGACGGTAGTGCTCCCACGCAGCATCCCGCTCGCTCGCCACAAACGCAGTCGCCCGCCGCTCACACTCCGTCAACTCCGCCTCAGTGGCAAGACTCTCCGCTATCAACCAGCGCCGCATTGCCACTAGACAGTCCTGCTCTTTCTCGTACTGTAACCGCGCCGCGCTCTTGTAACGCTCATGACTGCCGCTGGTCGAATGCCCCTGCGGTTGCGTCAACTCACAGACATGTACCAACGCGGGTGTGTGCGTTTGCCGCACCTTCGGCACAACCTGCTGTAAAGTGAGATAAAGAGCGTTGTAATCCCAGCCCGCCACCCGATAGATATCTACGCCGCGCTGCTCGGTGGTGCTCTGAAACCCCGCTAAGGCAGCGCTGAGCGACTGTTTGACAGTCTGCTGTGCAGTGGGGACAGAAATACCGTAATTGTCATCCCATACCAGCGTCACCAACGGAATTTGCAACACACCCGCCGCGTTCAACGCTTCCCAAAAAATACCCTCACTGGTACTTGCATCACCGATGGTGGCGAAAGCAATCTCGTTGCCGTGGCGAGAGAAATCCGTGTAAGAATGCAACGCAGCGACCTCACGGTACAGATGTGAAGCATAAGCAAGCCCGACCGCACGACCCATCTGTGCCGCGACAGGCGAAAGATCCGCCGCACTGTTGTAACCATCCGTCTGCACCAGTGCTTTGCCCGCAGCATCGTGTGTGCGCGTCGCAAAATGGCACACCATCTGCCGACCACCCGAGGCAGGCTCGGCCTCGCGATCACTATCGGCGTACAACTGCGCAAAAAACTGCCGCACACTGCTTATGCGTAGTGCAAACATCAGTGTCTGATCGCGGTAATAACCCGAACGCCAATCACCACGTGCGAAAAAACGAGCCAGCACCACCTGTGCGGTTTCTTTGCCAGCGCCGAAAATACCGAACTTCGCCCGTCCCCCCAACACCTCCTTGCGTCCTAACAGACTCGCCGCTCTGCTGGTGTAAGCCAGTTTGTAATCATCCACAATCTGTGCGGGAGTCAGAAAATCACTCACCGACGCACCGCGGTCGGCAACTTGCGCCACATCCTGCATACCTACGCCCCTATTTTCCCCCGATTATACAGGAGAAAGGCGTACGCGGCAAAAAATTTTACCGCAGTGTGGCACACAGAGAAGTTGCGTTCGCCGCGGTAATGCGTACCTCACGCACTTGTCCCACGATGTCACGCGCTGCCACGATACGCACGGGGCGAAAATGTACCGTGCGACCGTAGTAGACGTGAGGTTCTTTACGGCTACGATAGTGCACCAACACCTGCCGTAGCTGCCCAATTTCGGCACGATGTAAGGCAGCGGTAATTTTCTGTTGCACTTGCTGCAAGCGCGCAAGACGCTGTTTTTTTACCGCTTCGGGAATCTGATCCCGCAAGCGACGCGCAGGTGTGTTGCGACGCGGCGAATACTTGAAAGAAAAAATAAAACTACAACGCATCGCCGCAATCAACGCCAACGTCTGCTCGAAGTCCGCGTCTGTTTCGCCAGGAAAACCGACGATAACATCGGTGGAAAGAGCAAAATCCTCCGCCTGTGCCCGCAAACCTGCCACGATGGTGCGAATCCGCGCCACATCCACCTTGCGTTTCATCAGGCGCAGAATGCGGTCACTGCCACTCTGCACAGGCAGATGCGCATAGCGTCCAAGCTTCGCTTGCTGTCCGAACAAAGCGCTCAAGGCGGGGGTAAAGTCGTGCGGGTTAGAAGTAGTGAAACGTACGCGTTGCAAACCCTCCAGCGCACACACATCACGCAGCAGATCGACGAAAGGATTGTCGCTAGCATAGAGGTCTCGCCCATAGCTGTTGACGTTCTGACCCAACAGGGTAATCTCCTTCACCCCGCGCTGCACTAACTGCTGCGCTTGTGCGATAATGCGCTCACGCGGCTGCGATCGCTCAGGCCCGCGGGTGAATGGCACTACGCAGAAAGTGCAGTAGTTATTGCACCCCTGCATGATGTTGAGGAAGCGTGATACCTCAAACCGCCCTGTCAGCGTCGGCCCCGCTGCCGTGTCGGCAGCGACTTGATGCGCAGCGAACCCCAGCGCACTGCCCTGTGCTTGTTCCTTAACCAACCGCGGCAACTGCTCGATCTGTGCGGGACCGAGCACATAATCGATTGCAGGCACCTCCCGCCGCAAACGTTTACCCTCCGCCTGTGCCACACAGCCGACAACGGCAATCTTCAGATCACGCCGCATCTGCTTGAGTTTGCGTAAACGACCGAGACGGCTGATAACCTTGTGCCGTGCCTTCTCTCTGATATGGCAAGTGTTCAAGACAATGAGCTGCGCATCGTGCTCGGATGAGGCACGCGCATAGTTCGCCGCCGTCATTAGCTGCAAGATACGCTCGCTATCCGCCACATTCATCTGGCAGCCCCACGTTTCGATATGAATTTTTTTCTTCGGGGCTGCCAGCTTGCTTTTCTCTTGCGCATGGCTGTCCCACGTTTCGCTATGGTTTTTTTTCTTTGTGGCTGCCAGCTTGCTTTTCTCTTGCGCATGGCTGTCCCACGTTTCGCTATGGTTTTTTTTCTTTGTGGCTGCCAGCTTGCTTTTCTCTTGCGCATGGCTGTCCCACGTTTCGCTATGGTTTTTTTTCTTTGTGGCTGCCAGCTTGCTTTTCTCTTGCGCATGGCTGTCCCACGTTTCGCTATGGTTCTTTTTCTTGGTAGTGCTAAGCATCATTTCTTTCTGTTCTTGCGGCGTGCTTGTTTGGCGGCACGGCGCATTCTTCTCAGTTTGTCGCGATCGACTATCTTGGCTGGTTTGGGAACACGTGGCCTTGCTGCGGGATTGCCTGCCTGCGCCGCGGTGTGCTGCATGAAGTCTTGCATCTGTTCGGGGTCGGCGGCCATATCCTTCATTTTTTTCATCTTGGCCAGCTGTGCCACGCCAGGGATTTTGCCTGCTAGCCCCAGATTTTTGCTGACATCGTTGACCATCTGTCGTGTCTTGCGAAACTGTCGTAGCATGTTATCGACATCGTGCTGTGAGTGGCCGCTGCCCGCGGCGATGCGCTTAATGCGGGAAGGGTTGATGATATCGGGCAGCAAGCGTTCCTTCTCGGTCATCGAGGCAATCATCGCGCGGGCGCGACCCAGGGCATGGGCATCAACTTTAGCACCTTGAGGAAGCGCTTGCTGATAGGGCATTTTGTCCAGCAAATCATCCACCGAACCCATCTTCTGCAACGTAGATACCTGTTCGTAGTAATCCCTTAGGTTAAACTTGCCCTGCATCATGCGCAAAATGTCTTCTTCGCGTTCTTCATCGGCAACACGCTCGAAATCTTCTATAAGTCCGACAACATCACCGAGACCGAGAATGCGCCCCGCTAGACCTTGCGGCCGAAATTTTTCCAGTCTCTCCAGCCCTTCACCCATACCCAAAAATTTTATCGGTACACCCGTTACCTCTTTGATGCTGAGCGCTGCGCCGCCGCGGGCATCGCCATCGACTTTGGTCATGATTACTCCTGACAGGTCGAGGCTTGCGTGAAAAGCACGTGCTGTAGTGACTGCATCTTGTCCCATCATCGCATCGCAGACGAGCACGATGTCGGACGGGGTGACTGCTTGTTTGATGTTTTGCAACTCTGTCATCAGTTCGTCATCGATGGTCAGGCGACCCGCGGTATCGATTAACAACGTGTCACAGCCGCGTGTCTCCGCCTCCGAGCGTGCTGCCTGGCATATCGCCACGACATCGCGTTCGGGGCGACTGAAGACGGGCACGTCGATACGCTCCCCCAGTATCTGCAACTGTTCGCGCGCTGCAGGACGGTAAATATCTGCTGCGACCAGCAAGGGTTTGCGTTTGCGTTCGGCACGCAAAAAACGGGCGAGTTTGCCCGTTGTGGTAGTTTTCCCCGTGCCCTGTAAACCCACCATCATAATCACCGCTGCCTGCTGCCGCGGAAAATTAAGGGAAGAGTCGGCTGGCCCCATCAGATCGACAAGCTCGTCACGACATATCTGCACAAAATGGTCGGAGGTGCTGGCTCGCACGCGTTTCCCACCCTTGCCGACGCGCAGCTGCACCCTCTCGCCGAGTGTTTTCTCTTTGACACGGGCGAGAAAAGTGCGTGCCACTTCGTACTCAACGTCGGCATCGAGCAAACTGCTGCGTACCAATGCCAGCGCCGCGCCGATGTTTTCCTCCGTGAAGGTAGTATAACCATGCAGTTTTTCCTGTGCCCGTTTAAAGCCACTGCGCAAGATGTCGAGCATAACCGTCTCCTTCGCGTTATTGCGCGGCAAACTTTCTGATTTCGGCGACGAGTAGCTTGATCTCTTCATCGTCGAACATTGCACCAAAACCAGCCATCGTGCCGCTCAGTCCGACCGCGGGGCCGCCGCTTTTGATAACTGTGAAGATGCGGTCGTCGGCGGTGTTCTGCTGCCAGATGGGGTCGCGAAAATTGCGTGGTTTCGGGTCGAGGGCTACGCCTCCCGCACCATCGCCGCCGCCTTGCACACCATGACAACTGCTACAGTAAAGACCGTATTTCTCTCGTACCACCTCTAGAGGATCGCGCGCTGCCGCGCGCTGTGGCAAAGTACCATCTGCCGCTAACACGGGGTACGTGCGGTGGGCAAGCTCACGCTCGGCGGCGAACCTTTCCCACTGTGGACGCGGATCGTACTGGTCGAGACAGGCACATAGCACGAACAAGCAAAGACAGCGATACATCCCTCTCACCTTACGCCGAGACGGGGCAGGCGTAGCACAGGTGGTAAAAATTTAACAGCACGAAGTTGGCCTCGCACGCCATTTTCCCTGTCGAGACACTGACAGTTAAGTCAATTTCCTGACTGCTCATCTGTCTGTGATGAGCAGTTCCAGCCGCGTGCAGCCGCGAAAAAAGTAATTTTACGTTTCGGAGCGGGGGAAGTTACTGTTCTGAAAAAATATCTGGCACACTTCTTGAGGGAACTTGCCTGTAATCGTGTTTCCTAACTGCGGGAGGGCGTGTTGTGCCTGTTTACTGTCGTTTTCTCATCGTTTGTCTCCAGCTGCTGTTGCCTGTCTATGCTCAGAGCGACGACGAACCTCTTACTCTGACGGACATAGCTGGTGCTGTTGTCGGCGACTCCACGCTGATTACGCTTGCTTTCAGCCGTGCTCCGCGTTGGCAGGAGGTTAACATGCAAAGTCGCAACAATCTGCTGGAGTTGCAGTTACCCAACACCGTCGCACCCGCGGCAGGGAAGATTCAGGCGATCGACAGTCCTTTCGTGGCGAACCTATTGCCTTTGCAGCGCGATGCTCAGACGACCTCGCTGCGTGTTTTCGCAAGTACAGCGGGCAAACGTCTTCAGCAGGCGACGACCGTCGAGGTGGTGGGCAAACAAGTCATTATATTGGTCGATCACCGCAAGCTATCGCCGCTGTCGCCTCCTCCGCGCACGGCAGCGCACGAGAACGGGTGGCTGGCAAAAACACAGCTAGCGGCGGTGGTGGTGGTCATCGTATTGACACTATTGCTGTGCCTGTTTGGGTTGCGGCGTTTGTTTCTCCAGCAAGCACAGCGTACCCACGACACGCAGAATCAGGTGTTGCGCCGTGTCGGGAAACTATCGCTATCGCCGCGGCAACATCTCGCACTGATCGAAGTGTATGGGCAACGTCTGTTGTTTGCTGTTTCTCGCCAGCGCACCGAACTGCTGACCAGTACCAGCTTCAAATGCGTCGACGATAGGCAGAGGAGTACTATGCCCGCCGCGTTGTCGCAGCTCGATAACGATGCCTACCTCAACCAAAACAGCCTCAGCGCTCAGAAATCGATACAGCGTAATCAGCATTACCGTGAGACGTTGCCACGCACTGCCGAACACCGCACCGCGGTGGCACAAAACGGGGTGAGGTGACCAAAAGGTGCGGCTTTCCGTTAATTTTACTTTAGTGGTAAGGGTAACGTGTTTATTTTATTTACAAAAATAATAAGTAAAAAAAATTTCTAAAGCTGGCGGTGTGAAGAGCCGACAGCACGGGTGGCCGTTGTTCTGCGCATGGCGGCTGGGCAGGTCGATCACACAGCGATGAGGGGCAAGTTGCGCGCACTGGTAAAACGTTACAAACTCAACACGAGGGACATCAGCAACAAACTTCGTGACCAGCTCATCACGGACTATGCACCTCTGATCAGGTTTATCGCCCAGCGTATTGCGCTCAGACTACCGCCGAACGTCGATATCGACGATTTGGTCAGCTCGGGCATCATAGGTTTGATGGATGCCATCGATAAGTACGATCCTAGTCGGGACAACAAGTTTCGTACCTATGCGGAGTTTCGGATTCGGGGGGCGATCCTCGATGAGTTGCGTTCGCAAGACTGGGTGCCACGTTCGGTACGGGACAAGGCCAAGAGAATTGAGAGAACCAATGCTCGCTTGGAGCAAAAGCATGGTCGCTCTGTCAGTGAAAGGGAGATATCCAAAGATCTGGGGATGCCTTTGGACAGGTATCATCGGATGTTGGCAAGAGTGCGCACGGTAATGCTTGTGCCGATCGATGAGGTCACTGGTTCGGTGCAGCTCGATCAACACAATTTGTTGGAATACTTGAATAGCGAAGCTCCCAACGACCCTTTCATCAATCTCAAAGTTAGAAAACTGAAAAGAACGCTCAAAGAAAATGTAGAAGCTTTGCCTGAAAAACAAAAGTTAGTGTTATCTTTATACTACTATGAAGAGTTAAATTTGAAAGAAATCGGCAAGATACTCAATGTCACGGAGTCGCGTGTCAGTCAAATTCACACTCAGGCTTTGACGCGCCTGCAATCGAAGCTCAACACAGCACTGTTGGAGTAGAGGAGGAGACGATGGAAAAATACACTCACAAGAGAATGGGCAACCAGTCGCCGAGACTAGAAAACGGCAAAGTGTTCGACGAGAGGGTGGTCAGGAGAACGGGCGAACGTCGTATTCCGCTCGAAATCAGCACTTACGGCCTCAACGATCAGGGGACGGTAAAATCACACAGCACTCACCTTAACACCCATGGCATTGAATTTTCTTCTCCCTCCGATTACGCACATGGCACGTTACTGCGAATAAATGTCTTCCTTCCTGATTTTTGGCAGAGAAAAAGAAAGCTGGTCAACTATCATCGGGTCGAGCCGCCAGAGCATTTTCGTATTCTCGCCAAAGTTGTCCGCAGCGATGTCCAACTCCGCAAGAGCCGCAAAAAACTCGTGCTCGCTCAAACAGTTAACATGGACAAGATCGACGAGAAAGTTTTGTCTTCTTGGTTACTGGAAAGCAACAGCTAATTTATAGTACAGCTATGCGACTGCGAACCAGTTGTCCCCGTGTTTGATGTTGACCTCGAAGCGTACGGCCCCCTGCAAAGCATTCTCCATGTTCTCCTTGATCAGGGTGGAGGCATGCGGCAGTTCGGCACGTGGGCATTCGAACAGCAGCTCGTCGTGAATCTGCAACAACATCGTCGTACGCAGCTGTGCTGCGTGCAGGGCGGTATCGACTTTCAACATGGCCAGCTTGATTAAGTCAGCTGCATAGCCTTGGATACAGGAATTGACTGCCGTGTTGCGAGCATGGGCGTAGGTCTGGGGGTTGCTCTCGTCGAGTCCCACGATCGTCCGCCGCCGTCCACAGGGGGTCTGACTATAGCCTCGCTTGGCGGCGAGCTCAACAAGCTCAGCGGTAAAACTTTTTACCTCTGGGTAGGCGGCGAAGTAACGGTCGATAAAACCCTGTGCCTCAGCCATCGACACCCCGACTGTCTTGGCGAACTTGCGTGCCCCCATACCGTAGACGATACCGAAGTTGATCGCCTTTGCCACCATGCGCTGTTCTCTGTTCACCTGTGCAAGGTCGACCGCAAAGATCTTCGCCGCGGTCAAGCGATGGATGTCGTGCCCCGCATTGAAGGCCACGATCAAGTTATGCGAGGCAGCCAAACAGGCCAGTAGACGCAACTCAATCTGCGAATAGTCAGCTGAGATAAGCACGCTGTCTTTATCCTGGGCGGTGAATGCTTTCCTCAACAACTGCCCGCGCTCGCTACGCATGGGGATGTTCTGTAGGTTGGGGTTGTCGGAACTCAGGCGTCCCGTCGCCGCCACGTCTTGCCGCAGATTGGTGTGCAAGCGCTGTGTGCGCGCGTGCACGTGCCGTGGCAAGACATCGACGTAAGTGTTTTTTAGTTTCGCCAAGCTGCGATATTCAAGTATCAGGCGTGCCAGGGGGTGAGCACTCAGCAAGGATAACACCGTCTCGTCAGTCGAGTAGCCAGTTTTGGTACGGCGGATATTCTTGATGTTGAGCTGCTCGTGAAGCTTAAGGTCGACGAACAAAATCTGCTGCAGCTGCTGCGGTGAATTGATGTTGAACTTGCGGGGGGCGGCAGCGTAAATCTTTTCCTCCAACTGGGCCAAATCTCGCTGCAAATTCTCCCCATAACTGCGCAAGAAGGCGCAATCGATGTAGATACCTCGTGCTTCCATCTTCGCCAGCACTCGCAATAGGGGCATCTCCATCTCTGTCGCCAGCTTCCCCATACCTTGTGCGGCAACTGCTGTGCATAGCTTGTCCGCCAAGCGCAAAATCGCTTTTGCCTGTGCTACGGTGTCTGCCATGTTCACCGCCTTGAGCAGATAACGTCTACTGATGTCAGCTAGACCGTGATGGCGATGGTCGGGGTCGAGCAGATAATCGTATAACAACACATCGGCCAACTCGCCCGCCAGCACAATATCGACGTTATGCAACACCCGCCACACACTCTTGAGATCGTAGCCTAGCTTCCGTGTCCCTTCGGCTTGCAGCAACGGCGATAACTGTGCGTATACCTGCGCCGCGGGCAACTGCCCCATATCGATGCAACACAGACCCTGTGCATCACCGAGCACTATCTGTCGCGGCTGAGCGGTGACGAGATCGAGGCTATCCGCCTGCACCATTACCAACAGCTCTGGCAAGGCTTGCAAACGGGGCAGGTGCTGCTGGGTGAGTTCCTGCAACGTCCCTGGGGTGTGCACGCTAGGCGTATGCGTGTGAGGTGCAGCAATTTGTTCGTGACAGGTAAAGTTGGACAGCAAGCGCTTGAATTCGAGTTTCTGGTAAAAATTATACAGGTGTCGGTTGTTAAAAACATCCGCATCGTAAACAAGCTCGGTCACCCCCGTTGCCAAAGGCACGTCGGTGTCGATGGTCACTAGCTGTCGCGACAGCTGTGCGTCCTCTCGCCCTGCGAGTAGTTTACGACGCAGACTCTCAGGCTTAACCTCGTCGATATGGCGATAGATGGCGGCCAGCGAACCGAATTGTGCGATAAGCTTGGCTGCCCCCTTCGCTCCTATCCCCGTCACCCCAGGCACGTTGTCGGAACTGTCGCCACTGAGGGCAAGACAGTCGATTACCTGTGTCGGACGACATTGAAAGCGTTGTTGCACTGCCTCCTCCCGCAGCACCTGGTAGTCTTTGCTCAACATGGCGACGTGCTCATCGAGCAACTGCATAAAATCCTTGTCGTTGGAAACGATGTAGGTATGCAATTGCGCCGCACTTGCACGCCTAGCCAGTGTGCCGATAATGTCGTCCGCCTCGTAGCCTGGCAAGCGCAAAACCTTGATGTCGAGACAAGAAAATAACGCAAAAAAAAGCGGCAGCTGCTCAGCCAAGTCTTCGGGCATGTCACCACGGTTGGCTTTGTAGGCAGGGTAAAGCTGGTGACGAAAGGTTTTCTCCGCGCTGTCGCAGACGAGTGCCAAGTAATCGGGCTCAAATTCGGCCAGTAACTTGTGCAAAAAAACCGCCGCACTGTAGGGCACGGAGACTTTTGTGCCCGCACGGGTAGTGAGAGGCTTGCTGCGACCGAGCGCGTAAAAAACACGGAAGGCCAATGCCATCGCATCGATCAGGTACAGCGTGCGCATTAGCGTTGCGATTGCCGACAGCAGTGCTGGCTGGTCATCACTTCACCGCAATCGGGGCAGAGGTCGATCGCTTCCACGCGCCGCGGCCGTTCTTGCGTGTCACCCAGCCGCTGCAGTTTGGCGCGCAAAAACCTTACCCCCAGATAAACCGCGGCCAGCGGTACAACGAACTTCAGCAGAGGCAAGGCTGCCGCGGTCACCGCCCCCGCGCCGAAGCGTACCAGCAAACCACCCAAGACCAGGCCGAGCACGATAAAAAAAATGTGCTTGAATTTCATGCGATCACCCTTCACCCACCCGCGGGCGAGTCTTGATACTCAGATACGCCGCTGAGATTAGCAGAGTCGCAGCGAACACAACAGCGAATAAATGCAACTGTGCCCGTCCCTGTGGAACGCCACGTACCTGCACCCGCAGACCATCCCCCTTTGCCAGCGCCTGCGGGGTGTGCAGGGCACGGTAGTGTACGTCGGCGATCCGTGGCAAGTGCGTGGCCACGAGTTTGTCGGAAGAAACATCTATAATATCATGTTCATACATGATGTTGAGGCTAGCCAAAGTGCGTGTTGCTACCCAATGCAAAGTGGTATTGCCACCCTGTGCGGCGACCTTGAAACCGATGTTGACGAGCGTTGCCCCGTGCGGAAATTCTTTTTGCATCTTCACTGTGCCATGCTGGGGATCGACCCGCAAATCAGCCGCCGCTACGCCTTCGATCGCTTTGAAATCCACCGTCTCTCTCGGCAAAAACAGTGTGACTTCAGCTTGTTGTGCCTCTTGCTGGTTGTTTTGTACCGAGAAGATATAGTCGCCCCACACACTGTCCAACCCCGCCCGTAGGATGATCAGGTGTTTCTCACTCAAGGCGACCTCGGCACGCCCAGGCACAGCCAGCCACAGGGCTACTAGTGTCAAAGCAAAAAAACTAGCGCGCATCGTTAACCGCGGCGAGATAATCGAGCCGACGGCAGACATCGATATAGCGGCTGGTCAAAAAAATCTGCCGTTTACGCCATACCCCCGCACGCAATTGCCCCGCTCGCCACGCGTCCTCGTCAGCGAGATAGCGTGCGATAATCCCCCTCCGCAAAGCATCGAGTTTAACACGATCGTTGATCGCGGCACAGGCAACCAGGCGCGTCTCACCAGCCAGAAAGAAAGGCCACCACAGCAAGACCAGTAAAGCCAGTGCCACCCCGATCATGACTAACAACACGACACGCCCCTTCTCATCCGCATCCAGCGTAGAGCACGCGACCTGCAACGCAAACTTCGCGCAATATCAAATACTTGAAAATTAGACCAACAAAAAAGCACACCCCCAGTTAACGCCTTAATTTGGGGAAAGTCATGAGTTCGGTATGCTGGGGTACTACTCAGGCAATACAAATATATCACGCTGCAAGCGTCTCGCTAACTCGGCACCGATGTCCGTGACCGCCGTGCGACGTTGTGCCTCAGAACGTACAAACCATTGCGCACGGGGCGCTTCCGAGGCGGAAAAAACACGCTGATAAGTGCTGCTGAGACGGTAGGTGGTGCTGAGCAGAAGACGACGTTGGCGCAAATCCCACAACTCCACCGCGATGGTCAGCTGCAACCGTGCCTGCGCTGAAGTAGACGGAATAGCACTGTCACGTATGTGCAGACGCAGCAACTGCTCAGCTTGGCGATAAGCAGCAAATCGCCCGTGGCGCACCAACATCGCCTGCACCGCCTGCCAAATGGCCGCGTGTGCGAGATAGCGTGCCTCGGTGCTGTAAACCGCCTCCAGCGCAATCTTGCGGTACGGCGGAGCGTGCAAGTTAGACCAGCGATATACACAGCCCGCACATAAAAAATACGACAACATCAACATCCGCACGACATACGCAGGACTGACCATCGCCTCTACCTACATCTAGGGTTGCGCACGCAGCTTCTCCAGATCTTTGGCAATGATGACCAGATTACTCTTAACCGTGTGCAAGTTCTCCGCCTGAGGATAAAGCGTCAACGCCCGTTCCAAATAAGTCTTAGCCTCGTTGAGATAAGCAGCACGGGTATTGCGATCGGTAATCGGCCCCGCTTTCTGAAAGGCAAGAGCAGCACGTTTGCGCAAATCATGCACCGCCTTGTTGCTGATCTCGACGAGTTTTTCCTGCGCGATGTGAAACAAAGGACTGCGTCGCGCAAGCGTGGCAATTTTCTTGATCGCGTCCTGATACTCACCCTGCGTAGCGAGCGTTTCAGCCTCCAACAGAATGTTGTCATCGCGGCGAAAGCGATCGGTGTCGATCTCCTGTGCCACATGCGCTGTAGTACGATCGTTGCGCGCTCCAGGAATAATCAACATGGTTTCCAACGCATCGAGATCGTGACGCAAACGCTTCAATCTCGCCTGCAACAAACTCTCGAAATCACGGTGAAAATCACTATCACCCACCTGCATCGCCAGCACCTTCGCTGCCGTAGCGAAGAAGCGCGGATAATTAAGGAAAGGATTGGTGCTCAGCGCCTGTAAAATGTCAAAGTGATAACGCAAAGCGACCGCCTGCAACGATACCCCCGCCTTGCCTGCCACCTCCTCCAAAACGATAGCCGCCAACAACGCCTCCGCCACCGAATCAGGAGCAGGGGGCGTGCCCGCCCGCATCACCCGTGCCACAACCTCCGCGGGCAACCTGCCGCCGACGAGATACTCCCACAGATCACGTTCGAGCGGCCGCACCGCAGACTCAAGCGCCACCCGCGGCGGCGACACCCTGACCTGCTCCGCGGGAGAGAGCTGACTCACCATACGTGCACAAGAAGTATGCAATGTCAAAAACATACACGAGATGAGGAGATAAAAATAAAACATAAATCCACCCTAAAGGATAAAAACACAAGGCGCGCCATCGTACCACAACAGCACAATTGGAGCGAGAAAATTATCGTGGCATACGCCTTCGTAAAAACACCGTTAAAGACCAAACATGCTGTGTGTTACGCCAGTACTACCAGTACTACCTCAGTACTACCTATTTTTCTAAGCTTATCAAGTAGTTGAGAGGAGGCAGGACTCCTATGATAAAATAAAGGCATGGGCAACACCAGCAGAGATGGAGTAATGCGCACCGCGACGTTTTTTTTGCTGAGCGGTCTGTGCCTCTACTACCTGCTCGCCCTGGGCAGTTTCTCACCCTTCGACCCCTCCTCGGTCGCCGCGGGTAGCGGCGCAGTGGCAACCCTGCACAATCTCGGTGGGACACTGGGTGCGCACCTGAGCGGAGCGGTATACTACTACCTCGGTCTCGTCGGCTTCGCACTGCCCCCTGCCGCTCTCTACCTGTACGCCCGCCGTCGGCGCTTAATTACCCTCCTGCTCGTCACCCAATCATTGCTCTGTTCGTTGTACGCACTGGAAGTCTACGCGCCCGCCACCTCCCTGTTTGGCATCGCCATGCCCCCTGCAGGAGCGATAGGGCGCGGCTTGGTCGTGCAAATCAACACCACCCTAGGCATTGTGGGCGGGCATGTCGTCGCCCTGACACTGCTCGGCTACCTCCTGCTCCTGGCGACACACGCAGACCTACTAGCCCGCATCGGGCGAGCGATGGCGAAATTACCGCGGCAACGCGCCCGCAAAACAGCGACATCACCGCCACAGAAAGAAGTTGCCGCGCACACCCTATTTCAGGTCAGCGCGACCACAAAAACATCCGCCCACGAGGCACAACACCGTCAAACCTCCGCCCTGATCAAAAAAACACTGCTTGATTTTAAAATCGGTGGTGAAATCCTCGGCTGGCACACCACCCCAGTAGTGACAGTGTACGAATTTCAACCCCAACCTGGTATCCGACAAGCACAAATAACCGCACTGGCTGGCGATCTGGCTCTCGCCCTGCGCGTCAGTGCCATTATCATTCTACCGCTGGCAGGGCGCAAAGCACTGGGTATCCAAATTCCCAACCAACAGCGGCACACCGTCTACCTCGGCGATATTCTCCGCAGCCCTGCTTTCCAAGACAACGATTCGCCGCTAAATTTCGCTCTCGGTCGTGACACCAACGGCGATGCCGTATGCTGCGATTTGCAGAACATGCCACACCTCCTGATCGCAGGGAGTACAGGATCAGGTAAATCCGTCGCCATCAACTCATTGCTGTGCAGTATCCTCGCACACCCCCACGCGACACAGGTGAAACTGCTCCTGGTAGACCCCAAACTACTGGAGCTGTCCGCCTACGATGGCATCCCCCACCTCTTGCAACCCGTCATTACCGATGTCGAACACACCCGCCAAGCCCTGCAGATGATCGGCAAAGAGATGCAACAACGCTACACCCTGCTAAAAAAACTTAACGTGCGGAACATCGCAGCCTTCCGTCACAAATGGGCACAGCTGCCACGCTCCGAAAAAACCCACCTGCGACAAGAATACAGCAATATTCTCCAACACGAACAACTGCCCTACATCGTGATCGTTATCGACGAACTAGCCGACCTGATGCTAGCCGCCCCGCGTGAGATAGAACAATGCATCCAAAGCGTCGCACAAAAAGCACGCGCCAGCGGCATTCATCTCGTGCTCGCGACACAACGACCATCCGTCGATGTTATCACTGGCGTTATCAAAGCCAACCTCCCCTGTCGCATCGCCTTTCGCGTCACATCACGCCACGATAGCCGTACCATACTCGATATCATGGGAGCAGAAAAATTACTCGGCAAAGGCGACATGCTCTTTCAATGCCCTGGTATGGTGCGCCCCCAACGCATTCAAGGCACATTGGTCAACGACGAAGAAGTGCAAACCCTAGTCAGCAAACTGCGCGGCAAGCGAGCTAAATATAATAGCTAAATTTAAATTTGTGAGGAATGTAAGTTTTATATAGCTATCTAAAAATCTAATTTTAAATTTTTGAACAACAAAGTCGCGATTAGATTTTTTACTACGAATGCGATAGAATTGAGCGTAAGTGGTAAACACAAAAACTCTTTACGGGTAGACAGTTATGGGCGAAACAAGGCCTCCCGCGTCGACACTAGGTGGTTTGCTGGCTGGTAGTTTGGATGGTTTTGCGGCAATTACAGCACGACTGCAAGATGGTGAACTGTTCGCAGGTTGTACTCTAGAACAAAAGCATGCGGGCTTGGCCTGTTTGTCTGACTACGATACCAGTATTTGGTTCGTGGGGCGGGAGATATGGGCTTCGCCTGCCAAGCTTAGCCGTCTGGAGAAAAAGAACAAAGACACGACATTCACTTTCTTTTATGTCGTTTCCGAGGCAGAGTACCACAGCTTGCCCATCGAATTGCGTATGCCCATCTACAGCAAGATCATTACGCCGATTTCCGTGCACAACCTTCATGAAATCATCTCGACGGCACAATTTTCCCAGCGAGACATGCGTACGGCGATGCGTGAACAGGTGCAAACCAGCAAGGATATAGCTGATGTTAAGCATGTCTTGTCGATGTCACGGCAGCTGAACGGTGTGCGGGATGTGCCCAAGCTGCTGCATTTGATTCTCGAAAAGGCACGTGAGATCACCAGCGCCGATGCGGGCTCGATTTATGAGGTTGAATTGCCTACAGATGACGTGAGCGACGGCATGATTCACTTTCGTTTCACCCAAAATTACTCGGCCAAACAGGACTTGTCTGCCTTTTCTATCCCTGTCGATGACAGCTCGGTGGTAGGCAACTGTGTTCTGCGCAAAGCATCGATCAATGTCGAAGACCTTTACAAACTGTCCTCCGAGACTGAACATCCCCACGCTCCACGAGGCTTGCAACACAACAAATCGTTTGACCAAAAGCTCAACTATCGCTCGCATTCGATGTTGACCACACCGATTTTCGATATTTCACGACAGGTCATCGGGGTTATTCAATTGCTCAACCGTAAACACAACTTCGCGGCCAAGCTGCTAACTCCCCGAGACTTCGCACAACAAGTCGTGCCCTTCAATGACAAAGACATCGAGCATGTGGAAATCGTCGCTCAACAGTCGGGTATCGCGCTGGAAAACGCTCGTATGCACGAGGAAATTCAAAATTTGTTCGATGGTTTTGTCGATGCCTCGATCACCATAATCGAACAACGTGATCCGACGACCAGCGGACATTCACACCGTGTCGCAGCGATGACGATGGATTTGGCACGTATCGTCAACGATATCGATGAGGGTGAGTTTCGCGAGCTGCGTTTCAGCGAAGCACAGATGCGAGAACTCCATTACGCCGCGTTGCTGCATGATTTTGGCAAACTCGGCGTGAGTGAGAATGTCTTGGTCAAAGCTAAAAAGCTCTATCCGTGGCAGATGGATAACTTACTGGAGCGCTTTGAGTTGATTAAGGCTTCGTACGAGATCGAATATCTCAACAAGATGCTCACCATCCACCAGGAAGGTGGCGATACCGTTGAGGATATTCGTGCGAGGATATATCGCCGCGATCGCGACAAAAAACTCGCCGAGCTCGCCGATTGTCTGGAGTTCATTATCAAGAACAACGAGCCTAGTGTAACGACAGGACGCAGCGCTAAAGAACGCATCCATGACATCGGCAAACGCACTTTCATCGATATGCAAGGCAACGAACAGCGTTTTTTAACCGACATCGACATGGACTCTCTCTCGGTAACTAAAGGCTCACTAACCGCAGACGAATTTTTTCAAATTCAAGGACATGTTACCCATACATACGAGTTTTTGAAAAAAATTCCCTGGAGCAAAGGCCTTACCTCTATCCCTGACATCGCAGCTAAGCACCACGAAAAACTCGACGGCTCTGGTTACCCCCACAAGGTGGCGGCGAACGCCATTCCTGTCCAAACACGTATCATGACCATCGCCGACATCTTCGATGCCCTTACCGCCGCTGATCGCCCTTACAAAAAATCCATCTCCCCCGACAACGCCTTGCACATCATGGGAGAAGAAGTTAAACAAGGGAAACTCGACGCAGACCTATTTGACCTGTTCATCGAAGCCAAAAACTACCTACAGGTTATCCAAAAAGTCGATTAGCTTTAGGTTAATACTCATCTGTGCTCCTTTTGTGCGGCGCGTAACTGCCCTAGCGACAGCAGGATCAGGGTAGACGCAGCACCAGAACAAGCAATGCAACTAACGCGACGAAAAGCAACACGGAGATGGCGATGATGCTCACGGTGTTTTTCCCTCGCGGCAGCTGCGGGAGTGGGCGCGGCATTTTGTCGGTGATGGTCGTGCTCTCGCTACGTTCCCCGTCACCGAATCCGTGTGTGTCTTCGGCACGGCGATGCAGCTTGGCCATCACCTCCGCTTCGATAGCGGTGATCACCTTATCCATGCGCTGCTGCTCTCGTTCCATAGCTAACCTCACTATATCTGGGCGGGGGCAGCAGCGCCAGGCCGTCCACAACATTTCTTATACTTGCGCCCTGAACCGCAAGGACACAGTGCGTTCCTGCCGACCTTCTCGGATTCTCGCCGAAACGGTTGCGGGGTCGCTTGCGAGTCAGAACGTTGGTAGGCTACCGCCTCAGGGGGTTCTTGCTCCTGAACTTGATCGGGAGCGGGGTGCTGCATGATAAGTTCGTCTTCGCGGCGCACCGCGGCCTGCTCGACGTACTCGATACGGGGCGGTGGCATGCGTACCAGCGTGAACATCGTGTCCTCTTCGATGCGCATCCACATGCCGTTGAACAGATTAAAGGCTTCTTTCTTGTATTCTTGCAGAGGGTCACGCTGTGCATAACCACGTAAGCTCACCGCATCTTTTAAGTTGTCCATCGACAATAGATGATCTTTCCAGGCCACGTCGATAATCTGTAGATAGATGTGCGATTCCAACTGACCCAGAATAGAAGGCTCGATTTCTTTGACCTTGTCCTTATAGGCAGCTTCGATCTGCTCGCGCGCACTTTGCAACACCCCTTCAATCGCTATTTCCTCGCCATCACGATCGACAATCCGCACCCGTGGTAAATTGAATTGCTTGTTTATTTCGTCTTGCAGCGGAGCTAGCTCCCAGTGATCGGAGTTGGTCGCTTCGGGGGAAAGACGGGCGGCAATATCGTGACAGACACGGTTGATTACCGCGCTGAAGAAATCGTTAATTTCCGACTGTGCCTCCAGTGCGGCACGCCGTCGCAGGTAAACCACCTGTCGTTGCTGGTTCATAACGTCGTCGTATTCGAGCAGATGTTTACGGCTGGAGAAGTTCTGCTCTTCGACTTTTTTCTGGGCACGCTCAATCGCTCGTGACACCATCGGCGAGACGATCGACTCACCTTCCTCCATGCCGAGCCGTGCCATAATGCCAGAGAGACGATCGGAAGCGAAAATACGCATCAAATCGTCTTCCAACGACAGAAAAAACTTGCTTTCGCCAGGGTCACCTTGCCGTCCTGAACGTCCTCGCAGCTGGTTGTCGATGCGGCGCGACTCACCTCGTTCCGTGCCGATAACCAGCAGACCACCCTGAGCGGCTATGCCTTCGCCTAGAATGATGTCCGTGCCTCGTCCTGCCATGTTGGTGGAGATAGTCACTGCCCCGCGTTCACCTGCCTTCTGGATAATCGCGGCCTCGCGCGCGTGGTTCTTGGCGTTGAGTACCTCGTGCGGAATGTTTTTCTTGCTCAGTAACTGTGACACCAGCTCGGATTTAGCCACCGACTGTGTGCCGACTAGTACTGGCCGACCCGACCGCTGTGCCTGTGCGATCTCATGCACGATTTGGTTGAATTTTTCTCGTGCGGTGCGATAGATAACGTCTTCTTGGTCCTTGCGAATCATTTTTTTGTTAGTCGGGAGGACGACCACATCGAGCTTGTAGATTTTTTTGAGTTCCACCGCTTCCGTGTCTGCCGTGCCTGTCATGCCTGCCAGAACTTTATACATGCGAAAATAATTCTGAAAACTGATCGTCGCCAACGTCTGTGTCTCGCTCTGCACGGGTAAATTCTCTTTCGCTTCCAACGCTCCGTGCAACCCCTCGCTGTACCTACGGCCTGGCATCAAGCGCCCTGTGTGCTCATCGACGATAATCACCTGCTTGTCACGCACAACGTAATCCACATCTTTACGAAACAGTACGTGCGCCTTCAGCGATTGCGAAATATGATGCAACACGTCGATATTCTGCGGAGCGTAGAGATTGTCTACACCGAGCTTGGCTTCGACTTTGCTGATCCCGTCTTCGGTAAGACTGGCGGTATGCGCCTTTTCGTCAACGGTATAGTCGATGCCTTTCTTGAGATCGGGGATTGCTTTGTCGGTTTTGAGGTATAAATCGGTGGCTGTTTCGGCAGGCCCTGAAATAATCAGCGGCGTGCGTGCTTCATCGATCAGGATAGAATCAACCTCATCGACGATGGCAAAATCTAACTCGCCCTGCACGATGTGGTCACCGCTCACCTTCATGTTGTCGCGCAAATAATCAAAACCAAATTCGTTGTTCGTGCCATAGGTGATCCCACAGGAGTACACTGCTTTGCGTTCACGATCGTCGAGACCATGCACGATCGCCCCGCAGGAAATCTGCAAAAAACGATAGATCTGCCCCATCCACTCGGCATCACGTTTGGCGAGATAGTCGTTGACGGTAACGAGATGTGCCCCCTGTCCGCTCAAGGCGTAGAGGTAGAGAGGCAGGGTCGCGGTCAAGGTCTTGCCTTCCCCTGTCTTCATCTCGGCAATCTTGCCTTCGTAAAGCACGATCCCCCCCATCAACTGCACGTCGTAATGCCGTTGTCCGAGCACGCGGCGGGAGGCTTCTCGCACCGCGGCAAACGTTTCGGGCAATAAGCTGGCACGTGTTGCACCGTTGGCTAGCTTTTGTTTGAAGGCCGCCGTCGTCTGCTGTAACTGCGCATCGTCGCAGGCACGCATACTGTCTTCGAAGGCAGCGATACGTGCCACCATCGCCTTGAGGCGTTTGATTTCCCTGTCGTTCTTACTGCCGAAAATTTTCTTGAGAAACTGCACGCGCACCACCCGCCTACCACTCGGCCAGGCTTTATCGTCGCCCTTCCGACTCCTCTTTAATTCTTGCACAGTGTGCTGCGTAAAGACAGGTTTTTATTAGAAGAGGTTCTGTTCGCCGAGACCGAGAATGAATTTACGCGGGTTGCTCGGATGACCGTTGACCCACACCTCGTAGTGCAGATGCGGCCCCGTCGTGCGCCCTGAAGCTCCTACCGTGCCGATCTGATCGCCGCGCCTAACCTTCTGCCCAGGCCGCACGAGGTTGTGGGCGTTATGCCCGTAGCGCGTCACAATACCATAACCGTGTGCGATCATGATAAAGTTGCCGAAGTTTGCTTTGCGTCCCGAAAAAATTACCACCCCATCGGCGGGGGCGAGGATGGGCGTGCCGATGGAGCTGGCGATGTCCATGCCACGGTGGCGGGTACGTTCGCCTGTGAAAGGGGAGATACGATAACCAAAACCGCTGCTCACCCAGCCTTTGACGGGGTAGATGGAGGGAATCGACGATAACAACGAGCGTTTCTTGTCGAGTTTGGACAGTAGTCGCTGCATTTCGAAAGTCCTACGCCGTGCTTGATCGCTGACATCGGAAAGTTGCTGAAGCACGGGGCTGAAGGTCAATTCGTCGATGTCGATACCTGCGGGCACAACTTCGTCGTTATGCTGTGCCTGCGGCGGTTGGATTGCCGCGCTGTCGAGCGCACGAGCATTGAACTCGGCATCGCTCAAGGGGCCGATACCCGTGCGGGTATTGATTTTTTTGGTGTCGATCTGCGTCAATTCGTCTAGGCGCGCGGTGTAGTTATGCACCACCTTGAGGGCATGTTTTACCTCGCTCAGCTTCTCGGCTAGCACCCGCACTTCGCTCTTCACCCCTTCGTGCTCGACCGATAGGTCGCGGTAACGCTGTGCAGTGTGGCGCAAAGCGAAGTAATCCATGCCGAAGAACACCCCTGCATAGATGAGCACTAATGCCAGCCCTACGGCAACTTTGGGCACGAAACGCGGGATCCTAAACGTGTGTGAAGCACCAGCATCGCCAGGCACGACGATCAACGTCAAACGCTTCATCTCGCCACCTCGCGGTATAACTTGGCCAAACGCACCACCATCCTCCTAACTCCTGACTGTTACAACGATCAAGGTGATATTATCCTTACCGCCGCGCGCGTTCGCCAGCTCGACAAGCTCCTTAACGGCATTTAGCTTGTTTTTGTTAACCGTGCGCGAAATTTCCTCGTCGCTGATACGCCCGTGCATACCGTCTGAAGACAACACGAAGATATCGTCGCTCTCGATGGCGATGGTGCTGGTATCGACATCTTCCATTTCCTGGTAGCCAACGCTGCGGGTGATGACATTCTGCATACGGGTGTTTTTTGCCTCTTCGCCGCTGATTACACCCGCGCGCAGCTGTTCTCCGACCAACGAGTGGTCGTTGGTCAGTTGGTAGATGAAACGGTCACGAATCAGGTAGATACGGCTGTCTCCGACATGTCCGATGTAGGCGCGCTTCCCGTAGATAATCAGCACGGAAGCTGTTGTGCCCATTCCCATCAGCTGTGGTTCTTCGAGGGCGCGTTCGAAGATACTGGTCGAGGCATGGTTGATCGCCTGTGTCAGTATCGAGCAGATGTGTGCTTGTCGTAGGTTCTCGTCCACGCTCGCCAGTTTGGTGGCGGTGGCATGTTCGTCGATCCAGCCCGCCACCCGCTTGACGCAGAGATCGCTGGCTACCTCGCCACCTGCGTGTCCTCCCATACCGTCCGCAACGATGAAGAGGCGACGTTTTTTGTCGACTAGAAACGCGTCCTGATTGGAAGTGCGGGCCAAGCCGATGTCGGTATCGCCACGTGCGGTGATGTTCATAAACTCCCGCGACTCGTCCGTCTTTCATTCTATCATCGCTGCGGTTGAGCCCGCATCTTTATCGTAACAAATTTCATCCTTCCCGCAAACTTTTTCAGGTAGTTCGGCAACAGTTGCCATCTTCATCACTTGCATCACATAATTGCCGTGTGGTAGGAATTGCCCCCATGGTGCAGAAGAAAAACCAGTACATCGAGGCACAACGGCTGAAGGGCTTCCCTGACTTTCTGCCTGCTGCCGCGGCGGTACGCGCTCACATCGCCGCGGTCGCGCAGCAGCAGGCGCGGTTAGCGGGTTTCAGTATGGTCGCTACCCCGACCCTTGAGTATGGGGCGACGTTGTGTGCTTCCGAGGGGCAGGAAACCCGCAAGGAGATGTATCGTTTTCAGGATCATGGCGGGCGTGATGTTGGGCTGCGGTTTGATTTGACTGTACCTCTGGCACGTTTTGTGGCGGAGCATCGTGCTGATTTGCTCTTTCCGCTGCGTAGTTTGCAATGCGGTAACGTTTTCCGCGGGGAAAAACCTCAGCGGGGGCGTTATCGTGAATTTCAGTTATGTGATCTCGATATTGCGGGCACGACCAGCAGTACTGCGGACGTGGAGGTTATCGCGCTGTTCTGCAATATTTTAGCCCAGCTACAACTAGGCACCTGGCGACTTGCCCTCGGTCATCGGCTGCTGTTGAATGCGGTGGTGAGCAAAATTTTTCCCGACCTCGACGACACTCGGTATGGCGAGCTATTGATCGTCATCGACAAGCTGGCCAAACTAGAGCGGACGCGTATTGCAGAACTGCTGGTGGCAAAGAGCGGCGGCACTGCTACACAGGCGGAGGAGATACTCGCTGTGTTACAGCTCGATCTGGCGGGGGTGGGGGAATTTTTGCGCCATGACACACATCTGGAGACTGCGCTTACCACTTTGCAGCAAACACTGACAACCTTGCAACAGCTCAATAGCGATAGCAAGGGTCGCATTGTCTTCGATCTCTCGATTGCGCGTGGTTTGGATTACTACACGGGTATTGTGTTTGAGACAGTGCTCGACGACGCACCGCAGCTCGGTGCGATCTGTTCGGGGGGGCGCTACGATAATCTGATCGCACGCTTCACGTCGCAGCCCTGTGCAGGAGTGGGTGGCTCGATCGGTATCGATCGCCTCGTGCCCCATCTCGTCGCACGTGCACAGGCTACACGTACCGCTGCCGAAGTGTATGTCGCGGTGGCTACTGCCACGGCGCGCCTCTACGCGCTGCACACCGCTTCTTTCTTGCGGAGCAAAGGGGTGTGCACGGCAATGGATGTCTCCGCGCGGAGTTTGAAACATCAGCTCAGGTATGCGCATCGTGGTGACTATCTGTGGGTGGTAATTGTCGGGGACGAGGAGATGCAGAGCGAAACCGTGACCCTGCGCAACATGCAGACAGGTGTTGAACGGAAGGGAATCGTAAGAAAAATATTGCCGATGACGATTGCCGCTGCGAGTGACTCCTAGATGTTTGCTACCAGCCAGCTCAGTAGTCGGTCTTGTTGTGTGCGCAAGAGGGTGAGGGGAGGTTGGGGTTGGTCGGCATGCCCGTTCGCAAGGAGCACAAAGGCGATCATTTCGTGGCGTTCAGAAAAGTAATACCCCGCCAATCCTGCCACCGTGCGTGGCGAGGTTAGCGTGCCTGTCTTAGCACGGATCAGGCCTTTGTGCTGGGGCAAACGTTCACTGACCGTTCCTTCGAGCCCGCTAGCGGGTAAACTGGCGAGAAAATCAGGAAACAGGCGCATGCGGCGTGCCACGTGATACAGGACTGTGGCAAGTTGTGTCGCCGTCAAACGGTTGTCAACACTGAGCCCCGAGCCGTTTTTGAGGGTGAAAGGCGAGGTAATACCGACCTCAGTACGCAGCCAAGCCCGCAGCTGTTCGATGCCCGCGGTAAGCGTGCCACGTTGCCGTGTGTCAGCACCGAGTTTTTTGATCAGCATATCAGCGATATGATTGTTAGAGAACGTATTCAGCCCTTTGACGATATACCCCAGCGGATAACCTTCGATGCTGTGCAAAGGCACACGCGGAGCGTCGCCGACAGCTAGTTGTTTACCCAATACTCGCACATCCTGCTGATGCAGGAAACTACGCACATAGGCACGGGCGATGTCCCGCGGCGCTGACACAGAACGGTAGAAAGTGCGTGGCTTGCTGCCCACCGCAATACGACCGCGGGCTATTATCTTGTTGAAAGTCTTGCCCGTGCCAGTGCGACGCACAACGTTGAGCGCAGTGCGCGGTGCAGAGGCGACCGTGTGCACATGATTGTCGATGGTAACGGCCGCGAGCGGAAAGGGAGAAAGCGTAACCGTAGCACGTTGCCCCACCCGTGCGGCAGGAACGACAAGCACGGCAACCGTGTTGAAGTTGATGCTGAAAGCAGTCACAGGCGCATCATAGGCACTGCGGCTGGCCACACCACTGCGGATCGTAGGGTGCTCGAACAAACCGTTGTCGATAATAACCCTACCCTCGATGGTGTTGATGCCGATGCTCTTGAGATGAGAAGCAAACATCCACATTTTTTCAGAAACTAAATAAGGATCACCACCGCCAACCACGACAAGATCACCGTGAATCCTGTCATGCTGTCGTTTGCCACGATAAAAGACAGGCGTAGTGAACTGATGCGCAGCTCCCCAAGTATCAAGAGCCACGGCGGTAGTAATCAACTTGGTCAACGAAGCAGGGATAAGCAGTCGGTCGGCATCGTGACTGAACAGCGTCGTGCCATCGCTTATCTTGCGCACCAACACCGCCTGCTGCACACGGTACGCCCCGTTGTCGAGCAGCGCAGGAGGCAGCTGTCGCACCGCGCGACTCACACCCGACCAAGTACACAGCGTTGCAGCTAGCACAATTTTCAACATGGCCTTAACATTATATCACACACACGCTAAACTCAAAAAAGTGTGCTCGACAGTTCTTTGCCAGATGACGACTAAGGAGAGATCATATGCAGCAGTTGGTAACGATTATCGGTACGGGACCAGCGGGCTTGACCGCCGCTATCTACGCAGCACGAGCAGCGTTGCAGCCTATCGTCTATGCGGGTTCACAGCACGGCGGTCAGCTAATGACCACCACTGAGGTGGAAAACTTTCCAGGTTTTGAAAACCCTATCCTAGGCCCCACCCTGATGGAAGAGATGACCAAGCAGGCACAACGTCTGGGCGTGGAAGTTGTGCATGAAGAGATCAGCAAAGTCGATTTCAGCACCGAGCCGTTGACTCTATGGGCGGGGAACAAACAGTTCACTTCCGTCACCGTTATCATCGCAGTCGGAGCAACTGCTCGTACCCTCGGCTTGCCACGCGAAAAGGAACTGATGGGACGTGGGATATCCACCTGTGCCACCTGCGATGGCTTTTTCTATCGCGACAAGAAGGTGATGGTCGTTGGAGGAGGAGATTCGGCGATGGAAGAGTCACTCTATCTCAGCAAAGTATGTCGCGAGGTCTTGCTTGTGCATCGCCGCGACCAGTTTCGCGCTTCGCCTATCATGCTGGCACGCACCCGCAAAAACGACAAAATTAAATTCCTCACCCCCCATCAGGTAACCGCTACCCAAGCCGACCAGAGTGGCTTGACAGGCGTAGTACTCGAGCATCAGGTATCGCGTCAAACACAGACCATCGCCGTCGACGGCCTGTTCATGGCCATCGGGCACATCCCTAACTCAGCGGTTTTCGCCCCCTACATACGTACCGACGAGCACGGTTACATCAAAACCTCTGACCACACACGCACCAACGTACCCGCCGTCTTTGCCGCAGGTGACATTGCCGACCCTCATTTCAAACAAGCGGTTACCGCCGCAGGCATGGGTTGTCAGGCGGCCCTACTCGCACAAAGATACATAGAGGCGCTGGCATAAGGGTGTTTTTCGTCCTTTGCGTTGCTTCGCCATGCCATAGTTCAGTAGAGCAACCACTCGGTCAGCAGCGCCCCGCCTGTGATAAAGGGTAAGCCGCAGGCTTTCACCAACAGCCAGATGGAGTTACGCGTCTTGAGGGCGCAGTAGGCAACCAGTGCCGCGTGGATGAGCAGCCACAGCATTAGGTGTTGTGTCATGCGGGTAAAAAAGGGGATACGACTGTCGTCGAACATCAGTGCCAACTGTTCAGGCGGGAGGGCGAGGTCGGCGTTGTCGAGCATAGTGCGTAGCTTGGGCAGCATCTTGATCATCAGCGGCGTATCGAAATACTGGAAGTAGGCGAGCACCGCCGCGAGGATTATCCCCGTGACGACTGGCTGTAGTTTGAAGTATACGGGGGTTTTGAGTTTGATAGAGATGAGGCCAGTGACCAGCATGGTAACGACGATAACCACTACCTCGTAGTCAAACTCCCCCATCAGCCACCATGTCACTCCGCCCATCGCCGCAGCGGTGGTGATGGCGGTGATAATACTGGTGCGTAGGTTACGGGTATAGTAATCGACGAGCACGAACAGGATCATCGGTAACAGGCCGATCAGCAGAAGCATAAACATGAGTCATCCCTGTAATAATCAGACTTTACTTGTAATTTTACCGCCGCTGTGGTGAGAAGAAAAGGCGTGTTGAGCTAGACGCGCAGTTATGAGAAAATGGCAACATGTGTTCATAAAGGGGACTGGTATCATGCGTTCTTCTAATCCTACCTTGGGTCGTGACGTTTTCGCCGCCAGCCCTGTTGTGGGCGGTGCACAGATGACTATCAATGGCACGATCAACAGGTGCTTGGTTTTGTTGGCGGTCATTCTCTGTACTGCGGGCTGGGTGTGGAGTAGTCTGCACGATCCGCTGGCGGTAGAACCTCACCCTGCCCTGATGGGTTTGATCGGTGGTGGTGCGATCTTTGGTCTTGTTGTCGCTTTGATTACGGTCTTCAAAGCTTCGTGGTCACCGATTACCGCGCCCATTTACGCTTTATGTGAAGGCGTGTTTTTAGGCGGTATATCTGCCATGCTGGAGATGCAGTTTCCTGGCATCGCCATCCAGGCGGTGGGGTTGACTTTCGGCACCCTGGTCGGCATGCTGCTCGCGTATCGGGCGGGGGTTATTCGTGCAACAGAAAAATTCAAAGCTGTTGTTTGCGCCGCGACTTTGGGTATTTTCGTTTTTTATCTCGCGTCGTTTTTGCTCGGCATATTCGGCGTGAGTATCCCTTATATTCATGGCAGCGGGCCGATCGGCATCGGGGTCAGTCTTTTTGTCGTTGCCATCGCCGCCCTCAATCTCATTCTCGATTTTGATCTTATCGAGCAGGGGGCGAAGAGCAGTGCGCCGCGTTATATGGAATGGTATGGTGCTTTTGGGTTGATGGTGACGCTGGTCTGGCTTTACGTCGAATTTTTGATTCTGTTGGCTAAGCTGCGCAGCAACGACTAGGAGATCGTCGTGTGTTTATGGCATCGCTTTTATGCGCAAAAAAATACCGAAAGCGTGGAAGGCAAGGGCGAAGAGGAACATCGACAGCAGAAGTCCCATTGTCAGTGACAGCAGATCGAGATCGAGGCTGGGTTGGGTGAGTGACTTCAGCAGCAGTAGCGGCCCCAGCGCGATGCTGCCCGCAAGAATGCCGCCTGCTTGCCAGAGTTTGAAGCGTGGCGGGAGGCAGGAGTAAGGCAGGGTGAGGGCGAAGAGGATGTGCACAAGACCACACAGGGTACTGTGTCCGTGTGCACTGCGGGCGAGGGTATGTTGCCAAGCGGCGAGATGTTGCGGGGCCGTGAGGTAGAGTTCGGTCATTTCGTTGACGATGAATGTGCCCAGTGACGCGCTGAGAAAGACGAGCACGAAGCCGATGACCATGTTGATGAGGGCGAGACGGGTCACGGGGTGAGCAGTCCTAGCAGTTGCAGTCCTTCACGGTAAGCGTCAGTTTTCCAGGCGATGGTGTGTTGCAGCAGTTCGGCACGGGTTGTCCAGTCATAGGCACTGAATTCGTGATTGGAGCGGCTCAGGTCGGGCTGGCAGCCTTCCCAGAAACGCAGTTGAAACCAGCGATGGCATTGGCCGCGATATTTCTGGGCAATCGGTGCGGTGAGGTCGGGGGGGAAATCGTAGCATACTGTCTTGTGTGTTTTTTTGATGACGGCGAAACCGCGTGTGCCGAGTTCTTCGTGCATTTCGCGCTGCAGTGCTGCGTCTTCGCTCTCGCCTTCCTCCAGTCCTCCTTGGGGTAGCTGCAGTCCTACGGGATAGTCGCAACGGCGGCAGACGAGCACGAGTCCCATGTCGTTGACGAACACGCCTGTCACGCCGCGGCGGTAGGGCAAGTTCACGTTAGACGCTCGACGATAACGGCACAAGCCTCGCCGCCACCGATACAGAGGGTGGCGAGACCGAAGCGTTTGTTGTGGGTGGCGAGGGCGTGCAGTAGTGTCACCAGGACGCGGCTACCGCTCGCGCCGATGGGATGACCGAGCGCTACGGCACCACCGCAGACGTTAACTTTGTTGTGGTCGAGGTCGAGTTCTTGCATTGCGGCCATAGGTACGACGGCGAAGGCTTCATTGATTTCAAACAAATCGATGTCGCTGATTTTCATTTCAGCTTGTGCACACACCTGGCGAATTGCCGCGATCGGTGCGGTGGTGAACCATTCGGGGGCTTGGGCGTGTTGTGCTTGGGCGACGATGCGTGCTAGTGGTTTCACGCCAGGAAGGGCATGGGGAGCGGTGAGCACCAGCAGTGCTGCACCATCACTGATGGAGGAGGCATTGCCCGCGGTGACCGTGCCGTCCTTTTTGAAGGCGGGGCGGAGGGTGGGTAGGCGGTCGAGATTGACGGCGAATGGTTCTTCGTCTTTTGTTACCATTTTGTCGGACGCAACTTTCAGGGGCAGCACTTCACGGCTGAACTGTCCGTTTTCCCAGCAGGCACGGGCACGCTGGTAGCTGTGCAGGGCGTAGGTGTCTTGTGCGCTGCGGCTGAAGTTGTATTTGGCCGCGCACAGTTCGCCACAGTTGCCCATAGCACTGCCGTCGTAGGCATCGCACAAACCATCGTGCTGCATGTGGTCGAGCAGTTGTGCAGTGCCCAGACGCAGGCCTTTGCGGACGGCGGGCAATAGGTGTGGTGCAAGCGACATGTTCTCCTGTCCGCCTGCGAAGATCACTTGTGCGTCACCGCTGCGAATGGTGCGATCGGCGAGCATGACGGTATGCAGTCCGCTGCCACAGACTTTGTTGATGGTGGTCGCGGGCACGCGGTCGGGCAGACCACCACCTCGTCCTGCCTGCCGTGCGGGTGCTTGTCCGTTGCCTGCGGTCAACACTTGGCCGACCAACAGTTCGCCAATTTGCTCTGCTGCTTGCGGTAGTTCTTGCCGTGCTGCCGCGATGAGCGGTTGCAGTAGTGCAGGTGCGGGTAGGTGCGCCAAAAGTCCCATGAAACGTCCGATCGGCGTGCGCCGCGCGAAAACAATTTCTGTCATCATGTTGCTAGTTCCTCTAAAAAATACAACTTGACTATAAATGCAAATATCTTTAGTTTCAAGCCGCTATGCGGCGGGGTAGCTCAGGTGGTTAGAGCGGTGGTCTCATAACCCACAGGTCGGGGATTCAACTTCCCCCTCCGCCATTAAGAGCCAGCCGTTGTGCGATTTGCGACCTCACCGTCGGCAGCCCCAAGCGTGGCGGGATAAGATGCAAGTGAAGCTTGTGATGCCAGGCTCGATGTAGGACTCAGGAGTATCAACGCTACAACGTGGAGGACAGAGCGGGAGCGAGCCATGCTAGTATTAGACAGCGTTATTTTTGTCCACGCGGCAGGTAACTAGCGCGCCGCGGGGTGGAAATCGACCAGTCTAGTGTCGGGATGGGCAATCTTGCTACTGCTGCCGAAAACGTGCACGGTAATCAGCCCCGCCTTCACCGCGGCAGCTTCAGCGTGGTTGCTCGCTTGCGCGTAGGCTAAACAACCGAAGATACGCTTACCCTCGCAGCGAGGCAAAAGAATATGCGGTGACGATGCTCGCCAGCGCGGGAAATTGCGCACATACCTGGCGACAAACCTACCCACATCCTCGTGGCTCAGGGTTACCTTAGTTTCGATGACAACGATGTCGCGTCTGCCGCTGGCAATAATGTCGATTTCACCCAACTCCTCCTTCCCGTCTGTCTGTGCCTGTACCTCGACGTTGGGTACGAGATGGGTGACATCGAGGTCGGCGTATCCTTCTAGGGTGTCGATGATACCAGATTCGATGGCGAACTCAGCCAACTTCCCCAACTTGCGGGAAAGCTCTCCCATCTTGATCGCCCACTCGCGACGATCGGCCTTGCGCTTGTCCTCGTAATCTTTGCGATCGGCCTTGCGCCTGTCCTCGTAATCTTTGCGATCAGCGGCACGTGCCTCGCGCTCGGCCGCCAACGCGGCCTCAAAGCGATCGAGCTTGGCCTCTAACGAAAGAGGCTTTTTTTTCTCGTCACTCATCGGTATCCCTCCCACACACGCACCACCCCTCAATGATACCTCTGCCGTTTTGAGCAAGTCAAGGCGCGGCAGCGCGACCCGCATCGTTATGCTGAGCTGCTGTAGGCCACTTGTCGGTTAAAGTTAGTCAGGCACTGCCGCTTAGAAGATGAGGTGACAGCTGCGGCGAGGACGCAGCCCGTCACACTTACGCCGTGCGGCGGCGACCTCATCGATGCTCAAGGTGCGTACCGTGAGTAGTTCAAGACGAAAATCGCTGTCGGAGGTGGCGATGATGTTGGTGTCGATGAAGTAAATGCTGTTACTTGCCACCCAGGCATTTTCTCGCCCGTAAAGATGGACGTTGATCGGCTCGCGGTTGCGCACCTTCCGCCACAAGGCATCGATGGCAGTGCGGGAACGCAGATCGACACTCACACCCGTTCCCGCGTCAGGAAAGCTAGGCACCGACCAGAACTGCACGTTGAAAGGGTTGTAGGCCAGCAGTTTGGCATTGTCCTGAAAACCTAGCTTCTGTACTCCGAAAGCAGCAGCCTCGACGGAGGTCGGATACAGGGGACAATCGATCGACAACACGAAAGAAACCATCTTCGGGGACAATACCTTGCCACGCCGTTCGATACGCCCACCGCCGCCACTACAAGGAATACCCATCGCAGTCCACTGACTATCCCGATAAAAACCCGCCTCGCCCTCATAGGTGATGCACGGTTTGTGCACTGCAGTAAGCACAAATCCCGACTCGGAGAGATACAACGGCGGTTCGCCACCCAACTGGGAGAACCTAACGCAACTATCGGGTGGCAACTCGACCTGCGGCGCAAGTCGCCGCGGCACCGTACTGGACTGCGACTGTGTGGACACCGCGGCAACAACAGACCCCGTCGTTCTACCCGTGCTGGCACAAGCGAGCGACACCTGCACCGCCAAACAACAAACCACTACCTTAACCGACATTCACCACCCCTTAGGCAAAATTTACCCGCTAAACTCGCCGAGGTTAGCGACAAACGACGCGCAGCCTACTTATCCGTGCCTGTGCTGAAATCCAACTCGCGATGCTCACCATCATCCTGTCCTGCGCTATCCTCGTCCTTGGCGGAATGATACACCAACACGGGATCAGAGTTGCTATTGATCGTTTCTTCGGTGATGACCACTTCCTTGAGACTGTCCATGCCAGGCATCTCGTACATAATGTCGAGCATCGACTCCTCGATAATAGCACGCAAGCCACGTGCCCCTGTCTTGCGTTTCAGAGCCTCATTGACTACCGCTTGTAATGCCCCGTCGGTGAACTTCAGATCGACCCGCTCGTACTCAAACAAACGTTTGAATTGTTTGACGATCGCATTGCGTGGCTCGGTGAGAATTTTGATCAACGCCTCACGGTCGAGCTCCGCTAACGCGCAGATAACAGGCACACGTCCGATAAATTCAGGAATAAGCCCGAACTTCATCAAGTCCTCGGTACGCACATTTGCTAACAGTTGTGAGACATCACGTTTGTTCTTGGTGTGGATGGTCGCACCAAACCCCATCGAGGATACCTCTACGCGATCGGCAACGATGCTCTCCAAGCCAGCAAAAGCCCCGCCGCAGATGAAAAGAATGTCAGTCGTATCAACCTGCAAGAACTCCTGCTGCGGATGTTTACGCCCACCGCGCGGCGGAACATTAGCGATAGTACCCTCGACGATTTTCAACAGTGCCTGCTGCACTCCTTCCCCCGACACATCGCGGGTGATAGAGGGATTCTCACCCTTGCGCGCGATCTTGTCGATTTCATCGACATAACATATCCCGCGCTGCGCCAGCTCGACATCGTAGTCCGCATTCTGCAACAGATTCAGGATAATGTTCTCGACATCTTCGCCGACATAGCCTGCCTCGGTGAGATTGGTAGCATCGGAAATAGTAAAAGGCACATTCAAAATACGCGCTAACGTCTGTGCCAAGAGAGTTTTACCACTGCCAGTGGGGCCGATGAGCAGAATGTTTGATTTTTGTAACTCGACATCCTCGTTACTCTTCGCACTGTTTTTTTTGTGATCAACACGCTTGTAGTGGTTGTGCACCGCCACGCTCAAAGTGCGTTTGGCACGCTCCTGTCCAATGATATAGTCGTCGAGAATCTTGTTGATCTCTTTGGGGTTAGGAACGCGACGCGACGGGCTGAGCAGTTCGTCTTTTTCGACTTCCTCGGCAATAATATCGGTGCAGAGATGGATACACTCGTCGCAGATATAGACGTTGGGACCCGCGATGAGTTTCTTCACCTCGACTTGACTCTTCCCACAAAAACTGCAATGCAGTCCGCTACTGCGCGGCGACATGTCGCCTTCCTTTCCGCCTCCCGTGTCAGGCTTCCGTCAGGTTAGCTTGAAAAATATCGTCCACTATCCCGTACTCCTTGGCATCATTGGCTGACATGAAATTGTCGCGATCGATGTCCTTGCCCACCTGCTCTGGCTCACGTCCCGTGTGCTGTGCCATAATCGCAATCATGCGTTTCTTGATGTTGATAATCTCGGCTGCCTGAATGTCGATATCCGTTGCCTGTCCTCCCGCACCGCCGAGTGGCTGATGGATCATCACCCGTGCATTAGGCAAGGCGTAACGCTTACCCTTTGCTCCTGCCGCTAGCAACCACGCAGCCATGCTCGCACACTGACCGATACAGTAAGTGCGAATCGGAGACTTGACAATCTGCATCGCATCGTGAACGGCAAGACCTGCCGTGACCGAGCCGCCAGGCGAATTAATGTAAAAGTGAATGTCCTTGTCAGGGTCTTGGCTTTCCAAAAATAAAAACTGTGCCACGATGACATTGGCCACCTCATCGACCACAGGCGTGCCCAAAAAAACAATGCGATCCTTCAACAGACGCGAGTAAATATCCCACGATCGCTCACCGCGACTGGTATTCTCCACTACCACAGGGATTAAAGACATAACTGCACCACTCCATAAAATCCACTCCGCAAAGCCGTAATCGTCATCACCGCGCAGAACATTAGCTCCCCCGCACCTTATTCGTCACTATCATCGACAATTACTGTCTCCTTAAGCAAGAATTCTTTCACGTTAGACAGCAGCCCGTTGCTCTCTTCATCCTCGTTATCCTCATACGCAATATTTTCCTGCTGCGCAATTTCTGCCGCGACCAAGCGGTACTTTGTATTCCTGACGATGGTATCGTGCACATGCTCCGCGTCAATTTCCTCGTCGGGTCCTTGCCCACCTTCATCGTAGGCATCCTGCAACGCCTCACTGCGGCGCACGGCGGCGACAGCCTCTGCCACCGTTTCGGTATCCATCCGAAATTCGCTTGTGTCGACCAAGTTGTCGAGAATACGTTCACGCAACGACCTCCGCCGCATTTTTTCCTGACTATACGCCACCTCTACCCTGACTTTGTCCCGCAGCACAGCCATGGTTGCGGTATCCAAAAACTCACGCGCAAACTGATCGTCTAAGGTCGGTAAAACGATCACCTGTACCTCATGAAGAGTAGCGGCTATCTCAACCTCGAACCCCTGTGCCTCAGCCTCAGGAAACAGGCCAGGACAGGGGACTCTCTTTTCTTCCCCCGCCCGCATGCCGACAAACACCTGCCAGTACGGGGGCAGCTCCCCATCGTCTGGAGGAACTAACACCAGCGAGCTACGCAACAAGGTCATTTGCTCCACGGGACGATCGCCAACGGTGACGAATCTCGTCACGACGATACGGCGATCGAGGGCAGGAGTAAACGGCTCGCCCGTAAGGTGATAGGAGGCATATTCATGGCGTAGTGCGGCCAGACGAGACTCGGTAGCTCTAGCAAGTGCAGAGCTGATAGGCAAGGCGATGGTGATACCCTTGTACTTAGCCAGCTTCTGCAACTGCGAGCGTTCCCTGAGCTTAGCGAGCAACGCGTCGAAATGCTTGACACCATCGTCTTCTTCGGAAAAAGCCGCGTCATATTCAGCCTCCTTGTTACGCTCGTTAGCTTCAGCGCTCGCACTAAGGTGCTTCGTCACCGCGCGGTGCAAAGTTCGATAGTAGTCATTTTTGGCACTGTCTGTTTGCGTATCGATGACGATGTTTTCTCGGTGTGCTATTTCCTGAAGCACTGCGACCGCGGCTATAGTCTCCCTCACTCGCGGGAGACGCTGTTGTTTGACCGTCTCCCGCTGGGGTAGCGGTGTCTTCCCGTCATCTATCTGACGGGAGAGGGAGTTGGCGACCACATCGAGTAGTGGCTGTGGCACCGTAACCTCACTCGTCGCTAGCAGGGCAGACTCCATTTGTCTTTCCAGCAACGACCGTCGCTTTTGCTTTTCCTCGTCCTGCAATTCCTGCTTCAGTTTGCAACGCAACGCCTCGACGGAGGGAACATCGCTCATCTTGCGCTGCACCAACTCATCGCTGAGTTCGGGCAAGAGCAGTCGTTCCAGCTTGTGTATCTTGAGGTCAAAAGTTGTTTTTTGTCCTTCTAGAGCCAGGTCTTCCCAGCCGTCTGCAACCTTGATAATACGGGAAATACGCCGCGTCGCACCACAACACATGCTGTGCAGGGAGCGCGTTATCTCCCCTGGCAACTCGTCATCGACTCCGACAATGGTGACCTGTGTCTGTCCGTTGCACAGCTTGTCAGGTTGTGGCTGTTGCTCATCGCTAACCGTGCAGGAGAAGGTAACCCTGTCGCTATGCTCGACATGCTCGCCCTCGCGACGCTCCTCGCTTGCAGCATGCTGGGAAAGAAACAACTGCAACCGCTCTTCTATCGCCGCATCGAAGTCTTCCCGCCGTGCGGGGAGAAGGAGTTCCAAATTTTTGTAGAGTGGCGAGAGTTTGGTAACTTTAACACTCATATCGGGCAGAGGCACTCGAAACTCAAACGCTTGCCCTTCCACTGCCTCATCGTAGGCATAACCGTCGCGTGCACTGCTGTGCGACGACAACCCCCGTGCCTGCAGTGCCTTGTCGGTATTGTCCTCGATCAGCTGCGTGGTTACCAACCGTTCGAGACGGTTGCCCACCTGCCGTCGTACCGCGGGCAACGGGGCCTTACCTACCCGATAACCAGCCACCTGCACCTTACGGCGCATGTTTTGCAAAACTCGGGCGTAAGTTTCATTAACGACCGCCGCGGGGACTTGTACCCGCAGACCGAGACGGGTAAGTCCATCTGGTGCCATCGTCGCAGTAATCTGCTCAGTCATCGTCATCAAACTCCTGCACTATATCGCGGTAGGCAGCGAGAAACTTAGCCCCTGTTTCGCCATCGATAACACGGTGGTCGAAGGTTAAGCTTACCAGCATTATCTGACGTACCGCCAGCATCCCGTCGATCACCACCACCTTTGGGGTGATACACCCTAAGCCTAGAATAGCCACCTGCGGCTGATTGATAATCGGATTGGAGGTGAGGCTGCCGTAAATGCCAGGGTTGGTGATGGTGAACGTGCCGCCGCGCACATCGTCGGCAGCCAGTCGTTTAGCCCGCGCCTTGGCTACCAGGTCTTGCAACCTGTGGGCTGTCTCCCGAAAACTCAACCCCCCTGCTCGCTTGATGATCGGCACGATAAGGCCATCCTCCAACGCTACGGCACAACCGATGTTGATGTCATCCTTCCACAGAATATCGTTTCCATCCAGTGAAACATTGAGCAGCGGAAACTTTTTCAAGCACAACACCGCACTATGCACGAAAAAAGCCGTCCAGGTCAGTTTGTAGCCCGTCTGCTGCTGAAACACCTGCGCCTGCTGTTGTCGTATTCTTCCGATCCGCTCGACATCGACCTTAAACACCGTTGTCACGTGCGGGGATACGCGCACCGACGCACTCATGTGCGCGGCGATCAACCGCCGCATACGACTCAGAGGCGAACGCCGCACCCGTACACCATCCTGATACTCTTGCCCATCTTGCCGATATACAGGGTACTCCGTTGACAGAGATGGCTTCTCGTAACGCTCGCGCTCTGGCTTGCTCTTGTTCTCGGCGGGGGAGGTGATATCACGCACCGTGATCCGACCGTGTAAGCCACTGCCCTGCACCTGTGTCAAGTCGATGCCTTGCTCTGCGGCCATGCGACGTACCAAGGGGGAAGATAGGAGACGTGGTCGCGCCGCGGGTGTTGTTTCTGCCGTCGCAGTTGCCGCGGGGCGTGGGGTGGTGGACGCGGCTGGATCAGGACGCACGGCGTTGTCTGTGCCTTGCGTCGCTGAGATTTCGGCCAGTACTGCCCCTATAGCTGCTGTCTGTTCGGGAACGACGACGATGCGCTGCAAGACACCTGAGCAAGGTGCGACGATTTCCGTATCCACTTTGTCGGTGGAAACTTCCAGCAGTGGTTCGTTTTTCTCGACAGCATCACCTTCCTGTTTTAGCCAGCGATTCACCTGTGCTTCGTGGATACCTTCTCCCATGGCGGGCAGATTTACTGGCGTTATCTTGCTCACCCCACACCTCCTCTAAAGATGAAGTGCTTTGCCGTGCACACCCGCGTGCGCAGCTTCCATGATAGTTTCCGTAATGGTCGGATGAGGGTGAATGGCGTGGGCGATTTCGTCGAGGGTGGTTTCGAGATTTTTGCCCAACACAAACTCGGCGATCAACTCGGTCGCTTTCGCGTTGACAATATGCACCCCTAGCAGTTCGTGGTAGCGGGGATCGAACAGAATCTTGATAAAACCTTCTGTATGTCCCTCAATTTTGGCTTTGGCCAGTGGTGCGAAGGGAAACTTGGCAGTTTTGAATGCCACCTCTTGCGTCCGCAACTCCTCTTCGCTGCTACCGATAGCAGCGATCTCTGGCGCAGTGTAAATCGCCAGCGGGCTGCTGCGATAATCGATCGGCGGCGGTGAGTTGCCTGCCATGTGCCCCACGGCGCGCAGTGCTTCCGCCGATGCCGTGTGTGCCAGTGCCTGTGTGGCGATGACATCGCCGACCGCGTAGATATGTTCGTGTCCCTGCACTCGATAGGTGTCCGTCGCGACGGGGATGAAACCCTGTGCGTCCAGGGCAACGCCAATGTTTTGCAACTGCAGCGCGGCACTGCAGGGCGTGCGGCCGATCGCCAACAAAACTTTTGCGAACACCTCCGTCCCGTCGGCAGTCTTTATCTGTACCCCGTCTTTGCCGCGCTCGGTGAGTGTCTCGATCTCGGTACGGGTGAGAATGTCGATTCCTCTCTTCTGGCAACTGCGTCGCAAAGTCTGCACCACCTCCGCATCGACACCGCGCAGAATCGTCGTGTCCGCTTCGTAAACCGTCACCTTGCTGCCAAACTCGGCGAACATACAGGCGAACTCCATGCCCACGACTCCGCCTCCGACGATGGCTAAAGACGGAGGGATATGGTCGATGCTCAACACCGTATCGGAGTTCATGATATTGGTCGAATTGGAAACAAAAGGTGGAAATTCAGTAACTTGCGAGCCCGACGCGATCAGCAAATGCTTGAACTTGATCCGACTCTGCTGCTCATCCTTACCTTTCGTCACCATCAAGGTAGTACTATCTAGCAGTGCCCCTGTCCCTTTGATGACGGTGATCTCATTCTTCTTCAGCAAAAAACGCAGTCCACGCCGCTGCTGCTCGACAATATCGTCCTTGCGATCCATCACCTGATGCCAGTTACAGGAGATCTCCCCGCAGTCGAAACCCCAGTTTTTGCTGTTTTTCAGTTGCTGCAAGGTGTGGGCTGAGGCGATCAAAGCCTTGGTGGGGATACAGCCAACATTGAGACATGTTCCTCCCAGATGAGGTGACTTCTCTACCACGGCGACTTTTTCAAAGCCGCGCTGCGCGGCACTGAGCGCACCGACCTCACCCGCAGGCCCTGCCCCCAGCACGACAACGTCGAAGCTACTACCATCACTCATGTTTCATCTCCCTAACGCAGGGGGAGGTTTTAATGCACTTAGACCACAAAAGCAACTGCTGGAAACAGTTGCGCGCGCCTGACGGAATCTGCGCGCCTCGCTAAAGTTTTCAGAGAGTTGTGCCGAACAGGCGGGCGGAGTTGGTTGCCAGATCTAGAGTAGTCGAGGTAGTTTGCCGATGAGAAGGGCGTGTGCCGTCATGGCACTGGTGGCGGTGTTAGCCTGTGACGAGGGATGGGATGACGAGGCGGGAGAACCCACTCTCGCGGCGAGTATTCCTGTCTACGACGGAGTGTGGAACCCCCGTGCTGATGGGGAGACGCTGGTTAAAATTCGCGGTATCCAACTCGGCGAAGAGGAGATGGTGACCGTCGGGTTGGGGCATGATGACAGTTCCCGTGTCGAGTTCAGAATTTTCCGCACTAGCGGCGGGGAACTGACCGCCTCGGTCGATGTTTACGACACGGCGGGGGTGCACCTCGACAGCGGCGAACGCAGCTACGGGGTGGGCAGTCACACGAATTGGAAGCACTATTCAGACACAGACAACTACGGCATGAATATCAGAATCCAAAGCCGCAACAACGGTCATCACATCTACCATCTCAAGCCTGCCATCAACGGTCTGATCGCGAAAAAAACCGCCCATGCCGACAGTGCCGCCCGCGCAGCATCTAACGGTATCTATACCACAGCTGAACTACCCCCTCCTGAACGAGGGATGGTCGTTCTGACCGACAAGGGCAACGAGGGTCGTTGTGTCAGCGTGCGGGTCAAGGGGACGGAGCCTGGTTGGCGGCAGAAGCTACCGCGCCTGTTCGAGGCCGAAGACGGCAGCGTCATCAGCGAACAAGATAACATGCAGCTCTCTAACGACTACCTCGTCTGCCTGCGTGCCCGCGGCCTGTTGAAAAATTAGCGACATCGCCTACTGCGTGCTCTCCAGCTGTTCCGCGAGGTAGTTCTCGATCCCGCAGCCCTTGATGCTGTCGAGTTGTGCTTCTAGCCAGTCGATGTGTTCCTCTTCGTCCTTGAGAATACCCTCCAGCAACTCACGACTGCCGTGATCGGAGGCATTGTAACAGGTGCTGATGCCGTTTTTGAGGAAAGCGACCGCACCCAGCTCCCGTGCTAAGTCGAGCTCGAGCATCTCGTGGACACTCTTGCCGACGTTGAGTTTGTTCAACACCTGCAGGTTCGGTACGCCTTCGAGAAACAGAATACGGTCGGTGACCGCTTGGGCGTGCTTCATCTCGTCGACAGACTCCGACATGATTTTCCCGCCCAGCCGCTCATAGCCCCAGTTTTTGCACATACGGGCGTGTAAAAAATATTGGTTGATGGCAGACAACTCCTCTCTGAGCAAGTCGTTGAGCAGTTTGACAATATTAGGATCACCCTTCACCACAGCACCTCGCGTTCAGTTACCGACCATTGCAACATTTTGTCCCCACCCGTGCAAGCAAAAATCAATCGACAGAGCGCACTTGATCTTGCCAAACTTCAATCATGCCATCTTCGCTATTGCCTAGTGTGCCGCTGCTATCGATCACCAACTCGCCGTCGGCAGCGCGTTGCACCGCGAAGTGTTCATCGTACCTGTTGCCGTCTATATACTTATAGTTGAGAAAGACCAACAACTTGCTCTGTCCAGAGTCGGTGACGATACCGCTGTATCCCCAGCCCGCGACCTCGTAGCTGTCGAGATTGTCGAGGCTATCCTTGTCAGGAGGAGTATAGATAGTAAGCAACTCGTTGTCCATCGCTACCACGATGCTGTAGATTTCCTGCTCGCCATCAGTCGTGTAATCCCAACGAAGATGCATCTCGGCGGCGCTGAGAGGGGTGATCTGCAATGATACCGCGTACTCTCCACGCTCGTCAGCAAGTCTATTGTAGTAAGTCCCAGTACCGCTGAAGTTGCTCACTCCCCCGCCGTTCGTTAAAACATGTCCCGCATCGGAACGATCGATGTTAGCCCGCAGTGCTGGCGCAACAAAAAAAGGGCACGTCGTCAAAACCACCCAAACCCACATTTTCATCTCCCACTCCCGACAAAATTAGCAAGCGACCGAAAAGAAACCTTCGCCATTGTAACACCTCAGCCTAAAAACACAACGCTCGGCATACCTCGTCAGGCAGCAGTTGATAAACTTAAAACAGTTGATGAAGAATGTCGGAAAATTTATGCAGCGTAACGTCAGGACGGAGGCGAAGGTCGTCGCGGTTAGGGACGTTTTGTTTAATTTTGATGACGGGTGACATGGCTAGTGTTTGGCGCAATCTGTTGCGATCGGCGGGGACACCGAACTCTGACCAGCAGGTGAGCACGCCTGCCCTTTTGCCGAGTGCGATGTCTTTTTTGAGGTTGTCACCGACGTAGATGACGCGGTTTTTCTCGCTGGCGTTGAGACCGAAATCGCGCATAATCATTGCCAGGCCTTTGGTGCTTGGCTTTTCGAATGTGGACGGCATGCTCTTGACCACGCCGCGGTATTTTTTGCAGGCGGCGATAATCTTCTTCAGCACTGTGGGCGAGGGCACGAGGGGGGAGGTGTTCAACCCGTAGATGCCATCGAAGTAGTCCACGAGACCTAGCTGTGCGATCTTCCACACTGCTTCCGAGGCGGGGGAGTCGGTGAGAGCGACTATTTTCACATGCGGACGGTGGCATTTGGTGGCCGCTAGCGTTACGGCAACTCCTGGGTATGGTGTAAGGGCGGCGGTTGCCTTTTGTAAGAAAGCTTCCGAGCAACGCTGGTAGATGGCTGCACGATCTACCGACTTAGCTTTTTGTGCGAGCGAGGGCATTTCTTGCAGAATGAAAGAGTTACGGTGGTCGTAGTGTGCCAGCAGCTGTTTGAATTCCTCCAGCAGCAGTGGATACGGAACGTCGATCATTGCCGCGAGAGTTGCTAACAGGGCGGTATTGCTTGCTGAGTAGTAGGGCAGCCAGTCGAACAGCGTGTTATCGACATCGAGCACCAGCAGGCGCGGGATAGTTCTCCTCATCGGGGAGGTATGTTAGCCCAGATAGCACCCTAAAGTCTAGTTCTTCCCGTCTGTTTGAGTTTGAACACGGTTACTGCCAGGTGGCGGGTGCGCTGCGGGCGGATGGTGAAGGTGATGCGCTGTTGGCGGCGTGGGATAGCTGGGTCGGTGGCACTGACGTAATGAACGAGGTGATAGCGACCTGGCAGAAGTTGAAGAGCGGTGGTGGTGTGCAAACTGAGGTCATCGCTGTGTCCCTGCAGCGGAGGGGAAGCGGCGGTAAGGCGGAGCAGGTCGCTGAACTGTGTGCTGCTGGGGGTGACTCGTGGTTGCAGCTGTAGTATGCCGAGGCGCAGGGCGACTTGCTGCAGGCGATCGGGGAGTAGGTGGGTTAGGTGTGGCGCGCCTGCAACTCCTACCCGCACCGCCTTGCCCGTGAAAAAAATCTCCCGTGCCGCGGTGGTCAAAAACGGAGTCGTGGCGGCGGTGCGGTAGAGAGACAGCGTGGGGGGAGCACAAAGGGGGTGGTGTTGATGACAGGCGGGGGTGATGTGCAGGCGACGGGCGGCGATCACTGTGCGTGCGCCGCGGCGCAACACCAGGGACAGCGGCTGGCTGGAGGGCATGAGGTGCAGGGTGGCACGACCTGCGGGCAGCGGTAGTGGTTCGTTGAAAGGCACAACCCCGTCGCCGTTGATACTGGCGGTCGCGGATGACGATGTGGGTTGCGGGGCAGTGACCTGCAAGATGGCAGGGTGGATAATTCTCCGCTCCCCTCGCTGTAGCATGACGGTGGTGCGCACACCGTTGAATTCCACCACGTATTCGCCTGGTAACAGGTAAAGCCAGTGCCCACTGAGTTGCGAGTCGGTTGCCGAGAGCAGACCGTGTCGTGCGAAGACGAAGAAACGCATGTTGTGTTGCGCGGGGGCGACTTGCAGGGCGGCGAGGTCAAATTGGCGGTAGGTTAGGTCTTCAGTAGTGCGATAATCGACATGAAGCGGTGTCGTACCGACCAGTAGTTTTTTGTGGGGGGTAAGCAGCAGCAAGGCAAACTTGTTGTGCAGGTGTTGGCGGGATGAAGTGTGTGCGAAGCGTTGACACTGTACTGAGAAGGAGTCGTTGGCCTCCACCTTCTGCGGGGGTGTGAAGACGAGGTGGTAAGCTTGCAAGCGGGTGGTGGTTGCGGCTTTGATGGTCGCGAAGGTGTGCGAGCAGTCACCGAGGAGCAAATAACGGGAGGGGGGAAGAACGATAGGGGTGTTGAAGCTCGCCGTCCGTTCGGCCACGAAACGCGGCGGCGAGGAGGAGGTGACCCTGAAAATTTCAAAACTAGCGGTATGCGGTGCGGTGACGAGCAACTTGCCGTCGGGCGGACTGCGTAAGCAAGCGCTCAGCACGAACGAGAACATCAGCACAGTGTAGGTGTTGGATGGCATGGGGTTAAGTTTTAGCCTGCGCAGTGTGAACACAATTTATGGTGGTTCAACTGTATGTTGTTTTGTCAAATAGTGGTAGGATATTATCGGGGGCTGGGTAATCGAGGGGATGGGATGGCGAGGACAAAAGGCTCATCACAGCGCAGGGAACAAATTATCAAGGCTACGGTCGATTGCATCGTGACGCACGGTTATCACAACTTCTCTATGCAAGACGTGGCAACGACCGCGGGGGTGAGTAAAGGCATTATCCACTACTATTTCCTCAACAAGGACGATCTGATGATGGCGATTCTCGACAGGAGTGCTGTCGATATCGAGGACATGTTGATGGCACGGATGGATGCTGTCCATGATCCGTTGAGCAAGCTGGAAGCCTTTATCTCGGTGTGTTTCGATGTTTTGCGCACCAAGAAGGAGTACTATCAGGTCAATATGGATTTCTGGACGCAGATCAACCAGAAGGAGGCGGTACGGCGGGTGGTGGCACGCCACTATGAGAAGTTCCGCAGTGCCGCGGCCGAGGTGATTAGCAGCGGTATCGCACAGGGCGTATTCCGAGACTTGGATGCGAGAATGTATGCCTCCTACATCGTCGCGGTGGCGGATGGTTTCAGCCTGCAGTTTCTCTTCGATCCCACGGTCTTTGACTACGAGCGTAGCGTTAGTTCTATCGTCGAGATCGTCGTCGCGGGTGTGCGCAAGACGGGAGCTGTCTGATGAGCGCGGTTGCAGTACGCAGGGCCGTCGCGGCCATCGATGCAGGAGATGACCTCACTGCGAGCCAACAGCAGGAGGCTTTGCAGTTACTGACCGATCACGAGTGTTGGACTCCACTTTTCACACTGTTGGACAACAAGCTCAAAAACGAACCGTCTCAAGCCCTCGCGGTGCTGTTACAAAAAATAAAAATTGAGATCAAATATATCGGTGATTACAAGCGAGTAGCGCAACGGGCGCGTGAGATTATCAAGCGTTTTGGGGTTGATTTTACTTGGTTTCGTCTGAAGGTTTTATCAGCGATAGATAGCAACTGGCATCTGGAAGCCGAGGTGCTCAGGACGGTGTGTCTGGATTTTCGTTCCCTACCCGATCGTGTTAAGTGTATGGAGAAAATCTGCTCTCTCTATGAGAAGAAAATTCCCGACGAAGGGCTATTGCAGAAGTATTACCGTGATCTACTCAAAATTGATCCCAGGAACATTCTCGCCCTCAAATATTACAAACTGCTGTATTCACAAAACTTTGACTGGGAACGGGTCATCGATGCTTTGCGTAAGATCATGCGTTGGGGCAATCTCTCCGATACCTACCGCTCGGCACAAGAGTTGGCGGCGGTGCATCTGTATTCCAAAAACGACCCCCAGGAAGCGTTGCGGATCATGACTGAGCACTGTGCCGATAGTCCGCTGGACAAATCGACTATCCTTTATGATGTCTATACCCGTTTGGGTGACGACCGTGAATGTATACACATCCTTAAGACAAAACTCACCGTGGCTCGACAGCCCACAGCCCAAGCGCAACTACACATGCGGATAGCTGCCCTGCAGGAAAAACGCGGCTACGCGGATGCTGCCCTGCAGGAGTATGAACAGGCGTTCGCCAAAGACCCGCAGCAAGTGGAGATCGTCGAGAAAATCATCCGCCTTTGCCTGCGGCAGGACAACTTGCTTGGGGTGCTGGATTGGTTACGCAAGCTAGAGAATCGTGTGACGGAACGTGGGCACCGCCAGCGAATACGGCATTTGCGGCGTGTTATCAAGAAACGCTTGGCTGAAATGCGAGTTTCTGCTTGAGAAATACGGTAGGTCGTATTTGCAAAAGAGAGTTAAAAACCTTATGATGGCGGCCTCGTTGGAGGCAGAGTGCTGAGCATGCGTAAACGCACGACCATTAACAGCGAGTTGAGTTTCCGCGGTGTAGGGCTGCACACGGGGCGTTTTTGCCGTGTGTTGTTGTCCCCCGCGGCCGCGGGGACGGGGCTTGTTTTTGGCAATCTGGGTCGTCCTGTATTCCTTGCCAGTGTTGACAACGTGTGTGCGACTAACCTCTGCACTGTGTTGGGCGACTCGCCTGACAACAAGATTATGACGGTCGAGCATTTGCTGGCGGCACTGTTTGGTCTCGGTGTCGATGACCTGATGGTTGTGGTGGAAGGCGGGGAGATTCCTATTCTGGACGGCAGTGCCATGCCTTTTGTCGAAAAAATTCGTGCCTGTGGCCTCAAGCAGTTGCCTGCCGCGTGTCAAACCTATGGTGTGTGCCAGCCTCTGCGTTATCAGCAGGGGAACAGCTGTATCGAGCTAACACCCGCCGACAGTCTGTCCTTTGACTGTCGCATCAGCTTTGACAACGCGGTGATCGGTACACAGGAGGTCAGCTTTCGCTACGGGCAGGATGATTTTGCCCTCGTCGCACAGGCACGTACTTTTTGTCGTCTTGTCGATGTGTCGGCTATGCGTGGACAGGGGTTGGCACGCGGTGGCTCGTTACACAACGCGGTAGTGGTTAGCGACACCGAAATCATCAACCCCGAAGGACTGCGGGGTGAGCGTGAATTCGCTTACCACAAGCTACTCGATTTTTGCGGCGATCTCGCTCTGCTAGGGCGTGCGGTAACGGGTAAATTCGTTCTTTCCCAGCCTGGCCACGACGTGAACACCGCCTTCGTGCGCCAGCTCCACCGTGACGCGGCACTACACCTACACAGACTTGACCAGTTCAGCCTACCCTACTGCCCCGTGGTCGCGGCGGTGCGCGTCTGACTCTGGTGCTGCCCCTCTCTACCGTGCAGGAGCTAGCAAGCGGCGAACAAGCCTGGCGAAGCAGAGCTAGCAAGCAAAGTGGCTTTTGGTAACGCTCGCTGCAGGTCGGGAAGGAGAGACAATCGCTGTTATTTCCGCAGCAGCATCTTGCGGGTGGTGCTAAAATCATCGGCGGACAGGGTGTAGAAGTAGATACCGCTGGCGACAGACTCGCCTTGGGTATTTCTGCCGTCCCAGTGGGCGGCACGGTTTTTGTTCTGGTACGTGCCCGCGGGTTGGTTACCCAAAGCGAGGGTGCGCACTAGCTGTCCGTTCAGCGCGTGGATGCGGATCGTCACCTGTGCGGGTTCGGCCAGCTGGTAGGGTAGCCAGGTCTCGGTGTGGAAGGGGTTGGGGTAGTTGGCTAGCAGGGTGGTTTTTTGTGCGGGGGGAAGGCGAGCGAGCAACTTTTGCAAGACGTGTATTCCGCGGCGATGGGCAGGGTGTGTCGCTGTCCGTTGCCGTGCTGTCTCGAGCCAGCGGCTCACTTGGCGGTTAGTCACCAGTCGTGTTGCGGCAGGAGACTGGGGGGCATCGGCAGTCGTCTCGCCGAAGGCAGCAGCGACGCGCACGAGATCCAAGATATCGACCGTGCCGTTACCGTCGATATCCGCGCTGTTTTTGCCTGTCTTGCCGAAGTTATCAGCCACAAGCACTAAATCTAAAATGTTGACCGTGCCGTCGCCATTGAGATCTTCGGCAACTGCTGGAGGTGTGACTGCGGCTAGCAGTTTAACCATGTCGGTAAGGTTTGCTTGCTGAGCGATGTCTAAGGCCCGCTGACCTTGCTTGTTACGAAGTGCAGGCTCGATGTCTCGGCGGGCGAGTAGGCGTTCTACGATTTCTGTTCTCTTATACATAACGGCGTAGTGCAGTGCTGTCATGCCACCAGCGTCTTGGGCGTTGATGTCTATCTTAGGATCGTCGTCGAGTAGTTGCAGTGCATATCTAGGTGGGCTGTGCTTGACTTCAAAGATCAACGGATACTTGGGGCGACAGCCCAGAGGGGCTTTTTCTAGCACATAGTCGGGGAAAAAACAGTCTTCGAGTGTAAGACCTGCGTGGAAATGCTTGTAGAGCCAGATGATGGCACGCTTGTCGTCTTCTCCTAGCTTGCTCTCGTTGTTCCCCAGGGGGGAGTTAACCGAATGGGAGGACATCAGGGAAGGTGGCTGTGTTCCCATAGTTGAGTCTAAACCACCTGTGGTAGTTGGGAATGAGTCTCCATGTGTGCTGCCCGAGCGAGTGTCTGAGAGACCAAAAGCATGTCCTATTTCATGGGTAAGCGTGAACATAAAATTGTTACTCACCTCCGTACCTTCGTGCATAAAAATATCGGGTGGACGTCTGGTGTTTATCCTCGCATACGATACACTGTAAGTGCAATGGAATGTAACCCGCACATCGGAGGAGTCGCGCGCGGCCTTGAAAAGGTAACGAAAATCATCGACGAGTGGCTTTTTAGTTGGAAAAGTACGCAGCGGCTGTAGCCAGGCCCGCAAAGCTGTGGTTATCGCCCGCTCCAGTGCTTTTGGGTCACGCTGCTTCTCCGCGGAGCAGTCGTCATCATACCTGTAGGCAATATTCCAGTGGTCATTGTGTATCTTCGCCATCAGTACATTGAAGCGTAGCATGTACTCATGGTCATACGAGATAAACTTAGGATAGGTGTGTGTGAGCATTTTGCAAGAGACAATTATTCCCAACGCTAGAGCGATGGCAACTAGTTTGACTTGCATGTGACCTCGTAACTTCATACCTGTACCCTCGCATCGGTGCACTGTGATAAAACTTTATCGATGTCCTTGCATATCCATCATGGCGCAGTTGATGTACCGCCACTCGCTCTCAGATGTCAGTGTCCCTGGGCCTTCTCCTACTTCTCTCTAACTGTGCGGTAATGATTCGCCAACTCAGGCGGAAGTGGGGGTTTGGGGTGTGGGTCTGTCCCGTCCACTGCATTATAACCTGCGACGGCTTCGTACGCATCCTTGAACCAAATCCACAATGCATAGATAGTCAACCTGGAAGGGACTTTAGCAAGAACAGAATATCCGCCTCCTTTTAGATCGGGATGGGTATTGGAATCATTTTGCCAGCCAGCGAGGCTAGACTGCCAACTACCTAAATCCAGCCCGCTAGGAACGTCCCCATTAGCTGGGTTACCCTTTGACGATATGCCCCCCGTGCCCGCACAGTAGCATTCATGGCCGACATGCCCCGCCCCGATGTTACTCGGATTTCCTAGAGAGTTGTTTTTCAGCAGATCCTCTAGACCGCATTCCACGCAGCCCCACTGCCAAAGCCCTGTCGTGGTGAGCTGCCGCAGGTTTTTCTGTCCATTACATTCCACGCACTTGGTGTGTTTATTTTGCGTGTAACCGCTACTTATAGAAGAACTGTCATGATTGTGATGATGCTGTTTAGGGTTAAAGAAACTTGGTACTTCATAGTGTTGATTCTTGCATACACAGGCTCCTTGAGCATTTTGTAACTGTCCTTCAGGATGACCGTAGATATAATTTCTATCCTCATCGCACGCACACTCACCCGCGCCATCTTGTCCTTGTGGAATGACAATATCCTGGCCATCTGCATCCTGTCCAGCGTGATAAAAAAGATTACATTGGGGAGTAGTTTCTGGGGGTTCAGGCTTGCATTGGCACTTACCATCGTAAAAATACGCTGAACCGCAATTATCGTTGGGAGGGGCGTGTTTGAGTTCTCCGCTGGAGCAGCAGAAATGGGTGCTATAGTTAGTTGCACTGCAGACCGTGGGCGGTCTTACGATTTCTGGTGGCTGGCATTGGCATTCATCCTCGTAAAAATACACCGAACCGCAATTATCGTCGGGAGGTTGCTTGATATATTCTGCTGTTGCGGAGGGGCAGCAGTAGTCGGTGTCGTAGTTGTCAGCAGTACATTCATCAGTGCGTGGATCAGTAATTTCTGTCTCAAGGCAAGTGCAGTCTTCATATTTGTTTGGCTCTATACATTTGGGAGGAGTGAAGCTACTGCATTTTTCGTCTTCTGCTAAGTCCGCACAAGGACCAACGGGTGTATGATAACTGATAGTCTTGCGGCACTCAGAAGGATTATATGGATTAGGAAGGCACTCAGTAGTTGTGCTCTGCCATGTGTAGTCTCCACAAGTCACTGCTTTTGCCCCGCAGACAGTTTTGGATTCATTAGTAGTTATTTGGTCAGGACAACTGAAGCCAGCAGGACAATCAGGTGGGTTGTTATGATTTGGCACATACTTATCAGTACGTGTCCTCGTCTGTTTTATTTCCTTACAGGTCCAATGCCCGTCTGTGGCAGGTGTCCAAGCTGTATGAATAGATTGTTTGTTGCATGCACACGAGTTGTGGCAACAGCCCTTGTTACGGGCACTAGCATCGTACGTCCCCTTCCACTCGTCGCAGGTTAGGTATGGGGGTTGTGTCACCTCGGTATTACCATCGCAACACTGCGTTGCTGTGTTGCATTCAGTTTCTGTTGACTGTTCTGGTTTCTCTGTTTCAGTTTCAGCAGGTCTGCAGCAGCCAGTACCTAAGGGATCGGTCGCTACACCCGTCCACCTGCCTGTGCAGTCAGATTTCTGTATAGCCTCTACCACCCTGTCTGGCGTGCTAGCGTTACCATCATGATCCCAGCAACACTGCGTTGCTGTGTTGCATGGCGGTGGTGGCGGATCAGGCGTTGGCGTTGGCGTTGGTGGCGGCGGATCAGGCGTTGGCGTTGGTGGCGTTGGCGTTGGCGTTGGTGTTATGCAGACCTTCGTCCCTATAAATTTCCGCCGCCCCATCTTGCTCTCTGCATCACAGGGAGGCGTTCCGCTACAGGTTCTCGTTCGTGGTACATCTTCATATCCCCATCTGCCCACACAAACATTGGGATCGTTCCTAGGATTCATCAGAGGCTGCCAAGGAGTACAGTCACATATCGGCGTTGGCGTTGGCGTCGGTGGCGGAGGTGGCGGCGGAGGCGGCGGAGGTGGTGTCCCCATTCCCGCGGGGCAGTACTTGGTGATGTTGCGGCAGACCGTGGGTTTGGCATCGCGCAACGCCATCCTCACCGCATCACCCCGCGTATAGTCACACTCCTCGCTCCCCCCGCCATGACAATCGGGATAAATATACCTGCCCTCAGCATCGGCATAGGCAAAGGCAACCGCAACATTACCAGGACGCAACTGATAAAAATAACGTAACTGTCCACAGGCTTGCGGACGGAAACCCAGATGATTATTCAACCCCTGATCGCGATCATCGGCGTAGTCCCCACAATCACCCCTAGTACCGTCCTCATTCTTGTAGCCGATACCACCATCAGGAGCGAGCAACGCGGAGCCACTGTAGTACCTGAAGTGTTCGATCTTATACACCGCCTGCAGACTGGCCAGATGGGCGAGGCTGCTCTTCGCCTCCCCCCGCCGTGCCTGCGCCAAGAAAGCATGATAACGCGGCAGCGCCAAGGCGACCAAAATGCCGATAACCGCCACCGCGACCATCAACTCCACCAAACTTAAACCCGCCTTCGTCCGCACCACTTCCCTTTTTTTGGCTAAAAACAAAACTTCCCCGCGCGAACATCATCGGCGTTTTTTTTTTTCACTTTAGTTACGTTGCAAAAAGCCCAAAATTACCATTGTCTACCTGCAATATTGCGGGAGAGAGAAGATGGGGCAACTGTGTAGATGCCCCCCCCTTTAGGCAACAATGCCGATCTCAGCGTTCTCTAGTTTTGTCGGGTCATGTATTGTCGTCGGCTGGCAAGCGAGAAACTTGCCGTACTAGCCGCGCTAGGTTTTTATTCAACCTATCCAGCATGAGACGAGGCTTAGTGAGCAGTTGTGGAGCAGATTGTACGATGAGGTTGTTAGCTTGTAGCATATAATCCTCAGTATTGAGGGAAATTTTTTGCAGCGGTGAACGTGCATGTAAGTTAATTTGAAAAAATCCCTGTTGATAAAAACGCATTTTTTCAGCTTTCAATGTGCGTAGGTGCATTTTAATTTCGGCAATACTGAACAGCAAAAACACAGCCTCAGGAATTTTCCCGTGCAGGTCTTCGGTTTCGATAACCGTCTCGGTCAATTCATCACTGTTGAGACAGCTAAAGATTTTTTTGTAAAGCTTGAGACGTTGATTTTCACCAGCGATATAGCTCTTGGGAATAACTGCTGAGATGGGGATTTTTATCTCTGGGTCAATGTCATCATCATCTTGCCCGTCTTGGCCACGCAATTTTTTAATCTCGCGATCGACCAGACTAGTAAACATATCCAGCCCTACCGCGGCAACACTGCCTGACTGTTCGCTGCCCATAAGGTTGCCCGCGCCGCGAATTTCCAGATCTTTGTGAGCAATCTTAAAGCCAGAGCCCAGTTCGTAGTGAGTGGCCAGAACTTGCAGACGTTTCTGTGCTTCCTCCGTGAGGTCGCCGTCTTTTTCCGTCAGAAAATAAGCATGTGCCTGTCGATCGGAACGCCCCACCCGTCCACGTAGTTGGTAAAGCTGCGCTAAACCGAAACAGTCAGCACGATTGACCACCAAGGTGTTGACGTTAGGCATATCGATGCCCGACTCGATAATTGTGGTACACAACAGGAGGTTAAATTTTTGCTCGATAAAATCAACGATAGCCCGCTCCAACTCTGTTTTAGGCAACTTGCCGTGTGCCACAACAATGCGTGCTTGAGGAACAAGTTTTTGTAATGCTTGTTGTACTTGATAGATGTCGTTAATACGATTGTGGACAAAATAAATCTGTCCATGGCGAGCAATTTCATAACGTAAGGCGGTCTGCAAAACATGTTCGTTGTAATCAGTTACGTAAGTTTTCACTGCCATGCGATCTTGGGGAGGCTCACTGATCATCGAAATATCTTTCAAACCCATCAGTGACATGTGCAAGGTACGCGGGATGGGCGTGGCCGATAGCGTAAGGATATGTGCCTCTGGCTTTAGGTTTTTCAAGGTTTCTTTGTGCCCTACACCGAATTTTTGTTCCTCATCAATGATGATAAGAGCAATGTTGCGTGCTTGCAGTTTTGCTCCTAAAACACGGTGTGTGCCAACAATTACTTCTACCGTGCCACGGTTGAATTTTTTGACTGTGTTATCGATCTCACTTTTGTTCAGCAAACGATTGACAAGCCCGATCTTGATATTATGTGGAGCAAAACGTTGGGTAAAAGTATGAAAATGCTGTAGCGCCAGAATTGTTGTCGGGGCAAGCAACAACACCTGTGCCCCCGCGGCAACGGCACGCATGGTGGCGCGCAAGGCAACTTCTGTCTTGCCAAAACCAACATCGCCGCAGATAAGGCGATCCATCGGCACAGCAGTACTGAGATCGGCATTGACATCATCGATTGCCCTGAGCTGCGCTTCCGTCTCGGCATAGGGAAAACCTGCTTCAAACTTAAAATACATTTCGCTCGGTGCACTCAATGCTCGGGCACGCAACATCTTGCGACGAGCATGGTTGTGAACGAGTTTCTCCGCCATCTCTTTTGCTTTTTCTTCGACTTTGCGTTTACGCTGTTGAAAATTCTTTTGCCGCAGATTGTCTAGAGCGGGGGCGAAGGATTCTTCTCGTCCTGAGATATATTTCTGTAGGGTGTTGAATTTATCGACGGGCAGGTAGATTTTGTCGTTGTGCGCATATTTAATGACCATGTATTCCGCGTGTGAACCATCGATGGTGAGGGTTACGATATCGGTGTAGCGTCCGATACCGTGTGTGCTGTGCACGACGAAATCGTTTTTTTCGAGATCGTCGAATGTAGTCATAGTTTCTGTGGTAGTTTTGGCTGTGTCTCGTGGACGTGCTTTTTCGGTTTGTAAGAGTATGTGATCGGGGATAATGAGTAGGCGTAGTTCTTCGCTGCATAGTGTGTGGTCAAGTGTCCCCTTAGCTAGTAGCACTCGCCCACCTTGTATAGTGTCCAGTGCGTCAGGTGCGAAGGTTGTCTTTTGTTGGAGGGGAATTTCTTCTTGCATGAGGATGTTGGCGATGCGTGTCATGCCTGACTTAAAAGCTGCCAGCAGTACGACACGCATGTCTTCGGCCAGTAGCTCTTTGATAACTTTTAGCTGTGCAGGCAGTGTTGTTACCAGGGTACGCAGTTCGCCAGCAGCGGTGCGGTAGGAGGTCATTCTGTGGTGTTGGGGGGTGGCGAAGTCGAGTACTTGTGTTTGCGCGGGCAGGGCGGGGTCGGTAGTGAAATGTGCCGCGAGGGGTAGGGCTGGTCGGTGTGCGGTACAGTCTTCCGTATAACGATTCTGCAGGGTGGCTTGTGTCTCGCGCCAGAAGTTTTCTGCTGCGGCTTTTGAGTGGGGGAAGATAAGAGTACTGGCGGCGGGCAAGCATTGCAGCATGGTAATTTTTTGAGTTCGGAACAGGGGTAGGTACATGGTTAGGTTGGTGAGATTATAGTTGTTGCGGAAGTCTTCTGTGGCGCGATGGATGGTGGAGGTGGGTAATTTTTGTGTCATTAGGCTGTCAAACAGCAGTTGTACGTTATGTTTTTCGTCTTCTTCTTGCAGTATTGCTTCGCAGACGGGTAGGATCTGCAGTTTTTCTATCTGTCGTAGTGAACGCATGTTCTCCGCGCTGAAGACGCGCAGTGAGGCAATTTCGTCGCCGAAGAATTCCAGGCGATGTGGATGTGGGCTACCGACGGTGAACAGGTCGATGATGCCTCCGCGCACGGCGAATTCACCTGCTTGCCAAGCTCGTTCGGCGGGTTGGTACCCGAGTTGTATGAGTTGTGTGGGCAGTTTTTCGCAGTCGTAGCAGTCACCTTTTTTAAGGTGTATGGTGTGGGCGGCTAGCGTTGTGGGTGGTAATGTGTATTGGCATAGGGCGGGCATAGTGGTGATGAAGAGAGGTGGTGGTGTAGTGTGGGCGGCGGCGAGGGCGGTGATACGTTGCTGGCTAGCGAAGGTCTGGCTGGTGAAGTGTCCTCGTCCCCATGGTGAGATGAAGGGCAGGGGGAGGTAGGTGATGGTGTTGAGGCGCAGGAAGTTTCCTAGGGCGAGGTATTCGTGTTTGCCGCCTGCGACTAGTACAGTGCAGTGTTGTCGCGGTTGTCGGAGCAGGGTTAGCAGTATGTATTGCCTTGTTGCGTCGTTCAGGCCTGGCAAGGTGCAGTGTTTTGTTGTCAGCAATTGACTTGCTTTTTGTAGGGCGGGGTAGAGTTCCATCGGTGGTGTTATTTCTTCCTGCGCAGCAGGTGCAGGGGGTTTCTGCGCAGGTAAAGGTAGCCGCTCACTGTCGTGAGTGTTAGCAGTAGGGCAGCGTTGCTGGTGACGATCGTCAGTGCTTTTAGTTTGTTTGTCAGCGGCAGTGTATTTTCGATGAATGACAGCAGTAGTTGTTGGGTTACGCCGCCTGTTATCAGCAGCAGGGTAAGGAAGAGTAGACTGCGGCGCAGGGTTATCCAGGTCCAGTTAATTTTTTCGTGTCGCAGGCCTAGTGCTAGTATCAGTGCGTTGCAGGTTGTCACTATGGCAGTGGTCAGGGCGAGGCCGCGAAAACCGAGTGTTTGCACTAGTAGGGCGTTGAGAGCGAGGTTGAGGGCGATGAGGGCGAAGCTAGTTTTCATTATATAGGCGGTGCGTTCGATGGTGTAGTAGACGGTGGTGAGTACTTTCATCAGTCCGTAGCCGAGTAGTCCTATACTGTACATGCGTAGGGCGACAGCGGTGTTTATGGTATCGGTGGGGGTAAAGTTACCCTGTTGGTAGATGAGTTGGGTAATGTAGGTATGGTTGATGAGCACGAAGATGGAGCAGATGCTGAGCAACCACAGCACCAGTTCGGTTGCTTGTTGCAGTAGTTGCGAGGCGTGTGTTCCAAAACCCTTTTCGTTATGGGTTACTGCTTTGGTCAGGGCGGGTAGCAGTGTTGTGCTTAGCGCTACGCCGAACAGGGCGACAGGCAGGTGGGTGAGGCGGAAGGCGTAGTAGAGCCACGAGACTGCGCCTGCTTCGAGTGAGGCGGCGAAGTTAGTATTGATGAAGGCGTTGATGGGTGTGGTGCTACTCGCCACTGCCGTTGGCAGCATGAGGGTGATAACTTTACGTGTATCGGGGTTGAGAGGTAGGAGTCTGCCGTGTGTGCGCAACACTGACAGCACGGCTACCGACAGCGAGTGCAGTAGGAACAGGCAGTGCAGCAATCCGCCGAGCAGCACACCGACGGCAAGGCCACACAGGGAGCGTAGGTGTGGTGGGACAGGGAGGAAGTCGAGGGTAGCGAAAATTTTTGCCAAACCTAGTGCTCCGCCGATGAAACCGAGGTTGAGCAGTAGTGGCGCGCAGGCGGTGCGAAAGAATTTACCTTCTTGGTGCAGCGCTCCCATGAACACGGCACTCATTACGGCTAGCAGAATCCAGGGGAATACTATGCGGGTCAGCAGAGTAGCGTCGGCGAGCAGAGTGGTTTTGCGCTCCCCCTCGGCTAACAGAGTGAGGAGGTTGACCAGTTCGGGGGCGAAGAAAATACCTGCAACGCTGATGATCAGGCTGGTCAGGAAAAAAAATTTTGTTGTCGCTAGTAGCAGTGCGTGGCTTTTCTCGTGTGATTCGAGTTGTAGGGCACTGTAGACTTTGGTGAAGGCTTGGCTCAGTGCACCTTCGGCGATCATATCGCGTAGCAGGTTGGGCAGGCGCAGGGCGATGACGAAAGCATCGAAGCGTGACGATGCACCGAAGCTGTAGCTCAACACTGCCTCCCGTGCGAGACCACTGGCGCGGCTGCACAGTGTGCCGAGCGTGAACAGCAGGCTGGATTTGATGAGGTGTCGAGTCATGACTCGTGTCTTGCGTGGTTATGGCACTGCTGTTCGTATACAGGAAAAGAGCATAAAAAGCACCACCCGTACTGAGGCATGAGCCACGCTTGACAAATTGGAGAGTACTAGGGTAGGAGAGCGACCGCTTATTCCTGAGGAAGGTATGCTGTATGTCGGTGGTTGCTTGGCTCGATCGTGATGGTGTGGCGCTGCGAGTAGCGCCGACGTTTTCCGCGGTGCGCGCCTTCAGGAATATGCCGCAGCTTGAGCACACAACCCTGCTGGCCAAGCTCAAAAAAGGCTGCTGTGTGCGAGAATTCAACGACACCCTGTATCGGTGCTACCCTCGCGCCGCAGGTTACCCTATTTTCAAACTTGATATACTCCTCTGCTTGCGGGAGATAGAGCTGATATTCGGTGCGGTTGCGTCACCGTTAGGCGGCATACGTCTCTCTGGTAGCCTGTGGCGTAACCCCCTACAACGACAACCACTCGCGGGGCAGGCTCCTGAGCGATATATCTTATCCCGTTTTGCTTACCAACACCGTGTTGACGATGAGTTGGTGCTCGACTGTCCGCTGAGTGACGTGCGTTGTGTCGTTACATCCGATCTATTGGCACAGGTGCTGTTTCGCTGCGGGCGAGAGTCACAACCCGTAGCAACATTGCTCGCCCTGACGCAGGATGACACCACACGACAAGGACTAGCGGAATTGCTGGGTGTGCTGGTGCAGCGGCATGTGCTGACCGCAGTCGGAACGGAGCGGAAAGTCTATCGTCGCACCGATGAGCCGCAGGCACAGCAAGCACAGTGGGATTTTCACAACATGCTGTTTCACGTCGAAAGCACACAAGGCTACCATAGCGAGCTGGACACAGGGCATAGGTTCGGTGCTTGTTTTCCCTATCGAGGAAGATTTGCCGAGCCACCCGCTGAACATCCGCCGTTCGCAGGTGACAACATCGCACTGCCTGACTCGCGTACGGAACAGCAAGCCACATCCTTCATCGATGTTCTGCAACAACGCAAAAGTATACGAACCTACGACACCGATAACCCCATCACCATGGCCGAACTGAGTACTTTCCTCGCCCTCACCATGCGCGGCAAGGCAGTCGGCAGAACAGTAGATTGGCAACAAACAGGCATTAAAGTTACCGTTGCCAAACCGCGCGCTTATGCCTCAGGCGGTGCAACTTACGAGCAGGAAATTTATCTCACGGTGTTGCGCAGTGACGATCTAGAACGTGGCTTCTACCACTACAATCCATTCACCCACGCACTCACCCGTATCGTTCCCGCGGAGAACAGCTGGCAATTTTACCTGAAGAGGAGATTCGCACCGTCTCCCGCGGCACAACAGCCTGACATTCTCTTTATGTTCGCGGCTCGTTACCATCGCATCACCTGGAAATATTCACGCATGTCTTATGCCATCGTGCTAAAAAACATCGGTTGCCTGTATCAGACGATGTACCTCGTTGCGACGTTCATGGGTCTAGCACCCTGTGGACAGGGCGGGGGCGATCATCGCATGTTTGCCGCACTCAGCGGACAAGACCCTTGGCAAGAGGGCATCGCAGGCGAATTTGCTCTTGGACGACCAGCCTCAGGGAGTACCGATGCCGCGACAACACGGTGAAGTGCGTTTTCTCCGCACCCGACCAGTTACCCACGAGAAAGCTTGGGTAGATGCCAACGGCAATCCCCTGTCCCTAGCGATGCCTACGCCTGACAACAAACACCTGCAAGGCAACGACAAAGATGGCGATCTGCGTAATCGCCTCACCATCGCACCAGACCTTGTCGTATCTTTGCTAGCCGCAGACAACAGTGCGGTCGTTTACAACAAAACGAGGAAGATAATCCTCCATGGCGTTATCTGGCTCGATCTGCTGCCGCTACTGGCGGAGGGTGAACTGAATAACGTTCAGCTTGCCCAACGACTAGCGGGACAACATTCCGCCTTAGCCGTGCGCACAGCCCTTTACCATCTGCTTGCCAAAGGGATTATAGTCGCTAACCAGCACCGTCTTACCGCCGCCCAAGCTCTGTCGTGGGCTAGTGCAGGCTTGACCCCCTGCGCAGCAGAGCAGCGTCTTGCTGCCACTCCCCTACATACAGCAACACTGACCGACACACCTTTCCCTGCCACGCTGCTAGCCAAGTTGCAGGAGTGCGGTGCTTGGCGACATACCGTGCACCATGAAGAGGCCGCCTGGGTAATTTATTTTGTGGACAGCTACCAACAGCGAAACATCGCTTCCGTCAATGCACAACATCTCGCCGATGGCAAAAAATGGTTGTTGCTACAGCTGCAAGGTGACACGGCACTCTGCGGCCCGCTGTTTTGTGCCGCCCCGCATCCGACCATCACCAATCGCCCCTGCTGGGAATGTTTGCGGACCGCGATGGCAGATAACGACAACATCGACGCTTTCTTGCAACACCGCCCGCACCAGCGTTTACCGCACCCAACGCCACAGAGCACGACACATGTCGCAGTACTGGCAACGCAGCTCCAAGCTGAACTCGCCGCGCTACTACTCGATAATGAGAGCGCTGCCCCGCTGCGAGGACATCTGTTGGAGTTTTCCTTGTCACAGGTGAACCGTGCCTATCACTGGGTTGTGCAACGTCCTCAATGTCATGCCTGCGGCTACGGAAAACTTGCCGCTGATCGTCCTTTGCGACCGCTGCATTTACAGACACGGATAGCGGGAGACTTTACCAGTGGAGGAATACGCACACGGTCAGCGGAGCACACGTTTACGCACTGGCGCAAATACCTCAGCCCGATAACGGGGGCTACAGGTGACTTGCTGAACAGCAGAGGCCGCTACCACACAAACGACGGAAGCGCGTGGGATTGGTTACACAACACGGTGGGAGGAAAGAACAACTCCTTGCCAGACAAAGAACCACTCCCCAGTATGCTCAAAAAAGGTTTTCGCCGTCGCACAGGAGGCAAAGGCAGCACTGCGGTACAATCCTACGTAAGTGCTATCTGCGAATCATTTGAACGCAGTGCGGGTGTTTTCAGAGATCAGGATGAACGGTATCGGTGGGCGCGTTGGCGTGATTTTAAGGAGGACGAGGCGATTGCCCCCAACGCGATTGCTTTGTTTAGCGAGGCACAGTACCGTAACAGAAAAAATATCAATGCCCAGGGTAATCCCTACAACTTCGTGCCCGAGCCTTTTGATGTCGACTCTGACGAGGTGGTAAGATGGACACCCGTGTGGTCTCTTAGCGAAGCACGTCCCAAGCATCTCCTTACTTCCAGTCTATATTATGCTGGTGTGGATGCTGCGAGCTTTACCAAATACAGATACGCTTGTTCCAACGGCACTGCTGGCGGTGCGACGCTGGAGGAAGCAATTCTGCAAGGGCTGTACGAATTAATCGAACGAGATGCCTGTGCTATCTGGTGGTACAATCGTCTCTGCCTACCACCCGTCGCATGGGAGGAATTCGATGACCCGTGGTTATGCAGGGCAAAGACTTTCTATGCCGCTTTACAGCGTAACCTTTGGTTACTCGACATGACTGACGATCTCGGTGTTCCCGCCTGTGTCGCTTTATCTCGCAATGTTTGTCCCGCACAACCTGACAAGATTATCTTTGGTTTTGGTGCACATCTCGATCAGCGTGTTGCCGTGTATCGGGCAATTGCTGAGATGAACCAAATGTTGGAAGGATTAGACCTAGCCTGTCCTGACGGGGTGGATTTAGCTACTTGGTTGCAATCGCACAGCTGTCCTGCCACCGTTAACTGGATCACTGCGGTCAGCACCGATGATAGTGCTTTTCGCTGGCTGTTACCCGCGGCGGGAGTATCTCCACGAACGTATCCTTCCCCCCAGTACCGTGACACACGGGAAGAAATCGACTATCTGCGCACCCTTGTAGAGAACAAGGGGATGGAGATGCTGGTGCTCGATCAGAGCAGAGCAGAAGTTGATTGTCGTGTCGCCAGAGTTATCGTCCCAGGTTTGAGGCATTTCTGGAGTCGTCTCGCCCCTGGCCGTCTTTACGATGTTCCTGTCGCCCGCGGGCAACTACCGCAAGCACACCGTGAAGAAGAGATGAACCCGCAAGCGATGTTCATGTGAAACAGGGCACGGTATTGCTTATCGAATTATACTAAAGCGTTTGGTATGGGGCGAAACGGCTGACTTTCAGCAGGCCGAGCATGTTGCCTTGTTCGACGATACGTCCTTTAGGTGCGAAGCTCAGGACAAGGTATAGGAGGGCTTGTGTGTTGCGGCACTAATCCTGCTGGCGCTCATTATCAAGAATTTCGTCGCTAGTACGTATTGGCTCATCCTCATCTCCTGCTATAAATTCAACTTCAGCGGTGAGACCTGCGGTCACATCAACAGGTGTAGAGATCAGAGGTCTAATGCTCTTGACTGTTAGTGTGAAGCCGCCTACTGTCAGGGGCGCACCGATAGCCCCTGAGACGATGAAGTCACGGCGTTTGGTGTGCATGGCATCCAGTAGCTGCTGGCCACGCGCAACTTGTTCGCTATTGCCTGTCAACAGTGAACGTTCAAGCAGGCGATAACGATTACGAGCAACGACCTGTTCTGCCGCCGCACCCCCGACCCACAAGAAGTTGGCCATAGCTCCAGCCACTAGCAACGGTGCCGCGGCACCACCGGTAAGTAGTATAGAGACAAGTAAGCCGAGCTCAGTCCATAGGGCGAATCGCTTATACCTTCGCAACCACTCAGGGGTGGTTTGATCATCCTTAAACTTGCGTAACAACGAGTCCACTACCGTCGTGTGGGTAGGATTTTGCAGCAACAACTGTGCCACCGCAAATTCGTTGTTGATGATAGTGGTATAAATCGTGTGCGGTGAAACTGCTTTACTATCGACTCGGTTGGCCTGCATCGCCACCCAATTGCTGACCAGTTCCTGTTGCAGTTCATGCAGCGCTCGCTGCAGAGTATCCGCAGTAGGCTGCTGAAGAGGTTTATACTGAACCTTGCCAAAACCAAAAAACCTACCTGCGTGGTTAAGATGCACGCTGCCTGTCTCCTTCTGTGTCGCTCGAGCAAAGAGAAGAGGTAAGGTCCCGCGCTTGAGGGCGGCGATGAAATGGCATTGATAAGTGTCGATGGCCTTGGCGACCTCATGTCCACCATCAACATCGGTAGCGTTAAGTATATTCCAAAAAAGCCATTTCTTTTTTTTCACGTGGGGGTTTTTGTATATTACTATGTTCTCAGGATCATACGTTGGGTGCGGTATATGAGGTGTCCGCGCTCCGTTTTTTACACGTGCCGCGCGGGCCATGCGCGCTGCTTTTTCTCTAGCTTCGGTTGTTTTGATCGCATCGATCTCACGTACATTGACTAACCTATCGAGCTCGGCACGTGCTGTATTCATAGCATCGATAGTTGCTTGGATGGTAGCAAGCAGTGCTTTCAGATTGGGAAAAGGCTCGTTGTCTGGTTTTGGCTCAATAGTACCACTACTATAATCTATATTTGCACAATCTACTTTGCGATGCTTATTCATTTTTACCTGCGACAATTGCTGCAACTTGCGGCAATCTATCTCAGCTCTCACCGCGGCGGGATAACGATGGACTTTACTTCCTTTGCCTGTGTGCTTATAATGATCACGCTCCTCAACACATGCTCGATAATAATCGTAGTGCTGAAATGGAAATAAAAACTCTGTGCGTGCCATGCTTTGCTCGGTAATGTCGGCGATCTGCGGTGCTAATGCTTCTTTGAAAAACTTTTGTTGCTCTTCTCGCAATTTTTCTGTTGTATAGCTGGGCACTCTATCGTATAGCGCCCTTGCAAAAAATTCCGCATTTGGTCGAGACAGGTCGATCTGCTCGAAGGTCAGCTCCTTCAATTGCCGCCAGAAGAAAGAACACAATCGATTATTATCGATAACTAGCGCATTCCTTTTTCCACCTTTCTTGTAATAATTGTAATTAAACCGATCTTGCCATCTGCGTTCAAACTGATGCCTTGGGGTGCTTCGGGGGGAGCTGGATGGTGACACAAAACACCTGCTCTGCGCTGCGTAGGCGATAATGCTCCGCATATGATGTTGCATTTGCAACAAGGCATCGCGCTGCTCTTCACTAAACTGCTCAGGAACGGCGGGTGCTTTTTTTATGCGCAGGACTCTCGAGTCCTCGTCTTCTTCCCAGCAGTTGTTGAGACTTTCGCAAAAGTCCTTTTCTAGGCCGACAATCCAATCAAGATCCTTACCACCAGATTCTATCACGAACTGGGAATAAAGAACGTACAACGCCTGATAAAGTGATTCTTCCTGTGTCTTGACTTGGGCGGTGGGGTTCTTGCAGGCGCAAATACCCGTGATAATTATTACAACGTACCATTTCATTTTATTTTAAAGTTGATTGCGCGTGCTAGTTATAGATGTAGCTTGACCTGGTTTGATGATGCCATTTTTACTTTGACCAGTAACCACCTCACTCATTCTCTCATATGCAATTTTTCTAAACTTACCCGACTGGATGATGTCATGGGTGAGGTAAGCGGAGGGCTTATTAAACATTTTAAGTACGTTCCGCAACTTGATGTTGTCACCAAGAATATCTGCTGCTGGTTTGTCTTGACGCTTGATCAGTTGTACTAACGAATCCAAATCACTACCTATATCGGGAAAGTTATCAGTTATCTCGTGAGCAGAGGTCGCGTGCCCGCGTAGCTTGACTAGCTTGTCAACAGTAGAGTCATCTATTGATAATCTCAGTGCAGCAGCTGTTTCCCCAGTCTCTCGCGCAACATGGGCTACTGCCAATCGCTGAAAAATAACAGAACCTAGCGCCTGGTCAAGACCATCTCTTAATTCTTTCTGCATAAGTGTGACTCCAGATGGCAATGGATTGGACGCGTTGATAGCCCTTTGCAATCTATTGCTTAGGTCGTCTGCAACCTCGTTCACCGACTGAACAGGTAGTAGGGTGAATTTCTGCCGTACTTCATTTCCACCTCTGACGAGCACCGTACGCAGTGTTTGCATATGCTCTGCAGAAACAATTAGTTCATCTAGTTCACCGTCTGAGAGTGATCTTGCCACTCTTCCCGCTTTTCCCGCTTTTCCCGCGTCACCTCCCCGTAGTGCATCTCCCATGTTACGAAATCCCTTCTTCGATTGCTTGACGAGATTGCCAAGGACCTTCTCTTCTGCGACGGGTGGCTCTGAGCGTACCAGACATCCAGCTAATAACCCTGCTATTGCCAATCCTGCCAAAAACACCTGGATACGCATGATACCCTCCTCAAATTCGTCAAATTACCGAGCGAACACCTCGACGCGGCTCATCGAGCATTTTACTTTATTGCTTTAGTGTTTTTTGTAACTGTGTGATTTTATTGTGTAGTCCTGTCTTTACAGGAAGGGGTATGTGCGGACACATATGGTTGTCTTTCCCCCCTCGTTGTCTAACGTACGGTGTTAGTGTTAGCTACCGCCGCCGCGATACGTGCCTGCAACACCTCTTATTATTTACTAAATCATTTGGCGTTGGGCGAAGCGGCTGAATTCGCCGCCCGCGTTGAGCAGACCACGCACACTGCCTTGTTCGACGATACGTCCTTTTTTCATCATGATGACGCGGTTGACATCGGCGATAGTGCTCAAGCGGTGTGCGATGATGACACGGGTGACGTTGAGGTTATCGAGCATGAGCTTGATATCACGTTGGGTGACGTTATCCATGGCACTCGTCGCTTCGTCGAGAATCATGATCCGTGGTCGTTTGGACAGGGCGCGGGCGATGAGCAAACGTTGTTTCTGTCCTCCCGATAATCCTTGTCCTGTGCCTAGCCAGCTGTCCATACTCATCGGAAACTTCTTGATGTCCTCGGCAATCCCTGCCTGTCGTGCCGCTGCCCACGAACGGCGATAGAGCGTGCGCAAATCGTAATTTTCTTGTGCCTCGAAACCGAGCGAGATATTTTTCATCACCGAGGCAGGAACGATCTGATTGCTTTGCAACACGACTCCCATCTGTTGCCGCAACACGGCGAGGTTGAGGGTGTCGAGATCGTGATCGTCGATGTACAGTGCACCTCGCCGTGGGTGTTCAAAACCGAGCAACAAACGTACCAAGGTAGATTTCCCCGAACCTGAAGGGCCGACGACCGCGACGTACTCGCCAGGATTGATCGTAAAACTGATGTCGTGCAAGGCGGCACGCCTATGACCGCCTTTGTCAGGGTAGGCAAAATGCACCCCGCTAAATTCGATACGGCCGCGTAGATTGTAGAGACGCACACCACGTCTGTCATCTTCCCCTTCTGCGGTGATGATTGTCTTGGTTTTGCTGACGTAGGGCACTACACTGAGTGCCACTGTCGATAACATCGCCGCCTGCACTAGGGCAAAAGAAGTTTGCATCAGTGCTGCGCTGAAGATAAGAAAATCTTCGATGTTTGCTTCCGCACCAGAACTGTCCTGCTGCATGAACCAAATAATCACGGCAAAAAGTGCCATGTGTGTGTAGTAGAAAAAATAAGTGTGCAGCGAAAGATGTGTCGCGTTGAACATACTGGCTTTAAAATTTATCGAAGCCTTACGTGATACACGTTCGGTCCACTGGCGCAGGGCGAAAGTTTCGCGGTGGGCAACACGCAGCTTTGCCATGGCATTGACTATCTGTAGGACAAAGTTGTTGATCTCGTATTGCTCGATGTTCGCACGCAGTTGTAGTCTGACGTATTCCTTGAGCAGAAAGTAATCAACCGCTAGCACAACGGCGACAATCATCCAGATCAGGGCGGCGAACCATACGTTAAAGACAAAAAGCAACACCAGACTAACCAGTGCGGAGATAAGGGCAGAAAGCGATTGGGCGATACTGACATTTAAAAATTTATCGACGATGTTCATGGCATTGGCGCGATCGATAATTTCTCCCACCGAGTGACGGCGGAAAAAACTGACGGGCAAGGAGAGCATCCTTTGCCACAAACCACTTTGTATCCAGGTGAAGACATGCCCTTTGATAGCGATGTACAACGTCGCATTGCAGAGGTATATCGCGACGGAGGCGAACAGGGTGAGCGACAGACCTAGTAAAGAGGTGACGAATATACCCCATTCACGATAGGGAATCCAGGCCACCAGCATTTTGCTGACCAAAAAGGGAAAGACGAGAAAAAACACTCCGTTCAGCAGTGCTAGGGCAAAAAACTTAATCAGTTCTCTTCGTTTCCCGCGCAGTGCGTACTTGATCAGGTGCAGGGGTGTCTTGATGTGTGTGCCTAGCGGCGGGTAGAGCATGAGGCCTTTTTCGGGCAGTTTCTCTGTTGCGGGCATCTTCTCGTCTACTCCCGTGTGTGGGTTGTAGCGGTGGTAGGAGCGACGGAGATGGGTGGGAGGAAGCAGCAGGCGATAGGTGCCATCGCTGATGATATAGAGGATGTGTCCGCAGTTTTCTCGCCGCAAATCCCAGTCAGCGAGTTTCACCAGCCTTGCTCCTACACCCAGATGGGCGAGGGTTTCCTTGGGATTGCCGCGCTGCACGACACGTGCATCGTAGGCAGGTAAATCCATGTTCCAGTCGGACAGAGCTTTGGCGATGGCTCGTATCAGCGGTTCTTCTTTTCTTGCGGGGGTAGATGTTTCGGGAATGTGTGTGCCTAGCGTCTTGCCCAGCAAGCTGTGTGTGCGTTGCAGTTGGTAGGTGCTATCACGTTTGTAGCGTCGTTGGCTGTGCACATTGTGCAGTGAGCGTTGCCCGCTGTAAAACGCGAGCGCTTGCATAAAAAAATTGCGATAGTTGCACACTACCTGTGTCGCCTCGATGTTCTTGTCGGAGAGCAGTTGTGGTGTGTAGCAGGCACTCACCGTTGCCGCTCGTTGCAGGCGACGGGTTGAGCGGTGTGTAACTGGGGTCAATGTTCCCGCGGCGATAGGCAGTTTGCCGTAATGCAGTTCACTGTCGGTGGCGCGCACCCAGACGACACTCCCGTAGTGGCTCGACAAGGATGTTCCTTGTGCGTAGGGAACGTCGGGGTCGGCTTCGAGCAGATGGTATTGTGCTGGCGAGGGAGACCAGTAGCTCAGGCAGATATCGAGTTTCTGCACCCAGCGGTCTATACTGGCGACCACGCTGAGGTCGAAGTCACGACGCAGCAGAGATACTGTCTGTCCCTGTGTTAGCTGTGTGTCAGCGAGTGAGTAGCCGCGCAGTGCGAAAATTTTCCCGCCTGTTGCCTGTGTGGGTTGACAGCCGAGCACAACCTCTCCTGCCTCCATTCGGAAACAGTGGATACCTTGTGCTAACACTTCTCCTGCGGTATTGACAGGCACGCAGAAGACATCCAACCCGCCCTCTGCTACTAGCCAAAACGACGAGGGATCATCGAGCAGTAGCGGATTTTGTTTAGCGATCGGTTTACATTGTTGTTGCAGGCTGAAATCTGTCACGTGAGACCACCTGACTTAAGGAGTTTTTGGGCATAGAAACTGTTTGCGGCGACTAATTGCTCGTGCGTGCCTTGTTCGATAATTCTGCCTTCTTCCATTATCAGCAGACAGTCGGCATCTCTGACGGTGCTGAGGCGGTGGGCAATAACGATACAGGTGCAACCGCGTCGTCGGAGGAGTCGTTCAATATTCACTTCCACCACTGGATCGAGTGCGCTGGTGGCTTCGTCGAGCACTAGCAGCGAGGGGTTACTGACCAGGGCACGGGCAATTTCGAGTCGTTGTCGTTCCCCGCCGCTAAAATTACTGCCGTCGTTATACAACTGGTAGTCGAGACGGCCAGGCAGGTCGTTGATGATCTCTTCGATGCAGGCATCTTGCACGGCAGCCAGAATCGCTTCTTCGTCATGGGTGTTGTCCCATAGATTGAGGTTGTCGCGGATAGAGCCGTCCACAAAGAAAACGTCTTGGCTGACGTAGGACAGCGAACGGGCTAGGAGTTCTGGTGGAATGGTTGCCAACGGCTGGCCATCGAAACAAATCTCTCCTTGCCAGGGGCTATATAAACCACACAACAATTTCGCGAGGGTTGATTTCCCACAGCCCGAGCGACCGAGAATAGCGATGCGTTGTTTGGGTTTGACGGTCAGGGAAAAGTTTTCGAACAGAGGGCCGCTGGTTTCATCGTAGCCAAAGGTAACATTCGACATCACGATGTTACCGCTGAGTTTTTGGTCTGGTAGACGCAGCTGTCTTTTTTTGGCGACGGTATAGTGGGTGTCGAGTTCGTATTCGATCAGGTCGTTAATGCGGACAAAGGATGATTTTGCTTCTGACAGTTGACTGCCGAAACCGATAATATTGGCGATAGGGGCGGCGAAGTTGACTGCGAGAATTTGAAATGCGATCAGTTCACCTGCGCTGAGTTGTCCTTCGCTGTAGAGCCAGCCTCCGTAACCGAGAACATATATGTTTAAGATAGTTATCACCGTCACGGGCAGAATACTGATAAGCACTGTGCGCATGCCAGCTTTGCGCTGTGCGTTGGTAATGTTTGCTTGCAAGCCGCTTATCCGTGCGAAACAGTAAGAGGTTGCTTCGTTTGCCTTAATGGCTTCGATCAGTCCCAGGGATGCTGCTCCCACTCCGTAGTATTTGCCCATCTCGTTACCGAGTAGCAGGGAGTCGTTGTTGAGCTCGCGTGAGAGCAGGTAAAAAATGGCGCAGTATAGTGCTGCGATGGCGAAGACACCCAGTGCTAGTGACCAGGCAACCACCAGCAGTGCCGCTCCGTAGAACAGCAGCAACGAAGTTGCGACCAAGCTTACTGCGGGCACACCACCGATAAGCCCACCGAGAAACTCGATCATCAGGGAGCGTAGGGCGATATCGCCCGCATAGCGTTGCTGAAAGAAACGTAGCGGTAAACGCAGCGAGTGGAAAATAAAGCGTGCTCCTTCCACCAGCCAGATTTTGATCCCGAGGCGGTTGACGGTGTGGTGTTGTAATGCGGTTAGCAGTGCACTTAGCAGGAATACGCCTATGACGGTGAGAATAAACAGGGTGGTGCGAATGCTGTTGTCGGTGCTACCTTCGACGGTTAGGATGTCATCGATGAAAAACTTCACCAGGAAGGGGAACAGTAGTGCGGGTATTGTTAGCAGCAGCGATACCAGTGAGACGTAAAGGAATTCGCTGAGATTGCCGCGCAGAAAGACGAGGGCGGCCTGCACGGGGGTCGGGGGCATCTTGCCACTAGGCTTAAACTTGGAGCTGGGCTGGAAGACCAAGCAGATGTGTGAGTAGGACTCAGCAAATTTGTTCTGGGGTAGCTTAACATGTCCTTGGGCGGGATCGTTGAGGTAGTAGGTATTGTTCGCGATCCCTTCCAGTACCACGAAGTGGTGTTTTTCCCACAGAATGATCATGGGAAACACCTGATAGCGCAGCGAGTTGACGGGGCAACGGAGTCCTGCCGCGTCGAGTCCGTGGAGTTTGGCGGCTTTGATAATTTTTGCCGCGCTTGCGCCGTGCTGGCTAACTCCGCATTGAGCGCGTAGTTTCTCAAGAGGCAGGGCGTTCCTGTAGTAGGCGAGAATCATCCCCAGGCAGGCGGCACCGCATTCCGTCGCTTCCATTTGCAGAATGGTGGGTACTTTGAAACGTTTGCCGCGCCGCGGCATATTACTTTTGAAGTTCACTGTGTGCTCTCGCCCAGCCAGGGCAGAATCAGGGACAAGGGGCTGTAGTGTCTGACGGTGATGGAGAATCTTTTTTGTGTTCCTGTGTTCAGCGGTTCTCGGTTCGCTAACAACCAGCTATAGCCGTGTTGGGCAGGATTTGTCGCTAGTGGTTGGGTGAGTGCACAGGTAGCCTGGTAGAAAATATCGCCGCGGGGTAACAGTATCCCGTCGCCCCAGTGGGAGAGGATTTTTTGTCGGTGTTGAGGAGTTTTGGCGACACTGATAACCTTACCTTCGAGTGCTTGCGTCCCTATTATGTGTAGCAGTGTGCGTTGTCCTGTGCGCACCTGTCGCCAGACTTGTGGTGGTAGGTAGAGGTGCAGTAAAGGGGATTCGCCAGGGGTTTGGAGACGCAACAGCACTTGTTTTTTTTCTACGTATCGTCCCGCTTCCGTGGTGATGGTGATAACTTTCGCGGTTTGGGGAGCACGCACACGCTGTATTTGAAACCCTTTGTCGGTATGGTTATGCGCGGCTAATATTTCCAGCAGGGTATCGCCCTCTTGCACGAAAGCGCCCGCTTCGACCAGCACTTGCCTGACGATACCGTGGTGAGGAGCATCGACACTCAGCTGTTGCGAGCCTTTGCTACTCACTATTCCCCAGCCTTCCACGCGTGCCGTGAGTTCGCCGACGATACTCCAGACGCTGAGGAACAGCACCACTGCTAGCAGGGAAAAGAGCAACCACCACCGTGAGGGTGGGACGATAACGACACGGTTATCCAGCACCTCGACGGTCGAGACTTCCTTGCTGTAATCCTCTCCCTCGGCGGCGCGCCGTTTGTTGTCTGCGTCCACCACATCGATTACCTCTTGAACCAGCTATGCTCTAGCAAAGAGGGGTCAAACTGGCAAGTTATATACGGTTGGGAGGTTTAGTGTTTGTTGGCACAGCTGCCGCAGGCTGGTTTTTTCAGGCTGAGATCTTGAAATTCCCAGTTGCCAAATTCGCCGTTGGTGTGTGTCAGCGCGTCGTCGAGAAAGGCGAACTCTTTGCTGTAGATTTCTTTGAGCAGTTTTTGTTCTAGGCAGTAGGAGTTGTAGCGGTAGCATTTTGCGAGGGGGTCGTAGATTTCCGTAACCCCCGCCTGACGGTCACGGAATTTGAAAGAGCACCAGCCGTAGTTCTGTGCGGTAAGTCGTGCGGCAGTGTTCATCTTCTTTGCTCCGCCTGTTGTTCAGCACGGGTGTCCTCGCGCAGGCGGGCGACTGCGTCGGCTTCGACACGAGTCAGCAGAGGTTTAAAGTCCCGCAGGGTGTGCTGTTCGCAGGTGTCTTGGGCACTCGCCCAGGTGAACGGTTGTGTCTCGGCAAACAGGGTCTCCACGCGTTGGCAGTAGGAGGGCAGTATTGGTTTCAGATAGATGGCTGCGATGCGGAACAGATTGAGCATGGTGGTGATCGTGCCGCGTGCGGTTTCAGGGTCGTGCTTAATCGTTTCCCAGGGCACTGTAGCGTTGCAGTAGCGGTTAGCTTCATCGACGATGGCACGGACAGCCAGTACTGCTTTGCTGAAGTCACGCTTCTCGTAGTGTGTGGCGATCGTTTCACTTTGTGCCGCGGCTTGGGTGACTAGTGCACGTCCTTCGGGGGGAAGGATACCGAGACGACGAGCGAGTTTCTTCTGCAGCAGTTGTGCACCGCGGGAGGCGACGTTAGTTATTTTCCCGATCAAGTCGGAATTGACGCGGGAGCGAAAGTCGGCAAAGCTAAAATCAACATCACCGCTGCGTCCGTTGCTTTTTGCGGCGAGGTAGTAACGCAGCCCTTCGGGGTCGAGGTGTTGCAACCAGGTCGCGGCCTTGATGAATGTGCCCCGTGACTTCGATAGTTTTTCTCCTTCGGAGGTCAGCATGCCGTGCACAAAAATACGGCGCGGCAGGACAAACCCCGCCGTCTTGAGCATGGCAGGCCAGAACAGGGCGTGGAAGTAGACGATATCTTTGCCGATATTGTGATAAATTTCTGTGTTGTCGTTTTTCCAAAAACTGTCGAAATCCTGTCCTTGTTGTTGACACCACTCTTTGGTGGTGGCGATGTAGCCGAGCGGGGCATCCACCCAGACGTAAAAAAACTTGCCTTTCTGTGCGGGGATTTCAAAACCGAAATACGGTTCATCTCGTGATATGCACCAGTCTTTGAGTCTGTTGTGCAACCATTCGTCGAGCTTACGGGCAATTTCTTCATCTACGCTGTTTCTGACCCACTGTTTAAGAAAAGTGCGGAAATGGTCGAGCTTGAAAAAATGCTGGTCAGACTCGCGGGTGACGGGAAGACGATGACAGAGGGCGCACCTGCCATCGCGCATCTCGACGGGCGAGTAGGTGGCACTGCACACCTCACACTGGTCGCCGTACTGATCAGCTGCGCCGCACGCGGGACAGCTACCGCGCACGAAACGATCGGGCAAGAACATTCTGTCGTGCTCACAGTAGCTCTGTTGCACGCCGCGCACTGCAACGTGTCCTGCATCCGCCATCTGCTGGTAAACCTCGTGGCACAGAGCGCGGTTAGTGGCCGAATTGGTGGACGAGTAGTGATCGAAAACGATGTCGAACGCAGCAAAATCACGCTGATGGGCGGTGAAAGTCTCCTCGAGAAGAGCTTCAGGCGTGATCCCGCGCTTGCGTGCTGCCACCATAATCGGCGTGCCGTGCGTATCATCGGCACATATCGATAGGCAAAAATTACCGCGCATTTTTTGGAAACGCACCCAAAAATCGGTGATGAAATGCTCAAACAGATGCCCGATATGAATATCACCGTTGGCGTAGGGCAAGGCGGTGGTAAGTATGATCCTGCGCTGGTGGGTGCTCGCCGTGGACATGACGACGCAAAAATCCTAAGCTATTTCCCCAAAATGGCCGATAGCATCGGTGGCCTCTTATGCTAGGTGCAGTTGGGTTAGGAGTCAATGATTTTCAGAGCCTGCGTGCTATGTTTACTGTCGTGTGCCTGTGCAGACGAGGTTACGCTTCGCAGTTCTGCGGGTTCGGAGGCACTTCTTGAGAGACTCGGCTTCAGCGACTATGTGCTGAAGGAGCTTGTCGAGCAACCTGAGGGTGTGCCTGAGCAAGGCGAGCCCGTCACACTCAAGGATGTGCAGTTTGTCAGCAAGATCTCGTCAACGGAATCACTGCTCGTCACCGCGAAGAATGTGACCTGGAAGTACGACGAAGAAGATAACAGCCTGGAAAAAATTACCTATCTAGGGAACAAGACTTTTGCTGCAGACCAGAGCAGTGGGCGAGATTACGCGCAGAGTGAAGGAGGTGCCGAGTATGGTTTTTCCAGCCAACTCGTACGGATGTTTGACAACGGCGAAGAGGGCAAACTTGTTATCAACTACGACACGAACGACGACGACACCGATAGCGACGGTGGCGATAACGAAGAAGAAGAAGAAGGTGGCGAAAGCAGGGAGTACTATACCTTGCCTATTCCACGATACGATGAGAATTCTCCTCCCCGCATTCTTTATCTCAACGCCGATGGTGAGGGTAGGGAGACAGCTTCTGTTTTCGTCGCCGCTGAGTTGCCAGACCCAGGAAGCCCGACTGGTTTTGTATGGGCTTTCTTGGTGAACTCACCTGCGCTAGAATGCGGGGGGCAAAGACCATCCCCTATCAAAGTTACCAGCCCTATGGCTAGAGAAGAGAACTTGGTTGTTGGTTTTGGCAGTGATAAGAAAAGTTTTTGGCTGCTAAACCCCAGATCCAATAGCGACGATAGGTTTCTGCTCTACGTCTGGAAGGGCTGCAAGCTGGAGGAGAAGAAGGATAGGGATGGAGATGTCCAGACGACACCCCGCCATGATTTCCCTCCCTTTACGGACGAGGAGAAGCGGTCACCGCGCCTGAACATTACCTATCAAGGCAAGGCGGTAACCTCTCTGCCCCTCGGTATGTGGATAGATGTCAGCGACGTAGAAAATCCTGCCGTTACGGGTGGCATAGTTGCCATCAACAAAGATGGTAAACTGCTGAGCACAGCAGAGCCTGAATGACCGCTACTGCTTGTGCGGGGCGGGTGCGGCTCGCCCGTGTCCTCGTTCCTGCAGGTAGTGTGCCCCTTTAACCGTCAGGACGATGGTGCAGATGGTGTAGGTGCAGACGAGGGCGAAGAGCCACACAAGACCGTCGTCGACGAACGTCGCGAGGATAGCGACCAGCTCCTCGTCGGCTGCGGTAACTATCAGCGTAAACTTTTGTAGCGCGGTGAAAAAATTGTTGAAAAGCACCGCGATCAGCACCACAAACACCAGTGTCAGCAAGGTCTGATACACCCCCATCGTGCGGGCAAAAGAGCGAAACAACAGAAAGCCATGACGTGAAGACAAAAACCTCGTTCTCGCTACGCGGCGCACAAAACGCGACAAACCACTCATTTTCACCCTCCAACTCCCCTAAACCATCCTAGAACAATCTTAACATGCCTTTATCACAGATAAAAACAAAAAATCCGCCCCCCTCGGCCTATCTGTTGATTTTAAAATTTTTAATAAAAAGCGTAAATTGACAATAGTTGTAGTAAATGTTATGGTCATGACAGCATTGAAGTGCGCTTGCAGTCTGACAGGGAGGGGCGAGTAGGTAGTCGTTTGGCTGCTGTGCGATACCGCGTAGGTTGTTTATGAAACGCAAACTTCTCACATTTTTGCCCTTGATTGTGGGAGCGGGAGGTGCGTTTTCATCTGATTTTACTTCTGACCCCCCTTTAGCGGCGCAGATGTCTCTCGATGAGTTTGAGGCGGCGGTTATGACCGCGCCGTCGGATGATTCCGTCATGCGGCTTGAGCGGGTATATCTCCGTGAGTTTACGGCGACAATTATGGAGACGACGCGTAAGCATGCTCTTATTGCGGGGCGTGTCCCTGATTTATATCTGGATGTGTTACAGGGGTATGATCGCTGCCGTACTTTGTCTGCCTCGCTGCCGCGGCGGCAGGCGGAGTTGTTCGCTGAGGCGGCCGAGAACAGCATTGACCGCATCGCCTATTTTGAGCACTTGCTCGTGTTGTCGGTGGCGTTGGCACACATGAACCGTAAGTTATATGAGTTGGGCAATGAGCGTGTTGCGCTACGGAATGACTACAGACGCGGTAAAAACGACAAAAGCGGGGTACAGCATCGTCTCGAGGCTATCGATGCCGATATTGCGGCGTTAGATTACAAGATGAACGAATTTTTTGATGCCGATCCTGTCAACTTGTTGTTGACCATCAGGGTAGGGGCACAGAAGCGGCCTTTCTATCAACAGATCGTCGCCGACTACCATCATCTGTTGCGCGAGGGCTTCAAGGGAAAACGGTTGCTTAACAAAATACGGGAAGCGAACCAACCTCGGCTCGATCATGCCTGGCAGAAAGTTACGGACAGGAACAGGAAACTTCTGCATCAAGCTTGGCAGCATACCTGTGGAGAGCGGAGGCTGGCGAAATTATTTCGTTTCTCTAAGTTCGCCGCGTTGGGTTTTTATCTTAAGCATGTCGGTCTCGTCGTTCGTGTCTCGTCTTCGCTCAGCGAGCAGCGGGATGAGGAGTTATTAGCACTGCAGCGGGAGGCCGCTAGCCATCTCCAAGCACAGCTAGATCCAGGGCAGTTCCACAGTTCGGCTGGATCTTTCTTCGGCATGCTCGCAGCGTTGACTTTGCCCGCCTATCTGGTGAACGATAAGCACAACAAGTACACCCTAGCTGCGATGGGGCTTGCAGGACTGCTGTATACCGCTCACCGTGGCAAAGCACTCTACGATATGCGTCATCAGCTGGAAGCAGGAGCGTTGAGCGGTCTCAATTCCTACGACCTTTATCGATCTTTTCTCCGTGACACGTCGCTCAGTCGCACGGTTTTTTCTGGCGTGTCGATAACGGCCTTGGCGATGGTGTCGCGTAAGTCGGTGTCGCGGACGATGGTTAAGAACAGGGCCAGTAAATTTGTGCACCGAGTACGGAGGGCACTGCGGGGCAAAAATATTTCACCTGACACACCCGCCGCAAAGAAGGGTGATTTAGTGCCGCTGCCTTCGCCTAAAAAGAAGGGGATGTGCGGCAAATTGGGAAATGGTAGTAACAATAACAAGATGGTACTGACTGGGGTAGGGGTGGGAGGATCGTTGGCGACGATGTTTGCCGCGGAGTGGAAGCAGACGGGCAGTGCCGATATGCTAAAGGATCGTGAGTTTGTCTACAACATGGGGACTGTCTTTGCGCTCGATATAGTCACTATTCTTTTGGGCCAAGGACGCAAGCCATATGGGAACAATGTGGTACTGCTTTCGTCGGTATCGATCGGGATATCTGTCGTGGGACATATTCTCAGTGGCAAAGATGTTAACTGGGATCGCGTCATCTACGACACTACTTTCCTCGCTGTCTATTCGCTGCCCAAGGCCAGATGTTATGCCTGGGCTAACGAGACATTGGCGGAAAAACTGTCTCTCGAGGGTTGGCGGAAGACGTTTCTAACTGGTGTCTTGTCGTTGCTAAGCAGTTTTTTAGGCAATGTCCCCTACTCATACATCGCTCGCAACTGGGTGGAACGCGACCCTGAATATCACAAGTTTCCTCTTCCTGAGGAGCAGGGCGGTGATGAGTTAGGGCACCTCGACTTCTACAAGGAGTTAGACCGTCTGCTAGCGAAATACGGTCTTGAAGATGCTGAACTCAGGAAAGCTTTGCGGCGGTTGTCACTGGATGAGTCCTGACTTTTACCTATCGTTCCTGCTAAATTTCTTGGCGCAGACACGTGACCGCGGCATTGCCAATGGTAGGATAAATTTACTATAATGCAATTGTAGCTGAGCTGGTACATACCTACGGAGGGGCGTTGATTATGATTGGGTTGCTGATGTTGTTTGTCCTGTCTGCCTGCGTCCCCAAGTTTCAGGCTGAGTATAGCGACCCCGCGACTCAGGAAATCGTCGATGATCGCTGGAACGAGACCGATGCCCGCAAGTCCGCCGAGGCATTGGTCGCGGCGGTGTTACAGAAACCGTGGCTGCATCGCTTCCAAGCCACGAAAAAGCGCCGCCCCGTGATCGGAGTCGATGAGGTGCGTAATAAGACTGCGGAGCATATCGACACCAAAGCGTTGACCGATTATGTGCGTGATGAGTTGATTAACTCTGGGCGGGTGCGTTTCGTCAACATCGCCAAACGCAAGCGTTTGCGTCAGGAGCTCGACTACCAGCGGAGCGGTGCTGTTGCCGCTAGAACGCGTGCTGCGACGGGACAACAGGTCGGCATCGACTATCTCTTCGGTGGCACGCTTTCCAGTCAGGAACATGTGCGAGATGGCCTGAAGACAGTGACCTATCAGGTGGTACTGACGCTGACCAATCTCGCGACTTCCGAGATCGAGTGGAGCAAGAAGCACTTGATCAAGAAACGCTTCCAGCGCAGAGACACCAAGTGGTAATCGCACTCCTCCCCCTTCTCGTTCTCGTCTCTGCTTGTCTCTCGTGGAGCGACCACATGCGTGAGGTGCGAGGGCTGTACACGGCGGGGCAGTACGAGTTAGCCCTCCAGAAGCTACAGAATTCGTCGGTGAGAGGACAGTCTCGCAATCGTCTCCTCTACCACCTCGAACTGGCGATGATCTACGACCGTCTCGGTCGTCTACAGAAGTCACGGCAAGCGTTTTTCCGTGCCGCACAGCTGGCGGAAGAACTCTACACGGTGAGTGTTAGCAAGGAAGCGGCATCTTATCTCGTCAGCAGCGATGCCGCCGCATACCGCGGCGAGGATTACGAAAAAATATTTATCCACACCATGTTGGCCATGTCCTACCTCAGTTCCAACGATCTGCAGGGGGCATTGGTGGAGGCGCGGCGCATCAATCTGCGTCTGCACGCCATCAACCGCGGGCACGGTGACGCTCAAAACCGCTATCACGAAGATGCCTTCGCACGTTATCTGGCGGCGATGATTTACGAAGCGGAGGGCAATATTGACAGCGCCTTTATCGACTACCGAAAAGCGTGGCAACTTTATCGGAATGAGTTTAAAATCTTCAACGACGCACAGATACCACGACAGGTGGGGCTGGCCTTGTATCATTCGAGTTATGGAGCGGAGCGTCAGGTCACCCCCGCGCTGGTTGAGGCTCTGTCTCGAACGGAGCGGCAACGACGCACAGGACAGGCAGAAGTCGCAGTAATCCACCAGCTCGGGCGTATCGCCAGCAAGGAGGCGCGGGAATTTCTCTTCCCGTTCGACCGCCAGGTGGTGCGTTTTTCCTTTCCTGTCGTCGTCGTGCAACAGGTCGATTACGGTCGCAGCGGGGTGATCATGCGGGCAGATGGCAAGGAACGCTTCGTCGCCTCCGAGCAGATGCTCAACCTCGATCAGGTGGCACAGGTGGCATTGGCAGACCGCCGTGCCCGCTTGACCGCGCAGCAGGTTACGCGCCTGGTCGCCAAAGGGATGGTGACCGCACAGGTGCAGCGCAATTGGGGCGCACTGGCAGGAGCGGCTTTCAATGTCTACGCGGCGGCGACCGAGAGTGCGGACACTCGTAGCTGGAGCTTGTTGCCCGCCCGTCTTGCGGTGACACGTCTGCTAGTGCCCGCGGGACGCACGTTAAATCTGGCGGTGGTCAGCGATGGTGTTACAGTGGGCGTGCATCGTGTCCATCTCGCGCGGGGTGAGTTGAAACTGTACGTCAGCCACAGGGGAGCTTGAGCGATGAAGGATTTGCTGCATGAGTTTTGTCGGGAGTCGGTTTACTTACTCAAACACTACGAGTATGAGCAACCAGCCGATAACCTCACACGCGGCTTGGCAAGCTTGACACTCGCACCCTTCGATCTTCAGTTGGCCGTGCGCTATGCCTTGTCTGCCTTGCGCGAGGTGGCGATGTACAGCCGCGCAGGCAAGGACAAGTGCGGGGTGCGAGCGTTGCACGATCTTTTACCGAGCAAACTTACCGACACGATGATCATGGTGATCGAATACGTGCACGAACACATGCAGCGCGAGACCGCACCTAAGCGAGCGGAAGCGGAATTTATCTACAGCGTCACCTGCTCCGTCTGCACGTTCGCTACGCGCACAGTGGAAAGCAACAAATGTGGTGACAAGCATCAGCACACGGGCGAAGAGGCATGGCGGAAACGTTCATGGGTGCGTCATAGTCTCACCGCGACCATCGAAGACAAGATAAGCTCGCTGCGCCAGCGCCGTGCCGCCACCCAAGCCGAGCTGTTCGCTGACTTAGGTATCGCCATCGAGGGTGAACTGCCCCTCGACCACGAGGTGCGTAACGGAGCTGCGCGGCGCAAAATTCGCGCTATCATGTCAGGGACGGTGACGAGTTTCGAACACATCTCCGACTCCTCCGCCAGATTAAAAAGTACGTCCAGTTGCACGGACAAGAGCAGCGAAAATGACGACGATTATCACAGTATGGGGGTTTCCGAGCCCTTCAACCCCATCATCGTTAGCATGCAAGATTTTTTGCGTCACCAAGGCCAGCACCAGCGGGAACAGGACAACGAGCGGCGCGAAAGAAATCTCTGTGAACTGCGCCGTGCCGCCAACGAATCTGAGCTCCTCTACAGCATCGGCTGTGCTACGTGTGCGTTCCTGATGGCGACCTTCATCGACAGCTACCAGTCTCCAGGCAAAGCCTGAGACCACCCCGAGGGTGCCCCGCCTAGAAATACTTCTTGCGCTTGCTCGACGGCGGAATGTCGAGTTGCTCGCGGTACTTGGCCACCGTGCGGCGCGCTAACTGAATACCGTCCTTCTCCAGCGCTGTGACCAGTGCTTGGTCGGAGCGCGGGCGTTTGGGGTCTTCGCCGCGCACGAGGGCGGCAATCTTGCGCTTGACCGTCTCGCTGGCCACACCCGCGCCTCGTGTGCCCGAAACGGCACTGTTGAAGAAAAATTTCAGCTCAAAAATACCGCGCGGGGTATGCGCATACTTGGCACTGGTAACCCTACTGATGGTCGACTCGTGCAAGTCTAGTTCTTTGGCGATGTCTTTGAGAATCATCGGTTTGAGATGCTCGATACCATGCTCAAAAAAATCACGCTGCTTAGCGACGATCTCGCATGTGACGCGATATATCGTACTTTGGCGTTGCTGAATGCTTTTGATCAACCACTCCGCTTCTTTGAGTTTGCCGCTGAAATAAGACCTATCCTTGCTGTCACGCTTTTGCTCGCTGAACAGTTCCCGATAATGTTCGCTAATTTTTACCCGCGGCAAACCGTCTTCGTTGAGGCTGACGATCCACTTATCGCCGCTCTGGAATACATAAACATCGGGGGTAATATACTGCACCGCTTCCGCCTCGAACTGTCGTCCTGGGTTAGGCTCAAGGTCGCTGATAGTTTGCACATTCTCGATCACTCGCTCGACAGTGATCGCGAGATCTTTCGCGATCACCTGGAAATTACGGCTCGCCAAGAGGGAGAGATGCTTCTCGACAATCCGCTCGACAATGCCGTTTTTGCGCTTGCCGTTGCGCAACTGAATAAGCAAACACTCCTGTAGGTCACGCGCCCCTACCCCACTAGGGTCGAGCCGTTGTATCGTGTCGAGTACCTCCGCCAGCTCGTCGGGATCGATGTTCTCCCGTGAACATAGCTCGTCCAGTCCGCTCGCGATGTAACCGCGCTCATCGAGATTGCCGATAAGCACCGCGGCGATGCACAGCTCCCGCTCGCTGAATCCTAACTCAGCTATCTGTCTGCCGAGATGCTCACTCAACGACTGCGCTCGCGTCGCGACATTCTCGTAATGCGGCACACTGCCATCCTCACGTTGCCGTTTGACAGGCGACTGCTGTGCCGCCTCCTTCATGCGGGCAAGATTTTCCCAGTCAACCTCCGAGCCGCCCTCAGGGGCAATGCTATCGACGATCTCAGCCGCCGACGCGAGATGCTCGGTGATCACCTGTTCTTCGGTGTTTTCTGATACGCCGCTGGTGTCGTCGTTTTCCTCTAACACAGGGTTCTCCGCCAGCTGTTCGCTGATGAACTCACCCAACTCCAGCCGCGACAACTGCAACAACCGAATCGCCTGCTGCAACTGCGGAGTCATCTGCAGCTGTTGGGAAAACTTCAAGCCCTGTTTTAATTCCAGTGCCATCGCACCCAGCGCCCCCGTGAACTCATTTCTCTTCATGGTATCGGTTGTCGAGCTATTGTATTAAAATTTTGACAGAAAAACCACAGGAATTTCAGAGGGCTTTGTCACGACTTTCCTCTCCCGCGCTATTTGCCCTATGATCTCTCGTCTCAGTTATGACGCGCAGGGAAAACAATTCAAGCCGTGCTGAAATCACTGCCGAGGTAAGTTTTAATTACCCGTGGGTGAGTCGCAACTTCCTGCGGTGAGCCGCTGGCGATAACCTTACCCTCGGCAAGGACACAGACACGATCGCAAATACTCAATGTCTCACGCACATTGTGATCGGTGATCAGTACACCCAAGCCTGCGGTGCGCAGTTCCGCAATCAACATCTGCATCTCCTGCACCGTACGCGGGTCGATGCCTGCAAAGGGTTCATCCAACAACAAGAACTGCGGTTTGCCGATCAAAGCACGGGCGATTTCGACACGTCGCCGCTCGCCCCCCGACAACGAGATCGCCAGCACTTTGCGTACCCGTGTCAGCTGAAACCTTTCCAACAATTGCTCGCACAAAGTCTGGCGTTGCTGGCGAGGCACACGACACACAGGCATAACCGCCAACAAGTTTTGCTCGACCGTCATTTTTTGAAAAACAGAACTGTCCTGCGGCAGATACCCGATACCGAGACGTGCACGACGATGCATCGGTAGGGCGGTAATGTCCTCCCCCCGCAAAAAAACCCGCCCCCGCGCCGCCGCTAACAACCCGACCATCAGATAAAAAGCGGTGGTCTTGCCCGCACCGTTCGGCCCCAACAAACCTACCACCTCACCGCCGCAAACATGAAAAGAAACATCATCGACGACACGGCGCGCCGCGAATGTTTTACATAACCCGACCGCCTGCAATCCTTCTGTCACCACTACTCCGCTTGCATCACACCTTCGGCCTCGCTAACCTTAATCCAGCCTGTGTGCAGGTAGTAGATAATCTGCCTGCCACGGATGATGTTGCCGCCGCGTGTCGCTTGCACATTGCCAGACAATACCACGCTCTCGTGCGGCAAAAATTCGGCTCTATCGCAACTGCCGCGGATTTGCGCGGTGCCCTTTCCGAAACTGAAGCGCACGTTGCCGCGTAATTCCGCACGCGTGAGTGCGTCACGCCCTACCCGACGCGGCGCGGCATCGAAATAAATCCGCGCCCTCTCAGCCTGCACCCGCAGATCGCCCTGGCGGATGTCCACCTCCGCCTCTAGATTAATAACGTTGCCCTGTGTCGAAACCGACATCCCTTTGCTCCGCCACTTGATAGGGGTAGCTCGTGTCGCACTAGCGATGAGTGCGGTCAGCAGGATAAGCTTCACCTTCAATCTTCCCTCGCAACGTTAGCTGTCCATCTGCCAGCGTGTAGCTGAAACCTTCGTGTCCCCGCACATACAGGCCACCACCCGTGATCTGCACCGCAGCAGTGCTAGATACCACCCCTTCCGCAAACGTCGCCCGCGTCGTACGCAGCGCATGCCCGTCGTGAGCAAAGCGCACCTCGCCATGCAACTCCACCCGTGTAGGCACTGCCCCCAGCACTGGCAGGACACCTCCTTGCGGTGCGGTAGCAAAGAACACCGTCGCCCGCCGTGCCTCAACCTGTTGCACAACCTGCGCGTCGCGGTAACGTTGCCAGGTGATCCCCTCCCCCTGAGTCTGAAACGGGTCGTCGTTGCCTGTCGCCACAAACTCCGTCGGCGGACGTAACCACACATAGTGCAGCAAAAACAGCAGTGCGGCACAACACAGCAGGTGCAAGACACGCAGCAACCTGCTCACAGGTCACCGCCTGCCATCAGTTCGTGGAGCCTGACGATACCGAGCAGTCGCGAGGAGGTCGCGGGCACTAGAAACAACGCGGTGATGCGATGCTGTTCCATGCGCTGCACCGCCTCCGCGACAAGTACTTCAGGTGTTACCGTCTGAGGGTGACGTGTCATCAGCGCGGCGGCGGAAGTGGCAAAAGCCTGTGCACGATAATGCGTCAAGGCACGTCGTACATCGCCATCGGTGATCGCCCCTAGCAGATTGTTGTCCGCATCGACGACTGCCACGATACCATGATTGTGGCTGGAGACACCGCGCAGCACCGCGAAAAAATCTGCCTCAGGCGGCACGGTCGTCGCACGTTGTTGAAAGTGAGCGACTTCCTGCAACCTGCGTCCGATGCTGCCGCCAGGGTGAAGGCGTGCGAATTGGCGCGCCGTGAAACCACGCTGTTTCATCAAAGCCGCGGCCAGCGCGTCACCGAGTGCCAAAGCGGTAATCGCCGAAGAAGTCGGGGCAAGACCGAGAGGGCAGGCCTCTTCCCGCACCGAGCCATCGAGCACGGTGTCGGCCAAACCTGCCAGCGTCGAGGCAAGGCAACCTGTAATGGCGATAACGGGAAGTCGCAGCTGTGCCGCGTAACGACAGACCGCGTTAACCTCGTAAGTTTCGCCACCGAAAGCGATAGCCAGCAAGACATCGTCCTTACGGAGCAGCCCGCAATCGCCGTGCAGCGCTTCAGCAGGGTGTAAAAAAAACGACGGCGAGCCTGTACTGGATAACGTGGCGGAAATTTTGCGCGCAATATGCCCTGACTTGCCCAGGCCGCTGACCACGATCCGTCCTCGGCAGGCCGCGAGGCAGGCAAGGGCACGGGCGAAGTTGTTGTCGAGCCGCTGTGCAGCATGTCGAATGGCTTCGGCCTCAGCGTGCAGGCACTCACGCCCGTAGGCGATGACATCGGTTAGTGGCAACGGTACGCAGCCTCCACGAAGGAACGAAACAACGGATGAGCACGACGCGGCGAGCTTTGCAGTTCAGGGTGGAACTGACAGCAGATAAACCATCTGTGCTCTTGCAGCTCCATAATTTCCACCATCTTGTCGTCGGGAGACAGGCCGACACCGCGCATTCCATGGGTCTCAAAGCGCGCGCGGAAACTGTTGTTGAATTCAAAACGATGGCGATGCCGTTCGCTAATCTCGTCTTTGCCGTAGATAGCAAAGACGTGCGAGTCGCGAGCTAGCATGCAAGGGTATGCACCGAGACGCATCGTGCCACCCTTGGCGGCATGCGCTTTTTGTTCGGGCATCAAATCGACGACCAACTCCGCAGGTGGCGGATCGAATTCCGCGCTGCCCGCGTCACGCAAACCCAACTCGTGGCGTGCAAATTCAATCATCGCCAACTGCATCCCGTAGCAGATACCGAGGAAAGGCAAGTTCTGGCGACGGCAGTAGCTGATAGCCTGAATCTTGCCCGCAATCCCCCGCTCACCAAAACCACCAGGCACGATAACCCCCTGCAGACCCGCTAAACTGTGGGCGATGTTGCCCTGCTCGAGTTGCTCGGCATCTATATAACCGACTTCAACCCGCAGACGAGTTGCGATCCCCGCGTGGATCAAGGCCTCGTGTACCGACTTGTAGGAGTCGATAACATCGACATACTTACCGACGATACCCACCTTGCAGATGCCTTGCGGCGCATCGAGGCCGTCGCTGATGTTCTGCCAGACACTGAGGTCGGGATGACGTGTCCAAATTTTGAGTTTATCGACGATAACCTGATCGAGACGTTGGTGGTGAAAATGTAGTGGCAGCTTGTAAATACTATCGAGATCCTGCGCCTGAATGGCCGCCTGCGGCGGCACATCGCAGGTCAGCGATATTTTTTGCAAAACACGCGGCGGAATGGGACGCACCGCACGGCAGATGAGCACGTCAGGCTGAATACCCGTCTGCCGCAGGTTCTTCACCGAGTGCTGAGTAGGCTTGGTTTTAAGTTCTTGCGCCGCCTCTAGCCAGGGCACGAGAGTGACATGCACGAACAACACATGCTCGCTGCCCAACTCGCTGCGCAGCTGACGAATAGCTTCGAGAAACGGCAGGCTTTCAATGTCGCCGACCGTGCCGCCGATTTCGACGATGGCGACATCCACCTTCTGCACGGAAGCGAGAATACGCCGACGAATCTCAGCGGTGATGTGCGGCACAACCTGTACCGTGCCACCGAGATAATCACCGCGGCGTTCCTTGCCGAGCACCGCATCGTAAACCTGCCCCGTGGAAAAACTGTTGTCGGCACTCATCACCGCATTGGTGAAGCGCTCGTAATGACCGAGATCAAGATCGGTTTCCGCCCCATCGCGGGTGACAAAAACTTCGCCGTGCTGGCGCGGATTCATCGTGCCAGGATCGACGTTCAGGTAGGGATCGACCTTCAGCAGAGTTACCTGCAACCCCCTCGTCTCCAACAACGCCCCCACACTGGCGGCAACCAGCCCTTTGCCGAGCGAAGATACCACCCCGCCCGTGACGAAAATAAACTTGCTCGGTCGTACGCTGTGCAAGCTAACATCCGCATACAGGTGAAAGAAAACGGCACGCCCCAGACATACCGCAGAGGCATTCTAGCAAATTTTACCTGCCTTACGCACTTTAATTTAGCATTGTTGTATAAGTCGATAGGGTGTCCGTTTTTTTGCGGATCTACACTGCCCCCCTACTAGAACGTGCTACCGACACGCAGAGCAAGCTGTGGCTGTCCCTCTGCGGAGAGTTGCACGTGTGGCTGGATGTGCCAGCCTGTACGGTGTTGAGTCCCTCGCCAACGACCGTGCTGATCGAAGTGGAAGTCGTAGAAATAGTAACCGAGCAGTGTACCTAGCAACCCGCCCGCAATGACATCGCTGAGGTAGTGTTTACGTCCACCGACACGACTGAGCGCCGTGAAGGTGGCCAGCAGATAGGGGAAAAAGCCGCGATGGTCTTGGCGATGAAGGTCGGTGGCCACGAAGCTTGCCCATGCGAAGGTGAACGCGGCGTGTGCGCTGGGAAACGCACCGCGATCAGACCTGTCGGGACGCGGTCTATCGATGAGTAGTTTCAGCAAACCGCTAAGACCTTCTTCCATGCACAGCACTTGCAACAACACGTAGAGTTTGCGGTGTTCATCCGCGCTGAAACCCGTGTTGTAGGCTACCGCGGCAGCCAGTGTTGTCACCCATAACATCGCATCGCCGAGTTGGTATAGTTGCCTCGAGAATTGTAACATCTCAAAATCACGATCAAAAGTCGGTATGCCGCGCCACCTGACGACGGTGTAATCTCCTTCGTGTTGTCTGAGCATGATGTTAGCCACGGCAGGTGTAAAGGCCAGTGCTTGCACTCCCAGGGGTGAAGTTGCCCACAGACTGGGTGTAGCAGACCACGACACGGAACTTGAAAGCACTGCATAGCTGAAGAGCAGTGCCCTGTACAAGCTTAACCGCCGTATGCACATGTCAGGCATGTAGACGCTCTCTACGACAGGCAAGCATCAATTGCTGAGGTAGGGATATGATTTCATGCACATTTTCAAAACACTGATAATTTCTCCGCCGCGGCTGGAGCTGAGTGTGCCGTGGCGTTGCAGCTTTTCAACTTGTTTAAGGAAACTGGCAACCAGTGTTTTGCCCGAATAATTACGGCTTTCCAGCAACTCCGTAATCGTGTCACCCGCCGTGATTTTAGCGATGTCGTAACTGCCATCACGGTTCACCGTGACCTCGACTTCATGTGTGGCACCGAATAGATTGTGCTCGCTAGCAAGGCTCTCTTGATATGCACCGACGAGAAAAAACCCAAGATAATAGGGTTCATGGGAGGGCGAATGCAAACCGAGCACGGACTTGATTGTCTTGCAGTCGATAAATTGCGCCAGGCAACCGTCGGAGTCACAGGTGATATCGACGATGTTGGCCTCGTGGGTTGGCTTTTCGTGATGGCGAGACAATGGCATGACAGGAAAGAGCTGGCCGATTGACCAGGCATCGGGAATGGATTGAAAAACAGAAAAATTAGCGAGATACTTGCTGACGAAACGCTGCTGCAAAAATTTAAACTCTGTCCGCGGACGTTTCTGCACGATGGAAAAAGACAGGGCTTTGCGGCAAATTTCCTGAAACAGCTCCTCACCGCAGCCGCGTGCTTCGAGATCGAGATAGCCGAGACCGAACAGTGCGGTTAGTTCTTCGTGGTACTCGACGGCATCGTGATAGTACTCGGCGTAATTCTTGAGGTTGATGTTGTCGTAGATATAGCGCAATTCGACCAGACTGCGGTGTGTCTTGTGATGGTCGACCTGCATCCAATTGGAGCTGACTATAGACGGGGCTTGCACCTCGCGAATATCGGTAACTACCAACGAGTGGTAGGCGGCGATGATTCTGCCGCTCTCCGTTACAATGTCGGGTGTTGCCACGCCCTCCTCACGGCATACCTGTCCGATGACATATACTGCATCGTTGACAAACTCTTGCAACACGTAGTTGGCACTGAACTGCGACGAGGTTTTGCTACCGTCGTAGTCAACTCCCACCCCGCCGCCGATGTTGAGGTACTTGACCGCGGCGAATCCCATACGCACAATCTTGCTGTAAATGCGTGCTGCCTCCTTGAGGGCGGTTTTGAATTTTTTGATTTCGGTAATCTGCGAGCCGATATGCAAATGCAACATCGACACCTTATCGACATGCCCTTCCTGTTGCAGGGTTTTCAGGCAGTCGAGCAGCTCGATAATGGTCAAGCCGAATTTCGAATCAGAGCCTGAGCTGTTCTCCCATTTTCCCGACCCTTTGCTGTACAGGCGGGTGCGAATACCGATCTGTGCTGTAACCCGTTGCTGCCGCAATTTGCTCAGCAAAATTTGCAACTCGTCGGGGCCTTCGATGACCAGCACCGCATTCTTGCCCATCTCGGCTGCGAGACAGGCTAGCATGACGAACTCCTCGTCCTTGAAACCATTACAGACCAACAGTGCCCGTGCCGACAACGGGTAGCTGAGAGCAGCGAGTAGTTCTGACTTGCTACCCACCTCTAACCCATAATCATATTGTGCGCCGCATTCGATCACCGCGTCGATGAACTCCCGCCGCTGATTGACCTTGAAAGGAAAGACACCGAAATGTCGTCCCCGATAGTCGAATTCGCGAATAGCCCCTCGAAAAGCTCGCTCCAAACGCAATAGCTGCGAGGCGATGATCTGCGAGAAACGAATAATCAGTGGCGGGTGGATATTCCGTTGCCGTGCCTGCGTGACCACATCGTGCAACACCACCGCCTGCTCATGTGTACCAGTCGGGTAGCACGCGACGAAACCCCGACCGTCGATACCGAAATAACCCGCTCCCCACTCATCGATGTTGTAATCACGCCTGGCGTTGTCGATTTGCGTTTGATCTGACATCCCTCGCTGATCCTAGCCGTTATTAAGCATGTTGCAAGATTTTTTGCAAAAATAATGGCAACTAGCGGTCAAGCTCGCCCGCGATAATGTTGATGCTGCCCAGCGCGGCGATTGCGTCGGCGAGCATCTGTCCTTTGCACATGTGGGGGAAAGCTTGAAAAATGGCAAAACAAGGTGGGCGGCACTTGACCCGCCACGGTTTGCCACTGCCATCGCTGACAACATAGAAACCCAGCTCGCCGTTGGCCGCCTCGGAACTACAGTAGACTTCGCCGCGCGGCGGTTGTACGCCTTGAATAACCAACATGAACTGATTCATCAAACCCTCGATGTTGCCATAGGTGTCCTTACGTGCTGGCAATGAAATGGCTGGATCAGCGACGGCAATGGGGCCTGAAGGGATGTTGTCCAATGCCTGGGTAATAATACGCATGGACTGGCGAATTTCCGCCATGCGCACTGCATACCGATCATAAGAATCACCGCGCTCGCCAACAGGGATATCGAACGCAAACTGCTCATACCCGCTATAAGGTTCTGCAACACGCAAATCGAGCGGCACACCCGTGGCACGCAAACAAGGTCCCGTGAAACCCCAGTTGATGGCATCACGCTGACTTATCTCCGCAGTGCCGACCATACGCTGCTTGAAGATGCGGTTGTTGGTCAACAAGCTATCCAACTCACGTTGCGATTGATCGATGGCCTGCAAAGTATCTCGTGCCAAAGCTACCCAGCCATCGGGCAAATCAAACCCCATGCCTCCCACCCGTGCTAACGAGACGGTGAGACGTGCCCCGCAAAGACGTTCGAAGAGATGATACACACGTTCGCGTGCCTGAAAGCCAAGCCAAAAATTGGTCAGTGCACCGAGATCGACCGCATTGGTTGAGATACACACGAAGTGGTCGATGCAGCGGGAAAATTCATCGAGGATAACTCGCATTACTTGCGCACGCGGCGGCACCTCGACACCGAGAAGTTTCTCGATTGTGCGACACCAAGTGTTGTTGTTCATCGGCGCAGAACAGTAGTTGAGGCGATCGGTGTAGGGAATTATCTGGTTGTAATCATGCGTCTCGCACATCTTCTCAAAACAACGGTGCAAATAACCGATCTCGATGTCCATTTTTTCAATCGTCTCACCGCTCAACACCGCCATGAAACGCAGCGTGCCATGCGTGGCAGGATGAGCGGGGCCGATGTTGATCAATACCCGATCGGCAAGATGATCCTTTTCTCGCTCCGCTTCGCTTCGCCAGGCTTGTTTGCCGCTTTCTTGCTCCGCTTCGCTCTCGCCCTTCACGTCTGAGTGTGGGGAGCGAGCTAGCAAGCGAGCGTTACTAAAAGCAGCTTCGCTTTCTCGCTCCGCTTCGCTTCGCCAGGCTTGTTTGCCGCTTTCTCGCTCCGCTTCGCTTCGCCAGGCTTGTTTGCCGCTTTCTCGCTCCGCTTCGCTTCGCCAGGCTTGTTTGCCGCTTTCTCGCTCCGCTTTAAGACGTTCCTCCTCCTGCTCGTAAATGTGTTGCAGTGGTGTTGTCAGGGCTTGGTTCTTGTCGGCGGGGTAGTCCTTACGCAGCGGATGCCCGACAAAATCCTCGTGGCAGAGAATGCGGCGCAAGTTGGGATGGCCACGAAATTTTATGCCGAACATATCGTAAGTTTCACGCTCGAACCAATCGGCACTGCGATAGATGTCAGTTACCGAGACCAACTCAGCACCCTCCACCAACGGCACTTTCAGGCGCACGCGCCGTCGTTGCTCGGGATCGGCAAAGTGATAGACCACCTCAAAACGCGGCACGCGCGGTAGATAATCAACGCCACAGACATCGAGCAAAAACGGAAAACTGTTGTGCAACTCACCGACAACAGAGCGCAACGCCTCAGGCCTGCTGAGCACTACGCAGTCTTCCTCATAAGCACGGCTAACCTCTATGTCCGCACCATGCTTGTCACGCAAAACAGCAAGCGCTGCTCGGTTGTCGGCTATCGTCATGGCGGGCTCGTCTAACGTTCGCAGGTCTCCATTGTGCGCTTTCCATACCCAAACTGCAAGACATTGTGTAGATGCCCCCGTAAAAAGCGGACACCCTTAGCCAAGCTGATGAACCTAAAGCTCTTGGCAAGGAAGCTTTTCAATCCAGTCATAAGGAAAACGGCGCTTCGCCTCCAAGACGCACGCGCAGTATGCGTTGTGAGGGTGCTTGGCGCGGCAGTGGTCGTTAGGCACGCGCAACTGTTTCCAGCAGTTGCTTTTGTGGTCTAAGTGCATTAAAACCTCCCCCTGCGTTAGGGAGATGAAACATGAGTGATGGTAGTAGCTTCGACGTTGTCGTGCTGGGGGCTGGGCCTGCGGGTGAGGTCGGTGTGCTCAAGGTAAGGATGAGCAGCAGAGTCGGATCAAGTTCAAGCATTTGCTACAAGCGGAGACGATGGCATCGATGGTGTGATTAAAGAGGATAAGCTCGGTCTTGATTTGACCTATGTGCAAGCGAAGAGGTGGAAGAAAGAAAGCCGTGTAGGGCGACCAGAGATACAAAAATTTGCAGGAGCATTGCAAGGTAAAAAAAACCAAAAGGGTGTATTCATCACCACATCCCATTTTTCTAAAGAGGCTGTTTCCTTTGCAGAAAATATCGGATCTAAAGTAACTTTGATCGATGGCAGTGATCTTCCCGATTAGCAATTCCACCGCTCTCCCCCCAGCCGTGGCAACAGGCCAGTAGACAGATCCCTAGAGGGCGTAGCTGAGTTTGCCGCGTTGACTCCATCGCAGGTTACAGTCGGGGGTTGTTAGTGCCACGCTGACGTTAATCCCCTGCGCGAAGCGGTCGGGGTCCTTTGTCTGTCGATAGTCAGCTCCTGCAAGAAAGATCAGCAACTCCAGCAAGAACGGATCACCTTTCATCGCCACAAACAGGTCACGAATTTTTTCTGCGGTATCTTTCTTGTCTGGTAAGTTATGCGTGCTGCGCCAAAAGGGCATGGCCTGCTCGCTAAATTTTTCCAGCAGCTTGCGGTGGGGGCGTGGTAATTTGGCGATAGCTTTGGTGCGTGTCTGTTCGTGGCGGAAGGCACTGGCTGGTGCGAAGCCGAGTACCTTGGCAATGCCGATCCACACTTCGGCGGGTCGGTAGCGCAGGAGGTTGCGCACGGCACGATCGTGTAGCACTCCTTCGATAGTGAAGCGTGCGTCCTTGTCGCCGCACGGCGCGTTGCTTTGCACCGCGTCGATAACTTCGGCTAGGCTACGTTGGTTAGCTGCTAGTATGTTACGAGCCACAGCAAAAAAATTAGCCACAATCTGCTGGTTGTTTTTTTTCTCGTGATAGAGGTAGCTGAAGTGCAGTTTATTGAGCATGCTTTCTTGCAAACCTTGTCCGCTGGTAACTATGTCAGCGAGCACAGCACGGGAATCGATGTCGATACGAGAGGTGTTCGCCGTCACCAAGCCTAGCAACAGCTCGTTGTTGCGGTCGTAGTTGTAGGTGAACGAGGCAACCTCCTCGCGTTCTTCGACGACGTTGACACGGGTGGTTTCGCCGCTACTTTTTTGTGCGTTGCGGCTGAAGTCGAGCCAACTGCCGCTCAGTTCTCGGCCGAGCAATCCTCGTAGATGTGGAGTGAGGGCTTTATCGCCTGCAGTGAAAGCGATACGTCCTTTTTTCACTACATCGAGTAGCAGGTCGGAGCTCTTTTCCACGATGGCAATACCTCGGTAAGCTGTGGGATCGGAGCGGAAGGTAGCGATATCTTGGCTGGCGGAAAGATCTCCGAGCAGTGCCTTGCCTAGAGCTTGACGCGCGGCGGGATAGTCGAGGTCGTAGATAAAATCGTAAACAAGTTTTTTCTCTTGAGTGCGCGCAATCTGGGCGGTAATCAGCTCGCTACTCAGCAGTTTATCGAACATACTGGTATTGATGAAGGTCAAGCCAAGTGTCAGTTTGGCTTCCAGTGCGAAGTCGCGGTTATCGGCGGTGGCTACGCGATAATTGACGTAGGTGCGTTCCCCCATTCGTGCCAGCACTTTCAGCGAGGACCTAAACAGCGAACTCAGCAGCACGTGGGTATTGGCTTTGACGGCTGCCCCGACTGCGCTGAGGCGCGGCCCGACCTTGACCAACACTGTCTTTTCTCCAACGCTGTTGATTTCTGCTCCCGCGGGTAGGGTGGCACGCAATCGTTCGGCGGTGAGAGGCAGGGAGATAATCTTGTAAATTTTGCGGATATATTGTTTGAGGTCGATCGTTGCGTCTGTTGTCTCGCGGTGTGCCGCGAGGGAGAGCACGTCGGGGATGACGATGCGGTACTGTTTGGTTGCGGCGACCTTGCCGTTCGCTTCGATAGCGACGTTGATGGGGCCGAGCACTGCCGCCAGCGGTAGCATCCACGGCACTGCCACACCCGCTTCTAGGGTCAATTCGTGCCACTTCTCGTCTCCGCTGTGTCCGTGTTTATCGACATCGCGCAGCAGTTCTGTGCGTGTCAGGAAACGGTGACCCTTGACGTATGCGATTTCAAATGCTCCTAGCTTGTGCTTGCCAGTTGCGTCGCCCGTCAGCGTCGCGCGTATCTTTTCCTTCCACTGTCCCAGATTTTGCAGAAAATCTCGGTAGACTCCTTTTTCCGTCAGAATAACGATGTCGGTGGCAGCGAGGCGCGGTGCGAACGCGAGCAGGGTGAGCACCAGCAGGGAAAATTTAGTGAAACGTGCCATCATCAGCGCTCCTCATTCCTTTTCAATAAAACGCAAGTGCATTTTTTTTGCTTTATCCCACGTGAAGCCACTGCCTAGCTGGCGTTGTTGCCAGTCGAGATAGAGGTCGTTGAACAGAATTTTCAAGCTACGGAGGAACATCCCTGATTGGCCAAGCAGACGTGGCGTGTCTGTCTTGGAGCAAAAAATCTGCACCACGAAGGCGGTTTCGCTATCCACTGGAGCGAGGGTACAGCCGTCGAGGCGGAGATGTCGGTTGAGGATGCGTTGCAACGTTACCACCAGCTCCTCTTGTTGCTGTCGTGGGGTGGCGGTCAGGGATGGGGTTACAGCCAACCCCACCAGCAACACCGCGGCTCGTAGATGCCTTCTCGTCATGGCTACCTCTTAGCACAAATCATCGATGCGGCGTGTGCTAGCAGTTTTTAGAGTATTTGTCAAGTTATAAAGTTTTCGCCCCAAGAACCGATGATTAGGGTGAGAGGCTTGTCAAATCGCCGCAAACTTGGCACAATATGGGGTTAGAATGGCGATCGTGGGTGTGTGCAAGTGCTGAGGGAGGTGGACTGCAATGGTCGTCACTTATGCGATACCCGTGCTTTTTCTCTTCGTCTTCGTAGAATACGTCTTCTGCAAGTTGCGTAAGCGCGGGCGTTATCTCGGCATCGACACGCTGGCTAATCTTTCGGCGGGTATCCTATCGCGCCTGACCATTCCCTTCACCAAAGTCCTCTCTGTCGGTGCGTACGTCCTCATCTACGAGAACTACCGTCTGTTCACGGTTTCCGATTTGCCGATGCCGTGGTTTTGTGTGGCGATGGTGTTTTTCTTTTTCGCCGTCGATTTTTGTTATTATGTCAACCATCGTGTTTCGCATCGGGTCAACTTTCTGTGGGGCACGCACATTGTGCACCATCAGAGTGAGAACTTCAATTTCAGTGTTGCTTTTCGACAGTCGGCGCTCGGTTCTTTTTTTACCTTTGTCTTTGATTTGCCGTTAGCTTTGCTGGGTTTATCGCCTTGGTGGTTTGGGTTATTCTACGGCATCAATCTCCTCTACCAGTTTTTGATTCACACGGAGACGGTGGGCAAGCTTGGCTTTTGGGAAATTTTCATGAACACCCCTTCGCATCACCGTGTCCATCACGGCCGCGACCCCAAATATATCGACAAGAACTACGCTGGTGTGTTCATCATCTGGGACAAGTGGCTGGGGACGTTTCAGGCGGAGGAGGAAACACCCACCTATGGGGTGACCACACCGCCGCAGAACTTCAACCCTGTCACCGCCAACTATCACTTCTTCCAGATTCTGTGGCGGGAGGGCAAGAAGCGCAGACGTTTTGCTGACAAAGTAGCCTTGTGGGTTGCCCCTCCTGAAGCGGTGGAGTCCCAGTCCGTGCCACAGTCCAATTTTCGAGCGGTCTACGCCCGCAACTTTCATTTACCGCACCTACTACCTGTGTCGCTCTTTTATGTTTTGGTGACGTTGTTGACCTTTGCCATGCTGCTCTTCTCCGAGAACATCGAGCCTATTTATTTGGTGGCGGTGGGGTTGATACTGATGACCGACCTGCCATTCCGCCTGGTTATCAACAGCTTGGTGAGACGCTGCCCGTCACAGCCTGATCCTCCATAATCTTGTGCGATGTACTGCACGCGCATAGGGATAGGACTGGAGACGATTCAAGCGGAAAGCTTCAACAGCCCGCGGCGGTGCGCTAAAGCGTGGCAAGCACGCTTGTCGACCGCCGCAATGAGTGCGTCGTTGAGACTTACCGTCTCCTCACTGACCAGTTTGAGCAGACTATCGTTGAGCAGAATGTTGCCCTTGACACGGTGCGCGATCATGTGTGCAGTGAGTTGCTGCGTTCTGCCAGTTTTGATCATCGCCGCCGCTTCGCTGGAAGCAATAAGCACCTCCCAAGCAGCTACCCGCCCGCCGTCTTTTGTCCGTAACAACGTCTGGCAAATAACACCGCGCAAAGTGTTCGCTAGCAAGTGACGCACCTGACTCTGATGAGCGGGCGTGAATTGATTGATGATGCCATCGATTGCCAAGACACTGTTGCGAGCAGGCATCATGCTGAAAACCAACCGCCCCGCCTCGGCGCACTTCAGTACCATCGCCATCGCCTCCGCCTCACGGATCTCATCCGTGCAAATAATATCAGGGTCTTCCCGCAATGCCGCCCGCAGCCCATCCAACACCGAGTGTGTATGCGTGCCAATCTCACGTTGACGAATGAGAGAATTTTTGGGAGTGTGCACAAATTCAATCTGCTCTTCGATCGCCAGCAGATGCGCCTTGCGAGTAGTGTTGATGATGTCTACCATCGCCGCCATCGTCGTCGATCGCCCACTCCCCGCAGAACCGCTGAGAATAACCAGGCCCTTCGATAAATAACAAAATTTTTTGACAATATCAGGCGCTGCCAACTCCTCCAAAGTGCTGAGCACAGCGGGCACATAACGCAACACCGCACCGATACCATGCAAATCTTTCAAAACATTAACCCGAAACCTCCCCACACCCCGCAACTCATAAGTAAAATCAATGTCACCGCTCCGTTCCAGCCTCGCCGCTTCCGTCGCGGGAACAAGAGGATCGAGCCAGCCCCGTAAAACTTCAGAGGTGATTTTTTCACTGGCGTTGACCTTCTCCATCTGCCCTGCAATACGCATCATAACGGGACAATCACAACTCAAATGCAAATCACTTGCACGCTTCGCTTTCATCTCCTGCAAAAGCTTGTCGAGAGCATTACTACCATCGCTAACCGTGCTAGCACTCGACAACACACGCCTGGAAGATGCCGATTCTTCTTCCTCCTCCGACACCGCGGGGGCGGCAGACGCATCCTGGCCATCGTCAGTAGCCGCCTCGCGCGCAGCTACTACCCTGTCGGGCTGCGTGATCACCTTCACCGCGGGGGCGGTAGACGCATCCTGGCCATCGTCAGCAGCCGCTCCGCGCTCAGCCACTATCCTGTCGGGCTGCGTGGTCACCTTATCCATCGCAGTACGCACGCCTTCCGCTTCCTCACCCTTCTCTGGGAGAGGGTCAGGCTCGCCAGCACGCACAGTATCCTGACCTGCAGCAGGGGAACTCGCCGCCGTATCGTCCTGCTGCACGAGTAAGGACTGAAGATCAGCCTTCGCAGACGCACCTCCCTGAGCAGGGGCAGGCTGATCTGCCGCCGCATCCCTCTCTGGTGCAGTCGCCCCCCCGTCACGAGGCGCAGAAAAATCTACCTGCAATAGCTCGCCGCTGGGAGCAGCACTCTTCTCCTGACTGGCTGGTGTCGCGGGCGATGCTGCCGCGTTCGGCGATTGCTCAGCACTCGGCAAGGATGTCTTACCACCGATACTAGCCGTAGGGTCGATGAACATGTCACTCATATCATCATCCACGCCTTCCCGCGCGGCATCATGCTCGACACCACCTCTCGCCTCAGTCATAGTGGATTTAGGCAAAAACTGCTTACGATCAAGTTCGTAAAGTGCCCTCCCACTGGGAGGGTAAATGTTCATCTGACGTAAATCAGGCAAACCGATGCAATCTACCTCACCAAATCCCAAGATATTAACCCTGCGGACACCACGCCGAAGGTGTGACAAACCATCCTCATGCGAAAAAACGCTGATGAATAACTGATCCATATCAGCACCAGTCGGAGGATGAATGGACTTCGATCTGCTCGCACCAGCAGCGGTGAGAAAATACGGACGCTTGCCTTCCTCAATAACAATACGATGTGCCCTCAACTCGCTAGCTTCAGTGACGGCCCTCTCCATCAAGCTCACGTGTGCACCCCCGCCTGCGCGTATCGGCCACAACAACCACTTTACTGAGTGCTCAACAGGAACTTCCTGCCGCGCAGCAACCCTCTTTCCTTGTCGGCACTACTGTGATACACCCGCCCAGCGAGGGTAGGGGGGGAAAGAGAAGAGGGAGGAGATAAACAAAGTTGACAGCCCAGCGACTACTGAACAAGGTACGAGAGTGCAAAGATGCCTTCACCCAACGCTGTACAGCAGCCGACAGAGCGCAAACCTTAGAGGAGGTGCGCATTGCCTTCCTAGGACGCAAAGGACAACTGGCACACCTGCGAGCAAAAATTACCACCCTGACAGGCGAAGAACGCAAACAATTCGGAGCGGCAGTCAACGCGCTGCAAAGATACAGCGAGCAACAAATCAACGCACGACGACACACCCTGCAACGCAAAGCAATCGAAACTAAACTGCAAAAAGAACGTGCCGACATCGACCTGCCCGTCCTCGATCGAGACGAAAATGGCTCGCTGCACCCCGTAACGCTGATGCGACAAAAACTGCAAGATACCTTCGCTAAACTCGGTTTCAACACCCTGGAAGGGCCCGAAATAGAATACGAAGATTTTAACTTCAACAAGCTCAATATTCCCGCACACCACCCCGCCCGCGACATGCAGGACACATTCTACCTAGCCGACAAACATCATGAAGAACGCCCGCTACTGCGCACACATACCTCCAACGTGCAGGTGCACGCCCTGAGCGAGCACCGACCGCCACTGCGCGTGATCTCCATGGGACGTTGCTTCCGCTGCGATTTTGACCTCACACACACACCTATGTTTCACCAAATCGAAGGTTTTGTTGTCGATGAAGGAATAAGTTTCGCACACCTTAAGGGTACTATCGACACGTTCCTGTGTGCCATCTACCGCGACAACCTCCATACCCGCTTCCGACCCAGCTACTTTCCTTTCGTCGAGCCTGGTGCGGAGGTGGATATAGAATGCGTCGCCTGCCAACACCACCAGCTGCATAACCCGCAGAAGGGTTGCCGCGTTTGTAAATACACAGGTTGGCTCGAGGCAGGTGGGTGCGGCATGATTCACCCCAACGTCTTTGAGGCAATGGATATCGACAGTGAACGCTACAGCGGATTCGCCTTCGGCTTTGGGCTCGATCGCCTGGCAATGCTATACTACGGCATCGACGATTTGCGCACACTGTTCGCCGCATCGCCAGAGCTCAATGCACGTTTACCCATCTTCGTATAGGAAAACACCATGCTGATCTCACTTGCCTGGCTGCAAGACTACATCGACACCAGTGCCTACAGCGTTGCCGAATTAGCTGCGACCCTAACCATGCTAGGATTGGAAGTTGAAGGAACACAAACCCTACCGCCCATCGATAGTCACGTCGTGGTGGGTAAGGTTACCAACACCATACCACACCCCAACAGTGACCGCCTCACCCTGTGCACAGTAGATAGCGGTGAAGGTGAACGAGAAATCATCTGCGGCGCACACAATGTGCGGAAAGAGATGAAGGTGGCGGTGGCACGGCCAGGTGCGACAGTCGAAGGACGCAAAATAACTGCGACGAAAATACGCGGCACGATCTCGCACGGCATGATTTGCAGCGCACGTGAACTAGATTTGGGCGACGAACACGAAGGAATCCTGCCGCTCGACGAAAAATTGCCGATAGGAAAACCACTGGCAGGTATCTACCAAGTTCAAGACAACATACTCGACATCAACGTTACCCCTAACCGCGGCGACTGTCTCAGCTACCTCGGTGTCGCCCGCGAACTGGCTGCGAAATTACAGCTGCCGATCAAACCACCCACCTGCACAGCTGTCCCATACCCGACAACAGAAGAGCAGGTGCAAGTCGCAATTGCGGCAAACAGCGGCTGCTATCGTTTGTGCACCCTGCATGCCGAAATAAAGACAGTGCCCGCAGCACCCTACGATATGCAGAGACGCTTACGAGTCTCTGGTATTCGCCCTGTGAACGCCGTCGTCGATATCACCAACTATGTCATGCTCGAATACGGCCAGCCACTACACGCTTACGATGCAACTACGATCGCAGGCCGCACCCTCAAGGTGCACCAAGCACGGCAGGAAGAAACATTCACCCCCCTCGACGGCAAACCACGGCAGGTGCAACCAGGCGACATACTGATCTGCGATACAGAGCGCATTATCGGCCTGGCTGGTATCATGGGCGGAGCGAACTCCGAAATCAAACCCGCAACACGTACACTGGTGATCGAAATCGCTAACTTCGATGCTCGCACAGTGCGTAAGACAGCCAAACGCTTGGCTCTGCGCACCGAGTCAGCACACCGTTTCGAACGACACGTCGATGTCGAGCCGTTGACGGAAATCGCCATGCGCACCCGCTACCTGCTCAGCCGCACCCTACCCTCCGACGTGCTGCAAACACTCAGCGAACGACCGCACGATGTCTACCCAGCCCCCCAGCCACGGCGCAAAGTCGCCCTACGACTGCCGCGGGCGCGCAAAATACTGGGATTGCCCGCGCTGACCCAAGACGATTGCCAACAATACCTCACAAGACTCACCTTCAAACTACTCGACTGCACCGCAGAACGCTCGTTGTGGGAAGTGCCATCCTTCCGACACGATGTCAGCCGCGAAATCGACCTGCTCGAGGAAGTCGGGCGTTTACACGGTCTCGACAAAATTGCCAGCACCCTGCCCCTAGCGCAACAGTCGCTGGGAGTCGACGACGCTTTGGCAATGTTCCAGAATCGCCTCAAAATCGCCTGTGCAGCACTGGGACTGCAAGAGACAGTTAACTTCGCGATGACCGATCCGCGCGATTACCGTAAACTACTGATCGATGACACCCACCCACTCTACCCCTCGCTGCTCCTCCACAACCCCATCAGCGACCAGTTGCAGGCAATGCAAACCACCTTGTTGCCAAACCTATTGCGCACTATCAGCAACAACCGCAGACATCGCCACAAAGGCACACGCCTATTCGAAGTGGGACGAGGCTATTTTCGTGCCAATCTGCAGCTGGGTGAACACCGTGAACACTATCATTACCTACAACGACAAGGGTTGCACATCACCAACGACAACACTGCGGCACGACCGCGCGAGCATAACCTCATGGCCGCCATCATCGACACACCTTACCAACGCGCGGGCTGGCGCACTCCAGAAATACCACCAGATGTCTATTTGGGGAAAAAACTCCTACTTCAACTGTTACACCGTTTCGGGATCGCCAGCACACGATTGACCATCAGTGCGGTGCAGAGTAACGATGTCCCGTTCTTTAACCCCTTTGCCGCGCTGTATGTGCACAGCGATGAACTCTACCTCGGCTGCGTGGGTGAACTGCATCCGCAGGTTTTGCAGGCTTTCAAACTCGACAGCAAAAAAGTGCTGTTTTTTGAACTACTGAGCGACAACATCTATCGACTGACACAACAACGCCACAAAATTGGCGACTATAGCTGTAAATACCCGCCCGTGCAGCGTGACCTAGCCTTCGTGCTGGCACAAGACATCCCTTACCGCGCCGTTGCCGCAGCTCTGCAAGATTTCCCCGCTAAAAAACACCTCGCTACCTTTCGTCTCTTCGACATCTTCACCGACGCTGCGCTAGGCAAAAGCCAAAAGAGCATGGCTTTCAGCCTGTCGTTCGCTTCCCCTGACAAAACCCTGACGGACGCTGAGGTCGATGTGGAGATTACTGCACTGCTCAGCTGGATGCAGGAAAAACTCAACGCCCGCCTGCGTTGAGTGGCAGTTCTCGAATACATATCTCGCAGTCGTAGGTTTGGCACGGCCTGAACCTGAATCAGACTCATTCGGTAAAGTCAGGTGTGCAGTCCCGCACCGCATATCTAACGGGTGTGGTTTCGGCATTTTTTTTGAAATCGGGCAGCAGTCCTGCGATGAAACCGCCTAGCATGATGTAGACCAGCACGGCCAAAGACCACGCAGGCAACGAGGCGATAAAATTTTAAACAGGATCACCACCCACTCGGTAACACTGATATTGACGAGGGGTTTATCTCGTTTATCCAACTTGTGTCGCTCCAGTCTGTTCCGCTCGTGGTGTCGGCGGGCTGTCGCGTGTGCCTTAGGTCTGGGGTGGCGGGTGATGCCAGTCTTTAGCTGTGTTCAGCTGGGGCAAAAACTACCAGTACTTCGCCGTCGCTGACGAGATCACCCACGGTAGCGTTTACCTCCTGCACTTGTCCTTGTCCTGGTGCTTTGAGGGCAAACTCCATTTTCATCGACTCGATGCTGAGGCAGACGGTGTTTTCCTGCACGGTGTCGCCTGCGGTGACGTGCACGGCGGCAACGCGTCCAGGGACAGGGGCGGTCAACGTTCCCCTTGTGTTCGTCCGTGACTCTGTTTCCCAGGTCATTTGTAATGGTGTGGCATGATGCACGTGTCCGTCATAGCCCACCGTCACTGTCTGCCTTTGTTGCACGAAATGGAAAAAATTGCTGTCGGCATAGATGCCGCATCCTATGTGTTGGTTGTTGGCGGTGTGGTGTTGTAGGATTAAGACCTCGTCGCTAGTCGTCTGGAGGGGTGACGCGAAGATACGTGTTAGGGCACGATCCTGGTTTTCCGTGTTGTAGTGGGTAAGTAAAAATTCCGCTATTTTTTTCATATCGTCCTGCCGTGTTTCGTAATTGTTCCGCATCGTAGCTAGCAACGGGCTGATGTTGTGGGTAATGAAGCTCGTGTGCACTTGTGCTGCTTGAAAATTTTGGTGGGCAAGCAGGGTTTGTAGGAAGGCGAGGTTGGTTTTCACTCCCGCGATGAAGGTGCGGGCTAGGGTATGTTGTAGACGGGCGATGGCGAGAGGGCGATTTTCTGCGGTGGCGATAAGTTTTGCCAGCAGCGGGTCGAAGAAAGGTGAGACATCGTGGTTTGCCTCACTGCCGATTTCCCATCGTATGCCGATCCCGCGGTAGGGGGTGAGGGCGAGCAAACGTCCTGGGGCGGGTAAAAAATTCTGCGCGGCATCTTCTGCGTAGATGCGTACTTGGATACTGTGACCGCGAGGCGGCTGTTTAGTTAGCAGTGAGGGGGGGAGGCGTTCGCCTGCGGCGATTTTAATTTGTGCGGCGACGAGATCGACACAAAATACTTCTTCGGTGATGGTGTGTTCGACTTGCAGGCGGGTGTTCATTTCCAAAAAATAGAATTTATCTCGTTCACTATCGAACAAAAATTCTACCGTGCCCGTCGAGTGATAGGCGACGTGTCGGGCGAGACGCAGTGCTGCGGCATACATGTTCTGGCGTACAGCCTCGCTGAGGCGGGGGGCGGGGGTTTCTTCGATAATTTTTTGAAAACGGCGTTGCAACGAACATTCTCGCTCGCCCAGCACGGCTAGTTGGCCATGCTGGTCACCGACGATTTGCACTTCGATGTGGCGCGGGGTAGGGAGGTATTTTTCCACGAGCAGGGTAGTGTTGTGGTAAAGTGTCTGAGCTTCTCGTGCCGTCGCTTGTACTGCTGCAGGTAACTGCTGGGCATCGTGCACAACCCGCATAGCTTTGCCGCCACCGCCAGCGACGGCTTTGAGGATGGCGGGCATCCCGTGTTGGGTCGTAAACGCTGTCAAGATCTTTTTTGTTGTCTCGATGTGGTTGTCGGCTGTGATGCAGACCGCGGGCACGACGGCGACCTGTGCGGTGTGGGCAATTTGGCGGGCGGTGTGCTTATCGCCCATCTGGGCAATTGTCTGTGGCGCGGGGCCGATCCAGGTCAAGCCCGCCGCACTAACTTGGGCGGCGAAGGCGGCGTTCTCGGCTAGAAAACCGTAACCTGGGTGGAGTGCGTCGCAGTCTGTTGTCTGGGCAAGGGCGATGAGGGCGGTGGCGTTAAGGTAGAAGTCAGCGGTTTCTCGTTCGATCAGATGCAGGTGGGTGACCGCTTGCGCTAAAAAACGCGGCACCGCCTTCCGTGCGGCCACCGCGACCGTCTCGATACCGAGTGCCGCGGCAGTGCGAGCGACGCGGGCAACGATCTCACCGCGATTAGCGATAAAGATACGTCTCGGCACTCAGCCCGCTCCACCACGCCACGAGTCACATAGATAGCGCCTTGTTTTCCCCGCTAACGAACCAAAAAAACCGTCGCCAGGGTGGCTAGCGGCCGACCGCGAGAGGACAAAAAAGCATCTCCGTAGCATAACAAGAACTCTTCTGAAGAGAACGGTGGCCGCCCACCCTGGCATAGAAGGCGAGAAAAAGCAAGTTCTACTAAGCCCCGCCCCCGCGTCGTCTGCAGGGACTTAGCGGTGAGCAAATTACCTAGAAGGTCTCCGTCCAGCTGGCACCGAGTTGGGCGGCCCACGGAGGGCTTTGTTTAGCGAAGAAGGCGGCGATGCCTGTCTTCGCTTCTTCGGAGGCACGTGCCGCGGTGAGGGTAGCGATAGCGGCGGCTTCGTGTTTTTTCTGTCGTGGGGGTGATATTTCGGCCAGCAGTTTCTTGAATGCTACTTGCGCGTGCGGAGCGCACTGCAGGAGGGCGTTAATTTCCTCGGGAAGTGCTTTTTTGACATCGTCGTAGGGGATGACTTTTGTCACCAACCCTTGCCGTACTGCCTCCTCTGCACTGAAAACTTCGCCTGTCAGGGCAGCTCGTGCCAGGGAAGTGCGCGGCACTTTGTGGAGCAGATAGGGTAAAATCAAGGCAGGCACCAGCCCGATGCGCACCTCGCTTAAACAAAAGCGTGCCGTCGAGCTCGCCAACGCATAATCACAGCAAGCCACCAATCCGACCGCGCCTCCGAAGGCCGCTCCGTTAACCAACGCCACCACAGGCATGGGCAGGGTGGCGAGGCGGGAAAAAAACCGCGCTAGCAACTTCGCTTCGACGACGCTCTGCGCTTTGCCCATCGCTCCACTTTCCTTCATCCAGCGCAGGTCAGCCCCCGCACAGAAATTGCGGCCACGGCCACTGATGAGCAGTAAACGATGCTGTTGCTTGGCGATAATGGCGAGAGACTTGTCAAGCTCTCGCAACATCGCGGGACTCATGGCGTTAGCTGCGTGTGGACGATTAAGGGTCAGTTCAGCAAACGTACCGTCACCGACTTCAAAAACACGATAGATGATCTCTGAATAGTCGTGCACCGTTTACCTCCCGCGCCGCAGCGTACGGATAAAGCCGCGGCGTACAGCAACGCCGTGGCCCAGAGGCGTTGGACATATGCGCGAGAAGTTTTTTTAGCAAGTGTAAACGGTAGCTTCCCGATACCGCCTTGATCGACTATCATCCCGACCGCTACCCAGGAGCTGGCCTTCGACCAGATCGATCTTTCCCAACCAAACGGAGCCTTTTTTGCAAAGGTATCGTACTGCTGTGGGAGTGCTTGATATTGCCTTCGCTATCATTCCTGCTGCCATCACAGCTGATAGCGATGCATTAAAAAACCCTGAGGATGACAAAACTAGCGATGCCGAGCTGTTTAAACAGCAATAGTGCCGCAGGAATTTCCCGCTCAACGCTTAGTCGCTTTCTTGCTGCCAACTCTGCGTCTGCTACGCACCGCAGCCGCGATCTCTTCGCGCGGTACAAGATCGACAGGCAGTTCCGCACGCCGCAGATTCGCTTTGTAAAGAACCGCACCCCGCAATTTGGCATAGTCGAGATCGGCTTCCTCAAGATTAGCCCCCGTGAAGTTAGCCCCTTCGAGATTGGCGTTCCACAACGAAGCTCCGTAGAGGTCAGCTTGTGTAAAATTGGCCTCCCTGAGATTGGCGTAAGAAAAATTGGCGCGCCGTAAATTACAGTGAGAAAAGTCCATGCGGGTCAGAATGCTGCGACGCATGTCCTTGCCTTGCAAGTCTTTGGTGCTACTGAGCAGATCGCTGACTTCCTTGCGAGTCAGCGCGGGCACGTTAGCATTGCTAAGCGCAGTATCTCTTGCCATCCCTTTTACCTCATCAACAGGCGAGCGATATCGAGCATACGGTGACTAAAACCAGTCTCGTTGTCATACCAAGCGAGCACCTTCACCAGATGCTTGTCCAATACCCTGGTGGTGGGCAAATCGACAATCGCCGACGCGGGATGACCGTTGAAATCACTCGACACCAACGCTTCATCCGCACACGCCAACACCCCGCGCAACTCACCCTGCGCCGCCTCGACCAGCATGCCATTGACCGCCTCCATCGAGGTCGCCTGTTCGACCTCGAACACGACATCGGTCAGCGACACATTGGGGGTAGGCACTCTGACCGCCAGACCATCGATCTTACCACGCAACTCAGGGATCACTAAACCGATCGCCTTCGCCGCACCCGTCGAAGTCGGAATCATGTTGGCCGCCGCGGCCCGCGCCCGCCGCAAATCCTGATGCGGCAAGTCGAGAATACTCTGGTCGTTGGTGTAAGAATGCACCGTCGTCATCATCCCACGACGAATGCGTAAATGCTGATGAATGACTTTGGCTACAGGAGCCAGGCAGTTGGTCGTACAACTGCCGTTGGAAACGATACGATGCCGCTGAGGGTCGAGAAGATCGCTATTCACGCCATACACAACCGTGATGTCCTCGCCCTCAGCAGGCGCGGAGATCAAAACACGCTGAGCCCCGCCCACGAGATGCTTCTCCGCCTGCGCACGCTGACGAAAAACACCGCTACATTCAAAGACAATCCCCACATCACGGCTGCGCCACACAATCTCCGCAGGATCGCGGTGAGCAGACAACGTGATGGTTTTCTCGTTCACCACCAATCCGTGCTCCTGCACGTCAACCGTGCCCGCAAAACGCCCGTGCACACTATCATACTTGAGCAAGTGTGCGGTCACCGCGCGGTCGCCCAAATCGTTGATATGCACGACCTCGATGTCCTGTTCTGCTTGCGCACAGACGGCACGTAAAATACCCCGCCCGATACGACCGAAACCATTGATTCCGATTCTAATCGCCATCAGTGCTCCTTCCGTTTAGAATTACAACTCGGAAACGGGATGATCTTCGCCTTCCCGCGCGCTGCCGCTCGTCCGCGCGGGTGCGACGGTCTCGCCCTGCCCGCACGCGGCTCTAGCACCGCGACCTTCACCACCAGCGTAGCGCCGCACTCGTGGTCGAGCAGTTTCCCCGCAGCAATACTCGCCCTGACGAGATGCGCGGTCCTCGCATCGAGCTCAGGTAGAGCAGGCAACCTGTTGATTCCTAGCACCTTGCACGCCCGCACGATCAACAACAACGCACCCTCGATGTGTCCGCTGTACAGGTAGAGACGCGCTTGCAGAACATACACCTCCTGCAGCACCGTCGCGATGTGGCGCGGCTGCGGTCGCACACGGCAAGCACTCTCCAGTGCCGCGGCCACTCCCTCTAGGTGTGCGATCGCCACCCCGCAGTTACCCAGCCGCCACTCGATTCCCGCGCGGACGAAACGCGTGAACAAGCCCCGTGCCAGTAAGACTCGCCAACCCCGCCACCCGTGTTGCAGCGCAGCCGAGCCGCGCCCACAGGCCAGCGGAGTGAGCAACACCCCCAGCAGAAACAGGAACACACCACGCGACAAATCCAGCCCACACCTAAACAGCTGCGCGCTCAACTTCCTCACCGCTACCACCTGCCCACCGCCCCAAACCTCCACCGCACCGCGGGGTTCACCTAACCTTTGCGCCATCGATAGCCAAGCCTGCCGCAGTTGTCAAGTGCGGATATTTTCATATTCGGCGATCGCTTTCCGCACTTCTGCCGCACTGTAGCTGCGCACCTGCGTGATCTGCTTGAGTTCCTTTTTGAGTTGTGCCCGACGACAACCGCCCTCAGAACGCAGATGATGTTGCACCGTTCCCCGTACCGCTTCCCAACGATCGGTTTCCGCTTGGTCGTTCAGCGTTACCAATATGTCTGGTCTAGCGACACAACGCCGCTGGAAACGAGCTACTGACCAGCGGCGCATAAACCACCAGGCCGTACCGCCGCTGCCCAGGGCAACAGCAGTCAGCACGATACTCAGGACTAGATAATCACCGATGACAGTGCGCAACATAAGATAGCACAGCAGAGTGACCAGCGCGGCGGGGAGCGCAGCGAACGCGACACACTTCAGTGCTAAAACACGGCGACGGCGCACGAAACACAGCAGAGCAGCGAGCAGTGCCGCGATGCGCTCGCTATGCAGTTCGATATAACCCGCGAGGTTGTCGAGACGATGGCGAGGGGCGGAAAAAATTCCTTGCTTGATGACTTGCCGCTGGTTCTCCAGCAGCTGGATGAAATCCCGCTCAGTACCGCGTTGGCGAGCATTGTAGATGCCGTCAGACCACGTGAGGTGAATCGCAGGAATGTCTTTGCGTCCTGTCATCTGCGACAAATTCCAACACAGTGTGCCGTATACTCGCAGCAGATCATCGATCCCCGCACACTCATCGATGCGGTTGAGGACGAACATGACACGATCTTCGAAACTCTTGCGTGGCAGAGTCTCCCGCAAACTCTGGTAAACTTCCCGAATCGTACCCGCCTTGTGGGGGTCAAAAATAATTAAAATCAAATCCGCAATCTGGGCGAAATCGCCGATGACCTCCTGATAATCATAACCCCGATCCTTTTCGGACACACTGTCAAGCATCCCTGGCGTGTCGATCAGAGCGAGATCGTGCAGATTATCCGCCCTGAGCAGCTTGAGACGGAAGTGTGCCGCGAAGCGTTTGCCAAACCTGCGGAAACCTTCGAAAGGATACTGAGGATCGTTGAGCAACACCTGCCCGTCTCGCAGCACAACTTCTTCTTGCTGGCTGGAAGCGGGTGAGGCGGTGATTACCGTGAACGAGTCGTCCGTGGGGGCTTGTCCTGTCGCTTGAATATCAGAGCCTACCAGTTCGTTGACGAGGGTTGACTTGCCCGACGAATAGTTGCCGATAAGCAACACCACGGGCTTCCACTTGATGTTGCTCTCCAGAGGCACTTGCGCATAGCTGTACTTCAAAGCGAGAGGAGAGAGCTTGTCCTGCACGATATCGACCAACTCGCCGCGCAATGCCTCGAGGTAGTTGTGTCGATAATTCTCGCTGACCACCGCGCCTTCGTGCGGAGCGGAAATTTCTGCCGCATCGTCCACTACGGTATTCCTCCCAGACCCTACTATAGAGGATACCTTTTCTGCCGCTAATTCGCCACCGCGGACTCTTCTCTCAGCGCAGTTTCAAACTCAGCAAGGCGACGAGTGCCAAAATTATCGAGATAATCCAAAAGCGCACGATAATGCGTGGTTCAGGCCAGCCACGCAGTTCGAAGTGATGATGAATCGGGGCCATTTTCAGTACCCGCCTGCCTGTCAGTTTAAACGATGTGACTTGCGCGATAACGGACAACGCCTCGACAACGAACAATCCGCCGATGATAACCATCAACAACTCGTGTTTGGTCAGGAAGGCAAGCGTTCCCAGTGCGCCGCCCAGCGACAGCGAACCGATATCGCCCATAAACACCTGCGCGGGGTAGGTGTTATACCAGAGAAACCCCAAACCCGCACCGATAATCGTCGCCGCGAAAATCGCCAGCTCACCGCTACCCTTGATAAAATGATAGTTGAGATATTCAGCGATAACGTAATGCCCCGTCACATAAGCGAGCACCACAAAACAAAAGGCGGAGGTCATTACGGGGCCGATGGCGAGACCGTCAAGACCATCGGTGAGGTTGACCGAATGACTCGTTCCCACGATGACAAGCGCACCGAATAAAATATACAGCGGGCCGATGTCGAAGGTGAGGTTTTTGAAAAAAGGAAAGACCAGCGCAGTGGTTTCTAGGGTAAAAAAATAGTGGTGAGCACAGACCAGCAAGCTGATAACAAACTGCACCATGAGTTTGTGCTTGCCTCGCATACCGCGCGTATTTCTTTGCGCGATCTTGAGGTTGTCATCCCAGTAGCCGATCATGCCAAAAGCTGCGGTAATGACAAACGTGTACCAAAAGTAGCTGTTGGTAAGATCCGTCCATAACAGGGCGGGAAGCAGCAAGGCGAGCAAAATCAAACCACCCCCCATCGTCGGAGTGCCCGCTTTGGTGAGGTGTGATTGCGGGCCGAGTTCACGCACCTGCTGGCCGATTTGCTTTTTCTTGAGTTTTTTGATGAACCACGGGGAGAGCACAAAGCTGATAAACAACGCCGAGAGCAGCGCGACCATGATACGAAAGGTAATGTAGCGAGTCACGTTGAGCAGCGAAATGCTGTCAGCCAAGCGGTAGAGCAGATGATAGAGCACAGGTGATTTCCCTCAGGTCAGCGTCGCAACGATACGGGTAAGGTCGATCTTGCGGGAAGCCTTAAGATATACCAGATTCCCGTACTGGGTAAGATCTATTTTTTGGCGCAAAAATGCCTCCACGTCGTCAAAACTCAAGCTCTGTACTTGCGTCGCGGCCGCGGCGATCTGCCGTGCCTGTTCCCCGACCGTCACCAACAATGCGGGTTGCACCGCCTGCACGAGTGCCGCAAGCTGACGGTGTGCGGCGAGTGCCGTGTCACCTAATTCAGCCATGTCACCGAGCACGAGCACAGGACGTTGCGCAGGCCAGCCGCGTTGCAGCGTGGCCAGACCGCTACGCATGCTTTCGGGGCTGGCGTTGTAGGTGTCGTCGATGATGGTTAATTTTCCCCGCACGATGGTTTGGAAGCGCGAGGGCGCATTGCAAAAAGCTAGACTGCCTGCCTGCATGTCGGCGGTAGAAATTCCTAACGCTATCCCAACAGCCGCGGCCGCGGCGAGATTGATCGGCATGGCACTGTGTAAATTGTTGCTCGTGAGGGTGAAGCGACCCCGTGCGGCACTGTCGAACCGTACACACTGCTGCCGTCCTTCATAAGTGACCTGTGCCAGCGTGACATCGGCCTCCTGCGTGCCGAAAGTCAGTAGCTTGCGTCCTGACTGGCGCGCCGCCACGTACAGTTCAGCACAGTCGGCGTTGATGATACCGAGACAGTGTGGCGGGCTGTGGTGCAGCAACTCAAGTTTACCGCGTAGTAGGGCTTGCGGCGAGCCGAAAATACCGACGTGTGCGCTGCCGATGTTGGTGAGCAACACGATGTCAGGGGAGGTGATGTCGGCTAGCAGGGTAAGGTCACCGCGTCGACGCGCCCCACATTCGACGACGGCGATGTCCGTATCGGACGAAAGGCCAAGCAGCGTCAGGGCTACGCCGATTTCGTTGTTGTAGTTGGCTGGGGAGGCACTGACACGTCGGCTTTGTCGCAGCATACCGCGTAGCAGCTCCTTGTTCGTGGTCTTGCCCACCGAACCTGTGATGGCAACGACTCTGGTGGCGGTGAGGCTACGACGATAACCGCGTGCGAGTGCCTGCAGGGCACGTAACTGATTGTTTGTTTTGAGCCAGATACCGCGCGGCGCGAGCTGGGCGGGCATACGTGGTCGATAGGAGATGTCGGCAAAAAACCCCGCGGCCCCTTGCCTCAGCGCCGTGCCGATGTGCTCATGTCCATCATGGTGGGCACCGCGCAGAGCAAAGAACCACTGTCCCCGTCGCAGACGACGCGAGTCGGTAACGATGGCGTACGGTTGCGGGCAAGGGCACGTGGTGGGCAGCGGTGCCGCGTCCAAACCCTCCAGCCACTGGTGGTAATGTTGCCAAGCTATCGTCATTGTCATGCACACCACTGCAAGCCCCACCCACTAACATAACATACACGACTATGCTTCTGTGCGGGGTAATTTTTTATCCGCCGAGAGCGGTACTGATCTGTTGACGGGCGGGCGGGAAAAGGTCAAACTGGCGGAGGGTGATAATTTGGTGGGGTGGAAACGATGTCTGACAATGTTGTCTACACGAGCAGTGTTTGTCCCTATTGCCAGTCGGCGAAGCGGTTGTTGACGGATAAAAACCTCAGCTTTGAGGAAATCGAGCTTGACGACAGGCCTGGACTGCGGACGGAGTTGGCGGGAAAATTCGGAGGGTGGCGTACTGTGCCGATGATCGTCCTGGAAGGGAAGTTCATCGGTGGTTACACCGAGCTGGTGGAGTGGTGCAAACAGCGTGAGGAGCAAGCTTGAAATGGGGGCTGATGGTTACCGCGGTGCTGGGGCTAATCGCGCTGCTGGGTGTGCATTGGCGTGGTGATGACCCCGTCCCCGTGTTCCCGCGGGCACATCCCGTCGCGCCCGCGCTGCAAACAACACCGATCGTACAGGAAGATACGGAAGTGCTGCTGGCTTTCAACAGCGGTGATTATTTCGGCGCACTAGCCACCCTCGAACAAAAACTACGACAGCGGGACTTACCTGCGACGCGGCAGCGTTGGTTACACACGCAGTTACCGACGGCCTTGGCCGCCGCGGGGCGGTTGCACATCGAGCTCGGCAACTGTGCGATGGGCATTGAGCATCTGCGACGGGCGGAAAGGCTACGGCACGATGTGTTGCACCTCAGGGGATTAGCCTGGTGTCATTACCGCCGCCGCGAGCTTCGTACTGCCCTGCCCTATTTCGAAGCTTATTTGCGAGAACGTCGTCACGATATCGAGATGGTGTTGTTGTACACCGACATTCTCGCCGAACAGGAGGAGTATGCACGGGCCTTAGTTTTCCTCACCGATCGGGCACGAGGGGATTTCACCTCTGCGCAGCAGCGACGTTTGCAAGTGCAGCGTCAGAAGTTACAGGCACAGCAGCGCCATGCCTCCGAGCAGCAAGGGGTGATGGAGACAGACAGTTTTAGGATTACCTATCAGCAGCAGTTGCATGATGAGTTGAGTGCGGAGGTTGCGACAACGTTAGACACGGCGCTGCACTACTACGTCGAGCACTATGGATTTGCCTACCCTGAACGCAAAATCACCGTCGATATCTATGCAGCCGAGTTGTTTCGGGAGTTGCTTGCCGCGCAACCGCACTGGGTGGAGGGTTACTTCGACGGGCGTATTCGTATCCCTGTGGCGGTGGAAAATTTTTCCTTGTCGAAGCTACGGCACACTCTGCGCCACGAGCTGGTACATGCTTTGCTTGCCCGACGCACTGGGTTTCGTCGTTTACCGAGCTGGTTTGACGAAGGTTTAGCCCAGTATCTCGCTTGCCTCGACCAGTGTGCAGCGTTCAGTTTTCCCGCCGCGGGCGAACTGCTGTCACCACAGGTGTTGCGCGGCTCGTTTCTTACGCTTACGCAAGAGCAAGCTCAGCGTGCCTACCATCATAGCTTGTTTTTGATCACCCTGTTGGAGAACAAACGCACCGAGCCCTCTGATTTAAAAACCATCCTCGCCGCGCTCTCCCCCCAACACGGGGTATCGAGCGATGCACTGCTCGCCGTGGTCGCCAAAAACTTCTCCGCCTTTCATCGCCATGCCCGTGCCAGCTGGAAAAACCGCACCCAGCACACCGCACTACGGTAAAATCGAACACATGGCGAGCTACTCGTCTTCAGTCACCGCCTCAGGTTCACCTTCCTCCGCAAAAACAGCACTCCCCTTACCCGCTGCTATGTATTGATATTGACAATCATTTGCAACTAACTTAGAGTCATAGGTTGTTACCTTAAGGGGGGGCGTTTCTTGAGGTTTGGAATGCGTGTTGCCTGTCTGTGGTCGTTTGGCCTGGGGATTTTTGTGGATGGGCATGGCTCGGCCGCGCCGCACGCTGCTAAACCTCCGCAGTTGGTTATCTATACCTCCCGTGCTGAATATCTGCTGAAGCCGCTGCTGCGCAGGTATACTGCCGTGCATGGCGTGCAGTTTCGCTACATGAAGGGTAAGGCTGCGGCACTGGTGCAGAAGCTGATGATGGAGGGGAAGGACACCCAAGCTGATCTGTTGATCACCGTCGATGCGGGCAATCTGTGGTTTGCGGCGCAGAACAAACTGCTCGCACCGCTCAGGTCAAAGCAGTTGGAGAAAGCTGTTCCCTCCCATCTGCGTGCTACCGATCTGAGCTGGGTAGGATTGTCGGTCAGGGCACGTCCGATCGTTTACAACAGTCGCCTGGTGCAGGTAAAGGAGCTGAGCAGCTACGAGGATTTAGCGGCCCAAAAATGGCGGCATAAGCTCTGTCTGCGCACCGCCAAGAAAGTCTACAACCGCTCGCTGGTCGCGATGTTGTTGGCGGTACACGGGGAGCAGAAGACCGAAGCGGTGCTCAAAGGATGGGTGCACAACCTCGCGGCACCAGTTTTTGCCAGTGACACGGAGGTTATCGAGGCGGTCAAGGCAGGGCAGTGCGCCGTCGGTATCGTTAACAGCTATTACCTCGGACGCTTGTTGCGGAAAAATCCCGCCTACCCTGTGCAGCTTTTCTGGCCCAATCAGGACTCCTATGGTGTGCATGTCAACGTCTCTGGTGCGGGTATTGTGCGTCATTCCAAAAATTACGCGACTGCTCTTGCCTTGCTCGAATGGTTGAGTCAGGACGAAGCACAACGCCTGTTCGCCGATCTCAACCTCGAATACCCCCTCAGCAGCGAAGTGGCACGCCACGCGATCGTACAAGGCTGGGGTGATTTCAAGGCCAGTAGCCTGAAGTTATCTCGTATCGGGGCGCTGCAGAGAGATGCGATCAAGGTGATGGATCGCGCTGGATATCTTTAGCAGTGGCACGCTATAATATTCTCTACCACCTTATTTTCCACCCTCTGTGTCTGTTACTGAGTGCCCCCGTGTTGCTGTTGTTTACCGCTTGGCATACTGTCGATAACGAACTATGGCAGCATGTCGTGCAGTACCTGCTCCCCGACATCGCCCTTAACTCTGTCCTGTTGCTACTGGGCACAAACATCTGCACTGCGGTGTTGGGCGTGACTGCCGCAGCACTGGTAACGCTGACGGCATTGCCAGGTCGTAGAATTTTTCAAAACTTGTTTATCTTTCCTTTTGTCGTTCCCCCCTACGTGTTGGGGTTCGTCTATCTCAGTGTGTTCGACAGCGCAGGTTTTTTGCAAAATTTTTTGCGGCTTTTTGTTAGCGATCTGTTTATCAACATCCGCAACCTCGGCGGCGCGATTGTCGTGCTGTCACTAGCTTTGTTTCCCTACGTGTACCTGTTTTGTCGGCAGGCTTTTCTCAGTCAGGGACGTAAACTGCTAGAAGTTGCACAAACACTAGGACACAAGCCACTGGCATGTTTTTTTTTGTTGTCTTACCCATTTCCCGTCCGTGGCTTTATGGCGCGTTGATCATCGTTTCGCTAGAGGTGCTGGCTGATTTTGGCACGGTGTCGATTTTCGCCACCGAGACCTTCACCACCGCCATTTACAAAGCTTGGACAGGTTTTTTTTCCATCACCACGGCCCAGCAACTCGCCTCACTCCTGCTGGTCGCGATCTTGGGTTTTTTTCTGTTGGCAGAATTTTTTAAATCTCGCCGTCGCTACGAAGTGCATGATAGTGCTACAAGCTTCCGTCCGATCGTGCTGCGAGGTAGTGCGAAGGTGGCAGCTTTGACCTTCGCGGTCGTGTTGGCGTTGTGTGTCGCGGTGTTGCCTGTGGGGACATTGCTGCTGCTGGTTAGCGAGACGGAGAGTATCGTCTTCGATCATACCGTGCTGCGCAACTCAGCGGTGATCGCACTGGCCGCCGCGGCAGTTGCCACGGGCTTGGCAGTGTTGTTGAGTTGCAGCCGCTACCTGTTGGCAACATCGCAGCTGAGCAAGGTTACGGGGCAGCTGTTGCTTTTCGGCTACGCGGTGCCTGGTTCGGTGTTGGCGGTGTCGGTGTTCGCTTTTCTGCATTACGTTTTCAGTCGTTTCTTTCCTGCCGCGTTGTATCTGCTCAACGGCTCGTTGCTGGTATTACTGTTTGGTTTGGCAGTGCGTTATACGGCCGTCTTCACTCTCAATCTCGATCGTGCTCTGTACCGTATCCCCGCCGTCTTTGCCGACGTGTCCGTCACGCTAGGGCAGGCTGGTTTTGCCATGTTGCGGCGTGTGCATCTGCCTTTGGTGTGGCCCGCGTTGCTGTACACTTTCTTGCTGGTGACGATCGAAGTGCTGAAAGAGATGCCGTTGACACTAATGACGCGTCCGTTCGGATGGGATACGTTGGCGGTCAGTATTTTTGAATTTACCTCGGAAGGTATGTGGGGACAAGCCGCCTATCCCTCATTGTTGTTGGTGGCAGCAGGCGTAGTGCCCGTTTATTTTTTCTCATCGACACTGCTGGGATACCGAAGATGACTCTCCTGCGGATTACAGGACTGCGTTGTCAGATCGATAATCGTATCATTTTGGCGGATGTCGATTTGCGGCTACATGCTCATCGTGTCGGTTGTCTGATGGGCAAGAGTGGGGGAGGAAAGACTACCCTGTTGCGTTGTATCGCGGGACTTGAGCGCCTCGTGGAGGGGGAAATTGAAATCGACACCAGGTTGGTGAGCAGTAGCAGCCATCATCTCGCGGTGCAAAAGCGGCAGGTGGGAGTGGTGTTTCAAGAAAGTGCGCTCTTTCCACATCTGACCGTGGCAGGCAACATCTCCTACGGTTTGCGCGGCGCAACTTCGGCCGTGAAAACGGCTAGCGTGCGTGATCTGCTACGGCTACTCGATCTGGTCGGTTATGAACAGCGTTACCCACGCGAACTGTCGGGTGGTCAGCAGCAGCGGGTGGCGATTGCACGTGCGCTCGCCCCGCGACCTTCGGTGTTATTGTTGGACGAACCGTTTGCCAACCTCGATCAGCCTTTACGGGAAAAGATGCGTTGCTCGCTACACAAGGTTTTCCAACACCATCGTATCGCAGTGTTGTTTGTCACGCACAACCAAGACGAAGCGTTTGATTTTGCGGACGAGGCGGGGTTGCTGACGGGGAAAAAGATTGTGCAGTGGGATTCCCTGCACGATCTCTATCACCATCCCAACAGCCCCGCAGTAGCACGGTTTATCGGCCGCGGCACTATCCTGCCCTTACAGCAACACAACAATGGGCGATTGAGCTGTGCGTTGGGGAGCGTTGATCGTCGGTGCATCGACGACAGCCAGCTAGGTCGGGACGATGCTGAGTGCAGTTTGTTCGTGCGTCCCGATGACATCGTTATCGACCCACGCAGCAAGTTGCATGCACACGTCGTCGGCACCGTTTTTCGCGGCACCCATCAGATCTATCGGTTACAGCTGCAGGATACAACGGTCGTCAACTGCTTCAGCTGCGACAGTCGTGTGCCACTGAAACAGGGCACAACGTTGCCGATCGCACTGCGTCCGCAGCGTAGGATGCCTGTCTATCTCGACTCCTGAGTTCCGTGGGTAGGGCACCGCGAAAGATGCACTAGCTAGTAAGATTTGGCAAAAACGACACCGAGTGCGGTTTCTTTGCCGCACATGACGCAACGGTCTGCGGTGTCCGCTTTTTTACGGGGGCATCTACAGTCTGAAGGATAAGAGGGCGTAGCTTAGTCGCTGAGATAGCGGTAAGAGGCGATGATGGTTGCCCGATCGGGAGGTACGTAGCCCCGATCGAACTTCAGCCTCCTGCCATCGACCGTATACTCCGCCTGCCTAACTTTCTTGGTATCGACCGTAATATCCACCGCCCCGCTCGGCTCTTGCGAGAGGTGGAAGGTAGCGAGCGTGTCACCCATATCCTGTGAAATTCGTCGCAGCGTGCTGTCGTAGCTTACATCAACATAGCCGTGGGCGGCGAAGTAACCCCCTGATATCAATGTATTCCACTCAACGCCGATGAGACCGTACACTCGGGCGTTACCAGTAGGCCTGATGTCTTTGAGATAATCTATGAGTTTTTCGCTATTTCCGATGCAGTTGCATGTCTGCGCACCCTCATCATCGCCGACAATCAGCACCGCGACCGTCGAGTCTTCTCTGAGCCAAGTGGTATTTGTGTTTTTGCACATACCTCCCTTGAGACCCTTAATCGCTTGCTGAAAATAGCGTTCAGTAGAAGAACCGTTTACGCCAAGATGTATCGCTTTTCTGTAGCCGTTTTCGTAATCGGTAGTTCCACTGGTTAGCGGTGCGCTCACACAGTCATCCATGTCCGTGCTGATAACGGCAATCCGCCAGTCGCTGTTTTGGACATGTTTCAACAGGCTAGGCAAATTGCTTGCCACTTCAGCCTGCTCCGCTTTCATCGACCCAGAGTTGTCGATGACCAGTAAAATGTCGAGCACTCCCTTTTTGCCTTGCCTAAACGTATCTCGCTGTTCGGCATAGCCGCTCAGCCCTTCCGCTATGACAGCAGCCGCACCTACAGCATCCTGGGTGGTCTTGCGTGCCGCAGCGCTATCCCTTCCTCCCTGAAAGGAGCTGTGCACAGAACAGCCATAGGCACACCAGAACGACAAAATCGACAGTATACCACGCACCATCGCCCCCCCTCCGCACTCTCATCGGCTGGGGAGGACATTGTTTTAGATATATTTAACTTCGACAATAAAACATTGTAATTTAAGTAAGATAAGGTAGAGTGGGCATGTCAGAATATTCCCAAGCTTGCTCGCGTGCCTATCGCCATGGGTTTGGGGGGTTGGGGTGTAGCTGTCAGGGCGTAGCTTTCCAGCACTACCTTGGGCGAGCGGTTAAGGTGCGCAATTTAGTGGTCACCTCTCGCAGTTCCTGCTGTGGGTCGCTGTCCAAGACAATACCACCCCCTGCGGCGTAAACCGCTCCCTGTGCGTCTGCCACCAAGGTGCGAATGAGTACCGAGGAAGTTAGCTGTCCACTGGCATCGAGACAGATAAGGTTGCCCATAAAAAATCCTCGCGCCCGTGTCTCGTAAGCCGCAATGGCACGCATAACCTCCCGCTTGGGGGCACCGCTGATGGAAGCCGCGGGACATAACGCATGCAAAAACTCCTCCAGCGTCACACCTTCTCGCACGCGCGCCGTAATCGTGCCGACAAGATGATGAACGGTAGCAAAACTCCGCACCCGTGCCGCACAACTGACTTCCGTCGAGCCTACCTGCGCGATACGGTTGATGTCGTTGCGAGCTAAATCGATGGTGATATGCAGTTCCGAGAGATCTTTAGCCGAACGCAGCAACGCTTGTCGTGCACGCTGGTCAGCACGCATCTCGCGGCAGCGCGCCGCAGTCCCTTTGATAGGAGTGCAGGTCAAACATGTGTCCCCCCGCCGAAAAGATACGTCAACGAACTGCTCAGGGCTGAACGAGTAAAGCTTAAAATCATCCTGCCTGATTACCGCACCACAAGGTGCACCGCTGTGTGCCAAGCGACAAAGTAAATCATCATCGTTACAAGACATGACCTGGAAAAAACGTAAGTAATTAAGCAAATAATAACGACCGTCGCGGATATCATCGACAATACAGCGCACCTTAGCCAAGTAATCAGCCTCGCTTTCTAGCGCACGTAAACGCAAATGACGCGACGGCGAAGGGACAACAGACAGCTTCGGCCACCCTCGCCCGCTGTCCTTACCACTTTGCCAAACAGTAGCGGTGTGCAGATCAAAAATTAACGCCGCATCGACCCGAAAAAAGCGCGAGCGCACAGGGTTCGGCACAGAGGCAAACTCGTCGTAACTGACTACACCCACAATACCATGCGTGAAGGGCAGCGCGTGCCCGACAGGTACAGCACGCACCACCTGCTGCTGCACATCGCGATAGGCAATCGTCGTGAAACGTCGTGCAACGACAAGATACCGCCCCGCACCACAGGCAAAAGCACACAACGGCTGCACGGCAGGTTGTCGGCGCAACAAAGCGAAAGGATTCACATAGCCAGGCAGTTTCTCCAGCATCGCAGGTGTAAACGCCTCTTTTAAAAAACAAACACTAGGGAAGATAACAGGACAACCGTTGCCAGGTCTTGCGCAAAACCCTACCGTCTATCTCATACGGTGTTGGACATACACGCGGTAAAGGCTGAGCATCTTGCAATAATATCCACACCCGTCCGCCACAACGCTTCTTATCCTGCCCCAAATAACGCCTAAGCCCCGCCCATAACCTGGAATCACCGAGCGTTTCATAACCCAGTGCCTCCGCTAACGCCGCACGCGTCAACATAGCCCTACTGCTGCTGAGTGCCAGCAGCTGAGGGCATTTTTTTATTCTCCCTAAAGCTTCACTTAACAAAATGGCATAAAGCATACCGACAGCAACCGCATGCCCGTGCCGTAAGCGACCGCCATTCTCCTCCGCCAACGCCTCCAGAGCATGTGCGAGGGTGTGGCCAAAATTTAAAACTCTGCGCTCACCGCGCTCATAAGGATCACGCCGCACGCAAACAAGCTTGACCTGTGCCGTCTTCCGCAACAACCGCCACGTCAAGCCACCCCCTTCTTGACACTGCAGCCACGTCTGCCATAACTCCCTATCGCCTGTCAACAAGGCGTGTTTTACACCTTCCCAGCCACCTGCCTGTAACTCCACCCGCGGCAAAGTTCGTAACCAAGCAGGACATAGCAACACCTGTTCAGGAAAATAGAATGTGCCCAGCTGATTTTTGCCCCATGGCGGAAAGTTAACCCCGTTCTTGCCACCATAAGCCGCGTCGATCATAGCCAGCAACGTTGTCGGCACAAATACCACCTTCGCCTTGCAGAGTGCCGCCGCGAAAGCCGCCACATCGAGCGTTATCCCCCCACCGACAATCGCCCACCGCAACGGCGAACCCAACTCCCGCCAACCGCGTAAAATTTCCGCAACAACCGCTAAGCTCTTATCCCGCTCCCGCGCCACGACCGTCAGTGTTACCGACGACCCCAGTCCGTGCAAGCTAGCGACCCGACGATCACAAATAACATACCTGTCGGCCAGATGACCACGCACACCGTCGAGCCGTCCTACCCTACGCAACCGCGTGCGCGGCACCGCCCTACGACGCGGCCGCCCTTGCAGGACAACCCCCCGCTTGTAGTAACGAGCGGCATCGACAAAAGCCCGTGCCGCAGGAGCACGCCAACCGACCTGTCGTGGCAAACCGAGTGCAAAAGCACGCCGCAACACCGCCAACGTACCCTCCGCCCATCCGAGTTGCTGAGCGAGGCGACGATCGTCAGTGTTGCTGTGTGGTACGCTCTCGTCATGCCAGTCGTGCCAGGTCGTAGTCATAAGCCGCGCTGACTACAACACCACATAGTCATACAACAACTTGATAAGCCCACGCCCCACTCGCAAAAAATCTCGCGGTGGTAACGGATTACCTTCAAAATCGACAAAAAAATCTGGCACAACAAAAGCTAAAGGCCGCACATACTCCGTCGCATGCCTATCCACACCGAACTGATCACGACTGAGCGGGTGATCGGTACTCAGATCGACATCATGCCACCAGCGCAGAAAAATCTCATCGTGTGCGGCAGCCGTATGTGCAGCAAAAATATCCAGCTGCTGATCACGAAACGAACCAAACATTGTCATGCCATCTTTGTTGGCCGAGCCGACGATAACAAACTTTCCATCTACCGCTAGCGTCTTAGCATGATTCTTCTGCGGAATGTTACCCACCCATTGTGTTTTTTTCCAACGTACCTCTATGCCACGATTGATAAGCAAATCGAGATAAAGCATATTGGGAAAACCGTCAGGCTCGTTCTCTAAAGCTTGTTCAAGAATTATCTTTATCTCAAGTTGCGGACGTTTGCTTTTAACGTTTAGCAGGGCAGTGATAATTTTGCTGTCAAAGCAAAACTGTTCGTTGATGTAGATATTTTTTTTAGCGTGTAGGATCGCCTGCATATTTTGGTCGATAATGTTGGTGGTGGTTGAATCGACACTGTTGAAGCCAGTACGCATCAGCGTTCCTGTGTTTTGCAGGGCTGGCCAGCTGAGCTTTTTTTGCTGTTGCGGCACAAGCTTAGCGTCGCGGGCGAGCAAATCAAAATCCTGCAAGATGGCACTTATTTTCTCGTCAAGCGTCGCGTTGTCTTGGGTGCCGTTGTAGAGGCGATCGATATAACTCTCCTGACCTGCAACCGCTCCAGCGTCGAACTGCTGTGCCATCACCTTTTGCAAACTAAGTCGCATATCGTGGTAGAAGTCGTCCTGCACTACCGCAGCTGCCGCACCTTCGATGACGACCGCGTCGTCATAAAAATAAGCTCCCGTGCGATCCGACCAATTCTTGGAAGAAACGATGGCACGTGGGCGTGAGCTTTTGGCATCGACGACCATCAGCTTGCTGTGATCGGAAACCGCCTGCACTGCTAGATCAAGCATGCCCTGCACTCCGCTTGCCTGTACAAAGTTATCGTCGATAATGTGTTTCACGAAGGCGGGCAGACCAGAGACGTGTTCGTGAATCCACGCGGCACTAACAATCAAACGTTGGGGAAAAAGGTATGAGTAAGCCAACAGATAGTTGAACACGGGCATCAGTTCAGCGATCGCCCCGAAATGGTTGACTGTGTCACGCAGGATAAAAATTTTCAGTTTTTTGTTTTCATGCAAACGTTTGACCAAATGTTTAGCCAGCGATACCCCCATGACACCGCCGAAGGCAAACATGTCGATAAAGATGGTTTCTTCAGCGTTGTCGATGAGCTTTAAAACCTCGTGATAGACACCGTGTGGCTGACTCCACACCATATCACGACGTTGCGGATCGTTACTGCCGATAAGTTTGAAACCTTCTTCATTGAATACAGCTTGGTAGCCTTTGTGTTTGATGATATCGTACATCGCTTGCAAACTACCTCGCCCGTTTCCTGCGAAAGGATAATTTCTTTCCAGTAATGCGCTGCTCGCGTGCAATGCCTGGCCAAAAGCGACATCTGTGCGTGCTGTGGTCACGTAGCGGGAGCGACTGCCTGCGATCCAGCCTGTCTCTGAGGCAGCATGTCCTCCGTGAAAAGGAAAAGTTTGTGCAGTGTTCAGACTAAAATAGGGACGATGCTCTCCGTGATAATGTGTTTCTTGCGACAACCGTGTATAGATGTGATGACGTGGGTGGCGCACCAAAGTAAAATCCTGCTCAAGGCAAGCGGCAATGTCGATAAATTCACGGCGAAGAAAACAGGCGGAAAGCTTTATTAACTCATGCGAGTAATTTTTGAAGTGGTGCAAGTAGCCCGCTGCAAGTCGTTGCCATTTTTTCTCGTAGCGTGGATCTTGTGATAGCTCCAGTAACGAGACCGCGAGATCGAGGTAGTAATGCGTCAACAACCATTTTATCTGTGCCGTGTCGTTCTGGCGTTTCGCCCAGCACAATGCGCCTAACACGTTACGGGAATGGAAATAAGTACCGAGATACCTTTCGCATTCCTGCACATAAACAGAGTTAACTCCCGCGTTCAGCCACAGGCGTAGACGATATTGCACCTCACGATCGCGAAACCAAGCCTTGGTTGCTTGCTTAGCTTGCACGAGTAAGTTGCGTGCCTGCAACCGCCAAGTTAAATCGATTCTCTCCTCACCAGCAAAAAGCTGCGTGGCATACACGGCAACGATGAATACTAAGCTGAATTGCGTTTTTTTCATGGCACTACCTCACTGCTGGTGTTCTTCCTGCCCAACAACATCTGCGACGCTGCAGCTACACTGTTCCCGACAAACTTGCTGATTCTTGCCGCGGCAAGTGTTTCGTTTAGTATTTTGTCTTTCGATGTATCGATCTCTTTGTTGATAGCAGTTTTAAATTTTTCATCTATGCTAGCAATTTTAAATCTACCAAAATAGGCACTGCGCAGCTTGCCAAGTTGGAAGCCTGTACTAAACACGGTACGTACCGTCTCTGCTTGTAATTTTTCTAGCGAGAGCGACAGTTTTTGCAAACGAAATTTCACTAATAGGGGGGAGAATTTTTGCAAATTACCTTCGAGGTAGGGAGTGTAATGATGGCTGTTTTTTTGCTCAAAAACAAATTGCATGTTCTCTAATGCTTTGAAATTTCCGAAGGAGATGTGTAGCTGTGGTGGTTGGGGGTTATTGAGTGAGGAGCGTATGCTAAGCAAAGCGGTAGGAAAACGAAACTGAGCCCCTGAAGGCACGATAAAATTTTGCAAAGATATAGGGGGCTCTTCTTTTTCGAATGGCATTGAAGAAGGAAAAACATTTAGCAAAACATCGGCAGACAATCGTGTCTCCTGTTCGTGCAAATCAAAACGCAATCTTGCCGCTAAGAGCGTGGGAACAGATGATTGTTCTTTGCGGTAGTGGTAAAAGAGCCAAGCACGATAGCGGTCGATTTCTTTGCTGATGTGGTGTTGGGCATCATCGCTGTCTGCCGTACGCAGGTTGACCGTGCCGCTTCTGACCATACTGATTTTTTGTTTACCGTAATAAAGATCAGCGTCGGTCTTGCGATAAGGGGCAAGAAACAGTGTGTAAGAAAGTTGACGATCAGGAATTTTGCGCAGCAGCAGCTGTAATTTTTCTTGCGTGACACCCCTTAGTTGCTGCATGGCCCTGGAGGCAAACTGGCGGATCAAATGCAAGGCATCGCTGTGTGTGGTTGTCGTGGTGTCATAAAACAGCGGCAAAAAGGATTTCGTCAGCAGTGCCTCCACCTCTTCACCGGCGAGAAAATCATCGACAGCCAGTGCGAGGAGCGGCTGTCGCACGTCGGTGTTAGGAGTGATCCGTACCAGCCTGTCGCGCACACTGACGAGGCGAAAGGGAAACTCCTGTTCCAGCGCGTAACGTGAGACGAAAAACCGCTCGTAACTGCCCCGCAACCGCTCAAAACCAGACTCTGCAGCACGGACGCACAGGGAAGCCAGCAGCAGGCATGAGACGACAACTGCACGCATAAAGCACCTCCGATCGTAGTTCGGGGGCTGAAGTAGCGTACTGTCATCGACATGTCAATGTCTAAGCCCATAAGATGGTGCGAGGCGACCTCCGTGGATATTACGCGGTGCGCTTTTGGTGGGGGAGGGTGTTTCGCTGTGCCGAGGGAGGGAATTATTTTGGTATTGGGATAGTCGTGGTTGTATACTATACTACGTGGTCGATTGTCGTCCTGGAGATTGGTTGGTATGGGTGTGTTTACTGACATAGGCAATTGGTGGGGAGAGCGGCGCAAGGTGCGCTATTGCCGTGCCATCCAGAACCCTCGTGCGATGAAGGAGGATCGTTGGTTGGCGTTGACGGCACTGGGTGAGTATGACGACCCACAGTTTGCCGTACCTGCTCTGTTGGCACGCTTTGAGTACAACCTTGACAACGGCATCCTCGATACGCGGGAGAAGGAGAGGGCGCTGACCAGTATCAGGCGTTACGACACCGACGCGGTGTTAGGCATCACGAGGAAGCACCTGCGGCGTACCGACCACATTGCCTGGCCTGCCAAGCTTCTGTTGCAACTCGGTGGTGAGGGGGAAGTAGCGGCTGCCTTGCTTACCTGTCTTGATTTTGGCGATGTGGCTTTCGATCGTGCCAAGACGGACAAGAACTACGATTTGTTGTGCCATCTGCACGACTTCGATGTCTCAGACCTGCCGCGTGACATCGTGCATTTTCTGGATGATAGTGACGAGCGGGTGCGTTTTGCCACGGCAAAAATTCTCATCAAACAGAAGGCTGACTACGCTGCGGAGGTGCTGGAAAAATTCATCTCCGACGATTCGGCTGAGAACACGCGTCTCAGGCAAAGTGTGCTCGCCGCGTTCATCGCCAACCACTGGGTGATTAAAAACCGTCATGCTTTCCGCAAGAGCAGTGCTGCCCAAGAGGCGGCTCTTGGCAAAAACGGCAAACTGAAGGCAATGCATCCGTAATAACAGCTCGCTACATGTAAACAACACAGGGACGAGGCGGGTTTTTTTATCGCATCGCTAAGTTTGTGCGTGCGTCTGCCGACGCGGGTTGCAACTGCGGTGTGCGGAGGGGGTTGTGTTGTGGGGTAGCGGAAAAATTTTGCTGGCAGGTGCGCTGTTGATGGCGGGTTGTCGCGCTGATCCTATCTATCGTTATCCTCATTACGTGCACGATGATGATGACGATGATGACATAGATATTGATTTTGATTTCGACGGAGATGTCGATTTTGAGGCGGACGCGAGTTTGGATTTCGATGTCGATGTCGATGTCGATGTCGATATCGCCTCTAGAATTGGCGATGTCTTCGACAGGGTAACAGATGTTACCAGTGGCACGATTGTGATCAGTCGTGATCCCAACGTCAGTCGTGACCCCAATCGTACCTACAGACCACCGACACCGTCCCCCACCCGCACTGTGCGTCCCGCACGTACTCCCAGACCTACTACGAGACCGACCCGCACCTCCGACACCACTACGAACCCGACTCGTCCCACACGACCGACGACACGACCGACCCGTACTTCCGATACCACCACAAGACCGACTCGCACCACGCGACCGACGGCGAGACCGACTCGCACTCCACGACCGACGACACGACCGACAACGAGACCGACTCGCACACCTAGCAACAGCGATAGTAGCGGTAGCGGGGGCAACGATAACAGCAACAGCAATGGCAGCGGGGGCAACGATAACAGCAACAGCAATGGTAGCGGGGGCAACGATAACAGCAACAGCAATGGTAGCGGGGGCAACGATCATGTGCGGGTTGAGGTAGGGGAGTTGTTTTCGCTTACGGGGACAGGAACGCTAACCGTCGAGGACGCGCAGGGTAATGCTGTAGTAGGTGTGTTGTTACGTTTGGGTAGCGGTGCTTTGCGCGAGCTGTTCCTGACGCGGGAGTTGTTTGAGCATTATCTCGTTGTGCGTGATAGCACTGATGTTCGGCGTGTGTTCGTGACAGGCCAGGCTAGCCGTGTGACTTGGAGGTTGGAGCATGAGGGGATGAAGGTCATACTCGGCATCGAGGGGGGTATGTTGCCCGACCACCAGTCCGCCAACATTGCGCTGCGATTACATCTGGTGACGGTCGGGGGTGTAAGGATGGTGAGCACGGTGCGCACTGCTAACCTTGCTTTGCGCGAGGGGCGTGGTTCGGCAACTTTTACTCTGCACGGTAACGATGCTCGTTTAAACTTCGCTCGTGGCTGCTACCGTTGGGTTGTCGAAACATCCAACAGAGCATTGTTCGGGGACGAGTTCGGCGGACGTTGTCCCTAATCGATAGGCACTACCCCAAACAAAAGACCCTGACTCTATGACGCTAGGCACGCGTTTTTTGTTGGTATGTGGTGAGGTGTTCTCCCTATTTCCGCAGCAGCATCTTGCGGGTGGTGGTGCTGTTGTCGGCGGACAGGGTGTAGAAGTAGACACCGCTGGCGACAGACTCGCCTTGGGTATTTCTGCCGTCCCAGTGGGCGGCACGGCTTTTGTCTCGGTACAGACCAGCGGGTTGGTCACCCAGGGCGAGGGTGCGCACTAGCTGTCCGTTCAGCGCGTGGATGCGGATCGTCACCTGTGCAGGTTCGGCCAGCTGGTAGGGTAGCCAGGTCTCGGTGTGGAAGGGGTTGGGGTAGTTGGCTAGCAGGGTGGTTGTTTGTGCGGGGGTAGTGCGGGCGAGCAGTTGTTGCAGGACATGTAGCCCGCGGCGATGGGCGGGGTGTGTCGCTGTCCGTTGCCGTGCCGTCTCGAGCCAGCGGCTCACTTGGCGGTTAGTTACCAGTCGTGTTGGGGTGGGGGGCTGAGGGGCATCGGCAGTCGTCTCGCCGAAGGCAGCAGCGACGCGCACGAGATCCAAGATATCGACCGTGCCGTTACCGTCGATATCCGCGCTGTTTTTGCCTGTCTTGCCGAAGTTATCAGCCACAAGCACTAAATCTAAAATGTTGACCGTGCCGTCGCCATTGAGATCTTCGGCAACTGCTGGAGGTGTGACTGCGGCTAGCAGTTTAACCATGTCGGTAAGGTTTGCTTGCTGAGCGATGTCTAAGGCCCGCTGACCTTGCTTGTTACGAAGTGCAGGCTCGATGTCTCGGCGGGCGAGTAGGCGTTCTACGATTTCTGTTCTCTTATATATAACGGCGTAGTGCAGCGCCGTCATACCGCCGTTATCTTGGGCGTTGATGTCTATTTTGGGATCGTCCTTGAGTAGTTGCAGTGCATATCTAGGTGGGCTGTGCTTGACTTCAAAGATCAACGGATACTTGGGACGACAGCCCAGAGGGGCTTTTTCTAGCACATAGTCGGGGAAAAAACAGTCTTCGTGGTCAAGATCCTCATATAAAAACTTGTAGAGCCAGATGATGCCGCGCTTATCGTCTTCTACAAGTCTGATCTTACCATCTCTGTATGAATGAGATAGATGAGAGGACATAATTGAAGGAGGTTGTTTGCCCACAGTGCTGCTCAATCCTCCCGTACTAGTCGGGGGTATATGTAAGCCAGTCAAGTAAGTATCATCCAAACCAAAGGCATGGCCGATCTCATGGGTAAGGGATGATATAAGTCGGCTATTTACCGTTGTTCCCTCGCGTAAAAAAACCTCTGGTGGGTGCGTGTTGCTTAGCCGCGCATTTGATCTCCCGTCGATACAGTGAAACGTAACTCTTAAGTCTGAGGAGGATAGGTCAGCATTCTGCCTGTAGCGAAAATCATTGACCACAGGGTCGGTTGTGTTTAGCTCCCGCACGGGTTGTAGCCACAGTTGCAGGGCTGTGCCTATCGCCTGTTCCAGTGCTTTCGCATTACTGCGCTTCTCCGCGGAGCAATCGTCACCATACCTGTACGAGATGTCCCATCGCTCCTTATGCACTCTCCTCATCAGAATATGATAGCGGGTTAGATATTGGTCAAACGCGATAAATTTAGTGGCAGAGGGCTCGGGTATCTTGCAGGACACAGTACCTGACAACATAAAGCAGATGATCGCTAGTCTGTTATACATGCTACCTTCACGGACTGGGAGTTTGTGCCAAAATTGCTCGTGCTACTTCCATACATATATTTAAGAGAGAACTTCTTCTCGACAAAGTACCACTATCACTCTTTATGACATCAGGAAGCGGTGGCCAGTGTGTAGCATCATGTCTGTCATCGTAATGAAGCCGTGTTATCCTGTAGGTATTGGCGTACCAATCGTACAGATCGGCATGCCACTTGTGCCCCGCTTTTGCCCCCCAAACCGCGGGAGGTGGTGGAGGCGGGACATTGTCCCAATAACCAGGCATGCATGCGTATGTTCCTGTGGACGGACTCGTTGCGATGCTTGCTACCCTTTGATCGTACCAAGTTTTCAATTTATTATACCACGTTTCGAACTGCAAATTAGGCAAGTTTGCCGCGGGAACTGCCGCGATAAGATTTCTTTGTGCTGGGAAAGTGCAGACCGTATCGTCAGGAATGGGGCAGTGATTTACCACACTTAAGACATCAGGATCAGTCACCGTTTCGCATTCACACGAGGGCGCAGTTGGCGACCAATCATGCCATATCTCATCCGTGTCTGTGCAGAGTGTTTTCTGTAGTTTTTGGAAAACGTTACATTGTTTGGGAGTGCACGTACAATCATCACCATCCCAGTCATTTAGTGTTGTGTTACATGGTATGTCTGTGCGGCAATCTCCACACCTGCATTCAGGATACGGTAACCATTTTTTGTAGGGGTTATCCACACAGCTACTAACTATTTCGCCAGTGTGGTGATCATAGCAATTATTTTGCGGTGTCGGTGGTTCGACTGGTGTGGAACAGTCACATTGCCCGCCGTCCCAGTGGGGTCGGCGATCACAGCTTGATTGAGGTTGCCCACTCACCTTGCTACCATGACAGCAGTAGTTACTGTTAGTATTCTCATCGCACACTTCGGGCTGCACTGGTGGTTCTGTAGTTGCGATACTACAACATCCATAAGTAACGGTATCATCAGGATCATACGTTCCCTTCCACTCGTCGCAGGTTAAATCAGTGGGTTGTATCACCTCGGTACTACCATCGCAACACTGCGTTGCTGGGTTGCATTCATCTGGTGGAGGTTCTTTGCAAGTGCAGTCTTCATATTTGTTTGGCTTTATACATTTGGGAGGAGTGAAGCTACTGCATTTTTCGTCTTCTGCTAAGTCCGCACAAGGACCAACGGGTGTATGATAACTGATAGTCTTGCGGCACTCAGAAGGATTATATGGATTAGGAAGGCACTCAGTAGTTGTGCTCTGCCATGTGTAGTCTCCACAAGTCACTTGTTTTGCCCCGCAGACAGTTTTGGATTCAGTATTCACTGTGTCTTCACAACTGAAGCCCTCCTGACAAGTTGTTGGGTTATCTGTATGTGGCGTATAAGGAACAGTACAAGTCCTCGTCTGATCCACCTTCTGACAGGTGTAGGAATCAGCTGTGGCTGGTATCCAACTTCCACAATTTTCCCCACCTTTGACGCATGTGCACAGACACTTAGGGCATTTCTTTTTTCCATATATCTCTCGAGTCTCAGTGTCTTGGTAATCTTCGCACCTACCCCCTAGGGGGTTAATGCCTCTGCAAGTGTAAGGGATAGTTCTTGTCTGGATAAATTTATCGCAGTCACACTCAGTGCTCGCTTTTGGCTTCCATGCGGTGGGAGTCCCCCTTGTGCAGGGGCACGAGTTGTGGCAACAGCCCTTGTTACGGGCACTAGCATTGAACGTCCCATACCACCCGTCATTGCAGATTAAGCCAAACGTATTGTGCACCTCGGTATTACCATCGCAACACTGCGTTGCTGTGTTGCATTCATCAGGTGGCGGCGGCAGCGGCGTTGGCGTTGGCGTTGGCGTTGGTGGCGTTGGCGTTGGTGGCGTTGGCGTTGGTGTTATGCAAACCTTCGTCCCTCTAACTGTCCGTTGCACAGTCCGTGTTGCTGCTGGACAGGGAGGCGGTCCACTACAGACTCTCGTCTGTGGTACATTTTCAATTCTCGATTCGCCCTCACAGGCGTTGGGATCTGTCCTACTATCACTCACCGCAGGCTGCCAAGGAGTACATCCGCATCTCCTACAGCAGCCCTTATTAGGGGCACTATCATTGAACGTCCCCCACCACCCGTTGCAGGTTAAGCTAAATGTATTAGCCACCACGGTATTACCATCACAGCACTGTGTTGTCGGATCACATGGTGGCGGAGGCGGTGGTGTTGGTGGCGGCGGCGGCGGCGGTGGTGCCCCTAAGCCTGCGGGGCAGTACTTGGTGATGTTGCGGCAGACCGTGGGTTTGGCATCGCGCAACGCCATCCTCACCGCATCACCCCGCGTATAGTCACACTCCTCTCTCCCCCCGCCATGACAATCGGGATAAATATACCTGCCCTCAGCATCGGCATAGGCAAAGGCAACCGCAACATTACCAGGACGCAACTGATAAAAATAACGTAACTGTCCACAGGCTTGCGGACGGAAACCCAGATGGTTATTCAACCCCAGATCGCGATCATCGGCGTAGTCCCCACAATCACCCCTAGTACCGTCCTCATTCTTGTAGCCGATACCACCATCAGGAGCGAGCAACGCGGAGCCACTGTAGTACCTGAAGTGCTCGATCTTATACACCGCCTGCAGACTAGCCAGATGGGCGAGATTGCTCTTCGCCTCCCCCCGCCGTGCCTGCGCCAAGAAAGCATGATAACGCGGCAGCGCCAAGGCCACCAAAATGCCGATAACCGCCACCGCGACCATCAACTCCACCAAACTTAAACCCGCTCTCGTCCGCACCACTTCCCTTTTTTTGGCTAAAAACAAAACTTTCCCGCGCGAACACCATCGGCGTTTTTTTTTTCACTTTAGTTGCGTTGCCAAAACCCCCAAATTACCATTGTTTACCTGCAATATTGCGGGGAGAGAGGGAAGAGAAAAAACAATGGACATTCCGCCGTCGTACCACCAATATCGCACGGTAAGCAGGAAGTTAACTTGGGGGATATCTAATAATGGGTAACGCAAAAAAGAACAGTGCAAGGCCATCTAACATCCACAATGACTACGCTCTTGACCAACTAGAGACAGAGGAAGATTGCCGCGGCTTGATTGCCTTGCTGAGGCTGTCCTTGTCCTTCTTGGCTAGATAGTCAGCCCTCGACCTAGCCTTCTTGCACTCCTTACATACACTGTCTAGACGGCTACCTTTGGAGCAGGAGCTTAGGCCACCCTGTATGTATCTAGCGCACACAGAAAATGTCCCCACTCGCACTTTTAAAAATCATTTCACTTTTTGTATCAACAACATCGTTAAACATGGCGAAGTAAAATTTAGACTGGCAGTAATGGCGTTCGGCTGCCTCTCTATCTAGCTTTAGCAGGGTATGCAAGATGTATCTGTTCGCACAAATGTAGAGCACTCCATCAATCTTTTGTTGGCGATAGTAGGCATAGAGCTTGCGCCTATAGCTGCGGTGGTTTTTGTGCGTCGTATCGAACTCAATAGCAAAATTTAATGTCCCAACTTTTGAATCAACTGCAATCATTGCGTCACTGTTCAGTGCAATGAATGGCTTGAACCACTCGTTGTTCTTGAAATCGGTGCGAGTTTGCAGGACATTTTCAGTATAGTAGCCTTGCACTGTTGCTTTAGCTTCAAATACTTGGCGAATATCGTTCAGGGCTATATCATGCAGCGGGCATTCGCTTCGTGTCGCTTTGGTTTTTATTTTGTAGGGCAACGTTGGTGTAATTTTGGTAAGGCCGCGTAGTGTCAACGAGTAGCCCGAAATTGCCCTGCGCTCGACATATGCCGTAGTTTTTTTGATCAAGCCTAGCCCCGCAATCTTGCGCAATCTCCTGTTCACCTTATCTTTGCAGACATTGGGAAAGAACTGGTCGCCTATTTGCTCCCTGCTAACGATCTTGTTCTCAAACAGCAAGCGCATTATTTTGAAATCTCGCTCGCCTAACACAACACGTGTGAATGTCCTGTCGCTGGTAAAATAATCACTTGCCCGCCAACTTTGGTATTTGGCTTGCCTATCGACCGCAAAAACAACTGACATGCGATACCTCCATACTGAAATGGAAAAAACTTCCCCCCACTAATAGCGGAAAAGGTCAACCCCCTAGACGAAAGTCAACCTTTGTCAACATTAGTAGGCATTGCCGCAAATAACTGTCTACCTATGCCATACCTGTTGCTGCGGCGATGGCACATCTGGTAAGTGGAGCTAGAAAGAGGTTAAGAGCAGCCCCACGAGCCAAGGGAGGGAGGTAAAGACGGAGGGTTAATTATCACCCCATACGCATCACTGCATAGACGGCAGTATTGATGCACCCTCACTAGGTCTTGGTTGTGCTGAACTCTCGTTGCTAAGTGGCTTGTGTCTGATGCTGGTCTTGCACCCTCGCGACCACATGTAGCGTGCCTTCAGTGGCTTCGGGAATTTCGTTGGCAGAAATGCTAAATCCCATGTCAAAAGGCTTGATGGACTCCCAATCTTGAAAACGGAGCGTGATGTAGTCACATTTTCTATAAAACTCATGTTTTAGCTCATCAACACTAATACGCACTGAAGAACCATCTTCTTCTATTACAGGCTTGCCATTATTATTGAAAAGCAGGCTAGGGAGGGTGGGGGCAGGCTGATCCCTCATAAAGTAGTCTAGTTCCTCACCAGGAGGAGGTGGACACTTCGGTTTTCCAGGAAGTTTGTCAACAGCCTTCACACTATCAGGAAGGTTTAGGTACAGGTCGATGTTTGATGTGGGTGCTGTTCCAGCGTTACTAATTACCAGCTTGAAACAAAAGCAGAGACCTAACTTGTCTCTGTATACCACTATGTCAGCGTAGTATTTATCATAACGCTTGTAGTATTCTTCGAGCTTTTTATTCTGGTAGGTGGGTGAACCCAGCTGGGCGTTGATCCGCTCAAATGTACTGCATGGCTCAGGTAGTTTTTCCTCTGGGATGTTTACATCCTTGAGCGGATACTTTTTTCTTATCTGCGAAGGAGATAACTCGCCCTTCATAGTTGGCTTTGCAAAGATAAGCTCTAACTCATTCTTCCCACTCTCAAAAGCGACAGATAGCTTTGGAATGCGAGACAGTTGTTGGTGGAGCTTCTTATTTTCTCCCTCTAGTTTGTCTGGCTCAGGCTGCAAACGGAGATCATCGGGCAGTTCAAGCAACTCGATCCCTTTGTTAGCTTCGATCTTGAGCTTGAGTCCAAGACCGCCTGTAGCAATATAAACTGACGCATTGATATGGTTGTGAGGCATAGTCTAACGCACTAGCAATAAGTTGGTCGTCAGCAATGTGACGCGACAAGTTGTAGGATTCAAAATCTATTCTCGGCTCGTAAGTGATAAAATGCAGGCTAACACCGTCTCGAATACTTTTGCCGCCTTTGAAAACTTTCCACAACCATTTGACAGTGCTACCTGCCCGATCACGTATTTTTCGAGACTGATTACTGACCTTCTGTTCCTCCAGCTCTCTGATCAGCACAGGAGCAATCACAATGACAACCTTGTCAGCACCCGCCAGCTGCCGCCAATCTATCTGACCCAGCCTCTTGTAATGGAGGGCAACGTTGGTGTCGATGAAGATGTGCACGGTGCGATTAGTGCTGGGCATACTGCCTATCATTGCTTTTCAAGTCCGCATGGCTTGGCCTTTATCAGGCTAATCGGCAAAAGGTACCGCAGGAAAAGGGCAATAGCAAGCCTTGAAATGTGACTAACCAGCCGTTACATACGTCTATTGATGGTTACAGTGCTCTGTTGCAGCAACGCACAATGTTGGCAGAACTTTATCTCAACGTAGACAGCTTTACCCAGTTGCCATCTTCGTTTTGAACATACCAGTAGTTCCATCCATTTAATCTACTACCAAGTGCAGCTACAGCTGCACCAGAGGGAGAATCATATAGCTTACCTGCATATTTTATTTTTCCTGAAGTCAACAAGCTTGCCTTATATTCTTTCCCTTTAAACTTAGTTGAGAGTAGTGGCCTTGCTGTGCTGAATTTATTCTTTAAGGTAGGTCGCTTTGTTTTGGTTTTCAATTTCTTTCTCTTGCTAGAGCGTTTTGTGCCAAATAATCTACCAATCTCCTCTTCCTGTCTTTTTCTGACAAGGACCTTCAGCTCCTTTATTAGCTTAGCGTCAGCACTGCCCTTAGGTTTAGCTTTGTTTCCTCTTGGATTTGAGTGAGCTTTTCTGGCTCAAGGCTACCAACTTCTTGGGTGCGGTAGCCTTTATTTTTTTTGAGAATTTCAAGCAGTTCAGGATTACTTGCGATACTGTCTGCTGATGATAGAAATACCAAGAAATGTTTGTGGGTATGGCCAACTATGTGTTTACAGATATCATCATCTTTCTCATCTTTAATACACAACTCACGATAATATAGGCATTTATGAAAGTATCAACAGAGAAAATTGCATTTTCGTGCGGAAGTCGGGTGTGATCGTGTTAAGTTTCCAACCAAGTTCTCCGACAAATCTGGCATGAAGTTTGTCGTTCTATCCTCCGTATATCTAATGTTTGTTGGTTGTGCAACCACAGGGGATGCTTACTTTGCAGATCAAGTGCCAGGCAAGAATGTCAGGAAAGAATACAAAGTGGATGGCTGTGGGGTAAGTGCTAGTTAGCAAGACAGATACAACTTTCTGTAGTATCCCCGTATTAATGCCCCAGAAAAAAACTACAAGTTTAATAGTCATAGTCCCTGAAAACAACAGCAGACACCGTACACTTCCCGATACATAGCCCTGGCTCTTATCTACACATCTTTACCGCTTCTAGTAAGGATTAGTTTCGCGGTGCTTCTCGTCAATGTTCATAATCTTTACCAACACTCCGATCTGTTCTGCTACCTTTTCTTCTGTGTGCCTTTTTCTACCAGCATTAGCTATCCCTTTATCTGGGTACCCTGTAAAGTCGTAGACAACAAGCTGTTCGGTTTCACGTTCGCCAATCCTATGTTCCACCATATTCGCAAGAATGCGATAAAGTCTAGATACTGGCCATGATGGCTTGTTTATCCAACTGGTGTTGGTCTGATATGGAGCCGGTGGAATTGGAACTACCCCTTCAAAATCAAATATCTTGTTGATGCAAGGGTATCATCAACACCCGCATTCCGATCGAGATGTTTATTTGGTACTTATAGCTCATCATGTTATGCCTATACATCATACGACTCATATAAAGTTAGCAAATGTCCATCAGTTGATGTGCCTGATGGTGGGATCTAGAACAAGTGTGGCTATCAAAAGATGAACGGTAGAGGGATCAGCATGAATTGCTGATAATGATTAAGATAGAGAAGTAGAATGTACTCTAGGAAATCTTGATTACCATAACTATGAAGGCAGGTGTACAGGAACACGAGAGTCTCTTTGCTTAACTAAGTCTTTCCACCTGTGTAAATGTTGTAGGAATCTTAGTGTTTCCATGTTGATTTCATTAACGACATTGCATTTAGGAAAACTTCTCACACCATGCTCACAGGTGTAGGGGCAATAACAGCCACTGAAGTCAAATATGTTAAGGATAATGCGGGTGAAAACTTCGTGGGACAGAGCAAAAAGTGGTGCAAGTTTATTTTTGTCACCGGTAAATTTACCTTCGTGTGCCAAATCATTTCTAGTGTCAACTAATTTTTTTATGTCATCATTCTCAATGTCAATAGATGAAATATCCCTACTTTTTAGAAATGATTTTAATTCACCAAGTGAACTGCCATCAAAAGTTTTCATTAGCCCTTCAATTGCAATCAGATTCAGTAACATACGGGCTTCGTCATAGTTAGGTGCAGAGAGAACAAAGCTAACTGCCTTCTCTATTCCTTTCCATTCATCAATACTGAGCTTTTGTTTTTCAATTACCTTGACAATCAGTTTCTTGAGATCTATGTCACTTTGTATCACTGGCATGAATTGGCGTGCAGATTCACCATGACTAATAAAGGTGGTTTCTACTCTATTGCCATGGCATACCTCTGTTACGGGACAGAACAGCTTTCCTCCTTGTGCAAATTCCAACACGGAAAGTAGCCTTTTCAGAAACTCGCTTGCTCTCCTTTGCCAGTCCCCCGTATCTTCTGGTTTTGATCTTGCCGTTAGGGAAAGAGAAGCTGTTATTCTTTTATTAGTTCTATTCTTAATGCTAGTCTCAAAAGTATCTTCTAATGCAAGGATGCCAAGTCCTTCTATATGAGGTGCAGGCAATAGCTCCACTGGCTCTGCAAAACGACTATCTGATATGCTATTAACAAATTCACCGGGCGGGAAATTAATTATATGTATGTTAGTAAGGCAATCTAATTCAGATAAGCAAAGCGTAATCTTATTGGTATTTTTCTCTAATAGATACGTGTTTTTGCCCTCTTCACTAATGACAACTTGGTTGGTCTCAAGCCACATTGGAACAGGGTTTTGGTAAATGTTACATTTTATCAACACATTCTGGCTAGTCAGCTTTCGGTTGTGGTTAGTAGTGCTTACGCAGGTCAAGTTTATCTTCTTGCTGTATACAAACAATAACTGCTTATCAGTCTCTGGCGTTCTAGGAAATGGCTCTACGTCGAGCACTATCTTGCCCGAACGGTCGGCACCTACAGTTAGGATTAACTCAAAGCTCCCCTCCTCATTGAAAATTTTACCAGTAAATTTTTCACGCTTGAGAAGGAGAGTGTCGATCCCTGTGAGACTGCACCTTTGCGCCACTCCCCAATTTTTGACAGTGTCCTTGTAAATAATGTGTTTGAGGCAGTCGATAGATGGATGTTTGCCAACAATGAGGCTACCCTCAATCTTTACTAGTCCCCGTGATTTAAGCCAGCTGATTGCCGAATCCAGACGAGTCTTATCCCATTTGCATTTTTCCACTACCTCGGCGATTTCAACCTTAAATTCAGAGTTACGGAACAGAAAGTTTTGTACGATAAACTGAGTATCTATTTCTGCTGCCGACGGCTTAGGGAAGCTATCACTTGCACCGCGTGACATAGGTGGTTGATCAGGGTCGGTATTGAGTTTTTTGATGTGTCCCACCAAGAGATCCACATCGCATCTTTCATCTATCACATACACAGGTATTTTCAAAAGATTAGGGGGTGCTTGATTAGTAGACAATCCATGCACAATGGGAATAAATCTGGAGCTCTTGATTAGATTAGAAAACTCGTCCTCACTCATGCCCTCTGGCCACATCTTTATAGCAGAGTATGGTGTTAGCAATATAAGAAAATGTATGTGATCATCTGTGGCTTCTCTAATTTTTTGCCACAATTTGGTAACATCATGCACACACCAAGTGCTCAGCTGGATATAAAACTCCTTCTCCTCTATGCCATCAACAATGCCACGGGCAAGCCAGTCATCTTTAGGAGCGTAGCATAGGATAGCACTAGGTATTTTGTCGTTCATGGCAGAAAAACCCTTGAAATAGAGCGAAGTAAAGCCCTGCTACTTGTCATAAGTTGCCCCTTGCAAGTGTCAAGAGTGTAGCTGTGGTTTGCGATAAGCATCTCCACCGATATCAACTCTTCTTTAGATACACAGCGATATTCTCTCTATTGGGGTAGATACGGGAAACAGTAAATGGATACGTTCCCTTTGCCATGTGCCCTTCAACTAGTTTGTGTTCCATAAGGTAATGAATGGCAGGATTTAATCTACGTGGTGGGAGATTAAGAACCTCTGATACTAGCTTGGGTTCAGTTGGAAAATTGGGGTGATGTGAAAAGCTAAGTGCAATTTCCCACGCATCATCAGCTGGGTTCCATGGCTTCCACAGGTGATCAAATCTAGTGAACAACAGCTTATCAGCATATACAAGTGTCTCTCCAGCTTCTTCTCCATCTTTTCTTGGATAATCATCATGTATAAGCTTTTCTTGCTCCAGCTCTTTGATAATTCTCATAACATCATCAATGCTAATACTAGTTGCCTCTACAAGCTCTTTGGCGCATATAGATGCGTCTATCCCTACACCTGCTTTCGCTTTCTCCACAAATACTCGGATAACCGCCATTTTCCCTGTGATCTGATACCTTCCTGTTCTTGTTCCTCCTTCAAAATCTATGAAACCTTGATCTTTCAGGCTCTTGAGATCTCTCTCTACTGCTCGCTGGCTTATCTCCTCACTTTCGGCAAAGGTAGCTTTGGAAAACGTGTTATTCTTGATTGTTGCTAGTAGCTTCAATGTTCGCTGTGATTGCTTAAAAGGACTGTGTTTGCCCCTCGCTCTGCGACGGTATACCCTGCGTTTAAAAACTACTGTAAAAAATTTACCAAACTCAAATTTCACAGGAGGAAGACCAGCAAGCTTGACTGACTTCTTCATTCTCTGTATCCCTGTTCCGTACCTCTCGATGTATTTTGCTCTGTGCATGAGATCAGCGATGAGCCTGTTTCTTAGAACACTTTTCTTGCCAAAATTTTTTTTATCAAGTTCCTCTGGCAACCCCCCGTAGTTGGATATTTCCACACGGTTATCGTAGACCTCCACAGTCACATTGGTTCTCTTGTTCAGATAATCTCTATGAGTTACAGCGTTTATCAGAGCTTCACGTAAAGCATCTTCTGGAATTTCAAATACCTCTTCCCTTTGTAGTTGCCCAGGTACAATCCTGTATTCAAGTCTGAGGCTTTTTAGCAAAAATGTCATCGCACCATCTACACTGGAAATAAGGTCACTATTGAGTTGTATGGTGTCTATTATTTTTGTTTTATCTTTTCCCCGATACAAAGCACAGGCCACTTCTGTATGCCAAAATATCTTGCCTAGAGCCTTTGCAAAAAACAACACTCCTGCGTTGTTAAAGATAGGCAATGGCTGTTTCTCCTTGTCTATGCTAACAACTTGCAGGCTTTCTAGTGATGGCAGAATGCCATCCTTATTTGGCATTGGCAGGCTAGCCTTTTCCAAGAATAGAAACAACTTGTCAACATCAAAGTCTTTCCGAGAATCGAAATCTTCACACGGAATAGTGTCAAAACCTATCAAGCCTTTTTTTTCTGCCATTTCTATGATCTCACCTCGCCGCATTTTTTTGTTGGATGCGCCGCGGCGGATATAGAAGGTATTGTTATGGGAGTGTGGTTTGCCACTACCCTCTTTCACCGCTACCACTAGGACTTTCTTGTCTCGCCTTCCTTTTGTTGGTGCATATTCCTTCATATTGACATGGATGGGAGGATCGCAGTTGTCAACCAAGCTCCCAATGTCGCCCTTGAGCTTGTTAGTCACCTCAATTCCTACCACTGCCCCAGAATCAGAAACTCCAAGGATAACTTTTCCTCCTGATGCATTGGCAAACGCACAGATAGACTTCCCTATATCGCTTGTGTATTCCTTCTTGAATTCAACGCTACTGCCCTCCCCTGTTTCCAGAGCCTCTTCAATATCTCTGATACTCACCTTTGTTCTCCGATTTTTAAAGATACCACCCTAATTGTCCTCCTCTCTTCCTCTTGAGCAAGGGATATCCATCTGCACCGACACTTTGCACCGACATTGTAGATGGTGATCCATGCCTCTCAAAAAATAAAGTAAATAATAACAACGTATTATACCACAAACCAGACAATTGCACCGACACTTTATGCCGACATACTCCGATTTACAACCCCTATTCGTAGTATGGCATGGTGAATACTACAGATAAAGGCAAGGGGAGACCCAATCCCCCCTGCTTTTCACCGACACTTTGCACCGACATTGTCAACATCACCTCGCATCCACAAAATAATAAATACTTTAATAACAATATCTTATCTTGTGGGAACAAATATTTAACCGACACTTTTCACCGACATGTGATTATTTTTTCCGCAAACAGGACTGGATTCTCGTTATCCAACTGACGGCTGTTCTTTCACGTGCTGACCTAGTCACGGCATCAGGTAGGCAATCCCAAACTCATAATTTTTATGCGTTTTGCGCATGACTCCCACGTGCAGGAAAGCAGATTACCCCCCTACCTCACACACTCCCGACAACAGATCTAGCAAACACCAAGACCAGCTTCACCTTGTCAGGATCGAGGTGGTCGATCAGGTCGTGTGTAGATGCCCCCGCTCCTCGCCACTTTGCGTACGCATCTCGGCAAGATCGACACAAAACCCTTTCGCCTCCCCATCGACCGTACTCAATCCCTGCCCAGGCAATAGCGCCAAACTCGCGTCCTCGCCATACACGTTCTTTTCAACCAGCACGGCGTTCACGTCCCCCCCCCACCGCCAATAGGCATATCAGCAACAACCTCCCCCGTATCACATACCCCTCCCCACCCTAAAATTAACCCAGCCCCAATAACCTAACAGATCGCACCCCAAAAAATGGCTGAGCTTTGCAGCTCAGCGAACGCGGTAACAGCTAATTTGTTTTTAACTACAAGATGTTATCCAGCAAAATGAGTGTTGGGGTGCTAGCATATGCTTGATACTTCGATCCCGTTTGTGAGAGACACAGCCTGTCTGTTCGGAACAAGTTAACCGAGGGCGCTGACGCGATCGGGGGCGATGTCGCTCTGGATATTTGCTAGCATATACAAAAAGAAAACACCCGCAAGGGAGCTTTACACCTCTTTGTATTAAAAATTTTTCTATTACGGTCATTCGATGAAAAATCCCCAAAGGATCATGCAGAAGCCCATCTAAGTGTAATTCTTTTTTCATTATTTTTTTTAAAGCTAAATAATATTTGATTAGCAAAGCGGCAGGAATTAGAAAACTAAAAAAATATTTGTACTCCACAAGTGTAAAACCAGCTTTTGTCAGCACAGTTTGTATCGAGGTATGGGTGTATCTACGGCGATGCCCTAGTATTGCATCATGCCACGAATACAACCAGGGGTATGCGGGGACTGTCAGCAAAAGTTTTCCGTTCGGTTGGAGTACTGTGTGTATGTCTCTCAAGGCTTTTTCGTCATTTTTGATATGTTCGAGAACATCTAATGCTGTGATAATATCATAGGTGGTTCCAGTTACGTCTTTAAATGTTTTTAAAAAATTAATTCTTTTGTCTTGTAAAATTTTCAGGTCTTTTGTGTCATCAAGTGTCCAATATGGTTCGAAGCCAGTCAAAGACAGAGAGAAATTGTTATCACGTAGATATCGCAAGAAGTGCCCACTTCCACATCCAAAGTCAAGCAATTTTTGTTTATCGGTGATGGGGTTGGGAATGAAGTTGGTCACAAGAGCATAACGATGCCGATTAAACCAATTGTCTGCGTTGACTAATGAATGATCTTTCATGTAGTGAGCAGCATCATCTTCTGAGGCAATTTTGTATTTTTTGAAAAAGTCATGTGTAGATGCCATTGTGTTTACTCATAATGAGATTGAAATTATTTGGAATAGCTCAATTCTTTTCCGTATACAGTACCCTCATTGTAACATAAATTCGTTGCGATTGATACCTGCCTCAACGTCACGCCCTTCGGTGAATACATGCGACAGCATGGCAGGAATGCACCGCTCGAAAAAATACGCTGCATGTTGAACTAAAAGTGATCGCTCTTGTCTTGAATGCCTAACTCCCTGACGTTGGTGTTGATCGCATCGGTATAGCCGTGCGCTTTTTGTCGTCCATAATTAACCAGCGTGGAGCCGATCACCTTGTTTTCCAGTGTTTCAGCGCTGGTAAAGCCCACGATACGTGCTGGCAACGCATCGCTACTGGTCTGCTATGCCTTGTGCACCAACGCAGGCATGTCCCCCTTAACCCATGCCTTGAGATCGTGTTGTAGTTTACGATAACGCTGGGCACAGGCAGGATCGCTCATGTTCAAGAGATCGCCCATCGTGCTGCTTGTATTTGCCACCTTGCCCTTGCGGGTGTCCGAGCACTGCGCGAGAAAATCGTCCAGCTCGGTGGTGCTACGGGCATCGTCGAGTTGCACCGCTGCGGTCGCGGTCAAGAGCTTAAACATCAGATCGGGCGAGCGCATGAACGTATCATCGCCAAAAATTCCGCTAGCGATGCTGGTCATGTATTTTGATACCGAGACGGTCGCACCGTGCAACAAGCAATACCACCACAAGCCATCGGTGCTGTTTTTAAGTTGCTGGTAATTTGGACATGCTTCACCTGAATTTAAATTGAAGAGTCTGTCACGGTTACCATCACTGTTTTTATGTTTGATACCACTGCCGCCACACCCCAGCAACATCACCACTGAGCTACTCACTACAACTGAAAGCATCTGTGCACGCATTCTCTAACTCCTTGTTTAAGATCTTGCGGGAGGTGACTCCCGCGGCCAGCTCGCCAACTGCGCGTGGGCATACTGCAACGCCTGCACATCGCCGTGATGATTGGCCGCCAGCCAGTAATCGTGGCCCGTGGGCACGTACGCAACCGAGCCGCGCACTTGATCGCTTAACCACAGATGCTCGGAAAATTTACCGGGCTGCTTGTCGAGTGAGGCGGCAAGCTCAGCGATGTAGCTATCGTTAGTCAACTCAACGAGCCGTTTGCGCTCTCCTGCCTGCATGACGGGCAAGATGATATTGGTCGCACTGCTGTTCCACGCGGCGCGGCAAAATGTAAAGGCAAGCAGGCGATGAAGATCGGTAACGCGGCATGGTTTTCACGGAAACAAGGAAGCACATCGTTTAAGGTACGACAGACTGCTTCGCCTTTGCGCTGTTCTTTAGGCGCGTGCGAGGGCATGTTGACGTTGCGCACCAAGACGTGCAGACTGCAAGCGAGTAGCTTTTCGCCACCCACCACCCGATCTTCGGCAGCAGAGACATCTTGCTTTTGCTGTTCCTGATACGGATCGCCGCCTTGCAGTTTGTTTGCCAATCCCTCAAGATCGGCGGCGTAATGACAGGGGCGCACATTCAACACACACTACAACGGTGCTTTGATCTGCATGAGCACAGTCATCAGTCCCGCAAAAATTCGCGCGGGTTGTTGCGACCACGAGAGCACTTCCCAAGTATCGTCACCTATGCCAATGCCGTCGAGCTCCCACGCCAGTGTGCCGCTTAGCATACGTGCAGCGAGGCGTGTGGGTGTGCGCTCTGGCGTTACCTCACGAAAAAATAAACCGTGCTTGTTACTTTCGCCGTGCAGTGTCTCGCGCAACAGCATGATCAAGTCGTTTTCCGTCGCGTGTTGCAAGGGACTGAGCGATTGCCAAGCATTCTCAATGCTCTGGGCATGGCCGCGCAGTTTTAGCAGCGCGGCGTTGATGATCGCGGTCTCTTTGATGATTAAATCAGCGAGCGTAGCTGTGCCCGTATCCAAAATTGTGCCCGTGGTCTCAACGCGCAGAGTCAGATAGATTTGGTGTTGATAGAGCGATGGATTATCGCCATGCGCTAAGCTCTTGATCGCGGCGATGCGTCGTCCCAAAACTTGGCAGGCATACGTATCTTCTTGCCATGCGGGTACGGGAAAATCTGGCGTAATTTTTTGCCGGTAGATAACTTGCAGGGTGACGTGAGGATCGCTGATCTTTTTAAAAATTTTAGCAAAGCACATATTCGCCATCAGCACGCACGCAGGACAGCGTATGCGGGGCGATGATCACCTATTCAATACTCAAGTCGGCAGTTGCACTACCGAGCATCAGGCAACCATTGAACGGAATTTTTGTGCCGTTCGGCCCCGTGTAGGCGTAGTCTAACTGCATCAACACCTCGTATTGCCTTGCACAGGTGCATAGAGCTGTTGGCGGCGCATGTTTTCCAATTCAAGCTTGAGCCGCTGGTTTTCATCGTGCACACCTTCGGTATCGGCGATTACTTTTTCGTAGACCCGCTTGTATTCGCTATCGATCCGGGTTTGCATATCAGTTGCCATGATACGCTTAGCTTCTCTATCAGGGACGGGCAGGTCAGCGTAAACGGTATTGGCTAGCAGCAACGCAATTAAAATTCTCATCGTTTACCTCCAGACAAGAAGAGCAAGCCCGCGGGCGCGGTGCTGGCGATAAAATTTTTGGTGCGTAGCACAAGGTGCATCGTTGTCGTGCAGACACCCGTTTTGCACAACGTAAGGGTTGCATGATCGGTGTGAAACAGCGCGGCACGGGGTAAGTTGAACAGCTGCGGCGTGATCGCGACTGTGTGCTTATCGCGGTTTTCGACCGCAAAAACCTTGCCGCTAAGCTGTTGCCCGCTAAATTGTCTAATTTGGGTCGCTTTGAGTTTGTGATTGTGCAGGACAAATTTTTGTTTGGTTACTGTGCGTACGAAACCCTTGCCCTGCTCATCTTTGAGCAACTGCTGCATCAGAGCCAGCTCGCGTGTCAGGAACGCCCCGCCGCGGGTTACGCCAGCAGCAGCAAACACAAGGCGCTGATGCTTGGCCGCACTGCGTTGTGCCTTTAGCTGCAAGGTCAAGGCACGGTGTCCGTTCAACATGAATGCTACTTCCTCGCGCGTTGCCCGTGGCTTCGTAGTTATTTTGACGATCCGCACATCGACTGCTTTGCCGTTCTTGTCCACCTGCGTGGCGATGCGTTGAATTTTGAACTGGGCTGATGCCGAAACCACCAACAGCGGGCGAGGGAACTCAACCAATGTGCCGAGCCTGCTGTTGATCGGCACTTGCACTTTTTCTTGTCCGTGCACGTGAATGTTAGCGGCGACTGCGATACTGGCTGCTGAGTTGTCAGTAGTGAGATAAGGTAACGCATTGCTCATCCCTCCTTGCTTGCTGAAAAATTTTTTAAATCGTCGAGCTGTTGTTGCGTTTTGCGTTTGATGTCGAGCAGTTGAAAGACCCACGCCTTATCGCTAGTCACTGCGGCGGTGGTAAAAGACAAAGTGATGCATTCACGATACGGCTCGACGGCGCGTCCCTCGACATACTTGCGGGTCGTGCCCCAGATGGCGACGCGATAGACCGACTTGTCGCCGCCGTAAATTTTGGCGGTGCGGCGGGTAAATTTTTCCACCTTATCGAAGGCAAACACCTGATCGATTTTACGCAGCCGCCACAACTCGATATTGCCGCGCATTTCCCGCAAGAAACGGGCTTTCAGTTGTGGGTGCATCCAGCGGCTCAGCTCACGATAACGGGTGGCGACATCTTCGTAGTTGGTATTGGCGAGATCGTGCACGATCGTCTCGGCAAAATCATAGACGAGGCGGTCGGCGATACTGTTAGCTCTGATACGCATGATGTCGGTGATGTTGCTGGGTACGATGTAACTGTCGGGATGTTCGAGTTGCTGTTGCAAACTGTGATTGACGCATCCTTGCCAAATGGCAACTGCGAGCAGACAGACGAACACCGCGGTAAAAGCAAGCCGTTCTACACACAGACGATGTAGTAAAGTGACGACGACCATACTGTGAGGTGGCAGCGCGGTACGAGCGATGATCCTCGCGTCTTTAGTAATATAGGCACGGATCAGGGCAAGCGAGATTTTTTGTTTCGTTTTTTCTGGCGGTAAAATTTTGCGTTCCATCATCTTTCCTACAGCACGAAGTAACTTTTATGTAGTCGGTTAAGATTCTGTGGCAAGCTGGCATTCCAGAGCCCACAGAGCCACAAGGCGTGCACAAAGGCATTCGGTGGTAGTTTCAGGCGCAGTCGTTTTAAGCCCAGCGGCACGATGATCGCCAGCACGAGAAACAACAGAGCAAGTAACATGGAAAATGCCGAGGTATAGACCATACCGATAAAACATCCAACTCCCGCCATGATCTCGCCTTTGGTCATGCCTTTGAGAAAAATCACCGGTGCATCGATCAACGGGTTGGTTTCCTTGCGAGCAAAACGGCGATAGCGGTCGTAGTTTGCAGGCATTGCCTTACCCTCGGATAGCGTTAAGGGTTTGCGAAATTATCACCGTCAACGCGAACATGCCGAGATCGTTTCGATGACATGGCGTTGCCGTCGGCAGGCGGGGCAATCGGAACGATAGATGTAGACGATGGCGACGCTTGCCCAGTCGAAGCCTGTGGGTAATTCCTTTTTAGGCGTTTGCAAGAAGGGTGAAGTTGTGTGCAGGAGATTGTCTTGGCGGGCGGCGTGTTCCAAAACATTTTCGCCGATCAGATCGGAGTAGATAGCGAGTTCGTTTGCGCCGCCTAGTGCTCTTATAATCTGTTCGATCGTTTGCCACTGGCGTTTTTGCCATGCTAACAGCTTGTGCACATTCTCCCGCGTCGGCTCACCTGCCAAGTGTAGGAACGGACGCGGCAGGATGCCGTCAGCCCCATCAGCCCAAAATTCAGGCCGCGCCGGGTCTTGATAGACACTCCAGTCAAACGGCAAGTGAGCGGATTAACGAGGACTGCCGGCTATCACTACCTGCTGCACAGTCGGCACGGTGTTATCAAGTCCGTGCCCTTCCACGACGCGTAGATTCCTGCATCCCATACTGAGCATACTAGCTAAACAGAGCATAAGCTTCGTGTGCACTTATTTCTCCCTCTTGCACTAATGCAAAAGCCGCGTCCCTTGAGACTGCCGACCTGTGTAATCTTTTTTTCTTCGTCTTTATGCAGATATTCAAAGACAAGTGTGTGTCCTCGTGTGCCGCTGGCATGGCAGTGTTCACAGCCCGCCGCGCTGTAGGGCACAATGTCTGGTGCTGCTTGCGGGAACATCGCTGCGAGCATCATGCTTACTTCTTTTGCTGCCGTTTTGCAGGCGGGGCACAGGGTCTTAGCTAGCCGTTGTGCAGAAGCAAACAACAGCAAGCTCTCGACGAGCTGGTGCTCAACACCTAACCCCTCTAGCCGCGTTAAAATTTCTTGGGCACTGTTGGCATGCACGGTGGTTAGCACGAGATGCCCGGTGCAGGAGGCATGTATCGTGGCGATGGTGTTCTCGCGATCACGCACTTCACCGATCATGATCACGTCGGGGTCTTGCCGCATTAGAGCACGCAAGGTGGCAGCGAAAGAAAAATTTTTGCGTAGATCGATGGCGGTTTGGTTAATCCCTACCAACTCGCATTCGATCGGGTCTTCGACGGTGCAGACGTTAAGCTTATTGCGATCGAGGCTGCCGAGAATTGAGTAAAGCAACGTTGATTTGCCCGAACCGGCGGGGCCGGAGATAACGATCAAGCCTGCTTTTTTATTTATCAAGCGTTGTAAGATTGCCTTTGCTTCGGTCTCCAGCGGGTAACTTGCGAGACTGAAATCTTTGCCGCGTTCCAGTAGCCGTAAGCAAATTTTTTCGCCGTAGCGGGTGGACATAAGTTCACCACGCAGATCGAGCATCTCTTCGGGATGTGTCCAGCGTGTGTCTTGCGGCATCCCGACGACGGTCATGTTGAAACCGAGCAGGTGTTTGGTTTGTTCGGCGAACAACGTGCTGTCGTCACGCGTAACTTCCTTGATCTTGTGCAGTGTGCCGTCGATGCGTTGGCGAATACAGATACCGATTGCAGTGGGTTCGATGTGAATATCCGATGCGCCGTGGGTGAAGGCATAGCTACAGATATCGAGCAGGGCAGCTTGATGTGGGGTCATAGTAGCTTGCATGCGTTCTCCAATATCAAGTACTTTTCCGTTTTTACGGTTAGCTCCCACGCTGTGTCACCGAGGGGCGGAAAACAGCTGGTCTTTTGCTTGCGCCAGATGGCGAAGATGTAGGTGATCCCCTGTTCGTTTTTGTTGCGTTTCTTTTCGTCGGGGCCGGGCAGTGGCCAGTCGCTAGCAATATTGCCCGGTCGATAGCAGCCACGCATGTCATGTCAGTCAACGGGTAGACGAGTTGCCACTTGTCAGTTGCTTTAATACCGCCCACGCCTTCGATAAACGCGTCTTTGCTCAGCGAAGCGAACTTCCACGCCACCATTACCGCGGAACGAAACTGGTCGTCGGTGTTGATCAATCCCGTGCGCGGCAACAGTCCGCCCATCTCGCCCATGCACAGTTTCTTGTAGTCCAACGCATCGGATTCAGAGGACAGCGCATCACCAACGCCGTGTTGCCATTGATCGACGACGAATTCGCTGATGCCGTAGTAAAGACTAGGCACTGTCGCTGACCCACCGGGCATGGGTGGTAACGCGGGGTAAGCGAAAGCCGCGGTGGCAAATGGCACTGCCAGCGTGTGGGCGTGCCAGAAAAAACTTTTGCTCGCCCCGCCATCGCTACCGCCACTGTCGCTGATATTGTGTGTGGGTAGGGGGTTGCGGCTCTTATATCAACTCTTTGCGAGCTTGAGGTGCTGGCGTAGCACCAAGTATTCGTCGGCGAACATGCTCTTACCCCAGCGGGTGGTTACCTCGATCAGAAACATGGGTCTATACATATAGCCGCGCTTGCTGGGTAACTTAGGGCAGAGAAAACTATCACAGTCTTTCCAGTCACACCTGCCGAAATGCGGTTCAGCACAGCTCCAAAAATAGTCGTCCAGCTCCTCGTAGAACGTGCAACCGGTCACCGGCCCCCAACCCGCTTCGACAACAAGTGATATTAGCGGAAAAACGATGGCAATCAGGACGAACATCGGCTAAAGTGCTCCCTTAGTCATCAGCCGCTGCTGACGGAAGTTAAGACCAAAACAATAGTCTTTATTTGAATTATGGGGACACCGTAGCGCGGAAAGTTTCCCCTGTAAAAAAAACTGAGTATTTTATCAAAAAAAATTCGGGAGCATTACAACTAATGAATATGACGACTGAATTTATTGTTGGCTTGGGTCGCACCTTTAGAGCGGTGCGGGAACGGGAGGGCTTGACGCAGCAGGAATTGGCGGCGGGCATGGGCATCAGTGTGCAGCAGGTCAAGCGTTACGAGCAGGAGAACCTCGATCTGATCGGCCCGCACGGTTTTTCGATCAGTATGCTGGCAAAGCTGGCGCAGTGTCTCGACATGCATCCAGTGACGTTGTTTACGGAGATCGTTTCGCATTCAAGGATTGCGCGACGCGATGAACGGGCGAAGGAGTTACAGAAGGTGCTGGCCTCAGTGGCGAGCGACAGCCTCGATGTCTTGCTATCACCGAAGTCAAAGCGCACCTCCAAAGCACCGTTCGGTAACGTGGCGGTGTGGAATTTAGAGATGGCCGCTAACCTCGCCCGTTTGCCCGCTAAAGCACGAGCACGGGTGGGGGTGGAAATTCTGCGGGCGTTGGCTGATAGTGGTATCGCTTCTCGCCAGGAGGTTGACAGCCAGCAACGGCAGTTGTTTGAATTCTCGGTATTGTAAAATGTTATTAGTGAGGTTAAGCTCGACGGCGTGGAGCGAGGAACGTAGCAGTGCGACTGCATATGAATCTGGCGTACCAATAGGGTGCTCACCCTCTGCTTGAGGCAAAGTATGTTTGGCAGGACAATCGTAGCGGTGCTTATCGTTTTGTTTTTTTGTCTTAGCGCTCTGTCAACACCGCGTTTGCCCCAACTTTACTCACGCTCCTATCCCGATATAGATAAGTTAACCCGGACGTGGGCGCAAGATGCTATCGGCATACCAGAGACACGCGCCTTCCTAAGACAGGTTAAAGCGGATATTTTTGCTCGCCCAAGAACAAGAATAGGTATCATGGATGCCGGTTTTGAAGTTGCAACTCTCCTCGACTACATTAGACTTTCAGACGATTTGCGTGCGTATCTGCTTCTGCCACCGACCGCTGAATTACCGTCTCGTATTCCTGACACTGAAGTTTTTCACCACTTGCATGCCATTTTGGTGAGGAGTGGTCTTGATAAAGAGCGCGTGCATAACAGCCTGCGACGGTATTCTCGCTACTCTGCTAAACGCAGACGGGGGAAGCTTCAGCACGGAACAGCTGTAGCTAGTTTACTAGCTGGCACCCATCCCTTTGGGGTAAGTGAATACGGCGAAATAGATTTTCTCTTTCTGTTCATCGACAATCTTGCCCTTGCAGAAGAGGCTTATCGCTTTAGTTTGCTCGCCGCGCAAGAGACACTGCCAGATATCATCAACACGTCAGCGTCATTCAGCACGCAAAACACCGCGCAAAGCGAACTGTTTACCCCAGTAAAACTGCTTACCCAAATCAGAAAAATCGCGCGCCAGACGCTTGTCGTTACCAGTGCTGGCAACAGATTTCCCGATCCTATTGAAAGTGGCAAAATAAAATTAGCAAATGAGATAGTGATTGTCGGCAGCTCCGAACCAGCAGGCGGTGTCAGCAAATTCTCGCCCGCCGGTGAGCCGGTGACAGTGTTCGCTCCAAGCGATGAGTATTTGCAAACTATCGGCACGGATGGTCGCATCATCAGTTTCGGTGGCACGAGTGGAGCAACATCGCTGGTGACAGGAGCATTGGCAGACGTGTTAGCCATTTTACCTACCTTGACGACAAACGAAGCTATCCACCTGTTACGAAAAACCGCTGTCGTGGGAAATGGTGCCGGTGCACCGCCGAGCTTGAATTATTACAAACTCATGCGGGTGGCGGTAAAACTGCGTGACATGGGCTGGCCTGAACCGCGAGAAATGATATTCAGCGACGAACTCTATGATTTCACTTCCGAAGCACAGCAACTGCTCGCTGCTGCTCCGCAGTCAACATCTTTCACCCAACTACGCCGAGCATTTTTCCTCGACTCACCCAATCCTGCTATAAGAGAGAAACTTGCGGGAATGTACGCACAAGCTGGTTACACAACCCAAGCTTTGTTTTACAGTAACAATTCCATCCCCGCGCGCTGCACGACTAAATATGATTTCCTTACTGCTCTTGCTACCGCCGACACTGAACGTCTTAACGAGATGCTCCCTATCTTGAGCGATGCAACGTTCTGGGAAAAAACCTTTTTCAGCCACATCATAAAACATATGGATGTGCAAGACCGCACTGAAGTAATAAAATTCCTCAAAGAAAAAGGCATAGTCTCCATAGAAATGAACGACGCGGGTGGTATCAAATGGCAAAAATTGTGATGTTTAATAAGCGTGAAGGCTCTGCGCACTAGGGCTTTGGGTGGCATGTCAGCTCCACAGTGGCTGTTAAGGGCGAGGGGTGGGATTGTTTCTGCGCTGCTGCTCCGCCAAAACCTAACTACAGCAACTAGTCGCACTGTTTAGCTACTGAAGTCAGAAAAAACTCTTGACCACACACCGTAAATTTTTATAATCCGCCTTCGTTCTCATGGCACTTACTTTTTCTGGGAGGTTTCACATGCGCGTGTTAGCAGTGTCCAGCATCGTTCAGCTGCTAGTTCTCGGTGGTAAAGTGCTGGTGGGTGATAGTGAGCTAGAAGCGTTGTTTCCTGACGGTAGTTTGCGTTACAAAAGTTGTCAGGTTGTCAGATCGATCTGCGCGTCGATGACGCGGCTTTACGAGATCATAGTCAGGCCAGTATGGTTCTCTCCTCGTATCAGTAGCGTAGTAAGTCAGCTTCATGTCTACTAAGTAAGGGGGGTCATGAACGCTAATTTCTGGGAGGTCGTTAAGCTGCTTTCCTAGATTTAACAGAGAACTCCAGACCGAGAACGGATTTCTTTCTCCAAAAAAACGATCTTGGCGCAAATCTAACAGGCAGTCACTTTGTTCTATAGGACGAATCGTGATCTGGGTGAATCGATACTACCACCATGTAACGTTCCATTCTGCAAACAACCGCACGCATCTTTGCCGACAACCTAACCGTAGCAAGCCGATGACCAGATGCTATCCTGCGATCGATCAATTCGTAGTTAAACCAGTCTTACGCCGTGAACTTCCAGCTGATTGTGGATTTTGCCTTAACCCTTTGTTTTGCCACGTCTACCAGCCGCTTTGATCTTCATCACCTCGTCTGCAAGCTCATGCACAGATGAATGCTTGGGAATGTAGCTGCTTGCTAGCTTGTCAAACTCATCTATCCGTTGCAACATCTCGTCAGGCAAAGACTCTGCTTCACATACTGGCACGATCTCCACCGGTGTGATTAGCACACGTCCATCGGCAAAGCTATCCACACGAGCAAAACTGCCACCGAAAAGACGATACTAGCACAGAAGGATAGCTGATCTCCACGTAATTTCCACCAGCGTAGTTCCATCGAAAAACATCCCCTCCAAATTCCTTATCCTGCAAGCTTTTCAAGACCAAAGTTGTAGCATCGCCGTGAAGCAATTTTTCGCGGGCAGGTAAACTTGTTCTATTTGGAGGTATTTTCGTCGTGAGAAGCAAATCGTATGACAAAATGATTGCAGAGAAGATGCGTGACCCAGACCTTGCTAAGGCTGTGGTCATACATGCAGTTGAAAACGGTGATAGCATCGAGGAAGCCCTGACAATTGCCATTACCAGTATGGGTATAAAGGAATTTGCCGACAAATCGGGCTTATATTTGCTGTATTCAAAGACAGGGTGACCTGAAAACTGAAATGCTCACCAGTGTAGCTGCAGCTCGACACCAAAAATTAGCTGCGGTCAAAATAGCCGTTAATTTCTTGACTGCTAGACACCTCCCCGCATTATTAATTAGTAACATCAATCACTTATCTTTCTTTGCCTACTGCAGCCTGAAGTAGCCATGAAGCAAGCACCGATAGCACCATGTATGTTCCTAACACACACGCTAGATGTCCTAGCTGGTATTGGTGAATGTCACTGATGAAGAGGGAGAAATGACTTTTAAAAATACGAGCAAGAACATCTTCTGTATGCGCTAGTGACATGCTGGGTGCTCTTTGCTCTTGCTTGCGAGATGATGTTGGGGTCAGTAGTCAAAACGCCATAACTAATTGATATTAGGTTATTTTTAGGGATGAGATTTTATCAGTCCAGAGGGATGTCACTGTTTTGTTAGTTCACACTTAAGAGTAGAAATTTTGATGCAAACTGACCATGTGGTCAACGCTGTGTTGTGGTGAGAAGGCACGGCTAGGACTGACTACCAAACCAAGAAGGGCAAGGACAGCTTCAACAACTAGGCGAGGTTTATTAAAATCATGAGTCAATTAGAGGTTGTCGGATGTGCGCGATTATTTCTCGTTGTTGACGATACACCTGCCAATCTTGCCGCTTATTTCTGGCGGGTGTTGCCCACCAATCAGCGCGATGGCTATCGCCTTGAGTTCAGTTGATCACCTTATCACGATAAAAAGTGCCTTTTAAGACCGTTGCCTGTCAAGCCATACAGAAGCGAAGCCGCAGGATCAACACAGAGCTGCTTTTTTTGCTCTGGTAAGGGTGTAGATATCACCTTGTAAATTATTATATAACCACTTGATTTTACGTAGTTGTCAAAATGGCAGCCACATCTGTATTCTTTGAGCAATCAGAAGTAGCATGTTCTCTGATTGTTCGACCAACACCGATGAGTTTTACTAGTAATAAACACCAGAGGTTTGTCATGGTTACAATTGCATTTGCATCGCCCAAGGGCGGTGTCGGAAAATCAACCGCGGCGATACTGCTGGGGACTGAGTTTGCTCATGCTGGAGTTGATGTTCTTTTTCTAGATTGCGACCATAATCAAACGATAACAAGGTGGTGTAGATGCCCCCGTAAAAAGCGGAACATCACCTTGCCGTTGCTCTGCAACAACGGCCGCTTTCTCTCTATCGGGTGCCTCCGAACTTACGAAACGATCACTAACCATAACTGAACTCCTCCACGTGATTGTTAGAAGCCGATAGGGTGTCCGCTTTTTACGGGGGCATCTACAATGGGATTTTGATTTTTTATCCCGCTAGCGGTGATTCTTCGTGCCCTTCGTCTCGGTGGTGGCGGGGAAAATTTTCCGAGATGATGGTCAGCAGGGTACGGGAGAGGAAAGGCCAACGTGCCGAAGCGACCATTTCACGTGGTAGGGCGGCGAGGGCAGGATGCACGTAGCGCAGGTAATCACCCTTGTGGGTGACGAGGGTGAGCTTGGCGAAACTGCCGATTGCTTTTAGTTGACGTTGCAACAACAGCGCCGCCCAGTGTTCGTCGTTGCTTGCCACCGTAGTCGCGGGCAGTTGTTGTGCGATTCTTCGTTGCCCCGCGGCGAACAGCTGTAGTCTGGTGTCCAGTGTCAGAGGCAGATAACTGTCGAAGCAGAGCGAGATAAGATCGTAGAGCGGCGAACCGATGCAGGCATCTTGAAAATCGATCACCATGATACGATCGGCGGTGACCATAAGATTGCGAGAGTGGAAATCTTTGTGAACAAAAAAATCAGAAAACTGCGCCAAAAAGTTGCTGATGGTGGCGAAATCACGGGTCAGAGCGTCGTTATCCGCGGGTGAAAGCGAGAGCTGCAGGGCATGATCGAGGAACATGCGGCGAAAAAAATTAAGTTCTTGCTGGTACGCTTCCGACGTGAAGCAGCGTTGTGCCCAGACACGGTGATTATCCTTCGCGATGACCAAGAAATTGGCCACAATGTCAAAGCAACGTGCGAACAACGGTCTCCGCTCGCCTTCCGCCAGTGCTTTCTCCAGTGTTTGGTCACCGCAATCTTCGATGAGCAGACCGTCGGGCAGCGAGGCAACGATGTGTGGATAGCTGATCCGTGCCGTCTCTAGCACTGCGGCAACGTCCGTCCACTCGTAGCAACCTGCGGCCAGCTTGACCGCATCGGCGGGCGACAGTGCCATCAACACGTATGTGCGGTGTCGGTTAGCGTGCACACGATAGTAGCTGCGATCCGAGCCGTCGCCTGCGAGCGGCGCGATGTCGGTGACGGTGTTATCGAGGTGTTTGCCAACCTCGCGATAGAACCGTTCCTGCATGACGCATGCCCCTTAAGTACTAGGACTATCCTAGCGCAGCTTGTGCGTCTGAGACAGCATTATTTTACGGGGGCATCTACACTATACCCCAAAAAATCAATCCAATCACTACTTAGCAACAGCCCGAAACTTAAGCGGGAAATTTGGCAATTCCTGAACAAAATTAGTCCCACAACCATGATTGGCAATGGCCGCGTCTATGGTGGGGGCTTAAACTTTCAGGAGGAACTCCCACAGACTATGCGGCAAACTTTCGCTTACGCCGATAGTATCCTTGGGCAATACGATCCATCACCATCGCACAGAGCAGAATAGCCAGTCCTGCCAGCAAGCCTTGTCCTTTTGCGGCGTATTGCAGGGCTTCCAGGATCAGCGCTCCTAGTCCTTCCGCTCCGATCAGCGAGGCGATAACCACCATCGATAAACTCATCAAAATCGTTTGATTAACACCTGTCATAATAGATGGTGTTGCCAATGGCAATTGCACTCTCCACAGTAGCTGCCACGACGAACAACCGAAAGCGAGTGCGGCCTCTTGCGTATCGGCGGGCACAGCGCGAATGCCAAGTGCCGTGAGGCGAATTACAGGGGGAATAGCAAATATAATCGTCACCAGCACACCTGGTGGTTTGCCTGTGCCGAAAAAAGCGATGATAGGAATTAGGTAAACGAAAATCGGCATCGTTTGCATGAAATCAAGCACAGGTTCGGCAAGACGATAAGCACGCGCATTACGCCCGAACCAGATGCCGAGAGGAATACCCAAGACGATGCAAATGCCTGCCCCCGCACCGATCAAAGCTACCGTTATCATGGAAACTTCCCACAAACCGAAGAGAGCAAGATACGCCAGCGACGCGGCGGTAAAGATTGCCACACGTGTCCCTGCAAGACGAAAAGCTATCACCACCAACACCAACATCACCACAGGCCACGGTGTACCCAGTAACATAACCTCCAAAGCATCGAGCAATATCACCACCGCCCGCACCACACCATCGAACACCTGCCCGAACTCGGCGATCACCTCCGCAAAAGCACGATCGCCGAGCCGTGCCACGTAGTTGAAAAATTCTCGCTCCAACGGAAATTTGGTAATGGTAAGCTTAGTGCCGAGCCAGCCGCCGCTCAACTTAGCCAGTGCCTGGTCGGGATCGAGGGCGACGAAACGGAAAATGGTGAGCGGGATGATCGCCAACAACAACACCGCACCGATCACACAGCCGCGTCCGCTACAGCCACTCGTCTCGGAAGAAGGGCGGATACGCCAACGCCGATATTTTTTCTGGTAAATTTTATTGGCATAGAAGCCCGTGCAAATTTTAATGAGCAGCAGCACCGCAATACCGAGATACAGCGGGGCGAAGTTATCTTCCTGCCCTATTTGCTGAGTAAGCTGTGCAGCTACTTCGGTCAGGTTAGCGATCACGCGGCTAGCCGTCTCCACTGCGGCATGATTACCTGCCGCTTGTGCCTCCTGTAATTGTTGTTGACGAGTCGCGATGTTGGCTAACAATTTTTGCTGCCGCAGCACCAGTTCTCCGCCCGCTTGTCCCCAGATCCCACGACCGATCTGCACCAGAGCCAGCAGTTCGAGCAACAACAGAAGCCAAAAAAGTCCCCACATACGTCGCCATGCCGCCCACAGGGAACCACCGACCGCGGCGGCACCGTTCCAACTCCATACCCATTGTGCCCTGTCGGCATTTTGAATTTGGTCGAATGCCTGTCTGTAGTAGGTTGCGTGTCGTTGTACGAAAACAGGTACGTGTGCACCGAGTTCCTGTGTGCTCACTGCTCTGCTCCTGCGTACACAGACAGGTACGTGTGCACCGAGTTTACGCAAGCAGGTACGTGTGCACCGAGTTCCTGTGTGCTCACTGCTCTGCTCCTGCGTACACAGACAGGTACGTGTGCACCGAGTTCCTGTGTGCTCACTGCTCTGCTCCTGCGTACACAGACAGGTACGTGTGCACCGAGTTCCTGTGTGCTCACTGCTCTGCTCCTGCGTACACAGACAGGTACGTGTGCACCGAGTTCCTGTGTGCTCACTGCTCTGCTCCTGCGTACACAGACAGGTACGTGTGCACCGAGTTCCTGTGTGCTCACTGCTCTGCTCCTGCGTACACAGACAGGTACGTGTGCACCGAGTTCCTGTGTGCTCACTGCTCTGCTCCTGCGTACACAGACAGGTACGTGTGCACCGAGTTCCTGTGTGCTCACTGCTCTGCTCCTGCCACAAATTCTCGCACGTAATCGTCAGCAGGGTGGTTGATAATCTCCTCAGGGGTGCCGATCTGCACGATACGACCGCTCTTCATCATGGCGATGCGATGCCCGATGTTGACCGCTTCGGCAAGATCGTGCGTAATAAACACCGTTGTCTTTTGTAAACGTGCCGCGATGTTCTTGAATTCCCGTTGCAGCTGCCTTCTTATCAGAGGATCAAGTGCCGAGAACGGCTCATCCATCAACAACAACGAAGGATCGGAAGCAAGTGCTCGTGCCAAACCTACCCGCTGTTGCATCCCGCCCGACAACTGTGCGGGGAAACGTTCCTCGTTGCCTGCCAGATTGACCAGTGCTAAACACTCACACGCCACCTGCCATGCCCGTGTCTGTGATTCGCCCCGTATCGCTAGAGGCAAAGCCACATTGTCCCGCACCGTTAGATGCGGCAACAAGGCCATGTGCTGAAAAACCATGCCTATCTCATGTGCTCGCAAGTTCCGCAGTTCCTTTGACTTAAGGGCGAGCAGATCGTGTCCCAGAACCGTTATCTTGCCCGTCGTGGGGGCGATGAGACGATTGAGATGCCGCACCACCGTCGATTTACCCGAGCCAGACAAACCCATGATGCAAAAAATCTCCCCCCGCCGCACACTAAACGAACAGTCCGCAACACCGACATGACAGTCATATTCCATGTAAATCTCGGAAGCAGTGAGTGTACGCTGTTGCATGGCAGCGATAACTTCTGCACCTCGCTCCCCAAAAACCTTCCACACACCCTCAAGCTTGATGACCTCGTCACCCACACCACCAGTCCCCTATGCTATCTGCCCTCGCTGTGTAGTTTTTTTCCACCATCTTTGCAACCACGGAAGAACGAGAGTGCGGCGCACAAGACGCACCAAGATAAATATATGCTAAAGAAAATGCCGCTCGCACCGATAGGGCATCCGAGCGGGTCTGTGGGTGGGGTGTGGCAAAAATTCTGTTTACCATTGTAATGTCAGTAATTGCAGGTGCTTGTCATGATGATAGCCACCACTCCACGAAGCGTTTTCACGATGAAGCCGACGTGGTGTTGGCAGGCCATATCTACGGAGAGTGCGATGCGTATGTGGTGACGGATCGCACTAAGGGTATCGATATCTCTTCGCAAGATAAATTTTTCCGCCCCGCCGTGTTCAAGATTGAAGTTGCTGAAGGCGTGCCTGCAGCGGTTGAGATACTCATGCTCGCGAGCGATGATGACCATGATGAACCTCTCTATCCTCGGCCTGACAGCCTGTTGCAAATCGCTATCACACAACAGCCTGATCTGTTGCTGGGGGGTGGCAAGGAGGAGCGTTACCGCGGTGTGAGCGAGACCCAGCAAGACAACATCGAGATCGGTTGGAGTACAGAAACGGGCCTAGAACTAGATGCACCGCACAGCACCGAGCATATTGTGCGAGTTGATTTGGCCAGCGATCCTTACGATGGTGAGGAGGGGGAACGCAGGTGGGGAAAACACTATGTGTGCCATCGCAACAACGCGGACATCGCTGCACTCGAGCGCGACTCCTACACGAGCCTCGTCGAGCAAGCGACGGCAGAGTAACTCCTTGTAGATGCACCCAAGAGAGAGGAAGCGGGGGTATAGTTCACTCCTCTTTTTTCAGTTCACCCCAGGTGGTGGTTTGTTTTCCTTTTGCCGCGACAGGCATAGCCTTGGGGTGGGCGGCGATGAGCTGTGCGAGCTCGTCGTGCCCGAGTTCTTTCGCCAACTCTAAAGGTGTTTTCCCCTCCTCGTTAGTCAAGAATGGTTTGGTGTCCGCGTGCTGAAGTAATTTCTGCGCCAGCCGCTGATAGCGGTGCTGTACCGCGTGATGCAGGGCGGTCATCCCTTCCGCATCACGGGCGTTGACAGCGAGATTCTCATCCTGTTCGAGGACAATTATCGCTCCAATCTCCAACCCGTACTTGATGGCAAAGATCAGCGGATATTTAGGGCGGCAGCCGAGCGGTACGTGTTCCAGTTCGTAATCGTCGAAAAAACAGTCCTTAAGCGATAACCCCTCATATCTTTGCTTGTAGAGCCAAAGGACACCGTTCTTGTCATCTCTACCGAGCATTTCGCCATCCTTGTTGAGACCCGAGGCTAGCATCATGGCGGAAGCGGGCTGCGTGCCTAGGCCACTATCAAGACCGCCCTTGTCCAGGTGCTGCAGTTCGTCTCTCTTGGCCTCAGGAATATAGGTATCCGCTAACCCGAAGGCATGACCCACCTCGTGCGCCAGGATAAACATGAAGCTGCCCACGACCTGCGTGCCCTTACGCATACGGATTAGCGGTGCTACTTTTTCGCCTATGAATGCACTCGAGTTATCTCTTTGATCACAATGGAAGACGACGGAGAGGTGGCTACCTGGCAGTCTCTCTCCCAACAGGTAGCGGAAATCAGCGACAATTTTCCCTTGCTTGTTCTCGTATTCTCGCAGCGGTTGCAACCACATCTGTAGCACGGCGGTGATTGCCTCAGTCAAGGCGTTATCGTTGTTACGCTGTTCAGCGGGACAGTCAGCACCATAACTGTAGCTGATATCCCAATGCGGCTCATGGACGCTATCGACCATAATGCGTGGCCGATAATCCCGCTTATGCTGCAACGCGATGAACTTCTTAGCCGCGGTCGGTGGCCGCAGCAGACAGGCGGTGAGCAGAACGAAAGAGCTGAGAATGGCTAGCAGTTTCATCACGCTTCCTCCCTATGGTTCCCGCGTAAAAAAGCTAGGGGGCTCGCAACACTGTGTTCCTGATATCCCGCACCTCGTATTATTGTCGGAGCCTGTCCCACAATCATTAGCATCACTAACAATGTGATTATTGAGCTGTGTGTTGACACCCTTCGTAAAGTCGGTCTCATCCTGCAAGGCAGTATCAATTGCAAGGAGACAGGCGCAGGTGATGCTGCTGCCGCTTGTAGTTGTTTGGAAAATACCTCCGTCGACCTCACACTTATACTTTGCCACAGAGATTGTGTCACCTATCGAATAATTAGCATCACAGGTAGAGGTAGTGGGTTCTTTTTGGCAAGTGCATGAGCTGACTATCTCTTGTGCTGTCGTATACTGGAACTCCTGGGGTACGCAGAGTGTTGCTTTTGATCGACTCTTTTTAACCTCAGTTAGGCCCGCAGCGGAACAGGGACTGGTGCAGGTGCGTTTTGCAATCGTCTCCTTCTGGCAAGTGCCGTTAGCATGTTCGATGCATCCTGGTTCCAGACCTGCCTGCCATTCATTGTTATCGCCGTTCACCGCACCATCCACCCAGTTGCCACAGTCCCCTACAGACCCAGGAGTTCTATTGCCATTGACATTTTGTGAGATACTTCTACTCCATCCTTGACTTGTGCATGCCGTTTGCGCCGCACTATAGCCAGGATCAGAAGCACCCCTAAGGCTTTCAAGTGTACAAACTTGCTCCATCTCCCCAGTCTGCTCGATACAATGGCAGGTATACAGGTCGGTAAGGTCTACCGTACCCCAGCTTGTCGTAGTCCCACACTCGCATTTAAGGCAGCAGCCTGTACCTGAGTTATCGGTTGCTACGCCTGTCCAGTAGTCAGGGCTGGTGCAGCTCATGTAGTTAGTACCATCTGCTGGGATTACTTCCTCACCACTGAGACAGCACTTTGTGTTTTTGTCGCATACTTCGGGCTCAATCGTGCATTCCCCCGTACATTCACTCTCGTCGAAGCTCCAAGCCCCGCCACCACTGCAGTTGTTGCAGGTACTTCCATCCCAAGTGCCCATTACTTTGCCGCATTCAGCCGCATGATTATTACACACGCACTTGCCCGTCGGAGTAACTCCGAACACAGACAGCGCCTTGTTGAGCAGGCTGAATGAAGTACGAGCAGAGAAGTTCCATACCTTCTTGGGATCAGAGCAAGTGCACTTGCACCTATTATCGTTCCAGGTTGCATTGCTATCACCTACGCACGCAGTCCTCTCAGCTGCTTTATCATCAGGGCACTGACACGTACAATTACTCGAATTGTATACTCTGTTCACGTATGTCGTCCCATCGCTGCTGTTGCAATTGCAGCCACTATCATATGTAGCCCTTTCCCGTTCCCGACAGCTACCGTCCCTCGTCCCATCCAAACAGGCACTCTCACACTCTCCCACTTCCACCGCCGGCCCCCCTGAGCAATGCCCCTCCACTTGCTGTTCTGTCTCTGACTTCTTCGCACACACGCACCTACCCACCGTCCAGGGAGTAGGAGCCGTCCAGATGACGGTGTAGTCTGAAGTTGGATTTATACAGGGGTCATCTTGAAGCACGCCTTCGTCGCTGCAGCAGTAGTGGGTATTGTGGTTGTCCTCCTTGCATCCTTCGGGCTCCTCAGTTTCAATGGCGGAGCAGTCACACGCATCTGGGTCCAAGTCCGTGTTCCAGCTGATTGTGTATGCATCATCACAGTTATCACCGCTGGGAATGACACCACCAGTACCTTCCTCACTGCAGCAGTAGTTGCTCATGTTGCGCTGTCGGCATTCTTGGTCTCCATCCTTAGGATTGCAAGTGCAGTTAGCAGTATCAACCCCGTGTGGGCAATCAGTAGCAGTAAGTGGACACTCGCACTGGCAGGTTGTGGAATTCCATGTGTAGTTGCCAGTACAAGACTGTGGAGCACATCCACATTGGCAGTGACTGGGAATCCAGGTGTAACCTGGAGCACAATCATCTGCGCTTTTGTTGCATATACAACAATCAGGCTGACTTATATCTGTTTCCCACCCGCCAACTTTGGCGCAGGTGGTGCATGGGGGGGGGGGTAGTACACGTACAAGTAGTACCATCCAGCACTGCTGGGGGAGTGCAGGTAATATTGCAGGCACAACAATCGTTACCGTGAGCAGTAACATCAAAGCTCCAGTTGGAGTTTAACCCAGCTTTATCGCAGGTTGTCTTTGGGTTTCCATACTCTCCTTCAGGACAACACTGTGTACTCGGGTTGCATGTCGGAGGTGGTGGCGTTGGTGTCGGATCAGGCGGTGGTGTTGGTGTTGGCGGCGGCGGCGGTGGTGCCCCTAAGCCTGCGGGGCAGTACTTGGTGATGTTGCGGCAGACCGTGGGTTTGGCATCGCGCAACGCCATCCTCACCGCATCACCCCGCGTATAGTCACACTCCTCTCTCCCCCCCGCCATGACAATCGGGATAAATATACCTGCCCTCGCTATCGGCATAGGCAAAGGCAACCGCCTCATTACCAGGACGTAACTGTCCACAGGCTTGCGGACGGAAACCCAGATGGTTATTCAACCCCTGATCGCGATCATCGGCGTAGTCCCCACAATCACCCCTAGTACCGTCCTCATTCTTGTAGCCGATACCACCATCAGGGGCGAGCAACGCGGAGCCACTGTAGTACCTGAAGTGTTCGATCTTATACACCGCCTGCAGACTGGCCAGATGGGCGAGGTTGCTCTTCGCCTCCCCCCGCCGTGCCTGCGCCAAGAAAGCATGATAACGCGGCAGCGCCAAGGCGACCAAAATGCCGATAACCGCCACCGCGACCATCAACTCCACCAAACTTAAACCCGCTCTCGTCCGCACCACTTCCCTTTTTTTGGCTAAAAACAAAACTTTCCCGCGCGAACATCATCGGCGTTTTTTTTCACTTTAGTTACGTTGCCAAAACCCCCAAATTACAGTTGTCTGCCTGCAATATTGCGGGAGAGAGGGAAGAGAAAAAACAATGGACACTCCGCCGTCGTACCACCAATATCGCACGGTAAGCAGGAAGTTAACTTGAGGGATATCTAACTAATGGGTAACGCAAAAAAGAACAGTGCAAGGCCATCTAACATCCACAATGACTACGCTCTTGACCAACTAGAGACAGAGGAAGATTGCCGCGGCTTGATTGCCTTGCACAATCCGCAGGAGGCTGCACGGTTGGGCAAGATAACCGCCCTGCCGACGAGCTACAGCGATGGCAAGCAGAGCGGGAACGGCGGCTTGAAAAGGGCTGTACTTTTATTGTAAAATATGCGTCTGAGTTCGGTTGGGGGCGTTTGATCAGGATTGAGCAGAAAACTTTTCCAGAGGAGGAATGGTTAGTGGCACGCTTGAAATTCAGCCGTGAGGCTTATGGTGATGAGCAGCGGGAACAAGGGATAGAGCTGGGCATCGTTAAGGGCCGAGCCGAGGGCGAGGCCAAAGGCAAGGACGAAGCGCACCGTGACATCGCGATGAAGATGCTCAAGGAAGATGAGCCTGAAGCTAAAATCATCCGTATCACGGGGTTATCCAGGAAGGAATTGCAACTCCTCAAGCGCGGTCTGAAGGGCAAGAAGGTGTAGATCTGGGGTTGCCTCCGACGGTCACTCCTCTTTTTTCAGTTCACCCCAGGTGGTGGTTTGTTTGCCTTTTGCCGCGACAGGCATAGCCTTGGGGTGGGCGGCGATGAGGGCAGCGATGCGCTCTTGTCCTGTCTCTTCGGCTAACTGTAGGGGGGTAAGCCCGTCCTTGCCTTTCAAAAAAGGCTTAATGTCAGGACGGGCGAGGAGAACACGGATCACTTCTTCGAACCGATGGAGCACCGCGTGGTGCAAGGCAGTCATCCCATCTGCATCCTGTGCATTGACCGCAAGATTTTTGTCGTCGGCAAGCACCCCGAGAGCAAAACTCTCAACGCCATGTTTGAGTTCAAAGATAAGCGGGTACTTGGGCGCACAACCGAGTGGTGTCTCTTCCAGTTCATAGTTAGAAAAAAAACAGTCTTCCATGGGCAGTCCTTCATAGGTATATTTGTAGAGCCAGGTGATGCCATTCTCATCGTCTTTCCCCAGTGGCACAAGCCCATGCAGAGGAACGGGGTCGTCAACTATTACAAGGCGGCCTTCATTTTGTAGTAGTGTTTTGTTTAGTAGCGTGAGAAAACGGCTGCTCATGATGGAGCCAGGTTGCGACCCTCTTGTGCCGTCTAGCCCGCCAGTGCTACGGCCACCCGCTCCAAGAATAGCACCAACGTAGGTGTCCGCTAAACCAAAGAGATGCCCTAGTTCGTGCGGCATCGAGTTCATCCCGCGCCAGGTAAACTCAAGACCAGTATGCGTGGGATTGATGATCCCCAGCGGGCCAAAGAATGCTTTAGGAGCTTCTTCAAAAACACAGATGTGGGTGACACCAAAAGTAGCGCCACGCCAATCAGGGTTGAGCCGATAGCGAAAATCAGCGACGATCGGTTTGTCAGTGTACTCCCGCAACGGTTGTAGCCACGATTGCAGAAACTTGGTCACGATCTTAGTAAACCTCAGCTGCGTCACCTCGTCCACAGGCGGGCAGCGATCAAAACTATAGTGGATCGTCCAAAAAGGCTCATGCACCTTAGCTATCAGATAACCATCGAAGCGTTGGCGAAGCTCGTGATCCACGGCCATAAACTTAGTGTCCGTGCTCTGTGGTCGCACTATGCAAGACAATAACGATAGAGAGAACGACAAAACAAATGAGTGCCTCATAAACGTATTCTCCTAAGGGTTTAGAATAGACAGGTTTCTAGCCTTCCTCGACTTGTATGACGAAAACCACTCGCGCAATCGTAAGCACTGCATCGGTCGAGTGCTTCGAAGAGATACTCTTTTGAAGAATTTAAAGCTTCTAGAACTGGATGCTCAGGACCTAGCTCAGCATTAATTGCCCTTCGGCATGGAGCGGACATCTTACTCTTGTCCTTATTGCCCGCATGGAAATAGTCCCACCACAGTTGCTGAGCACGAGCATTCTCCCCTGGCATGTTGCCTACAAGATCGCCTGAAAATGGGTTCTGGTGGGACTCGAATCCAGCTTCTGAATATCCTATGCAATCATTAGGAATAGCCCTACCCCCTCCTGCTTTAGTACCGTGAAGGAGAATGTTTTGGACTTCACCAAGTTTGAAGGAAGACAGCTTGTTGCAAGCGCCCAGGGCCACGATGGGGTTGTAGCAGTCGCAGTGGTCCGCCCCGTCCCACGAGGTAAATATTTCCCCCTCGGGGCAAGTCTCACAAAGACATCTGCATGTGTATAATTCTGTCGACTCATCGGTGCTAATAAGTGTGGAGTGAAAAATTCTGTATCTATTACAGCCGATATTCTTCGCTTCCTCTAGAGTCTTCTCGGGGAAATCGCTGTCGCTATCGCATTTTTTTTCCACAGCTGGGCATCTACAGGCTTGTTCATCTGGTGTCGTGGGTCGCGAGGTGGCACAGGCAGCGGGGATGGAAGCGGGACATATGTCCGTACCGACACTGCAAGGATTAGTGCAATCCCTGGTTTCATTACCTGCACGTTGCTTACAGATGGGGTTGCCGTCATCATCTGTATCGACCTGAGTGCACGGCCCCCACCTAGGTGAAGGTGGTGTCCATGCCTCGCAAGAACAGACGGGCGGTTGCGTGCCACATATTGGATCCTCACGTCTCGTGCTCGTCTGGTCGGGGCAGGTGGGTGGTGGTGGAGTGTACTGGTGGGTTATGCTCTTGGTACAGACAGTCTCTGCGCAGGTAAGAAGACTGGCAGGGGCTCCTGGTGACCAGGTGCAAGGCCCCTCTGTGCTGCTTGCTAAAGTGCAGGGGGAGCAAACGGCTCTTGTCTCTGGCGGTTTCCAAGAGCAAACACAAACAGCCGCGGTGGCATCCTCAACGAATGGCCGCGTGCCCCACACAGTTCGGCGCTGGGTTTGGGAGGTGGAGGCGGGGCAGGGCACAACTACACAGGCACCGCGTCCGTCAGGAGTGTATGCCCAGGTATTAAGCCTGGTCTGCACAAAACTCTCACACTCGTACTTGGTCGTGAGATCCACAGCTGGACTCCAAGTTCCTGGCGTTAGTATTGCCGTGCAAGGACAGGGAGGATCGGGCGGAGGTGGCGGCGTTGGTGGTGGCGGAGGTGGTGCCCCTAAGCCTGCGGGGCAGTACTTGGTGATGTTGCGGCAGACCGTGGGCTTGGCATCGCGCAACGCCATCCTCACCGCATCACCCCGCGTATAGTCACACTCCTCGCTCCCCCCGCCATGACAATCGGGATAAATATACCTGCCCTCAGCATCGGCATAGGCAAAGGCAACCGCAACATTACCAGGACGCAACTGATAAAAATAACGTAACTGTCCACAGGCTTGCGGACGGAAACCCAAACGGTTATTCAACCCCTGATCGCGATCATCGGCGTAGTCCCCACAATCACCCCTAATACCGCTCCCACTCTTGTAACCGATACCACCATCAGGGGCGAGCAACGCGGAGCCACTATAGTAATTACCGTGCTCGACTTTATACATATCTTGTAAGGTGGCCAGGTGGGCGAGATTGCTCTTCGCCTCCCCCCGCCGTGCCTGCGCCAAGAAAGCATGATAACGCGGCACTGCCAAGGCGACCAAAATGCCGATAATCGCCACCGCGACCATCAACTCCACCAAACTTAAACCCGCCTTCGTCCGCACCACTTCCCTTTTTTTGGCTAAAAACAAAACTTTCCCGCGCGAACACCATCGGCGTTTTTTTTTTCACTTTAGTTACGTTGCAAAAAGCCCAAAATTACCATTGTCTACCTGCAATATTGCGGGAGAGAGAAGATGGGGCGCGGCCCCACACACCCCGCTGACTTTTTGCAAAAAGTTGGAGCAAAAACTCAATTCCTGAGTTCCGCAGGTAAATCAGCATTGTTGCCTAAGTCGGTGTATACTCAGGCACTACGAGTCAGTTTGGCAAGCGACGATGTGATAGCAGCTCGGAGGAAAAAGTTAGTGCTACCCTCTTCTCTTTATCTCGATGCTACGGGTAGGGAAGGCAAACTTTACTCCGCTATCGACAGCGAGTTGCATGAAGGCATAGTTATTACTTTCCCGTATCTCAAGATGTTCAACCCAGGCGATAGTAGTGGTGAAATAGTAGACAAGAATTTCCAGCGAACTTGCTTGAAAATCGGTAAATTTTACCAGCATAAACTCCTGGTTGACGTTTTTGTTGTCCTGCAAAATTTTTTCAATGCCTCGCACAAACTGCTGCAATTTGTCAACAGGGGTATCGTAGGTTATTTGTAATTTCTGTTTGACGCGGCGCTTGCTCATTTTGCCCCAGTTTTCGATGTTGGCGGACGATAGCGCTTTGTTGGGCAAAGTTACCAATGACTTGTGCCAAGTTCTGATACGTGTCGAACGAAACCCCATCTCTTCGACATCGCCATCGACATCACCGACGGTAATCCAGTCTCCGACTTTGAAGGGACGATCGACTAACAGTACTAGCGAGCCGAAGAAGTTTGCCAGTGATTCTTGTGCAGCTAAGGCCATCGCTAAACCACCGATACCTAGTCCTGCGAGTAAGCTTCCGACATCGACACCGATATTTTGCATCACGAAGACGGTGCCTGTTACGAAAATAAAAACACGCAAGCCGCTTCTTAACAAAGGCAAAGATCGTTGTGTTATGTCATCGTGTTTATTGTATAATTTTTTATTCAGCAGTGCGACGATCAAATCTGTAAGTCGTATCAACAACCACAGCATAAGGACACTGACTACTGTCGTAAAACCACCTCCCAAATGCTGACTTGCGGCGGGGGGTAATTTACAGATCAGCAAAGCGATATATATTGCCAACACGAGAAAGAACGTGCTGGCGGGGGGAGTTATGGCGTGGATGAAGAGATCGTCGTATCGTGAAGTTGTTTTTTCTGTCATTTTTTTTAACTGCACGGCGATGATGTTGGTGAAAATTTTGCTGGCTAGGTAGCCTGCGGCGATGACGGCTAGGGCGATGCCATAGCGTAACCAGGCTATTTCTTGCTGCCTCAGATACTCCCACCACATGTGCTGTGCCTTTCTTTTGTCAACAGACTGTGCATCGGTTAGGGGCGAATTTTAATTAACTACGTCGATGAAGGCAGGCAGTGTTCTGAGGTTATCGAAATCTGTATCCTCATGTGCGTGTTGACGCAGGGTGGCATCGAGTTCGATCGCTTTTTGTAACGAGGAGATTGCCTCCGCGTTACGGCTGAGTAAAGCGTAGATACAAGCTTCGTTGTAAAACGCGGTCGCGTCGAGGGAGTTGAGGGCACGTGCTTTGCTGAACATGTGCAGTGCTTGCTCGAACTCTTTCAGGCGATAGTGTGCCATCCCTAAGGCGCTGTAGAGCCCGCTGTTGTGAGGGTCGAGGACGATGGCATTTTCGTAGGCAGCCGCGGCCTGACGATAGTCACCGAGGTATTCTGTCCAGACATCACCGAGCAAACCGTGATAGATGGCATGGCCAGGTCTCTCGATGTTGAGTTGTGCTAAAAAATCAGCTAGCTGGCGAAATTTACCTTCGTCGCGGTAAGAGTCGACGATTAATTTCAGCAGATGATCGTCATCGGTATAGTTATCGCAAGCGGTCAAAAAAGCTTGCTGTGCTTTGCTGGTCATATCTTGGCGCAGGTAGATAATACCTAGATGCAGATTGATTACGGCTATTTCGAGTCGCACAACGTTGTCCGCCGAAGCGAGCAGGGCTAGCAATTCTTGTTGTGCCTCTTCTTCTTTATCCATGAAGGTGTAGGCGATGATTGCTTTGTTGCGGCGCAGTTCACGATTGTGGGGATCGCGGCTGAGCAGAGTGCGGTAAAGTTGCCAAGCTCTCTCGTATCCCGACGCATTCATGTGCAACGCCGCGAGATATTGATCGAACAGGTGATGCGGGGTTTGTGCTCGCCACTTTTCTAGTGCCATCGCAAGCTCGTGTTGATCACCTGCGTATTTGGCGTTGAGCATGACGATAACGTAGGGGATAACAACTTCGGACAACACGCCTTCACTGTGCAGTGCTTGGCGGAGCAAAGACAGGGAGTCGTTTAATGTCGTTGTGCTGAACGAAACTTTTGCTTTGCTCAAAAAATAACGCCAGCTTTTTCGTATTGTGGGACGATGGATAAAAATGCGTAAAACTTCTCTCGCTTCGTTATTCCTACCTACTGCGTTGTAGATGTCGGCTAGTGCAAGGTAACCGAGTTCGGAGTTACTATCGAGTGCGATTGCCTGTCTCGCTAGGTGCAACGCTTGTTCCAGCAGTTTGTTGCGCGCGGGTAAGTGTAAGAAACGCTGTAGGTAGATATTGCTCAGCAAGTAATGGTACGACACTGATCGTGGGTTACGTTGAATAGCATGCACTACCGTCGCTTCCAATGCGGGTAAGTTATCGTCCTCTGTCGTCCACAGCTGTGTCTCTAGTTGTGCGATACTCGCCGCGTGCAAAGGGGAGGCGACAGCTCCTCCTGCCATGATTAACGCCAGTGTTAAGCATAAGTTACGCATAATACGGCCACTCTGTCTCCATCTTACTGATCGACAAAAAAAAATAAAACTTTAGCAAAGATATAGAAAATATATTTATTTTTATAAAAAGTTACTCGAAAGCGGTAAGTTTTTCTGTTTGAAAATTAAGAAACTGCTAATTGTTTCCGATCAAAGTGGTATGGAGAACATAGCAAGAACAAATTCTAAATTCCTCAAAACGTTTACTGCGGTGATAGCAGTAATTATTTTCTCTTATGTAACATACGGTTTTTACAGAATTTACTTTGTGCACGGGCATGGTGCTCGTCAGTCTGTGTCGCGGGTGTTCGGTGATGAGGAGCGTTTACGTTTGTTGGCGGAAACGAGTGCGGCGATCGTGCAGGGGTATTATGTCGATCAGGAGCGGGTAGGGGCGGGGGCGTTGTTGGCTCTGGTGATGGAGAAGTTGGTGGACATGCAAGTTGTTGGGGTACGGCGTGTTGCTGCGGGGCAGTGGCAATTGCGTGATGGGGCGCGGCTGTTACGGGTGCAGGCAGTTACTGATCTGGCACGTTTCAGTGATACTTTGTTGGCGATGGCGGCTTGGTTGGGAGGGAGTGCGAAATTTACGCAGCGTTATGATTTACAGGAGGCAGACGAGGGTGTTTATCATTTGCTCAATGAGCTGTTAGCTGGTTTGGATGGTCACAGTGCGCTGTTAAACAGCGACGAGTACAGTGAATTGAGGCAGGGCACTGAGGGACAGTTTGGTGGGATTGGTATTTTAGTGGGTATTCGTGATGATTTATTGACGGTTATCAAGCCTTTGCCTAACAGTCCAGCGTCGCGTGCAGGGATACGAAGGCGTGATCGTATTATAAATATTGATGGGCGTAGCACGTTTGAGTTTTCGCTCGATCAGTTGGTCAAGCATATGCGTGGTGATCCTAACACGCAGGTTAATTTGTCTTTGTTGCGCAGTGGTGACATGTCGCCGCGGCAGTTGCAGATTAGGCGGGAGGTTGTGCAAGTTGCTTCGATTGACACGCGTCGTTTGCAGGCGGGTGATTATCCTATTTTGTATGTGCGAGTAGAGAATTTCGCCTCGCGTACGGCGGCGGAGATTGAGATGGCACTCAACAGTTTTCGGCGACGGGTGGCGGGTAGTTACGGGGTTGTGCTTGATTTGCGGGGTAATCCTGGCGGTCTCCTCGATCAAGCAGTGCGGGTAGCGGATTTGTTTATCAGTTATGGGCGTATCCTCAGTACTACGGGGCGGCGGGAGGAGATTGAGGAGGCTAGCTATACGCGGGGCGAAACGGATTATCCTTTGTTTGTCCTTATCGACACGGATTCTGCTTCTGCTAGTGAAATTGTGGCGGGTGCGTTGCAGGATCAGGGGCGTGCTTTTGTTGTCGGTCAGCCGAGTTTTGGCAAGGGTTCGGTGCAGACGATTTTTGAGTTACCTTATGGGCAGGCGTTGAAGCTTACCATTGCGCGTTATTTTACCCCCGCAGGGCGTAGTATTCAGGATACAGGTATTCATCCGCATATTTTGATGCAGCCAGTTACACGTCAGGAGAACAACAGCAATTTATTGGGGGAGTATCGTTATCGGCATGATCTTTCTGTTCCAGTCTCCTCCCATAGTATGGCGCATTCGCTTTATTTACGTGACATGGAGGCGGAGGACGATTATGCCGAGCAGCCAGCTAAGAGGGATGCTGAGTTAGATGTCACATTGGCATGGTCAGCGCATATTTTGCGTCGTCATCGTTATGGTAGCGTTTTTTCTACAGCACGCTATCAGAGTGTGCCGTCACAGGTACAGAAAATTTTACGTGCTAACAGTGCTGCTGCTGAGCGTTGGCTTTTGCGACAGCATCAAATTGATTGGCATGCTACGACCGTTCCGTCGGAGCATAGTTTAAGTTTGCAGCTTGCTGCTCGCAATATCGAGGTAGTTGCGGGGGAAGTGCTTAAAATGGATTATGTTTTGCGTAATCTTGCGGTTGTACCTGCGGCGCGTGTTTCGCTTTTTCTGCGTACTAATTTTCATGATTTTAGGAGCGAGGAGTATTTGTTGGGTGAGATTGTTCAGCAGAAAAAGGCAACTTTTGCTTTTAAAATTCCTTTAGATACGCGTCCTGGTGTTTATCAATTCGAGGTCGGTGCAGCTCTTGATGGTATTGTGCAGCAGCGTAGTGTGCAGCGGTTTCATTGTAGGGTGTTACCGCCGCAGCCGCCCGTGTTGGATATGGTTATTAGCTTGGAGGATGAACAGCCTAATGGCAAACTTGAGGCGGGTGAATATGGTGATGTTGTTGTTGTTATTCACAATCACAGTGCAATTGTCGCTAAAGACTTGACTGTCAAGGTATTAAATCTTGCGGGTCGTCAGCTACATCTACTCAAAGCACAGCAGCAACTCTCGCATTTAGCCCCAGGGCAGCAGAAAAAAATACGTTTTCCTTTGCGTGCTACCCAGCAGCTTTTTTCTTCTCTGTTGTCTCTCGGTGTATCGCTCAAGAGTGCTAATCTATCCCAGATAGTGAAAAAACAGTACACTCTCGAAGGGGCAATGTGAATTTTGGGGCAAACCTATCATCGTCTCTAGTAGCATACAGTAGTCTCTGCAACCAAAACAACGGATGTTTGCATTTCATTCACGCGGTGGTACACTGGCTGTGTCGGTTGTACGATGAGTATGGAGGCGGTGATGGCAGGCGTGAGCAAGAGGCTGGATGACATCGACCGTCGTTTGGACCGCATCGCTGAGCTCTATGAGGACATGGCACTTAGAGAGGCACAGCGGCAGAAGGAAGCTGACCAGCGGCAGAGGGAAGCCGATCAGCGGCAGGCTAGGATCGATCAGCAGTTGGACAAGCTGTCGAGGTCGATCAAGGACTTGCGCAAGCATGTCGGTGGGCAGGACAATCGCTGGAGCAGAATCGTCGAGTCACTGGTCGCGGGTCTGAGTGAGGTACTCGCTGTCTCCTTGCAGATTGAGGTGAATTTCGCCAGCACGCGCGTTAAGGGAACGTATCGAGGCGAAAACTGGGAGATAGACGTGCTGGCAGTCAACGAGGGCACGGTTGTGCCTGTCGAAGCCAAGACGACGCTGAAGCAAGAGGATGTCGACCATTTCATCGCTCGGATTCCCAGCAGGCTTACCCGCCTCATCCACAGATACAAGCACGACAAGATCTACGGGGCGATCGCCTTTGTAAAAAGCGAAGGTAACGAAGATAGCGTCATCAACTATGCACTGAGCAAAGGTCTGATCGTCATCAAAGCCATGCGCGGCACGAACCACGTTATCGACCCCCAAAAATATCCGCTCCGTGACTTCAACCCCCGATCTAACATGTGATGTTGCATGGACAATACCTTCAAAAACCAAAAAAATACGTTGACAGATGCTGAGCTTTTATCTAGGTTCTGCCCTTCGCCTGCATCACGCTGGAGGACTGTGGTGTCGCAGCGAGGGGGCGGCAGATGAAGCCCTCTCCCCGTGTTCCGCCGTTTTTGTTCTCTTTCGTGTGGTAGGTGTCGGTCGCTGTAGTTGGTGCTGAGTTGGACATGGAGAGCCAGAAAATCAGGATAAAACTCAAAGGCTACGACCACAGCTTGGTCGATCAGTCCGCCGCCGAGATCGTCGAGCGCGCCCAGCGCACGGGAGCGCGGGTGGCAGGGCCGATTCCCCTACCCACCGCCATCAGCCGCTACACGGTGCTGCGCAGTCCGCACGGCGATAAGAAATCACGCGAACAGTTCGAAGTGCGAGTGCATAAGCGCTTGCTCGATATTCTGAGCCCCAAACAACAAACGGTCGATGCCCTGATGAAGCTTGATCTCGCCTCAGGCGTGGACGTGGAAGTAAAACTACGATAGGGACGAAGATGAGCGACGTGACTGCCCCGACAAGTACCCCCCCCTCTTCGCTACCCCCACCCCTCTTCGCCCTTATCGGGCGCAAGGCAGGTATGACCCGTATCCCGCACGAGGGTGAACTGGCCGCGGTAACGCTGATTAAAGTCGAGACACAGAAAATCATCGCCATCATGAACGCCGAACGCAACGGTTATCACGCCCTCAAGATCGGCTACGACGTGCGCAAGGAAAAACGCCTGCGTAAGCCCGACCGCGGTCGCCTGCGCAAAGCAGGTATCGGCGATAACTTCATCCGCAGCAAAGAGTTCCGCAGTGCGCAACCCCTGCCCGACGATTGTGTCGGTACAGCCCTGAATGTTGAAATGCTCAGGGAGGTGAAACTGCTCGATGTGCAGGGTATCGTCAAGGGACGTGGCTTTCAAGGTGCAGTCAAACGCTGGGGACACAAGACAGGACGGCGTACTCACGGCTCGCGCTTCCACCGTCGCCCTGGCTCACTGGGAGGGCGCGCCGCACCCGCCCGCGTCTTCAAAAACAAAAAACTGCCAGGGCAGATGGGTAACGTCAGATGCACCGTGCAGAGCCTCAAAGTACTCGCAGTCGATAGCGAACAACGTGTCGTGGCAGTGAAGGGTGCAGTGCCAGGTCAGCGCGGTGGCTACGTAGTGCTCAAACCCGCCATCAAAGCAGGGCAAGCATGAAACCCGTCGTCAGCGTCAAAGATACCAGCGGGACAGAGGTGCGCAAGCTAGAGCTGGACACGGACATCTTCGCCGTTAAACCCAACCCTGGTTTGATCCACGAGGTCATCGTCAGTCTGCAAGCCAACCAACGGCAAGGTACTCACGCCACCAAAACGCGTGCTCTCGTCAGCGGTGGTGGCAAAAAACCCTTTCGGCAAAAAGGCACAGGCCAAGCACGACGAGGCTCAAACCGCTCACCCCTGATGCGTGGCGGTGCGATCGTGCACGGGCCGCAGCCGCGTTCCTACCGCCGTACTCTGCCACGCAAAATGAAAAACTCGGCCCTGAGAGTCATGCTCTCGGAACGGATGCGCAGCGGCGACCTACACGTCATCGATGCCATCCCTCTGCAAGAATACAAAACCAAAAAAATCTGCGCTCTGCTGCAAGTCTTCGGCACACACAAGACACTGCTGTCCGATATCCGCGAGGATGACTTTCTCTACAAATCAGCTCGTAATCTCTATCGCACTGCGGTCATCGACCCACACACCATCAACGCCCTGCACATCGCCGCACACGACAGCCTGATTATCAGCACCGCCGCTTTGCACATCATCACAACAAGACTGGGCGGACGAGAAAAACAACGACAAGAGGCTTCAGCATGAACCGCTTCGCCGTGCTAGACAAGCCTATCATCTCCGAAAAAGGCGGCCAGCTGCGTGAGAACAACAACAAATACCTGTTCAAAGCCGACCTGCGTGCCAGCAAAACCGACATCAAGCGCGCCGTCGAGAGCATTTTTGCCGTCAGAGTCACACACATCAACACCTGCGTCGTGCGTGGGGCGACCAAACGATATGGGATGCACTCCGCCGTTGTCGGTAAACGTAAAAACTATAAGAAAGCCTACGTCACCATCGCGCGAGGCTCTAAGATTGCCATGTTTGAGGACAATTAGTCATGGGGAAACGCGGCGCGACATGTGTCAACTACCGACCGTTGAGCAGGGTGGACGCTTTCAAACCACTGCTGGCCAAGCTTAGTAAGAAGTCAGGCCGTAACAGCAACGGACGAGTGACCGTGCGCCATCGTGGCGGACGACACAAGCGTCTCTACCGCATCGTAGATTTCAAACGCAACAAATTTGAAGTGCCAGGCAAGGTGGAAACCATCGAGTACGACCCTAATCGTACCTCGTTCATCGCCCGCATCCTCTACCGTGATGGTGAACGCCGCTACATCCTCGCTCCGATGAAACTACAAATCGGCATGACCGTCGTCTCTTCCCCACAAGCACCGATTAAGGCAGGCAACGCCCTGCCTCTGAGCCGTATTCCCTTCGGCACAGTCATTCACAACATCGAAATGAAGCCAGGCAAAGGCGGACAACTCGGTCGCGGTGCGGGGGCGGCTTGCCAACTGGTAGGGCGGGTCGATGGCAAGGCACAGCTGAAGTTGCCTAGTGGCGAAATGCGCCGTGTGCCAGAAACCTGTCTGGCTACCGTGGGCACAGTGAGCAATCCTGAACACAGCAACATCAACTATGGCAAAGCAGGACGCAGACGCTGGCTAGGTCATCGACCGAAAGTGCGCGGTGTGGCGATGAATCCCGTCGATCACCCGCATGGCGGCGGTGAAGGTAAAACCTCAGGCGGTCGCCATCCCGTCACTCCGTGGTCGAAACCCACCAAAGGCTACAAGACAAGGCGCAACAAGCGTACCACCAAAGACATAATTCGCCGCAGAGGAGCAAAGTAATGCCGCGTTCAGTAAAAAAAGATCCCTTTGTTGCCGATTATCTGCTAAGGAAGGCCGACAAGGCGCGGCAGGATAAGAAGCCGATTAAGACCTGGAGTCGGCGTTCGACTATCATCCCCAGTTTTGTGGGCTTGACCTTTGCGGTGCACAATGGCAAAAAATTCGTCCCCGTTTATGTCACCGAGAACATGGTGGGACACAAGCTGGGAGAGTTTTCTCCCACCCGCACCTATCACGGGCATGGCGACGATAAAGCCAAGAGAGGGAAAAAATAACCATGCCAGCAGCATATACCGCTAAGCTGCACCGTTTCCGTGTCGCCCCCCGCAAGGCGCGTCTAGTCGCTGACCTTGTGCGTGGCCAGCACGTGCAGCGTGCCCAAGACCTGCTGCGCACCACACACAAGAAGAGTGCCCCCATCATGGCCAAATTGCTCGACTCCGCACTCGCTAATCTGCGCAGCACCACAACGATCGATGAGGAGCGGCTGGTGGTGAAGGAAATTTTCGTTGACGAAGGCCCCACCATGCGGCGTTTTATTCCGCGTGCGAGAGGTCGCGCTTCCCCCATCAGGAAACGCACCTCACACATCACCTTGAAACTAGAGGAGCTGTAATGGGGCAGAAGGTCAACCCGATCGGGTTTCGCTTAGGAATCAACACCAACTGGTCTTCTCGCTGGTTCGCCGACCGCAACTACGCTGAGTTGCTCAAGGAAGACATGCGCCTGCGTGCCTTCGTCGAAAAGAAATTCGAGATGACAGGTATCGACCGTATCGAAATCGAACGTGCCTCGAAAAGCTTGAAAGTCAACATCTACAGCAGCCGCCCAGGTATCATCATCGGCAAGAAGGGTGCGGGAGCAGAAAGCCTGAAATCCGAGCTGACTAGACTCTGCCGAGTGCGGTCGGGCGAGCCGATCCTCAATGTCTATGAAGTTAAAAAACCCAACTTATCGGCACGCTTGGTGGCCGACAACATTCGGCAACAACTGGTGCGGCGAGTATCGTTTCGACGTGCGATGAAAAAGGCGCTCGCCAACACCGTCAAAGCAGGAGCACGTGGCGTGAAGATCACCTGCCGCGGTCGTCTTGGTGGAGCAGAGATGTCACGAGTCGAACAATACAAAGAGGGGCGTGTGCCGTTGCACACCCTCCGTGCCGACATCGACTACGGGACGGCAGAAGCCTTGACTACCTACGGACTGATTGGTATCAAGGTATGGATTTTCCGTGACGAAGTGTTGCGCTAGACAGAAAAGTGAGGCGCTGCTGTGCTCGCACCCAAGAAAATGAAATTTCGCAAGATGCACAAGACACACATCAAAGGTGACAGCAAGGGCGGTACAGAGCTAGCCTTCGGCAGTTACGGTTTGGTGGCCACCGAGACGGGTTACATCACCGCACGACAGATCGAAGCGGCGAGGATCGCGATGACACGACACATTAAACGCGGCGGTAAGGTATGGATTAAAGTCTTCCCCCACAAGCCCGTGACCAAGAAGGCCGCGGAGACACGTATGGGTAGCGGTAAAGGGGCTGTCGATCATTACGTCTCCCCCGTTGCGCCAGGCTTGATTCTTTACGAGATGGCCGATGTCAGCGCGATTGTTGCCGCCCGTGCTCTGACCCTAGCTGCCTCAAAGTTGCCTTTCAAGACACGCCTGTTGATGCGCAACACAGATGCCTGGGAGCAAACACGTGGAGCTAGCTAACTAACGATGGTGGAAATCAGAAAAATGAGCGCCGCCGACATGAAAGAGACGGAGGAAAACGTGCGAGAACGGCTGGCAACAAACAGATTACATGCACCGCTCAACAAAGAAGGCATTAACCTCAGCCAACAACGCGGGTTGCGGCGAGTGCTGGCACGCATACTGACTGTTCGTACCGAACGACAAGATCGCGTGACAACACCCGCGGTGAAAAAGCTACCGACAGCAGAGGCAATACAGGCCCAGGAGATGCGGGACGATGAGTGAAACACAAGCGAGCATCAAAACACTGAAGGGTGTGGTGACCAGTGCTGCACTGACCAAGACTCGCACCCTGCGTATCGAGCGTCTGGTCAAGCATCCCACCTACCACAAGTACATCAAACGCACGACGAAGATTCTCTTTCACGACGAAGAAAACAAATCACAAGTCGGCGACGAGGTGCTGGTGCGCCCCTGTCGGCCACGCAGTAGACGCAAAAGTTTCAGTTTGTGGGAAATCGTCAAGGTGGCTGCGAAATGATTCAAATGGAAAGCATGCTGCAAAGCGGCGATAATTCAGGCGCACGGAGGCTGAAGTGTTTCAAAATTCCAGGTGGCACGAACCGTCGCTACGCCGCACCTGGCGACATTATTATCGTCTCGGTGCGTGAGGTTTTGCCAGGCAGTAAAACTAAAAAAGGCAGCGTGCACCGCGCCGTCGTCGTGCGCACCAAGAAAGAAGTATCGCGTAAAGATGGCACAACGATTAGGTTTGACGAAAATGCCTGCGTCCTGGTCAACAAAGACAACGAGCCGATCGGCACGCGTATCTTCGGGCCCGTGGCACGGGAGATCCGTAGTCGTGGCTTTATCAGAATCGCCTCACTTGCACCAGAGGTAGTGTAGATGGCAGAGAAGACCGCAACAACAACCACGATGCCTGTGTTCAAGCAGGCGTACCAGCAGTTTCGCCGTGAACTGCAAAGTGAGCTGGGCTTAAAGAACATCATGCAAGTGCCACGCCTACAGAAAATCGTCGTCAATATCGGCAAAGGCGAGGCAGCGCAGAACATCAAGCTGCTGGACAGTTCGTTGCAGGAATTAGCCCGTATCACAGGACAGAAAGCCGCCGTGCGGCGTGCCAAGAAGAGCATCGCAGGATTCAAAATTCGTGACGGCATGCCGATCGGTTGTATGGTGACCCTGCGCCGTGACAGAATGTACGAGTTTTTCTACCGCCTGATCAACATCGCCGTGCCCCGTATCCGCGACTTCCGAGGCTACCCTCCCAAGTCGTTCGACGGGCGGGGGAACTACTCGTTGGGGATCGCGGAACAGATTATCTTCCCCGAAATAGATTACGATAAAGTCGAAAAAATCAGCGGTTTGTCGATAACTGTCGTTACTTCGGCAACCGACGATATGACCGCCAAAGCCCTGCTGGATCGGTTTAAATTTCCCTTTAAGAAGAGTTAAGAGGTGGAGTTTGGCACGTAAATCTTTGATCGCTAAGGCAAGCCGTAAACCGAAGTTCGCAGTGCGTGCCTATACCCGCTGTAGCCGCTGCGGGCGGTCAAAGGCAGTTTACCGTAAGTTCCTGATCTGCCGTATCTGTTTTCGCCTCATGGCATTGGCTGGGCTGTTGCCTGGCGTGAAAAAATCGTCGTGGTAAAGGAGAAAAGACCGTGAATACCGACCCGATCGCTGATCTTCTCACCCGTGTCCGTAACGGGCAACGAGCTGGTAACGAAGTGATCAGCGTTCCCGCATCGCACATCAAGATAGCCATCGCTCACATTCTCAAGAAAGAAGGGTTCATCACTAACTACCGCTGTATTCGCGATGGCAAACAGGGTCTGCTGAAAGTTACCCTGAAATACCGAGAGCGCGGCGCTAGCGAACAACAGCAAGCCTTCACAGACGGAGTGCATGGTGTGATCAGGGAAATCAAACGTCTCAGCCGTCCTGGTTGTCGGTGGTACGTGGGGAGCAAAGAGATTCCACTGGTCAAAAACGGTTTCGGCATCGTCGTGCTCTCAACCTCGCGGGGAATCATGACCGATCGTGAGGCACGGCGACACGGTACAGGGGGGGAACTGTTGTGCTCGGTATACTGAGGAAGCTAGCATGTCGCGGATAGGCGAGTTGCCCATCACCCTGCCGAGTGGAGTCGCGATCAAGATCGACCACGATGTCGTCACAGTCAAGGGTGCGAGGGGGGAGTTGCAACAAAAAATTCACCCCAGCACGCAGGTTACCCAGGAAGGCGACAAGCTGTCGGTCGCCTTGCGCGACAAAAACAAGGAAAATAAAAAGTTTCATGGTCTGATGCGCACCCTGGTCAACAACATGGTTATCGGGGTGACGGAAGGATTCACCAAAGAGCTGCTGATGGTCGGAGTTGGTTACCGTGCAGTGATGAAAGGCAAGGTGCTAAACTTGAGTCTCGGTTACAGTCATCCCATCGCCTTCACACCGCTGGAAGGAGTGACGGTGCAGGTAGGCAAACAAAACAATATTGTCATCAGCGGCGCAAACAAGGAACATGTCGGACGTACTGCGGCGATTATCCGAGGCTTCCGTAAACCAGAGCCGTACCACGGCAAGGGTGTGCGCTATAAGGATGAAGTCATCGCCACGAAAGTCGGCAAGTCAGGGGCCAAGAAGTAAGCATGAAGAAACAAACACTGAAATTGAGACTACTGCTGCGACGGAAGAAACGCATCCGCAAAAAAATCAGCGGAACGGCGACACGTCCCCGCCTCTCGGTGTTTCGCTCGGCACGGCACATCTACGTGCAGATAATCGACGATGTGCAACAACACACACTGGTGGCGGTCAGTTCGTTCGGTAAAGGTGGGATGGCGCGCGCTGATGTCGGCAACTGCAAGATACTAGGGAAGAAACTCGCCGCGGCCTGCTTGGCCAAGGAAGTGAACACCGTCGTGTTCGATCGTAATGGCTGTAACTATCACGGCCGCCTGAAAGCATTAGCCGAGGGTGTGCGCGAAGGAGGGGTGAAGTTTTGACCGATAAGAATCCATTTGGAGTTGGTGGCGAGCCTGTCGCGGAAGGGTTGCAGGATCGCGTCATTCACGTCGCACGCGTCGCGAAGGTCGTCAAAGGCGGTCGCCGCTTTAGTTTCAGTGCTTCCGTGGTGGTCGGTGATGGTGTGAGTAGGGTCGGTTACGGCTTGGGCAAGGCGACCGAAGTGCCCGAAGCAATTCGTAAAGGAGCAGAACAGGCACGCAAAGGTTTAACCGAGATCGCCATCGTCGATGGCACGATTCCCTTCCCTGCCATCGGTTGTCACGGCTCGTCGCGAGTGTTGATGTACCCTGGACGGAAAGGCAAGGGGATCATCGCAGGCGGTGCAGTGCGAGTCATCGTCGAGTTGGCGGGAATTTCTGACATCGTATGCAAGGTACACGGCACGAAAAATTTTCATAACGTCATCAGGGCGACCATGGACGGTTTAATCCAGATGATTTCAATCGCCGAGTACGCCGCTTTTCGTGACAAGTCAGTTGAATATTTTGCACAGGGTATTGGATAAGAAGCGTGGACAAGATCGTCATTCGCCAAAAACGCAGTTTGATCGGACAACCCCAAAGAATGTGCCGTGTAGTGCGCGGGCTAGGTCTACGACATGTTGGACACACCGTAGTCAAGAAAGATACCGACTGTATCCGCGGCATCGTCAACAAAGCAATACACCTGTTGGAATACAAGCTGGAACGAGGTGTCTTATGACAACATTGCATAACTTGCGCCCCAACGCAGGAGCGAAACAAGCACGCAAACGTCTAGGACGTGGCATCGGTTCAGGCACGGGGAAAACCGCAGGCAAAGGGCATAAAGGGCAGACAGCTCGACGTGGCGGCAAAATCGCCTGTGGTTTCGAGGGTGGACAGACTCCACTCTACCGCCGTTTGCCCAAGCGCGGTTTCCGCAATATCTTCAGAACCGTTTACGAAGTGATGACGGTGGAGAAACTTAATCGCTTTGAGACAGGCACAGAGGTCGGCACGGCACAGCTGAAAGAGAAAAAACTGGTGTCGTTGACCAAAAACAAAAAACTCAAAATTATCGGCACGAGCAAGCTGACACGTAGTCTGACCGTCTCGGCACATAAGTTCAGTAAGGGGGCGCGGGAGGCGATCACCGCGGCGGGGGGACAATGTCGAGAGCTATCGTGAAGGTGTCCCCGTGAACCTCGTCAGCAGCATGCCAGCTGGAAAACTCAACCACTTGCAGCGCAAGATTCTATTCACGCTGGCCTTCCTCGCCGTCTATCGTGTCGGTGTGCACATACCTATCCCTGGCGTGGATACGGTGGCACTGGCTGAATTCTTCGATCAACAGGGCGGCAACCTCCTGGGTATGTTCAACATGTTTTCAGGCGGGGCACTGGAACGTTTCAGTGTCTTTGCGCTAGGAGTGATGCCCTATATCTCCGCGTCCATCATTTCGCAGCTGCTGACGGTGGTCGTGCCCCAGCTGGAAGCTCTGTCCAAAGAAGGCGATGCAGGGCGCAAAAAAATCAACCAATACACCCGTTATGGCACGATCGTGCTGGCGTTGATTCAGGGGTTCATGATTGCCAACACTCTGGAAGGCTCGAATTTTCTCGGACGTAGCTTGGTTCTCAGTGGCGGTCTCGGCTGGAAATTAAACACCACCCTTTCACTGACTGCAGGCACGGCTTTCGTGATGTGGTTGGGCGAGCAGATTACCGCGCGGGGAGTAGGCAACGGTATTTCGCTGATAATTTTCGCAGGTATTGTGGCAGGGTTGCCAGGCTTGATCGGCAATACCTACACGCAGTATACGAGCGCACAACTCGACCTGTTCCGTATCGTGATCATCCTCTTCGTCGTTATCGCCGTGGTCGCGGGTGTCGTCTATGTCGAGCAGGCGGCACGACAGATACCCGTGCAGTACGCCAAACGGCAGGTGGGACGACGGGTCTATGGAGGGCAGAACACCCATCTGCCCGTGCGAGTCAACCCTGCAGGCGTGATTCCACCCATCTTCGCCAGCTCGATGTTGCAGTTTCCCGTGACGATGGGAGCGCTGTACCCTAACTCGTGGATGGGTGATTTTCTGAACAGCGTCTTCGGTCCTGGCGAGTGGCTCTACAACTCGGTCTACGTGTCGTTGATAATTTTCTTCACCTTCTTCTACACCTCCATCACCTTCAAATCTGACGATATCGCGGAAAACTTAAAGAAATATGGCGGTTTCGTGCCTGGCATCAGACCAGGAGGCCGCACGGCAGAGTATATCAACAAGGTGGTAACTCGCCTGGTGTTGTGGGGTTCGGTCTACCTGTCGGCGGTGTGCGTATTGCCTGTCATCCTGACGGGTAAATTCAACATCCAGTTTTTCTTCGGGGGTACGAGCCTGTTGATTGTAGTGGGGGTTGCACTGGATACGTTTCGCCAAATCGAATCGCAACGGCAGTCGTTGCGTTACGACGCGTTTCTGAAGAAGAACACTATTCGTTCGCGGGGAGGGCGGTTGTGATCTACCTTCTCAGCGGCCCGCCAGGGGCTGGTAAGGGGACGCAATCGGATATGCTAGTGCGGAGAATGCAGTTTAAGAAGCTATCGACAGGTGATGCGCTGCGTGCCGCCGCACAGGCAGGCACACCCGTAGGACGACAGGGAGAAATGTTTATGGCACGAGGCGAGCTTGTTCCCGACCCTGTGTTATTCGCAATAGTCAAGGCGGCTTTGCAGGATTTCGGTTCGATACGAGTGGTTCTCGATGGTTACCCACGCACACGACAACAAGCACACGACCTGGCTAGTCTGCAAGACGAGTTTCCCGTCGCCATGTTCATCCTCCTGCGTATCGGAGATAAAGAAATCGTGGCGCGCGTCACGGGACGCAGAGTGTGCCCGCGATGTCAGGCAGTCTATCACCTGCAGAACCATCCGCCGCAGCAGATCGATGTTTGTGATAGATGTGGCACAGATCTGGAACAACGCAGCGATGATATGGTAGAGAAGCTAGCGCGACGGTTGCAAGTGTACCGTGCAGAAACCGAGCCGTTGGTGGATTTCTATGCCCCCCGCAAGCTGTTGCGTGAAATCGATGCAGCGCAAACAGAGGAGAAGGTGTTCGTGCGCTTGCAAGCACTGATCGCTGAGGGCAGCGACGATGCCTAAAGAAGGTATCCTCGAAGTAGACGGGGTGGTTAAGGAATCGTTGCCCAATGCGATGTTTAAGGTTAAGCTGGACAACGGACGTGATATTCTGGCACACATCAGCGGTAAGATGCGTATGCACTTTATCAAAATACTGCCAGGTGATCGTGTCAAACTGGAGGTTTCACCGTACGATCTGAAACGAGGGCGTATCGTGTACCGAGAAAAGAAACAGCGAGGGGTCTAGGTGATGAAAGTGCAGGCGAGTGTAAAGCCGATTTGTGCCAAGTGCAAGGTGGTGAAACGGCGGGGCGTGTTGCGAGTGATCTGCGCAGTTAAAAAACATAAACAGCGACAGGGGTAGCGTCGTGGCCAGGATCGCAGGCGTTGATCTGCCAGGCAACAAGAAGGTAGCCATCGCCTTGACAGGCATCTATGGTATCGGTCACAGGACTGCGTTGCAGGTAGTGGCGAAGGCGAAGGTCGCCGTAGATAAACGAGCAGGGGACTTAAGCGCAGACGAGATCAACGCCCTGCGCCGCATCATCGACCGTGATTGCATGGTCGAAGGTGACCTGCGAAGGGAAATCTCCATCAACATCAAGCGTTTAGTGGATATGGGGAGCTATCGCGGGCTGCGTCATAGACGGCGTTTGCCTGTACGCGGGCAGCGTACCAAAACCAACGCCCGTACCCGTAAGGGGCCGCGCAAGACAGTGGCAGGGAAGAAAAAAGCACCAGGAGCTAAATAGGAGGAGCTGAGTGGTAGCGAAAACAGGTGGTGGCAGACGTAGGCGGGCGAAACGTAACGTACCGATTGGGGTGACGCACGTCTACGCGACATTCAACAACACCATGATTACCATCACCGATGTCAACGGTGCGGTGGTGTGCTGGGCTTCGGCTGGCACGAAGGGGTTCAAGGGCTCGCGCAAAAGCACACCTTTCGCCGCACAAACCGCGGCGGAGGAAGCGGCGCGTAAAGCGATGGACTGCGGGATGAAAAGTGTCGCCGTGCTGGTAAGAGGGCCTGGTGCAGGGCGGGAAAGTGCGGTGCGAGCGATCGCCGCAGCAGGATTGAAGATCAACCTGATCAGAGACGTGACTCCGATTCCACATAACGGTTGCCGTCCACCGAAAAGGAGGCGAGTCTGATGGCAAGATACCGCGGCGCAGTCTGCCGTTTCTGCCGACGTAGTGGGCAAAAACTGTTTCTGAAGGGCGACCGCTGTCAAACGGACAAGTGTGCTTTCGAGCGGCGAGCCTACCCGCCAGGACTACACGGACGAGCACGACGACAGAAAACATCCGAGTATGGCACGCAATTGCGAGAAAAGCAAAAGGTGCGGCAGGTATATGGTTTGCTTGAAAACCAATTTCGTAATACCTTCGCACGCTCGACCCGTGAACGGGGGATTGTCTCGGAGGTGTTCTTCAAAAACCTGGAGTGTCGCCTCGATAACATCGTCTACCGCATGGGTTTCGCCCGCAGCCGTAACGAAGCACGACAACTGGTGCGACAGAAACACATCGCGTTGAATGGCCAGATTGTCAACATCCCCGCCCTGCAGGTGAAGGTTGGCGACGAGATCGCCGTACGAGAGAAAAGCAGGAAGATGGAAATGCTCAAGCTAGCCGCTGATTTGTTCAACAAACGACCTGCACTCAGCTGGTGCGAGACAGACCAGGATAAAAAATGTGGTAAAATAAAATCGTTGCCCGTGCGGGACGAACTTGGTCTGAATGTGAAGGAAAGGCTCGTCGTCGAGCTCTACAGTAAGTAAGTGAGTGAGGAAGTAAATATGCAACGCAACTGGCTGGAACTGATCAAGCCACGGTCGATCGAAGCCGAGATTACCGACGATACATACGGCAAGTTTGTCGCCAAACCACTGGAGCGCGGCTATGGCACAACAATCGGTAACTCGCTCCGCCGTATTCTCCTTTCTGGAATCAACGGTGCCGCGATCACCGCCGTGCGTATCCCAGGAGTCGACCACGAATTCTCCACCCTACACGGAGTCAGGGAAGACGTGACCGACATCATCCTCAACCTCAAACAAATTAATCTGCGCTACCTCGGCGATAAACCTGTGACAGTGCACCTGAAAGGCGGAGCAAACAGCGTGGTACGTGCTGGTGACATCGAGAGCAGCGGCGATGTAGAAATCCTCAACCCCGATCAGCTGGTTGCCACCATCGGCGAAGACGGTAGCCTGGAAATGGAGATGGTGGTAAAAGTAGGACGTGGCTACTTCCCCTCCGACCGTAACCGTGACGAAGAACTGCCTTTAGGAATGATCGCTATCGACTCCATCTTCGCTCCCGTGCGACGAGTGGCTGTCAGTGTCTCCAACACACGCGTCGGACAGATGACCGACTACGATCGCCTAACCCTAGAAGTGTGGACAAACGGTGCGGTGCGTCCTGACGATGCCGTCGCCTACGCCGCGAAAATTCTCAAAGAGCAGCTGACCTGCTTCATCAACTTCGACGAGGCAGAAGAAGACGAGAGCTATGACGACGATGCCGAACGACAATCAGCCTTGAACGAAAACCTGTTCAAAGCAGTCGATTCACTGGAACTGAGTGTGCGGGCCGCGAACTGCCTAGAAAACGCCGATATCAAATATATCGGTGAACTAGTAACACGCTCGGAAACAGATATGCTGCGAACAAAAAACTTTGGACGCAAATCGCTGAACGAAATCAAAGACATTCTGAGCGAAATGGGACTATCACTCGGCATGACGATCGACGGATTCGACGCAGACAAGTTCCGCAAAGATATGGATAACCAACAGAAACACTAACTCAACTAATCGTCAGGGTCTGTGTTCCCGACACCCCCCAGTTGGAAGAGGAGGAGAGAAGAGGCATGAAGCACCTACACGGACACCGCAAACTAGGACGAAATACAGCACACCGACGGGCGATGCTGGGCAACCTGAGCACTGCCCTGATCATGCACGAAAGTATTGAAACCACCCTGCCCCGCGCGAAAGCCCTACGTGCGGTGGTCGAACGCTGCATCACCTGGGGCAAGCAAGGCACACTGGCAGCGCGACGACGTGCCGCGGCACTACTGCACGAGCGCGAGGCCGTCGGCAAACTATGCGACGAACTAGCACCGCGCTTCAAAACACGGCAAGGCGGCTACACACGCATCCTGCGCAGCGGCCTGCGTCTTGGCGACGGTGCACAGATGGTGATAATCGAATTCGTCGATTTCCACTGGGAGGAGAAAACCCATGAAAAAGATACTTAACACAACCTGCATCGCTGTCCTGTTGCTCACAACAAGCTGCAAACAATCGCAGACCGCCCTGCAACGCCTCGACCTGTGGGGGTTTCGCCTCTTCGGACAATCCCTGCTGTCAGATACTGGCTACGTGCGTATCAAGGAGGTACACCTCAATAACCGCGTCCTACTCGGTAAACCTGTGATCGTCGCGGGGACACTGCAAAGAGTAGGAGCGCAACACACCTACCTAGTGATGGCAGACAAAAGTGCCAAACTAGTGGTAGACTTAACCAAACTATCGGCCGCAGAACGTGCCCGACTAGACAACACGCGACAAGACCCTACCCGCCTGAAAGTCTTTGGCGTAGTCGGTATCAATAACAAGGGGCACCCGCATCTTCTAGCCAAAGCATTACGACCCTTGGACAACACTTCGAGCTGACTACACCGTGGCACGGATAACAATCACTATCGCAAGTACCCTGATAACGAAGGACGCACCTAGTTACCGATAGGAGATGTCTTGCGACTGCCACTGCACGATACACACCTTGCGCTAGGGGCGAGAATGATACCCTTCGGCGACTGGCAAGTGCCTCTACGCTACCGTGCAGCACTGGACGAACACCACCAAGTGCGTAAATATTGCGGACTGTTCGATATCAGCCACATGGGCGAGTTGATGGTAGAAGGTAAAGGAGCGATGGCACTGCTACAACATCTGACTATCAACGATGTTGAACGTTTACAGGATGGACAAGGACAATACACCGCCATGCTCAACGAGCGCGGTGGATTTATCGATGATCTCATCCTCTACCGCCTAACTGCGACACATTTCCTGCTGTGTGTCAACGCTACCAATACCCAAAAATGCCTCGCACACATCTCTACACACCACAACCCCGCCACGACAAAAATCAACGACTGCTCTCCAAACTACTGCCAGTTTGCCCTCCAAGGCCCCGCCAGCACGCAATGCCTGACAACGCTGCACACATACCGCGCCCTGCCCCCACTAAAACGTATGCATATCACCATGCTGCACAACTACAGCCCACCCCTCTACATCGCCCGCACAGGATACACAGGTGAAGACGGTTACGAACTGTACGTGCCCCAAAAACTCGCCGCACAGATATGGCAAGAACTGCTGACTGACGCAACAAAAGTGCGCGCAGTTGGTTTTGCCGCACGCGACACACTGCGCATCGAAGCATGCCTCCCCCTCTACGGCAACGACATCAACGCCAACATCAACCCCTACGAAGCAGGATTAGACTGGGTAGTTAAACACAACGCCAAGGATTTTATTGGCAAAATTTCTCTGCTTGAAGCAAAGAACAGAAAAAGACAGTTGGTTGCTTTCCAAATGCAGCAACGCGGTTACCCGCGTGCGGGTATGGAGGTTGTCGTGGATGGGGAGAAGTGTGGGCATGTAACCAGCGGCTCGGTACTGCCTAGCGTAAATGAATACGGTGGGTTGGCGTTGTTGACGGACGTGACGATGCGGACGGGTGACGAGTTTTCTGTCGATGTACGCGGTCGACACCGCAAAGCGGTTATAGTTGACAAACCTCATTACAAGGCGAAGAGCAATTAAGGAGCAGTAGTTATGGAATTTCCCCGCCATCTTTTTTTCACCAAAGACCATGAATGGGTCTCCGACAGCGGCGATGAATTTAGTATAGGGATCAGTGCCTACGCTGTTGAGCAACTCGGCGACATCGTCTACCTTGAACTGCCTGCCGTCGGGGATACCTTTGCAGCACGGGAATCCTTTGGCACAGTCGAGTCGGTCAAAACTGTCTCCGACCTCTACATGCCACGCCATGGCGAAGTCATCGCGGTCAACGATGCCGCGGCGCAAGATCCAGAGATCGTACAGGACGATCCCTATGGTAAGGGTTGGCTGATTAAGGTGAAGGCGACTAGCGACGCAGCTCCTGATTTACTCGATGCCCTCAGTTACCAGAAATACCTTGCGCAGGAAGAAAACTGATGTCGTTGCGCGGTGATTTTAGTACCCGCCATATCGGTGTCGGCGAAGCGGAAATAAAACACATGCTGGCCGCTTTGCGTTACAGTTCGTGCGACGAATTGGTACGTGCCACCCTTCCCGCAGCACTGCTGGCCAAGGCTACGCCCTTGCGGGCTGCCGCACCGTTATCGGAAACACAACTGCACAGTACCTTGTTCAGGATCGCGGCACGCAACATCTGTGCCAAAAACTACATTGGACTGGGCTACAATCCTGTCGCGACTCCCGCGGTAATTGTGCGTAATGTACTCGAAGACCCGCGCTGGTACACAGCTTATACACCCTACCAAGCGGAGTTAGCGCAAGGCAGGCTGGAAGCTCTGCTTGTTTTTCAACAGTTAGTGATGGATTTAACCGCTCTTGACATTGCCAACGCTTCGCTGCTCGATGAAAGTTCCGCGGCTGCGGAGGCGATGAACATGGTTTTCAGTCACCACCGTCAGCGACGCTGTCGCTTCTTTGCCGACAGCCAGCTGTTCCCGCAAACGCTGGCAGTATTACGCACACGGGCTGCACCACGTGGCATTGAGTTGGTGGTAGGTGAACACGCACAGGCAAACTTGGACAAAACTTTTTGTGGTGGTATTCTGCAGTACCCTCGCGCAGATGGTACGATTCCTGATTTGAGTTGTTTCAACAACGCCTTGCATGCCGTCGGGGCACTGGCAATCACCAGTGCTGACCTGTTTGCTTTGACTCTGCTGCCACCGCCTGGTGCTTGTGGCACAGACATTGCTGTCGGAACGACACAACGGTTCGGGTTACCGCTGTTCTTCGGCGGGCCGCACGCCGCGTATCTGGCTACTCGCAAAGCTCTATTGCGCAACCTGCCAGGCCGACTGATCGGTGTGACCAAAGATATGCACGGTGCTCAAGCCCTACGTCTTGCGCTACAGACTCGTGAACAGCACATTCGCCGTGAGAAGGCGACCAGCAATATCTGCACCGCGCAGGTGTTGCCTGCGGTGCTTGCGGCATTTTACGCTGTTTATCAGGGAGCTGCACGTTTGCGCGCCGCAGCAAAACGTATCAACGTGTTAACTCTACTGTTGCGTAAAGTTTTGCGTGAACTGGGCAACAACGTCACCAACGACAGCTGTTTCGACACACTGACTATTGCTGTGTCTGCCGCCCAACGCCGCACCGTATTGGCACGTGCAGCGCAGCAGCACATAAACCTACGCACCGACGTGGCGGACAAAATCGGTATTACTCTCAATGCCATGACTACTGAAGACGACGTGCAAGAACTGACTACCTTGTTTTTGCCACAGGTTACGCTCAATTGGCAAAGCCTGCTGCGGCAAGCCGAGCAAGAAGCAAGCGCACAGATTTGGCGTGCACAGGATTTTATGACCCATGCGGTGTTCAATGATTACCAAACCGAGACGGAGTTTGTGCGCTACGTCAACCGTCTCGTCAGCAAAGATATTTCGTTGACACAAGCGATGATTCCACTCGGTTCGTGCACGATGAAACTGAACAGTGCGGCGGAGTTACAGCCTGTCAGCTGGCCACAGTTCAGTGCTTTGCACCCTTACGCACCAGCTGCACAGACACGGGGCTATCGACATCTCGTCGCGGAATTGCAGCAGAAGTTAGCGGAGATTAGCGGGTTACCCGCAGTCTCCTTACAGCCCAATGCTGGTTCACAAGGCGAGTTGGCTGGTCTGCTGGCGATCAGGAACTATCACGCGGCACGAGGGCAGGAACAGCGCAATGTGTGTCTAATTCCCGCTTCGGCACACGGCACGAACCCCGCGAGTGCGGCGATGGCGGGTTTGCGCACGGTTGCCGTCGCTTGCGATCGAGATGGTAGTATTGCGACATCCGACCTGTGCTTGAAAACGGAACAGTATCATGAACAACTTGCCGCTTTGATGATTACTTACCCTTCGACGCATGGTGTGTTCGACGAGAATGTCATCGAAGTGTGTGACATCGTGCACGCACACGGCGGGCAGGTGTACTTTGATGGGGCGAATATGAATGCCCTAGTCGGTCTTGCTCGTCCTGGCGACATCGGGGCGGATGTGTTGCACCTCAACTTGCACAAGACGTTTTGCATTCCGCACGGCGGTGGCGGGCCTGGTGTCGGCCCGGTGGCCGCGGCCACGCACCTTGCCCCGTATCTGCCTGCAGATCCGCTGAGTGAAGACAGTCACGCGCTCGTTTCTGCTCCACACGGCAGTGCTGGTATTGTAATGATTTCGTGGGCTTATCTACAGTTGATGGGCAGCGAAGGACTGCGACATGCTAGCCAAGTTGCCATCCTCAACGCCAACTACCTCGCGCGCCGCTTAACACCGCATTACGACATCCTGTTTCGCGGGCGTAACGGTCTTGTGGCGCACGAGTGTATCGTCGATTGTCGTGCCTTCAAAAGCGTGGGGATCGATGTCAGCGATGTGGCGCGGCGTTTGATGGATTATGGCTTTCACAGCCCCACGATGTCGTGGCCTGTAGCACAGACGCTGATGATTGAACCGACCGAAAGCGAAAGTTTGGCTGAGATTGAGCGGTTTTGTGCCGCAATGATTGCTATCCGAGCAGAGGTCGAGGCGGTGGCCTGCGGTGGGTTGCCGCGGGATGATAACCCGCTGGTAAACGCACCACACACACTGGTCGATTGTTTGGCGGACAGTTGGACGCACCCTTATAGCAAGCAAGTTGCCTTCTACCCGTTGCCGTATGTACGGGAACGCAAGTTCTGGCCTGCGGTCAACAAAGTTGATCAGGCGTATGGCGATCGCAATTTTCACGGCGGTTTAAAAGGAGTTTAGAGAGAGAGAGAGAGTGGCGGGGCACAGCAAGTGGAAGAATATTCAGCATCGTAAGGGTGCGCAAGATGTCAAGCGTAGCAAGGTATTTTCCAAGATCGCTCGAGAACTCGCCGTGGCGGTACGGCTAGGGGGTGAGGATGCCGACCGTAACCCACGTCTACGCCTGGTGCTGGGCAAGGCACGAGCGGCTAACATGCCGAGCGATAACATTAACCGTGCTATCAAGAAAGCCGCGGGCGGGCAGGACGGCAGTAGCTACAGCGAGACAATCTATGAGGCCTTTGCCGCGGCGGGCAGTGCGTTTCTCGTGCAGTGCCTGACCGACAATGTTAAACGTACCGTCGGTGAAGTACGACATGTCTTCGCACGTCACGGCGGTAATCTGGGCAACGACGGGGCCGTAGCATGGATGTTCGACCGTGTGGGTCTGCTCGTCTACCCGCGTCATGCGCTTAGGGATTACGATGAGTTCGTGGACAGAGCGGTCGAATGCGGTGCTGATGACATAGAGGAAGCAGAAGATACACTGGCAGTAAGTTGCCATCCCAAGGTTTTCACATCATTGCGGCAAGGACTGGCAATCTTCCGTGTGTCACCGCAAGTCGAAATGCTGACGTACGCGGCCAAAGATCTCGTCACCGTTAGTGCAGCACAGGCGGAGACGATTGTTAAACTGATCGGTCACCTTGAGGACCTCGACGACGTACAAGAGGTCTATCACAACGTCAATTTGGACTGAATCACCACGCGAACCTGCCTTCTAAAGTACGGAAGCCTTTGGTGCGGTCGATAAGTTTCCCCACGGAGGGTTTATTGGCGCTGGTGGCTGGCCTGACTGATCAAGCAGGTTAATATTTTATTTTCTTTGCGTTCTCACTTTGTTAGGGTGCTGCCGCACATCGGGGCGTAGCGCAGTCGGTAGCGCGCGTGCTTTGGGAGCATGAGGTCGCTGGTTCGAGTCCAGTCGCCCCGACCAGTCCCGCCGCTATGCAATTTGTGACCTCATCATCCCCGCTAGGTGTGGATAAGTTTTTGAAGATGAACTGTAGACGCACTTTTGCCTCGTCCATAGGTCGAATGATGATCTTTTCAAAGAGCTTCCTGTAGGCGGATTTCAGCGCAATTGCATCCTTCCTTTTGATGCAGCTGATCGCGGTGTTAACACACTCCAACCCGCTGTCTTTGGGAAGAACTTGCGCCTCTCTGATCTGTTTTTGCAGTAACTGAAGCTGTACCTTACTGCTTCCCAGCTCTCGCTCTTCGTTTTGCAGGGCTGAAAACTGCTTCTCGTATTCGTCCCTGAACGACCGTGCCAGTTCCAAGTTGTTGCTTTCCAGTAGAAAGCTTAGGCGGTCGTCGAGCTTCCTTCTCTCTAACGCCAACTCAGCTAGTCTTTTGTCAACCTCAACAATTTTCCCATTCACCACCCCAACAGAAGCATCTTTACGAGCCGCGTAGTCAGCAACGCTTTGCCGAAAGGCCGCGGAATTCTCAACAACATGGTGCAGTATTTTCTCCGCCGCAGACTCAAATACTCCCGTTCTCACCCTAACCTTGTTGGCTCTGTTGTAGTAGTAGGTGGACTTGGTAGCATTTCTTCCCCAAGCACCGCTACCTACGAAGCCAGAGCCATCATCGAAGAACAGTATGCCAGAGAGAGGGTAGCAGTGCTTTGTTCCCTTCGTCCTTGTCCCATCTAGTTCTTTGATCTTGTCTTGCGCCCTCTGCCACAGCTGTTTGTCTACAACACAGCCATGAGGTAGCTTGACTTCAACATAACGCTCGTAAGGCATAAGCTTGCTCTGACGTTTGTCAGCATTGTGCTTGTTGCGATACCACTTGCCGATGTAACGGGGATTTGCCAGCAAACTTCTGATGCTATCGCTGTTAAAATCATTACCCCGTTTGCTCTTAATCCCCCGCTCCTTGCATAGCTCAAGCAGGGTCTTATATCTGTCCACGTTGAGAAAAGAAGTCATAATCCACTCAACCTGCTTCAGTTCTTCCTTGTTAGGCTGATAGATGCCCGTGTATTCGCCATGCTCATTTTTGACAGCATCAAACCCCAACAGTGGATAGTGACCGTTGAACTTACCTGAAGTCAACAAAGCAGAGTGATTGCTTTCCCTGATGCGCTTGGATGTCGTCCGTGATTCAAATTCAGCAAACGCCGCTAACTGATCAAGCTGGAGGATAGAAGCAGGATCGTTCGGGTTGAATGGCAGTCCACGAATACATATCTCGCAGTCGTAGGTTTGGCACAGCTTGAAGAACCGCTTCCAAATTTCAAGGTCTCTGACCAGACGTGCAATCTCCTTGATAATGACAAAGCCGTGGTGCTTCAGGCTGATATTCTGCTGCATCCTGATAAACTCTGGCCTGTTGTCATGCGTACCCGTGATGCCGGGCTCGATGTAGAACTCGGTGATCCTGTAATTGAGCTTCTCCTGCTCCGAGCGATATTGCGCTTCAGAGATAGCGATGTGGATTTGCTGTTCCAGTGATCCCCGCTCTACTGCTACCTGTGTGTCATCAGATAAACGCAGATAAACTGCCCCTTCAATCGTCTGCCAACTTTTGTCAAACGGTTGCCAGTTCCTGATGTGCTCTTCGGCAAGGCCGCGGCAATCAGCCACGACCTTCAATGCAAGCTTTTTCATCTCCCTATGATCTAGCTTTTTTCTATACATCTCTACCTCCTAGATTTAGGTACGAATTAACAATTATCATGGCCACAGCATCCACATCCACCCCAGACAGGTCACCAACGATCTCAGTCTCAATTACCAAGTTCTCGCCATCAATCACCATGTGCTTTTTAGCCTTCGCCTTCCTTCTGCGGCAGGACTGTTCCCGCTTACGACAGTTCTTGCATCTGCTCTCCCGCCCATTCTGGCCATTGGGCTTCTTCCCGAAACAATCCCAAGCTTTGAATTTGTGGCATTTCTTACATATCCTTCCCACATCTGATGCTGTCATACCACAGCTTGCTTAGGTTTCCGTCCCGTTATCTTTCGTCCCTTGTTGAGGTACTCCTTGATGGATTTGTCGATATCCTCAATCGGTGCGGTATTGATGAGGCTTCGCAGGTAGCTGCGCTTATCGAAGAACATTTCGGCAATACTGTCATACTCCCGCTCCGCATACTTCTGAAAAAAGATTGCAATGATCTGGTTCACCACCTTCGAGCTGTCCGTTCGGCAAGACCCTTCCCGCAGCCTTGTCACCAAATCGGTGACAAGGCTTGCTTGCTTCTGTTCCAATACTATCCTACGCACTGACTTACTCATCTTGAGCTTGGTAACCGAGATGCATTGCCTCTGATCGTCCATACACAATGCTGCTGGACGAGCCTGTTGCCTCTGACCTCCCAGTCGAAGCACTCCTTATCTACGTCAGGAGCTGACAACCGAAAGTCCTGCACACCCTGCTTGCTGATCGGTGCAGAGACCGAGAATTTATCGAGATTGAGTAGCGTCTGCCGTCTTGTCTTGGTATCCCTCTTCTGCAACGCCTTATGAATCAGATAGCTGCTAGCTGCGCCGATTGCAGCACCGAATAGTGCTCCCTTCAGCGCACCTTTGCCTCCCGTTGCAGCCATGTTCGCTACTGCTCCTGTGCCCACGCCTACACCTACGCCTGTAAGCATAGACCTGTGCATCGTGGCACAGCCAGCTGCTAAAGTAGCACTCATTACCAGTAACATCACCATCACCTTTTGCTTCATGAAACCTCCTAAAAAATGGTTATTTAAGACACATGTCAAAATAGCTGATAATCCCTCTGATTGCTTTTCCGCTTGCAGCAGAATAAAATCGCAAAATCAACTAGTTAGCTCGCTGCCCCTGAGTTTGCTGAACCGATGTCGGGTGCGGGAGTTGAAGCCAGCCTGCATGTCCCTAGCTAACAATGAAAATGTACTCATCCGCATTGGTGAAAGTAATTTCACCAGTTGCACAAGTGACATCTTCGAGCAAAGCAAAATACAATTTAGGGTCACACTCATAGCGTTCGGACACCTCCTTATCTGCCTTTATCAAGGCATTCAAAATGTAATCGTTCACACAGATATAAAGCACACCGTCTACTTCCTGATGTTCATAATAAGCATCGATCTTTTTGACGTAGCGACTTTTGCTTTTACATGTCGTGTCAAACTCGATGGCCAAATTCAACACACCAGCTTTTGAGTTAACTTCAGCCATTGCATCACTGTTAAGTTCAATGAATGGCTGAAACCTTTCATCGTCTTGGTAATCATCACATGTCTGCAAGACATTTTCGGTGTAGTAATTTTGCACCGATGCCTTAGTCTTAAATACCTCGCGAATATCGTTCAAGGCGATGTCATGGAGCGGACATTCACTTGATGATCGCACCGATTTTACCTCATACGGCAGCGTTGGTTTGACTTTAGCTAAACCATGTTGCGTTAGCGAGTAGCCATAAATTATCTTACGCCCTACAGCGACAGACTTTCTTTTTATGAAGTCGATACTTGTGATTTGTCGTAGCCTCCTATTTACAATGTTCTTGGTTGCATCAGGAAAAAACTGTTCGTGTATCTGATCCCTACTGACAATTTTGTTTTCAAACAACAAGTGCATTATTCGCCAATCCCGTTCTCCTAAAATCACATTCGTTGAATGCTTTTTAGCTTTAAACAGATTTGCGCGTTCGCGGTATTTTGCTGCCATTAGTTTGTATCTCCAAAAGCGAATTAAAATTCTGCCTAGTGCAATCCTTGAACTCCTGACTAATAACTTCCAGATCAGTATCTACTAACTCATCGTTAACAAAGGGTGCTTGCACCTCCCCTCGCTCGCTGCCATTACTCCACACGGCACGACCTTCAATAGCTGGCAGGTTTTGTGCGGCATTTTTGCCTAGTGCTGCACTTGAAGCAGCTACTGATGTCATTCTGAAGGTCATTCGCCCCGCTAAATTATCCAAAATCTCTGTGCTGATTGCCTCCTTGACAGGCTTCTGTGTGGAACTAACCAAGTGAATGCCTGCAGCTCTGGCAAGGCGGGAAAGTTCACCCACATGCGAGTGAGCGGGCACACCTGATCTTTTGCCGAACAATGCCGCTGCTTCGTCTATCCCGACTACAACCAAATCTAACTTATCCCTCACGGGGTCGATTGATTTATGCCCGCTTTGCTCTAAAATTTCATAACGGCGGTGCATTTCTGCCACCAAAGACTTTAGAAGGAGCTTAGCTTCTTTTTCGCTTTTTGCTGTCCTGACATTTGGCAGTGTGGCGAATTCCTTAACCTCCACTCCTCGCTTCAAATCCAAGAGATATAGCTGAATGTGCGGCGAGCTTTTCAGCAGTGAAAGCATGGTCGAGCGAAAGAATACTGATTTACCACCGCCCGTTGCACCAGAGATGAGCAAATGCGGCAGCGATTGAATTTTCTGCACGACTACACCCTTCATGCTCTGTCCGATGATAAACGAATACGGTTCTTTGATATGGCTATACAATTCGTGAAAGCCAACCATCTTAGGCAGATCACGTTCGCACAGAATTATCTCAACCTTGCCCATATCCTTGCCATGCACGATGTCTTCAACCTTTTGGCGAAAGCCCGCAGTCAAGCTGTCCTTCTGGGCTTGAAACTTGTTAAGACCGACACCAACGGTATCAACAATCACCTTGAGGCGGTGTTCACCTATAGGAATGATTTTTTTGATTTTCGGATTTTCGCCTGTAGCAGTTTTCAAACCTGCTCGCTCAATGGCCTTTTGAAAGATAACCTGCCTTCTAAAAGGCTTGCAGCCACAAGCAAACAGAGTGATTACCGCGAGTATGCCCATCAGTGGTAAAGAAAGGCTCAACGCTTCCTGATGGCTCATTGTCCAAAACAGTGCCAGCAGGGGAATACCATTGATCAACAGAAAAAATGACCACGTGTTTAAATCCTTGAAATCAATACGCCGCAAGCCAAACCAACAAACACGTAGCATGCTAAAGAGCGTATACAGCAGCATGAGGACAAAATTTTCTAGCATCTGATTGTCTTTTGCTTTACTCATTGCTCACCTCTGTAAGTTGATAAAAGATTTACGATCATCTCTCTGCCAGCAGGAATAGTGACGTACGCCTGCACGTTGCCAAGCTCAGCCGCTTGCCGCTGTGCCTCTGCCTCACTTGCTTTAGCGATGCCTTGATAGAGTGCGTTTTTAGCTGTCGCTTTTGGTGTAACTTGACCTTCGCTGCCTAACACTTGCTTCTCCGTGAGAGTGTCGGTGAATGCTGACACCATTGTCAGACCTAGAGTTGAAGCAACCCGTGCTGCCGTGCCACTGTTCAATTTACCCTCAAGCCCAGGGCTATAGTCCTTGGCATTCAATGCCTGTGCTTTCAATTCAACCTCCTTACCATCTGGTAGTAATGCCTTTGAAAACTGCATGAATACCTTCCTGCCTTTGTTGGGATAATTGATCGTGCCGAACAAAATTGAATTCTTTGGGATACCCTCGCCATGCTTGCCCTTGCCTCCATAAGGAAGCAGCACCTTGTAGAGTTGCTCACTCTCTCTGGTATCAACAGTAGTCAAGAGCTTGCCGATGAGGTTTGACCCGATGGGTAGCTTGCTGGTGAAACTGTCTGCTCCCTTTCTCTCAATGACTTGTGGTGCTTTGTATTTGAGTTGCTGCTTGTTTTGAGAAACGGGTTTAGCTTTCCTCGGCTTAGATGCAAGCACTCTCTGTTCTGATGCCTTAAGTAAGCCACTTACCTTTTGTGATGTAGGTGAAGATGCTTGTGCTGTTTCAAAATTACCTGTGTCTATCGGCTCAGTGGCGTTGATAATGACACTGTTATCACCATTGGTTCTAGCATAGATAAGTGGAATAGCTCCTAATACTACCACTACAAACACGGTGCTAAAAAGTTTTGTCTTGTTGATAATTTCTTTGCCACCATCATTCTTGAGAAAAAACATCCCTATCTGCTTGATGTGCCTCATCGCAAGAACCCACTGCTGATGATTTTCTTTCCTTGCCTCTTGTTGATCACTACGTTCACGCTAAAACTTTTAACCTCCTTTGCTGATAAAAATAGTCTTGCCGTTGTTAGCTCACCTGCTTTCAACTCCTCCTTTTCAACTACATATCCTTGCTTTGGCAGAGGCTTACCTCTGCGGGTTGCAACAATTCTTGCTGATGCAATGTTGATCTTTGTTTTGCTACTATTCTTTAGCTGCATGTCGATAATACGCAGCTGCTTTGCCTTATCGACAATGGTTTTGGTGATGACAGCAGACATGCCATTGCCAACACTGAATTCAAGTCCGATAGCTTTAAAGCCAAGTATAGCCTCCGCTCTCTTTGGTTTAGGCACAAAGCGATGGTTTGATTTCCACTTCACAAAAACCAAATCATCAGAGCGGCAACTACTGCACACTCGCAAAACAAAGCCATAGGTGCGATAAGGCGTATACACAAACAAGTTTGTTTCAGCTCTGCCAAGCGGCTGAATGGTTAAGTCGTTGTCGATAAATTCAACCGAGTAGTAGTTTTGATTGCCAATGACAACCTTCTTGGGTTTTGCTGTGAAGCGCAGCACCGTTGCCTTACCCATCTTCAAGGAGATAGAGTGCATTCTGGTATCATTGACATAAGCTGTTCTGATCCCACTTGCTTGTGTTGTTAGAGGTAAACACAGCAAGGCACAAGCCAAGACAAATACCCTATTCATTTCGACTGATGCTCGATAACGCCGTTAACTAGCAGACCTATTGGATTCCAAACACTAGATGTTCCTTTGATTATATTGAGCGATACCGTTGTCGGCACAGGAATAGGCACACCTTCAAGCTGCAACAGCTTGTCAAAGCTCGCTACTACCTTTTCTTTTGTCACACTGACCTTGACGTTAACAATCGCCTGTGAAGTCTCCTTGCCCTGAAACTCCTTATCCTTGAGATGGGTTAATAGCTTGAACAATTTCTGATGCAAGCCAGATGTGGTAATGGGTGACAGGCTCTGCTGCTTTGCTTTTGGATCGAGCTTGTCCCACTCATAGCGGATGCGCAGAAACTTTCTGACAAACTCTTCAACCGCCACCTCTGAGATAGGCAGGCTTTCCCTCTGTCCTGCAAGATACTGTTGCTGGTCACCATCTTTGATAACGACGATGGGATCGGCAACATACATCCAACCGATGACGAACACCTGTAGCACACACACCACAACCAACCCCAAGTTGATCAGTTTGTGCGTACGTAGCAGCGAATTAATGTCCGTCCATGCTCGCAACGAATTAGTTTTTTTCATAAAGATATGTCCTCCAAAATAATTGATGTATCTATATTCATTTAAGTTTACCGAGACCTTCACGAAACTTTGTTACCCCTCTCCCGACATGGTTTAGCATGGGGCGAGCTACAAACTTGCCCGCACCCCACGTCTTGGCTACACCCTGTTTAGCTGCTTGTTTAGCGTAAAGCTTGGCTGCACCTACCGCTGCCGTTGCAGGGGCAAGAGCTAATCCCGATGCTGCCGTCTCAAGTCCATCGTTGATTAATGAGCGTGTAGCGAGAGGAATAAACAGCATGCTGAGTCCAATACAGAGATTGGTAATCATCGCTACTAAGTAACCTTCCATGTCTTCTCCTGTCTGGGGATTCATAGCTAACTTCAATAGCAGTGCACCAAGAATCGTCCAAAGAACTTTCCAGATAACTACCTTCACCAGCCCCTTGTATAAGTTAGCTGTCACATTGGATGTTGCTTTAGCGACGTAAGCTAAAATCATTAGGGGCGACACTGCGTAGAGAACTACCCAAACGAAATGCACTAGCGATTCAGTGACAAAAAAGCCTAAGTAGGCAATCAGATAAGAAAACAGTGCCAGTGTGTAGAGAATGTGACCACGCAGATCAAACATTCCGCTCGATGTGTCTTTGTAATTCGGCCCCAGACTTTTTAGTACTTCCCAGACATCAGTGTTCTTATCTATCTTGCTAACAATCCCACTGCCAAGTTCACCAATAATGTTGATCGTATACTCGAAAGAAAACAACAGCAGTATCGAGATAACAGCTCGCCTGAAAATACCAAAAACATTGATGCTATCTTTTTGTTCCTTGAAGAACTCCAGTATAATTAACAACAGAACTAGCGGAGCTAACAGCAACCAATAGAGTTCAAGTATCTCTCCCCGAATATCCTTCGCTACACCTACTAGCTGGTTAAACATCTAAAATTTTATGAACTTATCTTGCCGTTTGAAATTCTTAAAAGCATTGCCTATGCCCTTGTCAACCTTTTGGTAGGCAACAATCTTGCGCTTATCTTGCTTGTTGAGCATGGCTAGCTGTTCGCTTTGCATCTTCAGACTTTGACTTTGCAAACGAATTAGCTGGTTGACACTCTCCAAAATCATTGCATTGGACACCGCAGCTGCCCGTGCTGCTCCTTTGGGAGAAGCTGTTTTACTTTGAGTTTTGAGCAATTTCGAATTCTTTTCTTGTGACTCTGAATAGTCTTTGAACGAGTTCACCATCCGCAAAGATTCTGCTGCGGTTTCATCGTGTAAGCTGTGCAGTGCTGATTCTGGTGATTTGGGTATCCTACCGTAGAAATGCACAATGGCTTTTAATGATTTGTTAAAATCATCTAAATCTGCGAGCACACCCTGATCACTTACAGGTAATCCGTCTAACATTCCCGTGATGTTTTCTAATCCCTGATGGATGGTGCGAAAATAGTTATCTGACTGTTTGGCCTGTTCCAGCATGATTTTAAGCTGTGTGTAGCGTTTGTAATTTTCAGACAGCACCTTGGCCAGATAGGGAATTTGTGCCCAACCCGCACCACCATCACTAAAGCTGAATGCTGGTGTTGAGGTAATGAGTATAGACAACAATATCGCTAAAATTTTAGTTCGCATGGTTACCTCCAATTAAAAATTTTTGATCGAGCTTTTTACCCTCCCCAAAAGCTAATAGTTCAAGAACCTCTAGTTTACTCAAAGCTGGATGTTTCTTTTCTGTATTAGCAATCAGTGTCTTGTCGTTAGCATCTGAAGTAGCAATCCAGTGACTGATTGGTTCAGGGATAAGCCGCAAGATGGCATCGCGCTCATCTTGCAGATAGTAGAACTCGCTGTATTCGCCCTTCTTGATGGTTAAACTCTTGATGCGCTCAACTTGCGTAGCATTGAAATCAAAAGTTTTTTGAAAATCGTCCCAGTCGATTTTGCTTTGGCGCAGAATGATAACACTGGTGGTGTTGGTCATTAGTGCATCTCGCAAAGCCTTATCTGCCATAAAATCTTTGTAGTTTTGGCTCAAACACCAGATGCCGCTGCGAAACTTGCGCCACGTGCGATAACAGGTAATCACTACTTGTCGTGCTAGTTCAGATTGGAATAAGCGTTCGGCTTCGTCGATAATCAGCAGATACTCACGTTCAATGTCTGAGGAAGCGACATCTTGAATGTGAGAGGTCAGAAGCAACAGCAACACGTCTTTCAGGTCAGAATAGTTGCTTAACTGCTGCACCTCGATAGACACCAAATCTTTGCTCAGTTCAACGTTAGTTTGCCCGTCAAGCATCTGCCCATAGGCTGATTGTCCCGTCCAGCTGTAAAGCACATCGCCAAACTTGCGCATCTGCTTATCTGTGTGCCTGTCGAGCAATGCCTTCAAGTCTGATAGCGTAGGTATCTTGCCTTTTGCGTCAGCATAGACCTTGTGTAGCTGTTCTTCGAGCAATGCCTTCTCACGCTTGCCAAGTGCCTGCTTGTCATCGTCTTTGAGGATCATCTCCAGCACTGCTAGCAACGTGCGAATGCGATCTGGACTTGGTGTTGTCTCACCTTCCTTTAGATCGAACATGTTGAGGCACAGACCAGAGCCGAGCTTGAGGTCTAAAAACTCGCCGTCGAGCACTTCAATTAAACGTTTAGATGATGCGCCATTGTCGATCCAAACAATTCTAGGACGATTGCCGTTGGTTACCTTGCCATAAAACATCGCCATCAATTGAACGACGGTATAGCTCTTACCGCTGCCTGAACTGCCGAAGACTATGCCGTTCCATGCAGGCAGGTGTTCTGCATAGGGATCAAGACTGAACAATTGTCCGTCTCTCGTCGGCAGCAAGCACACAGGCGTAGGGTTGCCTGTCCAGTTAGCAAACACAGGCATTAGGTGTGCAGCGTTGCTAGATTTCATCTTCTTGTGTCGCAAGCCCTGACAGGTGCTAGGCATGGACTTCAAGAAGGCTTCCTTGCCTGCCAGTGTCTCTTGCAATCCTTCAGCTTGATTGAGCAGACGAAAAGTTTTCAGTATCTCATCGGTCTTGTCATCTAGTTCGCTACTGGTTTTGCCCCAGATGATGATATTGAAATCGGCCGACACGAGTTTTTCTGAACCTTCTAGCAAATTTCCTAGTAAACCTTCGATCTGTCCGAGCTTGTTTTCTGAATCCAGATCACTAACGTTCTTGCTGCCAGAAGCCATCGAGTGGGCAATGCGCCTTTTCATTTCCAGTTTTGATTTCTCCTTTGCTTGGTCGAGCAGGTGAATTGACTGACTCAACCAAAAGTGAAACGGCACGGCTGCGAACATGTTAGCCATACCCGCGAATGTCTGTCCTTCGGGCAACGTGGCAAGGCTGATAGTGCGAAACTTGTAATTCCCCAGCGTGATGGCCTGTTTGTCCCAGATGAAATCGGTCAAGGTTAACTGCTCGCTAATAGATGGATCAAGGCAACTGTGCTGCTCACGATAACGAGCTGTGCCAATCCTTTCAGTTCGATCTAGGTTTAGAAACGCAAACAGTAGTCCAAACCATTCTTCCCGCTGCAACGCTTGTGGCGCAAGCCGAACAGCTTCAATTGCTGAAGCAATACCTTTCACTTCCCGCAAGAACTTCGCTTTGCGACTGTCGAACTCCGCTTTGCTAATTTGCTGAAACGCACGCTCGCTGTTAAACAAACCCTGTCGTTGCATGGCAAAGGCTTTGCTGCGCACGAAAAAGAAAATGTTTGGCACAAAGTAGCTCCCCTTGCTCTGATTGCGTCGATAGAGCTCAACACGCGCATCAGCTAACCGTTTGTAATTGCCGCCAATGCTACTAGAGAGCCGTTGATGCTGTTTTATCAACTGACTAACATCTGGTGTCAGCTGATAGAACAATTGCAAACGCATTCCCTCATCAGCAGAGATGAGCAGGTTTTCTAAACCTCTACTCATCTGATTGATCGCTTGCTCTGTGGCACAAGTCATGTCAAAGCCTCCAAGCTTGAACCCTGCACCGAGCGAGCCATCTTTAAAAACCATTAGGTCATCATCGAAGTGCCAAAGCTCAAGCTCATTAGCTAGGCTACTCATAAATCTTCCTCCGCATCTGTGCTGCTTGTGTTGGTTCTTGACCAGCCGAGAAAAAACCCGGCGATACATAGAAACGCAGCAAATGAGGCAAGAACTTCTCTGGCTTGCCGCGTTTGCCAAAGTAAAACACCGCAAGGATCAGTGCAGGGCAGCCAATCACCAACGGCAGCTCTAACACCGTGTCCCCGAAGAACAGGTTCATAATTGCGGCGAAGATCAAAGCTATCAGCAGATCGAGGGCTTCAATGCCCCCGACCTTAAACTTCGCATCTAAATTCCGCTGCACCTCTGAAGTGTAAACTTCCATCACCCTACCGCCGCAGATTGAAACCAGCGAATTATTAAGGGAGCGAGAAAGCCAACCACACTAGCAATGATCACCAGCACCATGCGTCGCTTCGCCCCTTCATCGCCGCTCATGGTGAGCATAGCGGCATAGAGCAAGCCAAGTATGGCCACAGCAGGCAAGACCACCGACATCAAATTGTCGGTGAACGAGCGAATTCTGCCCTCAAAACCACTTCCACCCCAGAACTGGGCGAGAGCTGTGTTAGAAATCCATGCGAGACAAACTACCCAGAGTTTTCTTGAAATCATTTATTTTTCAGATAAAGCACTAGAGTTTTGAATTTCGAGCCATAGCTGATGAACACACTGCCATCTGTATCTGCGTTTCTGTAGCCAGTTCCGACTAGCTGTCGTTTACGAAAACTACCATCTTTGTGTTTCAGCACCAGCTCCATGCGGTAGGTGACATGATCATCCTCGCTGGCATAGGGTTTGAGAAAATACTGCTTCTCGCTTGGTTCTTCGTCGATCTTTAGTAGATACTCGCCGTAGGTAGGGTTGTAGAAGCTAACGCCTGCGTGGTTGATACTGTCATCTCGCGGATCGAGCCAACCAAGAGTTAGCGTTTCGTGTTTGGTTACATCTTTGCTTTGCATTTGATACCTCACTGTTAAGATTTAGAATGGACTTCCCCTTACAATCTTCCCAGCGTAGATTTAGGTTATGCTGCCCTCCTTTCTACTGCTAACCTCCACAGGTCAAGGTAGATGTCTGTGTTGCCGTAAATGTCCCACTCCAGTTGAATTAGCCCTGCATTGCTACCACTCATGAGATGACCAACACCGACCTGCTTTAAACCTCTGACACGTGAGCTGCGATGATAGATCACATAATCGTTATCTGCCCGTATGTCCTCTTCTGGTATGAGGATGTGGCTGTCAGGAGCGAAGCCGTTGATCAATAGCTTGTAAGTGATGAGTATTGGGTGACCATAGCCAACGCTACGAACTTTCACTATCTGCCCACTCCTGCTTTTCCGTCCCTTGAACACATCGAGCATAGTCGTTGCCTCCCTCAACATCAGGCCGCCACCGCTATAGAGAAATGCGGCTGCTCTACGCACTCACGCTTGAGCTTGATCAGTGCATCCTTGATCGTCCTGTCCGCTTGTTCCCATGTAAGGCCGAGCGTCTTAGCCACCTCGAAAATCGTGTAGTCGTGCCAAAACCGCAGCACAATTGCCTTCCTCTGTCTTGGCCGCAGTTTTCTCGACAACGAGCGAGCTTGGAGCGAGAAAGCGGCAAACAAGCCTCCATGAGCAAAGCGAATGGAGTGATTCTCAAATGAAAATTTTACTGTCATGTAGCACCTCCAAAGTTGGCGATTAAAGAAAATTTCCCCTCCACTAAGGCAGAAAAAGACAACCTTTCGACAACCTCATGAACAAAAAATTCAATATTATCAGCAACTTTTCATCAACATCAGCTGGCTAGCATTTGTTTAGCTGCCATGACCTGTCGCCTAAACGAACTGCTGGTAAAATTTGTTTTTATCTTTGCTAGAGCTATTTTCATGGTTTTACGCACCGCTTGTTTACTTACCCCCATGCTTGCAGCTATTTCGGCAACTGTTTTGCTATCCCAGTAGTAACGTATAACCACGTCTCGCTGTTTAGGGGTAAGCTCACGAATGCAGGCATCCAGCATAACCTTGAGGAGTGGGTAGCTCTGCTTTCTTGCCATAGAAAACGCCACGCTGATGTGTTGCTCCGTTGAAAAGGTATCCATTTCAGCAGGCGAAAGAACATCTTCCTCTCGCCTACCCACCTCCAGCGTAGAAAGGTATGCCTCCCACACACTTGGCGGCCATTGCTGGCCTTCCTTTCGGATTTTGGCATCGGATTTAATGCTACCGTCCTCGTTCAGCCATGGTTTCAGTTGTGAATTGTTCATGCGGGGCCTCTCTCACAGTTGGTTGATCTGCCATTGCTGCCAACATTAGGCATTGGCTATAACTCCCACGCTGCAGTTGCCCCTTGGAATGCAGCTGTTGACAAGACTAAAATAATAGTCTCTAATATAATTACTAGATTAATTTATTTCTAGATCTTGGGCTTGTAAAGAATAAATTTTGTGGTTTGGTAAAAAATTTTTAGGGATGTTGAGAACTAATGGATATGACAGCAGAATTTAGCGTTGGTCTTGGTCGCACCTTCAAGGCTGTGCGGGAGCGAGAGGACTTAACACAGAAGGAGTTAGCTACAGGCATGGGGGTTAGCGTGCAGCAGATCAAGCGTTATGAGCAGGAGAATCTCGCTATGATCGGCTCACACGGTTTTTCTATCAGCATGCTGATCAAGCTTGCCGAGTATCTCAACACGCATCCTGCCACCTTGTTTGCTGAGATTATGTCGCACTCACGGATCGCACCACGTGATGATCGGACACGGGAATTGCGTAAGGTGCTGGCTGCTGTGGCTAGCGATAGCCTTGACGCACTGCTTGCTGCGAAGTCGAAACGAGAGAGAGTGCCGTTTGGCAACGTCGCTGTCTGGAATTTAGAGATGGCAGCCAACCTCGCCCGCCTCCCTGTTAAAGCAAGAGCGCGGGTCGGAATGGAGATACTACAAGCGTTAGTTGATAATGGCATTGTCTCCCGCAAGGAGGTTGATAGCCAGCAACGGCAGTTGTTTGAATTCTCGGTGGGTTAGTGAGGATAATGTGCCCAACATAGTGCAAAAATAGAAATAAATCGGTATTTGGTGCTTAAAGTTAGCTCTTTCCAGAAGATATTACGTATTTTTTCCTGATAAAGCCATATTTGTGTGCTAAAATACTTATAGGGTAAGTATTTTGGGCAGAAAAATCAGCTTTTACTCGACTAAATACTTAGTAAACGGTAATTCACATGAACAGAGAAATCCACTCGGCACTATACCAAATAGCTAGTGAGCAGTGCGGACTATTTACTGCCCGACAAGCCATCGAAGCAGGTTTCACTGCCAAAAATCACCTTTACTATGTCAAAGCTGGTTACTGGGAAAAGGAGCACAGGGGCATATATCGACTTAAAGATTTCCCCCTTGAGCAATCCTATGAATACGTATTGTGGTCGTTGTGGTCGTGTAATAGAACTGGCAAAGTGCAAGGCGTGTTTGGCTTTGAAACAGCACTGAGTATTTACGAACTTTCTGACTTGTCGCCTGCAAAAATACATATGATTGTTCCCCAAAGCTTCAGAAAAAAAACAGCAATACCTAAGGTTCTCGTTCTCTACAACGAGAATCTCAAGTCCGAAGATTGGCAAGATATGGGCGGTTACCGTGTAACAACTCCAACCAAAACTTTGTCAGATATAATTTTCTCACAGCGAATATCACGAGAGTTTGTTTGCCAAGCTATCGAAGAAGGAATGGGAAGAGGACTTTATCCTATCAGTGAGTTGAGGAAATACGGCATTGCTAGCCTTACACAAGAGCTACTGGTGAAGCATGGTCGTTAAAAAATACAGCACACCAAAATCTTTTCTAGATGCTATAAGTCACCGTCTTCGGCTCGTTTCAAGAGATGAGGGCTTGCCAGCAATCAGATTTCGCCGCAGCTTAGCATTCGACAGACTACTAGCAAGGATATTTCACACCAAAGAAACATCTTGGCTGCTTAAAGGTGGCTATGCCATGGAGTTGCGCATGGAAAATTCGAGAGCAACCAAGGATGTCGATCTCACCTTGTTTGAGAAAAGCCTGAGTGGGTTAATGGAAGAAAATCAGTATAATGCTATTCATCAAATCCTGACACGAGCAGCACTCCTTGATCTAGGAGACTATTTCAAATTTGAAATAGGAGAGGCTAAAAAGAATATCTTATCTCCTCCTTACGGTGGGGCTCGTTATCCTGTCACTTCGATCATAGCAGATAAAACGTTTATAAAATTTCATGTTGATGTGGCGATAGGAGATCCAGCTATTGATCCTCCGTCACACTTAAAAAGTAGAAATTGGCTTGATTTTGCTGGAATTAAATGTCCAACATTTGTGGCTATTTCGGCAGAGCAGCAGTTTTCAGATAAGCTCTATACGTATACTATCCCACGCAAAGATACTCCTAACACACGTATGAAAGACCTTGTCGATTTAGTGATGCTGGTTCAAAGTGGAGAGCTTGAAAGAGATAGAGTTAAAACAGCACTGGAGACAAAGTTTGCCCACTATAAGACTCACAAGCTACCAGCCTCCTTGATACCTCCACCGTCAGAGTGGAAAACCTCATTTGCGCAGCTAGCCGCAGAATGCAAAATAGAAACAAATATCAACAAGGCTTTTGATTTAGTCGCGGAATTTTACACCAAGATTATACAGCACCAATAGTCACTCCTGCTGTAAGTCATGCGGGAAATTTTCCACAAAACACCGAGTGCGGGGCATTGCGCCCCACCCCTACTCTACACGGTCTCACACACAGAGTTTTGTGCTGCTGTCCTATACATAAGAGACAAAATAATAGTCCCTATGGGATATTTGAGAACACGATAATATTAACAGGCATTGCCCGTCAAACAAAATTTTCAAGAAAATGTTGAGATGGACAGAAGAAACTGCGGTCTGCTAGCACTTCTCTATCTGAAACAGAGTTGACATGCGCACGTAGCAACTATCACCTTTACTGTCATCTTCTTTGGCTGCCAACATCATCTTGGTAGCGGTGCGCACCATATCGAGGGCTTCTTGGGCTACGGTTAGGGGAATTTTGTTCGTGGTTATGTGCCCACCTTTTATCGTGCCGATACCCTCGTGCTGGGCGAGTTCTGATATATGTTTGGCTTTTAGGGCGGTAACCTTGAGTTTCTCTAGTTTTGACAGTTCACTGGAACACAGTTCTCCTCGCAGGGGGCGTAGCCCTGACGGTGCGATCTCGTCCTCTACCACAACCCCATCATCTACAAAGGCTTGCCTGATTAGCTTGAACAGGCTGGAAGCAAGAGATTCACCAATAGTAGATATTACCCCGTCTTCAAGCTCCTTACCGGCGGTGAGATTTGTCCAACATTCGGTTACTTCGACAGGATATTGCAGGAAGATGTGATGTGTGCGCGGTGCGCTCTCCTTTGTAACCACCAGTGGCTTGGTTTTGAGGGCTTGAGATGACATGACAGCCTCCGTAGTAATGTGTTAGCGATTGGCTCGGCAACGGCAAGCCCTGCCCCTCACATTTGCCACTAGGCTAGAATCGACTGTAGCAACAAGATTATACTCATGTCCAGCAGAAAGTTGTGTAAATTTTGTGCAGGCATAGACCCTGTCCTACAAGGATTTCAGAGGTAGGAGTCCTATCCGTAGTCCTAAAGGTAGCCCATGAGCAGATACCAGCAGAGGTAATAACGTTCTCAGGCAAGTATTGCACAGACAAGCTTATCCTACCTCGAAAGATGATGCCTTGTGTTTATAGCTCGACTAAATATGAATTATCCATTGCGTCACAATCCATTTTTATAGGGTATATTATTGCTGCTCTTTGTTTTTCTTTAAAACTATCTCCGCAGAAAATGTTAATCAAAAATTAATTAAGTTCAACCAAGTTCCGATGTTATGAGCAAGATCAACATATTGTTCATAGGTAGAATATGGCTCGAAGGACAAAAGAGTTACGTCTCACGCACCTTGAGGAGTTTTTGGACAAGGTCGATGCTTGCAAAGGGAAATTATCCGCTAGGAAAAAAAGGGAGCTCGGCAAACATTTTCTTGAAGTCGTTATGGGACTTAAAGATGAGTTCGTTGCCTGTAAACGGGCAAAAGAATCGCCTGACTTTGAACCTCATAGTGAGGGGTCGTACTCGTGGGCGTTGTTTGTCACTGATAAAGAAGATTTGCAAGAAGAATATCACGACAGAGCTAACTCTTATCTACATCCTAATAAGGCCGGTGAAGAATTCCATGCTGTTATCATCAACCAATGATGCATGGATGGGCGGCATTAATGCATATATAAAGTGGCTGATACCTAGATTAAGGGAATGCTATAGGCTGCTAAAAGATAGTGGTGTTTTCTGTTTACACTTAGATCATCGTTCCTCTCACTACGCAAAAGTAGAGTTGGACAAAATTTTTGGGCAGAACAACATGATTAACGAAATAATATGGCAACGAGATCCAGCTGGTAAGGGAGCGAAAAAGACCTCAAAACAATTTCCAAGAAATCATGATACGATACTGGTTTATGCAAAAACGCAAAAATTTGTATTTCGTCAACAGCATGTACCGTTGACTGATGAGCAGAAGAAAACGTTTTCACAGATAGAACCTAAGACAGGAAGAAAATTCAGAACTGCTCCCATCGGGGATTATTCAGAAACATCAATAGCAAAAATGAAGAAAAAGGGAATGATATACACTACAGGTGGTGGAAAGCTAAGGAAAAAGTACTACTTAGATAAGTATAAGAGTGCTGTTGGCTCTGTCTGGACAGATATTCTTGGTTTTGGAACAAGATCAGGAGCTAAAGAAAGGGTTAATTATCCAACACAGAAGCCATTAGCGTTACTTAATCGTCTTATAGAAGCATTTACAAGAGAGAATGATTTGGTTTTTGATGCCTTTTGTGGTTGTGGAACAACGATAAGTTCTGCACAGCAGCTTGGACGACGTTGGTTGGGGATTGATGTTAGCAAAGATGCCATAAATGTTATCAAAGAAAGGATGGTTCGTGATCACAAGTTGAGGATAGAAGTTATCCGAGATGATAGTCTATCCAAAGCTCAAGTTATGTCACTGTCTCCTTTTGAATTTGAAAAACATATGGTATCTCTTATTGGTGGGACACCAAATATTCAGCAAGGAAGAGATGGTGGTGTTGATGGGTACACACATGATCACATTCCCATACAAGTAAAGAAATCATACAGAGTCGGTAGACCTTTTATTGATGCTTTTCTCAAACACATACAAAAGCGTGGTGCTGGCATAGTAATAGCACATAGCTTCTCAAAAGATGCTCATGAAGAAGCTTATAGATTGGAAAATGAACATGGCTACACTGTTGATTTGATGTATACTCGCGATTTATTGCGAGACGCATCTTAACGCTTGAAGTCACGAAGCTTGCTACATACTCACTGGGAAAACCTCAAACCAAAATATTTTTAGTGTAAACAATTCCCTTCCTTCCTAAAAAAGAAATAGGGGGATCGATAACTTTAACAATCTCAACTTGCCAGCCCCACTTTGGCTTGTCTTTCCATGCCCACAGTGAGTCTTTATCGACAAAGTGACGGTCATAATCAGCATAGAAAGACTTAATATTTTTGTATTTGAAGCACTTGGTAAACTTGATAGTGGCAGTAATACGAGACTTGAATTTACCCTGTGTACCGGGAGTTTCAATAAGTAGCATCTCCTTGTTTAGATATTGCTGAGGGATTGGGTAGAAACGTGTTTCGATAGATTTTTCTCCAGAGAGAATTTTTCTGGAGATAGGCCATTGAATGTTGATACCTGTGTAGGTTTTTTTAGTCACGATGATTTAGAGGGCGGTGCAGTGTATCTTTGTTATGCGGCTTTAGGCACTTGTTGTTAGTGTGTTTCATCCTCACATCCCAATTGATGTCACGAGCCGTTTTTGTTTTAGCAAACTTCTCGACGCGATCTATGGCATTGCAACAATCCTTCTTGTTAGACCACAGGTCTTGATCTTTCCAAAAATGACTTTCACCATTGCCGATGTAGCAGGTAGTAAACTGAATACCTCTCTGCACACACTTGGCATGGATACGCTCATAGTAGGCTCTGATCTCAGCATCACTATAGTGAAAATCACGGGATTTCTTCTCAGTAAAAATGGCTGCCTTTTTTGTATCGTCACGGTAAAACTCCCGTAAGTTGCGCCCAGAGGCTTTCTCTATCTGATTGAGGGAAAAGCTCGAAAGCCTTACTATACCCGCCAAAATAGCAGGTACACCATGATCAGCTATTTCATCGACCATCTCAAAGCTGGAGTAATTGAAAGGTGCAGGCATATTTTTGCGATCAAAGTTAGGATCAGTAAAGTATCCATCAGGATAGATGGGGAAGAACGGATTGAGTCTAACTGTCGTCCAAAAACCGCTACGCACAAGTTTTTGTAAAGCTTTTAAACGTCGTTTAGCACTCGGTGCGCCCGGTTCAATTTGACGGTTCATCTCATCGTTGGTTGAAGCAATACTCATCTGCACCGAGCAAAGATCAGGCCGTAGTAGTTGCATATACTCATCTTGAGCAATCAAATCTGAACGCGTGAAGATGATATAAGGGTAATCGTAGTAACTGAGCATTTTTAGCAGTTCTTGCGTAACTTTATATTTTTTGTCTATCACCATAAAGGAATCTGACATCGAACCAATGCGTAGCGGCACACGCATTTCTATCATCTCTCGCCATCGGGACTTTTTGTCGGTTTCAAGGGCATAGTAGAAGGTCTTCCAGATTTCGGTTATATCGACAGGCATAGGGAAAGGACGATTCCAGTAGGCATGCACCGTTAGCTCAGCTTTGGCGTAGCAATAGACGCAGTTGTGAATACAACCTCGCCCATAGGTATCGACCTCAAAAGCATAGAGGCACTGCTGGCAGGTGTTATGGCTATTGACCAACTTAAAAGGGCTTTGGAACACCACTCCGCCTCGTGGCTGCCGGTCACCAAACCTAGTTTCCAGCCGTTTATAGATCTCAAAATCGAATGAGCACGGGTAGTTAGACAGCTTGTTGAGCTTTGCCGCTCGCTCAGCAATCCTATCAAACTTGGGAGTTGGAGGTGCAGGCTGTGGCGGCCTGTCCACATGAGGGAAGGGGATAACATTACTGACACTGCTGGGGGTAAGCGTATCCATAACAATGCCAACGTATGCCTCAACAGCTCCTGCTGTCAAGGAGAGAGGATAGTTATGCGAGGATGTTAGCTCTAGTGCAGGTTATAGCTGCTTGATATTACTATTGTTGTGTATAACCCTCCTCACATCTTTGGTAGTATCTTATCTCCATTGCCCCTGTGTTGGTCAGAAATCTGTTAGGGAGATCAGCAACTAATATACTGACAGGGGGAGGGAACGGGGCAATCTCGTTTCTTTCTGAGAAAAACATAGTATTTTCCAAGAAAAAATCTAAATTATCTTGTAAGTTTCTCCGATAACAAGTATGGTTATAAGTATGAGGATTAGGAGGAGATCATGGCTATTGCAACAAAGAGAGGAGTTTTGCCCGCAACTCTATCGAGCTTGGAGTTTGAACAGGGGCGTTGGGCAACAGCTCGTACTACCAATGTTGAAAAGATTGCAGATACTTGGCGTAAGAACCCGAACTTGGTGAGGGTCTTCAGAGACCCCAAGTTTGGCCGTAACGAGATGGTGCTAATGCGTAAGGACAAGTTTGAACATATGTTCAAGCTACTGCGTGACTTGCAGAATGCTCAAGCTGCTGTTCAGCTTGATATGAGTACGTTGTTCCAAGCAGTTGAGGCTATGCAGTCTCTTGTTGAGACAAGGGCACAAGAACTACCAGAAAGCGTGAGTAAGCCGATGGCAAAGATGACGAAGCTCATCGTCAACATACGCAGCAGGATTCCTGCCAAGATCGTTGTTCGTTCGCCAAGACGTAAGTTGCAACCATCGCCACTGAGTAAAGAAGAGCAAATGCCTCTGGAGGATTGATCTCTGTTGTCTAAAAGACCACTTGATGAACAATTCAACAACCTAGTGGAAGAACTTGCAAAGAGTTCACATGGTTCGTCTAAGCTTGGTGAAGTAAAGGAATTCTTGAACAAAGAGCTGAAGGGAACAGCAAACAGAGAATCTTTTCTTCTGCCAAAATTATTGCAGGAGGCTGTTGTCTGGGAAGATGTAAAAGATTCAATTTGGAAAAGTTCAAAAGCTCAAAAAGAAAATAAATTCCCCTTCCTTCAAGGTGATGTGGTCGGTACAGAAATCGTTATGAGGCTAGGGGAAGCGCAAACCTCACAAAAACATGGTATTTGGTTGGTGTTATCACCAGATTGTGATTGTGTGCGTTCGTCTTTTATACGAGTTGTCCCTGTTTTTCCTGTCTACAGTGTCAGCAAATCAACTGAAGCCAAACAAAGGTTTGGGCACTCGCTTAAACTCAGTACTTTAAAGGCATTTCCACTGCCGAAGTTGCCTTCTGATACGGAAGACGAACTGAGAGGTTACTTTGCTGATTTTGGAGAGCCTTTCTATATTGAGCAAGGATCAGCATCAGTAGCAACTCCTTATGCATCTATGACGGTAACGGGTTGGCATCTCTTGAACGCAATAATTCAAGAGAAGGAAACAAGAGCTGTCAATATGGAGGAAGCCGTAGCTATTCGCTCAAGAGACATTGGTTTGCATTGAGTAGGTGTGTGCCGAGATACTGGTAGTGGAGATACAGAAGGAAATGGTCGGTACTATGATAGATGGCATTCGTTGTCTTTACCTATACTGCCGTAATTTGTTGGTAGGTAGAAAACAGTTAAAGTTGAAACTATCTGGAGATGATTTGCCGAGTAAATCAACAGCTCTAATAATAGTGAACAAAGGCTATTATTCCCCTTATTTTGAGAGCTGTGTATCACTACAATGCCAGACAGCTATAATAGTGTTTGCCAATATCACAAAGTTGACCAAACTAAGCGTGCTTTTGCACTTACAGAGTGAGACAAAACAGCTTTGCTACCCACTGGTGGTGAGTACAACAATAGATCACTCATCACCACCTATCATTACACTAGTCAATTTGTTTGGAAATAATCTGTTTCGTGTTTACGACAACCCTGTGAGTGGATTAGGCAGTATGCTGTGCTACTAGAAGGTGTATAAAATATGATTACAAGCAATGTTATTCAAAGGACATTCCAGCTCAGAACTTCATGTGCAACCTTTACAGGGTTCACAATTGATGTTAGCGGCAGGCAGTATCTTTGTACAGCAAAACACTGTTTGCTGTCTGATGCTAGTTCAGAAAACTTCCAGCACATAGAAGTTTTCCATAACGAGAAATGGAAGCCCTTGAAAGTAAGGTTAGTTGGCTTCGGGTCAGAAGATACGGATGTATGCGTTCTCACGTCAGAGCAAAGGCTGTCTCCGTCTCATCCACTGGAGCCAACAACGGCTGGTATTGCCTATGGGCAGGATGTCTACTTCCTTGGCTTTCCCTATGAGATGAGGTTCGTAGTAAAAGTAAATAACGGATTTCCTGTTCCGTTTGTAAAGCAAGCGACATTATCAGCTCTTTCATCTCCATATGAAAAGCAAAGGATTTTGTATTTGGATGGGCATAACAATCCAGGATTTTCTGGTGGCCCCGTAGTGTTTAGAAAAAGTGGTGATTTACAAAGTGGTTTCTGCGTAGCATCAGTCATTAGTGGATATAGGGAGGATAAAAAATACATAGTCGCTGGTGATAAAAGAGGTGTGATGTCAATTGATATAGGAGACGGAAAACGCAAGCCACTGGAAGTGTACCTGAACACTGGGATTATTATTTCATACGATATCTACCATGCTATCGATGCAATAAAAAAGAATCCGATTGGAGTGAAAGTATAGTATGTTGAAAACAATTTTGTTTGACAAGTCTGTGATAGAGAGTCTGAAGCCAGATAAAGCCAGAGAGCTTGCTGAAATCTACTCCGTTGTTCTACCACCCATATTGATTGATGAGATGATATCTATGTTAGCTAAAGAGAAGAAAGGAGCTAGAGACCCCGAAAAAATCTTGAAAAGCATTGCAAGAAAGTCGATCAACAGCTCTCTAGTTTTGCCACACGCACGTTTGTTAGCAAAGAAAAATCTGTTGGGCGAAACAATACCCGTAGACGGGAGAGTACTTTTTATGGGAGGAGAGTTGTTTCGTCAAAGAGATGGGGCGTTCGGGATGCATTACGACACCACTAAGGACAAAAAGCCTCTTTTAGATTGGAGCAGGGGAAAATTCTCTAGCTACCGTGGTAAGGCTAGTGACATCAGGCATAGACAACATGAATTTGATTACAAAAAATATCATAATGAATCTTCAGATGTTTTTAATCGTCTTCCTAAGTTTAAGACTATGGGTGAATTTACAGAGTGGTTTGATAACATCCATCTGGCAAATATGTCACCAGAACGCCTTTTCAACATGATAATGCAGGATTTGCTTAACGATAAAGAAAAAGCTAAAGTTAAAGAAAATTGGAAAAGATCAGGTAAAACCCCCCAAGAACTTTTCCCTTACGCTTTCCACTATGCCCGCGTTAACCACTGGTTTTTTGGTGCTATTGGAATGGTGCGTAATTCAGGTTTAACCTCAAAGGAGGCAAAGTTCCATATCGATATACAATATTTGTATTACCTTCCATTTTGTAAAATATTTACAACTTCAGACAAACTGCTTTTTGCCGCAGCTCAGGTGTTTAAGCTTCCTGGTCAAAGCATTGTATCAGGAACAGAAGTGAAGGAAGACCTTGCAAAAATTTGTAAGATCAAAGAGCAGAACAGTTCCAATAAAGTTACTTTGGAGGAAGTTAGAAAACTATCAGGGGGTGAGATTCTTCAGGACTGGCAATCTATCCAGCTGAGTCGCCAAACGGGAGAGCCTGATAAGCATGATGAAAATTCAACGAAAAGGTTTGGTGAAGAAGTTTTTGTGAACTCTGACACACAAGAAAGCATCATAAAACGCAATGGGAAAAATAAAAGTATCTATCACCAATGCGTAAATTTTGCGGATGAAACGCTAAAAATAGCTGGTTATTACGAGCATGGGGATTGGAATGATTTAAAGGAACACTTCACTGGCGATACTGTGAAGCAAATTTATGATCTCCATGCAGATATATGGCATCCAAGCGATCCATTAAAGGAACTTGCTTCTGATCTCATAGATAAAAAATTCCAAAGATACCTTTATCTTGGTGGAATTGAACCACATGATGTTCTTCAGCAGGTTTTTAGATGGAGTTTGTACCTCGACCAAATCCTCATTCCAGATGTGGTGAAGCTATCCAAATCTGAAATCAACCCTTCCCTGTCAGTTTTTGGGTAAGCTCCTCGGTAGAGGATAAACCCTTATCGATGCGTTCGATAGCGGCTTTCTGCACGAAGGGCAAAAGTTTCTTGGCCGCGCAGCCTGCCCCAGATAATAGCAGAGTTATCATGATGAGACTAGTGCCGCCCTCCTGCCCCTATCCATGTAAACCCCCTCCCGCCTGAGAATTGCGGTAACCGTGCTGTGATCCCAGCCCTTGCCTTGCCGCTTGGTGGGGATTTTCATAGTATCCAGCAGCCTAGCGATAGCCGCAGTTCCGATGCCTTCGGCATACATCTTTTTGATGGCAGCGATGGTGCGCAGCTCACGCTGGTGATCTACGGCTTTGCCGCTAGTACGCCGCTTGCCGTAAATTCTCCAGTGGTCTTTGTGGTATTTGTTCTGCTCTCGCAACGGAATCTCATACTTCAAGAGCAGGCTTCTGATCCGTGTCTTTGAGCACGAAAATTCATTAGCAATGTCCCGCATTGAGAGGCGATCTTCGAGGTATTTCTGTTTGAGCACGTGTTTGGAAGCAAGCAGGGATGTGATATAAGCATCTAATTCTATGTAGAACTTTATATTGCGCACGGATATTGCACAAAGACTGTCCTGAACGACCAGTCCCGCCGCTATGCAATTTGTGACCTCATCATCCCCGCTAGGTGTGGATAAGTTTTTGAAAATGAACTGTAGACGCACTTTTGCCTCGTCCATAGGCTAGCCCTGTTAAAATCCTTTCCTTGCTTGCTCTTGATACCTCTCGATTTGCACAGATCAAGCAGAGTTTTATATCTGTCCACTGTGAGGGTTATTCTCGCGTATTTATCATTCATGATTGTTGCACAGCCTGTCGCCACCGGTAGCAACAGCACCAGTAAGTACAGCCCAATACATTTCAAAGTATCTTTCATGGCAGGAGTATCGACTAGACTTTACTACTTACTTAGTGAAGACTTCGCGGCTACATCTCAGATGAGCTTGTCATTCTGAAATAAAATGTCAAAATAAGATGAATAAACTGTGGATTGGTGTAGCACTCTCTTACTCATTGCTATCAATTATATTAATCAATTTTATGGAAACTATCATCTTTAGTGGTAGTTGACACACCCTTTATTCAAAATAAGTCTCTACCTAACCTCTGCCAGAAGGAAAGGATTTCTCTAAAAGCTTTTTACGGGGGCATCTACATAACCACTAAAATCTTCACGGACACCATGATTGTTATGAATATCGCGATTTTCCTGAACATCTTGATATTCACAGTTACATGTTGCACGTGAATATTTCGGTTTTTGCAAGAACTTTGTTTAATATGTGAATTATAATAACTGTGAATATCATAATAGGTAGAACAAGAAAAAAAAATATATCTATCAGTATAGACACGAGTAGCGGCAGAGTGCTAGCATAGGTGTAGAACGCACTTGAACAAGGGAAATCTGCTGTGCCGACGATAGTCGTTGCGTCGCCGAAGGGCGGTTGCGGGAAATCCACGACGGCAGTGTTGTTAGGTACTGAGCTGGCGCGCGCAGGTGTCGAGGTTGCCTTTCTCGATTGTGACCCGAACCGTTCGTTGACTATGTGGGCGACCAAAGGTAAGTTACCGCCGCGCATCACCGTGCAGTGCGGCATCAGCGAGGCTAATGTGGTGCAAGCGATCAAGGACAAGGAAAGCCGCAATCGCTTCGTTATCGTCGATCTTGAGGGCATCGCGGCACGGATTATCCCACGAGCAATATCGCAGGCCGATTTGGTGATAACACCGATGCGGGCAACGGCACTCGATGCTACCGTCGGGGTGCAGACCGTATCTCTAATTGCGCGGCAAGAAGAGATACTGGAGCGCGAGATCAAGCATGTGGTTGTGTTCACCATGACCCGCGGCACACTTACCAAACAACACCGCGAGATCGAACACTCGCTCAGAGAGCTGGGCATTACGGTGATTAAACCGCCGTTGCTGGAGCGAGCTGCGTTTGCCGCCCTGTTTGCCTTCGGTGGTGATTTGAGCACTATTCCCCAACAGGGAGTTATGGATAAGGCGTTTCAAAACGCCCGCGAGTTTTGTCAAGCGATTCTCGACCAGCTGAAGGAGGTAGAACGTGTCCAGAAAAAAAAGCCCCCCGCCGATCAAAATCGATCCGCAAGATTACGTTCCGCAAGATTACGTGTTGCAAGACAAAAACGACAATCACTCGACCATGCACAGACTTGATGCTGTCGCGGCGGATCAAGGCTACGTGACACGGAGGGTGCGCAGGCGCAGGATTACACCCAATCCGCGCACGCGGCAGGTGCACGCCAAGGTGTTGCCCCATATCTACGAGGAGATTTTGCTCGAATCCAAACGGCGTGGCGTGCAGCAGGGGGTTTTGCTTGAGGAGATGTGGAGCGCAAGAATTAAGCCACATGTTTACTGGCAGATTACACAGGAAGCAGAGAGCCGCGGCGTTAGTCAAGGAACACTGATTGAAGAGGCGTGGCAAGCATACCGAGAAGCGGAGACGCGGAGTAGTGGAGCGCGGCAATAGTGATTGGTGTTGGACTTGTTGAGCTGGAATCTGAAGTCTCTACGGAGACGGAAGAAATATATTGCTCAGGCCCCGGTTGTTACGACGGCGTGCGCATTTGGAATGATGGCGGTAAGACAGAGGCGGAGAGGTGTTCTGATTGTAAGCGCAGCGCACCTGCTGACGAGCATTTGCAGCCAGAACTGCTAGCAAAAGAAATTTCCCAATCTGGTCTTCCCGCCCGTTTTGCCGATGCTACCTATGGCGGTAGGTCTTTCGACGAAGTAGCACCTGAGGTGTTACAAGAGTGGCTCGCTGAAATTTGCGCCAAGCCGCGTGAGGGTGGGCACTGTATTTTTCTTTGCGGTAGTGTGGGCAACGGCAAAACTCATCTTGCCAGCGATTGCTTGAAGCGATTCGTGCTTACTACCGGCAGAAATGCCCGCTATCTAACGGCCACTGCGCTGGTCGAGGGTGAACGGGATGCGCGCATATTTGCGGACAGGTTAGACACACGGCGGAAAGATAGACTTGAGTATTTAGATCAGGTGTTGAAATTTGCTGGTTTGGTTGTCCTTGATGAGATCAAGGAGGGCGTGAGCGCGGCAGGGATGGGTTACCTTGAAAAGTTTATCGACCATCGTTATCAATCGGGCTTGCCGACGGTTTTCATCAGCAACTATACATTTGATGCGCAGACCTCATACAAGGGTGTTCCGATTACGAAGGTTTTCAGCCCGCGAATCGTTGATAGGTTGCGGTCTTCGCTGTATTGTGAGTTCACAGGGGAGAGTAGGCGTGGGATTAAGACACCAACGAAGGCAGAAGTGAGCGAGTATTGCTTTCCCAAATCGATATTGGCGCAGAAAGATGGCGAACTGCAGATTTTGCGGTGGGTGACCAGAAATCCTATTTTTGAGGCAATTAGACGAGATCAGAGGAAAATAGCACAGGACTCTGATGGTAACTTGCTCTACGAATATGGTATCCCTGTAGATGTTGGCCGCGGTAAACCGCGAGTGAGCCGTGATATTTGGCAAAAGGGTGATAGGTTGATCATGAGCGGCCCAATCTTGAATGAAACCGATTTGAAAACCTACGTGGTTTGCATGGAACTGCTCAGGCAAGAGCACCGCAGAGGAAACTTAGGCTTGAGTATCAAGCTTGATTCTCAGATTATTATGACAGCTCTTGGTAGAAAATCAAACAACTAAGATAACAAGAAAGCACTGCACCGCAGTTTATTGCGGATTTCTCTAGCAAGCATTAGTTACGCTGACAACGTAGGTAGAGAGTGGACGGGGCCACTTTTCTATTTTTATAGACAGAATGTCAATATTGACTACTACGAGATAACGTTTAACAAGTACATGATACCTTTCTACGATACCTTCGAGTATACGAAACTACATCGCAAACTTTTTGATGCTAAGATAGGCACGGCTGGCGTGACGATGCAGACGTTTGTGCGCTCGCACAAGGGCGACACCTTTGATTTGATGAACGTTGATCGTTGGATGGAATTCCTGGATTTCAACAGGATGTTCGTCAAGTCTTCTGACGAGAAGAAAGCAAGAAGGTTTCGCCGCATGAAATTCGCGGAACTCATAAAAAAGCAAATAGATGCCGGGCTCCTGACTCCGGATTCTGCTCTAAAACGCGGCAACAAGGTTTCGCTGACAATCGTTCCCTTCTGAATTTTTATCCACAGTTTGCACAAAATTTGAGCAAAACAACCACGCTGTTTATGGTTGCAAACCACGCTGTTTATGGTTGCACTTTTTTCTGTTATCCACACCCACCACTCCATATAATTGCTGCAACACAAGGCAAACAAGGCGCTGGTTAATTTTTGCACACCTCCTATAGACATATTTTAGACATGTACTTAAACCTAAATATAGGCAGGGGTACTTAGACTCAGCACTAATCTGAGTGCACGTATACGCGCGTGCGCGCGAGGCTCGCGCAAATTTTGTGCAACTCAGAGGAATCGCCTAACGGCGATGATCTAGTTTGTCGGGGGCTTTGCCCCCAGACCCCCAGCCTCGCCGAACTAAAGGAGCTGCTCCCCCTACGCCCGCTGTCGTTTTCTGCGCTTGTCTCACAGCCTCGTCGGGAGTAAAGGGACGCTACGCTCTAAAGCCCTTGACTCCCTCCGTGATCGGCTGTGAGAACTGCACTTCGCCGACACGGGCTGGGGGAGCAGGAACATAACCCCTCGTTAAATGCCCCTAATTGCCCCTGTACGACGTTTTCAGCGGGCAAGTAATGCCTAATTCTTTCCGGAGGAAAGAAAATGCATCAGAATTGAGGTTTCGGCAACAAGCAAAGTGAACATCTCTTGACAGCAACATGGTTGCTTTCAACATCGCATTTAGTTTAAACTAGAGTAGTAACGTGAATAGTAGCTGAGCAAAATGGCTTCCAAAATAAACCAAATTCTCACTGAATGGGCACCGGGAGATTTACACTCCTTGTATTGGCTGAAGCAGAGGCGAGTTTCGCGCAGCTTAGCTAGGCACTATCACGATAATGGCTCGCTAGTCAGAATTAGTTCAGGCATCTACAAAAGGGCTGGAGAACAGCCCAGCTGGGCTGGTGGAGTTCGTCTTCTACAAGAAGAGCACCGAAAGAATTTCCATGTTTCAGGTAAAACAGCACTAGAGCTCATAGGAGCAGGACACTTTGGTAGCCTAAGCAAACGACCCCAGATATTCCTCTCTTGCTACACAAAAATCAAGCCACCAATATGGCTGCAGTATAAACATTTTAATGGTAAGTTTGTAATCAAGAACTCTTCTATGTTCTCTCCTGCCTTTTTTCTGAACAACAAACAAACGCTGCTTGTAAAACATGAAATTCCATCAGGCATCAAAATAAAAATCTCTTGTCGTGAACTTGCAATACTAGAACTGATAAATCACATTGATCTAAAAAATTCACTGGAAACAGCAGAGAACTATGTAAACATGATGTATGGAGTTAGGTTTAAGCTCGTTCAGCAGCTTTTAGAGAACTGCATGTCCATCAAGGTCAAACGAGTATTTTTATATCTATCTGAGAAAATCGGGCTCAAGTATTTTAACAGACTTGATCTACATAAGATAAATCTCGGAAAGGGCAAACGACAGATTGTAAAATACAACGCTACCCTAGACAAAAAATATCTGATAACCGTTGACAAAGAACACGATGGAGATTTCTTATGATAGAAACATATAGAAGACAAGTACATCTTCTATTATCAGTTCTGGACGTAGTTCTTGAAGACGAAAGATTTGCTCTGAAAGGTGGAACAGCGATTAATCTTTTTTACCGCGATTTCCCCCGCTATTCCGTAGATATAGACTTATGCTACTTACCACTGGAAAACAGAGCAACGAGTATGGGAAATATTCATGTAATTTTGCGCAAAATATCTGCCGAAATAAGGAAATTGCCCGGCACAAAAATTATATCTTCCCGACCACTAGATGGTAAGGGAGAGTCGAAGCTACAAGTTGTTGACAAAGAAGTAAGAATTAAAATAGAACCAAACTACATATTACGCGGACATCTATTTCCTATCAGAAACATGCCCATGAGCGGGAAAGCATGCGAGGAATTCAACACTTATATTCATGCCAGATGTTTGAGTTTTGCGGACTGTTATGGCGGCAAAATCTGTGCTGCTCTTGATCGTCAGCATCCTAGAGATTTGTTCGACGTAAAGGTAGTATTTGAGCACGAAGGAATAACAGAAGAAATTAAGGATGCCTTTATTCTCTATCTCATATCTGGCAAGCGTCCTATAAATGAAATGCTAATGCCACACCGCAAGGATATTGCCGACATCTACAGCGACGATTTCAAGGATATGCTTATGGTTGATGTAGAACTAGAGGAGCTAATTCAAACTAGGGAGATGTTGATCGTCGAAATCAAAAAATCTCTGAACGAAAATGATAGAGCGTTCCTGCAAAGTTTTGTTCGCAACACACCCGACTGGCAACTATTTAAATACAGCAAGATCAGTGAATTTCCCGCGGTCAGATGGAAACTGCTTAATCAACAAAAAATGAGCGCAGACAAAAGAAAAAAATATATCTCTGCCGTAGGTGCAGTGCTTTCTTAATAGACAAGCTGCACTAAATCCGTCCTCTAATCCGCCCCGCGAGTTTCCCCACACCCCGTGCACCTGCACTGAGCAGGCGGTTGTTGCCGACCGCGGCAAGTCCCATGAAACCCGCACCCTGACTGAACGACATCTTGTTGATCGCAAACCCCGAACCGACGATACCGATCACAAACAATGCTGCGATTACAAACTGCGAAATGAAATACGCAGTCTGGTAGTGCACGAGTTTAGTATCGATCAAGGCTGCACCCATGAGAGCAAGAGGATCGCGGGAGAGATCGGCGAAGGCTTGACCGATGTCGCTCGACGCTAGCATCATGCTGTGTATCTCGTAGTTGAGCGTCGCTAGAGGTGCATAGACCATTTCCATCAACAGCAGTGAACCCCACCACAGCAACGGTTTAGTAAAACCGAGACAGAGCGCGGCGGCAGCAAAGATAAATGCCAACGCGATGAACAGTTTCACATAACCTTTGAATGACGGCAAGAGATTGACGAGGTTGTTGTAGATGATGCGCGCCTCGTTGCGGTTGATGCCAGCCTCAACGTCACGTCCTTCAGTGAATACATGCGATAACATCGCAGGTAGTGCACCTGTAGAAAAAATACGTTGCATGTTGAACCAAAAATGATCACTCTTGTCCTGAATGCCTAGCTCCTTAACGTTGGTGTTGATCGCATCGGTATAGCCGCGCACTTTTTGCCGACCATAATTGACCAGTGCAGAGCCGATAACTTTGTTCTCCAGCGTTTCGGCGCGGGTAAAGTTGACGATACGGGTTGGCAACGCGTCGCTGCTCACCCGCTGTGCCTTGTGCACCAACGCAGGCATTGCCCCTTTGACCCACGCCTTGAGATCGTCTTGCAGCTCACGATAACGCTGAGCACAGGCAGGATTACTCATGTTCAAGAGATCGCCCATCGTGCTGCTCGCATTTGCCACCCTGCCTTTACGGGTGTCCGAGCACTGGGCGAGAAAATCGTCTAGCTCGGTGGTAATGCTAGCATCGTCGAGTTGCACCGCTGCGGTCGCGGTCAAGAGTTTGAACATCAGGTCGGGTGAACGCAGGAACGTATCGTCGCCAAAAATACCGCTGGCAATGCTGGTCATATACTTGGATATCGAAACGGTCGCACCGTGCAACAAGCGATACCACCACAAACCATCGGTGCTGTTTTTAAGTTGCTGGTAATCGGCATTGCTGCGCACATAACGATAGCTCACCCAATCCCGACCTCCCGCGTCGTGGGGTTGAAACGGGGTCGCGGCGACCGAACGCAACAGCGTTAAACCCATCACGACACAGAAGCCGTAGGTTAGCAGTTGGCGGGCGATGTCATGCCCATCGTTGCCTTGCGCAGATGAGCTTAGGGTTTGCAAGACGTGCTTCATCAAGAAAAAAACGACCACCCCCGTAAAGACCACGTTGCCGAACACCTTCAGCGCAATCTCTGTCTGCACCGCAACACCGAGATGCCACAATGTCCCTTCGATGGGGGTGAGGGTGAACATTTAGTTGTTGTTTCCCGTTAACAGATGGGAACTGTCCACTTCATATTGCACATAAGTAATGTTCCCAGCTCCGTGACCAACTTCGTCCTCGTAATCCGTATCCCAAAAGCTAAAATTTATTTTTATGCGACCATTCGTAACCGAACTTGTGATATCTTCGTCCTTAAGCCTGCCTTGATAGGCATCTACGACTTGTGCCCGATCGATAGGCAGATCATAAATTTTGCCGTTGAGTTTGATAGTGCCGTTGACAAACCACATGTCGTCAAATGCTAGAGAATCCAAATCTTTCCTTGCGGTCAGGAACGTACTTATCAATAGGCTGGTTATGTGGTTTGTTCCGTCTACTTTCCTTGTTGTCCCGTGGTGAACCGGATGCCATAAAAAGCATTTGTTGGAGGCACAATCCTCTTGTCGGAAAAGGCTTTTGCCATTGCCCAGGTCTTTTGTTACAAGTCTGTCAAGCCACTCTTGTTCGGCAATATTCTGAACAGAGAAGGTTTGTTTACTCGATTTAAGAGTGAAGCCAACGATCTCATCGCTGAGATGAATACTGTCGTAGCAGTGACCGAGATGAGGCATTTTGCCTTTCGCACAACGATCAGTTAAATTGAGAGTCTCATTGCCATTGCGTTTACGTTCATCTGTCGCCTGCTTATCTTTTTTGCCACACCCCATCAGCAACAACATCACCACCACTAAACTACTCACTACAACTGAAAGCATCTGTGCACGCATTCTCTAACTCCTTGTTTAAGATTTTGCGGGCAGTGACCCCCGCGGCCACCTCCCGATTGCGTTGCCGATAGTGATGTCCGAGCTGACCAATTTTGGTCAACACGGCACTGATCGGCTTGATTTCGTTAGCCGCCATTTTAGCATCGATCGCGGCGAAAGTCATCTCGCTGCGCTCACTGTAGAACGCCGCCAGCGCATCGGGCAACGCGTCGTTAGCCAGGGCTGCAGTCATCGTGCTTTTGCCGTGCGCGGTGAACCGCTTGATTGCCAACTGCGCCAACGACAAGGCAAGAGCACGACAAGCCCGTGCCCGATCAGCACGCGGCAACGATTCGAGATCGCGGATTGTGTTTGCAGAAATTTTTTCTTGAATAACTTGGTGCAGATATTTTTGCATACCATCTTTTTGTTTTTGATAATTTTTGTCAGTAATCAGCACGCGCAGCACTGCGGGGCTACAGACTGTCAAGCGCATAGTGCGATTGATGCCGTGCACGTAATCAGCGGGCTTCAGTAAATTTTCCGGGAACGCTTTCGTCCAATAACCGTCGCGGCGCAGCTCGACCTCACCGAGCAATTGTGCCAACACTTTGTAATCATCCGACTGTTGCACCACCTGCATCAACGAGGCGAGCACCCGCTGTTTGCCTTGTGCTAGTTTCCGCGTGAACGGCTGAAGCAGATTGCGTGCCTGTCCTTTTTCCTGCAAACACGCCCGCATCTGTGATGCACCCATATCTCCGTCATTACCAGCGATACATTGTTGCACCGCCTCGGCGTGTAGCTGTCTTCTGCCCTTGTCCACCTGTGCGTCGATAAAGGCATCGATGGCACGGCAACTGTCCATCTGCATGTTCAGTTCTTCCCGCAGCTGGGCAGTGAAGTGGCGGATGTGGGCGCAGAGCGTCGGCTTGTAGTAGCAGATAGTGGCGATGAGAATGCCTCCGCCTGATAGCATGCCCTTTAGTTGTTCTGCCGCGGCACCTAGCTGTTGCTTGAGATTTTTTAGCTCGGCACTGAGGTTAGCAGCGAGCGACAGCTTGCCGCATTTCAGCGATGTGCCGACGCGTAAATTGATCCGCCCGACATTCAACGCCATACGCTTGCGTTTGGGGGCAGGTGTTGCCTTACCGAAGAACCACTCCGACATCTCGCTCGCGCTGAGACGCTTAGCGTAGTCGATCTCAGCCCCGCGTGTTGCGCTACTCAGCAGCGAGATGAACAGTAATAAAATTAACCTTTCCATGCTGCAATTCTCCTCTTCTCTGTCTCCGTCATGGTGCGCAACTGCCCGCTTGCGTCCCGCAAACCATGCGGGGCAATCTCTGCCAGACAATCGATCGCCCGCGGCCAGCTCGCCAACTGCGCGTGGGCATATTGCAACGCCTGCACATCGCCGTGATGATTGGCCGCGAGCCAGTAATCGTGACCCGTGGGCACATAAGCCACCGAGCCGCGCACCTCATCGCCAAGCCACAGGTGTTCAGAAAATTTACCGGGTTGCTTGTCGAGCGACGCGGCCAGCTCCGCGAGATAATTATCGTTAGTCAATTCAACGAGCCGTTTTCTCTCGCCACCTTGCATGACGGGCAAGATAACATTGGTCGCACTGCTGTTCCACGCCGCACGACAAGCGGGAAGATCGAGATAGTGCGCGATCTGGTTGGTGATCGTGCCACAGGAGATTTGTTTTTTAGCAAAACGAGCGAAGGCATCCTTGATGTAATTCTCTAGCGCGGCGTTTCCGCCCGCAAGGTTTACCCCGGCTTCCTCGATAATCAAACAACCCTTGCGTCCTCGATTGGCTGGCAGATTGAACTGACGTTCGATCTCGGCAATTAGAATTAACGTTACCAACGTCCGCAACGGTGATTGCGGTAACTCGGCGAGATCGAAGATCGTTAAGCCCGCGGCACGTGCCTCAGGCTGTTCGGCTTCGGCTTGATCGAACAACATCGCATAGGGGCCGCGCCCGCAGAAGGGCAGCAGTTTCTCTCGCAATGGCGCGAGTAGCTTTTCTTCCAGATCGAGCGTGGCGGCAACTGTGTTCAACTTGTGCACGATGTCGGTCAGGCGAGGCAGACGGACAGCGTTGTCTGCTTGTCGGTAAGTGCCAAGTTTTCCCTTTGAGCCTTTCTGGTAAACGGTCGTCGCGGCATTGTGGTTGTCGTGGTAGGTTTTCAAGATCGCTTCGCTCAACAGTGTTTGCTCGGATGCGGTTAGCTCTGTCTTGCAAACGAGGTTAACCGCGACCGCGATTATACTGACGATAATGGGCAAGCGGGTTGCGTCGATCGTGCCGCGAAAAATGTTGGGATACTCGACAGGCGGTTTAACAAAACGAAAACCGTGATCGTTCGCGATCGCCTTGCCGAGATATTCCACCGAAGTGATCGAGTCGATCAAGAACACCATTGTCTGCGGATCGGCGGCGAATTCGGAGATCAAAAAATTAGCGAACCAAAAGCTCTTACCGCTCTGCGACGCACCGAAAACGGCAAAGTGCGGATTGGTCTTGCTCGTTCTCTGATTCAACCAGATCGCTTCGCCGCTACGGGCTTGCATCAGTTGCTTGGGTTGTGTTGCGCCCCGCGTGCCGCCAAACACAGGCAACAGATAGCCGATGTCATCGCTCAGCACGCGCCGTTCACGGCTGACAAAACCCGCGACTTTGGCAGAATAATGCAGCGGCAAGCAGGAGATGAAGATCGGCAACGCGGCATAGGTTTCACGGAAACAGGGGAGAACATCGTTTAAGGTGCGACAGACCGCTTCGCCCCGCCGCTGTTCTTTGGCCGCGTGCAAGGGCACGTTAACATCACGCACCAAGACGTGCAGGCAACAGGCGAGTAATTTCTCGCCCCCCACCACCCGATCTTCGGCAGCATAGACATCTTGCTTTTGCCTCTCTTGATACGGATCGCCACCTTGCAGCTTAGCGCTCAGCCCTTCTAGATCAGCGGCGTAATGACAGGGACGTATGTTCAACACACACAGCAACGGTTCTTTGATCTGCATAAGCACAGTCATCAGCCCGGCAAAAATTTGCGCGGGCTGTTGCGACCACGAGAGCACTTCCCATGTATCGTCACCTATGCCAATGCCATCCCGCTCCCACGCCAGCGTGCCGTTGAGCATCCGTTTGGCAAGGCGTGTCGGTGTGCGCTCTGGCGTTACCTCACGAAAAAACAAGCCATGCTTGTCGCACTCACCGTGCAACAGATCGCGCAACAACATGATCAGTTCGTTTTCAGTCGCGCGCCGCAAAGGACTGAGTGATTGCCAAGAATTCTCGATGCTCTGGGCATAGCCGCGCAGTTTTAGCAGCGCGGCGTTGACGATTGCGGTCTCTTTGCTAATTAAATCAGCGAGCGATGCGCTGCCTGTGTTCAAGATCGTGCCCGCGGTTTCAACCCGCAGGGTGAGATAGATTTGGCGTTGATAGAGCGATGGGTTGTCACCGTGCGCTAAGCTCTTGATCGCGGTGATCCTCCTTCCCAAAACTTGGCGAGCATAGGTGTCTTCTCGCCATGTTGGTAAAGGAAAATTAGAAGAAATTTTTTGGGTGAAAATAATTTGAAACGTTACGCGTGGGTCGCTGATCTTTTTGAAAATTTTAGCGAACTCAGCCATCATCTCTTGTAATTCAGCTTCGCTCTTGATTTCGTGCGGGATCGGTAGCATTTCCCACAGTGTGCCTAAGCCGCCATCGCCGAGCATGAACACGGTGCGGCCCGCGTCGGTGAACGCATTTTCGTAGCTGAGCCGCTGGCTGAATTGTTCGCCGTCGAATGCCAAATCACGCGGCGGTTGCAGCGGCATGATCTTTGCGCTCACACGCTCAAAAGCTTTGTTCAATACTGTTGCGAGATGTCGCACTGTCTGTCTCCTTGCTGCTGTGGATAACGATTGGGCTAAGTGATTGTTGTGTCTTATCTGTAGCAACCGCAGCTTTGCGATCGGCATCGCTAAGCCATCTGCTATCGATCTTGGCCGCGTAGCGCGCGGGCACATTATCAGTCACGTAACGCGAGCGCACGGGTGGCCAGCCTTGACTGCCGAGATGTCCGATCAACTTGCAACCGATGAGGTTGACGAGCGTGTCCCGCGATCCCTCGTAGCGATACATCTGATCGATCCTGCCGAGGTCTTGTGTGCCCAGCAACATGCGCAGTCCTTTGGAACGCCCCGCCCGTGCTGCTTCAAACAGTTTAGGAATTTTGGGCAAGGTCTGAAATTCATCCATCACTGCCCAGATGCGACGCTGGTTGCTGTCAGCTAAACTGAGCACCGATGCGAAGAGAAAATTAAAAAAATTAGCGACAAACGGCCCCATCGTTTCCGCGTAGAGCGGGTCGTAACGCACGATCAGCGTTGGTTTTGCTCCGCCACAATCGTTGAGCCAGCCGCTAAGTGAGAACTGCTTGCCGTCGCCATCACCCCACGCGCGTGCTAACGGTTCAAGCCGTGCCATTGCCCTGCGAATCGTGCCTTTGATTGCCTCGAATTGTCTGCTCTCACCCTTGAAGTTAGCGGCGAATTCAGATTCAGGGCGATACTTGCGCACCGCATCGATCAAATCCTCTAGGCTTTGGCTAGCACGATAGAAATCCCGCCATGTCCAATATTTTTTCTCGCGCTGTAATTTGATCAGGCAAGCGGTCAACAGATCACGCGCCCAATCTTCAAAGATGATGTCCGCCGGGGCATCGCCCTGTCTGACCACCATGCGCACGAACTCCCATGCCTTTGCCTCCGTGTCGATGTCACGGGCGATGTTCCAGATAACCGAGCGAGCATCGAGCGGTGAGATGATCAACGTGTCTCGGTCTTCGCCAAACGCTTGCGTGAACTCACCCTTATAGTCGAAGATAACCAGCAGATCGCCGCGGGTTCGCAGCTGCGGCAGAAAGTGCGTCTTGATGAGATGTGATTTACCTGAACCGGGTGCACCAAAGATGATAATACCGCGAGTTTCCAATTTACGCGGCATTTTTAAGTGCTCGTGCAGATAGATGCCGTTCTTACGCAACGGCAACAGCTTTAGTTTTAACACGAACAAGCCATGCCACATGTCCTTGAGCGCAGCTTGTCCTTCGACGATGCGCTGCTGGCTGTGTGCTTTGCGGTGCGCCCAGAAAAGAGAAAACAAGATAGGCAGTAACAACAAACCATAACTGGCACAGCTGGTAAGCATGCCAGTGACAAGCGCGGCAATTGTGCTGAGCGTATCTTGGTTGCAAAAGTAACGGTGCATGATGGTGGTAACGAGGTAAAAAGTTGTCAGCGACGTGCCACATATGACAAGCACCGCAATCTGATCTGCGGTGGTCAAAGCTTGCCAAGTCGTGTGCAGGAAACCAGCGTGATAGGAAAAAATTTTTGCAAATTCTGGAAAGCTGTATGAGTTGCTGACGTGATACAGAAATTTTTCTAACCGCGGTGCAAAGACAAAATAATTAGCCATTGCCAACGGCATGAGCGATAACACGACACCCACCCGTAACAGCCTTGCCATCGGCGCAAAGCTCAGTAAGGCAAGCGTTAGTGCGGCACACAGCAGTCCTGCCGTTGCTGACCACGATGTCAGTATGGCAAGATTCACTTCAACCTCTCTCTACGTAAGCTTGTGCTCGTGCGCAGAGAACGCCAGTTAGCTACCGGGCTGAGCCATCTCACCTGTTCTGTTTCCATGAACAACCACGTGCCCCTTAGCCATACGTCTGTGTTGATCAGCTGATCATAGACCCAAATTTTAGCGATGCGGGCGGGTTGACGGGTTGGCATGTCCAGCGATCCGATTGCTTTGGTAATCCGGTTATTTTTTAACTGGGTTGTTTCTGTAATCGCTCTTGTGCCAACAGCAAGTCCACTGCGCTTGTTTAGTTCATGGGTGGTCGGCGCGAGCGTGGCACAGCCGTGCAATGCCATCAGTGCGACAGCCAAAATTTTTTGCTTGCCCATCATCATCACCTCCATTCAATTGTTTTGCAGATTAGGCACCGCGACCTTATCCACCATTACGATCCAGACATCCTGCCCGCTGCCGATGTGCACGGTCGGCAAGAGCGACTTGGCTTGTTCGAGATACCACTGGGTGACCATTTCGGCGGGCTTGCCGATCCCACGGGCGAGCGCGAATTCCGCCAGCTTGCCCTTGAAATTAGTGATCGGTGTTTGGGTATCGTTGCTGCCTGTCACTACCGTTGTTGCGGTGTTGGCAATCTCGTACGCTTCGCTCGCTCCTTTGACGATGCCTGCCAGCACCGCTTGCAGAAACACCTTGCTCTGCTTGCTGTCGTAGACCCCAGTCATGCCGTTAGACGAATCGTCGCCCGCCACGAAACCGCGCACTTTGCGCTGCACATATGCGCCATCAGCACGCACACAAGACAAGGTATGCGGGGCGATGATCACCCGCTCGATGCTCAAATCCGCGGTCGCACCACCGAGCATCAGACAACCATTGAGCGGAATTCTGGTGCCGTTCGGCCCTGTGTAGGCGTAATCCAACTGCATCAACACATCGTACGGATGGCGAGAATTAGCTTGCACGCCCGTCAACAGTTTTGCTCGTACCCACGCCCCCGCGGGCAAGACCGTCAAGGCTTGTGTCGCGTGTGCCGAGACCGCGAACACCTGCACCCCGCTGGCGAGTTTTTTAGTTGGGGCTGCGCGCGTCGTCGTGCCTCGCGACTTTTTGTTGGAGCTATGACTCGTGCTGCCTTGCACAGGTGCATACAGCTGTTTACGACGCATGTTTTCCAATTCAAGTTTGAGGCGTTGGTTTTCATCGTGCACACCTTCGGTATCGGCGATAACTTTTTCGTAGAGCCGCTTGTATTCGCTGTCGATCCGGGTCTGCATGTCGGTGCGCATGATGCGCTTAGCTTCTCTATCGGGGACGGGCAGGTCAGCATAAACGGTATTGGTTAGCAACAACGCAATTACAATTCTCATCGTTTACCTCCACGCAAGAAGGGCAAGCTCGTGGGGGTGGTGCTGGCGATAAAATTTTTCGTGCGCAGCACCAGGTGTACCGTTGTTTTACAGATACCCGTTTTGCAGAGGGTCAGCGTGGCGTAATCGGTGTGAAATAGCGCAGCACGAGGTAAATTGAACAGCTGCGGCGTGATTGCAAGTGTTTGCTTACCGCGATTTTCGACCACAAAAACCTTGCCGCTGAGATATTGTCCGCTGAATTGTCTAATTTGGGTCGCTTTGAGTTTGTGGTTGCGTAGGGAAAATTTTTGGTTTGTTACCGTCCGCGCAAAACCCTTGCCATGCTCATCTTTGAGCAACTGCTGCATCAGGGCTAGCTCGCGGGTCAGGAACGCCCCACCGCGGGTCACGTCGGCAGCAGCAAACACAAGGCGTTGATGCTTGGCCGCACCGCGTTTTGCTTTTAGCTGTAAGCTCAAGGCACGGTGACCGTTCAAGACGAACGCCACTTCTTCGCTGGTTGCCCGCGGCTTCGCGGTTATCTTGACGATGCGCACATCGACCGCCTTGCCCTCCTTGTCCACCTGTGTAGCGATGCGTTGAATTTTGAACTGGGCTGCGGCCGAAACCACCAGTAGCGGGCGCGGGAACTCAACCAATGTGCCGAGCCTGCTGTTGATCGCTACCGGCACTGTCTCTTGTCCGTGCACCTGAATGTCAGCGGCGGTCGCGTCATCAGGGGTAAATGGGTCAACTAGCAAATAACCCGATAAAAAATATAAGCGGATAAATTTTCTTACCCAGTTTTTGGTGAAGCTTCTCATGTTTTTTCTCCTTCGTCAGGTGGTGATGAACTCAGGCGTTGATCGTCGAGCTGTTGTTGGGTCTGGCGTTTGATGTCGAGCAGTTGAAAGACCCACGCCTTATCGCTGATCACTGCGGCGGTGGTAAAAGACAAGCTGATGCGTTCACGATACGGCTCGACGGCGCGTCCCTCGATATACTTGCGGGTCGTGCCCCAGACGGCAACACGATAGACCGACTTGTCGCGGCCGTAAATTTTTGCAGTGCGACGGGTAAATTTTTCCACCTTGTCGAAAGCAAACACCTGATCGATTTTGCGTAGCCGCCACAACTCGATATTGCCGCGCATCTCGCGCATGAAACGCGTTTTCAGTTGTGGGTGCATCCAGCGGCTCAGCTCGCGATAACGGGTGGCGACATCTTCGTAGTTGGTGTTGGCGAGATCGTGGACGATCGTTTCCGCGAAGTCATAGACGAGCCGATCGGCAATGCTGTTGGCTCTGATACGCATAATGTCGGTGATATTGCTGGGTACGATGTAGCTGTCGGGGTGTTCGAGTTGCTGTTGCAAACTGTGGTTGACACACCCCTGCCAGATAGCAACTGCGAGCAGACAGATGAACACCGCGACGAAGGCGATGCGCTCGACGCACAGGCGATGCAGCAGCGTAACTACCACCATGCTGTGCGGCGGCAAGGAGGCACGAGCGATGATCCCCGCGTCTTTAGTGGCATAAGCTCGGATCAGGGCGAGCGAGATTTTTTGCTTCGTTTTTTCTGGCGATAAAATTTTGCGTTCCATCGTCTCTCCTACAGCACAAAATAACTTTTCTGTGGTCGTTTAAGACTCTGCGGCAAGCCGGTATTCCAAACACCGCAGAGCCATAAGGCGTGCCCGAAGGCATTGGGTGGTAGTTTAAGGCGCAGCTGTTTCAAGCCCAGCGGCACGATGACCGCCAGCACGAGAAACACGAGTGCTAGTAACATGGAAAATGCCGACGTATAGACCATACCGATAAAACATCCCACGCCTGCCATGAGCTCGCCTTTGGTCATGCCCTTAAGAAAAATCACCGGAGCATCGATCAAGGGGTTAGTTTCTTTGCGAGCGAAACGGCGATAACGATCGTAGTTTTCTGGCATTGTCTTAACCTCGGATAGCGTTAAGAATTTGCGAAATTATCACCGGCAAAGCGAACATGCCGATGCCACAGATAAACGTCACGACACCCGCGCCTTTGTTGCCGCGCTCGGCGTTGCCGATCATCTGCCACCCACGAAAGGCGGTAAAAAATCCAGCAACTGGGGCAACGACATAGGTCAAGATACCGATGGCGATTTCCTGCACCCGTTTCGGAAGTTCGAGGTCATCGACCACCGACTGATCACCGATTACCAGCTCGGTAACTTCGGCATAGCCGCGTGCCGAGATGCAAATGGCGATTGTTGCGATTAGAGTTCTCATGTTTCACCTCCGTGTCTTTTGATGTGGGTGATCAAATCCTGTAAGGCAATAAAACCTTCGTGCTTGAATGGCTTTTGCCCTCGCCGCGCGATATAAAACATCGGGGTAGTCTGTGCTTTGCCGAGCGGGAAAAACAACGACCACTCACCTGCATGATATGGTCGTGAATCTGTATGTAACGGTGCACCGCGATCGAGTTGTAACGTCGCGACCTTTGCCCCTAATGCCTTGATCGTTTCGATGACATGCTGTTGCTTGCGGCAGGCGGGGCAGTCGGAGCGATAGATGTAGACGATGGCGACGTTTGCCCAGTCAAAGCCTGGGGGTATGTCTTGCTTGCTCTCTCGCAATAGCGGTGTGGCTGTTTGTAATAGGAGTTTGTCCTGCTGTGCGATATGTTCCAAAACATTTTCCCCGATCAGATTGGAGTAGGTATCGAGTTCGTTAGCACCTCCCAGAGCCTTGATAATCTGCTCGATCGTCTGCCACTGCTGTTTTTGCCATGCTAACAGCTGGCGCGCATTTTCCCGCGTCGGTTCACCTGCTAAGTGCAAGAACGGACGCGGTAGGATGCCGTAAGCCCCATCAGCCCAGAACTCTGGCCGCGCTGGGTCTTGATAGACACCCCAGTCGAACGGCAAGTGATCGGATTGATGTGGACTGCCGGCGATCACCACCTGCGGCACAGTCGGCATGGGGTTATCAAGTCCATGCCCTTCCACGACGCGGAGATTCCTGCATCCCATAACGAACATGCTAACTAAACAGAGCGTAAGCTTCGTTCGCACTTATCTCTCCCTCTTGCACTAATGCGAAAGCTGCGTCCTTGAGACTGCCGACCTGTGTAATCTTTTTTTCTTCGTCTTTATGCAGGTATTCAAAGACAAGCGTGCGTCCTCGTGTGCCGCGGTGATGGCAGTGTTCACAGCCCGCCGCGGTGTAGGGCACAACATCTAGTGTTTGTTGGCGAAACATCCTTGCTAACATCATGCCCGCTTCTTTTGCCTCTGTTTTGCAGACAGGGCACAGGGTCTTGGCTAAACGTTGTGCAGAAGCGAACAACAGCACACTCTCAACCAGCCCCCGCTCAATACCCAGCCCCTCTAGGCGCGTTAAAATTTCTGCGGCACTGTTGGCATGCACGGTGGTTAGCACTAAATGCCCGGTGCAAGCGGCATGGATCGCGGCAGTGGCGGTCTCGCGATCGCGCACTTCGCCGATCATGATCACGTCGGGGTCTTGCCGCATCAGGGCACGCAAGGCGGCGGCGAAAGAAAAACTTTTGCGCGGCTCGATCGCGGTCTGGTTAATCCCTGCCAACTCGTATTCGATCGGGTCTTCGACGGTGCAGACGTTGAGCTCAACACGATCGAGACTGCCGAGAATCGAGTAGAGCAACGTCGATTTGCCTGAACCGGTGGGGCCTGAGACGACGATCAAGCCCGCTTTTTTATTTATTAAGCGTTGTAAGATTGCCTTTGCTTCTGCCTCAAGCGGATAGGTAGTGAGGCTGAAATCTTTGCCGCGTTCTAGTAGCCGCAAGCAGATTTTTTCGCCGTAGCGGGTGGGCATAAGGTTACCACGCAGATCGAGTTTTTCTTCGGGATGTGCCCAGCGTGCATCTTGCGGCACACCGACGACGGTCATGTTGAAACCGAGCAGCTGTTTGGTGTGTTCCGCAAACAACGCGCGATCATCGCCTGCCACCTCCTTGATCTTGTGCAATGTGCCGTCGATGCGTTGGCGAATACAGATGCCGTTGGCAGTGGGTTCGATGTGAATATCCGAAGCTCCGTGGGTGAAGGCATAGCTGCAAATATCGAGCAGGGCGGCTTGGTGTGGGGTCATAGTAGCTTGCACACTCCTTTCGTCGATACATACGTCGCTTCAATCAGCATGTCCTTCCACGTCGTGCCACCGAAGGGCGGAAAGCAGCTGGTCTTTTTTTTGCGCCAGATGGCGAAGATGTAGGTGATCCCTTGTTTGTTTTTGTCGCGTTTCTTTTCGTCGGGGCCGGGCAGTGGCCAGTCGGTCGCAACATTGCCCGGTCGATAGCAGCCACGCATCTCGGTCAGCGGATAGACGAGTTGCCACTTATCATCTGCTTCAATCCCGCCAACGCCGTGTTGCCACTGATCGACGACGAATTCGCTGATACCGTAGTAGAGGCTTGGTACTGACGCGGCTACACCGGGCATAGGCGGCAGCGCGGGGTAAGCGAACGCTTCTGTTGCAAACGGCACTGCGAGGGTGCGGGCATGCCAGAAAAAACTTTTGCTCTCCCCACCATCGCTACCGCCACTATCGGCGAAGTTGTTGGTTGGCAATGGGCTGCGGCTCTTATACCAGCGTTTAGCCCAATTGAAATGTTTGGCTAAGATACGCGGGTAAGCATCGGCGAACATGCTCTTCCCCCAGCGGGTGGTTACCTCGATCAGAAACAGCGGGCGATACATGTAGCCGCGCTTGCTGGGCATCTTGGGACAGAGAAAACTATCGCAAGCTTTCCATTTGCACCTGCCGAAATGCGGTTCAGCACAGCTCCAAAAATAGTCGTCCAGCTCCTCATAGAATGTGCAACCGGTCACCGCCCCCCAACCTCTACCTGCTTCGGCAATAAGTGATATTAGCGAAAAAATGGTGGCAATCAGGACGAACATCGGCTACACTTCGCCTCATAGTCATCAGCCGTTGCTGACGGAAGTTAAGACTAAAACAATAGTCTTTGTTTGAATTATGGGGACACCGTAGCGCGGAAAGTTTCCCCTGTAAAGAAAAAATTGCATTTTCTATAAAAAAAATTTCAGGAGTATCACAACTGATGAATATGACGGCTGAATTTATTGTGGGTTTAGGTCGTACCTTTAGAGCGGTGCGGGTACGGGAGGGCTTGACGCAACAGGAATTGGCGGCGGGCATGGGCATCAGTGTGCAGCAGGTCAAGCGTTACGAGCAGGAAAACCTCGATTTGATTGGCCCGCACGGTTTTACGATCAGTATGTTGGTAAAGCTGGCGCAGTATCTCGACACGCATCCGGTGACGTTGTTTACGGAGATCGTCTCGCATTCAAGGATTGCGCGACGCGATGAACGGGCGAAGAAACTGCAGAAGGTGTTAGCCTCAGTGGCGAGCGACAGCCTCGATGTCTTGCTATCACCGAAGTCAAAGCGCACCTCCAAAGCACCGTTCGGTAACGTGGCGGTGTGGAATTTAGAGATGGCCGCTAACCTCGCCCGTTTGCCCGCTAAAGCACGAGCACGGGTGGGGGTGGAAATTCTGCGGGCGTTGACTGACAGTGGTATCGCCTCCCGCAAGGAGATTGATAGTCAGCAACGGCAACTGTTTGAGTTCTCGGTGGGGTGAGAATAACAATGCTATTTACTAAATTCTTCGCAAGAAAGCCCACAGGCTTGTCCTGTGGGCTGAATTGCGTCCTGCGGTAGTATGTGGATATGATTAGGATGGTAAAATTTGCCTTGCGTGATTTCTCCGATGCTGAGCTGATCAGCGATTGGCAGGAATTTCGCCGCGGTGAGCCAAAGGCAAGTGCCTTGATCGTCGCGTCAAGGAACGAGACAGTCGCGCGCCTCAACCGCGCGGCTCGTGCTCAGCTAAAAGAGCAGGGTGTGCTCAAGGACGGTAACAGCTTTGTCCGTAAAGATGGCACAACAATTGAACTGGCGGTGAACGATACGATTGTGTTCACGGCTAGTGATAAGGCAAATGGAATCTTTAACAGCGATCTCGCGAGAATTCGTTCCATACAGGGCACAAAAATTTCTGCGCTCAGAAGCGATGGCGAGTTTGTGTTCTTTGACCTGCGGGAATTCGCACAGGTGGCACATGGCTATGCGGTGACCGCGCACCGAGCACAGGGCACAACCGTCGATCGTGCCTTTGTCTATGCTGATGGTGCGTTCATGGATCGGGAAAAAGCTTACGTGGCGTTGACGCGTGGCAGAGCAGGCAACCGCTTGTATGCTGACCGTGCCTCGTTCGGCAGTCTGTCTTGGCAACAACAGGTGGAGGTTCGCAAGCTGTCCCGCGCTGACCGCGAGCAGTTTCTTACCGCGGAATATCGTGATCGTCTGTGTGCACGTCTCGGCACATCCCGTGAGAAGGAGACCACACTTACCTATCGTGCCGATGACATCAACGCCCGCACGCATGGGAGGTTTGAGCAGGCGATGGCGAAACTGCAAGCGGCGTTCACGGCGGGATTGAGGGGCGATGGTCGGGAGAACGTCAGACCGAGAGATAGCGGGGTTGGTGTGGAGAAATAGGTGTTGACATATTATTCGTTTTTGATTAATAAGAGGATGTGGAGCGAAGAGCAGAACACTACACTACTGCTGCGGGTAAGAAGCCGTTTTGGAACTGGTTTGGAGGGCTAGATCGCTCCTCTCGTTATGCGGTGGACAGATATATTTTCAGGGTTTGTCGTGGTGGCAGCACAAAGAATGTCAGGTATTTGGATGACGGAGTTAGTGAGATCAAAATCGGTCGGATCAGAGTTTATTATGCCGAGACAGAAGATGCCCTTATTCTCCTCTGGGGAGGTGACAAGGGCACACTTGGGGCACAACGGGCTGATATAGCTAGAGCTAAACGTTATTGGAGGGATTATGTCCAGAAGAAGTGAGTCATACGACGCGGCCATTGCTAAAGAAATGCAAAACCCTGAGTTTGCGCGAGGCATGGTGTTACATGCGCTTGAAAGTGGCGATAGCGTTGAAGATGCGCTAAAGTATGCCATCCAAAGGATGGGTGTTAAAGAATTTTCGGAACAGTCTGGGTTATCAATTCAGAATGTTTCGGCATTTATCAACGGCAAACGTCGCTTTGGTTTCAGGAATTTAAGCAGATGCCTTGCCGTGTTCGGCTTGAAGTTTGTCGTCGCAGAGGATGACGAAGCTGCCTAATCCGATTCATTGAGGCACGATTCGTTTTGTGCTAAAATCCTGCGCCAGAACTGGGGAAAGCTTTAGGGACATGCCGACGACGCAAGATTTTCTGACCATACCTGCTGCCAGTCGCTGGGCGAGTGCGTATTTACACAAGAATGTCACACCCTCTAACATCGCTTATCTCATGCAGTATGGGCGTATTCGCAGGCTTGAACAAGGTGGCACAACGCTGGTGCAGGCCAACGAATTAGGCATGCCAGCTGTTGGCATCGACATCTCGGCATTCAACGCCTTGATCAGCAACGTCAAGGTAAACACGCACAACGTAGCCCAAATAAAAAAAGAACTAGCAACTCTTACGGATAAATTACAGCAGCATGTTATCAGCTCGCGCATTAATACTTTTGAAACACATCTGGCACAGGAACTAGCACAGTTCAACGCACAGTATTTTCCCTCGCCGGAGTTTAAGTATCGGGTGCGGCAAGGCGAGATCGATCAGCGAACTTACGAAACGATCACTAACCATAACTGAACTCCTCTACGTGAATTGTTAGAAGCCGATAGGGTGTCCGCTTTTTACGGGGGCATCTACAGCCATATAATGCCTCAGGATCGATTTTTTTGCCTGTCCTGATAGGACAGCATTCAGAAAATATTTTTGAAGAGTTGTTTTATGTTAGGTAGTTGTCTGTTATATGACTTCGCTATCTGCCTGACTACAGTCAGGAGGAGATTGTTGAGATGTTCCCCAAGAGTCACCCTTGAGCTAGGATTAACCTCTGATGGGGTGTTCCGTTTTTTACGAGGGCACCTACAGTGGCTGGCATGGCAGTATGACTTTAGTTCTTCAATGCCTTTTTAATTGCAGCTAATTTTTTGGTGTTGAGCCGCAGAACGTTGCAAATCTGCTCATCAGGTATGCCTATTGCCAGCATGCGTTCAGCAGCATCTAGTTGTTTCTGCTCGATACCAAGCTGTTTACCTTGCTCGATACCAAGCTGTTTACCTTGCTCGATACCAAGCTGTTCGGCCCTATCGCTTTGTGTTTCCAACATGATCTCCAACCTCTCTTCCTGTGCCAAATCTGGCCACCTCTCCCGATCCACCCGATTGAAATCACCTTCATCGACCGCGTTATCGGCACCTACGTAGTATACATTTAGATTCTCTAGGATAAAAGCCCCGTCTTCGGGAGCAATTGAACGGCCTTTGGAGAGCAACGCAGCTACCGTGTCATCATTAGCATCCCACACTTCCGCCATTCCCTCCACCGCCGTTACCGCAGCGCGGTAGCTCTCATCGCTTGTTTCCTGTCCCGTCTCATCCCACAACTCGGCCAGGGGTAGCTTACGCAAATTCACCACCAAGCAAGGCATCTTCGGAAACAAAGCTCTAAATTCCTGTAGTATGGGAGGAATCTTTTCGTCAGCAAATTCAAGCGACAGATCATCTTCGGGCGGCTCGAAGTCCTTATCCTTGCAACATATCAAGACTACAGGAATAATCAAATTGCGGGTTGTCACCCTCTTGCGCTGCTTGAGTTGTTCACGACGAGCGGTAACATAATACTCCATAGTCTGTAAAATTACTTCAGGATCACGATAACTCTTGTGTTCCAGAATAAAAGTGATCGTGATTTCCATGTCTGTATTTAGCAGACATACCGACGCGGTTAGGTCAGTGCATATCTCTCCACCAGTTCGCTTCAGCAATATACCATCCTTGATGGTTAGGCTCGTAGCATTAAACGCGTCAACAAGCTTGGATGGAAAGATAATACGCAATAACCCTGTGAGATATTTAGATTTTTTGAATATTTTCTTAAAAAATTCGTCGTGCAGATTATGCCCCTTCTGCGGTGCTGACTTTTGCGTTTTTGCGGTCAAACCATTAGCCTCAAAGGTATCTAATCAAATTGTAAGTGCCTAAAATCATCTAGGTGCGACCCTGTGGAGAAGTCGTTCATTAAACTATTGTTTTATAGACGATGAGTTGAACTCATTCCTACTTCGTTTTTAGGCCACGCTGTAGCGACTCTATTTCTTTTTTGGTTATGCCAGTGATGCGGCGGATTTTAGCTTCAAGCTCGCCCTCCTTTAGCATACGGAGTGCAATCTCGTAACGTTCCTCGGCCTTGCCTTTGGCCTTGCCTTCGGCCTTGCCTTCGGCCTTGCCTTTGGCTTTGCCTTCGGCCAGTCCCCTCTTGAAGCCCTGTTCTAGCCAACCTTCTTGACCAATTTTGACGGTGCGCATCAACCTATCCTTTATTTTCTTGATACAACCAGCCTCGATCCTCTCTAGCACATTCATACTGAAGTTGCCACTGGATTCGGTGAGGCAGTTGGTCACCTGACCCATTAATCTTAACCTTTCCTCCTTGCGCAGGGCAAGACTGCCGACAAAAAACGCCTCGATCGCCTCTTTGTTCAACTGTTGCAGACTTTGCCAGGCCAGCAGGTAGGGGTATGACTGCGGAAATTCAGCTTGCAATACCTCTCTGGGAAGAGCCGCTAGATCAAGCAGCAGGTAGCCGAAATTGAGTGTTACCTCCCCGCATATGTTGTCGGAGGTGGAGCGAAAACGTTGTGGTAGTCTCCATTGTTTCTTTGCTGTGGAGATAACGATAGGCACGATCTCGTCGCTAGCGTTTGTGTAGATGCCCCCGTAAAAAGCGGACACCCTATCGGTTTCTAACAATTCACGTAGAGGAGTTCAGTTATGGTTAGTGATCGTTTCGTAAGTTCGGAGGCACCCGATAGAGAGGGAGCGGCCGTTGTTGCAGAGCAACGGGTAAGGTTTATGCAATTCAATGCAAGTTTTACCGTGAAGATCAAGAACTTAAGAAAAGTGACATCGACTCTTTTTTCAATGAACTAGGCAAAAAAGATTTCTATAGGGGTATTATCTTCTCTACTACTAGTAGATGGAGCGTTCATGCAGAAAAAGCTCTGCAAGGGCGAAGTAAAGAATGTCAACGTGTTGATCTCAATAACATGGAGCAGTTCAATGTTGACTGGGAAAAGCTATTAAGCAAAGACCGCAAGCAAGCTCTCTTGCCACAAAAAAAGCTACGTGATGACCAGAAAGATGCATTGAAGAATGTGGTGCGTGGTTTTGCAGGTGATGATGTCGGCAAAATGATCATGCCTTGCGGCACAGGCAAAACTTTCACTGCCCTAAAGGTTGCCGAGAAAATGGGTACCCCTAACGGCACGGTGTTGTTACTTGTGCCATCGCTATCGCTTGTTTCGCAGACACTGCAGGAATGGTCACAGCAAGCACAGCGGCCGTTGCAGATTTTTGTTGTGTGCTCTGATACGAAAGTAGGTAAAAAAGACGATGAAGATATTCACACTTATGACCTTGCCTTACCATCTACCACTGATCCCTGCGCCCTTGCTGACGAAATGCGGAAGGCTCTAACAAGCAATAATAATTCACGTACCATGAATGTTATTTTTTCGACCTATCAGTCAATTGAGGTAGTCGCTGAGGCACAGGAAAAACGGAACATACCTGTCTTTGATCTCATTATTTGCGATGAAGCGCATCGCACTACTGGGGTAGAAGATCGCGAGAGCAAGTCCTCATATTTCACCCAAGTGCACGATAAAAATTTCATCAAAGCAAGCAAACGATTGTTCATGACTGCAACACCGCGTATCTATACAGAGAAATCAAAAAAGAAAGCGAAAGAATATGACGTAGAAGTTTTTTCAATGGACGAGATGTTGGAATGCGTTGGCAAAAAGATCAGTCGGTGACAACGAACACTGGGGCGATATGCGGCCAGCTAAACGCGCTGTTGCTTTTTCGGGCACAATTAAACGCTCGCAAGCTTTTCAAGCTCAGTTTAATACTGCTATTAAGTTTTTCAAAGATAACAACTCACAGGAAACTAACATCCTCGATTGTGATGTCCATCATATCGATGGCAAACAGAATGCTTTGCTACGCAACCGTGAACTGCGTTGGCTAAAAGATGAACCTGCTAAAAACGAATGCCGTATCTTGAGTAATGCCCGCTGTCTCTCTGAAGGTGTTGATGTACCTGCTCTTGATGCCGTACTGTTTTTGAATCCACGTCGTTCAGAAATAGATGTGGTGCAATCTGTCGGGCGGGTCATGCGTAAAGCGGAAAACAAAAAATACGGCTATATTATTTTGCCGATTATTATTCCAAAAGGTGCAGATGTAGATAAGGCACTAAACAGCGATACTACCTATGCTGCCGTGTGGGAAATTCTGCAAGCGTTGCGCTCGCACGATGACCGTTTCAATGCCATGATCAATCAACTGGAGTTGAACAAAAAGCCTCCATCGCAGTTAATCTTCGGTAGTTGTCACGAAAGTTTTAAGCAACCACAAGAGCTTATCATTAGTGCAGAGCAAATCAAAAAATTACGTGAGGCAGTATTTGCCAAGCTAGTAGTCAAATGTGGCGATCGTCAATACTGGGAAAAATGGGCAAGAGACATCAAAAAAACGGCAAGAATTGTCACCAATCGTATCAGTGAGGTAATCAAAGAAGCACGCTACCAGACTGTCTTTGCCAAATTTCTGCACAATCTGCAACTCAATCTCAACCCCGCGGTAGACAAGGAGAGTGCTGTTGATATGCTCGCACAACACACGATCACCAAACCGATTTTCGCTGCGTTGTTCAACGATTATGATTTCGTTACACACAACCCTGTCTCTAAAAGTATGGAAGGGATGGTGCAGCTGTTACAAAACCTTGCACTTGCAGAAACAAAAGACCTCAGCCAATTCTATGCCAGTATTAAACGCAGGGTTGAAGGCATAGATAACGATGAAGGTAAAGAAAAGGTTATGAAAGAGCTGTATGAGAACTTTTTCAAGCAGGCATTCCCTGTTACTCGCCTACTATATCGGGGCAATAGGCATCGAACAAGCGTATCATTTCAGGAAACAACAGGCAGGACTTGATAACGAATACGAAACATTCAGAGGCATTGTGCTTACCGATACGTTTCAGATCAGCGAACACGGGGAGTTGAACGGTGATTTCTTTGTCGAGAACAAAGAGCAAATCGAGCGGCAGACCCGCGGCCCGATCAAGGTAATCGTCGGTAATCCACCGTGGTCGGTGGGGCAGAGTAGCGAAAACGATGCCAACAAAAACCTCAAGTACACCAAACTTGACGCGAGAATTGCTGAAAGCTATGTCAAATTATCTGCAGCAACCTTAAGTAAAAGGGGTTTATGATTCCTATGTGCGCGCCCTGCGTTGGGCAGCAGATCGTATCGGTGATAACGGGATCGTCTCGTTTGTCACCAACGGTAATTTTATCGAAACTCCCAGTATGGATGGCCTACGTGCATCACTGGCAAAGGAGTTTAGTGCTGTCTATGTCATTGATCTCAAGGGAGACTCACGTAATTCTCGTGTGGTAGAAGAAGATCAGGGAGGTAATATATTTAACGTAAGAACCCCGATTGCAATCACATTACTGGTAAAGCAAAGTCCAAAGTCTGGCTGTAAAATCAAGTACCACAATATCGGTGATTTTTTGTCAGGAGATGAGAAACTAAAGAGCATTGCAAAGACTAGCAACGTTGTAAATATTAAAGACTGGGAACATATAGCACCGAGCAAACAGCACACGTGGCTCAACCAGCGTGACCCGCGCTTCGCAAAATTTATGTCGATGGAAAACGTTAAAGGTGAAACAGACACAGCTATCTTTAACCTGTGTTCGCTAGGTGTGGTAACAAGCCGCGATGCATGGGTTTACAACTATGATCGACAGACATTAGCAAAGAACGTAAAGAAGACGATTGCTTTTTACAACAGCGAACTAGCACGTTGGCAGGAGCGAACAGATGACTTACCTGTTGAAAAATTTATCAATAGAGATGACCAAAAAATCAGTTGGAGCGCTAAGGAAAAAATATCCATTCAAGATTACAGGATTAGAGAAGGGCAACCTGCACGTACAAAAGATGAAACATCCGAAAGTTGGCAAAGAAAATGATCTTAGTCAGATCATCTACAACGATGATATAACTATCTCTGGTATTCCTGAAGAGGCTTACCGCTATGAGGTAGCAGGGCGAAGCGCGATCTGGTGGATCATGAACCGTTACCGAATAAAAACTGACAAGAAGAGTGGCATCGTCAACGACCCCAACAAGTGGAGCGATGACCCGCACTACATCATCGAACTGTTGCAAAGGGTTGTTACAGTAAGTGTTGAGAGCGTGAAGTTGATCAGTGCACTGCCAACAGAAGATGACGAAAAAGAGGAGAAAGCAGCGTAGAATCGTGCAACAAGCATAGCTCAACAGACGGAAAGATTTTGTTGCGCTCAAATCCATCTACAAACGACTGTTTGAGAAGATCGTTGTGAAACCACTGGAGAACGCACATGTAGAGTTGGAATTCATCCTACGGGACCTATCCACACCCAAAGTTTGAGGTCAAAAATTGTCTGTCGGCACGTCAAGCGACCCCAGCAGGACTCGAACCTGCAGCCTCGACCTTAGGAAGGTCTTGCTCTATCCAATTGAGCTACGGGGCCTTTATTGCACCCTAAATAATACCTAACTCACGCCCGACGTTAGCAAAAACAGCCAGTGCCTGTTCAAGCTCTGTGCGAGTGTGTGCCGCGGAAACCTGCACCCGAATACGTGCTTTGCCTTCAGGCACAACGGGATAAAAAAAACCCACCGCGTATACACCTCGTTCATACAGCAACTGTGCCATGCGTTGTGCTTGAGCAGCCTCACCCACCATGAGGGGGATTATCGGATGCTCACCCGCGATGAGTGTAAAGCCGAGTTTTTGCAAGCCTCGACGGAAAAAACGACTGTTAGCGTGTAGCTTAGCGCGCAACTGCGGATTTTCCGCCATGAAATCCAAAGCTCGCAACGACGTGGCGACAATGACAGGGGCAAGCGTATTGGAAAAAAGGTAGGGACGTGATTTCTGACGCAACATTGCGATAAGTTCCCTGCGCCCTGCCGCATAACCACCTGATGCACCGCCGAGTGCCTTGCCCAACGTGCCCGTGATGATGTCCACTCGCTCACTGACTCCGCAATGCTCGATCGTGCCCGCGCCACTTTTTCCCAGCACCCCCACTGCATGCGAATCATCGACCATCACCAGTGCCTGGTAGGTGTGCGCTAACGCACAAATTTTCTCTAACTGCGCCAACGTGCCATCCATCGAAAACACACCATCGGTGGCAACAAGGCGAAATCTCGCCGCACCGCTGGCCTTGAGCTTATCCTCTAGATCCCGCATGTCGTTGTTGCCATAACGATACCGTGTCGCTTTGCATAAACGAATACCATCGATAATGCTGGCATGATTGAGTGCGTCGCTGATAATCGCATCCCGCGCATCGAAGAGTGTTTCAAACAAGCCTGTATTGGCATCAAAACAAGAAGAATAAAGAATAGCATCCTCTTTGCCCAACAACGCGGCGATTTTCTGCTCCAACTGACGATGAATTTTCTGTGTGCCGCAGATAAACCGTACCGACGACAAGCCGTAACCGTAATGTATAAGTGCCTCCCGCGCCGCCTGCACTAACTGAGGGTGTGCAGCCAAACCGAGATAGTTATTCGCACACAGGTTGATAACCTGGCCTGCAATGCGCACCGTGCTGCCCTGTGCTGAGCATAACGCGCGTTCCTCCTTGTACAGATGTCGCTTGCGCATCTCCTGCAGCTGTGTAGCAAGACCTGTGTAAAACCCCGTCTTCACCCCACCTCCAACCGCGCTTGTTCCAAAGCGTGCAAAGCCACCCCCAGCTCGTCATCCGTAATAACCAGCGGAGGCACAAAATAAATTGTCTCACCCAGTGGGCGCAGAAACAACTGATGTGCTGCTGCCACACGCGCAAAAACCTGTGCAGTCTCTGCATCACACACCTCAAAAGCGAGAATACCACCCAAAGCACGTGGATTGTCGAGCCGTGTTCTGTGCTGTGCAATCCACGCCGTGAAGCGATTTTCTAATCCTAAAGCATGCTCATTAATGTTTTCTTGGCGAGCAATTGTCAGGGCAGTCAAGGCAGCACGGCAAGCGACAGGATTGGCTGTGAAGGTGTGACCGTGCATGAAAGCCCGTGCCGCAGTAGCAAAACCGTCAAAAAATTCTGCTTTTGTCAAAGTCAAACCCAGCGGCAGCACCCCACCCGTCAAGCCTTTCGCGAGACACACGATGTCGGGCACGATACCCGCACGTTGAAAAGCAAAATCATGCCCACAACGACCGCAGGCAGTGAACACTTCGTCAAAAATCACAGGGATGCCGTGTTCTGTTGCCAGCCGACTTATCTCTCGCAACCAAGCAACCTCCTGCATTACCATGCCAGCTGCCCCCTGTACTAATGGCTCGACAATTATGGCGCAGAGACGCGCAGCGTTGTCCTCCAACAGATGCTGACACCGCGCGATATTTTGCGACAAAGCCTGTGCCCCTTCAGGACAGACACGGGAAGGATGAGTGGTGACAGGGGCGAGCCGCAAAGTTTTGCATAACAGTGTATCGAACTCGCCCCGAAAACGCTTGAGATCGCTGACCGCCATCGCTCCCAGAGTGTCGCCGTGGTAACTGCCATGCAGTGCGACGAAGGTGTCGCGCTGCGGCTCACCACGATTGCGTTGGTGCTGAAAAGCAATCTTCAGCGCTACTTCCACTGCAGTCGAGCCGTTGTCGGAGAAAAAAACACGGGCAAAGTTTCCCTCGCCGCGGGCCAGAATCTCGTGTGCCAGTCGTGCGGCAGGTTCATGCGTAAGCCCCGCAAACGCCACGTGGTCGCACTGGCGTATCTGCGCCGCGCAGTTGCGTGCTATTTCTGTGCGTCCATGCCCGATGTTATTTGTCCACCACGAACTGATACCATCGATCAAACGTCGCCCCTCGCTATCCTCCAGCCAGACACCTTTAGTTTTGACGATAGCACGAGGTGGTGTCTGTGCTTGCGGGCGGGTGAAAGGATGCCAGACACTGCACTGGTCATACTCGCGCCACACCTGTGCCTGTGTGGTAACGGAATTCAGTCTCTCGTCGATGAAGCGTGTCAGTGTACTGCTGTGTGTTCCCCAGTCTTGACTGTCCGAGAGCTCAGCGCATGCTTCAAGACTGTGCACCGCTGTGTTGCCATGCATGCGTTGCACGACAGCTTCGTTGTCGTGGAAGCGAGCACCGCATAAAACGACCGCGCTGGCCGTGAAACCGTTGTCCCGCAAGCAATGCAACGATAACGCCGTATGGTTTAACGTGCCTAACCCACTGCTGGCAGCCAGCACGATGGCGAACTTATTGCCCAGAGTCAAAAAATCCAGCCAGGTTTGCAATTCGTTGTTCAACGGCACATGCAGTCCCCCTGCTGCTTCGATAAGCAGAACATCGAGCTGCATCGTGCTTTGTATTTTCGCTAGCCGCGCCCCTAGGGTGGGCAAATTGACCGCCGCCTTCTTCTCCTTGACCGCCGCTGCATGAGGGGAGATAGGAGTGTCGTAAGCAAAACAAGACGGAAAGATTTTTACCTGCGGGGCGTGCCGAGCGATGATCTCCGTATCACTAGGCTGTCCTGACGATACTGGTTTCCAGTAACCGACCCGTGTGCACTCAACCCCTTGCCGCTTCCTAGCTCCTTGCCGACTGAACCCGTCGCCTAGTGCCGCAGCGAGCGTCGTCTTGCCAACACCCGTGCCCGTACCCGCGATGAAGATGTTGTGCCGCACTAGCCACTCGCGTAATCACCGTCGGCAAACTACACACTCAAACTAGGTGGGTCAAGTGTCACAGCATGCATTACCACCCATGCGTCCACGGCGATGAGGCGACGAGCGATGCCGACCTACATGGTCAGGGCAAGCAGAAGTGACACCGCGGCACATCAGCTGTCCTGTTTCTTGAGCGCAATCCCCGCGCTTTCTTTGTTTTGTGCTGACAGCGTGTTGTTATTCTGCTAAGATACGGGGAGGTGTGTCTCTGTGAGGTTAGGGCATTGTGTGTGGTGCGGTCGGGAATGGCTGTGCGCGGTGGGGTGTGAGTCGTGAACCGCTTGCTGAGTGGCGGTGGTTTGCTCAGCGGTAGTGACAGGAGGTCGAGTATGTCCAGTAAGGGGATGGTGTTGTTCTGTGGTGTGCTGGTGGTGTTGAGCAGTTGTGCCCATGAATTCCCTGCCAAGATAGCGAACATGGCGACGAGTGAGGATTTTGTGTCACGCTGGCGCGTGGCAGGCGAACGTAAGCGTATTACGTTGCCGTTGGTCGCAGGCTATAACTACAACTTTGTTGTCGATTGGGGTGACGGGGCGAGCGATGCGATTGTGCTTGCTGATGATCCCAATACCACGCACCGTTATGTGCACGCAGGTGAGTATACGGTCACGATTTCTGGGGTGTTGGAAGCGTGGGACTTTCAGCAGACAAAGAACAGCCGTAACCTCTTACTGGGTGTAGAGGATCTTGGTGCGGTAGGTTGGCGCAGTTTGCGCGGGGCTTTCGCAGGATGTGATAACTTGACTGCATTGCAGGGTGGCGATACTGCCTTGGTCGAGGACATGAGCAGCGTCTTTCACAACTCATCTCGTATCAACCCCGACATCGGCGACTGGGACACGGCACGGGTGCGAGACATGAGCTACATGTTTAGCAGCGCACCAGCAGTGATTGTCTACAGCGAGCGACCCACGTTTGTCGATGGTGTAGTCGCCTCGGTCGCCAACCCTGAGGTCAGCCGCTGGGATACGAGCAGCGTCACCGACCTGAGCCACATGTTTGCAGGAGCGGTGCAGGCTGACCCTGAGGTCAGCAGGTGGGATACGAGTAACGTCACCGATCTGAGCCACATGTTCGAGGGTGCAGTGCAGGCTAACCCTGAGGTCGGCAACTGGAACACCGCCGCGGTGACCAATATGTACTCGATGTTTGCAGGGGCAACAACCGCCAACCCCGATGTCAGTCGTTGGGACACGCACGCGGTGACTAACATGGGGGCGATGTTTTACCGTGCTGAAAAAGCCGACCCTGAGGTCAGCAGGTGGGATACAGGGATGGTAAACAACCTAAGTTACATGTTTGAAGGGGCACTGAGCGCCGATCCCGATGTCAGCCGCTGGGATACGAGCAACGTCCTAACGATGAAAGGAACTTTTTATCGCACCAGCCGTGCCGACCCTAGTGTGAGTGATTGGAACACCGCTAAGGTGACTGACATGAGCTATCTTTTTGCCGACGCAACCCTTGCCGACCCTGATGTCAGCAAGTGGAATACCGCCGCCGTACAGAACATGCGGCATCTCTTCCACCATGCTCTACATGCGAACCCTGATGTCAGCAAGTGGAATACCGCCAACGTGACCGATATGAGTTCGATGTTCGAGGGAGCGTTGCGCGCCGATCCTGATGTCAGTCATTGGGACACAGCAAAAGTTACCAACCTCAACCACATGTTCGAAGGTGCGTTCGTCGCTAACCCTGATGTCAGCGAGTGGAATACCGCTAACGTTGTCTACATGCGAGGGGTTTTTCATCGCACCCATCGTGCCGATCCCGATGTCAGCAACTGGCAAACAGCAAACGTGGTGCGTATGGACTATATGTTCGAGGACGCGGTGGCCGCACGCCCCGATGTTTCTAGCTGGAATACCGCACGAGTTACCCACATGGACAGTATGTTCAGAGGAGCGATGCAGGCACGCCCCGATGTTTCTAACTGGAATACCGCCGCGGTGGTCGATATGGATCGCATGTTTCAAGATGCCGCCAGAGCACGCCCCGATGTTTCTAACTGGATTACCACCCGTGTTACTGACATGGAGAGTATGTTCGAAGGTGCAAGTTCCGCCGCACCTGACATGTCTAGCTGGGATTTCCGCAACGTCAACAACATGCACAACATGTTCACAGGACTGGCTTTGCCTGTTACCATCTACAGTGACATGCTGCTGCGCATTCTCGCAACCTCGCAGCAACGGCAAGTAACCCTTGACGCAGGCAACTCACATTACAACGCAGCCGCCGCAAAGGCACGCCGTCGCCTAGTCAGCGCATACGGCTGGCATATCCGCGACGGCGGGCGTGCCCGCTGATGAAAGGCAGCTAATACTTCGCCACCGAACAAATCATCAGCATGTTGTTGCTGCTCTGATAACGTAGCAATTCAAGGCAGCTAGGTGTTTGAGTAAAGAAACGCGGTCAGGATGCCGACGACTCAGACGCGGTGGTTTGTAGGAAGTATGTTATGGCGGGCGTTTTGTGGCTAAGCGCATAAAAATTTTCGGCTTCAGTCTTGTCGAACTGATGGCCGCGGTGGCGGTGGTGGGTATCTTGGCTGCTCTCGCCCTGCCGAGGTATCGTGCGTTCATCGCCACCTCACGACAGGGGGAGGCGATTACCAATCTTGGCATCATCGCATCGTTGCAGCAAAGCTACTTCCTGCGCTACGATGGCAACTACCATAATACTCTCAAGTACGGTGACGCCAATGGTGGTGATTGTAGCAATATCGACACAGCGAAGAAAAACGTGCTAGGCTTTAGAGCCACCAAATGCGAAAAATTGCGTTACACCTATACCAGCGACAGCGCCACTGGAGGGGGGTCTGCGGCGAGTGGTAGTGTCAGTGGAAAGAACATTTACCCCAATTGCACGGAAACTGACACATGGTCGATCACCGATGACCGCGATCTATCTCACACTGCAAACGCTATCGCAAAATGTACCGACTAGAGCCAGTCTTTCCTCGCTCCCCACTCCTGAATTCCGTGGGTAAATCAGCATTGTTGCCTAAGTCGGTGTATATTCAGGCACTACGAGTCAGTTTGGCAAAAGAAGTCAGACGAGAAACTGAACTCCTAGCTGTCACTTAACCCGAATGTGTGAATCAGTAGTAACCCCAAAATTAATTTCCGTGTCCTTCGACCCAATCACATCGGTAATGCTCCACATATTGTCTTCCTTAAGCAACGTGACCGTGTTGGTAGTTGCAACAAGCGGTGGCTCGTCGCCAGGCGCAATGTCCTGGCGATCATAATAAGAAATGCGAAACGTTATCTCCACCTCCCGCGGAGTGCGATCACGGCGCGTAACAATCGAAAAACTATCCAGCTCAAACTTGCGCTTGATGAAGGCATTGGTAATCTCTTCTTGAGTCGCCCCCTCCAACGCAGCCCGCAACGCCCCACCCGTGTATTCCAGCAAAACCTCCCGCTGCTCAAGATCAGTCATGCTGGTAGACACCTCGATGTAGCCCTCCAGCACCTGCACCGCACTCATAGCCTCCCGCTTAGGCTTGCACCAAGTGAAACACCCCGTCATAAACACCGCAAGCAATAAAACTTTAATAGAACTCAAGACGACCCCCCTGATGATTTTTGCTTGAGAGTGCGAATTGTCCGTCGTGGCAAACTACCCGAAATATAACCAGGTCGCTTATGCCTCCTGCGAGAGTAATCATACACGCGCCCGTGCACAGGGGGATCAACCACCCCCAGCGCCAGTGCATAGCTTTCAATGTCAGGCTGCACGACAGGCCGTAACACAAACCTACGACGCTCAGTCAAAAAATCAAGATCACCGCCGATACGATACATGCGATCGTCACAAATCAACGTTGTTGTCCCCATAGCACTCGCAACCCGCACCACCACCTGCTGCGTACGCAAATAATCATACTGGGACAACACGTCCTGCGCCCTCTCCTGCCCCAGTACCACCCGCACGTCGAGCTTACGATGCGCGGCAAGATAAAGCTCCAACGAAATATCATAATCAGACAGATAAGGACTTACCACCCACACCCGCCACTGAGCACGAGCAATCTTAGCTACAATCGCATCACGCAACTGCTCAAAGGCCACGAAACGCCGCACCGCAGGACGAGCAGCACACACCGCTCCCCCCAACACACCACTCACCACAACACCTAACAACAGTCTCGTCACGCCTCTGCCCTGATAATAAAGGCACTAAAACCATCCATAGCATCATGATTACCAGGATATATCTGCAAGATATTGCGACGCGTAACATAACGCTTGTAATAATCAGGCAACCGACTGACAGGCGAAACCAACGTCATGCGCTCCCCTAACTCTGCCCGCACATAATCAAGCACCGCATTTGACTCCTCCGCCTCAAACGAACATACGCTGTAAACCAACTCGCCGCCCTTCCGCAACCAGGCGAAAGCCCTGACAATCAACTCACGTTGCAACTGCGCCAGTCGCTTGATCAGTGCCTCCTCCTTATGCCACTTGCCCTCTGGATGTCGCCGCAACACCCCTAAACCCGAACAAGGAGCATCGAGCAATATTTTGTGTGCCCGCGTCTTACTCGACCACTTGCTGATATCCTCGCACAAAAATACCACCCCTTCATGCCCCAAACGCCGCAACGCCTCCTCCGCCTGCTGCAAGCGCACCGCACTCTTGTCGATAGCCGTAATACACGCCGCACCATCCGACAACTCACAAAGATGCGAAAGCTTGCCACCAACTCCACTACACAAATCGAACACCGTCTCACCCGCACGCGGATTGACCAAAAACGATACCAGCTGCGCCGCCTCATCCTGAACGGTATAAAACCCCGCCGCAAACAACGAACCGTCCGCCAACTGCGGAAAACTACGCAACTTCAAGCTACAACGCAACGGACGACGCTCGGCATGCAAACGCTCCTCCCGCAACAAACGACTCTGCAGGCGATGCGCAGGCAAACCACGCCGCGTATTGACCCGCACAAACACAGGCGGCACACGATTGTTGGCAGAAGCAATCTCCTCCGTGCGCTCATAACTAAACTGCGTCAACCAACGCTCAATCATCCAACGCGGATGCGCATACTGCAACGACAAGTACGCCGCAGGCTCCCTGACCTTGTCAGGCTTAGCAAAATACTCCGCCCGTCGCGCAATCTGACGCAAAATGCCGTTGACAAACGAACAGGCATTAGCCTGCCCCTTTTTTCTAATATACTCCACACTCTCGTTGACCGCAGCCCTGTCAGGCACACGATCCATGTAATAAATCTGATAAGTGCCGAGAATAAGCGCCGACCTCACCTGCGGCGTAACCCTCGCCAGATCACGATTGGCGGTATTTTGTAAAATCCAAAACATCTTTGCGTGCCAGCGCAAACTACCATACAGCAACTCCTTAACGAAGTTTTTATCTATCCTCTTGATATTTTTGGCATGCTTCTCATAGAGGTAAGCCACCGCAGCCTCTGGTTTGCGGCGGTGATCCATCACTTCGACGAAAGCATCTAGTGCTACCTCACGCACTAGTGATAACCTCGCAGTCAAAATTTTCAGCTCACGCAGTTATTGTTGAGGCACAACACGACCGTGTGTCCGTCGGACAACAGCCCCTTCTATCGTCTCACATTCAGCGGGGGATTTCACGAAACAATCATGAGACGGTCTGGTCTTCTCGCCAACGTGCGCCTTGCTCAGGGGTGGTGTAGGACGCAGGCTCGCTACTTTTTGCTGTTATTTCAAGTAATTGTTTGCGTAATTGCTTCACATCGAGGGCTTTGCGTAACCACTCGTAGCCAAAAAAAACGGCGGTAAAACAAATGCCAACCACGAAGGCAAGAAATAAGGCGAGCGAAACATTCATGCTGACTGCCTGATCAGTAACTGGCACTCTCACCAGCAAATCATGATTGTTGTTGATGGCGAAATAAACCCCCGCCCCCAACAACAACACCGCCACCAGTAACTTCAACAACCTGAGGAAAAACCCCACGTCTCAGTCCTCCACCTGCGGTGAGGCGATCTTCGTCTCACCTACCTGCTTGTCCACATCTTCGCTCGCCTCCGCCTGCCTCGTCTCACCCTCGGAAGCAGGCTGCCCAGCCTGCCCCTCGTCAACACCTTCTGTTGTTGCTGACAGCCCTGTATCAACGGTCTGCTCCGTCTTGTCCGCCTCTCCTGCCTCGACACTGACAGGAGAAACCTCGCTATCACCCACCTCTTGTTCACGACGGATCTTTTTCTTTCTGCGTCCCCCTCTGCTATCACGTATCTTGGAGAAGGCATCCGCCATGCGGGTTTTAGGTTTGGCAGTATCGATATACTCCTGCAACTGTTCGCCGTGTAGGTTGCGTAAGCGAGCCCTACGAGACAAAGAAAAGCGGCGCTCCTCGGAATCGACCGCCAGCACCACGAAATCAAGCAGGTCGCCCTTGCGGCAAACATCGTGCGGTTTCTCGAACTCGGTGTCGGACAACTCGCTCTGATGAATAAGACCCTCGACACCATTGCCTAGCTGCACGAACACGCCAAAATCAGTGACCTTCTCAACCTGACCGCTGGCAGTCGCACCGACAGGGTACTGCTCCGCAACGGTGTTGAAAGGATCTTCCGTAAGCTGCTTCACCCCTAGCGAGAATTTGCCCTCATCGACATCAATCTGCAACACCTTCGCCTTGATAGGATCACCCTTGCGATAAAGATCACCAGGGTGCTTAACACGCTCAGACCAACTGATATCAGAGATGTGCACCAGACCATCGATAGGCTCACCTACACCGACAAAAATGCCAAAATCAGTGATGTTGCGCACCTCGCCCTCCACCGTATCGCCCACCTGATACTTGGTACGAATAGTCTCCCACGGATTGGGTTCGGTCTGTTTCATGCCGAGACTGATACGGCGAGCATCAGGATCGACCGCTAACACCACCACATCGACACCATCACCGATCTGCACACACTTGGAAGGATGCTTGACACGCTTCGACCACGACATCTCGCTGACATGAATCAATCCCTCGATACCCGCTTCCAGCTCGACGAAAGCTCCATAATCAGTCAAACTAACTACCCGCCCCTTGACACGCGAGTTTAATTCGTACTTGTCCGCCGCCGCAACCCAAGGATCAGGCAGCAGCTGCTTGTAACCCAGCGACACCCGCTGCTTGTTAGGATCGTAACTCAATACCTGTACCCGCGCCTCCTCACCGACCTCAAACAACTGTGAGGGGTGATTGATCCGCCCCCACGACATGTCGGTGATGTGCAGTAACCCGTCGATACCACCCAAATCGATGAATACCCCATAGTCGGTGATATTCTTGACGATGCCAGTCAACACCGCCCCTGACTTGAGATTCTGCATGATCTCCTCGCGCATCTTCTCGCGATCCTGCTCCAACAAGACACGGCGACTGAGCACGATATTGTTGCGCTTTTTGTTAAATTTAATGATGCGAAACTGGTACTTATTGCCCATCATGTGGTCAAAAGTCTTGACGGGACGCAAGTCAACCTGCGAACCAGGCAGAAACGCCTTCACCCCCACATCGACTGAAAGACCACCCTTAACTCTGGAGATGACCACCCCCTCGATGATCTCATCATCCTCGTAAGCTTTAGAAATGCGATCCCACGCACGCATAACCTCAGCCCGCTCGCGGCTGAGCACCATCTCACCGCTGTTGTCCTCGAAAGTATCGAGATAAACCTCTACCGTGTCCCCCACCTTGACGGACACCCCCCCTTGCGCATCCCTAAACTCATGCGCAGGAATCTCTCCATCACACTTATGCCCAATATCCACCACGACCACGTCATCGGCAATGCTGACCACACCGCCCTGCACAATCGTACCCTCCCTGATGCGTAACCCGCTGCCCTCCTCAGCTGCCAGCATCTGGGCGAAAGCGCTGCTACCCTGCTCCTGCTGCCGCGCCTTGTCAGCTTCGCCGCCGTCCTCGTCCTCCCAGTGAATACCTTCTGCAGCTACCCCCACCTCCGCACTCCGCATTACAAAGACCACCCCGACCGTAAAAATAATAAAGAGACACCCACACCCGACAGGAGCACCACCTGTAGCACACGTCGCCACCACCTGTCTAGAGTAATGTTACCATTTCGACACGAGGTGAACGTGCAGTGTTTCTGCAACGCCTAACTCCGCGCCCGCTACCTGGCGTTGCTCAACGGCAGCGACCCCAGCGACTCCCCCACTAACTCGGCAATCGCCAGACTCTGGTGGCAATTCAAGCGCGGATCGCAAGCAGTGCGATAAGCACGAGTGAGATCCGCCGCAGACATGTCGTCGTCCAAGCATTCGGTAACCGCCGCGTCGCTCAACTCAAGATGCACCCCGCCTAACCTACTGCCGTGCTCGCGGTGTAACGCAAAACTGTGCCGTATTTCCGCCGCAATATGCTGGCAGTGACGCGTCTTCACCCCCTGTGCAGTATGAAAAGTATTGCCGTGCATAGGATCTACCGTCCAGATAACTCTACACGCGGCACGTTGCAGCGCCGCGATAAAACGAGGCAACAGTGTTTGCACCTGCGCACAGCCAAAACGAGCGATGAGTACAATGCGATCACCCGTGTTAGCAGGGTCAAGCAGACGCACAATCTCCACAATCTCCTGCGGCTCGGCACTAGCACCGACCTTAATGCCGATGGCATTGCTGATGCCGCGCAGATACTCGACGTGCGCATGCCCGAGACGAGCAGTACGATTACCCACCCACAACAGATGAGCACCGTGATTGTACCAGCGTGTACCGTGCGCCGCAGTCAGAGCCTGCTCATACGCGAGCAACAGCCCCTCGTGAGAAGTAAACACGTCCTCCGCCGCGGACGACCGTAACGCACGCATATGTCGAAGCGTCGTCGCCGCACAACGATAACCACGGCTAAGACGCTGCGGATCTGGCTCACGCTGGACTGGGTCGGGGGTAAAGGAATTGACATTATCACCCCGAAACGTGTGCACACGTTGCCCCGCAACGGTTTCAAAAGCATGCGTGCGTGGTTTGGCATACTGCCCCGCCATCCGTGCAATATGCAACACCCGCACGGCGCGGGAGGAACGGATACGGTGCGCCATCCGCTGCATGAGCTGTAGACGCGCCGCGACCCGCGGCCGCGTGCTGTCGGCAAAACGTTCCGCACAATCACCGCCCTGCAGAATAAACGCCCGCCCCGCAAACACTTGCCGCAATTCCTCTCGCAAACGCATAACTTCCGCAAAAGACAGCAACGCGGGGGAATGCTGCAGCTCCCGCAAAACCGCGGCAAGCTGCCCCCTATCCCTATACGGAGGTTGTTGTTCAGCTCGATACCGTCGCCACGAATCGCGGCGCCAAACCGCGGTACTGTCGTTGTCGGCGGCGTGCCGACAGGGTAACGTTAACATTCGTTACTGTCTCCTCGCTGCACACTGTGCTATCATTTTTAACGAGGGTTGAGAAGTAGTTGCCACTATGACGAACACCGTGCTCTTCCACTACACCTGCCACGTAAGTCTGTTCCTGTTCGCCCTAGCCGCAGTGCTAGAACTAGCGGTCTGGCAGACCACCGTGCGCCGAGAGCTATGCCAGCGGTTCGCCCTGTACGCCTTTGGAGGAGGAACGGCGGCCATCAGTGCCGCCACGTTGTTACACACACCGCACAGTGCCCTGTTGTTGACCGCCGCAGTCGCCTGGATAGGGGTTGGTGCGGCTTTCTGGCTGCACGCAAGAGCGATCATCGCTTTCCTCGCACCGCTAGCAACCCTCATCCTGCTGTTGCAACTGCTACTCAATACAGGAGGATTGGCCACAGCAACGACGCATAGCGCGATGCTCAACCTGCACATCTGGCTCGCTATCTGTGGGGAAGCGTTCGCCATCGGAGGATGTGCACTGGCAATGCTATACCTGTGGCAACGCCATATCCTGAAGAAAAAACTACTCAGATGGATCGGTATCGAGATGCCCGCCCTCGATCACCTCGGGCGTTTGCTGCTCCTCTGTCTGTGGACGGGGTTTGTCTTTCTCACCGTTGCTCTTTTGACAGGTACGGTGTACAGTCAGCTGCATCCTCACGCCCTGACCGAAAGCATGGAGTTGAAGGTAACCTGGGCACTGGCGGTGTGGGGTTGGTATCTCGCTATTCTCATCGTCAACAAAGTACTCGCCCACTCGCTACGGCGGGTAGCACGGATGAGTTTAGGTGGATTTGTACTGCTAGCACTGGCGTTTTTCGGCCTGCTCAGGCAGTAAAGGACGGTGATGGCACGGCAAGACAGCGAAATCTTTTGCGTCGGAGTAAGCCACAAAACAGCAAGTCTGGAGTTGCGCGAACAACTGCACCTAGCCGATACCAATATCACCGAGCTTATCGCCACAGTCAGGGACACTTTCGCCCTGCGTGAATTAGTTATCCTCTCGACCTGCAACCGCTGTGAACTGTACGGCGTAGGCACGTGCGACTACACCGCACTCTTCGCCGCCGTGCACGACAAACTCACGCCGCAAGTTGCGACGTGGAGCGACAACCTCTACATCTTGCGGCAGCAGCAAGCAGTAGCACACATCTTGGCGGTGGTGGCAGGTATCGACTCGTTGATTCTCGGCGAAACGCAAATCACAGGGCAGTTCAAGCGTGCCTTCGCATTGGCGAGCGAAGCACAGACCTGCGGTGCGGTGATGCAGCAGATTCTGCAAACTTCCCTCGCTACCGCTAAAAAGATCCGTACGCAAACTGCCATCGGAAAACGCACCGTGTCGATAAGTCATGCCGCAATTATGCTCGCCCAAAAAATTTTTACCGATATCGCCGCGGCGCACGTCCTGATCATGGGAGCGGGAGAGATGGCAAGCATCGCCGCCCGCCATGCCATCAAACAGGGAGTCTCGTCGTTGGTAATCGCCAACCGTACCCGCGCCCGCGCCGTCGAGCTGTGTGCACAGTTGCACCCCCAGGCGGTGGCTAGCGATTTGACCACCCTGCCCACACATTTGGCCTGGGCGGATATCGTCATTACCGCCACGAACAGCGGTGAGTTCATCATCTCGCCTGCACATATCGAGCAGGCACAGCACCAGCGACGCGGCAAAGCGATGACTTTGATCGATATTTCCCTGCCACGCAACATCGACCCACGCAGTCAGGCGATGGAAAACGTGTACCTGTTTGATCTCGACGATCTCCGCCAGATCACCGACCAAAACATGCAGGCACGTCGCCGTGCCGCGGCACAGGCGGAGGAACACGTAGCACGCGGTGTCGCCGCCCTACACAAAACTTTCATCGCGCGGGAGGTAGGCATGGCAGTGGCTGGATTCAAAGATTTTTTGCGCCATGTCGCACAAACCCAGACCGACCAGACGTTAGCGAAGTCGCTTTATGGCACACTGACAACACAGCAAAAAGACGGTATTCAGCAGTTGACTGACATTATCGTCAACAAAATCGTCGGGCAGGTTAGTTTGCGTTTGAAGGATGCCTCGCAGCGAGAAGAGCATGTGCTCACCGCCTTCCGCGCTCTCTATCGACCGCGCGATAACCTCTGATGCCCTTGCTAACCGTTGCCACTCGCGGTAGCAAACTCGCCCTGTGGCAAGCGCAACACGTGTTAAACCTGCTGCCGCGAGTCGGTCTGCGGGGAAAATTGCAGATAATTACCACCCGCGGCGACCACCTCAAAGACACACCCCTGTACGACTTCGGCGGCAAGGGCCTATTCGCCCAAGAAATAGAGTCCGCCCTTCAACACCAGCAGGTCGATATCGCCGTGCACAGCATGAAGGACATGCCTGTGCAGACGACGCACTCGCAACTAACCTTCGTCTGCATGCTCGCCCGTGCCAGTGCCTGCGATGTGTTAATCGCGGCACCGCAACACCGTGCTCTGCTAGGCGAGGTACACGGGGAAAAACCACTGGTCGCAGCTGATTTGCGGCGTTGGTGTGGCCTAACGATTGCCACGGGCAGTTTGCGACGGCGTTATTTGTTGGAGCAAGCGGAGGCAGAGCTTACGGTGCAAGCATTACGTGGCAACGTGACGACACGTCTCCAGTATTTACACGCAGGACGATACGACGCTCTGATACTGGCACAAGCCGCGGTGCAGAGACTAGACTGGCAGGACTTGCCACATCGAGTACTCGATCCGACTTGGTACGTGCCGAGTTGCGCACAGGGAGTGATCGGGGTGCAGAGTCGGGTCGATTGTAAGTATAACGAGGCCTTGCGGCAGCTAGAATGCATACCGACACGACAAGCTGTGCTGCTGGAGCGAGCGGTCACCAAAGCCTTGGGCGGTAGCTGTGCCCTGCCCTTCGGCTGCTACGTGCGTTCTGACCGTGCTACGTACGTAGTCGATGCCGTCGTTCTCTCGCCGCGCGGTAAGCAGGCACGTGCTGCTTGCCGCATAGCACAGGACACTGCCCCCGTAGAAGTAGTGGCGGAGGTGGTGCAGAGATTGCGTGACGATGGTTTAGAGACCGTGCTGCATGAACTGGCTTTGTGAAAAAAAGGCGACAAATTCAATTATACGAGACCGAAGGACGCAGCAGTGTGCCTCTGACTTGCAGCGGAATGTTGCCGTCGCTAGTGCCTTTCAACATGGCATCGATTAAAAATCCAAACTGTTCTTTCAATGCACCCTTGATCTGCAAAGGGATAGAAAGATTCATCGCCGAGCTCAATAACGGAGTTTTTAAATTCAAATCACCACTGACCCGCACACTGATGTCTTGAGAAGAAAATTCTGAACCCTCCTGAATCTTTAAACTGCCATCGCTCATACTAGCCTTAACCAAGGCCTTTTCAAATATCTGATCGTCAATGGTAAAGTCGGGTGCATCCATCGCTAAGACGAGCTTGTCGATGCTAATGTTGAGATTACCATCCGATACCGTCGGGTCTTCCAAATCGAGATCAAGAGCGATCTCAGCATTGAGACTGCCCTGCACTACCATCTGCTCCAACAAAGGCACAATCAAGGGATTGGTCGAAGAATTGCCCGCATAGGAACTTAACGCATACGCGGTCAAGTCATGCAACCCATAGTTGTCAATCTTGACAGTAATCTGCTCGGGCAAAGGTGGCTTGCCACCAGTAGCATTGGCTATGAGCGAGAATAACCCAAAACCAGCCGCCACCTCCAGCGGGTTCTGCTGTGCATCCTGCACCTCAAACACACAACGCAAACGTCCGATGAAAAGATACAAAGTGCTCAGCGATACTTTGACGGCAGCAAACTTAACCTCCTTACCCGCGGGAGTTTTCAAACTGACACCCCGCGCCTTCATACCCAACAACAACGAAGGTGACATGTCGTAAACAGAAATATTGAGACCTGTAGCCTTGTTGAGCTTCATGACAAGACTTTCCTTGAGGATGTTAAACGGAAAAGTCAGATAAACAAAAAACAAAAAACTAACCACAAATAAAACAACATAACCAACATACTGCAACGGCTTGTTCATCAGTCTACGCTCCCCTATACCAATTAATGACAGCAGAAGCGTCGAAATACAACTTCGTGCCGTAAATGCCACGAATAGTTAAATCAGAGATGCGCAAAAATTTGCGTGCCTTCTCTACCTCTACCAAAAACTTTAACAACTTCGGTATCGATACCCGCGGCAAACGTACCTCAATTTTGCGCTGCTCCAAAAATTTACTCATCGGATTATCAGAAGAGAAAGCATCATTCGCCTCATTCAGCCCCTCGATCTTAATCTTCAAACCTCGGGCAAATTTTTCCAGCAACGGTTTCATTTTCAACCCCTGCGTGCGCCGTGTTACGTCTTTGACAATGACATTGAACTTGTCATTGACGCGCCCGAAATCAGCCTTCTGCCCCTGTAAACTATGCAGAGCATCAAAGCTTTTGTTAAGCCGTGCCTCCAGTGCACCTATCTGTGCAATGTAAAAAAACACCGCAAAAGCTATAAAACAAACAATAGCCGCGACAATACCCGCGAGCACAAAATTTTTCTGGCGCGGCTCCATCTTATAGAAACTATCCATGACAAAATCAAGTCGCTCATTGTTCGGCCCCAAAAAGCGATGCTTGACAAAAGTTAAACGTGCGTCAATTCTATCCATAACTGCACTGAACACTGCCATCGTCTAACCCTCATAGTTTGCTTGAAAAGTAAACTCGATAATCTTGCCGTCCGTGCCTGGTTTGGCTTGCGAGCTCTTTTCCTTAACATCGGACAAGATTTGCACCTGCTTTAAGTTCTCCAGCGTCGTAGCCACAGCATCATAACCATTGGTTTCGCCTTTCAACATCAACCTCCCACCGCCACGATCGTTGGCATTAAACTGATACAACGTGACATTCAATTCCAAATCCTTGGGCAGTTTTTCGCTTATCGCCTTCAATACCAACAACGAACCACTCATGGCATTAAGCTGCAAAAAAATATCTGCCGATGCTGACATGCTTTGCAGCGAACCGCTGAATTTTTTTTTAGCATCACGCTGCAAGCGCTCAAAAGCCACGCTCTTGTTGCGGTACTTCTTCTTTAAGTCAGGAAAGGCGGTGACAAGCTCTTTCTGATAACGATCCTTAATACGGTCGATCTGCTGATTGTAGAAAAAATACTTCACCCCATAACTGGCACACAAAACAACCAAAGCCAGTGCCATCACCTTGAAAATATTGCTGGTATACCTTAACACCGACTCGTAGTCCTGCACAAAAGCAAACTCCCCCCGACGCAAGTTGATCTGTGTATGCCGTTTTACGGCCGTCACCGCCCGCATCCCGATCGATACACTCTGCGGCATGATAACCATGTGATCGTGTAGATGCGGACTGATCTTAAGCTCTGTCTCATCGAGACGATTCATCTTTACTTCAAGCTCAAGCTGATCTTCAAGATAACGATTGAGATGGCGAGTGCGACTCGTACCACCCGACAAATAAATAGTACTGACAGGATCTTCACTCGACGTTTTGAAAGCATAAAGCGTGCGACCGAGCTCCTTCACCAAAGTGTTAGCCGCCAAAGTAATCCGCTCGGCAATGGCATAGTCATCCTCACTCAAATCCTTACCCTGATCATCCTCGCAAAAAACCTGACTGACACGATGCTTGAACATCTGCGCTTGATTGAAATCAACCTCCATATCACGTGCCAAAAACTCGGTGATGTACTTACCACCAAGATTGATGGCACGAAACATACGCAGAATACCCTTGTTGACAATACATACGGAAGTTTTCTCATGCCCTATATCAACTATCGCGGTAACCTTTTCAGTGTTGCCACAGATATAAGGGGCAAGATTATAGAAAGATAAACTGTCGATATCGATAAGCTTGGGATCGATCTCCAAACGTTGTAAGTGTTCAAGAAAACTCTTGAGAAAAGTTTTGCGCGTCATCGCTACCAACGCAATCGTTTTGCCCCCCACCTCACCCAAAATCTGATGATCGATAATCATCTCATCGAGATTGAACGGCACGAGATCCTCGATCTCAGCATAGATTGCAGTCTCGATTTTTTTGATATCAGAAAAATTAAACGACAAAATCCGACTGGAAATATACTGCCCAGGCATGGCCGTAACGATACGATCGGCTTCGAGATTGTTCTCCTTGAACAACTGCTCCATACTGGCGGGAATGACAGCATCAGGCGGTACTTCATCAATCTGCGGGATGACATTTTCATAAAAATTAGCAATCTCATACGATTTAAAGGTGTTGACAATCTCCACCGCCTTCGCCGAATAACTGCCGATATCAAGACCTATTACGCGTTGCATACTTGCCTCACGACATTTGCCAAAATAACAATTGATAGGAAGAAGGCGTACGCCCTTTCTCCTTTACCATGCCTCGCTTGATGACCGCCTGCAAGTTCTTCTCCTGAAAACCAGCCCTCCCTTTAACCTCAATGCGGTACACAGGAGAACTCTCCGCAAACCAATCAGCCTTGTCGATCGCCCCCGTGCCTCCCACCGTCTTGGGCAAACACAACACATCACGTGCGACCTGCGCAATACTCTCCCCCAGAGGGGCTTTGCGTGCCCGCGCCTTGGCCACCACCAAATCAAAAGTCTCGCCACACTGCGTGCGTGACTCTGGCACGAGACAAGCAAGCAACTCACGAGATACCGTATTGATGTTGATGCGAGCACGATCACTGGCATCACTGCCCGTTTTCTTAAAAGGATAAACCGTCAAATACGGCGAAAATACCGCATGCAAATCATCGTCCCAAGCATCGATGAGCTTAAGCTCAGCCAACGTATCGAACTGCGAATTTTTGGTCTTATAAGGCGGATCGAGACGCTGATAAGGATCGGACTCATCACTCAAACCCGACTTGGGATCAGCACGGTTGTCACGATCTACCCAATCTTTGATCTTGGCAATCAATGCCTCGGCATTAACATTCTTGGTATCAAGATACGCCCTCTCAAGGGGACAATTGAACAACGCACTGAGCATAGCACGCATCTGCTTGCACTGTGTCGTCGCCCCACCCGCAGCACAGTAATTGATGTTGATCTTCGCCGCCTCGTCGCTGATCTTAAGCGTAAATTCTCCCTGAAACAACCGCAACTGCGCCATAACATCGCGATCAGAAATGGCGTTGAGATTGAACATCTCCTGCATAGAAGCCATCATCTCCACCGTCTCCGCCCCGATAGGAACACCATTGACCATCGCCCAAATGTCGCCCAAACCATCCTGCGGAGGAGTCTTCATCTGCGACTGCTTGAACAAATCAATCCCATAATCAATAGACAACAGAAACAAAGCCAGATTATACCCCGACTTGCCCAAATACTCGGCAACGATATTATCCCGTGCTGCGGAAACCAACTCCAAATTAACCTGCGCACTGACAATCATGTCAGCAGTGAAAACCATCATCAAAGAAATTATCATCACCGCCACAATGATAGCTACCCCACGGCGACGCTGGCGCACCGTCGGCATCGCCTTGTCCGCGGCGATGGGAAACCCCCAATATGTCCGCGGCATACGCCTCAATACCATCGTAACGGCACTCCCCCGCTCTTCACCTGCGCAAAGTTAATAGCAAAATGATTGAACACCGCCGTCTTCAAACTAACAGTAGCGGCCTCCTCCCAGCGAGCACCGTCCTCCTCTAACGCAACCGACTCATAGGCCTCTAACTCAACACGCACCATGTGCGGCAACTTGTTGCGCTGCTCACCCCGATTGCTGTGCCAACGCTCCTCCAACCAACGCGCACCATTCCAAGGCACAATCTTCAGCGACTTGACCGCACGCGCCAACACTACCGTCTCCACCTCAGCCCGAAAACTCTCTGGCACACGTACCGTCTCCCCACGAAACAAGTGCGTCGGCTCCTGACCATCCTCGTCCTTGCGCACCTCATAAATAACATACGTCATGTTCGACTCCTTGCTGTGCACCTTCTTCGGACGATGCGTGCCCGTGGTTAAGAATAATCGATCGTTGCCAGCGTGTTTTTCAATTCTAAAAATTGCTTTTGTACGTCTGTCAAAATCTGTTCTGCTGACCATGAAGGCATGGGCAAGATCACGGGAAATTTTTTCCATCGCGACTTGCAAACGATGGTTGACGTTGCCCGCTGTGGACACGCCTTCCTTGACTGCACTGGAATTTTTCAGCAGCATGGCAACCCCGCTCATCAGAGAGGCGAGAATCGCCAGCGAGAGAATAACCTCCAGCAGGGTAAAGGCACGGACGTGTGGTGACATGTCAGTTCCCTCCTCCTTGTTGGTGCGGCGGGGCTGTGCCTTTGCCTTTGCGCTTGCGAGGTGCTTTTTTCTTCTTACTCGGTTTGGTTTGGGTAGCTTGCTGGGCGGCGTGCATGGTCGCGATGGTGGCATCGATTTTTTGTTGATTGGTCAATAGCATGGTCAGAGTGGTACTTTCTTTCACCGCCCCTTCACCCCAGAAAACTTCGACGTGGGCAATTTTGAGCAGATGTTCACCGAAAATCTGCTCGACCTGCTGTTTGACCATCGCCGCGGTGGGGTCGGGCTGGTCATCGTCGCTGCCACCACCTGCGATCATGTTTACCAAGGGTAGCTTCCATTCCCGAATAGTGAGATTATAGCTGAAACCCTCCTCGTCCTCGAAAGGTTTCTCGGTGACGGCCACGCCTTCGAGTTCTTTTAGTTCCTTGTTATACCAGTAGTACTCGACTTGCGCCATCATGCGGCGAGCCAGCCACATGCCTTTGGTTAAATTTTGTCCATAATCGGAAAAGTATAGTGCCTGTCCTTGCACAGTCGCGACTTGCAAAATTAACACCGTCAGCAGACCGAGGGCGACCATCGTTTCGATCAACGTGAAACTGTGCTGTGCTGCTCTGTGTTTAGCTTTCCGTCTCAACAAATTCTTCTCGTCCTGAAATAACTTCCGCAGTCCCTTCGTAGGGATTGGTGCGCAGGGTGTAGGGTGGTACACTGCGATCGACGGTGGTTTCATCCTGCATGACTGCTATCTGGATTACCGCGGCTTCGACATAACCGTCGGGGAAAAAATACAAAAACGCCTGCACAGTGCTTTCATCGCTATCTTCGTTGCTTTGCTTGCGCACGTGGTGCTCAGCTTGCATAGCTTGCACGGAAAGCAAAGGTGACAGAGTGCGCTTTTGCCATTCGAGGTTCTTGACCATCGTCCATTGTGCGCGTTGCAAGCGTTTTTTGCTGGCAATCAAGGGGGTGATAAGCACGATTTCTTTTTCTTCTTCCCGATCGAACAGGGGGTTCGCCAACATATCTTCGTAGTTTTTAAAATCTTCCTCAAAGGCAAGCCGCTCCTCTTCCTCCTCCTCTTTGCTTAAATCACGCGCCAGCCCTTCGACACCCAAATAGACATCGCTACGGTCGGCAACCTCAAGCCAATAATCGCCTCCGCCGACCTCGAACACCAGACGATGCACTTTGCCTGTCAGCACCGCGACATCCCACGCACTGCGGATATCGACGGCCAGTCGGTTCAAGGTGCTGGAAATTTCCAAACCGCTAAAAATTCTAAACTGCGGCAAAGCAAAGGTATACACACCCGCAATTAAAGCGACGACGATGATGATCTCCAGCAGGGTGAAGCCGCGTTCAGGCATCGTCACCTTCGTCGCTGCTCGTCGCGTTTTCAGGCCAGACAATGTCATCGTCAGTGCCCATCTGAAAATCGGGGCCCGCCGACATTATCTTAACATTGCGACCATCGGATTCGTATTCGAACTCCGTGTCCCAAGGATCGAAAAGTTTTTTTTCGTTGTCGAGATAAGGGCCGCGCCAACGTTTATCGCCTGGGTTTTCGAGCAGCACCTGCAAGCCAACATCGGTGGTGGGAAATTTTTTCATGTGTACCCGATACAGCTGTAAGGCCTGACGGATGTTGCCGATAGCCAACTTGGTCTGGTCGATCTTGGCGGTGTCGGCTTGTTGGGTAAGATTAGTGATGAGGTATACTCCTAAGGTGCCGAGCAGTGCGACGACGATGATAATTTCTAACAGCGTCATCCCTGCTTCTTTTTCGTGCCCCTCAGGGGCTGTCACGCGTTTGTTTTGGTTAGACAACTGTCTACTGGTCATAACTGCAAATCTCCTTAGTTAGCGCACGGAACTCATTACAGACAGCATCGGCACCAGCAGGGCAACGATCACCACGCTGGCCACGCATGCCATGACAATTATCATCATCGGTTCGATCAACGAGATCATCGACTCGATTTTGCGTTCAACCTCTGTATCGTATGCTTTAGCGACGTGTGTCAACATGCCTTCGAGGTCGCCTGTTTTTTCTCCGGTGCGGATCATGTGGGTGACGAGCGGCGGAAAGCGGTTACTGCGGGCAACGCAGTCACCGAGGCTGTCGCCCTCTTGCACGGAAGTTTTGGCATCGTCGAGCACACCTGCAATAATGGTGTTGGAGATGGTATTCTTGGTAATCTCCAGTGCCGAGATGATCGGCACGCCAGAGTTGAGTAGGGTGGAGAGTGTTTTGGTAAATTTGGAGACGTTGATCCTGACGATCAACGAACCGAAGATAGGGAAAGTCAGTGCCCACAGATCAACCCTGCGCCCGCCTTTCTCTGAACTTGCCCATTTTTTGAGCACGAAAAACAGCACTACCGCCACGATGATCAGCGGGAGCCAGCGTTCTTGCAAAAATTCCGAGAAGGCGATGAGCTTCTCCGTGTACCAGGGTAAGGTAACTTTGAGGCTGTTAAAGACTTTTTGCAGGCCTGGTACAACACTGATAAACAGGTAGGCGATGATAGCCAACGACGCGACAATCATGATCGCAGGATAGGACAAGGCACTGAAGACTTTGCCTTTGATGGCGACTTGATACTCCTGATAGTCAGCCAGACGTTCGAGCACAAGACCGAGTTTGCCCGAAGTCTCCCCTGCCTGCACCATATTGATGTAGAGACGATTGAAGGTACGGGGATAAGCGGACAGTGCTTCAGCGAGCGACTTGCCCTCGGAGATACTATCTTTTGCCGCGGACAAGGTGTTGCGCAGTTCGAGGTTATCGACTTGCGCAGTCAAAGCCGACAGGCACTCATCGAGAGGCACTTGGGCATTTTGCAGAGTCGCGAACTGCCTGGTCATGATAGACAGATCGAGCAGCGACACGCGTTTGGCAAACAGTGCGCCACGCGCTTTTTTGTTGTCGCTAACCGCCTCTTTGAGTTCGGAGATAATTATTTTGTCACGTTGGCGCAGACGGGAGCGTGCCGCACGGGGGGTGTCGGCATCGATCGTGCCTTTCTTTGCCGCACCCGTCAGTGCATCATAACCCTTGTAGGTGTACAGAACCATATTTCTTGCTCTCTTCTCCCTTCTCCCCGAGAGAAGGAGGTGTATTTATTGCTACGCAAGGGGGGTTTTTTATGCCTACGACAGGGCGTTTCTCCCCCGCAAAAGTGTCCGCGGGCACGCCTGTGCTCTCCCCCCAAACTAATCATCGCTCTGATCCGTTTGGGTGCGCTGAATAGCTTCATCAAGCGATGTTAGTCCCTCGATAGCTTTGAGCAGGGCTGATTCGCGCAAGGTTAACATGCCGTTTTCTAGGGCTACTTTTTTGATAATTTTTGCGTCTTGGTGTTCGATAATAGTTTGTCGCAGCGTATCGTCGATGACCAGCAGTTCGTGAATACCGAGACGGTCACGGTAACATTGGTTGAAACACTGCTCACAGCCAGAGCCTGCACGGTAGAGTTTGCGGCCATCGACTCTGCTCGCGAGACGGCCGAGTGTTTGCAAGTCTTGTTTGGTCGGTGTGTAGGCTTCTCGACAGGATTGGCATAGTTTGCGTACCAGTCGGGTGGCCATGACACCGAGTAGGGCTGAGGTAATCTGGAACGGTTGAATGTTAAAATCCATCAGTCGGGTTACGGTAGCAGCCGCATCGTTAGTGTGCAGAGTAGAGAATACGAGGTGACCTGTCAGCGATGACTGCACCGCAATGTTGGCGGTCTCGGCATCACGTATCTCACCGATCATGATAACGTCTGGGTCTTGACGGAGAATTGAACGTAGCCCTTCGCTGAAGGTAAGACCTATCTTTTCTTTGACCTCCATCTGCCCGACACCCGCGAGCTGGTATTCGATAGGGTCTTCGATGGTGAGAATGTTGATGTCGGAAGTGTTGATGTGCATCATCGAAGCGTAAAGCAGGGTGGTTTTCCCCGAGCCTGTCGGCCCTGTCACCAGAATAATGCCGTGTTTTTTCTCGATCAACGCAGTCCACACCGAGTGCACATCGTCGGAGATGTTCATCTGCTTGAGACTCTTTGCTCCCGAAGACTTGTCGAGCAGACGCATGACGATACGCTCGCCATAAGCGGTGGGAAGCACGGAGAGACGCACATCGATGTCTTTGCCCGCGACACGAATACTGATACGTCCGTCTTGGGGGACGCGTTTTTCAGCGATGTTGAGTTTGCCGATAATTTTGATGCGTGAAGCCAGCGGCCCCGCGTGGCGTTTGGGTACTTGCATTTTGTCCTGTAGTGCACCGTCGACGCGAAAACGCACGATGATGTCGTTTTCATACGGCTCTATGTGAATATCGGAAGCTCGTTCTTTGACGGCGCGGGCGAGCAAACCGTTGACGAGACGGATGATGGGCTTTTCATCGTCGGATGATTCGAGCAGGTCGCGAGTTTGTTCAAGCGAATCATCTTCACCTCCTTCGGGAACGTTAAGTTCGTCGATAACTTTCTGTGACGCATCGTTGCAACGCTCATAGACACGGTTGATGCTGTTTTGAATGACGGTCGGCGAACAGACGATGAGGTTGATGTTGGTGGACAAAATCAAACGCAGATCATCGATGGGAAAGATATTGAGTGGATCGCTGACCGCAACACCGACGTTGAATTCATCGCGCGCGACAGGCAGGAGTTGATTGTCACGACAAAACTGAATGGGGATGTTTTCGACCAGCGACGGGTCGATGTCGTTGACGGGCAGACGGTCGTAGAAAGGTAGACTGAGCTGAAAGGCGAGCGAGCGCAGCATCTCCTCCTCAGACAAGTATTCTTTTTTAATAAGAATTTGACCGATTTTTTGGTGCTTGAAATCTACCTCTTGGCTTTTTAATGCCTCGCTGAGCTGCTCCTCGGTAATGGCAGTCGATTCGAGCAGAATCTCGCCGAGACTCTTGCGTTGAATTTTGCGAAACGGTGCGGTGGGCAAACTCCGCCACTTGGGAGGCCTCGCCGTGTCCGTGCCCGCAGGGGGAGCATGGCCCGTTTCCTCGGCGGGCGACAGCGCGGCTGAGGTTTTTTCACTTTCCGCGGTGGACATCGTCTCTCCTCGTCAAGGCACAGGCCGCGTCTGCGACATGTCGTCTGCCCCTGTCTCAGCAGCAGTGTCTTCCTCCATCGTCGCTGCCTCGTTACCTTCGTCAGCCGCCCCAGGCATCTCTTCCTCCTCAACCACAGGTGGCTCGATTGCAGCAGGCGGCTCGACTGCAGGTGGTTCGACTGCAGGTGGTTCGACTGCAGGTGGTTCGACTGCAGGTGGCTCGATTGCAGGTGGCTCGATTGCAGGTGGCTCGATTGCAGGTGGCTCGGCAATTTGTTGAGGTTCTTCGGGCGTGAACTTCAGGGGATAGCCGCGGTTGCTTTCGTCCCGAATTATTTCATACAGCTCACGCCGCATCTCCTCTAACTTGCGCCGTTCCATCTCATCGACGGTGTCGGAATGATATTCGCCTTCCTCGAGTTTAGGGAGCAGGGCGTAGAAATCATCGTCGGGGCTGGTGCTTGCCCCCACCGCATCGAGAAATTCATCACGCTCTTTGATCTTCTGACGGTAAATTTCCGCCAGATCTCCAGCGTTGTGCACGATATGGGGCTTAAGGAAAATCACCAAACTGGTCTTGATGTTGTTCAAAGAGCTGTTGCGGAATAGCCAACCGAGCACGGGAATATCGCCGAATAGCGGCACTTTTTGAAATGTTTCGATCTCGCGGGTTTGCATCAAACCAGAGATAACGACGGTCTGGCCGTTTTTGACTGTCACCAGCTGTGAGGTTTGGCGTTTGTTTATGTTGGGCAAGCCTTCATCGGAAATACGTGTACCGAAAGTGTTGGCTTCCAGATCGATTTTGAGTGTCACGTAGTTGGAGTGGCTGATATTGGGCTTTATCTTGAGGCTGAGGTTGGCGTTTTCTTTTTCGAGTTTTTGGACGGGAGTCCCTGTGGTGGGGTTGGTTTCGGCGGTATGAAACAGGCGTGTTTCGCCACTGCTGATTTTGGCGACCTCGTTGTTGGAGGTGAGGATCTGTGGTGTGGCGAGAATCTTGGTATTGGCATCGCTTTTGATCAGGCTGATCAGTGCGGCAGGGGCGATCTCACCTAGACCTGGCACGTTGACTTTCGTCCCCGACAGGATGCCGATGGTGAGGTTCTTGGAGAAGTTTTCTTTCAATTTTGCTAGTTCACTGAGGGCGGCAGCACCCGCGGCCCCTTCTTCGCCGCTTTTCTCCGCGACCGCACCGCCGATGGCCAGACTGGTTGCACTCGCACCTTCCCACGTACCGACGACCTTCGTTCCTTCGCTCTTCCCTGCGCCACCGAAGATACTCATGCCTGCGATAAACGAGTCTTCGATGTTGATATCGAGGATGTCGGTCTCGACGTAGACTTGGCTGCGACGCATGTCGAGTTTGCGAATGATGGCGTTCAGTGCCTGGTAGGCACTGCGACTGCCTGTGATCAGCAGCGAGTTGGAAGGTTCGTAGGCGGTAATCTTGACGTTATCGTCGAGCTGTGCCACCGCTGCCAACGGGGAGGGACGGGTTTTGCTCGGTACACGGCGTGCAGGACGACGGCTACGACCTGTCAGAGCTGACAAAGTGCCTGCCAGAGTCTTGGCATCGGCGTAGTCGAGCGGACGGACGTGGATGGTCGCTTGTCGTGAAGGGTCGTCCAGCTCGATGTCAAATTCCTTGACCATATCTTTCACGTCTTTGATGGTGCGGGGCGGCCCGAAGATGATTACCGAGTTGGAACGCTCATCGACGAGAATCTTGTATTCCTGTGAGCTGGAGCGGCGTAAACGCTTGCTGCGGGACGAACTGGTCACCAGCTGCCGTACCTTCTCGGCGACGGCTTTGGCATCGGAAAAACGTATGGGGATAATTTCCAGCCGCGGTTGTCGGGTCTGCACGTCGAGTAGGTTGACGATGTCCAGCACACGCCGCACTTTGTAGCCCGTGTCGCTGATAATCAGGGTGTTGGTCGGTTCGTAAGCGATCATCGAGTTGGACGAAACGATACGTGAGAGGGTCGTCTGAATGCTTTTGGCGTTGATGTAGTTCAGCGGCACTATCTGGGTAATTATTTCATCGGTACGAGGTGTCCACTTTGCCCCTCGAAAAGTTTTGAGGTTGCCTTTCACCGCGGTACGAATAGGCATAATCTTGATGATCCGACCCGTTTCGACGGTGGTCAAGCCGAGAATGTTCAGGGCGGAGAGGAACGCTTGATAAGCTTCTTCCTTGGTAACCTTGCGCGGAGAGATAATCTGTACCTTACCCGTCACTTGCCGATCGAGGATGACATTTTTGCCTGTCCACAAGGCTACCGCTTTGATGATGTCCTTGATTTCGGTCGGTTCGGGAAAATCGATGTTGACCAGCTCTTCGCCCTGCGGCAGTGCTTCCGCACCGCGTGGCTCGTCGTTGTCTTCGATTTCGACCGTGGCCAGCGGTGATTCTTCGGCATGAAGTTGCCAGCTAGGCACAGATAACAGCAGTGCTACTAAAAAAAATCTAGTAATTGTCATAAAGCCACTCACCCCTCGTCATTTTATCACGACACCGATCGTCTGCGGTTTGTTTTTGCGCATGATGTTGAAAACAATCTCCTGATCTTCCTGAAATGTCTGGAAGAGGGCGAAACCCTGTTCCGCTTGCTCCAAACTGGTATCGTTGACTTTCTGGATAATATCGCCGTTGCGTAAGCCGATTTTGTTGAACAGCGTGCCCTTTTTGATCGCGAATATCTTGAAACCGTTGATGCTCTCGCCGTCGAGGTTGGGGACAAGTCTGGCTGACTTGAGAACCTGACTGAACCCAGGCCCCAGTTGCTTTTCCACCCAAGCACTGTCCAACACCACCGCACCGCCGCGCCCGTCCTCATTGCGTTCTTTTGCCTTGCCCTGTTGTTTACGGGGTTGGTAACCATCCGTGCGACTGGCGACCTTGGCGGATTTTTCGATTTTGTAACACTCACGACTCCCTCCGTTATCGACAACCATCTGCTCACGCTCGATCGCCACGACCAACACATCCTCGTAGCCGATGATCTTGTCCCCGACACGATAGGTATCGGACTGGGAATAGTTTGCCTCCCGCACCGAGACTATCGAGTTGTCGCCGCCGAGATAAATAGTGCCCACTACCTTTAGTTTCAGTGTCGGCTTGTTGCACTGCCCCGCGAGAATACGTCCCTGGGCGGCATCGTCGGCGAGTTCCTTGTGGTCGGGAAGCTCGCCCGTCGCATTGAAGATGTTGCGGTCGAGCACCGCTTTGCGCACATCACGGTAGTTGAGTTTTTTCATCATATCCACCTGCACACCGCTCTTGCCACGTCCTGAGGCTCGGCCGCTAAAGAAACCTTTACCCATCAGAAAGTGCGTGCTCAACGATGCGAAGACCGTCGCGACGAGCCACGCCGCCAGCACGGTGAAGAACGACCGCACCAGCACCTTGAGGCGTTCACCTACCAACCACCGCCGCAGCTTTTGCAGGTCGATGTTCACTGCACACTGATAAGGAAGTTCATCGGTTTTCCACTCCGTACTACTCGGATCTCAATCTCCGACTCGTTGCGCAACGAATTCAACAACTTGATCGCCTGCGCGGTGTCGGTCAGTAAGATGCCGTTGATTTCCTCCACCACATCGCCGTTCTGCAAGCCTGACTTCTGGTAGATAGAGTTTTCCCGAATACGGCTGAGTTGAAAACCGCGCAACTTACCTCCGACGAGGTTGGGCGATGCTTTGGCATCCTGTAAAACTTTGGTGAAGTCAGGCCCCAGCAACCTTGCTTTGTAGTCCTTTGACATGTTGATGTTCCCACCCGTACGCTCGAAACCTTCCTCGCGAAACTCCTTCGCAGCGGGGGCGGTGGCAATCGCGGCGTACTTGCGCTTGGCGCGCTGCTTCGATACCTTGCGCCTGCGCACCAACTCCTGTTTGTCGATCTCCAGATACTCCAGCTGCCCACCGTTATCGAGGATGATTTTCCCCTTATGTACCTCCCGCAACATGGCACGTCCGACCACCAAGTCGCCGTTCATGAAGCTACCTGTCTTGCGTTTACCTTTGAATTCGATGATGGCGATACCGTTGCGGGGATCGCCCGAATAGATCGTGCCCGTCAGCTTCAGAGGCAAATTTGACTTGATAACTTCTGCGACCGTAGCTCTGTCCTTGTCCTCGTCCAAGTTGTCCATCCCTTCCGCCTGAAAGAGATTGCGCTGCATGATTTTGTTCATATCGTCGTTGTTCAGGCTCTGGGTAGTTTCTTGCAGTTTGTAGTTGCTCGCACCATCGCCGCGGCGGTCTTTGGCCTCAGGAAAAAACAACCACGCGACACCCATCGACAGTGCCGTCGCACACACGAAGCTGCTGCCCACTACCCAGGCCAGCGCTTTCCAGGGCAAGCTTTTTAGTTTTCCCAAGCTGTTATCTGCTCGCATTACGCCTCTGTAAGATTGCATTTTTAACCATCAGTGCGCAAAACTCGACCGTCGAGCCACCGCTGTCGATAGTTATGTCGGCTTGTGCGAAAAAATCTGAACGCACGACACGCGTTTCCTCCACCCTATCCATTAATTCTAACAGAATTTTTTCGTCACTGCTGCCCTCAAGTGCGGGGCTCAACAAGGGGCTGTTCTTCAGCCGCTCACGATCGAGCAGCAGACGTTGACATATAACCTGTGGTCTGGCGGTGAGGCAGACGGTAATACCCAAACGGGCCAACTTGCTCCAGTTGTCTCGGTGACAAGGCAAACCTCCCCCCGTAGCGATTACGCAGTGCTTGACCCCCTTCAGCTCCGCCAGTAGCTGTGTCTCCAACGCACGAAAATGCTCCTCGCCATACCGAAAAAACAGGGCAGAAATCTGCATCCCCCGCTCGCGCACGATGCAGGCATCGGTATCTATCACTCCATAACCCAACAAGTGTGCCAGCAAAGGTGCCACGCGGGATTTGCCTGTGGCAGATTCTCCCACCAGGACTACATTTTTCGCCAAATCTATCCCCAAAGTAAATGATTACAGTGCATAGCGTCGCATCGTTGTCAGCGCTGCACTCGCACTATAGCGACCCCGCGTGTAACTCACCTGCGAGGCAACTACCCGCGGGTCGTGCATGTAAAAGATGAGCCAGTTTTCGTCCACTGCCTTGCTGTAAAGCTGACGTTTCTCGTCGATAACCAGCTCGGCAAAACGGTCATAACCCGCCGTGATCGGTAAATGTACCCAAGCTGTGCCAGGGATGAGATCGCCCGCGAAAAAAATTTTACGGTGCTGCCCACGCAAAACAGTGTGCATCTGACCAGGGGTGTGCCCATCGCTGAAAATGAACTCCAACCGCTCTTCCAACACACCCGCGAGTCGCTCGCCTTCTACCTTCAACAGTCTGCCACTGGCAGCAAGTTTAGCCACCATGCCGTCGATGAAGGAGGCACGGTCACGAGGATGCGGGGATGCGGCACGTGCCAGCGCCGTACCGCCCACGACATAGCGGGCACGAGGAAAATTGAGCTGGCCGTCCACCGCCAACAGACCACCCACATGATCGAAATGCAGATGGGAAAGGATGACATAGTCGATGTCCGCCGTCTCCACACCGAGTGCGGCGAGGTTAGTGAGCAACTTGTTCTTCTCAGGGTCACAGACCCCGTAGCGTCGTGCCAGCTTCGGCTCGAAAAAATTACCGATGCCGACCTCGCACAATAACTTGATGTCACCACACTCGATCAACAAACCGCGGGTCGCCAGTTCAATTCTTCCCTGTGCATCAGGCGGACACCACTTCGCCCATACGGCACGCGGGGCGTTGCCAAACATCGCTCCGCCATCGAGATATTGCCTGTTCCCCTCTACTACCGAAACCAACACCCCAGCCGCCTGCACTTCCCCAGCCCCTCGCTTACCCGCTCCTCGGAACTCTATCAATTGCCAGAAGATCGTTCCACCCCAAATCCTCTGACAGCATCCAAAGCCGCGTGCCTGTCGTCGTAGGTTCTAGGCTTTAGAGACGGTACTGGCATGCTGGATAACGATATCTTTTGGAGATACCTGCAGGACAAACCTTGCCGAACGGCTGGGAACTGTTTAGACTTGAGGGATCGTTGAATGGCCGTGGAAAAAACCTCGATGCCCCTCATTCTTGGTGATATCGGACACTACCTGCTGCTGCTGTGTTTGATAGTTAGCCTCTACGGCACCGCGACCTCGCTGCTCGCGGCACACCTACGCCACCGTCGCCTCTATCTCTCGGCAAAAGCAGCGCAGACAGGCAGTTGCCTGCTAGTGCTCGCCGCCTCGTTGATTCTCTGGATAACCTTCTTCGGTCGTGACTACTCGCTTCTCTATGTCTTCAAAAATTCCAGTTCCGATCTGCCATCCTACTATACCTTGACGGCATTCTGGTCTTCCCTCGAAGGCTCACACCTGCTGTGGACGCTGCTGTTGTCGATCTGCGCAACACTGGCCCTGTGGACACGCGCACGCATTAACGAACATATCATGCCCTACGTCAGTGCCGCGCTGCAGGCAGTATTGGCCTGGATGTTCTACCTCGCTATCACCCACTCCGACCCTTTCGTGCGCCTATTCCCCGTCGCGAGCGACGGACAAGGCATGAACGCCCTGCTCCAAAACCCCTATATGGCAATTCACCCTCCCACCCTGTTCGTCGGTTACACTTTGCTGGCAGTGCCGTTTGCCTACAGCGTGGCCGCACTTTTTTACGGCGATATCACCGAAGGTTGGTTAAAAACCACTCGCCGCTGGACTTTGGCGGCTTTCTGTTTTCTGACCGCAGGCGTGAGCCTCGGCGGACGCTGGGCCTACGTCGAACTCGGCTGGGCGGGTTACTGGGCGTGGGACCCCGTGGAAAATTCCAGTTTCTTGCCGTGGCTGTTCTGCGTCTGTCTCCTACACTCGTTGCTAGTGCAGGAAAAACTCGGTCACCTTAAACGCCTAAGCCTTGTGCTGGCTTTTTTCGCCTTCTTCTTCAGTTTTTTCGGCACGTTTATCACCCGTTCAGGAGTGGTCAGTTCGGTGCACTCGTTCGCCCAATCACCCATCGGCCCCAACTACCTACTGTTTCTCGCCGTGCTGCTGCTGTTTTTTATCGCCCTCTACGCCCTGCGCGCCCCCGCCATCCTACCCGCCGCGACCGAGCGAGTGTGGGGAGTGGCGAAAGAATCCGCCCTGCTCATCACCCAGTTCATTCTGCTGACCTTAGCCATCATCGTCATCATCGGCACAATGTTTCCCATCGTCTCCGAAGCCCTGACCAAACAGCGTATCTCGGTGCAAGCACCCTACTTCAACGCTTTCGCCCCGTGGATCGGATTGTGCCTTATCATCGCCATCGCCCTCGGGAACATCATGCGTTACCAACGCGCCCAAATCGTCGGCGGAGCGAAACTGCTGCTCGTTACCGCATTACTGGCACTGCCCGCCGCACTGCTGTTCTGCTCAGGCGGTAAAGTATGGCAGACACCCGACGGTTTCGCCCTCGGCGCACAACTGGTCGGTATCTACCTCTGCTTCTGGAGCTCGCTGGTAATCAGCGGCGATGCCTTCCATCGTCTGCGCCAACTTAAGTTTAAACTCAAAACTTTCTTCTCCCGCAACCTCGGTTACCTCGGTGCTTACGTCGCCCACCTCGGCTTGCTCGTCGCAGTGCTCGGTTTCTTGGGGAACTACCGCGCGATAGAAAAAAACGTCAACCTTACCCACGGTGAACATACCGACTTCTTTGGCTACCGCTTCGTTTTTGACGGAGTACAAGGCAAAAAAGTAGACAACGCCCTCATTCAAGAAGCAACACTACAGGTTACACGCACAGGACAAACACAGTTTACCCTCCACCCAGGCCGTAGCCGTTACCCCACCGCCGAAGAAATTTTTCACGAAATAGCTGTGCACGGAGGTTTCTGGCACGATGTCTACGTCGTGCTAGCCGATTACGAGACAAAAAAACAATCGGCCACCTTCAACATCCATATCAACCCCACCGTACGTATCGTCTGGCTCAGCATCTTTCTGATGGTCGCAGGCGGTCTGCTCGCCCTCGGCGACCGTTACCGCGGCGAGCGCAGCCGCGATTTCGTCGGCAGTGGAGTGCCATAACGATGCCCACTATCTCCGCACTGCTGTGTTTCACCCTGCTGACTGCCGCAGCCTACGATCGCACCGCGAACCTCGCACCACAGGACTACCAACTGTTCGAAGAATTAAGCAAAGACCTACGCTGTCCCGCTTGCCAAGGGCTAAGCGTATGGGAATCTGACGCACTGTTTTCCAACCAGATCAAAGATATGGTAAAAACAAAAATCAACGCGGGCATGAATAAAGAGGAAATCATGCAGTTTTTCACCGCCCGTTTCGGCTACTGGATTCTGCGCGAGCCACCACGCCGCGGCTTCAGCTCCCTAGCTTGGTGGATACCACTATCGCTCTTGCTCGGCGGCCCGCTGTTGCTGTGGGGATTTTTCTGGCGACGTACCCAAACCACACCCACACAAGGAGTGCGCGGCGCAGAAAGTATCGTCGCCCAAATGCAGGCGGAATTAGCACAACAACGCGACCGCCAGACAAAAAAACACCCGTCCTAAAGCACGCTTAGCGCGGCAAGAAAGAAGCGAGTACCTGCCGAAAAATTGCGACGACACGCTGCACATCCGCCGTGTCCGTGCGCCAATTGACAACACTGACACGCATGACAAAGTTACCCCGCCACACCGTGGAAGAAAAAAAGGCCACCCCCGTCGCATTGACCGTATCCATTACCTCCCACGTACGACGATCGTGATCAGCCGCATCCGCCTGCGGACGCAGATCACGAAAACGCAACAAACCCTGATTGAGATCGGATTTCCACACAATTTCCGCCCCTGGCAACGTACCGATACCCTCGATCAGTTCAGCACAGCAACGACAGTTACGCTCGACCAACTCCGCCACCCCATCCTTGCCCAGTTGCAACAACGCGGCGTAAACAGGCACACTGCGCGCCCGCCGTGACCACTCTGGAGTCCAGTCTATCGCTTGACGGGAAACACGATCGACATCTATGTAGGCCGCGTGGATGCTCAAAGCCTCACGGTGTGCCGTAGTATCACGCACCGCAGCAAAACCACAGTCAAAAGGAACGTTGAGCCACTTGTGCATATCAGTCGCCCAACTGTCGGCCAGTTCAACACCCGCAGTGAGATGCTTCTTGCGCGCGCTGGCACGGGCAAAAAGACCAAACGCACCGTCGATATGCACCCAAGCCCGCTGCGCCTGCGCACACGGAATCAGTGCGGTGAAAGCATCGAAAGCCGCAATGTTCAGGTCGGCAGCATCGAGCACGACGATGCGCGCCGCACTCCCACAGGCACGCAACTCCTCCTCCAACGCCGCACGGCGTACCAACCCATGCCGATCAGTAGCGAGTGCCACGATCTCCCCTTCGCCCAAACCGAGATAACGCACCGCACGATCGACAGAGGCGTGGCGATACTCGCTGGTAATAACCTTGAGCGGCGGTGCACCACGCATACCACGTTGCCCGACATCCCAGCCGAGCTGTGCCAACACCCGCTGCCGCGCCGCCGCCAAACAGGTGAAGTGCGCCATCTGACAACCCGTCGTAAACGCAAACGAGGCAGAAGTCGGAAGATCGAGCAATTCCAACAACCACTTGCCCGCCATCTCCTCGATCACCGCACTCGCAGGACTACAATCGTGCAGCACAGCATTCTGATCCCAACTGCTCACCAGCCAATCGGCAGCCAGCGCGGCAGGCAACGACCCACCCATCACCCAAGCGAAAAACCTACCACCCGCACTCGCAGTCAAACCACCGCGCGTCGCAGCCACCAGATGCGCCACCACCTCCTCGGCACGCATCCCTTCAGCAGGCAGTGGTCTGGCAAACTTGGCACGCAACTCCTGCCGCGTCACACTCGCTCCGACTCTGCCGTCGGCAAGCTCGCGCAGCCACGCACGCGCCTCTTGCGCCGCAAGCCTAAGCGCAGCATAACACTCATCGTTGTGGTTCGTTGTGGTTGTACGCATGAGTTAAGCGTTCTCGGAATTGCGTTATCGCCACTACGGGGGTAGCACGCGGCCAGTATATTGGGATCAGCCCTGATTTTCAAGAGCTGGGAAACAAACTGCCCCCAGGAACACCGCCCGCCGAGGAAGAAAGGGAGTGAGCTTCAGGAGGCACACGCAGAATTAAAGTTGCTCAAAAAACTTCTTCTCGTTAGACAGAGGTGAGAACGGAGCATAGCATGCCACCCTGGTCGCAGTACTGCTACCTCACACGCCATGTGCCGCTGCCTGACGGAGCGGTTTTGCCCCCGTCGCCACCCGCACGCCTCGGCGAGCAGAATTTTCTGCGTGACTTCGGTTTGACCCTGCCCTACCTGTGCGGTGCGATGGCGGATGGCATAAGCTCAGTCGATCTCGTCACAGCCATCGGCAAGGCTGGTATGCTCGGTTTTCTGGGGACAGCAGGGCTTGAACTCACCCGCATCGCCGACGCAATCGTCACCCTCAAAACAAACGCCGCACAACAAAAATTTACCTACGGCTGCAATCTCATCCACTCCCCCTTCGACACTGAACTGGAGACAAAGACCGCCGAACTGTACGTGAAACACGGCATACGCATCATCGAGGCCTCGGCCTTCATGGGTATTACCCTACCCCTGGTCAGATACCGCACCGCAGGCATACGCACCGCTGCAAGCGGTGCAATCGTTACTCCTAACCGTGTCATCGCCAAAGTTTCCCGTGAAGAGCTAGCACATAGTTTCTTCTCCCCCCCTCCTCCACAACTACTCAGGACTCTGCACACACAAGGGCTGCTCACCGCTCAACAGGCGGAGTGGGCAGCACAAATTCCACTGGCCGATTGCGTTACCGCCGAGGCAGATTCAGGGGGACACACCGATAAACGTGCTCTCGTGACCATCCTGCCCGCCTTCCTCACTATCAAAGAACAACTCGCGCCGCGCTATGCTCATCACCACCTCTACGTCGGAGCCGCGGGGGGAATTGCCGAACCTCGCGCTGCCCTCGCGGCCTTCAGTATGGGTGCAGCCTACGTCGTTAGCGGCTCGATCAATCAGTGCTGCGTCGAAGCACACACCTCCACCGCCGTCAAGAAACTGCTGACACAAGCACGACCCGCCGACGTGACGATGACCGCGGCTGCCGACATGTTTGAGATGGGGGTTCAAGTGCAAGTGCTGAAACGCGGTACGATGTTTCCCATGCGCGCCCAACGCCTTTACCAACTCTACCGTCACTACGACAGCATAGATGCCCTGCCTGCGGCGGAGCAACAAAACCTTGCAGCTAACTTTTTTGGTGCACCACTACCCCAGGTATGGCAAGACACCGCCGCCTACTTCGCCCGCCACAACCCTGCCCAGCTTACCAAAGCCGCCCGCGACCCTAAACACAAGATGGCACTGCTGTTTCGCACCTATCTCGGCAAATCATCGCAGTGGGCACGACAAGACAATGCCGCACATCGCCTCGATTTTCAAATTTGGTGCGGAGCAGCGATGGGTAACTTCAACACCTGGGTAGCCGACAGCTGCCTCGCTCCCCTGTCGGAACGCCAAGTGGCAGTGGTGGCGATGAACATTCTTTTCGGTGCGGCACTGCTGGCTCGCCTCAACTTACTGCGTCTGTATACCAACACAGCAGCGCCCGCCATACAAGTGCGGCCACGCCCACTAGAGGAGATCGAAATGTTTTTACAGACATAATACCTCCACCCCCTGTCAGTCTAGCCCGCAGAGGTAAGGTTCGCCCACACACGGAGAGGATGGGGATGAGGCGAGAAGAACGCGGTGACAACTCAAAACACAGGGGCAACATCGGTAACACTATCCTCACCGAAACGATCTTGCAGTTGCTCTTTCACCCCCTGCACGAGAGTGAAGGTGGAGGAAGGACAACCCTCGCAACCGCCGCCGAGCCGCACGTGAGCGATACCCTGCTCGAAGGCTTCCAAACGGGCAAAGCCAGAATGCGCCTTCAACATAGCGGAGATATCACCTTCAAGAAACAGGGCGATGTCTTTCGCGACACCCTCGAAACGGTCGCTGGTCAGTGGTTCGTCGAAGTCGCCGCGCTCGTCCATACCGAGTAGATTACGCATTTCTTCGAGAGCTTCGTCACGACTCAAGCCAAAGGTGACTTTGCCCGAGGGGATGTGTTTCGCTTCCCAGCTCTCATCAGGTTTCTGGGCAACGACGACGGAGTTTAGCTCGCTCATGGTCTGGTCTCCTGTTCTGTAGATATATGTAAACATGCGTCAAGTGCACCGCGCATCGTATACCAGGGCAGTGCAGCACACTTGACCCGTGCGGGGTAGCGCCAAATAGTGGCAAACACAAGAAGCTTGCCAAGCTCATCCTTGCCGATCTTCTCACCCTGCAACAGCTGTTGAAAGAGCTGCACTTTGCTTTTCGCCGTACCCGTCGCCTGTCCCTGCAAAAAAACACTCATCATCGAAGCTGATGCTTTGCAGATGGCACAGCTCTGCCCAACGAAGGAAATTGCCTCAATCGTCTGCTGCGCCACCACCCGCAGGAAAACTTCGATGTGGTCGCCGCACAGAGGATTGTGACCCTCGCTATGGTGCGTGAAGTTGTCGAGACGGCAGAAGTTACACGGTGTGCGATTATGTTCAAGAATTACCTGCTGGTAGAGCTGCTGTGTATGAGTGTCGAGAGTCATGCAAAAAACCTAATCGCTTTGTGCACCGCTGCCGCGAGGCGCTCCACCTCTTGGAGAGTGTTATAAAAAACGAACGAAGCACGTGCCGTCGCGGGAATAGCAAAAAAACGCATCAACGGCTGATTACAGTGATGCCCCGTGCGGATAGCGATACCTTCATGATCGAGCAACGTGCCCAGATCATGGGGATGCACATTATCGACAACGAAGGACACAACTCCCACACGTCTCGCGGCACTGCCGATGATACGCAAACCCCGTACCTCCTGCAAGGCCGCGGTCGCACTGTGCAACAACTCGTTCTCGTGGCGTTGCAGTGCCTCACGATCGAGGGCAGTGAGAAAGTCGATGGCGGTGTCCAGCCCCAACACACCCGCAATGTTAGGTGTGCCAGCCTCGAACTTCTCTGGAGCAGGCAGAAAAGTCGTGTGCTCCATCGTAACCTTGCTGATCATCCCGCCACCCGTATACGGCGGCGGCATCGCAGTGAGCAACGCTTTTTTGCCGTAAAGCACCCCTACACCCGTAGGGGCAAACATCTTGTGTCCAGAAAAAGCTAGGAAATCACAATCGAGTTGTTGCACGTCGATGGGGAAATGACTGACAGCCTGAGCGGCATCGACCAGCACCCGCACATCATGAGCATGCGCTTGCGCAATTATCTGCGGTAGCGGGTTGTACGTACCGAGTGAATTGGAAACAAAAGTAACCGCCAACAGTTTGGTGCGTGGCGTAAACAACTGAGGCAATCGCTCGAGAGCAAGTTCGCCGCGCGTCGTGAGCGGGATGTAACGCAACCGACAACCACGCGCCGCACAAATCTGCTGCCACGGCACGATGTTGGAATGATGTTCCATCTCGGTGACAATCACCTCATCACCCGTCTGCAAAAAACACGGCCCGAAACTCTGCGCGACAAGGTTGATGCTCTGCGTCGTGCCAGAAGTGAAGATAATCTCAGCGGAATCGGCCGCATTGATGAACCTCTGCACCTTACGGCGGGTAGCTTCGAACTGCCGTGTCGCCTCCTCGCTCAAATAATACACCCCCCGATGGATGTTAGCAGTACAGGAGGAAAAATAGGACTGTACCCGCTCCTGCACCGCCCGCGGTGCCAACGTGGTCGCAGCATTATCAAGATATATCAACGGTTTACTGTGCACCGTGCGCTTGAGCAAAGGAAATTCACGACGAATATCAGCCAGCTTGATCATCGCTTGCCCGTTCCTAAAGGTTCACCGCCGCACTAAGGCGCAGCCACTGCAACAAGCTCTACCACATCGACAGCATCTTCGCTACCTATCCCCAATCTCCCTAACCTACGACGATAGGTACGCTATTTGAAAAAAGTCGGAGCGAAAACGCAACGCAGGTCAGGGGCAAGCGCGCAAGAAGGTGTGGAGATCGTCCTCAAGTGGGTAGCACTTACCTCGCCAAGCAGGGAAACGGCGCAACAGACCAGAGAGCACACGACCTGGGCCTACCTCGATGCAGGTGTCGCAACCAAAAGCGAGGGCAGCCTCGATGGTTGCGACCCAACGCACAGGGTTGCTTATTTGTTTTACGAGAAAGTCAGCTCGGTATGGCACGATAGCCCCGCGGTAATTGGAAATGACGACGCTGTCATTGTCTATAAACTCCGCCGCCATGATCAGTTTTTGTATTTGCTGTTCCGCAGGGCGCATGAGACGGGAGTGAAAAGGTGCGCTGACGGGAACTTTGATGCTCTTGATTTTCTCTGCCCGCAGCTGTGCCGCAACCGCCTGCACCGCTGCACTCGTGCCTGCAATCACCACCTGCTGCGGACTGTTGTGGTTGGCAATATCTACGATTTCGCCTGTCGTGGCACTCACCTGCTGCACTATCGTTGCCACGGTAGCAATTTGGGCACCGAGCACCGCCAGCATTTCTCCTTTCCCCACCAATGCTTGCATCACTTGCCCGCGGCGTTTGACCAGATGACAGGCTGTTGCCAGGGGTAGTTTACCGCTCGCGGCAAGGGCACTGAACTCGCCCAAACTGTGTCCCGCGTGCAAGGCAGGGCGAAAGTTCGTTTCCCGCTGGAGCACGGCATGGTAAGCCATGCTCACGGCGAACAAACAGGGCTGGGTATTCACCGTCTGCATCAATAACTCCCGACCTCCCGCTAAGCACATGTGTCTGATACGCATCCGCATCAGGTCTTCTATCCGCTCGAACGTCTGCGCCGTGTAGGGGAAATCGGTCAATAAACGCCGACACATGCCAGTATACTGCGACCCCTGCCCTGGGTATACGGCGAGCACCGCTCCACTTGTCCCCGCGGTCATCGCTGCCTCAGCTGGGTTGCTCAAAGCCGTCGGCCTCTTTCGGGGCAGCTGCACTCGCCTCCATCACCTGCCGCCCGCGATAATAACCACAAGACAAGCATACACAGTGCGGCAGGCGCACCGCCTGGCAGTTAGGGCAAGGGGAATAGCTGCGAGGACGCAAGTAATGATGCGCACGGCGGCTGTTGCGCCGTGACCGCGAGGTTCTTACCTTGGGAACTGCCACAAAAAACCTCCTCTCACCTGTGAAGGGCGACCTTACCTCACTGCGTTATTGCACGCAAGCTTCTTGTCCTAGTGCCGCGGGTGCGAGGGGGCAGCGCTGGTAAAGAGTCGTCTGTGGCCTGTACCACTAAGTTCGTGGCTTGCTAGCTCCTAGCCGAACAAAAAACCTACACCGATGAGAATGCCGAGACCGAGACCGATCACGGCGAATAATAGCACTTTGGTGATGTACAAACGCTTGCTACGACGGGGCAGCAACAACTCGTGAGCACTCACGCGGTGCCGCGCACGCGGCGGTAACGCAACGTGTGCTCGTGCTACACCTCCGTTAGGCGGTGGCGGGATCTTTATCTCGGGCAACTCGTCCTGCCTCTCCCTCGTTATCGGCGGTGGTGGCCTGTCACGATTGGCGAAACTATCAACCATGCCTACCATGCTACGCCCTTTGCCACTCCCTGTCCAATTTTTTCCACGTCACACCGCACAACTACCAGCGCGTAAACAGTAGCAGATAACGGTGACGACTCATTCATGAAGTCTGTGGTACGAACTGCGGATCTTTGACTCGCTTACTGGTATTGCGTTTGGAACTTCTCTGCGTTCGCCGTGCTTTGTCTGACTCTGCTTCACGCGCAAGGCGTTTGTGGTAAACAGCAAGCTCCTGTTCACTGACAACATTGCTGCCTTCCATGACAGCCTGCACCTCTTCAGCGGTCAGTGTCTCCTTGATGAGCAAAGCCTCGGCGATACTGTTGAGTGCCTTGCGGTTATCGCGCAAAATAGTAAAGGCACGCTGATAACCCTCGTTGACGAAACGCTGTATCTCCTTGTCTATCTCCTGTGCCATCTTCTCGGAATGATCCTTTTGCTGCGAAATTTCCCGCCCCAGAAAAACTTCCTGCGACTGTCTACCTACCGCTAACGGCCCGACAACTTCGCTCATCCCCCAGTTGCACACCATTTTGCGGGCGATCTCGGTCGCCTTCTCGATATCATCGCCCGCTCCCGTTGTGCGGCGCTCAAATACCAGCTCTTCGGCTGCCCGCCCGCCCATCGCATAGGCGATCATGCCCTCGGCGTACTCCTTGCTGACACAATACCGCTCGCTAGTCGGTAACAACACCGTTACCCCCAACGCCTGTCCCCGCGGCACGATACTTATCTTGTGCAAAGCATCGTGGTTCTTGAGTTTCAATCCCACCAAAGCGTGCCCCGCTTCGTGATAAGCAGTGTTGCGTTTCTCTTCTTCGGGCATGACCATGCTGCGACGCGCTGGCCCCATCAAAATCTTGTCCTTGGCATGCTCAAAATGCACCATCGAAACGATGTCACAATCCTCTCGCGCTGCCAACAACGAAGCTTCGTTGACGAGGTTTTGTAGATCCGCGCCCGAAAAACCAGGCGTGCCCTGTGCAATCACCTCCAAATCGACATTATCCGCCATGGGAGTCTTGCGGCTATGCACCTTCAGAATGCCTGTGCGTCCCTTGACATCAGGTTTGCCTACCGTCACGCGCCGATCGAAGCGCCCAGGCCGTAGCAAAGCAGGGTCAAGCACATCAGGACGATTAGTAGCCGCGACAATTATTACCCCCTCGTTGCTTTCAAACCCATCCATCTCCACCAGCAGTTGGTTCAAAGTCTGTTCCCGCTCATCGTGACCACCGCCTACCCCCGCACCGCGATGGCGACCGACCGCATCGATTTCGTCGATGAAAACAATGCACGGGGCATTCTTCTTCGCTTGGTCGAACAAATCTCGCACCCGACTCGCCCCCACACCGACGAACATCTCGACGAACTCCGAGCCAGAGATGAAGAAGAACGGCGCATCCGCTTCTCCCGCGACCGCCTTAGCTAACACGGTCTTGCCCGTGCCTGGCGGCCCGATCAACAACACGCCGCGCGGAATCCGCCCCCCCAGGCGGCTGAACTTACGTGGATCACGCAAGAAATCGACCACTTCGCCCAGCTCTTCCTTGGCTTCCTCCACCCCAGCTACGTCTTTGAAGGTAATCTTGACTTTGTTCTCCCCCAGCAACTTGGCTCGACTCTTACCGAACGACAAGGCCTTGCCCCCGCCGATCTGCAACTGACGCATGAAAAAGAAAAACAAAAACAACAAGGCGATCATCGGTAACCAGTTGATCAGAGCGGATTTCCACCAACTCATCTCCTCAGGCGGCTCGAAGTTGATAATCACACCGTGCTTCTCCAGAAAAGTACGCAGCTCAGCATCGGGTTTCGGCCCGTGGACGCGGAAGCGACTGCCATCCTCGCGACTGCCGTAGATTTCACTGCCTTTGAAGGTCACTTCCATCACCCGATCGCTGGCACTGCCAGGTTCTCTGACCGCTTCGATGAACTCGGTGTATTTGAGCTTCTCCGCCGCAGGCTGCTGATTGACAGCCAGATGAATGATAAAAAAGACGAACAACACCGCAATGAATAGCAAAATCATGCGTGCTTGGTTGCCGTGTTGCGGCGAAGGTGAAGGTCGCTCCGACATTACGCGTAATCTCCCGCCCTAGGCCTCGATTCTAACAGAATATCTTCACAGTTACCAGCTGACAAAACCTCTCCTCACACTACACACCCCCCCTGCTCGTCCAGCAGCCTTTGCTTGCCCGCGGCATCCGTGCACACGTACGCAACGTGTGGCAGGTGCACCTCCCGCCGCGGCACGCGCTTGCCTCGCCAGCTTACCTTCTCCCGCTGGGTCGGACGATGCAGGTGGTAGCACACACTTCTCTGTCGGACCTCCGTCTCCGCCTGCACCCGCAGACCATCTGCTGTTTCGGCACTTGCTCCTGCTTCTAAAATGAAATGCAGCCGCGTCTGACGCACGATCTCCCTAAACTGCTGTCTTCTCGCCAGCTTAACGCCATCGACACAAGCCTGCAACCTCAGTTTCCGCCCCTCACCAGCCACCCGCTGACCGCGCCGCAGTTGCTGGGTAAATCTCCCCTCCTCGCTGACTCGTGCCAACACGGTCGCTACCGTCTGTTGGCTGACATCACCGAGAAAGATACGCAGCAGAATACTCGCCTTACAGGTCGGCAGTGCGCGCAGTGCGGCGAGGTCAAGCTCGCCCTGTTGCAGCTCCTTCGTCCAGCGACGACACAACTCCCGCTCCATCTCGGCATGCAGTGCCTGTGCTTGCTCACACACCGCGACAACGTGTGCCGCGGCATCGTGATGCAAGGCAGTCAACTGCGGCATGACGAGGTTGCGGATACGATTACGGGCGTAGTTGTTTTCCTCGTTGCTGCTGTCGATACGGTAAACGATACCCCGCCGTACGCAGAAAGAATGTAGGCACGCTTTGCTCACCGTCAAGAGCGGTCGCCAGAAAGGGGCGTTGAAGCGCACCATGCCTGGCAGTTGTGCTGCGTTCACTCCTCGAATCAGGCGGTACAGGGCGGTCTCGGCGAGATCGTCGCGGTGATGTGCCAGTGCTGCAACGCAGTCGTGCGTCGCACAATAATGCCGCAGCTCTCGCTGGCGTAACAACCGTGCCCACTCTTGCAAACTGCGTCCCCGCCGCTGGGCAAGATCAGCTGCGGTAGGGCGGTAGACATGACAGGGCAAGCCTCTCGCCTTCGCTTCCGTCTGCACGTGCTGCTGATCCCCTTCCGCCTCCGCACCGCGCAGCCCGAAGTTGACGTGCCACACCGCCAACGCGAAGTCCACCTCCTGCCGCAACTCAGCCAGCAATGCCAACAAAGCCATCGAATCACAGCCACCCGAGACTGCGACGACGATGCCGCCGCGATGACGGTGCACAAGCGCAAGTACCTGTGTTCTCAGCTTTAAAAAACGCACCAACATAGCAACCACGCCTCGTACCTGAAGGCGATCCACCCCACGATCACAAGCGGCTGGTGGGGCACACTTCTCGCGGGATGTAATCAGTATTTCAGGTGAGAGTACTTCCCCTTTACGTGCGTGTTGTAGTACTTGCCCTTGGACTTTGCGGCGAGAAAATTGTTGAACACGTGCAAAGGGACATCGAGGTACTGGTAAGAGTGGTATCTCCCCCCGTCCTTGAACAGCACCCACAGATCGCCTGTTCCTTCTGCATAGCCAATCTTATCGATAGCCGAAGACGAGACCTGATGTAAGACGAGGTCGCCTTTCGTATAGTCGTTGAACCAAATACGTCCTTTCCACCTGTCCACCCCCGCCCCCAAAAGGTCGGGGTTGTGGTACTCATCCCACACTTTTGCGTCACGCATGAGGGTCAGCGGAGTGTCCTCCTGCTCGAGATAAGGGGTGTCTCCCTGCCGAAAATTGTAGCTGCCATGATGCACCTCGACCAATCCCTGCACCTCCGCCGAGAAAACCTCGACAGCATAGTCGTTGACCACGGGCGCAGGGTACCTGCCTTCGGACAACACCTCACCGACCAGCGTGCCATCCGTTGCGGAAATGTGCGTGTGTCGGTAAACCAGATAGGGATTCCAGCCGTTTATGGTCAGGGTGTCGATGACTTTCCTCTGCTGTGCATCGGTCGTGACACGGCGGTAAACACGATAATCGTCGCGGTGGTGTAGAGCGACAGAACCACTAGGAATGATGAGCTGGTAAGTGCCGTCGGCATTGCTGGGAATCAGCTCGTAGGACTTAGTATGCCGCAAGCTGTGAAACAGCACCACCGCGTCGATCTCAGGATGCAAGGAGGAAACATCCGATACCGCGGTCACACTGCGGTATCCTTCCCGTGTCAAAGGAGGAATACCATCACGTTCCTTTTCTGCAGAGACATAGCGGTGCAACTCGTCGTCCACGCTAACCGTCGTCGCGTGTTCCAGGTGGCCTTCGGAGAACACGGCATAACGCCCCAAGGGGCGATCGTCGGCGTGCATGACACACGTTTCGCTGTAGCGGTAAATAGGGCTCTCAGCGTTCTTGAGGAGGATGAATTCGCGCACGAACCGCCCGTCAGCAGACTTGTTAGCGAGCAGTTTGTACCCCGTAGCGACGAGACGGTCTATCGCCCGCTGCAGATCGCTGACCTGAGCGATACTCTGCAACGGCATGCGAAACGCCGCAGGAGTAGCAAAGATACTCGCTCCCGTCGGGCAACAGACAAAGAACAAGACAGCAATCATCCGCTCTACCATACATGCGGCCAAAAAGACAACAGTCCAGTGCTTTCAGGGCTCAGGACAATGGCCGCTACCAAAGTCGTCTTCTGTATGACGCTGACTGCCTTCTCGCCGACAGCCTCACCTACCTTGGTGATCAGTGCTTCATACTCATCTGGCATGCTCTCTGCCGTCGCCTGGATTTTGGTGATAGCAGCTTCGATTATCTCTACCACCCTGTGCTTAAGTTTAGCTAATGCTTCCCACACCTTCGTCGAGAGACCATCGCCACGCTTCAGCACTTCTTGCAGGGTCAGCTGTATCAACTCCAGCAGTTCGGCACGCACGCTGTCGATGATGGGCAACACCGCCTGAATGAACTCATCCTCGTCGATAGCAGTGCTGACATGTGTGCTGAATTCATCCTTGATCGCATTCCAGTAGTCACGATCGACATACTTACCCAGCTGTTCGCTTTCCATCACACCCTGATCCAAGTAGCTCTTGATCTTCTCGATCAGCTTGCTGCTCAACAAAGACTCAACCTTCCCACTCTCCTCATCGCTAGCACCCTCATTGCTCTCCGCGAAGGCCGCCGTCGCCAGCAACATCGCACCTACACAAACCAAACCCCTCACATACCCCATGACAAATTCTCCTTAGTCAAAGAAACATCAAAACGACCCACGGTGGCGCTTCTACTAAAGGAGCAACATCGCTGTCAATGATAGATTACCCCTGAGTGCCGTGGGTAGGGCGCTTAATTTTTTGAGCGACAGAAGGCCTGATTTTGCGGTGTTTTGTCTGTCTTCCCTTTTTGTAGTGCCTGAATAACTTTTTCTATTGACAGAGGTTGCGATGGGGGGTGCTTACGGGTGAAAGTCGCGCAGTTTGAATTTGCTCGGCAGGGAAACAACCTCTTTGGTTTTGTGGATCGAACGCAACACAAGCAAGCCCTTGCTTTGGGCGAAAGCGACGGTTTCTTTTTTGGCGTTGAGGTAGCCGATCGCACCGTAGATCTTCCTGCCGCGGTACGCTGGCATCATTGCGATGAAGCGTTGCATGATGTTGCCGATGAACTTGCCGACATGTCCTTCCCGCAAGCTGGACTTTGCTTCTACGACCACCACGACATCCTCCCCGACTGCAAGACAGTCGATTTCCCACGTTTTTCCTTCGTATTCGACTTCGACATGCGGATGGCGTTCTGTTACCTTAATTCCCTTGATACTGTTGAGTGCCACATCCACTTCACCGACAAGCAAGGCTTCGGCAAAATCGCCCCACTTGCCATTCAGCCCCCCGATAGATTTACTGAGCTCGGCAACCGTGGCACTGGTCTTCGCGACGGTCGCATTGGTTTTATCGATAGCAGCATTGGTTTTATCGATAGCAGCATTGATTTTGGCATTGGTTTTATCGATAGCAGCGTTGGTTTTAGCATTGTTCTTGGCAATGTCGGTAGCGCTTTTCTTTTGCGTTGCGATCACCTCTTTGAGGGTGTCTCTGATTATCCTGTAGTCATCCGCCGCGGCACTGAACGCAGACCTACGTGCACGTACAAGGCGTTGGGCGGGCTTACGCACTGCAAGTTTGTGCGACAGACTCTTGCTAGCCATACGCTTACGTGCGGTGGCTTTACGCACCACGGGCTTGTGTTTGCGTGTTGTCTTTTTGCGCACCGCGGGCTTGCGTAACGCAGGCTTGCGAGCTACGCCTCGCTGAGGCATGACTTAGCTCCTTTCCAGACAACAAGGTACGGTTCCCAGGGTAGCACAACACGAGACCAAAGAACAGTCATAGGACAAGCCGTGCGAAGCGACGCAACGATGTTTTTTGTTGGTTTTACGATGGTGGTAGTAGGCCAAGGATGGTGCGCACTTGTTCTAGTGTTTGTTGTGCAGTGGTTCGCGCTTGGGTGCGTCCTTGCTCGAGCACCTGACGCAGAACGGTGCGGTCGGCGAGCAGGGTGGTGATTTTGTCTTGCATGGTGCGCAGGGCTTGGACAACTACATCGGCGGTGTCGCTTTTCAGTTTGCCGTAGCCTTGTCCGCGGTAGCGGGCACTGACTTCCGTCAGAGGCAGGTCGAGCAGTACGGCTTGGATGACCAGCAAGTTACTCACACCAGGTTTGTCGGTAGGGTCGTAGCTAATTTCGTTCCCTGAATCGGTAGTGGCGCGTTTTATTTTGCGGCTGATGGTATCGGCATCGTCGCTGAGGAAGACCGCCCGTCGGCGTGGGTGGTAGTCTTGCTCATTTTGACCCGCGGGTCGCGCAGATCCATGATTTTCGCTCCTACGTCGGCGATATATGGGGCGGGCACTTTAAACAGCGGTTGTTGGCAGTGTTTGTTGAGGCGCTGGGCGAGAGTGCGGGTAAGTTCAAGGTGTTGGCGCTGGTCTTCGCCCACAGGCACGAGTGCGGCTTGGTAGAGAAGAATATCGGCTGCCATCAGCACGGGGTAGTTGAACAGTCCCGCGGGAATGTTCGTTCCTTCTTTGCAGCTTTTGTCTTTGAACTGAGTCATGCGTCCCAGTTCGCCCATCCAGGTGAAGCAGTTGAGTATCCAGGCCAACTCACAGTGTGCGGTGACATGTGATTGCACGAAGAGGCAGGCACGGGTGGGGTCGATGCCCGCCGCCAGGTAAGCGGCCAGTGCGTACCAGCTGTTGGCAGCGAGTTCGCGCTTGCCGCGGGTGGTAACGAGCGAGTGCAGATCGACAACAGCAAAGTAGCAGCGATACTGGTGTTGTAGTTTTACCCAATTTCTCAGTGCACCGAGGTAATTGCCGAGGGTAATCTGGTTGGTCGGCTGAATACCAGAGAGGATTGTTTTTTGTTTTGCCACCACCGTACCCCCCAGGCGGGGTAATACCGCAAGTGCCCTGTCAAAGCAAAAATTTTCTACCCTTCTCTTCTTCGTTTGTGTCGTGATGGGGGCGGCGGGGAGAGGGAGGAAGGGATAAAAACAATCTGTGCTATAATGTGAGTAGAATGGGGTGGACTTATGGATGAAGCAAGCTCGCAGGCGCGCAAGTGCGCTTATTGTGGTTGTTTTGTCAGCTGGCATTGGAACGGGCAGCGGCTTAAGGATGGGGCAAAAATCTATCTCGACGCGCAGGGGCGGCGGTGGGCAGGGCGGCGGTGTGCTAGTTGTGAGAGAAAGCGCGTCCAGACTGCGATTCGCTTTAATCGCTTCGATCGTGAACTGCTGACGAAGGAGCTCGCGACGCACGGGTATCGGGTAAAAAAATTTGCCAATCCCATCATCGCCGAAACCGAAGCTGGCGAAACCCGCCATATCTCCGTGCGCAAGGCATGCACCGATGGGCGAGCAATCACCATCGAAGAACCGCTCCCTGTCGATGACAGGGCCGAGCCGTGTGTGTTGCTTTTTTCTTCTTCGCGTGTCCTCAGCCGTGCTCAGATTGCGAAGATGACGGCCAACAACACACTACTGGTATTCGAGCACTGATTTCCCGCGGCCCTGCTGCACACTCGCCAGCACCCGCGCTATTGCGTGGGGCAGAATGTGAGCTAGGAGATCTCGTAGGCACGCAGTCTTTTGCTCAGGGTGTTGCGGCTAATTCCTAGTATGCGAGAGGCACTCACGCGGCTATCGCCTGTATACCGCATAACCTGGGTGAGAAAAGCTTTCTCAAACTTCCCCATGAAGAGTGCGTGGAGATTAGCGGGTGGGTGTTCGCCCAGCTGGCTCAGAAAACGGGCGATTTTCCTTTCGATCAGCCTATCCAGCGAACATTCGTCCAACAACTGGGGGGAACGGCCCCCCAACGTGACAGTAACGACTGCATCGCCAGACACCGCCTTCCCCCCTTCAAGGTCACCAGCTTCCACACGTCAGCCCCATCCCGTTACCGTCACATCAAACGACGCGACGCCTAACAATCCTGCTCGTCAACGTCAACGGCAAAAACCATCTCCTGAGATTGAAATGCCGTGTGCTTTCTGCTACAACCGCCTGGGTCAGGGAACTACTCGGGGGTTGTGTAAGTTGAAAAAAAGGCCACCTGTGCTCGATACGGAGCAGGACGTTTCTCCTGCGTCTGCCGTGCCCCATGAGGCTGAGCAAGGTCATATTTCTCCTGTGCAGGATAATTCTCCGCAGCAGCCAGGTGGCTGGTTTGCGCGGTTTTTCGCCGAAGCCCGCCCGCGCGGCTTGGCGGCCCGTGTGCGTGCCGTGCGTCGTGCCGCGGCAGTCTCCAGCACTCCCCAGAGCGAACCCGACCGCTACTTGCGTTTGCGTGCCGAGATGGAAAATTTAAAAAAGCGTGCTGCCAAAGAGAGGGAAAATCTGCACCGTTATGCCTTGGAAGACATCATGAAGGATCTTTTGCCTGTGCTGGATAGCTTTGAGAAGGGTTTTGCTGTGCTGGCGCACGACAAAGCTTTAGGACAGAGTCCTTTTGCTGCGGGTATGCGCTTGGTTGCCGAGCAACTGCAAAAGGTTCTTACCACTCACGGGTTGCAGGTGGTCGCTAGTTGTGGGGAAAGTTTTGACCCGCAGGTGCATCAAGCTTTGCGTCGCGAGGAAGCAGATGATGTCGAGTGCGAGACCGTTGGCGAGGAATTCGCTAAGGGTTATCTGTTGCGCGATCGCCTGTTGCGTCCTGCCATGATTAGTGTGCGTGTTCCCCAGCCTCCCCCAGAGTAGAGCAAAGTATGCTGGGGATGATTGCCTTGCACAATCTCCTCTCCTTAAGTTTTGGAGTTCTCGGCCGAACAGGCTGTAGGTGCTTTTCAACGGGGAGGGCAGTCAGTGCCTGGGCAAGAGGAACGCGGCATCGTCAAGGTGGGTAGAGAGTTCCCGCTGTTGCCCCTGAAGGATATTGTCGTCTTTCCGCATATGGTTGTGCCTGTCTTCACCAGCGAAGACATCTGCGCCAATGCTATCGACAATGCCGTGCAGAATGACAGGCGTATTTTTCTTTCTGCTTTCTGTAGTCAAGAAGAAGATGATCGTCTGCCCACTTCGCTGCCTCCGCCTTTCGATGTCTACGATATGGGGCTTATCTGCTCGATAATCCGCACTCGCAAACTCTCCGATGGACGGGTACGAGTGCTGGTGCAAGGGGGGGAGAGAGCAAAGATCACCCATCTCGTGCAGTGTGAGCCGTATCCACTGGTCAATGTGCAGCCTGTGTTGGTGCAGAGCACTCAGCACAACACCGCAGAGGTCGAAGCTTTAGCCCGTGCCGTGCGGGAAAATCTTGAAACGGTTGTCAGTTTGGGCAAGCTTTTGCCTCCCGATATGTTGATGGTGCTCGAAGATGTCGATGACCCAGCGCGTCTTTCCGATCTCGTTGCTGCGCATCTCAGCCTCAAGGTGCAGGAGGCGCAGGGTGTGCTCACTATCTCTTCGCCACTCGAACGCTTGCGCAAGGTGTGCAATTTTCTGGCACGAGAGATCGAAGTTTTTCGTATGCAGATAAAGATTCAGTCGCAGGCGCGGGAAGAAATTGGCAAAGTGCAAAAGGAACACTATCTGCGCGAACAGATAAAGGTGATGAAAAACGAGCTCGGCGACGGCGATGTGAAGGATGAGATAGCGGAGTTGTGGCAGCAAGTGAAGAGGATCAGGCTCAGTCCTCGTGCCAAAGACGAGGCTGTGCGTCACATTAAGCGGCTGGAGAAAATGCACCACGATACCAGCGAGGCGAGTCTTACCCGTGCGTGGCTGGAACACATCTTTGCTTTACCGTGGGAAGTTTTCACTGTGGACAACCTCGATTTGAAGTTTGTCAAGGAGGTACTTGATAGCGATCACTTTGGTTTGCAGACGGTGAAGGATCGTATCATTGAGTATCTGGCGGTCAAAAAGCTCAATCCTGCGGCCTCCAGTCCTATTTTGTGTTTTGTCGGTCCGCCAGGGGTAGGGAAGACCAGTCTCGGTCGTTCGATTGCGAGGGCGATGGGCAGAAAGTTTGCCCGTGTTGCTCTCGGCGGTGTGCGTGACGAAGCTGATATCCGTGGCCATCGCAAGACTTATGTCGGTGCGTATCCAGGGCGTATTTTGCAGTGTTTAAAATTTGCCGAGAGCAGTAATCCTGTCATTATGCTCGATGAAGTCGATAAAATCGGCGCTGATCATCGTGGTGATCCTGCCGCGGCGTTGCTTGAAGCACTTGATGCTGAACAAAATGCAACTTTTGTCGATCATTATCTCGGTGTGGAATTCGATCTTTCGCGGGTGTTGTTCATTGCCAACGCGAACACGATGGCCACTGTGCCGCACGCTTTGCGTGATAGGCTGGAAGTCATCGACATCTCTGGCTATTCGGAGGCGGAGAAAATTTCTATTGCCAGTCACTTCCTTGTCCCCAAACAGTTGTCCGAAGCTGGTTTAAACAGCAAAGGTTTGCAGGTTAGTTTCAGTCGAGCTGCGCTCAGCAAGGTTATCAACGGCTACACCCGCGAGAGTGGTTTGCGTACGTTGGAGAAAAAAATCGCTTCGGTCTGTCGCAAAATTGCTCGCCAGGTTGTGGAAACGAACGTCACGACCCGTGCCATTAAGGTTACTCCGCGTCAGATCGTACGTCAGCTCGGTGCTGGATGTGTCGATAGCTTTCACTATCGTAATGCACAGCGTGGTGTAGCTTTGGCACTTGCCTACACTCCGTTCGGGGGTGAGATGCTGGCGATCGAAACCAATGTGTTGCGCAACGCACAGACACGTTTGAAGTTGACAGGGCAGATCGGCGAAGTGATGAACGAGTCGGCGCAGACCGCACTGAGTTTCGTTGTTGGCAATGCGGCGTTTTTTGGCTTTGATGCCAAGTTGTTGACCGCTAATGAGATTCACATTCACATACCAGCGGGTGCAACTCCTAAGGACGGCCCCAGTGCGGGCATCAGCATCACGACCTCTATCTTATCTGCCGTGCTCAACGTCGCCCCACCGCAGGCTGTCGCCCTCAGCGGCGAAATAACTCTGCACGGACGTGTGTTGCCTGTGGGTGGGCTGAAGGAGAAGTTTCTCGCCGCACAACGTCACCGTGTTTTTGCGATTGTCTTGCCGTCTCAAAACCGCCCCGCTGTGCAAGAGCTGACCGCAGATATCAAGAAAAACATCAAGATCCACTATGTCGAGGACTACTTCACGGCTTTCCGTCTCCTCTTTAATCTTGAGCACAATCACGATTACCATCGACCAGAGTCGCACCCGACGACTCCCAGCAGAACCTTTCTAAACGTTTCCTAGCACTACAAGCATGCGTGCGGAGGGACTGGCTCGTGCCTATCGTTTCGTTATGGTGCGGGGTTTTTAGGGCGGTGCTGGCAGCGTGGGTTTTTGAAGAGATCGCTCGTGCTACACACGAGCTTGTGCTGCTCGCGTGATAACCGCGCCGATCGGTATTTATGGAACAGTAATCGCGACAGGATCAGTATACTCCCAACGCCCCGAAACCTCTGAGAAACCACCGACACGCAGCTTATACGAGCCCGCCATGACCCCGCTGAGCTGCACTGAAGTTCCTACCGTGGCGAAACGATAGTTGGGGTTAGAAAAATCGCCTGCAGAAATTTCCACCCGATAGTAGGAAATTTTTTCATCACCCATCCACGACACACTGCCATCGCCGCCGATGGATTCCCCCGCACTAGGTTGTGACAATGCGATATTGCGACGCGGCGGCGCACTGATGGTAAACGACTGCGTCTTGCCATACGAGCTGCCGTCGGCATTTTCTAACCGCCAATACCACCTGCCAGGCCAGGCATCCCGCAAACCGTAACTGTTATTGCCACTCACCCGTATGCGCAGCTCTGGTGAAGACATGCTGCTGCGCCGTGCGAACACGATGTAGTCGGCAGCACCCTCCCATTGAAAAAGCGCATCGCCCGTCGTTTCATCGTAGCCGCGCATCTGTCCGCTGCTCGGCATAACAGCTTGCATGTCACCGCGCACACCCATCATCTCCATCTCGGGTACCGCCATGGTCTCGGCAGGCATGGCTTCCTCGGCAGGCATGGCTTCCTCGGCAGGCATGACCTCCTCGGCAGGCATGGTGTCCCTCACGGGCAGATCTGCGGGCGGTGTAACCACCTCGCTAGCAAGCTCTTCTCCAGGCAAGGGTGGCACGACTACATTTTTCTCGCTCCCATCGCTGAAAACAAAGAAGACGGCGGCGAGAACGAGCAGCAATGCCGCGGCTGCACCGCCGATAATCATGTACTTTTTGCGGTTCGAGTCGGAGAACGTTCCCTCGCTGAACAACCGCGAAACGGCACTAGTGCTCGCACCAGCAGTGCCTCCTCCCAACCCAAGTTCGTTGGTTTCGAGATTTTCCGATTCAAAATCGTCTTGCTGTGTTTCTCCAAGCATCATCTCTCCCTTTGGCAAAGAAAACGACCTGCCAGGACACTCGGATGAGTGTCTTCTCAACTTTAGGGGCGTGAAAAATAAAATTTGCTCGCGTTTGGCAAATTGTTCAATAAACACACTGAACAACCGCCTCTTCAAGGTAGTATGTCATCAAGCTGGACACTGGTGCGAACGCACGGCAAAGAAAGCACGTCTGCGTGATACATCATGATGAAACAGTTCATTCTGATGACATGTTGCACACTGTGTTAGTATTGAAGTGTAGCAAGTTCTCCGTGTATGACATAACCGCGAGAATGGCTTGGCGTGTGCTTGCCGCGCTTCTCGTCATGAATACACAATGGGTCTATTTTGAAGAAATCGTATCGCATCTGGCTGGCGGTGCTCGTCGTCGGCGCGTTTCTGGTCTTCTTTGGTGACCTGGCACTCGATCGCACCCTCAACTCCGCCCTTTTGCGGACGCTGCTGCAAGATAAAATCGGAGCAATGCTAGGTCTTACCTTCGATTATCGTGCGGTGCGGGTCTCCTTCCTCCCTTTGGGGATAGAATTTCGGGACATCGAGGCACGCCGTGCCGACGAGCAAGAATTTCGTGCCACACGCGCGACCGCGGATCTCTCGTGGTGGTCGTTGTTCATGGGCACACCCAAAGTCGGCAACTTTCGCATCGAGAAGCCTGTCGTGCGCTTCACGCGACAATCTACGGAGACGGCGACCGCGGCGAACAACACAGAAAATACTGTATGGCACTGGCCGCAGCTGGTCACACACAGGCTGGAACGTCTCAGTATCAGTGACCCTGATCTGCTTTTAGATTTCACCTCGGCCGCGGGGCAACACCACCTGCTCAGCGTGCAAGGCGGTGAACTACGGCTTGACTTTCGTTCCCCCGCCAAAGTGCTGATCACACTACATCTCGATGCGGTCAACTACCGTCACGACGACAAGCAGCGCGTGCAGGACTTGTCGCTTGCGGCTGAGGGCGAGCTTGGCGGGCAGGGGTTTGCTTTCAACATCGAGCGATTGCACGCCAACCATATCGAACAACTGCGAGGTAAAGTGCAAGGCAGCACGGTCGTTAACGCACAGGGGGAGATGACCGCTCCGCTACAAGTGCAGGGTGATTTTGCGCTGCGCGGTGATCTTGCACTGCTCGACACACTGCTCAACATCGAGCGCAGTCAGGGACGCAGCCGCGCAGACTTCAGCCTCGCGATGCGTTTTGCCCCCGACTCGGCAGTCGCTTTCAGGGCGGAGGGGCGCGCAAAAGTGACACAGGCAGTGCTCGGCGGGATCAAGGTGCATGACAGCGAGGCATATTTGACTGTCACTCCTCGACAGTTACGTTTCCGAGATGGCAGGCTCATCGTCGCGGGCCAGCCCCGCGGTACTTTCCGCGGCGTGATAAACTTCGCTGCCCCTGTTATCTTTGACTTCGAGGGGACGATCACACCGCTACCCTTTGCTGAGTTGATGTCTACCTTCAACACTGAACTCGACCTGTTCAACTTCGACATCGCGACTCCCCATGTGCACGTGCACGGCACGGGGAAACCTTTTTCGCTACAGGTGCAGGCGAACACGCACCTTTCGGCAGTGCAAATCTACACCCTGCGCAACCACCGCCCTCCCCCCGTCTGTGCGCTGCAACTCGACCTCCGTTCCGATCGCCAGCACCTGCACTTCCAGCATTTGCGTGGCAGCTGCACTCGCGGGGGACACGACTCTGGGGCACTCGCCCTGCACGGCAAGATTGCCTACGGTACGGGACAACTCGATCTGCACATCACCGCACCAGCTTTAAACCTCGCCGCACTGGATTTTCTCTCTCCCCAAACACTGCGAGGGGAGGGGGCGTTAACGACCACCCTCCGTGGCACAGGCAGTGGAGTGGTGGTCAGTAGCAAAATCGCGCTGCGCAACGTACAGCTGAACGACCACAAGATAGGTGCTATCGTCGGGGAATTGGACTTTCATCGCCATTTCGTCGCGTGGCGGGCGGTGCGTCTGCGCGCGGCACACGGGGGAGAAGTACTGTCATCGCGGGGTAGGCTTACCTACGCGGATTTGCGTTTCAATGCGCACCTCACGGGGCATGATATGCGTGCCGTTGACCTGCAGCCCTTGCTGCAACAGGCGAAGTTACCGTTGTCGTTCGGGATCGACAAGCTTACCGCGCGGCTGTCTGGTTTTCTGCCCTTCCCGCTCGCGTATCGAGGTACACTGCGAGCACAGGTGCGGGAGCTGCGGGCAACAGAGGGTGAAAGGATTGCCGATGCCGCTAGTTTCGCGGTCGAGACGGGTAAACGCGGCTGGCGGCTGACTCTACACAGTTTGCAGCGCGGGGCATTGATGCTGCATGGCACGGTTACGCAGCGGCGGCGGGTCACTCTGGTGCGGGAAAAGTTTGCTGCCTCGCCGCATCTGTGGGAACGTCTCGGCCTGAGTCGTCGGGATAGACTACGGGTGCAGCTCAGCGCACAGCAGAAGGACAAAACAGCACAGCAACTGCCGTATCTCGGTGAGTATTTTGCGGCACGTTTCACCGTTTTCCGCCTCAAGTTAGCGGGCGCGGTGCAGAATCTACGCGGCGAAGTACAGGCGGAGCTCGCTACCGTCATGTTGGCGGGGCTACAACTCGGCACGTTGCGTCTCGCGGGGGAAGTCGATGGCGGCACGGTGGCGGTACAGCTGCACAATGCCACGCGTAGTTTGTGGGGACAGGTGCAGGTAGATTTGGCGGTGGCACAACTGCCGTTCACCTGGCAGTTGTCGTGCGATGCCTTCGATATGCGGCAGTTGTGGGGACACGATGGTGACGAGAACAACTATGCACGTGTGAGCGGGCGGTGGGATATGCGGGGCAAGTTGTTACGATGGTTCGATGCCAGTGGGGAAGTGTCGCTTGCGACATTGCAGGTGCGGCATCGTTCTGATCCCACCAGAGAGCGGGCTTTCTCGCTGCGCTTGCAAGAGCCGCGGCGTATTTTGTTCACGCGTGGTGAGCTAGCGGTGGTAGGAGATAAGAAAATCACCTTCCACAGCGGCGACTCGCTATTGGTGCTGACAGCGCTCCCTGAGAGCACATTGCGGCAGCCGAGATTGGATGTGCACGGGGTGATCGACACTGCAATTCTGCCGCACTTCTTGGACGAGGTAGATATCTCGACAGGTTTTTTGCAGTTGGATGGCAAGCTGCGTTGGCAGCGCAATGAATCGCAATTCAGTCTGGAGGTGGAACGTCTATCTCCGCTGGCCATCAGTGTTGCAGGTCTACGTCCTGCTTTTAACGACATCGATATCCGTGCCAGCTATCGCCGCGGGACGTTGCGCATCGAGAAACTACAGGGGCGCAAGGGTGAGGGCTTGATCGTAGCGCAGGGCGAGATTCATTGGCGTGACAGGGAGCAGAGTTTCTTGCAACTTGATTTGCGCAATGCCCACTTCATTCATCCTATTCTGGGGTTCAAGAACACGGAGTTGCATCTCGATGGGGATTTGACGCTCAGGTGGCGTGAGCTACCGCTTGCTTTAGAGGGGAAGTTGACGGTGACCAGAGCTTCTAATTTCAGCGATTTCGACATCCGCAAGGTAATTCTGGCCAGCTTCGGGGGGAAAAAATACCGTTCTACGTCGTCGCTCCGCGCGGCGACGGTTAACTTTGACCTCAACATCGTTGCTGATCGATCCTTGACCATCGAGAACCGTAACATGCAAGCGCAGCTGTCGGCACGTCTGCTGTTGCGCGGCGATAACGTCACGCCGCAGCTCAGCGGGTTTGTGAAAATCGAGCGCGGGCGGTTTGTCTATCGCCGCAGTTTTAGTTTGACTAGGGGCATGATAAGTTTCGACGGCGGGCGGCGTATCGATCCGCACCTCGACATTCGGGCGACCAGTGAAGTCTCTCCCTATGTTGTCGATTTGCTCATCACAGGCACGGCCTCCGAGCCTATCGGAGAACTTACGGTTACGCCTGCGTTGCGCGACGACGGCACGACCATCAGCAAGGCGGATATTCTGATGTTGTTGAGTCGAGGTGCGCTGCCCGATCCTGATAAGTCACTCACCGACACGGGCAGTGCGGGTTTTTCGGAGGTGACCAACGTGTTGGTAGGGCAATTCGAGCAACCGCTGGAAGATCTTCTGAAACGGTCTGGGCAGGATGTCATCAGTCGCATCTTTATCAACACGTATGTTTCGCCCGAAGGGGTGCTGTATCCGAAATTAACCGCACCGATAAACCTGCCGTGGCGAGATTGGGGGTTGAGTTTGCAGGTCGATCCCTACATGTGGAAGTTGTTGACCGAGTATCCCATTCACGACAGTATCACACTGTCGGGTAGTATTTCGGGGCGTAGTCGCGATGACGAAGAAAAGTTGGAAACGCGGGACAGTGCTAATGATCAGGCGGTGGATCTCAAGTTTCGCTTTAGCATTCCCTAGCCGCAGTCTTTGGGCTGTGTTGTTGCTGTGGTGGGGGGAGGTGCAGGGACAGGCGGCCGCCTGGACGATCGAGGGATTCTCTTTACCCGCCACGGAATTCAGTGAGTTGCAAGCCCGTTTTCCTCGACTCGATACAGCTACCGAGCTTCAGCAGCTGCTGGAATATTTGGCACACCAGCGCAGGTTTGCCGAGTTGCGGATCATTCAGCGGAACGGCACGTGGGTGGTGCAGGGTGAATTGGCGGCGGAGATCACTGCCATCGACATCAGCACGGTTACCTATTATCTGCGCCGCGAGTTAGAGACGATTACGGGCAAATATATCGGGCGGGTCGATTCGCTCACCAAGCGTTTACAATTGAAGCAGGAACTCAAGCGACTGCTGCGTGCCAAAGGATTTCCGCAAGCGACGGTAGTATTGCGGTCATTCCGAGAACAGGAGAAGGTGGGCTATCGGCTGCAGGTGGATAAAAATTATCCCTGTATTGTGAGCGAGATTGTGTTCCCTTTCGTCTTGCCTGATGATTTTGAGTTGGCGGTAAAGAGCGGCGATCTCTGTGATCTCGGCGAGGTGCGTACCGCGGTGGAAGAGTTGCGCAAAGAGTTGCGTACGGCAGGTTATCGTGAGGTACGTTTACGTTTCGACAAGATAAGTTACGACACGACAGCACGGCAAGGCGCAGTTGAACTGTCGGGGCAGTTAGGGAAAAAGATCACCTACGTTTTTGTCGATGAGGATGGCGATCCCCTGGCAGATTTTTTTCTCGAAGATGTGAACACCGAAGTAACGGTAGGCGGACAAGAGGCGTTAGCGGCGGCACTGCAGCGCCGTTTGCGCAGTCGTGGGTATGTGCAGGCTAGCGTCGCGTCCCCGACCATCGAGACTACCGCGGCAGCGACCACCTATCGTTATGTCGTTGCCGTGGGGGAGAAATTCAACCTGCTGGCAGTGCGCTTTGTCGGCACTAACTTTATCACCGCGGCACGTGCCGCGGCACTGGCCGATATCGAAGAATTTTCGCAAGAGGAAGTACGGGCGGGGCTGGCTCGTCTCTCGGCTTTTTACCGTGAGCATGGTTTTCCGCAGGTACAGATGCGTGAGGCGCGGCCTGATTATGACATGCGGGCGAAGACCGTGCGGTTGGTGATCACGGTGAACGAAGGGCAGCAACGGCACTTCAGTTACTTGACGGTGCAGGGGAATCGCTTCCTGAGCACGCAGCAGATCCGTGCCATGCTGGCGGTCGAGGAGGGCGATGCTTTAGATCAGCGTAAGGTACGAGAGTTTGAGCAGAATTTAGTCGCGGCGTATCAGCGGTACGGTTTTACTTATGCCCAGCTGGAGCTAAAAATAGACGTGCCCGATGTCACCAGCACTGCGACACGGTTGGTGTTGGAGGTGACGGAGAATCAGCGGATGAGGTTCGGGGCGTTGCGGATAATCGGGTTACAGCGCACGCGGCGTAAGGTCGTGACCCGTGAGGTGCTGTTTAAGCACGGTGACTGGTACGATAACGAAAAGTTGGCCGCGACGGAACGAGCCTTGAGCAAGTTGGGTATTTTTAGTTTGGTGCAGGTATATGCCGAGCGCACAACCCCTGCCGAACGGCAACGGGAGTACATCGGTGTCGTTATCGAAATCAAGGAAGGCAGGCCAGGGCAGTTGAGTTTTGGGCCTGGTTTTAGTTTTCGGCGTGGTTTGCGTTACAGTGCCAGCGTGGCGTGGAATAACATTCTGGGGACGGGGCGTAAGGTACGCTTGCGAGCCGCGTTCAGTGAGGAGCACCATCAGAAACCGATCGCGGTAGAGAGTTTACTCGGCACAAAAATGAGCGCTATTTATTTCGAGCCGTATTTTCTGAATTTTCCCCTGCTCGGTATTCTATCGTTGGTGCGTTCTGCCGAGGCGGATGAATATCAGCGCTTTAAAAGTTCAGCGGAAGGCACGTTAATTTACGAGTTGTTTACGGAAGGGAAGTTAAGTGTTTACTATGGACAAAAGGCAAACCGTACCAAGGGCACACAGGAACAAAAAACCAACCTTATTACTTCGCAAGAGGTACGTATTGGCGAGGCGGGAGTGCGTTTTTCGCTCGATCGCCGCGATCGTGTCTCCTGGCCTGCTAAAGGTTTGACGCTTGATCTTGATTTAAGTTGGGCGCGCTATTTTCTTGCCAGCGATCTTGAGTATTTTAAATTTAATCTGGTCAACAACTATTTTTTCAGCTTGCAGCAGGATTTAGTGTTTGCCCTTTCGCTTTCTTACACATCCTACTCGCAGGTGCAGCGCAAACACAGTAAGGTGGGCATCTTACCAGCCTCGGAAAGACTGATGATCGGGGGCTCGGATTCGGTGCGGGGGTTTTCGGGAGCTAATAACTTAGGCCCGTATGTGCGTTACTACGATGCGGAAGGCGGGCGTTATGAAAACGAGGTTACGGGTGGCACGCACAGGTCGTTGCTCAAGTTTGAAATCAGGTATCAGTTTCTGCGTGATTTTTTGGCTGCGAGTATATTTATCGACAGTGGCAATACTTTCTTCTCTGCTGCGGAAGAGCAGGAGTACCGTGATTTTCTTGCCGCGCAGGAACGTGCCGATGCACGTCAGCGTTCCGAATTGTATGATAACTTTAATTATAAACTGGGCGATCTGCTCACTAGGCCACAGTATTTGTTGACCAAACACTATATTGCGCAGGGGGTAGGGATAAACTACCTGAGCCCCATCGGTCTGGTCAATGTGGCATGGGGTTTCCCGCTCAGTCAACCGTGGGAGGAGGGTTGTCGGCAGTCGAGCTGGCACTGCCGCGATCGCAGGCTCGCCAAGCAGCACTGGTATCAGCGCGGGCGTTTCCACTTCAATGTCGGGGCACGGTTTTGACGCGACTAGGGCGTGTCGCCGCACAGTGGCTTTTCCTGAGTTCCGCGGGTAAATCAGCATTGTTGCATAAATCGGTGTATATTCAGGCACTACAAAAAAGGAAGACAGACAAAACACCGCAAAATCAGGCCTTCCGTCGCTCAAAAAATTAAATTAAGCGCCCTACCCACGGAGCTCAGGGCCGCGGTGCGTTGTCTGCCATCGGTTATGTACAGTCGGATCATCAGCGGCTACAAGGATTACGATACGTTCTACGAAAGAGCTTATAACTTCTTGCGCAACTAGACCATCGCGGCAAGACTGGTGGCTATTCACCTGAGCCACGATGCCGCGTGCCTGTCGTCGTGTGGGTGGGGAATAGTGTTGGCATGGTGATTAAGAGTCGGGCTCGATAAAAGAGCGTAGTTTCTTACTACGTGATGGATGACGTAACTTGTGCAAGGCCTTAGCTTCGATTTGCCGAATCCGTTCCCGTGTGACATTGAAACTCTGCCCTACCTGTTCAAGCGTATGATCGACATCTTCGCCAATACCGAAACGCATGCGCAGTACCTTCTCTTCACGCGGTGAAAGTGTCGCTAGTGTTTTGTGTGTTTGTGTGGCGAGACTCCCCGTTACCACACGTTCAGATGGTGTCGTCTGTGCCCTATCCTCAAGAAAATCACCGATGCAGTTATCATCATCACCGATCGGTGTTTCTAATGACAAAGGCTCGACGGCAATTTTAAACACCTTCTTGATTTTTTCGAGCGGTAAATTCATCCGCACAGCTATCTCTTCAGGAGTCGGATCACGTCCCATTTCCTGCATTAGAGTGCGGGAAGTGCGGATGAGTTTGTTGATTGTTTCAATCATATGCACAGGCACACGAATAGTGCGTGCTTGATCGGCTATCGCTCTCGTAATCGCCTGCCTTATCCACCACGTCGCATAAGTGGAGAACTTATAACCACGCTTGTACTCAAACTTATCGACCGCTTTCATCAGACCGATGTTGCCCTCTTGAATCAAATCAAGAAACTGCAAACCGCGATTGTTGTAGCGCTTGGCAATGGACACCACAAGCCGTAAGTTGGCCTCGGCTAACTCGCGTTTGGAACTACTCGCCCGCTCCTGCGTCTGCTTGAGCTCTTCCAACGTGCCTGCGACTTTATCAACAGGCAAAGAAAGACTCGTGCACACCCGCTGCATCTCCTCGTAAGCTTTGCGCGCTTGCCCGATAACAAGATCATTGCTGCTTGCCTTCGCCTCCTCCCCCTCACACACAAACAACGCCTGTAACTCCGCACCGCTCTGCTGCAACCTCTGCCCACAAGTGTGGAGAACTTGCTGAGCACGTTTGAACAACGCAGCCTCTTTTTCAAGAAAAACAATAATAGAAACAATAAACTTCTTGTTAATCCCTAACTCTTGCAAGGCCAAAAAAATCTTTTCCTTGGTTGCAGCCTTGTCCTTCTTGGAATTCTGTAAATTTTTTGCAAAAGATGTGAGTTCAGTTATGGATTTGTTGATTTTAGCGAGGTTGGGATTGCTGCTATCGCCGTCATCATCGCTATCGAGCGACCTGATGAAATTACGCAACGCCGTTGTGCTTGCCAGCGATTTATGCGCTGCTTCGACAATCTTGTGCAACGCCGCAGGAATGTCGATTAGCTGTCGTAGTAAGTTGCTCTCTTCTTCCTCTATTTTGCGTGCGATCGCGATCTCCTGAGCACGACTCAACAGCGCGACATTACCCATTTTACGCAAATATATCTTCACTGGATCTCTAGAACGCGGCGGCGAGTTGTCAAAATTGTCGTGTGCTGCTCCCGTATACGAATGGCGACCACCACGCTCACCAAAAATAAAAGGGTCATGCCACACACTGCGCTCTTCGTCACGATTATCAGCAAACTCCGTTAAGCCTTCACCCGCATCACTATCGGTATCGTTGCGCTGTCCATCGCTGCTGTCCACTACCCTTGCGTTCTGCCCCATGAAAAATTTCCCCTGAAAAATTAGATGGTTAAACAAAAAATTAAGACCGCAACGGCCACGTGCCGAAACGACACGCGGCTGAGGTGACCCCCTGCCGAAACTGGTATTGTTTAGGACAAGATTAGCTTATCAATGCAAGTGAGTCCAGTAAAAAATGTTTTATGCAATGAGAATGTTACCGCTCTTGATTTTTACTAGCTTGGGTGTGGTTAGCTGAAAAATTTATTTACAGAAAACAAAAAGTTATTTGCAAGTACTGAGTGCACCTCTGTACTAGATGTAAAAGTGCTCTTTGCTATTTTGTCCTGAGTTTCGCATCTAGATTTGTAACACGTCGACACTATTGGGATAGGTTTTTCCCGATGCACCACAACTTGTGGTCACTGCGGGTTTTAGAGTTTACGAGACACACCAGACTTTCTTGTTCGCTCCAGCCTGTTCACTTTGCTTTGACTGAGCTTCGTTATGCGACAGATGGCCTCGATGTCTATGCCATCCTCAAGCATGCGCAGCGCAATCTCCTCAACTCCTTCTTGCCGTCCTTGCTCTAGTCCTTGCTCTAGTCCCTGCTCTAGTCCCTGCTCTAGTCCCTGCTCTAGTCCCTGCTCTAGTCCTTTGAGCATGCCCTCTTCGAGCCACCCCTCGCGCCCAACCTTGATCCTTTTCATAAGTCTGTCCTTTATCCTCTTGATAGCCTCTCTCTCTATATCCTCTAACACAACCAAACTGAAGTTGCTATTGAATTTAGAAAAACAGTCGGTTGCTCGTTCCAGTAACCGCAGCCTCTCGTCCAGTCCTAAAATCAAGCTACTGCGAAAGAAATTAGCCACCTTCTCACGGGTCAAGTCCCTGATGCAGTGCAAAGCCAACATGTAAGGATGGCTTTTGGGAAACATCTTGATGATCTCTTCCTGACTGTAGTCAGGCAGATGTAGCAGGAGGTAGCCGAAATCTAGGGCTACATCGCCGCCTATGGCGTTGGCACTGTCAGCAAACTTGCCTTGAAACCGCCGCGGCAATCGCCAGCGTCCTTCCGCGTTTGAGATCACAATGACGATCACCTTGTCGGCCATGTGTGTATCAACCAATGCCTGATAGGTCAGCAACTGCCCATGAAGCCCCTTGTCCTGTGTGCTCTTGTGCTCGTTCAAAAAGATAACCCGCTGCCCGTCTTTGGTCATCACCGAAATCACTGCATCGGCACGGCGTTCTTTGCCTTCCGCATCGGTGAACACCGTCGCTTCAAACTTCAGCGTCCTGAGATCGAGTTGTGCCAACTGTTTAGAAGGTAGCAAAAACTTCAGCAATTCTATCATCAGCACCCGATTGTTGGTGATGATTGCCACGAATAGCGCATTGTGTAGCGCACGTTTGGTCATAGTCCGTCGTCTCTAGTGAGCACATGCTGCTAGTAGCTGTGTAGCACCATTTTCTCATAACTGGTATAAAAATATCACCTACCCCGTGCAGCCATGAAAAATTTCCCCTGAAAAATTAGATGGTTAAACAAAAAATTAAGACCGCAACGGCCACGTGCCGAAACGACACGCGGCGGAGGTGACCCCTGCCGAAACTGGTGTTGTTTAGGACAAGGCTAGCTTATCGATGCAAGTGAGTCCAGTAAAAAATGTTTTATGCAATGAGAATGTTACCGCTCTTGATTTTTACTAGCTTGGATGTGGTTAGTTGAAAAATTTATTTACAGAAAACAAAAAGTTATTTGCAAGTACTGAGTACCCCTCTGTACTCGATGTAAAAGTGCTCTTTGCTATTTTTTCTGTCTGTACTCTTCTAGCGAGCTGTCCCAGCCCCAAATTTGCGGGCAGAGGTGACAATGTCGAATCACGCAGCACTGGGGTAGCCATCAGTGTCAAAAAAACGCAGCCTTCATCGCAAGGCGTAGATGGTACAGGTGAGTTGCTTGTCACCGCCAACTACCCTCTGACTGTGACTTGCCAGCTTTGTCCGTTGGTATTTTCGGAAGCTACACTCAATAACAATAGTTATGAGCACAAAGCCCATTTTACCTACGGGCTGGTCAGAAATACGGAGGTGTGCAAGCTGAGAATAGTGGTAAAAAGCATAAATAATGAAAAAATAAACAAGGAAAAAATAAACAAGGAAAAAATCTACAACCTCTACGTCTGCCCCCAAGAAGAAAATGGAGAATGCAAAACAGAAGGGGCGACGGAGCACTGTGGTAACATCAACGGAAGTTGAAGGTGAACTATGCGCATACCCTTACTAGCTGTACTACTGATCACCGCCTGCTTCATCGAAGACGAGGCTAGTATCAGCCACCAAAGTGCTGGTATCGAAGGGGGAAACTTAACCGACCCCAGTGACCCCGCCTACATCGAAGAAGGGGAGTGCTTGATCAGCATCAATGGTGAACTAACACTGGGAAAAGAAACAATACTAGAAAAACTAACACCACCTTCCTGCCTGCCGAGCGGTAAGCTATCGTGGTTATTCAAGGTTAAGAAGGAAAGGGAGATTAGTATAGAAGTCGCCAAGCCTTTGCGGCTCGCGATCTTGTTCGATACTTCAGAGTCGCTGAGACACAGTGACCCTGAAGGAAAAAGGTACGTGGCATTGAAGGAATACTTGGAAAACGTTCAGAGAAAGGTAGATGGTAAGGAAATAGAAAGCGCTGAGATCGCAGTTTATCCCTTCAAGTACTGTAATCAGAGTGTCTTCGAACTGAATATTACTAGTTCTGGTAGCTTTAGCAAGGACTTAGATAGTTTTATCGGGACTGATTACAGACATGAAGGAAGTATAAAAATAATCGACAAAGGACATTTGACCACGCTCACCGCTTACGGTGCGGTAGGTTCGACCAACTACCTTCAATCTCTTCAACTAGCGGTGGACTTCCTAGATAAAGGAGAAGATAATACTCTTTTGCAGCATATGCTTATCATCACCGATGGTCTTCCCTTTACGTATGACGATAGAACAACAAACACGGTAGACCTAAACGGTGATGGTTGCGACAAAAATCTGAGTTCTATAAACACTAATCAAATCGACAAAAACGTATATGAAGAATTTTTTAGTAAAAAATATAGCTGTCTCGTTAAGGAGAATATACTCTACCCATCTAAAGTAGATTGTATTACACCAAAAACATTAAATAGGGAACCTCCACCAGGCTTTACGATTAATAATGCTGCTTGGGATGATCCTCTAAATCATGTGTTAGGCATGGCTCAGCACATCAAAGCTATTGATCTCCTTAGGAAGGATAATGATATCAAAGTATATGCTGTGTATCTTAAATGCCCTGATGACAAAGAAAAAAAATGTATGCCAGATGGCATAAACCAACATTTGGTGGAGTTCTTTTTAAGCAAAATTACCGACGTACATGATGTTGCTGATAATGCTGCAGATTTGACATCTTCACTGAAAAAAATATTAGAAACACAAGTTAAGTCACTAACATACAAAAAAACTGGCGAAGCGTACCTCAGCAACGGCGGAGAGGGCAATGGAACACCAGTAGATAAATCAACAAAACTACATGGTTATCGCATCAAGGTCGGCCGAGACGCTGAAAATGATAAGGTGTTTGACTACGACAAAGATGCTAGTGGTAGTCAGCAAGGCACTTTGATAGTCGAGCATGGCCTGGAAGGCGTAAATGGCAATGGTAGTTTCTCAATCGGTTATGATTTTGAATTTAAAGATACATACCGCGCTGATAGTCCCATCGCTGTTAATGTTAGCGGAGACAATTCTATAATTCTGGAGCTGAATAAGTACGAAGAAGAAAAGTACACCGCCTACTGTCTGCTGCCGCCGCGTTGTGATGATAGCAAGGAGTGCTGCGACAATCCAGATAACCCGTATCGGGTAGTTACTGATGAAGAGTGTCACGACAAAGGTCAGAGTTGGAAAAAGTTCCCGACTTGCATGTGCGGAGCAGTTGCACAAGAATCGGTAGGGGGAACAAACGAAGATGGTGAACTCGTCGTCGATACGCCACCCTCCCCAACCCCCTCAGGACAACCGACGGGTGGAGCACCACGACCTCCCGCGGGAGGAGGCGGGAAGCCTACTTATGAGCCGCCGCCTCCTCCCGCGGGAGACGGGAAGCCTGTTAGCCCGCCGCCTCGTCGTTCCACTGAACAATCTCCCAACCAGAATCCGCCTGTCGTTGTCTCCCCCCCTTCCCACGATGGTGATACAGGCACGGTGGAAGGGGAAAGGCCAGGCAAGGGTGGCAAAGGCATGGGAGAAGGGAGGAGGACAGTCCCCTCTCAAGGGACTGTCTGGGGGAGGTACGAACAGTTTTAATTAAAAGATCCCCTGTAGATGCCCCCACCGTGTTGAAAGGCATCGGAGCCATCAACACCCGCTACCCCTTGCCCTGTCCTTGACCGCCACAGCTAAAGGAGCTGGGGCTCGTTACCGACAACGTGTACGGGGGAGGTGGCTTGTGTTTTACTTGATTATTTTGTCGCTGTTGTGCGGTGCTTGCGTGCAAAATATTTTCACCGCGCCGCATGTCTCGTCTCCAGGGGCTACTGCGCCGCGGCTTAGCTTTGTCATCGACGAAGATGTCATCGATATGCAGACCGTAGTAGTAGGTTTTGAGCCTGAGCGCTTTGCACTGCCATCTTTGCCCATCCTGCGCGCTAAGTTGCAGGTCAATACCAGCGACCGCATTTGCGCACCACCCCAAACCTTCACCTTGCAGTGGCGTAATATCGTAGGGAAACTGACCTGCCGCGGTGCGCCTCCTTACCACAACGTGAGCCGTACTTTTGCCGACAAACTGTATTTTTTCCCTCGAGGGGCGCACTGTCAGGTAGGGCGTTTGCGGGGGGCAACGGACGACAGCTACACGGTAGAATTTTGCGGCATGCAGAACAGAAGAGGAGATGGTTTTCACGATTGTGCGACTGACAGTACAGGCACTACCAGAAATGAGACGGTGGCACGGCGTGATTTCGACCTGACACAAGCCGCTTACCCTTTCGATCCGCTCACCACCCTGCAGATTAACTATACCGTGCAAGTGCGAGAAAAAAACGGCTCCTGGCATACCATAAGAGCCTCTTTAAACGGCAGCGGTGTGTTAGCTACTGGACGCAGTTGTTTGTTTCGTGATGGCTGCCAAGTGCGCATCGACCCGCACGATGGTAAGTGCATTGCCCCGCACCCGTGACGATAACACCGTGTAGATGCCCCCCGAACCGCATCTTGACTTTCATTACCTGAAGGAGGAAGAGAGACTGATGCCAGAGATGGAATTTGGCCTTGATAGAGCGAGACAAGAGGGCATACGGCAGGGTATGCGCAAGGGCAAGCGGCAAGGTTGTGCACTTGGGGTAAATGTTCCTATAGGAAGAGCTCCCGCTCTTCGCTTTTCCCCCTCCAGTGGGGGTGGCGCTGGTATAGGTGTAACGCAACCCGTCGCATTTGGCGGATCTAAAACCCAGCGCGTTTTTCTTCGCTGTAGCGGTCAAGAACAGCGGCAGCAAAAAATACCTCCAACTCGGTACTGGGAGCAAGAAGACAGCCAAGATCAATCGAGACAAGGCAGCCAGTGATGCCGCCTGGGATGGCATCAGCGGGTACATTCGCGGGGAAGGTAATAGCCTCTTACCGTCGCCTGTGGGAGATCGAAGAAGCTTTTCGCATCTCCAAACACGATATCTCAAAATACGTCCCATATTCCACCGCAAAGGCGATCGTCTCAGGGCACATCTGGATATATGTTTTATCACCTATGCCCTTGTCCGTCAGTTAATGTGTCGTTACAGGATGCGGCAAGGCGAGACGATCAGCTGTGAGAATTTGTGCGACACGCTCAGGCGGACAAGATTTACCCTGTTGCGGCACATCAAGACAGGAGAGCTGTATGGCATGCCTAACATAAAAGCTTTCCCGCGTGCCAAAAACCTCTACCGCCTCAAAGGTGGTGCAGAGATGGCCGAGTCGTTTGCTGAATATGTGCTCATTCCGCAAATATCAATTATATTGGGGTGTTGCATCACCTCTCGCCAAATTCCTGAAAGCGTGATCAGACATAAATATCTCGAAAATAGGCTCTCAATGCGGGACATTGCCCGTGAATTAGCGTGCTCAAAAACACACATCCGCGACCAGTTACTGAAACACAACATCCCCCTACGTCAACCCAACAGACGCTACAACAAATGGTATGCCTACGGCAAACGGCGTGTCAGCGGCAGAACCATAGCCCACAAGGGCGAGAAGCGCACCATCGCCACCATCAAACAGATGTATGGCGAAGGAATTGGCATAAGGGCTATTGCTAGGTTCTTGAACACCATGAAGATACCCACCAAGCAACAGGGTAAAGGCTGGCATCACTTCACGGTTACCCAAATCCTCAAACGAGAAGGCGTTTACGTCGTGGGGCGTAAGGGGGTGGGGTCGGCAGCATCAGGCTAGGTTTCGCACATATTTATAATTAATCCTTTGATAACAGTATGTTATCATTTTTATGTTTACAAATGGCGGGGTTTGTCCGACAGGACAAGTGAATACGCGGCTTGCATTTTCCTTGTTCTCCTGAGGATCGGGAGTTGGAAAGGTAAGCCCCCCTTCTGGGGCTAGCCCGTGAAAAAGACAGCCGTTATCGTTGATGGTGGATATTTCATGCCGATGCTTTGACTACTGACAAAGAACTCCTCCGCCAGTAACAGGGCTGGTGCATCTTTAGATATGTTAAGCAGCCTTGTCTTCCAGTGAGCGGTCGAGCTCGTCGATGAGCTCTTTGCTTCTTTTCCTATTAAAATGCCTTGTCCCCTCATGATCAGTGTGCTTTGAGCGGATTTCTTTTTCTATCTTGCTCAACAAAGTAATGTAAGCATTCAATTTGTCTTCAGCCTCTAGCTGTTTGTTCCCACGAAAGCTAATTTCTGGACCTCCAAGATATGATTTACTGGTGATAAACTCATGAATAGAGCTTATATGTGGAAAATAGCGTTTAAGTGAACTAAATCTGAAAAAAGGATTGCGGGCGATTGCCGCAAGCACAATGTTTTCTCCTACATCCGATATCTGTACGGTTTGTTCGTTGCCATTGTGAATGTTTAAAGTTTTTCTATTCTTCATAATGGCTGTAGATCAGTTTCACTTTTCCACGAAATTGTTCTACTAGACTGTGGAGCGCAAGTAAGTTATTGCCTTTAATGACGAAATTTTCTCGTATTGTTCCTGATTCACGCTTAATCTCTTCAACTTTTTTTGTGCCCTTAGCTGTGTATCTCTTCCATCATTGAAGAAAATTTCTTTGCGTTTTTCATCATACAAGTTTGAAGACTAGCAATAGAAAAACATCTATCAAAAAGTCTCTCCAAAAAGCATGTAAAGTCCACCCAAAACTAAAAAAATGGATTTTATGTACACCATCTAACTTTACTGCTGTAAAAAAAGGTGAACAAGAGTGGTTTGATATTAGGAGAAGCTGGAGTAGGTAAAACTCACACAGCTTGTGATACTTGCAATAATCTGTTGGAGAAAAATCTACCAGCCATATTTATTCGTGGTAGTAACTTTAGCAATGGCTCAATTGAGGGTCAACTGCGACAGTTTCTCGACATACCACCTTCTTACAGTTGGAATGACTTTCTTAAATCACTATCCGCGGCAGCTGAAGCATATCATACCCGTATCCCATTGATTATTGATGGCCTTAACGAGGCGATTGATAATGGCACTTTATCAAATGTTTGGGAGTCAGGTTTGCAAGGTTTTGTCGAGGAAATAAAGCGGGTGGAAAATATTGCGCTAATTACAACTTGTAGGCTGGAGTTGCCCCCATAAAAAGCGGACATGGTGACGTGTTCGCTCCAGTAGCTAACTAAGCACACATACCTAATCAAATGCTGCGACGGGGAAACAGCTTCTCCATCCGCATCTTGCTTCGGCACATTTGCTTTCCCTCCTGAAGCTCCAGATTGCCACGTTCCAGCCGTTTCAGAATAACCCTCGCTAATGGCTACTCAAGGTTATGCTAGATGCCTCCATTAGTGAACTTACCCCTAGAAGGAGAGATGTGGTTATACGCTACTAATGGGACGGCAAAACAGTTACCGAAATAGCCGTGAGCATGGAGGTTAGTAAACAAGCAATGCCTAGTTAAGACATTACTGCCGTATGAAGTAACAGCTACACGGTCTTCAAGTGAATGCCCTCTGCATGATCTTTCATTGAACAATATCCGTGTGGCATTTGAAGCCAAGCCAACAGTGCAACACTACTACACCGAAAATGTTATGCAGAGTTGCGACGAATACCATGACGACAGGAAGTTTCAGCCATTCATTGAGCTTAATAGTGACGCTATGGCTGAAGTAAATTCAAAAATCGGGGTGTTGAACTTGGCTATCGAGTTTGACGCGACGCACAAGAGCACACACCGCTATAGTCAAAAGGTCAATGCCTACTATGTCAAGCGTGGGGTTGACGGTGTGCTTTACATCTGTGCGAACAAACACATTCTGAACGTCCTGCACAAGGTAGATAAGGAGGTATCGGATCGCCATAAGTGCAAGCATAAATTGTATTTTGCTTTGCTGGAAAATGTCACTGGTGCGATTGGTGAATTGACATTCACAAATGCGAAGAAAGGCATCTTTTGTGTCGGCTAGGGACATACAGGGTGCTCTTTTTGAGTGCTCTTTGGCTGCTCTTTGGCTGCTCTCTCATAGAGCATGCAGAGAAAGGCAAGTGATTGATATTACTAACTGATGTTGTGAGGAGGTGAAAAGCAAACAGAGGGGTTATCAGCTATTTTGACATTTGTTTTCAATAACCATTTTTTAGGAGGTGCTTCATGAAGAAGGTGATGGCGATGTGCTTGGTGTTGAGTACATTGTTAGCTACGCGGCTTTTTGTAACGTTCGCTTGCTCGCTCACTTCTTGTTTACTAGCACAGTGCTGTTTAGTGAAAGGTGTGGGCATAGGCATGGGGACAGAAGCAGCAGCAAGCATGGCAGCGACGAGGGAAGGGGCAGTTTACTTGCGACTGTCTGATGATACACAGGTAGCCGTTGAGCGTGGATCGCTGGAGCAGCAAATTCATATCGCCATTTCTGAAGCTGTATACCGATCAGAGCAGGAGCGGATGAACTACAGGATTACCGAGTTCTACATTGAGCCAGGCATCACAGGCACGCATGGCAACCGCCCTCTCACTTCGCTCGTGGGCTTCGTCCGCTGTTGCCGCTTTCTCGCTCCACATCAGGCTACAGCACAACATCAGCCTCAAAAAACATGGCAATAGCAATTACACCAGCGAACAAGAAGCGAGCGTTACAAAAAGGCGGCGTAGCGGTTCTTCAGGCTATGCCAGAAATACGACTGTGAGATATGCCTCAGGGGTCTGCCATTCAACCCCAACAACCCCGCTTCGATCCTACAGCTTGATCAGCTGGCAGCCTATGCTGAATTTGAATCACGGACGACCTCCAAGCGTATCAGGGAAAGTAATCACTCTACCACAATAGAGTTAACAAAATCAGGGTCAGGACAGAGATTTTCGAGGCGGCGGTAGAAACAGTTTTGCGTCAGATCATTGAAAACTCTCCAGAGTTTCAAGCGAGTATTGCTAACCATTCGGCGCAAAAAGACACCGCTCTTAGTGTCGCAGCGGGGAAAATTGCGGAAATCGACACGAGGCTAGACGAACTGGCAGATGAGAGGCAACGCCTAGATCGCCGCTTGAACTTTTTGCTCGAAGACGATGATCTTGAGATGGCACGATCCTTCAGGGAAGAGTATAAGGAGCGGGTTTCTGCTATGAAAGGCGAGGAACGGGAGCTTGCAGACAGGAAACGGCAGCTACAGTTTGTGCAAAAACAAATTGCTGTGACACAAGAGCCAAGCAAAAACGGCGGGCTGGAACAAATAAAAGAAGCACTCAACTATACCAACAACAATGACATGGTTTCGCTCAGATCTATCTACAAGCGACTGTTCCACAAAATAATCGTGCATCCCCGCGACGAAGCGAAGGAGCGAGAAAGCGGCCAACAAGCCCCATGAACGAAGCGAAGGAGCGAGAAAGCGGCCAACAAGCCCCATGAACGAAGCGAAGGAGCGAGAAAGCGGCCAACAAGCCCCATGAACGAAGCGAAGGAGCGAGAAAGCGGCCAACAAGCCCCATGAACGAAGCGAAGGAGCGAGAAAGCGGCCAACAAGCCCCATGAACGAAGCGAAGGAGCGAGAAAGCGGCCAACAAGCCCCATGAACGAAGCGAAGGAGCGAGAAAGCGGCCAACAAGCCCCATGAACGAAGCGAATGGGAACGAGAGAATTCGAATCTCTGACCTCAGCGATGTCAACGCTGCGCTCTAACCAACTGAGCTACGCTCCCGTACGCCGCGCAAGCTACGTAAAAAGCAGGCGTGTGTCAAGTTTGCAGCTTGCGTTGTGCCGCGTGGTAGGTGTTGTGCAGTAGCATGGCGATGGTCATCGGCCCCACACCGCCAGGCACAGGGGTAAGGTGGGCGGCAACAGGGCACACCGCATCGTAATCGACATCACCGACCAGCCCCATGGCAGTGCGGTTGATGCCGACATCGATGACCGTCGCTCCTCGCTTGACCCAAGTGGCAGTGACGAGACGCGGGACACCCGCGGCGGCTACGAGAATGTCAGCCTGCCTCGCTAGCGAAGCAGGGTTGTCAGTTTTGGAGTGAATACTGATCACCGTGACATCAGCCTGCAACAGCAGACGAGCAAGCGGCAGACCGACCAATATACTGCGGCCAATGACTGCGGCCAGCTTGCCAGCCAGCGAGCGATGCGTGTGTTGTAACAACCGCATAACACCGAGCGGAGTGCAAGGCACATGCAGGGCAGCAGCGCGCAACAACAACCCCTGATTGAGCGGATGCAAACCATCGACATCTTTGGCAACATCGATAGCTGTGACAATATCGTGCCCATCGAGATGGGCCGGTAACGGCAGTTGTACGAGAATACCATCGATCGCACCGTCGTCATTGAGTGCCGCAATCTTCGTCCGCAAATCCCGCTGGGTGACAGTACGCGCTAACTTGACATCGACGCTGTCAATCCCCACCGCCGCACAGGCTCGGCGTTTGCGCTGCACATAAACACCGCTGGCATAATCGTCCCCGACCAACACCACCGCCAGACGCGGAGCCTGCCGCGAGGCAGTGAGTGCGGCAATTTTCCGTCGCAGCTCGGCATTAAACCGTGCTGCCAACGCTGCACCATCAATTATCTGCGCCATCGCCGTTCTTCCGCAAAAAGCTCACCACACCATCATGCACATTTTGCACAGAAGTGATAACATTGTCATCGCCATTTTCACTTTTGCCGCAAGAATCGCCGCAGAAAAAAAGCCCTGTCGCGGCATCCTGCCCCTCACCTAACGGCAAACAATGCGCCGCGGGGACAAGGGCAATCAAGCGAGGCCCCGCATCTGCCGTGTAAATGCGATTCAGAGTGCGCAACGCCCGTTTCAGTTTGCCCACCGCAGCGGTCACGGCTGGAGCGCGCAGCTGTGTCTCGTAAGACAACACCCGCGCCAGGGCCAATTCACCCCGTGCCGTGCACAACACATGCGTGCCTTCCGCAGCGACACACAGTTCCGCAGGCATCGTCTCTATCGCCTCAGTCGGGGTAGTGACGAGACAGACCACACTGTGCGGTCTGTTCTTGCGCACCGCTTTTGCCAGCGCGGCAGGCCAATACGACGCGGCAAGCCACCCACTCGCCTGCCAAGGCGGGTGGGCCACCACCAGTGTGCGGCTGCGCTGTGTGCCCTGTGCACTGTGCAGCTCCCAGATGCCGTCTTTACGTCGAGCATCGACGACCTGACACTCTGTACGTACGACGATGCTTTTATCGGCTATCAGCCTTTGCATGACCTGCTGCCAGTCAGCAGTAAACAACTCGCACGCACGTTGTACAGCAAGCTTTTGGCGCAGCTGTGCAACACTCAGGGAGGACAAACTCGGCAAGGCCAGCATTACCGCAAGCTTGTCGAGCAAAGTGGCAAGCGGCGGATCGTAGTGCTTCAGTGTTTTCTTAGACCCCTCCGTCTGCATTGCAACGCACAACTTTTCCCATCCAGAGGCGAGCACACTGCCGCTGAGCTGTCGCACGATGTCAGTGCTAAACAAAGCGTGACGATCAGTAACGACCATCTTTGTCGCCGCCACCAACAACGCAAGTTGAGTGTGCTGGTGTAGAGCAGGCAACTCTTGCAACCCCGCCTGTGCCCCTGAAGCACAAGTCTGAACGCAAAGAAAGTCGACCAGAGCACGGCTGACAAGCTGTAAATGCGGGATATTACCGCACAGCCGCCCGCCGAGATGTGCCTCCTTCTCCAGCACCGCCAACCTGGCCGTCGGTAACGTACGAGTTAACCGCATGGCAAGCAACAAGCCGCTGCAGCCACCACCGACTATCGTGATGTCATTGTCCGCGGGCATCGATCCCTACACCTCCTTGAGGAGGCAGCGGTGAAAGACAAGTTTTATAGGGAGGGGCAAATAGACTTGAAGATCACCGCCGCTTCCTCAGGAAGCGATACAGAGGAAGATTGTTAAATGCAACCTTCCTCCAGCCTTTCTGCTAGACTAATAGCAGCTTGTCGTTCGGTAGAAACAATAGGCGGTCGTGTTGGGGTAGTAGACGAAATACCTATAACGCGAGGGCTGGTAGTAGTAGGTATTGTAGAAACGATAGTTACCCCACCAGGTATTGGGATAGTAAGACGAGCGATAATACGGCCGATAGTAAGTGTGATAGTAGGTCATCGGACGAGCATAGTTGCCGACATACAACGGATAGTTGCGGTAGCCATGATGCCTATGCCCACGCTTGTAGCCATGATGCCTATGCCCACGCTTGTAGCCATGATGATGCCGTCGCCCATGCCCGTAGCGGTGATCATCGACATCGTGCTGTGTCGAGCGGTGGTGATCACGTTCATGGTCACGGGCGACATGCCGCAGATTGTGCGCCAAACGCGTCCGCGCACTAGTCCGTCCTTCGTCCCACATAGAGGCCATGCGCTCGCCGCTGAGCTGCTGCGAGTCGAGATTATCGAAATGCCTGACTTCCGCCTGCGCTTGCGCACGCGGCTCGCCCTTGTCATCGATGGGCACACGCACCACCAAACTGCGCGGCAAGTTAGCGTGCTCCGCACTCAGCTGCTTACGATCATCGCGGGGGAAACGCTCGACATCGTTGAGATCATCGAGAAAAACAGGGTGATCGTTGCGCTCATCGGCACAACCAACCAGCGCCATCGCACCTAACGCAAGCCCCGCAAAAAGATTCTTGGTAAAGTAAATATACACAATCAATCCTCCTCATGTAATCGGTCACGCCACGGGCGGAGTAGAACATACGGAGGCACGTATTTCAAGCAAAAAGTTAAATTATTTTTTAAGTATTAATTAATACTGAGTTATTTTTTCTGATTATTAATGTTGGCCGAGTAGTCAATTATATCGCCATAGTCGATGGAGTTGTGCGAATCGACGGTACTGGCGAGAGATGGCATGCTGCTGGGGGGCATGTTGTCCTGTCGTGCCTGGGTGGCGAGAATACGCAGCTTGTTCCAGCGGTATTTTTCTTTCGAGTAGGTGACGAGAGGGGTGGGACGAGCTGTCTTGAGGATACGGTAGCAGGATTCGAGAGTTTTCAAATCGTTACTCTGTTCCAAGCAGTTCCAGACGAGCAGTGGATGGGACGAGGAGGAGTAGGTGGCACGATGGTCAGCGCGGGTAGAGATCAGTGCACGTGCTTGCCACATGATGCGCTCACGAATGACCGTCGCAAGTTGATCGTCGGGCAAGGACAGATCGATGAAGGCACTGTAAGCCGACAGGAAGCAGGCATGTTCGTAACTGTTGGGGTAGTGCCAGTGAGGAACAGTTCTCTCCCGCAGCCAGGCAGGGTCCCACGACAGCAGGAGACTCCAGTAGGTGGTGAGGAGTTTCTGTTGAGTGAGCAGTTCTTGCCAACTGCTCAAACTGTTCCGCCACATCTTGCGCCAGTTAGCGCGACTGCAGTCGGCGGGGGTTTTGACCTCCGACTGTTCCCTGAGTACTGCCATCACCGTAGGCTTAAGCTGACCATCGTCCCAAAAGGCCAGGGTCCTGAGCACAGGCAACCATTGGGGCGAAGAGGATAGCGATGCGGCGAGCTTGTCAATCAGTGCTGTATCTGCTTGCAGAATTTCCATCGCACGGGGGTAATCAGCATTACGATAGTGCCGCATGGCACTCTGCAAAATGTCTGCTTGGCGACGATGGTACAGGTAGTGGGCCGCGGCCGCCACGCCGAGCAAGACAACCACCACCAGCATGGAGGTCAGCAGAAGAGAACCGCTCTTGCGCGGCTTGGGGACATATTTCTCATAGGCACTGACGAGGTTTCCTTTGGGGGCGGCCGTGCGATGGAAGATGCTGACCATCTCTGGGTAGTGTTTCTCGAGGGCATCGCGGTTGCGGAAATACACCCACGGCCCCAGATTGCTACTTACCTCATCGTTGATACTGCACTGTTTGCGGTGGTAAAGCTCGCCGAGCGCAGCTAGATCGTGCGGGCCGAGCAGTGATTCTTGGTTACGCCGCACCAGGTAGTACTTGCCGCTCATGCTGCGGTAACCTCACAAACAAGCACGGTAACGTTGTCTCGTCCGCCGCGCGCACAGGCTTCCTTGATGAGCAAAGACGGGAGATGATGGGCAGCATGCTTGTTGTTGTACAGAATTCTCAAAATCCTGCGGTCATCGACCATATCCGATAAACCATCGCTGCACAGCAAAAAAATCTGCGATGCGGCCACCGCGAGGCGATAAATGTCGATTTCGATGGTGCGTGCCAAACCCACTCCCCGTGTCAGCACATTTTTCTTGGTATTGTGCGGCAGCGTGTCAGGATCGAGCCAACCATGATGAATAAAACTGGCGACGTTGTGATCGATAGTCAACTGAAACAAATGATCGTGCATAAACAAATAAGCCCTGCTGTCACCGCAATGAGGGATAAACACCTGCCGTCCCGCGAAGTGAATTGCGGTAGCTGTCGTGCCCAAACCACCCATCTCACGATAACGTTCACCGAAAGAAAAAATCTTGTTGTTTATCTCCTCCCACAGCTCCGCGTACGCTTCAGGCATTTGGGCGGGATTCAGACGTGCCCTACGCCCCTGCGTGAAACGAGCAAACTCCTGCACAACAACACCCGAAGCCACATCCCCACCTTTGCGTCCTCCAATCCCGTCAGCGACCACCCCCGCTTGTGTACGCTCGTCGTAAAATATACTGTCCTGATTGCTTTTCCGCACCACACCGACGGAAGTCTCCCCAAACATTCTGACAGCAGTCATGAGCGGATGTCCCGAAAATAAACTCGCGGACAAAAATCGTTTCCAATTACAGATATTTTTGCGTACACTCTAATGTATCCCCAGGTTGTGCAGGTCGCTGAGCATGACAGCAACACAGACGCAGGTAGCAAACCCACCTCCACCAACCTCCCGACCCACGACCGCACACCTGCTGGCAATGATGAGAGCAGGCTCACTTTTATTAGCACTTATCCCTCTCCATAGTAAGGCAATTGCCAAAGAGAGTATACACAAAAAGGCACTGAAATACTCAAAAAGCCTCCACGCGGGCAAAAAAGCCTTCCAGCAGAAGGACTATGTGCGAGCACAGAAACACTTTCGTCACCATTTACAACGCTTCAAAAAAGACTACGATTCATGGAATTACCTAGCGGCAGCCTACTATCATTTGGGCTTACCCAAAAAATCTTTGCGGTATTTAAAATATATCTACAAAAAAACTCGCATGAAATCTTTCAATCTACTCTATCGTGGATTGGCTTTGATAACTTTAAAAAGGAATGCCGCAGCCATCAAGATGCTCAAGCGTGCCATCGATTATCACGACAGTTACGGGGAACTGGCTACTTTTGAAATGGCACTGCTGCACTATCATACGGGGAACAAAGGCGAAGCTCGCAAGTGGGGCAAGACATACCTCAAGCGCCATAGCAAGGGCATATATGCTGCGCAAGCCAAGCTAATGCTGGATAGTATGAGTTTGGGGCAACAACTAGATGACTTGGAAGGCATTGAGAAGCCTAACCTGACGGAGGCAAAGTTCAAGTATCATCATCTGTCCTTGTTTAATTTCCCTCACTTTTGGATGATACAGCTGGGCAATGAGGCGTTTGATTTCACAGGGAAGCGTCCTGACCAAGGGCGAGAGCTTATCGACCATCGCAATCAGGTGTTTGGTTTGCTATCTAACTTCGGGCTGGGTATCGGGCCTTTTCGCTCCGATCTGCTTTCGGTTTGGGTGGCTTACACTTATCTCCAGAAATGGTTGACCAATACGGGGCGGGTGAAGCTTTTTCTCGATGAACCTTCTGATGTTAAGTATTTTCCTTTTCGCTTTGATCTCCTAGAACGCACCCACAAGCTCTCCAGCTCGCTTACCGTCAAGCCACATGCACAGGTGAACCTCGGTCTTTACGGGGAGTACAGCTATCGCCTGATGGGTAGCAATAAATTTTCCGATCCAGATGGCTTTGTTGACTTGAAGAGTAAGATTCCGCTGGCACACTCGATGCTGATAATTCCTTGGGTAGGTATCTCATACCTTACCTATCTCAGAAGTTTCGTCTACGCTTACGTAGGAAAGACAGTGGATTTATCTGATCCCGATTTCAGCAACGTTACTTTTGGGCGTTCGGGAGATAGCTTGCTCGATTATTTTTTTCTGAGCTGGGGAGGGCGACAGGTCTTTGCTCTCAAGGAATATGATCTGTCCCTAGAGCTTGATTTGTTTCTAACCCACCACCTGTTCAACGACTACTGGTTAGATTTTAAACGCTACGGGGGGGCGGCGAAACTAAAAATGGGGATCTTGTCAACGGTATACTTAGCAGGAAGGTTCGGTTATTTTTTGGATGAGTATGGCACGGAAGTCATCAAATTCGGTAACTGTAGCGACATCATCGGGCAGCTACAACCTCAAAATATTCCCCAGACCCCCACCGCCTGTGAAAGGCAAGATGTCGCTATTATGTATGAATTTAGCGGCAGTTTTGATCTCTCCCCTACCAAGAGAATCGAATTACAGGTTGTGCGGGTAGAAAACGTAAACTTCCAGCTCAAAGAATACGAAAGAGCGGAAACAAAATTCAAACTACGCCTCACCTTTGCTTTTCCTTCGGCTAAAAAAACACTTAGCTACGTTGATAAATTCTCTGATCCAGTTTACTTAATTGGAAAGGAAGACTATGGCTATATCAGGTAAACATCAAAAACTAATCCGCGATGCCTGGCAAGATGAACGCTACGTCTATCTCACTGGCGACGGTCTTGATATTCGTTTTCAAACCAAAATTATCGATGTTAAAGACGATTATCTTGTCCTCAACAACAGTGTAACCCCAGAACACCTTAAGAAATTTATTAGGTCAGATAATTTTTTCGTACAGATTTTTTTGGTAAACTTCAGAGCCGACTCTATCGATACAGATGGCAAAAACATTTTGATTCCCATCAGAGACTCTCTCGGCATTAAGGAGACAAGGCAGAGCGTGCGACACGAATTCTTCCCTCATCGCAAAGAGTTCTGCGAATTCACCAACCCTTTCGATCACAAGACACTTCTACGCAAGAGGTTGATGGATCTCTCTGAAGACGGTTTCTCTCTCGTAAGCTTTGTCGAAACCAAGCTGTTCAACATAGGCTTGGTGATAGAGGATATTGTGTTCTTTCAAGATAAAGCAAGTCAAAAAATGACAAAAACTGCTGAAGTAAAGTACACCAAGATGCTGGTGGACATCAACGGCAAGCGGCATGTGCAAGTCGGCTTTGAATTTGTGAAATAAATTTCACTTTTAACAGCAAATTAACGTGCAGGCCATGCTTGGCGGTAAAAGCGATCGATATCTATAAGGAGATGAGTTTTTTCGTTCTCGTGTTCATAAAGGCGTAGCAGTGCCGCCAGTGATTCTACTGCTGCGAGCGAAGGAATTTTTATTTCCTTATCACTTGCTGCTCCTAGCTTCAACGGTTCGCGATACTCATCGAGATTGAGTTCGGCAAACGCTTCAAAAAAACTTTTATCCTCTTTAAGGTAAGCCAGCTTGGAGTTAGCATACCACACTTTTTTCTGCCAGCCATCGAGAACACGAGCAACACTCATCAAGCTCCCGATCGCCACCGCGGTAGGCACAGTGCTGTGATTTACTTTACCACGCAAGTAGTGCCATAACGTCCAGTCGACAACGTTACGCGGCCCAGAATGAAACACACCCCACATGTTGTTGAACTTGTGATTTTCGATGGTGATGTCATCGCGCCACAAGAGAAAATAAATATTTTGTACGTAGATATTGAGTAGAGCATAAGTTAACGACAACGCCGCAGTGTTTTTGAAACGTCCCTGAATGCCTCCATCCGCACTGCCGATAGCCATGGTGCGCAGATATGCACCTAGTAAGTTATCGACAGAATTGAGCATAAAGTTCTTGCTAGTGATAGGGTTGATTCCACGATCGAGATGTGACTTGATGTCGGTATAACGAGCAACACTGAAATGGTTGATTAAATCAAGACTTAACAGTAAATCACCGCGGCTTTTCATGTTGTAAAAAGGAATAAACTTGTTCCAACTGCTGGTGATAGCACGTGCGGCAGCACCAATTCCCCAAAAGCTGATCGGTATTGCCACAATATTAAACGTGTTATTGTAAATGCGGCTGTTCTCTTCCCGCTCGTCCAATAACAACAGGGAACGCTCCGCCTGCAAACTTTTTATTCCCCGTACACTACGCATCAGAAAGGAGAACGCGGCGGTTACAGAGGCGAGCGGCATCACCTGCGGGCGAATTTTTTTGATCAGGAAACCAGCGGCGAACATCGTCCCGTAAGCAGCTTGCGACCAGGCTTCCGTCATTCTGACGGAGGTGCGCCCCCAGCTGGGGTGACAGAAAGCTGCCAGAAGATCGAGACTGTCTTCCTTCGTGTAGCTGTTGAGCAGCGACCACAACACCAAACGATACTCCTCGATCTCAAAATCTTGACCGTGACAGGCATTATCGCGCACGTCCTGCTGTGTCGCCACCCAGTCGATGTAAGTGCGATCGACTAGACGGGCAACCTGGTAGAGAGTATCATCGCTGAGGTTATCGATATATTTTTCTACGTCACTATCGAGTGCAAACATGAAATAAAATTGTAATGCACGTAGATTAGTAATTTGTCCTTTATTGAGCACGATCTCTTTGTTTTTGATGGTTTTTATTTTAATTGCATCGATGTTGTTGCTGAATTCATCCACCTTCGCCATCAAAGGGCGCAACTTACGTGCAAAATCAAACTCCAGCCGTTGCATCACACCTTCATGATGGCCATTGACGAAGGCGAGCACGAAAAGCTCGTGGGCAAGCGTTCGCCCGCGCACATCGAAGTGCCGCAAGCTCCGCCAACGCAGCAGCGGAAATTTTTCATAGAGAAGCTCCAAGCGTTGCTGCGGATAGCCAAACTGCATCTTCTCCAGCGCGATGGGGTAAATAGGGGGAAAAGCCAACTGCTCGATGCGTCCCACATCTCGTGACCAAAAGGGCGGGTGCTGCCAGTTGCGGCTGCGCAGTCTGTGCCAATTGCCCCGCCGCAGGATATGCTTGATGAACATCAACTCGTAAGAAACACGCAACAACACCCGCATGTTGCTCGCCCGCCGCAGGGTAACACTACGACGCAGGTGCGTCTCTGTCTCTCGCATCGTCCGTTGCTGAGCCGCTATCTCCTCCCACGCCGTGCGGTTGAGCCGCGGGCAATGAGAGGGAAAGTGCACCTGTGGAAAAGTTTGGTGGGCGTAGAAATAAGCCATCTTTTTCTCCAAAGCGAGCGATCGCGCCAGCATGTGGGCACGCATTTCATGGCGTAATTTGCTGCGTATCGCCTGCACCCCCCCCGCAGCGTGTGCGTAACGCTGGGCGAGGTCTTCCTTCAGCCCCTGCTGCTGGCACACTTTGTTGAGGGTGCGCAACGAGAAGGTGGGTGGTAACTGCTGCAACTCCAAACTATCCTGTGCTCGTAGCGGCAGAGCATACGCACCGAGAATATAGAGATATGCACACAGTCTTTTCATTTTATGATTAAGGCCATCTTTCAAAGAGTTATTTACAGTTTTACTGAAATTTCCTTAAAGTTTCAAAGGAATAGATTCCCGTACGGTGTCCGTCGGAAAACGCAATCAACAGCGCATACCGCCCCACCGATTTTATTTCGGTAGGGCGAACATGATCGTCCGTTGCAATTTTGTCGGTCGCGGCGGATTTCTGCTCCGCACACGCGGCGCAGGGACAACCACGCCGCAGCGCGACGACATCGTACAGTCGCTCCATGCCGTCGTCCCACACGATTTTCAGGGTGCGTTCGTCGTGCTGGCTAATTTGCTGGGGGAAACTCACTGCTGCTTCTCCTTCGCCTGCCAGACGAGATGGAAACTGTGCATCTTGTCATCAGCGGCGACCGCGGCTGCGAGTTGGGCTTCGATCTGCTCGACAGCTTTACGATACGCAATGGCACTAGTGGCATTGGGGTACTGGAGTACTATGGGAATACCCCGATCGGATGTCAAGGCAACGTTTGTCGCGAGCGGGATTTTCCCCAGCAAGGGCACATTTGCCTTGCGTGCCAGCTTCTCTCCTCCCGCACTCAGGAACACATGGTGTTCTTTCTGGCAACCATCACAGACAAAACTACTCATCGTCTCGATGATCCCCAGCACGGGCACGTTAGTGGTGGCAAACAAGCCCAGTGCCTTCTCGACATCCCGCAATGCCACGTCTTGCGGGGTAGTTATCAGCACCGCCCCGCTGAATGCTACCGCTTGAGAGAGAGTTAGTTGAATATCGGAAGTGCCAGGCGGATAATCGACGATCAGGTAATCGAGTCTACCCCACGCGACCTGTTCCAGAAACTGCTTGATCACCGCGGCAGCCATCGGCCCCCGCAGGATGTTGGCCTTCTGCCGTGTCTGGAACATCGCGACGGAGATGACCTTGACTCCGCCCAACTCAGGCGGTCGCACGGGGTGGCTGTTGTCTCGGGGATAGACGACGGGCTCGACCCGCGCGGTCAGCAGCGGAATCGAAGGGCCGAAGATGTCGGCATCGAGCAAACCCACCGCTAGACCTTTGTCGGCGAGCGCATAGGCGATGTTGACGGCGGTGGTCGATTTCCCCACCCCGCCCTTGCCGCTGGCGATGGCGATGACACGATCGACCGCCGCGAGAGTAGACCGCTCGCGCCCAGCAGTGACACGGCGGGCAGCAGCACCTCCGAAGGGCTTACCTGCTGTTCTGGCGGTTGTTCCAGCGGGGATCATAGGCCATCCAACCAACTCAAACGAGTTGCTAGCAGAGACAACACAAAAATAAAAGCCTTAAAAATTTTTACCACATCCGAGGAGGCCCCGTCGTCATCTCCTCCTGCGGGGGAGGAAATTCACGCAAGTAGTCGGCACTGAAAATAAGTTGGAAATACTCCCGCAGGGTGACCAGCAACTGCTCGATGCTGGTGACACGGTAAGGCTCGCTTGCGTCGCTGGTCACGATAAAAGGATACGCGCTAGCAAGGTCGAGCTCCGCCTGCCCCCAATTCCATTTCGCCAGCTGTGCGTTGCTGTTTCGCCAAAAACCGTAAGACCCCCTCCATGCCTCGACAGTACCCCCGACGATGAAGAGACTGGTGAAAAATAACGCAGGCCTGCTTCTGAAGAGCCTAAGACCATTTTCCATCTTCGCGAGACCCTCCCTGTGAGACTTGAGATGATCTTCCCAGCGCAAGTCTGGATTCTTTGTGCTGGCCTTTCTCCAAGTTCTCTCGGCGTTAGATTTAGATAAGTCATCGAGATATCTAGCGATGTCGGCATCGCCCATCTTGTGCAATGTCCACAGCTTGGTGAAGGCAAGGCGTGCTGCCTTCGGGGTGAGCACGCAGGCCAGGGCAACAAAGCCCAGTAGCGCAGCTGTCCCTGTCACGTAGCGTAACGCTTTACCCCCCACCCCTCGGATACGTAACCCCCCCGTCGCGGGGACAGCGGTGAAGACGACAGGGCTGCCGTCCCTCTCCTCAAAGGGGTTGAAACAACGCACCTGCAAGGCGGTCGCCGCACCCTCGCTAGCATCCACTGCCCGCAGAGGACAGAGCTGAAAATGATAGGGAGCTTCTCGCTCGACAAGATTTACCCGCGTCAAACTAAGCACATAACCCTCGTCGGCCACCGCCTGTGGCCGTGCCGCGGGCACAGGGCCACCACAGCTGGCAACAAACAACACGAGAACCAGGCAGATACAACGAAAGCATGTAGTGCGTAATCTCAAAGAAGCCTCCGTTAGGAGGCAATACTATACCAAAGATTAAATAATACTACAACAATTAAATTTATATTACAGCGGAGATGATATGCCTATTATGCCAAAATAACCTCTCTCTGAGAGAAGGTATGCAATATCTGTGTGTTGTATAAATAAATTGCACTATAAATTACAGTTTTAAAAAAAATTGTCGTTGACAAGAACGTTGCTGTGGAGTTTTGAAAAAAGTTGGATCACAAGCTCAATCGCTCAGCCAATCGAGCATCGCTTCCTTGACCGCATTATCCATCTGCGTCGCATGCGTTGTAGGTGGCATAACCCTGCCGACACCGTTGATCCTGTCGATCATGACATCCTTGCTTCGCCAGGCTAAACTGACGCTCCTCGCATAATCTGGATGACATGAGCAATATCGGCGGAAATGCTCCCCCATAGATTGCTTATAGATGTCTTGCTTCGCCGCCGTGATGCTAGCATCGACACTCAGCGACTGTGCATCACAACCCGTATCGGCAGCCGTCGCGGCACGCACCGTAGCAAAAGAAAACGATAGCGTATGCTCAACCTCCATGTCCGCGACGAGAACAGTCGTATTCTCAAAGCCCACCAAATTGCTGAAGGGCGGACGAGCAGCACAAGCAACTCTCGTTAGACTGGCATTAAGCGAATTCCAAGCCCCATTGACCAGCGGCTTGATACCCTCCAAATACACCGCGTGCTGCGTGCTGAGCTGTAAGTTCCTAAGCTCGTAGCCACCTCCATCGCTGAGTGGCTCGATGTCCATCTGGAGCGAAATGCTCTCTTTGCCGTAATTGCTATCGACAAGATCGCCAATGTCGTAATGCAGCCTATTTCTGCCCGCTGGATCGAGAAGCGCCGTGCTCAGCACACTCGCCGCACTGCTTTGCCTCGCCTCTTTCCACGCGCCGATCGCCGCGATCAATGCGTCCCCCTCCGCCTGACAGTCGCGCGCACAGTTATGATGATCGTCTTTCAGACGACGCACAAGCCGCGAATTAGGAATGTTCTGAAAATCAACCTTGTTTCCCTCCATGAGGACACGCTGCGCGGCAGCCGCATCTCTGACAGCAAACAGCGGAGCTTGCTGCTGCCCATGACAAGACGCACAATGCTGCAACGCAGGCAACAAATGCTGCTCAAACGCCGCCACAGAATCAGCTGCCACACCGCCGCCCCCACCAGTCGTCTTGCCAGCTCTTGACACAACGTTGATACTGTCGGAACAAGCATATAGCAGAACCACCAACAACAAGACTTTCTTGTCATCGCCACACATCACCATTGCCCTGGCATCACGCTTTCCTGATGAACAGGTAGTCGTCGAGTTCCTCAGCCCGAATCGGACTGCCCTGCACAATTTTCTGTAGCTCGCCTTCCCGTCCCTGCCAGGCTAACCAGTTTGCGAGCACCGCAGTCGCATGTGCCCCAGGATTCTCGCTGATTTTGCCATGTCGTTCAGGATTGAGATCGACCGTGCCACCGTCAGCCGCACGATAAGCACCCATCTGCTTGAAAACCAGATCAGGCCTCCCACTAGGGTCATAGAGGAGCACAAAAGCCGCCGCACGAGTCTCGCTATCACCCCGCCAGACATATTTTTCCACCCCATCGCCCACATCCTCCGCAGCCGCATTAACGTTGGCATCAACACCCCCGTCGGTATAAACATGCAGCATCAACTTGCGTTCCAGGGCCGCGGCCATCGCTAACACTGTGCCGATCACCTCACCGGCCCGCTCGTCCCGCTCTTCCCCTGTCGTCGCTGTGCCATCGTGGTAATCATAGCCACCCATGGCAATCGTCCCCGCTCCCGCATAGCCCATCAGCGACAAGTAGGCGACTTCGACCGCCGCCTCAGACACACCTCTCAGCACCCCTGCACGGTTGAGCGCCGCCAACTTGGGATGGCGACGAGGATCGAGATCACTGGCCGTCACCGCACTGCTCTCACCATCGTTCGCAGTCAGCAAGTCTTTAGCATCGAGGTAACCACACTTGATCATCTCCCGTGCCTGCTCAGGCAAACTCAAACGAGAGAACTGCTGCAACTGTGTCTCGCTCAGGTCCTCCAACAACGCCAAAACCCCCGCCATCTTCCGCGGGGAACGTTTCCAGAAATCGCCAGGCGAAATCAACTGCGTCGCACTCGCAATATCCCTGATGAAAGCAGGAGTGACCCCGCTGGGGAACGGCGTGGCGGAATTACCCCCCGAACCACCTGGAAAAGAGGGGCGCGTGCCGACGAGAGGAGTGACCAGACCACCCCCGCCCGCCACGAAAATGCCAGGAGCAGAAGCCAGACGATTGCTGGCAGTATCATCGGCAGATTGCGTGCAGATGACACAACCGCTTACCTTCGCCAGAGCATCCGCCGCCACCGCACGTATCCCTCGCAACATCGGACTTGCCGCGTGCATCGCCAATCCCGCCTCGTGATTGATCATTCCGTCCAAATGCGGAGCGAGTGCCGTCGGCAAACCTAAACCACGATAATCGCTGAGCAAATCGCCCCCGCGGTCGTAAACCATGATATTGTTACCCGCGATGCTCGCACCGCCTTGTAGGTCAATCCCGATGAAGGCGGGCGCATCACTGGCCACCTCCGCTTTCTCACATCCAGCCGCCGCCAACGCCCTGCCGTCGAGAAGCAACGTCGTCAAGCTCGGCAGACATACCGAAGCGGAAATCGGCACCGCCCCCGCGGCACTGAGAAAATCACGGCGCGACAGGTGTTTTTTCATCCTCTATCCCTCCATCGTTACTAGTGAAAAACCACCGCGGCACTGGCCAGCATGGCGTTACAGACCCCGAACAATACCTCGCCCGTGCTTCCCATCCTCGTGTTTCCGCCGCGCAGGTAGCGTGCTTCGCCCGCCCCTTCGCCCAACGCTTCGGCGATGAACGTGCTGATGTCAGTAACCGCCTGCTGACGGTCTATCTCGACCGACGCAGCTCTGCGCCAAAAAGCATCGCTAAGAGTATCTACAATCTCGGCACGGCGGGCAGGGGCGAGCGCCTCCGCGGGCGCAGCTGCGAAATCGATGCTCGGCAAGATTGTCGCACGCACATCGGTATTCTTGTTGATCAGCTGATTGCAATAAGCACCTGCGAGACGAAAGACACCCACCTGCATTTGACCGTTAAAACCGCTGAGCGAGTTGTCGAGTGGCAACATACTGCTAACAATCTGATAATCGCCACGCACCGCCTTGCTATCGATGCCCGTCAGCTGACTCAGCGTGATGTTGATCTCGCGAAAGTCACGCACCGCAGCTGACATGCTCCCCTTACCCGCTGCCGCAAGAACATCTGAATAGGCATCATCTTCGCCTGTCGTGTTGCGGAGAAGCCCCTCCCTCTCGCTACAGGCGACCGACACGAGCAAAAAAACAATCAGCAATGCGTGCATCACCCGCCCCCTTTCCCCGCCAAGCAAGTCACCGCAGTGGCGGCGAACAGCTTGCGCATGTTGTATTGCCCCTGCTCGAAATAATTAGCCAGGGTACTGGTAAGTGCAGCATCTTCCTCGCCTGCTGCGGTGGAACAGACTTGGCGTTGCGCGTGTGTCGCCATGCACGTTGCGAAGGCTTGGCTGGAGGCAATCATGATACCCCACTCGCGTGCGCCGTTGCCGCTGGTTTTGCCGCGCCAACCGAGAGCATCGTTCTGCCCTGTCGTCCACAGATTTCTGAAGGAATCGGTGGCGTTTTCCTCCTTGCGATAGTCATAACCGCCTGCATAGACAATATTTCTAGTGATCTTTTTGCGCACCAACCCGCTGCGGTAGATGAGTTGCTCGCCGAGATAGCGTCCGCGATCGGTGAACTTGACCTGATCTTCCTCAAAATCATAAAAGACATTCCAGCCGCTGAGAGCATCCAACCCCGCGTGGCAACCGATACAACGTCGTTTGAACAGTTGGTGGTCACCGCCTGGCTCACGATGCACGTCGGGACGGATGAAACCATCCTGCACCGTGATGTCGTGCAACTGCTCCATGTCGTGACAGAGAAAATACTTCAGCACAAACGCCGTCGCTCGCCTGTTCGTGCCTGCCGAATAGTAGGCACTGGCAAACCCACGGGTAGAGAGAACGCCTGCGATTGCTGCCGTCGGCATCGCACCCTCCGCGACGATCGACCAGCGTACCCGTCCTCCCGTCGCACGATCGTCCCCTTCGATACGAAACCACTGCCCCCGTGGGGTTTCTGACTGTCGCCGTCGCTGCAATGCTGCCTGCAAATCATGACCATCTAGACAGTGGTAGTGTTCGTTGGAATCACCTCGATAGGAGGGAAACACCCCGTCCTTGCACCACCCGTATTGTGCGTTGCGGGAAATCGGTTGCCCTTCCTCGTCGAAGTAGCTCTTCGGCTCGACGATCAGGCCGTCATTAGCGGTGTAGAGGTGATCACCATACAGTGCCTCCCTGAACGGAATGTCGTCCCTGACAATGCCGATCAAGGTCGCGATCATATCGTTAAGCACGACGTTGGGGTTGCCCGCAACGTTCGACCAAGAACTGAACAGACTGCGCAATTTGAGGTTGTAGAACGCGGGGTTCTGTGTCGCCAACAGTGCCGCTTGCTGTGGTTTGTCCTTGGCCAGTAACTCGACCATCTCGGTCAGCGTCCCCGCCGACGGCGGTACGCCAGCAATGCGGTTGTGCATCAACACCGCGGTCGCGGTCATCTCGTCTCTGCTCGCGGCAGATTGCAACACGCCCGCGAGCAAGATGCACGCACACAGAGCGACCCCTTTGCATAGCCTATCCACTGCCGTTCTCCCCTCTAGATGCCCCCATCTCCACTGTCTTATCGGCAACATACTGTCCTACCTTAGAAACATCCCTATTTTTTGCTAACAATAAAAATTTCAGGAAGTTAGCTTGCGGAGGTGCGCGATCACGATACCTGTGGCACTGATGGTGATCCCGACGTACAGCGCATCGAGCCATGCGTTGTTGGGGTAGAATTTCCAAGCCGTTACTCCTGCCGCGGAGGCCAGGCAGATGCTAACGAATTGCCTGTCCTGCAGTTTGTGACGCGCACAGAAGTATCCGTGGAGCACGGGTAGTAGCAGGCAGGCGGCGGAGTATGTGCCTAATGTTTTCCATACTTGGGGAATATTGTTCTGGAATAGCTGCACCAGTGCCAGCGTCAGCAGTCCTGAAAGAGTAAGGGCAAGGATATGCGGCCATTTCGACGTGTTCTGCTTGTAGCCCAGCAGGTCGAACGACACCGATGTCGAGGCGATGAAGAGGTAGGAATCCATCGTCGAGAGGATGGTGGCACAGATGCCTGCCAGCAGCAGACCTTTCACCCCCGCGGGCAGGATGGACAAGCCGTAGGTGAGGTAGGCGTGTGCGGCATCGAGCTCTGGGTACACGGCACGGGCGTACATTGCGCCGAGCACGGTGCAGAGGTCGAAGGTTACCCAAATGCAGGTGCTGAGCACGATACCCTTGCGCGCGACGGTAAGCGAGCGGGCGGCGAACACGCGCTGGTAGAAATTGGGATCGACCAGTGTTGACAAGGCGATAAACCCCCATACTAGGGTGGGCAGGAGTAGGTCGCTGCTAAACGGTGTGAGGTGAGTAGGGGGGAGGTGTTGCCGCAAGAAATCGTAACCGCCGTAGGTCAGGTAAGAAAACAGCAGCACGATCGCTACTGCCGTGTACATAGCGATGAACTGCGCGATATCCGAATAGACGATGGCACGAAACCCGCTCACCGCCGAGTAGCAGACGATGGCCAGCAAGCCCACTGCGGTGCAGACAAAAAAATCACCGCCGCTGAGTATCTGCAAAAAAATTCCCAGGCTGATAGCATAGGCGAGGGGCAGGACGTTACAGAAATTAAATATGCTGCTCAGTCGTCCCGACCACGGCCCGAACATCTGCGTCACTAGTTCTGGCAAGGTCATGGCATCGAACTTGCGCACTGCGGGGGCGATCAAAAATGCAAACAGCAGATAGGTAACGTACCAGAAAACACCTTGCACCAGGAAGGCGTACACACCCTTCTCAAAGGCAAATTGTGTCACTCCGAAGATACCGCCGTACCAGGTGGCGGCGAGTGTCGCGACGAACAGCGGCAGCGTCAACTGCCGCCCCATCAGCATGTAATCGAGCACGCCAGCTTGTGTCGAGGAGAGCTTGCCTTTGCGCTGCGTTCCGTGAACGACCAGCAAGAGTGTCGCGGTCAGCACCGCTGCAAACACTAGCCAATCGTAAACGGTGACAGCCGCGACTACCTCTGCGGTCATCTAGTTGTCCTACACGCTGTTGCCGTTGCATGCTAGACACCCTCAGGTCGCAAACAACGCTGCCGTGTATGTTTTACTGCACACGGAGTTTTTTGCCAAGCGGCTCTCGGGGGAGGGCGAGCGAGTTTTGGGGCGCGCTCAGTAGACCTGTTGCAGCAAGCTGCGTCTGATAATCTCCACTTCGTACTGGTGAGAGCCTTCGGCCTCGTAGTCGTCGAGAAATTCAGCAATTTTGCGTGCGACGGCGGGGTCGCGTTGGGCGAGGCGTAAATCGTCGAGTGCTTCTTGTACGGCTCCGCCGCGCAGCAGCAGCACTCCGCGCTTGAAGTAGAGCGGTGCTGCGTCGGGGGCAAGCTGCAGGGCGTTACTGTAGTAGAAGTAGGCGAGCGGCGGGTCGGCGTAGTCTGCTGCCACGAGCAGGCGTTGCAGGGCAAAGTTGTGATTGACTCCCGCGGCGGTGAGTAGCCCCATGACGAGAGCGGTAAGCAGTGCGATGCGTAGGCCACGACGACGATCGGTCAGTACGAGTCGGTTAGGGCGTAGGTAAAGAATCGCCATCGTTGCCACGATACCAAACAGCAGTCCTCCGATATGCGCAGCATTATCGATCCCAGGCATGATAAAACCGAACAGCACGTTGATGCCGACGAGGAGGGTGAATTGACTCCAGCCGCGTCGCATACCACCTAGTGCTTGCAAACGCTGCTGGAAACGGCGATCGAGATACCAGCCTGCGCCGAGCAGACCGAACAGTGCTCCTGATGCTCCTGCGCTGATACCGAGGGTGAATACGGCACTGCACAGGTTACCAGCGAGACCCGCACCGAGGTAGATAACCAGAAAGAGGTATTTGCCGAAGATCTGTTCGATGTGTCTGCCGATGACGTACAAGCCTAGACTGTTGAAGGCGAAGTGCATCACGCCGACGTGAATGAAGATGGGGGTGAAAAAACGCCACCACTCGCCTTGTACCAGCCGCACGGTATCTTTCGCCCCCAGGGCAATCAAGACATCGGTAGGTGGTGCACCGAAGAATGTGCCGCTCAGCCAGCAGGTGACAAGAAAGATGGTGAGGTTGAGAAGAAATATCCAGCCTGTTGCGGTGTGTAGTAGGAAGCTGCGTGCCGCGTCGGAGTTTATCATGCTGTGTATGTCCTCCGTGGCGTGAGAGCGTGCGGCAACTCTTGACTGCACGTGCCCCGCCTTAGCTGCGCAGCATACCACGAACAGCACTCGGCAGGAAGATACCCACACGCAGCGTACATGTTCGGCAGTTGTGCTAGAATATCTCTGTGAGATCGCGGTGCTGGGGTAAGTCACGGCTGGATACTATCGGGCGAAGGAGGTCGCGTGCAGGATAGTTGGCGGCGTGTAAGTCTGTCGCTCGGCTGGTTTTTTCTTCTCCTCGCACTCGCAGGTATCCCGCTGCCGTTGTTGCCGACTACGCCGTTTCTGCTGCTCGCGGCGTTTTTTTTCTCGCGCGGCTCACCTCGCTTGCATCGCTGGCTACGCACTCATCGTCTGTGCGGAGCCATTATTCGTGATTGGGAGGAGCACAAACGCATCAGCTTACCCGCTAAGTTCAGTGCTACCTTCGCTCTCGTGCTACTCTGCGGTTTATCGCTGCTGTACGGTGGGTTACACCTTGCGCTCAATATCACCCTAGCGTGTATCGCCGTCGGGGTGTTGGTCTTTATCTGGACACGTCCGAGTCGCTGAACCCTACCCACGGAACTCAGGTTTCAAGCTTCCTCCGCACAAGCACGCAAGTAGTTACGCACCTCCAGCTGCAAACGTGCCGAGAGATGAAGGTTGGCACTGCGCTGCTCCCTGTCGGATGTGAGTTGCCGTAACTCCTCCCGCACGCCGAGACGGGTGACCTCTGGTAAAGCATTGAGCACCGTGTCGCAAGTTAGAGTGTCGGTGTTGAAGAGAATGTAAGCAATGTCACGCTCGGCACGCTCGGCAAAAACCGCGGCCACCTCTGGAGGCGTTAGAGTCGCGATGCTCTCGAAAGGCAAGAAATGACGACGCAACTCCTGCAGCAGTTGAGGTCTGTGCTGCAACGAAGCTAGCATCTGGTAGGAGTCGTCTTTGCTGAGGTTGCTGATTACCGCACCGAGATAACGAGCGGTGTGCGGCTCGTCCAGGCAACGCTGGGTGAGTTTCTTGCCTTTGCGGGCAAGAAAGTGCAGCAAGCTGTCGAGGTCATCTTCGCTGACCAAGTTGATGGTTTGCAAAGCTGTCATCAGCTTTTGTTTTTCTGACTCGGATGTGCTCAGCAACACGGCTTTGCTAACCCGCAGGGGCGACAGACAAGAGAGGAGAGCAGCACGTAGCTCGTCGGGAACATTTAACATCAGGTGCAGCAGTTGTGCACTAGACAGTTCCGCCAGCCAACCTGGACTTTCGAGACGTAACCCCAGGGGACTGCGAGCAAACTCAGCCGCGGCGATGTCGCGATGGAAAAGATGCAACGCCCGTCTACGCAAACCACGCAATCTTGCCAATAGGTTCGCTTGCAACGAGAGGACAGTCAGCTGCTTGAAATGCGCGACCGTAAGCTCGACAATCAGCAACTGCACGATCTCACGCTCAAAACAGAGTAGCAGCGCTAGCACTAGCTCCCGCCGCGGCTGCTCCTCCATCCATTCCGCCAGCACCTGCGCGGGCACATCACTACGCTGGCTATGCAGAATTTCGATCTTCGTGCGACAATCACTGAGTATCCTCACGTTTTCCAGCTTTTCCTTCCCCCCTTTTGTTCGCGCTGAGATGCTTGCATCACCTTCTAAAAGCGGTTTTAGAGGTCGCTGGAAGGGTCTTGGGTATCTACAGCATCACCTTGAAATTTTCCATACACCGACACTCGCGGGTCTCCTTGATCCATCTTGCTTCTGCATGCAGAGATGCCTTTTTTAACTTTTTCTTCGAAATCAGGAAGATAATTGTAGCAGTCTTTCTCATAATCCATACGACAATAGTAGACAGTGAAGCCCTTCAGATCTAAACTATCCCACGTATCAGCTCTAATTTGGTTAATATAGGTGTATGGAATCTTATCGAGATTGTCCCAAAAGCTCCACTGGCCCACTAAACCGTGCTTTCGCTCCGATTTAAAAGTCAGATAAGTGTCTTTTTCCTCGAAGGTAAGGTTCGTGGCATAAACGGCAGGGCAGTGATGTTCTCCTGGCATCAGTTCTACGTGAACACGTTTGTGGGATACGTGCTTCTTCAACCACTTGTAAAGGTCACTAGCAGCCGACCCTCCTACGATAGTAGCTCCTCCAACCATAACCAAACCCACACCCACACCACCAGTACTAGCCGCGACAAGTGATGCAGCAACACCTCCTATTGCTACTACTCCTAGCTTAATGAAGCCAGCCCAACGTCCCGCACTGGGTTTTTTCGCAGAGGTTTCGAGGGTCAATTTCAACTCTCTATTTTTTTTGCCGTCTGGATCTCTCGACGGACGTGGTGCGATAACAGCCAGCTTGCTCCGCTCAAGTTTCTCCCCACGATCGTGGTCGTGATCATGCACCGTGGGGTCAACTGGAGGAATATGATGACCGCCGCCGCCACCTCGCATGTAGTTGATTAGCTCGGCGTTGAAGTTGGGAACATTCACCGCGAGCTGGAAACCGTTTTGTTGCCATGGCAAGATAATGTGCATGTCTATGCGTCCGCCGCGCGGCATGAAAGGCTGGCCACCCTTACCGTAATCAACCTGCCCGACACCTTGGACAGGATCACCTTCACCGTAACCGATCTGCTCGACACCCTGGACGGGGCCTTTCTCCACGGGCATGGCGACCTTGCCCGCTTGCTGCTGTTCCACGACAGCAACTACTGCGCCCTTGCCACCACCCTTGTCAGCACCATGCGGCACAAAAGAGCCTGTCGGCGGTGCGATGAGCGCCACCCAAATAACCTTGCCATCTACATGGTCGGTGGTTTGGCAGAACTGAACACCATTCGCCACCGCAAACCTATGGCATCGACCAATAAACAGGCTGGCAAAGCGTTCTGGGGTCAAGCGCACCTCACCGCCGCTGTTAAAACGTATTGTCGGTGGCGGGTAGTTCTCATAGCCTGGGAGGTACTTGACCTTGATGGCCAGAGCTTTGTTCGCAAAGAGATTGCTTATAGCGGCTGTGTCCGCTGACTGATGGCGGCAAAGAGAACTGTCGCCCCTGTTGATCGCTCCTGTTTGCTGCCGTGAGGATTCAGGGATCAACTCGTAGACAAGGTCGTCAAGACGGCTGGGCACGGGACGGGGAACATCGCCACAATTGAGACGCGCGTTTCTTTCCCACGCAGGTATCTGCTGGTCGCGAAACGACAGGGTTGTGACCGCAGCGTGGGCCAATAAATTGCCCGCGGTATCCACCACCCTCGTTTTGGTACGGCTGGACTCGAACCCCAGCTTGCAACCGACGAAGAACACGAGAGCAGCCAGCAAGGCAAGCCTAACTCTACTACGAACCACAGTATCCTCCTCACATCTACTTTTTTTGGTTTGACGGTAGCCTAACTAGCACAAACGAACCCCATAATCCCATTCTAACATACCTCGTGGCAGAGGAGAAATCAGCGGACGATCCTGTCTTTCTGTGCTCGCCAAAACAGTACAAAAAAACATGTCTGCCCTGTTTTTTATGGACAAAACAAAAACACAGTGGCATGCTCCCCGCCGAGCTGGGCTGCTCGGGAGATGACACGATGTTGTGTGCGAAAGATGTCATGAGTTCCGATGTCGTGTGGATTACTGCACGGCATACACTCGACGAAGCCTTCGCGACGATGACCCAATTCAAAGTTAACCATCTTCCTGTTGTCGAAAAACAAAGGGTAGTCGGCATTATCTCCAAAAGAGAGCTCTTCAGGCATGCCTTCAGGGGTGGACGGCGTACGGGGTCGGCCGTCGTCAGTGACGCGATGCATCGCGATGTCTTCACCTGCCCCGCGCACAGTGCGGTGACGAAGGTTGCTCGGGCAATGTTGCAGTTCCGTGTCGATGCCGTGCCTGTGTTGAGCCGCGATGAGCTGGTGGGCATCATCACCGCTACCGATATTCTTGCCTGCTCGTCGAGGGCAAAGGCGAGGATTGCCTAGGGGTTTCTGCCTTTCAGTTGTGGGAAGAGAATCACGTCTCGAATGGACTGGTTGTCGGTGAACAGCATCATCAGGCGGTCGATGCCGATACCCGCTCCTGCAGTAGGTGGCATGCCGTATTCGAGGGCACGAACATAGTCGAGATCGACCTCACAGGCTTCTTGATCTCCCGCGAGTCGTTGTAGGTTTTGTGTGCAAAAACGCTCATATTGGTCGTCGTAGTCGTTTAGCTCGTTGAAACCGTTGACTGTCTCCCTGCCCGCGATGAAAAGCTCAAAACGATCGGCCGTGCTCTTGTCGTCATCGCTGCGCCGTGCTAACGGGGATACCGCGACGGGATAGGCGGTGATAAAGGTCGGTGCTTGCAGCTGGTGCTCGACAAAATTTTCGAATACCGCCACCAACAGATGTGCTGCAGAGGGGGCGAGCTGCTTGTCTACCGCAATTCCCCGCCCCTGCAACCAAGCGTGCAGTTGCGCGGCATCGCCGAGATCCTCGTCAACAAGGTCGGTGTAGCGCAGTACAGCCTCTCGCATGGTCAGGCGGGCGAAGGGTGGTGCGAGGGAAATTCGCTGCTCGCCATAGCTAAAGTTGTGCGCGTCGAGCTTAAGTTCGGCACAGATGGTGGCGAACAGCTCTTCGATCAGAGACATCAGTTGTTGATAGTCGCAGTAGGCCGCGTAAAATTCGAGCATGGTAAACTCTGGATTATGTTGTCTGGAAATTCCTTCGTTGCGGAAACTGCGGTTGATTTCAAAAACACGTTCAAACCCTCCGACGATGAGGCGTTTCAGATACAGTTCTGGTGCAATACGCAAAAACATATCCATGTGCAGACTATTGTGGTGTGTCTGGAAAGGTTGTGCTGTTGCCCCACCTGCGATCGGGTGCAGCATCGGAGTCTCAACCTCCACATAGCAATGGCGAGCGAAGAAGGCACGTATGATCTGCATGATGTGTGTGCGACGCAGAAAAGTCTCCCTGGTCTTGGGAGTCACCAGCAAATCGAGATAACGCTGTCGATAGCGGGTTTCGACATCACTCAAGCCATGAAACTTCTCTGGCAGAGGACGAATACCCTTTGTTAACAGGATCACCTGCTTGGCTCGCAGGGTCAGTTCGTCGGTTTTGGTTTTCATGGCAGTGCCGCGCAGCCACACGATGTCGCCGACTTCTAGCAGTTCCTTGCACATGCGCTGAAAATCGTCACCCAGTTCGTCTTGGGCAAGGAAAGCTTGGTAACGACCACTACCATCGACCAGCTGGAAGAATGCAGCTCTGCCGAACATGCGTACCGCGCTGAGACGACCTGCCATGCAATGCTCGGTACTGCTCGCGGCCAGCGCCTCTCTGCTCTGGGAAGCGTAGCGGCGCACAAACTCCGCGGCTGTCGTATCCCGTGTTACTCCATGCCTGAAAGGAGTAATTCCCTGCGCCTTGAGTTTGTCTAGTTTGGCACGGCGAGCGGCGATGTGCTCATTGTGCTCACGGGGGTGGAGTCTCTTTAGGTCAGCAAGTTTCATACATCTCCCCCTCGCTAGTCGGGGCAGCAGCAGTGCAAAAAAACAGCAATCGGGTTATACTAGCCGCGCGGTCTTCTAGCATAAGGTGGTGCTCTTGTCAGTTCATTTTCGTGTTTACCCACAATCTATCGTCGTCAGTGGCAACACTTACACCCATCGGGAATCGTTCAAGGGTTGGGGAGGGCGTTTTGACGGCGGTAGTAAAGCGTGGCACTTGCCGAATTCAGAACAAAACCGTACTCGTCTGCAAGCGTTGTGTGCGGCACATGGCGGGGGTGAGTTGCCTTGCTTCGTCACGGAACAGGATGAGAGCGATGCTACTGACGTACAGCAGATTGTGTCTGGCAATGAATCCGCACCTGGGCTGAGCATCGCAGCGCTGCTGACGAGAGCCGAGACAGGTTTGCGGGGAAGTTTTCCTCATCCCGTATGGGTGGTAGGTGAGGTGCAGAATTGCGTTCGCAAGGAACACATTTATCTGCAACTCGTCGAAGCACAGGAAGGCAAACAACAGACTTTAAGCGTCAGTGCGGTGATTTGGAAAAATTTCATCAAACCGCTTGAGGAACGAGGTGGGGTTGATTTCTTGCGGGACGGACTGCAGATTCGCTGCCTCTGTGATGTACAACTTTACCGCGAGCGCGGGGCATTGAGTTTGCGGGTGCTTGAAGTCGATCCTGCCTTCACGCATGGTGCACTAGCACTGGCTAGGGAAAGACTGCTGCGCGCACTGCGGACAGCTGGTAAGGATAAGGTCAACAAGAGTCTACCACGTGTACGTGTGCCGCAACGTATCGGCTTGATTACCGCGGCAGGGTCACGTGCTTATGGGGATTTTTGTGACCAACTGCGTACCTTGCGAGTGCCAGTGCAGGTGTTCTTCCGCCCTACTCCGATGCAGGGCGAGGAGGTGCTCAAGGAGGTGCCGCGTGCGCTTACCGCACTGCAAGCTTGTGATATCGTTGTCATTACCCGTGGAGGGGGGAGTGCTGCTGATTTGCGTTGGTTTGACAGCGAAGAGGTGGCAGAGGGAATTGTCGCCGCCCGTGTGCCCATCGTAGCAGCTATCGGCCATCACGAAGATCTGTGTGTAGCGGAGGAAATCAGTTTCATGCGGCAGAAGACTCCCACCGCGGCGGCTGATTTTGTTGCGAGTCTCTTCACTGAGCTGGAGGAGCTGCAGCGGTCTTTGTCTGCCGAGCTTACCGCTGCCCTGCAACACAGCTGGCAGGCGGTGCAGGCTCGCTACGTATTGCTCAGCAACAGGTTAAGCGGTGAGGCGTTGGCTTGGCAACACCGTGGCAATGTGCGTTTGGCGGAGATGGCAGCCGCGGTAGACGGTGCGGCACGGGAAGGTATGCAGCGGCGTTATGTTGCTCAGCGCGATTTTGCCACGTCTCTACATGAGTGTAGTCAACGTCAGTTACAGGAGCGTGGCAATGTCCTGCAGGAGCTGGAGAAGCGGCTGTTAGCTGTTGATCCTCGTGCTTGGTTACGCAGGGGTTGGGCAAAAATTTACCACCGCCGTGGTTTGGTGAAGAGTATCATGCAAGTCACGGTAGGTGAACAGGTGAGTGCGGTGCTAGACGATGGCAAGCTCAGGATGCGGGTTATTGACACAGAATCGTCCACAGGTGAAGGGAAGAGTGATGACGGAAAAGCGAGCTACTTATGAAGAGATGTTGGCAGAGGTGGAGACAATCATTGCCGCGTTGCAGACGGAAGATTTGCCTTTGGAGCGTGTCGTCAGCATGGTCAAGCGCGGCCACCTTTTGCTCACTGCCTTGAAGGGCAGTCTCGATACGGTAAGCTTGCAGATTACCGAACTGCGGGATGGCAAAGCGGCTGAAGAAGAGACACAGTAAGCCGTGGGCTGGTATAACACACTCTCTATCCTCCTTCTCTTTTTCCTGTCCATGGGGGTGGCTAAAGGCTGAGCAGCTCCTTCTCTTTTTCAGCCAAACGACTATCGACGATGGCGATGCAAGCATCGGTTTCCTTCTGCACCTCTTTTTGAATTTTTTTGCTCACATCTTCCGCAAGGTCTTTGTTCTTTCTTATTTTGTCGTTGGCATCACGGCGCAGTAGCCTGATGGCAACCTTGGTATCTTCGCCCAGTTTTTTGATCGCTTTTACCAACTCTTTGCGACGATCTTCCGTCAAGGGCGGCACGGGAACGCGCAGGATGTTGCCATCGTTGCTGGGTTGCAGACCGAGATTAGCCGCCATGATCGCTTTTTCGATATCGCCGAGGGTTTTCTTCTCAAACGGAGTGACCACCAGCGTCCTGGCATCGGGCACAGTAAGTGTCGCCACCTGAGCGAGCGGAGTCGGCGCACCGTAATACTTAACCATCACCTTGTCCAGCAAACTGACCGAAGCTCGCCCCGTCCTTACCCGCCACAGCTCCTCGGCAAAACTATGCAAGCGCTTGTCCATGCTCGCCCGACAGGCCGACACATACCCCTCTTCCATCCCTTAACCTCCCTGTGTAAAAAACCTCAGACCCCAATCTGAAACCGCACAAAGCCCGTAACCTCAACCTGCGGGGCATGCTGGCGCAAAAACGCACCGACACTCGTCCTCGGCTCTTTTATATGGGGCTGATTGAGGAGACACACCTCGTTATAAAACTTATCGATCTGCCCCGCGATAATCTTGGGAATAATGTTGTCTGGCTTACCTTCCTGACGCAATTTTTTCGCCGCAATCTCCTTCTCCTGCTCGACTTCCTCCGTACTGATCTCAGCGGGGACGAGATAACGCGGCGCACTCGCCACAATCTGCAAAGCCAAATCCCGCCCCAACTCCCGATGCTGCTCAGGCGTGGCCGTCTGCAAACCTACCAACGTCCCCAGTTTGCCGCCGAGATGCACATAACCGCTGACAAGCCCCTGCTTCTGCAGCTCACACAGGGCAACCCGTTTGATGCTGATATTCTCGCCGATCTTACTGACCAAATCTACCACCCGCTCCTGCACCGTGCGCTGATCCAATTCAGCCGCGGCCAACGCCTCCACCGTGGCGATACGCCGCACCGCCGCCAGCTCCGCTAACCGTTGCACGAAGGCACTGAACTCCTCGTTCTTGCTGACAAAATCCGTCTCGCAGTCCACCTCCACAATCGCCCCACACCGCCCCGTGGCATCGATATGCGTCGCCACCAAGCCTTCCGTAGCCGCACGACTGGCCTTCTGCGCCGCCCGCGACAAGCCGCGCTCCCGTAAATACAATACCGCCTTGCTCATATCACCGTGCGTCTCCTGCAGAGCACGCTTGCAATCCATCATGCCCACACCTGTCTTCTCCCGCAACTGCTTGACCGCCTGTGCGCTCACCCTCATCGCTACTCCTCTCGTTGCTCCTCGTTGTCAGGCACGCTCTCCGTTACCTGCACCGCCGCTTCCTGCTTCTCGCCGACCCCCTCAGCGTCACCGTCACGCGACTTGCGCCCTCGCTTCTCGACCGCTACCGCACGTCCCCGCGCATCGTAAAACGAGCCTTCGGTGACCGCCGCAGCCTTCTTCTCCTTTTCGGCGGCGAAATCAGGTGCTCGTGCCTTGCCGAGCGCACACGCCTCCGCCAGCGTCGTGACGAACAACGTCAACGACTTGAGACTGTCATCGTTGCCAGGGATAATGTAATCCAACCCCGTCGGGTCGGCATTGGTATCGGTGATGGCCACGATCGGAATGCCCAACCGCCTAGCCTCGCTAACCGCAATAACCTCCCGATGCGCATCGATAATCACCACCGCATCTGGTAAACCATGCATGTCCTTGATCCCACCGAGGTTACGGTTGAGCTTGAACTTCTGATGCTCAAGGTTAAGCACCTCCTTCTTCGGCAACTTGTCATACGTGCCGTCGGTGCTGATTTCCTCGATCTTACGCAAGCGATGGATACTCTGCCTGATAGTCTGAAAATTAGTCAGCGTTCCCCCCAACCAGCGATGATTGACATAGAACATCTTGCATCGCACCGCCTCCCTCGCCACGATCTCCCGCGACTGCCGCTTAGTGCCGACAAATAACACCCGCCCGCCCGATGCCGCCAGGTTCTCCAGAAATACCGTCGCCGCCTGAAAGTGCTGCACCGTCTGCTGCAAGTCGATGATGTGAATGCCATTGCGCGCCGCAAAGATATACGGACGCATCTTCGGATTCCACCGCCGCGTCTGATGCCCGTAGTGCACCCCCGCCTGCAACAACTCCCGCATGTTGATCGCTATCGCCAACTGCTACCCCTCAATCTGAAGGTTAATTCCACCGCCGCTCCACACACCAGCCGTGTGGCGCGCCCGCTACGCACGTGCCGTCCTTCATAACATTCTTCGCACGTCCCGTAAACGAGTGATACCGCACCGCTCCCAGCCACAATCCTTACCACCACAGCATGGAAGTATGTAATGCCTCCCGCCCGAAGATGCAAGACCGAGATGCCTTAATCTCATCCCTCAATAGTCGTGCTTCGTCTTGCGCGCATTAAATACAATGTTCGGTGTGTGTCGGTTAGCCTGTGCTGGTGGATAAACACAAAAAACTTCTCAAATTGCGTGACAAAGTTATCTCGGTGATAAAAAGCAAAGGCATGATAATTATCCCGCATATGGGCAAGCAGTGTCGCCGTGCGTGTGTCTTGACGATCGACAAATTCGATAATCAGATACGGTGCAGTGGCCGCAAAGAGTTCTGCCAGCATGTGAAAACGACACTGGTGAGAAATGCAAAGATGATGGAGTACAGCAAGTGCTAGGCTGCAGCTGATGCTGGCTGTCCCGATGCGCTGTAGAAAAGAAGTGCGCTCGTTGTTGGCAAAACCATACGCAGGGGTGGGGTTGGTGATGTCTAACAACAGAGATAACACATTTTGGGTAGAGCGTTGTTGATTGTGTTGCTGCGCATGCTCGACGGCAAGTGGATCGTTGTCACAGGTGATGACATAATCTTTGTCCGCGGCATAGTCACGAGAGAAAAAACCGTTGTTGCCCCCGATGTCCAGAACACGCGCAGCATTTATCTCTCGCAACCACTGCCGTACCATCTTGCCTTTTTCCTTGAAAGCTACGGGGGGATAGCTAGTATCATCGTAGTAGTCTCCCCACGGTGTCTGCTGCGCGGGCAGCTGAAGGTCGCTGAGACCCGCACGCAGATAGGTGAACAAACAACGGAGTAGCTTGCGAGAAAGCTTAGCGTTTTTAGATTTCTTTTTGTGTTTATCAACCGCAGCTGCATGGCGATGCACCGTGCTCTGCACAAACGGCAGAAAGCGAGTGCGGAAAGGTAAAAGCCGTGCCCCGTGAGCTAAAGGTATCCCGTCGAGAGCACTGGTTAGCTGGCGGTTAATGTCGGGAGCACAGTAGCGCATCAACAGTAGTGGCACAACGAAGTGTCGACAAAACTGCCCAAACGCATACCAAGGCCTATCCTGCAAATAAGGAGCGAAAGAAAGAGTGTCGATAAATACCGCCCGCGAGCCGACAAACTGCACGTTATAACTCGAAGCATCCTTCAACAGCATACCGTGCTCAAGTGCTAACATGTTTATGCGCAGGTGCAGCTGTGCCGCCTCCTTCAGCATGCTAAAAGACCACTCACACGGGTAGCTGAGGAAAGGGATGCGAGATGGTTTGATCACTAGCTGTCGTTCGTTTTGAGCAACAAGCGTGTGTGAGACCAGTAGTTTAGCTTGCACCAGCTGGTCATACAACCCACTGCGCTGCAAATGATGGTAGGCAGAGAAGTAGGGAGCGTTAATCGCCCGATACACCTCACCTTCCCGCTCGAAAACATAGCCCGCGGGATCACGAAACGACGCACCATGGTGTCGCTGTTGCCTGGATGTAAAACGTGTCGACGGCAATTTCACTTAGCCCAACTGAGCTGCACCCGCGCCCGTGAATTGCCCAGCACCAGCTGTAGCGGCGCGGCACGACGATAAGGCGGAGCATCAAAGACAAGCAGATACTCGCTGCTCCAAGGGGTAACGTGATCAAAAAACAATTCGAGCTTGTCCTTGTTGTGAATTTTTGTGATCGCCACGGGTTCAGAACTACTGTCCCCGTCGCGGAGACGCACCGTCCACAGCAAGTAATCCCGCAAATCAACCCGCTGGGGAGCAGCAAGACTGACCAGAAACGCAGTCTGGTGCGCACGGGAGCTGCGCGCCAAAATATCGCTATGCGCACCCGCCAACAGACGATGCCGTGTGCGAAACGCATGCAGAAAAGCAGACGACAGGTGCGTAGCATTGACGGAAAACTGATGCTCGATGCCACGATAAACCCGCGAAGTGCGCGTCGAACGGTGATAAGCACTGGCATAGCCGCGGTCGTGGCGCACCTCGGGCAACACCTCGACCCTGCGGTCGAGCCGATGCAAGCACGCACTCACCACTGTCACGACGAAGATGAGAAGGATACTAGGCAGTGACGCGGTTGCGTCCTGAAGTTTTCGAGGTGTAGAGCTTTTGATCGGCCTTCTCAAGTAGTTCCTCGGCAGTGGTGATCGCACTGTTCAATTCAAAAATACCCAGCGAGATGGTCTGGCGATGATTGACCACCCCTCCCTTGTCCTTCTTTAAGCGAAAATCATAGCCAGCAACCGCCTGTCGTAACCGCTCGGCAAGATCACGACAGGTGGCGAGCGGCGTGTTAGGTAGAATGACGATGAACTCTTCCCCGCCAAAACGACCGAGAGTGTCGTCCTTACGGATGGTGGAAGTGACGATCTTAGCTGTCTGCCGCAACACCATATCGCCTGCATTGTGCCCATAGGTGTCGTTAACTTTCTTGAAATAATCGAGGTCAAAATAAATAATCGACAGCGGTTGGCGACGCGTGCGATGGAACTTGATCTCCGACTCCAACGTGTCCACCACATATTGCTTGTTATAAATCTGCGTCCCCGCATCGATGGTAGCCATGCGATAAATCTTATCCTGCACGATCGCATCGACATTGTTGCTCGCAAAAAACTTCAACAACACCGCACCGAGACGCAAAAAATCACCGTCCCGTAGTCTAACCTCGCTGCTGATGCGCTTGTCATTGATAAACGTACCGTTAGCACTGCCAAGATCGGTGACCGAAATAGCACCGCTGCTCTGGTTGAACTTGACATGCTTCCTCGAGACACTCTGCTCGTCGATACGTAAATCCACATCGGGTGACCTCCCCGCGACATGCGAAGGAGAAGCAAGATCGAGGTGAAAACACTTGCCCACACGATTCCCGCTGTATTGAATCAAACACGCCGTCTGACGTTTCCGCGCGTCGGCATAAACGGTAAGATCAACGTCTTGGGCGATAATGGTTTTATCGTCGAGATTATCGGACATTTTCCCTGACCATCATTGCGGTGGCTACTACCTAATATACCACGTCTCCCGACAGGAACAAAACAGCATAAACCTGACGAGTATGCCCATGGCTAATTTGCTTTTCTCGCTGAAGTTTTTTTATTACACGCAGTAAAAATGGTGGCTTTTCGCGACACAGCTGTTTAGTTTTTTATAGTTTCTTTTGGTATTGCCTCTATCGAGTTCAGCGCGCCGATTGCGCTAGGGGAGTTGCTCGCGGGCAGGACGATACCTATTGAGTCCGACGGCAAGGGTGCGGGAAGGGGTATATGCCTTCCCGCAGACAAACGTGCTGAGCACTTGTGTTCAGAAAAGCGTGTAGCTTATCTTGGCCATGTTCAACAGCCTGGTTTCGCCAGGTGGTGTTTTGCTGGCGTAGAAACCGTCGAGAAAGTAGTAAAAACTGTTGGAAATCTTCATTTTGTCGCTGATCTCGTAAGAAATCATGAAAGCGTTTTCAACGCCATCGTCAGAACGATAACCACTGCGTTTGATCACCGCCTCACTTCCTTCACCCTCTGCTTCCCATACGGGAGAACGACTGAGCATGTAGGTAGTGCCGACCGCGAGTGCCAGCCCGCTAACGATCTCTGGCTCATAGCTCGCCCACACGCCAGCTTCCGAACTGTAATGCGCGTAGTCCTCCTTGATGGTCAGCTCGTCCCCTTCGCTGGCAGTCAGACCATAGGTCTCCCGAATACTCTCACGACGACCCTCACCCGCGACGTTAGCCACCGCGGTCTCGTTACGTCCGATATGCTGTGTCACATAGAGGTCGGTCCTACCACCGACGGTAAGCTCACCACCTGCCATCTGCAAGCCGCGCTCGGAAGTTATCTCCGTGCCCAGTGCAAGTGCCAGCTGCGAACTGCCGTATAGTGGAAAAGTCAAACCAGCCCACGGCTTGAGTGCAAGCATCTCGTTATCGATCAGACTGTAGACCGCATACAACTCTGGATTACGCTGACTGACGGTGCGACTTTGAGGAAACTCCTCCGTCTCCAGCACCTTGTTCAACCCCAAGGTCAGAAACGTGTCGAGCTTGTTGTCGAGCCACTTCGTTCCCACCGTCCCCCGCAGTTGCATGAAAGGGGTGGGGTTCTTCGCCCCATCGACAATCTCGACATAGTTACGCAGGCTAATCCCACTATACGCAGTGGGAAAATAATCCCGCCAATTGATTTTGCTGGCCGTGACTTCCTCCTCGGCAAAAACCTGCGTCCCGAACGACAGCCCCAGCACGGCAACCGTCGCGCACAGCACAGATACTTTCCACCCAAAAACTCGCAACATAACCCACTCCTTCACAAGTAATAAAAACACCCCGCCCCGCAGGAGACGACGCTACCGCCACCCGCAGCGAACGTCAAGCCTTACCGCTAAAATCGTAACCATGCGCACACCCCCGCCGCCCCACAAACCCCGCCGCCCGCAAGCCATCTACGTACTCCCGCAGCAGATCGAGGGCAACCTTGATCCGAGTCACCGTGTTGATTTTTTGCCTCACCTCCCGCGCGCGCGGCCAACCCTTCACATACCACAACAGATGCTTACGCATACAAACAACCGCGCGCCGCGTATCACCATATTCCTGCCGCTGCCGTTGCAAGTGTTCCTCCACTACCCGCAACCACTCGTCAACATCAGGACTTCGAGTAGGCTGGGCTTGAAAAATCCACGGGTTGCCGAGCGCCCCACGCGCAATCATCAAGGCATCCACCTGTGTTCGTGTGCGCGTAGGAGCGAAGTCAGCCGCGCTGAGCAGATCACCGTTGCCGATGACAGGGATCGCCAACGCTCTCTTGAGCTCAGCGATGGCCGCGAGATCGACCCGCTTACCGTAGTTCTCCGTGCGCGTCCGCCCATGCACCGTAATCCAATCCGCTCCCGCCTCCTGCGCAGCTATACCGACCTGCACGTAATTAAGCTGGTTGCGATCCCACCCCAGCCTAATCTTAAGCGATAAAGGCTTCGCAGTCGCCCGCCGCGCTGTCTGCACAATGCGGTAGACACCCGCCACATCACGCAACAAAGCACTGCCGCAACCACTGTTGACCACCTTGCGCACAGGACAGCCCATGTTGATATCGATCGTATCATAATCATAGGCATCGAGACGCGCCACCGCCTCTCCGATCTCACGCGCCCCACGTCCCGTCAACTGCACACCCAGCGCAGCGCGCCCTCGCTTAACTGCCATCATCTCCAACGTGCGACGATTACCGCGGATAATAGGCTGGGCAGCCAACATCTCGATGTAGGTCAGACATGCACCGTGCGCCGCACACAAGGAACGAAAGGGATAGTCCGACACCCCCGCCAACGGAGCTAGCACCAACGGCACACCCGCACCGCCCCGTGCCTCAAAAAACGGCGGTAACATCGGCCTCGCTGAGCAAGCCACCCCGCAGCATCACCCCAACCACCAGAAACCACGACGACAGGAGCGCGGCTCTAGAAGCTTCCGTACCGCAACGCAAATGACAAAAAACACCTGCCCGAATCAGTCGCAATAGTAGCCGCCAAACCTATCGCAATCACTGACGGCGGGATTATCTGGAGTGCGGCTGTGCTCATGCCCATGGTCTTCGTCCTCACCACCTTCTTCCGACCACACGGGCTCACCACACTGCCAGCCCCAACCTGTCAGACGACTGATCAGTAACTCAGCTTTGCGCTCGCAATAACCCTCGGTATGATGGGCATGCCACAACACCAGCCATCCTGCCTCAGGGCGTTCGATCGGCTTCGCATAGCGCACTTCACACGGGACATGCTGTGCGTCAGCCAAATACGCCACCCTCACCAGACGCTCTTTGCTGCCGTGCTGACACGTAGTCGTATAGCCGTTGTAAAAAGGCCCAAAAACATCATCATCATCAGAAGCAGAAGCGGGGGCAACGCCGCTCAGCGCAAGCACGCCCAAAAACACCATCAAGTAAACTCGCATCATTCCTCTCCCAAAAACAAAAATCATGGCAGGAAACCAACCTCACCGCGGAAAACCACCCCCACCGTCGCGGCATCTCTCGTACAGGGAGGTGCTGTCCCCCAAGTTAACACCGACCTCTCTTGGCGTAAATGCTTTTCGCACCTCGGGAAAAAATTTCGCTACCCCCGCATCGAGACGCACAACGCTATCGCTATAATGACGAGCCAGTCGTTGATCGTGCAAAGAGGCGATCACCGTGTGCCCCTGCCACGTAAGACGACGCAACATACGCATCACCTGCCGCTCCTGCTGACCATCGAGTGCCGCAGTCGGTTCGTCGATGATAACGAGCGGACTAGCATTGTTGAAACCACACGCTAACATTACCCGCTGCCGTTCACCCGCACTCAAAGTATTGACCGCACGACTACGAAAATTCGTCAGTCCCAGTTGCTGTAAAATCATCTCGGTGTGCGCATGGTCATGCGCCTGCGGCATACCCTGATGCCAAGGATAACGTCCGAGCAACACCACCTCATACACTGAAAAAACAAAACTCGGTAACCGCATCTCAGGAATCCAACTCAACAACCTTGCCCGCTGCCTAGCCGACATCACAGTAACTGACATATCATTCAACAACACCCGCCCCTCACCCGCAAGACCGACAAGACACCGCAACAAAGTCGTCTTGCCCGCCCCATTACGCCCCAACACACTGATAAACTTTTGCCCCCCTAACGTGCAGCTGAAAGGGTGCAAAATTTTTTTCCCGCCAACAGTAGCTTGCACATTTTGCAATTCCAATTTTAAGCAAGGCACACAGGGTGGCGACGAAGACGGGGGTGCGACACGCAGGCGCGGTGCAGGTGGAACATAGGCAGGGCGGCGATTTTGTTGCAACAACACGAAGAGAAAAAAAGGGCCGCCGAGCAGCGCGGTGACGATACCCACATCGAGTTCACGCACCCCACCCCAGACACGGGTCAACACATCGACGAGCAGCGTAAAACTCATGCCATTGATGATGCTCTTGCCGAGCAGATTGCGGTGCTCAGCGCCGTAAAAAAGACGACACACATGGGGAATCATCAGCCCCACGAACGGCAACGCGCCCGCTACCGCTACCGTGCTGCCCACCAGCAAGGCGATCGCCACGATGGCCAGCGCACGCAGACGCACCAAGCTGAGACCGAGCGCACGCGCCACATCTTCCCGCAAACACAACACATCGAGCGGCACACAGATACGGTAACAGAGCACACCTCCCAACAGACAGGGTAACAGCAACAGCGGCACGTGCGACCAGCCTCGCCCCGCGAACCCCCCGAACAACCAGTGCAACACACTGCCGATACGATAGTGTTCTTCGATCAGCAAAAAAATAACTAACGAAGTCAGTGCACCGCAGAAGGCATTGATGGCAAAGCCTGCCAGCAACAAGCGTTCCGTGGAGGCGATGAGATGGCGTTGGGCGAGAAAAATTACCCCTGCGGTGACTAGCAATGCCCCCGTGAAAGCCGCTAGCGGCAGGCTATACCAGTGATGCAGCACCGTGCCGCCATAAAACGCAAGTACAGCCCCCAGACCACCACCGCTCGAAGTCCCCAACACCGCGGGGCTGGCCAAGGCATTGCGGAACAAACCCTGACTAACCACTCCTGCCGCCGCCAACGCCCCGCCGCACAGTGCCGCAATCAAGGTACGAGGCACCCGCAACTCCCCAAACACCACGACGGCTAGCGGATCGAGGCTGACACAGGCACTACCCAAATAACAAGCAAGCCAGTCACGCAACAGGGTATACAAGTCCGCTAAACCCAGACCACTGCTACCGATGTGCAACGATAACAGCAGCACCACGCACAGCAGCAGGCGACCGCTGCTATGGCGCAGAAAAACAGAAGCTTTCGCCACTCAAGAGCCTTCCGTGGCGGGAGGTAGAACATTGCTAAATTGCCAGCGTTCGACGTAGGTGGCATAGCTGGCGGTAAAATCGCTTTCATCCCACTGCTCGATGGTAATGAAACGCTTGTCCTGGGTGTCAATCAGTTCCCAGTAGATAAACTCCTCCGCCTCTTTGCCCTGTTCGCGATAGAACAACCCCGTGCCCGACTCTTCGAGATGATATTGCTGCCCTTGCCAAGTGACGATGCGGGGAGGATCTTCGGTATCGAGAATACTGCGGCGCACATCGGGTGTCAGTGCAGCTAAGGCTATCTTTGTTCCCCAACACCAGCTGACTTCGTCATCACAGCTGCGCTGCAAAAAACAACGCTCATTGCCGTGCTCGATTTCCCACTCCCGTGCCTGGTGATGCTTGCCGTAAACGTAGTCATGCACCGCCAGCACTTGCCAGGTACGCATGTCGTAATCAAACAGGTAACCACGCTGCATGTCGTGCAAGGCAAGCGATGCGGGCGTAGGCTTTTTTTTGAAAAAATTAAACACACCCCCTCCGTGCAGTGTGCGTCACCGCGCTGCCCAGATCGCCAGCAGGCTTTTGCTGTCCAAGTGGGGACGGAGAGACTCGAACTCTCACGCCGAAGCACTGGATCCTAAGTCCAACGTGTCTACCAATTCCACCACGTCCCCCCTGTGCGAGCGGCCTAAGGCTTTCCACAGCAGATCTGCGGAAAACTGCCGTAGCTCCGCTGACAGCCTGTAACCACACCCTCTATAGATAACAAAAGCTGTTTAATTGCAGTGTGGACAACCTTAAGCACACACTATAGCCCCGCCGCACTCTTAGCACGTTGCACCAGGGCACGGAACGCTGCTTGATCGGTAAGAGCGATATCTGCCAGCACGCTGCGATCGAGTGCGATACCTTCCTTCTTTAGTCCGTAGACGAACTGCGAGTACTTGATATCCAGCTCGCGGCAGGCCGCGTTTATCTTCACGATCCACAGACGACGAAACTCTCTTTTCTTGACTCGACGATCGCGGTAGGCGTAGGCCAGCCCGCGTCGCAACACCTGCATAGCCCCGCGCAGGGTGCGGCTGCGTGCACCACGATAACCGCGCACCGCCGCCATGATCTTCTTGCGTCGCCGCCGCGCCTTGAAACCCCGTCTCACTCTAGCCATGTTTTTCCTCTATGCACTGAGACATCTCCTGATAGCCCCGCTGTCACGGCTGTGCACGTACGTCTGTTTTTTCAATCTGTTCTTACGGGAGCGTGCCTTCTTGGTCAAAATGTGACCTTTGTTCGCCTTCGACCGCTTGATCTTGCCCGAACTCTTGAGAATGAAACGCTTCTTCGCCGCTCGTTTAGACTTTAACTTAGGCATCACTCACCCCACCACCTCACCGAGGCGGTGCACCGTAGCACGATTGTGGTGCAATGGCAACGTCAATTGTGCTGGGAGGCGGGAAAAATAACCGCAATCCGTGCTTTTGCTAGCAACGCAGAGTTGTCGCGGGCAAACTCCCGCCAAGCACGGTCATCTACTTCCAGCACGGCGGGGGAAATTTCCCGCACCGTCAGTTCTTGTGTGCGTTGTCCGACGTAGCGGCTCAGCTGTGGTGCGGACATGTGACGAAAGTAACGACCCATCAAGCCGCGGCGAAAATATTCCTCCTGCACCATGCTGGCATCGAAGTAGCGTCGTCCGCTTTTCCCTCTTATCTCGTATACCGCACGGGGCGGGAAGTAGTGCACGGCACGCAGAATCAACCCCGAATGGCGTGCCTGTGGCAGTTGCACCTTGGCCGCGCCGCGCACGGCAACAGCAAAAACGTTGGCTAACGAGCTGTTGAAGGTGAGTCGCACACGGCGATCGCTGAAAAAAAACGTCTCTTGCAGTTGTAGGTTGCGGAAAACAAGGTTTGTCACCTGTTGTGGCACGATGCCCGTCGCGGTGGGATGATGTTGTGCGTAGAGGTGTGGCATCACTCGCTGCAGATGTCGAAAACCCTGCCACCAAGCCAGTTTCTCCAATTTCACCCACGTCGTGCCGTGTGCCGTGCCGTGAAATGCAAGCCGTAACTGCGACCAGTTGAGTCGTACCCCTTCGTGCTCGGTAACCACCTGCTGTGCCGTGAGCGGCGTGCTCGCCCACAACAGGATGAGGGTCAGTTTACGCATGTCCCAGATCACGACTGATGAACCCCGCCAGCCGTGACACCGTTACGGCGTTGCCTGCGATAATATTACCGCCTTCGATGTTGAAGTCGGTGGCTGAGTAGTAGTTGCGCACTTTACCGCCTGCCTCCGTGACCAGCAACCAGCCCGCCGCGACATCCCACGGTTTTAGCCCTTGTTCCCAGAAACCATCGTAGACACCACGTGCTACCAGGGCAAGATCGAGAGCCGAAGCTCCGTCACTTCTGACCGAGCTGTCCGAGCCTTGCGTCACGAGATCACTGCATACCAGTTCACCGCTGGTCGCCTGTTCGCGCACTGTGCCGAGACCTGTGGCTAGAAAACTATCCTGCAGCTCTCGCTCATCGGCGACCTTGAGACGTACCCCGTTGCAAAAAGCCCCGCCACCCTGATAGGCGAGATATGTCGTGTTATCGACAGGGTTATGAATTCCACCCGCCAAGGTCACCATGCGCCCGCTAGCACGCACCTCCGCGAGGGCAACCGAGACGCAGTAGAAAGGGTAGTTGTTAGCGAAGTTGGTCGTGCCATCGAGTGGATCGATAAGCCAAACGTAGTCGCCTTTCTGGCGTGCGGCAAATTTCCAGTCGGGCTCGCTCGCTTCCTCCTGCCCCCCGTCGTCATCGAGGGTGAGAGGGAAAGTCGTCATGGCAGAGGCGAGGCTGCAGCCAGATTCTTCAGAATAAACGTAGTCGTTGCCGAAGAGGCTTTTGATCTGTTCGACAACAACCCTTTCACTCGCCATATCCGCAGCGGTAACCAGCGAGCGATCTTTCTTCTGCCTGACTTGCAGATGGGTTGAGATGCAGGCGGTGATCTCCTTACCAGCCTTGCCTAGCAGTGTCTCGAGAAAAGCAAACAGCTTATCCTGGGAACGTGATAACAAAAAAACACTCCTTGCGATTCCCCGTGCTCTGCACTTGCTGTATAATGAAGAGCGTGGGTGTCACTGTTGCAAAGTCTACCGCACATGCTTCAGACAGGAACAGATGCAGTAATAGATAATGTCAGGACATATTGCAAAGCAAATCAATACGACAGTGCCCGCAAACTCCTGTCCGCCGCGCTGGTAGCTGACCCTGACAACGCCCGCCTGCATTTTTGGTTAGGCAAGACGTGGCATCACTGTAACAAGTTTACCGAAGCACTGGCAGCATTCAACCTTGCCCTCAAAGCCGATGCTAATTGCGCCGAAGCGGCCATCTGTCTCATCGCACTCTACTGTGATCTCGGCCGCTATCAGGACGGGATAGAACTCTACACCCAGCTGCGCCGCTACCACGATCCCGCCCGCGGGCTGCATAAGCTGGCACTGCACAAGCTTGCCCAACAGCACATGCGTTGCGGCGACCTCTACGTGCAGATGGGCAAACGGCCTGAAGCGCAGCGCGAATATCAACGTGCCCTCCTCCTTGCACGCGACAACAGCACCTGTCGTTTGCGGCTTGCTGTATCTTGTTATTTTGCGGTCAGTCTTGATCGTGGGCGCGAGGAGATCGATACCGTGCTTGCCGCGGAGCCAGAACATTTCGAGGCACTGTTGTGGTCGGGGTTGGCCTTTTACCAGCAAGATGACCAGCAGCGCGCTACCGAACAGTGGGAGAAGGCTCGCCGTCTACGCCCCCAAGACGCGACGGTACGAGCGCTTATCAGGATGAATGCGTGATGCAAATTTCACCGCGACAGCTCGACAACTACCGCCACTGGTGCGCGGCACGTGGCCTGCCTTTCGCTGACGATGCTTGTCCGTTCTGTGCCTTTCGTCCTCAAGGTCGGAGTGAACTGCGCATCTGTGCCTACAGCTTGATCGCCGTCGAATTCCAACAGCTGCACGAGACTGTTCCTGCCTTGCGTCCGTTTCAGCACACTCGCCTCTTCACCTGTCCTGCAGCTGCGGGACAACTATGTACCTTGCAACGACGTGATTTGCGCAGAGTGAAGACCATCGTTTTGTTGGGTAATCTCTCCGCCCAGCTGGTCACGGGGACACGCCACTTTGCTCGTCAGCAGGGTCGCCCTTACCACAGCGCGGGTTGGGATAACGTTACCTTCATGTTGACCTTTCATCCCGCTGACCTGCGGCGTTATCCGCCTGCACACACCCTGTGGCGACAGGATTTGCAGCGAGCTGGCTGTCGTGTGGTGCAAGATGGGTAGAGTGCTCCTGCTATCCCTGTGTTTCCTGTGCAGTATGCGGACGGGGCAGGCCCGTGCCGACAAGACACCGATTTGGCTGGAGCTGTCCGTCGGGATTATCAGTACCGCAACAGTAGAGATGTTGACACGGGCGGTGGAAACGGTCACGACAGAAAACTATCAGGGTTTGTTGATTAAGCTCGACACCCCTGGCGGTGCACTGGAAGCGACACGCAAGATTGTGCAGCAGATGTTTTCCGCCCCTTTCCCGATCGTCGTGTGGGTGGGGCCTGGCGGTGCGCATGCGGGCAGTGCGGGGGCCTTTGTGACGATGGCGGCGACGGTCGCGGCGATGGCTCCAGGCACCAATATCGGTGCTGCACACCCCGTGCAAGCGGGAGGTAGGGATGTGGACGAGGAGGAAAAGGTTGGCGAAAAGATTATCAACGATACCGTCGCTTTCATCGAATCGATTGCCGCAGTGCGCCAGCGCGATGTCGAGATGGCACGTTCGTTTGTCATCACCTCGATGTCGATTACGGCTGAAGAGGCACTAGAGCACAAGGTCATCGATCTCCTTGCCAGTAGTCGTGAGCAGTTGTTGGAGAAGTTGCACGGGCGGGAGGTGACTCAACAGGAGCGCACGATGACTGTCGTCTCTGCGCAAGCCCGTATCGTTTCTTACCAGCCTTCGCTGCGCCAGAAAGCGTTAGAACTGCTCGGCAACCCTAATCTTTTTTACCTACTCTTTCTGGCGGGATTGATCGGGCTTGGGTTTGAGCTGACCCACCCTGGGGCGCTGTTCCCTGGCATTTTTGGGGCGATCTGTCTGCTGTTGGCGTTGATTTCAACTGCCGCGTTGCCTGTCAGTTTTGGGGCTGCGGCACTGATTATCCTTGGGTTTGTATTGTTGATTGCCGAAGTATTTGTCCCGAGTTTCGGTATCCTCGGCATCGGCGGGGTGGTGGCGTTTCTGGTCGGCTCGGTGTTTCTCGTCGATCCCGACAACACCCACGGTTTGCGGGTGTCTTGGTATACGATCGCCCCTGGTGCGATCACTATCTGTGCGTTTGCCCTGACCATCGGCTATCTGATCACCAAAAGTATTAGAGCGAAGGTTCGTTCTGGTGCAGAGACTATCGTCGGGGCACAAGGCACTGCGTTGCAGGATTTTCACTCCGATGGCACAGGACAAATTCGTGTACTGGGCGAAGTGTGGGCCGCCGCATCATCCTCCGCCCCTCATCCTGTGGCTGGTGAGCAGGTCGAGGTGCTTGCCGTGCAGGGCTTGCAGCTGACAGTAGCCAAAACCACCCTAGAACCACCCGACACCCCTCAGGTATAGTTCCTCTCCTGAATCACGTGAGTAGTGCGAAGGGGTATCTACAGGATCAACTTTCCCTATCTCATCGCCTTCACACCTAGGAGGTATATGGGGTTTCAACAGGCTGGGTAGACTGTCCGTTTTTTGGGGGCAACTCCAACTTGTACCACCTGTGCGAACAAAACGGCAAAGTGAGCGAAGATCGCCACATCGAAGTCAAAGCTTGTGGCAAAGGAAAGTGTCGATGAGCGGATAATCTGCACAGCAGCGACTAGTCTAGCAAAAAACCTTTGTCGGGCGAGTACTGGTCTTGAAAATCGAGATCGATGTCAACTTGTCCCTCTTTGATACGGGTTTGGCAGCCGAGACGTATTGAGCCGTCGGTAGGGAGGTGCATGCTGGCGAGCAAGGCACGCTCATCGTCAGCCATCGGGGTAAGGTTGGCTGCGGGCTCGACCCGCACGGCACACGTACCACAGCGGCAGGAGACGCATCCGTAGCGCATTTTAATTTTACCTTTACGGGCCGCAACCAGTATCTTACAACCCGTGTTGACGGAAACACTTTTGTTGCTCGGTTTAAAAACAAATTCAGCCACTTTTAATTTAGCCAATCTTGCAGTTTTACGGTAAATTTTTTATTGAGCCTGTGTGATGCACGGCGAAAAACTTTTATTGCAGGATTTTTTAGAATTTTTTTCCATGCGTTCCATTCTTCTTGCATTGTTTTGATGGTATAAGGGGAGTTAGAAGACTTCGAACCCTTTGAAAACGTGTAGTTGTTGAACAAATACACGGAGGTGTGCTTGAGCCATTTGTAGCTCGGCAATTCATTACTGTGTTCAGGAATTTTAAAGAACACGATAATGTCACCGTAATTTAATGCAGTGGTACGTGGGTTTATCTCGTAGAAATTTTCATCCAACACTCGCCACAACTCATCATGATTGATCATAGCACGATGGTATCCTGTCTCTTCTTTAACATTCAAGAACGTAGATTTCGGGAAGGATGGGTCTTGAAAAGCAAGCACGGCGTGAAAACAGTTAGGGCCGCGAAAAATAGTGTAACGCTTTACCATACGAGCAGCAAAACTAGGCAGCAACTCTCTGTCTACAACAATATGCGATGAAGTTAACAGTTTTTTTCTTATTTTCTTCAGCCCCCTCGAGGAGAAAAAATATTTCATTTGATTAAGCAGAAGATATTTTTTGTTTGCCTTCATTTTTGGGGGAAAAGCTAACAGGCGATGGTGGTAGGAAGAGAACATCTGCGTTAGTTTTTGTGGGTCAACGTGGCGCAAAATTTCTGGTGTGATAACTATATCTCGTGCATTTTTGCTGGTCGGTATATTTTTCTTAATGCCGTGGTAGAGGTACACTGTGTGTCCACGGCGAGAGAGTTGTTCGCTAAATAATCTTAGCGATTTTTCTTTAATTTTTAGTTTGACGGGTTCAACTCGTGGATCAGAGCGGTAACGCATGACACGTGATTTTATTTTAGAAAAAGAAATTTTTATTTTTTCGATTGAATCACGCAGTGGCAATCTCAAACCAGGTGATAGGCTTGAAATATCTCTGACGAATGAATTTTTGGCTGCAATTTTTCCTGTAGCCGACTCTGCGGGGCAGAGAAGCGCGAGCGACAGCAGCAAACATTTTCTGTTTTTCATAATGCAACCAATACTGGGCTACGCTGTGGTTTCGGAATTTAGGGGCACTATGTTAGCTTTAATTGGGGAATTTTTACGATGATATTGCTATCTTGCTGTTGGCATTAGGGCGACAGAAATGGTTTTGCTTAGCAAAATATGTGTGCTAAAATGAAAGAAAGGGGGGTGAGTGTTATGGCAAAGCTTCTTATTGCTGATAGCAGCAAGGCTAGTTTGGTGATGAGTACAGAGGTTTTTAAAGAAAAAATCTCAGGGATTTCTATCTCAGTAGCTGATAATGGTCGTGATTTCTTGCAAATGTTACCAGAGGTTGCGCCTGATATTGGTATTGTCGATTTTGATTTGCCTGATGTAGATGGTACAACTTTGGTAAAGTATGCACGTGAAATCTTTGACGGGCCAATTCTACTTACCGCTTACCTTGACGACAAAATAAAAAAAATAATTAATCGTGAATTGTTTGCTTACGAACAGGAAGGTGTATGTATAGCAAAGCCGATAAAATTCGAAAAAATGGCCGCGGCTATCGATCGTTTTTTAGTTTCTGGTAAACGTATTTTGAAAAGATTTCAAGCTAAGGGAGATTTACGTTTGCTGCATAGCAATGAAAACATCAGCTTAACTAAAGGCAAGCTGATAAACATCAGTGTCGGTGGGGCGTGTGTGCGATATGATGATGAGTTTGATGCTTCATGCAAAAATTGTGTGATTACTTTGGCTATGCGTTTGTCCCAGCCAGATAGTAATAGTATGACGACAAAATTACCAGGTAAGATATGCTGGATTGATCCTCAACAAAAAATGCTAGGCATAAAGTTCATACAACTTTCTGAACCGCGTAAACATGCTCTGGAAAAGTTTTTGCGTTTGAGTGCTGGTCTTTGAGAAGTGTTGCACGCTGGCATTACCCTGCTGTTTTACTGTTAACTTTTGTCATACCGATAGTTCTTGCCCATCTATACAATGTGATTCCTCTCCAAACGTGGTTGGCTGCGGCGATTGTTAACTCAGTTTTGTCTTTGTTATTGCTTATTGTCTATCGAGATAAAGTTGCGGCGTGGTTTTTCACTCGTCATAGTTATCTGTTTTACCTTCCTGCCTTAGCGGTGTTTATTTTTTGTGTTCTTGCAATTTTGGTAAGTTCGTTTTACAGTGATCCTTTACGAGGGACGGTGTCTGTGCCTCAGTACCTCTGGTTGTTGTGGATTCCTATTGTTGAAGAGATTGTTTTTCGTCTCGGCATTGGCAGTTGGTTGCGCGGTTGGGCGGGTAATTTTTGGGGTGGTTATTGTGCCGCGTTGTGTTTTGCCTTGGCCCACACCTTGCCGACTTGGCAACGACTCACTGCTGGTGAAATAGGTGTTCCTGTAGGGGTGCTGTTGTTGGGAGTGATATGTGAGTTTCTTTTTGTGCGCAGCAAGAGCCTTATGCCTTGTATTGTTTTCCACGCTGCTTGTAATGCTAGTGTGCCGTTGTTTACTTATTTTGATCAGAGATGGTTTGCGTGGTTGAGTTTGTTGTTTCAAACTAAGGTTACCTCGTCATGAATGTGTCGGACAAAAAAAAGGCACGTATTCTCAAGTTGCAGCGTGTGGTTTGCATTTGCAAGGGTATCCCGCTAGGCAAAGTCTTGCCTGCCGTGCTGCGTAGTCGCACCGTTGAGGAGGTCAACCGCCGTGCAGGCACAGGACAGGGAGGGTGCGCAGGACGGCGTTGCGGGCCACGCATCAAAACCCTGCTGGCCAAATCCCAACAACTGTCTAAAAAATAAACAGATAGAACGTACACACTAGTCTTCGTAACATGAGGAGTTTCGTGTGCTATATTTTTGGTACACCTTTTGCACGGAATATGTCGGAGGCATGTATGCGGATTACCGTGCTGATATCGATGATGATGTTAACAGCTTGTATCTTTGACATAAGAACGAAGTCGCAGCAAGATCGTGTGCAGGTAGTAGATGCTTTTTTTGAATTACAGGTGCTTTATCATCTCGCGTTTGAAAAGCATATCTACGTTAATCTTGAGGGGTTATATGACTTAGAACAAAAAACTGCGAGAGCGTTGCATGACAATACGATACCTTCTGCGCATGTAGAGCGAGTGAAAAAGTGGCATCACAAGCTACGTAGTTACATTATTTTTCTGTTGGCTATGCGGCCCATCGATGATAATGGGATAATCAAAACAAAAATGTCTTCGTTGCTGTTGCATCAACTGCGCAGTGAATCTCCTGATCACATCGACCTTACGCTTTCTAAGCAAAGCTTTTATCAAGATATGCGGCAGGGAAAAGTTTCTACAATGGATTTCTCGGAAGAAAGCGTACAGAAATTTTTTGCTAATTTTATAACAACGGTGATGTCTGTGACCGAGCAGACGATAAGCAAGTATCAGAGCTTGTTCACTTTTGAGCCACACACACTGGCTGGCTTGTGTTACCAGGCAGGATATGATGGTTGCCAGCGCTTTGAAATTGGCGATAATACGGCCCAAGACGGTAAAACAGCTGAGCTAGAAAACGTCATGATGCTAGTTAATACAACTGCTAACAGTCTAAATAAGATTATTACTAATTTGCAACTTTTAGAGACACATAAGCCTGTCCACGACAAGGAAGAGAAACGGCAACGCGATGAGATACACCGCAATATTCAATATCAGAAATACGAATTAATCTTGTTGAAGGCAGCGCAGCAGGGGATTCTGCCCATATTTTTTACCGATGTATTTAAAGAAAAAAGCGGTAGTGTGCAACTAGATATTACCGAAAATTTTCAACATGCAGACAACAAATTGCTGACGGAAATCACGGCTACTGCTCTTAGACAAGCGGTTGTTGAATTAAAAAAAGAACTACTTGTGCATTGGCATGAAATAAAAAAAATACAGCAACACCATCGTAAATTAAGCGAAAGAGATATGTACATCTGGGCAAGCAACAACGAAGTTGCTACGGCACGTTTGCTAGTGCAAAGTCCTGAATATGCCCCTGTAGTTAGTTATCTTTTTCACAAATATGAACATAAAGTTAACGATAGGAAATTTCACAAAATAGTTAAGGCAACTCTAACCACGGTTGGTCTAGGCACGCTGGGACTGTTCGCGATGAGTTTCACTCCCATTTTTCCTATTAATGCTGCACTCAGCAAGGCGATTGTTATCAGTGCGGCGGCAAACTTCGGTTGGATTGGGCTCAATTTAAGTGAAAGCGTTGTTGCTCACAGCCGTCATCTTATGATGGAACGAGCTTTGCTCAGCGGAACTTCACAACAGATAGGGGAAAATCTCAAAATGCTACAGGAGTTTGAGGCCGCCCGTAAGAATGCCATTTTATCAGGCGTAATCGGTTTAACTATGACAGCCGCTTCTTACAATCAGGTTTTGAAAAGCCTCAACAGCAGTAGCCGTCCGTTTATCTCCAACTACATTCAAGACCTATTTAAACCCAAGACGAACACAGATGGCGAATAGATCAGCGCAATAACTCAATGAGTTCTTGGCGGGTGAGGTTTTTGAAAATTTCTTCGTCTTTCTCAAGATATTTTTCAAACAAATCCTGTTTCCTGCGGATGAGGCGGTCGATTTTTTCTTCGAAAGTATCCTTAGTAATCAGTTTGAAAACTTGCACGTTTTTGTTTTGACCGATACGATGCACACGATCGGTCGCTTGGTTTTCCTTGCTAGCATTCCACCAGCGGTCATAGTGAATAACAATCGAAGCGGCAGTGAGGTCGATCCCAATACCACCTGTCAATAGCGTGGCAACAAACACATGCGTGTCGTTATCTTCCTGAAACTGGGTGATTAACTTCCCACGTTGGCGACTCGCACCCGTAAGAGAAACAAATTTTATTTTCTGTTGATTGAGATAAGCACTGATAATATCCACCATCTTCAGATACTGTGTGTAGATGACTATTTTTTGATTTGACTCCAAACCCTCGAAAATCAATTCTTTTAGCAACTCAAACTTGCCACTCTCATGTTTATCAAATTCTAAACCATCTAGCACCAGTAACGGATGATTGCAAATCTGTTTCAGTAAATTCAAAATAGCAAAGATATGCACTACAGGAACATCGCTTACCCCCTGCTCCAACTGCTCCGACAAGGGACGTGCTTTGAAATCAATGACGCTTTGGTAGAGTTTCTTCTGTAGCGATGATAGCGTGCATGTCCTGAAATCGATAATCTTGTCAGGTAAATCAGGCAACACCGCCTCTTTCGTGCGGCGCAACTTGAACGGATGAATGAGGCGTTTCAACACCATCTCATCGCCAGGGCCGCCGTTAGTTTTGAGTGGACGTAAAATGTTCTTGTTGAAAAAACGATCCGAGCCAAGATAACCAGGTAAAAGAAAATCAAAAATTGACTTTAACTCACGTAGGTCATTTTCAAACGGGGTGCCCGACAAACAAATACGCATGGCATTTGGCAAACGACACGCGGCACGATAGGTGCTTGTGCTGCTGTTTTTGACATAATGTGCCTCGTCCAATACCACCACATCCCAATGGCTCTTTTGGAGTTCAAACACATCACGCTGTAACACACCATAACTGGTGATTGTCGTGACATTGCCGCGCATCACACGTGGCAACGACAGAGCACGCGCCTGCCCGTGATAAATCATGGGATGCAACGAAGGAGCAAAGTCGCTGACCTTTTCCTGCCAATGCGTCAACACCGTTGTGGGACAGACGACGAGGAAACGAAAATTTCGTTTCTCACTCTGAATCGCCGCCAACAACGCCATCGTTTGATGCGTCTTCCCCAAACCCATCTCATCGGCTAACAAGCCGTGCAACCGATTGCGATACAACCACCACAACCACTTGAAGCCAAAGTGCTGATACGTGCGTAGCTGCAAGTCAGTGTGCGCCAACGATGGCGGTGCAAGCATATCATCGAAAACAGTGCGGGCACTCAAACGTCCCAGCAGTTTCTTCGAACCGACAAAGGCATCATAGTCCCCGAGCGCCGCCCGCAAACGATGAACGTCAAGTGCCGAAGCGACGATCAACTCTCCTGTACTATCCATCTGCCAGTCAATTTCAGTCAACAAGGCAGGCACTTTGAACCAATGCTTGTCGTGTGTCTTCAGATAACGGCGCTTTTTATTGCTGGTAAGCAACTTGGTCAGCGGAATAGCCGTTTTGCCATCGTGATAACTCAAGGACAGATGGAAAGCGCCACCCTGCACCGCCTTGACCTCAATACGAGTTTGCTTGTGATCTGCAACGATCTTCTCACCCCGCAACTCCCGCGCGACAAAAAGATGCGAACAACTGCGCAACTCTTCAAAGTCGCTCTGGATCAAAGCCGCAGCTTGATCCCCGAGATAACGTTTCGTAGAAGGCAACTCTCCCCACGAGCTGTCTTTCGCCACCGCCACATAGCCACAACCCGACAGAAAAAGATACTTCGTGCCTAGCCTTGCTTCCATCTGAGCCGCGACGAGATAATCGATGGTTGTCGCTTCTTCCTCCCCCTGACGATACACCGTTGCGCGCCGCAACGCAGGGGTGGTACGGGCAGGAAGCTCGCAACCCTGCGCCACATTCAATACCAACACCCGTTGCCAAAACAACGATTCGTGGGCATCCTGGCAAAGATAGATAGCACGCGTGGCAGTATACTCGTGACACGTGCTAGCCCGCACGCCCTCCGTGCTGCTGGCAAACTCCGCGGCCTGGTCAATGTCAAGATCATAAGTCGTAGTCTTGCCTTTCTTGATTTCGACATCGATCGTCATACGCCCGTCATTATGCAAACGAGTTTGCAAAATCGAACCGCGCAAGTGCGACAATACCGAACGCTGCACCGACACCGCAGCCTTGCGCACCCGCTTGCTCACCGACCCCGTGGGACGAATCAGCATCTCCAAGTCTAAATCTTGCACAATACGATGTTTCTCACGATCAAGATGAAAAATCACCGCAATGATATGACGACAGAAGTGTCCCCGCATTCTGTTTTCGGCACAGGTACACTCCAACCACTGAATGAAACGCCGACTGGCATGCATCTTGATGCGCACCTCGAATTCTTGAAACTGCCCGTCGTCACGCACCCTACCGACAACAAGTGACTCGACCGTCGCTAAATGCGAAATCGCACCCGCTTGGTACAACTCCAACCCCGTCTGCCAATCCAAATCAGAGGTAAACTGGTAGAAATGGTTGATTAACTCAGTATCAGCCGATACCGCCGACATACGTATGTTCCATCGTTGGATTCAGAGTTATATTATGCCACAACTTTTCGACGTTGACAGCAGTTATCTGTCGAACTGCCACCCACCTAGTGTTGGTCGATTTTCAAAACAGCCAGAAACGCCTGCTGCGGAATCTCTACCTTGCCAATCTGTTTCATTTTTTTCTTGCCTTCCTTCTGTTTCTCCAACAGCTTGCGCTTGCGGGTGATATCCCCCCCGTAACACTTGGCAGTCACATCTTTGCGCAGTGCCTGAATCGTCTCCCGCGCAATGATTTTCGCCCCGATCGCCGCCTGCAAGGGAATTTTAAACATCTGTCGCGGCAGCAGATCTTTGAGTTTTTTGCACAATCCCCTTCCCCGTGCGAAGGCATGACTGCGGTGCACAATACACGACAAAGCATCGACCACTTCGCCGTTGACAACGATGTCCATCTTCACCAAATCGCCGCGGCGATAATCACATAACTGATAGTCCATCGAAGCATAACCGCGTGAAATGCTCTTCAAACGGTCGTGAAAATCAAAAATCATTTCGTTCATCGGAATATCATAGACCAAGCGCACCCTTTTGCTCTTCGTATACTGCAGGTCTTGTTGCAGGCCGCGGCGTTCGGTCAGCAGAGCTAATACCGCACCGATATAGCTGTCAGGAGTGTGCACCTGCAAAGTCACGTAGGGTTCTTCGATCCTGTCGATCGTCGCGACATCAGGCATGTGTGCGGGGTTTTCAATCTGTACCATCTCGCCGTGGCGTAGATAAACCCTATACAACACCGACGGGGCGGTAAAAATAAGTGCCAGGCCATACTCACGCTCAAGTCTGGCTTGAGCGATTTCCAGATGCAGCAAGCCCAGAAAACCCACCCGAAAACCCAACCCTAACGCTGAAGAACTGTCTTTCTCAATGGTTATGCTTGCATCGTTGAGTTGCAGTTTTGCCAAAGACTCACGTAACAGATGGTAGTCATTAGCATCGACGGGAAAAATGCCCCCAAAGACCATCTGTACCGCCCGCACGAAACCAGGCAAAGCCTCCGTCGCGGGACGCACCGCATCGGTTACCGTGTCGCCCACCTCAGTGTCGGCGATGTTCTTGATCGCTCCGCTAAGACAACCGACCTCGCCCGTCCCAAACTCCTCGACAGCCACCGCCTTGGGAGTCAAGCGGTTGAGTTTCAACACCTCGAACTTCTTACCGCTCGCCATCATCATGATGCGTTGCCCGCGTTGTAGTTTGCCTGACTCGACCCGCAGCAACGACACTGCACCGAGAAAAGGATCGAACCAACTGTCGAAAATCAATGCCCGCAGAGGTTCGGTACTATTGTCCCGCGGCGGAGCAATGCTACGCACAATCATCCGCAACAACTCTGCCACTCCCGCACCTGTCTTGGCACTGACCAGCACCGCATCCTCCGCTTCGATGGCCAACTCGTCCTCGATTTCTCGCCGCACCCGTGCCGCGTCGGCACTAGGCAAATCTATTTTGTTGATGACAGGCAGTAGATTCAAGTTGAGATGCATCGCCATTTCAACGTTAGCCACCGTCTGTGCCTCAACCCCCTGGGTGGCATCGACCACTACCAACGCTCCTTCACAGGCGGCGAGACTGCGCGAGACCTCGTAGCTGAAATCCACATGCCCTGGGGTGTCGATCAAGTTCAACAGATACTCATGCCCCGCGTGTCGGTAGCACATCGAAGCCGTCTGTGCCTTGATGGTGATACCACGCTCACGTTCCAGCTCCATACTGTCGAGCACCTGCGCTTTCATCTCCCGATCCGACAGACTGCCCGTCTCCTCCAGCAAACGGTCGGCCAACGTCGATTTGCCGTGATCGATGTGAGCGATTATGGAAAAATTTCTAATATATTTAGGATGGTACATTGAACAGGTAAAAACATAAAGCTTGCAGACTGGCAACAGCGTAGCAAAATCTGCCGCGTATTTCAAGTTGCAGCTTCCCTCAAGACAATGCCGTAGCCAGCAGACGTGCCTGCCTGTCGCCACCCGCGAGACTATAGGCATCGTAGCCGAATTCCTGCATCCGCTCGGCAACCGCGACACTCAACAAACCCGCCTCGCAGTAGACGATGTAGGTCGGCTCGGCAGGCAGGGTGCGGCAAGAAAGCAGCAGCTGGTTGAATTCGTGATGCCGCGCCGCAGGGTAGTGCCACCGCTCGTAATCTCGTTTAGAACGACAATCGATGACCACAGCGGTGGAGGGAATGTCGGCACGGCGCAGATGTGTGCTCGTTGCGTGCAATGCGGCAACACGATGCACAGGCACGATATGTGCTTGTGCGGCCGCCTCCCGCAGCAGTTGCAGATCGAGTTTTTGTTCTTCAGCTGCGGCACGTTCACCGCTCATGGCGGTGGCAGGACGTGCCTGGTTGAGTTGGCAGTACTCCCGCACGTGAGCGCTGTGCGCACGGGTGTTTATCTTGGTAGCGAGGGCGATGATCTGCTCCTTGTGGTAGCCGAGTAGCGGACGCAGCACGGGCAAAGAACAAGCTGGATCGATGGCGGCAAGATTACTGAGCGTTTGCGAGGAGACCTGACCGAGCACCTCACCCGTGACGATTGCCTGCGCCTGGCGGTGCGTGGCAACGTGCGCAGCGCTGCGGTAGAAAAGACGCTTCAACAACACCTGCTGATAGCGCGGGGCGATTTTGTGCCGCAAATCAGCGAGCACGGCAGTAAAATCGAGGCAAAAAACCCGTGGCAGATCACCATAACCGCAATTCTGGCACAGCGCTGCAACCACCCGTAAGACGCTCAGCTCATGTGCTTTCCCGCCATGGAGGTTGCAAAAAACAAAATCGAGACTCAAACCGCGATTATACATCAGGAAGGATGCCACCGCCGAATCAAAACCTCCCGAAATCAAACTGATCGCTCGTCCCCCCGTACCGATCGGCAAACCACTCTGTGCGGTAACAGTGCGGGTAAAAAACAAAGCACACCGCTCCCGTATCTCGATATTGACAGTGATATCGGGGTTGTTCAGATCAACTCGTGCCGCGTAAGGTAACAGCGCCGTGCCCACCTCACGGCTGATCTGTGCCGAACTAAAGGCGTGGGCAGAGCGGCGTTTGGCACGTATCGCAAAACTGTGCCCCACCACACGGGTGCGATAAAATGCGCAGGCATGGGCGACGATAGTCGTGGCTACGGGGGCGCAGGAAGTGTCGATAGGAGAGTACGAGGCAATGCCCGCCACGTTCTGGAGCGGCGCGAGAGCTTGCTCATCGTCAAGTTCGAGAAAAAACCTGCTCCACTCATCACGCAACTGGTACGCAGTGCCACGCAATGCCGCGGCGATGTTTCTTTTCAGTTTTTGCTGAAAACGAGCCCGTACCCGCGTCGATTTCAACGTGACTTCCGCGCCAATGCGAATCAGAACCAGCATCTTCGCCCACCTATCAGAGCTCCAATGTAATAAATCGACCGTCAAAATGTCCACCCCCACCAGCAGTTATCTGTCCACAGTCGTGCAACATCTGCTATAAGGTGATGAGGGGGCTGTTGTGAGGATAGCACTATGCGTAGGATAACGACCTTGAACGAAGGCGATGGCAAAATTCTCGTGCGCTACCTGCACGCACAAGGGCTTGAGGTCGTGCTGCGCGCCGAGACACACGGGGTAGATTTTGAACTGTGGGTAGTGGACGAGGAGCATGGCGACGAGGTGCGGAGAATTCTCGCCGCCTTCCGCCAAGACCCTACCGATGCCCGCTATCGCAACGTCACACCTCGGCCCGCGACAAAAACCTCGCCCCGCAACCGCTATGTCGATGTACGGACACAGCTTTTTCATCATGCCGCACTGCGCGGAAAACTTACCGCAACGTTGATCGGCATCACCGTATGTGTCTATCTGCTGCAAGTATCGGGACTAGCCCCGCAATTTATCTCCCTGCTGTATATCTCCGAGTTTGTGCGCCCCTACTTCGTTGAGATTCAGCAAGGTCAATTATGGCGGCTAGTTACACCCATTTTTCTACACTTCGGCATCCTGCACGTGCTCTTCAATATGCTGTGGCTGTACACGCTCGGTAATCAGATAGAGCGGCGGGGCGGACGACGACAGCTCGTGGCACTGGTGCTGGCCATTGCCGTCGCCTCTAACGTCGGACAGTATATCGTCGCTGGCCCCGCGTTCGGGGGGTTCTCTGGTGTCGTCTACGGAATGCTCGGATATGTGTGGATTATGGCACAGTTTCAGCCCGCCAGCGGTTACGTGATGGATCGTTTCACCATCGGCTTCATGCTGGTGTGGCTACTGCTCGGGCTAAGCGGTATGTTTGCGGGGATGGCTAACGCCGCGCACCTCTTCGGTCTGCTCAGCGGAGTGCTTTGGGGGTTGTACAGAACGAGGAAAAAAGCATGACGCGGGACACACTGATACTGAAACACGACAGAAAGTGGAGCTTTGGCAGAGCACAGGTAGCGAGCAACTTCGACGTGCACGTGGCAAACTCCGTGCCACTCTACCACCACAGTCACGATTTAATTTGCGCCTTTGCAGAATTTTATCTCAGCGAAGGTTCGTTGTGCTACGATCTCGGTTGTGCCACAGGTCGGCTCAGTGCTCGCCTCGCCGCCTGCCACCCACAGGTCACCATCAAGGCCATCGATATCGAGCCGCGCATGCTCGCACGTGCCGCGGCGACGCATTGCCGTGCCTCAGCTAACGTCGAGTTATTGACCGCAGACATCACGCAGTTTGAGTACGTCACCGCCGATCTGATGATCGCCTGCTACACGCTACAATTTGTCAAACCGCGTCTGCGTCCTGCCCTGCTGCACAAAATTTATCGTAACCTGCAGCCTGGCGGGACACTGCTACTGTTCGAAAAAGTTATCGCCGCCGATGCCGCCCTACAGGAGATGACCGCCCTTATCCACACCAACTTCAAGCTGGCACACGGCTGTCAACCCGAACAGGTAATCGCCAAAGCCAACAGTTTGCGCGGTGTACAGCAACCGCTGACTGCCGCGGCCAACAGAAAAATGCTGCGTGCGGCAGGTTTTTCACGCGTCTTTACGGTAATGAAGTACCTATGCTTCGAGGGTTATCTGGCTAGCAAGTAAGAGACGGTGACAGGGCAAGGAGATATTGCTTTCGTGCTGCACGGCGGCTATGCTCGCCGTCTCAGGAGAGAGAAGATGCCCACACCTCCACCGTCACAACCCGCACTCGCTGCCTTCGGTATTTCCAAAAAGTTTGCTGACCTGCAGGCGGTCAACAAGGTCGACCTCAAGCTAGCCCAAGGGCAGTGTTTTGCTTTACTGGGACGCAACGGTGCGGGCAAGACCACCATCTGTGAAATGTTGGTCGGAGTCGTCGCTCCTGACCGCGGCTGTATCGAAATCTTCGGCCAGCCTTTTCACGCGCACGTCCCCGACAAACGTGCCATGCTGGAAAACATCGGCGTGCTCTCGCAGGAGACACAGCTCTACCAAAAATTTACCGTACGCGAAACACTTGCCCTGTTCGCTAGCTTCTATGCACGTAGCCTCGCAGTCACAACGGTGTTGACACTGATGGCCTTGCATGACAAGCGTGACAAGCGGCTGGAACAGCTGTCGGGGGGAGAACGGCAACGTGCTTATCTCGGTGCAGCACTGGTCGGCAATCCCGATCTGCTGTTTCTCGACGAACCGACAACAGGGCTCGATCCGTTGTCGCGCAAAAATGTTTGGGAAATTATCGAGGATTTGAAACGACGCGGGAAAAGTATCTTTCTGACCACGCACTACATGGAGGAAGCGGCACAGCTGGCAGATGAGATCGCCATCATCGAACGAGGGGAGATAGTTGCACACGGCGAGCCGCGGCAGTTGATTAAGCGTTACTGCGAGGAAGATGTCATCAGCGTGCAGCTTGACAGATCTCTGCCGTTGGACGATGTGCAAGCTTTGCAACCCCGTTTTCCCCTCGCACGAGAACTTAAACCGCAGCACTACGAATTGAAAACATCAGAGACTTTCAAGGCAATCAAGTATTTGATCACCCTCTGCGACCAGCTCGGTATCGTCATTCAGGCGATGGAATTCAGGAAGAGTACGTTGGAGGATGTCTTTTTTCAGTTGACAGGCAAGAAACTACCATGAAGACGAACTGTCCTCGGCTGTGGTGCAGCGCTCTGCGGGAAAACGTTTTCTGCCGTTGGCGGGAATTTTTGCGCGAGCCGTCGGCAATCTTATTCGTCGTCATCATGCCACCGTTGTGGATCGCTATTCTTGGCACGATCTTCAGCTCTACCGCAGCCCCGCACTACGACATCGGTGTGGTGCGGAACAGTACTCCAGCGGTGGTGGAGACGTTGCGTGCCGATGCGGCCCTGAGATTGCGTGAGGGGGCACTGGATGAACTCTTGCACGCCGCAAGCCAAGGCGAGGTGCTGACTATCGTGCAAGCCGCTGGCGAGCAGGTGGTTTATTACCTCGACAGCAAGAACCAGGACAGCGTAGGGGCGAAGCTTTACGTCGATAACAAGATTCAGCATTTTTTTCAGCGTCGCGATGCCGTGCCCACACTGGACAAGCCTGCCCCGCCTCGCACGCGCTACGTTGATTTCTTCATCCCTGGCCTGCTAGCGTTCAGTATTATGAGTTCCAGCTTCTACGGCGTGGGGATGACGATCGTCTCCAATCGCCGTGAAAATTTACTGAAACGCTACCTGGTTACACCGATGCCCCCGCTGGTCTACATTTTGTCACACATCATCGGCCGTCTGCTGGTCTTGCTGGTGGAAATCGTCATCATCGTGTTGTCTGGCATGCTGCTGTTCGATTTTGAGATCGCAGGTAATCCCCTCAGTTTCATCGCCTACGCCGTCATCGGCACGGCGACCTTCACCGCCCTCGCAACCCTATTGAGCAGTAGAGGGCGTAACATCTCCACCTGCTACAGCCTTATCAACCTGATTACCTTGCCGCTCGCCCTGTTCTCGGGTGTGTGGTTTGACACGGCTTGGCTACCGCGTTGGCTGGCCACCATCTGCTCGTGGTTACCGCTTACCCCGTTGGCAGAGGGACTGCGAAGCATCGCCGTCGGTGGTACGAGCATCGCCGCCCTAATACCACAACTACTGCTCATGTTTGCCTACACGGTAGCGGCAGCACTCTGCGCCAGAATGCTGTTCAAGTGGTACTGATAGGTAACCACGCCACGTCGTTTGTCAACGCCTACACCCAAGGCCTGCTCTGCCTGCACCCTACCGACACCCTGGTAGGCTTAACAAGCAATGATTACGCCGCCCTCACGGCCTACAAACAACGTCCGCCACAGCATGGTTACGTGCACCTTGCGGCTGGCTTCGAGCACGCCTGCCGCGCTTGGCAACCACTGCCTGCGTCATGGGATAAGCTCCTGCAGACAATCTGGCCTGCACCCCTGACCGTCGTCTGGCAAGCCGCCAGCCCCACACAACCAGGCACCCAAGACGGATGGCTGGCAATCCGTGTGCCACGTCTGTTCCCGCCACACAAAAAATGGTTCGCTACCTGTCTGCACACCCTGCAACTTATTCCCAGCACCAGCGTCAATACCCATCGTCACACACCGCTAACTCCCGCGGTAGCGAGCAGACAATTACAAGACGATGCACGCATACATGTGCCCGTACCGCTACAACTAACCACCAACAACACCCTTGCTACTCCCTCCACCCTCATTAAACTGCAGCACGACGGTAGCTGGCAACTGCTGCGGCGCGGTGCGTACGCCACCACCCACCTGCCCGATTGCTGCAACAACCTCTGAAGCAAGACCCATAGAAACACAAATCATAACTTGATGACATTGATGTTACGCACATAAATGTGGCGTGCTCGTGCCTCTGTTGCCGCAGGTGATTGCTGACGATTGACAAAGACAGATTGTAAACCGAGACGCTGCTCGCCTTGCGGGAAACGGGTCAAATCAAAGTAAACGGCAACATTGACACGCTGGCTAGGAGGTGCGCTCGCCCTGTGCTGTGCAAGACGGGCAGCGGGCAGATTAGTGGTGAACAACGCAGGAGCAAAACTATTGGCACGCAGGCGCGCATTACTGTGCATGTTAACCAACACCGCATATTCAGGAGCGTGCATGCCTAGCCAGTAGCGCAACCGTGCGCTGTGTCGCTCACTCTGTGCGGAACGGTAGCGAGGCATGTTGGTCTCGATACGCATCGTTTGCGGGTTCTCAACGAGAGCAAAACCGTAATACATCTCGCTGCCACGGTTAAGCACCTTGCGATTGTCAAACGGTGCATAAATAAGCGCAGGCAAATGCAACGAGTCAGCAAAAAAAGACATCTCGGTAAAAAACCCTGGATTGAACTTGAGTTTGAGAATTTTCCACACAAAATCAACCCTGATAACCGTGCGTATCGGCCCCGCTCGCCACGCGGACATTTTGGTTTCTATGGTGTCCTGGTTTTCTTCAAAAGTAAGAAAATACTTAAAATCAAGCTTCAGATAAAAACTCGACCAATCGATCAACGAAACATGCTTGCGGCCTAATTTAAACAACACCTCTTCAATGGCAAGATAGTTACGCTTGTTTAAACTCAACCGATAGTTGGCCGTCTCAACAGTCGATGTCATCTGGTTGAATTGCACATAGGACTCAGCCGTAAGAGGAGGAGGACTTTTGAGAAAAATAGCGACATAAAAAGTATTATGCTGCCCACGACGGCTAGTGACCACCTCGTAAACACGGAAAGGTTTGTTGCTGAAAGGCCAATGTATGGGTGGCTGACGAATCCCGAGGTCGCCGCTCATCAACGATAACTCATCGAGACGATCGAAAATATAATTAGCCTTATCATGAGGACGATCGCTGCCGAAAACAAAATCGCCGTAGACGTTCATTTCGTCGATTTGAAAAGGAATTGCCACCGCCCTGCCGTCGGGTGCAGTCCTGAACACACGCAGGAAAGAAACAGGGTAGTTAACGATAGGATCGATATCTTCTGCCCTGAAAACTATCGGCACGGAAGGCAGAACAAGCTGAGGTGGAGCACTGCCATTGGCCAGCACACCGTCTGCCCTACCGACGTAGAGCACCGTCAGCATGACATACGCTAGTCTCATCCGCACCCTCCCTCAATGACTGCACCACCGCCTTAGATTCTACCCGTTCTCCTAACCGTTGTGCAAAGTATAAATCCCCAGACAGAGAGGTCGCGATCGTCGCTCACGAGGGGCGCAGCGAACTTGTCGCATAACTCAGCAGGCAACAGGCGCGCCAGCAAGGGAGAGTTCGCTGACGCACCATCTCCAGCCGAGAATTCCAACCGTACCCGCGCTGGAATGCCATCGCAGCACCGTATGCTTAGACGGTCGGAATTTTTCAAAAATTATAAAAAAATAAGAAATTTAACTTTTAATTCAATGTTTTACGTCGATACTTTGCTGTAATTTGATGAAGAATTAAATTCTGACAATTTGGTATGGTTCGCGTTCCCACGCGGGGTCGTGCCAAGGTAAGGCGAGCAATTCGATACGGATGCTGAATTTTTTTTGCAGATGGTCGAGGTGTTTTTTTTCTTCGCTAGTGATAAAGCGGTAGATATCCTCCCTGACCCTCAGCTGCATGCGGTTGGTTTTAGTGTGGTGGTAGATACGGTGCACATCGCGAAAAAGTTCGTAGGCGATAGTGGCGTTGCTCTTTTGATGGCCGCGTCCCTCGCAGGCAGGGCAGGTGGTGGTGAGCGTTTTTTCTAATGATTCACGCGTGCGCTTTCTTGTCATCTGTACTAGCCCGATATCGCTAATTTTTAAAATACTGGTGCGTGCCTTGTCATATTTCATCTGTTGTAGCAGAGCGTTGTAGACTTTATCACGATCGGCTTGGGTGTCCATGTCGATAAAGTCGATAACGATAATACCGCCTATGTCTCGCAATCTAATCTGCGTAGCAACGACCTTGACCGCTTCGAGATTGGTCAACAAAATGGTCTTGCTGGGGTTTTTGCGCCCTGTATACTTGCCTGTATTGATGTCGAAGGTTGTCAGTGCTTCCGTCTCGTCGACTACCACAAAACCGCCTGAAGGCAAGTCGACACGTGCCTGCAAGGCCAGGTCTATGTCCCGCTCGATACCGTAGATGTCGAAGACGGGTACATTGCCACGATAAAACTCAATCTTGGCAGTTGAATTGTCGTCAATTTTTTTAAAAAAAGCCAGTAACTCTCGGTGGCTACTTTCATTATCGACGACTATTTTTTGCACTTCGTCGGTGTACAGATCGCGCGCCACCCGTGTGACAATGGAATAGTCCATGTGTAGCAGATGAGGGCTTTTGCCACTGTCCTTGCGGGCGGTCATTTTTTCCCATAGTTCCGTCAAGTAGAGCAGATCACGGTGCAGATGTTCCCTTCCTACCTTTTCTGCTGCGGTGCGTACGATAATACCCAGCGGCTTTTCTCTGATACTGCTGATCAGTTCACGCAACCGCCGTCGCTCTGTTTCGCTGGCGATTTTGCGTGATACCCCCGTGCGGGAGGAGGCGGGCAACAGCACTAGGTAGCGCCCTGGCACTGCTACCCCCATTGTCAAGCGCGGCCCTTTCGAGCCATATGACTCCTTGATGACCTGCACGACGATCCGTTGCCCTTCCCGAATCAGTTTCTCGATCGGTTGTTGGTTGGCGGGGTAAGGACTGTCACCTTCTTCCTCGTCGTCGGCGACCTCCGCACCCAGCGCATCTTTTGCGTAAAGGAAGCCTGCCTGTCCGACTCCGATATCGACGAAGGCCGACTGCATGCCAGGCAAGACACGGATGACTCTACCGAGATAGACATTGCCGACGATGCTTTGTTTGTGGTGGCGCTCGATATGAATGTTGACCAGCTCGTCTCGCTCCAGCAAGGCGATGCGTGTTTCAGAGACACTGGCGTTGATGATTATCTGTTTAGTTGCCACGTTCTTCGTGTCCAAGACGGCATCCCATACCCACTGATTAGAGCACTTTTAGGACAAAATATGCAAGGATACTTTATCAATCCAGCCAAATGCTGTTATGATGAAGCTAGGAGGCGAGGCGTATGCGAGAGCACATCCCCCACCCGCAACGAGTCAGCCTTACTTGGTTCGTTGGCACAGGTCGGACGCGTTTTTTGTCGGTGCGTGTTGTGCACCTCAGGGCGTTGGCGCTGTTTGCTGCGGCACTGGTGCTGTGGGGGGGGCTGTCCCTGTACTTCATCTTCGGCTTGGTACGAGAGACGGCGCAACTACAGGGCATTCTGCAAAATTCGCTCACGGCCTTGTTCGATTATCAAAGTCGTTACGATGGGGTTTACGAGCTGGCTTATCAGATAACACCGCCTGTCTCGCCGTCTTCTGCCCCCACGGTCGTTGCGACCAGCTCCCCCGCGCCCCCTACTCCCCTCAAACCTCTGCATGTGCGCAGAGCACTGCCCGATCCCCAACTGGCCAGCGGTGAGCGCAAGGACTGGCCCTTGTTGGTGAAGCAACCGTTGTTCACCGCGACAGGGAAAGAGTTTGTGTTGCAGGTACAGCTGCGCAACGCCCACAAAGGCAGGAAAACCGTGCGTGGCGAGATCACGGCACAGGCCAAGCTCGTGCGTAGCGATGGCCAAGAACTGCTACTATCCCCTGCGCAACAAGGCAGCGGCAAGTACCGCATCAAAAACCGCAAAACCCAAACCTTCGGCTTCGTGCTCCCCCCCGCCAGCGCGGGACGTATCGTGCATATCAGCATCAAGATGCGCAACGCCGCCAAGCAGCGTGCGACTTGGCTGCTGCCGATAAACGTGCCCTATACCACCGCTCCCTCCCGCCTGACACTCAGCAAGAGCATCTCGCCCTAACTTCCTCGTCCTCTATCCTCCGCAGCTCGTCTTCGCACAACACTTGTGCTACAATTTTTTTAGATGCGCTACATTCACGTGAGGAAGGCATGAACGCATTTATTTTGTTTTTAATTTTGTTTACTTTTGCTTGTGAAAACAGAGATCGTCGCTACTTTTACTATAAAGATCGAGATGATGACTATCGTGCCGTTATCAGCAGAATCAGGGATGTAGGGGTGAACAGGCGTTTTGACGTGCGGGCAACACTCAAGGATCACCGCAATGATACCTTCACGGCGCGCACGGAAGTGGAGTTGCTCTTGATTGGCGGTAATCGTAACGCCGAGTTGCGTGGTGACACGGAGAGAAAGACTACCCGCGGGAGGGTTACCTTTTCTAATTTGCGTATCGATCGCGGAGGAAGAAATTATCGTCTAAGGTTAACCTTTGAGATCGATGATGAAATTTACTACAGTAGGAGTAATTATTTTGATGTGATTGATGACGATGATTATGACGATGATGGTATTTCTATTGGAGGGTCACTGTTCAGTGTGGAGATGGATGGTTTGCCTGACCGTATCGAAGCGGGACGGGCGTTGCCTGACTTAACTTTTACCATGAAGATGCTCGGGAACGAGAGCACTGGCGGAACGGTAACGCTTAAAGTACGAGATACACGAGGCGCTAAGCGTGACGATGCTTTGCTGGTATGGCGCAACCCTTCCCTCAGTGCTGGTGTCAGTAGCGGCAAGGCGGTGTTTACGGAAGCTTTTTTTACTCAGGAGCTCGATGAAGGTGCGGAACTGATTGCCCGAGCGGTGCGTTTTGTGGGCACAGAAGAATTTTATTTGCCTCGTGTCCGTCCTGCGGTGATCACGGCAGATGTGAGTCGCGTTACGGTGAGTATGGGCAACACCCAGGTATACGCTGTTCTGCGCATCGATGATCTGCCCTGTGTGAACTGCACTGTAAACTCCTACCTTGTCGGTGGCGATAAAGTCAAAGATGCGGCTGTGACAACCACCGACAACAACGGCATGTTCGTTGCCACCATCGCTGATTGGGTTTGCATAACGGGCAGGTCTTATCAGGGGGCGGTGAAAGTTTTTCACATGCGCAGCAACTACTATACCATGCTGCGCGCTAACTGCGGCTGATTACCTGCCTCACTTTCTCGCGCAAGAATCACTTAGATATAGGTGATTCAAAGTCTTCGTCTGCACCTTGCATAATGTAGGTATCGGTGAAAGGATCGCCTGTTTTGCTATCGTATTTTTGTTGATAACGATACATTTGTTTTTCATCGATAGATACAATTTCAGCACGAGCCTTATTACGAAGATGGCTTGCTGCCGAGTAGTTGCGCACTATCTTACTGAATTTAGCACGGGCTTTCCGCAAGTTTTTTTTGCCGTAACGATAGACAAGTGCGAGATGAAGCATAATTTCATCGCTGGTGGCGATATCTAATCCGTCTTCAAAAGCCTCAATTGCATCATCGAATTTGTTGCGCAGATAATAAGCAATACCCATGCCGAGATATGCAGATTGGCAATCACTACAACGTGTGATCACTTCTTTAAAAGTCTCATGCGCGTAAAAGGAGTTTTTGGCACGTAGATAGAGAAAACCTAAATTCAAACCGCTGGCGACCTCTGTGTTCGAACGATAAAAAGCATGTCTAAAAATTGCCGCGGCTTTTTTAAAATCATTGTCATTTCTGGCATTATACAGTGTGCACAGACCGAGCACATTTTGTGCCGCGGCATTGGTATTGTTCAAGCGCAATACCTTGTGAGCATAGAAGCGTGCACTGCGATATTTTTTTTCCATGAACAGGGCACTGGCATATAGGGTTAGTAAACGTTCATTGCCAGGCTTTGACGCTAAGCGATTTTTAATCTTAAGGCTGGCAACATTCCAACGCCCTCTGGCAAGGATATCGTTGATAGGATCATCGTCAGAATAACTAAAATCAAGCCAAGCGCTACTGCCTTTGTTAGCATAGGAGGGAGAAGTCTTGCCACCTGATTTTACAATGCGGTAGTCCTGCGACTTAAACATCGTGGTGCAACTAAGCGATACGGTTGCAATAGTGAGTAAATAAAAAAACTGCATTAGCATGCCTCATTTAGAAAATTGAAAGAAATTAGAGCTGTCCAAGTTTTGGAAATCGAGGGCGTTCTTAGCTAACCAGGTAATTTGGTCCGCGACCAAAGGGGTAGCTTTTCCAGATCGTGTCATCCGCATCGATGTATCATGGGCATGACGAATGGTATTTTTGATGGTATTTACCATGTTATTTTTTTTGCGTACAAATGGATCAACTATGTGCCCTGATAGGGTGTCTGCGATATTTATCTTCTCTATATTGACAAGATATTTTTCGCTAAAGCGCGCTAGTTGGTAGAGGGCATTGATACAGATAGTGCTGCGGTTTAGCTCACAAACGCGTTCATAGGTAGCCTTGCCCTTGTTGAAGGGCAAAAATTTTTGTTGTAAATAGCCTTGGATGTTTTTAGATTGCAACACTTCGTGTTCCTTAACTTCGGGAATAAATATTTTCCGTGCCTTGACCAAAGTAATCAAGGCAAGTGCATCGTTGAAGAAACGCTTATTGCTGGCAAAAATTCGTTCACGAAGAATTTGTTTTTCAAGTAGTAGTAGTTGCTTATAATCGTGTACAGCAACTTTGTCTAGTTGTCTTTTACCGATAGTTAGAGCTACCTTGTAGTAGTAGGCGCGTCCCAAATCATCGTTGCTAGCGATGTTTGCGGTGATGACATTATTAATTTTTGTCGTGGCATTTTTGATACTGCCGTGTCTGAATTCCAGCTCAATCGCTTGCATCGCCGCTTCTGTACGTTGAGCTGCGTTCAGGTGTAACGATTTTTGTAGTAACGATAACTCACTGATGGCTGCGTAGTAATTGCCTTGTGACTGATACAAAGCGATTAGCTTTTTCCTGACACGTGGTTCGGCGCGATCATTTTGGTAATTTTTTAAAAAGCGATTGTAAAAGTAGACAGCGTGATTTTCCTCTGCCATGATACCTGCGTAGTGTCCACCTTCCAACAAGGCTTGGCGCAGGTGTTTTGCGCGGGGATAGTTTACCACATAATCGGTCAAAGTTGTGAAAAAACTCTCGAATTGTTTTGTTTTTTTGTACAACCTAGCCAATTGCCAGGTGACAAATTCAAGTCGTGGTGCTCTTCGGAAGGTTTTGTATTCAGAAAATTTAGCGATAGCAATTTTATCTAGCCCCTTCTGTTGTGCAATAATGCCTTGTTGCAGTAAAGCTTTAGCTAGCTTGTCGTCAACATTACCTTGTTTGAGGGGAATTTTTACTTCTCTTTCCAGCAAGAGGCGGGAAATTTTTTCCAGTGAGACCCAGCGTTGTTCAGTTTCGTACCAATCTAACAAATATGCGGAAGCTCTTCTTGCATTAGCATGATCAGAATCAGCAACGACGGCTCTGTTCCATAACACTGCGGCGGTGCTGCTTTTATCAGCCGCGATAAGCAGCAAGCCGAGATGTGCTTTGCTTTGCCAATCAACTTCAGGATGCAAGCTATCGAGTTTGCGGTACATGCCACGCAATGAGTGATAATCATTGATATGTTTGGCAGGAATTGTCAGCCGTGTATCGAAGCGTGGCTCGGCACTATAATTTAAGTAAGTGCTTTGCGCGGTGATTGCCCTATGCAAATATTTTTTCTTGTGTTCAGTATCTCTAACCAGTACCATCCAAGTGTCAGCACTGCGTTCATGTGCGTTCATTTTTGTGTAGACCGCCGCAACGTTCTCATAGGCGAGCACTTTTTGGTCAGGGTAAATAGATACTAGACGTTTAGCAATAGCGATTGCTTGCTGTTTCCTTTTTACAGGGTAGTTGGCAGCTTGTGCTCTAGTAAGCTCTTGCGTAACGAACTTGCTGTGCACTTGCTTGAGATATGCAGCTGCCAAACCACCGAGTGGTGGTTGTTTATTCTTTTTTTGTTCCGCAAGATAATCACGATGCAAGCGATGCAGAGCATTGTCAAAATGCTTGCTATTACGAGCTTCGACGGTGTGCATCTTTGCCAACAGCAGATACTGCTTGTAGAGCTTTTGGCGATACTCTTTAACATGTGTATCTTTTGCTAATTTGTAATAAGCATCGATAGCACGGCGATTGCGTCCTTGATGCCAGTCACTGAGTGCCGCACGTTCGATCAATGCTCTCGTTGCCTTGAGGTTGCGAAAATTTTGTAGCTTAATAGGGGGTGTATTCCAATTTTGCTTATTCCCACTTGCTCTGCGCCACAACCTTACACTAAAGACCAGCAATTCACGCTTGTGATGTTTAGATAGTGCAGCTGCTCGTGCTGAAGCTTTATAGAGTGCATCGTTAGATTTTGCTTGTGGCTGCGATGTTGCCATCGCTTCACCTAGATAGGCGACGATCGCGATGTTACGATTGTTAGCACGTTGGTAGCGGCGCAGCGTTTTTATGTCGATAGGCGATTGCTGTAAAGCAACTAATAATCGTGCTCTCTGTTGTAATCTTTGTGGTAGCAAACGATAGTCACTGCGTGCTAATTCATCGACGATAGCATGTCTAGTTGCGGCAGTGTTGGCGAGAAAATAACGTGCCATGTGTTTGTGATAAAGAATATGTGCAACACTTTTCTTGCTTTTCGCTTGGGGCAAAAGCTTGTTGGCAAGGGCGACGATGTTTCTACGTGTTGCGTGCACTCTGTTACGCACTTCTTGTCTCTCGCGTACATCTTCTAGTTTGCCGTGTATAGTTTGTACATCTCGGTGCAGCAACTTAGCGTAAGCTGTGAGTAGTTCGGCAAGTAGCATCCTAGCAGTGCTGCGTTTGGTGTCGCGCAATTCTTTCTTCAACTTATTTATTTGTTTTATAAATTTTTTTGCTGGTGCTGTGTTTTGTCGTGAGTTTTTGTCTGCCAGCAGTGCTACCTCTAATAAAGGAATGTGGGCTACTTTATCATCAGCAAGCGGTATGATCGGTGTGATTCGTCGTTTATTGTTGTTCGACCAGTTGTTAAAGCCTACCAGCACTGAAGCGATGGTCAGCAAATACAGAAATTTCAATGTCCTGTCCTCTCAAATTGACAATGCGCGAAAAATTTTCGCCGCACTACCCTGTGCAATAAGTGTTCCGCTGGTAATCATTGACAAAATTTCCTTCTCGGGGTGTCACTAGCACCGACATTGTTTATTTTTTTGACACTTTAAATTTTGCGCGTCTCTCGGCCGTCTTATCGGTGGATAGTAGCTAAAATTTGAGTTCGCAGGTGGGGTTCTTTCCTTCTTCCTCTTTTCTTTTTCATCTGGGGGGTGTCGGGGGCGTAGTCTCTGACGTTATTGAGTTTTTGCTCCAACTTTTTGCAAAAAGTTGTGCGGGGTTTGGGCGCGCCCAAGTATCCTTTGTTCATCCTGTGATTTTTTCTTTAATTGCGTGTGCCACGCGCTTTGACATACCTGGTATGGTCAGCAAATCTGTGATGCTTGCTTGTTGCAGGGCGGCACGGGTGGAAAATTTTTGCAGCAGGCGTTGGTGCAGCACTTTGCCTACGCCAGGGATATCGGTCAGGGGCGAGGCATGGCTGATTTTGCTGCGCAGGCGGCGGTGATAGGCGCGTGCGAAGCGGTGGGCTTCATCGCGGAGGTGCGTCAAAATTTTGAATGCAGGTGATGTCGGTGGTAAGGGCAGAGCTGTGTTGCGGGAGGGGATAAAAACTCGTTCACCTTTGTCGTGTGTATATGCCACGGAGTGTTGTCGGCGGTTTTTAGCCAGCGCGGCTAGGGCAATGTCTGTATAGCCCCATGCGGTGCATGCTTGTTGTGCCGCGTGTAGTTGTCCTTTCCCACCGTCGATGAGCAATAAGTCAAAATGGTCGTCATCGCGTGCGAGACGCGTTAATCTGCGCCGCACAACTTCCGCAATCGCGCCGTAGTCGTCGGGTTTCGTAGCTGTCTCAGCCAGCTTGTATCTGCGATAAAGGTCGGGCTGCGGTTTGCCATCGCTAAAGCACACTAACGAGGCAACGATGGCGCTGTGTTGAAAATTAGAAATATCAAGACATTCGATACGGTGCGGCAAATGCTTGAGTTTGAGTAGTTCTTGCACCGCGCGTAATTCCGCGTCATAATCTCGTCCACCTTGTCGCAATTGAAAGATGGCGTTTTTATGCGCTAAGGCTAATAAACGCCCCTCATCACTTGTGCTGTTAGTGTCTGTGTTTACAACTACAGTGCAATTGCGTGCCTGCAAGGCAGCGAACAACACTTGCTCCAACGAAAAAGGCAGCAAGATGTGTGCAGGCAGGGGACGATGTTCGTAATATTGTAAAAGAAACTCTGCCAGTACTTGCTCTTTGTTTTCTAACAAGCTCATGACACGAAAATAATCATGTCCTAAGATGCAGCCGTCACGCACCGTTAATACATATAACAAGGCTTTAGCACAATGAATGTCGATGCCAAACACATCGGCATCTATGTCGCTGCTTAGTACTACTGTGCGTTTTTGGGTGGCATGTTGTAAAGCTTGCATTTGGTCGCGCAGACGTGCTGCCAATTCAAACTTTTCCTCCTGTGCTGCCTGTCGCATTGCCTTGTCTAAATTTGTGGCAACTGCATGTGTTTTGCCATGCAGCACATCCATTACGCGTGCCATCATGTGCAGATAGTCTTGACGCGGCACATGGAAATGGCAAGGAGCAAGACACATCTTCATTTGATAATAATTGCAGGGACGTGTCACGTGTTTAAACTGATAGCGTGAACATCTGACCAGCGGAAAAACCCGCTGCACAAGATTAAGCAATAAGTTTAAATTTTTGACGCTGCCATAAGGGCCGAAATAAACTGCCTCATCGTCTTTTTTTTGTCGCACTTTTTCAAGGCGCGGCCATTGTTCTTGCAGATTAATTCGTAGCCAAGGGAATTCTTTGTCATCCCGCAAGAGTACATTGTAGCGTGGCTTTTGATGTTTAATTAACGTGCGTTCGAGTAACAATGCCTCGATCTCATCGCTGGTAAGGATTATCTCAAAATCACAAACTTCTTTCACTAATGCTTTGATTTTTAAATTGGCAATTGTCGCGACAAAATAAGTACGTAAACGATTGCGCAGATTTTTAGCTTTACCTACATAGATAATTTTGCCGCGATGGTTTTTCATCAAGTAGACCCCGCTTTGTGTGGGCATAGTGCTGGCTTTATGGTGAAGGGGGTTAGTCATTTTAACAACATCAGGCGTAGGGTTTGGATTTCGTCCCGTAACTCAGCGGCTTTCTCAAAATCAAGTGATGCGGCTGCTTTACGCATAGCGCGTGTCTTGCGCACGATGCTTTTTTCAACTTCACTGCTACTGACCGCCGCGGTTGCTGCTGTTGCGGGTTGTCTGAGGCCAAAAATTTCGCGCAAATCTTGCGGTAAGTCTTTGGTGACGGTGCGCGGGGTGATCTTGTGTTTACGGTTGTGAGCCAGCTGTAAGGCACGACGGCGTTCAGTTTCGGCGACACAGGAATTTATCGATTGTGTGCGGCGATCGGCATAAAAAATTACTCGTGCCGCCTCATTACGTGCGGCCCGCCCGACGATTTGAATCAACGAAGTCCTAGAACGCAAGAAACCTTCTTTATCGGCATCCATCACCGCTACCAACTGTACTTCTGGTAAGTCAAGACCTTCGCGCAAAAGATTGATACCGACCAGAACATCATATTCTCCTTTACGTAAATCCCTGAGCAACGCGGCACGCGCAAGGCTGTCAATGTCAGCATGCAAATAGCGAATTCTTGCCCCAAAATCTTGATAATAACGGGTAAGTTCCTCCGCCATTTTTTTAGTCAGAGTGGTTACTAAGACACGACCTTTAGCTTGTACCGTTTTGTTAATTTCACCGAGAAAATCATCTATCTGCCCACGTGCGGGGCGTATCTCAATCTGCGGGTCAACCAAACCTGTGGGGCGAATAATCAACTCGCTATAACGCCCGTTAGCCTGCTGCTGTTCCCATGCTGCAGGAGTGGCAGAAATGTAAAGGAGCTGGTCAGTTCTAGCGAGGAACTCCACAAAATTTAAGGGACGATTGTCCAGTGCAGAAGGTAAACGAAAACCATGATCAACCAGTGTTTGTTTGCGAGAACGATCACCGAAGAACATGCCACGCAGTTGTGGCACCGCGATGTGGCTTTCATCGATGATAGTCAAAAATTTTTGCGGAAAATAATCGAGTAGCGTCGGTGGTGGCTCGCCAGGAGCAACGCCTGTGAGATAACGAGAATAATTTTCAATACCAGGGCAAAAACCGAGCTGCTCCAGCGTCTCCACATCTTGTAAGATGCGTTGCTCAAGCCTTTGATATTCAACGAGTTTACCTGCATTTTTGAATTCACGTAAACGCACACCGAGATCGGCGAGAATTTCTTGCACAATGGCACTGAGCTTAGTACGCTCAGTAATATAATGACTGTTGGGGTAGAGAGTGAGGCGATCAACTGCCTGTAGTTCTTTGCCACTTAAAACATCAAGCGTGGTAATGCTTTCGATGTGGTCGCCGTAAAATTCAACACGTATTGCCTCTCGATCCTGATGGGCCGGCAAAATATCAACTACATCACCGCGAACCCGAAAATTTCCTCGTCCCAAATCATAATCGTTGCGAGTATATTGAATATCGATCAACTCGCTGAGTAAGGTATTGCGTGCTAGCTCCCGTCCTACCTGCAAAGGACACACTAACTGTGCGTAGTTCTCAGGCGACCCCAAGCCATAGATGCAACTTACGCTGGCGACAATAATTGTGTCTTTGCATTCAAACAAAGCACGGGTTGCTTGGTGACGCATTTTGTCGATATCATCGTTAATCGACGCGTCTTTGGCAATATAGGTGTCGGTATTTACCACATAAGCTTCGGGCTGATAGTAGTCGTAGTAGCTGATAAAAAACTCGACATGATTGTGTGGAAAAAATTCTTTCAACTCGGTAAACAACTGTGCAGCCAGTGTTTTATTGGGAGCAATGATCATCGCGGGACGGTTGTAGTGTGCGATGATACTGGCAACGGTGAAGGTTTTGCCTGAACCCGTTACGCCGAGAATGCCCTGATGCTTTTTCTCCTGCCGCAAATGCCGCAAAGTCTGCTCGATGGCACGTGGCTGGTCACCCGCCGCAGCGAAAGGTGCGTTGAGTTTGAAGATAGAATCAGACATCGGTTATTTTGTGTGCCAAGAAAGCACGATACACATCACTTAAGCCTGGCACTCTCCAAGCTAGCACTCTGTTGTCCCCCACGTCAACGCCATTTTGCCCAGACTTTACGATTTTTTTGTTTTTTCGATGAGGGTATCTGTTTTTATTTTTATTTTTTTATCTTGATAAGCGGCGGCAAAGGCATCTAAAATTTCTGGATCATAGAGGTCGGTATCGCTCAGTAGTTTTTCCAGTGCTTCTTTTTCTGTCATAAAACCCGAATAAGCACGCCCTGAGACCATCGCGTCAAAACTATCTGCGACTGCAATGATGCGAGCAAAGAAAGGAATATCTTCACCTGCTAAACCATCTGGGTATCCTGTGCCGTTCCAGCGTTCGTGGTGGTAAGTAATACCAGAGATGAAATCGGCTGAGTTGGGAATATTGGCAATTATTTCTGCTCCGAGGATAGGATGTTGTTTCATTTCTTCGTATTCGTCGTTGCGCAATATAGAGGTTTTTTTGAGAATGCTGTCAGGAATTCCTATTTTACCGATATCGTGACATAAGGCACTGGCGAGCAGATTTTGTTTGGTCGTGTTGTCTAACCCTAACACCTGTGCCATCGCCAGTGAATAACGTCCTACTCTTTCTGAATGTCCCATCGTATAAGTATCCTTTTCTTCAAGAGTGCGAGTGATACTCTTCACCATACTCATGCTCCAATTATTGAGGGCACGATGTAGAGCCAACATCTCAAAATGTGCGGCGCAGCGGTTTAATAAAGCTTGTACCGTACCGAGCATTGCCACCGTCTCTGCTTGTTCCGCTTTAGCAAACTCCAAGTGTGCCAAGCCCCTCGTTTTACCCAGCAGTAGCATCGGTAATATGGCAATGTTAGAATAATCTGTGCTGAGAAACAACGCTTGCTGGCGATTAATTACCTGTGCAAGATGTTCATTGCTGATTTTAAAATGTCCTTCCTCCTCCTGTCGGTATGTTCCGTGGATCAAAAGCGTTAAGCGTTGTGCTTTATCATCCCACGTGAATAACACTGCTCTGACGAGTGCAGCTGTGCATAAATTTATACAAGATAATAGTTGTTGTGCAGCGTCATCAAGCCCCGCGCTAACCATTATGTTAGTGTGGTAGTTGTAGATAATCTGCCGCTGCTCAGCTTCTTTTTCACCCAACTCCACAATATGGTCAGGATTGAGGCGACGTAACAAAAAACCTCGCGGCGGTGGCGGGCGGTTGTTGAGTTCACTTAAGTCAAGTGATTCCTTGATGTGCTGTGCAGTGTTGGCAGAGTGCACGAAGGTAAGGGTTGTTGTGCCAATTTGTAACTGGTCGTTGTTTTTTAACACCGCATTGACAATTCTTTCCCCATTGAGATATGTGCCGTTTTTTGAGCCAAGGTCTTGCACGATGAATGAAATACCGCGTCTTTTTACCTTCAAATGAAAACGTGAGGCCGCGGGGTCGCTGACCACCACGCCATTGATGTTATCACGTCCCACCGCGACGGGAAATTCTTCCAAACGCACACGACTGCTCTTCTCACCTTGTTGTACTAAAAAATATGACATCAGCTGCCACCACCCCCGCACCGTCTTATCGGCTAAATTCTGGAGATATTTAGCTTAATGTGGGTCAGTCAAGCTGGCTTGCCGCGTAATTGCGCACGTCGTTGATCTGCCAACGATAGAAAAAATCAATGGCACGGGAGAAACGCAGGGCAAACTTGACACGTCGATTGAGGTTAGCGCTGAGCTGAGCTGCAAGTTGGGAAGTGGCGGGAGTTTTTTTATCGGTGGCTGACAGGTAGCTGCGTAGGTAGTCTCCTGCTCCTCCTTTGCCGAGCACTTTGTGTCCGTGTGTATCGAAATCCTCGTAATACCAGAGGATAATTTTGTTGAGCACAAGCTTGCCGCGTTTTGCATCCCAAGATAATTGTTTGCCCGCGTTGACGAAGGTGCGCATGTTCTCTTCCAGCATCTGCTCGACGTTGGCAGCTCGATAAGCTTGAGCGCGCAGTTTTGGACAGCTGCGGGCAGCACAGTTGACCGCCATGTGAATGCGAGGGTCGAGTGTTTTTATCCTCAGGGGTGCGAGTTTGCCACGTGCCTTGCCGCGCAGTAGGTTGTGTTCGATGTCGTCGAGGTTGACCTGTTGTCCAGCCAGTTTAACACGGTAGTCGCCGTTCCATATGTTGCCGCCACTGACTCGTAGACGGTTGATCGCAAGGCGCAAAAACTTCTCGGAGGTCAAGGACAGCTCGTTCTCCTGTGCGTAACGCAGGATAGCCTCGATCATGAAGGCGTTGTAGAGATTGATGTAGACAGCTTTCTTCGCCGTTTCCGACCACGACTCTATCGCCAACTGCCCGTGTGCCGCAAGGAAGGCGGTGAGTCGTTGTCGCTGTGCGGCGAAGCCGAGGTACGATACCGCCCCGCGCCGATCGACATGCTTGCTGACCAGCTCGTGCCATGCCTGCGCCAAGCTCGCCTCGTCCGTTGCAGGCAGGGGGGCGGCAAGCAGAGAGGTCAGCAGTAGGCATATCCTACGCAGCGCCATGCTAGCGCTTATCGATGGCGGTTATTTCGACCTCCGAGCAGGGTTGTTTCCAACCTCTGGTGCGCTTGTAATTCTTGCGCCGCTTGTATTTGAACACTACAACCTTCGGCTGGCGGCGATGTTTAAGCACCTTGCCGCGCACGGTCACGCCCGTGCCCTCCGCACTGTGCTCAGCATCGCGGTAAAATAAGACCTTGCCCAGTTCAATCTCACTGCCTTCACTTGCGGCAAGACGATCGACAACGATGCGATCACCCACCGCTACTCGATACTGATGCCCACCGCTTTTTACCACCGCATACACGAGAGACACTCCTCCTTACCACGCAAGCGCGTGAACCTAGCACGAAAGCAAACGAGATGCCACAATTTTTTCCTGAGTTCCGCGTCTGCGCCCGTGCTGTTGTCAGGAACTGAGGAAGGATTCTGTGCGGATGTGCAGCTCGTCTACGCCCGCGGCGAGCAGTGCCTGACGTGAGGTCTGCATCATCGCCTCAGGCCCACACAACATGAAAGTTTTGTCCGCAACCTTGCCTGCAAGGATATCCACGAGCATCGCCGCGTCGATACGTCCGTGACGGAAGCGAGGGTCTTTCTCTCCCGTCAAGGTCAAGTGCAAGTGTAAACGAGGAGAGGCGGCAAAAGTCTGCAACTCCTGCCAGCCGATCAGGTCACGCGTGGTGCGGTAGGAAACAAGCAAGCTCATCGCCGCGGGTGCGCCCTCAGCTGCACGAGGGATGAATTGCCTGATAATACTCAGGAAAGGTGTCACACCGCTGCCCGCGGCGATCATGAACAGATGGGCACGGTCACGCGTTGCATCGTAACAAAAACTGCCGATGGCCCCGCGTGCTCGCAGCAACATTCCTGTGCGCATATTGTCGTACAGCCAGTTACTGACCACCCCGCCGACCGTACGTTTCACGGTGATACTGATGAAATCACGCTGCCGCGGCGCGCTGGACATGGTGTAAGAACGGGCGATCGCACCACCGACGAAATTATCGAAACGGAAAGTCAAATACTGCCCCGCATGGTAGTCGAACGGGCAACCCCCTTCCTCGGCATCTACCATACGGAAGGTACGGGTGTCGTGCGTCTCAGCGATGACCGCGATGACCCGTAACTTTATCCACCCCCGTTTTATGCGTTGCGGACGTGCGAGAACGATCGTCTCCCTCCACTTAAGTTAGTGCACATACACGTGTCTCACCCCTTTCTTGCCCTCGGCATGAGGCAAACTATAGCATATTTGAGCTAAAATAGAAGTCAGATCACCAAGTAAAGGCCGACACACCATGAAGCTTCTGCTACTCACGATGTTCGCGCTCCCCTGTGCTGTATTTGCCGCTGAACACGATTCCACGACAGCTAGTGACGCACCGCCAGCGACAGCTGTTCCGCAGGACACCACCCCCGCCATAAGAGGGTCAACTCCACCCACGGACGCGCAAGGCACAGCTCCCGATGCTCTAGATACACCCCCCGAGGATATGGGGGTCGCCACGCCAGATGACATCTCCATGCCCGAGGAACTCGCTGCGCTGCATCACGAAACAAAGAACGAACACCCTCACGAGCGTTTTGTGCTCTATATCGATGCCCTGAAGTATCGCTTCACAACTCACAACGTAGAGGCAACCCGCGGCCGCCCTCGCAACGAAACATCGTTCAGCTCCAGTACAACCACCACGACCATGCAAGCCCTCGATACCACCGTCGGTCTGAAAAGCTACCACAATCGCCTGATTCTCGGTTTCGGGATCGCCAGCAACATCGTTTCCACTTCCGATGCTGTCAGTGGTGGTGCGTTGCTGGTCGGCTACCAGCCGCTCCCTGGCTTGGAAATAGGCGGTCTGCTCTACATCGCAGGCCGCACCAAGACAACCTCCACAACCAGGGAAGATGTTGTTGACGAGCAGATTTTCGACAGCACCGAAGACAGCACCGCCACCAACAGTACTCACTCTATAGGCCCCTGGCTCAAATTGCAGGCGGGTGACCACTGGCAAGCTATGTTTTCCGTTTACTATGCCGCGTCACGAACCGAGCAAACCTCCGATAGCGGTCAACAGACAAACGACAGCCAAAGAAACACCGTCAACAAACTGACCACCATTGTCGAACGCAGCTATTTTGCCCTCGATCTTGTCTTCGGCCCTTGGATTCCTCTCACCGAGCACCTGATCTTCGTGCCACAGATCAACATAACCTGCTACCTACCCCGCGCCTACACCCAAGAGACCAGCATGTCCTCCTCGGGCGGCGACACCCTTTCCGAGGACAAGCTGGAGTTCGACGAACACTCTAGCTTCAGCTACTCACTAGTGCTGGGAGGGCTGCGTTATGAGTTTTGAGCCACACTGACATCTCCCGTCAGTACTGCCACCACGTTGCTGATCTCACGCGCCGCGGCGATGAGACGAGCGTTATCGCTGACGATGACGGCGCTGTGTGCCTGTTGCCAAACCGCGAGATCGTCACGGCTGTTACCGACATAGATGAAACGCCGCGGCCCGAACAGCTCGCACAAGCGCGCCGCTTTTGCTTTACGACGCAGGTTGCATACCCCATCCGAAGCATAGCAACCGTCGAAAACACCGAGATGAGATGCCACCCGTGTTGCGACACTGCCGTCAGTAGCAGTGACAAGGTAGACCGCCCCACCCCGCTCCCTGTAGTCCGTAATCAGTTGCAAGACAGCTTGATTGTAAGGCAAACAGCTGACATCTAAAGACACCCGCGCGGCGAGTTGTTGCTTAAAATAAGCAAGCCCGTGGCACAACCACACCAGCGCTAACAGAGCTCGCCCGCACCGCCGCCCCACCCACAAGCGCACCGCCGCCCAAGTTGTATCGGTCGCGATTAACGTGCCATCGAGATCGACACAGAGAGGCAGCTCGCCGTCCTGAGGGAGAGAAATCTGTATATCCACCTCCCGCGCTGAACATCTTAGCTTCAGCAAGCTTAGCAAATGCACGGAAAAGCATTATACCCTGCAGGCGCAAGGAGCAAAAGTACGGATATGTTTGAACACGGCACGATCTTTATCAACGCTCTCGATGTCATCGACTGCGCGCAGTTCGAAGCTGAACAAGGGATCGTAGGATGTTCGTGGTATCTCGATGTGCAGGCACAAGGACGAGGCGATCGTAATTATTTTGTCAGCGACTTCAGTAAACTAAAGCAAAAAATACGCCGCTTCGTAAGTCAGCATCTCGACCATCGTCTGCTCGTACCTACCCATCCTGCCGTGCGTAAAGAGGGAGACACTTGGTTGTTCGGCGAGGCGGAGCGGGCGTGGACCTATACCTGCCCTCCCGACGCAGTGCGGCAGCTACCGCTGCCGCAAGTTGACCGCGCCAGCGTCGGCACGTGGCTGCACGCGGTCCTACAGCGGGAGGTAGGCGAGGAGTTGCAGATCACGGTCGGCCTGCGCGCCGATGAGCCACGCACAGGGGTGTGCTTTCAGTATACGCATGGTTTGCCTGGTCACGACGGCAATTGCCAGCGTCTATTGCACGGACATTCAGGTCGCGTGCAAGTGCTGGCAGATGGTGTGCACCAGCTGGAGTTAGAAAAACATCTCGCCCAAAAAATTTTGCCTCGCCAGGTGCATTTCCTCAACTCGCAGCACATCACCGCCCAGGGAAGACACATCGGTATGGCTTACGAGAGCGGTCAAGGCTACTTTGCCGCAACTCTGCCGCGCGCACAGGCGATCGTGCTTCCCGCGCGGGAGAGCAGCATCGAGGCTATCACGCACTATCTTGCCGCGCAGCTCAGGCAACGCTTCACCCCTATGGCACGCACCGAGATTATCTGTTACGAAGGGATGGATAAGGGAGCACGTTGTTTTCTGTAATACGCTATTGGCATCTGTTGCTGAGTTTGATGATCTTGGCGCGCAACAGGTAGCGTCCTTGGCTATTATTCAGCCCGCCGACCAGCAGATTAACGAAGGTAGGTGCGTCACTTCTGACCCTGAACCAGAGATAGTGCAGGCGGTCGGATTTCCCGATCACCTGCCCGCGGCTGTGGGCGAGATGGAAGGGACAGCGTTCTCGGATCCGCGTGGTGGCGAGATTGTTGTAGGTGTAAGAGTAAAGAAGCTGATCGTCACCAGAGTTGCTGTGGATCATAATGGGATCGACACAGACATCAAAATCGACCCCGAACACTCCCTCACAATGGTCAACACCTGCGTTCGGCAGGATACGGCTGGCATCGACATTGAGCTGGCGACGAATGTCGCTGGTGCGCATCGTGCTGTCGAGGTCACAAGGGTAGTTTTGCGGCGGCGCAGTCTGTCTCTCCCCCGTACAGGGGCCGCGTTTCCCTTCGGCGAAGGATGGGTCATAGTAGGTATTCCAGGTTTGCGAGCTCTTTTTTAAATTGACAAAATTTTCACGAGGAAACCAGTTGTCGTCACCGACTCTTCCCTCGGTAGCGGCGCAATCAGCACCGACTGCGTCATGGTTACAGATGTAACGTTTCGTTTTCAGTATCTCCTTAGCTGCTTCCCCCAGCGCGGTGCTGTCCTTTGTGCGACAGTCGTTTTCTGCATCGAGACCTATCGCGGTGCAAGCTTCCAGTTTATCCTCGTCCTCCTCTTCATCATCAAAGGGCGCATCTGGGAGGTAGTTGATAAACTCTTCCAAGCTGTCCACATACTCATCGTTGACCGTTTCAATTTTTTTATCAAAGTTAGTGTCCTCGTCCACCGTATAAAAAACGAAAGGATTTGCTTCGGCATCTGCATCCCAACTAAAATTAAAAAACTGGCGTGCCGCTTCGTCAGGACAGAAGGCACGAATACCGTTGCGGTCACAACTGAGTACCCCGTTGTTGAAACGTTGTGCATCGACAAAGGGACGGTTGGCAAACAAAAAATTATCGATCGGCAGATCGTAGCCATCGATGCTTCGTTGGTGGCGGATATCGAAGGTTTCTGCGTCGATGATGCCTCCGTTCGCACATTGTCCAGGGTTTGCTCTCGTCGCTTGGCACAGCACAGGCTCGCCTACTACTCCTTCCAGCTCGATGTCGAGATCCTCAAATTTTGCCCAGATGTTGCGTCCCTTGAAAATTTCCAAGTTAGGGGTTGTCGCGAGTGTAAAAGGTACGAGCTGACTAGGGTAGTCACGCACCTTCGTCTGTACCAAGACGGTAAACTCCTCACCAGGACGACAAGCGCGTAGTGCGCAGGGGTCAACTTTAATGGTGTAGGAATCGGCATCACCGACAGTCATCGGGTTGAGGGCGATGTTATCGATTGAACCTGCAATCCACAGTTCTTTGTCTTCTTGCAGTGTCCATTCCTGCATACTGTTCGGTGGGTAGGGAGGATTATCGTAATGGGTTTGCTCAGGGTCGGTGGTATCGGTAAGATTTGTCACTCGCACATCCATGTGACCGAGCTCGGAAGTTTTTTCTTGATGAATTTTGCGCAAATTAGCATCGCGATCACCGAGAGGTACAATTACAACTTGCAAGCCTTTACCGAAACTGCCGACAATATCGGTACGTTCTGCGGTCAGTCCTGTTATCATCACATAGGTTACCGAATTGTCTACTAGTCTCAAATCCATATCGCTGTCGGGCAACACCACCTGATAGAGTATGTTGTCGAGATTAGGAAACGGGCTGGCATGGGTACGATCCCACGCTGCTGCGGCGGGATTGTTAACATCGCCTGAGAGAAACGTCTGGCCGTCGTTGGCAAGCTCGACCGTCAGAGGTGGATCGGAGGGTGATACTTCTGTGCCCGCGAGATTGTTATCATCGAACAGCGGCATTTCCAGCGGTTTTGCGATATTCTCTGTGCCTGTGTCTGCTTTGTCCCACAAGCCACGCACTGCCGCGGGGTTGTCGGCAAGATGGGCAACAACTGTGATGCCAAAATCAAGCAACAGTTGTTCCAAGCTAACGCCAAAAGTATTTTCAATATTAACTCCGCCAGTTAATTCGGTATCGACCAAACTTTTCAGTTTGTCACATATCGTGACTTTGTTGCCGCACAGACGAGTGTGCATGTACCAGGCAAACATGGTCAGCATGCCTTGTCTTTCTTCATCATCGATGATATTTTCGTAGTTACTCGATGGTCTTCCCAGAGGATCGATTGTCTGCGGACGGGAGGTTAGATACTGAGCGAGTTTGTGAAAAACAAAATTATTCCCCCCGATATAAGAGGAGGCCAACATAGCCAAAGCTTCCATCAGCCAGTGTTCCTCTCGCACTAGCCTGTCATCGACGATTGTTTTGTGATTGAGCATAATCAAATTCATCAACTGTGCTGCAACGTATCCTTTGCTGTAATTACTGGAGATAGAATTAGCACTGGACAGAAACCCGTAGGTGTAAATGCCCGCGGGATCGGGGACCCATAGGTAGATAATTTCACCTTCGTTGCTGGTAGAATTACGTCGAGCATCGAAGGGAGCGAGGTCATTGGGGCGCGAGGCTAGGGTAGCACTGAAATAATCAATGCGCTCCGAAGGATAACCATTGAAATGGGAGCGGTTTACGTCGGGGGACATAAAGATATCGACTGAACCATTGCTGTCGACATCACTGACATCACCGAAGGTAGCGCGGAGGCGAGTGTAGGCTTTCTCGGCTTCCTCGGCGAGGTTACGCAGATGTGCCATGTAGAGACGGTCGGTGACGGGGTTATTTTGGTCGGTAAAACCGATGGCATCGAAATCCCCAGGAGCTTGCCCCACTGCGATGCAAGGGTTGCCGTATTCTTCGTCAACCCAGATACGGACTTTCTTTTTTGCGCTGACCAGCAACAAGCGTCCTGTTTTAGAGACGGTGTATTCGCTACTATCGGTGTCGCCTGGGCCGCGGCTAACACGGCGCGATGGCATGCGGAAAATACTTATACTACATAGTTCGGGCGATGAAGTTATGTCGAAGCGTTTTGTTTGTGTGGAGATGGTGGCGAGGTAGTTGCGGTGGGCATCGCTCATCGGCAGTGCGGTGGCGCGCACACGTGCTCGCTTGTCTGTGCGGGGTAGCGGGGCAAGACGTGCCCCCTCGGCTTCACCGCCGCCCGCCCCGCAGCTGCTAGCACCTGGGTCGTCGTTTTCAAAATAATCTTCTCTGACGGGTGTACCGATTTCTTCAGCAGGTCGTACTTTAAGGCGTACACACGATTCTGTGTTTGCTTTTACCACCAGCACATATTCGGAGAGATAACGTCCGAATTCGTGTCTGCCACTGGTTTTAAAATTAAGGATATGCTGACTAGCTCCGCTGCGGGTATCGATGGTCATCAAGCCGTCAGGATCAACATCGGTTTCTTCGATGGATACTGCTGACTCAGTATTTGCTCCGCCTCCTGAGCAAGAGCTGCCCGCTTGTCCTATGGCAAAAAGTACGAGCAAAAGACGTAACATAGCGAATTTTCTACTAACTGCATCCATCTCTCCTGTTCCATCGGCAGCTCGGAGGAAAAAGTTAGCGCTACCCTCTTCTCTTTATCTCGACGCTGCGGGTAGGGCATGTAGATGCCCTCGTAAAAAGCGGACACCCTGACTTTAGCTTAAATAAAATACCACGCACAGTCAGATGCAGCCTCTTCTTGCGATACACGCCCGCCTCCAACAGTTTGTTTTTAAATATTGACCATTGTTCATCTGTGAGTACAATGCCTCTCATTGGTAAACCTCTGGAGATTATTATCACATCTTTCCATATGATGCAGGTTTGCCCTACTAATTACAAGTGATTAGCACACACAAAAAATTATTAAACGAAACGTCGACACGCCCTATTATAATAAAATTACATTTTTTATACTTTACTATCGTCTATATTCCAGGTGGTTGCGACCACCTCTAGTTCCCGCGGGGAAGAGCCGCACAGGCTCTTCCCCGAACTCCTGAGTTCCGCAGGTAAATTAGCATTGTTGTTAGATCTGGGGGATGTTTCCTTGCGTACAAACATGCCCCCACCATAGCATCCCCCTCAACCTCTGTCAATAGAAAAAGTTAGTCAGGCACTACAAAAGGGGAAGACAGACAAAACACCGCAATATCTGTGCCATTTGTTCAGTTTGGTGGTCACAGCAGGTCGCTGGGCAGCAGGTTATGTCGGCCGTGCTGGGAGCTGAGCAGTTTGGCGCGTTGGCTCAGTTGAGTGTAGGCGGTGAAGAAAGCTGGCATTACGGAACGCAGGGCGAGGAGGTACGCCGCGATCAGGCCGCACAGCACGTCGCCGCTGCCTGCTTTGGCGAGGCTGTTGTCGCCCGTGTCACACGCGTAGGTAGGGTCGTTGGAGTGGGGTGTGAACAGTAGGGGGCAGGTGCTTTTGTAAACAAGGTGTACACCTTGCGCTACGGCCAAGCGTTTGACTTCTGCGCACAGGGTAAGGGTGTGGGGATGTGGGAGGGTGGGAGTGGCCAGGCGTGTCCATTCACCAGGGTGGGGTGTGAGGAGAATACCTCGAGTAGCTGGTCGCATCAGTGCACCGTCGACCGCCGCGGCATCGATGACGACGAATCCTCCTGTGGCGGTATATTTCTGTAGGAATTGCCAGAGCTGGTCATCGATAATGGCATCAACAGTGCCAGGCCCGATGACGATAACTCGCACTCGGCGTGCGGTGACGAACCTGGCTAGTGTAGGGGTGTCTACTTTAGGGTGGCGAAAAAAGTGTTCGTACATCAGCTCTAGCGGCAGGGGTTGGGGCGGTGTGTTTTGGTGGTCGAGAGCGACTGACACCAGTCCTGCCCCTGCGCGGAGAGCGGCCAAGCCGCTCAGAAGTGGTGCGCCGTGTTTGCCGCGGCTACCACCGATTATCAGCACATGGCCGCGTTGGTATTTGTGTGCGGTGTGTGGCAGTGCCGCGAAGGGTTCGCTTGTTTGCAGTGGTTTAGGATCAACCCAGCGTAGTTGCGGAGGGTGAGCTTGCATTGCGGTGTGCACACAGTGAGGCGGAAAACCGATGTCTGCGACATGCACTGTGCCGCATGAGGTGCGGCTGGTGGAGAGCACGTGTGCGGCTTTGCGCGCTCCGAAGGTTATCGTCATGTCTGCTTGCACCGTCGTTTGTGTGTGTGTGCTACCGTCCGCAGCCAAGCCGCTGGGGAGGTCGATGGCTAGCACTTTGGCGTGTGGCATGGCGTTGATGGTCGTAATAATTTCTCGCATTGTGCCGTGTGGCTCGCCTCGCCAGCCTAGCCCTACCAGACCGTCGATGATTAGGACATTTCGGTCTGTGATTTGTGTCAGTCTTTCTGGTCGATAGAGTAGGTTTGCGGCGTTAGTTTGGGTAACTGCTGTGTAGATACGCAGTTGTTGGACGGCCAGCTCGCTGCGTGGTTTGTCGGTGAGCAGCACTACCTCTGGTCGGTGCGCGTACAACAAGCGTGCTGCGACCAGCGCATCGCCACCGTTGTTGCCGCTACCGACGAGAACGATAATTTTGTGTGTTGTTGCGCCATGTGCAAGGGCTTGGGTGTAGATTTCTATCCCCGCGTGTTCCATTAGCAGTAGTGCTGGTATCGCCGTGCAGCTAGCGGTATCTACGGCGGCGGCTAGTCGTTGTGACCATACGGGCAGGGTGGTAATATCGTGATTAAGTGGTTTTGGCATGGTCGGGTCAGGGAGTATGTTCCAGCAGATGTTCGAAGATGTGTTGTATCAACATATTAGTGTTGAATTTTTGCCCTCCTGTGTTTGTCCAGTATAGTAAACCTAGGTTACTGAGTTGTGGCTGGAAGTATGTTTGCTCCTTCTCTTGTTCGGCGAATTCGGCGATGGTGAACAGCTGCAGCTGTAGTTGTCCTTTGCGGTAGGTGAGCCGTGCCGTTGCTCGTGCGAAGATGATGTCGGCGGCGTTGTCGTTGCGCTGGAAAACCTTGATATTGCGGGTATCGCGGCGGTGGAAGTTAAAAATTGCGGCACAGCGTTGTAGTTCTTCCCATAGTTCGCACATGGCAGCGGTGTGTGTTTGTGGTTTTTTAGTTTTGTTTTGTTGGGTGGCCAGGTGTTGCAACCACAGATCGGCGCTGTTCATCGTTGTTTATTCTACCCCAGTTAGTGTTTCCTACTACCTTTTCATACGCTCGGCAACCGCTGAGGGTGGGGAAGCCTGTTTCGAACAGTGTGCAGAGTTGTCCCGTCGTGTGAGAGGGGAGTGTGTGGGCAGTTTCTTGGAAGATTGCGGCGATAATCGTGCGTAGTGGGTTGCTGTTACTGCCTTCATTTTGCAGTCGTGTAAATACGGTGCTGAGCCAGTTGTGTATATAGCGGTATTTGGTGGTGGGCGAGGGTATTTCGTCGCGGATGTACAGCACGAAGTTGACGATATGATGCAGATGGTGGGCTAGGATTGCGCCGACGATGTGTGTATCGCTGAAATCGGGATAGGTGCAGGAGGACGAAGTTCTCGTTCCCGTGTAGAAGGCGGTGACTATGTCGGGGGTGATAGTTTTGCGGCTGCGGTCGGCGAAAACGGGGTTGGCGATGTCGCGGTTATAGCCGAAGCATGGATAGGAGATGATGTCCGAAGGGTTTTCGTTTTCAGCGTAAAAGGCGTAGAGGTCAGCCCAGCCTTCGAGAAAAGCCTCGAGGCTACGTTGTGCGGCGCGGCGTTCGGGGTGGCGTTGTTCAGTACCCAGATCGCTTGCAGCGACATGGTCTGTTTGCCATTTCTGGTGGTTAGCGAATTGCACGTGGTGTGCAAATTCATGGGCGATGATGAAGGTTGATTCCCACAGGCTACGCCCGTAGAAGTTATCGTTATCTGGCAGCACTGCCAACGATTTACTTGCAGGATAATAGATAATGTTGCGGTACATCAGTCGTTGTTGCAGCTCGCCTTCTTCGTCGGTGTAGATGGTGCGGAAAAACGGCATTACCAGCAGGGACAGGCGGGGCACGTCCTGCCCTGTACTGTCGGTAAAGAAGCGTTGTGCTTTCTGGAGGTGCAGTGCGGTAACCAGCGCGACGTGTTCGAAGCTTTCGCGTGGGTATTCCTGCTCGGTAGCGCAGATACGGAGTAGACCGCCGCTTTCGTCTATCTTTTGCCATGGCACAGGCAGAAAATCTCGATCGAGGCAGTGTTGTTTGCTATGGAAGTGGCAGAGACGTCGGTAGGTTTGTCCGTAGAAGGTGTTATCGATCAGGGGCGTATGTAGCGATTGTTTGGAGGTGTCGAGATGGAGTGGCTGCGCGAAGTCGGTCAGGTAAATCTGTGTTGGCTGAGCCGTGGCGGCGGGGGTTTGTTCTTGGCAAGCGTGGTCGTGGAGGAAATAGCGCTCGGATACCACAGGTGGCAGTAGTGGTACAGGCGGTTCGGATACTGCGGGGGGAGGTTTTTGACACGAACACACCACAGCTGCGATAATGGTGAGCAGCGGCAAAAAGCAGTTGACTCGTCTGATAGCAGAGAAGATAATCAGCCGTTAACTCGTTACTTGGTCGATGCCGAGGCCCTTCATTATGCACACAAGGACATCATAACACAAGGGGAAACACGTGGCACGAGTATCCATTGAAGACTGTCTTACTACCATCGAGAACCGTTTTGTGCTGGTGGCAGTCGCTTCGCATCGCACTCGCCGCCTGATGGGTGGTGCAGACCCGCTGGTTAATTCCAAGAACAAAGAGGCTGTTACTGCTCTGCGTGAGATCGCCGAGGGGCGTATTCTGCCGCGCACTCCCCTGCCACGGGAGGATACCGCGGCGGACACCGACCGTGTGGCGACGGAGAAGTAGATCAGGTAGGTGTGTCTGTCGGGCGCTCCTGCACGGGCACGGTCTGTTCGTACCAGCGCAGGAAGGTCTGTCCGTCGATGGACAGGAAGCCTGCGACTCTCTCTCTCCTTGAGATAGTGGTGCGCAGGTCGTGCTGTTCCAGAAACTTGCGCAGTTGTTCCATCTCCCGCTCCTGATAGGGGAGGTGGAGAAATCTTACGCGAAAGTCCTGTTCGATGCCTCGTACCTGTAGGTAAACTTGATCGAGATTCTCGCTCGGGTGCACGACCTTGCCCGACATGCTCAGCGCTTGGGGAGGATGTACAGGCATCGGCGTGTAGGGAACTACATGTGCGCAAGTTTTGCGCAGTAGTTTAGAGCTTAAAGGGTGCAGAGGGGCATTTCAGTCCGACGATGCGGTAGAGGTTTTCGACCCGCGGGGAGGCTTTTAGGTTAGGCCTGCCGTACAGCTCTCCTGTCTTGATGTGCCCTGAGACGATCGCCTTTGCGGTGGAATATGGGACGCGTTTGGAGGTATTTTTTGCTGCCGCTGTTCTTGACCAGATCTTTCACCGCTACCTCACCCTCGACCTTAGCCATCCTCTCCAGACGATCTAACAAACGAGCCCTGTCCTTTTCTTGAGGGGATTATTATAAAAAGCAATAATTACAATGAGCTATACGAATCACTGGCCTTGCCCATAGACCTGCAGAAAATTCTGGGCAGCGATCTGTTCTCGCAACGCGGGATCGTTTTTGCGGCACACATCCTCGAACTGGCAACCGCTACAAAAGGACGGGTCGATCGTGCTGTAAATGTCACCCACGCGACTGCGAAAAGCGAGCAAATCGTGCATCTTCTCTACCAACTCTTCCAGCCTACGGGTCTTTCTCTCGGTAACGTTAAAACGCGCCCGCAGAAAACTCGCCGTGATGTCCTCACCATGCGCAACAAGCATAAGCTCGCCGTTAAGAATGCTGTAGTAGCCCGTCACCATCTTGGCAAGACCCGCACCCTCATCGGCACGCCGTGCACAAGCTAGTGCGTAGGCATAGAAAGCTAACTGGAGTGCAATGCCCGCGTCGAGTTCCCTGTTTTCAGGCAAGCGTTTGCGTTTATAGTCGAGCAACAACACATGCTCGTCATCCTCGTGAATATGATCGACTTTACAGTGCAACTCAGCCCGCCGCCCCTCGCTCCAAGATAACGCCGCAGGTAAGCGCAACTCGTATTCGTTCCACTCCCGATAAGACGCAGAACGGGTTTTACGGCTGACAAACTCCGCCAAGCGCGGCCACGCAAACAAACGCAAATGCGTCGCAAGAGCACGGTCATTAAGCAAAGACGAAGCATGCGTCGCCGTGATGTCGTTGAGCAACTCACACAACTGAGCCACCCTGACGGAATCCTCCTGCGTGTCGCGACAGATACGTCGATAGACAGGATCACTGCTGAACTTCTCGATAACTCTATGCAGTCGATTGCCCTCCTCCTGCGGTGTGTCCTGCTCACGTACCTCGCACCCCACGATGCTAAGACGCGACAAGAAATGCCGCAGAGGACAACGCACGAAATTCTCGGCACTCGACGCAGAGACCGTGGCAAAAAAATCCCGCCTCGTCGTGACAGGCACGGCATCTAGAGGCACGGTGCACACGGAAGAAGCAGGCAACAGATCTGGCAAAGTTAAGCCCGTACAGTCCTGCTCCTTAAGGTGGTGTGTGCGGACAATTTTTTCGATAAAGCGCGAGCGTTCCGCCGTGCTACTACAATAGCTGCACGTAAGATGCAGGCGACGACCACACAGACCGTGGAAGGTGACATCCTCCATCGCTTCCAAATGTTGCCAGCCACTGAGCCCGATTGCAGTTTTTAGTTTGTCGCTGACGATAACATCGCGCGGTAAACTTTTGGGGAAAAAACCCTCGTGGCAGCCCACCACCAACACATGCTGAAAAGGCATCGCCCGCACTTCAGGCAAACTCAAAATCTGCACTCCCGCCAGCGGTTCGCCGATCTTGCGCAAAGGAAAAACCAACAACTTCTCACGGACGAACTGCCAAAACTCCGCGGGTACGCATTTCGTTGTAGCGCTCATGCCACTAGCAGCAAGACTACACAAAAATTCCTCCACCTGTGCGATGCTCCGCTGCTCAAAATTTTCCCGTGTTGCCTGAGCCACAAAACCCAACTCGTGCAACAGTCCTCGCAGACATAGCAATTGTGTTCTCCACGATGCCGTGCGAAACCGCTGCACAATACGCTCGAAACGAGCGATCGCTTTGCCCGCGGGCGTGTCCACCCCCAGCAGTAACCGTAGTTTCCCTGGCCCGCGACAATGGATAGCACTCAAGGCAAGGATAATGTCATCACGTTGCGAGTCCGCAACCGCAGCAAGAGGATGTGCGACAAGATCGAGGGCAGCAGGAACTTGGAACTCACTACAAGCGTAATTGCTCAACGCCTGCAAGAAACCACCAACACTGGTCATCCGCAACGGAATGGGCACGGCGATGTTTTTAGCAAAACTAAAAAAATCAGCTACCGCCAACAGATGCGGCAGATAAAAAGCATCGCTGCTTAAGACGATGGCGATCTCCGCAGGACGCACACCCCCAGCCTGTAACAACTGCTGAGCTCGGTGCAAAGCGTAAGTAATCTCGACCTGTGGCGAAGCGAAATGCAAGATACCTATCGTCGCCTCCACGTGTGTCTCTGGCACGGGGGGGGGCTGCGGCACAGTTCTCCCCGCGCTACGAGCCACGCTTGTGAGCAATTCGGTCGCGGGGTTGCTGGGGTTAGTGGTCGTGATATGGTTGAAATAAAAGGTCACATGCGGCAGCACGGCAAGTTTTTGCAGAAAGACATCTACCGTCTTGCTAACACTGGTGAAGGCCGCGACGTAGAGGTGATCAAAATCACCTTCGCTCACCACCGCCGTGCGCAACGCTTGTCTACGTGCCACACTGCGGGTCATCTGGCCATCGTCTTGTAACTGGGCGTGGAGGGCAACAAACAACCGCTGCACCGCCGCGTACTTGTGGCGTTGTCGGACGATTTCGCCCTCGGCGAGCCACGGATTTTGTGCCAACTGTTGCTCGATACGAGCATGGAAATGCAGATGCAAGTCAGCGGCGATCACGTCGTCGTCCAACTGACGCAGCTCATGCGCAAAAGCAGGATGTAGGTGTTCATAATCGCCGTGGGTCAGCTGCATCTGCAACATTTGCTCGACCTGCAGTTCCGTGACCGTCGGTCGTTCCGTGCCCTGTAGCCGCGCCACAAACCCATCCAACGTGGTCAGCAGCGGAGGCTCGTAGGCAGTATGTCGTTCAGCCAAGGCGGCCAAACAAAAGGTGACGAGACGGCGCGTCGGCAGAATTACCGCACTGCGTGCCAGCACGGTGCGGTCGAGAGCCGCAAGGTCGCGACACAGGCGGTTAATGATACACTGGTTGGCGGGCAGCACAACGAGTTCATACATCTCGCCTCCTCTACAAGATGAGAAACACCACGGCCACAATGGCGGTCGGCAGCAACGCACCGAGCAACAGACCGAAAGGAGAGATACCGTTGTTGAAATAGTTGTTGAGTAACGACTGCCCCGCAGGGTTCGGAGCATTGGCGATAACGGTCAACCCGCCCCCCGCAACCGCGCCTGCTACTACGGCGTACTTAAGTTGGGGAGCGAGATCAGGCACAAGGGTGGCAAGGTAGGTGATCGCCGCATTGTCGTTGAAGGCAGTCAAAATCATCGCCCCGCAAAAAAGTGGCACGCGCGACAACCCTTCCAACACAGGAGCAAGCCACCAACCTTGCAAACCACCGTGCACCACCAACCCACCGAGAAAAAACCCCACCAACAAAGGGTTTTTAACTTTGAGCGGCTGTTGATGGGCACGGGTCGCTTGATAAAAGGCAAAGAAAAACAAAAACGTACCCACAAACAAAGGCGGATAATGCGCGTTGCTGACCGTCCACAACATAAACAGGATATGCACACAGATGATCCAAGACGGAATAGGCTCGTCCTCCACATCACTGTGCGGGCTAGACGGTGTCTGCAATTGCTTGAACTGCCGCCAAAAAACTAGTGCCCCACAAGTGTTCGCGATCACGATGCCGACCAGTGCCTTCCAGCCGAAATGCGTAGCCATAAACAGCGTGTCCCATTGCCAGGCTTTCGCTACCATCAACACAGGAGGGGCGGCAAAGTTAGTGAACGTCCCCCCCACCGAGACGTTGACAAACAAAAGACCCAGTGTCGCATAGGAGAGCAGTAGAGAAGGTTTACGGCGGTAAAAATATCTTGCCAGCAACAAAGCGCAGATAGTCATCGCGGCAGGCTCGGTGATAAACGACCCGAGCAGCGGCCCTACCGTTAACACTACATACCAAAAGGACAGCGGCGAACCACCGAACAGTCGTGCGATAGAGTGCATTATTTTTTCAGAAAAAAACAAGATAGGCTTGGTAGAGGCGATCGTCATGATAACGACCACGAAGATCGGCTCGACGTACGACACCTTTTGCGTCAGGTAGGTGACGGTATCGTGCCAACCGATGTTGAGACCGAGTACTGCAAGTAGGGCAAGTACCCAGATACCGAAGACCGCTTCAACCTCGCCGAGAAGATGAAACATTTCCGCCCAAAACGGCATATCAGTTTTGCGAAAATTGGAAGGATGCCACGGGTCGTCGTTTTTTTCCGCATCGTAGCGTCGTCGGCGGCGCAAAATGTGAAGGGGTAGGGTATCGCCGCGTCGCAACTGCGAGTTGCTGCGTTGCTCGCTGCTTCCTCGTCGCCGTCGCTGCATGACGATGTGGTGGTAGCCTGCGTTGCGAATTCGTATTGAAATGAGCATGAAGTTTTTACTACAGAAGGTGTGCAGAATTGCACCCAGGAATATCAGCGACACCCATAAATTCAGAGGCTCAACGGCAATACGTTGCTGAAGGCGAGCGAACAGCGATAGATGTGTATCCTGGTAGTAGTCCAACGCCAGAGGAAAGGCCGAGACCTCTCCCGCCAGCAACAGCAACAGTGTAACACCGAACAACATCGCCATCTCCGCAGGGAGGGAATTCTAGCAGTCTTCACAGCACGCGGCAATGGCATTTGTCCCGCTTCTGTACTCGGCACGCACACGCACCAAGCACACATGCGATATTTGCTTGTCACCACGACGCAGAGACAGCTAATCTGCTAAAATATCCCCAGAGCAAAACTTAGCGCACCGTCAAACATGCTGCACTCCGTAAACGCCTTCATCCTCGCCGCTGGCTACGGCAGTCGTCTACACCCCTTGACCACCACCACCCCTAAACCACTGCTACCCTGCATGGGCGTGCCGCTTATCGATATCACCCTACAACAACTGCAACGACACGGGGTGCGACATACCTACGTTAACACTCACCACCTCCCCGCGCAGTTCGCTTACCTGTCCCCTCTGCCACAAGTCACCCTGTTGCACGAACCAACCCTGCTCGGCTCAGCGGGTTTTGTCCGTAACCTCCCGCGACGCGACCGCGACCTCATCGTTTACAACGGCGATATTCTCAGCACACTAGATTTTACCGCCCTCTACCAGACACATCGTGCCCACCGAGCTATCGCTACCCTCGCTCTGCTACCCACCGCCCTACCCTTCACCCAGCCTGTCTACGTCCGTGACAGATACCTCGTCGCCTGCAACGCACCGACGTGTTCAGAACACACCAGCGCCCACACTTTCGCCTGCGCACAAGTATGGAGTGCCGAATTCCTGCACCTGATCGTCACACACAACTTCACCCACAGCAAAGATGCCTGGCAATACGCGCTCGACCACCACCACCCCATCGCAACATTTCTGCACCACGACCTGTGGTACGACATCGGCACCCCCGCAAATTTTTTCAGGGCACACCAAGCACTGCACCGCAAACTACAACACGACCCCGACTTCCTCCACCTAGCCACCCTGCTGGATGAAGAACTGCACCTGCACGCCGAGCACGTTATCGTCGGAACACCCTATATAGAAAAAAACTGCCAGATCGGGACACAGACCTTCATCACCAGCAGTCACGCAGCTGTCCACGCCCCCGCGCAACTCGACCACTGTATCGTCATGCGCGATGCGAGCGTGCACGGCTCACACAGCCACACCCTGTTGCTCGGCAAACACACCCTCCCCACAAACCATCCCGCGTGAGGGGCATAGGTTGTCTTCCCTACTTGCGTTAATTTTTTCTGGCCGTGTACTTCCCACTCGCCTACCGCAGAGCCAACAAATTACCCAGCGGTGCAGGCACACCTTGCACCCCGCCACGGCGCGCACATTCAAGATCGCTCTCTTTGTCTCCGACGAAATAACTACCTGCAGCATCGATATGAAAATCCTGCATAGCGCGTACCAACAACTGCGTCGCGGGTTTGCGACAAGCACAGGCATCCGCCGCCACATGCGGGCAGTAGTAAAAAGCATCGAGCTGTACCCCCGCGGGTGCGAGCAGTGCCTGCAACGTGCGGTGGGCGGCAAAAACATCGCTATGCCCATAATAACCACGTCCCACGCCTGACTGATTGGTAATGACAATCAGGAGGTAACCGCGCCGTTTTAATTCGTACAACTGTGCACCGACACCCTCGAGCAACACGATGTCAGCACGGCGATAGACGTAGCCGCGCTCGGCGATCAATACACCATCACGATCGAGAAAGACGGCGGTGTTCACGATGCGTCTGGCGTACCGTTCACCGCACGGTAGATGCGTGCCCACAGAGCGCGATCTTTGCGTAGCCAAGCCGCGAAGAGCTTGCGGGCGGGACGGTTAACCAGTGCCTCGTTGCGAAAATAAGCGGCAAACTCACTACGCTCGCTCCGTTTACGCAACTCGGCAACGTGCTCGGCCAGCACGTACAACTCCGCAGGCCCCGCGCGCAAGATAAGGTTTTGTTCGTAAAAGTCGATCGTAACTTTGAACACGAGCTATCCGCCCCACAAATTCAACAAGGCCTGATGCGCTTTGCTCAAAAACGGCGCAAACACCAAACTGGTAATGGCCATCAGCTTCATCAGGATGTTGAGCGAGGGGCCCGAAGTGTCTTTGAAAGGGTCTCCCACCGTATCGCCGACCACGGCAGCCTTGTGTGCCCCCGTGCCTTTGCCTCCATGTGCACCTGCCTCGATGTACTTTTTGGCGTTGTCCCAGCCGCCGCCTGCATTGGCAGCTGAAATCGCCAACACTACTCCGCTGACCAACGCCCCCGCCAGCAACCCCGCCAACGCTTCCACCCCGAACAACGCGCCGAAAATAAGCGGGGTGAACATAACAAGAAAACCAGGCGCAATCATTAAACGTAGCGCCGATGTCGTCGCGATAGCCACACAACTGCGATGGTCAGGTTCTTCCGTGCCGCCGAGAATGCCAGGTTTTTCCCGAAACTGTCGCCGCACCTCCTCGATCATCGCATAGGCCGCTTGCCCTACCGCCCGCAGAGTTTGTGCCGTGAACAGAAACGGCAACACACCACCGCAGATCAATCCCGCGAACACCAGCGGCGATAACAGATCGAGAGCGCTGATATCCGCCACCGTCAAGAATGCCCCGAACAACGCTAGAGCGGTCAACACCGCCGAGCCGATAGCGAAGCCTTTACCGATAGCGGCGGTGGTGTTGCCCGCCGCATCGAGCGTATCGGTACGCCTCCGCACTTCCGCTCCTAACTCGCCCATCTCGGCAATGCCCCCCGCATTGTCAGCCACAGGGCCGTAAGCGTCGATGGTCAAGCCGATGGCAATGGTGGAAATCATGCCGATGGCCGCGATAGCAACCCCGTACATGCCCGCCAACGTCCAAGCCATATAAATCACCACGGCAATAGCGACGACGGGCACCACCGCGGACTTGTAGCCGAGACTCAGTCCGTAGATAATGTTGGTCGCCGCCCCCGTGTTCGAAGCTTCTGCCACCTCCCGCACGGGTTTGTAGGCGTGCGAAGTGTAGTACTCCGTCACCGTGCCGATCAGCAGACCCGCCCATAACCCCGCCAGCAGCGATATCAGTACGGCGTTGGGCGTGACCACCTGTCCCGCGAGGGGGAACTCCACCATCACCAACTTGGTGACGACAGTCATGGCAACGGACATGATGAGGGTGGAAATGAACAACTGTTGTTTGAGGGTCGGTTCCACGCTGGTGGCATCGGCCTTGACCTGAGCAAAGTACAGCGTCACCAAACAGACAGGGATACCCACCGCGGTGATCAGCACAGGATAGTAGAGGACACCCCAGCCTTGTGCGATCGTCGCCACGCTTGCCCCGATGACGAGCGCAGCGCAGGTTGCCTCGGCACACGAGCCAAACAAATCCGCTCCCATCCCCGCGATGTCGCCGACGTTATCACCGACATTATCGGCTATGACGGCGGGATTGCGCGGGTCGTCCTCAGGAATGCCACTCTCCACCTTGCCCACTAAATCCGCCCCTACATCCGCAGCTTTGGTGTAAATACCACCGCCGACGCGACCGAACAAAGCCACCGTCGAGCCACCTAACCCGAAACCAGAAACGATCTCCATCACCAGTCGAGGGTCGTCGAAGAAAAGGCTGAAAACGAGTGCGGTGGTCACGAGACCGAGTACCGCTAAGCCTGTCAGGCCAAATCCCATCACCGCACCAGAGTTAAACGCCACGCGAAATGCCGCCGCCAGACTTGTCTGTGCTCGCAGTGTCGTGCGCACGTTACCCTTCACGGCAATCTTCATTCCCAGAAAAGCGCACAAGCTCGACACCGATGCCCCGACGAGGAAAGCGATGGCTGTCTGTACCCCGTGCGGGATAGTCAGGGCGATCAAAACGGCAAAACACAGGGCGAACAGGGTTACATACTTGTATTCCTGCAAGAGAAACGCCATCGCCCCCTGTTCGATAGCACGGGAAATTTTGGCCAGTTTGCTGTCGGCCACGGTGATGGCTAAAACTTTGCGGGTGAAGATAAACGCGACACCCAAGGCCAGCAAACCGAAGAGGTAGATTAAGATTAGAACTGCCATGTTCGTTCCTTACGTGGGATCACCGACGACACACTTCAATAGCGATAAAAATCCGCTTTGTAGGGCCCCTCGATGGCTAGGTTGAGATATTCAGCCTGTGCTGCGGTCAGCTCGGTCAACTCAACCCCGAGTTGGGTGAGATGCAGTCGTGCGGTCTTTTCGTCCAGGGTCTTGGGCAAGACATGCACGCCCGCAGGTAACTGCTGCTGCCATAGAGTAAGCTGTGCCAGCACTTGACTGGAGAAGGAGGTGGACATAACGAAACTCGAATGACCTGTGGCACAACCGAGATTAACCAGCCTCCCGCTGGCCAGTACCAGCAAGGCACGCCCGTCGGCGTGGAGATATTTGTCAACCCGTGGTTTGATGTTGATTTTGGTGATGTCGGGTTGTTCTTCGAGCCAAGCGATGTCGATTTCGGCATCGAAGTGCCCGATGTTGCACAAGATGGCATGGTCTTTCATTCGCACAAAGTGTGCGCGCGTGATGACATCGCAACAGCCTGTAGCCGTAACAAATATATCGCCGCGAGGCGCGGCCTGTGCCATGGTTACGACTTGGTAACCCTCCATCGCCGCTTGTAAGGCGCAGATGGGATCGATTTCGGTGACCAGTACCCGTGCCCCGAGGGCACGCAGCGACTGGGCGCAGCCTTTCCCGACATCACCGTAACCACAGACAACCGCTACCTTGCCTGCAATCATGACATCGGTGGCACGTTTGATTCCATCGACAAGCGATTCGCGACAGCCGTAGAGGTTGTCGAATTTCGATTTGATCGCGGCGTTGTTGACATTGATGACGGGAACGGGCAGTTCGCCGACTGCGGCCATCTGGTAGAGACGATTCACCCCTGTGGTCGTTTCTTCGGAAATTCCCTTAATTCCCTTAAGCAGTTGCGGGTGCTGTTTAAAAACCATCTCGGTTAGGTCACCGCCATCGTCGAGAATCAAGTTGAGGGGCTGCTCGTCGTCAAACATCAGAGTCTGTGCAACGCACCACCAGTATTCGTCTTCGCTTTCGCCTTGCCAGGCGAAGACAGGGACACCGCTGGCTGCGAGCGCGGCCGCGGCATGGTCTTGCGTCGAAAAAATGTTGCAGCTCGACCAGCGCACCTGTGCGCCGAGGGCGATCAAGGTTTCGATCAGCACTGCGGTCTGCACCGTCATGTGCAGACAGCCTGCGATCCGCGCCCCGCGCAGCGGTTGCTGCTCACGGTACTCGGCACGCAGAGCCATCAGGCCTGGCATCTCCCGTTCCGCGATGACGATCTCCTTGCGTCCGAAATCGGCGAGGCCGATGTCGGCTACCTTGTAATCCCGCCGTTGCGTTTGTCGTTTGTCGGTCTGGTGTTGAATGTTGGGCATGTGCAGCAACCTCTTGAATTTTCCCCGCTCAGGTATCATAGTGGTTTTTTCTGCGGAGGGGAAGGGCGCTTTGTCTGACTTGATGCACAAAATCGTCTCGTTGTGCAAACGCCGTGGGTTTATTTTCCAGAGTAGTGAGATCTACGGTGGTTTGAAATCCGCTTATGACTTCGGCCCTATCGGGGTGGAGTTGAAACGCAACCTCGCGGACTGCTGGTGGCAGCAGATGGTGCATGAGCGCGATGATGTGGTGGGCTTCGATGCCTCTGTCGTCATGCACCCTAAAGTGTGGGAAGCGTCGGGGCATGTGCAGGGTTTCTGCGATCCGCTCGTCGATTGCTTGAACTGTCAGCAGCGTTTTCGGGCGGACAAAGCACCGCCACAGCCTGTCGGCGAGGTGGTCACCTATGTGCGCGGCGGCGGCAAAAAAGGTCAACGTCTACAGGGGCGGGTGGCGGATTGTGGCTATGTGTGTCCGCATTGCGGCGCACCGACGTTGAGTGCGGAACGTCGCTTCAACCTCATGTTTCAGAGCACCCTCGGCCCTATCGATCCGCGGGAAGAGTTGTTGCATGACCTCAGGCACGATAAAAATTTAACGTTAGCGGGGGTGCGTGCCCGTCTTCAGCAACTCGATCGCAGTAGCACCGTCTATCTGCGTCCTGAAACTGCACAGGCGTTGTTCGTGCAGTTTGCCAACGTCGTGCAGACGACAGGGCAAAAAATTCCTTTCGGCATCGCGCAGATCGGGAAAGCTTTTCGCAATGAAATCGTCACCGAGCATTTTATCTTCCGATCGTGCGAATTCGAGCAGATGGAATTGGAGTATTTTATCGCTCCTGACAGCTGGCGGGAGCAGCTTGAGTATTGGAAGAGCAAACGTCTCGACTGGTATCATGCCCTCGCTAATCACGCCGAGTCTTTTCGTCTGCGGCAGCACACGCAGGATGAATTAGCGCACTATGCACAGGACTGCTACGATGTTGAGTTCTTGTTTCCGTGGGGCTGGGATGAGTTGGAAGGTATTGCCTCGCGGGGTGATTACGACTTGCACAGCCACCAGCAGGCGACAGGAGCGAAGCTCAGTTACTTCGATCCGCATCAGGTCAACACCGAGACAGGCAAGCAGGGGGTGCGTTACACACCGTATGTGATCGAACCCTCAGCAGGTTTGACGCGTGCGGTGCTGGCACTGCTGCTCGATGCTTATCGGGAGGACAGGGGAGTTGACCATCAAGGCGGCGCGAAACAACGGGTCTTTTTGCAGCTACATCCTCGTCTCGCTCCGTACAAGGCGGCGGTCTTGCCCTTGATAAAAAACAACCCTGCACAGGTGGCGATGGCGCAGCACATCACGCGGACCCTAAAAAAGCATTCGCTACACGTCTGTTGTGACGACAATCAATCGATCGGCAAACGCTATGCCCGTCACGACGAAATCGGCACACCGTTTTGTATCACCGTCGACCCACAATCGCAGATTGACAACACCGTGACCTTACGGGAACGTGACACCACCGCGCAACAACGCCTCGCCTGTGATGCCCTGCCCGCTAAGATTGCTGCGGCACTGGTGCTACCTGGGGAGGGCAGCGCTTAGGCTTTCTTGATGACAGCGTGCCAGGGGCGTTGTACAGTCCACCCCAGCCTTGTAGAGAACGGATGCAAGAAAATGGCATTGAACGAGGCGCAGCAGGTGTTGACTGCGCTGTGGCAAAAACGCAGGCTACCACAGGTTATTCTCTTTTACGGGCGGGAGGGCATGCCTGCTCCCCGTCTGCTCGCCTGGCTGTTGCCACAGCTGCTTTGCCAGCAGGGCAGCGCTTGTGGACACTGCTTTGCTTGTCGCGCTCTGGCTCACGCTAACCATGACGATGTGCTATCCTATGATGCCGCCCAGGAAAGTTTCGGAGTCGCGGCGGCAAGTCGGGTGCAGAATTTCTTACCCCTGAGCGGTGGGACACGCATCGTTGTCGTGCAGGCTGCACACTTGATAACCCGTCCTGCAGCCAACAAACTGCTTAAAATTCTCGAAGAACCACCTCCGCATGCACACATTTTTCTAACCTCAACCGCCTACGGGCAGTTGTTACCCACCGTTACCTCGCGCTGTTTTCACTTCCTCCTCAAGGAGTCGGAGGATGCGCCATGCCGTGGCTTTGCGACACAGTTTGAGCAGTTGCGCACAGCCTCCAGCTGGTCACAGCGTCTAGCGGTGATAAGAAAGCTGCGGGAACACAAATGCGAACTGCCAGAGTTTTTATTTTTTTACGAGCAGTACCTCAACCAGTGCTACCGCGCTGCCTTAGCCCGTGGCAAGGGAGAGACACAGGCTACCGCGGTGCGGCGCACGCGCCTGTATGACATCAAGTGTCTGTTGCAACAACGGGTAAGTTTGCATACACAACTAGCGATGGAGAGTGTGTTGGCAGCAAGCGCAGACGGAGGACAAAGATGAGCTATGTCAACCTTGCCGCGGTACAGTTCAAGCGCGCGGGCAAGATTTACCACTTCGCGGTGCGGGAACACATGGCATTGCTGGTTGGCGATACGGTGGTCGTCGATACCGATCGCGGCTTGAGCCTCGCCGAAGTCGTGCAGCTGGTCTATGAAAAGGGTAATGAGAAGAAAATCAAGCCTGTCGTCAGGAAAGCGACGGCCAGCGACTTGCAGGAAGGGCGTACCGCCGCTGACGAAGCACGTGCCTTCGTGCAAAAAAAAATTACCCAGTTGGAACTGAACATGAGGGTACTCAAGGTCGAAGTACAGTTCAGTGGCAATAAGATCGTCGTCTATTTTTCGGCCCCAGGGCGGATCGATTTCCGCAAACTAGTCAAGGAAATTGCCACAGGGTTAAGACTGCGCGTCGAGCTTAAACAAGTCGGACCGCGCAACGAAACCAAGCTGCTCGGCGGCATGGGTGTGTGTGGACGTGAGTACTGCTGCTCCAGTTTCTTGCGCGACTTTTTGCCCGTCTCCACCCGCATGGCTAAAAACCAAAACCTCGCACTCAACCCCAGCAAAGTCAGCGGCGGCTGCGGACGGCTGCTGTGCTGCTTGAAGTACGAAAACGACACCTACACCGAACTGCGCCGCAAACTACCCCCCAAGGGTACGCTCGTAGAGATCATCAACCACAACCTGCGCGGCACAATCAGCAAAGTCGACCTACTCAACGAAATGCTCAGCGTAACAACAGATAACGACGAACACCTCAACATCGCCGCTGATCAAGTCAAAGTGCTGCAAATTCCCACCCGCACACGTACTGCCACCAAAACCAGCGATGAACAAGACTGGGGAGAAGACATCGACCTGAAGGATCTGGTTTAAAGTAACTTATTAAAAATATAATATATATTTGTTTTATTTTTGTTTTTAACAACTTCTGTTATCTTTTTTATTAAAAATAGATTAAGTTTTTATTTTAAATAAGCGATCAGTTGGTGAATGGTTTATTTTTATCTACGCAGGGGAGTATCGGCTGTGTCGGTTAATTTTATCAGCAATGCCGTATTGTTGTTGTTTTTGCTCTGTGCTTGTGGTGTGCCTGAGGGTGGAATTTCTAGTGCGAGAAAAGAGGAGCAGTGGCATGCTGCTGACGGGGAGCAGGGGAGGAATAGCTATCGTTTGGAGTTGAGCAAGGTAGTTGATGTCGCGGTAGGCGAAAAATTCTATGTCGCGGCGGCGCTGCATGACTGTGCAGGACGGGTATTGACGGGCGAGGCCGCGACGGCGGAGATAGCTTTGCACATCAGGGATGGGGACGAGTATAGTCCTTTGGCAACCGTCAAAGCTCGCGAAGGGGTGGCACACTTTTACGTGATGATGCAAAAAGCGGGCAACAACTACGTGTTGCAAGCGGAAGCGGAGATTGCGGGGGAAACTGTCGTTGCCCTGAGCGGGCCGTTCAACTCCCCCTAGGAATATGTCGCTTGCGCGGTATGATTGCCATTCAGGAACGTGATCGTGACCGCCGTTTCTGTACGCAGCATGGTATGCCGCAGGGGAGAGCGCACACGCAGGACGAAGAGATGTTGCAACGGTTCGACAAAGCAACTCCGCTTGTCCGCAGCTAGATCAGTACTGTAGATGCCCCCGTAAAAAACGGACACCCTATCGGCAGTTCGGAGGCACTCAAGAGAGAGGAAGCGGGGGTATAGTTCACTACTCTTTTTTCAGTTCACCCCAGGTGGTGGTTTGTTTGCCTTTTGCTGCGACAGGCATAGCCTTGGGGTGGGCGGCGATGAGGGTGACGATACGGGGCAGCTCAAGCTGGCGGGCGAGGTCTAGTGCCCTATGCCCGTCTGCGTTTTTGAGGAAGGGTTTGATGTCCTGGTGTGCAATGAGCCTAGCCACTACGTCATCGAAGCGCTTTAGCACCGCGTGGTGCAGGGCGGTCAGGCCGTCTTTATCCTGGGCGTTGATGTCGATACCTTGATGCTTGCTAAGCTCAATAACTAGTTCCTTGTAGCCTTTCAGTACCGCGTGGTGCAGGGCGGTCAGGCCGTCTTTATCCTGGGCGTTGATGTCGATGTCACGATCGTCGTTGAGCACCTCGCCTGCCCAGAAATCACTTCTTCCGTACTTGATCTCGAAGATCAGCGGGTATTTGGGGCGGCAACCCATGGGGTCTTCCTCTAACTCATATTCGGGAAAGGCACAGTCTTCCAGTGGCAGTCCCTCGTGCACATGCCTGTAGAGCCAGATGATACCGTTGATGTCGTCTTTGAAAAGCACGGCAAGGCCGTCAAGTGCGATAGGATCTTCGTGTCCTCTTATATCACCGCTCAAGGCCATCACGGAATTTGGCTGCGTGCCTCTAGTGTGCTTTAGACCGCCTTTACTGACCCCTGGCTTGCCCCGCTCCTTCGTAGTAATGTAGGTATCGTCAAGACCGAAAACGTGCCCCATTTCGTGCATAAGGCTGTTCATAAGTTGTATCACTGCCTTCGTGCCGCTGCGCAGATTGATGCCAGGTGTGGCTCCTCCTACGAGTGCTGTGGAAGCGCCGAGACCGCAGTGGAAGATGATCCACATATCCCCTGCGGCAGGGCGAGGATCGGCAACAAGCCGATAACGAAAATCTTTGACGATCTGCTTGTCAGTGTAGTCACGCAACGGTTGTAACCAGGTACGCAAGGCTTTGCTGACTGCGCCAGTAAGTCTCTCATCGTTGTTTCTCGCCTCGGGCGGACAGTCGTCGCCGTAGCCGTAATTGATAACCAAGTGTGGTGCATGCACCTTGTTGATGAGCGCACCATGGAGACGCAATCGCTGCTCGTGATGAAGGGCCATGAACTTCTTGTCCGCGGGAGGCGGCGGACGCAGAATACAGGAAGTGAGGAGCACAAAAGAAAGGATGGTTAGCAGTTTCATCATGGTTCTCCTTGTATTACTACTCAAAAAGAAGTGGAGCAGCGTTGGCACAGTTATCGTTCGATGCGCATGAAACTGGAGGATGGCTACTATCTTTTTGGCATCCATTCCCACTATCACCAATTTCGTTAAGCAGACTGCTCTTGATATTTTCTAGGAAAATTTCCACACCAGCATCATCAGCTGCTGTCGTCAGCAAATTGCGCCCAATCTGCTCGAGGCAGTCGCGACTTTGGGAAGTTAGTGCACCTGCCTCGTCAGGGGGGTTGTCACCACATTCCGATGCTGATGCTGCTGCAGCTCTTATCATATCTCCTCTCGTGCAGGTGAGGCTATTATTTTTCTTAGCGCAACCAGTCTTATCTCCTGCCATACTGTCTGTACGAGCAGCGTTATAGGCATTGACGATACAACCTTTGTATAATTCATGTAGTTGCGGCGTTGGCGGCGGCGGTGGCGGTTCAAGGGGAGTACACGTGCATGTGAATGCGTAGGTCTTTCCTGCCACCTGATCAGCGTTAAATGTTCCTAAGCAGTATTCTTCTGCGTAGATATACGGAACATCTGCAAACCCTTCCACCGTTACACCATCGTGCGTGTAGGTTGCACACTTACTATTACATTCGCAATAAAAATTTGGGGGATTGCCAGATAAAATAAAACTACCGCCCTCACTGTTGCACGCCTCTTCTGCAATTTCAACAGTTTCACCATCTCTGTATCTTGTGCATGTATTTTCCTCCAGTTTGTTATCTGTCTCGCAAGGATTATGTACATCATCAGGGCAATCTCGTTCAAGCACGGACGCACTTTGGTCGGTGCGAATAGGGATGCAGACATTTGTCTTACCTTCTTCGCAGGGGTTGTTGCACGATACGGTGACTACCTGCTGTTGTTTGCAGTTACCGTTACCATTTAGATCTATGCAATTTCCCCAATTGTCAGGATCTGCTACGTGTGTTGGGCAATTTTGTGGGTGAGGAGGAGTCGTTTTACCGAAGACTCTTCGTGTAGCCATACCCATAGGCTTATTATGATCAGGACAGCTAGTTGGTGTGCATTTATTGGTCGTCACAGCCGTTTGTTCCTTACACTGACATGTGTATCTAGACACGGTCACCGTCGGCGACCAAGCACCGATCTCAGGTCTGCAGGAGCATTGGGGAGTAGGTGTTTTTTCGGGGAGTGTTGCGGCAGCATCTGACGGTTCTTCGGAGCACTCACACTCCCCGCTAGCCGAGTTCCAGTAGACTTTGCGGGAATCATCGCCACAGCCGCCGTCTGCATGAGAGTTCATATCATCAGAAGCATCACAGCAGTAATTACCGTTAGTGTTCTCAGTGCATCCTTCGGGTGGCGGCGTAACAACTCCCCCTTTTGCGCACTCACACCTAGGAGCAGGGGGAACAGTATCCCCGTTCCAATTCACCGTGTAGTCCTCCAGACAGTCACTGCTTGGTCGTAGTTTGACCTCATGATCATCTGCATCGGCACAACAGTAGTTGCTGTTAGTGTACTCATTGCATTCAGGCGTTGGCGTTGGCGTTGGTGGCGGAGGAGGCGGATCAGTAGTATCAACACAGCCAGTGCAGGCAACAGCCTCACTAGTGGGGCAATTCTTACGAACAAACCCCACGCCTACAGGGCAAGGACCGTCACTACTGACACCAGCACAGGGATCACTGCAGGTTCTGCTGCGCATTTCGTGGCAGTACATAGGATCACTCGAATCTGTTACAAAAGCATTTCTTGCACAGGCACTCCATTCACCCCAGTCCCGACAATTGGCAGCACAATTGACTGGTTTCTCGCCGCAGACAACTCGGCTAAATTCAGTATGCTCATCGGGACAACTGAAGCCATCCTGACAACCAGCTGGGTTATTTGGATGTGGTTCCCAATCTGCAGTAGCATTCCCTGTTTGCGTTACCTCCTTACAGGTGTAATCTTCACTGAGAGGATTCCAAGTTATCTCGGCACTCATCACCTTGCACACACAAATACATTCAGTCCTGGTGTCACCTTCTCTGCACGGACATTCGGTGGTAGTGCACTCAGCGATAGGCTTTAATCCTTCTTTAGTGCGGATAATGATGGTTTCTGTCTCTTCTGGGCATGTTGTTCCTGGTGGGAGAGTACCAATAGGTGTGCAAGTGATAGTGGTAGTTTTTGTCTCCGTGTAATTTTTGCATGCACATACGTCTGCTGGCTTTTCTGCTGCTATCCATCCCCCTTCACTACTCACGCAATCACACCGCCCTGGTGGTGTTGGTGTTGGTGTTGGTGTTGGTGTCGGATCAGGCGTTGGCGTTGGTGGCGTTGGCGTTGGTGGCGTTGGCGTTGGCGTTGGTGGCGTTGGTGTTATGCAAACCTTCGTCCCTATAACTGTTACCCGCCTATTTCGTGCCTCTCTTGGACAGGGAGGCCATCCTCTACAGGTTCTCGTCTGTGGTTCATATTCATATCTCGATTCGCCCTCACAAGCGTTGGGATCTGTCCTACTATCACTCACCGCAGGCTGCCAAGGAGTACATCCGCATCTCCTACAGCAGCCCTTATTAGGGGCACTATCATTGAACGTCCCCCACCACCCGTTGCAGGTTAAGCTAAATGTATTAGCCACCTCGGTATTACCATCACAGCACTGTGTTGTCGGATCACATGGTGGCGGAGGCGGTGGTGTTGGTGTTGGTGTTGGCGGCGGCGGCGGAGGTGGTGCCCCTATTCCTGCGGGGCAGTACTTGGTGATGTTGCGGCAGACCGTGGGCTTGGCATCGCGCAACGCCATCCTCACCGCATCACCCCGCGTATAGTCACACTCCTCTCTCCCCCCGCCATGACAATCGGGATAAATATACCTGCCCTCAGCATCGGCATAGGCAAAGGCAACCGCAACATTACCAGGACGCAACTGATAAAAATAACGTAACTGTCCACAGGCTTGCGGACGGAAACCCAGATGATTATTCAACCCCTGATCGCGATCATCGGCGTAGTCCCCACAATCACCCCTAGTACCGTCCTCATTCTTGTAGCCGATACCACCATCAGGGGCGAGCAACGCGGAGCCACTGTAGTACCTGAAGTGCTCGATCTTATACACCGCCTGCAGACTAGCCAGATGGGCGAGGTTGCTCTTCGCCTCCCCCCGCCGTGCCTGCGCCAAGAAAGCATGATAACGCGGCAGCGCCAAGGCGACCAAAATGCCGATAACCGCCACCGCGACCATCAACTCCACCAAACTTAAACCCGCTCTCGTCCGCACCACTTCCCTTTTTTTGGCTAAAAACAAAACTTTCCCGCGCGAACATCATCGGCGTTTTTTTTTTCACTTTAGTTACGTTGCCAAAACCCCCAAATTACCATTGTCTACCTGCAATATTGCGGGAGAGAGGGAAGATGGGGCGCTGCCCCATACCCCGCACAACTTTTTGAAAAAAGTTGGAGCAAAAACTCAATTCCTGAGTACAGCCCCGCAAGCAATGGTATGGCAGAGGCGTTCGTGAAAACTTTTAAACGAGACTATGCCTATGTCAGTGACTTGAGTTCAGCAGATGTGGTTGAGCAAAAATTGCATGTCTGGTTTGATGAATACAACAACGTTGCACCACACAAAGCACTTGGCATGATATCACCTAGGATGTATATGGAGTTCCAACAGGCTGGGTAGACTGTCCGTTTTTTGGGGGCAACTCCACATCCCATACCGACGCAACATTGAACTTCACACCGAAGTGGGTGGCAAGTTTAGCAGCAGATTTCAGTTTGCTGGTAGGCACAGCAAGCCTTGCCAGGACGCAGTTTTTCAAGATGCGATTATTGAGCTCAGCGTGTCGTCCTTGTAGATGCAGCCTCTTCTTGCGATACACGCCCTAGGCTTGTTATGCGAATTGTTAACAGCCGACCAGGTATTCGTTTTTCAGAGGTATCTACAGATGGCATCTTTGTTGCAGGGATTATCACGAGGACTGTGTTGTTTCTTACGTTGCGGAGGTTTCGTGAAAAAGTTTATCGATCACCTAAGTTGCTTTAATTTCAATGAATCCCAGTATTGGGTAGTTCCTGATGTATACCGTCGCGGGGACTTTGAAGTCAGTTGGTTCAGAACTGCGATGGGCAATCCCGTGTGGAAAGTGCGAGCGCGTGGCGAAAATGCTGAGTGGGTGGAATTCGACAACCGTGATGCAGTAGCGAAACTGTCGGAGTGCGGTGTTGATCTGCTCGCGTTGCGTAACTGCATCGCGGAGACGGTATTGAGGCAAGCGGTCTATGCGGCGCAAATCAGTAAAAGTGCTAAAGAATTGCTAGGTGACCAAAATGTTGACAGTGCTGTGGCCGAGAACGAACTGTTCGTCGCCGATCTCGTCAGCAAAATCAAGGATACGCTAGCTAACACCCATACCGAGCAGGAGAAGAACGATACTCCCGTTCGTCATCTAAAACTTGTTACACAGCCTCAAAAGCCACTATGCGGCGACACGCCCTAGTCGCGTCAAAACCTTGCCCCGACATTGAAGTGGAAACGCCCGCGCTGATACCAGTGCTGCTTGGCGAGCCTGCGATCGCGGCAGTGCCCTGAGTTCCGAGAGGGGGAGAAGATGGGGCCGCTACAGGCAGCCGTACCCGCTGAATGACTTCACTGTTATCTCCGTTGACCCTGCTGCATTTGCTCGTACTGAGCTAGGAATTGTACACCATCGAATCCCAACAAGCCTCCTACTCCTCGCTTCTTAATTCTAGAAGTGTGAACATTGTGTGAAATTAGCAGACGATCCATTTTGTCTGCATCAGGCTCGTTGTGCATCATATAAAAAATTTTAACGGTAAAATCTTGCTCTATTTCTTCAAGTTTCGTGAGATATTTGTGGAGATATTCCTATCTGAGCTAGAGTGGAAAGGGAAGTATTATTCTTATTCTTGCAATAGAGATAGGGTTGTAGAACGAGCTGAGGAAAATCGATAGATATGAGTATGTATGGGTTTGTTACAATTCCTCTCACTTCACCTCAATCGGTATCTGTTCCTGAATAACTTTGGGCATGGTAGCAAGGCCGATCTGTAGGCACAGGTTGTTGTCACTAGATGATTGCCGTTGATTAGGCCGCTTTTCTTGGCTTGACAGAGAATTCAAGACCAAAAACGGCAAGGCCTTTCTCCAGTCGCCTATATCCCCACGATTTGTTGCCACTGACGAATTCAGATACGTTTGAGATTGGTATGCCTGACTTGTCGGAAAACTCTTTGATGCCCATGCTTCTAATAGCAAAACGCAGAGCAGCAACGATATTTCCCCGCAATTCAAGGCTAACCATTACCAGTTCCCTAGCAAAATCAGGGTCACGCATTTTTTTCGCCATTGCCTCACTGTGTGATTTGCTCCTGTTCGTCATAGTTCCTCCAGTAGTTCTTTGCTCTCTCAATATCAGCTGACTGAGTACGTTTGCTGCCGCCAAGCAGCACGATTAGCCCATTTAACTTGCCAAAATAGACACGCATAGTGCCATGTTTATAGTTGATCTTGATTTCCCAAACACCATCACCAAGCGACTTTACATTCTTGCGGCTACCACCACAGGCCACTCGATCGATATAATCATAAACCGCAATCTGACTTCGCCTTTCGAGCTTGTCCACCCAGTCTTCAAAAGGACACCTTCCGTTTTCAAGTCTGTAGTAGACAACGTCCATGAGGCTATACTTACCTAAAAAGGAAAGTTTGTCAACACCAAGTTAGCTCAAACATATCTAACATGGGATCGCAACCCTGTCACGGGGGCATCTACAGCTATCGACAAGCCAATTGCTAACGCATTGCTACGATAGATAAGTGCTAGCAAAGCCAGCTTCTTTTACCTTGTAGTGGTTTTTGGACGACAGTTAGACTCAACCCGTTCTTCCCCATCTATCCTGATGGATACTTTACTGATCCCAGCTTTGATTGCAAAAACATGCCAGCACCTTTCAATTACTCCAGCTCTGAGATGGTTGATGAGATTGCGGATCATGGTGTGCCAGCTATTTTAGCAGGTATCGTCAGGCTATCGAGCTTTTCCCTCAATCAGATAGAGAAAGCCTCTGGGCGCAACTTGAGGGAATTTTACCGTGACGACACAAAGAAAACTGCTATCTTTACCGAGAAGAAATCCCGTGATTTTCACTATAGTGATGATGAGATTAGAGCCTACTATGAGCGTATTCATGCCAAGTGTGTGCAAAGAGGCATCCAGTTTACTACCTGCTACATCGGCAATGGCGAAAGTCATTTTTGGAAAGATCAAGACTTGTGGTCTAATAAAAAAGATTGTTGCAATGCCATCGGTCGTGTCGAGAAGTTTGCTAAAACAAAAACGGCTCGTGATATCAATTGGGATGTGAGGATGAAACACACTAACAACAAGTGCCTAAAGCCGTTTTTGGGGAAGAAGGGAATTGTTTACACTAAAAATATTTTGGTTTGAGATTTTCCCAGTGAATATGTAGCAAGCTTAGTGACTTCAAGCGTTAAGATGCATCTCGCAATAAATCGCGAGTATACATCAAGTCAACAGTATAACCATGCTCATTTTCCAATCTATCAGCTTCTTCATGAGCATCTTTTGAGAAGCTGTGGGCTATGATTATACCTGCACCACGCTTTTGTATGTGTTTGAGAAAAGCATCAATAACAGGTCTACCGACTCTGTATGACTTTTTTACCTGTATAGGAATGTGATCATGTGTGTACCCATCAACACCACCATCTCTTCTTTGCTGAGTATTTGGTGTGCCTCCAATAAGAGATACTATGTGTTTTTCAAATTCAAAAGGAGATAGTGACATAACTTGACCTTTGGATAGACTATTATCTCGGATAACTTCTATCCTCAACTTGTGATCACGAACCATCCTTTCTTTGATAACATTTATGGCATCTTTGCTAACATCAATCCCCAACCAGCGTCGTCCAAGCTGCTGTGCAGAACTTATCGTTGTTCCACAACCACAAAAGGCATCAAAAACCAAGTTGCCCTTGTTAGTGAAAGATTCTATAAGACGATTCAAGAGGGCTAGTGGCTTTTGTGTTGGGTAGCCAACCCGTTCCTTAGCTCCTGATCTTGTTCCAAAACCAAGAATATCTGTCCAGACAGAGCCAACAGCACTCTTATACTTATCTAAGTAGTACTTTTTCCTGAGCTTTCCACCACTTGTAGTGTATATCATTCCCTTTTTCTTCATTTTTGCTATTGATGTTTCTGAATAATCCCCGATGGGAGCAGTTCTGAATTTTCTTCTTGTATTAGGTTCTATCTGTGAAAACGTTTTCTTCTGCTCATCAGTCAACGGTACATGCTGTTGACGAAATACAAATTTTTGCGTTTTTGCATAAACCAGTATCGTATCATGATTTCTTGGAAATTGTTTTGAGGTCTTTTTCGCTCCCTTACCAGCTGGATCTCGTTGCCATATTATTTCGTTAATCATGTTGTTCTGCCCAAAAATTTTGTCCAACTCTACTTTTGCGTAGTGAGAGGAACGATGATCTAAGTGTAAACAGAAAACACCACTATCCTTTAGCAGCCTATAGCATTCCCTTAATCTAGGAGTCAACCACTTTATGTATGCGTTAATGCCTCCCATCCATGCGTCGTTGAAGGAGACAACTTTCTTTCCCCATGCCTTATCCATGCGTACTGAATTTGAACAGAAAGGTGGATCAATGTAGATAAAATCAATTTTGTTTGCTTTTAGTGTCTTCATAACTGCAAGGTTGTGGAGTTGCCCCCGTAGAGCGGACAGTCTACCCAGCCTGTTGAAACTCCATATACATCCTAGGTGACATCATGCCAAGTGCTTTGTGTGGTGCAACGTTGTTGTATTCATCAAACCAGACATGCAATTTTTGCTCAACCACATCCGCTGAACTCAAGTCACTGACATAGGCATAGTCTCGTTTAAAAGTTTTCACGAACGCCTCCGCCATACCATTGCTTGCGGGGCTGTATGGTCTCGTAGTACAAACATCAAAGCCCAGATACTTGGCAAACGTTGTCGTCTGCCTAGCAACGTAACAGGGGACATTATCCGATAGCCACTGTATTCTGTGCGGCAATTCATCGCCAAAACGTGCACCTACACAGTCAACCATCAAGTCTCTAACAAGACCACCATCAACGCCGCATGTCGAGCACGCCCAGCTGATTACTTCACGATCGTGGCAATCCATGGCAAACACAACCTCGAGACACTCCCCGTTATCGCACTGGATTCTGAAAGTATCCGAACACCATCGAGTGTTGCTCCTCAACGTAGCCACCTTACCTTCGTGAACCCTTGTTGGCCTCGACGCATGCCTTCTTCTGAGTTCCGCAGGTAAATTTCCCAACATACTGTAATTATAGGGATATGCTTCCTGTGTAGGGCACTACATGTGCGCAAGTTTTGCGCAGTAGTTTAGAGCTTAAAGGGTGCAGAGGAGCATTTCAGTCCGACGATGCGGTAGAGGTTTTTGGCCCGCGGGGAGGCTTTTATGTTAGGCATGCCATACAGCTCTCCTGTCTTGATGTGCCCTGAGACGATCGCCTTTGCGGTGGAATATGGGACGCATTTTGAGATCGTGTTTGGAGCTGCGAAAAGCTTCTTCGATCTCCCATAGGCGACGGTAAGAGGCTATTACCTTCCCCGCGGGTTGCTTGGAATTGGTAATGTACCCGCTGATGCCATCCCAGGCAGCATCACTGGCTGCCTTGTCTCGATTGATTTTAGCTGTCTTCTTGCTCCCAGTACCGAATTGGAGATATTTTTTGCTGCCGCTGTTCTTGACCAGATCTTTCACCGCTACCTCACCCTCGACCTTAGCCATCCTCTCCAGACGATCTAACAAACGAGCTGTAGATGCCACCGTAAAGAGCGGACACCCTATCGGCTTCTAACAATCACGTAGAGGAGTTCAGTTACGGTTAGTGATCGTTTCGTAAGTTCGGAAGCACCTGATAGAGAGAAGGCGGGGGCATAGTCACTCCTCTTTTTTCAGTTCACCCCAGGTGGTGGTTTGTTTGCCCTTTGCTGCGACAGGCATAGCCTTGGGGTGGGCGGCGATGAGGGTGACGATACGCTTCATATTGCGTTGTTGGGCGAGATCTAGTGCCCTATGCCCGTCTGCGTTTTTGAGGAAGGGTTTGATGTCCTGGTGTGCAATGAGCCTAGCCACCAGGTCTTTGGAGCCGCTCAACACTGCGTAGTGTAGGGCGGTCATCCCTTTCGCATCACGGACATTGATTTTGATATCCTGGTGGCTGGTGAGTCTAGCTACCAGTATCAAGTAGCCCTTGAGCACGGCATGGTGCAGGGCGGTCAGACCTTCCTTGTCTTGGACGTTGATGTCGATGTCAGGATCGTTCTTGAGCACCTCGCGGGCCCAGAAGGATTTCCCTTGTTTGATCTCGAAGAGCAGTGGGTGTTTAGGGCGGCAACCCCTCGGGGTTTCCTCCAGTTCGTAATCAGGAAAAAGACACTCTTCCAGCGGTAAACCCTCGTGCCTGTGTCTGTAGAGCCAGACGATGCCGTTGATGTCGTCTTGGCCGAGATCGCCAATCTTATTCACAAAATGTGAGTGTGAACTCATTATGGAAGCGGGCTGTGTGCCCTTAGTGCTAGGTAAACCGCCTGTGCTAGGGCCTGGCTTGCCCTTGTAGGTGTCGGAGAGACCGAAAGCATGCCCAACTTCGTGGATAAGGTTGTTCATAAAGATTGCTGTCCTCATGCCGCGACGCATGTTGATGACAGGGCGATTGTCCCTCAGTTGAGCATTGGAGGTATCAAAATTACAGTGGAAAATGACCCGCAGATCTTCGTCGTGGGGGCGGGGAACGGCGACGCGCTGAGAGCGGAAATCTTCAACGATCGGCTTGTCAGTGTAGTCGCGCAATGGCTGCAACCAGGCACGTAAGGCTTTGCCGATGGCGGCGGTAAGTGCCTCGTCGTTATCCCTTTCCTCGGGCGGACAATTGTCACCGTAGGTATAAGCGATGTCCAGGTGCGGCGCGTGCACCTTATTGATGAGCTGACCATCAAGATTAAAACCTTCCCGCCACCAGCGATGTTGCTGCGCGATAAACTTCGTATCCGTGCTCTGCGGACGCACTATGCAGGACAATAACAACAGAGCGAACGACAAAAAAAGTGAGTGTCTCATGAGCGTATCCTCCTAAGGACAGACTTCGTTATCCTGCAAGGTTGTAACACTAGCAGCAGCGCAACCGCCGAAAGCACATCGATCGAGTGCTTCGAAGAGATAGGGAGTTGATTCGTCGAGAAGGCTTGGAACTGGATGCTCAGGATCGTTGTCTAGTAGTCGTCTATCTATAAATTTTCTACATTCTATGCTCATGCTACTCTTGCTTGTTGTACCCGCATAGAAATAATCCCACCACAGTTTTTGAGAAAGAGCACCCTGGTACTGATCCCCTTCAATAATGCCACCTGCAAATAGAGAATTGGGGTCGTCGTTTACAACGTCTGCATATGTTTGACAATCAACAGGAATCCTCCCTGTACTCCCGCTAGGAGTACCATATTTGAGAATGTTTTGTACCTCACCAAGCTTGAGATGACTATAGTTAGTGCAAGCGTCCATGGCTGTAACGGGGGCGTAGCAGTCGCACGTTCCTTTGCCAGGAGACCATAAGAAAGGTGCATAGCCCTCGGGGCAGGAGGGAACACATGGCTCACCTTCTTTTGGTGGTTGTGTCGTTGGTGTTGGTGTAGGCTTCACAATGCAAATACAGTTGAAGGAGAGGGGTCTATTATTCACTTGATTTTTCTCTAGGGTGTGACCATCACCACCACCTTCGCATCCATGTGTTGCGGCATCGACAGTTATCGGCAACTGTAGAGAAGGAGTAGGGCTATCGTCACTATTTCTGTACGATATACACTGCCCCACACAGGTACATGCAATGGATGGCGAATCACCCGTTGATGCAAAGTGACCGCCTAGACCTTCACAGTGACTCTCTACACCATAAACCGTCTTTACGCTGGGAGCAGTAGTATAACTACCTGTGTAGCTGACGCTATCACAGACAGGATCAGGCGGTGTCTCTGTCGGAGGTAGAGAGCCGCTGTATTTGCAACTCCCCGTACACTTATCAGTGTCGAAACTCCAGCTCATACTAGCCCCGCTGCAGGTGCAGCCGCCACTGTTCCACGTGCCGCTAGCTTTGGTGCATGCAGTTTTCTCAGCGTCGTCAGAACACACGCACTTGCCTGTCGAACCAACCCCGAACACAGACAGCGCCTTGTTGAGCAGGCTGAATGAAGTACGAGCAGAGAAGTTCCATACCTTCTTGGGATCAGAGCAAGTGCACTTGCACCTATTATCGTTCCAGGTTGCCTCACTCACGTTGCCGCATGCGTTTTTCTCATTACCAGTACTATCAGGGCACTGACACGTACAATTACTCGAATTGTATACTCTGTTCACGTATGTCGTCCCATCGCTGCTGTTGCAATTGCAGCCACTACCATATGTAGCCCTTTTCTGATCCTGACAGCTGCCGCCCGTCGTCCCATCCAAACAGGCATTCTCACACTCTTCCACTTGCACCGCCTGCCCTCCCGAGCATTCTTCAGTTTCAGTAATGGGTTCTGTTGGCTGTTCTGTCTCTGACTTCTTCTTACACACGCACTTACCCTCCATCCAGATGACGGTGTAGTCTGAAGTTGGATTTATACAGGGGTCATCTTGAAGCACGCCTTCGTCGCTGCAGCAGTAGTGGGTATTGTGGTTGTCCTCCTTGCATCCTTCGGGCTCCTCAGTTTCAATGGCGGAGCAGTCACACGCATCTGGGTCCAAGTCCGTGTTCCAGCTGATTGTGTATGCATCATCACAGTTATCACCGCTGGGAATGACACCACCAGTACCTTCCTCACTGCAGCAGTAGTTGCTCATGTTGCGCTGTCGGCATTCTTGGCCTTCATCCTTAGGACTGCAAGTGCAGTTAGCACTATCAACCCCGTGTGGGCAATCAGTAGCAGTAAGTGGACACTCGCACTGGCAGGTCGTGGAATTCCAAGTCGGTGTGGCAGAGGGGCAGGTGATGCCAGCTTCTGCAGCAGTAGCATATAGACACTGGCACTGGCAGGTTGTGGAATTCCATGTGTAGTTGCCAGTACAAGACTGTGGAGCACATCCACATTGGCAGTGACTGGGAATCCAGGTGTAACCTGCAGCACAATCATCTTTGCTTTTTTTACATATACAACAATCAGGCTTACTTATATCTGTTTCCCACCCGCCAACTTTGGCGCAGGTGGTGCATGGGGGGGGGGTAGTACACGTACAAGTAGTACCATCCAGCACTGCTGGGGGAGTGCAGGTACGATTGCAGGCACAACAATCGTTATGGTGAGCAGTAACATCAAAGCTCCAGTCGGAGTTTAACCCAGCTTTATCGCAGGTTGTCTTTGGGTTTCCATACTCTCCTTCAGGACAACACTGCGTTGCTGGGTTGCATGTCGGAGGTGGCGGCGTTGGTGTCGGATCAGGCGGTGGTGTTGGTGTTGGCGGAGGTGGCGGCGGTGGTGCCCCCATTCCCGCGGGGCAGTACTTGGTGATGTTGCGGCAGACCGTGGGCTTGGCATCGCGCAACGCCATCCTCACCGCATCACCCCGCGTATAGTCACACTCCTCTCTCCCCCCGCCATGACAATCGGGATAAATATACCTGCCCTCATCATCGGCATACGCAAAGGCAACCGCCTCATTACCAGGACGTAACTGATAAAAATAACGTAACTGTCCACAGGCTTGCGGACGGAAACCCAGATGGTTATTCAACCCCAGATCGCGATCATCGGCGTAGTCCCCACAATCACCCCTAGTACCGTCCTCATTCTTGTAGCCGATACCACCATCAGGGGCGAGCAACGCGGAGCCACTGTAGTACCTGAAGTGCTCGATCTTATACACCGCCTGCAGACTAGCCAGATGGGCGAGGTTGCTCTTCGCCTCCCCCCGCCGTGCCTGCGCCAAGAAAGCATGATAACGCGGCAGCGCCAAGGCAACCAAAATGCCGATAACCGCCACCGCGACCATCAACTCCACCAAACTTAAACCCGCTCTCGTCCGCACCACTTCCCTTTTTTTGGCTAAAAACAAAACTTCCCCGCGCGAACGTCATCGGCGTTTTTTTTTCACTTTAGTTACGTTGCCAAAAGCCCCAAATTACAGTTGTCTGCCTGCAATATTGCGGGAGAGAGGGGGCATCTACAGCGTACAAGTGATTTTCGTTAGCTGTGGTTTATTTCTATTTTGCTTGTTTGCCGACGGTAGCTTGTTTAGAATAGCGTGGGTGTGGTTTTGCGGGAGGTGTTGTTGTCCGTGGTGCGTCTGTTTGTTTTTATATTTTTATTTGCCTGCACACAACAAGCACAGTTGCCTGAGTGAGGTGAGCCGTGAGAGCGTCTGTCAGCCAAGTACACCAGCCTCGTGTTAGAATGCCCATGTGGAGTTGCCCCCCAAAAAACCTCTACCGCATCGTCGGACTGAAATACTATCCCGAGGAATGTGTCGCCTGTGCGGTGTGATCGTCGTTCAGGAACGTGATGGTGACCGCCGTTTCTGTGCGCAGCATGGTATGCCGCAGGGGAGAGCGCACACGCAGGTAGTTGCGGCTGTAGCCGAGCATCTCGTCGCCCTCAGGGCGTTCCCACAGCACGTGGGTTTTTTGTCCCACAAACCTTTGATAGTAGGCTCGTTTAAGCTGTTGCGAGAGCGCGCTGAGCTGCTTGCCGCGCGCTTTGATGGTAGCGGAAGGCACGTGCCCTGGCATGCGTGCCGCAAGCGTGTTAGGACGGGGCGAATAAGGGAAAACATGCAAGTAATGCAAGCCTACCTGTCGTGCACAAGCAAGGGTCGCACAGTGGTCGCGCTCGTCCTCGCGGGGAAAACCACAGATAACATCGCTGCCAAACATCGCGTCAGGAAAAAGTCGCCGTGCTGCCTTGAGACGAGCGCAGTAGTGCTCCACACTGTATTTGCGCCGCATTTTGCGTAAAATTTTGTTGCTCCCCGATTGCAGCGGCAGATGAAAGTGAGGACAAAAAACATCACGGTGCTCGGCCAACACTTGCAACAGAGCATCGCTCAATTCGGACGGTTCGAGTGACGAAATACGCAGGCGGCGCAGACGAGGCAGGGCGAAGAGACGTTGCAACAGTTCGACAAAGCAACTCCGCTTGTCCGCGGCTAGATCAGCACCGTAATCGCCGAGATGCACGCCCGTCAGGATTATCTCGCCACACCCCTGCTCGGTCAGTGCTTTAACTTGTGCAATAACCTTCGCCGAGGGCACACTCAGCGATGCCCCACGCGCATAGGGGATGATGCAATAGGTGCAAAACCCGTTGCAGCCATCCTGTATCTTGACATACTGGCGGGTAGTGTTGCTGTGGACATAATCGCTGAGTGTCTGTGCCAGCTTGAAGTGTGCCTGCCTGTTAGCGGTGACGGGTTTGGCATCGGCGGGTAGTTTGTCGCCCTGTCCACGCCGCTGCAAGCGCGCGTTAAGCAGCGCGACGAGATCTGCTTTGTGACTGTTGGGGACGACGAAGTCGATGTCGGGATGTTCGCTCAGCGGGCCTGAGTTGGTCTGTGCATAACATCCCGTGATAACGAGAAACGCCTGCGGGTTAAGACGACGCACGCGCCGCGCATAGTAGAGTGCCTCCTGTTCGGCACGTGCAGTGACGCTACAGCTGTTAATGATGGTGATCTCTGCTTGCGCTATGTCCTCGCTCAATTCAAACCCGCCTCGACACAGCTGAAAGTTAAGGACATGCGCATCGAAGGCGTTGACCTTGCAACCCAGTGTTTTGATAAAAACCGATGGCATAGCTCTTCCTTAACAAGCGATGCGTCCGCGGCCTAGTGCAGCCGATAAATTACTCGCACGGGTACGTAGCTAAAACCTAGCTCACGACGTAGCCGCTGGGACAGGTAACGCTGATACGATGCTTCAACGGCATCGGGGGCACTGCACTTGATAACGAAGGTGGGTGGCTCGGTCTGTGTCTGCACGGCGTAGTAGAACTGCAGCCTTTTGCCACGACAGAGACGGTGGGTGTGGCGGGTGGTGATGTCGGCAAAAGTGCGATTCAACGCGGCGGTAGGAATTCTTTTTTGGAAATCGGCACCTAAGCGTGCTACCCACCGCTTAACGGTGCTGACGCGCAGGTTAGTCAGAGCCGAAGCCGTAACGACGGGCACGTAGCTGGCCCACGGCAGTGCGGCAGTAACACTCTGACAGATACGGTCGTGGGCGGCGGGCGAACGGTCGTCGCACAAGTCCCATTTGTTGAGCACCACCAACACAGGTTGGCAGTGTTGCAGTGCCCTAGCTACCAAGCGCACATCTTGCTCCACCAGCCCTTGTGTGACATCGACGACAACGACAACTACCTGTGCGGCGTTAATCGTTTGCAGAGCACGGGTCATACTCAGAAATTCAAGTTTGTCGCCTGTGTGCCGCACCTTACGACGCAAACCTGCCGTGTCAGTAATCGTGTAGGAGTCGCAGGCAAAACGATAATGCCAGTCGATACTATCTCTGGTTGTGCCCGCAACCGCACTGACAGTGCTTACGGTCGTTCCTGCCAATTTGTTCAACAGCAGCGACTTGCCTGCATTCTGTCTCCCGACCAGTGCAATTCTGACCACATTCCGAGGTGACTTACAGTGCGGCGCGGGTGCGAGCTGCAACGCTGCAGTTATCGCACGGTGCAGACGTTGCAAGCCACGTTTGCGCAGGGCACTGACGGCGAGGAGTTCTTTTACCCCCAAGGCATAGAAGGGCAAGCAACATGGCTCGTCCTCGCGATGATCGACTTTGTTCACGACGCAGATGAAGAGTAACCCGTGTCTCCGCAAACCCTGCACCAACACTTGATCATCCTGGTGTAACCCGTGCTGGGCATCGAGTAACACGAGATAGAGATCGCTGGCGGCAATCGTGCTGCGGGCACTGAAACCCACCGTATCGACACAGAGAAAGGGAGACACTGCGGCACGGGCACAGTTGCGATCGACAGTAACGCCTGGCTGGTCGTAAACGATCGCTTTGCGGTAACCGATGAGACGGTTGAACAGCGATGACTTCCCGACGTTAGGACGACCGACGATAGAGACCGTCCTAGCGCCCGCCGAGTGCTGTGGTTTAGGTTGCACTAGCAATGAAGCCACCTCCTAGTACCTGCGTGTCGCGGTAAAGCACCGCTGCCTGTCCTGGGGGTGCGGTCAGGGCGGTATTGAGATGCAGGAGACAACCCTCTTTGTCTGTGCTTGCTACGGTGCAGTTTACTGCTTGCCCGTGATAGCGGGTAACGACCTGCGCAGCTCCTTCGACAGGGCGGTCGCTCAGCCAGCGCATCTGGTGCAGGCATATCTTAAGTTGTTGTAGTTCGTCGCTACTGCCGACGGTCACGTCTCCGCTGCGGCTGTCGATGGCGGTCACGTACTGGCGTTTACCCCGCGCCAAGCCCAATCCTTTGCGTTGTCCTACCGTATAGCGATGTACGCCCTGATGTTTGCCTAATACTTCACCCTGTGTGGTCTTGAAATTGCCGCGTGCCGCGGGTACGGAATAGTTATTGTGCAGGAACGAAGCATAGTTTTTTTTGCCGACGAAGCATATATCCTGCGATTCACGTTTGTCGGCGTTGATCAAGCCAGCCTCACGACCGAGCACCCGCACTTCCGCTTTGTGCAAAGCATGGAGAGGAAACAGCAACCGCGGCAACCAGGCACGCCGCAAACCGAAAAGAAAGTAGCTTTGATCTTTGTCGCGGTCGGCCGCACGGCACAAAACCCATTCACCCTCTCGTTTCTGCACACTAGCGTAATGCCCTGTCGCGACGAAGTCCGCCTGCAATGCGTCGGCTTTCTGCAGCAAGTGGCTGAATTTTAGTTTACTGTTGCACAGCACACAGGGATTGGGGGTACGTCCCTGAAAATACTCAGCAGCGAAGTAATCGACCACTTGAGTGCGAAACTCCCGCTCGTAGTTCAAGACGTAGTGCGGAATGTCGAGTCGCGCCGCGACCAGCCGTGCGTCGGTGATGTCGGTATGCGAACAGCAACCCTTGCCGCTCACGCCGCCGTGCCAGAGTTGCATCGTCATGCCGATGACTTCGTACCCCTGCCGACGGAGCAACAAGGCAGCGACGGAGGAGTCAACCCCCCCTGACATGGCGACGAGCACACGTTTTTTCTGCATGGGCACACCTCAAGCACAACGAGGGTACGTTATTATAGTCGATCACGCGGCTATTGCAATCACTCCAGAAAGAAGGTCGTGGTATAATGGAGTGTCCTGTCTAGAATTTGCCTTGATGGAGGTAGCCCCATGAAATCGCGCTGGTGTGTCGTGTTGTTGCTGTCGGCATACGGAGGAGGAATATTAGCTAACAACACGGATACTACGGGCAGTGGCAGAATTGGCATAGGACGCTATGTTGCGGGAGGCGTGGTAGGAACGGCGTTGGGACTTGGTATTGGGCATGCTATCCAGGGACGTTATTGGCGTGACTATGGCTGGGCCTTTACCGTCGGTACTATCGCTCTAGTGTTGTCAGAGGAGAGTTGTGATCGCCACTACAACGAGCAAGATGCGGAAGAGGTACTACGCCACAAGAACTGCCAGGCTGATCGTACCCGCGAGTGGCGCAGGACACTCCCCACTTTCCTAGGCCTCAAAGCTGTTGAAGCGATCGCCGTCTGGTGGCCCCGCAATGTTAACTTCGGCACGCCACCTCACCCCTCCCTACCCAGCAATCCCATACCCGTTAGCAAACAAAGATATTTATGGGGTGGTGTACTGGGCACTGTGGTTGGTTTTGGAGCTGGGCATGCCGTGCAGGGACGCTGGTTACGTGAAGGCTGGAAATACAGCGCGTGGCAAGCAGGAGTAGCTTCCCTTTTCGCTTACAGCTTGTTTGACGAATATTTCCCTGATACTGGGCTTTGGGCGCTTTTGTTGGTGGGGTCAAAAATAGCCGAGATCAGCGACGTCTGGGATCAGAACCCCAGCATTTACCGCGTCGTCGGCGGTGCACAACAATCACCATCACTCGTCTTCACGCCATTGCTAAGCACTGAACGAATGGGGGTACGGCTGGTGATGAGGATTTAGTTCTATCCTTGCCTCGGACATACACACTGCACAAATTTCAAGCAAAGACCCGTGCGTTGCCGTTACAAAGCGGTCGGTTGTTGCCTGTATTGCACCACACCGCCGTGAAAAAGCGGGAAACCCCAGCCTAGGATCGAGCCGATGTTAGCATCGTCGGCACTCTGCACCACGCCTTCGTCTAGACAACGCTGTGCCTCGTCCGCTTGCACGCGCAGCATGCGCTCTGCCATCACGTCTACCGCGCACGGTTGAGCAGCAGAGGGGAACAGCTCCCGCACGCCTGACCACAACTGCTTGCCCTTAGCATGGTAATCGTAAAACCCCCGCCCGCTCTTTCTGCCGCTGCGGTCGTGTTTGTCCAACATCACGCTAATCACCTCCTGTGCCGCCGCGGGCACATCCGCCCCATCCTGTCGTGTCTGCGTAAAAATCTGCTGCACAAGGTTCAGGCTGATTTCATCCGTCAAGGCCAGCGGGGCAACGGGCATACCTGCCTTGCGCCCCGCGTGCTCGATAAGCACCGCATCCTGCCCCTCACGCAACAAAGCCAAACCTTCGCACAGATAGGTCATGAACACCCGACTGGTGTAAAAAGAACGGGCATCATTGACGAGAATAGGCACTTTCTGCAGCTTAGCCACATACGCAAAGGCAAAGTCGATCACCCCCTGCGCAGTCTCCTCGCCTCTGATAATCTCCACCAACTGCATCTTTTCGACAGGCGAAAAGAAATGCAAACCAACAAAGTTTTGCGGACGGGTGCTGTAAGCCGCTAACGACGTTATCGGTAGGGTCGAAGTGTTGGAAGCGAACACCGCCTCAGCAGATAAGTGCGGCTCGATACGCCTAATCATATCTTTCTTAACGGCACGGTCTTCGAAAACAGCCTCGATGACCAGATCACAGGCGGCAAAGTCTTTTGCCTCGCTCGTGCAGGAGAACCTCGCCAGCACCGCTTGTGTCTGGGCAGCGGTTATTTTTTGTCTCTCCTGCTGGTGATGCAGATAATCAGCCGCACGCCGCTGAGCCGCGGCTGCCAGCGCCGCGGTACGATCGAGCACTAACACCCGACAACCCGCGAGCGCAGAGACTACGGCAATTCCCGCCCCCATCATGCCTGCACCGACAATCCCGACCGTCCGCACCTCAGGTGCCTGTTTACTTAATGCCCGCTGCATTATCTGCGGACGCACAATAGCCTGCACCTTGACGATATTGCGTGTGGCGGGATGGCGTAGCAAGCGTTGCCAATGTTCCAGGTCATTGTTCACCGCCGTGTCGAAATCCAGCCGTGTGCCTTCGTAGAGGCAACTGGCGATCGTTTCGTAAACAGGGTAATGCCCTCCTGTCTTTTTGAAAATCGTCGCGGGCGTGGCCATCCACATTTTGGTCACGGCAAAATCATCGGGGCTTGCCACAGGCCATCTGAATGCTCTCCGATCCCACGGTTGATGAGCGTTTTCACCCAGCTGACTTGCCAGTCGCTTAGCGCGTGGCACGAGTTCGTCCCGTTTCTCGACCAGCTCACTACAAAAACCCGCCTGCGCGGCGGCTAACGTCCTACCTCCCATCAACAGCGACAGAGCAGGCTCGATCCCTATCAGGCGTGAGAGACGCTGTATCGCTCCGTGCGCGGGGAGCAGACCGTAATTAACTTCGGGAAAACCGACCTGCACCTCGGGCAAGGCCAGACGTGCGTGTGCGGTGAGCACAATTTCTAATCCGACACCTTGCACATCGCTAGGCATGACAGCCAATAACGGTCGGTCGAGCATTTCTAATCTGCGTAGGCTGCGTGCGAAACGTGCACCGAGTGCGAACACTTCAGCGCGCCATAACAGTTGGACATCGAAAGCCGCGGGATAGGGTTTTTTGCTCGTTACGCACAGAACGACAGCTTGTGCCGCGCTGGCCGTGGCAGCTTGCACACCCTTCTCGAAAGCGACGACAAACTTTTCGTCAAACAGTGGGTCGGCTACGGAAAGCGTACCGATGTTATCTGCTGTGGTGTTAAAATTTATCTCTGTCATGCCTCTATATCCTTTCGATCACAGTCGTGGTTGCCATCCCCGCTCCCGCACAAAAAGTCGCTAATCCTCTGCGCAGTGCGCGGCGTTCCAATTCATCGAGCAATGTGCCGAGCACCATCGTTCCCGTCGCTCCCAGCGGATGCCCCATAGCGATCGCACCGCCGTTGACGTTGAGTTTCTGTGCGTCGATACCTGTGTCACGTAAGTACTGCAGGGCTACGGCCGCGAAAGCTTCGTTAACTTCAAACAAGTCGATATCCTTGAGGGTTAAGTTAGCGACCGTCAACGCTTTGTGAGTCGCGGCGGGGTTGCCTGTCAACATGATCGTCGGTTCAGAACCGACCGAGGCACAGCTGACGATACGTGCTCGGGGAGTTAACCCTAACTTTTTGCCCTGCGCCGCGTTGCCGATTAACATCAAAGCCGCACCATCGACGATGGCGGAAGAGTTACCAGGGTGGTGCGCATGTACTATTTTTTCCAGCTGCGGATAACGAGAACATGCCACTGCATCAAAACCGAGTTTGCCGATACCGATAAACGAAGGTTTAAGTTTGCTGATTTCTTCGACGTTACAATCGGAGCGGATCACCTCGTCGTTAGTGAGCAACAGCTTGCCGTTACGGTCATGCACAGGGATCAGCGAGCGTTGAAAGAATCCCGCGCGGGTGGCCTGATGTGCCTTGTGATGCGATGCCGCGGCAAACGTGTCGAGTTGTTGGCGGGTGAAATTCTCTCGTGTGGCGATAATGTCCGCCGAAATACCCTGCGGCACGAAAGACAGTTTGCGATTAACTTCGGGGTCGATGTACCACGCGCCTCCGTCGGCGGCGATAGGCATGTGTGACATCGACTCCACTCCCCCCGCGACGATCGCTTCGTTCCATCCTGCGGCGATTTTGGCGGCCGCGAGGTTGCAGGCTTCCAAGCCTGAAGCACAGAAACGGTTGAGAGTAAAGCCTGCCACGCTCTCGTGCCAGTCACTGAACAACACGGCGGTGCGGGCGATGTTCGCGCCTTGATCTCCGCATGCGGTAACGCAGCCGATGATCAGGTCATCGATACAACTCGTATCGAGTTTGTTACGCCGCTGCAGGGCGGTGAGCAAAACTTTGAGCAAGTGCACGGGCTTGACTCGATACAGTGCCCCTGTGCGTTTGCCGCGCCCTCTGGGGGTACGCACCCAGTCGTAAATATAAACTTCGTTAGCCAACATGTGTGCCTCCTGTGTGTGCATAGCGCGGCGTAAGGGTGGAATATTTGATCGGATGGGCGACCTGCTGTTGTGTCCCGCCCTTGCCATCGGGGACGGCGACGATCATCTCTCGTGCCTGACATTGCGGATGGGCGAGCAGTTCTGCGCTGTCGAGACAAGGTTCGACGCAGCAGTCTTTAGCGGCGAAAACATTTTGCCAGTGCTGGAGAGGTTTGCTTTTTATTTTTGTCGCGATAATTTTTTGCAGCCGCACGTTGTCGTCGACCGCGGGCAAGGCGAGAGTCGCAGCGAAAACGTGGCGAAACTGCGGTTCGAGTGCGGCGACACTCAACCAACGTCCGTCGCTCGTCTGATAGTGTTGGTAGAAGGGATCACCACCGTTCAGCAACTCACCATCGGGTTGCGACAATTTGCCTGCGGCGAGATAGTCGGACAAAGGCGCTGTGGCCAGTGCTATGGAGGTGTCGAGTAAGGACACGTCGATACACTGTCCTTCGCCTGTACGTTGCCGATGGAGCAAGGCGGTCAGGATAGCCGTGACCGCGTAGAGTGCGCCCGCACAGATGTCGGCAATTTGCACGCCATGTAGCGCAGGCAAGGAGTTGCTGCTGCCGAGGGTGCTGATAGCGCTGAGGGCGAGGAAATTTATATCGTGACCTGCTTTGGAGGCGTACGTGCCTGTCTGCCCGTAACCGCTGAGCGAGCAGTAGATGAGATCTGGTTTGATGTGCCGCACGGTGTGGTAGTCAAGTCCCAGCCGTGTCATTACTCCAGGGCGGAAACCTTCGAGCAAAATATCACAGGTGCTTATCTGCTGACGTGCCGCTTCGTAGTCAGTTTTATGCTTGAGATCGAGGCGCGTAATTTTTTTGTTGCGATTCAGCACTTGATACCAGGCGGAGCTGTCGCCGACACGCGGGGTCATGTTCTTGAGTAGGTCGGGGCGGTGTTTAGCCTCAACTTTAGTGACTTCCGCCCCGAGATCGCCCAGCAGCATGGAGGCGTAGCAGCCTGGCAGCAGGGTGGAAAAATCGAGAACCTTCGTCTCTCGCAGGGGGGTAGGCATGTGTTGCACCTGTCTCTTGAGGCGGGTATGGGGCTATCATATCCTTGCATAACCGACAACGTTAATGTACTAGCTTTCTGAACCGCACAGAAAATCGAGACCGTGGCTGAATTCTCTCGCCCTCTGATCGTCTGTCCGACCTACAACGAGCGTGATAACATCGCTCCGCTGGTGACCCGCACCATGTCTTGTGTGCCACCAGCGGCATTGTTGTTCGTCGATGATCGCGGCGACGACGGCACGGAAGCGGAGGTTGTGCATCAGCAGCGGCGGCACAGCAATATCTTTTTGCTCGCACAAAAGCGGCGTGGTGGTTTGGCCAAGGCTTATCTTGCAGGTTTTGCCTGGGGTTTGGCGCGTGACTATGACTGTTTCGTGACCATGGATGCCGATCTCTCGCACGACCCTGTTTATCTGTTGCCTTTGCTACAACTGCTCGCTGGGTGCGATGTCGCTATCGGCAGTCGCTATGTTGCAGGTGGTGGGACTGGCGATTGGGGTTGGTCACGGCAGTTACTCAGTCGCGGTGGGGCGCGCTATGCTCGCATGTTGCTAGGTCTCAGGGTGTATGATCCGACTTCAGGGCTCGTGGCTTTTCGCCGTGCGGCGCTGGAGAAGCTCGCACTGCACGAGGTGCAAGCCCGCGGCTACGTCTTTCAGATCGAACTCAAATACCGTGCGTTGTTGGCAGGCTGTGTGTTGCAGGAGATGCCGATTGTCTTTACCGACAGGAAACGAGGCGAGTCCAAGATGAGCCTGGCGATCGTGCTAGAAGCGGCACTGTCTATGTGGCGACTACGTCGTCTGGGTCGTAAACAGCGCTATACGACTCCGATGTTGTTATAATCTATTGAAACTTTTGTGTTTTAGGATTTTTAATGTTTGGCACACCTGTTGCTTGACCTGTCGGTGGGATAAACTTTGGGGGCTGCGGAGCGTTGCTACGGAGGAGTGGAATTTGAAGAACTTGGTGTTATTGCTTATTCTGGGGTTAGTACCGACAAGTTGTAGTGTAGAGCACAAAGAACCCGCCGCGGCACAGCAATCGCCGCAGGGGTTACGGGCGATGCGGGGGTGGTTCACCCTGTTGACGGAGAATGCGGCACGCAACAGTTATCGGCTGCGTAATTGGTTGTCTCTGCTGGGGCAGCGGCATGCTTACGAAATCCGTGGCGATACTTGGTTTACCTCGTCGTTGAACGGTAACTTCGCCCGCAGTCGCAGCGGGCGAGTGCGGGGCAAAACCTACAGCACTTTCGGCGAGTTCATGGCCAGCTCCGATCTCGGTTCGAAAATAAAGTACGATGTCAATCAGGATGGTTTCTTCGGTTATCATACCCCTGACAGGTTGGTGTTGGGAATTTTTGACGGCAGTAGCACGGGTGGGAGTGGAGAACTTGCCACCCAGGTGGGCATCGATACCATGCGTCGTCATCTTCCTGAACACTCGTTACCGCAAGCATTGAACGAAGTGCGCGACGAGTTGTATGTGTATGCGTCTATCCATCCGCATGTATCACGGCAGTATAGTGCTGTGGCTGCGGGGGTAGAGATCACGGGCAACACAGCCCGCATCGCCCACGCGGGTGATGTACGTGTGTTGCACCTGCGCGATGACAGCTTGCTATTTCACACTGACGATCACAACCCTGCGTGGCGTGAGGTGATGGAAGGTCGCCTGAGTGCCCAGAAGTATCTGTCTCCGCAGGTCGATAAGAGCGGTGCTGACCGAGAGCTACGTATTCCCAGGGGTAGTGATAATGGTCGTGAGATGGTTGAAACCGCCCAGCGCCAACTAAAAAGTGGTGACACGATGGTACTGGCTTCCGATGGTGTATGGAAGGTGTGCACCATCGCTGAGATTGTGGCTTTAACGCGAGGACGCAGCACTGCGGATGCGGCTGAGGCGATCAGACGACGAGTCAGGCTACGGGTCGGCGGCGATGAGAAGGTAGATGACAATGTCACGGTAATAGTTTATCGCCACGATCCTGCGCGGCTTCTGCAAACGCTTTGATTTTTTTGGTAAAAATTAATACAATGGCGCGGTGCACTTGTACGACGTAATCATCATCGGTGGCGGGGCGATGGGTTCTGCTACCGCTCATCACTCAGCTAAGGCTGGGGCGCGGGTGTTGCTCTTGGAGCAGTTTCAGCATGGACACCAGCGAGGCAGTGCACACGGCGAGACACGCATCATTCAGCCAAACCACCATCGATCTTGTTACCCTCCGTTAGTGCAGGCGGCCTATACCGAATGGCGTGCTCTTGAGCGGCTCGCTCGGCGGCGGCTGTTGTTTATCGGTGGGGGTATCAGCCTGGCACCGCCAGCGCATCCAAGACTGACCGCGATGTGGGATAACCTCAGGGAGGCAGGGTTTGCTGTGGAGTGGTGGAATACGGCACAGCTTGGCCAGCGTTTCCCGCAATTTTGTCTGTCGGCGGACACGGGTATCCTGTGGCAAAAAGACTGTGGTGTGCTGCATGCTGCCGCTTGTCTGGCGGCGCATTTATATTTTGCCGAGCAGTATGGGGCCGAGATCCGTGTCGCAACTCCTGTCACTCGTCTTGATTGGCAGGGCGAGCGGGTCGCGGTGCATATTGCGGGTGAAGTTCTGCAGGCCCGTAAAGTCGTCGTCACTGCGGGGGCTTGGACGGGGCAACTGCTGGCGGAGCTCGATCTTCCGCTGACGGTCACGCGTCAGCAGGTTGTTTACTATCAGCCCGCGGCGCAGGCTAGTTTTTCCGTGCCGAGTTTTCCTGTGTTTACCGAGATTACGGCGGAGGACGAAGTGTATTACGGTGTTCCTTTTTTTGGGGCGAAAGGGTTAAAACTAGCTCGGCATGGTGGCGGAGCGACGGTGTCACCTGACACCTGTGACCGCGCTCCTGATAAGGCATACATTACCCGTCTCGACCACCACATGCGAGCACTGCTACCTGCGTGTGGCGAGGTTGCAGACGCGGAGGTTTGTCTTTACACCGAGACACCTGATCAGGATTTTATTATCGACCATCACCCACACTGCCCACAGGTGTTGATCGCGGCGGGTTTTTCGGGACGTGGGTTTAAATTTTCCGCCCTCATCGGGCGTATCTTGAGCGAGCTCGTGCTGCATGATGAAACTGCTTTCGACCTCAGTCCGTTTCGGATAGGAAGGTTGTAGAGGGAGACATGGGATGGCTTTGACTTCATCGAAGATGCTACCGCTGGCGACTCCGCTGCCTGATTTCAGTTTGACTGACCCCGCAGCCTGGCAACAGGTGGACAGGAGTATCGTGCCTGCTGCGGCTGAAGGGGTGTTGGTGGCGATAATCTGCAATCACTGCCCGTATGTGCAACATCTGCGCCCGCAGTTAGCGAAGCTGTGCGCGAGTTATCGTGAGCGTATCTTCACGTTAGCCGTCAGTGCTAACGACAGCAAGCGTTATCCTGAGGACGGGCCGCGGCAGATGCTGGCGTGCAAGGAGGAGTTTGCTTTTACCTTTCCGTATCTGTGGGATAAGGAGCAGAAGTTCGTCAAGCGATTGTGCGCGGTGTGCACACCAGAGTTTTATCTGTTCGATGGCAACCGTCTGCTTGTTTATCGCGGTCGTTTCGATGCCTCCCGCCCTAGCCGCGCTGTGCCCGTCGATGGCAAAGATCTGCGGCTGGCAATAGAGAATTTGCTGAACGGGAAAGAACCGCTTGCCGACCAGCAACCGAGTGTCGGCTGCAGTATCAAGTGGTTGGACGGCAACGCTCCCGATTACGGGTGAGTATTGCGGTGAACGAGCGCAAGGTCGTCAGTTTCAAGGAAGCTAAAAAACGCCGCCGCGCGCGCAAGGTTGCAGCTTTGCCGCGGGCGCAGCCATCCCCGCACCGATACAAGTCGTGGGGGTGGAAGTTACTCCAGGCTGTGCAGGTGGTGTTATTCTTGGTAATTCTAGCGCTGTTCATCAAGCTTTGTCACGGCGGCAGTATCTGAATAACAAAGCAAAGCCCGCGCGACCCGCCTAGGTGTTTTAGATTTTGCGCACTTCGTTTTTGATCTTAGCCGCCATCTGGCGCGGCACATAAATCTCATAATACGGCGGTAACTTCACGAAACGCCTGGAAGTGAAGGCACGTGAGCTAAGACAGGGATTGTATTTACCTAAAGTGCTCTTGTCTAAAGAGGTTTTTTTAATCAAACTAGCGGTGGAAATTTTTTTGGGGAGACGCACTGCTACTAACGGAACAGGTTGATGACGTTTGCCGTCCACAAGCTTGTGATAAACTTTATTGGCAGCAAGATACTCGCTGTAAAAATTACGCCCCGCAAAACCAAAAGTTTTCGCACGATAATTAGCGATAATAACATTGAGATCACTGGTTTTGAGCTCACGCACCGCACGCTTAATGCTGCCTGCACCCTGATTGTAAGCCGTCACTGCCAGAGGCCACGTGCCGAGATAACGATAATTGCGACGCAACAACTTCGCCGCGGCACGTGTCGCCTTCAAAGGAGAAATGCGTTCATCAACCAATCTGTTAAGATGCAAAAACTCCCGTGCCGTGTGCGGCATAAACTGCCAAACCCCCGCCGCTCCTGCTTTGGAACGAGCTTTGTGATTGAACATCGACTCCACGAAAGTCATGCGCACCAACTCCTTAGGGACACGATGCTGCTGGAAGATTTCTTCCATGTGCGCCATAAACGGCTGCGCCCTCCCTATGGCAGAGACGTACGTATCACGCAAACCAGACTGTGACCGCAGACGCACCCTGCCCTGCAATAAACGGGTAAGATCATGACGATAAACCTCATACAGCCGCTGCTCGATTGCCCCAAACTTGCGTGCCGCAAGACGATGCTCCTTAAACCGTCGCAGAGCTTTGCGATAACGCTCGACATACTTGTGGGCAACCTTCTGGCGCTGCGACCAAGAAGGCACGGTGCGATACGGTGCACGACGAAAATCAATAACATCCACAATCATCTGCACCCGCCGCGTATCGTGCACCAAGGTAACGGTTGACTCGTACTGCTCGAAAATAGCCGCCCAAAACCTCGCCTTCTCGGCCACCAGCCCACGCGCAGGAAAACGCGGTCCAAAGAGAAAACCCTGCGCAACCGCAGCAGGCAACAACAACAAACAAATAACTGTTTTCATGCGTGCCATTCCTATGCTACAACTCCAGCCGCGGGGTGTGGCGCAGCCAGGTAGCGTACACGTCTGGGGGGCGTGTGGTCGCTGGTTCGAATCCAGTCACCCCGATTTTAGTTACGACAACAGACAACGAAGACAAACTGACCGCCCTCATGATCAAGACTCACTAACCCGCGATAAAAATCATAACTGCCACCCGTCACCTGATAGACTTTCTCTTGCGCCACATCGTTGAGCGTGCCACTAATCCGTGCGGGGAAAACTACCTCCGCCTGCTGTGCCACACCATTATGCACCTGTAACTCAACCCCGAACTGCGCCCGCTGCCTACTCCCCCGCAAGCTCGGCACAAGCACCGCACCTACCTCAAGACGAGGGAACTTCTGACGCTTAAGAAAAATCTGACCGATTCTTCCATAGACTTTCGAATACCACACCCCGCCGATACCACGCCTATCCCACCTATTGAGCAACATAAACGCCTCGCTCTCTCCCTCATTGCCAAGCAACAACGGAGTCACGCCCCGCATAACCGCACGTCCCACACGATGCCGATAAACAATAAACTCCTCGTCTCGCGGCGCACCAAAAAACAACGTGCTGACCGCAGTCGTAGTGCCTGACTCCCTGTCTTCCAGAAAAGCTACCCGCACATACTGAAAAGCATGCAAACGCTCGTGATGCAACACCCCATAATAGACACCAAAACGATCGATGCTGGCGTAGCTAACATCAAAAAGATTTTTTTGCAGCAGATTTTTAGAAGTATTCAACAAACCAGCTTCACTCTTCTCCACCAGCTGTTCCGTAAACACCTGGTGTGGAAACTCTGTGTGTGGTAGCCTAAAATCAGGCAATGCCAACGGTCGTTGTGCCACAGGTAATGGCAAACTAAAATCGGTACGTGCACGCCTATACAAACGTAACTGCCCCTGCCCAAAACCATACACCACCACATACGCCTCTATCTCATCCTGATCCCATCTACCCTTCTTTACCACACGAATTTGCTGTTTCTTTTGCTCAAAACTCAACTGCTTATCATGCAAGATAATACGATCATAGTAGGACGAAATAACCCGATAAGGCGCATCCTTATCCTGTGCCGCGGCGTAAACACGCAGCACACCAGCCAACTCCTGATGCCCATCCTCCTCACTCCTCACCACCAAGTCTAACAAGGCGGGAAAACTTTTTTTCAAACGATCGTTCTGAAAAATCCCGACATAATGACTGCTGTGCAAATCTTGCACGTCAATCAAGGGAAGAGGCTCAACTGGCGACACAGGTGCTTCTACCTGCTGAACGGTTGTTACACACGCAAGAGGCAAAAAAACAACCGATAGCCAAAGAAACCACATCGCCACCCCCATACCTACGCAAACGCACTATCGACAATACGCCGCTGTGCAATCGTATGCGCTCTCATATACCCTTCGGCAGTCGTGCCAGAAGTTTTACGCCCAACGTAACGTAATTTAAATTTAGACAGGCAGGCTCGTAACCGCGGGCGGATAAAACTCCACGCCCCCATGTTCTGCGGCTCTTCCTGCACCCACAGCAGCTCCTCAACCTGAGGATAGGAATTTATTATGGACAAAAAATTTTTTTCAGGAAACGGATACAGTTGTTCAAACCTCACTAAGGCAGTGTCGCTTAGTTTTAATTCAGCACGCCGCGCAGCTAATTCATAGAAAATTTTGCCGCTGCACATCAGAACACGAGTCACCTTGTCTGCTGCTACTGCGCGATCAGCGATTACTTCCTGAAACGTGTGTCCTGACGTGAACATTGCGGGTACACAGCTGACCTGAGGATGGCGCAATAAACTCTTGGGACTCATAATAATCAACGGTTTTTGCCCCTCACGCAACACCTGTCGTCGCAAAAGATGAAAATATTGTGCAGCAGTAGTGGGAATCGCCACTTGCATATTGCCATTGCCACACAGCTGTAAAAACCTTTCGGGACGCGCATTGGAATGTTCAGGCCCCATACCCTCGTAACCGTGCGGCAGTAACATTACCAGTGCCGAACACTGCCGCCACTTCGCTTCCGACGCGGCAATAAACTGATCGATAATTATCTGCGCTCCATTAGCAAAATCACCGAACTGTGCTTCCCACATGATTAAGGCCTGCGTATCGACAATCGAATAACCAAACTCAAAACCAAGTGCTCCAAACTCCGACAGCGGACTGTTGACAACCTCCACTCTATCACCATAGGCACTGAATACCGACCAGGGCATACCATCCTTGACATCGACCGCCACGGCATGCCGACTGCTAAACGTACCCCGCTGACAATCTTGCCCCGCTAAACGCACATGCCGTCCCGCGCTTGCCAGTGTCGCCATCGCCAACAATTCCGCCGTCGCCCAATCTATCTTACCCGCCGCCATCGCCTGACGCTGCGTAAAAATACGAGCAATTTTAGGATGTAAATTAAATTGTGGAGGCGGGGTCGTAATCGTTTGCAAAGTAGTAGCAAGCAATTCTGCCTGCACTGCGGTATCCACCTGCGAGATGTTTTTTTTGTTTTTGGGCTGCATATTGCCTGCCGCGGCGGGTTTCTTGACCAGCTTGTGTGCCTTTTCTAGCTCAGCTTTGTAAATGTTTTTCTCGCGATCAAAATCTTCTCCGCTGATAACACCTTGTGCTAACAACTGCTGGTGATAAATTTCTAAAACACGCGGGTGAGCGGCGATCTGTTGATACATCAACGGTTGGGTGAAAGCAGGCTCGTCGCCTTCGTTGTGCCCATGGCGACGATAACCGACAATGTCTATCACCACATCGCTGGCAAACTGCTGACGATACGCCAACGCCAGCTGTGCCGTCCATACCGCCGCTTCAGGATCATCGGCATTGACATGAAACACAGGAGCACGAATGGCCTTGACAATATCCGAACAGTAGTCGGTTGAACGTGCTTGACGTTGATCGGTAGTGAAACCGATTTGGTTATCGATGATAATATGAATCGTGCCTCCCGTGTTATATGCGTCGAGTTTAGAAAAGTTGAGCGTCTCGAACACCACCCCTTGCCCTGTGAACGAGGCATCGCCATGAATTAAGACAGGCAACACTTGCCTTGCCCCTCGCACCCGCTGTCGCCCTCGCACATAACCTTCTAAGACAGGGTTGACCGCTTCCAGATGACTAGGGTTAGGCAACAAACACAGATCGAGCTGTCGTTCGCCTACCCCTACCTTTGCCTCAAAACCAAGATGGTATTTAACATCACCGTCGATATCGAACGAGTAACTGCTACTGCCTTCAAATTCCGTAAAGATATGGGCAAGATCTTTTTGCATAAAATTCGCTAAGACATTCAAACGCCCGCGATGTGCCATGCCAATGCATATCTCAGCAATCTCACTTTCAACTGCCTGTGCCGACAAAAAATCAAGCAGAGGAATTAAAACATCACAACCTTCCAACGAGAAACGTTTTTGTCCTAAATAACGAGTGTGCAAGAAACGTTCGAACCCTTCCGCCGCCACAAGTTTGCGCATAATTTGTAACCGCTGTGGGCGCGTGAAAGAAGGACGACCGAGATTTTTTTCTATTCTGCGTCCAATCCATACGACACGCTCTTCGTTGTTTATCTCCATAAAGTCTACCCCGATTGCCCCGCAATAACTGCGATCGAGGACATCGACAATCTCACTTAACGTAGCCGATGCCACCCCCGCTAAATCGGCAGGATAGAAAACATGGGCAACATCGACCGCATCGAGTTCGTAGGCATGTAAATCGAGATGTGCCTTGTATCTGTCGTAACGCTGGAGCGGATTGCGGCGGGCATAAAGATGCCCGCGGCGGCGAAAATGATTGACCATCGCCTCCACCCGAGCACTGTCGTGGTGGTCACGGGCTACTACAGACCCGTCAGGAGACAGCGCACCAGCGCGGTACTGGGCAAAATTTTTGAAAAAACGCTGCCACTCAGGGGTCAGTGCCGCGGCATCACGGCAATACAATTCGTATAAATTTTCGAGATAAGACAGGTTATGGCATAGAAGATTCAAATCTTGCATCACGCCTCTCACATCACAGATGCACCGCCCGTCCCGCAATACCCAACGCCGCTTCTTTGCTCGCCTCCGCCAGAGTGGGGTGTGCGTGCACGGTGCGCGCCACATCCTCGCTGCTGGCACGATACTCACGCGCCAGCGCTAACTCGGCGATCAACTCCGAAGCTTGTGCCCCGACGATATGCGCTCCTAGCATCTCATCGCTGCTGGTCGCAGCGACGATTTTGACAAATCCCTCGCTGTGCCCCGCAGCCAACGCACGCCCGTTAGCACTGAAAGGAAACTTACTCTCCTTCACCTGCACTCCCTGTGCCTGTGCTTGCGCCGCCGTCATGCCTAACCCTGCCACCTCGGGAAACGTGTAGACCACTGTGGGCACGGCATCGTAGTTGACATGCCCTGCCTGCCCCGCAATGTTCTCCGCCACCGCGACACCTTCTTCCTCGGCTTTATGGGCGAGCATCGCACCACCGATCACATCACCGATGGCATAGATACCCTCCACCGCGGTACGCCACTGTCCATCGACGACTATCGTTCCACGTGCGTTGCAGCGCACGCCTACGTCGGCAAGTCCAAGCTCTGCCGTGTACGCCTGCCGTCCCACCGCAACCAGCACCTTGTCGAAATCCTGTTGCTGCTCGCCGTAGGTGAGGGTAACGCTGTCTTTGTGCACGGTAGCGGCGGTAAGTGTGGTGTTGAGGTGGAAGTGCACACCTTGCTGGCGCATAATCGTCGCGATCGTCGCGGCACAGTCGCTATCCATCGCACCGAGTACCTGCGGTTGTGCTTCGATGATGGTGACCACACTGCCAAGTCTACTCCAGATACTAGCCATCTCCAAACCGATCACACCGCCGCCGATGACAGCCAGACTGGCGGGAACACGGGTGAAGGCCAGCGCTTCTGTCGAAGAGACGATATGCTTACCGTCGTATGGCGCGCTGTCGATAGCTATCGGGCTACTGCCCGTGGCGATGACGATGTGAGGCGCGGCGAGTGTTTGCTTACCGACTTGTAGTTTGTGAGGTGCGATAAATTTTGCCTGCCCGTGTACGACGTTGATGTTATTTTTTTGCATCAGATGGGCAATACCGCGGATTAATTTTTGCACTACCCGCTCTTTACGCTGCTGCAAACGAGCGAGGTCGAGTTTGAGTTGGGAGCAGACAAGACCGTGCGCCGCAAAATCATGTTGCGCGGTGTAATAGAGATGCGACGATTCCAGCAGTGCCTTGCTGGGAATACAGCCGACGTTGAGGCATGTGCCTCCCAAAGCGGCACGGCTGTCGATAAGGCAGACCCGTAAGCCCAATTGTGCGGCACGAACAGCACATACGTACCCGCCAGGGCCAGCTCCGATGACGATAAGATCGCAATTGCTCACCGCAGCAGTCCTCATACCTTAAGCAAGAAGCGCATCGGATCTTCAAGCAATTCCTTCACCCGCACCAAAAATCCCACCGCTTGTTTGCCATCGGCAATGCGATGGTCGTAGGACAAGGCAACGTACATCATGGGGGCGACGATAATCTGGTCATCAGCCGCAACGATGGGGCGTTTAGTTATCTTGTGCATCCCGAGAATGCCACTTTGTGGGGGATTGAGAATGGGGGTAGAGAGCAGCGAACCGAACACTCCGCCGTTAGAAATAGTAAACGTACCGCCTTGCATGTCATCGATGCTGATTTTGTTGGCACGTGCTTTACTGGCGTAGGCAGCGATCTGTGTCTCGATCATGTGCAGCGGCAAAGACTCGATACGTTTGATGACGGGCACTACCAAGCCGCGTGGCGTGGAGACGGCGATACCCATATTGACATAATCGTGATAGATGATGTCGTGGTTATCCACAAAGGCGTTCAGTGCGCTGAATTCCTGCAACGCCTGCGCGCACGCCAGACAGAAGAACCCCATGAAACCGAGATTGATGTCGTAGCGGCGTTTGAAGGTGTCCTGGTAACGTTGCCGACAGGTGACGACAGCACGCAGGTCGATTTCGTTGAAGGTAGTAAGCATCGCGGTGTCGTTGCGTGCCGCGACCAAGCGGGTGGCAATCTGTCGCCGCAACATCGACATCGGGACACGCCGCTCGCCCTTGTCAGAAGCAGAGCTGGACACGGGAGTAGGACTGGGTGCGGAGGCGGGGAGCACGTCTTGTTTTAACAAACGCCCGTCCTTGCCCGTGCCTTGCAGTTGTGTAGGGTCGAGTTGTTGTTCGCTGACGATGCGACGTACGGCGGGACTGAGCTTGGGTGCTGGCGTTGACGGAGGAGCACTTGTCGGGGGGGGGTTGCTTTGCGCTGCGGGAGATGGCTTGGGTTTGTTTTTTTTCTTGCTCCGCTGCCGCACGGGGGTGTGGCTGTCGTCGATAGTGGCGAGCACTTCACCGACCGCGACGGTGTCGCCTGCTTGTTTGAAAATGCTGAGCACACCGCTGTTTTCCGCCACTACTTCGACGGTTGCCTTGTCGGTTTCCAGTTCGACCAGCACATCGTCTGTCTTTACCTGTTCGCCGTCTTGTTTGAGCCATCTATGTACCATACCTTCGCGCACCGATTCGCCGACTGAGGGCACAACGATGTCAACCTTCACGCAGTCCTCCAGATAGTGTTACGGCGATGGTATCCCGTCGATGTAAGGATTTTCGTAAAAAACGTAGGTCGTGGAATAGTCGCTGATTTCAAAATACAGTTTGCGTTCTTTTTCATCGACAAGGTAGTTTTGATTCAAATCCAACACACCATAGCCATAGCGGTAGGGGCGGGAGATGTTGCCGCCTGAAGTCGACTCGGCGGTGGAAATCTTATCGATCTTGATGAAGCGATAGGCAACTTTGCCGCCGTTAAGGATATCGAGCACGCCGTTCGCTCCCGTCCAGTTTTGGATGCTGCGGGAAATGCGGTTCTGCTGTTCCTGTGTGCAGGAGAGCACAAGGTGCGTACAGCAAAACAGCAAAAGGTAGAGTAGGGTGTGCACATTCACCTTCGGGTAGTTAGGCACGGTTGATAATATTGACATCGGGCAGTTTATCGTTACCCACGGCGTGGGTCTCGCGCGCACTGAACTGCGGTTCATGTCCTTGCTGTGGCAACTCGTTTTGTTGGGCGGTCGCTTCCGACATGATGGCTTTGCCATCGAAGCATGCACCTTCCTTGATAACGAGGGCGGGGGTGGTTATTTCTCCCTGAAAATGGCTGTTCTCACACAGTTCGATGCGTTTGTTGGCGCGCAACCTGCCGTTGACCTTGCCTAGTACGATCACTTCATCGACCACGACATCCGCCTCGACGCTGGCTTCTTCCTCGATAATCAGCAGTCCTTCGGAGACAACTTTACCCTGTATACGACCACCGATACGGCTCGCCCCTTTGCAGTAAAGTTTACCCTCAAAGTGGCAACCGCTGGTGAGAATGGTCACTGCGACCCCGCCGACGCTTGCCCCTTTGCGCTTGTTCTTGTGGGCAGATGCACGTTTTTGTTCAGAAAACACAGCTCACCTCCTCGTCCAGCAGTCCGTCTCGGCACAGCACGAGTCCTACCGTGCACACGGCAGAGACACTACGATTATATCACAGCCACACCGCCCGCTACACGGTAAAAACTTACCGCTTGGAATACTGAAAGCGCTTGCGTGCCCCTGGCTGCCCTGGCAGTTTGCGTTCTTTTTTACGGGCATCACGGGTGAGGAGACCTTCTTTCTTGAGAACTTGTCGCCACTCTGGGTTGAGGGCGGCGAGGACACGAGCGATACCGTGCCGTGCCGCGCCTGCCTGGCCGTTCAGACCTCCACCACAGACGTTGATTTTGATGTCGAAACTGCTGACGTTGTCGGTTAACTCCAGCGGCTGCATGATGACCATCTTGGAGGTGGCACGCAAATAGTACTGGTCGATATCCCGCTTATTGACGGTAATCTTCCCGCTACCCTCGCGCATCCACACCCGTGCGGTGGAAGTTTTGCGTTTGCCTGTCGCGGCATGCAACGCTGTTGCGCTCAAACTTCATTCTCCTTCGCCGTCGCTCCGCACTGGGCGGCGTGGGGGTGGTCGCTACCCGCGTAAGTTTTTAATTTTTTTAATCTTCTGTCTTGCAATTTGTTTTTAGGCAACATGCCTTTAACCGCTTTGCGCAGCACGGCACAGGGGTCGCGGGCAAACAGCTCGGCGGCTGTGCTGGATCTAATCCCCCCCACGTAACCCGAATGTCGATAGTAACGTTTCTGTTCCCACTTGCGACCTGTGAACTGCAATTGTGCACAATTGCAGACAACGACATGGTCACCTGTGTCGTGGTAGGGCACGTAGTGCGGGCGATGCTTGCCCAGCAGTAAGCGTGCCACTTGGGAGGCCAGTCGCCCGACCGACTTGCCACTACCGTCCAACACCTGCCAGGCGTGCGGTACATCGGCTGGCCTTACTTTCGTGACGATCAAGCTTCACCTCCCTAACACAGCGGGGGGGGAGGCTATCGCAAGCACTACCTCCCTGTCAAGTTTTTCCTGAGTTCCAAAATCATCTCTGTTTGATGAGCGAAGGTGTCGAGGGGTTACTGCCAATCGTTGCCCACGAAGACACGCGGCTGTAGTTCCGCCGACAGATCTGCAACGGCGATAAACCCGAAGGACGACTGGGCAAACTCACCACCGATCGTGACCAGCAGCACCTCTCCCTGGCCTAGGGTGCGTACGGGGTTGGACGAAGCATCGGGCTGTTCATAGACGTTGGTCTCCCCCATCGTATAACGCACAACTGCACCTTCGCCGCTCATCATCCCCGCATCGCCCATCATCCCCGCATCCATATCTGGGGCGGCGGGTACGTTTGCCTCTGTGTTTACCCCCTCGTCGTTCAGGAGCGGGTTCTCCGTCGCAACACTGCTATCCTCTCCACCAATCTGGTTGTCGAAGGAGGCTGTATTGTTCCCCAAGTCCTCTTCCTGGCCTATGGTCAACTCCTGATTGGCAAAGTTGTCGCCCACGTTGTCGGTAGTATTAGCCTCGTTGCTCACCTCTAGCTCTTCCTCGTCGCCCTGAAACCACGCGCAAGACGACATGCCTAATGCTAGTGCTAGTACCAGTAGTGCCCTGAACATATGCGCCTCTCCCTCATGACGATGAACCTTCACCCTCCACATCGTCACTTGCACTACAACCCTTAGTTTTTCCTGAGTGCCGTGGTGCGGTGTTGCCTTTGCCAACTAACTTAAGCCTTCTTTTTAAGATGTTGTATCTAAAATAGGAAGTTGTTGCCCGCGTTACAATCTAGTTGTCTTTCAGTGCTCGCTTGATATCGAGGTCGGCTTGACGGCGACGGGCAGTCTCGCGTTTGTCGTAGAGTTTCTTGCCTTTGGCGAGGGCGATCTCGATTTTGACGTGTGCGCCTTTGAGGTAAACCCGTAGGGGCACGATAGTCAGGCCGCGCTCCTGCACCATCTGCCGCAAGCGGACTATTTCTCGCTTCTTGAGCAGCAGTTTGCGGCGGCGCTTCTCCTGATGGTTAGCACGGTTGCCGAAACTGTAGGGGCTGATGTGCATTTCCATCAGGAAAGCCTCGTCGTGCTTGTCGATGTCCACCCAGCTATCCTTGAGGTTGCCGCGCGCGGCGCGCAGAGATTTTACCTCCGTGCCTTGCAAGACAACTCCCGCTTCCCAGCGCTCCATGATATGGTAGTCGTGAAAGGCTTTACGGTTGCTGATTAGGGTTTTGTCGCGCATCGTGAACTATCTTACGTTAGGCAAACCGATCAGCCGTGCCGACTGTGGCAAGCGGCTCGACGTGTACCTGGCACAAAAATTTCGTTTTCTCAATCGCTCGCAGTGGCAGCAGCGTATCGCCGCGGCAAGCTTGCTGGTCAACGCTCGTCGCCCGAAAGCTTCGTACCGTCTACAGCTCGACGACTGCCTCACCTTCAGCTACCCCACAACACCACCGCTTCCTACCTTGCCCATCATCTATCAGGATAGATACCTCGCCGCCGTGCACAAACCCAGCGGCATCCCCTGTCAACCCAACGGTCGCGCCCGTCTACACAACCTGAAACGTGCCGTGCAGCGACAACTAGGTAACCACTTCAGCCCTGTGCACCGCCTCGACCTTGAAACCAGCGGCATCGTTATCTGTAGTGCCACGCGTTCCGTCAGTACCGCATTGTTGCACATGTTTCGCCAACATGCTATCGCCAAACATTACCTCGCGATCGTCTCGCCACCGCCTACGTGGCAACGACACGAAATCCACCTCCCCATCGGTAAACCGAGCAGCAGTGCCATTCGCATCAAAAAATGGGTCGATGCTCAAGGCAAGCCCGCCCTTACCCGCGGCCTCGTGCTGGCACGCAAAAACGACATGGCCTTGCTACAGATCGAACCTATTACAGGCCGTACCAATCAAATCCGCGTGCATCTCGCCTCCTGCGGCCATCCCATCCTCGGCGATAAACTATACCATCCCGATGAACGGGTGTTCCTAGATTTTTTTGCCCACGGCCTAACCCCCTTCGTGCTCGCCGCGGTACGCTGCCCACGCCTCTGCTTGCATAACAACAGACTGCGCTTCGTGCACCCTCGCACGAGACAACTGCTGGACTTACACTGCCCCCTGCCCCCAGAATTGCAAGCGTTCTGGGAAAATAACTAACTGCTAACCTCAGGTTTCAGTTGCAAAAAGACTCCGCCCCCTGGTTGTCCACGGGGTTATTTGCTAATTTTTTACGAAGATATACGCTATGGTCCTTCACGAGGCAGAACTATGTGACTGAGGCAGGTCTTGGCAACCTTTACCCATGAACACCATGTTCATCTCTACGGCTGTTTGACCGCGGAGGATGTCTTTGCCCTCGGTCGCCCACGCTGGCAGGCGCGTGAGCGAGCTTTGCAGCGTTATGCGCAACGTCACGCGCACGTTTGTGGGGCAGTGCCACCCTATCGTGCCTTTTGGTCGTCTCGTGACGGTGTTGCCCAGTTGCGGCGATACTATGAAGTTGATCGGGCGCTGAGCTTTGCCCAATTTCAGGCTAAGTTTGATCTTTTGCCAGCGCTGTTTCCACTGCGACAAACGGAGCTGTATATCTGGCAACATGTGCTCGCCAAACATCGGCGAACTGGTTTGCGTTACGTCGAATACCGCTTTATCTTTCCATCGCAGCTGGCTGATCCGCACGCCTATTTGCAAGCTGTCAACGCATTGTTGGCGAAGTGCGTCGCAGAGAGTGGCGGCAGTTTTCAACCTCGCCTCGCCCTCAGCCTCGACCGTTCCCCCGCGCAAGCACGCGCACAGTATCTTGCCTTGCGTGCCATGCTCGACGCTGACCCGCGGGGTTTGCGGTATATCACCGCTATCGACTTGTGTGGTTGCGAAGAAGAATACCCGCCTGTGCTTTATCGCACGTTGTTTGCTGAAATTTTGCGTGACAACCGCCGCGGTGCGCAAAAATTGGCGATCTTGCTACATGTCGGCGAAACTTTTACTGCGTTCAGCTTGCCCAGTGCGGTGCGGAGAATTTTGCAAGCGCATGTACTCGGTGTGCATCGTGTCGGACACGCTATCGCTCTCGGTCTTGACGGTGAAAATCTGCGCGGCACGCAGGTGCAGGAGACAAGGCAAGAACGTCTGGCCCACCTGCATTGGCTACTGCACGAGGAGGGGAGGGAACTGCAGGATTTCGGCTATCACATCGCAACCTCTGTACTCAGGCGAGAACGAGCGTGGCTGAGAGATGGCAACACACCCCCGTGCTATCGTTACGATGATGAGATGTTGGATGAACTGCAAACGCTGCAGAACGCGGCAATGCGCTGGGCGCAAGCGCACCGCGTGTGCATCGAAGCCTGTCCTACTTCCAACTTGCATCTCGGCAAAGTGGGCTCACCGCTTTTCCATCCTCTGCGCGCCTTCAGTAGGCACGATCTGTGTGTGACGTTGGCAAGCGATGATCCTGGTATTTTTAGGCGTGATCTGCAGCAAGAGGCACGCTTCTGCCAGGACGAGCTGTGTATCCCTGCTCACTTTATGCGTCGGATGCAAGCCAATCAGCTCCCCTTGTGCTCCGAGCAGCTGTGCTAGAAGGTTACCACACTCCGCAATAGAGCGACGACGCGTTGCTGGATTAAGCTCGTCTGTGTTAGGGTGAAGCGGTCGGACGAGGTATAAGTAATGCGCGGTACGGATTGCTACTTTATTTCGGCAGGCGAGTGTTCAGGGGACATGCTCGGTGCGGAGTTGATTGCCGCGTTGCAGACTTGCCAGCCTGGCCTGCAACCGTTCGGTCTCTGCGGCCCTGCCATGCAAAAGGCGGGGGGGGAAACACTGGTCGACTTTGGTGCTTTGGCGGTCATCGGAGTAGCCGAGTTGTGGACGAAGTTGCACCGCTTACGTCATCTAGAACGAAATGTTCTCGCCCAGATAACCCGCCGACAACCCCGCTTTGCCGTGTTGATCGATTACCCAGGCCTCCACTTCCGTCTTGCGGAACTACTCAAACTACAGCACGTGCCCGTTTTTCAGTATGTAGCCCCTAAAACCTGGGCTTGGGGAGAACAACGCACCGCAGCACTGGCACGTGATTTCAAGGCCGTGCTCGGTATTTTGCCCTTCGAAGAAAAATTTTTTCAACGCCGTGCCGTCAACTATCACTACATCGGCACACCACTGCTCGACCGTATCGCAGCCGTGTGTGTGCCGCCCTCCCTACGAGAACTATGTGCAAGGCAACGGGTGCTCGCCTGTCTGCCAGGCAGCCGTGACGAAGAACTACGCTGCCACCTGCCTCTCATCATGGAGGTTATCACGCGACTGCCAACTTGTTTGCCGCTGATTCCACTCGCACCAAGTTTAAGCGTGGCACAATGCTGTGCCTTGACAGGTCTAACCGCCGCACGCCTCGCAACGCCGATACCATGTTACCGCTTCGGGAACGCGATTTTGCTGGAAGGACACAGCCTGGCAACACTGCAACTCGCTTCCGTAGCACTGGTCGCGTCGGGCACGGCCACCCTCGAATGCGCGCTCTCAGACGTTCCCGCTGTGGTTTTCTACAAGACAAGCCCTCTTACCTACACCCTGGCCAAGGATAACCTCAACATCAACTTTATCAGCCTGATCAATCTCATGTGCGGTCGACAAGTCGTACGTGAATTCATTCAAGACTTCGCGGTCACCGAACTGATCGACACATTACAAGCATTGCTCGATGATGAAGACAAGGCCGCGGCGATGCGCTCCGCCTATAAAACACTCGCGGCACAGCTACACGGCAACGCCGCAACCCGTACCGCCCAATTTATTAGCAACTACCCCCACCGATGTTGAAAAAATTTTTTCTACCTCCACTGCTCGCCTGTAAAAAACAACTGTACTTGTTACTCTTCTCTTTGTTTATCATCACTCTGATGCAGGCGATGTTCTTGCTATTGACGGGGCCGATGCTGACCTTGCTGTTTTCCGCACCAGACACAACCATGCCTCTCGTCCACCTATCGCCGCTAGCGGCACGCTTGTTACCTGAATTAAACTTACCCCGTGCTTTTCTGCTGCTGTGGTTGCCTGTGTTGTTAGCCTTGACAGGCTTGGTGAAGAGTGCCAGCGCCTATCTGTTCCGCTACTGTCAAAATTACATCTCTCTGTGGATGGCTAAACATCTGCGCCAAAAACTGTGCGCGGCAATCGTTGCCCAACCCTACACAATTTTTACACGAAAACCTACGGCACACTGGATGTCGATCATTATGAACGACACTTATCTGCTGCAAACACGTTTTTCCGACATTATGACTTGTTTTATCCGCAACGCGGCGCAGATCTGCACTTGTGTTGTTGTGCTCGCTCTACTGCACTATCCCTCCGCGTTATCGCTGCTGGTGATCGCTGTTGTGCTCACTTTTATTTTACGTCATACCAGTCGGCGTATCGTTGCTTTTGCCGAAGAGTATCAGGCCAAGCTTGCCACCCTCAGCGCACAGGTGCTCGATTTGCGCAAACGTTTTGACTTCATTCGCACTCAGGGTGGCGCACAGTTAGAAATGCAAAAATTTGCCGACAGCAGCCATGCCTATTATCGTGCTGTGCGTCGCTCGATACTGATACGCACAGGTTTATCGCCGCTGTCGGAATTCGTCGGTGTCGCAGTCTTTGCTACCGTTGTACTGCTCATCAATCAAGGTCTGTGGCTGCTCGACAGTGCCCCTGTGACGATTGTGCAGTTTCTCGTCGCCCTAGGCATGATCTTGAAACCATTGCGTAATCTTACCGAGCAGTTGTCTTCCTGGCAAGAAACGCGCGGCGCACTACAGGCGTGTTGCAGAATTCTCGCGACCCCACCCCCAAAATTAGAAAAAATCAGCAATCTTAACAAGTTGTGTGATGATTTTATCATCGAACGTGTTGTCATCCCCTGCGATACTGACAACAAACTCGTCTTCAGCTCACTGCCGATCAAATTCGGCACCATCACCGCCTTGGTTGGCAGTAGCGGCGCGGGGAAATCTTCCCTCGCGAAAGTGCTGGCAGGTTTAATCACCCCTTCGCAGTGGCAATGCCCACACGACCTCAACACACTCAGTCAACATGTCTCCTATGCAGGGCAAAAACCGTTTTTATTTCACGATACACTGCAAAACAACCTCTGCTACGGCCTTGAAGAAGATACTGAAACTCAGGCAAAGATCGCCCACTACCTGCAAGTTTTGCAGCTGGAAAAAGATTTGTGCAGTATCTTCAATCCGCTAACGCCCGAGTTATCGGGAGGACAAACACAAAAACTCACTCTCGTCAGAGCCTTGCTCCGCCCCGCCCCTATCCTCGTGCTCGATGAAATTACGGCCGCGATCGACATGGCGATGGAACGCACTATCATCGACGAACTCCACACCCTCGCCCGTCGTGAGCACCGCTGGGTGCTGGTTATTACCCACCGCCAACAACTGCTCCCCGCCTTCGATTGCGTCTGGCTGGCTCGACGCGACCGACCCCTGCTGCAAGGTAAGCACACAGAACTACTTGCACAACACCGCGTTTACCGTGATTTTGTGCACACCAGCGACACCGCCCGTTAAGGACTGTTGTCTGACGGTGTGCGGGTGGCAGCGACGATACGTTGCGTACTGGGAGCACAAAGCCATTTCAAGCGGAGAGCAGCAGTTGCAAGAAAGCATGCACATCCCTTTGCTCTTGCAAACGCCAAGCGGCTTTCGTTTCTTCCGTGCCCACCTTGACCGTGATATCGCCAGGACGCAAAGCAATAAAAAGCTCCTCATCAGTTTGGTCGTCGCCAAGAGCAACGATAGGAACAGCAGAATCAGACAAACGGTTTTTGATGAACCAACTGGCAAACGCGCCCTTACTGGCTTCAATCGCTTTAGCTTCCACTATTTTTTTGCCGTTGCCAACTATGGCAGGGAAATTAGCCAAACCAGACTCAAGCTCTTCGGTCAGTTTGCGAGCCTGGTAGCTAGCATAGAGATCAGGTGAATTGCGGTAATGCCAACACAACGAGTAAGCCTTTTTTTCGATAAAACTGCTAGGCACACGCTGCCGATAATACTCCATCATCTGCAAAGCGAGCGGAAACCAGCTATCCTGCGGTGAGGTAACCAACGAGTGCCAACGCTGCTGACGATGATCGTAATACTCTGCTCCGTGCTCGGCTGCAAGCGTGAAAGGTTGCGCCCCGAACTGCTGCCACAAAAACTGCCGCTCACGTCCACTGACAATAACGACAGCATAGTTCTGCGCTTGGAGTGCAGCTAAGGTTTGCAGTGTCCCATCGCTGAGGGCCGCTTGCTCGGGACGTGCCTGAATAGGCACCAGCGTGCCGTCGAAATCAACAAACAAAAAACTCCTGCCCATTTTCTTTATTTTCTTCAGCTTCTCCCACAGCGGATTGCTTTTACGCAATGGAAAACTGAGATTTTCAACTAACTTCGCTCCCTGCCGCGCATTTCTCAGCAGATCACTCATAAATGAACTTGCCCACTCACTGCCTGTGTAGTTCATCAGATAATCAAGCATCTGCGCATTGCGTGCCGCGATGAGAGCAGGATCTTCCCGCAAAGCTTGATGCAGCTGCGTGGCTGACTTTTCTATGTTCCAGGGATTGAGAGCGATAGCATTAGGCATGATCGACACCGCGCCCGCAAATTCACTGAGCAACACCTGCCCTGGATGGGTGGCAGTCTGGGCTGCCACATACTCAAGCGCAACGAGATTCATCCCATCCCGTTTACTGGTAATCAAAAGACAATCCGATAACTGACACAATGCCAACAACTCATGAAAATGCACCGAATTGTAAATGTAGTAGATGGGTACATAATCAGCCTTCCCCCAATAACCGTTGATATAGCCAACCCGCCCTTCGATATTTTCCTTCAGTTGCTGATAGGCAGGCACATCAATACGACTGGGGACGACCACTTGCATCAGCGACGCTTTCCCACGATAATCAGGGTAGCGTTGTAAAAAAGTGTGGAAAATGTCAAGCTTAAGGTCAATACCCTTAATGTAATCGAGACGATCAACACCGAGGATTATTTTCTTGGTGCGAAAACGATGACGATAACCTGCGCAAATTTCTTTCACACGCTTACTGCGTGCCGCTTTGTTGATCGTCAGCGTGGGGATACTGACAGGATAAACACCGAGATTAACGCTGCGTCCCTTATGGTAGATACGATTGAAGCTCGTATTGATACCTAGCACATAGTGCACCGTTTGCGTAAAGTGCATCAGATAACTGTAATCATGAAAACCGAGCAAGTCATAAGCGAGTAAAGCATGCAAAATCGTGCTGCGAAAAGGCAGTTGCCGAAAAATTTCATAGCTCGGAAAAGGCACATGCAGAAAAAAACCTACGCCCTGTCGCTGGCGTTTAAGACGCAACTGCTTGGCAACTAGCATGAGATGAAAATCATGCACCCAGACGAGATCATCACCAGTATTGGTTAGCTTGAGGAGAGTCGTAGCGACAAGACGATTGACCTCCTGGTACTTCTGCCAAGCCTCAAAATCCCAGCTGACGCTATGGTTCTCATAGTGGAGCAAAGGCCACAACACGCCGTTACAGAACCTGTTGTAATACGGATCGTAAAGCTCAGGAGCGATGGTCAGAGGCACAACCTCAATACGATCGCTGATCTTCAGCGATGCGGCAATCTCCGCGGCATCCCACGACTCGGTGGTCAACCCCAACCACAGCATAGGACGTTGGTAATCAACCCCCAGCAACGACGACACCAACCCCCCACTCGCGATGACAAACCTGCGCTTGCGCTTGTCATAACGCGCGGGCAGTCTATTGCTGACCACCACCCATCTTCTTCCCGTTCCCACCATCGCAGGGGAAGCTAGCATGACTGCATACGAAGTGCAACTTCAGTGTTCTTTAGTCTTGTCAGGCCGTGTGTCCGAACTTGCCACTCCCCCTCAATCGTGCGGCCCCCGCACTCCCGCGGGTCTCACCAAGGCCTTGTCCGCGCGCATGGCTGCCTTCAATGCCTTATCCTTCACCGCATCGTACCAGGCGTACTGCCACACGCTGTCAAAGTCACCCTGGGCAGGTGCACCTTGGGGCAGCAACCTGAACTTGTTCCAGTAACCGATCTGCATAAAACTTTTGCTCCAGTGCAGAATAAACGGATGGTTGTTGAACAGAATTTCATCCATAAGATGGAAGAGTTGCTGGCGCTGGTGACGGTCGAACAGGGTGCCGCTCTTGACCAGCAGACGGTCTAACTCCTGTGTCGTGAAGCCCGACAGGTTACTGCTGTGTTTCTGCTGCAAAAACTGCGAGTGCCACATGCTGTACGGGTCGGGGTTAAGCGACCCACCCCAGCCGATAAACATCAACACGAACTCTTTGTTCTGTAGTTTCTTCATCAAAGTCGGCCAGGTCACCAGCTCCAACTTGAGATCGATACCGACCTTACGCAAATCTTCTTTCCAAATCGTCAGGTAACGTTCCTGTTGCCTGCTAGCATAAAGGTAATCGACCACCAGTGGCTGGCCGTTCTTGACCGCTAAACCCGCGTCGTTGACCTCGGTATAACCCGCTTCCCGCAACAGTTGTCGCGCTTTTTGGAGATCGAACTGAACGATTTTGTTCTTGGGGCTGGAAAAAATAGAACCAGGCCAATAACTTTGTAGCGGTGCGTAAATCCCGTAATATAGCTTGGTGATATAGCGGGTGCGGTCATACGTGTGTGCCAATGCTTTGCGTACCCGCACATCATCGAACGGTTTCACCCGTGTGTTGATGGCAATGCCTCGAAACTTGCGGGGGTACTGGTTGTCCACACGTCGTGCGACGAGCCAGTTGTGGCGAAATTTTGCCGAGCCTGTATCTACTTGCCAACGCTTGGCATCGGAAAAAACGAACATATCGATCTTGCCCTTTTTGAATAACTCGAAGCGAATAGTAGCATCCGTAACGGTGCGTAGCACCAGCCTGTCGAAGTTGTAGCGCCCGATGTTCTGCGGTAGATGCGCCCCCCAGTAGCGCTTGTTACGCACCAGCGTAATCGTCTTGCCCTTTTTGACTTTCTCGATAAGGTACGGGCCTGAACCAAAAAGTGCGCTGCTGAAAGACTTGTTAAAGTCCTTGCCCGCAGCCAGATAGTACGCGCGGCTGGTGACAGCAAAATAATCGCACAATACCCCGAGATTGCTGAAACGTGCTACCTGGACGTAAAACTTGACCGTGTGTGTGTCGATTACCTCCAGCTTGGTGAATTTACTCAGCTCGGCACGCACCCCGCCGATGATATTGTTGGGGTTGTGCAAGATCTCCCAAAAAGCCTGCACATCCCTGCTGGTTACGGGCGTGCCGTCGGAAAATTTCGCTTTCTTGTCGAGATGAAACGTAAACACCTTGCCGTCAGGTGAAATACTCCAGCGCGCCGCGAGCAATGGCACGTATTCACCGCTCTGGGGATTGAGGGTGCAGAGGTTTTCCACCACCAACTTATACACCGTCTGTGCGGCAAGATCGCCTGACACGGGAAAATTCAGCGATTTTGGGTAACTGTTACGTCCGATGACCAACGTGCCGCCCCGTATGGCGGCAGCGTCGCCGACACGCGGATTCCTGTCGCTCGTGTTATCGGTCACTGCCGCTGTGCACCACAGGGTGACGTTGAGTAGCAGCAAGAATTTACGCACACCTGCTCCTCAACCGTGGGGGCCTTTGATGCCCGCCAGCGCGGGCATTGCCTGGTTAGCTTGTCGCGCGGCTTGCAGTTTCTTGTCCTTCGCCGCGTCGTACCAGGCGTATTGCCATACCGCGTAGCTGTCTCCGTAACGAGGGACGAAGTTAGGGATAAAGCTGAATTTATTCCAGTATCCGATGCGCAGGTAGCTCAAACTCCAGCCCAGAATATAAGGGTGGGCATTGAACAAAATACTGTCCATCTCGTGAAAGAGCAGGGCACGTTTGTGGCGATCAAAGATCGGGCCTATCTCAGCGATTAGTGCATCCAAGCGCGGCGTGGTGAAACCAGCCAAGTTGTTACCCGCGGGCTGATCCTTGAACTTCGAGTGCCACATTTCGAACGGGTCGGGGTTGAGACTAGCACTCCAAGCGACTCCCGCCAGACTGAACTCGTATTTATCCCACTTTTTGACCAACGTCGGCCAGGTGATCTGTTTGAGTTGTAGGTCAATGCCGACCTTGCGCAGATCTTCCTTCCAAATGGTCAAGTATCGCTCAGCGGATTTGGAGACGTAGAAATAATCGACCTTGAATGGCTTGCCATCCTTCCCTATCAATACCCCCTCGGAATTGGTCTTGGTGTAGCCTGCTGTCTGCAACAACAAGCGCGCCTTTTTCAAATCAAAATCGATCGGCACATTGTTGGTATTGGCGAAGATAGAGGCAGGCCAGTAGCTGGACAGGCGATCGTAGCTGTCGTAGAACAAGTCCTTGATGAATTTTTCTCGATGGTAGGTGTGTGCCAATGCCTTGCGTACTCGCACATCGTCGAATGGTTTACGCCGCGTGTTGATAATAACTCCTGAAAAGCCCTGTGGATCTTTGGTATCGGCACGCCGTGCGATGATCCAGTTCTTTTTAAATTTTTCTGACCCCGTCTCTGTCTTCCAACGTTTCGCGACGTTGAAGCTCAGCATGTCTATTTCGCCTTTCTTGAACAGCTCAAACCGCACGGTGGTATCTTCCACGGCGCGGTAGACGAAGGTGTCGAAGTTGTAGCGTCCGATGTTCTGCGGCAGGTGTGCTCCCCAGTAGTTCTTGTTACGTTGTAGCTCTACTCGCTTCCCTTTTTTGACCTGGTGCAAAACGTAGGGGCCTGAGCCGAATAGCTTGCTGTTGAAGGATTTGTTGAAGTTCTTGCCCAACCAAAACTTGTGGCTGGTGACCATGAACGAGCCGCAAATGGTATCGAGATTGCTGAAATGGGGTGACTTGGCGTAGATTTTCACCGTGTGTGCGTCGATGATTGCCATTTTCTCAAACTTATCGAATGAGGCGCGCAGTGCCCCGATGATGTTGTCGGGATTACGCACGATGTCCCAGAATGCCTGTACGTCCTTGCTGGTTACGGGCGTGCCATCGGAAAACTTCGCTCTCTTGTTGAGGTGGAAGGTGAAGATCTTCTTGTCGTCGGAAATCTCCCAACGTTCAGCCACCAGCGGCACGTATTCACCGCTGGCGTAGCTCACTTCGCACAGGGTTTCCACCACCAGGCCGTAAATCATCGCCGATGCCGCATCACCAGAGACAGGGTAGTTGAGTGATTTGGGGTACGATAACGCCCCCCATACGAACTTGCCGCCCTTGATGGCCGTCGCACTGCCGATGATGGGGTTATTATTTTCCGCAGCCAGTACATACCCTGCGCACAAGCCAGCAAATAACAGCAAAGCCGCCTTCATAGCACACCTCTCTAAAAATCCACGAAGTCCTGAAGGCTTATTCTAGCACAAAGGTGACCTGTGCGTAAGGATTTTTTCGGCTAGCCTGCGTGGGTGGGGTGAGGTGGCTTCGAGGCGACGAGAGGATGGAAGCATGCCACCCTTCGTCCTTCGCCCAGCTCTGTTAGGGGCGGTGTGCTGCGTTCGCACTGGTCGGTGCGAAATGCACAGCGGTTGCTGAAACGGCAGCCGTGCGGGAAACTGCCGAGCGACGGGACATTGCCAGGGATTGTCGGCAGGCGTTGGCGTGGTTTTTCCTCGCTGGTGATACGGGGCAGTGATGCCAGCAGGCCGTGGGTATAGGGGTGGGCGGGGGAATCGTAGAGTTGCGCGACGGTGCAGGATTCGACGATACGCCCTGCGTACATGACGTGCACGTAGTCGCACATTTCGAAGACGACACCGAGATCGTGTGTGATCAAAATCATTGCCATGCCCATAGCGGTCTGCACCTCCCGCAGCAGTTGCATGATTTGTGCCTGAATGGTGACATCGAGGGCGGTGGTCGGCTCGTCGGCGATCAGCAGGCTGGGGTTGTTGGCGATTGCCATGGCGATCATCACTCGTTGACGCATACCACCTGACAGTTCGTAGGGATAGTTCTTCAGCAGCAGTTCAGGCTCGGCTAGACCTACTCGCCGTAGCAACTCGATGATGCGTGTCCGTGCCTGTTCCTGCGGCAGTTCGTTGTGGAAGGCCTCCTGCATCTGTGTGCCGACCGCATAGACAGGGTTAAGTGCGGTCATCGGTTCTTGAAAGATCATGACGACCTCGCGGCCGCGATAACGACGCAGTTTTTCTGCCCTCAAACTGCGGATGTCTTTGTTTTTAAAGAAAATTTCCCCTCCACTGATTTTCCCCACTGGGTGTGGGATCAGCTGCATTAACGACAACGAGGTCACCGATTTGCCGCAGCCCGATTCGCCGACGAGGCCGATACACTGCCCGCGCTGCACTGTGAAGCTGACTTCATCGACGACGTTGACGAATTTTCCCTCGTGCTGAAAGGCAACCGAGAGGTTTTTCACCTCCAACAACGGCTCGGACATCACAACCACCGCACTGCTATGGACGGGAACATCTACGCCCGCCGCTTCTAGCACGATCGGCTGTGCTGCAGCAACAAAATTCTGCTTTTACCTCTGCCGTGTCTTTCGGCTACAGTGCGCGGGTGCTAGGGTGTAGGTGTTGCATGACGGGTAACGAGCCACGGCCTGACATTACCTAAAGTAGAAATTACCACCGACGCGAAGGTCATCGATGTCGCCAGATGGTCAAGCGTTCAAACTGATTTGGGAGAAGCATTTAAGCTATTACCAAGTGAATTAAAAAAAAGTGTAGAGCAAAATGAAAATGGTAGCTACAACTTTGCCAATGCTTTGGTAGAGTGGCCTAAGATAGGCAAAGATAAAGTAGAGGAAGTAGATAAAAGTCTAAAAAAAGAACAAGAAGAGAAAAATGATGACGCAAATTGGAAATTTAATCCTGAAAAATTCAACTTGGACAAAGCCAAATTTTATGATAACGGCGACCGTGCAGTTGTGCCAGCCTTTACCCTGCTGTTTAGTGGGGATTTACATGGTGTTCGAGAACCTGGCGATGGCTATTGAAACGAACGCACTCTCCATCTGCGGCGAATGCTGCATGCTAACACTAGTATACCCTGTCACCTAGCAACTGAAACTTGTTAACCAGCAGTCGGTGCACTGACCATAATCTCGCATGCCTTGACGCAGCTGCCGCAGCATATCAGCGCTATGGCGATATAGGTTATGCCGCGGATCACGGCAGTGATAACATCACTACTCATCTTCCGTCTCCTGTTGTGCCAACACCGCAGCTTGATCGGCCTTAATCTGCTCTGGGGTAAGGCCTTCCCGCTGCATAATACCTAACACTAGTATACCCTGCCACCTAGCAACTGAAACCTATATGTATACCGTTGCCCTTTCTACAGCAGCTGACTAGGGTGTGTCGCCGTTTCGTTTAATAATTTTTTGTGTGTGCTAATCACTTGTAATTAGTAGGGCAAACCTGCATCATATGGAAATATATGACAATAATTTCCAGGGGTTTACCCATGAGAGGCATTATACTCGCAGATGAACAATGGTCAATACTTAAAAACAAACTGTTGGAGGCGGGTGTGTATCGCAAGAAGAGGCTGCATCTGAACGAGCTAATCCTGTTGTTTGTGTGAAGGACGCACAAGGCAGAAGAAAGGTTTGTGATGTTGTAATGCACAAGAAAACGTTAATTGGCTATAAGAGCTTATCTTTCAGTGAGCGACCAGCTTTGCCATCGTTAGTGCAAGAAAGTTGTGTGCAGTGGTTAGATGAGCGTGCAGCCAAGCATGGCTTTAGGCTGGCAAGCAGTACGGTTAGGGCTGATGGTTATCGTGAACATGTCAATCATGCGTTGAGAGGTAAGGCAATTAGGTTTCGTTCGGTTGATTTTGAGGGTGTGCTGACTGTCACTGATCCGAAACTTTTTGAGTATGTTTTGTTAAATGGTATTGGCAAGAGTAAAGCGTTTGGCTGTGGTTTATTTTTAATTAAGAGAATTTAGCAAATGACTGATGCACCTTATTCGCCATTGAAACCTTTACCGATGAAGAATCGGGTGTCGATGATTTTTTTGGAGTATGGCTTAATTGATGTCAAGGACGGTGCGTTTGTTTTCATTGACAAGGCGGGGGTACGCACGCATATCCCTGTCGGCTCGGTTGCGTGTATCATGCTTGAGCCAGGTACGCGGGTATCGCATGCGGCGGTTAAGTTAGCAGCTGAGGTAGGCACATTGTTGGTATGGGTTGGTGAGGCGGGGGTGCGCTTGTATTCATCGGGGCAGCCAGGCGGGGCGCGTGCGGATCGTTTGTTGTATCAAGCACAGTTAGCATTGGATGATGATTTGCGTTTGAAGGTGGTACGCAAGATGTATGCACTACGTTTTGGTGAGCCAGCACCGTTGAAGAGGAGTGTGCAACAGTTGCGTGGCATTGAGGGGGCAAGGGTTAAGAAGATTTATGATTTGTTAGCCAAGCGTTATCGGGTTAAGTGGCAGCGACGCAGTTATGATCCTGACAATTGGGAAACAGGCGATGTGGCTAATCGTTGTTTGAGTGCGGCAACGGCATGTCTGTATGGCATAACAGAAGCAGCGGTGTTGGCAGCGGGGTATGCACCTTCGGTTGGTTTTATTCACTGGGGTAAGGCATTGTCTTTTGTATATGACATTGCCGATATTTTTAAATTTGATACGGTTGTGCCACTTGCGTTTAAGATTGCAGCGAGAGAACCATCACAGCCCGATCGTGAGGTGAGGATTGCTTGTCGTGATGCATTTCGTGAGCACAAGACATTGGCAAAGATTATTCCTACTATTGATGAAGTGTTGCAAGCTGGAGAAATTAAACCACCACAGATGCCAGCAGAATCAATTCCACCCGCGATACCTGAGGCAGAGAGTTTGGGAGAAGCTGGACACAGGAACAAGTGATGTCACTGTTGGCTGTTATCACTGAAGATGTGCCACCTCGTTTGCGGGGGCGTTTAGCTGTGTGGTTGTTGCAAGTGCGGGCGGGTGTGTATGTGGGTGATGTTTCACGGCGTATACGAGAGATGATTTGGGAACATTGCTGTGTTTTTTGTGATAAAGGCAATATTGCTATGATTTGGGCAACAAGCACCGAATATGGTTTTGATTTTCAAACGATGGGCACAAACCGCAGAATACCAGTTGATTTAGGTGGCTTGCGATTGGTTTCTTTCCTGCTCGTCGAGCAGGAGCAGGACGGTTGATTGTGGTGCATAGTCTGTGAATTTTTTCGGTAGAATTTTCTTGTTGCAAAATTTTCTGAAAATTTAATAGGTTACAGGAAGTGTGTTCCCCGCATGTGCGGGGCTGAACCGTTTAGTAACCAGCGACCACTACGTTTGTTATCGTGTTCCCCGCATGTGCGGGGCTGAACCGTACTGCAGACTTGGAGTTGCCCCCGTAGAGCGGACAGTCTACCCAGCCTGTTGAAACTCCATATACATCCTAGGTGACATCATGCCAAGTGCTTTGTGTGGTGCAACGTTGTTGTATTCATCAAACCAGACATGCAATTTTTGCTCAACCACATCTGCTGAACTCAAGTCACTGACATAGGCATAGTCTCGTTTAAAAGTTTTCACGAACGCCTCCGCCATACCATTGCTTGCGGGGCTGTATGGTCTCGTAGTACAAACATCAAAGCCCAGATACTTGGCAAACGTTGTCGTCTGCCTAGCAACGTAACAGGGGCCATTATCCGATAGCCACTGTATTCTGTGCGGCAATTCATCGCCAAAACGTGCACCTACACAGTCAACCATCAAGTCTCTAACGAGACCACCATCAACGCCGCATGTCGAGCACGCCCAGCTGATTACCTCACGATCGTGGCAATCCATGGCAAACACAACCTCGAGACACTCCCCGTTATCGCACTGGATTCTGAAAGTATCCGAACACCATCGAGTGTTGCTCCTCAACGTGGCCACCTTACCTTCGTGAACCCTTGTTGGCCTCGACGCATGCCTTCTCAACAGAAGATTATTGCGCTTCATGATCCTGTAAACACGTTTATGATTGACCGCTGAAACAGCAAGGTCTCGTCGCAGCATGGCAGTCACCCGACGATACCCATAGGTGACCTTCGTGCGGATGATCGCTAAAATACGCCGCAGAACGCTGCTGTCGCTCTTTTTCTGCCGCGAGAGCCTCTCCGAGTTACCCCTTGTAGATGCCCCCGTAAAGAGCGGACACCCTATCGGCTTCTAACAATCACGTAGAGGAGTTCAGTTACGGTTAGTGATCGTTTCGTAAGTTCGGAAGCACCTGATAGAGAGAAGGCGGGGGCATAGTCACTCCTCTTTTTTCAGTTCGCCCCAGGTGGTGGTTTGTTTGCCCTTTGCTGCGACAGGCATAGCCTTGGGGTGGGCGGCGATGAGCTGCGCGAGCTCGTCGTGACCGAGTTCTTTCGCCAACTGCACAGGTGTTTTTCCCTCCCCGTCGGTCAAGAAGGGTTTGATGTCTTTGTGCCTGAGCAGTAACTGCACTACCCGTCGGTAGTTGTACGATACTGCGTAGTGTAGTGCAGTCATCCCTTTCGCATCACGGGCATTGACATCAAGATGCTCATCATCTTCGATAATAAATATCGCATCAATTTCTGACGAGTGCTTGAGTCCGAAGATCAGGGGGTGCTTAGGGCGGCAGCCGAGTGGCACATGTTCTAGTTCGTAATCGTCGAAAAAACAGTCATCGCTCGGCAACCCCTCGTACTTCCTCTTGTAGAGCCAGATGACACCATTCTTGTCGTCTCTACCGATCATTGTGCCACCCTTATGTCCTATAGAGACCCCCGACATGATGGAAGTCGGCTGCGTACCTTTGGTGCTATTCTTACCACCCTTGTCCAGCTGCGGGTCACCCCATTCTTCAAAAAAAAGATAGGTGTCCGCCAAGCCAAAAGCGTGCCCCATTTCATGGACAAGAACAGGCACAAAGCCGCGGCGATCGACATTTGTGCCGTGACGCATATTGATCAGCGGTGGCTTGCCTGGACGCGCAGTCGAGTTCTCCAAATCACAATAAAAAACAACGTGAAGGTCGCTATTGTCCCCCGCTGCCCCCAACAAGTAGCGGAAATCAGCGACAATTTTTCCTTTTTTCTTCCCGTATTCTCGCAGCGGTTGCAACCACATCTGTAGCACGGCGGTGATTTCTGCGGTCAAGGCATCATCGTTGTTGCGCTGCTCAGCTGCACAGTCTGCACCATAACTGTAGCTGATGTTCCAATGGAGTTTGTGTACGATATCGATCAAACTGTGTGGCTGACGGCCGTTCCACTGATGCTCCCATGCGATGAACTTCTTGTCCGCGGGAGGCGAACGGAGAAGACAAGCGGCGAACAACACAAAAGAGCTGAAAATTGCCAGCAGTTTCATCATGGTTCTCCTTGTATTACTGCTTAAAATAAAGAAGTGGAGCAACGTCGCAGCAGGCGTCGTTCGATGCGCCGCATGCCGTTCCCTCGTGTTCTAGGCATTCATCAGACATGTATACTTGGTCAAGTTCGGTCTTGATATCTGTTACGAAAGTCCTAACACTCTTATCATCTGCTGCTGTATTCAGCAAACTGTTCCCAATCCTATCGAAACACGCACATTCGTCTCCTTCTGTCAGTGCAGCACCTAGATTAGATCCGAGACATCTAATTCCATTTTTTGCGTTTATTATCATATCTGCTCTTGGGCATTTCTGATTGCCAGTGCAATTTGATATTCCATCACCCTCACCACCCTCACCACCATTCACACGAGCTTTGTAATAGGCGTCGACGATACAGCCTTTGTAGAGCCGTGTTACGGACGGTGGTGGGAGAGTCGGCGCTGTGCAGGTGCAGGTGTGACCGTAGGGAGGTGGCGGCGGTGGTACTGCTGTCTGAGGCGAAAATGTGTGATTAGGCCCCTGACCACCACAGTGTGTTTTTGCAGATGTGAGCAGAATTTGGTACCCGCTGCCGTCTCCTAATGGCTTTGTGCCGCCGTCTAAGGTATATGTTGTGCACGTTTCCAGACAGTAGCAAGTGCGAATACTGCCCGCGGTGGTAGAACGGAAAATGCCACCTGCTCCCTCACAGCTACTCTCCGCATCACCGACAGTACTGCCCACCCCATAATCCTGATCACAGACATCTGTTGGTGGAGGTATAGTAGCCGATGGGTACGTGCAGGTGCAAGCGCGTTTTAGTGTTTTGTTATCAGTCATGTATTGAGTAGTTCCATTAAATGTGTTCTTTTCATCACCACTTACATTGCTGTCTGACGTAGTGCCTTTACATACTGCATACGCAGCATCAACAGTCATGGGCAGATGCTGCCCGTGACTAACAGTATTTCCGTTCTCGTCCGTTACCCTAAGGCTGGCACATTGTGCTGCGCAGGTACATGCAGCGCCCGTCGATGAGAAGTAACCCCCTCTAGTACTTTCACAGTGACTCGTTACCTCCGCAACTTCAGTATTTTTGGCGGGAACATCGCCTCCACTATAATCAGCTGGGTAGCTAACGCTATCACAGACAGGATCAGGCGGTGTCTCTGGCGGTGTCGGTGTCGGTGTCTCTGGCGGTGTCGGTGTCTCTGGCAGTGTCTCTGGCAGTGTCTCTGGAGGTAGAGAGCCGCTGTATTTGCAACTCCCCGTACACGTATCAGTGTCGAAACTCCAGCTCATACTAGCCCCGCTGCAGGTGCAGCCGCCACTGCCCCAAGCGCCGCTAGCTTTGGTGCATGCAGTTTTCTCAGCATCGGAAAGACACACGCACTCGCCTGTAGAACCAACCCCGAACACAGACAGCGCCTTGTTGAGCAGGCTGAGTGAAGTAAGAGCAGAGAAGTTCCATACCTTCTTGGGATCAGAGCAAGTGCACTTGCACCTATTATCGTTCCAGGTTGCCTCACTCACGTTGCCGCATGCGTTTTTCTCATTACCAGTACTATCAGGGCACTGACACATACAAGTATTCGGATTGTATACTCTGTTCACGTATGTCGTCCCATCGCTGCTGTTGCAATTGCAGCCACTACCATATGTAGCCCTTTCCTGACAGCTGCCGCCCGTCGTCCCATCCAAACAGGCACTCTCACACTCTCCCACTTGCACCGCCTGCCCTCCCGAGCATTCTTCTTCAGTTTCAGTAATGGGTTCTGTTGGCTGTTCTGGTGTCTCAGGATCAGGGTCTTCTGCCTCCTTGCAGCAGCCAGCACCTGAGGAATTGGTTGCCTCACCCGTCCACGTGCCACCGAGGAGTGTGCAGGCAGATTTCTCTATAGCCGCTACCACTCTGAGCGGCGTGGCAGGGTCGCTATCATGATCCCAGCAACACTGCGTTACTATGTTGCATTCAGTTTCTGTTGGCTCACAACCAGTACATCCCTTAGTTTCGGTAGCAAGGCACTCACTAATAACCCCCACGCCTTCAGAGCAAGGATCGGCACTACTGACACCAGCACAGGGATCACTGCAGGTTCTGCTGCGCATTTCGTAGCAGTACATAGGATCACTCGAATCTGTTACAAAAGCATTTCTTGCACAGGCACTCCATTCACCCCAGTCCCGACAATTGGCAGCACAATTGACTGGTTTCTCGCCGCAGACAACTCGGCTAAATTCAGTATGCTCATCGGGACAACTGAAGCCATCTTGACAGCCATTTGGGTTATTTGGATGTGGTTCCCAATCTGCAGTAGCATTCCCTGTTTGCGTTACCTCCTTACAGGTGTAATCTTCACTGAGAGGATTCCAAGTTATCTCGGCACTCATCACCTTGCACACACAAATACATTCAGTCCTGGTGTCACCTTCTCTGCACGGACATTCGGTGGTAGTGCACTCAGCGATAGGCTTTAATCCTTCTTTAGTGCGGATAATGATGGTTTCTGTCTCTTCTGGGCATGTTGTTCCTGGTGGGAGAGTACCAATAGGTGTGCAAGTGATAGTGGTAGTTTTTGTCTCCGTGTAATTTTTGCATGCACATACGTCTGCTGGCTTTTCTGCTGCTATCCATCCCCCTTCACTACTCACGCAATCACACCGCCATGGTGGTGTTGGTGGCGTTGGCGTTGGCGTTGGCGTTGGCGTTGGCGTTGGCGTTGGTGTTATGCAAACCTTCGTCCCTATAACTGTTACCCGCCTATTTCGTGCCTCTCTTGGACAGGGAGGCCATCCTCTACAGGTTCTCGTCTGTGGTTCATATTCATATCTCGATTCGCCCTCACAGGCGTTGGGATCTGTCCTACTATCACTCACCGCAGGCTGCCAAGGAGTACATCCGCATCTCCTACAGCAGCCCTTATTAGGGGCACTATCATTGAACGTCCCCCACCACCCGTTGCAGGTTAAGCTAAATGTATTAGCCACCTCGGTATTACCATCACAGCACTGTGTTGTCGGATCACATGGTGGCGGAGGCGGTGGTGTTGGTGTTGGCGGCGGCGGCGGCGGTGGTGCCCCTAAGCCTGCGGGGCAGTACTTGGTGATGTTGCGGCAGACCGTGGGCTTGGCATCGCGCAACGCCATCCTCACCGCATCACCCCGCGTATAGTCACACTCCTCGCTCCCCCCGCCATGACAATCGGGATAAATATACCTGCCCTCAGCATCGGCATAGGCAAAGGCAACCGCAACATTACCAGGACGCAACTGATAAAAATAACGTAACTGTCCACAGGCTTGCGGACGGAAACCCAAACGGTTATTCAACCCCTGATCGCGATCATCGGCGTAGTCCCCACAATCACCCCTAGTACCGTCCTCATTCTTGTAGCCGATACCACCATCAGGGGCGAGCAACGCGGAGCCACTATAGTAATTACCGTGCTCGACTTTATACATATCTTGTAAGGTGGCCAGGTGGGCGAGATTGCTCTTCGCCTCCCCCCGCCGTGCCTGCGCCAAGAAAGCATGATAACGCGGCACTGCCAAGGCGACCAAAATGCCGATAATCGCCACCGCGACCATCAACTCCACCAAACTTAAACCCGCCTTCGTCCGCACCACTTCCCTTTTTTTGGCTAAAAACAAAACTTTCCCGCGCGGACATCATCGGCGTTTTTTTTTTTCACTTTAGTTACGTTGCCAAAACCCCCAAATTACAGTTGTCTGCCTGCAATATTGCGGGAGAGAGGGAAGATGGGGCGCTGCCCCATACCCCGCACAACTTTTTGAAAAAAGTTGGTACAGAAACTTAATTAACCTCAGGGGGTTGGAGCAGTTGTTTGATTTTGCCGTGTGATTTTATCTTAGCGGTGAGCAGAAAATTTTTGCTGTCGTGGCTGTGCTATCTACGGCAAGCAGTGCCTGCTGGCACTTGCACAGCATCGAGCTGTTTGCTAGCTGCAATTAAGAGTGCGCTTAATGTCGGCCAGCTCCTCTCCGCTGAGCTGTATAACGTCACAAATCTGCTCGTCAGGCATACCTTTCGCCAGCATCCGTGCCACAACATCCCGCTGCTTCCGTTCGATACCCTGTTCGATACCCTGTTCGATACCCTGTTCGATACCCTGTTCGATACCCTGTTCGATGCCCTGCCTGATACCACGCTCAACACCACGCCTCTCCGCCTTGTCAAGACTGAATTCTATCGTGGGCATAAGTCTCTCCTCCTCACGTAGATCTGGCCAATACTCCCGCTCAATGCGATCAAACTCACCCCTCCCAAACCCCCCATCGGTATATTCATAGTAGTCCGTTAGCGGAATCATCACAATACCCCTGTGCACAGCTGGAATCTCACGCGCTTTCCGCAACAGCAACGCCACATCTTCTTCCGTCGCACGCCAAAAACGGCGAATAGCCTCGATAACTACCCCCGTAGATTCAGCCCGACGCAAAACACTGTCCGACAGTTTGTGCAGATTTATGATTTTACAGAAAAAATTAGGATTGAGATGTTACAGCGACTGCACCGCCGCAGGTATCTCCCCCCTCCTATTCCTGAACACCCAACTGTTGTAGTCACTAGGAGGAGCGAAATTCTCGTCCTCGCAACACAGCAAAACGATAGGAATGACGATGCCACCTGTGCGACGACACAGTTCCGTGTGGTACTCCTTGATCTGTAGAAGAACATCGTTTACCCTATGCGCCTTGAACTCAAAAACTATGCAGATGGTTAGCGGCGGCTCACCTGCATCGCCTTTGAGATCGACAGAGACGACAAAATCAGGGCGGCGACTCTTGCCTGCAATATCCCTCGCTTCGCTCTCATCGATGCGCACCCTAGTTAAGTCTAACACCTCTAACTCTGCCTCGGTGAAGCTTAGCGCCACAATTTCTTGCACAAATTCTTTATTTTTGTAGATCTTTTGAAAGATGGCATCATGTGGATGGCCAGCCTGCAGTTGCCTACCCCGCATTCCCCTTTGCTCTCCAGCCACAAACCTATCTCCCCAAATCAAATAACTAATTAGCAAGGTAGCACAAAGAAACATGGAGACTCTAGCGTTTTTTTCACTTTAGTTACGTTGCCAAACCCCCCCAATTACCATTGTCTACCTGCAATATTGCGGGAGAGAGGGAAGATGGGGCGCTGCCCCATACCCCGCACAACTTTTTGAAAAAAGTTGGAGCAAAAACTTAATTAACGTCAGAGGCTACGTCCCCGACACGCGGGTAATTGCTTGACTGCTACCGCCGTGCCGCCGCGGCGATCTTTGACGACCGCGACAAGCGTTGTTGCAGAGGAATCGGGGCTATACCTAGAGCGCTGGCCAAACAGAACTCTGCTCGGTGTTACCCTCCCTCCGAGATAAAACCAGGTGATGACATAGGATTCACGCCATTCAGCAACGCCACCCTCAGCACTCATCTCGCGATAAATTTCCTGTGCGCCTGCCGCGGTGAAGGATACTCCGATATCAACAGAAACACATGTTTGAGACAATGCTTCTTCGTCTAAGACAATTTTTTCTATCTCAGGGTTATTGTTTAAATCCTGCTGCTCCGAGATAGAGATAACCTTCACCGCACTCAAGTTAGTTTTGCTCGCCGCATGCTCAAGCCTAAAAACAACCAAATAATCGATGCCGTTGACCCGCTGCTGTGGCGAAAAAGCCGCGATCTGTTGTGCGGGATTAGCGATAGTAATCGTCACCGCATCCATCGCTCCCGTATAATTATCCTCTGCCAACACCGCTGTATCAAAGGTGTTGTTGTTGGGATAGGTGACCAACTGCGGTCTAGCACAGCGCAGACTTGCTCCTTGACCACGTCCTGTAGCAAGACAACCAGCGACAACGACAGTAAACTCTCTGCCCCGTGCGTTAAAATCACTGAGATAAGGCGTAAGTGTTACCTGCACATCATCCGTGCGTGTGCCGTCGATAACAGGATTATCAGCGACAATGCCTACTAGACGCAATTCACCTAGTTCGGAATAATTTTTGAATTCAGGCACGTTGCAAGCCAACAAGATTAATGACAGACAAAAAACATTTTTCATCGCTAAAACTCCCCCTTAACGCCAAAGGTCGGTAGTATGGGAATAAAATATGCAGGCGCACTTTGTGAATAATCAAAACTATAAGCTGTGCCTATTTGGTTATCCCTGAGGGTAACATTTTGCACATCTAGGTAAAGCGATAAAATCCACGTGTTAAAAATCCAACGACGGTCGAGACGCACATCGAGCTGCCAAAAATCTTTGTTGCGTGCAGAAAGCTTATCACCCGCAATCGGCACATACGTATCACCATTTTCAAAATAAACACTGCCTACAATAGGAGTGTAAGGAATACCTGTCACGTAACGAAAACGTGAAGATAAGGTATAATTTCCCCACATATATGCACTAGATACATTTAGATTGTGCGTTTGATCTTGTTGTGAAGGATAGTCTTTGCCCTCGCGATCACGGCGACGACTCCTCGTGTAGGTGTAGCCGACATTGAGGTAAGCGTTGCTTTGCTTGTACTTTAATAACAACTCTGCGCCCTTAACACTACCCTGACCATCGTTGTTAAATCTTTCAGGTACTAGCCCGTCGCGTGTCTTAACCTGTGCCCTGCTGCTTAATTTTAGGTCGTGCAGATCTTTGTAAAAAAGACCGCTATTTACTACCCATCCGTTGACTTTCCCGCTACGAAAATCGTGTTCGTATTTTAAGGCATAGTGGATGCTTTTGGACGGTTTAAGCCTGGGATTGCCTGTCCCTTTGCTTAAATTGAAAGGCAATTCGGGTTGATAGTAAGAACCTGAGTTTAAATAAACCCTGGCTGCGTCGTTTACTTTATAGATAACCCCCCCGCGTGGCTGTGGGTAAGCCTGGCGGTGGAGAGAAAAATAGTCGAAACGCAAGTTAGGGGTAAGCATAAGTTTATCTTTGACAATCTCGATTCTGTTGCTGAGATAATAACCTTGTCGTAAGTCATCCCCTTCGTCCGTGGTAATGAGCAACTTGCTAACCTCTAGAGGTGTACGTAAATCATCCTCAGCAAAAAATCCTTCCGCAGCACGTATCTCATTATGAAAACGCTCGTAAACAAAGTCCGTGCCTAAGGTGAGTTCGTAGCGCGGCGAAAATTCTTTGCGATACTCACTACGCCAGCTGTAGCGTTGATTGGTGAAGTTTAATTTTTGTCGCCCAGGACGAAACCTTTGCTGATCGACACCTACCGCTATGGATGTAGTGAGCACTTCGCCTGGATTAAAGCGATAGATAAGCTTAGGAATAATACGAAAAAATTCAAATTCACCAAAGATAGTGCCAGAAAAAACTAGGCTTTGTGCATCTTCTCTAAGGCCGACAACCTTGTCTTTTGATGCGAGTGCGATTAACGAAAATTTTAATCTGTCGTGACTAGTATCATGGTAAGAAAGATTAAGGTCATAATAAGTCGGTGCGGTGCTAAAAGCAGGAGGCACATCGCCATCTTCGCTATCCTCTCTGGCAATCTCCGCTCCTTGCTTAATCACTTCACCGAGATAGCTATAGCGTCCGCCGAGAAAAAAATTGCGTTTGTCATTAGCACCTAGTTTTCCTTCCAGATAACCACCCGCGGCAGTAAAATCGACAAAAGCCATGTAATGCAAACGGTCAGTGCGAGGACGACGCAGGTTAAGATTAATCACACCGCTGGCAGCACGACCGAACTCAACGCCATAACCCGCGGCGAGAAAATCAACTGATTTGACTGTTTCAGGCACCGCGACAGTATTTAATCCGAAAAAATGAAACATAAAAGGTATCTCATGCCCTTCGATGAGATACTTGGTGTCTTCCGGTGGACTGCCCTGTATTGCGACGTTAGCGTCAAAACTTTGCCCTATGCCAGGTAAATTTTCCAGAGCACGAATCGGGTCGCCACCCGCTCCAGGAGCTTGGAGAAATTCTTTTTGTGATAAAGTTTTTTTAGCAGGGTCGCGTTTTTCAAGCTTTCCTACTACAGTGGTTTCAAAATCAGCGTAAGATTTTTTCTCCAAATAAATTTTGACATTCTCGCGATTTTTTCCGTAAATAAATTTTTGTTGGAAACGTTTATAGCCTGTAACATTAATAATCCACTCCCGCTCGCCGCGGGGAATATCTTCGAAAACAAAGTTGCCCGCCTCGTCAGTGGTGGCCTTCAGTGCTTCGGGCAAAACGAAGATATTGACCCTAGCCAACGGTTTCGCCGTGCCTTTTTCCAACACTGTGCCAGCTATGCGCACGCCCGCCAAGGCAGTACTGGCCAGCAACCATAAACTAATTTTCCAAGACAAATTTAATCGCATATCTTATCCTCACTGCTACAGGGGTGCTGGCAATTTTTGCGGGGCGAAAACGGTATCGCTTGATGGCACGCAGAGCCTCAGCATCCATCGCGGCGGCAAGCCCTTCCACGACGCGTGCGGCGCGCACGCGGCCTCGGGCATCGACCAACACGCTCAAAACCACCGTGCCTTCGAGCTGCATGCCTTCAGGGTAGACGATGCTAGCCTCGGAAATAACCGCAGGCATTTCGGTAACGAGGTATTCTGCTTGGGGAATAGGTAACTCTTCTTCGTCATCTTTACGGAGTTTTTTTTGATCGACCTCAGCAGCAATAGTGTTACCTCGTTTAACAACAGGAGCGTCACCACGTTTGGTGGTAATACTTTTCTTGCTCACTCCAAAAACTCTGCGTGCTTTCTTTTTTGTTTTTTTCTTTTTTTGTTTAGCAACTCTTTTCGGTGGTGGTTTGGTTATTTTTTTTACTAGCGGCGGTGATGGAGTAGCTTTAAGTTTTGCTTTTTTGGTGACAGGACGTTCGATAACTTTAAATTTTATGGTGGCTGGTTTGTTTTCTGTTTCTGTGTCGGCGAAGATTGCCACGCTTACAACGATAGCGGCGAGAACTGCGTGCAGCAGCACTGAGTAGAGATAGCTAGTCATTCTCTGATGCTTTTTTGCTTACTTGAAAAGCAAAATTTTCCACTCCCACCTGTTTGATCATATCGATGGCTGTGATCACGTGTTTGTGGGCTGCTTCGCGGTCGGCGGCGATGATGACTTGCACGCGGTTATTTTTTTGTACTGCTTGGTAGACATAGTCTCTAACCTGAGTCGCCTGCATTGTTGTGCCGTTAAGCAACAGTACGCCCGTTGCGGTGATGGCAAGCCCGATGGTATCGGGAGCGGTTTGCGTTGAGGTTGCCGCGGCGGGTAATTTAACGTCGATGACTTGTTTGAAGAGCATGGGGGCGGTCACGATGAAGATGACTAGCAAGACCAGCACGACATCGACGAAGGGGGTGATATTGATGTCGGTGATGGCGCTGTTTTCGCTGTGTTTCATGAGGGGTGTTGGCGGGTAACTTTGTAGAGTTCTTTGGTGCTTTCGATGTCTTTCGTCATCGCGTTGATTTTGCCATTGAAATGGTTAAAGGCAATTACCGCGGGAATGGCTACGATCAGTCCCATTGCAGTGAGGATAAGAGCTTCTGCCAGCAGGAACATTACCTGTTTCATATCGACACTGCCTGCCGACAGTTCGCCGAAAGCGACGATAATGCCTAGCACTGTGCCCACTAAACCGATAAAGGGCGTTGTTGCACCGAGTGTCCCGAGCACGGGCAAGCCCTTGCTCCAGTTCTTGTGCGCTTCGTTGATGAAGGCAACGAAGATATTGTCATCCGCCGTCGCGGGCATGCCCTGTAGCTGCTGCAGGTAGTCGGCGCGCGGGTCATCGGGCACGTCCAGTGTAGGAGTGATTTTTGTCTTAAAAGTTGTGAGCGGCTCCAGGCGTTTCCACCTTCTGAAGAAACGTTGGCGGTCGATGATAATGCCTACCGACCACACCGACAGTAACACCAAGCCTAGCAATATCAGCCGCGCTGCCCACTCAACCAGCTCGATCCAGCCCATCGTGCTCACTAGTCATAGGTTAGCAAAGGTGCTTAAGACAATTCTAACACAGACCCCTTCCCCCACCAACCCAGCCGTGCTCGTTTTTGTCCGAGAGGGTGTCCGTTTTCTGAGAAGGGAGGAGATTAAAGTTGACAGCTGTGCGCGGATAGCCAATAACACGAGTCGATGGCTGGATCTCAGATGGTGTCCGCCCGCGAACCCCGTCAGGGTCGGAAGGCAGCAGCGGTAGCGGATCACGGACAGGTGTTTGGTGTATCCAGCTGTCACTACTCCTCTCCCGACAGGATTTGCGGCAATGGCTTACCGACCGCTGGCCAGGCGTTATCGCCCGCAGGACTTTACCCAGTTGACGGGGCAGCACACGGCGCGGCTTGCCTTACGCAGTGCTTTGCGTCTGCACAAGGTTGCCGCGGCGGTTATCTTCACGGGGATCAGGGGTACGGGGAAAACGACGCTCGCGCGTATTCTTGCCAAAGCCATCAACTGTGCACAGCCCGATGACGGCAATCCCTGCTTGCGCTGCAGCAGTTGTGCGGCGGTGGCGGGTGGCTGTCATGAGGATGTCGTTGAAATCGACGGGGCATCGCATACCAGTGTCGATGATATTCGTCTCCTGCAAGAGTCGCTGGCTTGTAAACCACAACGCTCATCTCACAAAGTGTACATCATCGACGAGGTGCACATGCTGTCGCAGAGTGCCTTCAATGCTTTGCTGAAGACGCTGGAAGAGCCGCGCCCGCATGTCGTATTCATTTTTGCCACTACCGACATCGGCAAAGTGCCGACCACCGTGCGTTCTCGCTGTCAAACTTTTCATCTGCAAAAACTGGCAGCCAGCGACATTCTTACTCGTCTCAAGGAAATTCTCGCGGCTGAAAAAATTGCCTGGCGGGAAGACGCACTCAAGCTGCTGGTCTCCTACGCAGAAGGCTCGTTGCGTGATGCTTTGACCATGCTCGATCAAGTTATCCTGCTCGGCGAAGGTGAAGTCAATCTCACCGCTTTGCAGCATATTACTTCGCATCTCGCCCCGCGTCGCCTGCTCGACCTACTCGCCGCGTTGGTGGACAAAAACAGCCCTAAGGTGTTGGAGGCTTTGCGTGTCATCGGCGACAGTGGCATCGATTTTAAAAAAATTACCGAAGAACTTGCCGTCTACGCTCGCCACGCCTTTATCGTGAGGGACGTAGGCACGGAGGCAACGGAATGCAAAAGCTTGGGACTTGCTGATGCGCTCCTGCGCGGTTTGCAGGATATCGCGACCGCCAGTGGTGAGTTCGATTTGAACCGTATTTTTCGTACTCTGATACGCTGTCGGCAAGAGCTGGACGGTTCGCGACTCGATCGCTATGTGTTTGAAAACTACTGCCTTGAGTGGTGTCTCGACGCGGGTTTGCCCACTCCCGCCGCTCTGCCCACCTCGGCAGCAACTCCTGTGGAGACGACGACCTCGCCTGCAACAGCCTCCACGTCTACCGCTGCGGCAGTGCCACCTGCGCCCCGTGCAACACCTGTGCTTGCAGGACAGCAGGAGGTCAGGTCGTCGCGTGCGCTATTCCCCGCTACCTGGCAAGCGTTGGTGGAGGCGTGGAAGAAGGCCAGTCCCTTTCAGGCACGCACGCTGGAGGAGGCGAAGGTGGTGGCTTACAGTGCGACTCACATCGAGCTTGCCATCGACGAAAACTGTTTTGGAGCGCGCCTATTGTTGCAGGACGAGGGGCAGCAGAAGATCAAGGCGAAGTTGCGTGAGCTGTTTGCTTTTCGCGGCCAGTTTGTCGTCGCTAAACTGGATAAAAATCACGCGCCGCGTCAATCTCTGCTGGACAAGAAGATGGTACTGCGAAATAAACAGCAACGTCAGCTGTTGCGGGCGGCGGAGAGTGCGCCGCTGACGGTGGGTTTGCAGGAAAAGATGGGAGCGAAAATTACCGATGTGCGTTTCGAGAACTAGGGGTTTCTGGTGCGTGCCAGTAATCCTGCTGTTCGTCTTGTGCGTGTCGCGGCCGAGTGTGGCGTGGCGCGCCCCCGATCATGAAATACTTACCCAGCGTGCCGTGCGGCTTTACGAGCGCTGCCATAAGTTGCGCTTCACCGTGACGGAGATCGCAGCGATGGTCGCAGGCAATGTCGGCGAGGACTACAACCTCGCGGTCAAATGGCTGAAAAATTCGCACTACTACAACCCCGACAAGTGGGTACGCACGTTGTATCGTGACGACGCTGGCTATCGGGTGCAGTACTTGACGGAGAAGCTGTTGGCGGGGCGACAGCCGCAGCTGCGTATACTCGGTAAGATCATGCACTTCGTGCAGGATGTTGCTTCCCCTACGCATGTCGTGCCGATTGTGCACGACCTCAGGGATGGGTTTGAAAAGTTCAAGTTGCCTGCCGCGGCGATTCTTCCCCACACCCTGCCTTGTCCGCCCGCGGACGCGGCTGATCCTCACACTGTGCTTACGCGTGAGGCGCGTCGCACGCTAGCCAGTATGCGCGGCACTGCACAGGCAACCCGCGATGGCAGACCCTACGAGTTCTCGTGGACGATGTTCTGGAGTACAGGGCTGGGCAGTAGGTTCGGGTACTACGGCTTCTTCGGCAACCGTTTTGGTGAGACGCGGCCGATCAAGATCATGGGACATATTTATCTTTTCCCGCCTGCGATTTTCCATGCCTACAAGCTGGTGCGATCACAGCAGGCGATCGCGGCGACAGCAGAGGTGCTGCATTGGTATCGTACGCAGGACGTGCCGTGATGTGCTTCGGCCTCTAGCCTCTCGTTAGTGCGATGTGATAGAATCAACCCATCGCTGCAGTGCGAGGCGGCAGGTGGCTATCTGCAATTTTGACGACAAAGAGATTCACTGTAAGGTTTTCTACTTCGGGACCGCGGGGGCGGGCAAAACGGAGAATCTGCGCTCCCTTTACCGTTCCACTGCACCGCAGCTGAAGACCGATCTGTTCGAGTTGGAAGCCGACGAACAACCTAACCCGCTGTTTGATTTTTTGCCGCTGAAGCTCGGTGCGATTGACGGTTATCAGGTGCGTCTGCATGCTTTTGTTTTGCCCCCGCCTTATTTTGCTGCCACGTTTGATATTTTGCTCAAGGGTCTTGATGGTTTTGTCTATGTGGTTGACTCGGAGCTTATCGCTTTACCGCACAACCACGCATCTTTGTGTGCGACGTTTGCTTTGCTGGAGGACAACGGCTACGTTGTTGAGGACTTACCGCAGGTGTATCAGTATAATCGCCGCGATGCGCGGCAGCCTGTTGCCCTCGACGTGCTGCATGCTACCTTCAATCCTCGTGCTCATCCGCACTACGAGGCGATCGCAGTGCGCGGCATCGGCACGCTTGAGTGCCTGCATAAGCTAGCCGAGCTGATCGTCGCGAAGATGCTCAGCAGCTGATGCGTTGGCCTGCGCGGGTAACTACCCCTGCCTTGTTGATTTTGCCTGTACATAGAGATACACGTGGCGTGTATACCCTCTACTGCGAGACCGATGAACACGCGGGTCTTGTGGTCGCGACACGAGCGGGGGTTTTTTTGCGCGAGCAGGTACTTGCCGCGTTGCGTGCACGTCTTGGCACGAGTTACGGTTATGAGTTGCAGACGGATTTCTTTGTGCAGGGGGAGTTGTGCGGGGTGGCGGTGAGTGCAGTTTTGGTGTCTATACAGGGTGCAGTGCCCAAATTGCAGACAGGTGGTTTGCGCACTTTTGCCCAGTTCTTGCGGGTGGCGCACAAGTCCCGTGATCGTCTTATCTATTTGAAAGCATGGCAGTTTTTGGCAGGCATGGCCGAGGTCAAGGCTAAAGTGATCTCTTCTGCGGCGTGGTCGGAATGAAACTTGCAGCACTCAGCGTGGGTGAGAAGTTTGCTCAGCAAAGGAGTGCATGCCGTGCTTTACTTTCGTATTTTCTTTTTTATCCTCTCGTTGGTGTGGACGAGTCCCTTACTTGCCTACAATTTTAGGTGTGATAAGGGAATGAACAACTGTCTGGTCGATGACCAAAGTCTTACTGTCGGTGATTACGCAGGGTTTTTTGACCGTGATGGTCGTCTCGTGGCGGTGGGTAGAATTGTGGCCATCAAAAACGGCCATCGCAAACTGGAGATCAGCGAAACCTTCAATCGTATTAATCGCAGTATGCGGGTGAGGCTGATCACAAAGGGAGATTATCGGCGTTTGCGGGAACGTTTTCAGCTCCCGCGGCGCATGTTCCCGAAAGCGTTGGGATTAGCGGTGGCGGCGGCCAGACTGCGCTTGATGGGTGGTTTCAACGGGCAGGAGTACAACATTTTCTTCACGGGGCGCCTCAGCGATGGCTTAAGTGTTGTTTTTCGTTCTGTCTACGCGATTGTTTCAGGGACGGCAACTGAGCAGGGGTACGACGGAGCACTTTATTATAGCCGTGAGCAAGACACTACCGTTCAGGGCTTGGGTTTAACTACAGGCATCTCTTACGAGGCATTGCCGCACAACATTATCTCCTTTCGGGGTGAGTTTGGTTTGGGTTTGATGTCGGTCAGAACCAGTGTGGGAGAGACTCCTTCTCTGCATAATGTTAGACTCGACGACAAAATACAGGATGGGGCAAACATGTTGATACGAGTCTCTGGCTCGACATTGCTCAATATTACCCACGACTGGCATCTTGAGTTGATGTTGACTGAAAACTACATCCTCCGCTCCCACATGACCAGTCTTGGTTTCGGTGTTATCAAGGACTTGTAGGCACTGTTGGCCACCCACCTCGTTAATTTCTGCGGACAAAGCAAGCTTGTTCTGTCCGCAGGGGCTACTGCGGTGCTGTGTTGGGACGTAATTATCGTGGTTACGATGTGCGGGGGGAGATAACTGTGTTCTCTGACGTGCTGGCTGAATAATCAGGGTCGTCGCAGCACCACTGCAAAATGTCCGCGCAGGGGTAAATCGCCTATCTTTACGTCGTGTGGCGACTGCTCGATAGCGACGATCTGAGCACGGTATTTGTGTCGCAGCCAGCTATGTACATCTCTTGCCAACAGGTGTTCGCCACGTTGCTGGTGTCGTCCTTTGCCTGTGATAATCTTGACCCGTACGTTGTTCTTGCTGACAACAACCCGCCGCAATAAAGCGTCTATCCGCTGTTGTGATTCCTGAGTTCCGCAGGTAAATTTCCCAACATACTGTAATTACAGGGATGTGCTTCCTGTGTAGGGCACTACATGTGCGCAAGTTTTGCGCAGTAGTTTAGAGCTTAAAGGGTGCAGAGGAGCATTTCAGTCCGACGATGCGGTAGAGGTTTTTGGCCCGCGGGGAAGCTTTCATGTTAGGCATGCCATACAACTCTCCTGTCTTGATATGCCGCAACAGGGTAAATCTTGTCCGCCTGAGCGTGTCGCACAAATTCTCACAGCTGATCGTCTCGCCTTGCCGCATCCTGTAACGACACATTAACTGACGGACAAGGGCATAGGTGATAAAACATATATCCAGATGTGCCCTGAGACGATCGCCTTTGCGGTGGAATATGGGACGCATTTTGAGATCGTGCTTGGAGATGCGAAAAGCCTCTTCGATCTCCCACAGGCGACGGTAAGAGGCTATTACCTTCCCCGCGGGCTGCTTGGAATTGGTAATGTACCCGCTGATGCCATCCCAGGCAGCATCACTGGCTGCCTTGTCTCGATTGATTTTAGCTGTCTTCTTGCTCCCAGTACCGAATTGGAGATATTTTTTGCTGCCGCTGTTCTTGACCAGATCTTTCACCGCTACCTCACCCTCGACCTTAGCCATCCTCTCCAGACGATCTAACAAACGAGCCCTGTCCTTCCTGTCCTTCGCCGCCATGATAGGATTGTAGCAGGTGACCAGACGGCGACCGCCATATTCGCTCTCCTTATCCTGATAGCTGTCCTCACCCTCGCACTGCTGCGCATGGAGAGCAAGAATGCTATCCCTCGTCGCCTTGTTCATGCTCTTCAACCGCGCACCGACCACGTAGGTAATACCTAGCTTATCCAGTGCTGCCAGATTGGCAGCACTGAACAAACCCCTATCCGCAGCAAACTCTACCGACGCAACATCGAACTTCTCCCGCAACTTCTCAATAACAGGCAACAGCGTCTTCACCTCATGTGTATCACCAGGAAATACTTCGTAGGTTATTGGCAGGCCATAGGTGGTGGTAATCAAGGCCACCACCACCTGTGTTTCCTTAAACTTACAATCCTTGCTGAAGCCAAAAGCATGCAACTCATCTTCAGTGAAACTCTCAAAATGTAGCGTGGTAACATCGTAAAACAAAACACTGACCTTCTCCTGCATAATGCCAAGCGTCGCTCTGCGGATCAGATCCTTGACTCTATCGCTGTCCAGCTGATCCATCATGCGATATATCTTATCGACGTGCATCCGCACACCGAAGTGGGTGGCAAGTTTGGCAGTAGATTTCAGCTTGCTGGTGGGCACAGCAAGCCTTGCTAGGACGCAGTTTTTCAAGATGCGATTATTGAGTTCAGCGTGTCGTCCTCTGAAAATTTTAGCTAAGCCAAGATCGTCGTAAAGCTTGCCATAGACATCGGGAATGCCACAGACGAAAGTGTCCTCACCCTCTAATGACTGCAGCCCTACATCCTCAAAATCTTCGTTGCGTTGCCCCTTGTCGGACGAAGGAGTGAACGGCTGATCGCTGAAGAGGGGGGAGCTGTCATGCTCCATGCGCTGCATGATTGTTGCGGCAAGGGCGAGAAGATCTGGTAGTTCGCGGGGATGCTTGGCAGTGCCGACGTGTCGCAGGACTTTCTGTTTGGGTGTGTCATTTTTTTTCCTCCCCGTCCGCCTGTTCTCGACGATTTGCACTGCAATGCTGCTAGATCTGGGGGATGTTTTCTTACGTACAAACATGCCCTCATCGTAGCACCCCCCACAACCTCTGTCAATAGAAAAAGTTGATCAGGCACTACAAAAAAGGAAGACAGACAAAACACCGCAAAATCAGGCCTTCCGTCGCCCAAAAATTAAATTAAGCGCCCTACCCACGGAACTCAGGAAGAACAAAGAGGCTGTTACTGCTCTGCGTGAGATCGCCGAGGGGCGTATTCTGCCGCTCACTCCCCTGCCACGGGAGGATACCGCGGCGGACACCGACCGCGTGGCGACGGAGAAGTAGATCAGGTAGGTGTGTCTGTCGGGCGCTCCTGCACGGGCACGGTCTGTTCGTACCAGCGCAGGAAGGTCTGTCCGTCGATGGACAGGAAGCCTGCGACTCTCTCTCTCCTTGAGATAGTGGTGCGCAGGTCGTGCTGTTCCAGAAACCTGCGCAGTTGTTCCATCTCCCGCTCCTGATAGGGGAGGTGGAAAAATCTTACGCGAAAGTCCTGTTCGATGCCTCGTACCTGTAGGTAAACTTGATCGAGATTCTCGCTTGGGTGCACGACCTTGCCCGACATGCTCAGCGCTTGGGGAGGATGTACAGGCATCGGCGCACTGTTGGAGAATAACACGTCATCGTAGCTGGTGTTGTTGCGCACATAATCGCCTAGCACCACATAAGCGAAGTCAGGAGGGCGGAAGAAATGGGTCACCAGATGGCGATCGAAAATCTGCAGGTAGACGTAAAGGGTCATGCCCGCTAAAGACAGTGCTGTTACGGCGTAGATGTCAAATTTGCCCGCCAGCTTTGCGACAACGAAGCGGTGGGGCTTGCCCCGCAACTGCAAAACCAAAAGCGGCAGGACGATGAAACTTGCCGACAGTGCCAAGCTGAATTTCAGCACGGAGAAGGGATGATCCCAGGCGTGGTGAGGGAAAAACAGCGTGTGCAACAGGCAAGGGACGAACAGTGCCACGTAGGTGGTGACAACGATGCGATCGAACTTTACGCGCGCGGTGGTGAGGCTACGCGCGCGTAGGACAGTGTAGAAGGTCGCATAAAGCAACAATACACCTGTCAAACCATATCCCTCCTGCAACCAGGTGTAGAGAGAACGCAGCAGGTAGTGATAGTGCCCCAACCCGTGGTGGGGCGTGTGGCCGTCGCTACCTGTGAGCACCACAAACAGGTTCTGTGCGCTGAAAGACGACACTTGCCACACCCACATACCCACCGCTAGCAGCGCGGGTGCGAAGAAGGCACAGCTACCCGTGATAAAGCGTAGTGTTGTGCCCGCGCTGCGTGGCTGAGCGATGTCTTTGTGTATCAGACGCAACACAAAGACGGTCACGGCGACGAACAGAAACAGCCAATCGGTGAGCACGCCGTAGAACAACAGCAGCGGTTGTAGCACTCGTACTGTCGTATTGACCGCACGGGAAGTCTCGCTCAAGCGAAGCTGTTCGAAAACAACGAACGCCAAATAAGGCAACAATACTGCCGAATCGAAAGTGTAGAGGACATGATGCCAGTATATACTGGCGGCGTTGTGCAATTGAATCACAGCAGGGATACAAGCCAGCACCGCAGCGTTGAAGAGATCAAAGCCAAGCTGGCGTAGGACTAAGAAGATGGAGAAACACAGCAGTGTCGCTAACAAGAAGTGAAGGAAATAGTTGTAGGCGATGAGGGCAAGCAGTTGCTTGGAACGGGCCTCGGCAAAATTATCCACCAAGCCCAGGCCATCTATGGTGCGAAAAAGCAGGTAGACGGGCAACATAGCACCAGGGGGGTAGGTGGGGTAAAGGGAACGCTGGTCAAGGCGGCTAAATTCCACCGAACGCGGCGCTTTGAAGAGGGCGAAGCGTAAATTCCCTGCGCCTTCTTGCCACCAGTTGTTGACGAAAACTAGGGTGCTCGCTGTTTTGCTCTCATGGCGAGCCTTACAACCTTCGCAAACCCGCAGTGTGCCTTGTGAATAGGTCGCATGAAGTTTGTTCTCACGCAAGGCTACACTGTTGAGAAACAGCAAGACACAGAAGGAAGCGATCAGCAGCAAGCATAACAGCAACTTTTTGCGAGGATCGAGATCACGAAAAGGAACCACGCCTGCCCCTAGGAAAGTTTATCACGCAGTGGACACTCATTCCACGATTGTATCATCCTTCGTGCGTGCCGACAAACAGCTGGCTACAACTTCGGCAATATCCTTGACTTCGACCTTGTCCTTCTTGCCCAGGGCAGCGATTCCGTCACGCACCATTGTCAGACAGAACGGACATGCGGTCGCGGCGGTCTGTGCGCCGCTGGCGATAATTTCCTGGGCGCGGTTTTCGTTAATGCGTGTGCCGCTTGTTTCTTCCAACCACATGCGTCCACCGCCTGCGCCGCAGCAGAAGCCTCGCTTACCCGCACGCGGCAACTCGACGTAGTTATCTTGTGGCAATGCCTGCCGTGGGGCGGCAACCACATCGTTGTGGCGTGCTAGGTAGCAAGAATCGTGCAGGGTCATCTTGCCTAGAGCTGCACTCGCTTCTTTGTCGAGGGTTATTTTGTTTTCTTTTTTCAGCTGGGCGATTAGCTGGCTGTGGTGCAGCACCTCCTGTGCTTGGTAGCCGTAATCGGGGTATTCGTTGCGCAGTGTATTGAAACAGTGTGGGCAGCCCGTGATTATTTTTTTAACGTTATATTTCTTAAAATTGACGATGTTCTCTTCGATCTGTACGTTCGCGAGATATTCGTTCCCCAAGCGTCGTGCCGTATCACCGCTGCATTTTTCTTCACAACCGAGAATGGCAAAGGACACCTTTGCCTTTTGGAGAATTTTGACGATCGCGCGTGAAACTTTTTTGTAGCGTTCATCGAACGACCCTGCGCAACCGACCCAGAACAGATAATCTGCCCGCTTGACATCTTTCAGTTGTTGTACCTGCAATCCCCTTGCCCAATCCGCACGGCTAGCACTGCTGAATGCCCAGGGGGTGGAGTTGGTTTCGAGGTTACGAAACGTGTCGGTTAGCTGGGAGGGAAAATTCCCTTCTGTCAGGGTCAGATAACGGCGCATATCGACGATAGGGGCGATATGTTCGATGTCGAGGGGACAGGCTTCCACACATGCCCCACAGGTTGTGCAGGCCCATAGCTCGTCGTGCGTGACGATTTCGCCCAGCAGTTGGCGGGGTTCTGCCTGTTGGCTAGCGAGGGCGGCCTCTTTGAGGTGATGAATCATCAGGCGAGGGTCGAGAGTCTTGCCTGTCGTCGTTGCTGGGCATTGTTCCGTGCAACGCCCACATTCGACGCAGGTAAACCCATCGAGCAGTTGTTTCCAACTCAACTCCTGTACCTTGCCCGCCCCAAAACTCTCCGCCTCTTCGTCGATGTGTAGGGGTCGTAAACGCCCGCTGCTGTATTTGCTTTTGCAGAACATGTTCGCCCACACCCACAACAGATGTTGATGCTTGGAGAAAGGCAGATAGACGATAAAACTGAACAGCACTGCACAGTGTACCCACCAAAAACTTTGGTAAGCGAACTGCACACCTGCAGGTGATAACGATGTGTGCAGTGGCTGGGTAAGGTGGAAAGCGAAGAGCAGTCCTATACCGCGGTGATCGTGCAAACCGAGTACCAACAAGGCAGTGCTGACCAGCGCGAAGATCAGGCCGAGAATGACAAAGGCATCGATACGCGCGGCACGTGTCAAACCTTGCAGGCGTGGTGGCGGAAAAAAAGCGCGTCGTGCTACTGCGTAGATAACAGCTAGGGCGACGAGCAGGTTACCCCAGTCTTGGCTGGCGAGAAAGAGGAGGTGCAGTGTGCCATCACCGAGCAGATCGCGCAGGCTGTAGTTGCTGATCCCCTGCAGCATGGTTTCCAGTGTGCCTAGCGATACAACCAAGAAACCGTAGAAAATGAGGTAGTGCATGATGGCGGCTTTCTTGTCGGTCAGCATCTTCGGTTGTAGAAAACCGTTGGCTAGCACGTATTTGCAACGGGCGAGAGGCACGTCACCGCGTGCATCTTCCTCGCCTTTGCCGAGGCGCATAAGCTTTATGGTGTCACGCAAGCGGTAACAGAACACCCCCAATGTTGTCAGCAGGAAAAAAATGAAAATGTAGTTTTGCAGCAACATCACCTTACCTCATAGTAGCTAAGATACGTTTCGTAGCGAATACGGGCGGCTTGTGCTTTGCTGCATACGTCAACCATTTGCTCGATGTAAGCGAGGTAACGAGGGTCGGTCAGTGCCTTGCGCTTTGCTCGTGCGGCGCTGTGTTGACGGCGGTACTCGTCTACCAGTTGTTGCAAACGCCCTCGCAACAACTCGCGCATGCGCCGACATATCTGCTGGGCATCGCTTGCCACGTACCCTTGTGCTGCGGCTTGCTGGCGTAGCTCGTGTCTATCGCCGCGCGGCAACCACGAGGCTTTCGCTTCTTCTCCGCTTCTGGTCGTGCTCTCGTCGGCGAACATCTTCTCGCTCACATGAATGATTGCCAGCACAGGGGAACGTGTATCATCTGATAGCTCTGCGGAGGTAAGCATCTAACAAATTTCTGTGTTTTTCAAGTAAATCTGAGCGGCGGATCGCTTCGAGGATGTCTTCGCGGTAGCGTTCGTTGACGCGGTAATCGCGTTGCAGTTCGATGTAACCGCCGATTACAGGGCGACCGTGGTAACGGTCACCCGCCGTTCTGCGTCGTCGTTGACGGCGGGAGGGCAGGCGTTGTTGTGTCGCCGCGTGGGTGTAGCGTAGCAGGCGACCTGCGAGGTCGGAGAGCGATTCCGCGGCGACAAATTCTTGTTTCTCGCCGTTACTGACCGTGCCTTGCATCGCTTGCACCGCGTCTTGCAGGCGTTGCGCGGCCAGTGGTGATACCGCTCGTAGTTGTTGCAACAGTGACTTTGCTGTTGAGATATTGGTATTCTGTCGCATGCGAGTTGCTGCCCATCCTCGTTGTAGTTCTTCTGTTTGGCGTTGCGCGGCCTTGTCGAGGTAGGTCGAGATGTGTGTTTGTCGCTGTTGTAGAGCACGCAAATCGTTTTGTGCGGCCTGCAACACCTGTTGCGCCTGTTGCACTGATTGTTCGTAGTGTGTGTCCTCTGCTTTTTCCAGTTCATCCAACCAGGCTCGGTATGCCCCTACCAGGGCAGTCAATTCGTCTCTTGCCTGCACTGGCGAGAGGGCAGGCAATTGGCTTAAACCCTCACGAAACGGCTCGCTTTCTGCAATTTCAGCCCAGCGTGGTGGTCGTTGGGCAGCTGGCAAGTTTTCGACTCGTTGTTGCCAATGTTCTCGTCGGCTGCGCAAAAACTTGTCGAGACGTTGCACGTGTTTGTCTATCGGTTGATCCCCGCGGGCAATTATCCAGGACAAATGTCGTGCTGCGGTAAAAAAATCGCGATCTCGCTCGCGACTGTCGATCATTTCATGCTCCCGCAAAAATTCATTTAATTTTTCCGCAACAGCAACCAGCTCGCGGCGGCGTTGCAGGTCTTTGTTTGCTTCTAGTTTGACCAGCAGGTTGTCCATGGTCAGGCGATCGAAGGCGTGAAAAAACGGCGAGGTATCAGCGGTGGCGACCGCGGCCTGCATCGTTTGGTGAATATCATTTACATCCACGCCGTGGTGAGGTTGGTTTAGTTTTTCGTCAAGCATGGTTTTAACTTCTTTTAATTTTTCTAGGGTGTGGCGGTAGCGTCCCCAGGCACTGATGGCGTTGATGAGGAGTGGGGCACTGTAGCCTATCGTGCCGTTGCGGTCGTGTGCCGTGGCGACGAGTTCAAGTTCGGCGACATCGCTCTCCATGTAGGGTTCGGGCATGAAGCGGTAGGAGGCGGTATGTGTACGGCGTGTTGTCATGATGGTGTTGACGAGTTCCTCGTAGGTGCCTTCTTTCGTGGTGACCATTAGTTTGATGCTGGCCAGAGGTGAAGTTGATGTTGTGCTGATCAGCAGGGGTAAAGGGATGTTGTCAGGGTGGGGGGTTTCTATTTGTTGTTGGGCGGACAGTTTGACTTGTGGGGCGCGGCTGGCGGCAACGTCGATGGTGGCCAGTGTTGCGCTTGCGGCGATGGCGTTGAGGTGTAGGGTACTGCTGCGGTCGATGTTGAGGGTGACGGCGTAATGGCCTGGGGCGGTTGTCTGTGGTCGCAGCTGTACTTCTTGCCACACTTCTCCTGCGGCACGCAGTTGAAGGACAGGGTTTTGGGTCAGAGCGGTGCTGGCGACCACGATCAGTGCCATCTCGTGTTGGGACATTTTTATTTGTGGTGGTGTGTCTGTTTGCAGTTCGTAGTGCCGTTTGCGTGCGGGCAAAACGGTCAATGTGGCTCGCAGCGGTGTGAGTGTGGCTAGGTAGTGGTAGGCAGGCAACAGCTGTCGGGGTGACAGGTCGGCGCGCCACGCTACCACTGCCAAGGCTAGCAGCAGTCCCGCGGTGCGTCCCGCGACCGCGAGAACACGGCGTGTTTCAAGACGCACAATTTTATTTTGCCACTTCCGCAAAGGCTCTCGCCAGATTTTGTCGGCGTGTGTGTCGCGGCGCAGAGCGTAGGGGGCGGGTGTTGTGGTTGCGTGTGCGCGATCGAGGGTTAGCAGCAGGGCGGAGCGGGTGATTTTGCGGGCACGGCGGTGGACGCAGCTGAAGACGAGCAGAAAGATAGAGACACATAGCAGGGTATGGACGAGCGGCGAGGGGGAGTGCAGCACTTGTGCCAATGCACCTACCAGCATGGCAGCCAGCACGCTGCTGGCGAGGTGCAGCAGCCAACTACAGAGATAGGCGGCGAACTTGATGTGGTTGCATTGTCGTATTTTTCTGTCGAGCATGTGTCCTCGTCATCGGAGCTCGCCTCGCTCTTATCAAGTTAGTGCAATTGCGGTTTTTTTTGTCAAGTCGTTTATCATTTGCGCTTCGCACAACTTGTCTGGTCGCTTCTATCCTTGCTGCCGCGCAGCAACGCAGATGACAAGAAACCTAGCCCATCTCCCGCCAACGCCTGAGCAACACCTCGGCGGGCAAAAACAACAACAACAAGAAATACCAAGATTCGTGCAAAATCCAAAAATAATCACTCTCCGTCTTCTCCTGCAACTGCGGGGCAAACTGTGCGGCGGAAAAATGCTCACTCATAAACACACTCAGCATACTGCTGAATTTGTCCGTGTCGGCAGTGAAAGGTACACGCAACAACGTTGCCAACGCTTCCGCATGGGCTGGTGCACGTCCAACTTCCACGTCTTTATACAAAACAGGCAACGAGGCAACGCTCTCCGCCTGCAACGCGCCAAAAGCCTTGTCAACACCCGCAATTTTCACACGACATTTCTTCTGTTGAGCGATTTTTATCTGCCCTGACAAATTTTTGTGCTGCGAGCCAAGTATCTCAACATTAACCTGTGACCAAGCAAGTACCTGACCACACAACCGTAACTGCCAGTGCTGCGATAAAGTAAAATACTTCGTCGCAGCACCGTGCAACTCCAACTGCCACACAACATTAAACTGCTGATCACGCCGCATCACAAAATTACTAATCTGTAAAGGACGCTGTAAATCCTGCTTCAATAACCAAGTCATCGCCGTCTGCAAAAATTTATGATAAGAATAACGCGATACCCCCGTCAGCGCTAAATGCCAAAAAGTATCGCTGAATAACCAAATTGCCCGCCCCTTGCCAGGATAAGAAGCCACCAATAACGGTAACTCCTCCCCACCCTCACTAACCGCATTAAGCAAAGGAGTATACTCATCACCGTCCAACACCAAACGGTTGAGACCTCGTGCATCACCAAAAGCTAACAACTCCTCCTGTATAGCCAGCTGATCATCATAAATACTAGCTAACGCCCTTTGCTCAGCCGACGGCTGCGCAAACCGTAACTTAAAAGCAACATCTGCTTGCCAACTACCATGCTCGCGTTGCAAAGTCGCAGTGCGCTTGGCAACTCGTAGAATTTTGTGCAGCGGCGAAGCCATAATATCCCCATACTGTAAGGCTCGCGGCCCGCCGATAAATAATAACGCCCCCCCCTGTAAAATAAAATCAACCAAATTCTGCTGATGCTGCGGCTGCAAAAAACGCGCTAGGGAGAAATTTTGTATAATTACTATACGAAAATTTTTTAGTTCTTCCCCGAATAACTGATCGACTGGAAAAGGAATTAAACTCAACTCCCGCTCGCCAACTTGCGTGTCATCCAAATGATCACGTAAAATAAAAAAACTAATCAAATCATAACGCGGCTCGGATTTTAAATAACGTCGTACAAAACTACCGTCCCAACTCGGACTACCTAATAAATGCAATACCCCCACCGTGTTGGGCAACACTTCCAACAAAACAGCACGGCTGTTATCCCATAAAACTTTTTCTCCTCGGGTCGGTAAAACTTCCACTTGCACTAAATGTACACCCCTTGCCAACCCTGGTACAGGTAAAGTTAAGTTTGCCTCCTCCATCATCTCGGCAAAAACAACATTCTCCCCCACCAATACCTTATCACCCAAAGTAACTTGTACCTGTACCCGTTCCTGTTCCCGTGCAGAGGTACGCTGTACAACCAATTGCACGTCGGCAGGACTGTTTTCAAACGCTAAAGGCACAAGATCAATCTCCGCTAGTCTGAGATTCTTACGCTCCCCCGCCGCAAAACTTAACACCAAACCAGCATCACTCACCGCCGCTTCCCCCAGAACAGCTCGCCAGGCCAACTGCGGCTGCAGATCACCCCCATCGGTAAGCAGCAACCAAGCTTCATCACCGACTTCCGCTAACCAATCACGCAACACCAACGATAACGGAGTGTAACCACGCCCTGTCTCACTACTCAATGCAGACAAACGACGTAGCCGTAACTGACAACCTAGCTCCTGACAAGCTTTGTCTACTTGCCCCAACACATCCTGTACCGCCTGCATCGCCATACCCGCCATGCTATCCGAGTCATCGACCAAAACATGCAATAACCGCTGTGTCATATCCTGCGCAACTTTGACCGTATACTGACGCGGCCATAACGCCAACAACAACGGCAATAACCACAACAAACGACATAAAGCGGCTAACGCCGCCCGCCCCGTGCCCAGTCTCGCGCGCCAACTCCAACCAAGTAAAAAAATAACGGCCACAAAAATAACTGCAATTATCTCTCTCGCCATCAACTACATACCTAAAGAATATCGCATTTAACTATCGTAGCCTTTTTAAAATCTCTGGAAGATGCACCTGATCTTTTTTATAATCTCCCGCTAACGCTACCATCAACAGATTGACAAAAATGCGAGTAACCATCTCTCGCTTTGTCTGCTGTAGACAAGCCACAGCAACAGGCTTATCACGCACAAAAGCAAGTAAACGATGAGGGATAACGACAATCGCTAAACGTCCCGCAAAAGTAAAACCCCGCCAACGTCGCCCTTCACAGACAGGCAAAGCATCGAGTAAATAAAAACTACGCATTAACTCATGGTCGAGAGGAATGTCCTGCCAACTGCCTACCTTAACCCCAAACGTGCGCAGCGTGAAAGAAAGTAAACTTTCCGCCACACCGTCCTCCACCACCAACATACCACCCTTGCGAAGCCATTGGGCGATAGCCGTCTCATCAGCAAACGTTAACTTCCGCACCCATAACCACGGTGAGGTGTGAAAGCTACGAGCATCGCGTACCTGCACCGTCGCATCTAACACCAAACTCGTACGTTCTCGCACCTCCCGCGCCAAACGAGTGAAGTGCCAGTCCTGTGCCCGCTGCACAGTGACCAACGTAACCGTTGCCGAGGCAGACAACGATAACGACAACAACCACAAACCACAAATAACTCTCATGATACCTGTGCCCCGCGTTTCCAGCGATGAGCGCACAACATCGTGCCGACCGCTTCCAACACCGCCGTGCTCAAGACCACCGCTAACAATACCGACACCCACCGTAACGCCTCAGGACGATAACGGGGCAGATCTATCCGTGCGCGGTGCAAATCAAACTGCACCGCAGGCGGCAACACTGCCTCTGCCTCCTCCTGCAACAAACTCTCACCACGCGGTACATTGACAGGCTTAACCGCAACAGTGGCTAAACTAAAAATATCGGCAGGCCGCGGCCACTGCTGCAAAACATGCATCGCCCCCAGCCCTTGCTGCTGCAAAAGTTTCTGAATCAACACAGGGACACCCGCATAACGCAGCCCCCGCCGCTGTGCATACGGTGGCAAATGAAATAGGGTAACATTATCGAGATGCGAAACAATAGAACTTTTGTTCTGTTTCACCCCGTCTGGTAGCAATACCTCAGCCAACGTACTACAACCACCTAAAGTACGTCCCCGCAAACGCTGATAACAACGGCACACCTCATGCTCGGCAAAATCCGCTACCTGCGGCAATAACCACACAGGTGTTTTTGTGGATACCACAGGACAATGCTGTTGCACGGTAAAATTTTTGCCAAACGCTAGGATCAACAAATCATGTCGTTCCACCAAACGTGCGACATGATCCCTTCTTTTTATTTTGAAACCCAAAACCTCCAACGCCGTTTGTAACTGAAATAGCGGGTCATCGAGTACCCTCTCACCATAAAGATCAGCGATAATCATTGCCTGTGGCACAAAACTGGCAAGTTTGAAATAAAACTCATCATCAAGCAACACGGCATCACCACCTTCTGTCTGTAACTGCACGCGCAACTCACTGTGCTCTGGCAACTTATGGGTATGCGGCAACGTCAACAGCAACAAAACACGGTTTTGCCCCGTCGTGAAACGTGCTCGCGTCTGCACAATTTTACGTCGCTGATGATAAACCGTCGCGCTAAAATCACGACCGACAGCAAGGTTACCAGCCGCAGCAACCGTCAGGTTAAGACGCTGACCAGTAAAGTGAGGAGCAGCCGCAACGCTAACCCCCTGCACATAAAAATTAAAATCTGCCCGCTTACGCAACTGCGGGACAACGAGATGATGCAAAGGTATGGTAAGATGCTGCCAATGCAAGTTAGCCCACGTGTGCTGATCACGATCAGCAACAATAATCATCCGATCCATGCCGCTAAGATGCGGTAATTGCTGTTGCAACACACCCGCCAGACGCAAACCAGCACGATGAAAAGTAAGCGTGGCTAGATGCTCAGCAAACGCGCGCACATGTACAAACTGTTGCATAGCAGGAGAATGACTCGTACCCACCGTCACCGTCCCGCGGGCACGCAAACGTGTGTAGACATTTTGCAAAAATGCACGGTACTGTGTGATACTCACATAGGCACTGAGGGAAGGGCTAAAGTCAATAAAAAGATAAAGCTGCAACTGCTTCTTGCTATCGGCAACAGGCAACATACTATGCGGACGTAAAGCAAACAACACAGCAGCGATAGCGGCAAGCAAAAAACACCCAAAAGCCAGTAGCGGCGGCTGACGTAAACGCAAACGCGGCAAACGGGTGCGCGGTACCGTAAAAATTGCCAACAGAGGAAACCACACACGACGATATCTTTTGCGCACGATAAACCACAACAACAAAGCGAATAAAGTAAAAGACAGTGTACCGACAAAAATAGCAGAAAAAGTTATCATGCCACATAACTCAAATTGCTGTTGAGAAAGTTTAGATAGTGCGCAATAGGGGTATTGTCGGTTAGCAGAAGATAGTTATTGCCGTTATCTACTACCTCACGCTCGGTCGCAGATAGCCATTGGGTAAGACGAGGACGAAAGATACGGCGCAGGTTCTTGCCCAACACTTCCCGCGCTAAGGCAAAATAACTGCTATCATTGTCAAACCAAGCGCTGCTGAGTTCGTAAGCTGACAGCGTGTGCACAAAACAACCGAAAGGTACATCCCGCAAGAAAAATTTAAAATCTTCTCGTAGACCATCGCCGAGCCAGTATTTAGCATCACCCTTAAGCTGCGCGACATCTGTCCCGCCATCAGCAAAGGTACAGACCCGCAACAACCGCTCGTAAACAAAATTAACCGCACAAAAATTTTCGTAAAGGTCGAGCACCTCCGTAACACCGCTAAGCTGGCGGGTGTGTAATTGGTCACTAACCAGATACAGAGTCACACGGTCGAGTATCTTACTGTGCACAAAAGCAAGGTGCAGTGCCACCCGCATCGCTATCTCCAGCTTGGGCACACCATCGTGATGCAGATCCGCAGGTGGCCAACACATAGAGGGCAGACAAGAGACGGCAATTACCACTTCCGCACAGGTACCGTGCTGCTGCTGATTGACGAGCAACTGCTCGCTGCGCGCATACGCACGCCAATCGATCGAACGTAACGGATCGCCGTGCTGATAAGCCCGCGTCGCCTCAGGAACACGTTGCGGCTGCGCCTGCTGTTGGCGAAAACTACCAAAAGCACGCCGAAAGGGCAGATGCAGGCACGTGCCTGCCTCGTGCGTAGTGTGCGGCTCAAGCTGTTTGATAATGTGCATGCACGGCCCGAAAACTTTTGGCTGAACCACCCCTCTAGCTAGTTTAGCGCATTTTTGTTGCTGACAAAACTCTGTTCAGCTCAGGCCTGTGGCGAGCCGTTGGTGGCGTTGCCGTAGCTGGGTGAGCAGAGCATCGATCAGCTTGTCGGCATCCAGCTCGGCACGCGTGGCGGCAGTGCTGAGTTTGAGACGATGACGCAACGCAGGCTTGGCCATGCGTTCGATATGCCGCCAACGCACCTCGTCGTCATCGTGCAACAAGGCCAGCGCTTTCGCCAACGCAATCAAGCTTAATCCCGCCCGCGGACTCGCACCGTAGATAATGTTGGCACGCAACGCCGCGGGGCAGAGAGGGTCGCAGGGACGCGTCGCACGCACCAACTCAGTGATAGCCTCGATCAACTCGTCCGCAATCGGGACACGGGCACTGGCCGCGATGATGTCACGCAGCGCTTCGACACTGATATCACTCGGCGGCACTGTGTCACGAGCGTGCGAGGCGTTGCCGTCGCTATGTGCCTTGAGCAGTTTGGTTTCAGCATCCAATGCGGGATAAGTTATCAAAGCATGACTCAAAAAACGATCTATCTGTGCCTCAGGCAGATTGAACGTACCCTCCGACTCATAAGGATTGCGCGTAGCAAAAACCATGAACGGATCAGGTAACTCATACCTGTGCCCCGCCGCAGTGACAGTACGCTCCTGCATCGCTTCAAGCAAAGCCGATTGCGTGCGCGGCGAAGCACGATTGATCTCGTCAGCCAACAAAAGGTTAGTGAACACAGGGCCCTTGACAAATTCAAAATAACGCTTGCCACTCTCTTGATCTAAACTTAAAATTTCCGAACCAGTGATGTCAGAAGGCAAAAGATCGGGCGTAAACTGCACCCGCCGAAACTGCAATCCCAACGCCGCCGCAAAAGCCTTCACCAATGTGGTCTTGGCCAATCCAGGGGCACCCGTAGTCAGGATATGCCCACCCGTGAACAAAGTCGCCATCGTCTCGACGACAATCTCCTCCTGTCCAAAAATTACCGCGGCAACATGTTCCCTGAGCCTCGCAATAGCTCGCTGCATGTCCGCACCCATAACGCCCCCAGCACGATACCTCTCCTACCACTCTACCTAATTCCATCGCCTTTTACCAAGCCAGAAAATCTCCACCCCCCATTAAGGGGGGGCAAAGTGGGGAGGGAAAAAAATGACACACCTAGTCATCTATAGCCGCCACCATTGCTGAGAACGATGTTCCGCACCGATGATTACCAGCTCACCGAGACGCGGTGTGATGAGTTCGATCCGACCTGCAGCCGCCTCATGCTGCAATTTTTCCGCAGGCTCCTGCCAAGGATGCATCGAGATGTTGAACATCGCCCAGTGAATGGGAAAATAAAGCTTGGCACGCAGATCACGAAACGCGCGCACGAAATACTTAGGCAGTAAATGCGAGCCAGCCCAGCGCTCGTTGTACTGCCCGCTGTCGATGAAAGCAACGTCGAACTCTCCCCACGCCTTGCCGATTTCTTGAAAATGCTTGTTATAGCCACTATCGCCACTAAAATAAACTCGCTGCCGTTCACCGATGACGACCCACGAAGCCCATAACGTGCGGTTTCTTCTGCCAGGCACGCGTCCTGACCAGTGCTGGGCAGGGGTGGCGACGAAACGCAGACCACCGCTACGGCGTTCATCCCACCAGTCTAATTCAGTGATACGAGAGGGTTGCACACCCCAATACCTGAGGTGCGAGCCGACCCCCAGCGGGACAAAAAAATGCGTGCGCTGAGCGATGAAGTGCTTGACCGTCCCCTGATCGAGATGGTCATAGTGATCGTGTGAAATAACGATGAAATCGATAGGTGGCAAGTCTGTGAGCTTAACCACAGGCGGCTGGTAACGCTTGACCATGAAAGGAAACGGAGAAGCCGCATCGGAAAAAACAGGATCAAACATGATGATGTTGCCGTCGATGTTAAGCAAAATAGTCGAATGCCCAATCCAAATTGCCTTAAGCTTGCCATCAGCGGCAACAAACTCCGTCAAGGCTGGATCTCCTTCGGGCATTTTGTGCGTCGGCACTACCCCGTCAGGTTTGAAAAGCCAGCGGGTGAAAGTCGACCAGCGCGTGCGCCGCTTGGCTCGTAAACGATCGATCACCCCGCGGTCTTGATTAACGAAAATCTCCTTGACAGGATCGTAATTGCGCGATTTTTGCATCTCGACCAGCCCCGCCTCGTCAGGTAACTGTCCTAGTTGTGTGCAGGCAAATAAAAATATAAAAACAAACAGACGCACCACGGACAACAACACCTCCCGCAAAACCACACCCACGCTATTCTAAACAAGCTACCGTCGGCAAACAAGCAAAATAGAAATAAACCACAGCTAACGAAAATCACTTGTACGCTGTAGATGCCCCCTCTCTCCCGCAATATTGCAGGCAGACAACTGTAATTTGGGGGTTTTGGCAACGTAACTAAAGTGAAAAAAAAAAACGCCGATGACGTTCGCGCGGGGAAGTTTTGTTTTTAGCCAAAAAAAGGGAAGTGGTGCGGACGAAGGCGGGTTTAAGTTTGGTGGAGTTGATGGTCGCGGTGGCGGTTATCGGCATTTTGGTCGCCTTGGCGCTGCCGCGTTATCATGCTTTCTTGGCGCAGGCACGGCGGGGGGAGGCGAAGAGCAACCTCGCCCATCTGGCTAGTCTGCAGGCGGTGTATAAGATCGAGCACTTCAGGTACTACAGTGGCTCCGCGTTGCTCGCTCCTGATGGTGGTATCGGCTACAAGAATGAGGACGGTACTAGGGGTGATTGTGGGGACTACGCCGATGATCGCGATCAGGGGTTGAATAACCATCTGGGTTTCCGTCCGCAAGCCTGTGGACAGTTACGTTATTTTTATCAGTTGCGTCCTGGTAATGTCGCGGTTGCCTTTGCCTATGCCGATGATGAGGGCAGGTATATTTATCCCGATTGTCATGGCGGGGGGAGAGAGGAGTGTGACTATACGCGGGGTGATGCGGTGAGGATGGCGTTGCGCGATGCCAAACCCACGGTCTGCCGCAACATCACCAAGTACTGCCCCGCAGGCTTAGGGGCACCACCTCCGCCGCCACCTCCGCCACCAACGCCAACGCCTGATCCGACACCAACACCAACACCAACACCAACACCACCAGGGCGGTGTGATTGCGTGAGTAGTGAAGGGGGATGGATAGCAGCAGAAAAGCCAGCAGACGTATGTGCATGCAAAAATTACACGGAGACAAAAACTACCACTATCACTTGCACACCTATTGGTACTCTCCCACCAGGAACAACATGCCCAGAAGAGACAGAAACCATCATTATCCGCACTAAAGAAGGATTAAAGCCTATCGCTGAGTGCACTACCACCGAATGTCCGTGCAGAGAAGGTGACACCAGGACTGAATGTATTTGTGTGTGCAAGGTGATGAGTGCCGAGATAACTTGGAATCCTCTCAGTGAAGATTACACCTGTAAGGAGGTAACGCAAACAGGGAATGCTACTGCAGATTGGGAACCACATCCAAATAACCCAGCTGGTTGTCAGGATGGCTTCAGTTGTCCCGATGAGCATACTGAATTTAGCCGAGTTGTCTGCGGCGAGAAACCAGTCAATTGTGCTGCCAATTGTCGGGACTGGGGTGAATGGAGTGCCTGTGCAAGAAATGCTTCTGTAACAGATTCGAGTGATCCTATGTACTGCTACGAAATGCGCAGCAGAACCTGCAGTGATCCCTGTGCTGGTGTCAGTAGTGACGGTCCTTGCCCTGTAGGCGTGGGGTTTGTTCGTAAGAATTGCCCCACTAGTGAGGCTGTTGCCTGCACTGGCTGTGTTGATACTACTGATCCGCCTCCTCCGCCACCCGAAGGATGCACTGAGAACACTAACGGTAATTACTGCTGTGATGCTTCTGATGATATGAACTCTCATGCAGACGGCGGCTGTGGCGATGATTCCCGCAAAGTCTACTGGAACTCGGCTAGCGGGGAGTGTGAGTGCTCCGAAGAACCGTCAGATGCTGCCGCAACACTCCCCGAAAAAACACCTACTCCCCAATGCTCCTGCAGACCTGAGATCGGTGCTTGGTCGCCGACGGTGACCGTGTCTAGATACACATGTCAGTGTAAGGAACAAACGGCTGTGACGACCAATAAATGCACACCAACTAGCTGTCCTGATCATAATAAGCCTATGGGTATGGCTACACGAAGAGTCTTCGGTAAAACGACTCCTCCTCACCCACAAAATTGCCCAACACACGTAGCAGATCCTGACAATTGGGGAAATTGCATAGATCTAAATGGTGACGGTAACTGCAAACAACAGCAGGTAGTCACCGTATTGTGCAACAACCCCTGCGAAGAAGGTAAGGCAGATGTCTGCATCCCTATTCGCACCGACCAAGTGAGTAGAATATTTGAACGAGGTTGCCCTGAGGGTGTACCTAATCCTTGCCAAACTGAGCCAGAGAACACTTGCAGCGGAGCATCGCCGTTTATGGCGAATGCACGGCTTCCCAAGGCAAGTGAAGAATGTGGTAAGCAAGGCGGGCTCTTCCAAGCCCCCGCCACGAACGTGGACAACATTTATGACTGCAAGTGTGAAAGTGCCTGTGCATCCTACACGCACAGTGACCACGACGGGCATACTGTTCAACAATTTGAGAACATCTTGTTTACCAGCGCACAGTATTACTGTAATCCAGATGGAGGCACAGAAAACGATTTTACCTCTGAACCAGTGCCTAGCAAGTCCAAATCATTCACATGTAGCTGTACTTCCCCTCCTCCACCTCCACCGCCGCCAACGCCGCAAACATATGAATTTTACAAAGGCTGTATCGTCAACGCCTATAGTGCCGCGCGTATGCATGGCAAGAGCGGTGGTGGTGATGGAACATCAAATTGCACTGGCAATCAGCAATGCCCAAGAGCAGATATGATAATAGGCGCAAAAGATGGAATTAGATGTCTCGGATCTAATCTAGGTGCTACACTGACAGAAGGAGACAAATGTGCGTGTTTCGATAGGATTGGGAACAATTTGCTGAATACAGCAGCAGATGATGAGAGTGTTAGGACTTTCGTAACAGATATCAAGACCGAACTTGACCAAGTATACATGTCTCCTGAATGCCTAGAGGATAGTCAGAAAGTGGCATGCGCATCGAACGATAACTGCTGCAACATTGCTCCACTTCTTTATTTTGGGCAGTAATACAAGGAGAACTGTGATGCAACTGCTAACCATCCTTTCTTTTGTGCTCCTCACTTCCTGCATTCTGCGTCCGCCGCCTCCCTCGGGCAAGAAGTTCATAACCTTTGATCATGAGCGGATGTGGCATCAGCATCACGACGGCTTGCTCATCAACAAGGTGCATGAGCCACACTTGGATATCTCTTACAAATACGGCGACAGCTGTCCGCCTGAGGCGAGGAACAACGACCAGGCACTGACCGCCGCTATCAGCAAAGCCTTGCGTTCCTGGCTAAAGCCGTTGCGCGACTACAGCGACAAACCGATCGTTGCCGATTTCCGCTACCAGCTTGTTGCTGTCGTCACCGGCCCTCGCCCAGCCGCAGAGGATCTGTGGATCGTCTTCCACTGCGATGATAAAGCTTCTGTGGCAACCCTGGGACACGTACCTGGGATCCATCTGTATCGGGGTACGGAGGTAGATGGGCGTTTTACGGAATCTCTTATGCACGAAATGGGGCACACCTTTGGTCTTGCCGATACCTACGTGCCGTGGGGGGATGTAGGCAAACCAGGTCTCAGCAAAGGCGGTCTACTACAAACCATAGGCACCCAGCCAGTCTCCGTGATGAGCTTGCACCTTGGTGCACTCGATCCTCTCAACACTGGATTTAACCTGCTCGGCAAAGACGACATCAACGGTATCATCTGGCTCTACAAACATGTGTACGAGAACCTGCCGCTAGAGGACTGTTTTTTCCCCGAGTACGAATTAGAGGAAGACCCCCTAGGCTGTCGTCCCAAATATTCGCTGATCTTTGCCATCAAGCACGGAGATGAAAATGAATACCTTGATTCCATGGCAATCAGGATGATCGAAGAAGATCCCCACATCGATATCAACGCCCGAGATGAGAAAGGCCTGACCGCCCTGCACCACGCGGTGCTGAAAGGCTACAAGGAACTAGTTATTGAGCTTAGCAAGCATCAAGGTATCGACATCAACGCCCAGGATAAAGACGGCCTGACCGCCCTGCACCACGCGGTGCTGAAAGGCTACAAGGAACTAGTTATTGAGCTTAGCAAGCATCAAGGTATCGACATCAACGCCCAGGATAAAGACGGCCTGACCGCCCTGCACCACGCGGTGCTAAAGCGCTTCGATGACGTAGTGGCTAGGCTCATTGCACACCAGGACATCAAACCCTTCCTCAAAAACGCAGACGGGCATAGGGCACTAGACCTCGCCCGCCAGCTTGAGCTGCCCCGTATCGTCACCCTCATCGCCGCCCACCCCAAGGCTATGCCTGTCGCAGCAAAAGGCAAACAAACCACCACCTGGGGTGAACTGAAAAAAGAGGAGTGAACTATACCCCTGCTGTAGATGCCCCCCCAAAAACCGATCGCTAAGTGCGGAAGTCGGGATATTATTGACAGGCAATGTTGTCGTTGGTAGAGTCCCGCGCCAGGTGTGGCGAGAGTTAACGACGATGGCGGATGTCATTGTACTGCGGTGGAATTGGCGAAACGGTTAACGCTCTGGATTGTGATTCCAGCATCATGGGTTCGACTCCCATATTCCACCTTCCCTGATCCCCTTTTTTCTCGCAATGATTACAACTTCCTTGAGAATCTACAGGTGGCAGTAGGTAAGAAAAGCAGCCACCAAGGCAAACCCCTGTGCCTTGACTTCCGCAGGCAAGGTCATGGAGATATCCTGGCTGTTGAGAAAATCCTGCGTTGCCTCGATATGTGCCTGCATCGTCCAGATGGGGAGTTCACGATGGCGCAGCCCCTCGCAGGCGATGTCTGCGCTGTGCGCAAAAACCTCGAAGCCATCAGGAACAGCAGTAACAACCTCGTTGTGCGAGATGACGATCTCCTGCTGGCGTGCGGTAATGCCGAGTCGCGCGTCTGCCAGCACCTCGATGCTACGCAAACCCGACTCCCTCTTACGATCGGGATGCAGGAAAGCCACCTTGCCACCAAAAACCGCGGCGAGCAGCTGATGGCCATAACATATACCCAACAGAGGTCGCTGCCGTTCGCAAAAACGTCGCAACCATGTGGTAAAAAGCTCCTGGTAGGGACAAGGTGAGTTGATACTGCTGTTACTGCCGAGCACAATCGCCCCCGCGATCCTGTCCTGATCGAGAGAAAGTAACGACGTGATGCCGTGCAAGAAAGGCAAGTGGTAGGTGAGCGGCAAAGGCGACAGCATCGCCATCTCATTGAAGCCAGTCGTCGCGGGAGAGCTGACCGCAGGGTCGATTACCGCTACACAAGTAGACATATCACCCGTCTCGTGGAACACGGTGAAAATTATCCCGCCAAGCACACTCGTTAAGCAGTTGAGTACTGAAAGAGGTAACTTTGGTGAGGTTTTCCTCCCGCAAAAAACTCACCTTCTCACCCGCAGTGGAAGTGAAAATAACTACCTGACAATGCGGACAACGCAGTTTCACAGGAGCTGAGTCTGCATACTCCTCGTCATCATCACAGGCGAGATGAAAGCGGCGCATGCATACTGGGTTGTCGACGATAATTTTGCGGTAAACCACGCGCCCCGTACCTCAAGTTGAACTTGCAACTGACATCAACCACAAGTATAACCCCTGTGCCTCGCGCTTGACAACAAGATTTGACCTGTCGTGCGGTAGACGAAGGTGAATTTAAATGGAGGTGTGGTGATGGCTGATTCGGTTTTTGATCAGATTATCCGCAAGGAACTGCCTGCGGAAATAATTCACGAGGACGATGACATTCTTGCTTTCGGAGACAGCAAAGCCCAAGCACCCGTGCACGTGTTGGTCATTCCCAAGGAGAAACGCGTGTCCTTCGGCGATTTCCAACAGGGCAACCCCGCTGCAATCGGTCGCTACATCCAGGGGATTGCACGGGTGGCACAAAAACTGGCGGGCGGGAATGGCTATCGCGTCGTCTTCAACGTCGGCAAACACGGGCAGCAAAGCGTCGACTATGTTCACGCCCACATTCTCGGTGGCAAGCAACTAGGCTGGCCACCAGGTTGATGGCGGTCGATTTTACCCGCCCCGTGCTACTGCAAGCGCTTAACGCCTTGCCCTTGGCACGTACGCCGTGGGCCGGGCGAGACATCTATCCCCTGCTGTGCGCCCCTTTGCCCGCAGGTGAGGTCGCACCGCGGCTCGGCGAGTGTTGGGAATTTTCCTGTGACCCACAGCACCCCTCCCGTCTGGCCAGCACGCAGATGCGTCTCGACACCACCATCGCGGCACACCCGCGCGCTGCCCTGTCGGCAGCACACGTGGCGCAGCGCGGTCACTACTGTCAACTGGTGGTGAAACTGCTTAACGCGGCCCGCCCCCTGTCGGTGCAGCTGCATCCCCCTCTCCAGCCTGAAGCACCGCGGGCAGGGAAGTGGGAATCGTGGTTGGTACTCGCCGCAGCAGCCGACAGCAAGGCCTACGTTGGTTTTGAGCACGAGTTGAGCAGAGCACAGCTGCGCGCCAAAATTCGCACAGGCACGTTAGCTGAACACCTCGCGAGCATCGCACTGCATCAGGGCAGTTACCTCGAAATTCCCCCCTGCACCGTGCACGCTCTCGACGCAGGCACAGTCGTGTTGGAGGTGCAGCACCTGTTGCAAGGTCGCGGCGGTGAAACCCTGCGCCTCTGGGATTGGGGACACAAGTATAACGAAGCGGGCGAACTTGACCTGCAACACGGGACACCCCGCCCTCTCGACCTCGCCCGTGCTCTGTCCTGGGTCGAGCCCGCGGCGCAAACACGAGACACACTGCACGGACGTATCCTGCCAGCCGCCCAAGCTTTCTTCGTCAAAAAAAATGGCATAGAAATTTTGCAACGGAGCGACAATCCTTACTATCGTCTGTTCACAGTGCACAGTAAGCAACGCACCGTGTTTAACCTCAGCCTCACCGATGGCTATGGTATCATGTTATGTTGGCAAGGTAGGTGGCAGTTGGGACAAACAAAAATTACGGGCTATCAACCGTTGTTTTTGCCCGCTGAACTCAGCACAATAGAGATCGTAAGCAGCAAGGACAGCACAGCGGTGCTGGTTGTCCCACACGGAACGCAAGTTGGATGTCAATAACGGCAGGAGATACAGGTGGAATTAGACGCGATTGTCGCGGAGTTTGCTCGTCTGCAAGAAAAATTTTCGCAGCTGCGGGGGTTTCTTTGACGTTGACAGCAAACGGGTGCGTTTACAGCAGTTGGAAGAACAACTAGCCAGCTTATGGGACAGACCCCAACAGGCCACACCGCTTGCGAAAGAAAAAAAAACGCTGGAGAATTTCTGCGCGGCGTTGCAGCGGCTCGCTAGCTTGTGCGGTGATTTGGCTGCCGCATGTGAGTTGGCCACCGAAGGCGAAGAGTTTCGTCGCGAAGCAGAGCAGTTGTTGCAAGATTTTAGTTGTGCTTTGAACGCCCTAGAAGTGGAGAGTTTGCTGAGCGGCAAGCTCGACAACAGTGCGGCTCTCGTCACCATCAATGCAGGGGCGGGGGGCACGGAGTCTTGCGACTGGGTAGCGATGCTGCTGCGCATGTATCTGCGCTTTGCGGAAAACAAAGAAGGGTTCAGATGCGAAATTTTTGATCAACTCGACGGCGATGAAGCGGGAGTCAAGAACGTCACCTTTGAAGTCCGTGGCGAGTACGCCTACGGTCTGCTGAAAGCAGAAATAGGCGTGCATCGTCTCGTGCGTATCAGTCCTTTCGATGCGGGGGCGCGTCGTCATACGAGTTTTGCTTCGGTCTACGTCTCGCCTGTGGTGGAAGACGACATCGAGGTGGCAATCGACACCGCCGCTTTGCGTATCGACACCTACCGTGCCAGCGGGGCAGGGGGACAGCATGTGAACAAAACCGACTCCGCAGTACGCATTACCCACATCCCTACAGGGGTGGTGGTGCAAAGCCAGACGCAGCGTTCCCAGCACCAAAACCGTGAGCAAGCGATGAAAATTCTCAAGAGCCGCCTCTACGAACGCCAACTTGCTGAGCGCAAAAAACAAGCTGAACAGGAAGAAAACCAAAAAAGCAGCATCGCCTGGGGTAGCCAGATAAGGAGTTACATTCTGCACCCTTACAAGATGGTCAAAGATCATCGCACCGCCCTCGAACATCACAATCCTGAACGCGTCCTCGATGGAAGCATCGAAAAATTTATCCATACCTTCTTGCTAAAAAGTATAAAAAACGTTACCGCCCGATAACATGAGAGATCAGTCAATCGTTGCATCGCTGACAATGCGGAAGAAGCTCGTGTTGCTGCTTGCCCTGTTGACGCTAAGCGCAGGTGGCGGCACAAGCCTCCGTGCCTCTTCGCCTCTCAAACAGGGGTTAGGGGCACGGCTGGTGTCGCCGTTCAAGAAAACCATCGCCACCGTCGTGCTAAGCTTAACCCTAGCGACAGGGGCGTACCGAGTGACCACGACAGAAGAGCAGGCGGTTGCGGTCAAGATAATCGCCCCTGGTTTTGTCGTGCCGCCGCGTAAGCTACGCTATCGCATAGAACAGCTGCGGCAACAGGGTTTCGACGCTTCTTTCGCCTACCCTGAGGATAGGAGTGTTGCGGAGAGAGCTGCCGCACTGGTCGCGGCCTTGTCCGACCCCAGCTGCGAAAACCTCGTCTGTGCCCGCGGCGGTTTTGGCACGTCCGATCTATTGCCTCACATCCCTTATGAAGATCTGACCGTGCACAAACGTGTGATCGGCTATTCCGATATCTCGTCTCTGCTCAGTGCTCTGTGGACTAAAAAACAGTTCGTCGGTATCAGCGGGCCGATGCCTTGGGCGGTGACCTGGCGTTCTGGCACGGAAGAGATGCGGGTACTGTTGGGCATAATGCGCGGCGAAATTACCACAGGCAGTATCCCTGTCCGCTTACAGAAAAAACCCGACATCGTCGTCATAGAGGAAGAAGAGAGCATCACAGGAACGCTATACGGTGGTGATATGTCTGTCTTGACCAACCTCATAGGTACTCCCTATATGCCCGAGTCACTGCAAGGCTACCTTCTGTTCTTTGAGGGCTTGTCTGAAAACACCTTCCGCGTTATCCGCTATCTCAATCAATGGCAGCAGAGTGGCATGCTCGACGATGTGCAGGCCATCGTGCTAGGTAGGTTTGACAAACTCGACGGCAAAATGTCCGACTTGTATGCTAAGTTTGCCGCGCGAGTCAGTTGTCCTGTCTATACCACCAGTGCTTTTGGGCATCTGCGCCCTCTTTATCCCCTTCCCGTGGGAGGGCAGGGACGCATTGCGGACGGCAAACTGATTTGGGAACTGCCGACACATGAACGCACCGACGATTAACAGATGATGCCGAGAACAGTCCTTGTCTAGAAACGTCTACAGCTGGGCGGGAAAGCGACGCGATGCCTGAACTGCCTGAAGTTGAGTGTCTCGTGCGCGGCTTGCGTGCCCGCGTGCTAGGCTGGCGCACGCAGCGCGTCGAGTTCCGTCGCACCAGTTTGCGCGAGCCGCTCGACCGCACGGCGATCACGACCGCGGTGCACGGCCGTGCCTTTGCCGCTGTCGTGCGCCGTGGCAAGTATCTGCTACTCAGCTGCCGTGGGGGACAGGGTGTGATCGCTCATCTCGGCATGACAGGCAATTTTATTCTCTCGCCTCAAGCACAACCCTTGAGCAAACATGCTCACGTTATCTTTCATCTCACATATGGCGGACAGTGTGCCTCATTGCAGTTTATCGACCCGCGTCGTTTCGGCCGTCTCGCGGCTTTCGCCTCCTCGCCTGCCGCGCACCCTTGGCTGCGGCGACTGGGGGTAGAACCCTTGTGCCACAAGTATCTTGCTCGTTATCTGTGGCAGCAGAGCCGTCAGAGACGTGTGCCGATCAAAAACTTTATCATGCAGGCTGACATCGTCGTGGGTATCGGCAATATCTATGCTTCCGAAAGCCTGCACGCCGCGCACCTCTTCCCCTTCGCTCCCGCGGGGGAACTCAGTTACGCTGATTATCAACGCTTGGCACGTGCTCTGAAAAAAATTCTGCGTCGGGCGATCGCCGCGGGCGGCACGTCGTTTCGCGACTACCGTGATCTGGGTGGCGAGCCAGGCTACTTCACTGTCAGTCTTGCCGTCTATGGCAAACGCAACCAGCCTTGCCCGCGGTGCCGAACACCTATCGTCGCACCGCGCCGCAGCGGGCGCAGCACTTTCTTCTGTCCTACGTGTGCTAAATATCCTGCCTAGTTGTCTTCGCGAAAAGATTGTGAGACAGATATTTTTACGGTACAACTCATTGCTTTCATTTATTTTTATACGTAGAATTGATCATAACTAAACTTTCTATCAATTTATCCGAGTAGGTAGAGTAAGAGTTGCTAATTTTATTTGGGGATTGTGCCATGTGTAGGGGGCTTTTGTGTGTTGCGGCGGGATTTTTTTTCGGTTTCGTGTCTGCCTGTGGTGATTTAAGTGAGATCGATGACGACCGTATACGTAACTTCGTGAAGACAGCCAAGAGGGTGATATTCGATGAGCTGTTGACCGATGGCAACACGGAGGATGAGATCGATGACAAGATGAATGTCATTGTCGAGGCTTTGGAGCAGGATGAAGAGGGGGGAAACGGTGATCAGGTGTCGGAGGCGCATCGTTGTCGTGAAACGGGGCGCAAAACGGCGGTTATGTTTCGTGACCCTGCGGGGCATCTCCTTGATTACTTTAATGATCCCAGTGGATTTACGTGCAGCAGCACCGATGCCGACAGTACCGAGTGTAGCGATGGCGATGATGTCTGTGCATGTGATACCGACGATACGCTGAATCCTGCGGGTAGCACGAAATTTGCGGTAACTTGCACGGAAAGCGATGGCAGTGGCGTAACGTTTGACTTTTCTGATGCCGAAACTTTGGTTTATGACGCACCTCCGAGCAGCAGTGCCTACAGTATCATGGAACGCAATCAAAATGAGAAAGCTCCAGGCGTTGTTTTCCCCATAACTGTTGTCGATAGCAACGGGGTGACGGTGACCCCTACGGATGAGGCTTCGTTAGCGGTGTATGATAGTGATGGTGATGAGGTAGATGGCGCACTTGCCACGTGGAAGACGGCGGTCGGTGATGATATCTACGATCTCAGTGCCGCCGCGGGTGACAGTGCTAGTTTCGAGGTGTTTTTGGTGCGTGACACCGCGGGGGTGGCAGAAATCGGCGGCACGGTGGATGGCACTGCGATCGCGCCCGTGACACTGACTGCGGGTGACTATACGGGGGAGAACGATATTTTGGCGATCGACGATGACGACAAGATCCTTCTGATGTTCAGTGGTGCCGCGTACACTGCGCTCAACACTGCCAGCAAGTTGGTCAGCTATGTCGTAACCGATGCTAATGGCGAAGTGCAGGAGAGCGTGCTAGAGCAGACGGTGCAGGGCATTGATGTGCAAGGAGCGAGCGGTAGGACTTTCGCGACGCTGCGCGCAGGTGGCTGTGTCGTCGGCCACTACGTGCTGGTTAGAATTGGGCGCAATGCGGACAAGGTTTATCTTGTGCGTTGTCAAACTCAATCCCAGTAACCTTCTCCTCAACTGACTGACGGGCAAGGGCATAGGGGAAGACAGACAAACGCCGCAAAATCAGGCCTTCTGTCGCCCAAAAAATTAAATTAAGCGCCCTATCCACGGAACTCGGGATGTGCGTGCTAGCCTAGAAGCTGTTCAAACAAGACGTAACACGGTAGAATAACTGAAGAGGAGGAAATCCAGCCGTGACCCGCGCCATGTGCTTCCTGGGGCAAAGCCTGAAACAGATGGTCACCCCGCCCCTCAGTATCTACCTGTTAGTCAAACAAATGGAGTTTGTCGGTAACCGCAGTTTCGACATCATCGTCTTCGCAGGTGGTATCGTCGGTGCGGTGTTCGGCCTGCAACTGGGAGAGATCTTTCTCGTCTTCGGAGCTGAATCAATGATCGGTGCGGCAGCCGCTTTCGCCTTGTCGAAAGAACTTGCCCCCGTCGTCGGCTCGTTTCTAGTCACCGCCCGTGCGGGCTCGGCAATGGCTTCCGAAATTGCCACCATGCGTATCAACGAACAAATAGACGCTTTGCAAGTAATGGCGATCAACCCTGTCGGTTACCTCGTCTCCCCCCGTATCCTCGCCTCTGTCATTATTATGCCGTTTCTGACAGGAGTGTTCATCCTCAGCGGAATCATCGTCTCCTTCCTCGTCGGAGTGTATGTTTTTGATGTTGATGTCGGAGTGTTTTTTGATAACATCTCCTGGATCGTCGGACCGCTCGATGTGCGGCAGGGTATGGAGAAGTCCCTGGTTTTCGGTGCGATTTTTTCTTCCGTCGGTTGCTACTGCGGGTTCTACGCCCAGGGGGGAGCGAAGGGAGTCGGCAGAGCAACAACCCGTGCCGTAGTCATCTCCCTAGTGGCAATCCTAGTGGTTGATTTTTTCATCAGCTGGCTACAACTGCAAGGCAATAGCCCATCTATTCGTTGAACGAAAGGAAATACTTGGAAGACTACAGCCCTGCACAGATAGAACGCAAATGGCAACGGCACTGGCAACAGCGGCAGGCCTTCCGCACCCCAGCAACAGCAAATAAACCCAAATTCTACGTGCTCGACATGTTCCCCTACCCCTCGGGCGATGGACTGCACGTAGGACATGTTGAAGGCTACACTGCGACCGACATCGTTGCCCGCTACAAGCGTATGTGTGGTTTCAACGTGCTGCATCCCATGGGTTGGGACGCGTTCGGTCTGCCTGCCGAACAATATGCTCTCAAGACAGGCACACACCCCGCAGAAACAACCGCCCGTAACGTCAGACGTTTTCGTGAGCAACTCACATCGTTAGGTCTCTCCTACGATTGGGAACGAGAGATCAACACCACCGACCCCGCCTACTACCGTTGGACACAATGGATCTTTCAACAACTATTCAAGCAAGGGCTCGCCTACCAATCGGAAGAATTCGTTAACTTCTGTCCCGAACTAGGCACGGTACTGGCTAACGAAGAAGTCATCGACGGCAAATCAGAAGTAGGCGGTTTCAAAGTTATCAAAAAACCCATGCGACAGTGGATGCTGAAGATTACCGCCTACGCGGAACGGTTGCTAACCGACCTCGACACACTCGACTGGCCCGAATCACTCAAAGAAATGCAACGTAACTGGATTGGCAAAAGTCACGGGGCGGAAATTATCTTCAAGCTCGCCGACGATAGCGGGCTGAACTTCACCGTGTTCTCGACCCGCCCCGATACCCTTTTCGGAGCGACTTTCTGTGTCCTCGCCCCTGAACATCCACTGCTAGAACATATCTGCTCGGATGTACAGCGCAGTACAGTCGCTACCTATGTGCAACAAGCACTGCACACGTCCGAACGCCAACGAGTCGCCGCGGGAGACAAACACGGTGTGTTCAGCGGCGGCTACGCACTTAACCCCGTCAACAACGAACGCGTCCCGATCTACGTTGCCAGCTACGTGCTGATGTCCTATGGACACGGAGCAATCATGGCTGTGCCCGCCCATGACGAGCGCGATCACCAGTTCGCCCGCCAACATGACCTCCCCATTCGCGAAGTCATCAGCGGCAGCAAAACCGACACGGCACAAGAAGCGTGGACAGGCGACGGTGTATGCACTAACTCACAGTTTCTTGACGGGATGTCCTCGTCAGCCGCAATCACCGCTATGTGCGATTGGCTGGAACGACACAAACACGGACGGCGCACCACCAGCTACAAACTACGCGATTGGCTGTTCGCTCGCCAACGCTACTGGGGTGAGCCGTTTCCGCTGTTCCACGACCACACAGGCAAGGCGGTGCTGGTAGACGAAAGCGAATTACCTGTGCTGTTGCCCGATCTACGCGATTTTCGCCCTGGCGAGACAGGTACATCACCTCTGTCACGTTGCGATGAATTTATGTTCTACAACCGAGACGGGAAACGAGGACGGCGGGAAAGCAACACGATGCCACAGTGGGCGGGATCGTGCTGGTACTACCTGCGTTTTATCGACCCTCGCAACGACCAACAGGCTTGGGATAAAGACAAAGAACGACACTGGATGCCCGTCGACCTCTACGTCGGTGGTGTAGAACATGCCGTACTACACTTGCTTTACGCCCGTTTTTGGCACAAAGTACTCTTCGATCTCGGCCACGTGTCAACACCCGAACCATTCCAACGTCTCGTCAATCAAGGCACTATCCTCGGCACAAACGGCGAAAAAATGTCCAAAAGTCGCGGCAACGTTATCAATCCCGACGATGTCATCGCCCAATGGGGAGCGGACTCGCTGCGCCTCTACGAAATGTTCATGGGGCCGCTGGAAGCGGCCAAGCCGTGGCAGACCAACGGTATCATCGGCTGTCAACGTTTTTTGAAAAAAATCTGGCGATTCTTTACCACCACCGAGTTCGACAACGAAAACACCACCACTGCTTCGCCGCTCCAACGAACACTACACAAACTAATCCGTGATGTGAGCTACGATACCGAAAAACTGCGTTTCAACACCGCCATCGCCCACATGATGGAGTTCATGAACACTGCCAGCAAAACAAAAAACCAACTGCCACGTGCCGAGATAGAAAGACTCCTCCTGCTACTCGCCCCCTACGCTCCCCACATTTGCGAAGAACTGTGGCAACGCCTAGGCCATGAACAGTCGATTATGACCGAAACTTGGCCTACCTTCGACCCCGCCCTCACTTGCGAGACACAAGTGACCATGTCAGTGCAGATCAACGGACGACATCGCCTTGCAGTGCAGGTGGATAAAGACTGTGGCCAAGATAGCGTGGAAGAACTCGCCCTGGCCAATCCCAACGTACGCAACGCTATCGCTGAGCGCAAGATTGCCAAGAAGATTTTTGTGAAGAATAAAATAATAAACTTTGTCGTCAGCTAGACTGGCGTAGCGGCAAAAAACCTTTTGACGAAACGCCCTACAGGGATTATACCAGCGGCGGGGTTGCCGTCTTAGCTCAGTCGGTAGAGCAGAGGACTGAAAATCCTCGTGTCCCCAGTTCAATTCTGGGAGACGGCACTTCCGCGACGTTTTGTTCCAGGCAAGGGCGTGCTATGCTTACTTTCGTGATGACCGTGCATGTCACGGCTGCGTTGTTCATCATCTGTGTCGTGCTCCTGCAAGGCGGCAGTTCGGGAGGACTGGGGGCGGGTTTCGGTGGCGGTAGCGGCAGTTCGCAGAGCATGTTCGGTGCTTCGGGGCCGGTGAGTATGCTAGGCAAGATGACCTACGTGTTCGCACTCATCTTCATGGTCACCTCGATCAGTCTTACCATCATGCAAGGCACAAATTACGACATCGGCCTGAAGGAGAAGTTGCAAAAAGCAAGCGAGAACGAACTCGATAGCGACGCACCACCCGCACCAGACGAGGAGAAACAAGGCACCGCAACACAACCGTGACATTGAGCTCAGGTGGTGAAAATGGTAGACACGCCAGCTTGAGGGGCTGGTGACCCGTAGGGTCGTGCTGGTTCAAGTCCAGTCCTGAGCACTGTGATAGGCATTGCTGGTAAAATGTAAGTAAGCTCACTAAATTCTGCCAAAACATGCTGATGTACTGGCAGGGTGTTTTTTATTGGGGGTTTGCCCGTGTCGTGCCGATCGGGGGTGTGCGTGGTAAAGCTTCGACTTGGAGAGATATGCACATGACAAGTTTTTTACGCCTCTGTTGCCTGCTGTTGTTTTTCTACAGCCAGAGCGGTTTTGCCCTCAACTGCACACAGCTCAAGCACATGGTTGCCATGTACCTGAAGATGCATTTCAAGTTTGAGAAATTTGACGATAAATTGTCAGAACGCACCCTGCGTAATTTTCTGCGCAGCTGGGATCCAGGCAAGGCCTACCTGTTTCAAAAAGACGTGGACACACTTACCAAACGCTACCGCACCACACTCGATGACCAAATCAGCAAAGGGAGTTGCCGAGCACTCGACGACATCATCAACACCTTCTCGATGCGTTTTCACAAAGTACACAGCAATATTAACAACATTATCAACGCCAAACACAACTTCGAAATCGACGAATACATGTTCATCGACCGCCGAAAAATCTCCTACGCCAAAAACCAACGTGAGTTGGACGAGCGTTGGCGCAAGCGCATAAAATTTCAGTTGCTGCAACTAAAAAGCTCTCTTGATGATATGGATAAAGTGCACCGCAAACTTACCAAGCGTTATCAGTTGATTGCTCTGCGACATAAGGAGTTGGATAGTGACGATGTTTATGATGCGTTCTTAAGTGCTTTTGCGACGGCACTCGATCCGCACTCGGATTATCTGGCGGCGGAAGATCTGGAGGATTTCCAAATTCGTACACGTTTGTCTTTGGAAGGTATCGGGGCGGTGTTGCGCAGTGAGGATGGTTTCACGGTTATTCAGTCACTCGTACCTGGCGGAGCGGCGGAGAGGTCTGGACTGCTGAAAGAAAACGACAAAATCATCGGTGTGGCACAAGCGAAGGGCGAAAGTGTCGATATCATCGACATGGATTTGCGCGAGGTGGTGAAACTCATTCGCGGTGAGAGAGGTACGAAAGTCCGCTTGACCATCCTGCGTGAGAGAGAAAAAGACACACAGCGCTCGTCGGTGAGCATTGTACGCGAGAAAATCAAACTTAAAGATCAAGAAGTCAGTTCCAAAGTTTACCAGCTCAAAGCCGCCATCTCCAAACAAAAAAGCAAGTTGTATAACATCGCAGTGATCGACTTGCCTTCCTTTTATATCGATTTTGAAGGGCGACAGAACAAACATTCCGATTTCAAGAGCTCGTCGCGAGATTTGCAGCATGAGTTGACCAAACTAAAAAAGCAGAAAATCGATGCTCTCGTGCTCGATTTGCGCAGCAACGGAGGGGGCAGTCTTGATGAAGCAATCAATGTTGCTGGTCTCTTTATCCCTGCAGGGCCTATCGTACAAGTAAAAGCAACGGGCCGCTCTGTCAAGGTGCATCGTGATGAAGACAACGTTACCCACTACAACGGGCCGCTGGTCGTGCTGGTCAATCGCCATTCCGCCAGTGCGAGCGAAATCGTAGCTGGCGCGGTGCAGGACTATCAACGTGGTATCATCGTAGGTGACGCACACACCTTCGGGAAAGGCACGGTGCAAAGTCTATCCGAAGTCAGCCGTACTATCGGTGCTTTGAAAGTTACCATTTCCAAGTTCTACCGTCCGTCTGGTTCGAGTACACAGTTGCAAGGTGTAGAGTCAGATATCGTGTTCCCTTCCATCGCGGACAAACTGGAAATGGGCGAAAAATACTACGATTACGCGCTGGAATGGGAACGCATCAAGCAGACAAAATACAAGTTGCAGCGACATACCTTGCCCTACACAGCGAAACTAGCCCAAGCGAGCAGTGAACGTATCAAGAACGATCCGCAGTTTCGGGAAATTATCGCTAACATCAAAGAATTCACCTCCCAAAAGGAGGAACGCACACGTGTAAGCCTGCAAGAAAAACCTGTAGAACAGAAAAAAACAGACAAAGACAAACAAAAAACAACCGACGCGACCCCCACCTCCGACGAGCCTCACGTCGAACTGCACGAAGACCCATATCTGCAAGAAACTCTAAAAGTTACGAGCGACTACCTCAGATTACGAGCAGGAGCTAAACTAGTCCCTACCACCATCCCAATCCTGCAAACGAAAACGAAAAAATAAACATCATCTTTTCACCCCTCGTGTATCTCAGCTCCCAGCTGCTGAAGTTTAGTGACGATACCGCCGTAGCCGCGTTCGATTTGTGCTGCGTTGTCGATGTGGCTTGTGCCTTTCGCTACCAATGCGGCCATTAACAGTGCCATACCGGCGCGCACGTCAGGTGAGGTCAGGTGCGCCGCCGACAGGCGGGTGGGGCCGCTAACGACGACGCGATGCGGATCGCACAGCACGATGTTCGCTCCCATCGCCAGCAAACTGTCGATAAAGAACATGCGCCCTTCAAACATTTTTTCGAAAAAAATTACTGTGCCATGTGCCTGTGTCGCAGCGACGATGGCAACGGACATCAAATCGGTGGGAAAAGCAGGCCACGGGCCGCTGTAAACCGATGGCAGTCGGTTGCCGATGTCTTTTCCGATGTGCAGAGCCGCACCGCTGACCTCTACTGTATTGTGCTCGTAATCACAAGCAACACCGATACCTAGCCGCGCGAAAATCTTTAGGATAAAGCGCAAATCGTCCAACTCCACATCTTGTATTGTCAGTGTGCCACCGCTAATTGCCGCGAGACAGATAAAACTGCCAACCTCCATATAATCAGGAGAAATCGTATGCGTTGCACCCCGCAAACGTGCCACACCCTTGATAAGCAAGCGGTTTGACCCCATCCCACTTATGTCTGCGCCCATCGCCTTCAACAAACGACACAAGCCCACCACATGTGGTTCACAGGCACAGTGTTTGATTATCGTCTCGCCTTCGCCTAACACGGCGAGCAAGACGATGTTCTCCGTCGCGGTAACGGAGGGCTCATCGAGTAAAATTTCGCAGTCTCTGATGCGCTCGATATGCCCTTCGATACGCTGGTCGAGGGTGAGTTCGCCACCCAAGGCGGTAATCCCTTCCCAATGTGTATCGATACGCCGTGCACCGATGACATCGCCCCCTGGCAGAGGTAACGATACTCGTCCACAACGTGCCAACAAAGGTGCGAGTAGTAGGATAGAGGCCCTGATCTTAGCACACAAGTCAGCACGCGGTGCGTAGCTCCTCACCTCACGAGCACGACAAACAAGCGTGGAGGCATCTTGCCATGCGATCTGCACACCGAGATTTTTCAAAATCTCCACCATCACCAACACATCACCAATACGTGGCACACGCTTAAAAATAACCTCTTCATCGGTGAGCAGTGTCGCCACAAGACAAGGTAAGATTTCATTCTTGTTACCCGCAGCCACCAGTGTACCGTTCAGCACCTGTCCACCCGTAATGTCAAAAAAACTCGCCATCTCCCCCCACCTCTATAACCCCCCTCCTACCCTTCAACCGTGCTCAGATTTAGGCGACAGAGCCTGTTCGATCGCCTCCCGTTGTGCGGCAAAGACAGGCTGTAGCCCCGCGTGAGCGAGATCGACGATATCGTTCAGCTGCTCCTTATGGAATGCACTGTGTTCCGCCGTGCCCTGAATTTCGACGATACCACCCGCCGCGGTCATGACGATGTTCACATCCGTGCCGATATTCGAGTCCTCACGATAGTCGAGATCACACAGCAGACGCTCACCCTGCACACCGACAGAGACGGCTGCAACCGCACCATGCAACGGGTCTTGTTTGAGCCGACCACTGCGCAGAAGCCTTGTCAACGCTACCCGCAAGGCCACATACGCCCCTGTGATCGAGGCCGTACGCGTGCCGCCATCTGCGAGCAAAACATCACAATCGACAGTGATGGTGAGATCAGGACATCTGTTTAGATCAGTCACGGCACGCAACGACCTGCCGATGAGTCGCTGAATCTCCTGCGTACGTCCCGACAGAAAATTGCGCTCGCGACGCGTACGGCTGGGAGTCGCAGCGGGTAACATGGCATACTCCGCAGTTAACCACCCCTGCGCGGGCGAGACATTGCGCAGAAAAAAAGGTACACCCCCATCCACGCTGGCGGTGCAATTGACACGGGTAGCACCCAGCTCAATCAACACACTGCCCGCAGCAAACTTGTTCGCGACAGGGACAATACGCAAAGGACGCAACTGTCGGTCGGTTCTACCATCGGCACGAGCCTGCATTGTGATCGTCCTCCAAAAGTCAGTTAACGGAGGGCAATCTAGCCTGCTCTGCCTGTGCGGGTCAAGTCTTGCCGCGTGCCTGCCGTCGCTTGATTTCCAACTGGAGATTACGGTAGATAGCCTGGTAAGTTTGAGGCTCGACCACCTCTTTGCTGTGTTGTCTGCCGCTGCCTAACTGTGTAATCCCTGCGATGGTCAGGCGAGTCTCGGTGTTGCCCTTGCTGACTTGCTCGATGTTGAAAGAGACCTGATAGGTAACGCCTGTTATCTCGTGATCATCCGCAAGAAGAGGAAGACCGAAAACTTTTAGTCGCCTATCGATGTTTTTTTTCGCCACAATCAATCCACCACGATAGTCCTGGCTCTTAATCTGATAACCATCGTCTTGCAAAATATCTTTGATGGCAAGAAACACATTGCGATAAGAAGCTTGGAAACTGCGGGTTTGCAAGGCACGACGTTGCTGTGGTGTCCATTCTGGCGTATGGGCACAGGCAAAAGCAGTGCCCAAAGCTAACATACCTGGCACTATTTTCATTTTTCTCTCCCTTAAACTAGCCAAAACTAAAATTAATATTTAGTGCTCACCACCGAATAATCTACCACCACATCCTTTTTGTCGAAAGTAATGATAAAATCAAAACTTGCCGTGGAAGTGCTGCTGTAAGCAGAATCACCCCCGACAACACCGAAAAAACCGTGCGAGCTACTGCTCTTTGCACGACTCGACTGCCGCGAATAGGTCCAGACTTCCAAGCCTTTTTTATTTTTACTAATAATATTTGGCGAGCCGAAGATTTTAACTATTTCCAACTGCGTTGTCTCGCCCTTTTTTACCTTGCTCTTAATTATTCCATAAGTGAGATTGCTGTTTTTTTTGCTGCTCGAGGTGGTGACACAAGCCGTTAGCAATAATGCCGCCAAAATATTCATCTTCCTCTCCCTCTCGTAAAGTTAGCTACTCATCACCACTTAACATCATCATCGTCATCGTCATCCACTACAGCATCATCATCTTCGAACACCACATCGTCATCGTCCGCCATATCATCTACTACCTCCGTCATCTCTTGCTGATGATCTGAGTCATACACGAAACTATCGTAATAACGTCCTGAACTACGTTTTCTAAACATCAAAAAAGGCAATCCTATGAACAGGAAAGCGGCAAGTGCCCCACCCCCCCAGACGTAGTAGCGATAGCGGTAGGGGGGTGAACCATCCACCACGATAGAGGTAAAACAATTCCACCATAGGTTGCCATAGTCGTCATTATTTTCGTTCTTTTCGTAATTTTTGAGCAGATCCGTGAAAGTAACGATATAATATTCTCTGCTACCCGAAATGAGCATAACGATGTGCATCATATCCACCTTGTTGATGGAATAGCTATTGTAGAAAAGAATTGCCTCACGACCTCCAATATCAACAATGGAGTGTCTGGAAACCTGATAGTTCTCGATGGAAGGGCTGTATTTGGAAAATTTGGGAGCGATTTCGGCAGCTAACCCACGTGCGGCAGCATCGTCTATATAGTGAAAGCCCTTATTCCAAAACACCTGAATATTACGGCGATAGGTCCGACCGCGACGGTGCGGTTCACGCATGTTGAGAAAAATTCCCCCCGCATTGTCTTGTACCTCAAAACCAGTGGGTGGCACAATAGAAAAATTACGCTCTGGATACTCAAATCGCTCTCCCTCGGCGAGGTTTAAGTTTTCTGCAATTACCACCTGCCCAGCAAAAAAACCTGCCACCAAAGCTACGTGGCACACGATACGCACGCCAACCTCCTGACACGTCACCCTGCCAGCGCTTCGGCACAGAAATACTAAACCTTAGCGGGCAACTTTTTCTATTTCATGCGTGCGATCTATGAGAATTTCACGTAATTCGACGTAACAATCATCGCACAAAGCCTTCCCCATCGTCTCGGATCGCACCTCACCCCAATCGAGCAGTGCTGCCCAAGCACGATCGCTAAACTGACGTTTCCTGACCATCACCTTTAAACCACAATGATGACAGAAATTCATCCAACCCTCCCCTGACACATAGTTACCCGAAACCACAGAAGGCACTGCCAACCCAGCAATGGCCTACCCAGCCCCAGCTACACCGACCGATAAATGATTAACTGCGAACCATTCTCCACAAATAAAAAATTGTGTCAAGTTTTTATTTGTGCATTTTTGTCACCGATAAGGACAATTGCTCAGTAAAAGTTGCTTTTCGTCAGCTCCTCCTCTCTCCCTCCAGTTATGCGAGCCGATATTGCAGGCAGACAACGGTAATTGTGGGCTTTTTGCCATGTAACCTAAGGCGCAAAAAAAAACGCCGATGTGTGTTGTATATAGCCTTATTAGGGGGAACAAAAATGAAACTGCTAGCCGTCTTTTCTTTACGATGTGCAGGGGGAGATAACTGTGTTCTCTGACGTGCTGGCTGAATAATCAGGGTCGTCGCAGCACCACTGCAAAATGTCCGCGCAGGGGTAAATCGCCTATCTTTACGTCGTGTGGCGACTGCTCGATAGCGACGATCTGAGCACGGTATTTGTGTCGCAGCCAGCTATGTACATCTCTTGCCAACAGGTGTTCGCCACGTTGCTGGTGTCGTCCTTTGCCTGTGATAATCTTGACCCGTACGTTGTTCTTGCCGACAACAACCCGCCGCAACAACGCGTCTATCCGCTGTTGTGATTCCCGCAGTGTCAGGCCATGCAAGTCTATTTGGTATGAGCTCGGTCGCGGACGTTGTTTGTGGGGGGGTGGCTTTTTGTCCTTTGCCACGCGGTCTTTGTCGCTCTGTGCAGGCATGGAAGCGACCGCATCTCGCATCATCTGCGCGGCGTTTTTTTCCAGGTGGAAGTGGATGCCGTTTTTGTGTGCTGTTGTCTTTTTAACTTTTTTGCGAACCATGTCTGTGTCGCTGTGCAGTGGTAAAAACTTCTGCGGCACGATAACTGCTGCGCGACAACGGGGCGGCGACTACGGCAGCAAAACCGAGGTTCAGTGCGAAGGTACACAGTTCTTGGAACGCTACAGGGGGCAGATATTCTTTCACCGTCAGGTGCTTGCGGGTGGGGCGCATGTATTGTCCGATGGTGACGATGTCTACCTCGTGGGCGCGCAAGTCACACAAGGTCTGCTCGACCTCTTGACGTGTTTCACCCAGTCCGAGCATCAGGGAACTTTTGCTGAGCAGATCAGCGCGGCAACGTTTGAAATTACGCAGTACTTGCAGCGACGTACGATAAGCGGCACGGCGATCTCGCACTCGTGGGGTCAGGCGTGCAACGGTTTCGATGTTGTGTGCCAGCACATCGGGGGCGACAGCACACAGTGTCTCCAATGCGGACAATTCACCTTTGAAGTCGGAGGTCAGCAGTTCCACTTTGATCTGTGGTCGTACTATGCGCACCTGCCGCACGACTGCGGCGAGATGGGCCGCCCCTCCGTCGGGCAAATCATCACGATCGACCATTGTAATCACTGCATAGTTCAAGCCCATCACCCGCACGCTATCTGCTACCCGCTGTGGTTCTGTGTGATCGACGTACCCCTGTGGATTGCCAGTCTTGATATGGCAAAAACGGCAAGCACGGGTACAGGTATCACCCAACACCATGAAGGTCGCCGTGCCTGTATTCCAGCATTCTCCGATGTTGGGGCACTTGGCTTCTTGGCAGACGGTGACCAGTTGCTGCTGCGCCAAGTTTTTTTTAATTTGCAGGTAAGTCGAGCCTCGTGGCAACGAAGTCTTCAGCCATTTCGGTTTACCGCTCTGCGCGCGCGCGTGTTTTGGACGCATGGCAACCCTCCTTCTCTCTAACTAATCTAACTTTTGCTGCGCCGCATGAACACCATTATCTTTTCCAGCGGTGGCAAGGAAGGCGAATTCTGCTAGTTTCCTTGCCTGATAACTCGTTGCCAGGGGGTGAAATCGAAGTCAGTGGTAAGGGTGATGGTATACACGGGCACGGGTTGCTGTGCATAGAAATCTTCATCGCGCCAGTAGTCCTTGGTTGTCGTCACGATAGCATTGGCGTATGGGGTGAGGCGGCGCACGACGTGTCGGGGACAGGTTTCGTGGTCGGCTAGGTACAGGGCGAGACGCACTTGGATACCGAGGTGTTGCACTGCGGAGAGCACTTGGGTAGGGGCGGCAACACCGCAGATAAGGAGTACGGGGTTGTGCTGCTCCCCGAAGGAGGTGCGTGTCGGGGGCATGGCTGCGAGGGTAGGGCTGACGAATTTTACCAGCACTGTGTGTGGCGTGTGTTGTTGGACTTTACGTACCTGATAGGCGCTGGGTGTGTCGGCGGTAGCACGGGTGAACAGCACGAGATCGGCACGACGCAGAGCACCGCGCGGTTCACGCAGCATACCGCATGGTAATGGTCGAGCATCGGCAAATGGTCGTGCGGCATCGAGTAACACGATATCGAGATCGCGGGCGATTTGCACGTGCTGGAAACCGTCATCGAGCACAAAACAGGTCGGCGGTGCTTCCTCGCTCACCGCAAGATAAGCTTGTGCGGCAGCGTAACGACGTGGGGCAGCGATCACCGTCGCTTGTGGCAAGGCGTGTGCGAGCAGGCGGGCTTCGTCGAGTGCCTGCACGTCCTTTTTCCCGCATACGATGCGGTCACCCCGCAGCACCGTGAATTCACGGCCTCGCAGATTGCTACCGTAGCCGCGGCTGAGTACTGCTACTCGTTCGTCCTGTGCAGCCAGTTGCTGGGCGATGGTGAGCACGATGGGGGTTTTGCCACTGCCGCCACTGACGATATTCCCGACCGAGATAGTGGGTGCGGGTAACTTGTGGCGCGGCAGTAGGCAGCGATACAAAAACAAACGCCCCCACACCGCGGCGCGGTAACAGAGAGCGAACGGCCACAACAACGCTTGCATGCCAGTTAACTGCTGTATCTGCCACAGGCGCTCGTGCCACCGATACCGTCGTGACTTGTAGATACGCACGCGTCTGCCCTCATCCTGTGGTCGGTACATCATGTGTTATGCGCTGGCAGAAAGCACCTGTAACGCTGCTGAACTCACGAGCACGGGAGGGTGCGGCATCGTTGCGTCGTGCCTACTCGTTTGCTTCCAATACTTTATCTGTGCCGCGCAGAGGTTCGGACAGCATGCGTTCAATACTCTGCAACTTTTGCATGATATTGCTAGCCACGTGTCGATCTCTGACTTGTGTGATGTCAACCCTGGTGTCGAGGCTGCCGTCGGCGGCGAGGTAAGGCAACTCCTCCTTGAGGTTTAAAGACCAGCTCTGAAACTCGGTGTTGAGTCGCAACACCGTGTCGTGGTCGGTGGTGTCAGCAATGGCGTTTTCAAGCCTCTTCCTGGTTTTTTCCAAGTTGTGACTGATTTTGTTGGCGTGCCAGCTTAACATCATCAACGAGTCTGCTTCGGCGATGCCACGGGCGTGGTGGATAATGAGTTTGCTCTGGATCAACATCGGTGTGATACGGCGTGTACTTCCGCCGCGTTCTGAACGGTGATTGTTGCATGCCTGACTCATTAATAACGGTAGTAAAAATAAAAACTGCATAAATTTCCCTCATCTAAAATAATACAACTCGGTGAGTGTACTTTTTGGACATAGGATGTCAACAAAATTATCTATGGTAAGCTTTAATGACTGGATATTATTCATAAAAATCAGGGTGGCCCCCTTTTTCCATTACAGCAGTGCCTGCAGACCGACAAGACGTTCACCTGCCAGGTACTTTAAACTCGCGCCCCCACCTGTGGAAATATGAGTAAAACCTTCGCTCAACCCACAAGCCTTGACTGCCGCGACCGAATCACCTCCGCCGACGACGGTGGTGGCACAGCTAGCGTGGCAGGCGGTAGCGATAGCGTGCGTGCCGCGGGCGAAGTTGTCCCATTCGCACACTCCCAGCGGCCCGTTCCACAAGACAGTGCCAGCGCGCGCGATGGCTTGGCAGTAAAGCGCACAGGTGCGCGGCCCGATGTCCATTCCTAGCAAACCGTCGGGCAAGTCAGGGCTATCGATCTGCACAGGGGTGGCGTGTTGAGAAAATTCCGCCGCGGCGATATGATCTTGCGGGAGAAGAACCTTGACACCTCTTTCCGCGGCACTGCGCACGATAGCGGTAACGAGTTCCTGGCGGGTATCGACTTTCGATTTACCGACCTTGTGCCCTTGCTGGCGCAAAAACGAATAGGACATACCGCCGCCGATGATTACTGTGTGGCAATACTTGAGCAGATTGAGGATTACGGCAATTTTATCGCTAACCTTTGCACCGCCAATGATGAACACGAAGGGTGGCTGCGCGCTATGCATAACCCCGTCCAGCGCCGCGAGTTCCTCGCTAACCAGCAGACCGATCCCGCGTGCTGTCGGAGGAAACAGTGCTGGCACACCACAGACCGAGGCGTGTTTTCTGTGCAATGTGCCGAAGGCATCGTTGATATAAACGTCAAAACCCGTCGCCAGCCGTTGCGCAAAATCCGCCGCATTTTGCTTTTCGCCTGCATGAAAACGCAAATTCTCCAGCAAAATCACCCGTGCACCTGTGTGCGTCAGCAGTGACGCAACGCTGCCCTCGTCATAATCATGCAACAACACCACCTCTTCTGCCAACAAATGCGCCAAGTGTGTCGCCACGGGCTCAAGTGAAAAGGCCGAGTCATATCCGTCTCCCTGTGGTCTGCCGAGATGTGAGGCCAGCACGAGCAGTTTGGCTTGTTTTAGCACGTGCTCGATACTCGGTAGGGCGGCACGCACACGACTGTCGTCGGCAATTTTTCCAGCCCGTAGCGGCACGTTGAAATCGACGCGCATGAACACCTTGCGATCAGGTAACGCCAGTGCGGACAAAGGACGAAGATCGTGTGCGGACATAACAACTTCTCCCGCCTAAGCGCGGACGGAGAGAGGGGGATTCGAACCCCCGATGCCTCTCGGCATAACGGTTTTCAAGACCGTCACCTTCGACCGCTCGGACATCTCTCCGCAGAAGGCTGTACCACATTTGCGGAGGAGAATCTATCGCCTCACTGTCCCTCCCCCACGATTTTTCGTCCTGGCATGGAACAGCAGTGTCCCATGCCAGGACAGATACGAGACATGGCGAAGGGTAGCAATACTCGTCATTATGCGTCCCATATTCCACCGCAAAGGCGATCGTCTCTCAGGCACAACCTTACCAGGTTTGGCTTCGAGCATTTCCTTTTCGAAGTATTTTACCATCGCTCCTACAGTGTAAGGCAGATGTGCCCAGTCATGGACGCGGGTTACACTATCGGAGTAAAAAACACTACGATCCTGAACATTCTCGCTCGCCTCGCTCTCATCGATGCGCACCCTAGTTAAGTCTAACACCTCTAACTCTGCTTCGGTGAAGCTTAGCGCCACAATTTCTTGCACAAATTCTTTATGCAGGATCGCACTAGTCGATGTCCGCACCGCCGTCGTAGATCGTCCAGCCAGACTCGCCTTTGAGTCTGTGTTTCGCGTTTGCCCCGACGGTGTTGTATGTTGAACCGCCTGCGTCGAAATAAACGTTCATCATTACCGAGCCTTCTGCAATTTTGTCCAACATATTGCTATAGCTTGCGGTGGGTAGAGTCTGGCCGCGCAGCATTCCCGCCATCGTCGTTACCTTGCTGAAGTCCCAATCTACGAGGTAGGGTGGTTTGTCCATGCTGCCTGAAAAACCCGCGTTGGCGAACATCCGTTCCATGCTAGTAACCTGTCCAGTATTCCAGCCATCGACTCTGAGGTCTTCGATCCCCGTGGCATCCTCGAACATCGCGGTCATGTCGGTGACACTGCTCGTTTCCCAATCACTGACATCAGGGTTGGTCAGCCTTGTGTTGGCGAACATGCCACTCAGGTCGCTGACCGCGCTGGTATCCCAATTGCTGACATCGGGATTGACGAGATCTGCCCCCGCGAACATGTTTGCCATACTCTCTACGCCGCGGGTGAATTCACTTTTTCCCGCCCCTACGGAGATCAGATTATCACATTCTTCGAATGCGCCGCGCAGGTCTCGCCAGGCAACACTGCCGAGATCTGTGACCGCCAACAACTGATCACGGCTGTGTGGCAGTTGCTGGAAACTCCAAGCTTCCATGACTCCAGAGATTTTGACTATGTAGCGACCTGCCTGCCTGTAGACATGGGTCGCACCACGGTCATCGAAGGCACGGACGCTGGTCTGCTGATCGTCACCCCAATCGACTACGAAGTCGTATTTGAAACCTTCAGGGAGAGGGAGCACTATTTTCAGTTCGCCGCCGATGTTGGTAACTTCCCATTCCGAGATGAAAGGAAATTCATCGTCAGGCAACGGTGGTGGTGGCGGGGGAGGCGGTGGCGGCACAGGAGGTAGCTGGGGAGGTAAAGGTTCGGTGGTAATATCGGGTGTAGCAGTGGGAGGCGACTCGCTCACGGCGGTGCGCTCGTCGATGTCGTCTACGCAGCCCGCCACGTAGCCGCACAACACGTGCAGGCAGACGAGACTGGGCAGCAATCTTGGCACAACCACACCTTGTCCCGAAAGAAGATAGCCCTACCCCTCATCATACCACTTTCCCAAAGTTTGAACACCGCGGAACGAAAACAGCCACTTGCAACGCACCGCGATACTGGAGTAAGAGTCAGCCGCGGGATTTTGTTTTGTCGCGGAGGAACGCGTGGATAAGGATAGTATCGAACAGAGATTGCGCCGAGATTTTCCCGATGCGGAGTTGCAGGTGGTGGATCTGACAGGCACGGGCGATCACTGGCGGGTCGATATCGTGTCGGTGCGTTTCGAGGGGTTGAACCCTGTCGCCCAGCATCGTCTCGTCTATCAGGCGTTGGCTGAGTTCATGCCCAGTGCTATTCACGCACTGCAGCTCAACACGCGTGCCCGTTAGCCGTTTTTTGCGACAGAACTGCCGCGTAGTTGTGGTCATGATTACTATCGATCGCCGTGTCGTTGCCCAGTGTCGGCAAAGCATCCACCTGCGGGTGTGGTCGCCCACACGTGACGTGGTGGTGTTGGGAAACAGCGATCGCGCTGTGCTCTCGTGCTATCGGGAACGTTGTGCGGCGCATGGTGTACCTGTTCTGCGGCGAAAGGGCGGTGGCGGGGCAGTGGTCTTGCATCCACATTGCATCGTCATCAGTATGGGCCTGTGGGTCAGGCGTTACTTTCACAACGCCCACTACTTCGCTTGTATCAACGCGGCGGTAGTGGAGTGTCTCGCCGCCTATCGTTCGCTCTGGGCAGGGTTGCGGCATCGAGGGATCAGTGACATCGCCTGGGGGGAACACAAAGTAGGCGGTACATCTATTTTCCGCAGTCGCAACTACCTGCTGTACCAAGCTTCGCTGCTCTACCGAACGGAGGTGGATAGAATTAGCACACTGTTACCGCACCCTCCCCGTGAACCTGACTATCGGGCGGGACGCAAGCACGCACAGTTCCTGTGTGGTCTTGCTGACATCGTGCCTGACAGTTTGCAAAATGAAATCAGTGCCGTGCTGTACCGAGAACTACCGCATGCTGTGGTGCGCTTGCTAGCGGCTGAGTTGATCGACCCGCCCGCTGAACAGTGTGCAGGGTTATTAGCACGGTGGGGTGAGTGAGGCTTCTTTTTGTTGTGCCCACAGTTGACCGCACGCGGCACCGATATCGTTGCCCTTGCTAAAACGGATCATGGCACGTCGCCCTTGCTGGAAGAGGAGGTTTTGAAAATTTTTCACCGTCGCGTAGCTCGCGGGAGTGAATGTGCCGCCTGCGATGGGGTTGTAGACGATCAGATTGAGCTTGGCAGGGATACCTCGCAAGAGTTCTGCCAGCGATAAAGCATCACGTGCAGCATCGTTCACCCCCGCTAACAGCGTATACTGGATAAGTAGTTTGCAGCGAGGAAACTCACGCACCACCTGCAACACTTGTGGCAGCGGCCATTTGCGGTTGGCAGGCATGAGTTGTGTGCGCACGCGTGCCTCAGCCGCATGTACACTCAAGGCTAGCGGCAAGGACGGGTAGGTGGTGAGCAGACGGCGTAGGGCAGCTGGGTTACCGACCGTCGATACCGCAAGGCGGCGGGCAGCCAACGCCAAGCCGCACGGGTCGGTCAAAATAGCCAAGCTGTCGAGCAACGCGTCGAGGTTATCGAGCGGTTCGCCCATCCCCATGAAAACGACGTTACTGATGACGGAGGCACGGCTGAAGACACTGAGTCGGTGCTGGTGTTGCTCCTGCCACTGCCGTGCCAGCAAAAACTGCGCGACAACCTCCCCCGCGGTGAGATTACGCCACAGACCCATACGCCCCGTCTGACAAAAAGTGCAACCCTGTGCACAACCGACTTGCGTAGAAACACACAGGGTCAGACGTTGCTGCTCACAGATAAGCGCCGTTTCCACCCGCAAGCCGTCCGCGAGCTGCAACAAAAATTTTACCGTGCCGTCTCGCTGCGACTGGGTAACTCCAGCCAGTGCAGGTAACTTCGCCCGCCAGTGGCGAGCCAGGTAGGCGTTGAGAAGCGCAGGTACTACCACAGGTGCGTCACGATAGAGAGCAGCAAACAGACCGCGTGCGTGGGAGGGACTGTGCCCGCGGGCACGCAGCTGTGCGGCGAGTGCAGCCCTGGGGCAAGAATAGAGATCAAGCCGATGATCGTTCGTTATGGCGGTGGCGTTACTCAAGTTCTTTGCCATCGTGTTAAGTTCGCTAACCAGCCGCAGCCCGCCCCTCCCGCGCAACGACACCCTAGTACTGCAAGCGGGAAGAAAACCCTAACTACGCCGTGCCGCGATCTCGTCCAACAACAACTGCACCGCCTCTTCCTGTGACACCGTCTGCTGCTCACGCACCCCGTGCCGTCGCACCGTGACACTGTCGGCTGTCATCTCAGCAGCCCCGACAATCAACTGCACTGGAATTTTGCGCAGTGCAGCCATTTTTATTTTCTTGGCAAAACTGTGGCTGCTGTTGTCGAGCTCAGCCCTCAGCATCTGTGCGGTCAAACGTTGCCGTACAGTACCTGCGTAATCGTAAAAACTGGTGGCAACGGGGATAATCATCACCTGCACAGGCGCACACCACAGGGGTAACGCACCGCCGAAATGTTCGAGCAGATGGCTGAGAAGACGCTCGTGAGTCGATAGCGGGGCACGATGAATTATCAACGGCGTTTCTTCTACGTCTTGTTCATTACTGAAGACGAGATTGAAGTTGCGGGCACTTAAAAAATCGAGCTGAATAGTAGAAAAAGTTTCCTCCCGCCCTGTTAAATTTTTAAATTGAAAATCAACCTTCGGCCCGTAAAAAGCCGCTTCCCCCACCCCCTCGAAATACTCAAGCTGACAAGCATCACATACCTCACGCAACAACTTCTCCGCCTGTCGCCACATCTCCTGTTCACCGAGATACTTGTCTTTCTTGCTGTCATCGGCAGTCGAAAGACGCACGCGAAATTTTTCCAAATGCAAAGTCTGATAAAATTCACGGTGCATAGCGATGATATCGGTAAACTCGTCCTTTAATTGTGACAAACGCAAATAAATATGTGCATCGTGGATAGTCATACACCTGACTCGCAACAACCCCGACAGCTCGCCCGATTGTTCATAACGATAGCACGTGCCGAATTCAGCAAGGCGCAGAGGCAACTCCCGATAACTGCGTTTGCGAAACGCAAAAATTAAATGATGGTGCGGGCAATTCATGGGCTTCAGAAAGAAAGTTTCGTCACCATCCGCAGTGTGCAAAGGCGGAAACATCGATTCCCGATAGGCGGGTAGATGTTGCGAACGCAGATAGAGTTCGTCTTTAGCAATGTGCGGGGTAGTGACACGTTGATAGCCATGCCGAAATTCTACCTCTTTGGCATAAGTCTCCAACGCATCGCGTATAACCGTGCCGTTAGGCAACCACAGGGGCAACCCACGCCCCACCTGAGGCGCAAAAGTAAAAATTTCTAGCTCTTTCCCCAACCGCTTGTGATCACACTGCTCAGCACGAGTACGGCGGGCAAGAAATTCTTCCAGAGCCGCGGGCGTGGCAAAGGCTAGCCCATAGATGCGAGTGAGCATGGGACGTTGTTCATCGCCAAGCCAGTACGCACCCGCAATGCGATCGAGTTTGAATGCGTCGCGCGGCAACTCGCCAGTGCGAGCGACATGCGGCCCTTCACAGAGGTCAAAGAAATGTTCGTTGGCGTAGAAAGAAAAGTGCGTGACACCCTTCTCCTTGAGTCCCGTGACATGTTCTCGCTTGTAGGGCTCGTGCGCTAAACGCACCAAGGCCTGCTCGTAATCATCCTCAACGCGGACGAAACTCTGATTCTGGGCGATAATTTTCTTCATCTGGCGTTCGATTTTCTTCAGCTGCGCGGCGGACAGAGAGTCCTTACCGAAATCAAAATCGTAATAAAAACCGTTTTCGACAGGTGGCCCGAAGCCGAGCTGGACCTGCGGGTACAGCTTTTTCACCGCCTGTGCCAGCACGTGTGCCAACGAATGCCTGAGGCGATAGAGACCCTCATCCATGTCTTAAACCTTGACCCCCGACCGACGCTGTGCTCTTGTAGCAGAGAACGGCACGGCTAACAAGCGATGATTCCCGCTCCCGACCACAGCTGCACCCTACATGGCACACACCTACCCGCTCGTATCGACCGTGCGCTGGTGGTGGCCTTCCCCGCGCTTTCACGGCGGCGGATTCGACGGGCACTCGACGCGGGCGGCATTTACCTCAACCATCGCCGCGTGCGCATAGCCTCCCGACTGGTCTTCAACGGCGATGCAGTGGCTATTTTTTTGCCCCCCCCCTCACCCCGTACATCCTCGCTGTGTCGTGCTGACCTCATTCACTGCGATACAGACCTGATGATAATCAACAAACCCCCTTGTCTGCTCAGCCAAGCTACCCGCCAACAAGCTGTCGCCCACCTTATCCCCGCCATTCGCCAGCTTTTACCCGCTTGCGGCACACTGTATATCGTGCACCGCCTCGACTACGAAACGTCAGGTGCGATCATGGTGGCTCGCCATCGTCGCATAGCGGATTTTTTGGGACAACAGCTGCGTACACGGCGCATCGCGAAGGAATACCTCGCTCTCTGTGCTGGTATCCCCCCCTGGCGAAACTATACCGCCCGCAGTTACCTGTCGCCCATCGCCAAAGACTATGGCACGGTGAAGATAGCGACACAGCCACAACCACACACACGGGAGGCGGTGACACGCTTTACCGTGTTGGCAAGCAGTTCGGCCTACCCCGTCTCACTGCTCAAATGCGAGCCGCTGAGCGGGCGTAGCCATCAGCTGCGCGCCCAACTGCAACATCTCGGCATCCCCGTGCTGGGCGATAAGAAATACGGCCATACCCGCCCCTCCCTGCCTGCCGCCGCGGCACTCATCGCTAGCCATCACCTGTTGCACGCACACCGTCTTACCCTGCAACCCGCGCGAGGGAAGACGAGAATCAGCATTCAGGCACAGCCACCTGCTGATTTTCGTGAGATGCTGACACTACTCGATCTGAAGGGGACACAAAAATCTTGCAAATTAATTCTTTAAAATTTTTTAAATAGCTGCTACTGCATCAGCTATGCTGGGTGGTTTTGAGGAAGGTGGTGCACGACAGGACAGCCATTACGCCACGGCGTGCGGAGAACTATCCTGCTTGGTATCAGGCGGTGGTGCAAGCTGCAGAGATGGCGGAGATGTCGGGTATCCGCGGCTGTATGATTATGCGCCCCTGGGGCTACGGTATCTGGCAAGAGCTGCAACGTGTGCTCGATGCGGAAATCAAACGCACGGGACATGAAAACGTCTACTTCCCTCTTTTCATCCCCCTATCCTACATCGAGAAGGAGGCCGCACATGTCGAGGGTTTTGCCCGCGAGATGGCGGTGGTTACGCACCACCGTCTGGCGCAGCAGAACGGGCGGTTAGTGCCCGCCGCACCGCTGCGTGAGCCGCTGGTCGTGCGCCCAACCTCAGAAACAGTCATCGGAGCATCGCTGGCGAAATGGATCAAATCGTGGCGAGACTTGCCACTCTTACTCAATCAGTGGGCAAACGTGGTGCGCTGGGAAATGCGACCGCGCATATTTTTACGCACAACGGAGTTTCTGTGGCAGGAAGGGCACACAGCACACGCCGACCGTGCTGAAGCCGAACGCGAGACGCGACGGATGTTGGACATTTACCGCAATTTTCTGCAGGACGAACTGGCTATCCCCGTGTTGTGCGGCGCAAAACCCGCCAGCGAGCGTTTTCCTGGGGCGGTGGACACGCTCTGTGTCGAGGCGATGATGCAGGACGGCAAGGCACTGCAAGCGGGCACATCACACTATCTCGGTGACAACTTTGCGCGGGCGGCAGGAATTCGTTTCACCGCACGGGATGGAGAAAAAAAATACGTTCACACCACCTCTTGGGGTGTGACCTCACGCTTAATCGGCGCGTTGATTATGGTGCATGGCGACGATAACGGCCTGCGTATTCCACCACGCGTTGCCCCGCGGCATGTCGTCATCGTCACCGCGGCTGGCGACACGGCAGTCGATGCCTACGCGGACAAACTGGCTCAACGCTTGGGGGCGGTACACTACGATGCACAGCACCATGTCGTGAGTCACATCGATCGGCGCGAGCTGCGTTTGGGTGAAAAAAACTGGAGCTGGGTAAAAAAGGGCGTGCCCCTCATCGTCAATATCGGTAAACGCGAAGTGGCAAACCGCACCGTCAGTCTCATCCGCCGCGATCACCCCCCTTCGAAAAAAGCCAGCCTCGCCTGCGATGTTTTCGTCGCCCAGATAAAGGATATACTGGCGACAATACAAAAGAGCTACTTCGACAGTGCCCGTGCTTTTCTCGCCCAGCACACCCTTAACGACATCGGCACACAGGCCGACTTTGAGCACGCTTTCCGTGTGGATGCCTTCCCCCACCCTTTCGTGCGCAGTAAGTGGTGCGAAAGCGTGCAATGTCAAGCACAGGCCGAAAAACTCGCCGTGACCGTGCGTTGCATTCCCTTCGCACAGCGCGACAGCGCAGGTCGTTGCGTCATGTGCGGCAAAGAAACCGCACTCGATGCCGTTTTTGCCAAATCTTACTAGCTAGTGTAGATGCCCCGTAAAAAGCGGACACCCTATCGGCTTCTGACGATCAGCGAAGAGCGTGTACTGACTAGAGCCAGTCTTTCCTCACCACCTACCCGCAGTCACCCCCCCTACAGGTAGGAAATCTTGATGATCTGGCCTGGATAGATGTTGGATTTTTTGAGGTTGTTGATCCGCTTGATACTGCGGATGGAGGTGTTGTACTTGCGCGCGATGCGGTAAAGGCTATCGCCGCGCCGCACGCGATGCTCGATTACCCCCGCGAAGCGGCTACTCTTACGCCGCGGTGTGGATTTGCTGTGGCTCGCAGCAATCTGCAGCAACTGTCCCGCGTAGATGCGACTCCCTCTGACGTTGTTGGCTAGTCGCAGGGCACGCACCGAGGTGTTAAAACGGCGTGCGATGGCGTAGAGAGAATCACCCTGCCGTACCCGATAATGTCCCTTGACCTCACGCCCTCGCCACGCACGGACGCGTTTCTTGCTCAGGGCCGCCAGTGTCCGTTGCGACTTCGCCCCCAACATTTTGCAGGCAGACGGCAAACGTAGTTCGACCACGTGCCGCGGATGCACCAACATACGCCGCACCGCAGGGTTGTGCTCCTTCACCTGCTTGACCGTGCAATCTGCCTGCTGGGCAACTTCGCGCAACGAAATATGCGACGGGACACGATAGGGGTGAAAGTTTTGTGTGGCAAAACGGTGCGGCTGGCTCAGGGTGAAACCAAAACGCTTCCGATTGGCCGCGATGTACATGGCCGCGATAAACTTGGGGACGTAGTTGATCGTCTCGGTGGGGAGAACTTTTTGCTCGACTAATTCAAAAAAATCTCTCGTGTCGCGCCGCATGATCGCCCGCAACACCCGTACTTCACCGCTGTTATACGAGGCGATCGCCAACCACCACGATTGATAGACACGGTACAAATCCTGCAAGTAGGAGATGGCCGCGGCCGTCGCGCGCACTGGGTCCATGCGCTCGTCGAGATACGCATCGATGCGCAGACCATAGTGCCTACCCGTGCGCCGCATGAACTGCCAAATACCGACCGCGTGTGCCCGCGAGCGAGCCCGATTACGAAAACCACTCTCGATCATCGCCAAATAATAAAGCTCCTTCGGCAAAGCATGCGCTTCCAGCTGTTGCTCGATAAAACTGCGGTAATATTCACCACGATTGAGAAAACGTTGAAAACGCTCGTGTTCCCGTACGGTAAAATAATGCAGCCACTTCTTGACCAGCGGATGCTCGATGTGGGTAAGTGCCTCCGTAAAAAGGTCGGAGAAGACAAGCTCGTCAACCACAGGCGCGGCTGCCGTCTGTACCTCAGACACCGTCGCGGGTACGGTCACCCCGTGGTGGGCAAGAGGCACACTCGTAGCCGCAGGTGCATCTATGCGGCCAGTAACAGATGGCGTGTGCATACAGGCAACGCCCACCAACAACAGCACGACACAAGGCCACATGACCGTCATCTCCCGTGTAGATAGTTTCCGCTTCCATTGTACCAGCAAGCGGAGATAAAAATCTAGTGGGCAACGTGCGGGCTGTCACAGCCCAGCACATGGAGCATCGCCTTTCGTCTGCCCTATTGCTTGTTTCCTAACTTGTACTTGTCAAAAAATACCAGCGCAGGTATTACCCCCTGATCAGGAGGACGTAACGAGGCAAGTAGCTCCAATTGGTAGAGCGGTGGATTCCAAATCCACTGGTTGGGGGTTCGAATCCCTCCTTGCCTGTGTAGCAGGGGAAAGTCGATATGACTAAGGATGATGGCACGTGGTTGAATATTTGCTACGTCGCCTGTGCGTTGGTTTTCATCTACGTCCTGTGGAAGGGGTTGCATGCACTGGGGCTCTTCAGCGGCCTGTTAGATGACTACAGTGATTGGTTCGGCGTGGCCGCGGGGGCAATCAGTGTTGTGGTGGGTGTAGCGATCGTCTACCAGGCCAGAGGCCAGCGGGAGAATCACGAGTACTATCTCGCCTCGATCGGCGAGTTGCGCAAGGTCACATGGCCGACTTGGCCTGATACAAAGAAAATGACCGTTATCGTGGTAATCGTTGTCGGGATTTTTTCCGCCATTCTCGCGGTCTTCGATCTTGGCTTCGCCTGGCTGTTGAACAAAATAATCGCCTGAACAGGGAAACACATGAGCGAACTCAAGTGGTATGTGGTGCACACGCATTCTGGTTGTGAGGGCAAGGCGAGGCTCGCCCTGCAGGAACGCATCGCGCGTAACGACATGTCCCACCTGATTCCAGAAATCTACGTGCCCATCACCGCAGTCGAAAAGCTTACCGAGGGCGGCAAGAAAAAAACCCAAGAACGCACCCTCTACCCTGGCTATATCCTTGTCAAGATGGCCTACACGCTGGAGACTCGCCGACTGGTGACAGGCACACCGCGCATCAACGGTTTTGTGGGCAGTTCGACACATCCAAAACCCATCTCCGAACAAGAAGTGCTGCGTCTCACCACCCGCGGCGAGGAGGGCGCAGAAGGCGAGGATCAGACGCAAATCAGAACGTTTTTCGATAAAGGCGAGACCGTCAAAATCAACGAAGGCCCCTTCGCTAACTTTAACGGTACAGTCGATGAAGTGCGCCCTGACAAAATGAAGCTGCGCGTGCTGGTCAGCATCTTCGGACGCGAAACACCCGTCGAACTCGATTTCAACCAAGTGGAGAAAATCGGCTAGCATCCCACGTTCATGGTTAGCCCTGGCCTTTCCGTCCCCGCCGACACACCTAGAAAAACGGCGTTGCTAGCTGACTTGCTAGCGAAAGCAAAAAATTGCATCGATCTACCCTTGACAATTTTTTCCCCGCGTATAGACTGACCCGTCTTGTCGTGTGGCGGACGGGTCGGGGTGGTCTTCAATCACAAGTCGGTGTAGGTGTATGGTGGGTAGGCCCAGCTCAGCGCGTCTGGTAGGTTGACGATGGCAAAGAAGGTTACGGGTTTCATCAAGTTACAGATCCCCGCGGGCAAGGCGGCTCCCGCGCCACCCATCGGCCCCGCCCTCGGACAGCGGGGAGTCAATATCATGGCGTTCTGCAAGGATTTTAACGCCCGCACGCAGAAGCAGGAGGGCGAGATTCTTCCGACGATCATCACCGTCTATTCTGACAAATCCTTCAGTTTTGTCACAAAGAGCCCGCCTGCTGCGGAACTGCTCAAGAAAGCCGTCGGCCTCGCCAAAGGCTCGCCGACACCAGGCAGCGGCACGAGTGGTAAGATAAGCAAGGAGCAGATTCTGGTGATTGCCCGCCGCAAACGCGCCGATCTGAACGCCCGTGACGAAGAGGGTGCCGCCCGCATTATCGCAGGCACAGCACGCAGTATGGGACTGGAAATTGCCGAGTAGGCTAGAGGACAGGAGCATGGCCAGGTCAAAAAAATACAAACAAGCCGTCAAGAGCGTGGAGCGCAACCGCCTTTACGAGCTGGAAGAGGCAGTCGAGCTGGTCAAAAGGGTGTCCTGCACCGCGTTTGATGGCAGTGTCGATCTGGCCGTAAACCTCGGCGTTGACCCGCGTCACGCCGACCAGAACGTGCGCGGCGCGGTGTCGCTGCCACACGGCTTGGGACGTAAAGTGCGAGTGCTCGTTTTCGCCAAAGGGGAGAAAGCGGCCGAAGCAGAACAGAGCGGGGCTGATTATGTCGGCAGTGACGAGCTCGCCACCAAAGTGAACGACGGCTGGCTCGCCTTCGATCGTGTCGTCGCCACCCCCGACATGATGAAACTAGTGGGCAAACTCGGCCGTATCCTCGGTCCCCGCGGTCTGATGCCCAACCCCAAGCTCGGCACGGTTACCTTCGAGATCGCCAAAGCGATCCGTGAGTTGAAGGCAGGACGTGCCGAATTCAAATGCGATAAAGCGGGTATCATCCACACCTCCGCGGGTCGGATCGGTTTTCCTCCCGCCGAGTTGGTCGCTAACATCACCGCCATCATCGACGAACTGCTGCGCTTGAAACCAGCAGCGGCGAAGGCTACTTACCTGAGACGAATCGCCATCGCCCCCACGATGGGGCCAGGGGTGGCCATCAACCCGCTACGCTTCAGGAGATAACTGTGAATGCAGCCGAGAAAAGAGAGGTAGTCGAACAACTGAACGAACGCATGCAGCGTGCCCGTGCCTGCGTTCTGGCAGAATACAAAGGCCTGACTGTCGCTGACCTCACCGCTCTGCGCCGCAGCCTCGATGCCCACACCGCTGAATTCAAAATTGCCAAAAATCGCCTGACAAGGATAGCGGTCGCAAGCAGCGCTGAATTCGCCCCGCTCCGCGAACATCTGCGTGGCCCTACGGGTGTCGCGTGGCTCTACGGCGATCTCGCCCAAGGCATCAAGCAAGTGCTCGATTTTCAGAAAGAACACGAGGATTTTAAGATAAAAACCGCCGTCATGCAAGGTACTGCGCTGAGCCCCGCCGAAATGCAGGAGATAGCCAGCCTGCCGAGTAAAGAGGTGCTGCTGGCACGCCTCCTCGGCACGCTGATCGCTCCGCATAGGAACTTGCTGAGCGTGTTGCAAGGTGTCCCCCGTGCTCTGGTGGTACTGCTGGGCGCATGGCAAGAAAAAAAGGAAAAATTGCCTTGAACGAACAGAACAACACTGCCGTGCTTCGCACGAGAGGTCGCGGCATCGTTACGTCTTTCCATAGCTATTGAAGGAGTCTGATCATGGCGGAAGTGTCTAAAGAACAAGTGGTGGCTTTCCTGGAAAACCTGACTCTGCTCGAAGCCGCACAGCTGGTGAAGGAGCTGGAGGAGAAATTCGGTGTCAGCGCGCAAGCACCCGTAGCAGTCGCCGCCGCGGGCGGCGATGGCGGTGAAGCCGCGGCTGCCGCAGAAGAGAAGACCGAGTTCACGATTGTGCTAAAATCTTTTGGCGACAAGAAAATTAACGTCATCAAGGAGGTACGCACCATCACAGGTCTCGGCCTGAAAGAAGCCAAAGAACTAGTCGAAGGAGCTCCCAAGAACGTGCGCGAAGGTGTGAGCAAAGAAGAGGCAGACAAAATCAAAACCGCACTGGAAAAAGCTGGAGCTGAGGTCGAAGTAAAGTAGCGACGGAGCTAGCCCGCTTCTAGCCTCAGGTGCGAATAGAGCGCAGGGGTGTTTTTGTGCTGTTGCCGCTGGGCAAAAGTGTTTGATTCGGGTTAAAATGGTCTTGAGGAATTCCTTTTGTGTCTGAAAACAGGAGCAGGAAATATATGGCTTCCCTAGGAGCGAGCTGTGTGCGTCCGCGTAAAGTCTACAGTTCCATCCCCGACCTGGCGGAGATACCCTACCTAATCGAAATCCAAAAGGACAGCTACGATGCTTTTCTGCAAATGGATGTGCCCCACGAACAACGTGTCGACACAGGGTTGCAAGCTGTTTTCAACTCCGTCTTTCCCATTCGTGATTTCGCGGAAACTGCTTCGGTGGAATACGTCAGTTACAACTTCGAGAAACCTAAATACTCGGTAACTGATTGTCAGCAACGGGGCATGAGCTATGCAGCACCGCTGAAGGTCGTCATCCGCCTCGTCATCTGGGACACCGATAAAGAATCTAAAGTTCGCAGTATCCGTGATGTCAAGGAACAGGAAGTCTATTTCGGTGAGATTCCGATGATGACCGATAACGGCACGTTCATCATCAACGGCATCGAGCGGGTGGTTGTTTCGCAACTGCATCGCTCGTCGGGGGTGTTCTTCGATCACAATCGCGTCGCGGGGTCAGCATCGGGGCGTATCAGTTACTCGGCACGCATAATTCCCTACCGTGGCAGTTGGCTCGATTTCGAGTTCGACAACAAAGACATCCTCTTCGTACGGATCGACCGCCGTCGCAAGATCCATGTCACTACTATGCTGAAAGCGATGGGCTACAACGATGCACAACTGCTCGATCGTTTTTATCAGCGCGAACTGATCCGTATCGAAGACGGCAAATTTGAACGTAAATTGAACTTCACCTTGATTCGTGGCCAGCGTGCCACCAGCGATATCGTCGATCCCCAAACGGGGCGGGTCTTCGTCAAGCGCAATCGTCGTATTTCGCTAGAAGCCATCAAGCAACTACGAGAGGCGGGAGTTGAGTATCAGCCCATCGAGCAGTCGGAGCTCGACGGTAAGATTGTCGTCGCAGAAATTCGTGATGCGAAGGGCGAGCTGGTGGTTGCCGTCAACGAAGAATTGAACGAGAACGTGCTCAAGCGCATCGTGCAGAGCAGAGTGACCGAGTTCTCTATCTTGTTCATCGATGGCACAAACGTCGATGCCTCTTTCCGCAACACTTTGCTGACCGACAGCGTCGGAGGGAAAGAAGAGGCATTGTTGGAAATTTACAAACGTCTGCGTCCTGGCGACCCACCCACGTCAGAAGCGGCAACCATCGTCTTCGGCAACCTGTTCTTCAATCCCGATCGCTATGATTTAAGTGCCGTCGGCCGCATGAAAATCAACGAACGACTCGGTCTCGACATTTCGCTCGAAAAACGCACACTCGACGAAGAAGACATCTTTGCCACCATTGCCTACTTGCTCAAACTTAAACTCGGCAACGGCGAAATCGACGACATCGACAATCTCGGTAACCGTCGCGTACGTGCCGTCGGGGAACTGCTGGAAAACCAATACCGTATCGGTTTGCTGCGTATCGAGCGGGCGGTACGGGAACGTCTGCAACTGCACGATGTCGATTCGCTCCTCCCGCACGACTTCATCAACAACAAACCCGCCTCCGCAGTGGTGCGGGAATTTTTCGGCGGCTCGCAGCTCAGTCAATTCATGGATCAGACCAATCCGTTGTCGGAGGTCACGCACAAACGCCGCCTTTCGGCACTAGGGCCTGGCGGTCTCAGCCGCGAGCGGGCGGGTTTTGAAGTGCGCGATGTCCACCCTACCCACTACGGACGTATCTGTCCTGTCGAAACCCCTGAAGGCCCCAACATCGGTCTCATCTCCTCGCTCGCGACCTATGCACGGGTCAACCGTTTTGGCTTTATCGAAACTCCCTACCGTGAACTGCGCACTGCCGACGGCAAGACGCAGATCAAGTACTACACCGCTACCGAGGAGCACGACAATCATGTCGTCGCCCAATCTTCGATCGCCGATGACGTGTCCCCCGATACCCTGATCGGAGCACGACGTAGCGGTGAGGGTGAGATCGTGCGCGCGGACGAGGCCGACATCGCCGATGTCTCGACTTCACAGCTGGTCTCGGTCGCGGCATCGTTGATTCCCTTTTTGCAAAACGACGATGCCAACCGTGCCTTGATGGGCTCGAACATGCAGCGCCAGGCTGTGCCTTTGCTGAAAACACGTGCTCCGCTGGTCGGCACAGGCATGGAGTGGGTGGTGGCGCGCGACTCGGGTGCCTCGGTGGTCGCCCGCCGTGACGGGGAAGTGGTCGCGGTCGATGCCCGACGCATCGTGGTTAGAACAAGCGCTGAAGGAGGTGATGTCACCGAAGTGGGCACCGAGGTCGATATATATCATCTGGAAAAATACAAACGCTCCAACCTCGATACCTGCATCAACCAGAAACCTATCGTGCAGCAAGGTGAGCGAGTGTTCAAGGGTGATATTATCGGCGACGGTTTTGCCACCGAGATGGGTGAATTGGCCTTGGGGCAGAACGTTGTGGTCGCTTTCATGCCGTGGAACGGCTACAACTTTGAGGACTCTGTTCTTATCTCCGAGCGGGTGGTCAAGGAAGATCTCTATACCAGCATTCACATTCAAGAATTCGAGTGTATTTCTCGCGATACCAAGCTCGGACAGGAGGAGATTACCGCCGACATTCCTAACGTCGGGGAAGATGCGCTCAGCGATCTCGACGAGTCAGGGATTATTCGGGTAGGAGCGGAAGTCGAGCCGAACGATCTTCTGGTCGGAAAAATTACCCCGAAAGGCGAGACACAGCTGTCGCCAGAGGAAAAACTGCTGCGGGCTATCTTCGGCGAGAAAGCGGGCGATGTGCGCGATACGTCGTTGCGTGTTCCCCCTGGGGTGAGCGGTACGGTTATCGGGGCGAAGATTTTTTCCCGCGAGGGGGCGGAGAAGAGTGAGCGTAGCATTCAGTTAGAAGAGGCGGAGATCGCGCGGCTCGACAAAAACGAGAAGGACAAGATCGACATCATCAAAAACTCGGCACAGGCACGCATCGTCGCCGCCGCACAGGGTGAGAAACTGGCCGCTGATCTGGGCGGGCGAGACAACAAAATCGTCGTCCCGAAAGGTGTGCGTGTCGATCACGCCATGCTCGACAAAGCTGGTTACCTCAATTGGGAAAGAATCACGGTCGGTGATGTCGACAAGAATGCCAAAATTCAAAAAACCGTGCAAAGCCTCAAAGAGAAAATCAACCTGATTCGTTTTGAGACAGAAGAAGACCGCAAGAAAATCAAAAAAGGCGATGCGTTACCGCCAGGTGTGATCTGTATGGTGAAGATCTACATCGCCATCAAGCGCAAGTTATCGGTAGGCGACAAGATGGCAGGTAGGCATGGCAACAAGGGAGTTGTGTCACGCATTATGCCAGAGGAGGACATGCCTTATCTGGCGGACGGGCGGCCTGTCGATGTCGTGCTAAATCCCCTCGGTGTGCCGTCACGCATGAACGTCGGGCAGATTCTCGAAACGCATCTCGGATGGGCGGCGAAGAGTCTCGGCGAAAAACTCAACCGTATGCTCGCAAACAACAAGCGTGAGGAGTTGGAGAAGTTCGCTTTTGCGGTGTGGGAGGACGACAAGGAGATTTGCGAGTTCATCACACAGAGCGATGACGAGGAGCTGAGGAAATTTATCCACAAGTATCGGGAAGGCACGCATTTTGCTAACCCAGTCTTCGACGGCGCAAGCGAGCAGGATATTAGGCGTGTGTCGGAGTTGGCTGGTCAGAGCACCGATGGACAGGTCGATCTTTACGATGGCCTGACAGGGCAGAGATTCGACAAGCGCGTCACGGTAGGGGTGATGTATATGCTGAAACTGCATCACCTTGTCGATGAGAAGATCCACGCGCGTTCGATCGGGCCTTATTCGTTGGTAACGCAGCAGCCGCTAGGCGGTAAGGCTCAGTTTGGGGGGCAACGTCTCGGTGAGATGGAGGTGTGGGCGATGGAAGCTTACGGTGCTGCACACACCTTGCAGGAGTTTTTAACCGTAAAATCAGACGACGTGCTCGGTCGTACCCGCATGTATGAGTCGATCGTCAAGGGGCAGAATCTCATGACCCCAGGTTTACCAGAGAGTTTCAATGTTTTGATCAAGGAGTTGCAGAGTCTTGGTTTGGAGGTGAAGCTTATTCGTGGCGACGAGCAGATCGAGTTGGATGCGCTCGATGCGTAACGTTTCGTTGCTTGAACATCGTGTATTTCTGGGGTTGGAGTTACTTTGAAAGACTTGCTCAATTTTTTTGAAAAGCCGACTAATCCTTTGTCCTTCAATGCCATTCGTATTGCCATCGCTTCCCCTGAAAAGGTACGGAGCTGGTCGTATGGCGAGGTGAAAAAACCAGAAACGATCAACTATCGCACCTTCAAACCAGAGCGCGGTGGGTTGTTTTGCGCTAAAATTTTCGGCCCTGTGCGCGATTTTGAGTGTATCTGCGGCAAGTATAAGCGCATGAAGCACCGCGGCATTGTCTGCGACAAGTGTGGAGTAGAGGTCATTCATTCCAAGGTGCGGCGTGAGCGGTTGGGGCATATCAATCTAGCCACACCTGTCGCACATATTTGGTTTTTGAAATCTTTACCGTCACGTATCGGCGGGATACTTGACATTCAATTGAAGGATATCGAGCGTATTCTCTACAGCGAGGCGTGGGTGGTGCTCGATGCAGGTGATACCGAACGCACAGGATTGGTGGTAGGGCAGGTGCTCGACGAGGAAGAATACGAAGACTTGCTCAAGGATCTTGGTAACGGGGCGTTTCGGGTCGGAGGTGGGGCTGAGGCGTTGCAGGAGTTGTTGTCGAGTTTGCACATCGAGCAGATCGCCGATGAGTTGCGGGAGGGTCTCGCGGCTGCGACTTCGGAGACGCAAAAAAAGAAACTGCAAAAACGCTTGAAGATCATCGATGCACTCAACAAGTACGACGACGACGGCAACTTGCTGGTGCGGCCTGAGTGGATGATGTTGAGTGTAATTCCTGTGTTACCGCCTGATTTGCGTCCTCTTGTGCCTCTTGAGGGCGGGCGGTTTGCCACCTCTGATCTCAATGACCTCTATCGGCGGGTGATCAATCGCAACAATCGTTTGTTGCGGCTGATCAGTTTGAATGCACCTGATATTATTGTGCGTAATGAGAAGCGCATGTTGCAGGAGGCGGTCGATGCGTTGTTTGACAACGGCAGGCGTGGCAAGGTGTTTACGGGGCCGAATAAGCGTCCGCTGCGTTCGTTGTCGGACATGTTGAAAGGCAAACAGGGACGTTTTCGCCAGAATCTGCTCGGTAAACGGGTTGATTACTCGGGGCGTTCAGCGATCGTTGTCGGGCCTGATCTAAAACTGCATCAGTGTGGTTTACCGAAAAAGATTGCTATCGAGTTATTCAAACCTTTTCTTTACAACAAGCTTGAGGAGCACGGGATCGTTTCGACCATCAAGAGTGCGCGCAAGTTGGTGGAGAAGGAACACCCAGAGGTGTGGGATATTCTTGAAGAAATCACACGGGAGCATCCTGTCTTGCTCAACCGTGCACCGACGTTGCACCGTCTTGGCATCCAGGCGTTTGAACCTGTGTTGATTGAGGGCAAAGCGATTCAACTGCATCCGCTGGTATGTTTTGCTTTTAACGCAGACTTCGACGGTGATCAGATGGCGGTGCATGTGCCTTTGTCGATCGAGGCACAGATGGAGGCACGGGTGTTGATGATGTCCACCAACAATATCTTGAGTCCTGCTTCAGGCTCGCCAGTGATTGTGCCGTCGCAGGACATCGTGCTGGGTATTTACTACTTAACACGTGAAGATATTGGGGCGCGGGGGGCGGGGCGGATTTTTTCCAGTCCTTCGGAGGTGCGGGTAGCTTACGACCATGATCAGATCGCTTTGCAAGCTCCTATCAAGGTGCGTTTCCGCAATGCCACGCTGAAGACGACGGTAGGGCGGATTTTGTTATCGGAAATATTGCCGCCTGAGGTACATTTTCGCCACATCAACAAGACGATGGGCAAGAAGGAGCTGGCGTATTTGATCGATGTGACTTTTCGCCGCTGCGGGCACAAGAAGACGGTGATGCTTGCCGATGCTTTGCGTTCCAATGGTTTTCGCTACTCGACGACGGCGGGTTTGTCGATTTCGATCAATGACATGGTAATTCCTGACGAAAAGGAAAAACTACTCGGAGAAGCTTACAACGAGGTCAAAAACATCAAAGAGCAGTATTCGGAAGGTTTATTGACGGAGGGCGAGCGTTACAACAAGGTAATCGACATTTGGGCGAAGGTGACGGAGAACATCGCCAACTCGATGTTCAGCAATATTGCCTTGATGGAACGTGCTGATCACAAAGGTAAAAAACATCAAGTGCCGAGCGCCAATTCTATTTTTATGATGGCTGATTCGGGTGCACGTGGTTCTGCGCAGCAGATTCGTCAGCTCGCGGGGATGCGTGGCTTGATGTCAAAACCATCGGGGGAAATTATTGAGACTCCGATCACGGCTAATTTTCGGGAAGGTTTGAGTGTGTTGGAGTATTTTACTTCGACGCACGGAGCGCGCAAGGGTTTGGCGGATACAGCTTTGAAGACTGCTGGGTCAGGTTACTTGACGCGTCGCTTGGTGGATGTGGCACAGGATTCGATCATCGCCGAGTATGATTGTGGCACGAGCAAGGGTGTCAACATCATGCCTGTGCGTGAGGGCGGTGAGATACGTGAGCCGCTGGGGCAGAAATTGTTGGGGCGCACGTTGTGTGTTGATTTGAAAGACCCGCACACGGGTGAGGTGATTGTCGCGGCGGGTGAGATGGCCAGCGAGGCGGATGCCGAACGGGTCGATACCTGTCAGGTGGAGGTTGCCACTATTCGTTCGGTGTTAACCTGTGAGTTGCGGCGAGGGGCGTGTGCCAAGTGCTACGGGCGTGATCTCGGTTCAGGACGTTTGATTAATGTCGGTGAGGCAATCGGTGTCATCGCCGCGCAGTCCATTGGCGAACCAGGCACGCAGTTGACAATGCGCACTTTTCACTTCGGGGGCACGGCGACGCATAAGGTAGAAACAAATACGTTGGAGTCGTGTTTCTCTGGCAAGGCGAGGTTTCACAATCTGCCCACGGTGAAGAACAGGGATGGTGTTTTGATCGCTATCAGTCGCAATGGCGAGATCCGTATTGAGGGAGAAGATGGTGAGGTGAAAGAGGAGTTTCCCATCATCTATGGCTCGTCGATTTTTATTGCTGACGCGCAAGAAGTCACACCAGGAGTGAAGTTGGCCGAGTGGGATCCGTTTGCTTTGCCGATTGTCGCGGAGGTTGCGGGGTGTATTCGTTATCGTGATTTACTGGAGGGACAGACGGTTGAGGAGCGGGTGGATGAGGTAACTTTTTTGACTCGCAAGGTGGTGATTGAATCACGCAGTGGCGGATCGTTGAAACCTGCGTTGGAGGTTGTCGATGACAAAGGCAAGGTGTTGTCAGTCGATGAGCGCAAGGATGCGCGCTATGCTTTGCCGATTGGGGTGACGGTCAGTGTCGAGGATGGCGAAGAGGTGCGGCCAGGGGACGTGTTAGGGCGCATTCCGCGTGAAATTACCCGTACCAGGGACATCACGGGTGGTTTGCCGCGGGTGGCGGAACTGTTTGAAGCACGGAAACCGAAAGATCCGTCGATTATGGCGAAGGGTAACGGCACGGTATCTTTTGGTGATGATGTGAAGGGTAAGCGGCAGTTGATTATCACCGATGACGAGGGGGAGGAAGAAGTTTACTCCGTGCCGAAGGGCAAGCATGTCTTTGTCACCGATGGTGACTATGTGCGCAAGGGTGAGATTGTTTCTGATGGCGGCATCAACCCGCATGATATTCTGAAAATCAAGGGCGAGATCGAGTTGGCACGCTATCTTGTCGATGAGATACAAGAGGTCTACCATCTACAAGGGGTACGTATCAACGACAAGCACATCGAGGTGATTGTGCGGCAGATGTTGCGGCGTAGTAAGGTACTTGATTCTGGCGACTCACGTTTTCTTGAAGGTGAGCAGGTGGGGCGGGCGGAATTGCAGGAAGTTAATGCACAGCTTGCTGCAGAGGGCAAGCGGCAGGTGGTGGATGAACCTGTGTTGCTCGGCATCACTAAAGCTTCGTTGGCGACGGGGAGTTTTATTTCCGCGGCATCGTTTCAGGAGACAACGCGTATCTTGACCGATGCCAGTCTCAATTCCAGAACTGATTCTCTGCGTGGCTTGAAGGAGAATGTTATCATGGGACGTTTAATTCCCGCGGGCACGGGGGCTGAGTTCTACCAGGGCATCACTTCGCAGGCAAAAACTGAAAAAGCTGCCGCTCCCGAAACATCCGAGACCGCCGCGGTCGAGCAGACTGCCACGGCTTAAGTTTGTCGTTTGCCTTGCCAGAGAGAAAACTGCTTTCTGCTTGTGCACCCCATGTATTTGTGGTACGCGCCCGAACATCGCGGGCTGATTGGACGGGGGGTATCGGTGCTCGGCAAGCTTGGGCTTACTCTGCTGCTGTGTAGTTGGCAGTCGTCGCTGAAGGCAGGGGTTGTGGGCAGTTTTGACGGCGTGCGCAACTTGCCAGGCTACATCTCCCTGCAACGCGGTGATGATGCGTATCGTGATTTAGTCAAGCGACCGCGGCGGCGTGGCGATGCCCTTGAGCAGCGCGGTGCGTCTCGTATTCTGAAGGAAGATTACCTGCGCGACGATGGCACAATCGATATCGCTGCTCTTGACGCGAAGATCATCGCCATCAAGGAGCATGAAAACGTAGCTTTCCTGACCTATTGTGTCGCAAGGTTGCCCCACGAAGCGGTGCAGCATGTGGAGTGGTGTCAAAGCCGTGCGGACGAAAAAATTAAAAAAAAGTGGCGGAGGAGCAAACTCGCAGCTATCTACGCTTTTGCCCTCAGCGAGCTGCACAAGGCACGTCAGTGTGCGGCGGGCGTACGCAGCGATAACATCAACCAGGCATCGAGCCAAAATTTCTTGGAGCATCTGTTTCAGGGTCTAGAAACCTTCGCCAGTATTATCGATACAGACCCTATCAATTCTGATTTTTTCAATGCAATTATGCACGGCATCGACTTCAGCAAGGTGCGAGTAGGTTTCGCTGTCGAAGCTGCTAATCTCGTCATTCCCGTAGCGATGAAGGAGAAGTATTCTGAGTTGCAGAAGCAGGTTTTTTTCTCGCCGCGGCAGTTGCAACGTCTCGCCCCGCGTGAGGGTCTAGACATCTCGGCCATCGACCCTCTGGACTCTGGTTTTTGGCGTAAACCACATTCAATCCGTGCCTTCAACACCAGCAACTACAACGGCCAAAGTGGTTTGCCCGATGATGTTGCTGACGTACATAAGGAAATCGCGGTCACCTACGACTGGGATGGCAAGTTTACGGGGCGCACTCCCAAGATGCGCGTGCGCTACCGCGACGAACAATACAAGATGAAATATCTTTCCGAAGCGATGGACATCGAGCATGCCGATGCGCTGAGTAAGATTCACATGCATTGGCGCAAGCATGCTAGCGAAGTCAACACCGAGACGGTGGTCAATAACATCGCCGCGGCACTCGGTTTTACTGTCGATCCCACTTTCTTTAAGCACAGTGTCAGGCTGTATCTGCCCTTGCAAGACCCAACTTCGCAGGAAGAATTTGACCGTGCCTATCAACGTCTGTTAGCTGATCATCGACGTTGGAGCGGTTATACTCCTGACAGGGCTTTAGCGAGAATAGCTAGAGATGAGCGCGGCTATTGGTTTATTCGCATGCGTTCGGTGTCGCTGGAGCGGCGTTCGCAAGTGGGTACCGATCTCAACGTCGGTGGTTTTATTAAGGCTGCGTTCAGTCGCCCCCTGAAGCGGGAGTTCCGTGCCTTCGCCTTGTTCCTCGCTTGGTTCTCGGACTTGGATGTCAAGGACGATAACGCCAGCATCGTGTTGGTAGGTGATGCCGACGGACGCAAGGTGGCTTACAGTGCCGCAGACATGGGGGCGGTACTCGGTAGCTGGATGGGGAAGGATTCGCCGAATTTTCTCAACCGTGATCTGGTCTCGCGGGTGCGACGTAAACCCGATGGCTCGATCTACGAAATCGTGCTCAACTACATCTCTCCGTTCGGCAATTCATCCTTGAACGTCATTAGTATCAGCGATGGTAAGTGGATAACACGTCTCATCGCACAGTTGTCGCCGACTCAAATCAAAAAAGCTTTCTTGACCGCGGGCTATTCGGAACTGCTCAGCGAGTATTATACCCAGCTAATGCTGCGGCGGCGCGACCAGCTCGTGGAAGTATTCGGGTTGATGGGGCACACGATCACCGATGCTGCGGGCACGAATATTTTTCTCAAGCCTGAGAGTAAGATGACCGATCCCGACACGTATGCCGTCGAAGGGTACGAGCAGTATTTTAAAGATGGCTATCTGCACGACCCAGAGGGGGAGGTTTCGGACAACCCTGGCGATTTTGTGCGGCGCTATTACGACCGCAATCTCGTCCATGCAACCCCTGGCACGCTGCAAAATGCCCTTTGGAAAACGGTCGAGGCTTGGCTGAAAATCAGCACAGTGTCGATGACCAGTCAACGCCTGCACAAGTTGAAAATCACCAACCGCACCTTTGGCCTGCCGTTATTGCGCGGTGGTTTCTGTGCGCGTGAGTGTTTTTATGACGGTTTACGGATCGGGATCACTAACTTTTTGCCGCAGCGTTTTTTGTTGCGCAACCCCTATGATACAAAAGAGAAACCCCTGCTCGTTGTTGATGTTTATCGGTTTGGTTTTTTGCTAGGGGCTGACGTGGGGGAGGATTTACCCGCTCGTTTTGGCATCGATGCACCGTTGGACGATCGGATGCCGCAGCTGCGCTACCAGAAAGTCTATGAGTTTGTAAAAGTCAAGCCGCTGAGCACTATTGTCGATAGCGTCAAAACCTTGCAAGAATTATCTCCGCTACAGGTTTTGAAGTATGGAAGAATTCACCAGCAGCTTATCGAACAGTTGCAGCCTGGCGAAAGCCTTATCGCCAGCACCTATTTGAGCCGTGGGGCAGGAGTGCAGCTCGGCAAGTACCCGTTTCTCAGCCGTCCGATGGTCAATGCGGAGATTGATCTGAGTCATATCGTCGTGAGTCGCAAGGCTTTAATCAGGAGCGCGGATAAATTTTTGTTTCAGTTTTCTGATCTCAAAGCTAGCAAATTCAAGGCGGAGATAGGAGGCGAGTTGCTGTTGACTGATTTTCCTCTTCTCAGTTGGAAAATGGAAAAGCTTGCCCAAATGGATCGGGTCTTCGCATTACCCGCCGCGGGGGAGCATTACAGCTTGCTGGAGGAGAACCTGGCGGCGCGCTTACCTTCTGATGATATAGCTGACTTTGCCGTAATCGCACGTGCCGTTGCACGTGTCAAAAACCAGTTCAGTCTTATCCTGAAACCAGCAAAGTTTTTCTTATCCGACACAGATATCGCTACGATCAAAACAGACGGCAGCGCGGGTGCTGCTGAACTGCACATTGCGACAGTAACAGAAAAAAAGAAATTCAGGTATTTACCTTTCTACAGTTCACACAATACCACGCTCGAAAGTTTTGTTACTCAGGACGAGCAGGTATTCGTCAGGCTGCGGATGAAATTCAAAAACCTTTTTGGTAAACGTGAGCACTTCAAGTGGGTTTACCAGCACATGTTGCCGCTGCTAGGCAGACCATTTATCTTGTTTACGCCTGAGGATGTTAACTACTACCTCGATGATTTTGAATTCGCGGGCGAGGTTTACCTTCTTCCCGAAGGGGTGGAAAAAATTATGGCTTATAGGCAGGTAACCAAACAAGAATTTTGTGTAGCCTATGCCAACGCGGCGGGTAAACTAAACCCCCAACGATGGTGTGAGAAACTGTTCGCTGACGAACTCGGTACGTTTACGGGACGAGGACGTATGCGAAGCTACGACGAGCGGAGGTTTAGAAGTTTTTTCGGTCGTTACCTCGAAGCCACCCATAGCTGGCTACGGCAACCGACGGGTGACATGTCGGAAGAAGAGCGTGACCAGCTGTGGCGTGATAAAGCACGGACAATCGCTAGAATGCTCAGTGTGGATGGGTTCAATGCCGCGGTGTGGAAAATGTGGCAGCGCATCGCAGGAGAAGAAAACATTTACCGTGACGGCATTCTCACTTCACGTACGGGCGGTTTTCCATCCCAGAGCAAGATAGTTGCCATGCCTGCCTCAGTGCGTGGTCGAGCGGGAGAAAGGGTGGCGGAGGTTTACAGAAACATCGTGCAGTCGGTGCAAATTTCTACCGATCCGCTGTTCAGTGAACTCAGCCAAGTGTTCTACGAGCCGATGGGGGAAGGCTACTTTTCCGATCGCTAGGATAGTGGTCGGTCTCTCAGCCTATACCGCGACCATGTGATGCCAGGGGATTGATACGAGTTGCCGATCGAACTGACCGTCAAGGTGCCAGGCAAGGTTATGCTCTGTGGTGAGTATCACGTGCTGACTCGTGGTGCGCAAGCGCTGGCGTTCGCTCTCGTCGCCTACCTGGAGATTTACGTGCGCTACGGCACAGCCGCACGCCAGTCACTGCTGCTGCACTCCAACCTCTGGGAGATGCCGCGGCGGGTCGACGCGCAGACAGGACACGATAGCATGCTTGTCGCCACCGTAGGCGCGCTGATGCCCCCTGGTAAACATCGGATTGAAGAGATACGGATTAACTCACAGCTGCACCCTAGCTACGGCTTTGGTTCGTCATCGGCACTGCGTCTAGGGCTGGTCTACATCGCCTACCTGCAAACGTGTGGAGGCAGTTTGCTCGTGCCCCAAGCTAAACGCTGGCAACTGGCGCGGCAAGCCTTCGCTCTCCAAAAAAAAAGCCAGCAACTGGCCTCTGGTTACGATGTGGCAACACAGCTGGTCGGCGGCATCGTCACCTACCGTAGCGAGGGCGGCGAGTGGCCACCCTCCCCGAACGTGCAGTCACTGCCAGCACACACCGAGAAAAACGCGCGCAGCAACCTCAAAAACTGCGTCCACCTCTTCGTCGGTGGTCGGGGAACAAACACCCGCACCGTCACCCACGCGACGCAAAACTGGCTTGCCACCCAAAGGCAATTGCCTCTAGCCGTAGTTTCGGATAGGCTGAGATGTGCTTTCCTAGGCACCCTGCACGACCTGCATAACCTACCCACCCTGATCGCGGCAACGGCGCAATGGCGAGAGTGGTTTGCCTCCTCTCCCCACTTCCCTCGCCGCGTAGATACCGCGCTGCACGGTGTTCACGGACGAGATAGGGAATGGAGCTGGAAAACCAGCGGTGCAGGTGGCGAAGATGCCCTTATCGTTATCGGACTCCAGCAAAACATCACGGCAGTCACCGCCCGCCTCGCTGCACTCGGCTGGCAACGTTACCACTACAACATCGCAACGCACGGTATACACTGGCAACGAGTTTGAAAAAATTGTCCACAGTCGCTTGCAGCTGTGCTACAATGAGCCGTTTCTGACTTGACGCGGGGGAGTACCGTAGAGTGCAAGGTAGGTATTTGTTCACCTCGGAGTCGGTGAGCGAAGGACATCCCGACAAAATATGCGATCAGGTTAGCGATGCCGTGCTCGATGCGTTGCTGGCCAAGGACACACAAGCACGGGTGGCTTGTGAGGCATTGGTGAAGACAGGACTGCTGGTGCTAGCAGGTGAGGTCAGCAGCACCGCACACGTCGATTACGGACAGCTGGCCAGGGAGGTGATCGCCGACATCGGCTACGACGACCTCGCTCTGGGTTTCGATGCCAGCACCTGTGGAGTGCTAGTGGCAATCGAAGAACAATCACGGGACATCGCCATCGGCGTTAACGAAGGTAGCGGTCTGGATCGCAGACTAGGAGCAGGCGATCAGGGAATGATGTTCGGCTACGCGTGCGAGGAAACACCTGAACTGATGCCAGCTACCATCAGCTACTCACACCAACTGCTACGTAACCTCGCCGAACAACGACGCCGCGGTAAGGTTAAATTCTTGCGCCCCGATGCCAAAAGTCAAGTAACAGCCATCTACGAAAATGACCGTATGGTCGGCATCGACGCAGTAGTCGTCTCAACCCAACACCATAAAGAAATTAGCCGCGATGACCTGAAAGAATTCGTCATCGAAGAATGCATCCGTCAAGTCATCCCCGCGGAGTTGCTGTGTGCTGACACGGATTTTTTTGTCAACGAAACAGGAAACTTCGAGGTCGGAGGGCCACATGGTGATTGCGGCTTGACAGGGCGCAAAATCATCGTCGATACCTACGGCGGACACGGCTCGCACGGCGGAGGGGCGTTTTCAGGCAAAGACCCCACCAAGGTCGATCGCTCGGCCTCCTACATGGCGCGCTGTATTGCCAAAAACCTCGTCGCCGCAGGCACGTGTGGCAAGTGCTTAGTGCAAATTGCCTATGTTATTGGCAAAGCAGAGCCAGTGTCGGTGTACGTCAACACCTATGGCACAGCGAAGGTGGGCGGGATAGACTTCCCCCAACTGGTGAGAGAAACCTTCGCCCTGCAACTGAAGGACATCATCACCTCGCTCGATCTGCGCCGCCCTATCTATCGAGAGACCGCGGCATACGGTCATTTTGGGCGCAACCAGTTTCCGTGGGAAAAACTTTCTCATGTTGATAAAATCAAGGAGAAGATCTTCAGCTAGCATTAAGGGAGAGGGGATGCGCAAAAAACTCTACTTGATCAACCGCCACTTTCAGTTCCGCTTCATGTGGTTGGCGGTGACGGTGGGCTTGTTCTCAACCGTGCTGACCGCCATTATTATTCTCTACCCGCTGTTCATGTTCCGCATTCTGCGTATCCCAGAGTTTCTGCCACTGCCCATATTCGGGGTCATGACACTGGCCGCACTGGTTAACATCGCTCTGATAAGCTACCTGACTATCACCGTGACCCACCGCGTCGTCGGGCCGCTGTATAACCTCGTGCGCAACATGCGACGCTTCGAATCACCCAACTGGAACGGGCATATCCGCGTGCGCGAGAAAGACGAACTGCAGTATGTAATGCGTAACTTCAACAACATGATCGACTGCATCGTCGGCACAATCAACAAAGACCTCGAAGTTCTACAAAAATCAAACAACAATACTCCAGAAATGAAAAACTTAACGCAATCCCTCCAAAAACGCACCGAAGAATTTCATTCGCTGTACACCGAAGAAACACCGTCGTGATTTACCAACTGCAAGGCACGTTTACCACACGCATCCCTGACGGTTTCGTATTGACCACCACGGCAGGAGTGGGCTACCAAGTGCTGTGCGCTGCACGCACCGCGGATTTTTTTGCAGAACAGCCACACGTCGAAGTGTGGATCTTTACCCACCTGAAAGATAACGGGCTATGTCTGTACGGATTCAGCACCCAACAAGAACGAGAGTTCTTCGCTGAACTGACCGCCATCAACGGCATAGGCCCAAAGCTAGCCCTGCTGCTGCTAGAAACACTGACCATTAGCGAAATCCTACAAGCAGCCACAGCAGAAAGACACCACGCCTTCCTGCAAGTGACAGGAGTCGGCGAAAGAACAGCCCGCAAACTAACCCTGGAAATTAAACACCGCCTGCCCAAACTACAAACACTGCTGCCACCCCTACCGACAACACAAACCACCCCCCATCTACAACGACAAAAAGAAGTCGTTTCCGCCCTACTTAACATGGGATTTGCCGAGAAAAACGTACGCAATGTCCTGATCGACTTCAACTGGCAACAAAAAAACGATACTCAAACCCTGCTGCGACGAGCACTGCAAATGATGACACGCCACACCGCACAAGAGGCACAACCATGAACGGAACAAAAACAAAATGCAACACAAACACAACGGAGTAGCCACCACACGTTTCATCGCAGCAGAACAAACAGAGAAGGATGCCATAGCCGAGTCCGACAGACAACTCAGACCACAATCCTTCGCCGACTACCCTGGACAAACACGGGCCAAAAGTAACCTGACCACCTACGTCAAAGCAGCACGCCTGCGCGACGAAGTGATGGATCACGTCCTCCTACACGGCCCGCCAGGCTTAGGCAAAACAACCCTCGGCCGTATCATCGCTAACGAATTAGGTATGCCCTTCTTCGCTACCAGCGCACCTGGCCTTGAAAAACAAGGAGATTTGGCAGGAATTTTGGCAAGCTTCGAACAACGCACAACGGTGTTCGTCGACGAAATCCACCGCCTACCAAAAACAGTAGAAGAAACACTTTACGCCGCGATGGAAGACTTCGCCCTCGACCTCGTCGTTGGACAAGGACAAGCGGCACGCCCCCTGAAAATGCCAATCGCAGCATTCACCCTAGTCGGGGCCACAACACGAGTATCACTGCTGTCACGCCCACTGCTGAGCCGCTTCGGCATTCAAGAACGCCTTGAATTCTACACCGCCACAGAACTTGCACAAATCATCACCCGCGCCGCCCGCGTGCTCGCCATCCCCATCAACGCCTCTGGCTGCGCCGAAATCAGCTGCCGAGCACGAGGCACACCACGCATCGCTAACCGACTCCTACGACGAGTATGGGACTTCGCAGTCGTCGCAGGCCACAAAGAAATCAACCGACAAATTACCCGCCATGCCCTGCAACAACTCGAAATCGACGGCGACGGACTCGACCGAGTCGATCGCGCCATCCTCCACACACTCCACGACCAGTACCAGGACGGCCCCGTCGGTATCGATACCCTGTCCGCCTCCCTCGGCGAAGAACGCAAAACTATCGAAGAAGTCTACGAACCATTCCTCGTTTACAACGGCTACCTTACCCGCTCACCCCGAGGACGAGTACTAACTACACGCGGCATCGCACACATCACCAACCACACCCCGACAACGCTCTAGTTCTGGACAGGAATGCCACTCTTGAAATAACCCTCTCTGTTAGCGTCGGTATCACCTTCGCCAGAGAAAAACGCGGTGCGAGGGTCTAGCTCATCTTTTGCGTACTTACCGTGCGCCCACTTGCCTGACGAGTTTTCCAAAAATTCTGCCGCGTTTACCTTAAACTGTTTCTCTAACGCTGACGAAGCGGCGGTGTGCACCCGCTCAGCATCAAAGTAACGCACACCGCCAAAACTAGCGTCTGCACACGACTTGTTGAAGTCTTCCCCCGCCCCAATGTCGCAGGTGGCAAACAAAACTGCTGAACCGCTATCTTTCAGATGCGCTAAGGCCAAGTATATTTTGCTGGAATAATCATGATGGTAGAGACGCAAGCCGAGCAGATGCTCTTTGTCAGTCCCAGAGCCGTGCTCTACGAGATAACTGCGTTGCACAACATTCTTGCCCTCCCCCGCCTGCAAAAAGAAAACACTCGCGATCTGTCGCAAGCCGTCTTGCTTATCCAGCTCAATGCGGGTTTGAGTTCTGAAGCCGTTTTCCTGCAAGTAAAGATTAACCATCTTGCCCGTAACCGTATCAGCCTCACCATCGGTCATAGGAACTTCGCCCGTATCGCTATCCTTTTGCTCCTCCCACTCCACAAAACGCGTGCCATCCCACAACTCAGCGCTCTGTCGGTGAGAGCGGTGAAGAACCCGCACGTCAGTTTCGTCAACGATCTCAGCCCCATCTTCTCTTGCCTGCTGACGCATGTTGCAGTCGTAAAACAACGCCTGGGCATAGCCGTAACCAGCCATGCCCAACGCTATCTCATTACCGCTCTCACTCTTCCCCAGCGCGTCGGCCATAGCAGCACCAGCCGTGTCACGGTGTTCCATCTTCGCAATGCAATCACCATCGTGCTGCAAAGTTAACGAGGTAGCCCAGTCCTTCGTAATGTAGGAGAAAGGTTGTGCCGCGAAAGCAGGCGGTACAGCTCCGCTCCCACCCTGCTTGTCACTACTGAAACCACAACCAACCACAAGCAAAGCTACCGAGAGCAAAATAATCATCATGCCACCTTTCTCAAATTTTACGCCGAACCATACCACCATGCTACCACGTCGGTCACGTCGTTGCAAATACCACTTGTAGATGACCCCATAGAGGGCAAGGGAGGTGTTTTTTTAAGAGCATCTATACGTCGCACCGCACAAAACGCTTGGCATGATCTTAGCGAGAATGTACATGGAGCTTCGCCAGGCTGGCTAGACCGTCCGTTTTGAAGGAAGACGACCCCACAGATGACTTGCGCAACAAAGCCCATGTCCCCCTCCTCCTCGGCAGAGGTGCTACGCTACCGAGCACAGGTGTTCGCTTTTCTCAGGCAATACTTCACTGCGCATGGTTTTCTTGAAATCGAGACCCCACTGCTCGTCACCTGCCCAGGCACCGAACCCTACCTGCGCTACTTCAGTAGCCACTGGCAAGACGAGCGTGGACGGCGACGGCGCAAGTTCTTGCGTTCCAGTCCCGAACTGCACATGAAACAGGTACTGAGCCATGCGACACCGAAAATCTTTCAGCTAGGCACGTGTTTTCGCAACGGTGGCGAACACAGCACATGGCATCACCCTGAATTCACCCTGCTCGAATGGTACGAAGCAGAGACAGAATTCGAGACTTTCATCACTTTCACCACCGATCTGCTAACCGAACTGTTTCGACAACACGGACAACGCCCGCTCCCTGCCCTGCACAAATTCACCGTCTATGATGCTTTCGCCGAGTTCGCAGGCATCGTCTTGCACGACAACGATCCCCAACTAGGACATGAGGCTGCGGCAAAAGGTTGTGTCTCGGTACAGAAAAGCGACGATTTCCCTACCGCCTTTTTCAAGGTGTTGCTAGAATGTATCGAGCCACGGCTGCGCAAACTCGGCAACGTGCTACTTTACAACTACCCACCCTCACAGGCAGCGCTCGCGAAGGTGGTGGCAGGACGTGCCCAGCGTTTCGAAATTTATCTCGACGGCATAGAAATTTGCAACGCCTTCGCCGAATGCCTCGACAAGGAAGAAAATGCACGGCGTTTCGCGACCTACGCACGTCTCAGACACGCACACGGCCTGCCACCCGTACCGCGTGACACGTACTTCGAGGCGGCTTTGCAGCGAGGCATACCACCCGCCTGCGGCAACGCACTCGGGATCGATCGTGTTCTCGCCCTACTGCGCGGTGCACCTGACCTCGATGCAGTACTACCGTTTCGTACCCAATTTACTCTCAAGTCTGCGCAGTAACACACCGACAACAGGTGTGAGTGAGTGCTACAAAAGGAGATGCTGGGATGTACATTCTACCACAGTTGCTACTGGCAATGCTGTTGTTGTCGTGCTCAGCAAGCGAAAAAAAGCGTACCGACGATCCTCCGTCATCGTTGCCGCCACCGCCGCAGACCCCTACACCTAAGGCAGAAGACACCACCTTGCGCGACACAAACCGCACCTCTAAAAAATACATCACCTCTGCACCGACACCCACGCTAATCGTCGTAAATGGCGACGAGGAAGGTGCACAGAAAGGAAATGAAAAGCAAGAAGAACCACCGCGCACTGAGCAGGAAGCTCGCCCTATGCCACGACAGCAACAGGAGGTGGCAGAAACCACCGCGGAGAAAGAAGAGCCCCAACCGCCAGTTCCTCCCGCACCAGATGTTCCCTTAACGGTCAAGGTGAGTTTTGTAAACAGTGATAATGTCTTGTATCCGCAGCTGGAATTTTCTCCGCAACACGTGTCTGAGATAAGTGACATCACCTGGCAGCATGCGGGAGAAGTTACCATGCAGTTAGAAGACGATGCCTTTGTTTTCAAGAACGAAGGAGTCATGATACCACCGCTGAGCTTTTGGTTAAAGTTGCGGTGGGGTGACAAAACATGCCACGAGCGTATCGAGGTTAGCGACATGACACACACGGTGGAGATAATATGTTCATGAAAATACTGTTGCTTACTATCTCATTGTTTGCCTGCAAACTGACTTCCATGTCCTCGTCCGATTTACACGATCATTCGACAGCTGCTCAGGCAGATGACCAGGCGGTGTTTTTGCATGTGTTGCCGCGTGGCATCGAAGTTACGGTGCCAGACACGTCGGTAACAGGTGCTCTGCCACAGGCTTTCTATCACCTACGCAGTGCTGATCAAAAATTTGCGCGAGATGCAGTTACCGCACAACCGTTGCGGGCTGCGCCTGTTACTTTTGCGGAGCTGGTCTTGGCCTGGCAGAACCAGGCCTACACCTGGTTGTGTTTTTTGCAAGATATCGCTGGTAGCCGTGTGATCGAGCCGACGCGGGATAACAGATGTTACCGACAGGACGCACAACACTCCTACCTCCAGCAGTTTGCTGCGTGGTGCAGCAAAGACAATAAGTACCACGCCCCTTTTTTTCTCGACAGCGCTGCCCCATATTGCAAGGTGGGCAAAATCAGTGCTAGCAAAACAGTACGTATTCCACTGCGTTGTTTCACAGGCAATGCCAACCTGTGTTTTCCTCCCGCAAAACGCAGCATTAAGCGTGCGGGGCGCAATCCACAACGTATCCCCGATCGGCGTTTCAGAGCCGACGAATACTATATCGCTAAATACCTACAAAAGAGCGGCAAAACTTTCCCCGCCCTGCTCGACGACATCTACGCACAAGCCTCAGACTGTCGTGACGGAGCTGGGATGGAGGTGCATACCTTTGTGCGAAGACATCCATTTTACTGTAGTTGCCCGCGGCACAAAAACAAAAAAATAATTCTCAATGGACAGGAAAAAAAATGTGGTGCAACGGGCTACGCTTACTTTTTTCCTCCACTCCCCTAGTTTCCAACTTGAACACAGACACGCGGCTGCTCCCCTTCTTTCCTAATGATGGCGACTAATATGTAGATGCCCTCCTAGTTAAGGTTTGCAATTTAGTGGTCACCTCTCGCAGTTCCTGCTGTGGTCGCTGTCCAGGACAATACCACCCCCTGCGGCGTAATCGCGCCGACAAGATGATGAACGGTAGCAAAACTCCGCACCCGTGCCGCACAACGGTGTTGGACATACACGCGGTAAAGGCTGAGCATCTTGCAATAATATCCACAGGCGTAGCCTATATTGCACCTCGCGGTCACGAAACCAGGCTTTAGTTGCTTGCTTAGCTTGAGTGAACTAGGAGAGGATATACTTATCGAGATGTTTTAATTTAACCCCCTCCCCAAAACCACATCGCTCGCCTCGTTGAATAACCTGCTTGTTAATAATTTAATGGTTATTTACAAATATTTATAAATTAATACTATAAAATATATAGAACATGTTGTATCATGTCCAACGATGAGATAGGACATGCTTCACAGGGAATGTAATGGCAAAGATAACTTTTTATCCGCTTGGCAACGCGGATTCGACTTTGATTGAGCTTAATAACGGCAAGACCATGCTTATCGATTATGCACACTCAAAAAAATCAGAGGATTGCGATGATGAAAAAATAGTTTTAGATCGGGAAATAAGAAGGAGACTCAATCATTATAATCCCCATATTGATGTTGTAGCCTTTACTCATGCAGATGAGGATCACACGCGTGGTGCTGTGGATTTCTTTGCTCTTGAGCATGCAAATAAATATCGAAGCAAGGGTCGGGTGGGCATAGGTGAGTTGTGGGTACCGGCCGCGATGATCGTCGAGGAGGGGTTGAAGGGAGATAGTAGAGCGATCAGACAGGAGGCGAGATATAGGTTGAAAAAGGGACATGGCGTTCGGGTGTTTTCCTGCCCTGGACTTTTAGATGACTGGCTTAGTCGAGAGGGTGTAGACATGGAATCGTCGCAGCGGTGTGTTGCCATCAGTGCTGGCAATGTTATTCCTAAATTTGACCTGTTAAATGATGGGCTTGAGGCTTTTGTCCATTCACCGTTTGCATCTCGCGATGGTAAAGGTTTGCAGAGCAGAAATGATGGTTCACTCTTCTTGCATCTGACCTTTGCTAGCGATGGCAGGAAGACAAGGGTAATGATGGGGGCTGACGCAACATGGGATGTTCTCGAAGATATCATCAGAATCACAAAATACTACGGGCATGAAGAGCGGTTGAAATGGGATATTTATCGGGTCTCACACCACTGTTCCTATCTTTCACTGTCACCTGATAAGGGCGAGGAGGTAACCATTCCCAGCGAGAGTATCGACTGGCTCTTTAAGCAAGGAAGCGTTGGCAGCTACATAATTTCTTCTAGTAGTCCAATTGCCGCCTCTGGAGAGGGCTCCAGCCAGCCACCGCATCGGCAAGCAGCAAATTACTACAGGCAAAAAGCACGCTTCCTAGATGGTGAATTCTTGGTGACTATGGAGTATCCAGATGCATATCTACCAAGGCCTATGGTGTTCACCATCTCTGCTCACGGAATCACGCTTGAAAGCATAACAACCTCTGTTACAGATTCTATAGTTATCAACGATTCTTGTAGGTTAGGATGAAAAATACGAACCCTCCCAAAATTGGAATATGTCTCTCTGGTGGTGGCTCACGCGCGATGGCTTTCCATCTGGGTTGTTTAAGGACGTTGCACAAGCGCAGCATACTCAACAAGGTATCACTGATATCCACCGTATCAGGAGGATCAGTAATCGGTGCGATGTATGCCTACAGCAACGATAGTTTCGAAGAATTTACCGCGAAGGTTAGCCAGCAGCTTGAATCTGGATTCCAACCAGAAGAGGATAATGGTATTTTTTTTACACCCAAAATGCTTTTTTCTTTGATTAGGGTTGTTTTTTTCTCGTCTGAAAATAAATCTGAAAAACGTAAAAAAGCTGCAAAAATTTTTGAAGATCGACTCTATCGAGCAGAAGAGTTGGCAGCAATTTTTGATGAAAAGCTTTACCAAGGAAAGAAGCTCTCAGCAGAGACTCGTAATGGGCTTGAAATAACAATTAATGCCTGCGAACTCAGTACCAACACCGCGTTTCGCTTTAGCAACAAAATCATCAATAACTGGCTTCTAGGTGAGGTATCGACAGATTCAGTGAGCCTCGCTGAAGCAGTGGCTGCATCGGCTGCCTATCCAATACTTGTCTCAACGATGGACAAACACTTTGAGTTTAAAAAGAATGGGGGAAGGAAAAAGAAAAAAGTTTTCTTGACCGATGGTGGGGTTTATGAGAACCAAGGGATTACCGCTCTTTGGCCAGATCGCTCAGCTGAGTACAGTTATCCACATTGCCACTTTGACTACATAATCGCCTGTGACGCTGAGCCCAGCCGTTCACTGCCAAGACAACCTAACTTGACCCTGTTAGATAAGTTTAAGGAGTGTCTATCAACGTTAATGGGCAGAATAAGTTCGATGAATTTTAAGGTATTGCATGAATATAAAAACGCTAGAAAAATTAAGGGGTTTGTACTTGCACGGCTGAATACCGAAGATGAAAATATTTTATTCAAGGATGATAAATTCGTGTCGTATGCACGTGTTGCCGACTATCCCACCGATTTCAAGGCAATGAAGAAAGAAGATATCGAGAGGTTAAGCAATCGTGGCGAGCAGATCACAGATAGTTTTGTCAGGCAGTATGCAAGTGATCTAATAGTATAATTTTTAACAAAAACGGAAGCCATCACGGCAACAATGACGACGCGATTGGGTTGCTCTTTTTTTACTTCATTTGCTCTCCTTACCAGCACTCACTTGGTCAGCATGTGTTAAGCTCCCATTAAGCGGCGGGAAAGTCCAGAGCTTATCCCTGGATCGCGGTATTTTAAAAATTCAGGCAGTTGTGGATAGCTGTGTTCGAAGAGATCTTTTGGCATGCGTATTGTAGATGCCCCCGTAAAAAGCCTTCTCGTTTATCTATTACCGCAACATGCACAAAGCTCTGCTGTGAACCTGATACACCGACCCTAGTCCAACACTTCCGCCACCACTCCCGCACCGACCGTGCGTCCGCCCTCGCGCAGGGCGAAACGTAGCTCCTTATCCATCGCAATCGGTGTAATGAGATCGACTTCCATGTCGATGTTGTCGCCAGGCATAACCATCTCAACGTTATCAGGCAACTTGATAATACCTGTCACGTCCGTGGTGCGAAAATAAAATTGCGGACGATACCCCTTGAAGAAGGGTGTGTGTCTGCCACCCTCCTCCTTGGTCAACACATATACCTGCGCCTTGAATTTACGATGCGGCGTAATCGCACTAGGCTTGGACAGCACCTGTCCACGGAAAACTTCGTCCCGCTTCGTGCCGCGCAGTAGCACTCCCACGTTGTCACCCGCCCGCCCCTCGTCGAGCAGTTTGCGAAACATCTCTACCCCTGTGCAGGTAGTTTTGCTCGTTTCCTTGATCCCGACAATCTCAATCTCATCACCGACCTTGACAATACCCCTCTCAATCCTACCCGTGACTACCGTACCCCGTCCAGAAATAGAAAACACATCCTCGATAGGCATCAAGAAATCCAAATCAATAGGACGATCAGGAACAGGAATATAGTCGTCGCAAGCTTTGACCAACTCAAAAATAGCCTTGCAATCGTCACTATCGATGTTGTCGGATTCGAGCGCTTTCAAAGCCGACCCCTTGACAATAGGGGTATCGTCGCCAGGGAACTTGTACTCACTGAGCAGTTCCCGCACCTCCATCTCCACTAAATCAAGCAACTCGGCATCGTCTACCATGTCAACCTTGTTGAGGAAGACTACAATCTTGGGCACACCTACCTGACGCGCCAACAAAATATGCTCCCGCGTCTGTGGCATCGGCCCGTCCGCCGCACTCACCACCAACACCGCACCATCCATCTGCGCGGCACCCGTAATCATGTTCTTCACATAGTCGGCATGACCAGGACAGTCAACGTGTGCATAATGGCGCTGCTCCGACTCATACTCGACATGCGAGGTCGAAATCGTAATTCCCCGCTCCTTCTCCTCAGGAGCCTTGTCAATCTCCTCGAACGCTAACGCCTGCCCACCGAATTTCTTCGACAATATCTTGGTAATCGCTGCCGTCAACGTCGTCTTGCCATGATCGACGTGACCGATCGTACCGACATTAACATGCGGCTTGTTGCGCTCGAATTTCTCCTTCGCCATCCCTGACCTCCACGGTTAAACTAAAACCCACACCGAAAATATCCCGACTCGCCAGCCGTCATACCCCACAACAAAGAAATTGACAACAACAGCCTCTCCGTTAAGCCTGAGATGGGATTTGAACCCATGGCCTCATCCTTACCAAGGATGTGCTCTACCCCTGAGCTACACAGGCCCAGCACACATACACACAAAGCGGAAGACGGGGATCGAACCCGCTACGCTCGCCTCTCCGCCGCTTCCTCGCTCCGCTTGGAAGACCGATGCCCCCCAGCACACATACACACAAAGCGGAAGACGGGGATCGAACCCGCTGCGCTCGCCTCTCCGCCGCTTCCTCGCTCCGCTTGGAAGACCGATGCCCCCCAGCACACATACACACAAAGCGGAAGACGGGGATCGAACCCGCTACCCTCGCCTCTCCGCCGCTTCCTCGCTCCGCTTGGAAGACCGATGCCCCCCAGCACACATACACACAAAGCGGAAGACGGGGATCGAACCCGCTACCCTCAGCTTGGAAGGCTGATGCTCTACCAGATGAGCTACTTCCGCACAACCCACACACAAGCCTAGCAAGCATGGAGGGAGATGGATTTGAACCATCGAAGGCTAACGCCAACGGGTTTACAGCCCGTCTCCTTTGGCCACTCGGACACCCCTCCGTGACAGAACACAGAGCTGGCGATGGGACTTGAACCCGCAACCTGCTGATTACAAGTCAGCTGCTCTACCAGTTGAGCTACGCCAGCCTAACAGACACAACCCCCTGCGGCTAGGAAGTCACCGAAAAGTTATGACCGAATGACAATCTCATGTCAACAACTTAACTCCCAGAACAACTGTGCTGCTGCAAAAAAATCGCCGCGGCCGCCGACACATTCAACGACTGCAACCTCCCTCGTCGCTCACTCACCCCTCCCTCAATGCACAACAGGCGATCACACTGTGCCCGTACCGCAGGCGATATCCCCCTGCCTTCCGCACCAAACACCAACACCTGCTGGGCAAAGAAACCACTGTCCCGCAAACTTTCCCCCACCATATCCGCACCCACTACCCAGAAACCACGCTTCTTTAAATTCACCAACGTGCGCGCCAAATTAGTCACCAAAAAAAGATCCAACAACGCAAAACCACCCCGCGCCGCATTAACCACCGCCGCAGTCAAACCAACCTGCCGCCGCCGCGCCACCACCACACCCCGCACCCCAAAGAAAGCCGCCGAACGCACCACCGCACCGAGATTATGAGGATCGACAACATGATCGAGCGCTACCAACACACGGCCCAACCTGCCCGCCCCCAGCACCGCGTACAACTCACTCTCATAGCGCGGCGTAAGCCTCAACTCCGCCACCACCCTCTTGCCAGCCTGACCCCGCACCGCGACATCCCGATCCGACAAGCCACGCAAGCGCGCCACCAAACGCGGCGGACAGCCGACCTCTACCACCACCTGCGGACGATGACGTAGATACTCCGCAACATGCCGCTCGCCCTCAATGGTAAACTTCACCGCGCCGCAGAGCCGCGATACGAAGCCGTTACCCGCGTTAGCTCCCTGGCAGGCAACAAATCCACCGCCGTCTGCAGCAAAAAACGCGTCAACATATGTATCCTGCCAGCATAAAAACACACCCGACTCGGATCAAGTACACAATGATTCGCCATACATGCCAACGCATGCGGAGTGATGTCAGCATTACAACCCAACACCAGCGTACGCAACCAAGGACTTGTCAACGTCGCAGAAAACTCACGCACCACTCCTAACTCGCCCTCACAGCCATTGCGTGTAAACGCCACCGTCACCTTCTCCAATACCGCCCGATAGCTGTCCACCGCCTCCTTGAGCACAGCTAACTTCTCCTCTGCCAACAACCCCCTGTCAACAAAATCAGCCTGCAACGAACAGACATCCATCATCACCAACTCCAACAACGCCGCCATCGTATAAGGCGCACTCAAACGCGAGGCCTTCACCACCTCACGCACACTACGGTGACTCACCACCAAAGCCAACATGTCTCCATGAAAACTATCACGCCGCAACGACGTAGCCTTTTCTTCGGAAACAGTCAAAAGAGTGCCATCACCAACTGCGTGACAGAATTTTAGAAAAATTGCATTGAAGCTTTTAAAAGATTCAACGAGTTCATAACAGTCATCTACGATAGCGAGGTTGGTTGCAGGTGGTGTGCCCCGCTGTATCCGATAGCTGACGTGTTCGTGCATGAACAGTGACCAGACGGTGCTGATAAGCTGCATCTGTAGCGCCTGCCACAGCTGAATACTGTTCATGAGACCGTGCTTGCGTATTACCTGTCCGAACTTGGTGGCAGGAGTCACCTTCATCGCTAACTCGGCCAACTGCTCGGCCGTCAGTAGGTCACGTCGTCGCAGCACTTCACCGAGACGGTCATCGCTAAGTGTCGAAGTCGCAAAACAAAAACGCCCCTGATCGAGGTAAAGGCATTTTTGCCGCTTTCCTACGTCGGCGGTAATCATGCCTGACCAGCGGTCACGGATCAAGCCCTGTAGCAGATGGCCGAACACCTGCGGCGAACTACGCCCTACATCGATGCCTGGTGCAAGTTTGTCAGCACTGTCGGTTGCTGCCAATGTAAAATCCCCCCCGTGAAGCACTAGTTCTATTCTAACAACATTTCCCACCTTAATCAGCAGTAATCTGCAACGGGATGCGGGCAAAAATTTTGTCGCCGCGTGCAAAACGAATTTCGTGCGACACCGCTGCGTTTGCATCGCGATAAATATCAAAGGTGAGGCCCTGGTATGATGTAAAGTTGACCGACACGTTGCTAATTGTCAAACGATCGTCGAGTGCAACTTGCACAGGTTCACCGTCGCGCAAAACCAGCCGTTTGCTATCGTTGACGCGCAGCACGGCATAACGCAGCTGCGGGTCGAGCAAGCGCAAGAAGGCTTCGCCATGCACCTTAACACCACTGCCCACGACAAACGCGTATATCTTCCCCTCGCCACGCTGGGAAAAATACGGCAGCAACTGCGTGTCTGTCTTGACCACATAGCCCTTGTCTCTGCCGTTATCGGGCGGATTCTTGAAACCGACGAAGTTGATATATTGTGCCTGCCGCCGACGATCCCGAAGCAGTGCAGCGACGACCTTTAGGGTATCGCCGCGCACGATGTCAGTCTGTGCCCCCGCCCTCAGCAAACGCCGCTCGCCGTTGACCTCGATGATCAGATAAGCAAGTTGCTGTGCGGGTGCGGCAAACCTCTCCCGCGGGGAATACCGCGTCGGGCTTACCCAGCTACGCCATGCGGTACAGAAAAACAAAATTAATACCCACAGTATCCTTAAAAACGGAAAAGCATGGCTTAGACGCATGAAAAAAACTTACCCTCGTGCTAGAATGGTAGCGATGACACCAAGATGGCGATGGCGATGACCGATGTCTTCACCAGTGAAAATTTTACCGCATTTATTCCTGCCTTCAAAGCCCACCTCGCGATACGGGGATGTAGTGGGGCGACTGTCGACTCCTACAGCAGCGATGTGCGGTTATTTTTGCAGTTCATGCATGCCAGACAGCTGAGCAGCGAAGATCTAGATGCGAGTACTTTGCACGCCTATTGTGATTTTCTTCAGACCGACAGTGCTCGACACGAAAACTCCCAGCGTCGTAAGATAATTGCCATTCGTCAGTTTTTCACCTTCTTGACGGACGACGCTACCCTGACCGACAACCCGTTTGAGAAAGCTATCATCCCCGTACGAGATGACACGCTGCATTACGAGCTGCAGAGCGACAAGCTCACCCAGCTGCTAACTGCATTGGCAAAACGTGCGGACACGCAAAGTGTGCGCAACCTCGCCCTTATCAATCTGCTGGCTTTCGAGGGGCTTAAGGCTAGCGAGCTGGTCGCCTTGCGTTGGCAAGATTTCGTGCCCAGCCCCCGCGGGGCGCTGCTCCGTATCGGAGGTAACCGTCAGCGGGTCATAAACCTACAACCAGCAACCGTCGCAGGCTTACGCCAGTGGCAGCGCGTGGCGCGACAACGTCATCCTCAACTCGACACACGGCTCATGTTTGGAGGTTTCAAGGGGCCTGAAGGGGCTTTGCCGCTCGCCACCCTGACCCGTCACGGGCTGAAATTTATCCTCGCTCAGCTCGCCGTCCAAGCCGATATTCCTTCGTTAACCCCCGCCCTGCTGCGTCACCATGCGACAAGACACATGTTGCTACAAGGCAAGAGCATCACCGACAGCATGGCACACCTCGGTCTCAGGCGCACAGGCAACGTTCGTCAACATCTCCTGCAACTTCAGCGGTGAACGACGACACACACTACATGGAAACCGCCCTGCAAGCCGCCGCAGAGGCTGCGCCGCGCGGCGAAGTTCCCGTCGGTGCGGTGTTGGTGCGCCACCACAACATCATCGCAACCGCGGCAAATGCCAAAGAAACCCAACGGGATGCCACTTGCCACGCCGAGATGCTCGCCATCCGCGCGGCTAGTCGCCACCTGCAGGCATGGCGTTTGCTCGACACTACGCTTTACGTGACCCTCGAACCGTGCTTAATGTGCAGCGGGGCGATCTATCAAGCTCGCATCGCCCGCGTCGTCTTTGCCGCCCGCGATCGACGTTACGGTGCGCTCCAGTGGATACAAGCGCGCCAGCACGAGCTGGGCAATCACCGCCTCACGTTGCAACACGGCATCTGCGCCGAGGCTAGCAGCGCACTGCTGCGTGCCTTTTTCCAGGGGAAACGTCCGTAACCCCGAGGCACACCTGCAAATTCAGCGCAGCCTACTAGCTCAACTTGTCTTTGAAAACCTGCAACAGATCGATCGGCAGGGGAAAAACGATCGTCGTCTTCTGATCCGACGACATGTCGATCATACTTTGCAAGTAGCGGAGCTGCAAGGTGACAGGGTTTTTGGCAAATTGGTCAGCAGCTTCCCGCAGCTGCTCAGCGGCCTGAAACTCACCCTTGGCGGCGATGATTTTGGCACGGCGTTCACGCTCGGCCTCGGCTTCCTTGGCCATCGCCCGCTGCATTTCGGTAGGTAAATCAACATGCTTGACCTCGACCGAGATGACCTTGATTCCCCACGGGTCGGTGTTGGCATCGAGAATGGTTTGCAGTTTGGCGTTGATGGAGTCGCGATCGACCAGCAGTTCGTCGAGCGTGTGCTCGCCGAGGGTCGAGCGCAAATGCGTCTGTGCCAACAAGCTCGTGGCGTAGAGGTAGTTCTCGACGTTGACCAACGACTTGGTGGGATCGACGACACGAAAGTAAAGCACTGCGTTGACCTTGAGGCTGACGTTATCGCGGCTGATGACATCCTGCGGATCGATATCCATCGTCACGGTGCGAATCGATATTTTGACCATGCGATCGATAAAGGGGATGATCAACACCACCCCCGGCCCCTTGGGGAGGTCGAGCACGCGGCCGAGACGGAAAACCACCCCGCGTTCGTACTCGTTGATTATCTTGATAGCATTGGCAAGAAACAGCAGCAACAACCCTATCGCTATCGGCAAACCCCAACTCATCGCTCATCCCCTTGCTAATTCAACCCTCCGAGTATACGTGAAGATGTCCTGTCTTAGCAAGTTTTGTCTCACTTTATCTCTTCTCTGCTGTCCTTGCGGTACACTCCTCTCACAACAAATGCCTTAGGTAAGGCCAGCTTGTTGCCGATGCGGCAGCAGGGGGATGGGGATTGAGAAGATCGAAGCGTGTAACACGGGCGTTTAGCCTTGTCGAGATGATGGTGGTGGCGGCAATCATCGGGATCCTTGCCACGCTGGCAGTGCCTAGATTCCGCGTCTTCATAGCTAGGTCACGCATGGGCGAAGCGACTCACAACCTCGGTGTCATCGATAAACTACAGAAAAGTTACAATATCCATTATCAGATGCTAGGAACAGATGATGTTTGGTATGGGGGGGGGCTTATCGGCCGCGACGGTGCTAGCAGTAAATGCGCTGATGCTGACCTGAAGAACAGCCTGGGTTTTCGGGTCGAGGACTGCTCTCTACTGCGCTACTTTTACACGGGGTCAGCTAATGCAGACACAGCAAAAAACTCCTCAGGAGGAGGTGATGTGAATTATAGAATTTACCCTGGCTGCGATACTGGAGATGACGAATGGCAAATTAGTCGTGCCACCCGTGGCAATCCAAAGTTAGATCAAACGATAGACGTTCTCGATGGATGCAGAGAGTAGAGCCATGCAGTTGCAATATCGGCCCGCTCACCCTATACTCGAGGCATGAAATCAGCACCACCTGCGATAAGGATTTGGAACACGTTGACGCGGCGCAAGGAGGAACTGCGCCCGTTGGAGGACGGCCATGTGCGCATCTATGCCTGCGGGGTGACGGTCTACGACGATTGTCATGTCGGGCATGCCATGCAGGCATTAGTGTTCGACTTATTGGTTAATTTTCTGCGCAGCTGCGGCTATCGGGTCACCTATGTGCGCAATTTTACCGATGTCGATGATAAGATTATCGCCCGCAGTCAGGAGCTAGCCATCTCGCCGCGGCAGCTCGTGGACAAGATGATCGCCGCGTGTCAGCGTGATTTCGCGGCTCTCGGTCTGACTGCCCCCGATCGAGAGCCGCGGGTATCGACACACATCGCCGAGATCATCGCCATGATTCGCACGCTCATCGTGCGTGGTTATGCCTATGCGAGTGAGGCGGGCAATGTTTATTTCCGTGTACGGCGATTCCCCGACTATGGCAGGTTGTCCAACCGCAAGCTTGAGGACTTACAGAGTGGCGAGCCGCACACGGACGACAAGGAGGATGTGCTCGACTTCGCCCTGTGGAAGGCTGACCAGCACGAGGGTGCAAGCTGGCCAAGCCCTTGGGGGGTGGGACGGCCAGGCTGGCACATTGAGTGCAGTGCCATGTCGGCCGCTCATCTCGGCAAAAGTTTTGACATTCACGGTGGGGGGCAGGATTTGGTTTTTCCGCACCACGAGAACGAGATTGCCCAATCCGTCTGCGCCAATGCCAGTCCTTATGCCTCGCTTTGGATGCACAGCGGTTTGGTAACGGTTGATGGCCGCAAGATGTCCAAGAGCCTGCACAATCACATCACTATCGTACGATTTCTCCAGGACTGGTCGCCAGAGGTGCTTCGTCTTGCGGTGTTGACACATCACTATCGCTCCCAGATCGATTTCTCGTCTGCTTTTTTGCGTACCGTTCGTCGTCGTCTACTCTACTACCGTGAGACGCTGGTTTTTTTGCGCCAGGCCGTGGGCACTGCGAAGGTCAAAACTTGGGCGGCGGAGGATGATGATATGCAGGCAAACTTTACCGCCGCCCTATGCGATGATCTCAACACCCCCGCCGCGCTGGCGCAGCTGAACATCGCCTGCAAGAAAGCCAACGCCTTGCGTCGCCGCCCTGCCGCTGCCCAGGACGAAGCTGCCCGTTATCTCCAACTCATCACACGCGGCGGTGAGCTACTCGGTATTTTGCGCCGTGATCCGCAGGCATTCATCGCGGCGACCCGTCGGGAGGTGTTGCACGAGCACGGTCTTGACGAGCGGCAGGTGCAAGACATGATCGCTGCTCGTGTCGAGGCACGTCGGGCGGGAGACTATCAGCGTGCCGACATGTTGCGTGCTACCTTGCAAGCACGGGGGATTGAGCTGCAAGATACTCCTGATGGCACGACCTGGACGGTCAGCTACGGGTAAGAACCACATAGCAGTTGCACAGGAAGCATATTCCTGTAATTACAGTATGTTGGGAAATTTACCTGCGGAACTCAGGAGGGTTTATTTTATCCTAAATTTTTCGGCAATGTCTCTGAGCGTATCGCTCGGCAGGTGTGCAAGTTCTTCAGCGATAAGTTCTCTAATCTCTTTATTTTTTTCAAATAGTTGTGGCTTAATATTTGCGGCATATTTTAAGATCAGATCTAGTGTTTCAGGCTTTATCTTACCCTCCCTAACTAACTGTAGCGTTAGAGTAATGTGGTGTTGCAGTGCAAGCGTTTCGTCGAACATGATTTGTGAGCGTTTTACTAGCGATGTCTTCTTCGCGATTCTCTTAAAAAGGTAGTGCAGGCTGTCATACAGCTCTTCTCTTTTTGTTACATCCTCATAGCCATGTAATATGACCCAGTCAGCGATGTCTTCTACTTTACTATCCAGAAATCCTCCTCCGAGCGTCGCCTTTCTTCCTATAAATTGTCCGTAAACGTGTCGTATGTGCTCTGGGGCATCAGATGTGACTCGTTGGCCTAAGGTTAAATCTACAGGTGTATCGTAGAATCCCGCTGACGCGATGTGTCCAGCATCGTGGTAGATTGTGGCTAAGGTTCGTCTGGCTTGCATGTTCTTGCTATCTAAGAAGAATGCTTGCCGCAGTTTTTGGAAAGCTTTCTGATAGCTATTTGCATCTGCATTGTTTGTTAATAGCTTTTGTGCTTCTTTTCGCAGCTTATCTGCTTCTTTTTTAAAGTCATAGTACTTCTTTCTACGCAGTAGTATGGCTCGTCGGACGGAGTCAGACTCGTTGAAGCCTGCGTCATGCAATTTTTCAGCGACTCGCAGCATTTTGTAGTGATTGAGCACTCCCGCACCATCGACTTTACTGACGGTGTGAATGCTTGTGCGGGTGGCAGTCTTTTGCAATAAGGTAACCGCTTCGTCTCGACTTAACTTTGGTAAGATACTCATGGTATCGGCAAGTGCCCTGGTAACTAGCGGCGCAGCCCCGCTGGTGCCACCGAATCTGATATGCACCCCCCCGATCTCGGTGGTCAGGTAATCATCGCTAGGGGCGAGCACAACTACTTTTTCCGACGCTTGGGAGAAGTGGCTAGTAACTCCCTCAGGGCCGACACTGCCTGTCGGGATCATTTTATCACCGAGATCGCGAATAAAGTAATCAACAGGCTCAGGAAAATTATTACCTGCACTCTTGACTATAATTGCGTTGTCGAGTCTGCGCTCTGCCGTAGAAACAAATTTTGCATACGCACCAGCTATAGTTTCTCCCTCAGCGTAGGCAAGCTCATCAGAGCGATAGGCAAGCTCATTAGAGGGAAAACGAGCAAATCGCATCGATACATTAACAATGTGGGGGGGATCTGCATCGATAGCCGCGTAAAATATATTTCCGTCTTCTGCAAGAAAATAGTTTTGCATAATTCTACCTGCGTGACTTAATCTTCCCTTTGTGCTTCCTCCCGCGGGCATTTTGCCGAAGATCAAGTCGAGCACTGCCATGCCATGATCATCATATTCAAACCTACCTGCTTCCCTTTTAAGAGCGACCATCAGATCACTATTGTAAACTCTTGCCCGTACCGTTTTGCTCATTTCTCCAGGGTCTATGACACGATCGATGATGCCTATCTTAGGTTCAACAAAGGCAAAACCGTCGTTTTCTAGCTTTTTTATAAACATACCTGCTTCAGGTTGCCCACACGCCTCCTGTGCCCAAAATGTGCTAATCTTTCCCAGCTGCTGATCGGGGCGTTCGTGCTTTGCCCAAAAATCTGGGTTTTTGTACCACGCCTGATAATAGGGATGCTCGTGCGATGTCTGATAATATGGGTGTTTGTACCGTGCTGTATACCCGATTGTCCCATAGTCTTTGTCGTATAGATGCGGCAGCTTCTGATTGCCTGAGGCAACGATATGCTCGCCTGAACCACGGATATACCGCTTGATTATCTTAAATCCTTTGTACACAGCACGTGCACTAGGAGCGGTGAAAACAGGAGTAGATAACGATATAGCGAGGATAACTGTGATGACCCTAATCATGGCCTGCTCCCTTTTTATAACAGGATACTACCTGAAACAGGTATCATACTACATATAAAATCATAGTCAATCCATATATTATATAGATTAAACTTATTATTGTAGTATTAAGCAGTTAGTGTTGTTGGGAGGGAACTTTAGTTCTGATTTTCACACGCTCTCGCTTCGTGTGTTTATTGAAAATCAAACATAAAGCGACCTTCGACACAATCGACGGTGACTTGACGGCTGTGTTTAGCCTGCTTGTTGAATAGTAGTTCTTTCGCCAGTGGTTTCTTGATGTAATCCTGCACTGCACGGTAAAGAGGTCGTGCTCCTTGACTGCGGTCGTAGCCCAGCTTGCCGAGCTGCCGTTGGGCGGCGGGGGTGACTTGAAGATGTAAGTCACGTTCCTGCAAACGATGCGTTAGTTCCTGCAAAAACTTAGCAACAATCTTCGTGACCATCGCTTCACCCAATGGACGGAAAAACACTACGCGGTCGAGACGGTTGCGAAATTCAGGCGTGAAGCCCCCTTTGACCGCTTCGGCGTTTTTGTCATCATCGCCTGCACGCCCGAAACCGATCGTATCACCCATCATCTCTGCAGCATGCACGTTAGTGGTCATAATCAAGATAATATTGCGGAAATCTGACTTACGTCCACTGCTGTCGGTCAGCATACCGTAATCCATCACCTGTAACAACACACTGTGCAGATCTACGTGCGCCTTTTCTATTTCATCGAGCAACAACACCGCATGCGGAGTGCGGTTGACCGCATCGGTCAACTGGCCACCCTGCTCGAATCCCACATAGCCAGGCGGTGCACCGATCAAACGTGACACCATGTGCTTCTCCATGTATTCGCTCATGTCAAAACGAATAAACCCGATACCGAGCAACTTACCCAACTGCCGTGCCAACTCGGTTTTGCCTACGCCCGTTGCACCAGAGAAAAGAAAACTGCCGACAGGACGGGTGCGGTCTTCGATTCCCGCACGCGACAACAACACCGTCTCACACACCGCCGCGATCGCCTCGTCCTGCCCAAAAATCAATCCCTGCAGACGTGTCTCGAGATCAGCCAACTCCTCTCGGTCTTGCAGGCTGACTTCCTCAACAGGAATTTTGGCAATCGACGCGACGGTTTTCTGCACGTGTTTTTCCAGCACTCGCACCCTTCGTCCACTACCTGCAAGTGCCAGCGATGCACCTACCTCATCGATGATGTCGATCGCCTTGTCAGGCAACTGCCTGTCCTGCATGTAACGTGAGGAAAGATCGACCGCGGCCTGCAACGCTTCCTTGCTGTAGCGCACTTTGTGGTATTCCTCGTAACGATCCTTCAAACCCTGCAAGATCTGCATCACTTCCGCAGTACTCGGTTCGCCGATGTCTATTTTTTGGAAACGACGCGCAAACGCTGGTTCGTTCTCGATATGCTGACGATACTCGCTAAAGGTAGTCGCCCCGATAATTCGTAAACCTGAAGTCGTCAACAACGGTTTCAAAATATGAGATGCATCGAGCGCACTACTGCCCGTAGCACCCGCCCCGATAATCGTGTGCAGCTCATCGATAAACAAAATCGGACTCGGCTGCCGTTCCAACTCCTTCAACACACCTGTGAAACGTTCCTCAAAATCCCCCCGATAGCGCGAGCCCGCTAACAACAACCCTAAATCAAGGGCAAAGAGACTCGCTTTCTGCAACCGCGGTGGCACTTTGTGGGTGACGAGCAAATGTGCCAACCCCTCAGCGATAGCCGTTTTTCCCACCCCCGCATCGCCGACATACAACGGGTTGTTCTTGTGACGGCGACACAACACTTGCATCGTGCGCTGTAGTTCGCTCTCCCGCCCAATAAGAGGATCGAATACTTTGCCGCGAGCCGCTTTGCACAAGTCGGTGGTAAACAACGCGAGCGGGTTGCGCGAGGCCACTGTCACACTGGCACGAGACGCAGCGTGCTCCGCAGTCCACTCTCCCTCTGCGGCAGTTTTGCCTTGCGAGATGAAACTAACCACATCATAACGCCTGATGTTGTTGCTGTGCAGGATATGCACAGCATGCGAAGAGGTCTCCGACAGCATCGCCACCAAAATAGCGTCGGTTTGTAGTTTCTTAATCCCTGCCCGCTGCATGTGACCCGTGGCACGCTGGAGAACACGCCGAAAAGCAATCGTCAACCTCGCCTCCTGATCTTCCACCAGCTTGCCCTTGGGTAAATGGCGGGCGAGAAATTCCTCCAAGCGAGTTTTCATGTTATCGACAGAACCACCGCACGCGGCAATTATTTTTTTGATGTGGAGATCATCGACCATCACCAAGAGCAGATGCTCGATCGTGACAAACTCATGCCCCGCTTTGGTAGCATCCTTGATGGCGTTATTGATGGCTAATTCTGCTTCAGAACTGATCATCTGCCACTACCATCGTGCACTGCAACGGGTGCTTATGCTTTTTGGCATACTCACTTACCTCCGCCACCTTCGTCTCCGCGATCTCAAACGGATACACACCTCCTAGACCGACACCCAAACGATGAATGCTTATCACCACCTCCGTCGCTTGACTGCGTTCTTGATCGAAGAAAATCTCCAACACCTCGACAACAAACTCTTTCGGGGTATAATCATCGTTGTGCAGCAACACATGATACAGGGGCGGCTCAGTCGTCTGCAATCCTCCACCCTCCTGCACATCGGCGAGCACTTCTTGCGCCCCGTGCTCAAGCAACAACCCGCTACTAACCTCGTTCAGCTTATCGACATCCATCATACCCCTCCGCGTTCGAGCAGATACTATCTCACTATCTGATTAATTTCATCCACAACATCCACACCAGAAGTTTTTTGTCGCAAAATCACCAGAAAACGCCGCGAGGACGGGTTGAGCTGCCGTGCCAATTTCTCCACACAGGCGAACTGCACCCAATACGGCAGACGTGCCAGTAATTGTGCTAACTGCCCAGCATGTTTATCATAGTAGACCGCCAACACCTGCTGTGCCGCCTCCGCCAAGGCAGGGTTGCGAGATACAACATAGCTGAAGAGCACCCTCAACTGAGGGTGCTGGACGGTGACGGGGTACAGGCGCAGATGCTGCAACATCAGGAGACGCAGAGGGATGTTGTGCACCGCGGGTAACCTCTGACGCAAGGAGGCGGGGGACACATCGGCCAGGTAGGCAAGAAAATCCTCGCTGGCACGGTGAGGGTTGAGCTTCAGTAACGCACGGGCAAAATCCTTGTTGTGTGTCCCCTGTAAACCCTGCCGCACAAACGTATAACCCTCGTTCACCCGATTGGCCGCGACAGCAGCCGCCACCTGCGGAAAAAATAACGCCCGCTCCCGCCCCTGTCGCAGAGCTTGCTCCAAAGTTTGTGTGATGGACACAGCCATGCGCGACGACGGCATCAAAGTAGCAACCTGCCACCCCGTCTGCAATAACACCGCATGCCGCTGTTCAGGAGCAGTTAACAAAACAAAAATACGCGGGGCATGGGGGTCAGCGGTCAATTGATAGAGGTGCAGTATCGCTACCAGCCCTACCACCTCCCCGCGCCGCAACATACGAGGCACTGCCGCCGCAATGTGCTTGCCTGCCGCAGCTAGACGCTGTTCCCTCTGGAGCTGCCGATACACAGGCCGCAGAGCCTTGCCGCCGTGTGTCCGCACCGCTGCTACCAGCTCGGCAACACTCAAACCCTCGTAGCTCTGCGGCAGACCATCGTCCAAGCGCATCAAGGTCGCACAAGAGGTTAGCAGCACACCCCCTAGCAGAATTCGCCATGCCATCACCCGTTTACCTCCACAGCCAGCATCTTGCCAAAAACACCCGCGGGGAAACTACCCGTCGCGGGTGTCTCAGTCTTGATAGTCAGCACACAACCGCCACCTCGGCAGGGACATACCCGCATAGATTGTATCCCGTATTGCCGATAAAAATCTAAAAAACCCCGCACATCGACCAACACAGGCGGCAACGGTACTGCCCTCTGGACATGCAGCTCGATCTCACACAACGTTGCAAAACGCCGCACAAAAACAAGCGGGCAAAGACATAGTTTCTCACCTGAACGCTGAGTTTTGAGCAGCGCACACAGAAAATCACGCTCGTGAAACAACCGCCGCAACAAGTACAGGAGCACCAAAAACACCAGTGCCGAGCTCAGGTGCAGGAAGAGCGACATCGCTGCCTCCCCGCACCCAACAGTGGCAACAACAGCAACAACGACAGCGGATAGGCAGACACGTCGGCATCGACAGTGCCGCACGCGACGATATCCACCCGATGGACAGGGTCTTGAGCGATAATATCCTGCGCGGGGGTCACCTCCCCCCGCACCGCGGTATCTGCGTCGAGCAGCCCAAAACCGAGCAACGGCACGGGGTGTTCGGTGTTGTCGAGTTTAGCTAAGTAGTGAGTTCTGTTGCGGTTATGCCTGAAAAGGTCTTTGTTCTTCTCCTTGTCGGGGTACAGCTTGTCAGGGTTGGAGCTAAAAAGAAGACGATTCTCAATCTGCTCAGCACTCAACGGCTCCGCCCGTACCGCGACCATCAAACCCGCCACACCCGCGACTACAGGGGTAGCCATAGATGTGCCCGCCTGCTTCTCGTAGCCATCGCCTGGCACGGTCGAGCAGATCCTGCTGGTACTGCTACCGCCTGGGGCGGCGATGTCCACCCACATGCCGAAGTTAGAGAACCTTGACTTACTGCCGTTCGCACCCGTAGCGGACACTGCCAGCACATCTTTGAGGGCGGCGGGATAGGTACGTGCCATCGTGTCCTCGTTGCCAGCTGCACCGACAACCAATACTCCCTTGCCTTCGTCAGTACTGGCCTTGTGCTTGAGGTTGTTGATCAACAGTGCCACCGCCCGTGAGCGGTGGAATTTGCCGATGGAAGCGTTGATGACGCGCACTTCGATTCTTTTCCGCCACAGCTCGTGGACGTACTTCAGACCATTCAGGATAGAGGTATCGGTAACACCGCCTGTTCTGCTGTCCTCAGGACCTCCTGCCCCTACTCCCGTCAATACCCTGATGTTGATAATTTTGCAAAAAGGGCACACACCAGCTATCTTACAGTTGTTACCGCCGTCCGCCCCCACCCCACCGTCAGCGGCAATAATGCCAGCCACGTGCGTACCGTGCGAACAGGAGGCAAAGCCTACATCATCCCCGCCGCGCGGACACGCACCGCCTTCGGCCTTGTCGAGTCGCTTCGCCCAGTGAGGGTTTGTGCCCCACGGACGTGCATGCCCGTCACCCAGCTCGCCCTTCAGGGGGTTGGTGGTGTTGCAGCCGTGTCGGTCATCACCACACGCGAGGTCGTACCTAGTAGCGAGCTGTAACATTTTGCTCTTCAGGGCGGGATGTTCGTGGTCAATCCCGCTGTCGAAGATCGCGACGATCGTCTGGTTGACATCATCCCAGCTGCGATAGTTGCTGTCGTCATCCTTGACAGCTTGAGCGATGTTGCCGAAGGCATCGGCGAGGTTGATCTCCTTGTGCCACCAAAAGTTCTCGCTGCGGTGCATCTGGTAACTGTCGTATTCCCTGCGCAAGGCATCGTAGTCAGTAACATTCTCTGGTTGGGAAGAATCTTCCTCCGACTCTGAGGGGTCTTCCTCTACCAGACCAATATAGACAGGCTCGGCAAAATAAATATCACCCCGTGCCTGCCAGTGTTGAAGGTGCGCGGCAGCCAGGGCGTTGGAGGCAAACCTGACCTCGACGATAATCCCCGTCGGCGGACGCTCACCTTGCTGCCAGTTGAGTGTGTCGAGCGGGAGAAATGTGTTGTCCTGCATGGAAGGCAATGTCACCGCACTGATCAACCTGATGTCTGTGATGCCCGCATCGTAGTGGTACATCTCGTTGAGGAAGGGGGAGAAATGAACAGTTTCGGCACGATAGCCGACGAAACTTTCCCGCGCCAAGCCTGGCAGCGACTTGAAGAGAACGATGTAGCGGTTAGCCACAACCTGCAGCGTGTCGATCTGCTCCTGTGTCGCGATTACTACCGCGGGTAGCGAAGTGTCCCTTTGCGGCGGGGATGCGCCGCAGGAAAGTTGCCATAGAGTGCAGAAAAGAGCATAGTAGAGAGAGCTGGTGCGCATGGGCGGTTGCTCGTCCGTGTCGGTGAATCAAGTCTCGCGACCATTCTACCAGACACGAGCGCGCAACTTGAACAACAAATTTTCACAGGCTTATGGGCGAAGGAAAACACGGTGCACAGACGAGGGCTTGGCTCACAGAGCTGACCACAGAGTATCGCCGTATCTGTTATTCTTTTGCGGTACGGTTGACAGCTCCGATTATCCGTATCGCCGACCTGCCGTCTGCTTGGGGGATATGGCAAGCGCAGCCTCGCATGATTACCATCGCCCACCGTCTGATTAGCGATTATCCTTGGAACACCGTTATTGAGGTGCTCAAGCACGAGATGGCACACCAGATGGTCGACGAAATCCATCACTGCAACAACGAGCAGCACGGCGAGCTGTTCCGATCCTGCTGCCGTCAACTGGGAATGGCGAGCTGGTCGATGCGAGCCGAAATCGAACTGGGTGCACAGGTCTTCGCCCACGAAAGCGAGGCGGGTGATGTCAGCCACAGCCCCGTGCTGCGCAAGATCAAAAAACTCCTCGCCCTAGGCACTTCCAGCGAAAAGCACGAGGCTGAGCTAGCCATGCAGCGAGTACGCGAACTTTGCGACCGCCATAACCTCAAGTCTTTGCCCGAAGCAGACGATCGGTATGTTATGCAGATACTGAACCAACACAAGCAACGCCTCAGTCGCACACAGTTGGCGATCTGCGGCCTGCTGACCAGCAACTTCGCGGTCAACGTTATCTGTGCATCGCTTTACAATGCGGCTGACAACACCACTCACCGCACTATCGAACTGTTCGGACGGGCAGCCGAGGTCAAAATTGCCGAATACGTTTACAACTTCTTGCTACATCAGATTAGCCTGTCATGGGACGAGGCACGCCGTGCTTTGCCCGCCTCAGCCCGCCGCAGCAAGAGTTCCTTCAGCGAAGGGCTGCTAGCAGGGTTTGCCCAAACGCTGGCACGCGCTGCCCAGACGGACAGTGCGCGGCAGGCACACGCGCTGACCGTGCAGCTGCGCACACAGGCGGTTGACTTCTCCAAAACACGCTGCCCACGAGTGCGGTCGGTCAGTGTCGGGAGCAGGCGCTATCGGCGGGACAGCTATACTCGTGGTTACGAGGCGGGTCGCCAACTCAAGCTACGGCCAGGCGTGGGGGAAGACGGTGAGCTGCGGTATCTTAAGGGAGGTTTGTCGTGAAGAAACGTCTCGTCATCGTCTCAGCCCCTTCGGGCACGGGCAAAACTTCGCTCGACCTGTACGTGCAACGCCACCATGCCGATCGTGTCACGATAGTACGCAGTTGCACCACCCGCCCCGCTCGCAGCGAGGGTACAGTGGAGAAAAGCTATCTGCACGTTACCCCGCAAGAATTCCAGCAGATGCGCACCGCAGGTGAGTTTATCGAGTGGGCGGAGGTTTTCGGCAACCTCTACGGCACAACTGAACACGAGGTCACACGTATTACCGCAGCGGGCAAGACCGCTTTATTGGAAATCGATGTGCAGGGAGGACAACAGATAAAAACTAAATTTCCTGACAGCTTGGCTGTTTTTATCCTTCCTCCGAGCATCGCGGAATTGCACCGTCGCCTGACGCAACGCGGGACAGACACGGCTGCCGCACAGCAGAAACGTTTACAAGCAGCCTGTGTCGAGATTCAGCGCGGGCGCACCTATGATTGTTTCATGGTCAACGCTGATTTTGCCACCTCTTGCACAGAGCTGGAAAATATCGTCTTGCAGCGCCATGCTCCACGCCTCACACGAACGCAGGGGATTGCTTGCTGTGATCGTTTGGTGGAGGAATTTCAGCAGTATGACTGGCAACGCACCGCGGAGGTAGGTTGAAAAAAATATCTTTGTGCTCTAGACAAGGAAATAGCTACCCGCACTAAGCGTTGCCTGTGAGGGGCAATGCCAGCAGAGATGAGGTGTCGAATTGATCGAGCCAGCGAGCGGTATGCCTTCCGTCGCCACGGAGGGCGGGGAAGATTTTCCTCATGCGGTGTTCGCACAACTGAAAGAGAACCTCGGCGGCTATCTCAACGACACCGATCTGGAGTTGGTAACTCGTGCCTATCGCTTCGCCGCCCGCAGCCACGCGGGGCAGTTTAGGGCATCGGGCGAGCCGTACATCACCCATCCGCTGGAGGTCGCGAACATCTTGACGATGATGAAGATGGACACCGCCTCGGTTGCCGCGGCGGTCTTACACGATGTCGTCGAGGATACCGCAACGACGCTGGGGGACATCCACAGCTCTTTCGGCGCAGATGTTGCACAACTGGTCGATAGTCTTACCAAAATTTCTCGCATCAAATTCCGTTCGAAGCAGGAGCGTCTGGCGGAAAACTTTCGCAAAATGGTGGTGGCGATGGCCAAAGACTTGCGGGTCATTCTGATCAAGCTCGCCGATCGCCTGCACAACATGCGCACCATCAGTGTTTTGCCCCCCGCTAAACGGATGCGCATCGCACAGGAGACGCTCGACATTTATGCCCCGCTAGCAACACGCTTGGGCATTTATGGAATCAAGAGCGAACTCGAAGACTTATGTTTTCGGCAAGTCAAGAAAGACATCTACAGCGAGATAACTAGCAAAGTTGCGCAGAAAAAAACACAACGGGAACGCTACATAGAAGAGGTGCGTGGCATTATCGCTGAGGAACTGCAACGCTATGGCTTTAAAGCCAATGTCTATGGTCGTCCGAAACATTTTTATTCTATTTACAAAAAAATGGTTGATCGTAAATTAAACTTTGAAGATATCCATGACTTGTTTGCGTTTAGGATTATCGTTGCCACGATCAAGGATTGTTATGAGGCGTTGGGCATTATTCATGCGATGTGGAAACCGATGCCAGGGCGTTTCAAGGATTACATTGCCATGCCTAAGGCTAACCTTTATCAATCGCTGCACACGACCGTGATACGGCCTGGTGGTGAGCCAGCCGAGATTCAAATTCGCACCGTCGATATGCATGAGCGCAGTGAGTACGGCATTGCTGCCCATGCTTTTTACAAGGAGAGTGTGAGTAAGAGCAGTAAGACGGATGAAAAGACTTTCTCGTGGTTGCGGCAGATCATGCAGTGGCAGAGCGAGTTGACCGACCCCGATGAGTTTCTGGAAGCGGTGAAGGTTGAGTTGTTTGAGGAGGAAATATTTGTTTTCACTCCACAGGGTGATGTCATTCAATTGCCGCTGGGGGGCACAGCGATTGATTTTGCTTTTTCGGTGCACACCGATGTGGGTTTGCATTGTGCGGGAGCGAAGGTCAACGGCAAAATGGTGTCGATCAAACAAGAAATCAAGTCGGGTGATATTGTTGAGATTATCGCGTCGCCGCATCAGAAACCGAACAAAGACTGGCTCACCTATGTGCGCACTTCCAAAGCTCGCAACAAGATTCGTTCTTTCTTACGCAGTGAGAAGCGCCAACGCAGTCATAGCATGGGAGGTGATCTGCTCAGGACGGAGTTGGAGGCACGGCAACTCAACTACAACAATTTTCTCACCGACGCTGAAAAAGATCGTTTATCTCGTCTGGGCAAAGAGAGTAATTTCGACGATCTGCTGATTTCAATCGGGTATGGCAAGGTCAACGTGTCCAACCTGTTGAACAGGCGTTTCAAGGACACTAAAGACGAGCATGTTATAGCGCAGACACGCGGGAAGGCGAGCAAGGCTACCGCACAAAAAGGCGTGCTTATCTCTGGCTTGGACGATATTCTAGTCAGCTTTGGGCGTTGTTGTAGTCCTTTGCCTGGGGAAGATATTGTTGGTTTTATCACCCGCGGGCGGGGTGTAACGGTGCATCGCAAGACCTGTTCACGTGCGTATGACATGGATCCTCAGCGGCGCATCGCGGCATCTTGGAAGGGTGGGAGTGACAACGGTGATGACCACCCTTGCTATTTGCGGGTCATGTCAAAGTCTCGCAAAGGCGTGCTGGCGGAAGTTACCAATGTCATCGCGGCTCACGGAGCGAACATTTTGGAAGCAAATATTCGCACTACTGAAGAACTGACCGCGGTGCATGATTTTTGTCTTGGGCTTAGCAGCATGAAGCAGCTGCAAGCTATCATCGGCAAGCTAGAAATGGTGAGCTCCGTTGTCAGTGTCGAGCGCCGTTCCCCCACCTCGCTACGGCAGCGGCGACGGAGTCGGATGTAGGTTTTCTTTCTTGTCATTTATGGGGGCGCGGGAGTATAGCCACTCCTCTTTTTTCAGTTAGTAGCGCGCAAAGTTTTGCATAACGTCAGGGTGCGCACCAGGCCGTGCAGGTCACGCACGGCCGCTGTTGTTACTAAACCTTGGGCGAGAAAAGCTTTCTCGGTCGCCTGAGCTGTGTGGGGATTGAGTTCGATAATCAATTCTCCCTCCTCTTTCAGCAGTTGCACGGCTAAGGCGGCGAGACGGCGATAGTGAGCTAAACCATGTCGATCGGTGAACAGTGCGAGGTGTGGTTCGTAGTCACGTACCGCGGCAGACAAACTCGGCTGTTCACGCGGCAAAATATAGGGCGGGTTGGCGACGATAAGATCGAAGAGGGTCGCGGTCGGTGGCGGGTCGGTAAACATGTCGTGCTGCACAAAGGTAATGTTATGACAGTTGTGCTGTGTGGCATTGCGTGCGGCAACCGCAAGGGCTGCGGTGGAAATCTCCCATGCGGTGACCTGACTGTGCGGGAATTCACACGCCAGCGTGATGGCAAGGCAACCGCTGCCCGTGCCGATATCGAGAATATGCAGGTCTGCGGTAGCAGGAAAATTTTTTTTCGCCGCCGTAATCAGCTGTTCTGTCTCAGGGCGTGGAATGAGTACATCCTTATCGACGTAAAAGCTTCGTCCGTAAAATTCTTTCTCGCCGACAAGATAGGCGATCGGCTCACCGCGTTGACGGCGCAGCAGCAAGTCGTGCAGGTGTGCACGTTGCGTGCGGGTTAACTTTTGTTCGCGGTGTGCATAGAGTTGTTCTTTGCGCATTCTCAGTACACGTTGCAACAAGCATTCCACATCGAGTCTCGCGACGGCGGGGACGCGCCACAGGGTTTCCCCGATAGTCGGGTGTGAGGGAAGGCGGTTAGCGAGCATTAGTCGCGGCACATTGCCGCAGGTTTTTTTTGTAAACTTCCACCCCTGGTTGATCGAAGGGATTGACATCGAGTAGTGCGCCGCTGAGCGCACAAGCAGTTTGCATGAAGGCGAACAGATAACCGAGATGAAATTCATCGAGGTGCGGTACGGTGATATCGAGATTAGGCACGCCACCTTTGCCGTGTGCTGCCTGTGTGCCTTGCACGGCAGCGAGATTGAGCTCTTGCAGTAACCTGTTGGTGGCGAAACCGAGCCCATCGTCAGTGTCAGGGGGGATACGCAGGCGACGTTCAATACCACGTGCATCGTGAGAAGGGGCGGTAATGGTCAGGAAGGTTTCCAGCAAATGACGTTTGCCATCTTGCAGGTACTGCCCCAACGCATGCAAATCGGTGGTCAACAACATGATGCTAGGAAAAATGCCTTTGCCATCTTTTCCCTCCGACTCACCGAAGAGTTGTTTCCACCAATCGGCGAAGGCACGTAACTTGGGATCGCTACAGGACAACACCTCGATCAACTTGCCGTGGCGATGGCAAGCGTTGCGCAACGTAGCGTACTGCACCGCGGGATTTTGTGCATTGTGGGGCAGAGAGAAAAAACTCGCAGCACCGCGCAATAGTGCCTCAGTGTCGTATTGTGCGAGTGCGAGGGGAACTAAACCCACCGCAGTCAGTACTGAATATCGCCCCCCGATATTATCGGGCACGGGGAAGGTCAAACAACCGTGCTGTTTAGCGAAGGCACGCAGCGCTCCCTTTGCGGCATCGGTGACAACGACAATGCGGGCGTACGCAGCCGCAGCACCGAACCGTTGCGTCAGGTAACTTTTAATCAAGCGAAAGGCAACCGCGGTTTCCAGCGTTGTGCCGCTTTTGCTGATGACCACGACCACAGGCTCGCTGCGATCGAGTGCGTCGATACATTCGAGCGTCAGCGTTTCCGAGAGATGATAGCCGCAGAAGGATAACCGCGGCTTGTCTGTTGGTGGCAGGTAACTGTGGGACAGGGCTTCGTGTACTGCCAGCGTGCCTTGAAACGAACCGCCGATACCGAGCACCAGCACGTGATCGTAAACGAGCGGCAGCTTCGCGAGCTCGTCCGAGATCTGGGTGCTGAGTGCGAAACCGTCCCGTTGCGGATAGGCGAAGAATCCCGTCCATTCCCCGCCACGATAAGTGCCCGCCGCCAAAGCTGCCAGTGCTTCACCAGCCTGCCGCTCCAAGCCGCGAGCTTCTTGCACGATGTCGGGGGGAATGAACTGCTTGTCAATGCTTGCACTCATCACGTTCTGTCATGTTTAGCCGCGGTTTTCTTTTATCCATGCGAGGGAAAAAAAGCAACGGTGGTGTGAGTTGTCCGTCTCTTACTGGGATGAGGAAAATTTAGTTGTCTTAGTGGTGTCGAACGTGATACACTGCTGCGGAACTTTGCATGGGGGAATCGGCGATGAGAAAGGCTTGGTTGGGTGCTTATCCCGCGGGTGTGGGTGAGTGCATTGATGTCGGTGAAGGGTCTTCGCTGCTCGATCTGTTCGACAGGAACTTCAGCAAGTATGCGCCGCTGCCTGCGTTCACTAACATGGGCAAGACGATCACTTATGAGGAGCTGGATCGCTGTTCGCGGCAGGTGGCGGTGTATTTAAGCACGCGGCTTAATCTCAGGAAAGGCGATCGGGTGGCGGTTATGATGCCTAATCTCTTGCAGTATCCTGTCTGTCTCTACGGGATTCTGCGAGCTGGCATGGTTGTTGTCAATGTCAACCCTCTATACACGTCGCGTGAACTTGAGCACCAATTACGTGATTCTGGTGCGGCTGCCATTATTATTCTTGCCAACTTTGCCCACACACTGCAGCAAGCTCTGACTAAAGTCAGTATTAAACACGTTGTTGTCACTAAAATCGGCGACATGCTTCCTCCTTTGAAGGGTGCTCTGGTCAATTTCGTGGTCAAGAGTGTCAAGAAGATGGTTCCGCCCTATCAGCTGGGTGATCACTTGCATTTCAAGCAGTTGTTGGGTTGCAGTGCCGAGCACTACCGACGACCGCAAATCGGCGGCGATGATATCGCCTTCTTGCAGTACACGGGGGGCACGACGGGCGTATCGAAGGGGGCTGTGTTGCTGCATCGCAACATCGTTGCCAACATTATGCAGGCACGGGAGTGGATCAAAGCTTCGCTGGTTGAGGGGAAGGAGACGATCGTTACCCCGTTGCCTCTTTACCACATCTTCTCGCTTACCGCGAACTGTTTTATCTTTGGCTCGATCGGTGGTTGCAACTACTTGATTACCAATCCTAAAGACATCCCCAACTTCATCAAGGAGGTAAGAGATCTCAAGTTTACCGCGATCACGGGTGTGAACACGTTGTTCAACGCCCTGCTCAGTCATCCTGATTTTCATCAGGTTGACTTTTCGCGGCTCAAGCTCTCGCTCGGTGGGGGTATGGCGTTGCAACAGGCGGTGGCAGAGAAGTGGAAGAAGATGACGGGGTGCACGTTGGTTGAGGCATATGGCTTGACTGAAACTTCGCCCGCGGCGGTCATCAACCCTCTTGATCTCAAGGAATTCAATGGCTGTATCGGGTTGCCGATTTCCAACACCGATATTTCTATTCGTGACGATGAAGGAGCGGAACTTTCCGTGGGTGAAGAGGGCGAGTTGTGGATAAAAGGGCCTCAGGTCATGCAGGGTTACTGGCAACGTCCCGACGAGACCGAGCAAGTCATCGTCGATGGTTGGCTGAGGACGGGTGATGTCGCTAAAGTCCTCGACGATGGCTATGTCAAGATCGTCGACCGCAAGAAGGACATGATCCTTGTTTCTGGTTTCAATGTTTACCCTAATGAGATCGAGGACACTGTCGCTCGCCATCCAGGGGTATTGGAGGTTGCCGCGGTCGGTGTGCCCGACAAAAAATCGGGCGAGGCGGTTAAGTTGTTTGTCGTCAAGAAGCACAATTATCTCACTGCCCAAGAGATTATCGACTTCTGTCGCAAGAGTCTGACCGCTTACAAAGTTCCCAAGGTGGTTGAATTTCGCCAGGAGTTGCCCAAAACCAACGTGGGTAAGATTCTGCGTCGTGAATTGCGTTCTCCACCCGCACAGGAGGAAGCGCAGGCCTCCTGAGTATCGGACTTAGGTAACGATGTCGGTGTTCAGGCAGCGGGCATACTGGTATTGTGTTCTTTGTTGATACGTCCTTGCTGGCAGGCTTGTGCGAATATCTGCAAAATTTCTGGGTCGAACAGATCGTGACTTTCGGTAACGAGGCGTTCGGCCGCGACCGTGGTATCGACAAACCCTGTGTAGCTACGTCCTGAGGTCATGGCATCGAAGGCATCGACGATGGCAATAATTCTGGCAAAGAGAGGTATGTTATCGCCGCGCAGGCCGTCGGGATAGCCAGTGCCGTCCCATTTTTCATGATGGTGTTTGATGCCTCCGACAAATTTTTCGACATCGGGGATGTTACGCACGATAGCTGCACCGACGTTGGGATGGGTTTTCATGTCTTCGTACTCATCGAAACTCAAGCGAGTTGGTTTTTTGATAATGGCATCGGGAATGGCAATTTTGCCGATGTCGTGGCACAGAGCACTGACGATAAGATTTTTTTTCTGTTCTGTACCGAGCTGCATTTCCTCGCCAATAATTGTGGCATAGCGACAGACGCGTTCGGAGTGTCCGTAGGTGTAGGTATCCTTTGCCTCTACCGTGCCGACGATAGTCTCCAGCATTTTGACAAACACCTGATTAAGTTCGTCGCGCAGCAGCGATGATTCAAGAGCAGCGGCACAAAAATCGCTCAGGGTGTTCAATTCCAATAGTTTTTCCATCTGCTGACTTGACAATCTACGACCGATGTCAATATCCATAATCATAAGCATATTGCCACAGCTCTTAATAGGAATGAGTGCTTTCTTGACAATCTCCAGATCACCGACAATCTTCAGAAGAAGACCTCGCCCTTCGTCTCGCGCAAGGTTATAAACGGTAGGAAATTCCGAGTTCTCTGTGTGGGTAAAATTTTCCAGGAAAAAACTGTTGTTTTTAAAAAACAAATAATTAATGCTTTTGATAACGGGCAAAATATGCATAGCTTTGCGCCGTAGCGTCTGTAAAGCCGTAGCGATGTTTTTCTGCTGTGCGACTTCGGCATATTTCTGATACATACTGTGACTGATGATTTTGCGTGCCGAATGCGGTAACAACTCAACCTTGAATTGCGAGTGTTGTACCATCCCGAAATCAATACGGGTCTCGGCTTCACGGCGGTGCGGTGAAGGCGGTTTGGGTTTCGCACTCAGCACCTCTACGTTGCCGTGCAGTTTGCCATGGTCAAAGCTGAGTGCAATATGGGTATGTCCCGCGGTAATCTGTCCGTTAACCATGATCAACTTGCGAGGGGGAATACGTCTACCATCGACATACGTGCCATTTTTTGATCCCAGATCTTCTACCACAACACACTTGCTGCGATAGTCGATACGCAAATGATGTCGTGATATCTTGCTGTCACTCAACACCAAGTGACTGTCACCACCACGCCCGATAAGCAACGGCAAACGCGTCGTACGATATGTAGAACGACGACCGTCGGCATGCCGCACCGTTAGCATCAGTGCAGAAGTCGCAGAGAGCTGTGCTTTCATAAGTCTTCATCTACAATGTTCCGTCTCCCCCATCGGCAGATTTTTTGCGGAACTTGAAATAATTATTAATTTTTTCAAAAATATCAGTAAATTACGCTGCGTCTGGGTGTTTTTTGTCGTTTATGTGCGAGGTTGGCAGGAAACTGGCTACAGTTCACTCAAAGTTTTTTTGAGTATTTCGTCATCGTGTAGTGGTTCGTTATCGATGAATTTGCGGAGGAAATCGGCGGAGATGGCGAAGTTTATTTTTTGTGTGATATTACCGATTTGCAGCTTGAGTCCTCCCCAGCTGACACCGAGTAGTTTTCCTGTGGTAAAGTCGAGCAGTGCTGCGCCGCTTGACCCTCTGGTCATGTCGCAGCTGTGTGTCATGCCAAATGGCACCAATCGCCACAGGCCTTTTTTGGGTCTGCCTTGAACGACGCAGCCATCCGCGGAGACAGCTGTGATAGGGAAGTAGTGGGTAGTGCCAGGTAGTTGTTGGACACTACGGGCAGGGGCCGCAAGGTTATGGATAACATGGGGGTAGTGCAGCAAAAAAGCTTCACGCTGGGGGGGTATTGTTCCCCGCCAGAGAGCGAGGGGTTGTTGGGAGGGGGGGAGTTTACGTTGCAGTTTAAAGATAGCGAGGTCGGCACCAGCGTGTGCGCGCATTGAGCCGCGTGCGCATCTGCGTCCTAGCAAAGGTGTCTCGGGCTGGGAAAAATTGAAGTAGGCGCTGGTGTGCGCACATGCTGTAGCGGGCAGTCGCGCGCGTGCAGATGCGAAGCAGTGGCGGTTAGTGACGACACGTGGTTGTTGTTCGCCTTTAGCTGCGGGCAGCAGTGAGCCGAAGCAGTGCTTATATTCGTTTTTCGTCGCGATCACCAGTAGTACGGCAGCGTTGAGGCTGCGGCGCAAAACAGCGGCATCTACTTGTCCTGCCTCTTTTGCTACTGCAACGGGCACGATTTCGTTGATCCCGATGATGTTGCCATGTCGTGACAGTAGTTGCCGCGGAGCTTCACAGGATAGGAGCAGTAGCGTTATCAGCCATATTTTTGTCATCGGCAAACACACCCCTCCTCCAACGCGGTCGGCAATAGTGGCTAAAACCAGTAGAGAAGCAACTATCTGCTTATTAATATTCATATTTTAGATTGGTTTTTTCAAAAAATGGGCGGGCGACGGAAGGAGATGTGGCGTTGCTGTTGTAGAAAGTGCGGAAGATTCCAGCTGCACACAAGGGTATTGTGATGATTCCGTTAACAGACCGCTATGAGTATACCGACGAGGCGTTCGTGAGGGGTGGGTGGACTTGCTCCCCAAGAGCTGTTCACTGGCAAGATTAAGCTTTGGAGTGATTGTTGAGGAGTGAAAATGCTTAGACCGTGGCTGTTCTCAACATTCGTGTGTTTTTTGATTACAGAGAAAGCCTATGCTTATTTCGATCCAGGTACAGGCAGTATACTGATTCAGTTGTTACTTGCATTAATCGGAGGTGTAATTGTTTTCTATCATAGAATTGTATTTAAAATAAAAAATATTACCAAAATTATATTACCATCCTCTAAAATTAAGCACATAATATCTTCTCGGCATAGGCATTACTATTTGGCATCCACAATCGGAGTTTTTGCGGCTCTTTTTTATGCGAGTCACAACGTCTCTTACCTAACTACTGTTAGCTTTCTTTTTAACATGTTTCTTTTTGTTTTAACTAGTGTGTTGTTTAGTTTATTGTTTCATCTAGCACTAAGGAAGAGAAAAAATAGAGAGCAAATTTTACATGCCATGCTTTTCCTCCTATTATTTTTCTATATGCAACCCCCTATATATCAATGGTTACAATTTTTATCTACTGTATTTTTATATCCATGGTTATTATTTTTAGTATTATATCTAGGATATAAACTATACAACAACACCCATAAAATTATAGTCGTGATTGTAATTGCTTCTTTTCTCCCGACTTACAAGTTGGTCAAAGGAGTTTACATACGTATGCCACAAAAAACGGTAGCCACAACTGACAAGCGTATCATTTTTCAACACAAACCCAATGTATATTTCTTTCTTTTTGATTCCTACACTAACGCGCAAGGCATGAAGGTAATCGGACTTGCCCCTCCTCCACACGACACAAATGTAATATCACAGCGACTGCAGGAAAAAGGCTACACATTATACCCCGATTTTTTTACTAACTTTCAGAGCACGAGATTTGCCCTTACTTCCTATATGAGTATGGATGTGATGGTTAGAGATAAGTCCATTTATCATATGACATACTAAAATATGAATGAAATTATAGCAGGGAAAGGGGAAATATATGGCATATTCACTAACAACGGCTACAGTAATTATTTGTTTGCGAGAGAAGCTGCATTTGTTAGTAATAAATGTTTTGTATCTGAATGTATAAACGCAATTAGCTCAAATCAACACATGTTATCAGTGTTGTTTGATAATATTTTCTTCACTCTCACTGATAAACGCAACCGTGCTTCACACAATATGCAGAGTAATTTTTACCGTTATCTGGACTATTTTGTAAAATCACCGAACAATTATTTTGCATTTCTACATTTTCATTCGCCAGGCCACGCAAAATCGTATTCCCTAGCTAAGGGATTGTGTAATGAAGAAAGAGAAACAGAAAATTATAGGTCTAGATTGATTTACACAAACGAATTAATTTATGATTTAATCAATAAAATAGATAACATAGACCCAAATGCCTTGGTTATAATTGCTTCCGACCATGGCCCTTACATCTTTAACGGCTGCTCCCGATCTGCTCCACTAGCAACGAGAGAAGAAGTAGTAGAGCGACAAGGTGCTTTCTTGGCTATTAAATGGGGTAAAGATTATGATGGCAGGTACGATAAAAACATTAAGAGTTCTGCAAATTTATTCCGCTATATCTTTTCCCATCTATCTAGAAATGAGAAGCTGTTAGAGAACAGGGCTGATGACGATGCCTACTATCTGCATGGCGACGATATAATTTTGAGCATCGACGATGGAGTCATCCTGCCACCTGCCAGGTCTAATTCTCGCAGCCGAAATACAACTCCAACCGATAGAAAGCCCCTGGCTGGAGACAGAAACCATACCTCTCTCCAACTTGGAGGATCTTCTCGCCTTCTTCCATGACTCAGAAGACAGACACTGGCCATATACAACAACGAAAAAATTACTTGCCTTAGGGCACTCATGTTGCTATGGCACGCCGCGGGTTAATTGGTTAGTTGTTTGCCGCACATGTGCGGTGTGTATAAGGAGGAGTGGTATGTTGAGGCTACTGCAGGGGTTACTGTTTCTCGCACTGCTATCGGGCACTGCGATGGCGGCACGTTCGCTGACCACCCGACAGACGCTGGCGAAAGCGACGGAAATCGTCGCCCAGCACCTGCTGGGAAGACAGGTTTTATCGGGCAAGCATGGTGCAATCATCACCGCCGTGAAACTACCTACCCCACTCGTGCATAGCTGGCGGGAGACGGTCAGGAACGGGCGGGTAGGTGCACCTGCCCACAAACTGCAACTTGAACTGTCGTTGCTCGACGGGCAGGGGCAGGATAGCGGTACACGTCAGCTGGTTGCTTTGGCGGACGTAGAAGACACGATGAAAATTGAAATTCATCCCGCCATCGGCGAGGTGGTGGCCATCGACGATGCCCGCGAGCAGGTGGAGTGGCTCGTTGCCCGCACTCTGGAAGTTGACGACAGCGGTTGGCGCACCGTGCTGGTGGAAATGGAAGTGGTCAGCAACGGACGCACCCAGCGCAAAGAGGTGCGCGCGGGTACGCCGCACCTTCGGCTCGTGCATGCCGACGAGCTGTTGTTTCGTGATTGACTGACACCCCTACTGCAACCCGATCGCGAAGTCTCCCCGTTCCTGTGCTGCCGCTTCTGCTTGCCAGTTATACGCGCTGCGCAGGTGTTCCGTACTCACCTGCTCTTGCAGTTCGATGTCGGCGATGGTGCGCGCTACCCGTATGGTTTTAATCAGGGCGCGCTTGCTGAGCTTTTGCAGATAGTTAGCGGTCAGTAACTGGCGAAATGCCGTCGCCGACAAGCCACTAACCGCCAGTAACTTGCGGGCAGGGATAGTGTTGTTGAAACGCAATCCCAGTGCTGTGTTTCTTTTTTTGCTGAACGCTAAACAGCGCAACACCCGCTCCTGCATCTTCGCGGTCTGATCATCGCAGCCGTGCTTGATAAGATCGAAGAGCAGTGTTGTGTCATGTTTGTTTTCGGGCACGTTAAGATGGATATCGATGCGATCTATAATCGGCCCCGACAAACGTCGGCGGTAGGCGATGACGCGGGTAAGCGGGCAAGTGCATTTCTTTTTACTGCTCCCCCAGAAGCCGCAGGGACAGTTGTTAGCCGCCGCGATGAGAATAAGCTTGGCACACCAGCGCACCTTGTTTTTGGCGCGGGAAATGTTGATCTCACCCGTTTCCAGTGGTTCACGTAGCGACTCGATGATGTCACGGCGAAATTCGGGGAACTCGTCCAGAAACAACACCCCGCCGTGGGCAAGGGCTATATCGCCAGGACGCTCGGCTGTCCCCAACACACCTTGCACACTGGCGGAATGATGCGGAGCACGAAAGGGCGGTTGCCCCGCCAACAACCTGTCATCGACATTGACGGTGTGCGCGCTGCTGATGCGCAAAGCCTGCAGATGTTCGGTGCTTTCCAACGGGGGCAAAATGCTCGGCAGACGCATGGCGAACATCGACTTGCCCGTCCCTGGCGGGCCGCTCATGATAAGGCTGTGCCGTCCCACCGCAAGACACAGGGCGGCACGGTAAAGGTCGGCATCGAGAATCATATCATTGAAGTTGCAAGCCACAGACGAAAATTTTGCGCGTGTTGCTGAAATGTTGAGCGACAGAGTTTTCCCCCCGCCATAAAGCCATTCCCGCACCTCGCACAGGTGCTCGAAGGCACATATGTCAAGATCAGCGAAACGAGCGTTGTTCAGTTCCCGCAATACCGCGAGGTCAGCGAGATTTTCCCGCGCAACCACCAAGCCCGTGAAGCCTTCGGCAACCGCGGCAATCGCATAGCCGATAACACCCCGCACTGGTTTTAACTCACCCGCCAAACTCAGCTCGGCAACGTAGACATAGCGGCTAGCCGCAATCTTTGCCTTGCTCTCGCTGTTGAGTAAGAGCAGGTTGATGGCGATGCCAAGATCGAACTGATCCCCGCTTTTTTTGACTTCCGCAGGCGTGATGCTCATAATCAGTTTTTTGGGCGGCACATGTACCCCCAAACCTTCCAGTGCCGTGCGTGCCCGCTCCTTGCTGTCTCGTAGCGACTCGGAAATATTACCGATCATCTGCAAACCCGAAAACCCCCTGACATACTGCGATTCGATCGTCACCACCAACCCGTTCATCCCATCGCAGACCGCACTGTGGGTGATGTTCTTCTCCATCTCAACCTCCACATTGACAAAACTACCCACGGGACATTCTGCCGTGAAAAACAAGGGTCTGGCCACTGAGTTTTGCTCTAACACGTGCCTATTAAAGGGTATTTTTTGCGGGGCCTCTACCATCATGCAAATGCCCCCTGACAAGAGGTATGCGAACAAGAGGAAGGCTGGTCACACTTAAGCCCTCTAACAAAATGAAGACAGTTGTGATAAGATACGCGGAGGGAAGGGTGTGGTGTAGGCAGCTTGAGCTTGCACGGAAAGGTGTTCTTGCCTAAAGCAACCGTCATCGTCATCTATGGGGGACGCTCGCCTGAACATGAAGTGTCATGCCGCAGTGCGCAGTTTATTGCCGCCGAGCTACAGGCGGCGGGCTACCCGCTTCGTATCATCGGCATCTCTACCGCGGACACCTGGCACTTGCAGGATAACGAGGTTTTCGCACAGCAGGCAACAGTGCATGAGGGCGAGACGATCACCTGCGGATTCTATCCCCAGACACAGAATTTTTTCGCCGCCATCGATGTCGATTACCCACACGCAGAAGTCATCGTGTGGCCAGTGATGCATGGACACAACGGTGAGGACGGCACGTTACAAGGTATGCTGACTCTGAGCGGCGTGCCCTACGTGGGTGCGGATGTCACAGCTTCAGCACTCAGCTTCGACAAGATCATGACCAAAACACTAGTGCAAGCAGCAGGTATTGCCGTGGTGGAAAACATGGTGCTTACGGCAACGGAGTGGCAGAGCGCACAAGCAGGCTGCTTGGCACGGATCAAGACAGAGCTGATTTTGCCGCTGTTTGTCAAGCCTTCACGGTCGGGCAGTTCAGTCGGAATCAGCCGTGTCACCGCCCCACAAGAACTGCAACCAGCTATCACGCAAGCTTTGCGAGGTGACGGGCGAGTGCTGCTGGAACGAGCAGTGGATGCGGTCGAAATCGAGTGCGCAGTAGTCGGTGACCTCATCCCCGAATCAGCCGAGTGTCTCGCCGAGGTCAACACCACCTCTGGTTTTTACGATTACCACGCCAAGTATATCGATTTCCGCGAGGTCGATGTCGCTATCCCCGCTCGCCTCAATGCCCCACGGGTAGAGGAAGTGAGAGGTCTGGCACATCGTATTTTTAAACTGCTGTGTATCAACGGACTCGCCCGCATCGATTTTTTACACGACAAACAACGCAACCGTATCTACTTCAACGAGGTCAACACCCTACCTGGGTTCACTCGTCTATCACGCTTTCCCCTGATGTGGCAGAGGTCAGGAGTGAACATGCCCCAACTGCTGAGCAAAATATTGCACACCGCACAGCGGCGTCAGCGTAGGATCACCGCGTGGGAACAGCATTTGTTGCAACAAAAAAGAGGATAATCATATGCAAAATGACGAAGCAACAGTTATCACGCGTCTACCGCCACCGCCTAGCCGTGTTACGGGAAGAGCAAAAGTGCTATCATTAGTAGCACTGCTGTTCATGGTGGTAGGCAGTATCGGTCTTGACCAGGCCAGCAAAGTCATGGCGGAACAACAACTGATGGTCTGGCAACACAACGATAACCTGAAGATGTACCAAGGGCGACCGCATCGTGTCTGGTCGAACACCCCCACCCCGCCCGCACGCGGTAGCGCTGAGCTGTACCTCTATTTCGGTTTCAACTACGTTCGCAACCAAGGTGCTGCCTGGGGCATGTTGTCCGACCTGGACGATAAACTGCGCGTGCCGTTTTTCTACGGGATGACAGCATTGGCGGTGTTTATCATTCTCTTCTACCTGAAGGTGACTCCCTTCGGACACCGTTTCGCACGACTAGCGCTGGCTTTGATTCTGTCGGGAGCACTGGGTAATTTCATCGATCGAGTGCGAGTCGGTTACGTCATCGACTGGATCGATGTGCGTTGGAACGTCTTCGGCTGGTCATACAGTTTCCCCAATTTCAATGTCGCTGACTCCTGTATAAGTGTGGGGGTTGTCATGCTACTGATCGATGCCACCCTGCTGGAAATTCTGCGCCGCAAGAAAATCAACACCCGCAACGCGTTGTTGGGAATGAGCTAAATGTCACAGCACCTGCTAAAAAGCTCCACCGTCAAAGTTGCCGAACTGCTCCAGCGAGTAGTGATGGAACTGTCCAACCTACGCCGCGGCGTGATTACTGCCGAGTTTGTCCTGATGGGGCTGGTCGAACAGAAAGATTCCATCGTCCTGAAAATTTTTGACGAGCTACGGCTTGCCTCCGCCGAATTGCGCCGCAAAATCGTCGATGTGGCGATGGAACAAGCCAGCACCCTGCCTTCCCTGGAGTTTGAACAGGCAGGTAGCATGCAAGTCACACAAGACGTACAAAACCTATTCACCGCCGCAGATCGCGAGCGACACAGCTGCGGCGATGCTTACATCTCCACAGGTGCGGTATTTCTCGCTTGCTTCGATCCCTCCGTCCCCAGCACGGCGCGGCTGTTGCAAGAAATGGGGCTTGAACAGGAAGCTTGCCGCAAAGCCTGGCTAGAAATTCGCGGGCTGAGCAAAATTACCCAGAAGGATGACGAGTCGCGCCGCGCCCTGCTTGATCAATACACCACTGACATCACCGCCTTGGCTCGTAAAGGCACACTCGACCCCGTACTCAAACGAGAGCGAGAGATTACCCGCGTCATCGAAATTCTCTCCCGCCGCAAGAAAAACAACCCCGTGCTTATCGGCGAGCCTGGTGTAGGTAAAACGGTCATCGTGGAAGGCTTGGCACAGCAGATCGCCTCAGGCGACGTGCCCGAGCACCTGCTGAGCAAACGCATTCTTCTCCTAGAAATCGGCACGTTGATCGCGGGAGCGAAGGTGCAAGGCGAATTCGAAGAACGCCTGAACAACCTCAAAGACGAGGTAATTGCCGCCGCGGGTGAAGTTATTTTGTTTATCGATGAACTGCACACGGTGGTCGGTGCAGGACGCACAGGGGGAGGACTCGATGCCTCCAACATGCTAAAACCAGCCCTAGCGAAAGGCTTGTTGCAATGTTTGGGAGCGACAACGAGCAAAGAGTACAAGCAATACATCGAGTCAGACAAAGCACTAGAGAGGAGATTTCAGCCTGTGCGCATCGCCGAGCCGAGCGTAGCACAGACGTTAGCGATTTTGCACGGGTTACGGTCGCGCTACGAAGCACACCACCAAATCACCTACGAGGACGAAGCACTGCAAGGAGCGGCAGAGTTGTCGCAACGTTACCTACCCGATCGTTTCTTGCCTGATAAGGCGATCGACCTGATCGACGAGGCGGGTGCCGCGAAACGTCTGAAAATCGTCTACAATCCGCCCGAATTACGCAAAATGGAAAAAGAACGCAACGATCTGCTCGCCAAAAAAGCAGAGGCTTTCAACGACAGCGATTTCGAATTAATGTCACGCTACCAGACGAAGATCTCACGCCTAGAAGCAAAGATCAGCAAGGAACGAGAGAAGTTCAACAAAGAACGCAAGAAGCGCGATACACAAGTTAACAAAGAAGACATCGCCCGTATCGTGCACCGCATGACAGGTATTCCCGTCGCACGCATGGTGGCAGAAGAGATTGCCAGACTGAAAGCACTGGAGGAGCGTTTTCGACAACGAGTTATCGGGCAGGAACATGCAATCACTGCCGTCGCCAACGCTATCCGCCGCAATCGTGCAGGCTTGCGCCGTGTTGAAGCACCGATCGCATCGTTTCTCTTTCTCGGCCCAACGGGGGTAGGGAAGACAGAATTGGCGAAGGCAATTGCCGCGGAGATGATGGACAATGAGGCGAACATTATTCGTCTCGACATGTCGGAATACAGCGAACGACATGAGGTAGCCAAGTTGATCGGTTCACCGCCTGGCTACGTCGGTTACGGCGAAGGCGGACAGCTGACGGAACGTATACGGCATCAGCCCTATGCGGTGGTGTTGTTCGATGAGATTGAAAAGGCACATCCCGATTTACTCAGCATCATGCTACAGATTCTCGACGAAGGTTGGCTGACTGACGCGGAGGGCACAAAAGTCAGTTTTCAGAACGCAATCGTTGTCGGCACTTCCAATCTCGGCTCGGCAATCATGACAGAACAAAAGCGCCCCGTGGGTATCGGAGCGCAATCCTTCAGCCGTGACGATGAGCTGCGGGAAATTATGGCTGAGGTGAAACGCTTTCTGAAACCAGAATTCATCAATCGTCTTGATGAAATAATAATTTTTAACCGCCTGCGTAACGAAGATTTACGCCAGGTGCTTGATTTACAGATAAAAGACCTAGCCAAACGCTTGGCTACCAAAGACATCACCTTGAGCCTCGCGAACGCGGTGCAAGATCACATTATCAGTGCGGTCGATACACGCAATTATGGTGCACGCCCCTTGCAACGTAAGCTACAACAATTGGTGGAAAACAAAATCGCCGTGCTGTTGATGGATGAGAACACCACAGCTAAGCGACAGATCGACGTGGCACTTGATGGCAAAGAAATAACAGTGCGCTTCGTTCAAGCATCCTCCGCACAAGCACGCAAGTAGTTACGCACCTCCAGCTGCAAACGTGCCGAGAGATGAAGGTTGGCACTACGGAACTCAGGACAAACAAAGCCACTTACACGTCGTTGTTGAGCAGTTCGGCGATAAAGCCCGTAGAGCATTCTCCTCTACGGAAAGCTGGGTGGTTGATAATTTTGCTGTGAAAATTGGTGTTGGTTTTGATCCCTTCGATTTTTATCTCCTGCAGGGCACGGTTCATGCGCGCCAGTGCCTCCTCACGATCTTGCCCATGCACGATGAGTTTTGCCAGCATGGAGTCGTAATCGGGCGGGACACGATAACCGTTGTAAATCATGCTATCGATTCTGACCCCAGGCCCGCCAGGCATGTGGCAGTTGGTGATTGTGCCAGGGCTAGGGACGAAGGTCATCGGGTCTTCAGCGTTGATGCGACATTCGATAGCATGTCCCTGCAGCTGCGTGCACGATGTAAGCCGTGGTAGTTTTTCTCCTGCGGCAATCTTGATTTGCTCTTTAACCAAGTCGATACCTGTTACCATCTCGGTTACGGGATGTTCGACCTGAATACGGGTGTTCATCTCAATGAAATAGAATGCCCCGTTTTGGTCGAGTAAAAACTCCACTGTGCCTAGCGATTTGTAACCGCATGCTCGTGCGATTTTTAGGGCAGCATTGCCCATCCGCAGGCGTAATTTCCTGTTGACCAGCGGGCAAGGTGCTTCCTCAACTATTTTCTGGTGGTGGCGTTGCAGCGAGCAATCACGTTCGCCGAGATGAATGGTATTACCGTGTGTGTCTGCCATGATCTGTACTTCGACATGCCGCGGCGAGGTCAAATACTTTTCAATAAATACTTGCGGATTGCCAAAGAAAGCCTCTGCTTCGCTCTGTGCCAGCCGAAACCTGTTCTTCAACTGTTCTTCGGAACGCACGATCTTCATGCCTCGTCCGCCTCCACCCGCCGCGGCCTTGATGATTAGTGGATAACCGATACGCCGCGCCACCTGCAAAGCTTCGCGCTCAGAAGCGACGGGGTCGGCACTACCCTGTAACAGACGTACGCCCGCGGCCGCCGCGATTTTCTTTGCGGCAATTTTATCGCCTAGCTCTTTTATCTGCTGAGGGGAAGGGCCGATGAATTTTATTTTGTATTGTTCGCAGACATGCGCGAACTTGTGGTTCTCGGCCAGAAACCCGTAACCAGGATGAATGGCATCGATGCCACTCACCGCTGCGACACTCATGATTTGCGCGACCGACAGGTAGCTTTTGCGGCTCGGTGCAGCTCCGACACAATAGCATTCGTCGGCAAGACGGCAGTGCAGAGCATCCCGATCGACCGTTGAACAGATCGCCACCGTGCCGATACCCAGTTCACGACAGGCACGGATGATGCGCACCGCAATCTCGCCGCGGTTAGCGATAAGAATTTTGTGCATCGCTATGTCAGAACGATCAGAGGCTGATCGAACTCGACTGGCTTGCCGTTCTCAACCAAAATTTCCGCTACCGTGCCAGCACTCTCCGCCTCGATTTCATTCATCAGTTTCATCGCCTCGATGATGCACAATACCTCGCCTTTCTTTACCTGCTGTCCGACCGTGACGAACGGTTCAGCTCCTGGCCCTGGTGCACGGTAAAACGTGCCGACAAAGGGTGACGTGATGGTCTTGCGTGACTCCGTCGGTTTTTTTGCTGTGGGGGGTTGTGCTGCGGGCGTAGCACTGACCGTAACCTCCGCCTCGCCAGCACTGAGCGTGTTTTGCTTCACGATCCTTATTTTTTGATTGTTGTCGGATACCTCAATCTCGCTGACTCCGTAATTTGCCATCAGCTTCATGATGTGTTCAAGTCGTTTAATGTCCATCATTTAACCTTTTCCACGTAAGCACCAGAGCGTGTATCTATCTTCACGATATCACCTTTTTTGATATGGAAAGGAGCAGTCAGCGTCAAGCCTGTTTCGGTAGTCACTGGTTTGCCTCCTCCTGATGAGGTATCGCCTTTGATATTGGGCTGGGCTTCGCTAATCATTAAGGCGACGAAGGTGTCGATTTCGCAGGCGACAGGTTTACCGTTGTAGAAGGTGATTTTGACGGCACTGCCCTCCTTGAGGTAGTAGATGTTGTCATCCAATTCCGCCGCAGTTAGGACATACTGCTCATAGTTCTCGTTGTCCATGAAGTTGAAGTTGTTGCCCTCGCGGTAAAGGTATTCGGTGCTGCGCACCTGCAGGTCAGGAATACCTACTCGATCGACCCCCGCCTTGAAGGTAACCTCCAGCACCTGTGTCGTTTCAAGATTTTTGAGCCGCGTGCGCACGAACGCCGACCCTTTGCCAGGGTTGACGTGCTGAAAGCTGATGATCGTCCACGGCTGTCCTTTGTATTCAATGCGTAGACCCTTGCGAAAGTCGGTTGTTTCGTACATGTGTGCTCCTACGCGGCCGAAAACGGCGTAGCTTACCTCGTGTGTTGCGCGACTGCAACTTTCTCTCTCCGTTCCCGCCATAGGCTTGCTGTGCGTCGCACGAAATGCCCTCGTCTTCAGTTTCCTCCTATCAGGCGACGGTGGCGTAGAATACGGTACAACGGGCCGCGAAAGTGGGCGAAGGCAACCTGTCGTGCTCTCTGCAAAGCCACACCAGGGCCGCGCAGTTCACGTCCTGCGGTGACATGCACAACCGTGCCCCGTCCTCTGCCGCTGACTGTCTCCACTATCGCTACATGTCCTTCGTAAACAAGTAGATCGAGGGGGCGAATGAGGCGCAGCTGTTTAGGCATGGTGACCAAGTGCCAAACCTTCTGGAGCGTTTGGGGTGATAGTTGCAGCATTTGTTTGGTGGTCAGATAGGGCATGGTCAATCCCGCGTGGTTAAAAACCTGATGCACGAAGTTGCTGCAATCGAGACTGCATTCGCGACAGGGGGCGCAAGTTTTGCTTTTGCTCTGCTTTGTCTCCCCCACGAGGCATTGCACACAAGCGGTGCAAGCTGCGACGCTGCTGACCTGTGTGCCGCCATAGACATAGGTGATGGCGTAGTCGCGCATCATCTGTGCGACCACTGCAGTGACACGTTGGTGGTAAATTTGCCCCCTAGGTGGTTTGTGGCTCTTGGCAGCACCGCTTAGCAGTAGGGCACAAGCCAGTGTGGCTAGTCTCATTGTCCATCCCGTAGCAGCAAGCTGATCATGTCTCCGACATCGCGGCGGTTGAGGAATTCCAGGTGTCGCACATGGTGCATCGGCACGGCGGTGACGTTGCCCTGCCGTGGGTGGAAAATACCGTCTGCACCTGTCGCGACGCTATCGTTGAGCGAATGCATGCAATAAACTTGCAGTGACGGTGGTATCTCGCTGTTGTGCAAGTCGCGCAGAAATAGGGAGTTGGGACGCATCTGCCACAGATCGTGCCACGCCAGCCCCAGCGGAGTCATCAACGCGATGTAGGTCAGCTTCGAGCCGCGAAAAGGTGTACCCATCGTGATTATCTTGTTGCAGTAGCGTGCGCCGTCGAGTTTCAACAACCACCACAGAGCGACGAGACCGCCCTTGGAATGAGCGACGATGTTGATTTTGTCGAAGTTGTGCAGGGCAAATAAATCCCGTAGCTTGTTGTCGATAAGTCGCGCCGAATCGATGATGTTCTCCGTGAAAAAAGCCCCCAACAGGCCGCCGAGATTGAAGCTGACGACATCATAACCTCTTGAAGTCAGAATACGCTCCGTAATCATCAGGCAGTTGCGAGAGGAAAAGAAACCGTACAACAACAGCAGCGGTGTGCGTTGCGGGCTGAAGGCGGTGCGTTTGATCAGCTCGTTGTTTTCCTGCAACTCCTCGAGCAGTTCGTGGTAAATTGCTTTCATCTGGGCGATGAGCGAGGAATGGCGGCTCGACAGTTCCCAAGTCAGGGCAGGGATTAGCAGTACCAACGTCAAGAGCAGCAATACTAATATCGTGCGGGCGATAAAGTCAGCGTGTAGCGCAGCAAAGTGGGCGATCAGCAACGATTCAGGCAAGATGCCGATAAACGTGAAAATCACCACGTGCCGCACCCGAAAAGCCAGGAGACCGAAGGCAAACGAACAAAGATCGAAGTGCGCAAAGGGAAAGAGACGCAACAGCAGAATTACCTTGTAGTCCTGTGAGCGCATGAACTTGTGTGTACGGGGTAAATTGCGTTTCATCCACGGCACGACGATTTTTTTGCCGACGAGACGGGCGAGGAAGAACACGACCAAGCCCGACAACACCGCCCCGATAGCATTGCTCAGTGCTCCCCCCACCGTGCCGAAGCTTTCCGCCGCGATCGCGGGCAACAAGGAAACAGGAGTAAAGACAAACGGACGGATGATTGCCAGCAACAAGAACCGCGGTAACTGCAGAGGTTCGTAAGCGCCCAAACAACCACGCAAGGAGTTGCCGCAAACATTCTGCCAAAAGGATGTCGCGACGAACAGCGCGACAGCAATCAGCAACACTTCGACAGTGAAGACGGTTCTAAGCCTGCTGGTTCTGAAAAATAAGCGCATCGCTAACACCTGCACCTATTTTAGCAGATTACGACCCCGTTGATGAATAGCTCGGGTTAACGAACGGTGCCCTGAGTCCCGTGGGTAGGGCGCTGTTAGGCAAGGAGCAAACCAGCCTCGTTGAGAAGATCGTCGTTAACCCACTGGAGAACGCACGTGCTGAGCTAGAGTTTGTCCTGCGGAATTTATCCACACCCCTACGTAACGGAGAGGTCGGAAATTGTCTATCGGTACCTCGGATGGGTCTGGGGGGACTCGAACCTCCGACCTCACGCTTATCAGGCGTGTACTCTAACCAGCTGAGCTACAGACCCCACGTCGCACACTTACAGGAATTGCAACAGAATGTGAAGAGAAAGTGTAACTCACGCGCCTCAGTAGGTGTGTTTTTAGGCGGCGGGAGGTGGCTCGATAATGCCGCGGGGAAATATTTTGTTGAGTGCGTTGAAGGCCGCGATTTTGTAGCCCTCGGCTAGGGTCGGGTAGTTGTAGACGACGTGGAGCAGATCCTGCGCCGTGCAGTTTTTTTCCATGAATATCATACCGATATGAATAAGCTCGCATGCGCCTTCACCGACGATATGCACCCCGAGCAACTTGTAGGTGCGCTTACAGACAAGCAGTTTTAGTTTGCCGTGACTATCGCCACGAATATAGCCACGCGCTATTTCTCGGTAACCTGCGCGACCGACGACATACTCTCGCCCCGCGGCGCGCAGTTGTTCTTCTGTCACACCAACACTGGAAAGTTCGGGAATTGTGTACACCCCGATGGGGTAGTTGTGGGGAAAACGCAAGCCGTGCAGGCCGAACGCATTGCTCGCCGCTACCCGCCCTTGATAGGAGGAAGTTGCGGCCAGGGCAGGCACTCCGATGACATCGCCCGCGGCGTAAATGGAAGGCACACTGCTCTGAAAATCAGCGTTGACGACAATCATCCCGCGCTCGTCGCACTCAACGCCTACTGCCGCGGCGTTGATGTGATCGCTGTTCGCGGTCCGTCCTGCCGCGAAAAAGAACACGTCGGTGACATGTGTTTCTTCCCCGAGCGTTACCGCGACCGTGGTATCGTCAGGTTCGATCGTGTGCAACTCCCGCGCGAGCAAAAACTGCACTCCCATCGCCTGCATCGAATCCCGCAGCTCGGTGGCAATCTCACGATCGATCCCTGGCATGATGTGTGGGCGAGAGTCGGCAAGCAACGTCTCCACTCCCAGCGCAGCAAAGATACAGGCATACTCGCAGCCGATGATCCCCGCGCCGTAGATGATAATACGATTGGGGGCGTGTTCCAACTGCAACACTTCGTCCGAGTCGATTACCCGCCAACCATCGAAAGGCACGGAGGCAGGACGACGCGGCCGCGAACCCGTGGCAATCAAAATACGCGTCGCGGTGATGGCCTGAGTGCTTTCCTTCTGCTGTAGCATAACCGTCTGTGCGTTCTCGAGCTTGCCTTCACCTGCCAGTAACTGCACGCTGTTTTTGGCGAGGTAACGCCGCACGTGTTCCTCCTGACGCTGGGCTGCATGCCGTGCCCTCGCAAACAAACGCCCCGCCAACATGGCCTGCACAATACGTGCCGACCACTGTGCCCCCGATTGGGCACGCACGCTGTTGGTCATCGCCAACACCTCGCGCAAAGTCTTCGACGGTAGCGTGCCCGTCTGAATCCACGCCCCACCGATACTCTCAAAATTCTTCTCGATAACACAGACCCGTTTGCCCAACTTGGCCGCCTGCACCGCGGCACTTACCCCCGCGGGGCCTGAACCGATGATTGCCAAATCATAACCAACCATTGCGCCGCATCTTGTCGGGTTAATGCACCTGCTTTTTGAGCTATTTTTTCCTGAGTTCCGCAGGCAAATTAGCATTGTTGCCTAAGTCGATGTGTTTCCAGGCACTACGAGTCAGTTTGGCAAATATACCTTCACTATGCCGTTGCGGAGGATTATTTCTGAATGGTGAGTTTGACCTTCTTGCGCGCGAGCGGTAACTTAACGGTAAGGGTGCTGCCCTTGTTGAGGGTGCTGCGCACATCGAGACTGCCGTCGTGATCCTTGATAATCCCGTAGCAGATAGACAGTCCGAGCCCTGTGCCGTCACCTGGCTGACGTGTCGTGAAAAAGGGCTCGAAGATGCGCTTGATATGTTCCTGCGGAATACCAACACCCGTGTCGGAGATACTGAACACCCCGTATTTGCAGTTGGTTTCGGCATTGATTTCGGTCTGCGCCATCAGGGTTATTGTGCCTCCTTGTGGCATGGCATGGGCGGCATTTTGAATTAAATTCAAAAAAACTTGAATTAATTTGTTGCGCTCGCCAAAGACAACTATGTCATCTTCGGGATAATTTTCGATCACTTTTGTGTTACTGTTGAAACTAACTTTGGCAAAATTTAGCGCAGCCTTGAACGCTTCTACCGCCGAGACCGACGAGCGTTTGTCGCCTTCTGTTGCCCCCCGATGCCGCGCAAATTCCAATAACGACGACACAATTGCCTTGCATCTTTGTGTTGCCGCCTCGATCTCCACGACATCCTTGTAATGCGGAGAGTCTTTATCGAGCTCTTTCAGTAAAATTTGTGCAAACGCGAGAATACCACCGAGAGGGTTATTTATTTCATGTGCTACGCCACTCGACAGTAAACCGATCGAGGCAAGTTTTTCCTGCTGTACAATTTTATCTTGCAGGTTTTTTGTTTCAGTACGATCGTGATAAATCTGCACCGTGCCTGTAACCTCTTCCTTGGAATTTTTCAGTGGCTGTGAAGTAACTTCATAAAAACGTTCCCCACTTTGCATCTCCCAATTACGAGTGGATTTGTTGTCTATTGCCTCTCGCATAGCACATTCAGGACAAGGGCTGCTACGATTAGCAAAAATTTTGTAGCAAGTCTTGCCCACAACATCAGTGACAGGCAAGTTTGTAACTCTTGCCATAGCAAGATTAGAGCGAATAATTCTATAATCTTTGTCAACCAGCATCAGTGGATCGATCAAAGCATCGATTGTCTCCAGCCATTGTTGTTTCAGATCTTCAACAAAACTAACGAGATCACGTTCTTCAAGTTTGATCGCTTGTGCCATTGGTAATCCTCAATGTGCGAAGGAAAGGTTTTCGTTATCGACATTACCGCCTGTAATTTTTTTTAATTTTTGAAACAGCATGTCAGGTTTTTCTTGAATGTTTTTCCATACCAGCGCATGCATAAGGACATCATCCATGTGATCGACAGTGATGATTTTTAGTTCTTTCAGCACTGTCTTGGGCAACTCATTAAGATGGTCACCATTTTCTTTAGGGATAAGAATTTTACGAATGCCACCACGGTGTGCTGCGAGAATTTTTTCCTTCAAACCACCGATAGGAATGACTCGTCCCTGTAATGTCACTTCGCCTGTCATGGCAATGTCTTTACTGATGGGACGCTCAGTCAAAGCTGAGGTAAGAGCTGTGGCAATACAGATACCAGCCGAAGGGCCGTCTTTCGGTATCGCCCCTTCAGGGATATGGATATGGATGTCTAATTTCTGGTAAAAATCGGAGTTAAGATCAAGAAACTGTGCGCGCGAACGCACGTAGCTGAGTGCGGCATGCGCTGATTCCTGCATGACTTCACCGAGCTTGCCCGTAATCGTTAGTTTACCCTTGCCTGGCAAGACAGCTACTTCACAGACGAGCAAATCACCCCCGACCTCCGTCCAGGCCATGCCCGTGCACAAACCGACCTCATGTTCGGTATGCTGCACACCGACACGAAATTTACGTGCACCGAGATAATGTTGCACCGATTTAACGGTAATTGTCTCGATAATTTTAAAATTATCGTTGCTCATCTCAGTCACAGTCGCAGTTTGCTCTGTTACTACACGAGGTGTGTTCTGTTGACTTTCACGTTTGCTCAAGTGACGACGTGCAACTTTGCGACATATCGTGCCTATTTCGCGTTCAAGATTACGCACCCCCGCTTCTTTGGTGTAGTAGGTGACCAGTTCTCGTAATGCTTGTGTGTGAAAACGTAAATTGTGTTTCTTATCCAAACCATTCTCATGTAACTGCTTGGGAACAAGATACTGTTTAGCAATCTGAATTTTTTCTTCTTCAGTGTAGCCAGCGATAGAAATTATTTCCATGCGATCCAATAGCGGCTTAGGCACATTGTGTAGCGAATTGGCAGTAGCTACAAACAGACATTTTGAGAGATCATAATCAAGATCGAGATAATGATCAGCAAAGTTGCTGTTCTGCTCGGGATCAAGTACCTCCAACAGAGCCGAAGCAGGATCGCCACGAAAATCCTGACTCATCTTGTCGATTTCATCGAGCAACATAACGGGGTTAGAGTAATTTACTTTTTTGATAGCAAGGATAGGCTTACCAGGCATCGAGCCGATGTAAGTACGGCGATGTCCACGAATTTCAGCCTCATCCCGCACCCCACCGAGTGAAATACGAGTAAACTTACGCCCCGTTGCCTTGGCGATACTGCGTGCTAGGGAAGTTTTCCCCACGCCAGGCGGGCCGACTAAACATAGAATCGGACCCTTCGAAGTCTCTGTCAGCGAACGCACAGAAAGGTATTCGAGAATGCGATCTTTAACCTTTTCCAGCCCATAATGGTCGTTGTCAAGCGTTGCCGCGGCAAAACCTAAATCACGTATTTCTTTGATATATTCACCCCAAGGCAACGATAGCACCGTCTCGATATAATTGCGTACCACCGTTGCCTCAGCCGACATGGTGGACATCATTTTTAATTTGCGTAATTCTTTTTTTAGTTTTTCGCTAGCTTCTCTAGATAGTTTTTTGTTTTTTATTTGATTTTCAATTTCACTAACTTCGGTACGACCGTCGTCACGTTCACCGAGTTCTTTTTGGATAGCGGCCATTTGTTCGTTTAGATAGTATTCTTTTTGGGTACGTTCCATTTGGTTTTTCACTCTGGCTTTAATTTTGCGTTCAACTTGCATGATTTCTACTTCGGAGTGAATGTGGCTGTAGATTTCTTCGAGGCGTTTGCGCGGGTCGGTTTCTGCTAGTAATTTCTGGCGTTGTTTGAGGCGTAAGTTGACGAGGTGGGCAACGAGAGTATCGGCGAGTTTAGACTCGTCTTCTATCTGTTGAATGGAGATCAGCATTTCGGGTGGAATGCGTTTATTGAGGCGTACATAGTTGTCGAATGAGAGACGCACAGCACGGGTAAGTGCCTCACTTTCCAGACCGCGGGAGGGATGATCAGGCAACCGTTGTGCTTCGACCATAAAATAATCATCTTCGTGCACGTAGCGGATAATTTTGGCCCGTGCTTTGCCTTCCACTAGCACTTTTATTGTGCCGTCAGGTAGTTTGAGAAATTGTAAGATAGAAGAGATTGTGCCAACATCGTAGATATCGTCAGCAGTTGGGTCATTGACACGTGGTTTTATCTGCGCAGCGAGCAAAATTTCTTTGTTGCCAGACATGGCTTCCTCAATAGCGCGAATAGATCTTTCTCGTCCGACAAACAGGGGCACGGCAGTGGCAGGGAACACTAAGATATCCCGCAGGGGCAATAAGGGAATCCTTACCACGCCGACACCGCGACCTGAAGTGGGCATGATGCGCCTCCTTTGCGTGCTGCAGTTGTGCTTATAGAATCATTCTATCGCATCAAATTGGCAGATGCTAGGCGTGTCGCTGGTCTTTTATTGCTCGGCGTTATGTCCACCTCTTCTGTCAGGTTAATCTATCGTTCAAGTTGATGGGATAGCAAAAAAACCTAGACACGGCCTCTCTGTCGTTGCTAGACTGCTGCAGGTGGGTAGGGGTAATGATTTGAGAAAGGAAAGCGATAGATGACGAAGCGAGATGCATGGCGTGATTGGATGCCGCGTGCCTTTCAGTGGCTGGAAGAGTTACAACTGGAGACCGTGACTGGTTTAGGGCGCGGGGCGTTGCACATCGTACCGACCACCTGTGCGCAAGGCGAGATGCCGCAGGCGGACACGGCGGCACTGCCCGCCGATTTTGCGGAGCGTGTAGGTGCGGCGTTGCGTGATGATCGTTGGTGTGGGCAGGGTGGTAGCCACTTGCTGAAGATCGACGAATGTTATTTTTTGCTGCTACCGACCGCCAAGTTCGATACTTCGGCACCCCAGAAGGGTCGTCAGATAGGGATCGATGCCGCAAAACGGCTGGTGGATTTTAAGTTCACGCAGGTCGTTATCTGTGCCACAGAGCTCGATCCTTTGACCATCTTCGACGGCTTGGTGATGGGTTTCTACGGCATGAAGTTCAAGCGCACACCGTCTTTCTGCGGTGACGAGGACAGGGAGGCGGTCACCTTGCCGCAGCAGATACAAATTCTCGGGGAGGTCTCCGCGGCGCAGTTGGCGCGCACTCGTGAATTGGCACGGGCGGTCGTCATTACACGCACCTTGCAGGATTCTCCACCCAACTGGCTTACCCCTGAGTGTATGGCGAGTTTCGCGACCAGTGCCGCGGCTGAGTTGGGCATCCCCTGCCGTGTCCTGGGGCCTGAGCAGCTGCGCGAGCTCGGTATGGGGTCTTACCTCGCGGTGGCTCAGGGCAGCATCAACGAGCCGCGCATGATTGTGCTGGAGGTAGAAGGCAGAGATCCGACTCGCAAAAAAGTTGCTTTGGTCGGTAAGGGTGTGACCTTCGATTCAGGGGGTATCAGCATCAAACCAGGACATGGGATGGCGGAGATGAAGTACGACATGTCAGGCGCGGCTGCCGTTTTTGGGGCGATGTGTTTTCTCGCCAAAGAGAGGCCACCTACTTCCGTCGTGGGTTTGATCGGTGCGGTGGAAAACATGCCTTCTGGCAGTGCTACTCGTCCTGGCGATATTGTGACCGCGATGGACGACACCAGCATCGAGGTGCTCAATACCGATGCGGAGGGTCGACTGGTGCTGGCTGATGTGCTCTGCTACGCAGTGAAAAATTATCAGCCACAGTTAATCATCGACATCGCCACCCTAACGGGCGGAGTTCTCTACGCTCTCGGTCAGAACGGTGCGGCTTTGATGAGCAACGACCGTAAATCCGCCGAGCGTGTTCTCAAGGCATCGTCGGCGGCAGGCGAGCCGCTGTGGCAGTTACCGCTCTGGCCTGAGCTGAAGAAGGAGGTGAAAGGCACGTACGCCGATCTGCAAAACATCACCGCTCCCAATGTCAAGGCGGGCACGATTACCGCGGCATGGTTTCTGGAGCGCTTTGTCTCCTCCACTCCGTGGGTGCATCTCGACGTGGCGGGCACGGCTTGGGACTGCAAGGCGACGGGCTACCCGCAAAAAGGCAGCTGTGCCTTTGGTCTACGCACGATGGCAGAAGTCTGCCACGGTATGACGGGAGACGACCGACTCTAGTCGGCGCTGCGCTGGTTTTTTATTTTGGCGGTGACTAGCGAGATCAGCTGCGAGGATACGGAGATCACGTCTCTGTTGCTACAACCCTCGTTGCACAACTGCTCGTAGATCGAGCAGGCAAGCACCTTGGCTGCTCTCTCGCTCACAGTCCCTGCGGGATGCGTCTCCCGCGCGATGCTCCTTTGGCTCAAGTTTAATCCACCCGTCCGCTCTGGTCTTGCTGCATAAGTCGGAGGGGTGTCAGGAGCGCGCCACTGTCCCCTCTATTGCAATGCTGTAAGTCCTTGTTGTGCTCAAACATTCGGCTGGGCTTGGCCAGCCAACCACTGCCAGGGTAGCATATTTCGGGCTTGCAGTTCAACTTTTGCAAAAAACAATCCCCCCAAACAGTGAGCCAATACTTACCATAACCATTTAAAGAGCTAGTTAAAGATGAAGAGTTACTCATATCGTTGCTTACTCTCACAGTACAATTTTCTTCAGTTTTGCCTCAATTATTTTACAAAACTGAAGAAAAAGGAAGGTAGCTGTCCGACAAAAAATTTTAGTGTGTTTATGTTTTGCTCAGTTCACCCGCCAATGAGGTGGTGAACAGTCGCTCAATCGTAGTGCGTTTGTGGTGTGTGCCTTGCAATAACATCATTTTGACGAGGCTGGTCTCGATGGTCATGTCGTAGCAGGAGATTGCCCCCCGTGCTTGTGCTTCACGCCCTCCTTCGTAGAGCGATAGGTCGACACAGCCGCGGGGGGATTGTGTAGCGATGGCAATGGTAAGACCGCTTTTGCTGTGTGCCTCCAACCATCGCAGCATGCGTGGGTAGAGGGGGATGTTGCCTGCCCCAAAGCCTTGTAAGATCATAGCCTTGCAGTTTACGGGAGGCAGAATGTCGAAGAGTGTCTCGTCAAAACCAGGATGTAGCTTGAGGCATAGCACTTTTGTTTCAAAACGTGGGTTAGGAAAAAAGTTTGTGCGCTCGCGCTGCATGTGCCTGTGAGCGAGCGACACGTGTAAACCGAGTTGTCCGAGAGCTGGATAATTGGGAGAATGAAAAGCGCTGTAGCGATCGTTGCTGATTTTTTGCACACGATTGCCCCGCCAGAGAGTGTTGTTGAATAGCACTGCGGTCTCTGGAATGTTTCTCGTGGCTAGTTCCACTGCATCGATAATATTGGTGCGAGCATCGGTGCGCAGCACACGCAAAGGGCGTTGTGCCCCTGTAAGAATTATCGGTAACGTCATGTCTGCCAACAAAAAAGATAGTGCCGCCGCAGTATAAGCGATGGTATCAGTGCCGTGCAAAATTACCAGGCCATCACAGTCGTTCTGTGCGAGACGTGCAATCCGTGCCAGTTGTAGCCAATGTACAGGTTGGATGCTGCTGCTGTCGAGGTTAAACGGCACTTGCAGCGCAACCTCAGCAACATCGGCCAGCTCAGGCAACGAACGCAGCAGCGTCTCGGGGTCTTGCAGCGGACGCAGCACCCCGTCCTTGTTCCGCACCATACCGATCGTGCCACCCGTGTGAATGATAGTGACTCTCTTCTTGCTCACAGTTCGTCCAGGAAATACAGCTATGAGTGGGTTGCTAGCACAAATTGTCGAAAACGAGCAATAGCTGAAATGCTGTTGCCCTCGTTGTACATCTGCCTTTAGAAGAGGGATAAGTTGCCTGATCAGGCAACTTATCCCTACTCATCTTACCTGCCAACTCTAGGAGGAAGCATATCCTATCGAATCTCTCTGGCTATCTTCCTTTCTTCACTGTCCATAGTCCATATAATCAGGCACGACGCTTCTTTTACCTATTATACCTTCAGTTAAATTTGATGGTATAAGCCACATAACATGATCATCATCTCGAATCTCTCTGGCTATCTTCCTTTCTATATCGTCCATATGTTCAAGCACGCTTCTTTTACCTTTACCTTCAGTTAAATTTGATAATATAAACCGAATAACAGAATCATCATGAAGATAACTACCAGTACTTAATAATTTACCAGATTTAGATAGCTCATCATGTGCTTCGTTTTTAAGTTTAAGCAGCAGATCCATCTCGAGCTTATGTTGAGACGCTTCACTCTTCAGTGACTCAAGCGGGTTAGTGCCCCAAAATCCATACCGCTCGAGCGCGATAGGGTCATCTATATGGGCATCAACAGCAAGAAAGTTTGCATCTGTAGCCGCTTGAGCTGCTTTTTTCTCCACCAACTTAACCGTTTTGACATCCCCACTAAGATATGCTGCCAACTGAACGTGTTTGAAATCTTCTGGAGCACCTAAACCCTCAGTCAGCAACCCCTTCAGTGCAAGAGTATCGCCACCTGCCGCTGCGTTTACTGCTTTAATGGTGTTACTACTACACGCGGCAGGATCAGCAAGACAATCTCTCACGGTAGCCCTACTAACATCTACAGAAACATACTTCCCATACCCCCAAGGTAATCTTTCACCCGAAAGCCTGACAACATCTGCAATAGCCTGCATGCTTCCGAAGCCAGTAAAACCGCGAGGATTTACCTCCTTTGCAGTCAGTATTCCTAGAGTCTTGGCGGAACTGCGCACCTGCTTGACTACTGATGCTATGACACGCGGTGACATACTGAACACATTGCTGGACATACCTAGACACATCATTAAAAACAACAACTTCTTCATTGTAGTTCTCCTAAAATGATTAATGAAAACAATAACGGAGTAATTGTAAAAAAAAAACGTTCTTGTCAATGAAAATTTGGAAAATTATTCTTTTACTTATCGCGGCTGCCTGAGTGAGGTAGTCCGCGAGTGCATTTGTTAGCCAAGTACACCAGCCTCGTGTTAAAATATCGAACACAGCATGACAGGGTGAACATGACTGGGCGACGAAGACGCACAGAGAGGAAAAGACAGCGCCACAAGGCTGCCAAAGCCCGTCACTCCCACCCTCATGACAGCGTCTTCAAGACAATCTTCAAGCGTCCCGAACACTGCCGTGCCTTGCTACAGGTCTTGCTTTCCCCTAGCTTCTACGCCATCTTCAATTGGCCCGCGCTGCAGATCACCGAAAGCACCGCAGCGGGAAGGAAGGGACAGGAACGCAGAGCTGACATCGTACTGGAAGTGCCGTTGTGGCCTTCCAAAGCCCGTGTCATCATCACTATCATCTTGGAGCACAAGAGTTACCGTGACAACGACACCATCCTGCAGATGCTGGGCTATTACAACGAGATCGCCCAACAGACGGGCGGCATCATCCTCCCCATCATCGTCACCTGTGGCAAGGACAAGAGAGCAGTTATCCCCTCCGATTACCTTAGTTGGGCACTGCAAAAGCAGGGTGCACCCGAAGAGTTGAGGCGGCAACTGAAGAAAATTGCCAATTTTGCTTGTCCTTTAGTGAACTTACACGATTTATCCTACCGTCGCATGCGCCGCGGAGGCGAGGTGGTGAGCTTGGCGTTGTTCGGCATACGTAACTACTGGGATATGGACGAAGAGGTAGTGGTCAAGATTCTCAAGAAGGCACGCCTGTTGCCACAACAGGAGCGAGAGTTTATGCTCAATGTGTTAATGGACTACTACGAATGTGCCGATAAGGGGTACGACGTGAGGGGGTTTGCGGAGATTGAACGTAAGCGTTTTCCACACCTGAAGGAGGAAGAAAGACTGATGCCAGAGATGGAATTTGGCCTTGATAGAGCGAGACAAGAGGGCATACGGCAGGGTATGCGCAAAGGCAAGCGGCAAGGTATCGAGCAGGGTATCGAGCAGGGTATCGAGCAAGGTATCGAGCAAGGTATCGAGCAGGGTATCGAGCAGGGTATCGAGCAGGGTATCGAGCAGGGTATCGAGCAGGGTATCGAGCAGGGTATGCGCAAGGGCGTAGAGCAAAAACAGCGGGATGTCGTCGCGCGGATGTTGGCGAGAGGTATGCCTGACAAGCAGATCTGTGACGTTACACAGATTAGCACAAAAGAGCTAGCTGACATTAAGCGTGAGCTGCAAAAAAGCTGATCGTCAGGTGGCTCACAAATTTGCCCATGCATTTGTTAGCCAAGTACACCAGCCTCGTGTTAAAATATCGAACACAGCATGACAAGGTGAACATGACTGGGCGACGAAGACGCACAGAGAGGAAGAGACAGCGCCGCAAGGCTGCCAAAGCCCGTCACTCCCACCCTCATGACAGCGTCTTCAAGACAATCTTCAAGCGTCCCGAACACTGCCGTGCCTTGCTACAGGTCTTGCTTTCCCCTAGCTTCTACACCATCTTCAATTGGCCCGCGCTGCAGATCACCGAAAGCACCGCAGCGGGAAGGAAGGGACAGGAACGCAGAGCTGACATCGTACTGGAAGTGCCGTTGTGGCCTTCCAAAGCCCGTGTCATCATCACTATCATCTTGGAGCACAAGAGTTACCGTGACAACGACACCATCCTGCAGATGCTGGGCTATTACAACGAGATCGCCCAACAGACAGGCGGCATCATCCTCCCCATCATCGTCACCTGTGGCAAGGACAAGAGAGCAGTTATCCCCTCCGATTACCTTAGTTGGGCACTGCAAAAGCAGGGTGCACCCGAAGAGTTGAGGCGGCAACTGAAGAAAATTGCCAATTTTGCTTGTCCTTTAGTGAACTTACACGATTTATCCTACCGTCGCATGCGCCGCGGAGGCGAGGTGGTGAGCTTGGCGTTGTTCGGCATACGTAACTACTGGGATATGGACGAAGAGGTAGTGGTCAAGATTCTCAAGAAGGCACGCCTGTTGCCACAACAGGAGCGAGAGTTTATGCTCAATGTGTTAATGGACTACTACGAATGTGCCGATAAGGGGTACGACGTGAGGGGGTTTGCGGAGATTGAACGTAAGCGTTTTCCACACCTGAAGGAGGAAGAAAGACTGATGCCAGAGATGGAATTTGGCCTTGATAGAGCGAGACAAGAGGGCATACGGCAGGGTATGCGCAAAGGCAAGCGGCAAGGTATCGAGCAGGGTATCGAGCAGGGTATCGAGCAAGGTATCGAGCAAGGTATCGAGCAAGGTATCGAGCAAGGTATCGAGCAGGGTATCGAGCAGGGTGTGCGCAAGGGCGTAGAACAAAAGCAGCGGGATGTCGTCGCACGGATGTTGGCGAGAGGTATGCCTGACAAGCAGATCTGTGACGTTACACAGGTTAGCACAAAAGAGCTAGCTGACATTAAGCATGAGCTGCAAAAAAGCTGATCGTCAGGTGGCTCACAAATTTGCCCATCAAGTATGGTACACAGTGACTACTTGGTGATGTTCCAGAGTAAGGAGTTAGCGATATTGCCGAACACATACCGCGTAAGTACCCAGTAAGTGATGGCAGGCACTTCAAGTAAAGCACTTGATGCTGCTAAGATGGCACTGGATTGGGAGGATACATCTCTCATGGCTGGTGTAAATGCATTTATTTCTGGAGGGAAGAAGGTAGATACAGAAAAAGAAGCACTGAAAGGAGCAGAAATGTTTAAAAATTTTTTTGCGCATGAGAAGAAGAAGATATTAGGTATTAAGACCGCTGCATCAGGAGCGGGAGCGGCGGCTGTGATAGCACTTACTCAGGCTGTTTGGGGCCAGGGTGAGAAGGAATTGGGCAGTAGCTGGAATCAGATTTTTAGTACCAGCGGCGAGTTTGCCGATGCCACCTCTGTCAGTGATCTGCCCGCCATCGTGCACAGCCTTGCCGAAACATTCGGTCATAAAGTAAACACGGCTGCGCTGTCCCTGTAATCAGGTGACGCGCCCCCAGTCAATATGTCGCGGGAGTGTTTTTTGATAATACTACAAAGCATAACAGAAAATTTCACGGTTGCCCTTCGTGCCACTGATACGACAATCGACGGCGGTAAAATCTTGATAGCCATGTTCTTGGAAAAGATTTTTAACTCGCTGCACAGCATAGCCGCGTAGCTTATCATTACGTACAATACCGCCGCGCGGCACAAGACGACGAGGTAATTCAAACTGCGGTTTAACAAGCACCAAATACTCCGCACGCGCTAGATTGGTAAACACAGCGGGTAAAACTGTCGTCAGCGAAACAAAACTCACGTCGGCAACCACAAGGTTATTATGCCGATAATGCTGTCCAGCAAAAGTACGGATATCGGTTTTTTCAAAAACTTTTACCCGCGGGTCACAGCGCAGACTCCACGCCAGTTGATTCGTGCCAACATCAACCGCAGTCACACCTGCCGCACCGTGTTGCAAACAACAATCAACAAAACCACCTGTCGAAGCCCCAATATCGAGCACATGCCTATCTTTCACCCGCACCGACAGGTCTCGGAAGGCAAGTTCGAGCTTCTTACCGCCACGACTGACATAACGCTTGCTTGCCTTGACCCGCAGCGTAGCAGAACGTGACACCCGCAGCGCGGGGCTAGTGACCTTGACCTCCTCGACAAAAACCTGCCCCGCCAGAATCTTAGCATGCACCAACGCCAACGAGGAAATTACGCCCTGCTCCAACAACAACTGGTCAACTCTTATCCGTTCCACACCCATGCCCACCTTTTGACAAACTAAAGTGATCTCGTCAACTGCCGAATGACAGGCGGAGGGATACACCGTGAGTAGACAGATTGCTATCTTGAACATTGACGGGCGTGACGTGGCACAACGCCTCGACTTGCAAGGTTTTCGTGAGATGGGCTTTCGAGCTGAAGCACTGCACAGCTACGTAGAGGCACAGACATTACTACATGTCGCTGACAAGAAAGAAGCTATTGAAATTATTGCGGATTTAGTGATGAAAGAGAACATCGATCTCATTATCATCAACCTCGACACCGACGTGGTCGATGCTTTCCACCTCCTACATCACTTTCGCCGCCATGCCGCGACCGCAAACATACTGCTGGTCGCTACCAGCGTACAGACCGAAGGCATGCCAGAAAACAGAGTGCTAGAAGCTGGAGCTGACCTGTTTGTACGGCAGCCATTGCCACGCAAAAACTTCGTAAAAAAAATCAGAGCACTGCTCAAACAACAATCACGAGCAGATGAACGGGTAAAAATTGCAGGTCGCACCGAATTTGTGTGGGAAAATACCCGCTACCAATGTGGTATCGCCAATATCTCCCGCAGCGGAGTCCTACTGGCAACAAGGATTAATTTTGAAAAAGGTACAGTCGTCAGACTGAATATTTTTCTCGCCAAATCTCGTCAACCACTGGTCATTGAAGGCGAATTCGTGCGCGTGGCAACGCAAAAAGATAAAGGTATCGGGGTGAAATTTATCGCACTCTCCGAACAGCAAGCCACTGCTCTCGACCACTTTATCGCCCAACACTCCGACGAGGCACTGGAGATGATCTACTACTGACCCCACAACGACACCATGCCGCGCCAAGAAACTTATCGCCAACGTCTCCCTGCTCACACCGACTAAAAACACTACAACCCTGTCGCAAGACCGTAGGCGCGTGGGTCAGAAACAGCACGCAATTCCCGCTTACGGCGTTCCACAGCCTGCACGTAACAACGGATTGCTTTCTTCTCCGTTTGCCAACCCATCGCGCTGAGTTTCTCGTGGGTTGTAGCACTAAATGATGGTTCTTGCTCCAACAGTAAAATATCAGGATGCCACTGATGGTGAAAGCGTGGTGCAGCAACCGCTTCATAGAGTGACATGCCGTAATCGAGATAGTTCAGCAGTGTTTGCAGCACACAGGTAATGATACGTGTTCCACCTGGTGCACCGAGTGCCAGCAGAGCCTGACCGTTACGCATCACAATCGTCGGTGACATAGAACTCAGTGGGCGTTTATGCGGGGCAATGCTGTTTTGCTTCCCGCCCAGAGCACCGAACATGTTGGCGGTATCGGCCTTGATGGCAAAATCATCCATTTCATTGTTCAACACGATGCCCGTTTCACCCGCCACTAACCCTGCCCCGAACCAACCATTAATCGTCTGTGTAGACGTAACCACATTGCCTTCAGTATCAATCACACTGAAATGCGTCGTCGAGTCAGAGGATAACTCGGTGCGCGACTGCGTTGCCTCTGAAGAACGTGCGCGTTGTCGATCGATCTTGCTAGCAACCTCACGTGCATAGCCTGGCGAAGTCAAGCGGGTAACGGGAACTTTGACAAAATCACTGTCGCCCAGATGTAGTGCCCGATCGGCATAAGCACGCTGCATCGCTTGCGCCAGCACATTGATGCGTGTCGCGTGGTCAAAGCTTGCACGTTTAAAAGAAAACTGTGCCATAATGTTGAGCATCTGCAAAATATGCACACCCCCAGAGCTGGGCGGTGGCATAGAAAAAATCTGATAGCCACGAAATGAGCCATGTAGCGGATCTCGCCAAACAATGTGGTAAGCTTCGAGATCACGCGTGCTGATGTTGCCACGCGTGGCAGTTGCAATGCTGCTGGCCACCTTACCACGATAAAAAGCGTCTTTTCCCTGTGCCGCGATCGCACGCAGAGTCGCAGCTAACTGTGGTTGCCGCAGTACCTCACCGATACGATAGGGATTGCCATCTGCTTTCAGAAAAATGCGCGCGGCATTGCTGTCACTAGCTAGCAATTTTTGTTTTTTCTGCAAAGCTGCAGCAAGATGATTGTAGACAACGAATCCCCTCTCAGCTAGACGTGCCGCGGGCTCGATAACCTTAGCCCGTGCCAAGCGGCCGAAACGTTTCTGCGCGGCGAGTACACCAGCAACAAAACCTGGCACCGCTACCGCGGCAGCCCCTTGCCGTGACTTTTGTGAGATAACAGCACGCTCGCTATCCAGAAACATATCGCGCGTGGCATGCTGCGGTGCTTTTTCACGAAAGTCAAGGGCATAGACCTTGCTCTGCTTTGCCATATAGATAAGCATGAAGCCACCACCACCGAGACCAGTCGATTGCGGGCGCTCCACCGCCAACACAAATGACAACGCTGCCGCTACATCAACAGCATTGCCACCCGCGGCGTAGATGTCGCGACCGATACGGCTGCTGTGCTTACCCTGACTGGCAATAGCTAGTTTGCGTCCAGCAAACTCGTGCCCAACTCCGTACCTAACCAGCGACAACGAGCAGGAGACAAGCACCCCCGCGCCTAACGTCAGAGATAAAATAACTTTCAAAACAAATACCTCAGTAAATAGTTACTCCATAAAACTGTGTACGGGATTACGTCCCCGTAGGTGGCTGACCTGCTCACAGCAACTAAAAACGCTGGATACTGCGCAAGGCCGCATCGATCTCAGTAAACTTGAATTTATAGCCCGCCGCCAACATACGCCGAGGCACAACCCGCTGGCTGGTAGTGACCACCGTTGCCTTCTCGCCCAGCAACAGACGTACCCCCCACCCTGGGATGCGCACAGGACTAGCCAACACAGGGCGGAAGCGACGCAGCAAGGCACGATGCAGTGTGTCATAAGTAATCGCCCGCGGCACAGTTAGATTGTAAACCCCACGACAAGAACTGTGCCGTATGGCATGACGCACAAAACCACAGATATCATCACTATGTACCCAAGAGACATACTGCTTGCCACTGCCTAACGACGCACCGAGAGCAAAACGGTAAATCCTGCGCAACACCCGCAACGCCCCTCCCCCCTCACCCAACACCATACCGAAACGCATGATTACCCAGCGATTGGCCAGCGACGCACCAGTAAGACTTGCCTCCCATCGCTGAGCAGTACTAGCGAGAAAACCCGTACCCGCAGCGCTGTCCTCAACCAGTTCAGCATCACCACGCTCGCCATAATAACCAATCGCACCCGCTTGTAACACCACAGGACGATGTGACAACTCCCGCAACGCCGCCACCATCGCACATGTCGTCCGCACGCGGGACGCGACAATCTCCGCCTTGCGAGCCCGACTCCAACGCCCCTCGGCCACCGACGCACCCGCCAAATTAATCACCACATCAACCTCAGCCAACGCCGCCGCAGGAATCGTGCCGTCTCGCCGCCAACAGTAGACCCGCGCACGGTAAGGCAAATCAAGTTGCGTGGCGCGGCTCACCACCCGTAAGGCACAGCCCTCACTCTCCAGAAAAACACCGAGCTGCCGTCCCACAAAACCACTACCACCGATTAACAACACCTTCAGCGCAGTCCGCTGTTTTTTTAGAAATACCATGACTCTCCGCACCGATACCTGCCATAGCACGTACCCAACAGGCATCGCTAGGGAGCGTGGGAGGAAACACCACACGTGCATTGGGAACGCTGATCTGCTCACACCCCTGTAGCCTGATCCCACACTTGAATGTGAAGGCGGGTGCTATAATTGTAGCGATATTCTCGACACAATGCAAAGACGCGACGCTCGTTGGCTTGCAGAACAGACAACGTTGCCGCAGCAGGCATCAACCATACCCGCGTAGGGGCAATACCGTAAGGATCGATGTACTCTTCTCTGATCTGCTCTACGTCGGCACGACTACTAACGACAAATTTAAACACCGCCTTGCCGTTGCCCACCAACGCACGCATAGCCGCGGCGTTGTGCCTGTGGGAACGCAAGTTGCCGCTGTTCGCTCCCTTAGGGCTGCAGTTGTACTGTACGACATACCTGTCAAGTGCCGCGATAGGCACACGGGTGGCATTAGTTTCAATCTCAACGGCAGGACACGGATGACAAGTGACCAGATAGCGCAAAAACGATTCCAAGGCACGCTGTTGCAACAGTGGCTCACCACCCGTAACGATAAGACGCGCCCCGCGGGCAAGATGTTGCAGCCAACCCTGCATGCGCCAGTGAGCAACAATCTGCGCACCAGTGAATGCCTGTCCCGTACGCCATACCGCCAAAGTATCACAGCTCCAACTTGCTTCGCCGCTCCCACAGAGTAAGTTGCAGTGCTGAAGACGCAAAAAAACCGCAGGACAACCAGTGCTGCGCCCCTCGCCCTGCAGAGAATAAAACATCTCGGCAACCCGCAGCTTATCAGTACCAGACGATGTGACTGCGGTAGGCAAAAATACAACCCGCGTCCCCCTGCCTAGTATTTTGGCAAAGGCTCGATAGCAGTGATGTCCGCACGCGGCACGAGAAGCATCCGACGCTGGTCAAGAGGCACAACACCGCCCGCATCGCCCTTCCGCTCCTCGGCAATGACATAATAATAGCCACTATCAAAAACCTTGAGTACCTCGCCATACAAAATGCTGCCGTCTCTAGAATCAACGAAAATAACCTTCGCATACTCATGATCGTGCCGCTCGATAGCTTTACCCATTATGTTTTTAATGGGAACAAGCTTGTTCTTATCCTCATAAGAGGAATAAATTAACATCTCACCGTATGGATAGACCCAATCTTGCACTTCACCTTCATAATGATTTTCACCGACCGTGTAATGAAAAATACGACCGATGATGTCATCATCAAATCTAATGATAGTGTCAAGCATAATGCTGGGCTGAGATGCCTCCCTGTTACCGATAAAATCACGAACCATCTCGCCACAGAGCAATGTCATACATCCCATCATGCTGACGAAGACCATGCCCGCACCCCATTTTTGCAATATGTCGGGTGCGCCTACCCCACGCAACTCAACAAAATTCCTCACCCTTTGCCCCCACCTCGATAGGGAGCGAGCCGCATTCAGGTCAGGAACAGAAAAAGAAAAAAACAACCCCACAACTACAGCGCACAACACACCACGCATACACACAGCCCCCTCCCCAGAAAACTCGGATGCAGATAACATTGCGAGACCCCTACCGCAAAATCAATAGGCGTGTCAAGACAATCTTGCGCTTACGAAGATGCTTTGGGGTTACCAAAAAATTTAAGCTGTGCGATAATGAGCAGGTGATCGCGAGAGGAGCACGATGTGGACATGATGACGGCGCTGTTGCTGATAGTCATCGCCATGTTGCTGGTGCTGATAGTCGCACTGGCGCTGTGGCGCAAGTCTGACAGTCCCGCACACTTGGCGAAGCTGACCGCGATCAACGCCACGTTACAGAGCAACCTTGACCATAACCAACACAATCTGGAACGACTGCAAGATCAACTTGCACCGCTGGATGAAATGCGCAGTGAATGCGCAGGCCTAAAGGAGAGCCTCGCCGCAGCTCGTGATCTGAACAGACGTATCGAACAAGAGAAAACAACCTGGAAGAGCCGCAGCGAACTGCTACAACAACAGACACAAGAGTTAACCGCGCGCAGGAGCGAATTACAAACCAAACTTGACAACGTACAACAGCAACTGAGTGAGCGCGATACGCTGGAAAAACGTTTCAAGGATGCTTTTCGTGCTCTGTCCGCCGACATTCTGAAGACACAAGGAGACAATTTTCAAAGCAATGCTGACAAACTATTCAAAACAGGGCAAGAGGAAATCGACAAGATCATACGTCCACTGAGGAGTAAGATCGAGCACCTCGATCGCGATAACGTCGCCAACGCCTCGCTGTTCAAAGCACAGATGGAAAAAATGATCGAGGAGAGCCGCCTACTCGGGAAGGAAGCACAAGCATTGCAGAACGCCTTGCGTAAACCCAGCGTGCGAGGACGTTGGGGTGAAATTCAACTGGAGCGAGTACTGGAGCTATCGGGGTTGCACAAAGATATCGACTACAGCGTGCAGGATAGCTTCGATAACGATGAAGGGCAACGTCTGCGTACCGACGTAATCGTCAATATGCCCGAAAACCGCCGTGTCATCCTCGACTCCAAAGTATCGCTCGCCGCTTTGATGGAGGCTTTCAATACCGATGACGAAACACAAAAAACACAAGCACTGGAACGTCACGTTGAACAAATCAAAACCCATATCAACAACTTATCGAGTAAAGAATACTGGCAATTGCTGCCTGCTACCGACATCGTGGTGATGGTGTTGCCAGAGTTCGCATTTTTGCCCGCCCTGGAACAGGAAACCGACTTGATCGAATGGGCGCTAGATAAGAAGGTAATTATCGTCACTCCCCCGACTTTGCTAGCTCTACTAAAAGCAATCGCCCTGACCTGGAAACAGGTGCGTGTCGTCGAGAAAGCTCGTGAAATTAGCGAGCTGGGCAAAGAACTACACGATCGCCTCGCAGTCTTCGCCAAGCACTACGTGTCAATAGGCAAGTCACTGCAACAGTCTGTCGAACACTACAACAAGGCCAACAATTCCTGGGACAGCCGCCTTATGCCTAAGGTACTGGCTTTCAAAGAACTGGAAGTGCCCGTGACCAAAGACCTGCCAACTACAAACGCTATCGAAAGCGTACCCGCCACAATCAGCAAAGTACCAGAAACAGACGAGAGTTCCACCGCCACAATCAGCACACCACCAGAGCTCGAGGAAGAGGAAGCTAGCTAGTCAGTAACACTCGCAGTACGCCCTTTTCCAACGAAGACCACCCGTACACACAGCTGTCTTGACAGCTGTACACCCGCTGGGCTAGACTCCAGCCCGCTCAGCATGTAATCGTTATGGAAAGATAACTTGCGGCATGGGAACGGTTAACTACTCCTCTGGTCGCCGCACAAGCACGGCACGGCTCGCTGATACATGCGCTACGTGGATTATCAAAGGTGGCGGCGCACTGGTGATCGCCGCTACAGCCGCTATCCTCGTGCTGATAACCACAGTGGCCTTGCCGCTGTTCTACAGTGCAGGTGTACAACAGTTAGCCACACAACACCTACCCACCGCATCCACCATACTGGCTGCAGGCAGTGACGAACATCTGCGCACACTCTACAGTCTCGACGCGCACGGTCGTGTCACAGTACACAACCTCACAGGACGCAGCACACAAAGCACATATCGCCTGCGCCCCACCCGCGATGCCCACATCGTTGCAGTTGCCAGCGAACGCAGCGCACAATACACACTCGTGTGGAACGATGGCGTGGTCAGTGCTATCGATGTCAACGCCACGCCCGTATTGCTCTATCAACGCCAACTGCTGCGCCCGCCACGCCTCGCCGCTCTGCGTAAAAAAAATATTCTTTTCGCGGTCGATGGCGATCTGCTTACCGTAACTTCACCAGCTGTTGCCGTGAGCACACCCGACGAAGAAACAAACGACTTCTTCAATGACAGTGCCGACGAACGACCACAACAATTCAACCTGTCTTTCCGCCTCGCTGCGGTGACCGCCCTCGATGTCAGTGCCGACGGGACAAAGATTGCGACAGGAAATGCCGAGGGTGAGGTCACGTTCATCAAATTGGACACAGAAGGTGGCAGCACAACGAGCACCGCTGAAGTTAGCCATACTGCGGTGACCGCCATCAAATTCATCTACGGCGACAACTCTTTCGTCGTCGGTGACGCAGAAGGACAGCTAGCCGCGTGGCAAACCACACAAGACAACAAGCTGGTGCGATTCAAAACCTTCGCTTCATTACCCGCTGCGGTGCAGATGTTTAGCAAAGCAGCACGTAGCAAATTTTTCGCCGCCCTCGATATCCACGGTGGCATGGCGCTGTACCACTTGACCAGCGCTGCAACCGTGCACCACATCCCCCCCCACAACGGATTGCGACACACACTCACCTTAGCGCCACGTGACGATGCCCTGATAACCGTCAATGTCTCCAACACCGCAACGCTATGGCAAGTTGACGCACCCCACGCCGCCATCAACCTCACCACCCTCATGCGACGCGTCTGGTATGAGGGCTACCCTCAACCCGCTTACGTGTGGCAATCTTCCAGCGGTACAGATGATTTTGAACCCAAACTAAGCCTTGTACCGCTCATTTTTGGCACGTTCAAAGGCACGCTGTACGCTTTGTTGCTCGTCTTACCCCTGTCCATTGCGGCGGCGGTCTACGTCAACCAATGCGCATCGAACACGTTTAAGGCTTTCATTAAACCTGCCATCGAAGTGCTAGCTTCATTGCCTTCAGTCGTTATCGGCTTTCTCGCGGCGTTGTGGCTTGCACCCTTTTTGCAAAATTTTATCGTTACCTTTTTGTTGAGCATCATAACCTTGCCGCTAGTTTTCTTGTTTTTTTTACTATCGTGGGGACGATTGCGTAATTTCACTTTGATCGAACGTTTCGAACGTCAACGTGAATTTTTAATTCTTGTGCCAGTCATAGCAGTAGCGGCAATGTCTGCCTATTACCTGACTTTGCCTGTAGAAAATTACTTTTTCCACGGAGATTTCAGCACCTGGCTTTACGATGTCATAGGCATGCAATACGATCAACGTAATAGTATCGTTATAGCTTTTGGTTTGGGTTTTGCCGTAATACCGATAATTTTTTCAATTTCGGAAGACAGCCTTAACAGCATTCCGAAATCTCTGCCACTGTCGTCGTTGGCGCTCGGTGCGAGTCGCTGGCAGACGATCTGGCGGGTGGTACTGCCCTCGGCCAGCCCTGGTATTGCAGCCGCGGCAATCATCGGATTCGGACGAGCAGTGGGTGAGACGATGATCGTCCTGATGGCAACGGGCAACACACCTATAATCGACCTCAGCCCCTTCAACGGCATGCGTACCTTGGCAGCCAACATCGCCGTAGAAGTGCCTGAAGCACCAGTCAACAGCACGCTGTATCGTACTTTGTTTTTGTGCGCGGTAGTGCTATTTGCCTTGACGTTTATATTCAACACAGTGGCAGAATTGGTGCGCACAGGTTTGAGAAAACGCTATGGCAATTTATAAAAAGAATTTCTGGCGCGCAGGTGAACCGTGGGTATGGGTAACCGCAGCGGGTATGACGCTGATAATGCTAATGACGGTAGGGTTTTTTGGCATCATCGTTGTCAACGGTTTGCGTGCGCTGTGGCCAGGCGATATTGCGCAAATCTCAACTACAGATGGCAAAATTATCGCTGGTGAAATTACCCAACAAGAATGGCATAACGACACGCGGCAACGTCTGCAACTCAAGACCGCTAATCGTGATATCAACGGCCACGATTTCAAATGGCTCAACGCCGATAGCGTGCATGAAATTTCTTCCCCACCCGAAATATATGTTATCGAACGCGCTGCCTATGGTGACTTTATAGGCTATCTCGCGCAAGAGAACCCCCCGCACATCAAGCAACATTTCGTTAGCAAAACACTACGCCTTCAGATAGAAGCACTGGTTGCACACATAGACGCACTGTACAAGTCGGTAGGTGAATACAACGATCGCTTGCGTGCCGCAGAAAAAAACACCCCTGTCCAACCAGTAAACATACAGCACTATCGGGATTTGATCGAGACACACAACAAACAAATAGCAGAAGCAGAGCAAGAACTCGATATGCTACAAGCCTTGTTCATTACTGCAGACGGCAAAGAAAAAAATATTCGTCTCGCAGAGATAATTCGCTTCTACCAACCCAATAGCATGAGTATGCTTGCAAAAATTTTGCACTATGCGGAAAAAATTGGCGAGCTGCTATTCGCCGCCCCGCGTGAAGCAAACATGGAGGGAGGAGTGTTTCCCGCAGCATTTGGCACAGTATTACTGGTGTTTATGATGAGCATCACATCTTTTCCCCTAGGGGTGTTAGCGGGCATTTATCTCGGTGTCTACGCAGGCCGTGGTGTTTTTCTGCAATTAGTGCGAGTAGCAGTGCACAACTTAGCGGGTATCCCGTCGATCGTCTTCGGTATTTTTGGTCTCGGTTTTTTCATCTACGGTCTCGGCAGCCGCGTAGATGAACTATTTTTTTCCCCAACGTTGCCAGAACCGACGTTTGGCACGGGCGGTTTGCTGTGGGCAAGCCTCAGTTTAGGTTTGTTGACTATGCCGGTGGTAATCGTGGCGGTGGAAGAAGCCTTGCGCACTATTCCCCGTGCATTTCGTGACTCATCGCTGGCACTGGGAGCAACACGTTTGCAGACCCTGTGGCGAGTGTTGTTGCCAGCCGCGTCGCCTGGAATTCTGACGGGGTTTATCTTGGCAATGGCACGAGCGGCAGGCGAAGTTGCACCGTTGATGATTACAGGCGTGGTGAAACTTGCACCGAGCTTGCCGCTCGATAGCACGTTTCCCTTTCTGCACCTCGACCGCAAGTTTATGCATCTTGGTTTTCACATTTACGATATAGCCTGTCAATCTCCTAACGTTGAAGCAGCAAAACCATTGGTGTATGCTTCAACCCTATTGTTGGTGGTAATTGTGCTGTTGATGACAGGCAGCTCGGTGTGGATGCGCAGTCACCTACGCAAGAAATACAGCGTCAGTAGCGGATTTTAGTATGACAAGCGACACCTACGTGATGCAGCTCGATGATTGGATTTTGCAGGTCGAGGATTTGAATTTTTTCTATCGCCAGCACCAAGCACTTTTCGATATTTCTTTCACCATCCCGCGGCATCAAGTAACCTCTCTGATCGGGCCGTCGGGCTGTGGCAAGTCCACGTTTTTACGTTGCCTCAACCGCATGAACGATAACGTGCTAGAGGCACGAGTGGTAGGTAGTATCAAGTTTAACGATTTGGAAATTAATCAAGCGACACTCGATGTTACCTCCCTACGACGACGAATAGGTATGGTATTTCAAAAACCTACCCCGTTTCCTAAATCTATTTACGAAAATGTTGCCTACGGTTTACGCATTCTCGGTGTGCGACGACGCAGTGACATTGACACAGCAGTAGAGACATCGTTGCGCCAAGCAGCGTTATGGGATGAGGTCAAGGACAAACTACAACAGTCTGCCCTTGCACTGTCAGGCGGACAACATCAACGCCTTTGTATCGCACGGGCGATTGCAGTAGAGCCCGAAATTATTCTGATGGACGAGCCCTGCTCGGCACTTGACCCACGCGCGACCAAAAAAATCGAAGCGCTAATCGCGACACTGCGCACGCAGTACACGATTATCATCGTCACCCACAACATGCAGCAAGCGGCACGTGTCTCCGATGGCGCGGCATTCTTCTATGAAGGCAAGCTGATCGAATACAACAAGACCGACATCATGTTCACCGCCCCTCGCATTCGTGCCACCGAAGACTACATCACAGGACGGTTTGGCTGATAACCTGTAGCCTGCTCGCCTATGCTTATCTCTTTCCTGTCAGCGTAAAAACTTGACAGCGCTGCGCAATTGTGATTATGAGGCGTACTTTACCGTTGCCGCACGCGCTGTTGTTCGCGTGGGTGGTTTTGTTCAATCAGAATGGGGAGGGTGTGTCATGAGAGTTTTTCTTGCTGCATTGTGCGTCGCATCGTTGTCGTTGAGCAGTGTTGCAGCAGCACGCGGTGGTGCGATCACCAAGTCCAGTAGCGGGGTCGCTGCGTGGCTGAGTAAGATGAAGAAGGTGGTGGTGGCTGGTCAGACCATCGGTATCGTAGGTGCTCAAGACATAGGCAAGGAGGCTGGTCAGACCATCGGTATCGTAGGTGCTCAAGACATAGGCAAGGAGGCTGGTCAGACCATCGGTATCGTAGGTGCTCAAGACATAGGCAAGGAGGCTGGTCAGACCATCGGCAAAGTAGCGAAGGCAGGGTTGGCCATGGCTGTGGGGATAATGGTCGCATGTGGTCTGCAGGGGTGCGATCCCGCGCAGAACCTGGCCAAGGATGTTATCGGGGCTAGAACGGGTAGCGACAATCCTGTTAAGATCGGGTTGATCACCGAGCACGAGTTCCAGCAAAGCCGTAACGGTGCTATGCTAGCGGCTGAGCAGGCTAACCTCGCGGGCGGGATTGACGGCAGAATGGTAGTCCTTGTGCCCCAAACAATCTACGGCCGCAACAAATCTGGTGCGGTCATTGCGGCGGAAAATCTTATCAAATACGATGAGGTGATTGCCATCTCGGGGGCTAGTTACTCCACCCTGTCGGAGTTTATCGACGAGGTCGCTGAACTTGAGGACGTGCCGATGGTGACTATCGGCTCGACCAATCCTCACGTGACCGCTGCCAGCGAATGGGTTTTCTTGGCCGCCTTCCCCGATAGTTTCCAAGGACGGGTAATGGCACTGTTGGCACGTGAAGAACTTGGTGCGGACACGGCCGCCGTTCTCTACTGGGGTGCGGATGCCTACTCGAAGGGTCTGGCTGGGTCATTCATTAAAAGCTTCGATGAATTGGGAGGTAGCGTGATAGACTTCGCCTACACCCACGAGCATGGTACAGCCAGTGATGTTTTCGCGGTGGAACTGGACGCATCTGGCATTATCGACGAAGTGGTCGCGGCGCAACCCGATGTGGTGTTTATCCCCAGCTTTGCTGCTGACGCTGGTACTGTAGCGAGAGCGTTGCGGGCGGCGGGTGAAGATGCCGCCTTGCTGGGTGCAGATGGCTGGGGATCGGGAGGTGATCTAGTCGAGATTGCGGGTGCGGCTGCCGAGGGTGCGCTCCATTCCGATCATTTTACCCCCGAAGCTTCTCCACAATTCACCGCGGCCTACACCAGCGCGTATGGGATTGCTCCCGACGGTCTTGCCGCACTCGGCTACGATTCGGTTATGATCATCATTCAGGCCGCACAGCGGGCGGCGGCGGGTGGCGAGCTTACGCGCACAGCGCTGCGTGATGAGATAGAGGCTACGGATGACTACAGGGGAGCGACACATATCATCGGATATGACGAAAATCGTCATCCCGTGAAAGATGCGGTGATCTTTACCATTCGAGATGGAGAGAGGGTGTTTTTCGAAACCTTTAGCCCGTAGCGCGTGAACATGTGACATCATCTCCTCTCTGCATCGTAGGTAGGGAGGAGAGATGGTAGGGTTTCTCGCCGCGAGTGCGACGAAGTGCGTTCTTCACAGCGCACACGGGGTGGGTTGTTGTTCAATCAGAATGAGGAGGAGTGTGTCATGAGAGTTTTTCTTGTTGCGCTGTGCGTCGCATCGTTGTCGTTGAGCAGTGTTGCAGCAGCACGCGGTGGTGCGATCACCAAGTCCAGTAGCGGGGTCGCTGCGTGGCTGAGTAAGATGAAGAAGGTGGTGGTGGCTGGTCAGACCATCGGTATCGTAGGTGCTCAAGACATCGGCATGGCTGGTGCTCAAGACATCGGCATGGCTGGTGCTCAAGACATCGGCATGGCTGGTGCTCAAGACATAGGCAAGGAGGCTGGTCAGACCATCGGCATGGCTGGTGCTCAAGACATCGGCATGGCTGGTGCTCAAGACATAGGCATGGCTGGTGCTCAAGACATAGGCAAGGAGGCTGGTCAGACCATCGGTATCGTAGGTGCTCAAGACATAGGCAAGGAGGCTGGTCAGACCATCGGCATGGCTGGTGCTCAAGACATCGGCATGGCTGGTGCTCAAGACATAGGCATGGCTGGTGCTCAAGACATAGGCAAGGAGGCTGGTCAGACCATCGGCATGGCTGGTGCTCAAGACATCGGCATGGCTGGTGCTCAAGACATCGGCATGGCTGGTCAGACCATCGGCAAAGCAGCGAAGGCAGGGTTGGCCATGGCTGTGGGGATAATGGTCGCATGTGGTCTGCAGGGGTGCGATCCCGCGCAGAACCTGGCCAAGGATGTTATCGAGGCTAGGACGGATAGCGACAACCCTGTTAAGATCGGGGTGATTAACGAGCACGAGTTCCCGCAGGGTTGGAAGGGTGCTATGTTAGCGGCTGAGCAGGCTAACCGCGCGGGCGGGATTGATGGCCGACTGATAGTCCTTGTCCCCCAAACGATCTACGGTCGCAGCAAATCTGGTGCGGTCATTGCGGCAGAGAATCTTATCGAATACGACGAGGTGATTGCCATCTCGGGGGCTAGTTACTCCACCCTGTCGGAGTTTATCGACGAGGTCGTTGAACTTGAGGACGTGCCAATGGTGACTATCGGCTCGACCAATCCTCACGTGACCGCTGCCAGCGAATGGGTTTTCTTGGCCGCCTTCCCCGATAGTTTTCAAGCTCGGGTGATGGCAACGCTGGCTCGTGAAGAGCTTGGTGCAGATACGGCCGCCGTCCTCTACTGGGGTGCGGATGCCTACTCGAAGGGTCTAGCTGGGTTGTTCAGTGAAAGCTTCGGCAAATCGGGAGGTAGTGTGGTGGCGAACTTCGCCTACACCTACGAGGGAAACACAGCCAGTTTCGCGACAGAACTAAACGCATCTGGCATTATCGACGAAGTGGTCGCGGCACAGCCCGATGTGGTGTTTCTCCCTGGCTTTGAGGCTGATTCAGGTACTGTAGCGAAAGCGTTGCGGGCAGCGGGTGAAGATGCTGCCTTGCTGGGTGCGGATGGCTGGGGATCAGCGAGAGATCTGGTCGAGATTGCGGGCGAGGCGGTCGAGGGTGCGCTCCATTCCGACCACTTTGCCCCTGAAGCATCTCCGCAATTCACCGCAGCCTACACCAGCGCGTATGGGATTGCCCCCGACGGTCTTGCCGCACTCGGCTACGATTCGGTTATGATCATCATTCAGGCCGCACAGCGGGCAGCGGCGGGTGGCGAGCTTACGCGCACAGCGCTGCGTGATGAGATAGAGGCTACGGATGACTACAGAGGAGCGACACATATCATCGGATATGACGAAAATCGTCATCCCGTGAAAGATGCGGTGATCTTTATCATCCAAGACGGAGAGAGGGTGTTTTTCGAGACCGCCACCGTCCATTAGCTGAGCATGTAGCACCCCACCTCCTCTCCACGCTACAGGTAGTAGGGGGGAGGTGGTAAAAATTTTCCCCCCTTCGTTAACGAAGTAAGCGAGTTGCGTGATGGAGCAACGAGTGTCTCCGTTGAATAACAGAGAGGCACAACAGCTGCTTGCCGCACGTGAGTGTCGCGATGCGACCTACCTGGGTGATTCCTGCCCTCTTGTCTTTGCACGTGCTAGAGGCTCGCGATTGTGGGATTGTGACGCACGTGAGTATATCGATCTCTGTGCTGGTTTTGGCTCGTTGCCACTCGGTCATAACAGTGCCGTGTTGCGTGCCGCATGTAGTAAGGACGATTGTCTCGTTACGGGCATGGGTGACCTCTACGCCTCGACCGCCAAAGTAGCGTTGTTGTCTGCTTTACATCGGGTAACGCCACCTTACTTGAGTCGTTGTGCCTTAGCACTCACAGGTAGTCAGGCAGTGGAGCTGGCCATCAAAACCGCATTGCTCTACCATCGCGGTAAACGCGGTGGCTTCATCGCCCTGCATGATTGTTATCACGGACTTGATTGCGGAGCGTTGTCGTTGACGGCGATGACAAAATTCCGCCAGCCTTTCTCGGCTTGGTTACACGAAGACAAAGTTACATACGTGTCGTTAGGTTGTGCGCGCGCCGAGCTTGCACAGGCAGTACAACGGCAGCGAGGTATCGGCACCGCGGCACTTATCGTCGAACCTGTGCAGGGACGAGGTGGTGCACGTGTATGTTCCGATGCTTGGCTGCGGCAAATGCATGATTTTTGCCGTCAACACAACATTTTGTTGATTTTTGACGAAATTTTTACCGGACTTGGACGCAGTGGCACGTTGAGCAAGGCATTCAGTGTTGAATGCGATTTACTCTGTCTAGGTAAAGCACTCGGTGGAGGTATGCCTCTCTCGGCTTTGCTGGGGCGGGAGGAAGTCATGCAGGCTTGGCCGCACAACAAAGGTGAAGCTCTGCATACGGGAACTTTTTTCGGACATCCGCTGAGCTGTCGTGTCGCTACCGCTACGCTTGACAGCATCGTGGCGGACGATCTTTGCTGCCGTGCGCAACAACTCGGCGACACTGCCCGCTACCGCCTGCAATCACTGCTCGCTGCCCATCCCGACGTGCAGGAAGTGCGCGGCACTGGTCTATTGCTGGCGGTCGTTTTTCGCCACGCACGGCAAGGGGTGCAGGTTGCTCACCGTCTCGCCACACAGGGGGTTATTGCCGTTCCCGCAGGCGCACGCGGTGAGTGTTTAAGTATTACCCCCGCGCTCAACATTCCTGCCGACCTATTGTGGCAAGCGATAACGACACTGACAGAGGTGTGTGAGTATTAAGTCAAGGAAGAGGGCGGGGCTTGCCTCACACCCCGCCAACTTTGGTTTACAGTGGTACGGGTAATGAGAGGTAGCGTTCTTGTCGAGAATCGTGCACTTGTAAGCTAACGAAAGCCATGTTCCTGTACGTGGAGGAGGGGATGTTGCCCTGAATCATATCGTGGAAAAGGTGAGCGAACAGTTTGCTGGCTTGCCGTTGTCCTGCTGGCAAACGCATGCGACCGTACTCCGCTCCCAGCCAGATACCAGCACTGATGCGAGTGTTGTAGCCGAGTACCCAGGCATTGTGTCGATCTGTGCTGTGTGTTGCATAGCTGCGTAGCTTACTGCCATGATGTTGTGCAAAGACACGCAGTGCTTCACCGACGATGAAAGTTGCCTCGGCGGAAAATATTTGTGTTCCACGTGCCGATGTTGCGCTGAATAAGTTTTTGCCATCGCTGGCATCGATGCGCAAGACGTAGCGTGGCTTGACTTGGTAACCGTGATTGGCAAACGCTGCGAAGGCTGCGGTCATCTGCTCTAGGGTAAAGTTGAGTGTAGGTATGGCAGGATCAAGTTCGATTGCGAAAGGGGAGAGCATTTTATGCAACGAGCCCGCACCTACCTGCATCAGCAGTGCACCTACATCGACCTGTTGCGGTTGTAGGAAGGCACTATACAGGGTTGCGAACGCAGGGTTGATGTCGTTGCTATCGTGTTGTGTTGCCGAGCCGTGGCTGAGTGCAGCAAGGATGAAGGGTAGTAGCAAGTGTTGCGCTTGTCGTCTCGTTTGCAGAGCGCGGTTGAACTGGGTATCGTGATAGGCCGAGCCACCCTGCACTGCGAGCACGTCACCATCGCGGGCGTGCAGGATGAAGAAAGCCGCTTGCAGTTCTTTGCCTTGTTTGCGGCGTAAGGCGGTAACGTGTTGACGAAAACGGCTGGCGGTGCGGCGTTGCAGTTTGCTGTCGAGGGCGGTGTGAATTTGGTAGCCGCGGTGGTTGAGTTCGTGCAGGCTGTACTTACGATGCAGTAGTTTGCGTACCGCGGCGTTGAAATATGGTGCGTGCGAGGTAAACTTTGGTGCGTGTGGGTAGACCTTTACGGTGGTTTTGCGCACGGTCTCGTAGTGCTGAGCTGAGATAATGTTGTCTGCCAGCATACGTTGCAGGACAAGTTGACTACGTTGTCGTGCCGCGGGGTAGTTGCGATGCGGGGCGAGGGCGCTCGGTGCTTTGGGTAGTGCTGCTAGTAAGGCAGCTTCGGGAAGGTTAAGTGCTCGGCTTGATTTGCGAAAATAAATGCGACTGGCGGCTTCGACTCCATGTGCGCCGTTACCGAGATAGATGCTGTTTAAGTAGTAGGCAAGAATTTTTGTTTTGGGATATTTTTTTTCCAGCACTGCGGCAATCTGTGCCTCGCGGCTTTTGCGCAGCCAGGTTTTTTGGCGATTGAGAAACAGTATGCGTGCTAATTGCTGTGTGATGGTGCTTCCGCCCTGCTTGATCCTGCGTGTTCTGATGTTTGTCCACAGAGCACGCAGTGTCGCAAAATAATCTATGCCGCGGTGTGTAAAAAAATCTTTGTCTTCCGTGCTCAAGAATGCCTCTACCAAATAACGCGGCATTTCTTGCAGAGGCACGAAGTATCTTTTCTCTTGGGCAAATTCGCCGATCTTGATGCCGTGGCGGTCGTAAACTTCACTAGCAAGTGGTAGTTGGTTGCGCTCCAGTACAATTTGTGCAGGCACAACCGTCTCGATTTGCAGCAGTGAGTAGTATAGTGCAAAAACTGCGGGGATTGGTAATGTAATTTTTAGCAGTAGTTTCATGGGCGAACACGAGCAGTGGGAGGAAAGGCATCCTTCTAATAATAATTTTCGCACTATCTATATCGCTGTGCAATGCTACTTATTTTCCTCTCCCTTGCAACGTATTTCGTCATGTGTTAGCTTCGCTTCCCGCTAAGCTGCGGTGGCGGAATTGGTAGACGCGGAGGGCTCAAAATCCTCTGGCAGCGATGCCGTGTGAGTTCGATTCTCACCCGCAGCATGTTTTCCGCCTTACATCAGGCCGAGGGTTTTTTCTTTTCGAGTGTTGTGAGCACGATGATGGACAGTTCGTACATGCCGTAGACTGGCAGGGCGAGGCCGACTTGGGAAATCGGGTCGGGTGGGGTGAGCAGTGCTGCGAGTACGACGATGCCGACGAGCACGAGTTTGCGGTGGGAACGCAGTGCCTGGCTGTCGGTAAGGCCGATAATGCCGAGTAGTACAAGAATGAGGGGGGTTTCGAAGATGAGGGCGAATGCGAAGATGAGGACGACGAGCAGCGAGATGTAATCGGCTACTGTGATGATGGGTGTACCGACTTTGAGGCCTATGGTGATGAGAAAATCGAGTGCCAGAGGCAGGATAGCGTAAAAACAGAATATAATACCGAGCAGGAACAGCGCGATCGAGCTGATCATGAAGGGAAAGACGTAGCGGCGTTCCTCGGGTAGCAGGCCTGGGGTGAGAAAACGCCAGAAGTGGAACAGCCACACGGGGCAGGCGCAGACGAGGGCGGCGAGGAATGCGACCTTGAGGTTGGCGAGGAACACTTCGAGTGGCGAGGTGAAGTGCAGGGCGTTGCTTGTTGCGGGTAGCGCTCGTGCGAGCGGGGCACGCAGAAAGGCCAGCAGTTGTTCGGAGAACAGCAGGAACAGTATAAACAGCGCAAGCACGGCGATGCACGAGGTGATGAGACGGGTGCGCAGTTCGGCAAGGTGGTCAAACAGCGGCATGATTTTTTCACTGCGATCGTCGTTGTTGGTGGAGGTAGGTAGGTTTTTGTTGTCGGTCACGCTGATATTCTCCTCTGTCGTAGGGTATTATAGCAGGAATGTTTGCTAAATGTCTTTGTTTCTGGTAGCATGCCGCCTGTTTTTATTGATGGCGAGGGGTGTTGGGTGGAATTTGCAGAGTTGAGTGCAGGCGATCATAGGCTCAAGCTGCCGATCATGGAAGGGTCGGAGCGGGAGCGGGCGGTGGACATCAGGGAGTTGCGGGAGAAGACAGGTCTGATTACGCTTGATTCTGGTTATGGCAACACGGGTGCTTGTCAGAGCTCCATCACTTACATCGATGGCGAGAAAGGTGTTCTCAACTATCGTGGCTACTCGATTGAGGATTTGGCTAACGGTGCGACTTTCGTTGAGGCTAGTTACTTATTGATTTATGGGCATTTGCCGACGGAAGTGGAGCTGGCTGATTTTCGTAGGTTGTTGATTCGCAACTCGTTGTTGCACGAGGACATGTTGCATTTCTATGATGGTTATCCCTCGACTGCGCATCCGATGGCAATTCTGTCGTCGATGATTTGCTCGCTTTCAAGTTATTATCCTGATTCGCTTGATCCGCAAGACCATGAGCAGGTTGAACGCCTCATCCCGCGGGTGCTATCTAAAATCAGAACTATCGCCGCGTTCGCCTACAAGAAGTCCATTGGGCAACCCGTAATTTATCCTGATAACAACCTCGACTACTGTTCTAACTTTTTGCACATGATGTTCGCGGTGCCTTCGGAAAAATACCTCATTGATCCTGACATTGTAAGAGCTTTGAACATCTTGTTGATCCTGCATGCCGATCATGAGCAGAACTGCTCGACTTCAACCGTGCGGTTGGTGGGGTCAAGTGATGCTAATCTGTTCGCTTCGATTGCCGCGGGTATTTGCGCCTTGTGGGGGCCGAAGCACGGCGGGGCGAACCAAAAGGTAGTCGAGATGTTGCAGAGAATCGCCGACGAGGGCTTGGATGTCAAGGAAGTCGTGCGTATGGCAAAGGACAAAAGCAGTTCTTTCCGTTTGATGGGATTTGGGCATCGTGTCTACCGCAACTACGATCCGAGGGCACGAGTCATCAAGGAAGTATCGGATAAGTTGCTGGCCAAGCTCAATCGTTCCGACCCACTGCTTGACATCGCCAAAGAATTGGAGGAGCATGCCTTGAATGATGATTACTTCATCGAGCGCAAGCTCTACCCGAATGTTGATTTTTATTCGGGGATCACCTACCGTGCCATCGGTATTCCCCTCGATATGTTTACGGTGATGTTTGCCATTGGCAGAACCCCAGGCTGGATTGCTCACTGGAGAGAGATGCATCTTGAAGGTGACGGTCGTATTGGCAGACCGCGGCAGATTTACACAGGGGAACGTAAGCGTGCCTTCACGGCGATTGCACAACGCTGAAGGCAGGACAGTGACTGTGTGAGACTTTGTCGCTTTCTTCGACAATTCGCGCTGGCAACTCGTTGCTGTGCGAGTGTTTGTGTGTTGCTTTCTTGCTTCATGGATATGATAGAGGGGCGTATGCACAGGGGTTGTTATCGCTGTGTGTATGTGCCATAGTGGTGGTACTGAGTTGGGGGAGATAATGTCGGAGGGAGGCGATAGGGTGAGCGAGGGCGATAAGGGTGGTCGCGTGCCTACTGTGGCTGAGATAACGCAGCGTCTCGATCGTGTTGCTGCGCAGCAGGAGAAGACCGAGGCGCAGGTGGCTGAGAATTCTGTTGCACTGAAGGAGCTGATCGAGCAAAGCAAGCAGAATGATAAAAAAACCAATGAGAAGATCGACAAGCTGGCTGAAAAAACCGACAGACAGATCGCAAAGACCAATGAGAAGATCGACAAGCTGGCTGAAAAAACCGACAGACAGATCGCAAAGACCAATGAGAAGATCGACAAGCTGGCCGAAAAGACCAACGAAAAAATCGATAAGCTGGCCGAAAAGACCGACAGGCAAATCGCAAAGACAGAAAAGCTGGTGGGGAGATTGGCGAAGCAGATCGGGGGTGTGGACAAAATTTTCGGTGATATGGCGGAATACGTGTCTTTCACCAACTTGGAGCGGCTACTCCACGAGCAGGCTGGCATTGTCATCAAGGGTGTGACCAAGCGTTGGAGAATGACTCACGAGGGGCGTAGTTATGAGTTCGACTTGATAGCACTTGGCACGGGTGTGGTGGTGGCGATTGAGGTCAAGACCACCCTACGTAGCGAGAACATCGACAGATTTTCCTCTTCTATGCTGGAGTTTCCTGCGATTTTTCCTGAATATAGGCGCAGCGACATCTACGGCGGCTTTGCCTACATGAAGGCTCAAGATGGTGCAGAGGACAGAGCGCACAAGCATGGCATACTGACTATCCGTGCCATCGGCGGGTCGGCTTCGCAGTTAGTCGGCTTCGACGCGGATGCTCTGCGGAACTTCAAACACTGAATCGCTCATCCTCTACTACATCAGCCATAACTTTCTGGAGCAACTCCCTTATGCGTCGAAGCAGTCCTCCTCCAACATGTGCAAAAAATGAGCAGTGGGCAATATAGGGGTCTTTGACCGTCCATAAAACCCCCCCGAAATGCACACAATCCCTTTTTACCAACACCTATAGATGTTATGCACAGGTATTCATTTAACTAATGTTTTGTGAACGGCAATCTCATCTGTAGGGGGTGTAATAGCGGGAAATAGAGCTTTTGCGCGCTCTTGCATATTAATCAACGACAGCAGAAATAATGCTGCTGTTGATTAGACTACATAGCAGCAGCAAAATTACTGATGTTGTTTTTTTAAAGAAAAGACAGTCCCCGTATGGGGGCAGCAGTTGGAGCAGATTTTTTCATATTGCAAAGAAGTAGGTGGTAGGCTTGTGCCCCATCGTCTCTTTCGATCGGCACAGCTCCTAAAGTAAACTTGCCGTCACTGATTGCATGCAACCTCGCTGCTGGTTTCCTGGACATGACTATGCAAGCAGTGTGTGCCATCACCATAAGCACGAGCATACCTGATAAGACTAAAGCCGGCCGTCCCATAGCTACTCCTAGTTGTTTCTGCTCGATACCGAGCCGTTTACCCTGTCGATTCCATCGGCGTTTTTTTTTTCACTTTAGTTACAAAGAAAAAACATAATTCTCAGCCACCTGCGCCTCGGTCTTCTCCTGCTGCGCAGTGCTAAAACAAAGCAAAATTTTCCGCATGGCATGATCGGATGTCCGTTTTTTAGGAGGACACTTCTTACAGAGGCTTTGACAGGAGATCGTTGAAGGTGCTACAATCTAGTTGGGATGGATGTAAAAATCGAGGGGTAACAAAAATGCGTTTTGTGCTAGCACTCGTCTGCCTCGTCTTGGCGTTAGGATGTGATATGGCGGATAAGAAACAATCCGCACAAGAATACAACCCTCCGTCTTTCATGGTGGAGATGTTTGACTATGTCAATAAAAGTACTCCTGATAATACTACTGACGAACACGGACTGACCAGCTACGCGGTTAGTGACCCTCCTTGTGAGGCCGAGATGACCGCGTATAACGACGCGACCGAAGCAACACAAGTAGAGTTTCACGTCTGTATGACTAACATTAATGAAGAACACAAACAGTGCGAGACAGCAGAAGACGGCACAATTCACTTGCATAGCGAATTAGCGTTAATGATGACTAGACACAGCCATACCCAAGCACTATTTAGAAACTGCCTTATGCAAGAAGACAAGGACTATTATAATTTTTCCATTGTCACAAATGATGAGGAAAAAACAAGCTACCGCGGTGGCAGTATAGGTGACCCACTGCTCGACAACACTCGTTTTATCGGTTGGCGCGAATACAAAAACGATAACGGTGTAATCGACAGAACAGACGGCGAAGCAGACATCGTGGACGGCGAGATGATCATGCTTCATCTACAAAAAGAAGATAAGCACAGAACACAGAATCGCATCGATCTCACTAAGCGCAATGCCCTGCGCCAAATATCTACCCTCGGATGGACACATAATCCAGGTGAGAATGGCGGATATGAGCTTCATGTAGCACATAATGCCCATATGGTTGAATTCGATGACGGCAACAACAAAGAACAACTGCTCAGTCTGCGCTATTACGGCGGCCATATCGCGGAGACAACAATAGCCACTGACGGTACTGAGAACGAACAACCATCAAGCAAAGTATGGTTAGTACTAGCACACATGAAAGCTAGTGGAGCAACAATACTAACAGCAGTGTGCCAAATCAAAGATGAAGAAGACTACAATAAGGACTGCTCAGCAGATGTGCTCGATGGAGATTTCAGATTGCACTACGTCGATGCCGACGGCAACGAGCAAGAGAATGATAACCCAAACTTACCACCTGCTGGTTTCGATAGCTTCAAGCAAACAGTTGCTGATTTTGTCACCAATGAACAGATGAGCTGGGCACACGGTGACTATGATAAAGAGAAACTCGATCCCCGTCGTGTGCTCTTCGAAGGAAGTCAAAACGACGATCTAGACACCAAACGCGAAGCAGTCTTCACCAACGGTTTGCCAGAAGATGGCGACAGCAACACCTAAACAAAGCTAAAAAAGGGCGTGCCATCGTCACCCCTTACCGTCGTATCAACCACAGCTCACACCATCTACAAGGTCAGCCCGACTTTTGTTGGGGGAACCGAGCTGTCATCTTCTGCTGGAGAGACTTCTTGCTGCTCGCTCTCTTGGCCTGAAGATGAGGCTGTGTGTTCGTTATTGTTCTTGCGCAACGTAATTGGTGCTACAGATGTGCGTTCTTCATTCGCAAATTCCTCCCCTTCCACTCCTTCTACGGGAGTAGCCACATGTTGAGCGACATCCTGAACTTTAGTCTCTTCGGTAACACCTTCCTCCTGTGGCAAAACAACATCCTGAACATCATCATAAAGCTGCGCAGCTGCCGCAGTGTTGGTTAACGAACCATCTATACCATCAGCTTCAGAACGTTGCGCTGACTGCATACCCTCAAATGCACCAAAAACTTTATTCTCTAAACGCTTGATACGTCTATTGACAGGGAACAAAGAAGTCTCAACAACATCATGAATCATACGCTCATACCCACCGCTAGGTTTAAGAGCTGCATCGATGATACGCGTCTTCGCTTCAGCTTCACTATTGCTGTTGCTGGAACGTTCGACACCACTCAGCAAGGCACGTACCTTGACCGCGACCGCCACCGCAACTACTACAACCGCCAGTATCAACAAGGTAATAACTACAGACTTCACGAAATGCGTAGACTCAATACCAATAATGCCCGCAACAGTGACAACAATCCTATCTAGCCATAAAGGTATCTCCACCAATTCCCTCACCACACTAGACTACCTAGCGTGACCTTTCCCAAAATTAACCACACACCCGCGTATCGCCAAACTATACACATTACCTTAGCATACACAGATAATAACAGTATCTTAAGTAAGCTATCTCACCACGAGAGTGTAGGGATAACTTGCTCCGTCCGCAGAAATTGACAAGAGGAAGGGAGCTAAGCCCTAGTAATGAGAAAAACCCCGTCCCGAATGTTAACAAGAACTTTGCGCACATCCTGACGTGCTGCGATGTAGCCATTAAACTCCGCCATCGCCCGTACTCCTTCGCTTGCCGTATCGTTGTGCAATACCGCACCATCCATAAAGGTATTATCTACCGCAATAACGCCATGCTCACTGAGCAACTTCAACGCACCCGTGAAATAAACCTTGACATTCTCCTTGTCGGCATCGATGAAAACTAAATCAAACTCACCTGCCAACTCCCCCAACACCTCCAGCGCAGGCTTGACTACCGCCGTAATCTTCTTGCTCGCCGCACTCCTATCCCAAAAAGACCGCGCTAACCGCGTCGTCTCGGCATCGATATCAACCGTTACCAGCTCGCCATCCGCAGGTAAAACCTCCGCCATCGCTAACGCCGAATACCCCGTGAACGTGCCAATCTCCAATACCCGCCGTGCCCGCGTTATCATGATCAAAAACTGCAAGAAACTCGCCTGCCAAGAACCGATAAGCATACGTGCCAACTCAAAATTCTGCTGCGTATGCCTAGCAACCTCCTCGCACAAAAGCGAAGGTGAAGAACTGTGCGCCTCACAATATTTCTCTAACTCGCCATGCTTGTACATACGTGCACCCCAAAGATCGCCTGCCCCTTTCTCGCTTCGCTTCGCTCCGCCAGGCTTTTTTTTCGCTTTCTCGCTCCGCTTCTCATGTCCGATTGCAAGGAGCGAGCTAGCAAGCGAGCGTTACTAAAAGCCGCTTTGCTTGCTAGCTCCGCTTCGCTCCGCCAGGCCTGTTTGCCGCTTGCTAGCTCCGCTTCGCTCCGCCAGGCCTGTTTGCCGCTTGCTAGCTCCGCTTCGCTCCGCCAGGCCTGTTTGCCGCTTGCTAGCTCCGCTTCGCTCCGCCAGGCCTGTTTGCCGCTTGCTAGCTCCGCTTCGCTCCGCCAGGCCTGTTTGCCGCTTGCTAGCTCCTCAGGCAACGCTTGCCCTCCTTCTTCTAAAAATTTTCCAAAAAATACCTGCAATATCATCACTTATCCTAACCACTGCAGGCAAGACCAATACGGTCAATAACGCGCCACCGAGAATCCCCCAACCCAATGCCAACGCAATCGGAACGACAAACGGGTCAAGACCCCCAAAACCATACGCGGTCGGTAAAATCCCCGCCGATGTCGTGATCGTTGTCAAAAAAATCGGACGTAAACGTCGCTGTGCGGCATCTTTGACAGCAGCCACCTTCTCCAAACCACGCCGCCGTGCACTATTGATAAAATCAATGAACACAATAGCATTGTTGACCACCACACCAGCTAAGGCAATAATGCCGATCATCGCCAAAAAACTCAGCGTCATGCCATGCACATAGAAAGCAAAAACAGTTGCGGCAATACCCAACGGAATGGTAGTTGCGATGATAAACGGCTGGTATAAATTCTTAAACAACAATGTTAGAAGGAAGATAATGCCAAACAAGGCAAAAATAAAAGTTACCCGCAACGATGCCATGCTCTCTTTAGTATCGCTATCCTCACCGCCAAAATGAAAAGTGAGGGAAGGATGCTGTGCTGCCATCGCGGCAACCTTCTCGCGCATAAAACTATTCACTACGGCGGAAGTGGTCACCTTGTTGTCAACTTCCGCGGTAACCGTCACCTGTCGTTGATTGTCTTCATGCTCATAAACCGATACCCCACTGACAGTATCCCAACTTGCAGTCTTCCGTAACGGAATAAGCTGACCACGACGATTAGGAATCTCAATATCAGCTAACGCCCGTGCTCCTTGCTGTGCTTCTTGCTGCAATGTGACACGTAAATCTATTTCTTCATCGAGACCACGAATAGTCGTTGCCACAATACCTTCAAACGCCGCACGCACCGCCAAGCCAATGTCCTGCAACGACAACAGCGCAGCCGCAGCTGCCTCTTGCTTGACTCGCACACGCATCTCCTCTTTGCCAGTTACATGACTGTTCTCGACATCAGTCACACCTTCAACGGCACGCAACTGTTCCTCTAACTGCTGCACCGCAGGCAAAATATTCACATACTCATCGCCACGCACACCGATACTGACCGCCTTGCCCACAGGCGGCCCGCCCGCCACCTGCCTGAAACTTACCACCTCCAAACCTTCTGGCTGCACAACATTACTGCGTACATCCTCAACGATAGTGGCCGTGTCACGTTCACGCGTCAAAGCATCCGTTAAATACACCATAATCTCCGCATACTCAGCCCCACGTTTCATCCCACGCGGATTATGCATGCCTTGCCGACCAATAATACTAATAAAATCTTCCATCTCACTATCAGGCAAAGAAGCAATATACTCCTCATAAGGGCGCACCAAACGCTCGGTCTCGTCTAAGGATACCCCTGTCTCCGCTTGCAGACTTATCGAAAACATATAGACACCCCCAGGCGGAAACAACACAAAACCGACCTTCTCCTTCGCCAAATAAACCATGCCGCTGAACAAAACAAGTGCCGCTAGAATCACTAAATAACGCAATTTCAACACACCGTTAAGCACATATAGATAAGGTTGCTCTACCAGCGGTCGCCAAATTTTGGTATCGAAAAACGATCTGCCACTGCGCAACTTGCTAGTTCTTACCCAACTAGCAACATGATGAGGCAAAATGAAAAAACATTCCCATAAACTAACCAATAATGAGATAACTACCGCCACAGGAATAAAGTAAATAAATTTGCCAAAAATTCCCGTCATAAACATCATCGGGGCGAAAACAATAACCGTCGTCATCACCGACGCAGTCACAGGAGCCCAGATGCGTTGTGTGCCTTTAATGGCAGCCTCTGCAGGGCTGAGCCCGTCTTCGATAAAACGCTGCGCATTCTCCGTGATAACGATGGCATCATCGACCAACATGCCGACAACAATAATCAAGCCCATCATCGAGACAAGATTTAAACTTATACTGCCAAAATGAAAAATAGCCACCACCGCTAGGAACGCAAACGGAATACCAAACACCGTCACCAAAGCGATGGGCAAAGGTAAGATTAAGGCAAGAATAACCAACACTAACATCAAGCCAATAACCATATTATTGGTCAGAACTTGCAAACGTCGCTTAACATAATAAGAAACATCGTTAATAAAACCTACCTCGATAGCAGGATTGATCTTATGTTTCTGCTCGTCAATCGTTTGCCGCACCTTGTCGACTAGAGTAATCGCATCACGATGCTCCTTGCGCAACACCCTGAGGTTCAATGACCGTGAGCTGTTAGTTCTATAGCGATACTTTTCTTTGGCAAAAGTCATAGTCACGGTGCAAACATCTTTTATCCTGATACTGCGACCCAACGAATTGGCACGGATGACGGTATCTTCAACATCTTCAACACCCTGATACTCGCCGATGGTGCGAATAATTATCTCCTTGCTGCTGTCTGTTGCTGCCGAAGACACCCCACCAGGGATATTGATGTTGTTTTTTTGAATTGCATTTATCAGCTCTGGCAAAGAGAGGCGAAATTTTTTCAGCTTGTCAACATGTGCCTCTATTCTTATCTCCAGGTCGCGCATACCGCTGAAGTTAACTTGCGCTACCTCGCTAATTTTTTCTAACTCCCGCTCCAAAAACTTTGCTGCCTTGCGCAACTCTGTCTCCGCAACATCACCGCTTAACGTCACATCGATGACGGGACGACGCTTGCTTTCCATCAACGTAACTTTGGGGTCTTCTGCTCCGTCAGGCAAAGTCGTGAGGTTGCTAACGACATCATCTATGTCTATCTTTGCCTCGTTGGCAGTCGCTTGGTCAGGGTCGAGCTGCAAAGCAATGACACTCTGCCCTTCTACCGAATACGAGGTCATTTTCTTGATACCATCAACCTCCCGCAGAGCTTGCTCCAGCGGGTTAGTGACCAGCCTTTCCAAAGATTCCGCAGCACCGCCAGGGTAAGCTGTCGTCACGGTGATCACATCAAACTGAATGTTGGGGAAAACCTCGCGATTGATGTTGAACAACGACCAACCGCCAGCTAGAAAAACCATCACCGTAACGATGTTGACAAACGCACCCTGCTTGACAAAATATTCGATCAGCTTGTTCATTTTTTCATCATGCTCTGCAAATAATCCATTACCCCTCCTGCATTGCGGCGAATTTTCCACGCGCTGGTAGCCATATCTCGCACTGTCTCTTGCAGTTGTAGTTCAGTTTCAATCACACTTCCGCCCGCTTGAATGACACTTAATACATCAACCTGCCCTAAATTGAAACGCTCTTCCAGCAAAACAACCCGCCGCTTGCTACTACGCAATACTCGTTGCAAAACCTTGCGCTTTGCTGCCAAACGCTGCAAGCGCTCACATATCGTCAAAGCCGTAAGGCGCAAGCTATCTTGTGTCTGTTCAATGCTTAATTCAGTCATATGCTGTTGTTGCAAAGTGTTTTTGATGTCTACCCGTGCAGCATGATTGCCCAGCGTCATGTTAATACCCGCGGTGAGTGCCCAGGTCGGATTTACTGAGAGCAAGCTGCTGTTTACACTTTTGATGAGAGAAGCATCTGCACCGTTGTTGGCGAGACGCAGCGACACAAAAATATCGGGCAACATTTTGTCTTTGTGCATAAAAAGACGCTGGCGCAAGGCATCTTGGGAAGAATATAAAAAATCTAACTGTGTCGAGTGCATGTTGTCGTAGTTATGTATCTGCCAGTCCCTGCACTTTGCCACCGCAAATTCAGTGTCATGTCCTAAAACAAGCGTGAGTTTTTCCATCTCAACATCGAGATATACACGTGGCAAACGCATCGGGATGACCAGCTGATACCAGATGTCTTTAAGCATTTTCTCCGTATCACGCACCCGTTGGCGTGCGGTCGTCACCACATTCCTACTCTGTAACAAATCAGTCGTTTCTGCTGTGCCTAATTCATGCTTGGCATGCGTCACTTTGTACAAGCGACGCTGCAAGGACAACTGTCGCTGTGCAGCATTGAACTGCTCGTGCAAAAGCCACGCCCGATAATAAATATCAACAATGCCGAGCAGCATCTCTTCCATCTTTACCGTCACCTGTTGTTCAGTCGCCTGCGCCTGTGTACGCGCTGCATCTAACTGTGCCGCAAAAGCTTTGCCAAAAAAATTACGCCCCAGACTTTGCTTGATAGTAACCGCAAGCTGCGACTGGTAATGATCGCTGTCGGGTATTTGCTCGGCACTGAACTCGCTGGCACGGTGTTCGAGCAGCCACTCGGCACTCAACGCCGTGCCCGTCTTGAACAGTTTGTGGTGAGTAAATTTGAGTTGGTAATGCTGGGTATGGTCGACGCTAAGCGGCCCAGCGGGTGTCTGTGCATTGCTGTTCAACAACGAGATGTTCGCTCCCACCTGTGCATCGAGCTGTGCCGCGATGCGCTCCCGTGCATTGTCCTTAACCAGCAGCTCGAGTTGCAATTTTTTGAACTGTGCGGTGTTGAGCACGCCCTTCAAAATCATCGGCAAGGTGAGTTGTAAACCGTCCTTGACAGAGGGAGGGGATGAAGGAACGTCGTGCGCAAAAATCGCACAACTGTGCACAAGGCAGCAAAATAACGACAGTAGGGTTGTCACGGTACCGAGCATACTATAGTATGGTAGCAGGTATCTCACTCAGATTGAACCAAAAATCGCCGTGGGTCAGCGACTAATGACAGCAGCGGCCAGCACTACACCACAGACAGTTCGACCGCGAGTGATTACCAGTCGTTATCTTGATTTTTGGCTGTTGGGCGGAGCAAGTCTCGTCCTCTGGGCGTTGTTGATGCTACTCACGCCTTTTCGTGAGGACTCCGCTACTGTTAACAATTATCTCAACAGCATCTCAGGCTTCTTCGTTACTTGCTTTTTGCTGGTCAACTACCCTCACTTCATGGCCTCGTACAAACTCGCCTACGGGATGGGGATGCGTTTCATTGGACGCAATTGGTTGCAACTGCTGCTTGTGCCGTTATTGCTGATCAGTTTGATTGTGCATGCTTTTTTCTATGCAGACATGTCTCCGTTTTGGACAGAACTGCTTAATGAAGCGCTCCGCATCGTCGGCATTGAGGCTTCGTTTCAAGCTCCGTCCGACAACTACGGCACAGAAAGCATGGCGGTGTTATTGGCACTGATGTATGTCAGCGTCGGCTGGCACTACAGCAAACAAGCTTATGGTTGTATGATGGTATACAGCCACTACGATGGCTACCGTCTCGATGCTTGGCAACGGCGTTTTGTCAAATGGAGTCTGTTCAGCGTCTGGTTTGCCAACTACTTTGCCTATAACCGCGGCTACCAGCCTGGGGATCTCTACGGTATCAGCCAGTACCCGCTGGACTTCACTTCCTATGGCACTTACTTCGGCTATGGGTCATTCGTGGCCAGCCTAGCGGCACTGCTCGGTCTGGTAATTTTTAGGAACTATCGTACCTACAGGCAGCTACCCACCGCTAACTTTCTCATTCCTTACATCTCGTTGGTTGTCTGGTGGCTGCCACCCTTCAACCAACCCTTCTTCTACATGACAGCTGTGCCCTTTTTTCATTCATTGCAATATTTACCCTTCGTCTATCGGCTTGAAACACGCCAAACACCCGCTCATTATAGCGCCCTACGACGCAATGTCCACTACGCGGCAATCATCGCTGCGTTGGTTGCTACAGGGTGGCTGAGCTTCAACCTCGTGCCCGAACAACTCGACCTCAGCTTTAATACCATCGGATTGATGAATGTTTGGTATTTTACCGCTGCCTTTCATATTTTTATCAACATTCATCATTATTTTATCGATAACGTCATTTGGCGTTTTAATAACCCGAACATCAAGAGATACTTATTAACTTAAATCTGTGGAAATTTTATGAATAAAACTCAGCTTAGGTGGTTGTTATTTTTTGTATTTATTGCTGCGGCGGCAGCTTTCTTTGTATTTGATGTGCAGCAGTTTTTAAGTTTTGCTTATTTGAAGGCACGGCATCTTGAGTTTAGAGAGTATTATGTCCAGCACACGTTGTTAACTGCGTTGTTTTATTTTTGTGTTTATGTGTTGGTCACGTCTTTGTCGGTGCCTGGGGCGTTGGTGATGACGATTGCGGGCGGGGCGATTTTTGGGGTGGTGTATGGCACGATAATTGTGTCGTTTGCTTCGACGATAGGGGCAACGCTGGCGTTTTTGGCGGCGCGCTTTATTTTGCGGGATTTTGTGCAGAATAAATTCGCGACGAAGTTGCGGACTATCAACGCTGGGATGGAGAAAAACGGTGTATTTTATTTGTTTACTTTGCGTTTAGTGCCTATCTTTCCGTTTTTTATGATTAATATGGTGATGGGCTTGACAAGAATTAAAACATGGCATTTTTTCTTTGTCAGTCAGGTCGCGATGTTGCTCGGCACGGTGTTGTATGTTAATGCAGGAGCACAGTTGAGCAAGTTGCAGTCGCCCGCGGATATTTTATCGTGGCAGTTGTTGTTGTCGTTCGCGCTTCTGGGTATTTTTCCTCTGCTCGCGAAAAAAATAGTTGACGTTGTGAAAGCGAGGCGTGTGTATCGTGGTTTTACGCGCCCGCGTCATTATGATTACAATCTAGTCGTCATTGGGGCGGGAGCGGCAGGCTTGGTCAGTGCTTATATCGGAGCGACGGTGAAGGCGAAGACGCTGTTGATTGAGAGGCACAAGATGGGAGGTGATTGTCTCAATACGGGGTGTGTACCGAGCAAGGCACTGCTAAAGTCGGCACAAATTGCCGCTTTACAGCACAAGGCACGACGGTATGGGTTTGCTAAAATCGAGTTGTCGTATCTCTTCAGTGAGGTGATGGAGCGGGTGCAGAGGGTGATTGCGAAGGTTGAGCCGCACGATTCAGTAGCAAGATACAGTGCCCTAGGAGTTGAGTGTCGGCAAGGTGAAGCAAGAATTATCTCGCCGTATGAGGTGCAGGTAAAGGAGCGAGAAAGCAAAGCTGCTTTTAGTAACGCTCGCTTGCTAGCTCGCTCCTCACACTCAGATGTGGAGAGCGAAGCGGAGCGAGAAAGCGGCAAAAAAGCCTGGCGGAGCGAAGCGGAGCGAGAAAGCGGCAAAAAAGCCTGGCGGAGCGAAGCGGAGCGAGAAAGCGGCAAAAAAGCCTGGCGGAGCGAAGCGGAGCGAGAAAGCGGCAAAAAAGCCTGGCGGAGCGAAGCGGAGCGAGTGGTCACGGCGCGCAACATCATTATTGCTAGCGGTGCAACTCCGTTTGTGCCACCGTTGGCGGGGTTGGAGCAGGTTGACTACTACACTGCCGACACGATTTGGAGTTTGCGTGAGAGACCGTCGTGTATGTTGGTGCTTGGTGGCGGGCCGATCGGTTGTGAGTTAGCGCAAGCTTTTACGCGGCTCAGCGTAAAGGTGGTGCAATTGGAGCAGGGAACACGGCTGTTGCCGCGTGAAGATGTGGAAGTGTCTGATTTTATGATGCAGGTGTTTCGTGACGAAGGTATTGAGGTGCTAACGGAGCATCGGGCGTTAAGTTTTGGCAAAGAGGAGGGCGGGAGTTTTGTTGTTTGTCGGCATAAGGAGCAGGAGAAAAAGATAAAGTTTGATGTGGTGTTGCTAGCGTTGGGACGCAGAGCGACGGTAACTGGTTTTTGTGGCGAGGCTATGCAGTTAGATTTAACCGAGCGGGGTACGTTGCAGGTTAATGATTATTTGCAGACCAATTATCCTAACATTTATGCTTGTGGTGATGTTGTTGGGCCGTATCAGTTCACGCACATGGCTGCGCATCAAGCGTGGTATTGTGCCGTCAATGCTTTGTTCTCGCCTGTGAGTTTCAAAGTCAACTACAGGGTTGTTCCTTGGTGCACCTTTACTGATCCAGAGGTGGCACATGTGGGGCTGAGTGTTGCTGAGGCAGAGCGACGTGGTATTGCTTATGAGGTGACGATGTATGGTCTGGATGATCTTGACCGTGCCATTGCTGATAGCGACGATCGTGGTTTTGTCAAGGTATTGACTGCACCGAAGAGGGACAGGGTGCTCGGTGCAACGATTGTTGGCGCACGTGCGGGTGAGTTGATTACTGAGTTCGTCAGTGCGATGCAGCATGGCATTGGTCTGAACAAAATCCTCGCCACGATTCATATCTATCCGACCTTTGCCGAAGCCAACAAGTACGCGGCAGGCAACTGGAAGAAGACGCATGCTTCTGCCCGTGTGCTTGCTTATCTTGAGAAGTTGCATAGCTTGCGGCGGGGGGCAAACGAAAGGCGAGCACATGGAAGATAATTGGCGCACGTCACCTAATGCCCACAATGATTTTATGGCCGCTTTGCTGGAGACAGCCGACGATTGTCGCGGCCTGCTAGCCTTAGCCGTCGCCAAAAACAAAGTGGACGACGTACGAGAGAAGAGGGTGACGCGTTTGCCAGCTGATCATCCTGATTTTAGGCAGGTAGTACGCCATCTCGATGCGGTGCTTGGGATGAACGCAGGCGAGGCCACTGGTGGCGAGGAAGCTTATGAACATATCTACCTGCTCGAATTCAAGAGTAGTCTGAGCAAACACTCGCTGTTGCGGCAGTTGCTGGGTTATATCTTGATTTTACTGCGTTTTTGTACATTAGTGACCCCTATCGTCATCTACACAGGTAAACGTCCGCTGCCCGCAGTTCGTAAACGGATACGTCCCCATGCCTGGTTACAAACACTCATCGCCAATCGGTGTGGTGTTAGCCTCACCTGTGTCGTAGTGAACATAGCTGAGGTCAAACGCACCACCCTGCTGCGCTATGCTCCCACAATTGCAGCGGGACTGTACCTCGCCAAACATATCTACCACTTGACTGAAGCACACATTGCCCAGTTCTTTCAGCTGGCCAACACTATGCCCAAGGTTTGGCGAGAGAAGATGGTTGAAAAGGGTTGCGTATATATCATAAAATGCGTGGAGGGCTACGATTGGCGGCGTTTGGAACGCATCGAACGCGAGGTAGTACCAGAGAGGAGGCGTGTAGTGGCACGGGTAGCTTATAGCCGCGAGGCGGCCGTAGCCGAGGGTAAAGCCGAGGGTAAAGCCGAGGGTAGAGCCGAGGGACTGGCAGAAGTTGCTCAGCGCATGCTTGTGGAAGGCATGGATATCGAGATCATCTGCCGCACAACTGGTCTCACGCGCAGAGAGCTGACACGACTCAAGAAAAAACGCGCCTAGCAACCATTCTCACGTGTGCGGGGGCATGGGAAGAAGACGCATGCTTCTGCCCGTGTGCTTGCTTTTATCTTGAGAAGTTGCATAGCTTGCGGCGAGGGGCAGATTAGCCCCCCTGTGGATCGGGGCTGGTGTCGCTGAGGGCAGAATCTTTACTCTTCTCATTGTCCACAGTGTAAGCTTCAAGTAGACTGCGCGCGGCGACGTATACTTGCTCGCTGTTATTGTGTGTTACGTAGTATTGTTCTTCGCTCTCAGCATGGGCGTGGAAAGAGATTTCTAGTTTGTTAATTTTTTGTTGATGTCTATCTTCCGTTGCTTCGTCGCTGCCGTCTGCCGTTTCCTTGTCATCAAAGTTTTCTTTGTCTTCCAGCCATAAAGTTATACGGCGGGCAGGCGGTTTAGCGAGGGTTTCTGTCACTTCCTTACGACCGACAAACTCGATTGCTTCTGCGGTTTCTAGACTGTCGAGCAGCAGATCGACCGAGTCGTTAGGCATAGGCTTGTTTTCTTCGGGTAGTTTGCCTTCTTTATCAAGTGCGGCACTACGATACCAATCATTATCAACGCGTTGATAAGTTTCGCCATCGATATCAAGCTCGATAACCTCTGCGGTAGTGAAGGTGAAGATGCTGTGGTCGCGAAAATTTTCGCTCAGATCGCGCACCTTTTCTTCAAAACTAGCGGGTAAACCGAACACTAGCTTGTCAGGTGCAAACGCGGCCAGCAGCTCACCCCGATCACGTACGAAGGTCAATTCCTTGCTTTCACCAGAGCTGAACTCAAATACGGCACTCATGACAATCTTGTTTGCGGTATTGAATTTTTTGGTTAGTTCCGCTGCGGGTGTGTCGATAAATTTCTCCGCTCGTACTTGATCGAATGCCTCGATATACTCGCGGACTTTCTGTTGTGCTGTTTTAAAAGGTTCAGGCTTGAGCAGCTGAAATTTTCCTCCCTGCCGTGCCACCTCGTATACTTGTGATTCACGATGCCAGAAGGTCACCCGTGACAACTTTTCCGCATCGAGGACGAGCAGCTGTTTGTCGCGAAAATTAAACAGGCCTTTTTCGGTTGAGTTCAGTACATATTGGCTGCCGAGATACACTTGCTGTTGCTTTTGTTGTTTTGTTGATCCCTTTACTTGAAAATAAGTGCTATAGCCCACGGGGGCATTGTTGCCCAAGCGCAGTTCGTAACTGCTACCATCCTCTGCCTGCAGGGTAATTACCCGCCGTGGCTCTTGCAAGCCAAACTCCTGTAACTCGATGTTCTCTGTCTCAGTCTTAACAACTTCTTCTTCGTATTTGTAATCGAGTACTGTCTTAATAAAATCGCTCACCTCACGCTCATCGGCAGCTGTCTCCAGCGGGGCGACGATGCGCCATACACCGTCGATCATCTCCAGTATTACTTGTTTTGGTATGTTTGCCACTTCCGTTTCAGCGACATCGTCTGTCTGGTCATCAGTATCCTTCTGGGCATGATCGAGCAGGGTAATTTTACGTATTTGCTTTTCGTCAAGTGTGGTGAGCTTGCTTGCCTCTTCCTTCTCTTTTTGTTCTGTTTTTGTTTGCCATTCGTCCCACGTAGCCAGACCACCGAGTGCGAGCAGCACTGCGGCAAGAATTAGTGGTGTGCGCATAAACTTCACAACGACCTCCGTCTCAGCCAACTAACCACACCGCTGCCCATAAAAACGATGGGATAGAAGAAGCAGATCAGCTTTAGTATCAATTGGCTCATGCTTGAAGTTAGGGCAATCGAGCTTTTCTGCACGTCTTTGGGACGCAGTGAGATAAAATCTTCGTCTTTCAGGAGGAAGTTGGTCATGTTGACAAACATGTCGCGATGTTCGACTGCTGCTTGTACTCCCTGGTTACGAGCAAAGTGGGATGAGCCAGTGACAATTAGGCGCACTTGCCTTTCCTCCGCGGTCGGTAGCGCTTTGTTGTCCACGTCTTTTGCCTCTTCTTTTTTGCTTTGTTCTGTACCTGCATCAGCCAGTTGTGGTGTCTTGGTTTTGCCTGTTGCCACGGCAATCACGGCGAATTGGCCTGCGGTCACTCGATCTTGTGTAATCTCACCGAGATCGGATTTGTCGGTAACGTTATCGACCTTGACGATTGTTGTGGAGGTCTTGGCCACTAATTCGACGTTCATCTTATGTTTGTTATCTTCTACCTTTGCTAGTGAGCGCACGTTAGGCATTAGCAGGGTCGCGGCACTTTGTCGTGCAAAGTCTTTGGTCACGCTATGAAAATCATCGAAGTCGGTCACCAGAGCGTTGTTTTGCCCTAGCAGCAGGGCGCGTGGATCATCGGGAGGCAGCAGTAGCAGGTCGTTGTTGATTTTAACGCCAAATTCTTCGGTGAATGCTGCAAGGTTATTCATTTTCGTTACCGCATCGAACATCACCAACAGCGCTCCACCGCGTTGCAAATAATTACGCAAAAAATTAATTTCTTCTTTGCGCAGATCGTAACGAGGCCCTGCCACCACCACTAAATCTGCATCAGCTGGCACTTTACCTGTCTCTAGCAACATCAGTGCTTCGGTGCTGTATTTGTTGTTTTCCATCTCCTGCACGACAAAGTCGTAGCCTAGGGGACTTTTTGCTCCCAGTTCACCCTCACCGTGCCCACGGGTGAAATAAACTTTCTTTGATTTGTCCTTCAGCACCTTGACCAGGGCGTTGGTAAGTTTTTCCTCTGTGAAGGTGGCGATACGTGTTTCCAGCTTGCCGCGTCGAAAAATTACCGTGTTACCAGAGGTCAACTTGTCCGCCATCGCTTGTGTCGGTTTCTGGCGCGGGTCAAGCCAACTGACATTAAACTCTGCACCTTCTATCTCATATAGGGAGAGCAAATTCTTGAAATTATCTTTTGTTCCTTGGTCTTGAAACCAAGCTGTAATCCTGAGCGGTTCTGTGCTCTCCTTGACCTTGGCGATAACTTTCAACGACTGGTCAGACAGGGTGTTGGTTTGCGAACGGGTCACGTCAAAGCTCTTGTTGAATCGTGCTCGGGATGACAACAGTGCCACTGCTACGATAATGGCGATGCCCAGCACTACTGTCAAACTTGAGCTTGCGCCAAACTTCGAGCCTTTACGCCGCAAGAATTTCTTGAAATTTTCGATATCCCACGAAATCCAGAAAACTACTAGCGCCACCGCTAGCACTAGACTAGAACTACCCACCCAGACCAGCCCAGGGTAGGAAGACTTGACCGCGGCACCGATTGCCGCTACCAGCACGGCTAAAAAAGGCAAAATAAAAAGTCCTGACCTCATAGTTTGTTATCTCCAGCGTTGCGAGTCCAAAACCACATTTGTAAAAAATAAAAACAAAGACGTGAAACACATAAAATAGAAAATGTCTTTGATGGTAATCATGCCTTTCATCATGTTCTCGAGGTGTTGCATTGAGGCGAGGTATTTGAGTGTTTCTTCTGCCCAGCCGCCACCTGAGAGGTTAGGGGCGAGCCAGTTCAGTATCAGCAGCATGAACAGTCCGAACATGGTGAATAGGAAGGCGAGGAACTGGTTTTTGGTCATGGAGGAGATCCAAATGCCCAGTGCTAACTGCGAGCTGATGAGCAGAAACAGGCCGAGGTAGGCACTCAGGATAACGCCGACATCGGGGTTCCCGTATTTGACAGTGAACAGCGGGAAGATAGTCGAAGCCAGCAACACCAGCGTCATCATCAGCAGTGCGGCGAGGTATTTACCCAAGACGATGTGTAGTGGTCTGATGGGTGCGGTGTGTAGCAAGCGAATCGAATGATTTTTGATTTCTTCCGAGAAAGAGGCCATTGTTACTGCGGGTACGATCAGAATCAAAATGAAGTGCAGGTTATGGAACAGTGCGGTCAGCAGTTGTTCGAGGGTGGGTGCTTGCCCGCCCATTGCGGGGGCGCGTTGCTGCATTTCGAAGAAGGTTTGCATGAAGCTGTTAAAGAACACTCCCATAAAGGCGAGAAAGAAGAAGAAGATTGCCATGCCCTTCGGTGAAGCGAAGAAGGCTGCCAGATCACGGCGGGCAATTGTCCAGGTAACGCCAAAGCTGGGTCGCATTTTTCCTCCCTAAAATCAGTGTGTGACCTGGAAAAACACGTCTTCCAGGCTTTTGGTTTTGACATTCAGCTCGCGCAGACCGTAACCACCCTTGACTGCTTGCATAGCCACCTTATCTATGGTGTCATCGGGTGCGTCTTTGCGCAGGGCAAATTCGATCACGTCGGTGGAAGCGGCGCGTGGCTGGGTCAGGGCAGGGAGTGTCGTCAGTTCGTTAGCGAGCTGTTCCGCTTTTTCTCCCACTCGTAGGGTATAGACGCGGTCAGCGTCGAGCCGTTCAAGCAGTTCCTCGTATGTGCCTTCTTCGACAATCTTGCCCTTGTCGATGATGATGATTTTTTCGCACATCTGCTCTACTTCCGAGAGGATATGTGAGCTTAAGATGATCGTGTGTTGTCCTGCCAATGATTTGATTAGCTCACGAATGTGCACGATTTGGTTGGGGTCAAGTCCTTCGGTTGGCTCGTCGAGCACCAGCACTTTTGGGTCATGTATTAGTGCTTGTGCTAGTGCCACTCGCTGTCGATAGCCTTTGGACAAGTTGCCTATGATTCGTCCGCCGACCTCGTGCAGTTCGAGTTTGGTAAACACCTCGTTCATCCGTCCTTGGATACGTTCTTTTGGCACACCTCGCAAGCATGCGGCGAAAACAACGTAGTCAGCCACTCGCATCTCGGCGTGTAGCGGCGGCACGTCAGGCAGGTAACCTAGCATGCTTTTTGCTTCCAGCGGAGCATCGGTGATATCGCAACCAAAAATGCGTGCATTGCCACTGTCTGCTCCGATACAGCCACAGAGAATGTCCATCGTTGTCGTCTTGCCAGCACCGTTAGCACCGAGAAAACCGACTATCTGCCCCTCTTCTACCTTGAAGCTGATGTCGGCCAATACCTGTACGCTACCGTAGGATTTCGACAACCCGTTGATTTCAATCATCATCACTCCCACCTGTCCCTGAAACGTCACTGAATAAGCAACAAGCGACATTTTGACAAAACTTAACGTGCTTGTCTACCCCTTTATGCACATCCACCCTCCTGCCTTCGCGGTGAGCGTGTGCGGTTGGTGTATGTCACTGATGATCTACTTAGGGATGGAAGTCGCGCAGCTTGAACCCTTGCGGGAAGGAGACGAGTTCTTTGCTGGTTTCGGTTGGATGGATGAGCAGTAGTCCTTGTTGTTGTGCGTAGGCTTGCACTGCAGCGCTGGCACTGAGAAAACCGATTGCGCCGTAAATTTTCTTGCCCTTAAAGGTCGGTGCAAGCTCAGTGAATATTTTGAGTTTTCCCGCGACGAAGTTTTTGACATCCGTCTCCTTCAGAGTAGACTTGGCTTCGATGACGACCACCACGCCATCACCGTCCGCGATGCCATCGATTTCCCACTCCTTGCCGTTATAATCTTTGCGAAGGTTGGTGTACAGAGTGTGCACCTCGATGCCATCGGCAGAGTTGAGGACGGCAATGGACTCGCCGACCGTCATGGCCTCACCGAGATCACCCCACTTGTTGCTCAATCCACCGATATTCTTCGCCAGCTTGTCAACTCTCGCATCCGTCTGCTTGAACCTAATCGCGACCTCACGGAATAGTGCCCAAACATCCTCAAGAGTCGGCCTTTTCTTCTTCTTACTCTTGCCTGCCATGCGCTGTCTATCCTCACCAAAATGCCCGCATCGCCAGTCTAACACAACGCAGCACTGTGTGCTGCACAAAAAGCATCCATCGCTACCTCCATCACAAACTTTCAGGGATGGAAGTCGCGCAGCTTGAAACCTTGCGGGAAGGAGACGAGTTCTTTGCTGGTTTCGGTTGGATGGATGAGCAGTAGTCCTTGTTGTTGTGCGTAGGCTTGTACTGCAGCGCTGGCACTGAGAAAACCGATTGCGCCGTAAATTTTCTTGTTCTCAAAGGATGGCTCAAGCTCAGTGAATATTTTGAGTTTTCCCGCGACGAAGTTTTTGACATCCGTCTCCTTCAGTGTAGCCTTGGCTTCGATGACGATCACCAGTTCTTTGCCAATGGCAATTCCGTCTATTTCCCACTCCTTGCCCTTGTAGTTAGTGATGATGTTTGAATGCAGGCTGTAGACCTCGACACCGTCGATGGTGTTGAAGACAGCAATGGACTCGCCGACCGTCATGGCCTCACCGAGATCACCCCACTTGTTGCTCAATCCACCGATATTCTTTGACAGCTTGTCAATTCTCACGTCACTTGCCTTAGCATTGACGGTCAGTGCCTCGATATCGGCTCTAGCTGCCCTCAGGCCAGCCACAACTTCACGTAACGATTCCAGCAATTCTCCGAAAGCTAGGATCTCTTTGCCTGCCATGCGCTATCCATCTCCACCAAAATGCCCGCATCGCTAGTCTAACACAACGCAGCACTGTGTGCTGCACAAAAAACATCCATCGCTACCTCCATCACAAACTCTCAGGGATGGAAGTCGCGCAGCTTGAACCCTTGCGGGAAGGAGACGAGTTCTTTTCAATCTCAAGAGTCGGCCTTTTCTTCTTCTTGCCTGCCATGCGTCACCTGCCTCACCGAAGCAAGGTACATACCCAGCCTACCACAGGAGAACGCACCGCAACCAAGCCCGTCCTCACAAACCCCTGCAGCGGCAAGCATCGGTGTGGTAGCGAATCGGTTTTTACGTGCTGGTATGTATCGGTTAGATTAGCCTGTGCAGCCCGTGACAATATCATAATAGTTATCCATTCTTCTGTTATTGTCAATGCACCATCCATCACCGCCACCACTGCCTACTTGGTTCCCACCATCAACACCGCCATGAAGCTGCGTAGCAGGTGCCAGGCAGGGCTCGGAGACAGCTGCGCCACCCGTACTATCTACAGCAGAACCTGCATTGACAGTAATAGCAGTCCTGGCATTGTTTGTGCCATCACAACCGGGAAAAATCCGCTTTTCAGAAGTATCCGAAGCAGCAAAGGCAATTGTCAAGAACTCAGTCTCGTTAGCACCAGCCATCCAATAGCCGTAACGCGCTTTGTCACAGTTGGCCAAGCGAAAACCGAGCTTGTTAGCCTCGCAAACTGTTGTACCACCATCGCGATACCCGTCTCGTGAAGCGCGGGCATTCATGGGAGTCCCGCCCCAATGAGCATTATCGCCGTTGTAATATTCTTGATTATCGATAGCGAACGCTTCCTGTAGGGTGAAGATAACGCCAAGGTTGCTTTTTGCCTCTGACTGACGGGCACGGGCGCGGAAGATGTTGAACCGCGGCACGGCCACCGTTGCCAAGACACCGAGTATTGCCACCACAACCATCAACTCCAACAAAGAAAAGCCAGCAAGTTTTTTCCTTGCCCAAAAAACCACCCTGTTCACGTTCCCCTCCTACCTTGTAAAAGAAACCGCGTCTGCCTGCTGTTTCGCCAAATTAGCCGATAAGTTTAGTTTCTTACATAATTGATTGATATTACAGCAAAAATTAGAAGTCAATTGCCATCAGGCGGTGTGCCGACGACAGCAGCCTACCCGCACGGCAAACACAACCTCTACTGACCATTCTACCACACTCACCTGACCAAAACACATCATGTCGCCCAGTTTTTTCAGCTGACTAACACCCTGCCCGCAGTTTGGCAGAGAAGGCAAGGCTGAGGGGATGATGCTGGTAGATCAGAGCCTGAAGAGACCGCGCATGCCACACGAACCTACGCTGTCCGCAAATTTCAATCTGCCCCTCGCCGCAAGCTATGCAACTTCTCAAGATAAGCAAGCACACGGGCAGGAGCATGCGTCTTCTTCCAGTTGCCTGCCGCGTACTTGTTGGCTTCGGCAAAGGTCGGATAGATATGAATCGTGGCGAGGATTTTGTTCAGACCAATGCCATGCTGCATCGCACTGACGAACTCAGTAATCAACTCACCAGCACGTGCGCCAACAATCGTTGCACCGAACACCCTGTCCCTCTTCGGTGCAGTCAATACTTTGACAAAACCACGATCGTCGCTATCAGCAATGGCACGGTCAAGATCATCCAGACCATAAAGCAATACCACGTCGCTCTGCCTCAGCAACACTCAGCCCCACATGTGCCACCTCTGGGTCAGTAAACGTACACCAAGGGACAACCCTGTAGTTGACTTTGAAACTCACAGGCGAAAACAAAAAAGTCTACCGCAAATTCACAGATGTTGAGTCCTGCGTGCCCGTAGTTCTGGCTATCGGTTATGCTGTTGCTATAGTTCTTTCGTTGCTGTGGTGTTTTTTGTAGGTAAATGATTACATACCCACTCTCTATTTTGTGATTTTCATTTTGTTACCTTGATTGTTAAGCTTCTCTCTAACATCACTCTTGTCCCTACCCATTTACCATTCGTCGCTATGTTTCTTTGCCACGTAGCTTCTCGATCAAACACACCGTCTCCACGGCAACAGTGATGGTGCTGAGTAGCAAGCGTAAGATATAGGGTGCGTCGTCGCTATAGTTGTTGGGGTCGTCGAGCAGGTCGGTTTTGGGGTCAATTTTGCGATAGTAGCGTTCTACTATCCACTTCACTGGTGCATAGCCGCTGACTTGATATTGCCAAGTTTCAGCGGGAATGCCTGTGACAGTGATGTCATCATTGTATTTGATACTTTGTTGATCTTTAGCTATCTTCATTTTAGTTACCAATAGGCTTGCAGGTGGTATGCGCTCTAAACGTGTCTCCTGGCCACGATACAAAATCTTCACCCCCGCGAGCTGTGGTTGCTGCTCATAACCGATATGCAACTCGTTGAACATAGTGCAGTAGTAGAGATGTTTTTTAATAAAGGGACGATAGCTGGACAGTTTTATTTTATCAGAAGTAAAAGTTGCTTCTTTGCCTTTAATCAGCGATTGTTTGAGGCTACGACTCCATTTGATCTTTTTTTCGTTAAGCTCAATATGTTGATCGATATTTTTTACATTCAGCTGCTCACCTGCTAGTCGGTCGCGCTCACAGTTGTAAACACCGATCATCTCTGCCATGTTTGCCGCTACCATGCTGTGATCATAATTGTAAGCCCAGCCATCCCTATTTGTCTTCACACCACAGCTATACAGTGCAAAAATTCCCCCACCCCGCTTCTTATCGCCGAGCACGGGCAACTGCTCATAGTCACTATCGCGTTGATCGAGCCAATCACCATGCTTGTCAGGTGTAATTGTTTGCCAGTTGATGTTTGTGATTGAACTGTAAGCGGATATTTTTTGTAGTTTCTGTTCGCGACTGAGATAGTCACCGATATCATGGTAGTAAATTTCTGCCTCTTTAGTTAGTCTTCTGGGGCCTTTGACTAAAAAGCTGATCGCTACTGGTGTTCTGCTGTTTTGTCCGAATATTTTTCCACCCTCCTTGCGCGCTAACTCTCCTTTAGTACGTTGGTTACCGCGCAGATGAAAAGAATAGATGGCATCGAATTCTTCAACTAAGCATCGCCTTAGCCCTTGTGTGCTACGTTCATCAAGCATAGAGGCATTATGGACAAAGCCTATAATACCGCCGCTGTCTCCAATTCTATCGCTCGCCCAGCGAATGGCTTTAATGTAGGAGTCGAGCAAAGCGCGCTTAAGTGTGGCATTTAACTTAGCCATGTAGCTCTCTTGCACTCGCTTTCGTAAATGTGGATACACCGTGTTTTTGTTAGCATCGTTTTCTGATTTTTGCCCCACTGAGGAAGATTTTATTAGTATTATTGGTCGGCAAGGCATGCATAATCCGCGTGGGATGAAACGTGGGGCTGAGTATGCGGAGATTATGGTGTATTTAACGGATGCTTTGACGCGTGAACGTGACACGGCCACTATCGTTGAGGATGTACGCAGTAATGTTGTGCAGCCAGAAGGTTTGGAGGTGGTAAGTTTCAGGCAGGTGGCGGGCGGGCCGCCTGTGGGCAAGGCGGTCAGTATCGGTGTGCGTGGCGATGAGTATGTGAATATTTTGCCTGCGGTGCAGCAGTTAGAGGAACAGTTGCGTGCCGTTGAAGGTGTGACTGATGTCGAGAACAGTCATGTAACTGGCAAAGAGGAGATGCGTGTGCGAGTCAAGCAAGAGGCAGCTGCGGCTGCGCTGTTGTCGTTGCAGGACATTGGCTTGGCGGTGCGTGCGGCGTTTGAAGGTATTGTGGCAACGACTATTCGTGGTCTCGATGAAGAAATAGATTTACGTGTCACATTGCAGCAAGAAGCACAGCAAGGAGCACAGGCGTTAGCTGATATTGAGATTCCTAATCGTCGTGGTCAGCTTATTCCGTTACGGAAGACTGCAAGTTGGGATACTGTCAGTGGGGTATCGGTTTATGAGCATGAAGACAATCAACGACAGGTGACGGTTACCGCGGAAGTTGACAACAAGGTGACCACTTCCGCCGTAGTGAATAGTTTTATGCGCGAGAAGGTTGCCGCGATGGCAGCACAGCATCCTTCCCTCACTTTTCATTTTGGCGGTGAGGATAGCGATACTAAAGAGAGCATGGCATCGTTGCGGGTAACTTTTATTTTTGCCTTGTTTGGCATTATCTTCCTTCTAACATTGTTGTTTAAGAATTTATACCAGCCGTTTATCATCGCAACTACCATTCCGTTGGGTATTGCCGCAACTGTTTTTGCTTTCTATGTGCATGGCATGACGCTGAGTTTTTTGGCGATGATCGGCATTATTGCCTTAGCTGGTGTGGTGGTCAACAATGCTATTGTGTTCATTGATTTTATCAATAGTGCACGGCGGCGTGGTTTGGAGAAGGTGGCTGCTGTCAAAGATGCCGCACAGCGACGTTTCCTCGTCTAATCCACCTATTAACATTAGGTTCTTTATACAACTAGCTGAAACTACAGTAAAAAAAAACGAGAAAATTATCCCAACCAGGTATTATATCTGTTCATCATCGTATCATATTTATCTTACAGATTAAGAGCTTGCCTAAGGTTATGGTAAGTTTGACTGTGGTTATGTTGGGAAATTTGGCCGCATTTGTTAGCCAAGTACACCAGCCTCGTGTTAAAATATCGAGCACAGCATGACAGGGTGAACATGATTGGGCGACGAAGACGCATAGGGCAGAAAAGACAGCGCCACAAGGCTGCCAAAGCCCGTCACTCCCACCCTCATGACAGCGTCTTCAAGACAATCTTCAAGCGTCCCGAACACTGCCGTGCCTTGCTGCAGGTCTTGCTTTCCCCTAGCTTCTACGCCATCTTCAATTGGCCCGCGCTGCAGATCACCGAAAGCACCGCAGCGGGAAGGAAGGGACAGGAACGCAGAGCTGACATCGTACTGGAAGTGCCGTTGTGGCCTTCCAAAGCCCGTGTCATCATCACTATCATCTTGGAGCACAAGAGTTATCGTGACAACGACACCATCCTGCAGATGCTGGGCTATTACAACGAGATCGCCCAACAGACGGGCGGCATCATCCTCCCCATCATCGTCACCTGTGGCAAGGACAAGAGAGCAGTTATCCCCTCCGATTACCTTAGTTGGGCACTGCAAAGGCAGGGTGCACCCGAAGAGTTGAGGCGGCAACTGAAGAAAATTGCCAATTTTGCTTGTCCTTTAGTGAACTTACACGATTTATCCTACCGTCGCATGCGCCGCGGAGGCGAGGTGGTGAGCTTGGCGTTGTTCGGCATACGTAACTACTGGGATATGGACGAAGAGGTAGTGGTCAAGATTCTCAAGAAGGCACGCCTGTTGCCACAACAGGAGCGAGAGTTTATGCTCAATGTGTTAATGGACTATTACGAATGTGCCGATAAGGGGTACGACGTGAGGGGGTTTGCGGAGATTGAACGTAAGCGTTTTCCACACCTGAAGGAGGAAGAGAGACTGATGCCAGAGATGGAATTTGGCCTTGATAGAGCGAGACAAGAGGGCATACGGCAGGGTATGCGCAAGGGCAAGCGGCAAGGTATCGAGCAGGGTATCGAGCAGGGTATCGAGCAGGGTATCGAGCAGGGTATCGAGCAGGGTATGCGCAAGGGCGTAGAGCAAAAGCAGCGGGATGTTGTCGCGCGGATGTTGGCGAGAGGTCTGCCTGACAAGCAGATCTGTGACGTTACACAGGTTAGCACAAAAGAGCTAGCTGACATTAAGCGCGAGCTGCAAAAAAGCTGATCGTCAAGTAGCTCACAAATTTGCCCATCAAGTATGATACACAGTGATTCCTGAGTTCCGTGAGCAAAGCGAATACTTATCGCGGCTGCCTGAGTGAGGTAGTCCGCGAGTGCATTTGTTAGCCAAGTACACCAGCCTCGTGTTAAAATATCGAACACAGCATGACAAGGTGAACATGACTGGGCGACGAAGACGCATAGGGCGGAAGAGACAGCGCCGCAAGGCTGCCAAAGCCCGTCACTCCCACCCTCATGACAGCGTCTTCAAGACAATCTTCAAGCGTCCCGAACACTGCCGTGCCTTGCTACAGGTCTTGCTTTCCCCTAGCTTCTACGCCATCTTCAATTGGCCCGCGCTGCAGATCACCGAAAGCACCGCAGCGGGAAGGAAGGGACAGGAACGCAGAGCTGACATCGTACTGGAAGTGCCGTTGTGGCCTTCCAAAGCCCGTGTCATCATCACTATCATCTTGGAGCACAAGAGTTACCGTGACAACGACACCATCCTGCAGATGCTGGGCTATTACAACGAGATCGCCCAACAGACAGGCGGCATCATCCTCCCCATCATCGTCACCTGTGGCAAGGACAAGAGAGCAGTTATCCCCTCCGATTACCTTAGTTGGGCACTGCAAAGGCAGGGTGCACCCGAAGAGTTGAGGCGGCAACTGAAGAAAATTGCCAATTTTGCTTGTCCTTTAGTGAACTTACACGATTTATCCTACCGTCGCATGCGCCGCGGAGGCGAGGTGGTGAGCTTGGCGTTGTTCGGCATACGTAACTACTGGGATATGGACGAGGAGGTAGTGGTCAAGATTCTCAAGAAGGCACGCCTGTTGCCACAACAGGAGCGAGAGTTTATGCTCAATGTGTTAATGGACTACTACGAATGTGCCGATAAGGGGTACGACGTGAGGGGGTTTGCGGAGATTGAACGTAAGCGTTTTCCACACCTGAAGGAGGAAGAAAGACTGATGCCAGAGATGGAATTTGGCCTTGATAGAGCGAGACAAGAGGGCATACGGCAGGGTATGCGCAAAGGCAAGCGGCAAGGTATCGAGCAAGGTATCGAGCAAGGTATCGAGCAGGGTATGCGCAAGGGCGTAGAGCAAAAGCAGCGGGATGTTGTCGCGCGGATGTTGGCGAGAGGTCTGCCTGACAAGCAGATCTGTGACGTTACACAGGTTAGCACAAAAGAGCTAGCTGACATTAAGCGCGAGCTGCAAAAAAGCTGATCGTCAAGTAGCTCACAAATTTGCCCATCAAGTATGATACACAGTGATTCCTGAGTTCCGTGAGCAAAGCGAATACTTATCGCGGCTGCCTGAGTGAGGTAGTCCGCGAGTGCATTTGTTAGCCAAGTACACCAGCCTCGTGTTAAAATATCGAACACAGCATGACAAGGTGAACATGACTGGGCGACGAAGACGCATAGGGCGGAAGAGACAGCGCCGCAAGGCTGCCAAAGCCCGTCACTCCCACCCTCATGACAGCGTCTTCAAGACAATCTTCAAGCGTCCCGAACACTGCCGTGCCTTGCTACAGGTCTTGCTTTCCCCTAGCTTCTACACCATCTTCAATTGGCCCGCGCTGCAGATCACCGAAAGCACCGCAGCGGGAAGGAAGGGACAGGAACGCAGAGCTGACATCGTACTGGAAGTGCCGTTGTGGCCTTCCAAAGCCCGTGTCATCATCACTATCATCTTGGAGCACAAGAGTTACCGTGACAACGACACCATCCTGCAGATGCTGGGCTATTACAACGAGATCGCCCAACAGACAGGCGGTATAATCCTTCCCATCATCGTCACCTGTGGCAAGGACAAGAGAGCAGTTATCCCCTCCGATTACCTTAGTTGGGCACTGCAAAGGCAGGGTGCACCCGAAGAGTTGAGGCGGCAACTGAAGAAAATTGCCAATTTTGCTTGTCCTTTAGTGAACTTACACGATTTATCCTACCGTCGCATGCGCCGCGGAGGCGAGGTGGTGAGCTTGGCGTTGTTCGGCATACGTAACTACTGGGATATGGACGAAGAGGTAGTGGTCAAGATTCTCAAGAAGGCACGCCTGTTGCCACAACAGGAGCGAGAGTTTATGCTCAATGTGTTAATGGACTACTACGAATGTGCCGATAAGGGGTACGACGTGAGGGGGTTTGCGGAGATTGAACGTAAGCGTTTTCCACACCTGAAGGAGGAAGAGAGACTGATGCCAGAGATGGAATTTGGCCTTGATAGAGCGAGACAAGAGGGCATACGGCAGGGTATGCGCAAAGGCAAGCGGCAAGGTATCGAGCAGGGTATCGAGCAGGGTATCGAGCAGGGTATCGAGCAGGGTATCGAGCAAGGTATCGAGCAGGGTATGCGCAAGGGCGTAGAGCAAAAGCAGCGGGATGTCGTCGCGCGGATGTTGGCGAGAGGTATGCCTGACAAGCAGATCTGTGACGTTACACAGGTTAGCACAAAAGAGCTAGCTGACATTAAGCATGAGCTGCAAAAAAGCTGATCGTCAGGTAGCTCACAAATTTGCCCATCAAGTATGATACACAGTGATTCCTGAGTTCCGTGGGCAGGGCGCTTAATTTAATTTTTTGAGCGACAGAAAGCCTGATTTTGCGGTGTTTTGTCTGTCTTCCCGAAAGCCTCCCCGCGTGCCAAAAACCTCTACCATCGAATTGATACTGACTTATGGTTATGGTAAGTTTGACAGTGGTACAGAAGGCAACGCACCTAGTGACCGCCCGTACAGAAATCGAGCACACGTGCACACAGCTCGGCTGTCTTCTCCAACAACAGCAGGTGCCCCGCCTGAGGCAGCAAACATAACTCAGCATTAGGAATTGCCTGGACAAATACTTCCGCCGCCCGCGGGTCGATCACCCGATCCTCCGCACCATGTACAATCAATACAGGACAACTAAACTGGGCAAGACGAGCACGAGTGCTGAAACCTAGCATGGCCTTATCCTGACCTGCTCCCCCTGAACCTACACCCTGCTGCTCCCACATCTGCTTCGCCATCGCCATTAACAAAGGACGATTACGACGAAAAAAATCCGCCGCAACATAATGCCGCAACATTTCCTGCCCCGCGGCAAGACTACCCCACCCCCGCTTACCACGCAACAAAGCAAAACTACTGTCACAAAAACTAGAAACAAGCACGAGCCTAACAACACGCTCAGGAAAATTCAACGCCAACAACTGTGCAATAGCACCACCCATCGAAATACCAAGCAGCGCGGAGGACTCAATACCCAGATAATCCCAAAGGGCAACAACATCAGATACCATATCCTGCAAAGTGAAAGGATTGCTAACCCGCGAACGACCAGCCGCACGATTATCAAGTACAACCACCCTGCAAGATGCCTGCACCAGTGCCTTGCCAAGATGACGAAAGTCCGTGCACGGCCGCGCATAACCGTTAACCAGCGTCAGTGTGCGCCGTATCACAGGATACGACCAACACTCATAGTAGATGCGCTCACCTTTGTTAACAAGGTACGGCATCGACACACATCAGAAAATTAAGAGCCGTTGTTGACAGTTTTTTCCTGCGACAACTTAACCCGCGTGAAAGGATCAAAACGACGTTTTGAATACCGTGCACGACGCTTAACACCAGCAGGAATATACATTAACGAACGCACACTACTGCCTAACTCAAATTCACTGCGGTAAGTTTCACCCGTACGAGCAATGTCCGTCGTATCATAACGCTCAATATCACCCTTGCGGGCCGAACGTAAAATCAAACCACGCGGCAAATCAACCTTCACCGCCACAAGCTTTCTGTTGCGTACATAAGGCCACTCCTTCTTGGCTAAAATATCGAGATCAAGTCGGTCGAGATAACCACGGTAGTTTTTCTTAGCAATGATGCCCTTAGCAAAATCCGTCCACAACGGCAACGCCCCCACCCCACCATACACCCTAATACGCCCCCGCCGCATCGTCTCATTGAGATCATAGCCAAGATAAGCCGAAATAACATAACTATTGGCTGGGTCGAGCGGCTTGTGCTGTCGCGTAGGATAAGGAAAAAATCCCGCGAAATAACTGGTGGTGAAATCATTCGTCGTGCCCGTTTTGCCAAATGCTGGTACTCGCACGTAAAGTTTGCGCTTTTTAGAGCTCGCTTCAGCACCCCCCTCTTCCTCACGATCAAGAAGCAAATATAACTCACCACGCGCCCGCCGTCCCGTACCATGCGTAACAACTTTGCTCAAAATTTCCCGCATTTGATCAGAGTTCGAACGCGAAGAAATCATCGTCACCGTCGGCTCTGCCTCATACAACACCGTCCCCGTACGATCTTCAATACGCTGAATGAAATTCAACTGATTATCAGGGCCGTTTTCGTAAAAACGATATGTCCTGCCTTCAATAAAAGTTTGGTAAATCTTGGAGACCTCCGCCGTTGTCACATCGTTAGTACCTAGCGGATACGACAACACTGGTTCAAGCGGCGAAACCACCCCCATACTCTTGCTCAATGCCAACAAATAGTTTAACCCCACAGCAATACGAAAATCACGGTGTTGGTAGTAGCGATACAAGTCGTAACGACTCTCCTGCGCCATCACCTTTTGGTAATTGTTTTCCACCGCGGCGTTGAGCTTTTCCAGCCAATGCCGCGCGAGATAACCATCGAGACGCACATCACGCAACGTAATGCCCGCGGGACTACGTGTCGGATCGCCACCCCCCCAAATTGCCAACACATCCTGCCGCTGCAAACGTCGCCCATCAACCCGCCGATAGTACTCCAACTCTTCCGCAGTAGTTTCATCATGAGCGTAGTTTTCAATGTGCAATGGCAAGTAATAGCCTAGATTAGGCCTTGCTCCCCGTGAGGACAACACCCGAAAACGTGCCAAACGCTCTCGAAAAGCAGCTGCATCACGCACTGCACCGCCACCAGCAGCGGCAACAGCACTAGTTATCTCCTGCCAATCTTCTCGTAAAGCTTCAGCTGCTTCGTTGAAACGCGTCAAGTTATTGGCCAGCAAATCGATACGGCGCTTGCGTTCACGCACACTCATTGCTTCGTTCTCTTCCGAAAAAAGCTCTGCCCAACCGCGCTGATAGTCTTCCCCCCACCAGATCTTTTGCAAGCGTCGCCGCACTCCCTCCTGTTCCGCAAAAACAAGGTCAGGAGCGAGATCACGGATCGCGTTATCCAGCTGAAACATTTTGATACCGTTCGGTTCTAACCGCACGCCCAGAGCTTTCATCACCCGTCGATGGTACGTTTTCATCGGCTCGCCAGGCTCTGGCATGAGGTCCAGGAAAGTCATCAACTGCTTGAACTGCTTGAAGTTTAGCTTCGACACGAGGTTATAGACAAGAGATACCGAAGCGAGATTCTCCGACATAATACCCGCCCACAACATCGATACATCTTGGTAGGGACTAGGATGATCAGGACGCGGAGCATAGAATCCACCCTGATAAGGAAATATCTGCCGTTCGTTGTCCAGCTGATCGAGCACCCGCCATCCCAGCTGCAAGGCGGCATAGTAGACCACCGCCTTGAACACCGAACCAGGCTGGCGCTTGGCCGCCAAGGCACGATTGAAACCGATGGTGTTGAAACCCGACACCACGGCACGTACATTACCCCTATCGATGGCAATCAAACCGCCGTTGATACGCGGATACTTGTGCAGCTCAACCACCGCCTCATGGGTGTCATCATCATAAGACTTCACCTCGACAAACAACACATCGCCTTGCTGCACCGTCCGCAACAACTGTCGCAGATAAAAATGGTAGCCTTCCTTATGCCCCTCTGGCAAATCAAGCAACCGTGCATAACGCACCAGAGATGCACGTGGAATTGTGCCTTTCGCCAAACCAAAATCAAGCCGAACCTCTTCCTCGTCTTTTTTGTTAACAACCTCAACCACCCTACCATAACAAAACTGCTCCACTTCCAGACGACGCAGCGGCTTGAAACGTGATTTATCCTCCGCCCGAAACCCCTGCAGAATTGTTTCCACACGCGATAAATTGCGGCGCATCGCAAGCTGTGCCGTCTCCTGCAGAGTACTATCGATAGTCGTAACGATACGTAAACCCGCATGGCTCAACTGCGAGGCATTGTCAAGACCAAGCGCATCGAGCAACTCACGATGTCGAAACTGCTTGCGAATAGTCGATACCAACGACACCTCACCGCTGCGAAACTTACCGCGACGATAGGGTATCGGCTTGCGCAACGCTTCCTCAAACTCCTGTTGTGCAATCCAGCCTTGCTCATACATACGCCGTAACACGTAGTTTTTGCGCTCAAAAGCATGCGTACGTGCCTGCTGCCGTGCCTCCTTCGTATACTTGATGAAAGGGTTATACTTGCTGGGGCCTTTGACTGAACCAGCAATGAATGCTGCCTCGATTAAATTCAGCTCTTGCACCTCCTTGTTGAAGTAGTAACGTGCTGCAATACCTATGCCATTACCATTAGCCGCGACGTGAAATTGGTTGAGATAAAACTCCATAATCTGTCGTTTGTCATACATACGTTCAAGCTGCAGGGCGGCGATAATCTCACGAAACTTGCGGGCAAAAGAACGCTCCCAACGACCGAGAATGTTTTTCACCGTCTGCTGAGTAATGGTCGAACCACCCCGCCGAAACCGCCCCTGCTCTACTCCTTCAACAAAAGCCTTAACAATAGCAATAGGATCAACACCGCGGTGATGGTAAAAATTTTTGTCCTCGGAGGCAATGATCGAGTTGATAACGTAAGCAGGCACATCACTGATCGACACATAACGACGATGCAGACCTGCAAAAAAACTACCGATAGGACGCTTGCCATCAGCAAAGTAAATAGTGGTCTCTTCGTTCATGCGTGCCAGAATAGTGGACTTCTGCAACTCACCAGTATCGCCGACCCGCACCTGCACCCAGATGACCACACCCATACCAACGACGGCGAAAAAACCCGCTACCCCGAGAAGAAAAATCGCCACACAGAGTTTAGTTAAAACACGCCCCAGAGCAGCAACCACAACCACAAACCACTAGGAAGAAGGTTGGCGGTGATCCCCCTCACGAGGTGGGGGATTATCCTGCTCGTGGTGGTCGCGAGACGGCGGCGGGGTGGCTCGTTTCTTGCGTAAACCCGCCCGCTTCAAATCATCAGGAAAACTGGATTGGAACGAGTACTCCCGCACCGTTTTGTCTTTGTTCCAAAAAAACTTAAGCTCTTTGACATAACTACGCCCTACGATACGGTAGTGGTAAAGACCATAACTCCAAGCCTGCACACCGCTGGAACTGCCTACCATAAAAGGCGTGCCTAGCACCATGAGTACATCCTGCTGGCTAGTCTCCCCCTTCTTAACCCAGCTGAGATCGGCAGGAAAGTTGCGTCCCTTGGTGACACAGGCCACAGCAACGACCAGCAACGATATCAACAGTGAGACACTAGGCTTGCCCATCACTATCCCCAAGCGTCAAGTACACCACACGAGACTAGCCACCTACCGACTACAGGTGTAGCTGCCGAATAGTCGGTCCCGCCTCAGGTGCTGCTTCCTGCACCTCCCCCCGCGGCCGCGTGCGCAGAGTATCCTGCAATTGGAAACCGATCAAGGCCTTAGGTACCCAAAACAGTGCGGCCAGCTCGGTAATCATGTTGCGCCGCGCATCCAGCTCGCTCAACTCTCGCCGCAGCATGTGACGTGGGGCGAGCATTTCCAATGCAAACAAACACTGCTCAAACTTGGCCAAATCATCATCGATGCTGCCCAGCTCAGGAAAACGTCCCCGCTCACTCTGCAACAACACCCTCGCCAAATCCGCCACCACACTCATGCGTGTCTGTGCTTTAAGATCTCCTTTCTTAAACTGGATGCAGTATTGGCCTGGCTTGGTACGCAAAATACGGCTCAAGCGATCGACGACACCCGCTGACTGTGCACTGACAAAAGAAAAAAAACGCAGTACCTCTGGCAAATATAGCGGCGGCACAACAAAGCCACACTGCTTATGCAAAGCCGCCACGAAAGCACTGCAACGCTGGCGCACCTCCTGAACACGCGGCTCAGCGATAGCCGCCACCTCTTGGAAACAATCACGATAGCTACGCGCCTGATTGTATTCATAAATCGCCTCATCAAGGCCGACACTGCCACTCACAATGTCATATACCAAGGCAACCTCAATCTTCAGCGTCGCGGCCAACTTCTCCAATGCGAACACCGAACGCACGTTTTTCTTGCCACGCTTCCAGTGACTACAATCAGAAGGATTAAAGCCAAGAATCGCTCCTACCTCTTGATCATGCACCTTGTACTGCTTTCTTTGTCCGAGCACCTTCTGACAGAACTTGAACAGCTGTGCAGAGTGTGTAAACTTGGCAACTTTGGCAATCTTCATCTCCCTCCCCCATACCAAGGCGGATCAGGCACAGAAAAACAAAAAGCCCCCGCCCTCACCAGATAAACACATGCCATTTACTTCAATTTTAACTTCACCAAAAACTAGCGTCAAGTTATCACGCTAGTTTTTTTAAACATAACTACCGTTTTAGAAATTTTTGAAAAAATGATATTAGTTTCGGAAGGCTACGCTGCTTTTTTAAAAAAATAAAAATTATCTTCGCTTTGCTCCCAGCATCGCTTCACCGAGTGTGAAGCCAGTGAGTAGTTTGAAGAGAATAAAGTAAGCACTCATCAGTACGGCACTGACGAGGGCGACCTCATGGGCTGCGAAGCGTTCGCTGAGGGCAAACAAGACATCAGCAGGCACTGGCAGAGTGCTGGTTGTTGCATAGTGTGCGGCAGTAGTGGCCATCAGCAGTGAGGCGATGATAATCAGCAGGTCGCAGCACCATGCGAGTACGCTGCGCACGAAGCCAAAACGCACCTTGGGCACAGTGGGTTTGGGCATTGTCTTGGTGGTGAGGGTGGGTTGTGGCGCAGGGGAAGGACGAGAAGTGCGCCCTTGTTTTTTGTTGTTAACAAGGCGACCGAGACCGATACCCGCGGACAGAGCTTCGATGGCACTTGCATCAAGCCTGTGGCTTTGTACTTCAGCTTGGGTGATGTTGTTATTTGTTTCTGTCTCCACGTTTGCTATTATAGTGGCATGCGACCAATGGAAGCAAGTATGCTTTTCTTGTTAAAAAGCAAATTCAGATTTTGTTCTGCCAGGTATGTTTGAGTTTTAGCAGCGCTTTGTTACGCAGGTCATGCGGTTTGATACGGGTTATTTCCTGTCGCAATGTGGCGGGGAAGTTGCCGAGAAATTCCATTTCATACTGCAACCAGACTGCAAATTTTTGGTACACCGCCTCCCGCATTTTGAGGCTGAGTGCGATTATATCTGTGCTCGTCCCGCCGACATTGAAGATAAAGTTAGCGTGCTGCGGACTGATAAACACGTGCTTTTGGTTTAGTTGTTGTACTTTTGCTGCATCGAGCAACAATCCGCTGGGCACACCTGCTTCGTAGTTATTTTTAAACACACAGCCACACGAGGGGTGTAGGAATTGCCCCTTGCGCATGCGGTCACTTTCTATTGCAATCATTTGTGCCGCGATTTTGTCTCTATCGCCTTTGTGTAGCTGCAATGTCACTGTGGCCACAACTTCTTTGTTGTACATAAAAAGTGTGTCTTTGTAGCCGCGAAAAATTTCTTGTGGTTTTGTATAGATGTGCATTCTTCCAGTGTGTGTAACGGTGGTCACACTGTGTACCAGTTGGCTGATTTCACCTCCGTAGCAGCGGGCGTTCATGCGCACTGTCGCACCGATTTGGCCAGGCAGGGCGGTCATCCACTCTGCTCCTGTCAGGCTATGTGCATGGCAGTAGGCAACAAAGACACGGTTTTCGACTCCCGCATGGCAGGTGACCAGTGTATTTTGGTGTTTTATGTTATTCATGGCATGCATGGCAAGCACCGTTCCTGGCCAGTGTTCGTCGCTGAGCAGTGAGTTTGTGCCGCTTCCCAAGACGAAGTAGGGTGCGTGTTTTACTGCGCACAGTGCGTCTTGCAGTGCGGGAAGCGAGGCGGGTGTAAGCAGGGCATCGCAGGTGCCGCCTGTTTTGAAGTAGGTGAGCGTGTTGAGTTGCAAGGTCGTGTGACTCTCCCTCTGCCCTCTCTCCCCTCTAGTCCCTTACTGTCGTAGCAATTGTTGCTCCGATAGCGGCGGGCGAAGCTGCAACTTTCACCCCCGCGGCTTGCAGTGCGTCTATTTTTTCCGCAGCACTGCCTTTACCTCCCGCGACGATCGCTCCCGCGTGCCCCATCACCTTACCTCTAGGGGCGGTACGTCCTGCGATGAAGGCTGCAACGGGCTTGGTGATGTTTTCCTTGATGAAGTCTGCCGCGGCGATTTCAGCATCGCCGCCGATCTCGCCGATCAAGACGATGCCGTCAGTATCGGTATCTCGTTCGAACATCGTTAACAAATCGATAAATCCCGTGCCGATAATCGGGTCACCCCCGATGCCGATGCAGGTCGATTGGCCGAGACCACAGTTACTCGTTTGCCACACCGCTTCGTAAGTAAGCGTGCCTGATTTGGAAATAATACCGATCTTGCCTTCCTTGTGTACATGGCCAGGCATGATGCCCACCTTACACTTGCCTGGGGTAATGACTCCAGGGCAGTTGGGGCCGATCAGACGCGAGTTGCTCGCTTTAAGTGCGGCACTGACCTTGAGCATATCGTGCACGGGGATGCCTTCCGTGATGCAGACAATCAGGCTGATTTCACTCGCGATCGCTTCCAAAATAGCGTCGGCAGCCAATGGCGGAGGGACGAAGACCAGCGAAACGTCAGCCGCGGTCGCCTCCTTCGCAGCGGCTACCGTGCCGAAAACAGGCAGTTCAGTGTCACCCACCTGCACTTTCTCACCGTGTTTAAAAGGGTTAACTCCCCCCACAAAACGCGGCGCATACTCGTGTGACAGGCGGGTGTGGAACAAACCCGATTTCCCCGTGATCCCCTGGGTAATAACCCTGCTGTGCTCATCGATCAGTATTGCCATGCGTACTCCTTGCTTCTTGGTTGGGGGACACCGTCCGTCTCAGCTCCTGACTATAATCACACAAAAAGCCGCGTTTAGCCACATTTCTTACGCGTGCAGGCGCACCAAGTCTTGGCAGATAACTCTGGGAATGCCGAGACTCCACAGCGAATCCAGTGCGACATTGGCGATCGAAGCTCGCAGATCGAATTCCACGCGCCCACCCTTATGCTTTTTGTAGACAGGCTGGTGCGCATCGATAAGGGCTGTCTTGCCCGCACCGATTTCTTTTTTCATAAAGTCAACGCTAGGTTGCACATTTTCAACATAGAAGAGGTAACGAGAACGCAGTGCTTCGCCTTCGTCGTCCTCGCGGCTACGTTGTTTCGCCCGTGACAACATCTCTTGTTTGCTGATGCTGAGATGCAGGAGTTTGATGATGGGGATGTTAGCTTTGGCGAAGTAGGACAGGAGGTGACGGGCGGCAGCCACTGTACGCGGATAGCCGTCCAGGATAAAGGTGCTGCTACGTATTTTTTCTGAAATTTCCAAGCGCGCTTCGATAAAGCACTGTGTCCAACGATCTGGCACGAGCAAGCCGTTGAGGGTGCAGAACTCCAGCCAGTCGAGTTGTGAGATGCCGCGTGCTGCTCGTTTTTTGCCAAAATGCTCGATGAGGCCTGGCATGAAACGTTTCACCTTGTTGTTCAGAGAGCGGGAGGAATCGACACAGGCGAAGATGTCGGAATCGCCAGAAATCTGGTGGCGTTCCGCCAGTAGCTGTTCGTAATCACGATCTTGACGAGCATGATGGAAGGAGTAGCGCAGAATTTCCCCCATCGACAGGTGGTGTGAGATGGACAGCGCTTTGCTGAGGAAATCAGACACCTCGCCTTTACCGCAGCTGGAGGGGCCTGTGAGGATCAGTGCACCTCTGTCCCTAAGCTTTATCTGCTCGACAACCACCGAAGATTTTTCCAACAGGAAACCATCCATCGTAAGGTTAAGGTAATGCAAATGTAGCGCTCATTCAACCTCAGACTCGTGCAAGGGTTAGTTGTCCGCGGTGATAGCGGGTAATCCTTTATTGTCTAGTGTCATTTTCGCCCATCGGCTGACGCGGTGATCTGCATCTAGCGATGCGGCGCGCAGGTAGAGATCGCTCGTCTCGTCATTCCCCGCGACCAGTGCCTCGATGATATGCAAACGTGCTCGTGGTGCTACGGTATGCAGTGCGTAGCGCATGACAAAACGTTCTGAGGGTTTGCTCCTGACGGTGAAACGCTTGAAGTAGTTGGCTACCAGAGAAGGAGACGCATCGCCCAGTGCTCTTATCACCGCGTCAACATCGACCTTCGTACCGAACATGACCAGCCCTGTCACCGCTTTCATGCGTGTCCACAGACGAGGATTGTTCAGTGCTTCCCACAAAATCGCATCGCTACCTGCTAGCCGCATAGAGGTGATGTCTTGCACCGTCTTGTATTGTTGCCAAGCGAACTGATGGGTGATCCCGCTACGCCATACTTCCTCCTCTTGCTGCGACCAAGCACGTCCGAACTGCACTTCGCTTTCTGGCCGAGGGTTGGGTAAATACAGATAGGGGTTATCCGAAGCGATACTCGGCAGTTTCACCTTTTGTTCCACCTCTCCTTCGGGGGGAAAATCGCTGATAGCTGGCATTTCCGATTCTGGTGAATCTGCTGCTACTGGGTCGGTGGCAGAAACAGGAGGAGGAACAGGGACAGGAGGAGCAGGCGCGGTCGCGACGGGTGGTGCAACGACAATCTCTTGTCCTCCCGCGGGGGGAGGAGGGGTGCTCTCATCTTCGCCCAAAGCGAGTGCTATTAGCTCTTGACCTTTGTCCTGCAGGAAGGCTAGTATCTGGGCGGGGCTTTTGTTGTTGACGAACATCTCGTAGGCGAAATAACCACCGCCAGTCAGGGCTACAATGACAACCAGCGGTACGATGGCTTTACGGGCGCTAGAGCCGCCAGCCTCGTGCTGCATGGTGTTATAGGAGGAATCTGGAATAGCCGTTCCTGATGTCCCTGTTCCTGATGTCCCGTTGTCGAGTGTTCGTTCTTGGCGCGTGGTCTCCATAATCGACTCCGAAGCTCCCCAAGTGTGTTTTCGTGTTTTTTTTAAAATTGTTTAGTGAAAACACCCCTAGTGGGTTCGTACTGGGCATTCGGGGGATACTAGAGGGTGTTAAAACGTCAGTTTCATCACTAGGTTAGGAAGGGTTAGACTATGGCGGCGGACAGTTTGGCGCGGGTCAGGAACATCGGTATTTCTGCTCATATCGACTCTGGGAAGACGACCTTGACGGAGCGGGTGCTCTACTACACTGGCATCATTCACAAGATTCAGGAGGTGCGAGGGGAGGGTAGTGGAGCGACGATGGATCATATGGAGTTGGAGAAGGAGCGAGGGATTACGATTACCTCCGCAGCCACGACGGTCGGTTGGAAGGATTGTGTCATCAACATTATCGACACGCCAGGGCATGTCGATTTTACCATCGAGGTGGAGCGTTCTTTGCGGGTGTTAGACGGTGCGGTGTTGGTTTTGTGCGGGGTTTCGGGGGTGCAGAGCCAGTCTTTCACCGTCGATCGGCAGATGCGGCGTTATGGTGTGCCTTGTCTGGCCTTCATCAACAAACTCGATCGCTCGGGGGCTGACCCGCGGCGAGTGATGGCGCAGTTACGGGAAAAACTCGGTCACAATGCTGTAGCGATGCAGATTCCTATCGGGCTTGAGGCTGACCACAAGGGTGAGGTTGACCTGATCGCCATGCGTGCCTACTACTTTGATGGCGAGCGGGGCGAGACGGTACGGGAGGAGGATATTCCCGCGGCATTGCATGACGAGGCACAGGCAGCTCGTGCTGCGCTGCTCGATGTGGTGTCGATGTTCAGCGACGAAATGACCGAGCTATTGCTGGAAGAGAAGGCAGTGCCTACCGAGCTTATCCACCGCACGATTCGTGCTGCGGTGTTGGAACGCAAGCTTACCCCTGTGTTCGTGGGATCGGCCTACAAAAACAAAGGCGTGCAGTTGTTGCTCGACGCAGTCGATCGCTATTTGCCGAGTCCACATGATCGCCGCTACATCGCTACCGACAACGAGAAACGGGAGAAAGTCGAGATTTTCCCCGATGCGACCAAGCCGTTAGTAGCGATGGCTTTCAAAATTACCGATGATTCCTACGGGCAACTCACCTATACACGGGTGTATCAGGGCACGCTCAAGCGTGGGGATACACATTTCAACCCGCGCCTAAACAAGAAGCAGCGCATCGGACGCTTGGTACGCATGCATTCCAACGAACGGCGGGAAATCGAGAAGGCCGAGGCAGGCGATATCGTGGCGATGGTCGGGGTGGATTGTGCTTCAGGTGATACTTACTGTGATCCCAACATCAATATTTCGATGGAAAAGATATATATCGCTGATCCTGTCATTGAATTAGCCATCAAACCAGAGAAACAGGACGATCTGGTCAAGGTATCGAAGGCACTAAATCGCTTCATGAAAGAAGACCCTACCTTTCGGGTGACGATCGACAACGAATCGAACGAGACGATTATCAGGGGTATGGGCGAGTTGCATTTGGAGATTTACGTGCAGCGCATTCAACGCGAGTACAAGGCCGAGGTAATCGTAGGACAACCGAAGGTTAATTACCGCGAAGCTCCGACTGCAAGTGCCACGTTTGACTACAAACACAAAAAGCAAACGGGCGGGGCGGGACAATATGCTCATGTCGTCGGCAAGCTACAAGTTCAGACTGCTGAACAGAAGGCAGAACACGGCGATAATCTCCTCTTCAACAACAACATCGTCGGCGGTCGTATTCCCAAAGAGTACATCCCTGGGGTGGAGAAGGGTTTCCGTGAATCGCTGGAGAAGGGGCCTCTGGCTGGGTTTCAGGTCATCGACGTGCAAGTCGATCTCGACGACGGTTCGTTCCACAACGTTGACTCTTCCGAGCTGGCTTTCAAAATTGCCGCACGTGCTGCCTTCAAGGAGGCGTTTATGCAGGCACGACCAGTGTTGCTTGAACCGATTATGAAGGTAGAAGTAGAGACCCCGACCGATTTTCAGGGGCCTGTACAGGGTGACCTCTCGTCGCGGCGTGGTATTTTGATGGGCAGCAACATGCGCGATGACTTCACCGTTATCGAAGCAGAAGTGCCGCTGGCAGAGATGTTCGGCTACTCGACGGACTTGCGCTCCAAAACACAGGGGAAAGCATCGTTCAGTATGGAGTTCAGCTGCTACAAGGCCGTTCCCCACGCAATTCAAGAACAATTAGCTAGCAAGTATCGGGAAGAACAGGCGAAAGGCAAGTAAGTCGGGATGATGTTGCACGCTAAAAACAATCGAGGTTAGAAACATTGCGATTGTACCACGAAATAAAAACTTATCAAGAAGCTTCCTTGATCCGTTCTGGTGGTTGGTAAGTGCAAAAAACAATGGAGAAGAAAAAGTAGATCACGCTCCTGTATCTCCTAGAAGAACTTACTGGTCGGCACGGAGCTGGTATAATGTCAAACCACCCCAATCCTCCGAACCCACGGCAATAGGCACGCGTTTTTTGTTTGTATCCGAGAAGCGTTCCTCCTCTTGCTTTTCTCATCACACCGTGCTACCATGCCCGTTTAACAGTGATTGGCGGGGCATGTATAGGTAGGTTATTCAGGCTGGGGACAGCCTGGGGGTGGTCTTTGTTCTGATTCTGGGGGAGACGGTTATGCTGGCGAGACTGGTGTTGACGACGGTGGTGTTGGGAGCGGTGTCTCTTCCCGTTGCAGAGTTGGTAGCGGCGGACAACAAGCGCAGAAACATTCGCCCACGGGGTTTGCGCAGTCTCTTCACCAAATTTGCCCGCAAAAAACTGGAACTGCAAGGTCGGCTGCGCGCTGAGAGTATGCGTCCTCTCGTCGGTGTCTCTGTCTATGCCGATGCCTCCCGCTGTTCACTAGCGCTGCCTCTCGGTGCTAACCGCCTGCGGGAAGCCTGTGACGATCTGCGGGTTGTAACCTCCTCCGATCAGCACGGTCGTTATCGTGTACCGCTGCGAGTCAGCGGTAACCACAGATACCTGCATGTGCGTTTCAGTATTAGAGAACGCGACGCACAAGCGGCTGTCGTTATCCCGCTGTCGAGTGTCGATCACATCCTGGGGAAGATTCCCGCGTGGTCTTACTACCGTCTCGATCGTGATGCGCAGCTTGCCTTGTTGCGCACCCCTCGTGATCTCGTCTATGCTCGTCGCCGCGTTGCCGTACACTCCTCGCAGGCGCAGCTGCATAAGAGCAGACATCTGATCGCCCGTGCCCTGCTACGTTCGTTGCCTCACGGCGATAGACACGGGGAACGTGAGGTCATCACCGTCTCTTCTTGCGGGCGCGATCGCCTTTACCGACAGGACGACGAGCAACTGCCGCGACAGGTGCTCGATTTTCGTTTCTTGCTTCCCGCGGCTGGTCTCGATACCCCATATTTTACGGAAGGTAACGATTGCGTGCCTGACCGCGAGCCGTCAGATCGTGCTACCATCTGACACCGTTCGTTAACCAGAGCTTATTCATCAACGGGGTGTAGATAGATGCCCCCGTAAAAAGCGAACACCCTATCGGCTTCTAACAAATCACGTAGAGGAGTTCAGTTATGGTTAGTGATCGCTTCCCATGCTACCTTGGCATCGGTCGCCTGTGCGATGCCGTCGAGGATGGTCAGCACGTCGTCGATACGCTTTGCTTCAGTATATCCAGCCGTGATCGCCGTCCAGTTTTTTTCGGCTGTGAGCAGTGCGTGCCCAGGCAGGTAGCGAGACCAAGCCGTGAGTGGTAAGGATAAGAGAGCACCGATACCCACCGCCTGTGCTACGAGTTTCTCCGCACCAGCTTGCACTTCGATATTCTCCACCCTTTTATCGCTAGCAAGCTTTGTAACAACATCGTCCTCGTCTGTAATGGTAATTTTGTTGAGCTTGTCGCTATATTTGAGCGTCTTCTCATCGAACCAAGGGAAATCACGCATAAATTTTGCACGTCTCTTGATGGCATCACTGCTCTTGCCCAAGAAGTCCGCCAAGTAGCCACCATCTTCGATCTCTCTCCTTAGCGTGTTTTCCTCAGGATCGAACTTAATAGCGCTGTCTATTTTTTCCCCTAAATCACTGATTTCCCCGTCTCTATGCATGCGATTGTAGGACTTAACGCGCCCTTCCAGCTCCGCCTTGGCTTTGCTCTTGTCGCCGTCTACTTTTTTTATTGCGTCTTCGACGCGTAACAGTTTCTCTGCCAGTTCGTTACTAGCATCCTTGGATTTGAGAAAATAATCTTTCATCTCACTGTTGTCATTAAGCAAGCTGAGCTCTCCCATCAACTCAGATTCTTCTCCATATCCAAGCTCTTTTGCTTTTTGCTGTGCCTCTCTTACTTTTGTCTCGTGTCTCTTCAGCCTCGTCTTACCGATAAGACGATCCTTGGCTTTACCCTTGACGTAGAAACGACCTATCTTGTAGAGGAAGGTCCCTGCAATTGCCCCTGCCAGCCCCGCGGTAACCCAGTTGCGAAGTCTAGCCAGTGCTGTGCCAGGCTTGGCAGGTACATCGTTGAAAATTTTCGCACTGCCATCTTCATTGACTAGTGGATTGATGCACGCCTCAGCGAGTATTTGTGTAGTATAGGTCTCGTGTAGACGACAGAGACGAAACTGATATGTGCCGTCACTCATCAGAGCCAAGCCGAGCACACGAACACGATCACGCACCGCCTTGCTCTGTGCAGTTTCCGTACGGTGAGCAACACCACATGCCAATGTGGCTGACAACAATGCTGTCAACAACAGCCGACCCGTAATCAGCTGCAGAAACACTTTAATAATAGAAGAACCTAGCATGGCGATACCCCCTGTCTAACTAAAAGCATCCGTGTACATCAACGTTCGCTCCGCAAACCGCTGCGTAACATGAAATAGAAGACCTCGTCAGAAACCTCCCCTCCCGTCACTGCGGCGATGCCTTTGATAATGGTGTGCATGTCTGCAACGCGTCCTTCCGTAGTCAGCTCATAAAAATCACCTGTTAATGCATCCCAGCGCTCGGTAGCGCTGAGCTTAGCGTGTCCTGGAAGTTTCTTCCGTAATGCTGTCGTGGAAATGATAACGACAGCAGCACCCGCAGCCTGGCCGATAAATTTTTCAATCCCTCTCTCCACCTGTACTTCACCGACTTCCTTATTATTGGCAATGTAGCTAACCACTTTTTTCCTGTTTACAACTCTCACCGCGGGATCACCAGTCGTCTCCATATAACTAGGTAACTTGCTCTTGTCTTCGTCCCAGTAGGTGAACCACTTGCTAGGCTTAAAACCACCTGAGAAACCACCCCTCTTGGCTGTGGGCGCGTTCTTTACGGTCTCGGTAATTATTTTTTTCAGATCTTTGTGAGACTCCCCTACCACCTCAGTCAGTCCTTCTTGCAAATCTTCAAGGTTGCCTGCTTTCCTAACTTGCTCCTCTAAGCGAGCGATTAAATCATAGTTCTGTCCATCAAGCTGTCCAGCTATTTTTGCTACTATTTTCTCGCCCGTCTCCGCAACTATAGGACTAACACGCTCCTTACTATAGATAGCTTTCCTAGCAATCTCCTCATAACCTTGAGCACGAGTTTTGTAGAGTGGAGTTTTGCTGCCGAGAGCCTCTTTATCTATCAACTCTTCGAGTTTCCGTAGCGTCTTCTCCTCGGAAGACTTTGTATCTACCTCACCCTTTCGCAAGGCATCCTTGATAGTGTCGCTAAGGACAAGACTGCGTCTTTTGCCACTCACAATACCATCCATTTCGTCATTGCCCTTTATGAGCTTAGCTATCTTTTTGGAGTTCTCTGCCAAACCACGTTCAAGCCTGTTTATGCGAGCCTCTCGACTCACCAGCTCGTCAAGTGCCTGCAGCGCCTCGTGAGATTGTTCGTCTAGTGGACGATTCTTGCGTAAGGACTCCACAACACCATCATCGAGAACTAATTTTACCAGTCTGCCATTTTCGTCCGTTTCTGTCTTTATCAGACTATTTTCGCTCAGGGCCTTCGCTATGCCACCATCGGGCTGCCCGTTTATTTTTGTAATCGCCTGTGTGAGACTGTCTGCGTATGCTGTTCCGCTCTTGAGGGAGTTTTCCAAGTTGAGCAACAACACGCCGAGCTCCAGTTTTTCTTTCTTGCTCAATTTCTTTTGCAGTTTTTTATTTTCCAGCAGTGCACGCAGATTGTACTCCTTACCACCGAGTTTTACCTTCTCTACGAGAGCACCGTTGCTGGATACGAGCGTGTTGCCATCGATGGACTTTGAACGCTTCAGTGACTCCACCAGCTGATCATAGTAAGCCTCCCTGCCCAGCTGTGCCCCCGCCTTCATCTTGACGATGTGACGACCGAGAGCGAAGACCACCAATCCCGCCACTGCAGCCGCACCTACCGTGACACCCATCTGCCAGAACTTTGTGGCCAACGTACCTGGTGGCACAGGCACCTCGCTGAGGACAAGCGGTAAACCATCCGCGGTGAGCAACGGATTGATACACCTCTCCTCTAACACCTCTGGGGTGTAGGCCTCTGTTACCTCACATAGCTTGAATTCATATGTCCCCCCAGGCATCTGCACCAGCCCCAGGGCACGCCTGCCGTCATGCACTGCACTGGGACGCGCATAATCACCACTCCCACCGCACGCACTACATAGCAACAACACCGAGCCCAGCCTCATTGCCTTTTTCAGCATAACCACCTCTCCTCCACCATGAAAAATTAAGCCCGTGCGACCACGGGGATGAGTTACTAGCACACCTTTCATAGAAAGTAAATATAAAAATTAAAATTTCTTAAAATAAACAAAATTCTATCCCCGACCTTCCTAGCAGTCACTCAGCCAGCACATGTGCCGCGGGCGTAACTTGAGCGCATCGACTGCCTGAGCTATCCAAGGTAGCTATGCTTCTTCACTATGGTTGTCGACCGCTTTCTCGTTCTTTACTCAGACGAACAACACATGGTTGTTTAACAGAGGCAAAGAGTGTGCTAAAACTTGTAGCAGGTGGTGGGTGATGGCGTATCAGTTTTACGAAACAGAGGAGATGCGGCTGCTGCGCCAAACGGTGCGGGAGTTCGCCGCACGGGAAATCGCCCCGCAGGCCTTCGTACTTGATCGTGACGAGCGATTTTCCGTGTCTTTAACCCGTAAGATGGGCGAGCTAGGCTTGTTCGGTATGGTCGTGCCGCGAGAGGCACACGGGCAAGGGTTGGATTATTTCTCCTTCATTATCGCAGTTGAGGAGTTGGCACGGGTAGATGGCTCGCAGGCCGCGACGGTTGCGGCACACAACAGTCTCGGGGTTGCACCACTTTACTACTACGGCAGCCCCGCACAGCGAGGGAAGTGGCTGCCTCTCCTGTGCTGTGGCGACTACTTGTGGGCATTTGGCTTGACAGAAGCGAGTGCGGGTAGCGATGCCCAATCGAGTCGCACAACAGCACGTTACGACAGTAAGAACAAGCGCTGGACAATTAACGGCTCGAAGCTGTGGATCACTAACAGTGCGGCAGAGAACACCCTCGGCATTACCGTGCAGGCGGTGACGGGGGAAGAGGATGGCAAGCCACAGCTGACCTGCTTTCTTGTCCCCGCCGATAGTAAGGGTTTGCGGCGGATAGCGATGAAGGACAAAATGATGTGGCGTGCCTCTAACACAGGTGAGCTGTACTTCGATGCCGTGCGAGTAGCCGACCATGCACGACTCGGCGAGATCGGACAAGGGTTCAAGATTATGATGGAAACCCTCGACAACGGACGTTTGTCGATCGCCGCAATGGGTTTAGGGCTGGCAAAAGGTGCGTTATCGATGGCACTTGCTTACGCCAAACAACGCCAGGCCTTCGGCATGCCCATCATCGAACATCAGGCGATCGCTTTCAAGCTGGCAGACATGGCCACCCGTATCGAAGCTGCCGAAAATCTGCTTTACAAAGCCTGCTGGCTGCGGCAGGAAAACAAACCCTTCCAAAAGCTAGCCGCTATGGCGAAACTGTACTGCTCGGAGGTGGCGGAGTTCGCTGCACGTGAAGGACAACAGATCTTCGGCGGCTACGGCTTGATGAAGGAATACCCGATCGAACGCTTCTACCGTGACGCGGCTCTGCTCCGTATCGGGGAAGGTACGAGTGAAGTGCAACGTATCGTCATCTCCCGCCATCTGAAGGGCTGAGTTTGCACCCGCAGACAACATGTAGTAGAATCATCAGCAGGTGATAACAATCAACAGGTGAGACGTGATGCGTATGTTTCTTCTCGGTGCAGTTTTTTTCACCCTCGGCAATACACCTGCCTCACCCACGCCGAGATACCCCGAGATAATGCGCTTGCTAGTCAGCGGTGTCGGAGACAAGGGCGCTGACTTCGTCGTGTTTGCCCAGACACCCGCCGCGGCGGTGGAACTACTGCGACGACAGAGCGCTCATCTCTACTGTCTACGTCTTACCAAAGACAAGCAGAGCTGGCGTTTTTTCCTGCCCTGCGGCAGAGTAACCCCCATGTTCGGCAACACATTGCAAGTCTCAGCCTTCCCCGCTATCGGCAAGATCGAAGAGGTGCTCTCTGGTCGCCCGTTGCGTTTCCGTAAAGCAGTCACCCTCGTCGTCAGCAACATCGACCCCAGCACCATGCCGCAGGCAAACCCCAGCTCCGTCAGGGATTACGTCGAAAACCGCCTTAACGAGAACAATGAAGACATCTTCATCGGTGTCGAAGTTCTGCGCCACGGTCACCTCTGAACAGCTGCACCGTGTCAACCCGCCCCCAGTGCTTGCAACTTTTCCGTCGCCTTGTGCGCTTCCTCCGAACCTGCGTAAGCGTCGACCACATCTTGATAAAACAAACGTGCCGTCTTCTTGTCGCCTAAAAAACGAAAACAATCCCCGAGTCTGAGTTTCGCCAGCCGCAAATATTTTTCGTCGTCACCTCCTGCCTCGACAAGATCGTTGAAATACAGCGCGGCATCACGTATCTTGCCAAGCTTAAAAGTGCTCTCCGCCAACAGATACATGGCCTCAAAACGGGTGGACTTACCGCGCAAGCGCTTGATAACCGTCGGGGCATCCTCAAACACATAACGATAACGCTGGCGCTCGAAGGCAGTCTTCAGCCCTGCAAGATTGGTAATTTTTTTGCGTTTCTTGCTGCGTTTGACGTGTTTTTTTTTGTCGTAAAGTGCCAACAGTGCTTTGAATTCTTTCAACAACGTCGCTTGCGTAGCACTGAGCTCGGCGGTGCGAGTTTGTAGTTTACTGAGCGTGCTTGCCACCGACTCGTGCTCGGAGCTGAGCCCTGGGTAACGCCCCGTAATTACCCCTACCTTCAAGGCATCGAGTTGTCCCGTGATTTTTTGTAATTTGTTTTCGAAAGCATCAAGACGGCCTTGCACACCCGCAATTTTCCTGTTGCCAGCTGTGCTCTTGCTATCCTGCTCTTGGCGTGTTGCTGTAATACCGTGCTCGATATCAAGCATGCGCTTTTTCAACACAAAGATATCTCCCTCCAGCACGGCATGTTTGGCACGGGTGGCACAAGCGCTGGTCAGGATTAAAAAAAACAACCACGAGTACAGCATGCGTTCCTCCTGTCAGAAAAAATTACTTTTTCAAAAAAAATCGTGCACCTGCTGTAAAAATTCCGCCGAAATCGCCCCGATATTACGTCGTTGCACTATTCCTTGAGCATCGATAATGAAGGTTTCTGGCACACCTGTTACCCCATAATCGATCGCGGTGCTCCCGTTGCGGTCGAGTCCCAGCGGGTAGGTTTTGTTGAATTGGTGGGCGAAACGGCGTGCCTCGTGCACTTTATCGTGCACAGCCACACCGAGTACCAGCACTCGTGCACGTTCCCTGTCCCACAGGTTTTGCAACAGATGTGCCTCTTGGCGGCAGCTCAAACACCAGCTCGCCCAAAAATTCAGCACCAACACCTTGTCTTGTGCCGCAGCGGAAAAACTACCCTCCCGTAACCCGCTTAACAGGCTTTCGCCCTGTAACCAGTCTAACACAAAAGGCGGGGCGGATTTGCCTGCCAGTACAGGACGTGGCTTGCTCTGATCGATGGTCAGGCCACGTGCCAACACGTAGACCAGCAGTGCTGCCAGCATTAGCAAGGTGATGCTGAGCAAGACGTGGGCACGGCGCACTCGCATTGTTAATCGCCAAGAATTGATTTGATCAACAAGTCTTTGTTCTGCAATTCAGCATCGTGCGGTACGCGGTATTCCTCCGAGTGCTTAACCATCAACGTATGTGATTGCAGCGTCTTTTTCTGCACATCGAAGTATCCTTCCGCCACAACCCCTTGCCCTTCCTTGAAAAGATCGGGCGGCGTGCCGCGGTGTTGCACGACGATGTCATGACCTTTGAAGTCCGTCATCATGAAGGTGAGTCGCATGTTTGCCATGTCTTTCTGCACACTACCCACTTTGACCATGCCGCCGATTTTTATATTTTTGCCGCGCACGTCGAGAGCGGCGGCGAAAACCTCTTGCGGTGTGTAGAAGTAGACGATGCTGTCGCCGAGCTTAAGTAGTGACAGTGTTATGACGACAGCGACGATTATCAGCGAACCGACAATCCATTTAGTTTTTTTCATGCTGTTCTGCCGTCAGTGTTCGTTCCAAAGCACGCAATTTGCGTCGCTCTCCGTAAAGGTACAGCAGCGCCAGTAGCAGTACCAGCACTACGACCGCGTAAGCACCAGCCAAAGCCCAGCCTTGTGCAGTTGTCAGCGTCATATTACCCTCCGTTTCAATCGAAATCACTCACCAATTCAGCAATTTTTTGCTGTAAACGCAAATTTTTCACCCGTGCAAACAACATCCAAGTCGCCAACAACAGCGAGAACAGAGTCGCGGTAGCGAGCAGAGCGAGAATTTCGCTACTCATCGTGCCCATCCCGATACTCGGTGGTTGATGTAGCGTGCGCCACCAGGTAACACTCTTGTAGACGATCGGCACATCGATGAAAATTAAAATCCCCAATGCTGCACTTGCTTTGACTTTGTTCGTGCCACGCGGCAAAGCGCTTTGTAGCAACAGGTAGGCCGCGAACAACACACCGAGAATAAGCGTCGTCAATAACCGTGCGTCCCACGTCCACCACACCCCCCAGGTCACTCGTCCCCACATCGACCCTGTTAACAAGCCTAGTACGGTGAACAACAGACCCAGTTCAGCACATGCCTGTCCCCAGAGTATGCAGGCTTCGGTTTTTTTGCCCAGGGCGTAGATACTGCATAGGAACAGGTAGAAGGCACAGACGAAAGCCGTCAGACAAGTGGGCACGTGTACGTAGAGGATGCGATAAACATCACCTTGATGCACGTCAGTGCCTACCCCGTAGAGTCCCCAGCCCCAGCAGAGCAGTTGCACAACGAACAGCACGATACCCCAGCGAAAGGTGGCGAATTCAGTTTTCAATCTGTTCTCCAAACAGCAGCAAACCCAGAGTGAGGTAGACGACATCCATGCCGATTAACAGTGTAATCCACTTGACCTGTGATTCATCCATCCCGCCTTTCTCAAGGTAGGCGTATGATGTTTCCGCGGCACCGATCAGCAGGGGTATCGTGAGCGGAAAATAGATCAGGGGGTAAAGGATGTTGCGTCCCTTCGCACGCAAGACGATGGTGGTTAGCAACACCCCTAAGGCTGCCTGTCCTACCAATGCCAGTGCGGCAACACCTCCCACGAAGAAGAATGCCTGGCGATTGTGCTGCGCATTGAAAACAAAAGCGAGCAGCAGCAGCGGCAATAGAAACAGCATACTGCTGATGATGAAGACCAGCAGTTTACTCATGTACCAAATTTCCCCGCTGAGCGGGTAAGTGCGCAGTAAGTCGTAGACACCATCGTGTTGTTCGAATTCAAAAATGCGCAGTGCGGAGATTTGCACCGCGAAGAAGAAGGCGAGGTAAATCTCTGCGATCAGCACTCGTGTCGTGCCCATCCCAGGCGTGGCGAAGCACACTGCGGTGATGATTAGCACGGTGATGGCGAATAGGAACGACGAGCACAGGCGTTCTTTGTTGCTGAGTTCCAATCGCAAACCGCAGGTGATGAAGATCTGCAACTGTTGCCAGAGTGAGGCATGTGCTTTAGTCATTTGTTAGCTCCAGCCGCTGGGTACGTAGTGCTGCAAAGGCGGTATCGTCATGGCTGACGATAATGGCAGCTCCTCCGTCGTGCACATGTTGCGCCAGCAGCTCGCGGAATGTTTGCGTCCCCTCGCTATCGAGAACGGCGAGCGGCTCGTCGAGTATCCACAGCGGCGAGGGTGACAGCAGCAATCGGGCCATGCTCAGGCGGCGTTTCATGCCTGAGGAGAAGAGGCCGACGGCAAGATTGCGGGGGAAACAGATGCCGCAGCGTTGTAAGGCGGGGAGAATTTTGTTTTCGTCGAGGGTGCGGTTTTTTAGTTTTGCCCACCAGCGAAGATTGTCCCAAGCTGACAACTGGGCAAAAAAACCGTCGCTAGCGGCGGGCAGATGTTCGCACAATCTGCGTCCCGACCCACCTTTGAAGATGATCTCACCGCGGGTGTAGGGCAGCAGCCCTACGATAATTTTCAGCAGGGTGGTCTTCCCTGCCCCGTTGCGTCCTTCCAGGTGCAGCACCTCGCCTGCATCGAGCTTGAAGCTGATGTCCCTGAAGATGACGCGGGGGGGAAAACTTTTGGAGAGACCGTTGATCTGTAACATGTTTGCCCCATTGCTGTCGCTACCATCGTCAACGCTGCCTGCTCTCCTGCGTGCGTTTCGCGACATGCGCAGGCGGGGGAGGCTGTAGGTGCAGGGCGAATATATCCATCGTTTTTTCTCTGGTAAAGAGAATTTGCTGCCCTTTTCTTGTCCACACGGGCCAACGTTCACGGGCGGCACGGGTGCTGGTGAGGACACGTTCTTGGCCGCGGTAGTCGCGCAGACGCAGATCGTAATCGACCAGCTTACGACCGACGAAGATTGCCTTGGCATAGACGAAGTGTTGCCCCTGCGGATGCCAGCTTGGGTCGCGGCCACGGGCGATAAAGCCCGCCTCTTCGCCTTCCTGCTGTAGGTACACTCTGCCACCTTGTGTGCTCCACAGGACTGCCTCGCCGCGCGGTGAGATGGCGAAGGAAGCGAGGCCTGTGTCGTCATCAGCCAGTTTGGTGTAGGAACGACCATCGCTAGCGACCAGCAGCATGCCTTTCTGAGTTGCCAACCACTTGCCGCCTTGTGTGCGTTGCCCGACTTGCCACTTTGCCAAACGGTTAGAGGGGTAGTATATTTTGCTGACCTTGATTCCTTTGTCGTGCATTATCTGGAAGGTCAAATCCCGCGGATCGAAAGTCGGCGGACCGCTGCTCGAAGGCAAGCTCGATAGCTGGTGTGACTTGCCCTGTGCTACATCAAACACTTTGATATAGCTGGTGATTTTGGGTTTTTTGTCTTTACGCAAGTGCAATTCGCGGTAGAACAGACGATGCCCCCCTGGTGCCCAGAAAAACGCTCCACCTACATAGTTGTTTGTTACCGTAAAAATAAATTTGTTTTGTAAATTTAAGACTTTGAGTTTGTTTTTGCCTGTTTCTTGGTAAGCCAGATAACGACCGTGTGGGTCGATTTGCAAATATTCCACCGCTGTTTGCAATCGTAGCCACAGTTGTGCTCGGGGTAGCACTGCGGCTAGCTGTGGCAGAACGACGAGAGCGATGACGAGCATGCGTGGCATAAATACTGCTATAATTGTAGTTAGAGACGACGTATCAGCTGGTCGGTACGTGCCGTAGGCAAAAATCTGCTCAAGGAAAACGCACCGTCCGCCGATGCTTATAGTATAACCCCCTAACTGCCAGGAAAGGAACTATGAGTGTCTTTATCAAGCTAGCCATCACGGTGTCGCTCCTGTTCATTTTGCCGACCGAGCTGGTGGCGAAGAAGAAACGCCGTGTCGCCCCTGGCAGGGACAATCTCGTCATGGAAGCGGAGATCCGCAAGGACAGGAAGAGCTATGACTTCGATTCGATGACCATCGATGGCCAACGCCGTGTGCCGCTCGGTAATCTAATCAACCAGAAACAGGCCAACAAGGAGTACGAGTTCGTCAAAATTCGACTGCGCTGGCGCAAGGAAATGATCCAGTCGGCCTCCAATCTCAACCTCTAGGAGGGATCTACAACTCCCTCCCCCTCCCGAACCCACAACTTTCTGGAGTGACTCCCACGCAGGCCAGAAGAACTTGCTGGTCGGCGCGGAGCTGGTATAATGACTGGAGTGATGTTTATTATTAGCAAGGATACCCGCTGATGAGCACGGACAAAGAGCCCTCGTACATCGACAAAAAGTTGGCACAGTTCACCGCGCGTTTCGAGGCTGCCTTGGAGAAGGAACGCAAGGAGCGTATCGCGGCGCGCAAGGAATACGATGCCAAGCTGGAGAAGGAACGCAAGGAGCGTATCGCGGCGCGCAAGGAATACGATGCCAAGCTGGAGAAGGAACGCAAGGAATACGATGCCCAGCGTGTCAAAGATCGGGAGGAGCACCGCCGCGTGGTAGCGGTAGAAACGGGCAAGTTGTACGACATGTGGGGCAAGCTAGCCGAGTTTGTCATCGAGTCGGGCATCGTTACCACCCTCAACCGCCATCACGATCTCCACGTCGACGATGCCTTACCTAGTGTCGGCGTGCGTTGTCAGGATGAGGACGGCAAACCTGAAGACGGACAGATCGACATCATCGTTTCAGGGGAGCGGGACATAGTCATCGTCGAGACCAAGACAACGTTGACGGTGGGTGACGTTAAGTATTTTCTGGGCAAATATCTGCGCAGTTATACGCGTTGGCAGGCTTCGTCACCGCATATCAATCTGCCGAGCTGTGCGGGCATGCGTCTGTTCGGTTGTCTGGCTTACATGAAGGCAGAGCCGCGTGCCGAAGAAGTAGCCGTGCGGGAGGGTTTGCTTACCGTGCATGCTTTCGGCGACAGCAGCGATCTCGCTCACCCCGATACCGCCTTGATCGACTATCATCCCGACCGCTATCATCGCCGCGCACAACAGCACCCGAACAGCCGCTGAAGTATCTCGCTTCTTTGTCATTTACATATCTCAGTAAAAGCAGAATTACTCAGTAAAATCAGGTATCTATAAAAAAATTTAAGCAAAAAAAAAACACCCGATGTCAGCACTGAAGGTTGTCGTTGATGTTTTGTAAATTCATGGCGAGGGGGGCAGCAGATATCGCTAGATCGGGATGCTTCTCGGCTGGAAGGATTCGTATACCTTGATGGAGAGCTTGTTGAGTTCGTTGAGCATGCTTGCTAGGTCTCCGCCTTTACCTAGCAAATTGTCTCTCAGATGCTCGTTGCCTGCGGAAAAAATCTTACGCCACTTACGGTTGTCAGCAACTTGCTCGACGGCATCTTTTCTTAGGCGAAATATGCGGAGCAAACGGCTGGGGGAGCGGGGGACGAAAGCACCTTCCACCGCTATTTCCTCTCCCGTGTCAGACGTAACCTTAACAGCTTTCTTTTTGAACTCAGCTATTTTCCCCAGCATCCGAGTGAAGTGCACTCGCAAGACACTCAGGCGTTCGCTGTTTTTATATTCGGCGATGAAGTCACTGGCATCGCTTAGATTTATCGTCCCCTTTGCATGTTCTGTTCTTTGTTCTTCTAGCCATTTTTTTACGGCTTTTCTGTCTATTTTTTTGCCAGGCGGTGGGTTCATTATTTCTGCTAGTTTTTCTTTTCGAGTCTTTTTATCTTTGCCCAGAAGCTGGGCTAGCAAATCTTTATCCTTCCATTGCAGGCCGAGTTTTTTACCCAACAACCTACGTTGCGATTTTGCGTTACGAGTAAAGAAGAAAAATCTTTTACGATATTTTCTGCCGTACACTAAGGTGGAAAAAAGATCGGCAACTTGGCCATTATTCATTTTTTCTACCATTTTTTTGTCAAGTAGCTGAGACATCGCTACTCTCTTAACTTCAGGTATACCTCGCGATCTAGGTAAAACAAATGGTATGCGGATGTCTGATATTGGTATTCTGATGTCGGTGAGCGGGAGAAAGCGGGTACGTATAACATCGTCGATGAACTCCATTTTGATCACTTTATCGAATGCACCCTTGACATTGTTATTCATCCAAAGGTTTTTCAGTGCCTTTTTGAATGTTTTTATATCGCCCGTATGCTTTGCTAAGTATTCCAAGACTTCTGTCAGGTCGTCAACGTTAGCTCCTTTAGCGGTCAGGATGGGCACTGAGTGGACAAATTTACGACAGTAGGGGGAGGAGCAGTATTTTAGCCTCTTGTAGACTTTGTGGTATTTCGTTACCACTTTCTCATTACCTAGAATTTTCGTTATAGCCTTTATCTGCCGTGCTGATTTGCCCCAACGATAGGCAAATTTCACAAAGGCACCCGCATCGAATGCCGTCAGTGCCAGCTCAGCGTAAAGAGCTCGCCGTGCGGCATGGTATTCTCGGCGGGCACGATAATACTCCTCGAAGTTCGCTCCGAAATTGTCGGCAAACAGCGAGCTCTCAGCTCGTTGTTGCACCACTCTACTATGCTGAAAATGGGCGGCACTAGCTAGCAAACCTGCCGCGGTAGCTACCCCATACAAGAGGCCAGGCAGAAAGGCAGGTAAAGCAGCACCTAGAGTGGGGATAGAAAGAACCACCGCGGCTATCGTTAGCGCGATAACTATGCCAGGCAGCCCCTGGGTGCGTAAAAAATGATCAGCACGAAAGCGGGTGTGTTTTTTGAAAACCGCGTTCATACGAAAAGCATAGTCAGGTCTTATCAGCAAGGCTTTAGCGAGAGGGACAATTTGATAGTATGCTGCAAACTCGGCAGTTAGTTTTACCTGCTGTTCAGCTTCAGGTGTGTGGCGATGAATTTTCTGCGCCAGCTTGTGTAGTTCTTCCGCTTGCCGATAGATACCCTTCCACATCTCACGAATAGCGGGGTCGATAGTGTGATACTGTGCATAGGAATGCATTTTCCAATCGTATTGCAGTTGACCGTTGATCTTGGAGATATGTACGTCTTCGGGTTTTCTTTTCTCGCCCATCTGCTGCATGAAGGCTTTTGTCGCCATCAGCAAGCCATGTGGCTCGGCAAAGACGAGGTTGTAGCGGCGCGCATAACTTTGATAAGCGGCTTGGTATGCGGAACTGCTGTTTTCATAATCAATCGTGTTGCCTAATATAGCAACGTATTTTTTCTTAAAATCTGCGTCAGCACCCTCCTGGGCATCAGGATAGACTTTATTGAGTGCATTGACATAGGTCATCCATGCCTTGTACACCGCGTCGCGTGTAAAGGGCCGCAAATCCGCATGCTCTCTTTGTGCCTTAGCGGTCATCTCCAGTACCTGTGAGCCATCTATGCTGGAGCAATGATCGACACACGCAACCCTAATATCATCCGTACTGTCTATCCAGCTGTACAGCTTACGACTGCTTACCCACTGACGGGCGGTGGAGGCGATGGCTATGTGATAGAGAAGATGGTTGAAATGTTTTTGCGAGGTAGTGCTGAAAAAAATGTCTTTCTCCACCTGGTCATCCACCGTCCCCGCAGGGTTGTGGTGCAGCGCAGCGATATAATCAGCAGCACTGCGATAGTTGGTCAGGTTTTTTGTCATCGGCAACATGTCTCTTACATCTGCCATTTCCAACGAGGTAAGAATAGCGGCGCGTAACTGTTCTGCTTTGTGCTTAGGCTGTTTTCCCATGTGCTCAAGAATCGTACGAATTGCCAACCATTTGCGTTGTGCTAATAGCAACACTTGCCAATCAGCATCGTGGTGGTCACGATTGCGGTTGTCATATAGATAGCGTTGCACTTTATCGGTGCTCTCAACGATAGTGCTAAGATCGACAGTACTGTTTTGTTGCAACAGTTCTTGCAACTCTAGCACCTTAGGAACAACGTCGTAGTTGAGATTGACGACGGTGGCCGCGGCTGAGAAAGCATCGCGATAGTCTGCGGAGGAAACAAAACTAGCGAGTGCTGAGATCGTTTCATGATACTGAGAGTCGAGGTCGGCAAACAGACTATCGGCACTGAGGGGGTCGTCGTAAAGTTCATCGATGTAGTTGGCATTGGGTGCGGACAAACTTACCCGTGTGTAGTAAAAATAACGCCCCGCATAGGGGCCGTGGATCTCTCTAGCTTTACAAAAAGTTACAGTGCGTGCTGCCCGTGCAGTCCAATTGGGTGTGCCGAGCGAGGGAGTACCGTTGTCATCAGCTTTAATCTCGACACTCTCCTGCCCCGCGGGGCAGGAGAAATGGGGAGGGAAAAAGCCGCGATGGAGATACACTTCCGTGGGTAGCGGGGCGATGTCGTCGCCTACAACCATGATTTTAAGGTAATAACCGTCGAAGTGGTAGGGATCTTGGGGCGAACGGGCTCTGGCTTTTTCTAGCGCAGCACTGCTTTTAAAGCCCTCGAAGGGGTGTTTGCCCGTAATGACATCCGCCGCGAAGCCTTTGAACTCACCTTCTGCAAGTTGCGCGACATCTTCGTCATAGAGCTCGAAAGGAAAAAAATCCCCCCCGACGACGGAAGGGTAGCGGTTCATAAAAATACCGACAACGACCGTCGCATTCCCGTCAGCGTCGTGTCGCAGGGAAGTCAGATGGCGCGCTCGCACGTCAGCCGCGGGCGGGGCAAGCAATCGTCCCGTCTCTCGCTCGTTTCTTTCGAAGGTACAGCTAGGAGGAGTTGCCAATGATATTGTGAGGATAAGCGCGATAAGTCTTGTCATGCTGCAACCCCGTTCTCCTTGCTGGATAACACAACCGTCTGTGTATATTATATAATATTTAAAAACATTGTCAATATACAAATTTTAATAAAATGTCGCTCAGCGTCGCACTCGCCAGGTCTCAAGATCACGCAGGGTGAGGGTGTTGAGGTCAAGCATGTGGGCGAAGACTTGTGCCGTCACTTCTGCGTCGCCGATGGAACGGTGACGGGAGGAGAACGACAGTTTGTAGTGTGCTGCTAACGCGTCAAGTGTGCGTCGTTCCAAGTCAGGCAGTAGTTCTCGGGCCATTTTCAAAGTACAGTAGATGGGGCATTGGAAATCCCAATCATGTTTGGCACAGGCGGCTCGCAGGAAGGAAGCATCGAAGTCAGCATTGTGTGCAATCAACACCGCACCGCGGATGAACTGCAAGAAGCTGTCGATCACTGTGCCGAGCCGCGGCTGGCCTTGCAAATCCTCCGCCGTCAAGCCTGTGACACGGGTGGCGGCCCACGTCACACCGTTGTCAGGATTGATGAGTTGGTTATATTGTGCACCCCGCTGATTGCCGCTATACCTGATCGCCCCGATCTCGACAATCTCATGCTTGGCTGCCTTCAATCCCGTGGTCTCAAAATCGAACACCACCCACGGCACTTCCGCCAAACGTCGGTTGAGATCGGGCCTGTAGTGCAAAGTCTGACGCAAACGTAAGTTTCCTGTCGGCGGTGTTTGTTTCACCTCAGGAGGAAAAAGCACCTCGTAAAACATGGAATGCTTGAGCTGGTCATTCATACCTGCCCTCCCTGCACATCAGGCGCGGACCAGGGTAGCAAATTATGGCAATGCTGTCGCTTGCTTTTAGCGTTTTTGTTCGGTACGACGTGCCACCACACGCTTACGCTTGCTTTCCTGAGTGAAGCCCATCACCACCCGCAGGCGTGGATTGCCGTCAGCATCCTTGAAGGTTTTTCTCTGAAAATTCTGCAGAATATAAAGGTCGCGGTAAGCTTTCAAGGTGCCCGCAGCGACTAGACTGCCGATCTTCTCCTCCACCTTGCGATCTTTGCCCAATCGTTGAAAAATCGTCAACCGTGTTTTATACTGCCGTGCCTGTCGTGACCAAAACACGGGTTGGGTAACGAAATGCCAGTCACCGACATAGAAATGACTGGGGCGGTCGAGTGCGGCACGCAAGGTGAGTTTGCGTTCTTTGGTGCGGCGGTAGGTCGGCTGCCCGCGGTTGTTGTGTGGCACAAACTTCTGCCACGGGACGAGGGTCAGGGCAATACGTACCTGTGCCTGGGCGGGCGTAAGCGTCTTGTCGTCAGTCCTGGTAGGCTGCACGGCAAGCAGACAAGGCAGCAGTGCAAGCAGTAGCAGGGCCTTCACAATCACCTCCGCGGTGGTGGCGGTTTCAGGGTATAATCTGATTCTAACCCGCCAGACCGCATTTGTTAAGAGGAGATACCCACATGCAGATCTCTGCACAGGTGAAACTTGCTCTGCAAAAATCTTCCGCCATCCGCAAAATGTTCGAAGAAGGTGCACGTCTGAAAGCTACTTATGGTGCACAGCAAGTACATGACTTTTCACTAGGCAACCCTTGCTATGAACCACCGACGGCGGTGCAACAGGCTATGCACGCTCTGGTCACCTCCCCCCCACCCCTGCTGCACTCCTACATGCCCAACGCAGGCCATCCCTCCACTCGTGCCGCCCTCGCCGCCTGGCTGACACAACGTGACAAACTGACAGTCACCGCCTCCGATGTCGTGATGTGCGTCGGTGCAGGTGGAGGACTGAACGTGGTGTTGAAGGCAATTCTCAATCCTGACGATGAAGTTATTACGATCGCTCCGTATTTTGTCGAGTATGACTTCTATGTCCAAAATCACGGCGGTCGCCTCGTCGTCTGCGACAGTGACACGCAGTTCCATCTCGACTTAACCCAGCTTGCCGCTGCACTCACGCCCCGCACCAGAGCGGTGCTCATCAACAGCCCCAACAACCCCAGCGGAGTCGTCTACCACGACGACGAACTGCGTTGCCTCGGCGAACTGCTGCGCAACCACCAAGCCCGACATCCCCAGCAACAAACCATCTATCTGCTCTCCGACGAACCCTACCGCCGACTCGTCTACGACGGTGTGCAGTGCAGCTCGATCGGAAATTTTTATGACAACGCCATCACCGTCACCTCGTTTTCCAAAGACATGGGCTTGGCAGGCGAAAGAATCGGCTACATCTATGTCTCACCCCGCTGCACCGTGCCCGATCTGCGTGCCGCCCTCGCCTTCACTACCCGCATCCTCGGCTTCGTCAACGCCCCATCCCTTATGCAAAAGGTCGTCGAACACGCTCTCACCGCCCCCGTCGCTACACACACCCTCGCCCGCAAACGCGCGGTGATGGCTGAAATTTTACGTGCCGCGGGTTTACAATTTAATCTACCCCAAGGGGCATTTTATTTTTTTCCGTCTGTGCCATGCGGCGATGATCAGGAGTTTTGTGAATTCTTGCAAAAAAATTATCGCATTCTGGTTGTCGCGGGCCGCACCTTCGGTCGTCGTGGTCATTTTCGGCTCAGTTATAGTGTGCCTGACCGTGTCATCGCTAATTCCAAACAAGCGTGGCTTGAGGCGTTGCAGGTATGGCGGCGACGGGGCTAAGGGCACTGTATGTGCATATTCCTTTCTGTGCTTCGCTCTGTCATTATTGTGATTTTGTCAAGACTGCCAACTATCACGCTGAGTTGGTGGCACGTTATTTTCAGCGTTTGCAGGAACATTTTGTCTGGTGGTGTGATTGTCTGCCGCAGGAGACGAGGTTTGCCAGCATCTATCTCGGTGGGGGCACGCCTTCGTTGTTTAGTACACAGTATGCGCCGTTGCTGGGTTTGTGTGCTGCACGTCTCGCACCTGACGGGGAGGTGACACTAGAGGTCAACCCGCAGGACGTGACGCGAGCAAGGCTACGGCAGTGGCAAGAGCTGGGGATTAATCGTCTGTCACTTGGCGTGCAAACTTTTAATGCCCGACACCTGCGTTTTCTTCGTCGTACGCACACGGAGGCACAGGCACGAGCGGCGGTGTTGCTGGCGGCGGAATTCTTTGCGGACAATCTCAATGTCGATTTAATTTACGGTATGCCGCAACAGAGTTTGTCCGAGTTTGCGGCAGATCTCGCGGCGTTGTTAGCTTTGCCGCTGACACACCTCAGTTGTTACAATCTTACTTACGAAAGCGGCACACCGATCGGTCGGGCACGGCAGCGGGGCAAGTTAAAGCCACTGAGCGAAGGCGAGGAAACACGCATGTATCGCTTGCTCTGTGCGGAGCTTGCCGCGTGTGGGTTTGAGCATTACGAGATTTCCAATTGGGCGAAAGCCGCTAAGCGTAGCCGCCACAATTCAGCCTACTGGCGTGACTGCGGCTATCTCGGTCTCGGAGCTGGTGCACATGGTTATTTCCCCGCACCAGATGGGGCAGGATTGCGGTATAGCTACGTGCGCAATGAACGTGCCTTCAGCAAGTGTGCCCCACCTAGAGGGTCGCGAGAGCAAGATTTAGGGCCGCTGTTGGCACAGCTTGAGACGGTTAGAGTTGATCGCCGCGCTGGCGATGCGTGGTTGCTTGAATATCTCGCCAGCGGTTTGCGTACCGTGTATGGTGTTAGCTTACATCGCATTGCCGCGAAAAGCGGCAAGGTTTTTGCGCCGACTGCCTCGCTCACCGCTGCTTTGCACGCGGGTATGTTGCAACGCCGTGACGCAACACTTCACCTGTCGCGTGCTGAATGGTGGCGAGAGAACATGTGGCTGCGACAGCTGTTGCCTGCTTTCGTGGCTGGACTAGAGCGTTGAACTTTTTATTTTGCTGTGCGAGCATATAGCCCATTACAGGGGGACGAGTGGTGCGCAAGAGGGCGGATTTTTTTTCTGATAATGCCGACTTAGGCTTTCATCTGCGTCAATTTGGTTTTCTGCGGGAGTTGTATGCCCTCACCGCCGCGCAGGATCGCGAGGCGTTAGCGGTCGGTTGTGAGGAAGAGTACGAACAGGCTTGGGTGCAGGCGTTAGCGTCGTTCGGGGAGGTGGTAGCCAGTGAGGTAGCGCCGCATCTCAGAGAGGTCGAGGATGAGAAGCTACGTATCGACGAGTTAGGCAACTTGCAGCCAGGCCCGCGACTCGCCGCTAACATCAAGTTGTTGCAGGAGATGGGCGTTGCCCCGTTCACAGCGAGGAGTGAGTGGGGTGGGCTAAGCGCACCTTTTGTGGTGCAATGTTGTATGTTTGAGTTGTTGTTTCGTGCTTGTCCTTCGACGGCGCTGAATGTCATTTGGCATGGCACGATGGCTGGGGTTATTGAAGATTTTGGTGATGAGGAGATCAAGCAGCGGTATGTGCCTAAGTTGAGCAGTGGCGAGTGGTCGGGGTGCATGGTATTGACGGAGGCAGGGGCGGGCAGTGATTTGGCGGCACTGACTGCTTACGCGGAACGGCAGGACGATGGCAATTGGAAGCTGTATGGCAGCAAGCGTTTTATCACCAACGGCACTGCCGATGTGGCTTTAGTGCTGGCTAACAACGGGAAGGGGCGACAGGGGTTGCAGCATCTGGCGTTGTTTGTTGCGCCGCGTCTGTTGCATGGTAAACCTAATTATCAGGTAGCTCGTTTGGAGGACAAACTCGGTCTCGCCAGTTCAGCCACTTGTGATCTTAACTTCGATGGTGCGCAGGCGCAGTTACTTGGCGAGGCGGACAAGGGTTTATCTTACATGTTAACGCTGATGAACGGAGCACGTATTGTTACTGGTTTTCAGGGCGTGGGAACGCTGGAGGCGGTGTATCGTATTGCCCAGGACTATGCCTCGCAGCGGTATACATGGGGCAAGAAGATCGCCCAGCACGAGTTAATTGCCGACAAGTTGCTCGACATGGAGATGGATCTCAAGGCGACGCGCAGTCTCGTGTACAAGGCCGCTTTTCGTCAGTCGTTTATCGGCATGGCGAAGGTTTATCTCGCTGCCCATCCTGATCTCAACGCGGGCGCACGACAGCGGCTGGAAAAGAGAGTGGTAGCTTATCAACGGCGTATCAGGCAGTGGATTCCTCTCATCAAGTATCAGGTGGGTGAAAATGTCGTTAAGCATGCTCGTCATGCGTTGCAGATTCACGGCGGTTATGGTTATAGCCGTGAGTATCTCCCTGAGCTGTGGCTGCGTCAGAGTGTTATTCTTTCTATTTACGAAGGCACATCGCAGATCCAGGCGTTGATGTGTATCAAGGATGTGCTCAAGGAGGTGTTGCGCAACCCGCGTGTTTTCATCGAGCGCACGCTGGCTTTGAATGTCAAGGGGATCTCTGAAAGCAGCAGAATGCGTAGACAGCTGAACAAAGGCAAGCAACTTGTCAGTTCCGCGACGGTTAAGATATTACTTTCCCTCATCGGTCAAAACTTCACCAGCGGTGTGGCACGTCTGCGCATGAAGGACTTGTTGCAAGGCTTGGAAAAACTGAAAAAAAATCTCAAGCTACGAGATTTCAGCCATGCGTTGCTCAACGCGGAACGTTTGTGCGAAATGAAGTGTCAAGTCGCCCTTGCTGAGGCTCTTGTTTGGGATGCCGAAGCGGACGAGGTGCGTAGCCAGACGGCACAGCGTTTTCTTGACAAAGCGATTCCAAAACTACGAGGACTGAAAGCTGAGATTGAGGTGAGCAAGACTTTTCTAAAGCGGTAGGCTCGTCAGTTGCTGTGGGTGCTACATAGACCCTCTTGACAAAAAAATGAGCTGCTGCTGTGCTCGCCCGAAATTACCGACTTAAGCAACAATGCTCTGCGTAGCGGCTAACCTTTTATTTTAATTATTTAAATTTGCTGTGGGGGGTGGTACACTGGTAGGTGTGGGTGTGTGTGTTGGCTCGAGCTTGGCTGACGTTGCAAGCGGATGGATGATAGGGGGCGAGGTTTTATGACGTTAACGAAGGATTCTCTTTCCGAAAATCTCCATGTCAGGATTGGCATCTCGATGAAGGAGGCGCGCTCCATCATCGAGATGTTGTTGGAAGAGATGAAAATGAAGCTAGAATCAGGTGAGGATGTCAAAATCTCCAACTTTGGCAAGTGGTCGGTGCGTAGGAAGCGTTCGCGTCCAGGGCGCAATCCGCATACGGGGGAGGGGATTGAGATCAGCAGTCGCCGTATCGTCACCTTCCATCCTTCGGACAAGTTGCGGGAGCGTCTCAATACTGTTATAGAGGAGTTCTAGGTCGGCGTACCGTGGGTTGCTCCTGTGTTACAGTATGTACTTTTTTTTACTGCCAGTGTCTTTATCGGTTATGTCATTTTCCGTCTTTTGCTCTCCTACGTGCCGCGGCGCATGTCGTTGAGCGAGGATGTCCGTTGCCGTGAGATCATCGCTGAGTCTCGTCGTCAAGCTGTTGCCGTCAAGAACCGTCAGCATCAGCGTGGCGAAGAGGAGCTGGCGCATTTACGGAGCGAGGCGGAGGAGGGTTTACGCGGACAGCAGGACGACCTGCAGATTGTCGCTAGCGACCTCGATGCGCAGGGGGAGCACTTGCGCTGTGAAGAGGCCCGCGTTGCGCTGTTGGGGAAACAGCTAGAAAACGGGATCGCACGGGTTGCAACGGTCAGGGAACGCTATGAGGATACGCGTGTGTTGTTGCAGCGCGATCTGCAACGCTTGCGGGATGTTCTGCAGGAGCGTTGTGGTGAGAGTGCGGCGCGTTTGCAGGCCCAGAGTGTCACTCAGATTGTGGAGAGTCGCACGATTGAGTGTCAAAAAATTCTCAAGGCGATTGTTTTCGATCACAGTTCTGGGGCGAAGCGCATTGCGCAGCGTTTCTTGGGGCGGGTACACTCCCGCTACAGCCCAGAGTTCGTCTGGCCGCGTTTGTTGAGCAGTGTTGAGGTCAAAGATAGGCGCAGGTTCGAGTTGTTGCGCAACGATGACGCTATCTTGCGTGAGTTGGAGGAGGTTGCTGGCGGTGTGCAAATCAAACTGCTTGCCGATGAGCGTGCACGGATGATAAAGCTCACGGGTGGTTTTGGCTTGTCGCGGGAGGCGGTGCGTTTAGCTTTGAACGAGGTCTTGGGGGCGAGCCATGGCAATTGGGGACGGGTGCGGCAGGCGTATTATCGCCACCACATGCGTTTGGAGCAGGAGGCACTCAAACTGGGACGCAGGGCTTGTCGGGAATTGCGTCTGGACAACATTCACACCGAGATTCAGAAGTTGGTAGGTAGTCTTAACTGGCGTACCAGCTATAAGCAAAACCAGTGGTATCACTCTGTCGAGGTTGCGAAGTTGGCTGGTTTGCTGGGGCATGAGCTGGGTGTTGACCCTGCACAGGCGCGGCGCTGTGGTTTGCTGCACGATATCGGTAAAGCCATCGACTATCGCATCGAAGGCGGTCATGCGGTGATTAGTGGAGATTACGCTGATCGTTATGGCGAAGAGCGGGTGATTTGCGATGCTGTGATGAGTCATCACAATGATCTGGTGGTCGAGACCCCGCTGGCTTGGGTGTTGAAGTCAGCGGATACGCTGTCGGGGGCACGCCCAGGGGCGCGGGTCAACATCGAAGAGGATTATCAGAGTCGCTTGTGTGCGATCGAGGACTTGCTCCACAGCTTCAGGGGGGTGTCGAAGGTGATGATTATGAATGGAGCACGTGAAATTCACGTCGATGTCGATCAGAACAAGGTCAAGGAGGCAGAACTAGCAGGCTTGGGTCAGCGCATCGCGACGAAATTATCAGCCGAGCTGACTTTTCCTGGCCAGATTAAGATCATCCTCTCCCGCCGTTTTGAGGCAACCCTGGTAGCATAGCCCTCGCGAGGAGCAGCGTGTGTTCGGCATCGGCTTTATGGAATTGATCGTGCTGGCGGTGGTGGTGTTGGTGTTCGTCGGCCCGCATCGTCTTCCCGACCTGATGCGGCAGTTGGGGCGGCTCTACGTGCGGTTGAGGCGGATGAGCACAGAGGCAAAGACGACCATCGACAACGTTATCCATGAAGCCGAACAGGAGCTGTCGGCAGAGAAAAAACGCAAAGAAGCCCTGCCTGTCGCCGCGAAGGGCAAACAAACTACCACCTGGGACGAACTGAAAAAAGAGGAGTGACTATGCCCCTAAGGATTGAACACAACGGGTAGTCTTACCTTCTCACCTCCCATGTAGCTGAATTCAAACACCTGTCGCGTACGTGTGGTAGGAAACGGTTCGTCGATGGCAATCATCACCATCCCCTCACCGTGCAAGCGCTCCTGTTCATCTTTCCCCCGTTGAGAAAACGGCAGCGCATAGATACCGTTTTCCTCCGTATCTCGGAGTGCGTGCAATTGCCAACGCAAATCGCCGCGCCCAACATTCCTCACGTCCACCATCTGACGAGTATTATCGGGGCTAAGCACTACCTCCGTCTCCCCCAGCTGTATTTCGGGAATATACATCGTCACCGCCAAGTCAGTGCTAAAACGACTAGCTAGGTTGGTGAAACGCAAAACTTTCGTATACTGATGCGGCATGTAGTTGTGAGGATCAAGACCTGGCCACCAGCTGAGGTTGTCGATATCAGCAATGCGGAACGAAAGAGTTTGCACTTCTCCTCCCGCCAACTCACCCGTACCGAGAAGCAACGGTTCGTCCTCGTCGTCTTTCCCGCTGACATTAAACCAATGTGCAACAACACGAGCCTCCAACCACGGCAACGCATAAATAGGCAACAACGTCTCCGCACGCAAAGATAGCGTTTTGTGTGCGTCATAGGGTAACCAACTCAGGTCGTTGCGATCTTCAGCGCGGGTCAACACCGCCTCCCAAACCAACGTCCCACGGCCATTGTTCCACACCCCGAGTTCCGCAATACGTTCGTCGCCAAGCGTGAAAGTAATCTCCTTGCGACTCAACAACAGACGCGCAGGCCGCGCCTCTGGTAACGCACGATACTGCCAGCGATGCGTGCGGATGTTTTCATAATCACCTGTCACACACAGTGTATACCAACCCTCCTCCGTTAAACTGTGATCGAGAAGCTCGTCGATACGACGCTCAGCATAAGCACTTTGATCGGCTGCACAGTCTTCACGCCCACGCAACACCTTGTAGTAGTACCTGTCAAACTCTGCCCGCGTATCCGAATTGCTCACCTCAACCCGTAGCCTACTATCATGGCGATGCGGTAACCTGTCGAGCAGCAAGGCACTCTGGCCGTTTTTTTTCCAGCGCAACCTACTAAAACTACGGGTAGCGACCGCTTTGCCACTCACCTCAGAAGGTAAAGCACAGAGTATCTTGACACCCTCCGTACCCAACTGCCGCGCGGTGAGAATAAGCGTCTCACCCACCGTCGCCTCATGCCTAAGATCATCCTCCGTGCACCAAGTGTCACGATGCAATAAGCCATAACGATAACGCACAACGTTACGACCACGCACCTCGATGGCAAGTTGCTCGGCATTAGAATCAGGCGGAGGATTAGCAAAATAAATATACCCCGTATCATCCCACTCCGCCGCCACATCACGCAAACTTACCGCCCCCCGCAACTCCTCAGGCAAAGTTTTTTCTCCCCACATGGCAGCATAGCTAGCTCCTTCACTACCCATACGCGTCGCAATATCCCCTATCTCTTCCGCCGCACAGGCAACCGTTAACCCACACCAGGCAACAATACCTACCCGCATGACCTAGCCCTCCACGCAATTAACCTTCATGCCCGTGTATCGGCCTTGTTTTGTAGTTCTTAAATTTTATCTTTTAAAATTTGCATCGATAGCTAAAGATTTGTAAAACGATCATCTTGTAAGATAAAACATGAGATGATAAACTCAGTCCGTTAAGAAATAAAATTGACACTCTTGTTAAAATTGCAGGAAATTTTGGGAAAAAATAAACGAGGGAAGAAGGGTAGCACACACCCGCCGCGACGGGGGCGCAGGCAGCACGGGACACGGAGCTGACATAGCTGTGGTTATTGTGCCAATACTTTGCCGATGGTAGCAGTAATTTCCGACACGTCGAATGGCTTGGTGATGTATTCGTCGCAGCCCGACTGGTAACCCCTGTCGATGTCCTCCTGCGTTTTGCGGGCTGAGACCATGATCAGAGGGATGTTTTTCAGGCGGTAGTGCGACTTGATGACACGACACAACTCGTAGCCGTCGATCCAAGGCAGGTTGATGTCGAGCAAAATCAAATCAAAACGAGTCGCTTCGAGGACTTTAGAGAGGGCGATGCCGTCTTCAGCCAACAGCACACGGTAGTTTTCGTGTTCAAGCACTCGCTTTAGCGCCCCGCGCATCGTTTCATCGTCATCGACGACGAGAACAGTCTGGGTGGTGATGGATTTTTGCAATTCTCGAAAATCATTTAACGACACGATTTTCTTAGAAACCATGCGTTTTTTTTTGATGTTTTCAATCTGCCGCCTGATGCCCTTATCGCCGCGCGGTGTAGAGTTGGATCTTCTAGCTGACAACATCATCGCACACACCTCCGATCTCTCCATGATACCATCGTCTCGGCCGTGGTGTGAATTACTTGAGTGACAGACAGATTGTTTTTGTGATAACTTCATGGGGAGAGCTGTTTGATTTGAGTTAATTAGCCAGAGGGCAACATGGCCGAGGAATTCTTCACTTGGAACGTCTCCCCTGAAATCTACAGCATCGGGTTTCTCAAAATCCGCTGGTATAGCCTGATGTTCATCATCGGCTTCCTCGGCAGCTACCACATCATGCGCCAGATGTATCGCACCGCAGGCCATCATGATGCGCTGGTATCCAGCCTGCTGACCTGGGTTATTTTAGGTACGATTATCGGGGCACGCTTGGGCCACTGCCTATTCTACGATCCCTCGTTTTATTTTTCTAAGCCGTTGGAAATCTTACAAGTGTGGAAGGGTGGTCTCGCTAGCCACGGTGGTTTTACAGGCGTGATGCTGGCTATCTTTTTTTATTGTCGGCGGTATCGGATGAACTTCCTGTGGGTAGTCGATCGTGCTACCATCGGTGGCTTGTTGATCGCCGCACTGATTCGCATAGGCAACTTCTTCAACTCGGAGATGATCGGCACGCCATCGCAGCTGCCGTGGGCAATTATCTTCACAAAAACCGACAACGTGCCGCGTCATCCCGCCCAGCTCTACGAGTCGCTCGCCTACTTCGCCATCTTTTTGCTGCTCAGTGCCCTGTACCGCTTTACCGCCATCGCTAAGCACCCTGGTCGCCTGTGGGGAGTAGCGCTGGCAGTGTCCTTCACCGCCCGCTTTTTTCTCGAATTTTACAAAGAAAACCAAGCGGCTTTCGAACAGGACATGTTTATCAACATGGGACAGGTGCTGAGTGTCCCCTTCGTCAGTCTCGGTTTGTTCCTAATGCTACGTAAGAGCAAAGCCCTGAGCTGAGATTGAACGTTGTTGTCCAAGCAAGTTATCATCGGTTACAATGGTCAATAAGGATGAATTTAAGCGCGAGGTGTCGTTATGAAACTCTATCGTTCTGCCCTCTCAGGGCACTGCCATCGTGTAGAGATGCTTCTTGCACTGCTGTCAGTACCTTGTGAGATGATCGATGTCGATCTTCCCGCGGGTGAACATAAACAACCTGAATTTTTGCATAAAAATTTTTGGGGAGAAGTTCCTGTTCTTTGGGATGATGGCACGACTATCAGTGATTCCAACGCTATTTTGGTTTGGCTCGCCACCAAATACGACCCCGCGCGTCGTTGGTATCCTGACGATCCTTGGTTGATGGCGGAGGTACAACGTTGGTTGTCGGTGGCGGCGGGCAAGATTGCTTTTGGCCCTAACTTTGCACGCTTGGCGAAAGTTTTTGGCAAGAAAGAAGTTAGCTGGGAGCAGGCTATGTGGGTAACGAGGGAGTTGTACAACGGGATGAACACGTGGCTGGAAGGGCGACAGTGGCTAGTCGGTGATAGGGCGACGATCGCTGACCTCGCGTGCTACTCCTTCATCTCTTCCTCGTGCGAGGGAGGCATTCCTCTGGATGAGTGGACATACATCAGCAAGTGGCTGCACAACGTCGAGAGCATGGATAACTTCCAGCCGTTCATGAACGAGAGGGTTGCGGCTTAAGTGACTTGCATGCGGAGCGCGGCGTGGTTTGTCGCGGTGTTCTTTTCCCCTCTATCAAACGAACAGGAGAGTTACGGTGAAAAAAATCTTGGTGCTGACAGCGTTGTTCATCTATGCCGAAGCTGCTTACAGTATGGTCGGTGCACAGCTGTTTTATGGTTACCGCTGGCAGAAAAAGGATGACATCGATAACAGTGCTCACCTCACGAAGGTGTCGGCGCATGTCGATCCACTGCCTTTTGTCCCCGTCGCTTTGGGTGTCTCCTTTTACCCCTTGGTACTCTACCGTGCCGATGAAAATAGGGGCGAGGAATCTGCCTCAGGGATGGAGGTGGACGTTGAATTACTGGGCTGGCTACCGATGATCCCTTTCGTTACCCCGCATGCCAGGCTAAGCTATACAGTTTGGGGCAATAAGAAGACCACCTACAGTGAACAGAGCTTTGCTGACAGGAACGATAAGGTAAGTGGGATGGGAGTCGGTATCGGTGCGACTTATGATCTATTACCGATACTCTCGGTCATGGCGGAGGTCAGTCAGGGGCTACGCAAGGTAGGTGACACGGACTTCAATGCGACAACGTTGAGTATCGGTGTTGGGGTCAGTATTTAGTAGCTAGTAGCCTGCCTACTGTAGCTTGCTTGCCCGCGGCGCTTTTGCTATAGTGCGCGCACAACTACACCGTGAGTACGATGCGCAAGTATGAATTTGGTGTCGTGGGCAACGGCTCTTTTCTTGCCTTGATCGACACGACGGCAGATGTCAGATGGCTGTGTTGGCCGAAGTTCGACAGCTCCTTCGTCTTTGGCGGTCTTATTGCCGAGAAGGAGGGGGGGCGGTTCGGTGTCTGGCCCGACAGCGAGTACAGCTCACATCAGTATTATCGCAAAAACACCAATGTGTTGGTGACGGAGTTTCGTTGCGATGCGGGCAGTTTTCGGGTTATCGACTGCGCCCCGCGTTTCATGCGTTACAGCCGTTACTACAAGCCGCTGATGCTGGTGCGAAAGCTCGAGGTGTTGTCAGGCACGCCGCGGGTGCGGGTTAAGTGCGAACCGAAGGGCGATTACGGGCGAATCAACCCCTCGCCGCAGTTGGGTAGCAATCACATCGAGTTCGTCGGGATGCCCAACAATTTGCGTCTGACTTCCGACATCTCACTCAACTACATCCTCAACTCATCGCCGTTTGTGTTAACCCAGACCAAGTATCTGGTGTTAACCTGGGGTGTGCCTCTCGAAGCTCCGTTGAAAGATACTTGCGAGGAATTCTTGCAAAGCACCGAAAAGTATTGGCACAGCTGGGTATTGCGTTCTTCGGTGGGACGCTTCTATCAGGAACAGGTGATTCGCTCGGCTTTGATTTTGAAACTACATCAATACGACGATACAGGGGCGATTATCGCGTCTTGTACGGCTAGTCTGCCTGAGAATATCGGTGGCCAACGCAATTGGGATTATCGCTATTGCTGGTTGCGTGATGCCTACTATACCCTGTCGGCACTCAATCACATCAGCCACTTCAGCGAGGTAGAAAAATACTCTGAGTATATCCAGAATATCGCCGTGCACGAACAGGATCGTTATCAGCCAGTCTACTCGATTACCAATGACTCTGAGCTGCCAGAGGTTGAATTAGATTTGTGCGGCTACTGTCGCAGTGTGCCCGTGCGGATCGGTAATCATGCCTTTATGCACGTGCAAAACGATGTTTATGGGCAAGTCATGTTGTCGTTGTTGCCGCTCTACATCGATGCACGTTTCATCGACAGCCGCCATGACGAGGCACGTTTTATGGTGGCAAAGCTACTGGCTAGAATCGAAGCGACCATCGACGAGCCCGATGCAGGTATTTGGGAATTTCGCCAGAAAGAACAGAAGCACTGCTACACCTTCTTGTTTCACTGGGCTGGCAGTCTGGCAGCAAAGAAAGTCGCGACACGACTCGGTGACAAAACCTTATCGAATTATGCGGAATTTCTGGAGAAAAAATCTGCATCCCAGATCGAAAAGTGCTACGACGCTAAGCGAGGTGTCTATCAGCAAGCGATCGCGAGCAAACATCTCGATGCTAGCCTACTCGGTCTCGTCAACATGCACTATCTCGATCCCGATCAGGAAAAGACACGGCAACATCTCACCGTATTGGAAAAAAACCTCTCCTGCGGTGATGGTTTGTTTTATCGTTACCGACATGCCGACGATTTTGGCAAGCCACAGGTAGCCTTTCTGGTGTGTGCTTTCTGGTATGTGGAGGCATTGGCACGCACAGGGCAACTCGAGAAGGCGATCGATAACTTCGAAAAACTACTTAAGTTCCAAAACCATCTCGGTTTGATGAGCGAAGGTTATGATCTGCGTAACGACTGTCAGTCGGGCAATTTTCCACAAACCTACAGTCACGTGGGCCTAGTCAACGCGGCCTTCAGCATCAACAACTGCCTCAACCGCCCCGAATACCTCTAGTCGGTTAGTGGGAATTACTCCAGAAAGCAGAAAATCGAGGGGTTACTAGGCCTGTCTCGTAGCCTTCGCGGGAATTACCGCAGCCTGATGGTTGATGTCCTGCGCGATTTGCTGCACCGCGGCCGCGGGGACGAACTGGCTCAACGCCGAAACTGCCAGCCGCGCTTCTTCTTGCCTCACTAGCACGCCGAGATTTTGCAACAGACGTGTCCACGCGGGAGTGAGTCGAGAGGCAGTGATCGCGATGTCACGCCAGCTACTGATTAGCACCACACAAACCATAGCGGATAATGACGTGTCATCGAGAGCAATAGTAAGTCTGCCTTCGTAGCGACGACAAAAGGCCGCCAGCTGGGCACGCAAACAGAGCCTGAGATAATGGGCCGGTCGCGGCAAGACAACCGCCGCGGAGCCGATACCCCTCGCCGTGCGGGAAGTCTGCGGCACATACAGGCGCGCTTCGCCTGGCGTGGATAGCAGACTCAACACCTCCCCTCTCTCGCTAGTGTGCATCAGATAGCCGTCGTGCCACACCTCGCCGTGTGCCCCTGCCAGTGCTACGTGCAAGGTGCTCTCGTTTGTAGACACAGGCAAAGGTGGTGGCACAGGCGAAAAAGCAGGCAACACAGCGCGGCAGGAAAAATTTACCCACCCTACCGTGCCCACCTCCGCCCTGCAGCTCTCGCCCTGCGTCTGCCAAACTGCTGTCTGCCTGTGCCCGCCATCCACCCGCTCGACCAGGCACGGGCGACGCGTTACGGGATCAAACCAACCCACCAGCTGCGGGACGGCACAAGGGGGAGATTGTGTGCGGGGGAGAAAGGCTGCGCGTACGACCAGACAACAGTCTCGCTGTGTCAGAGGAGGAAGTTTGCCTTCCCCCTTGACAAGCGCGACCCTGTCAGCAACCACGGTCAGTTCAGCCGCCGAAATACTCTTTCAGCCCTTCGCGATTAGGCTTCATGCTCTTTTCGCCCTTTTGCCAGTTGGCGGGACAAACCTCGCCGTGCTCTTCGGTAAACTGCAATGCCTCGGTCAAGCGCACAAACTCCGCAACGTTGCGTCCGAGGGGGAGATTGTTGATGGTCTGGTGCTGCACGATGCCCTTCTTGTCGATGAGGAAAGTACCCCGTAATGCCACCCCCGCATCGGGCAACAGCACATCGTAATCACGGGCGATGGTCTTGTTGATGTCCGCGATCAGCGGGTAAGCGACCCCCTGAATGCCACCCGTATTTTTGGGCGTGCGCAACCAAGCATGGTGACAATGGGCACTGTCCACCGATACGCCTAGCACCTCCGTGTTCAACTGTCGAAACGTGTCCAGCTTCTCCTGAAAAGTATGCAGCTCCGTCGGGCACACGAAGGTGAAGTCGAGCGGATAGAAGAACAACACGACATACTTGCCGCGATAATCCGACAATCTGATTTCTTTGAAGTCACCCTTCACCACCGCTTCGGCGGTAAAATCAGGGGCCTGCTTGTTAACCAACACAGCCATAACTAGTGTCCTTTCTCGTGGATTGCATAAAAACAAACGTGCGCGATACACACAGGCCACATCATAGCAAAGTGCCCCCCCGAAGGTAAAGCCGTATGTATAGATACCCCTGGAAAATGGACACCACCAAAACACGTGTGCACAATTTCTGAGCTATCTGCACAAGGCAACGCCCCTGACATCTTCTCTGCGACAACAAACAAGGTTATGCACAGGTCACTGTGGAAAATTGCCGCTGATTTTTTATTTACCAGATTTAGCAAGCGTGATCTGACGTGCGTGCAAAAGACAGAAAACCACCAAGAATGGTGCGACATACAGCAGCACACGATCGACATTCTGGGTGATAATACCGAGAAAACGCAGGGCCAGCAGTAACAGCCAGGCAGCGAGATGTGCCAGGCAATAACCTTGCCACAGTCGCGGCCAACGCGGTTGTTTGCGCCGTAAGGTCAGCACTGCCAGCCAGCAAAAAATAAAATCCGTCGGCCAGAACAGCCAGAGGTTGGCGTTGTGGTGCAGGTCGAGATGTTCGGAGTAACACCACGAAACGATCATAACGCTGCTCAGCAGTGCCGCAAACATTCCCCACAGCAGTAGCAAGGAGCTGTAAAGGACGCGGGAGCTGAGATAACGGTACAGTAGCCAGCTGGACAATAGTAGCAGCAGCGCGACACCCGCGAAAACCCAGAAACTATCGATGACGGAAGATAACCACGGGTCGCCTGCATAGATAATCTCTTCCACCGCCAGCAGCGGCTCGTCGGTGAAATTGCCCGCATCATCGACCGCCAGCAATTCACCCATATACTGCTGTAGCTTAAGGGGGTAGAACATCTCTTGCCATTTCGACAGAGGGTAGTCGATACGGCTGTTCATCACCATGTCCAAACCAAAAACCACGATGGGTGGACGGTTGAGGTTACCTCGGACGTAGTGACGAAACGTCTGCGCCACCATCTGCGTGGCGTAAGTTTCTTCGATCTTACCGTGCAACACACGGTCAAGATAATCCCTGACAATCGTCGCACAGTTGTCGAAAAAATACTGATAATGGTAGGTGATGTTCTCCGGTCGCAAGTTGGTAGCCAGCAGTTCGAAGAGTTGCGTTTTTTGTTGTGCGGTGAGATTAACTTTGTTCTGGCTTACACTGCGGTTTTCGCGCCGTCCGTAGTGGCGATGCATGTGCGTATAGCCCGATACACCGAGCCGATAGGTGAGAATTCCCTTGAAAAAAACAAAACCGAAGGCAAGCTGACTGCTATAATCAAATATCCCCCAGTTGAAGTTGTAATCAGCACCGCTATCACGATCTACCACGCGCAACACCGTGTGCCCATAGCGGGTATACAGCTGTTGTCCTAGCCCAATCGTAACGAGGTAGACATCGCCGTTACGGGGAGGCACGAACCGCGACTTCGCCCCCTGCGCCTGCGTCACAGCACTCAGCCATAGGCAGGCCAGCAGCATCCCCCCCCACCCTTTCATGGCTTGCCTCCCTTCCGTGTTCTGCGTTGCAAGGCAAGCCGCATCGCCCGCCTGGTCTCAGCCGCTTTTTGCCTGCGTTTCCCGTCACCGCCTTGCACCAACAAAGGCGGCAACGGACAAGGCCGTCCCCGCGTATCGATCGCGACCATCGTTAAATAAGCACTGGCAGCATGAACCGTCACCCCCCGTCGTATGTCTTCCGCCACCACCCGCACACCGACCTCACAACTCGTATGGCCGACATAGTTAACCCGCGCCTGCGCGGTGACGATCCATCCTAACTTGACGGGCTGGGCAAACTGTAGCGCATCGACCGCCGCCGTGACCACCGCACTGCGTTGCTGATACTCCCCCCCGCTTTCTCGCTCCTTGCCGCTTTCTCGCTCCGCCTGTGCATAGCGCATGGCACAGATACCTGCGGCAGCATCTATCCAGGCCATCAGGGTGCCGCCGAAGAGTGTGCCAAGATGGTTGGTATCGTGAGGTCTGACTACGGTGGTGACCACTGCCTCGCTCGCCGTGCGCGGTTTATGGTTTTGGTTGTGCAAAACTGATCCTACCATTTAAAATATAAAAAGAACCCGCAACTTATGTCCCAAAAGCAAATGCAGCGCAGCACCGAGGGCCAAAAACTGCCCGAATGGTAGTGCTGACTGAAGATTATACCTCTTTTTGGTGATGGGAAGCAAAATAAGGGCGGTAAATGTGCCCAGCAGCGAGGCATAGAGGAGAGAGGGAAACACTGCCTGCCAGCCCAGCCAGCCACCGATACCAGCCAGCAGCTTGGCATCGCCCATCCCCATGCCGATTTTGCCTCGTATCAGTTGGTAGAGCCAGGCGATGATGTAGATTACGCCGCCACCACTGACGACACCTATGGTCGCACTCTGCCAATCGAGTTCAGGGTGCAGGTAGACGACCAGCGGAGTCGCAGCTACCATCGTGAGGCTGATCTCGTCGGGGATTATCATGTGCTGCAAGTCAATCACCGATGCTACCAGCAATAAGCAACAGAAGACTGTGGCATGTAGATAGCGGATGAGTTGCAGGTAGACAATACCATCAGTACTGAAAAAGGGCGCGTGGAAATACAAGCCCGCCACTAACAAGGCACTGCTCAATTCGACCAGAGGATACTGCATGGATAGCCTCTGCCGACAGCAGGCCGTACGGCCGCGCAACAGCAAGAAGCTTATGATCGGCACATTCAAATAAAACGGCACCCGCTGCTCGCAGTGCGGACAGTGCGAACGGCGATAACGCCAGAACTCTTCACGAGGCAGGCGATAGATGAGCACGTTGAAAAAACTGCCGAAGACACTGCCGATAACAAACAACAACGACAGCAGCAGCCAGTTTATGCTTGCCAGTGGCAAAAAACTAACATACGCGTTCATGGGCAGTTGATAGCAGTTGTTGCTGTAGAAGCCAAAGGTAAAATTGCGCATCGACAAGTTTGATTGGGCACAGATTATCGCTAAGCTGGTTGCCTGCTGCTACACGGAAGGTGCACAGGAGCGTGCCGCCCAGCTAATGCCTCAGCTCGCTGCGGAGGAGATTCTCCGTATCTGGGAACAGACCGTGGCCGTACGTGAGCTGCTCGCCCGCGGTTACACCTTGCCAGCCATCACACTACCGTCGCTGGCTAAGATCTTCAAGGCTGTGGCGTATGGACAGGTGCTTGAGCCCCGTGCCTTGCAGGACGTGCTCAAGTTGCTTCATGCGGTGCGCAAGTGGTATGTCTTCTGCAAAAACTGGGAGCGTGAATGCCGTGTATTGCACCGTTTTCGCACGGCGTTGTTGACCTTGCCCCGTCTCGTCAAGCGTATTGAGAAAGCCATCGATGGCGATGCGCTGCTCAAAGATAACGCATCGGCCGAACTCAAAAGTATCCGCACACAGAAAAAAAGTTTGCAGGATCGCATCGAAACCAAGTTGCGCCGTATGATTTACCAACGCAAGTTCGGTCCTTACTTACAGGATGACTTTATCACGGTACGCAATGACAAATACGTTGTGCCCTTGCGAGTAGATGCTAACGGTAGAGTAAAGGGCAATGCTGTTGATTTTTCTCGCAGTCGTGAAACAATGTTCTTTGAGCCGCAAGAAATAGAAAAATCCAACCAGTTGCTACAGACCCTTGAATTTTCGGAAAACTTGACCTGCTATCGTATTTTGCAGGAGCTGAGTCAAGAGGTCAGTGTTGAGTATGACACTTTGCAGCGCAACTACGAAGCCCTGCTTGCCTTGGATATGCTGCATGCCAGGGCGCAGTTAGCGCTTAAGCTCGATGCTCAGGCTATCACCTTGAGCGACAGGCCGTGCTTGTGTTTGCAGGAGATGTATCATCCTTTGTTGGCTGGTAAGGCAGTAGTGAAAAACAACTTGCAGCTCGATACTCACAACACGTTGGTTATTTCTGGAGTCAATGCGGGGGGCAAAACAGTCATGCTCAAAACAGTTGGTTTGTTGCAGATGATGGCCAAGGCGGGGTTGTTGGTTACGGCTGCCCCTCGTTCGCAGACGTACGTCTTCGACAATCTGCATGTAGTAATGGATGAGGAGCAGAACATCGCACATAATCTTTCTACTTTTTCTAGTCATCTACTCAGCCTCCAGCGTGTCCTTGCGGAAACTGACAAGGATGATTTGGTGCTGATCGATGAGATTGCCACAGGCACTGATCCTGACACAGGTGCGGCGTTGGCACAAGCTGTGTTAGAACAGCTTGCCGCGCGCAGCATTACTACGTTGGTGACCACGCATCACACGGCACTGAAGGAGCTTGCCCTTAACGATACGCGTTTTCGCAATGCCTCGATGCAGTTTTCGACTGCTGTTTTGCAACCCACTTATCGTTTGCTACTCGACCGCCCAGGACAGAGCTACGGTCTTGAAATCGCTCGCAGTCTCGGTCTCCCTACCTCCCTGCTGACACGGGCCGCCGCTTTACGCAACGCTAAGGTGCAAAAATTTGAAGCTGCTCTGCTTCGCCTTGAGGAAGAAAATCAAAAGCTGCAAGCGGAAAAAAATAAATTTCATTTGGAGACACTGAAACTGCAAAAATATCGTGACCAGTGGCAACACGACACACAGGCAATTGCTGCACTGCGTGATAAGTTGCAACGTGAAGTCGAGGCCTTACCACCGCAGCCCTCGGTCGAGGGTCTCTCTCCTACCCAGCTGAAACAGCATCTGCAACCTTCTCCGCCCCCAGCCCTGCCAGGCAAAGAACTCACCTTTGCTGCTGCTAAAGTCGGTATGCAGGTCTACTGCTTGCCTCTCAAGAAAAGTGCACACATCATTAAAGTGGGACGCGATGCCAGCGACTTTCTGGAAATAAGCATCGGTGACATGCGTACCAAAGTAAAATTACCCGACCTGCGCTTGTTGTGACGGTCACTAACTGCACCGAAAATAATCTGGTTCCCGACCTGATGCGGCTCTGCGTGCGGTTGAGGTGTATGAGCACAGAGGCAAAGACAACCTTGCGCCGCGCCGCCGAGATGTCCAAAACCGAGCAACTGCCCGCGCGAGACCAGCGGAGTTAGCTTCTGCTGTTCGTCTTCGCATGCGTCAAGGGTTCTCTGTCGGCTGTGGTGAGAGCATGAAAAAGTTGCTTGTCGCAGTGTACTTTGTGCCGTCGATGCGCACGATGGCTCGGTAGCGCACGTTAACGAGTCCTGTGTTTGTTGTGGTGATGGGGAAGTAGATGCCTTCGTATCTTCGCACACCATCGGCCAGGTTTTGTTTTGTATGCACGCTATCGTGCCAGGATCTGATACCGTCGTGTTTCCACTTCAGTGCCACCTCTGTTCGGGAGGCGCTTTCAGCGACGATAATGTCACCGCTGCAGGTTTTCAGTGCTACTTCAAGAGCGAATTCTTCTCCCCGCCCTATTTTCAGCGGCGGTTGCTGGCTGAACTCAAGCTTATACAAGTCGCAGGCAGGGGTGAGCAGCGCGTCCCAACCAGCTTTATCGAGTGCTTTGCGGTCAATTTTGACTAATTGATAGCTCACGTCAGGTGTGACGCTATTATCGGTGTAAGAGCCAGTGACACTCTCGATTGTGCCTTCAGTGCTATCCTCGCTGTCGCTGAGGGTGGTAACTGTGATCTCGTAGAGCCCGTCTGTGCCACTGCCTTCGTAGGTAGTGCTTGTCTGATAGCGTGGCGGGGAACTTTCCAGCACGGTGGTCGCCTTGGTGTTAGCTACAGCACTCATCTCCACTCTCACTACCCTTCCATCGCGGTTCCGCATAAGCCACAGTGTAGCCTCGTCGCGAGCACTGATTCCAACCTTCAGTGCCGCGGTAAAGCCACCGCTTGTGTCCGAACTGCGTTGTACAAGCTTGTAGTTACCGTAAAAATCTCGCAGGTAGTCGCGGTCAGTATTCTCATCTCCCTCCGTGTCCTCGTTATCGCTATCACTATCTGTATTATCATCCAGTGCGATCGTTTGCTGATTGATGTTTTTCCACCAGTCAGCATCGAGTGTTTCGCCTTCGCCTGGAAGCAATTTCGTGCCGCCGTATATCAACGAGCTATCGTCGGCAGGCGAGAAGGTCATGTCACCACAACAGCTATCTTTAATGACCGCACCATCTCCATCCAATTCAACCTCGCCCGCGTAGTCGCCGACGTGTTCCGCCTCGCTCTCGTCAGAGAGCACGGCTTGCCCCGAGAAGGAGATGATATCCTGGCCGTCGGGGTTGTGGTTCAAGCTAGCTTGGGCTTCACCGCTATCCTCTCGTGCCGCGGTAAGTTCTTTCACCCCCAGACGTTGCGGTATATTGCTATCGACTCTGACTCGCAGGGCAACCACGAGATCGGGGTTACCGTCGTTGACAAAGCGATATTTGGCGTAGTGCCAGCCGCTGAGCGCTGCTTCCTGATCAGCAGTCGTTTTAGCTTGTGCTTCCTCTTTGCTCTGGCAAGCAAGCACCACACTGCACATCGCCAGTGAAAGAAACCATCGCATCGTAATGCCCCCTTAATCATGTCCACGTCGGCTCTTATCGACACACGTACGTGGCAAGTTTAGTTTTTTTATAAATCTAGCCTAAATAGTTATTATTACCAGTATACTAAGTAGACAGGTGTAGATGCCCCCGTAAAAAACGGACACCCTGTCATCGTTGTGTGGAGGCGAGAGGATGTTGACACTTCCTTTGTCTCTTGCGTACAAAATCGGCTGGCTATGGAGTTGGTACGTATGGAAGAGGATAGGCACACGTTCCGTTTTCTAGTGGTGGCGGAGGGTGATGAGGTGCGTTTCGATGCTGATGAGTGCAAGCATCTGCGCGTACTCAGGGTGGCACGTGGTGACGAGCTGGAAGCCTTTGATGGGCATGGGCATGTCTATCGCTGTCGTCTGCGAGTGTTGGGTCGTGATGAAGCGCGTGCCACTATCCTCGCGGCTCGCTACGAACCTCGTCCTGTCGCGGCGGTCGCGGCTGGGTTAGGCGCGCAAGCAGGCATGGTGGGTGAAGGTGTCATGCGCAGTCTGACTGAACTTGGGGTGGCGCGTTTTTTGATTTTTAGACATCAGCGTGATGCGCGTGGTAGAATACACCCGTCACGTGTGTTGCGTTGGCGTAAGGTGCTTATCAGTGCTTGCAAACAGTGCAGGCGTGCGTGGCTACCAGACATCGAACTGTTGTCTGGGTGGGAGGAGTTGGTGAAGGTGCTGGCACGAGACTTTACGTTCAGGTTGGTGTTGCAGCGTGGTGGTGAGTGCAGTTTGTCCGACTTGTTGCGTTGTTCTCCGTCGGGCGGGGTGTGCATGTTGGTCGGTGCTGCGTGCGGTTTCAGTGAGGCGGAGCGGCTTGCTTTACGTTCCGCGTCGGTTAAGTTCGTCGATCTCGGTCTACAGACGTTGCGAACGGAGACTGCGGCGGTTTTTTTTGCAGGTTTTGTTACTTTTTGGCAACGGGAGCGACTGCGATGAACAAGATTCGTCCTTTTCTTGCGGCTAAGTTTGCTCTGCCAATCAGCATTTGGGGTGTGGTTTTTTCACTGGCTATGTTGGTGGCGTTGATTTTTTTCGTCGATGATGTAGCTTCGGTGTTGACGGTATATTTTGAGCTCAGTGCTGACCAAAAGTGGCAGATTATCTCCAAGTTCACGACACCGCTGCTGATTGCGCTAGGTACGTTGCTGTGTTTCAACGCTGTGACGATTCTGCTCTGCACTTTTTACAGCACCCGTCTGTTCGGCACGTTGGATACCATGTTGAAGTGGGTCGACTTGATTCTGGTCGGCGAGGATCGTCACCTCAACCCGCCTCCTTATTCAGCGCAATCAGCCGCTCTGTCACGCAAACTATGGCAGTTGCAAGAGGAGCTTGCCCACAGCCGCAACCTCAGCAGAGGGCTGCGAAAAGACCTGAAGACCATCGAGCACTTTCTGCACGCACTGCAGTCGTCCGACACCCAACCTCAGCCCCTGACCTTGACCGCCGCGCCAGAGGTGGCTGCACAGCTTAACGAATTGGCGGCACATCTTTCTCCTCCTTCCATCGATAGGGCACAATAAAATCTTGCTTGACAACAAGTTACCGAGCATCTACCCTGCACCGATGCCGCGGGGTGGAGAAGTCTGGTATCTCGTCGGGCTCATAACCCGAAGGTCGGCGGTTCGAATCCGTCCCCCGCAACTTCGCTGCGAAGGATCGCCGACCAGTTCACTTTCGATCACCAAGTTTTCACCGTCAATCACCATATGCTTGTTAGCACGCAATTTCTTTCTCCTGCTGACCTGTGCCTGCTTGCGGCAGGCATTACAAGCACTGTCCCGACCGCCAGGCTTCTTACTGTAGCTTCCGCCCATCGCCACGTTTGAAGCTGCCAAAGTTTTTGATCCAACCCCAAGCGTAGCGAGACAACATGCAAGCAAGGCTTGTGATGTTGCGAGCGGAGCGCATTTGCTTCTCTGCTTCAGCAATCAAAGACTTGTCCTTACGTAGAGCCTTATCAGCCATGAAATCTTTGTAGTTCTGGCTTAAACACCAGATACCGCTACGAAATTCACGCCAAGTGCGATAGCAGGTAACGACAACCTGCCGTGCAAGCTCTGACTGAAATAGGCGTTCGGCTTCGTCGATAATCAGCAGATACTCACGTTCAATGTCAGAGGAAGCGACATCTTGAATATGCGAGGTTAGCAATAACAGCAGCACATCTTTCAGATCAGAGTAGTTGCTTAACTGCTGCACTTCGATAGATACAAGGTCTTTCGACAACTCAACATTAGTTTGCTCATCAAGCATCTGCCCATAGGCTGATTGCCCTGTCCAGCTGTAAAGCACATCGCCAAACTTGCGTAGCTGTGCGTCTTCGTGCTCATCAAGCAACACCTTCAAGTCTGATAGCGTAGGTGTCTTACCCTTTGCGTCGGTACAGACACGATGCAGCTGTTCTTCGAGTAATGCTTTAGAACGCTTGTCCAGTGCCTGCTTGTCCTCGTCTTTCAGAATCATTTCGAGCACGGCTAACAGCGTGCGAATGCGATCAGGGCTAGGTGTTGTCTCGCCTTCCTTCAGATCGAACATGTTAAGGCAGATGTTTGAATTCAAATTTAAATCTAAAAACTCACCATTGAGCACCTCAATCAAACGTTGAGAATATGCTCACCTTCGCAAGCATAAGGCTTGAGAAAATACTGCTTGTCGCTTGGTTCTTCGTCGATTTTCAGTAAATACTCGCCTGTTTGAATTCTCAGTGGGCTGAAAGAGGTGGGTCATTAGAACCAGACAACTAGCTACCGACTGCCTTCTTGACAACCGACACACGCACAGCAATGCCACCTTTTTTGTGCAGTGAGCCTTGTGCCTTGAGTGCGCCTCGATGCAGATTACCACGTGGCAGAATAGTTTTCACAGGACGTTCGCAACTAGCATACTCAGCCACCGACACACCCAGCTCTTTTGCTAGGCTTGATTGAGACAGGCGCATCTTCATGCGTGTTTGTTTCAGGAGAATGGCAGGGACAAGAAGCGGGTCTACGTCTATGGGAAAGTAATCAGCGCTGCTCTTGCGGCGTGGCCTAGGAATGGGGTAGGCATCACCTGTTTCACAGGACGAAGAGAGCCACAGGTTCAATGCTTCCGAAGCCTGTACTTTTGCTTCAGTGAGGCTATCACCTTCAGTGAAGCAGCCGTCAAGTTCAGGGAAAACCACCAGAAACTTACCGTCTTTTTGCTTTTTGATCTTTGCGTAATACTGCATTTTTGTCTATCCCCGCCTGTTTTAATATCTTATTTACAAGACCTATGCCAAGTGTCTTGTTGCCATGATCAGGCACAACCAACCGCTTACCGTCTTTGTCAAATTTGTAGTGGCTGCCCTCAACCTTTACCTGCAGCCAGCCTTCCTTGTGCAGATGCCCCGCGACCATCAACTCCACCAAACTTAAACCCGCTCTCGTCCGCACCACTTCCCTTTTTTTGGCTAAAAACAAAACTTCCCCGCGCGAACATCATCGGCGTTTTTTTTTCACTTTAGTATAGCAGCTTTGGGGTGGGCGGCGATGAGGGCAGCGATACGGGGCAGCTCAAGCTGGCGGGCGAGGTCTAGTGCACTATGCCCGTCTGCGTTTTTGAGGAAGGGCTTGATGTCCTGGTGTGCGATGAGTTTAGCCGCTAACTCCTCATAGCCTTTCAGCACCGCGTGGTGCAGGGCGGTCAGGCCGTCTTTATCTTGGGCATTGATATCGATGTCAGGATCGTCCTTGAGCACCTCGAGTGCCCAGTGTTCCTGCCCTTGCTTGATTTCAAAGATCAGCGGATATTTGGGGCGGCAACCCGTGGGGGCAACTCCAGGGGCCTCCTCTAGTTCATACTCGGGGAAGAAACATTTTTCTAGCGGCAGCCCCTCGTGCCTGTGTTTGTAGAGCCAGACGATACCATTGATATCGTCTTTGCCGAGGGTGGCAATCCCGCCGAGTGCAACATCGCCTTCTCCACGGTCTATAGCAAGCGCAAGCATGTGCCCACTCATTACGGAAGCGGGCTGCGTGCCTCTAGTAGCCCGCAAACCACCTGTGCTGGGGGCTTCTCCCTGCTTCACTGGTACATAGGTGCTAGCAAGACCGAAGGCATGCCCCATTTCGTACACAAGACTTGCCATAAGGTGTTGTTTCACTTGCGTCGTGCCACTACGAATGTTGATGACAGGGCGACTAAGATTGCTTATGAGGGCAGAGGCTCTCCATACCTCACCACAGTGGAAGACGACCCACAGATCCTCCGCGGGGAGGTGAGGGTCGGCAACAAGATGATAACGGAAATCGGCGACGATCCGTTTGTTGCTGTAGTCGCGCAATGGTTGTAACCAGGTACGTATAGCTTTGCCGATGGCGGCGGTAAGTGCCTCGTCGTTGTCTTTAGCCTCGGGCGAACAATCGTCACCGTAACTATAAGCGATGTTCCAGTACGGCGCATGCACTTTATCGACCAACACACTACGGCGGAAAAGGCCTCCATCGCCATGATCAAAGGTCGTGAACTTCTTGTCCGCGGGAGGCGAACGGAGAAGACAGGCGCTGAATAACACAAAAGAAAAGACGGCTAGCAGTTTCATTTTTGTTCCCCCTAATAAGGTTATATACAACACACATCGGCGTTTTTTTTTTTGCGCCTTAGGTTACATGGCAAAAAGCCAACAATTACCGTTGTCTGCCTGCAATATTGCGGGAGAGAGGGAAGATGGGGCGCTGTCCCACACACCCCGCACAACTTTTTGAAAAAAGTTGGAGCAAAAACTCAATTCCTGAGTTCTGTGGGTAGGGCGCTTAATTTAATTTTTTGAGCGACGGAGGGCCTGGTTTTGCGGTGTTTTGTCTGTCTTCCCTTTTGTAGTGCCTGAAAACACACCGACTTAGGCAACAATGCTGATTTACCTGCGGAACTCTGCAGTCTCACCGCGCGCACCGCATCGGCATCTTTGCTCACCGACTTTAGTCAGACGCAGATGATTCTCTCCTCCCTAGGTTTTGACATTCTCTACCAGGGTGCGGTAGAATCGCAGGCGTTGCTTGCCCTTGGGGAAGGCTTTAGTAGTAGTAGTAGTAATAATAATGACCAGATGCACTTCTTACTCGTCATCTTTGTAATTTTGCGACTTGCTAAACACAGCGTTGAGCATTGTCTCGCTGTGTTGAACAAGCGCTACTATTCCGACACCGCACGGCAGGCGGAAGCCGCGCAGCTGTTGGATATTGCACCTGATAACATGCAGGCATCTTGGCGTTACGCACTCGACCGTCATCGTTTCGGTGTCCTGCACGGTTGGGTACAGGAGCTGTTGCTCTTGCTGTTTGTCTGCGTCGGTGGACTGGGCGTAGCCGAGCAGTTCGCCGCCTACTGTGTGGGTGATGACAACGAACTGCAGCGCGGGCTGGTATTCTTCGCCGCACTGGGTTTGTTATCCATGCTGCTCAGTATCCCTGGCAGTTATTACCGCACGTTTTCTATCGAAGCGCGGCATGGCTTCAATCGCCAGACCCGTAAAGGTTTCGTACTCGATCTGCTCAAAGGGGCGTTGTTAGGTGTTGTGCTCGGTGGCCTGTTGTTGACCGTGTTATTGCTCATCATGATGCACACAGGCAGGTGGTGGTGGGTCTACGGTTGGATGTTTGTCTTCGGTTTCAGCTTGCTGACAATGTGGGTCTATCCCACCCTACTGGCACCGCTGTTCAACAAGTTCCGTCCCATCGAGGCAGGCGAGTTGCGAGATGGTATTTTTGCCTTGGCAGCTAAGGTTGGCTTCAAGACCGATGCCATTTACGTCATGGATGCCTCTAAACGTTCTTCGCACGGCAACGCTTACTTCACAGGTGTGTTGGGCGAAAAGCGCATCGTGCTTTTCGATACGCTGCTAAGCACTCTCGGCCACCGAGAAATCATTGCAGTACTGGCACACGAGATCGGACATTACAAATTGCATCATATCCGCTGGCAGCTAGTACGTTCTTTCATCATGACAGGAATCGTTTTTTGGCTACTCGACATGTTTATTGCCCAAGAAAGTTTTTATCACGCCTTTTCGCTCGCTGGCATCTCCAGTTATGCCGCCCTGACAGTATTTTTCATGTGGTTCGGGTTGATCGAATTCTTGCTGCAACCCATCACCTCGCTCATCTCTCGCCGCAATGAGTTTGCCGCTGACACTTTCGCCCGTCACGCGGTGCAAAGCAGCGAGCAACTTGCTGACGGTCTCCTCAAACTGCGTGCCGACAGCAAGTCTATGCCTTTATCACACCCATGGTTCTCTGCCATGTACCACTCTCATCCGCCCATCATCGAGCGCATACAAGCATTACGCGAGTAGTCTTTTTGTCATTTTTGCTGAGAACGGCATTCTTCATGCAACAGCCAAAAATATGGAAGAAGGTGTAGATGAAGAGAAAACAGTTAAGATAGATCTGAGGAGGCGTGGCAAAATGGTTGACAGTCTAACGTGAGGGTGTACCCTGTACAGGGTAGTGTATTAACTCAAGGAGACAGCACGATGGCTATCGAACTTCCCCCTCTTCCCTACGCGATGGATGCTTTGCAGCCGCATATTTCGGCACGTACGTTGGAGTATCATTATGGCAAGCATCACCGCACTTACGTCACCAATCTCAACAAACTCACTGCCGCTACGCGGTGGGCGGACATGCCGCTGGAGGATATTGTCAAGCAGGCGAATGGCGGGGTGTTCAACAACGCCGCACAGGTGTGGAATCACACCTTCTATTGGCATTGTTTATCGCCGCGCGGTGGTGGTGAACCGAAGGACAAAGCGGCCAGTGCTTTGGCGAAGTATTTTACTTCGTTGGCTGAATTCAAGACACAGTTCACCCAGCAGGCGGTGGCGTTGTTCGGTTCGGGCTGGGTGTGGTTGGCTAAGGACAGCGAGGGGCATCTCAAAATCGTGCAGACTAGCAATGCGGGCACGCCGCTTACCGATCCAGGCTTGACTCCACTGTTGACCTGCGACGTGTGGGAGCATGCCTACTATCTCGATTACCAGAATGCTCGTCCTGCCTATCTCGATGCTTTCTGGCAACTGGTAGATTGGGAGCGGGTCGAGGAACGGCTTGGCAGTTGAGGCGCGGCGCATTTTGCGCGAAGCGGATGTTGTGTTCGGCGAGTTGCCTGTCGGCACGTACAACGCCATTACCGACGTGGCAGGTGTGCGTGTGGGGCACGTCACGCTGGCGGAGGGTGATGTTTGCACGGGTGTGACTGCTGTGTTGCCGTGTGCCGATGTCTGTGCTGTCCGACGGGTCAGCGGGGCGGCGTACACCATTCATGGCAACGGCCAGTTGACGGGCGGGGAGTGGATCAATACTAGCGGTTGGCTGGAAACTCCCCTGATGCTTACCAACACCTTAAGTGTCGGCGATGTGTACGCGGGCACGGTGCGTTACATGGTGAAGACGCACCCTCAGGCGTGTGACGTGTTGCCTGTGGTCAGTGAATGTTACGACGGTTATCTCAATAACATCAAGGCATTGGCCATCACTCCCGACCACGCCCAGCAGGCGATCCGTAGTGCTCAGGGCGGGCGGGTTGCCGAAGGTGCGGTGGGCGCAGGCACGGGCATGTGTAGTTATGATTGCAAAGGCGGCATCGGCACAGCTTCTCGTGTGTTGCCCGAGTATAACTATCGGGTGGGAGTCTTAGTCAACAGCAATGGCGGGCGGCGGCACGAGTTACAGTTGCAGGGTCGCTCTGTTGCCCCTCTGCTCACCACTCCTGTGCCACCATCGAGGCGGGATGGTTCGTTTGTGTTTGTTGTCGCTACCGATGCACCTTTGTCACACGTCCAGCTGCGTCTGTTGGCTAAGCGGGTCACGCACGGTCTGGCTCGTACGGGCACATGCAGCACTTATGGTAGCGGTGAGTTCGTCATCGCCTTTTCCACCACGGTGCGTTGGCAGCAGGACAACGACACCAGTCGCACTTTGCCCTCTGCTCGTCTCGATCAGCTTTTTCGTGCTGTCGTCGATGCGAGCGAGGAGGCGGTATGGAATTCACTGACCACCGCGACCACGATGCATGGTTATCGGGGACGGGTGGTACACCATCTGCCCGTTACGGCGTTGTTGTAATGCTTACTGAGACTGGATGACCTCTTCCCATTTTATCGTACAGTTATGCGCTTAGCGCGAGTGTGTAGCACTTTTTTTGTGGGGTGAGGTCAGGGTGCAGACACCCTACCTGCGGAACTCAGGAAAAACTTGCTGGTCGGCGCGGGGCTGGTATAATGACTGGAGTGATGTTTATTATTAGCGAGGACAACTGCTCATGAGCACGGACAAAGAGCCCTCGTACATCGACAAAAAGCTGGCACAGTTCACCGCGCGTTTTGAGGCTGCCTTGGAGAAGGAACGCGAGGAGCGTATCGCGGCGCGCAAGGAATACGATGCCAAGCTGGAGAAGGAACGCAAGGAATACGATGCCCAGCGTGTCAAAGATCGGGAGGAGCACCGCCGCGTGGTAGCGGTAGAAACGGGCAAGTTGTACGACATGTGGGGCAAGCTAGCCGAGTTTGTCATCGAGTCGGGCATCGTTACCACCCTCAACCGCCATCACGATCTCCACGTCGACGATGCCTTACCTAGTGTCGGCGTGCGTTGTCAGGATGAGGACGGCAAACCTGAAGACGGACAGATCGACATCATCGTTTCAGGGGAGCGGGACATAGTCATCGTCGAGACCAAGACAACGTTGACGGTGGGTGACGTTAAGTATTTTCTGGGCAAATATCTGCGCAGTTATACGCGTTGGCAGGCTTCGTCACCGCATATCAATCTGCCGAGCTGTGCGGGCATGCGTCTGTTCGGTTGTCTGGCTTACATGAAGGCAGAGCCGCGTGCCGAAGAAGTAGCCGTGCGGGAGGGTTTGCTTACCGTGCATGCTTTCGGCGACAGCAGCGATCTCGCTCACCCCGATACCGCCTTGATCGACTATCATCCCGACCGCTATCATCGCCGCGCACAACAGCACCCGAACAGCCGCTGAAGTATCTCGCTTCTTTGTCATTTACATATCTCAGTAAAAGCAGAATTACTCAGTAAAATCAGGTATCTATAAAAAAATTTAAGCAAAAAAAAAACACCCGATGTCAGCACTGAAGGTTGTCGTTGATGTTTTGTAAATTCATGGGAGGAGTGTGATGAGAAGGATCGGCGTGTTGAGTGGCATTGTGTTGTCGATAGGAAGTTGCAAGCCTATGTATGACAGGGATGGTCTCGATCCTGTCAGTAAACCAGAGTATGTAGTTTCGGAGGGTGGCACGATTTTGACTGCACTACCTGGCAAGGAGGGTGGCATTTGCATGGTGAAATCGTTGCTGGGTGATCCGAAGACGGCTCGTTTAGTGACCACGAAGGGAGCGCTTAGCGAAAAGCAACTCAAGTCGGCACTGCGTTTTATGGGCTATGGGGAGCACGTCGCTTCTACCATCGGAGCTGGTATCGCTGGTGGGGTTGCTGGTGCTGCTGTGGTTATTGGTAAGGTTGGTGCTGCTGGGGTTACTGCTGCTGCTTTGCTTAATCCAGTTGTTTTGGGGGTCACAATTGGGGTGACCGCGGCAGGTGTCATGGGCTACCGCATTATCAAGGGCAATGTCAGGGGTGAGAAAGCTGGTCCCATATCGGTACACAGTATCGTGGGGTCAGTTGCTGTTGCAGGTGGGGCAGTTCCTGTAGGTGCTGCTGCTTCTTCTCTTCTTAGCATTGCATTTTCCCCCATTACTGAATTTTTTCATCGCAGGGGCAGGCTGGGCAAGGCATTAAACGATGAGGAAGAGTTGCGTTTTACCGAAAAACGCATGCGCAAGCTGATTGAGGAAGTGAAAGCGGGCAGCGAGCGCCCTGAGTATCCTAACGGATGCGATCATATCAAAACAGATCTGCAGCAGGAGTGACCCACGCGTCTGCATGCAGGGCTGTGTGCGGAGCGGGGTGAGTCACCCCGCTTTGCGTGCTTCTTGCAGCCGCGGTAGTGTGACGGTGAACACCGTGCCTTGCGGTAGGTTAGCGCTGAGCACGATCCGTCCTCGGTGTGCAGTCACGATTTCGCTGGCGATAGTAAGGCCGATACCTGTGCCGCAGCGGTTGCTTTTGGTGGTGAAAAAAGAATCGAAGATTCTTGTGTATAGTCTTTTTTCCACACCTGTGCCAGTGTCGGCGATGTGCACCGCCACCTGCCCCTCTTCCTGCGTGGCACGAATAGTTACGCGGCGCTCGTGCTTGTCTTCCACAGCATCGCAGGCATTGCTGATAATGTTGCTGAACACCTGCTCTAACTGCTGTTTACGTCCTTGCAATACACAGTCAGGAGGCAAGTCGTTGTCTACTGTTACGCGACAATCGCGCAGCTTGGTGCTGAGCATTTCCAGAGACTCACCGATCAACGCAGCAAGGTTGACTTTTTGCATGGATTCGTCGCTTCCCGAAACTCGCACCTGCAACAGACGTGTCGTATAGCGTGCCACCTTCTCCACCGCACGCCGCACTGCACCCGCGGCACTCATTACCTGCGCATCACGTCGGCAATGCTGTGATTCTAACACACAGTCGGTAAAACCTTTCAGTACTGTCAGAGGGCTGCGGATATCGTGCGCAATGCCCGCGGCAAGCTTGCCCATCTCCGCAAACCGCCCCGCCTGCAACAACCGACGTTGCGACTTCAGCTGCTCGCTAACATCACGCAACATAGAAATAGTTTTGACGAAGTTACCGCCGCGATCAAACAAGGCAAAAGATTTTATTTTAATGCCCAGCATATCTCCTTGTTTGGTTTTTATTTTGGTAAAAACCTCCAGCCTGCCCTGTTGCAGCAGAAGTTTAAAGCCACGGCGTGTTTCTTCTCGATCGACGTAGAGGTCGTAGATGCTCATATGCAACAGCTCTGTCAGGCTATAGCCGTAGAGCTGCAAAGCACAGGGATTGGCCGCGACGAATTTTTCCTCCCTATTCACAGAATGTATCGCTTCGGGCAGGCCAGCCACGATGTCAGCCACGACATCATGCGTGGGTAACACCCCCTCCGCATCTCGTAACGTGAGGCGTTCGGTGCGCAAGGCCGCGACAAAGTCGGCAAAGTTTTCCACCATGTGTGCTTCCCCTCAGTGAACACCGTGTTTGAGATAACTGCGTCGTGCCGCCTCCTCGTTATCGAGGTCGGGATGTTTGGTGTTTTCTTCTTTGATACTCGTTACGCCACCTTCGAGCACAGGGCGTTGCGCCAAATAGTCCTTGGTGTAAACCCACTTCTCGCCCGCGTTGCCCGCCATCGTGTATTCAGGCCCTAGACGAATAGCATCGACAGGGCATGCTTCCTCGCACATGCCACAAAATACACACCGCAAGATGTCGATCTCAAAACGCGTCGGATACTTTTCAATGGCATTGTCGGGATGGTCGGCCGCTTCGATGTGGATACAATCCGCGGGGCAGGCGGTTGCACAGAGGAAACATGCCGTGCAACGTATCTCGCCATCGTCGCGCAGGGTCAAGAAATGCTTGCCCTTGAAACGCTCGCCATAATCTGCAGGTTGTTCAGGCCATTCCAACGTGTTACTTGCCTCCCGTTTGCAGAGTTGACGGAGGAAAATTCCCATCGTCAGTCGCATCCCTCTCCCTATCTCGGCAAAATAACCTGCAACTTGAAAAAATATATTGCGGTCGACAGGCGGTCGCTTAACCCTAACTATCCCCATTAGCTTGTCTCCAATGTGTTATAGTGCTCCGCCAGTGTCGCGACCAAGGCTGCGACACTCATCATCTCCACACTGACGGGGGTGGTGGCTGACTGTAGCTGCCGTTCTATGCCAGCATAATTGCGATATGTGCCGCTCTGCTCGGCGAAACAGGACAGGGCGAGCACCTGTCGATAGCGGTAGTCGAGCACTTGTTTAGCACTCGCCCACAGCGACACGTAGGGCAACTCCTGCAGTTTTTGTAAATCCGTTGCGATGTCGGCAAACGTAGCCCACACCTGGGGGGCGAGGGCGATCACGGTGTCGTAGTCGCCCGCGACCAAGGTGTCGAATTCGTTGTCTTGTTTCTTCGTGATGCCGAACTCGGCTAACGCCTCCAGCAAACCGCGGCTGTTGGGGTTTTGATCGCCGCGCCACAGAATGCCGTCAAACTGCGTCACATCCTCTTGTCTGCTACGCCACTGGTGTATGTTGTTGATGCCGAGTTCTCGGACGAAGAAAGCAAACAGGGCACGGTAGTCTTCCGTCGTGTATTGCGGCGTAACCAGCAGAGCCACCTTCGATGCTTGTTGTAGCTGCCGTGCTAAGGCTTGCAATGCTTGCGTCACATCGGTTTTCACCATCGTCTGGTCTGCGTCTGTCGTCGCGGCTAGGTGTGCACCGAGCACGCGTTGCTCGACGTTGAGGTGTTCGTACATGCCGCGCCCGAAATTACACATCCAATGCCCGTTAACTTCAGAAAAGCGCGGCTTGATACGGTAATAACGTTTCAAGTTAGCGTTGTAAGATAGATCGATAGCACAACCCGTCGCGCACCCTGGGCAGACAGTCTGGGCATCTTGCGTAAACCAGACACGTTTTTTGAAGCGAAAGTCCTTGGAGGTGAACGCCCCTACGGGGCAGATATCGACGAGGTTAGTGGTGTAGTTGTGCTCGATGCGTTTATCTTGGTATGTGCCGATGATGGCGCGATCGCCACGGTCGAAAATTCCTAGACCTCCTGTCTTGGTCACTTCGTCTTCGAAACGCACACAGCGTGAGCAAAGAATGCAGCGTTCGGTGTCGAGTACCAAGTCGGTGCCGACATCGAGTTTTTTGGGTTTTAAAACCTTGTCTTGGGTCATCTGTGCTTGGTACTTACCGACTTGCATGTAGTAGTCCTGCAAACCGCATTCACCTGCCT